>NZ_KE159651.1 GCF_000403355.2 Adlercreutzia caecimuris B7 | reverse complement strand
GCTCGCCGCCCGCCGCCGGCGCGCGGCCCGGTAGGGCGGGAGATCGCCTCCGCCAAAGGAAGGGGGGCCGGCAGCTTCGCGCCGCCGGCCCCCCTTCGCCAACATTCCGGCCCGATACCAGCAGCCGAGCGCCAACCCTCAGCTAAGGCCCAGGATCATCGCCAAACTCCGACCGACCAATTCCATGTCCTCGTCATCGAGAACGCCGATGCGCTCTCCCAGGAGAGCCTTGTCCACGGAAATGATCTTATCGGCCATAACGTAGCTTGTTTTGAAGAGGCCATTGTCGCCGGAGGGGCTGATCTTCACACGCGTCGGCATCCCGTCGGAGTCGTAGCTCGTCAGCAGGCACAGGATAACGGAGTCGAACTCGGCCACCGATTCGTCCTGAACCACCACAACGGGACGGGCCTTCGACGCATAGCCGCCATCCCGCAGCGTCCAGACCTCACCGCGCCTCATCGAGCACTCCCAGGGAAAGCGCGGTCGCGAAGCGCGTTGCGTCGCGCTCCGTCTCGAAGGCCTCCACCACGGGGCGCGTTGTCCTCACCTCATAGGGGAAGCCCCCGCAGTCGTTGAACGAGTAGATGAACATGCGAATTGCGTCCGAGGGCGTCGTACCGAGCTGCCGCGTCGTGGCCTTGAACAGCTCGTACTGCTCTGCGTCGATGCGGGTAGCCGCCTGCTTGAGTGCCATGGCACACCTCCTTATACCTCGTTCATTGTACCTCTTTCTACACATTAGGTGCAAAACGTTAGCGTTCTGCACCCCATTTTTTTACCCTAAGACGAGAGAGCCCACAAGGCCGCTCTTGCGGAAAGCGGGCAAGAGCGCTATATTCAAGGCTGATTTTGCGCCGACAGGGCGCCCGAGAGAAGGAGAACGACCATGAGAGAGAGGCGACAGGGGTCGCTTCTGAGCCTGGGCCTGGCCGCCGCGCTCGCCTGCGGGATGGTGCCCGCGGCGGCCCTCGCCGAGCCGGAGGGCCAAATCATAGAGACCCCCCCC
>NZ_KE159650.1 GCF_000403355.2 Adlercreutzia caecimuris B7 | reverse complement strand
ATGGCAAAGATCGTCAGCTCTTGGAACGACTGGGATCCGCTGAAGCGCGTCATCGTCGGCCGCTGCGACAACTCCGTCATCCCGCCGGAGGAGCCCGCCACCTCCGAGAAGGTGCCCGTTGACTCCGAGATGCGCGGCATGTGGGGCCTGCGCCCTCCCGATACCGTCGCCCGCGGCAACGAGTGCCTCGAGAACCTCGTGAAGATCCTCGAGGACCGCGGCGTCGTCGTCGACCGCCCGACCCCGCTGCAGTGGAACCAGGCCATCGGCACGCCGGACTTCCGCAACGACTCCATGATGACCTGCATGCCCCCGCGCGACATCCTGCTGACCATCGGCAACGAGATCATGGCCGCCGCCAACTCCTTCCGCTGCCGCTACTACGAGTACCTGGCCTACTGGCCCCTCATGGAGATGTACTTCGAGCAGGACCCCGACTTCAAGTGGACCCAGGCCCCCCGCCCGCGCCTGACCGACCGCTCCTACAAGCACAACTACTACGACGAGAAGATCTCGCTGGAGGAGCGCCTCGAGCGCACCGCCGCCAAGGACTTCGTGACCACCGAGGTGGAGCCCATGTGGGACGCCGCCGACGTGATGCGCATGGGCAAGGACCTGTTCATCCAGCACGGCCTGACCACCAACCGCGCCGCCATGGACTGGTTCCAGCGCTACTACCCCGAGTTCCGCGTGCACGCCGTGAACTTCCCGGGCGACCCCTACCCGATCCACATCGACGCGACCTTCGTGCCGCTGCGCCCGGGCCTGATCATCAACAACCCGCACCGCCCGCTGCCCGAGCCGCAGCGCGCCATCTTCGAGGCCAACGACTGGCAGATCGTCGAGGCCGCCGACCCGGCCCACACCGAGCCGCCGGCGCTGTGCTACTCCTCCGTGTGGCTGTCCATGAACTGCCTGGTCCTCGACCCGAAGACCGTCATCGTGGAGGCCTCCGAGGTGCACCAGCAGGAGCAGATGGACAAGCTGGGCATGAACGTCATCCCCTGCGACCTGCGCGACGCCTACCCGTTCGGCGGCGGCCTGCACTGCTCCACCGCCGACGTCTACCGCGAGGGCGAGTGCCTCGACTACTTCCCGAACCGCGTCGAGGATCCCACCCTCGTGCGCCCCGAGATGTGGAAGTAAG
>NZ_KE159649.1 GCF_000403355.2 Adlercreutzia caecimuris B7 | reverse complement strand
CGTCGAGAGCGATCCGGCCTACCCGCCCGGCGTCGACCGGCTCGGCGGAGTGCGGCCCTCCGACGACCCGGGATCCCTCCCCTCGAAGGAGAGGGGCACGATCGTCCACCGCCTCCCCCAGACCGGCGACGCCCTGGCCGCCGCGGCGCTCCTGCCCGCGGCCGCCGCCCTGGCGGCAGGGGCCGCCCTGCTCGCCGCCCGCCGCCGGGAGCGCGCAGCCCGGTAGAGGGGAAGGCAACGCGGCACGCAAAGAGGCCCGGCAGCATCACCCTGCCGGGCCTCGGCGTTTATAAAACTCTTACCGCAACGCGTCGCGACGCTCCAGAAAGCCCTCTTCAATCTGCCTTCCCACGTCTGCCGCCCGCGGAAAGCCCTCCTCGGCAACGGCCTCGGCCGCCATGCACAGGACCGAGGGGAACACCTCCAACAGCTCTTCCAGCTCGTCGCGGGCAAACCGGGCACCGACGCCGCACGACTGGGCGGTTGCGACGATATCTTCCGCCGTCACGTCGTCGATGCGGCGCGAGCCGCCGAACGACACGCCCATCTCCCGGTCGAGCTCGGGGTAGACCGTCGTGCACGTGAGGTCGTACAGCGGCGACAGCTCCCGCGACGACCAGTCCTCGCTCCACAGCATCGAGTGGTTCTTCAGATGGTTGTCGGCGTTGCCCATCGCCCAGTCCAGAAGCAGGCGCGAGAACAGCAGCCTCCTGTCCCCGAACGGATTGCGGCTTCCCTCGTTCACGACCCGGGCGCAGTGGTTCGCGTAGTTCCCGTCCGTGGGCTCGTATTTGTCGAAATAGTCCGGCAAGGCCTGGAGGAAGTCCTCCTGATGCAGGCGGTGCAAAAACGCATCGCCCACGTCGATGCGGTCGAACCGCTCCACGGCAAGCAAGGGCTCCTGGCCCGCAACGGGAATCAGGCGGCACGGGGCCACATCGAACCCCAACGCGGCGGCCGTCCTCATGCAGATGGCCTCGTTGACCGTCTGGTCGGGAAAGCTGCCGTCGCACGCCTTCACGATATGGCTGGACGGAGCCGCTCCCTGCGGGTAGAACCAGAATCCGGACGAGGCGTCGAGGAAGAGGCCGATCTTCATCTGCGCCCCCGCCAGCGACAACCTCGATCGGCTGGCGGCCCGCGGGGCGAACTCCCCGGGGCGCGCGGCGAAGCGCACGAGGTCCTCCTCCCCCACGGGTGCATAGCTGCGGCCCTCCAGAAGGGGCTCCTCCCCCTTGCCGAACACCAGGGCCCCGGCGGACTCGTCGTTCAGGCGGGCCATGAAGGCGCCCACGTCGTCGATATCGGCGTGAAAGGCGCGGCCCAAGCTGCGCCGCATGCTCCCCTCGGGCAGAATGCCGTTGAAGAACGACTCGGTCTCCCTGGCGGGGAACGCCCCGGAACGCAGGGGAAGCGCCTGGGAGATCGACTGCGCCGTGCGGCTCTGGAGATAGCTCTCGGAATACGCGAAGCCTATTCCGCCGCCCACGGGCGTCACCCGGCCGACCTCCTCGAAGCGGCCGAAGTACTCGCGGTAGACCACAAGCTCGGTGTCCTTCATGGCGCTCACCTCTCGAACGCGACGACGTCGACGCCCAGGGCCGTCGCGAAGGCGAGCACCTTGTCGATCCCCACCGTGCCGCGGCCGCGCTCGATCTCCCCCACCAGCCGCGGGCTGAAGCCCAGCATGTCCGCAAGATCTTCCTGGGTGTAGCCGAGCCTCTTGCGGCGGCTCCTGAGCGCCGCCCCCAGCGCAGCCCCCTCCGTCACGCGCACCCCCTGGGCCATGATCTGATCGCGGCTTATGTCCATGACGCCTCGTTTCTTACGTATAGGTAATCCGTTCTATATCGTTTATAGTATCATACGTATACGTAAGATATTTAGGGTTCAGCCAAAACATTACGTATACGTATGAAGAAGAGGCCCATCGGCATCCGGCCCGTTCTTTCCCCAAAACCTTTCTCCCGCCTAGCTGCTCGGTGTAAAGCTTTTAGGGGCCCCCTCTCAACTTTACGGCGTCTCCCCAACCCCAACCGCGATGCTCAGGGTTGCGGAAAGCGGGGCGAAGGGGTATATTCGGGCAGACCTGGCGCCAAAGGGGCGCCCGAGAGAAGGAGATCCGACATGAGAGAGAAGCGACGGGGGTCGCTTCTGCGCCT
>NZ_KE159648.1 GCF_000403355.2 Adlercreutzia caecimuris B7 | reverse complement strand
GCGTACACGAGGTCCACCGGCGCGCCCACGGGCTTGCCGTCCACGTATATCTGCACCTGCCCGCGCGGGGCCTGGCAGGTGGGCTTGGTTTTCTCCGAACCGAGCTCGCCGTCCACGGTGGGGGCGGCGCCGATGGTGGCGCTCACCTTGAGCACCTGGTCGGAGGGGTGGGCCACGTCCCCCGGCTTCCCGTCGTCAACCCACTCGGCCGCGATGCCGCTCACCTGGGAGGCGATGGGCCAGATGGTGAACTGGCCGGTGGCGCGGTGCCCCCAGTAGCTCTCGGAGAACTTCCCCTCGGTGTCGTTGGAGTACTGGGTCGATATGGCGGTGAACTTCATGGTGCCAACGTCGGAGCCGTCGCCCGTCTCGGCGCCCGTGGGGTTGCCGGCGCTGTCGAGGTGCTGGTAGCGGAAGGTGATCTTCTCGGCCTGGGTCAGGTCGCGCCCGTCGGGCGTGCGCAGGGGCAGGGGGAACATGGATGCGCCCTTGCCGTCGTAGTACTTGTCCAGGTTCGCCAGGTAGTCGGCGTCCAGGGTGAAGTCGGCGTAGCGCCGCAGCTTGCCGTCGTTGGTCACGCCGGGCGGCAGCGAGCTGTCGGCGGGGCGGAACAGCGGCAGCGGCGTGACGGGGGTGGGGTTGCCGCTCTCGTCCAGCTTGTCGGTGTCCAGGTAGGTGAGCTTCACGGTCACCTCGCTGTCCTGCTTCACGGTTTTGGGCAGCCACAGGTACAGGTTTCCCTTGTCGAACTCGGCGGGCGCCCCGTAGTCGTAGGGCTCGCCGTCCACGAGCAGCTGCCAGTCGGTGACCTTGTAGGTGTTCTCGCCCACGTCGGATCTGAGGTCCACCTGGATCATCTCGATGGGCTCGCCCGCGCCGTTGTAGGCTTCGGTGCCGTTGCCGCCGAGAAACCGGAAGTCCGCGACGTTGCCGCCGTTGCCGATAGAGCCGCCGGTGATGGTGATCTTGACGCCGGTCTGGCCCATATCGCAGGTGCCAGCCGAGGGGATGAGCGTGCCGCCGGTGAGGATGATCTGGTAGCCGTCGGCTCGGGTGCTGGCGCAGCAACCCTGACCGAACCCTCCCGAGCACTCGCCGCCCGTGGCCTTCACGTAGCCTCCGTTGATGCGGATGTTGCCGCAGCGCGTGCCAGCGTTCCCGTTGCGCACCCCGCCGCCGATGCCAGCTGCATGATAGCCTCCCTGGGTCTCGATATAGCCGCCGTTGACGGTGATCCACTCGTCGATGCTGGTGCCATCGCCAAACGAGCCGCCGCCGATGCCGGCCGAGCCGCCGACATCGGTAACGGGCTTCTTTGCGAGAATGCGGCCGCCCTCGATGGTGATGGCGCCGCCCGCCTCGGAGTGGTTGCCGCCGATACAGGCGCCGTCAAGGTTGCTGCTCATGGTCGAGGAGACATCGAGGGTTCCCGGGTTGTCGCTGGCGAGCACGCTGAGGGGATCGCCGCGCTTCACCCGGGTCTTTCCGTCATCGAGGGTCGCATCGACGCTCACCTCGCCGTTCTCGGGGACAATGCCGCTGTTGGGCACCGTGTCGTCGATGACGAGCTTGCCTCTCGTGGTGCATCGCAGGCCCGCGGCGCCATTGCGGCTGGCAAACAGGCTGTTGAGCGTCCCGTCGGCAAGCACAAGGTGGAGGGAGGCTCCGGGTTCCACGCTAATGGCACTGGAAGAGGTTGAGATGGAGACGCCGTTGAGCACGATGCGCGCGTCGGTGCCGGCGGGGATGAGGATGCTCGTGGCGCAGGAGGAGCCCATGTTCTTGTTCTGCACGACGAGGTGCTTGGTCGTCAGCACGGTCACCTGGTCGGTGCTGCTGCTGTAGGAGAAGTCGCCGGCTTCGGCCGTGTCTCCGTCGATGCCCCAGAAAACCAAGCCGCCGAGCTCGATGACCGATGCGGGACGCGGCAGGGGGCTGCCGGTGTTGATGTCGTCGAGCGGGAGGCTCGATCGGGAAACCCGCGAGGAAGCTTGCTCTGAGATTTGCGCTCTCGGGGCCGGCTTGGCGCATCGGAACGCCCTGCCCACGGTCCTCGCGGCGAGGTCGGCCGTCGCCCGCGCGTGATCGCTTCCCTCGGAGGCCTCCGCGTCGGGCGGCTC
>NZ_KE159647.1 GCF_000403355.2 Adlercreutzia caecimuris B7 | reverse complement strand
GACACCACCACGTCCGTCCAAAGCGACCCCGGCGCCCCGTTCGACGCTTCGATGGTGTAGCGGATGCGGTCGCCGGGCTGGGTGGGCCCGCCCGGGTGCGTCAGGTTCTCGGCCTTCTTGGACAGAGCGGGCGCGGGCGCGATCTCGGGCCGGGGGAGCACCATGACGTCGTAGACCCAGGTGCTGCCGGTGTAGGCGCCGTTGGGCTCCTGCCTGAAGGTGAGCTGCCCCTTGCCGACCGCCGTCGGATCCAGCACGAGGGTGTAGCTTCCGTCCTCGCCCCGCACAGGCTCGCCGTCCTCGCCGCGCAGGAAGTCGGCCTCGAACACGTTGCCCTTGGCGTCGGTCACCGAGATGGGGGCGGTCGACTCCGTCTTCACCGTCAGCACCACGCGTCCGGGATGCGGGTTGGCCTCGCTCGGCTCGCCCCAGGTGGTCGTGATGGTGCCCCGATAGGTCTTGCCCCCGTCGGGGTTCGCGGGGTCGGTGGCCTCGCCCGGCTTCGTCTGCACGTCGGGGGCGGGGAAGTCGGGGTCGGTGCAATCGGGGTCGGGCGCGCCCGTCACCTCCACCTGCGGATCGACGGGCTTGATGGCCACCTCCACCTTCGGCGCGGCGTCGGGGTCGTCGGCCGGGCTCGCGCTGGCCAGGTAGTTCGCCGGCGCGCCCGCCTTCTGCTGGGCCTCGTCGGGCGGCAGGTAGCGCATCGACACCACGTGGGTGTTGTCCTTGCCGGGCTCGGGGAACAGCAGGTCGGCGTCGGCAGGCGTCACCTGAAACTCGATGTGGGCGAAGGAGCCGCGGCTGTCGGCCGGGTTGGGCACCACCGTGGCGTTGGCCGGCACGGGGTTGCCCTCGGCGTCGGTGCCGGCCGTGTAGCGGATGGGCGTGACGGGCCCCACGGGCTCGCCGTCCACGTAGAGCTGGAACGATCCCTGGGGCGCCTTGCACGTGTCGGCCGTGGGGGTCCCGTCGGGGAAGGTGCCCCCGCGCACCTCGGCCACCACCTTCAGCTTGCTCGTGGCGGGGTGCTCCACGGCGCCGGGCCTCTTGTCGGCGTCGGCCTCCTCCACCCACTCGGCCGAAAGCAGCGACACCTTCGAGGGGATGGGCGTGATCTCGCACCAGCCGGTGGCGCGGTGGCCCCAGTAGCCGTTGGCGAAGTCGGCGAGTGCCGGGTCCGACGAGCCGGAGTACTCGCGCGACACCATGGTGAACTTCATCACGCCCACGTCGGTGGGCATGTCCTTGCCGCCGTTAGCGCCGTCCACCTCCTTGCCAATGGGCACGCCGTCCCGCTTGTCGTAGGGGCGGTAGCGGTAGACGACGTCGTCGGTGTTGGTGAGCCAGCGGTACTCGCTGGGGTTGCCGTCCTCGTCGTAGGAGAGCACCTCGGGCGTGCGCAGGGGGTGCTCCGGCGTGATCTCGTAGGTCTTGAAGGGCAGGCCGTCGTAGGGCTTCACCAGGCTGTCCAGGTACTCCGGGGGCAGCTCGAAGTCCTCGTAGCGCTTCAGTTGGTCCTCCTGCCCCGGGTTGCGGAACAGGGTGTCGAAGGGGTGGATCTTGCCGTCTTTGCCGCGGTAGGACAGGTCCACCGACACGGTCTGCCGGATGGCCGATTTGGGCAGCCACAGGTACAGCTTGCCGTCGATGAGCTGGGTGGGCGCGCCGTAGGGGTAGTCCTCGCCGCCCACCTTCAGGCTCCAGCTCTCGATGAGGTTGTCGCCCGCCTCGCCGGCCGCGGCCATGTCGGCGCCCAGGTCGATGGTCACCATGAACACCTTGTTGTCGTCCTCGGGGTCGCTCGGGTCGTAGCCGGGGGCCAGGGCCGCGTCGTTACCCCAGGCCGTGTCGCCGATGCCCGCGAATGATCCGTTGGTGTACACCGATCCGCCCGTGATGATGACGTGGCCGCCCGCGGCGTTGAAATCGGGCAGAACGCCTGGTGCGTTGGGGTAGAGGGTGCCGCCGGTGATGCGGATGGTGCCTCCTGTATTGGGCGAGGTGGAGCAGCTGTTGCCAAATCCGGCAGCGTGAGCTGCTCCCGTCGACTTGATGAAGCCGCCGTTGATGGTGATGTTGCCGGCGCGGACGCCGGTGGCGTAGGCACTGCCATACTCCCAGACGAAGTTACCATTCTGGCGACCCTCGCAGGGAATGTGGTCGGGGGGGATGGCATAGTCGTAGGTATGAATCGACTTGGCGCCGCAACCCGATCCGACACCGCTAGAATGGAAGTTCCCGATAGCGTCGTAGATCCCCGAGTTGAAGGTGATGACGCCATCGGTGCCGCCGCCCCAGGTGCCGCCGCCGATGCCTGCGCCCGTCTGGTAGTCAACAGAGTTTGCGGTATCGGCGTGCACGGTGATGACGCCGCCGTTGAAGGTCATGGTTCCGCCGGTCTCCTCGCAGGCGCCCCCGACGCCAGATGCCAGACACCCGCCCCATACCTCTAGCGTTCCAGGGTTTGCGCTGTCGAGAGCCGTATGGGGATCACCAGGTTGAAGCGTCTTTCCGCTGGCGAGGGTCGTGGCGGCGTTGATCGCCCCTCCGATGGGCACCACTTCGTTGCCGGCCGCGTCGGCATTGCGCTCGGCATCGTCGATGGTGAGATCGCTTCCCTCGCCGCAGCGAATACCGGGCATGTTCGCTGCATTGGCGAAGAGGTAGTTCTTGGTGCCGTCGGCCAGGGTGACATGCAGGCTTGTGCGGTTGCGCACCTGCGATCCCTTGAGGGCCCATGAGTTCGTATCGGTGCTGGCAATGTTCGTCATAACGTTCACGGGAATCCCGCCATGAGGGCGTGCTGCTATGTTCACACCGGCCAGGGTGATGTCGGCGTGGTTGCCCGGGGCAATCCAGATGCCTGTTCGTGCGGCATCGGCAGCAGCTGGCGTCTCGGTGTTGGCGCCGGCTGCATTTTTCAGGAAGAGCCTTTTGTCTGAGAGGACGAAGAGGATATCCGCATTGTGGCCGTCTTGTCCGTATCCGTACTTCACCACCGTCCCGTCCTCCTTGGGATATTGGAAGACGCTGGGATAGTAAATAAAGTCCTTCCCGTAGGTGCCGCCCTTCACGCGCAGGGTGCCGCAGGTGACCCAGCCGTCGGCATCGGGAGTGTGGCTGGCGGTGCTGGCGTTGGGCGCGTTGAGGGCCACCAGGCCGGCGGCCGTGGGGGCTGCTGTCGACCGAGACCCGGTTGCCGAGGCGTCGCCGCTTTCGGCCGCCGCCGCTTCGGCGGGGGAAGAGCCTGCGGCCTCATTTGGCAAGGCGACAGGAGTTTCGGAAGCCGTGGTCAGGGGCAGCTGAGCCGAGGCGATTGTCTGGGCCAGTATGTCGGCCGCCGTTGCGCTGCTGCCGTTGCCGGGCCGGCGCGGCGGGGTGATGCGGTTGGAAGGTGAGGAAGACGGCGCGGCGAGCGAGGCGTCAGCGGGGGCGCCATCGGCGGTGTTAGGAGATTGAGAAGGGGGAGAGACGGGTGGATCGCCCTCGGCCGGGGCGGTCTCGCCGGTTGCGGCGGCGTCGCCTACCGGCTCAGAAAACTCGATGGGGGGGGGTCTCTATGATTTGGCCCTCCGGCTCGGCGAGGGCCGCCGCGGGCACCATCCCGCAGGCGAGCGCGGCGGCCAGGCCCAGGCTCAGAAGCGACCCCTGTCGCCT
>NZ_KE159646.1:2944970-2945518 GCF_000403355.2 Adlercreutzia caecimuris B7 | reverse complement strand
GTCGTCGGCGAGGAGGCCCTCGGCGCCAACGCGGCCAACATCGCGCTCGGCCACGGCGAGGTGCCCTCCGAGAGCCCGGGGTCGCGCCCCGAGGGCCCCGATCCCGGCGAGCCGGCCGAGCCGCCCGCGGGCGAGCCCGAGGCCTTCTCGCCGCCGGCGGTCCCGCCCGTCGTGGTGGGCGACGACCCGGCCGAGGGCGACGTCGCCATCGGGAAGACCGCCGAGAACACGAGCCGGGACGACGGCACCACCCGCGTGGGCGACACGGTGCGCTACGAGATAACCCTGCGCAACGACGGGGCGGGCACGAGCTGGATGGACGCGGTGATCCGCGACGACGTGCCCCGCGGGCTCGAGCCCGTGAGCGGGACCATCCGCCTCACGCTGCCCGACGGCTCGGAGGTCTCCGTGGACGACGCGGCCTACGACCCGAAGACGCGCGTCCTGGCCGTCGCCTGCGGGCACCTCTACGGCGGGCAGGAGGCCGTGCTCGTGTTCGACGCGCTCGTGACCGGGGAGGCGGCGGGAGCCGACATCGGCAACGTGGC
>NZ_KE159646.1:2939730-2940848 GCF_000403355.2 Adlercreutzia caecimuris B7 | reverse complement strand
CGCGTCGAGAGCGATCCGGCCTACCCGCCCGGGGTCGACCGGCTCGGCGGCGCGCTGTCCTCCGACGACCCGGGCTCCCTCCCCCCGAAGGAGAGGGGCACGATCGTCCACCGGCTGCCCCGGACCGGCGACGCCCTGGCCGCCGCGGCGCTCCTGCCCGCGGCCGCCGCCCTGGCGGCAGGGGCCGCTCTGCTCGCCGCCCGCCGCCGGGAGCGCGCGGGCCGGTAGGGGAGCTTCCCCACACCCGCAAAGCGGCCCTGGATGCCACAGTGTCCGGGGCCGCTTCCATCTGGAGAGGCGGACGCGCGCCGCCCCGTTGCGCGCCGCGTTGTATAATGACCCCACAGCAAGAACTCTCGGAAGGGCGCGGCCATGATGTACAACTACCTGAAGCTCGACGACGAGACGCAGATCGCCTATTCCAGCCCGCAGGAGGACGGAACCGTGCGCATCGCCGTGGAGCGCCCCGTCGACGGCGGCTTCGACGCGGCCTTCTGCTCCCTCCCCCTCTGCCAATGGCACGACACTGAGGGGTTCACCCGCGATGAGCTGAGCTTCCTCACCGAAATCGTGCGGAACAACGCGCCGCTCATCTACCGGCTCTCCCGCGAGGCGGGCAAGGCCTATGCCTAAGGTCCTGGAGTTCGGCCCCTACATCCTCTTCTTCTGGGTAGGGGAAAACGGCGAGCCCGTCCACGTGCACGTCGCGGTGAGGCGGCCCTCGCAGAACGCCACGAAGATCTGGCTCACTGCCGCAGGCGGCTGCCTCGTCGCCCACAACCGCTCGAAGATTCCCGCGAGGGATCTCGAGGACATCAAGGAGCTCGTCGTGCTGAACCACGCCTACATCTGCGACAAGTGGCGTCGCGTGTTCGACGGCGACCTGTCGTTCTACTGCTAAGGGGATCCAGGCTTTCGCAAGCAGGGAGACTCCGGCCTCCCAACCCCAACCGCGATGCTCGGGGTTGCGGAAAGCGGGGCGAAGGGGTATATTCGGGCAGACCTGGCGCCAAAGGGGCGCCCGAGAGAAGGAGATCCGACATGAGAGAGAAGCGACGGGGGTCGCTTCTGCGCCTGGGCCTGGCGGCCGCGCTCGCCTGCGGGATGGTGCCCGCGGC
>NZ_KE159646.1:2431959-2939497 GCF_000403355.2 Adlercreutzia caecimuris B7 | reverse complement strand
ACGACGGCCGACCTCGCCGCGAGGACCGTGGGCAGGGCGTTCCGATGCGCCAAGCCGGCCCCGACGGCCGCAAGCCCCCGCACCGCTCAGCCCACTACAGCCCCGAGCGCAGACTCCTTCACCCTTGGCGATTTCACCATCTGGGGCATCGACGGCGATGCGGTGACCGCCGCCGACTTCGCCTACGACGAGGCGGCCAAGACCCTCACGGTGAACACCGACAAGCACTTCGCCATCCAGAACGCCGATCAGACGAAAGTAGAGTCCGGCGCCGACGAAGGCTATCTCACCAACCCGACGTCAACGAGCCTTGTCATCCCCGCTGGCGCCAGCGCCTTCATACGCATGGAAAACGTGAGTATCAGAAGCGCACAGCCCGTCGACATAAAACCCACCGGCGCACTCACACTCATCTTGGGCGATGGCACAAAGAACGAGATCGTTTCGTCCAACTTATCAAAAGCCGCCCTGCATTGTCCGGCGGGCGCGAGCCTCTCCATCGACGACGGGGTGCTCAACCGCACCGATGACGGCGATAGCATCGTTCCAAAGGATGGAAAAATCCCCTTTAGCTGCTCGCTCGCCAACGGCACTTCCGTAACTGAGGGAGACCCGCTCTCCAAGTTGGACAGCAGCAACCCTGGAGAACTCCACGCCTGGACAGTATCGGACTCCAGCGCCGCCGCCATCGGGGGCGACTACACGCTCCCCGCCGCAGCCGACTTCTGCACGCCGCGCAGCGGTGAGGCCGGGGGCAACATGACCTTTAACGGCGGGGTCATTATCGTCTCCAGTGGAGCCGACGCCGACACCTACTCAAATTACGGCGCTGGCATTGGTGGCGGAGGTGGCGGAGACGGCACAGGGCCTGACGAATGGATTACCGTCAATGGCGGACGCATCACGGCGAAGGGCGGAGGTCACGGTGCGGGCATTGGCGCCGGAGCCTTTGCGTCATCGGGCAACATTCGCATCAACGGTGGGTTCGTCAAATCTTTCGGCGGCACCCACGGCAGCGGCTTCGGAGGAGCCTGCAATCCGCAGGACAGCTCAGCATTCCAGATTGTACTCACAGGCGGAACGCTTCTCCCCTCCGGCGCAACGGGATATGACTTCATTCAAGACGTCGGCGCCCCAAATCTGCAGGTTATCATCACTGGCGGCTCGCTCGGCAACGACAGGGGCGCCGACGCGTTCCGATTCTCCGGCACCGCCAGCAACGATCGAGGTGAAAGTGTCGCTATGGTGGAGATCGACCTCACCTCGGATGTGGGCACAAGCGCCTACCCCATCACCGAGTGGCAGCTGCTCGTGGACGGCGAGCCCTACGACTACGGGGCGCCCGCCGAGTTCGACAAGGGACACCTGTACCTATGGCTGCCCGAAACAGTGAAGCAGAGCAGCGAGGTGACCGTGCAGTTCACCTACCTGGACACCGACAAGCTGGACGAGAGCGGCAACCCCACCCCCGTCACGCCGCTGCCGCTGTTCCGCCCCGCCGACAGCTCGCTGCCGCCCGGCGTGACCAACGACGGCAAGCTGCGGCGCTACGTTGACTTCGAGCTCGGCGCCGACTACCTCGCCAGCCTGGACAAGTACTACGACGGCAAGCCCTTCCCCGTGTTCCCTCTGCCGCTGCGCACGCCCGACGGGCGCGACCTGACCCAGGCCGACAAGATCACCTACAAGTACCAGCGGCTCGATTCGTCGGGCAACCCCGTCGGCGCCGAGAGCGGCAACGGGGCGGACGCGGGCACCATGAAGTTTACGGCCATCTCCACGCAGTACTCCGACGACACCGAGGGGAACTTCTCGGAGAGCTACTGGGGCCACCGCGCCACCGGCACCTGCACGATCAGGCCCATCGCCTCGCAGGTGAGCGGCATCGCGGCCGAGTGGGTGGACGACGGGAAGCCGGGGGACGTGGCCCACCCCTCCGACCAGGTGCTCAAGGTGAGCGCCACCATCGGGCGAGCGGAGACCGTGGATGGGAAGCCCGGGTCGGAGGCTACGAAGCCCACCTGCCAGGCCCCGCGCGGCCAGGTGCAGATCTACGTGGACGGCGAGCCGGTGGGAGACCCCGTCGAGCTGGTGTATGCCGGCGACCTCGACGAGGAGGGCAACCCCATCCCAGCGGGCGACCCGCGCGTGACGGCCGAGAGAGTGGAGAACGGCCAGGGAGGATCGACGGCCCGGTTCTCCCTCGCGCGGGCCGCGTCCACCTCCGACTTCCTCGTCCCCACCCAGGGCCAGGAGGGGCGCCACGAGATAGCGCTCCGGTTCCTGCCGCCTTCGGCCGCCCAGGCCGCGGCGGGCCAGCCGGCCAACTACCTGGCCAGCGCCGCGCCGGATGCGGACGAAACCGTGCCGCGGGCGGAGGTGGCCATCGACCCCATCGACCCGAACCCCGCGGTGACGCCCGAGCCCGACCCCGACTGCACCGACCCCGACGCGCCCGAGCCCGAGGTGTCGACGGGGCCGGGGCAGCCCGCCGACCCGGGCGCCGACCCGGCCAAGCCCGGCGACAAGGTGTTCCGCGGCACCATCGTGACCACCTGGGGCGAGCCGGATGATGCCGACCCGCACCCGGGGCGCGTGCTGCTGAAGGTGACGACGCCCTCGTCGGGGCCGATCAGCGTGACCGACGCGAAGGGCAACGTGTTCGAGGCGGACTTCCTGCGCGACGCCGAGGGCAACCCGGTGCGGGGCGAGGACGGCTCCTACACCCTGGTGCTGGACCCGACGGCCGTCGGGCGCGGCGAGCTCACCTTCAGGCAGGAGCCCAACGGCGCCTACACGGGCAGCACCTGGATCTACGACGTGACGGTGAGGCCCAACTCCAAGATAGCGCCCGAGACCTCGGTGTCGAAGAGGGCCGAGAACCTGACGCACCCGGGCGGCCCCACCCAGCCCGGCGACCGCATCCGCTACACCATCGAAGCGTCGAACGGGGCGCCGGGGTCGCTTTGGACGGACGTGGTGGTGTCCGACCCGCTGCCGGCGTGCCTGGAGCTTGACGAGAAATCCGTGCGGCTGGACAACCCTTCGGCGGGCGCCGCGGGCAAGCAGCTTTCGAAGGCGCCGTCGGTGGCGGCCGGCGACGTCGGCAGGTTCTCGCTGTCGGCCCCCGGCGCCGGCGGGAGGCCCGTGATGACGGTGCCCGTCGGCGACGTCGCCGGGGGCTCCTCGGCGACCGTGACCTTCGAGTGCACCGTGCGCGGGGGGCTCGACTACTCCGACCCGACGGCGGTGGGCCTCGGCAACGTCGCCTCGGCGACGGGCACGCGACCCGACCCGGACCGCCCCGACGACCCAGATGCGAAGCTGCCCGAGAACCCCGATCCCACCGACCCCGCCACGCCTCCCGGGGGCTCCGCGGTGGTGCCCGCCGATCCGATCCCGCACATAGAGAAGGCGGTGGAGAACCTGACCGCGCCCGACGGCAAGGTCACGCACCTGGGGGACCGCCTGCGCTACACCGTCACGCTGGAGAACGCGGGCGCCCCCGACAGCTGCCTCATGGGCGCCGTCGTGTCCGACCCGCTGCCGGCGGGCATCGAGCCGGTGCCCGGCACCCTGCGGCTTTCCGTGGACGGAGGAGAGCCCGTAGCCGTGCCCGACGAGGCCTACGACAGGGCCAGCCGCACCGTCGCCGTGGTCTGCGGCGATGTGTGGGGCGGGCACAGGGCCGTGCTCGTCTTCGACGCGACCGTGGGCGAGGCGGCGCTCGGGGCCGACAACGCGAACATCGCCCACGCCCACGGCACCGTGCCCTCCGAGAGCCCGGGGTCGCGCCCCGAGGGCCCCGATCCCGGCGAGCCGGCCGAGCCGCCCGCGGGCGAGCCCGAGGCGTCCTCGCCGCCGGCGGTCCCGCCCGTCGTGGTGGGCGGCGACCCGGCCGAGGGCGACGTCGCCATCGGGAAGACCGCCGAGAACCTCTCCCGCGACGACGGGACCACCCGCGTGGGCGACACCGTGCGCTACGAGATAACCCTGCGCAACGACGGGGCGGGCACGAGCTGGATGGACGCGGTGATCCGCGACGACGTGCCCGAGGGGCTGGAGCCCGTGGCGGGCACGATCAAGCTCGCGCTGCCCGACGGGAGCGAGGTGGCCGTGGACGATGAGGCCTACGACCCGGCCGCCCGCGTGCTGGCCGTCGCCTGCGGGCACCTCCACGGCGGGCAGGAGGCCGTGCTCGTGTTCGACGCGCTCGTGACCGGGGAGGCGGTAGGCGCCGACATCGGCAACGTGGCGGTCGGCCTGGGCACGCCGCCCTCCGCGTGGGACCCCGACGGCGAGCGCCCCGGGCCCGGCGCCCCCTTCGACCCGCCCGGCGGCTGGGACGCCTACGAGGAGTCGCACCCCCGCGTCGAGAGCGACCCGGCCTACCCGCCCGGCGCGGACAAGCTCGGCGGCGTGCTGCCCCCCGACGACCCGGGCTCCCTCCCCTCGAAGGAGAGGGGCACGATCGTCCACCGCCTCCCCCGGACCGGCGACGCCCTGGCCGCCGCGGCG
Source organism: Adlercreutzia caecimuris B7 (assembly GCF_000403355.2). GTDB lineage: Bacteria > Actinomycetota > Coriobacteriia > Coriobacteriales > Eggerthellaceae > Adlercreutzia > Adlercreutzia caecimuris. The sequence continues at coordinate 2,934,979 of NZ_KE159646.1, read as the reverse complement.
CTCCTGCCCGCGGCCGCCGCCCTGGCGGCAGGGACCGCCCTGCTCGCCGCCCGCCGCCGGGAGCGCGCGGCTCGGTAGGGCGCGCATCCCCCCGGCACGCAGAGGGGCCCGGCGGCATCGCGCCGCCGGGCCCCCGCCAATCCCCTACCGCAGCTTGGCGCGGCGAGCCTTCCAATCGGGCATGAAATGATCCATGAGTGCATGGAACCGCGGGCCGTGACCACGTTCCAGCAGATGACACAGCTCGTGGACGACCACGTATTCCAGGCATTCCGGCGGATACAGCGCCAGGCGCACGTTGATGCAGATGCGCCCCGTAGCCGGCTGGCAGCTTCCCCAGCGGCTCTTCATGTTGCGGTAGGCGATCGCACCCGCCCTCACGCCCATGATGGGCTCCCAGGCCGCGATGAGCGGCGGCACGCAGGCCGCGACCACCGCCTTCCAGGCCGCCACCTCCTCCGGCGTTGCCGCCGCGGCCTCGGCCCGGGGCGATGCGGCGATGGCCTGCTGCTGGACCTCGATCCAGGCGCGTTTCTCCCGCACGAACCCCCGAATGGTAGAAAGCGGCAAGCGCAGCGGGGCCGACACCTCGATACGCCCGTCGGGCGGCTTCACGCGCAGGTGCATGTTCTTGATGGCCTTGCGCGTGAGCACGATTTCCAGATCATCGATGGGAACGATCTCGGGCGGCATCGTCTTTTCAGGGCGTCTTCCTCGCGTTGCCATGGGATTCTTCGACTCGCTTCGCTCGCTCAGCACGACACCGGGGTCATCGGGCGGCGGCCATGGCCAGATCGTAGGCGTCGTTGCGGGCAATGCCGAACTCGGCAGCGAGCTGCTTGGCGATCTGCTTGGTGCGCAGGCCCTCGGCGGCAAGCTCGGCGGCGCGGGCCTCGGCGCTCGCGGCCGCCTCGGCGGCATCGGCTGCCGTCTCGTCCTCGCCCGGCGCATCGATCACAAGCGCGATCTCGCCGCGGACGCCGCCGGGCTTTTCGGCCCGGGCGGCGAAGCGCTCGGCCAGCTCGGCTGCCGTGCCGCGGGCCACCTCCTCGTGCAGCTTCGTGAGCTCACGGCAGACGGCCACCTCGCGCCACGGCAGCACCTCGGCGATGGCCGCCAGTGCCGCCACCAGGCGGTTCGGGCTCTCGTAGAACACGAGCGCCGCATCCAGCCCGCGCAGCTCTTCCAGCACCGTGCGCTGCTCACCCGCCTTGCGCGGGAAGAAGCCGCCGAAGTAGAAGCGGGGGCACACGGTACCCGAGGCCACGTAGGCGCAGGCCGCCGCCGAAGCCCCCGGCAGCACCTCCGCGGGCACACCGGCCTCATGGGCCGCGGCCACCAGGCGCAGCCCCGGGTCCGACACCCCGGGCATCCCGGCGTCCGAGCAGTAGGCTACCACCTCTCCCGCCGCCACGCGCTCCATCACGGACGCCGCCTTCGCGCCGATCATCGCCTCGTCGAGCCGTTCCAAGGGCTTGCGGATATCGAAGTGCGCGAGCAGCTTCCCCGTCACCCGGGTGTCTTCCGCGCACACCGTATCGGCCGCGCGCAGCGCCTCGAGCGAGCGCAGCGTCATATCCCCCAAGTTCCCAATGGGGGTCGGCACGATGATAAGTTTTCCCGCAATGCTGGCATTCATGGTTTCTCCCTGCGACTGCTCCGCACTATCCGACAACCTGCGTCCTCAAAGACGCCGCTGGGCATCGGTAAAAACCTTGCCGCGATCCCGCTGGCCGATGGCAAGAATGTCCACAATGCACACCTGGCCGTTGCGAATACGGTAGATCACGCGAAGGCCGTCAGCCCGGAACTTGAGCTCACGGCAGGAAGCAAGCGGACCAGACAGCTGTTTCCCTATCTCATCGGGCCGAACACGCAGCCGCGCCAGTCCCTTGTCGACCATATTCCGAACCGATCCGTCAAGCGCCGCATACTCACTCTGCGCACCACGCGTAAAGACAAGCTCGTATACGCTCATGCAAAGAGCTCCTCATCAGGCATGTCATCGGGGTCGATTTCGAGAAACGACCGGTAGCCATCTTCACCCAGCATTTCCTCGAAGGTAATCAGCGCGTCACGAGGATGCGCGTCCGCTTCGGCCAAGCGCTCGGCCGCCGTTGCATACAGCCTCTCGTGCCTTAACCGCTCGAGTTCCACAGCCATAGCTTCGAACTCATCGTAGTCGACAATAACCGTTTCAATGCTCGCATTGCGATCGGTGACAAAAAGGGGTTCCCGCCTTGCGCGACGCCGGCATTCACCGAAGTTTTTCGAAGCCTGAGTCGAGCTGATTACCTGCTCGCGGCTAAAAGTAAGTTTTCCATCAGCCACAACGACCATGATTCTGCTCCTTATACGCACTTAAATCTACTTATAATCCGTATAACTCTACGGATTATAGCATCACTCAGCGAGAGTCTCAATCTGCAGAATGGGCGCAGCATCGAAAGGATGCTGCGCCCATCGAGCGAATTTGAACCAAGGGCGGGGCTCACACGGATCGAAACGCCCTGCAGCCCCATCTCCGCGAAAAACCAGCCACTACCGCGCCACCTCGGTGGTCTCCACTTCCACGGCCTCGGCCACGGGCTCGGGGGCCTCAGGCGCCCCGTCGCGGGCGGCATTGCGCACGGCGCGGGCCTCGGCCTCCTTCTCGGCCAGGTTCGCCTTGGCCACGGCGATCATGAGCTTGATGCGGTTGAGCTGGTTCACCTCACTTGCGCCGGGGTCGTAGTCCACGGCCACGATGTTGCTCTCGGGGTAGCGGCGGCGCAGCTCCTTGATGGTGGCCTTGCCCACCACGTGGTTCGGCAGGCACGCGAAGGGCTGGGTGCACACCACGTTCGGGCAGCCGCTGCGAATGAGCTCCACCATCTCGGCGGTGAGCAGCCACCCCTCGCCCATGGAGTTGCACAGAGACAGAATCTCCTCGGCGTACTCGGCCAGCTCGTAGATGTCCGCCGGCGGATGGAAGCGGGCGCTCTTCTCCAGGGCATCGTTCACCGGCTTGCGCAGCTTCTTCACCGCGGCCAGGCCGATGCGGCTGCCCAGCGCGCTCTTCTTCGACTTGCCGATGGGCTGCTGGAAGATGCCGCCGGCGATGCCGAACAGGAAGAACTCGATGAGCCCGGGAACCACGGCCTCGCAGCCCTCGCGCTCGATGACGTCCACAATCTGGTTGTTGGCCGTGGGATGGAACTTCACGAGGATCTCCCCCACCACGCCCACGCGGGGCTTGGTGCCCTCGCCGGCCAGCGGCAGGGTGTCGAAATCCTCCACGATACGGCGCACCGTGCGGCGGAACTCCGACTGGCGCACGCCGCGCTGAAGCTGGTGCTTGCAGGCGTCCATCCAATAGTCGAACAAGCGGTTGGCGCTGCCGGGCTCCACCTCGTAGGGGCGCGTGCGGTACAGGCACATCATGAGCAAGTCGCCGTACTGCAGCGCGTAGATGGCCTGGTAGAGCATCTTCGGCGTGATCTTGAAGCCGGGGTTCTCCTCGCCTAAGTCCTTGAACGAGATGGCGATGACGGGGATGTGCCCGAGGCCCACCGATTTCAGCGCCTTGCGGATGAGCGAGATGTAGTTGGTGGCGCGGCAGCCGCCGCCGGTCTGGGTGATGAGCACGGCCAGCTTGTCGGTGTCGTACTTGCCCGACAGCACCGCTTCCATGATCTGGCCCGTGACCAGGATGGACGGGTAGCAGATGTCGTTGTTCACGTACTTCAGGCCCGCGTCCACCGCGCCGTGGTCCACTGAGGGCAGCAGCACCGCGTTGTAGCCGGCGCGCTTGAAAATGGGCACCAAAAGCTCGAAATGGTAGGGGGCCATTTGGGGCGCTAAGATGGTGTAGCCCGCGTCGCGCATTTCCTCGGTGAACTGCACGCGCTCAAACTCGGTGGAGGCGCCCTCGCGTTGCTCCACCTCGGCGGCGGCCACCACGCCGTCGGCCTTCTCGGTGAACGACGCCGGCACGAGCTTGTCCAGGTTGTCCCGGTCGATGCAGGCCGCAGGGCAGCCCCGCCTCTCGGCCGCCTCGTCGGCCGCGGCCTCGGCCTCGCGGTCGGCCTGGTCCTTCAGGGCCGCCAGCAGGCTGCGCACGCGGATACGGGCGGCGCCTAGGTTCGACACCTCGTCGATCTTCAGCACCGTGTACACCTTGCCGGCCGCCTCCAGCACCTCCTGCACCTGGTCGGTGGTAAGGGCGTCCAGGCCGCAGCCGAAGGAGTTCAGCTGGATGAGGTCCAGATCCTTGCGCTGGGTGACCACCTTGGCCGCCGCGTAGAGGCGCGTGTGGTACATCCACTGGTCCACCACGCGGATGGGGCGCTCCAGCTGGCCCAGATGCGCCACGGAATCTTCCGTGAGCACGGCCAGGCCGAAGCTCGTGAGCAGCTCGGGGATGGCGTGGTTGATCTCCGGATCCTGGTGGTAGGGGCGACCCGCCAGCACGATACCGCGGGTACCGGTCTCCTCCATCCAGGCCAGGGTTTCCACGCCCTTGCGCCGGATGTCGCGCTTGAAGGCCTCGTCCTCGGCCCAGGCAGCGTCCACGGCGTCGTCGATCTGCTTCTGGGTGATGGGGAACTCGTGGGCCCCCACCTCATCGCGGAAGGTGCCGGTCAGCTCGACGTATAAGCGCTCTTTCAGCTTGTCCTTGTCGTGGTAGGGCAGCCAGGGGGCGACGAAGGCCGCAGGCGCGTCCTGCAGCTCGTCGATGTTCAGGCGCAGCGCCTCGGGGTAGCTGGCCACGATGGGGCAGTTGAAATGGTTGCCCGCCGTCTCGTCCTCCTGGCGCTCCCACTTGGAGCAGGGCATCCAGATGAAGTCCACAGCGTCGTCACCCTCCTTTGCCAGCAAGTTCATGATGTGGCCGTGGGAGAGCTTCGCCGGATAGCACACCGACTCCGACGGCATAGACTCGATGCCAGCCTCGTAGGTCTTCTTCGTGGAGGGGTCGGACAGCACCACCCGGTAGCCGAGCTTGGTGAAGAAGGTGAACCAGAAGGGGTAGTTCTCGTACATGTTCAGCGCCCGCGGGATGCCCACGGTGCCGCAGGCGTCTTCTGCGGGGATGGGCTCGTAGGCGTCGAAGAGCCGCCGGGACTTCCACTCGAAGAGATTCGGCACGTCGGACTTCTCGGTGCCGGTACCCAGGCTCTCGCCCTTCTCGCAGCGGTTGCCGGTGATGAAGCGGCGGCGGACGCCCGTGGCCGGATCGCGGCCGAAGTCGTTCACCGTGAGCAGGCAGGCGTTGGAGCAGCCCTTGCAGCGCACGGTCTTATGGGTGGGAGCCAGGGCCTCGATCTCGGCGAGGGACAACAGTCCGCTCGTGAAAACCTTCGGGCCCACATCCGGCGACAGGGGCACGCCCTCGGTGTGGCGGCGCATATCCTCGTAGCGGTCGCGGGCCAGAAGCGCCGCGCCGAAGGCTCCCATGTTGCCGGCGATGTCGGGGCGCACGGCGTTCACCTCCGACAGCTGCTCGAAGGCGCGCAGCACCGCGTCGTTCAAGAAGGTGCCGCCCTGGACGATGACCTGGGTGCCCACATCGTGCGGATCACGAATCTTGATGACCTTGAACAGGGCGTTCTTGATGACGGAGATAGCCAGGCCCGCAGCGATGTCGCCCACGGTGGCCCCCTCCTTCTGAGCCTGCTTCACGCGGGAGTTCATGAACACGGTGCAGCGGCTGCCCAGATCCACCGGGTTCTCGGCGGAAATGGCCGTGGCGGCGAACTCGGCCACGTCCAGGTTCAAACCGCTCGCGAAGGACTCGATGAAGCTGCCGCAGCCCGAGGAGCAGGCCTCGTTCAGCATGATGTGGTCGATGACACCGTCCTTCACGCGCAGGCACTTCATATCCTGGCCGCCGATGTCCAGGATGAACTCCACCCCAGGCAGCATCTCCTGGGCGCCGCGCAGATGGGCCACGGTCTCGATCTCGCCGGAATCGACCCGCAGGGCCTCCAGCAGAAGCCCCTCGCCGTAGCCGGTCACCGTGGCGTGGCCGATGGTCACAAGCGGCGCACCCGTGGCAGGATCGCTGGGCAGCGCATGGTACAGCTCGGCCACGGCGGCCTTGGCGCACCCGAGCACGTCGCCCTTGTTGGAGGCGTAGGTGGACCAGAGCAGCGCCCCATCCTCGCCGATGAGGGCCGCCTTGAAGGTGGTGGAGCCGGCATCGATGCCGAGGAAGGCCACGCCGCGGTAGTCCGCAAGCGACGCGCGGCGCACGCGCTCGCCGTCGTGGCGGGCGCGAAACTCGGCCAGCTCCTCGTCGTTGGCGAACAGCGGGGCCAGGCGCACCACTTCGGAGCCCTGCATGTCGCCGAGCCCTTCCAGGCGCACGAGCACATCCGCGAGCTTCTCGGGAGCGGCCCCCTCGCCCACCCCGGCGATGGCGCAGCCCGCGGCCACGAACAGGTGGGCGTTCTCGGGCACGATGATGGCCTCATCGGTCAGCTCCAGCGTCTCGTAGAAGCGCTTGCGCAGCTCGGGCAGGTACTGCAAAGGACCGCCCAGGAAGGCCACGTTGCCGCGGATGGGCCGCCCGCAGGCGAGGCCCGAGATGGTCTGGGTGACCACCGACTGGAAGATGGAGGCGGCGATGTCCTCGCGCCGGGCCCCCTCGTTCAGCAGCGGCTGCACGTCGGTCTTGGCGAACACGCCGCAGCGGCTGGCGATGGGGTAGATGGTGCTGTGGTCGGCCGCCAGCTCGTTGAGGCCGCCGGCGTCGGTGTTCAGAAGCGCCGCCATCTGGTCGATGAAGGCCCCGGTGCCGCCGGCGCAGGTGCCGTTCATGCGCTGCTCGATACCATGGTCGAAGTAGATGATCTTCGCGTCCTCGCCGCCCAGCTCGATGGCCACGTCCGTGGCGGGGATGAAGGTCTCCACGGCCGTCTTGGACGCGATGACCTCCTGGACGAAGGCGACGCCCAGCCATTGGGACAACAGCAGGCCGCCTGAGCCGGTGATGGCGATGGTCATGGCCTCGGCAGGGTACGCCTCGGCCGCCTCGCGCAGCACCTCGATGATGGTGGCGCGCACATCGGCGTGGTGGCGGCGGTACACCGCCCAGAGGATGTTGTGGTCGTTGTCCAGCACCGCGAGCTTCACCGTGGTGGAGCCCACGTCGATGCCGATATGGTAGGGGCACGCCTCGGCCGCGGCGCGGGCGGCAGCACTCGCCTCGGCGGCATTGGCCCGGGCCTCTTCTGTCGCCGTCACGCGCGGGGCGCAGGAGGCGCAGCCCAGCGCGGAATCTGCGGCGGTGCCGGCAGGCGCCTTCTCGGACGTGGAGGCCTCGGTGATGATCTCGGTGTACTTGTTCTTTTTCATAGGTCGGTCTCGCTTTCCCCGTTACAGCTCGATGGACTCGCCGGGCTTGATGAAGAACAAGCGCGTGGCGATCCGCGCCATGTCCTCGGAGGATTCCGGTGTGCCGCGCTCGATCCAGCAGGTGATGATGCCCAGGTAGGCGGCGGCGTAGAAGGCCACGTAGTATTCCACGAAAGGCGTGGGGTTATCGCGGTACTTCTCGTGAAGGATGTTCTGCACAAGGTTCTCGCATATCGCCTCGCGCAGGCGCGGGGCGAAGCGCGCGTCGCCCCCAGGGCCCAGCACCGCATGCAGAAAGGCGCTCTGCTCGCGCAGGTAGTCGAACAGCTCCACCAAAAGCGGCAGGGGGCGTCCGGCCACGCGGTAGGCGAGCATGTCGGCCAGGGTGATGTCGTGCATGCGTCCCTGCAGGGCGCCGATGTCGGCCATCACCTCGTCCTCCAGCACGGCCAGCAGGTTCTCCTTGTCGCTGAAGTGGTTGTAGAAGGTGCCGCGGGTCAGGTCGGCCCGCTCGCATAAGTCGTTCACGGTAATGGCGTCGAAGCCGCGCTCCTCCAGAAGCGCGATGAGCGCCTCGCGCAGGGCCCGCTTCGATTTCGAGATGCGCCTATCCTCGCAGGGAGCTGCGGGCGGCGCGCAAACGGCGGTGGCTATGGCCTCGTCCTTTCGCTCGTTTTCAACAGTGCGACTAAAAATATACACACTGTCCAATAACGTGTATTCTAGCGAGTTGGGCGGACAAGCGCAACGTTCCTATAAGAGATTTTCATGATGTCTGAGAGAATGCTTGCTCCTGCAAGCAGCGGGGCCGGGATTCCTATTCCCGGCCCCGCTTCCAAATTCAGTTAGATCATCCGCAAAAGCTCACGTAAAAGAGCCGTGGAGAACAACCGGCAGCCCCCTATTCCCCCTCCCCTGCGCGGGCGCGCTGGACAAGGCGGCGCAGCGTGCCGATGTTGAGCGCCCCGTGCACCACCAGAAGGGCGAGGAGCGCCTTGGCGGAGGCGGCGTGCAGCGGCCCCCAGAAGTAGTACCCCTCGGCATACAGGCCGAGCGCCGGCAGCACCGCGCCCGACTCCATGAGGCCCGAGAGCACCGCAACCACCACGGCGACCACGAGTGCTGCATCCAGCAGGACGCGACCCATGGCGCGCAGGGATCGGCGGCCGGACAGGAGGCGCCCGACGAAATCGATGTGCTGGGCGCTGTGGACGAGCAGGGCGAGCCCCACGCCGAGTCCCAGCCACTCGTGCAGCCCGATCCCCGTCAGCGCCGGCAACGACACCACGAGGTACAGGGCCAGCGCCAGGGCATCCACAATGAGCATTCTCATGACCTGCCCACCTTTCCCACGATGCCGATAAGCGCCACCACAAGGGCCACCGGCATGAGAATCCACAGGTTCAGACTCGCATCCGATGCCTGGTGATAGCGCGACGAGAGCGACTCCCAGCCATGGCATTCCACCGATGCGCACGAGGCCTCCGGACAGGTCATCTCGTGCACGCCGTCGGGCTCGGGCACATCGTCGAAGCCGTGGCACGCCCCCGAGGCGCACCCTGCCACGGGACAGGGCGACTCGGCTGTGACGGGCCGCACGCTCAGCGCATCGGGCCGCGCGAGAGCCACTGCACCGACGACGCATGCGCCTGCCAGCAGAAACACCGCCACCGTTGCAACGATCTTCCTCATAGGGCTCCTTCCTCCCTTGAAAGAAAAGGGCCGCCCGCCCCACGGCAGACGGCCCGTATACCGGAGATACGGGCCGAATCGGGTGAATCCGGTTCGTACCCGAGAGGGCGCTACTTCTCGGTGGGTCGCAGGGGAAGGAACTTCAGGCCCAGGAAGAAGATGAGGAACCCGAGGGCCACCACCCCCAGCGTCACGCCGAACTCCAGCGGCGTGGGCCAGTAGACGAGGTTCGCGTAGGCATCCGCGAGCGTGCCGTCGGCATAGGTGACGCTCATGGAGTTCATCGCGAAGGGCAGATCGAGGTTGGTGATCTGGAAGCCGCCCACCAGCAGCTGCACGCGCTTGCAGAAGATGCCCGCGATGGCCAGCAAGGAGGCCGCCACCAAAAGCCCGTTGCGGCGCAGAGCCGGGGTCAGGCAGATAACGGCGCACGCGGCGCACCCGATGATCTCGAACCAGAAGTAGGGAGCCAGGGGGCCTTGGGTCAGCAGGGCCACCACTTCAGCGCCGGCACCGCCCGGGAAACCCTCGGTGAGCAGATCGCAGCCGAAGAAGTACAGGTCCACCAGCACGAAGGCGCCGAGGAGCTTGGCCAGGCGCACCACGTTTTCCTGCTCCACCTCCAGGTAGCCCGCACGGCGCAGCCCGATGACCACGGCCATCACGAGCGCTGTGCCGCACACCAGGGCCGAGGACACGAACCAGGGGGCCAGAAGGGCGGTGTGCCACATCTCATGCCCCTGCTGCAGGCCGAAGATCCAGGCGGTCACCGAGTGCACGAGCACGGCAGTGACGAGCGCGATCACCGAGACGATGCGCAGCGCCACGGCGCTGACCTTGCCGCGCTCGGTCTGGATCTGCGCCCACAGGTACACGCACGACAGGATGAGGTAGGTGGCCAAAACGATGATGTCCCACATGAGCGGGCTGCCCAGATTGGAGTACACGAACAGCTCCCACACGCGGAAGGGCTGGCCCATATCCACTACCACAAGACCGATGGCGACCACCGTGCAGGCGATGGACGAGAACACGGCCACCTTCGAGATGCCGCCAAAGCCGCGGATGCCGAGGGCCTTGGGCACCGACGAGATGATGAGGCCGCCGGCCGACAGGCCCACGAAGAACATGAATCCCGTGATGTAGAGGCCCCAGCTGTCGAGGTTGCGCATGGCGGTCTGCACCATGCCGCCGGTCAGCTGCATAAACCACAGCGCCAGCCCGGCCAGCACCGCCACGGCGCTCACGCCGATGGCCACGTTCAACGCCGGGCTCTTCACCGCAGCCGTCGAGCGCTCGGCAGCATGATCCCGCCCACGGGGCGCCGAGAAATCGAGGTCGTCGTTGGCGAGGGCGCCGCCCTGCATATACTCAGACATAATGTCACTCCCCTCTGCTAAACGAGATAATAGGTCGAAGGCTCGGTACCGCGCTCTTCCAGCAGGCGCTTGTGGGACCGCTCCGCGAGAAGCTGGCTCACCTCGGACGTCGGGTCATCCAAATCGCCCCAGAAACGGGCGCGGCCCACACACAGATGCATGCACGCCGGCTCAATGCCCTGAGAGGTACGGTGATAGCAGAACGTGCACTTCTCCACGACATGGCGCTGGTGCTCGGGAGCGTCCTTGCTTCCCATGGCGTAGTCCATATGGAACGCCGGCTCCTCCCAGTTGAAGGAACGCACGCCGTTGTAGGGGCACGCGCTCATGCACATACGGCAGCCGATGCACTTGTCGTAATCCTGGCGCACCACACCCGTCTCGGGATCCTTGTAGGTAGCGCCCACGGGACACACCTTCACGCAGGCCGGATTCTCGCAATGCTGGCAGGCCACGGGGACGTAGCCAAATTGCAGATCATCGGGATAGGAGCCGCCTACCATGTCGAATCCCATCTCCCCGCCGTTATCCGTGAGGATGCGGTTCCACCACACATCGTTGGGCAGGTTGTTCTCCGTCTTGCACGCCATGGCGCACACGTGGCAGCCGATGCACTTCTTGGTGTCGATCACCATTCCGTAGCGGGTCATTTACTTCACCTCTCCCTCGTATTTGCGCACCTCGACGAGCGTGTCGTCGAACGATGTGTTCATATGGAGCACGTTCAAATGGTCGCAGGTCAGCTCCTGGTAGCTGCCCGCCACATAGGCTCCACGATGCCATCCCTTAGGCGAGGAGACCATGCCCGGCCTCACGCCCATGTCGAACTTCGCCTTGCACACGCAATGGCCGCGATCGTTGTAGGCCTCGACATAATCGCCCTCGACGATACCGCGCGCCTCGGCATCGACGGGATTCATGCGCAGGTAGGGCTCCGGATCGAGCTCGCGCAGCACGGGAGCGTGGTTGTACTGGGTGTGCAGATGCCACCTCGTGCGCTCGCAGTAATGGTACAGGGGGTACTTGTCGTGCTGCTCGCTCTCGTCATAGGCCTCGAACGGCGTGTGGTACGTCGGCATATGATAGAACTCCTTGTCGATGGGCTTGCCGATGTCGATGCGAGCCCCAGGGTTCTCAACGTAGAACTCCAAGCGGCCTGAAAGCGTAGGCCAGCGCTGCTCCTCCCAGTGGATCCAATTCTCATCGCGGTCAGCCAGCACGCCCTTCTCCTTGAGGTTGTCGAGGTTGATGCCCAAAGGCTCGCCCTTCTCGGTGTCGACCACCATGCGCATCATCTCTTCGTTGGATTTGGCGTAGAACGCCTTGGCCGCCTCGTTGTCCATGCGCTCGGCGATGGCCCGGAAAATCTCGACGTCCTCCTTCGCCTCGCCGATGGGATCGGCTACCTTGTTCGCCATATACAGGAAGGGAGTGTGCGAGCTGGCCTGAATCCAGTCATACTCGAAGTAATGGGCGCAAGGCAGCACGATGTCGCTGTACTCGCAGGTTTCGGAGAACTCCATGTCGTTGGTCACGATGCAGGGAATCTGGGGAAGCACCTCTTCGATGGTCTTCTTCTGGGCCGCATAGCTGCCGACGGGGTTCGCCCCGATGTTGTAGAGAAGCCGCACCGGGAAATCCTCGCCCTTCAGCTTGCCCGTTTCCAGAACCTCGGGCAGATGAAGCCACGGCAATTCGTCGTTGAGGCCGCTGAGTCCCGCCGGGAAGGCAAGGCCGGCCATATTGATCGTCGGCTTGCTCTTCCCCAAATGCCCGATAGAGGCACCGCGCTTGCCGATGTTGCCCGTAAGGGCGGCGAGGCAGGCCCACGTCATGCCCATCTCCTCGCAGTTGTCGTACAGATGATAGCCCGCATAAATGGTGGAAGGCGCGTCCTGGGCATACATGCGGGCGAGTTCCACAATAGTGTCTGCGGGAACCTCGGTGATCCCCTCGGCCCATTCCGGCGTGCAGGCGGCCATGTGCTCCTTGAACAGCGACCAGGCCGTCGTGACCTTTACTCCGTTGACTTCGAAGCTGCCCTCCATGGCGGGATTGGCTACCTCGTTGATGAGGCCCCAAGCATTCTTATCGGCATCCCACACCACATAGTGAGCTGTCTCTTCCAGCGTGGGCACCTTGCCGGCCTTAACGCCCTGAAGCAGAAGCGTGCCGAAGAACGGGTACTCGGGAAGCTCCGCCGGACCTGCCTCGTCGAAGTCCGTCGCCCGAAGGAAGTGGCCGTTGTCCTCGCGCACGAGAAGGGGCGCGCACGTCTTCTCGCGCATGAAGTCCAGATCGTACCACTCGTTATCGATGATGGCGTTGAGCATGGCCATGCCGAGGGCCGGGTCGGTACCGGGCTTGATGGGCACCCATTTTGTGGCCTGCTGGGCCGCGATGGTGTAGGTGGGGTCGATGACGACCAGGTTGGCGCCCGCATCCTTGGCCTCCATGCAGAAGTGCCAGCTATGGGGCTGCGAGTTGGGCGGATTCGTGTCCCAGATTAAAATCGTTTTGGCATATCGGTAGTCGCCGGCCATATTGCGCTGGTTGAAGTCCCAGCCGCTGCCAGTCACCTCGCCGATGCCGACCAAGTCGCCGTAGTCGAGGCACACGTCCAGCCCCTGGAACCCGAAGGCGTTCGCGAAGCCGAGGCCGGCGATCAGGCCGCCGTAGGCGGCGAAGGAGTTGCCGGCGGACACGAGCACGCAGTTCGAGCGCACGCCGTAGTTTTCCGTGTTGTAGGTGAGGGTGTCGGCAACGAGCTGGATCGCCTCGTCCCACGACAAGCGCTCCCACTCATCGGTGCCGCGATTCTCGACATGGGGCTCTTCCAAGCTCCAGGTCTTCCGCTTCATGGGATACAGCACGCGGTTGAAGTCGTACATGCGATTCGCATGGCTGAACCCGCGCATGCAGATGCGCTCATAGGACGGATAGGGCAAATTCTCATTGGATCGGATGTTGACCATCTTGCCCTCGCGTACCGTCGCCACCATGGAGCAGTTGCCCTGGCAGTTGCAGCCGCACACGCAGACCACCTCGTGCTCGTCGACATCGGCAGTTCCATCGTTGGCTGCGAGCGCCACCGTCGTGGTCCCCGCCACCGCCGCCGTGCCGGCTACCGCCGCCGTCGTTTTGAGAAAACTTCTGCGGGAAATGCCCTTGACCGGGGTTTTCAGTTCCGCCATTGTTCCTCCTCTTTCCTTACCGCGGGGAAGACTCGAGCCTCCCCCTCTTGGTTTGGACGCCATGCATGAGCGCCCGTCCTCTCTCGCAGGGTCGGCCCCTCCCTGCTCTTACTGCGCAGTATAGTCTCTTTGTCTGCTTGTCGCAATACATTGCGACAAATTATTTCAGCTTACTTGCTGGGGTGCCAACGCAAACGATTTCAGCGGAAGAGGAAGCTGCCGAGATCGAACAGAATATGTCCGTTGTGGGATAACCGCCCAGGCAGGGGGCACCCTCGTCGGCTTCATCCGTGACGGGATCGAGCCGAAGCGGCGCTGAGGACAACGGCTCTACCTTGAGCTCGCGCAGATAGGGAACGCCGTCCCGCTGCGCTATCACGTTCGTCGAGAGGCAGAGGGCGGCCTCCGAGCCCAAGGCACGCCGGGCCTCGGGGATCCAGCGCGGATGAAACGACAGCGCCTGCTCCTCCGGATCGTCGCGCAGGGCCGTGCAGCCGGCCGCACGCAGGGCACGGCGCACCGGCTCCCGACCGGCCCCGAACGCCAGGGCGGTCTTCAGGAAGTAGTCGTCATAATCGAAGCCGTAGCAGGGGTGGATGCGGGCGGAGGCCTCGTTCATGTTGCGCACCTGGGCCCGATGCTTGTTCTCCAGCGAGCAGTAGTGCAGCGACAACCTCAGGCCGCGCTGGCGAGCCCAGAGCATCAGGCCCAGACAGGCCTCCTCGCTGCCTTGTACCGCCAGGGCCCCGGCATAGGTGTAGTCGAACAGCACCCGACGCGGCGGGTTGCGCAGGGTCAGGCCGAGCGACTCGAACACCGGCCAGTTCCACATGGCGTAGGCGAATTCCAACAGGTTGACGCCGTCAACCCCCAACCTATCGAGACGAACGAGCAGTCTCTCCATAAAGATCTCAGTACCGGGAATAACGGGCATCTCCACCATGATCGTAGGGATAACCTCCCGAGCCCAGGCCATGCGCTCGCATACCTTCTCGAGCATGGGAGGCTCGTCGTCTTGCTTGACCGAGAAGCGAATCTCATCGAGACCCGCCTTCGCCAAGCGGTCGATCAGCTCCCGCGTCAGCAGATCGCCAGACGTGTACAGCCGCAAGTGGGCTCGGGGAAACAGCTCCGCAGCCCGGGCGAAGAACGCCACGGCCTCGTCGGCCATGAGCAAAGGTTCGCCACCCGTCAGCGCGATGCAGGCCGGTGCCTCCGGCTCGGCCGCCAGCTCGTCCAGCTGCCGGCGCCAGGGAAAGGGGTGCTCGCACCAATAGGCGAAGTCCTCCTGGTTGGGATTGAAGCAGAAGAAGCAATCACGATGGCAGTTGTTCGTCAACGCAAAACTGCGACTGACACAGGGGCCGGTGCAGGCAACGCAGCCCACGCTCAGAGGGCCGAGGGCCACCGACGCACCGCCGTTGCGGATACGCGCCCCCGCCTCCTTCAGGGCGACGTGGAGCCGTGTGCGCTCAGCCCGCTCCTCATCGCGAACAGCAAAGGCAATGCCCGTCGCTTCCAGGCCGGCCATGAACTCGTCTTCGATGGCGCAATACCTGTCAATCGCGCGATGACGCGCCCCGTGCTCGGCTTGCGCTTCCCGTGCCATCTCGTTCGCCATCATTCCCCCTGACAACGTGGACACAGCACCCGCCCGCAGCGGGCGTTCCTGACATGCTGTCACATTATCATAATGGCTTGCGACAATAAAGATATTGTCGCAATTTTTTGCGATAAGTTTGTCCATACCTGAGTTTAAGATCAGATTTCGATGCGCCTTCCCGAGAAAACTACGCGCGGAAATACTCCCCCACTGCCCACAGAGGGATGTTCGCCATCCAGTCCTGACGACGGTAGCTCGACATCGACGTGCGATATCCATATAAGTGATAATGGTCGCATGCCATACGAAGGCTTTTTGCCCGTAGGTTCTCTTCCGCTTTCACTTCTAAAGGAGCAACCTCCCCCTCGTAACGCACGACGAAATCCAGTTCCGCACCGCCGCTGGTTGATGTCCAGTAATAGGGATCAACGCCCCCGGCCACCAACTGCTGGCACACGTACTGCTCAGCAAGCGCCCCTTTGTATTCCACGAGAGCCTTATTGCTCAAAATGACATCTTTCGGTTCCGTTTCCATAGCGCATCCGAGAAGCCCCACGTCCAAAAGGTACAGTTTGAAGGCAGAGAGGTCTCGGTAGAACTTCAACGGAAGAGCCAGCTTGTCGACGCGATGAACCCGCGTTGCGAGCCCCGAGTTCACTATCCACTGGATGGCCGTCTCGAAATCTCTCGCACGGGCTCCTTTCGCAATATGGCCGAATACGAACTTGTGGTTCTCGCGCCCCAAATGGGCGGGAATGGAATCGAACGCCAACCGGACGCGCTCGACCTCGCGATCATCCGGGATATGCTTAGAGAAATCGCTGTCGTAATTGGCAAGCAGCTGACGCTGAACCCGACGGGCAGCATCATAGTCTTCGCCACCTTGGATGAAATCGTAAACGGCTTTCGGCATGCCGCCCACATAGTAGTAACGCCGCAGGAGGCGTTCGAGACGATCCTTGAAAATAGCCAACCGATCGAAATCAAGCGAGCGAAGGAGGTCGGCAAGCTGCTCTTCGCCGGAAGCCCGAATGAATTCGACGAGCGTCATCGGATACATGTCAACCATCTCCACCTTGCCCACCGGAAAGGAGGATCCAGCGTGATGGGTCATGCCGAGATACGAGCCGGCCGCTGCAACATGCAGGCGGGGCACCTCCTCGCAAAACGCCTTCATCAAGGTGAGGGCTTTGGGCTCCTCCTGTATCTCGTCGATGACAACGAGGGTCTTGCCTGGTTCAATGGGGGATCCCGTATAGATCGAAATATTCTCGAGAACCCGTTGGGCATTGTATCCGAGCTCGAAAAGCGCACGGGCCTCTTCCGCCATGAGATTCACATAGGCGTAATGCTCGAACGTTTCACCCAGCTGGTCCAAGACATACGTCTTGCCCACCTGACGGGCACCGCAGAGGACAAGGGGCATGCGGTGCGCTCTTGTAGCCCACTGGGACAGTTTCCCCATGATGTCGCGATGCATTGAAACCGCCTCTCATAGGCTCCTTTTTCTTATTTGCAATGCAAAGTATAGCGAGCTGTCCCTCTTTTTCAAGGGAACTTTACGGCTGATTTGGCAATTTTCCAAGGGAACTTTATAGTGGAGTTTACATTTTTTCAAGGGAACTTTACATTCTTTTGGCAATTTTCCAAGGGAACTTTGGCAAGACCCCGGACCTTGCGCGATAACCGCCCCCTAGCGCATAAGGTCGCGGTGGGCCAGGCGGGCCTCCACCATGGCCACGATGTCATCATCGGCCAAGCCCGCGTTCGCGCAGACTCGGATCATGTCGTCGATCACGAGCTCGATGGGAGAATCCGATGCGGTACGCGCCCCCAGGTCGTGGCGCTCGGCCACAAACGTGCCCCGGCCCTTGCGGGTGGAGATATAGCCCTCGCGCTCCAAGTCCATGTAGGCCCGATTCACCGTGTTGTAGCTGATGTCCAGATCCACCGCCAGCGCCCGCACCGTGGGCAGGCGGTCGCCGGGCCCGTAGGCACCGGAGCCGATGAGGTAGGCGATGCGGTTCTTGATCTGGATCCAGACGGGCAGGCCGGACGTATGGTCGAGGGCAAAGGTTTCGAGGGCGCTCATGGTTTCTCTTTCAGTGGGAGGTACGGCAGTATCCTATCAGACTCTGGCACTCTCGCGGCAAACCCCTTCCGCAAAACCATCGCTCACGGCCGTGGGCACGGTCACCACCGCACTGCCCGATTCCTTCACGGTCTCGTACTGCATGAGCATAGTGCGCAGCTTCAGGGCCGCTTCCGGATCACCATAGACCTGGGCCGCTTCGGTGAGCATCTCAGCCAGGTCGGCTTCGGCGCTGGCTACGGTCATGCGAGCGTTGCGCTCGCGGTCGGCCTGGGCCTCCAGGGACATGACGTTCTGCAGATCGGGAGGAATGACGATGTCGCGCACTTTTACCGAGATGATGTCCACGCCCCAGCTGGCCGCTTCCTTCTCGATGTCGGCCTTGATCTCGGTGTCCAGCTGATCGCGGCGCAAGGCCACCTCGGCCACAGTGGAGCGGCCCACGGCCTCGCGCAGGGACGTCTGGGCGAGGTACGAGATGGCCGCGTAGTAGTCTTCCACCTCCACGCAAGCCTTCTCGGCATCCCACACCACCCAGAACAGCACCGCGTCGATGTTCACGGGCACGAGGTCGGCCGTGAGCGTGCGCTCGGCGCGGAAGGGGGTAGCGATGGTGCGCTGATCCACGCGGATGGTACCGTACTCCAGAATGGGGATAGTGCCGTAGAAGCCGGGCCCCACCACGCGGTGCAGCTTGCCGAGGCGCAGCACCACCACCTTCTCCCATCCCAGGGCGATGTGCAAAGACGAGGCGGCCAGAAGCCCCAGGGCCAGGGCGGCCAGAATGCCCGTGAGCGAGATGCGCCCTTCCACGAGCACGCCGGCAGTCAGGGCCGCAGCAGCGCCGGCGAGGAAGACCGCCACGCTGAACACGAGCGCCCCGTTGCGCGACGACTTACGCGGCACATAGGACGTGGCGGCGAACATCTCGGCCTCGTTGTCGGTGACCGGTGCAAAGTCGCCCGCGCGCCGCGCCCGGTCGCGCGGGCCCCTTCGATTGAGAGCCATGGCCTCTCCCCTTCCTTTCATCGCCGGCCCGAACGGCCGGATTCCGTTACCCTATGCGACCTGCGGCCGCCTTGCCCTTCCGCCCGCGCACCCTAGGTGCCGGGCAGCGCAACCAAACCGAAGGCGAGCTCCGGCATCTGGGACAGGTCGAAGGCCGCCAGATCCGTCACGCACAGGCGCAGGGCCACGCCGCCGAGCAGCACGCAGAAGGCGATCCAGAGCCCCTTCACCCGACGGTCGCCCGCTGGGTAGCGCCGTTCCAGAATGAGGGGCGCCACCAGGCCGCCGGCCACGAGCACCACCCAGAAGAGCACGGCCATCTCCCCCTGCACGAGGGCCCGGGCCCCGGTCAGCGTGGCCGGCTGGGCGAACAGGTGGGCGGCGTAGAGGGCCAGCGCCGCGCCCTCGGCCCCGATGAGCGCCCCATCGATACGGGCCAAGCGCCGCAGGGCGCCCCCGAAGGGGCTGCGAGAATTAACGAAGGAGGCGGCGGCGAA
The DNA here is from genome assembly GCF_000403355.2 of Adlercreutzia caecimuris B7. Classification (GTDB taxonomy): domain Bacteria; phylum Actinomycetota; class Coriobacteriia; order Coriobacteriales; family Eggerthellaceae; genus Adlercreutzia; species Adlercreutzia caecimuris. Next base: position 2,916,173 of record NZ_KE159646.1, on the reverse strand, counting down.
GACGACGGCCACCCCGCACGAGAGCGACGAGAGGCAGAACAGCACGGGCACGAGCGGCGAGGCGAAGGCCACCACCGAGGGCAGCGAGCCGAGCAGCACCCCCGTGTAGGCCGTAGTGACCGCTCCGGCGATAACGGCCACGGCGGCCACGGCCAGCACGAGCCCCGGGGCCATGCGCGAGCAGCCCCCGTTCGCGGCCACGGCGAAGAAGGTCGCGGCCAGAAGCGTTATCAGAAGCGCCCAAGCGCCCAGAGTGACCACCGTGGGACGCGGGGCGATCCACAGAGCGATCATGCGCTCGGGACGGCCAAGGTCGGCCATAAGGCAGAGGGCGCCTGTGGTCAGGAACAGCAGGCCCAGGGACCATCCGCGAGCCATGAGCTCGTGGGGCACCGCAAAGGAGCCGCCTGCGCGGCGACTGGGCGCCGGGACGCCGAGGCGGGAAGCAGACGAAGCCGATGCCGAGGCACCGAGGCCGAGAATGGAGGGAGCCGGACGCATGCCGTAGCGGCCGATGTTGGCGCATTCCAGAAGACCGAGCACGACGCATGCGCCGGCACCGGTTCCCCCGAAGAACAGATAGGCTATGGCCAACTCGCTGAACAACCCGCCTCCCCTGCTTTCCGCGCCCTTCCCCGCGAGGGACGCTGATCGAGTGCGGCACCAGTGTATTCCCTTCGTCGCTATATCGCAAGATATAGCGATAATAAGTTGGAAAACGCGACCCTACGGAAACGGACGCGAACCGCCTCGCCCGAATCAGGGCCCTATCCTTCCAAAAAGTCCACCACGCCGCAGTGGGTGTGGTAGACGGCGCAACGGATGTCCAAGTCGTGCTCGGCCACCAACTCGCTTCCAGCATAATCCTTTCGACAGCTCTATAATGAATCCATTCAAGAACTTAGGCTGAGGAGCATATCTGTGGGCAAAGCAGACACGAGTCAATTGGATGGCAATCCCTTCGAAAATGGCGCAAGTCTCAAAAAGAAACCTTGGTTGACGCCCCAGGAACAGGTGGAGCACCTGCGAAACCAAGGAGTCCGATTCGATCTCATGAGCGAGAATGATGCAACTTCGTATCTGGCAAAGAACAACAACTTCTTTCGATTGCGATCCTATCGCCAGGGATTCGCTAAAGTGGAAGAAGGCAAGCGCAAAGGACAATTCGCCAACCTCGACTTTAAAATGCTCGTCGATCTGTCGATTATCGACATGCTTCTTCGCTATGAGATGCTACGGCTTACCTTGGATATCGAACATTTCTCAAAAGTCATGCTCCTCGCTCACATCGAAGGGCACCGCGAAGACGGATACCAGCTCGTTCAAGATTTCGTGGCAAGCTACGACCATTCGAAGGGCGGCAAAACAGTTAATCGATTGAAACAAGAAATCGATCGAGGGAAAAACAGTCCCTACACAAAAGACCTTATTGCCGCTTTTCCAGATTATTGCTTCCCCGTCTGGGCTTTCCAAGAGGTTATCTCCTTCGGCAGCTTCAACTATTTCACGAAATTTTGCGCCGAGCGCTTTAGCGACAAAGTCCTTGTGAATGATTTTTATCTTCTCCAGGATGTCCGATCTCTGCGCAATGCTTGCGCTCACAACAACTGCATTATCAACGACATGGGTGCGAAGCCGGGCGGACGGCGCCCCAACGATGCAATCTCTCAAGCAGTTTCCGCCGTTGATTCGATCGGTTCCGGGCAGCGCCGCTCCAAACTGAGCAACGACCGCCTACGCCAAATCGTCGCGACGCTATACCTCCACAAAGAAAGAGCTTCGGCCGGTATCCTAGAACACCGTGCCGAAGATATGCACAGCTTCACTGAGCGGATGAAGAAGAACATCGATTACTACAATGGAAACAACCAGATCAGATCTGGATTTAAGTTTATCGATGCCCTTGTTAAATCATGGTACCCGATTCCAGAGGCCGACAAGCACGGGCCGCTATAGTCATCGAGCGATCTCGCCGCCCCAGGCACACCCCTTCTTACCAACAGCATACGCACAATTGCAACTTCCCGGGGCGCCCCATCATTTTTCTGCTATGATGGGGCGGCATCGAAAAACGAGCGATCGTTTTGTACGAGGGTTTCTCGAAAGGGAAACCCTCTAGTTTTATATACCCCTGATCCTATCAGTCACATCCTTCCAAAAAGTCCACCACGCCGCAGTGGGTGTGGTAGACGGCGCAGCGGATGTCCAAGTCGTGCTCGGCCATAAGGCGGGCGAGCTCGGGGCTTTCCGCGAGCGCGGCGGCCGCGGCCCGAGCATTCACCACGCTGGCCCCATAGGGATCGCGCACCTCTCCCAGGGCCTCGCTGATGCGCTCGGTGATGGCGGCCACAGGACCCGCTTCCCCATCGAGGGCCGCCTTGATGGCGCCGCAGTGGGTGTGGCCGAGCACGAGCACGAGGCGGGTGTGCAAATGCTCGCAAGCGTACACCACGCTGGCCAGCTCGATGGGTCCCACGATGTTGCCGGCCACACGGATAACGAACAGCTCGCCTAAACCCGTCATGAAGATGTGCTCGGGCACCACCCGGGAGTCGGCGCAGGCGATGACGCAGGCGAAGGGACGCTGGCCGTTCTCGAACAGATCGGCAATGCGCTCCGGCGACAGATCGCGCTCGTGATCGAGGGCCTCCACGTAGATGCGGTTGCCCGCCCGCAAACGCTCCAGGGCCGCCGCTGCCGGCACATGGGCGTCAACATCGTAGTCGTCGGCCGTGTAGGTTACAGCCGCGGGCCGCCCCGCCACCATCTTCCCGGTATCCTCGCCACCCATAGCTCTCCTCTCTCGCAACCAAACTCGCTTACCAACCCTATGATGGCCCGAACAAGCATGCCGAGCAAAGAGGCGCATCCATGAGCGGGCCAAAGACAAGCCAGTTGGAAATCGAGCGGTCCGCACGCCCGCTATGCGCTCCTGGCACCAAACCGGCCGATCTGCACTCGCGCGAACACCTCGATACCCCACGCGTTCCGAACAGCCATGGGCCTCCCCGTTCCCCATTATTATCGCGAGCGCGATAATTTATCGGATTTTCCATACGGTTATCGTGATCGAGATAATCAGCACTAGCTCATTCCAGAAATACCCGCACTCCTTTCCTTGACTAGAAGCGATTAGGGCCGTCCACGTCTGTACAGCAGCAAGCATGCAAGTGATTTGGTAGACTGAACCGGAACAACCGCAAGGGCGCGAACCCGCGCCCTGTCAGCCATCGCGAGCGAGGAGCCGTTATGCAGATTACCCCCGCTGAAGTTGCCGAGACACTGGCCATGGTGTCCAAGCAGAACCTGGACATCCGCACCATCACGTTGGGCATCAACCTGCGCGGCTGCGTGGATGCCGATGTGGACGCGCTGGCCCGCAAGGTATACGACCGCATGACCACCGCCGCCGAACACCTGGTGCCCACAGCCGAGCAGCTCGAGCGCGAGTTCGGCATTCCCATCGTGAACAAGCGCATTTCGGTCACCCCCATCGCGGAGATCTGCGCCGCCGTGACCACCGACGACCTCTCCCCCATCGCGCGGGCCATGGACCGCGCCGGAGCCGAGGTGGGCGTCGATTTCGTGGGCGGCTTCTCGGCGCTCGTGCACAAGGGCGCCACGCGGGCCGACCACAAGCTGATGGATTCCATTCCCGAGGCGCTGGCCACCACCGACCGCGTGTGCGCCAGCGTGAACGTGGGCAGCACGCGGGCCGGCATCAACATGGACGCTGCCTATCTGATGGCCGGCATCGTGAAGCGCGCCGCCGAGCTCACCGCCGACCGCCAGTGCATCGGCGCCGGCAAGCTCGTAGTGTTCTGCAACGCCGTGGAGGACAACCCCTTCATGGCCGGCGCCTTCCACGGCTCGGGCGAGGCCGACGAAGTGGTGAACGTGGGCGTATCGGGCCCCGGCGTGGTGCGGGCGGTGCTGGCCGACCTGCCGAAGGAGGCCGACCTTACCACCGTGGCCGAGGCCATCAAGGCCACCGCCTTCAAGATCACCCGCGCCGGCGAGCTCATGGCCCGCGAGGCCTCCCGCCGCCTCGGCGTGCAGCAGGGCATTCTGGACCTGTCGCTGGCCCCCACCCCGGCCGAGGGCGACTCGGTGGCCGAGATCTTGGAGGCCATCGGCGTGGGCCAGTGCGGCGGCCCCGGCACCACGGCGGCGCTGGCCATGCTCAACGACGCCGTGAAGAAGGGCGGCGTCATGGCGTCGTCTTCCGTGGGCGGCCTGTCGGGCGCCTTCATCCCCGTGTCCGAGGACGCCGGCATGATCCGCGCCGCCGAGGACGGGGCGCTTTCCATCGAGAAGCTGGAGGCCATGACGTGTGTGTGCTCCGTGGGCCTGGACATGATCGCCGTGCCGGGAGACACCACCCAGGAAGCCATCTTCGGCATCATCGCCGACGAATGCGCCATCGGCATGATCAACAACAAGACCACCGCCGTGCGTCTCATTCCCGCCATCGGCAAGCAGGTGGGCGACCAGCTGGACTTCGGCGGTCTTCTGGGCTATGCCCCGGTCATGCCCGTGAACCCCCACGCCGGCACCGTGTTCGCCCACCGCGGCGGACGCATGCCCGCGCCCTTGAACTCGCTGAAGAACTAGAGGCGTTCCTTTCATCTCTCTGGTTTCCCAGCCTGCGGCTCCGGCGCTCGTGAGCCCGCGAAATCCTACAGCGTCGCACCAACGGCCCGCCCTCCCCCTTCGGAGGGCGGGCCGCTTCCTATACTGGGTGTATCCGGCAATCGCGAAGGAGCGCAGAAGGAGCACCCATGATCAAGACGTTCAAGATGAAGCTCTACCCCGGCATGGAAGAGGAATACGAGCGGCGCCATAACGAGCTGTGGCCCGAGATGGTGGATATGATCCACGCCCACGGGGGCCGCAACTACACCATCGCGTTGGACCCGGACACGCTCACGCTGTTCGGCTACATCGAGATCGACGACCCTGAGCGGTGGGCCGCCGGGGCCGACACGGCCGTCAACCGCAAATGGTGGGACTTCATGGCCGACATCATGGAGACCAACGAAGACAACTCCCCCGTCTCGGTTGACCTGCCCGTGCTGTTCCACCTGGATTAGCTCCTATGGTCAAAACAACACGGTTCTCGTAGCCCATCCGCTTGAACGGGCACCCCATCACAGGCGTTTTCCCAGGTCATAGCTTTTCGGTTCTCGCAAGATCGCGACTGAAACTACGAGAACCGTGCCGTTTTGTCCAAAGCGGCGCACTGCTCCGTCATCTTCACTATAATTGACCGCTGAAATCGAAAACGAGTCGGCGGAAGCGAGCGAGATCATGCATGTGCACACCCCCATTACCGTGCGGTACGGCGAGACGGACATGATGGGGGTGGTCTACCACGCGAACTACCTGCTGTACTTCGAGGACGCGCGCATCGACTTCCTGGACGCGGTGGGGTTCTCCTACAACGAGCGCATCGAGCAGCAGGGCTACATGAGCCCCATCCACGACGTGGAAATCCACTACCGCAGTCCCTTGCGCTACGGCGAGGCCGCCTTCGTGCGCACCTCGGTGGCGAAGAGCCTGCCCATGCGCACCGTATACCGCCAGCAGGTCTTCCGCGCCGACGACGCCGCGGGCGCCGACGAGGCCGGCGAGCCGCTCCTGCGCGAGGGCGCCACCCCGCTCGTGGACGCGCTCGTGACCCTCTGCGTCGTGGAGCGCGACACGTTCAGGCCCGTGAGCCTCAAACGCACCTTCCCCGAGCTGCACGCCCTCTACGAGAAGATCGCGGAAGAAGCCTGAGAACCGCCCTCGTAGAAGCGGACGCGGTTGCGACGGGACGGCCGAAGCCGTCCCCTATGGATGGGCGGAGGTATCGGGGGCAGCCAAAGCCATCCCCCCAACTCCTTGGCAAAAGTTGCAGAAGATGCAAAAAACCGTCAAGGAGACCTCCGAGGGAAGCGGACAATCCCGCGCGGGACAACCCCCATCGCGGTTGACTCCTACAAGCGTGCCGCCAGTCACCCCTCGTCGATGAGGTGCAAAAGCTCCTCGCGCTTGTTGATACCGAGCTTGCGGTAGATGTTGCGCACGTGGGTGCGCACGGTGCTGATGGAGAGCACGAGCGACTTCGCGATGTAGGCCGGTGTGAAGCCGCGGGCCAGATACACGAGCACCTCGGCCTCGCGGGGCGAGAGGCTCCGGGCGGCCGACACTTCAGCGCAGCGGGCCTCGAGCGTGTCGCGCAGGGAGGGCTCGGGGGCGGTCGGCGTTGCCGGAGAAGCGGCCGCCACTGCCCCGAAACCTGCGGCACCCACCGCCTTCGGCGCGGGCACGCCGTCGGCCACCCGCGCGGGCACACGGGCGCCGTCGGCCGCCGATGCGGGCGCGCAGCCGGCCGAGACCCCTTCGCCACCGGCGGCCCCTTCCGCCCCCAATGCACCGCCCTGAGGGGTAACGAGCCCATCCCAGGCTGTGCGCCCAAGAAAGAGCAACAGCACGGCCACGAACAGCCCCGTGACAACCGGCAACCACGAGGAGAAGTCGGAGCCGGGCATCGCCGCCGACAGGACCTGCGCGAGAAGGGCCGCGGCGGCCGTCACCGCCGTGGCGAACGAGCACGTCAGCTCTGGAGCGACCTCGCGGCTATGCGTCACAGCCAGAAAGAGCGCACAGCCGATCATGGCCAGCACGAGGTAGAACCCGTAGAGCACCGTCACCGACGCCTCCTGGGGGAAGGTGCCTGCAGGAAAGGCCCCCAGCACCACGAACACCGCGGCCAGAAGGGGCACGAGCACGCGATAGCACCACGGCAGAAGCGGACGGCGCCCCCACCGCGCGCAGACGAGAAGCACGAGAGCCGCCTCGGGCAGCGACCCCAGATACGTCGCCGGCATCGTTCCGAACGCGCCGTGGGCCACCAGCCCCGTCATGAACACATAGGCCGCCAAACCTAGCAGAGGAAGCCAAGTGACCGAGAGCAGGCGACCGAGCGCGCCCTTGCCGCAAGCGACCGGCACGGCCTGCGGGGCATCCGCCTCATCCGGGGAATCCTCGGACTCTATGAGCAGCAGGGGCACGGTGCCCGCAACCACCAGCACGCAAAACGCCGGCAGAAGCAGTGGCAAGGGAAGCAGTGCGAGAATCCAACCCGCGAGGGCCGCGCCGCCTCCCACGAGCGCGCACAGGGCGAGCGACCGGTCCATGGGAGCGGCCACCGCCCGCGCCCACGCGCACAGCACCGCCGGCAGGGCGCCTCCGGCCACGAGACCCGCGCCGGCGGCCCCGAGAGGCCACGGGTCGGGAGCCACGAGCAGGACGATGAAGGCGAGGGCCGCCGCCAAGTAGGCGACCACCGCGCCCCTCGCGAGACGATTGCCATCGCGAGGGGCGCCTCGGAGCGCGCGGGCGCAGAGGAAGGCCCCCGACGCCACCGCAGCCAAAAGCAGACAGAGCAAAAACGAGTCACCCAAGGCAGCGTAGCGCGGCACCCCACCGAGAACGACGATGACGGGCATGCAGCTGAGCAAGGTCGTCGCAAAGGCGCAGAGGGCGCCGTGACGAGGGCGCAGCTCCGCGAGCCGCGCGAACGCTCCCGCCGCAGCTCGGTCTTTCTCGACGTTAGCCATGGGCCCTCGCCCCCCTGTTCTTCCGCTCGGCCCGGTAGTTCCTCTCGCATAGGCGGCGCAGGTGCCGCGGCAAACTTCGCCGCCGCCGAGCGTCCCGCACCTCCTTGACGATTCGATTCTAGCACCTGACCTGCGAGCCCAGCGCTCACCTCATAACCCGTGGACAACTCGACAACAGAGGCTTTGAGCGGGCAATACCCAAAAAGCGCGATGCGGTTACCCAAGAGCGGCGATGGCGAAGGGTGGCAGGGCGGCCTATAGTGTCGTTGTTCCTCTTTGGAGGCGGACTCCCAGCGGCGCGGCTTTTTTGGGGCCATTGAGGTCGGGCCGCTCCGCCTCCGTCAAGGGCTTTGCGGGCACCCGGACGACAGCGCCGGACGCCCGAGGGCGGCGGCTCTCCTTTCTGGCCGCCGCCCGCTTCCTTCCACTCACTGGGATAGGTTGCGCGCTTCAGGGGAGCGCGCAACCGCACGCAAACAGGGCGCCGCGTCACGAAAGAGACGCGGCGCCCCTCTTGTTTTCGTCGCGGAACCGAGCCACGTTGCACGGCAGTCTCCCTGCGGCGAACAGGCTTGCGAGCAACAGCCCCCCTCCCGCCGCCCGCGACCCCCCGCGGCAAGCGCCTCCCAGAGCCGAACGAGAAGGCCTTAGAACGGACTCGCGTACCAGCGCATACCGTCGGGCAGGCGGGCAAAGCCCTCCTTCTGGAGCAGGTCGGCCAGAGGCGTGGCCAGCACGTCGCGGCCGTTGAAGTGCTCCACCGTAAGCTTGCGGCGCGCGGCGGCAGAGCCTTCCCGCTTCAGCTGGGCGCGCACGAATGCCGCCAGCGCCTTCACCGCCGCCGCGAGGAGCGCCCCATCGCTGGTGAAGGCGAGCAGCGCCTTCAGCCGCGGCGCGGCCCATAGCACCGCATGCCCCTCGGCAACGACCACAAGCGCCCCTTCTCGACGGCTCGGCTTGGCGGCCACGAGGGCGGCGTCCACAGCGGGCGCAGCCCCGGCCGCCTCCCAGGCCACTTCGGGCCACGGGATACCGGCGCCGAACAGGCAGGCCGGGTCATCGGCGGGAAGCACCACGCAGGGCGCGGGTGCCGCCGGACCACCGCGCGCACCTTCCAGCCCGGCGGCCCGATGGTGCGCGCCTTCCGGCTCGCCAGTGCAGACTCGATCACCTTCGGGCTCGGCAGCCCATGCCCTCAGCGCCTCCACGGTCTCCCGCGCGGCGAACTGCGCCGGGCCCATGTCCTCCACGAACATGCCGCGCGTCAGCTCGCCGGCGTCCTCCATGGCCCGCAGCACGGGATAGAGCGGCGTGAGGCCTCCCGGCACGCCGGCCGCAAGGGCAACATCGCGCGTGATGACCCCGTAGCGGTCGAGCAGCGACTCCACGAGCCCCATCGCCTGCACCGTGGGACTCTGGCCCGAGGGAGCGAGCGCGAACCAGCGACCGGCCAGCGCGGCGTCGAAGGCCGATGCCGCCCCTTGCCGCGCAACCACCGCCGCCCGGGCCTGGGACCGCGCCTCGCGGTACAGCGAGCGGCCCCGACGGCTGCTCGCCCGGCGACGGGAGGGCGGGGGCGCCTGACCTGCTGGCGAAGACGCGGAACCATCCCCGCGCGCCAAACCGCCGGCTCGCGGGAAGCCGAGGGCATCGCTGGCCGCTTCCCCCGCCCAGACGAGCCGCTCGAGCGCCTCGGCCACTTCCCGGTCAGTCGGGGCCGGCGCGCCCGCAGTGCGCGCCACATGCTCGGCGAGCAGGCGGAAGGGCACGGGGCCGGCATCTGCCAGCACGCGCTGCACGACCGCATCGAGGGAAGACGCGCCCCCTTCGGAGCACCCAGGCTCGGAGATCATGGGCGATGCCAGCCCCGCCTCCCCATCCACCGGCAGCGGAGCCAAGAGGGAATCGGTCGGATAGAATGCGACGACGCGCGACCCTGCCACCGTGGAGGCTGCCCACAGCACCTCCCCCGAAGCGACGAGCTCGTCGAGCATGCCGGGCCGGTAGTCGGGCACCCGCGCGGGGAACACGTCGCCTTCCCACTGCGCCATGGAAAGTGCGGCGCCCTCGAACTGGGCGATCACCGCAGCCACGCCGTCGATGCCGGAAAGCGCCGGCTCGCCGGGACGAACCACTTCCTGGCGCGCCAGCAAAAAGCGCACGTAGGCGCTCGCATCCACCGGCCGCACCGCCTCGCGAGCCCGGGCCAGCGACCGCGACCGCAAACGCCGCAGCACCCCGCCGTCGACCCAGCGATCCGCTCCCAGCCGCGTAAGCCGGCCCGCTGCCGCAAGACGCTCGAGGGACTCCGCCGCCAATGCAGGGCCGAGACCCAACGCCGCGGCGGCATCCCCGGTGCCGAACAGCGTATGGGTGCGCGCGAAGCGGGCGACAAGGCCGTCGAGGAGCTTGTCGCCGGCATCCTTCCACGCTTTCCCGTCCCGTGGCCCAACTCCGGGAACAAGAGCCCATGACGGCACCGGCACGCCGAGCACCGCCCGCAGGCGCGGCCCGTCGTCGCCCGCCGCCCACTTTCGCGCCCCGCCGAGGGCAAGCGGGAAGGTCCGCCGTTCGGCGTTCAGCTGGGTTAGCATCTGGGCAGCAGCCTCCGCCGGCGCCACGGCGCCCTCCGGCAGCTCGAGACGCGCAGCCACCTCTTCCACGGTCAGCGGCCCCAGCTCGCGCAAAAGGTCGACCACGCCCTCGGCGCCGCGCACCTGCCAGCCCGCTGCCGTGCGCTGCAGCTCGGCAAGAACCTGGGCCACAACCCCGTCATCGAGAACGTCCTCGATTGCCCCGGCGCCCACCAGCTCGCCGAGCAGCGCGGGATCCACCGCGAGCAGCGACGCCTGGCGCTCCGCATGGGGCAAATCTCCCTCGTAGAGGTGCTCGCCCAGATAGCCGAACACAAGCGGCGCCGCGAAGGGCGACGGCACGCCCGTGCGCGCCTCGCTCATCTTGATGGCGCCTGATCGCAAGCCGTCCATCACCTCCCTCAGCGCCGGCAGGTCGAACACGTCTCGCAGGCATTCCCGCAGGGCCTCCAGGATGATGGGGAAATCCTCTTCCTGTCGCGCGGCCTCCAGAAGCTGGCCTCCCTTCAGGCGCTGCTGCCACAAAGGCGCCCGCTTGCCCGGAGCCGTAGGCGACATAAGCAGGGCACGGGCCGCGCACTCGCGAAAGCGCGCAGCGAACAGCGCCGTGAAGCCCACGCGCTCGCGCACGATGGCCTCCAGCTCGTCGGGATCGAACAGGAACAGTTCGGGGCCGGGCAGGGAGTCTTCATCGAGGGGCACGCGGATCAGGATGCCGTCATCGGCCGCTGAGACCTGGGGATCGAAGCCCAGCGTGGTGGTTATGCGATGGGCCACGGCCAGGGCCCAGGGCTCGTGCACGCGCCGGCCGAAGGGCGCGTGCAGGATAAGGCGCCAGTCGCCCGTCTCGTCCTCACAGCGCTCCACAACAAGCCGTCTGTCCGTAGGCACCGCGCCCGTGCTCTCCCGCTGGGCAGCGATGAGAGCGGCCAGGTTGCGCCGCGCGCTTTCGTCCAACCCGTCGGCGCACAACCGCTCGCGCAGAGCCGTGGACAAGAGGGGATCCTCCCCGTCCGAGGCGGCCTGCACCCGGGACGCATGCTCGGTGCTCTCGCACGCATCATCCTCCGACGCACCGCGCCCCACGCCGCCGTCGAGGGCCCGCACGAAGGCACCGCGGGCGCACCCGGCCTCGAAGGGACGCGAGGGAGCGTCGCCGTGCCAGAAAGGCAGGCGCCCCGCACGGCCCGGGGCCGCTTCCACGATGACGCGGTCGGCGCCGATCTCCTTGATGCGCCACGTGCTCGTGCCCAGCGCGATGATATCGCCCACGCGCGATTCCATCACCATCTCCTCGTCGAGCTCGCCCACGCGGCGGCGTCCCTGCCTCGCGTCGCCCTCGGGCAACACCACCGAGAACATGCCGCGGTCGGGAATGGCGCCCGAGGCAGTCACCGCGAGCCGCTGAGACGCAGGGCGCGGCTTCAGGAGCCCCGTCTCGCGATCCCACAGGATGCGGGGCGAGAACTCGGCCACCTCGCCCGAGGCGTAGCGCCCGGCGAGCATGTCGAGCACGCCCTCGAAGGAGCGCGCACCTAAATCGGCATAGCAGGCCGAGCGGCGCACCGTGGCCAGCCACGCATCCGCGGGAAGGCCATCGGGGGCCGCAGACACTGCTGCCACCGTCTGCTGGGCCAGCACATCGAGCGCGTTCTCCACGAGCCTCGTGCTCTCGATGGCACCGGACTCCATGCCCTCGGCCATGACGGCCGCGTCGATCACCTCCACGCGGGTGCGCGGGAAGATGACGCCTTGGGACCGGCCTCCCACCTGGTGGTTCGCCCGGCCCACCCGCTGCAAGCCGCTTGCCACCGAAGGGGGCGCGGCCACCTGCAGCACCAAATCGATGGAGCCCATGTCGATGCCGAGCTCCAGGCTGGAGGTGGCCACCACACAGGGCAGCTCGCCGGCCTTCAGCTCGCGCTCCACCTGCAGGCGCTTCTCCTTGGAGACCGAACCATGGTGGGCCTTCGCGATGAGCACCGGCGGCTCGGTCACGAGCGCCGTGGTGGAGCCGATGTCCGAGCGGAAGCCCGTGCCCGGAGCCGCACGCATGGCATCGGTCCCCGCGACCACCCCGCGCAAGGTGGCGGCCGCCCGCGGGGACGCCGCGGCCTCGGCGCCATTGCCGCCGCCGGCGCTGCCCGCATCGCTCCAGTAGCCCGCCGACTCCGCGCGGGGCCCGTCCAGACCAAGCCGTTTGGCGTACAGCTCGTTCAGGCGTGCCGTCAGCTTCTCGGACAGGCCCCGCGAGTTCACGAACACGATGGTGGAGGTATGGGCGAGCACCTCGTCGAGGATGGCCGCCTCGATGTGCGGCCAGATGGATGCCGTGCCCAGGCGACTGTCGGGGTGAGGTGCCGCCTTCGGGGCCGCCCCCGACTCGGCGGCCATGACGGCCCGCATCGCCCGATCCGACTTCCATGCGTTCTCGACGGCCGCTCTCCGGGGGCCGCCGCCCCGCTCGCGCGTTCCGTCGCCCGCACCGCAAAAGCCCCCGAACGCGGGAACCGCCGTCATGTCCTGCACGGGCACGCGCACCGCCAGATCCAGCGCCGGGGGCGCCTCCTGGGCTACCACCGTCACCGGGTGCGCGCCGCCGAGGAAGCGCGCCACCGCATCGCGCGGCCGCACCGTAGCCGACAGGCCGATGCGCTGGGCGGGTGCTTCCAACAGATCGTCGAGCCGCTCCAGCGACAGTGACAAATGGGCTCCACGCTTGTCGCCGGCCAGCGCGTGCACCTCGTCCACGATGACTGTCTCCACGCTTTGCAGCACCTCGCGCGCCGCCGAGGTGAGCATGAGGTAGAGCGACTCGGGCGTGGTGATGAGGATGTCCGGCGGATTGCGCACGATCTTGCGGCGCTCGTCGGGCGTGGTGTCGCCCGTGCGCATGGCCGTGCGGATCTCGGGCGCCTTCGCGCCCGCCTGCTGCGCCCGGGCCCCCGCCAGCTCCGCTATGGCCGCAAGGGGCCCTTGCAAGTTGCGGTCCACGTCGGCGCCGAGGGCCTTCAAAGGCGACACATACAGCACGCGCACGCCCCGGGCCCACTTCTCCCCCGCCGCGGCTGCGCGCGCCTTCTCGGCCATGAGGGCGTCGATGGCCCACAGGAACGCCGCCAGCGTCTTGCCCGAGCCCGTCGGCGCGATCACGAGCGCGTTCTCGCCCCGCGCGATGGCCTCCCACGCCCGCGCCTGCACCTCGGTCGGCTCGCCCAGTGCAGCGGCGAACCAAGCTCGCGTGGCCTCGGAGAACATCCCGAGCGCGGCAGATTTCTGAGCCGCTCTCACAAGAGCCCCGCTTCCTCGAAGGGGGCCAGGGCGGCCTTCAGCACAAGCTTGCGTGCCGCCAGCTGCTGGTAGGTTGCCGTGCGCGTCTTGCCGTGAGCGCGCAGATCGTCCAAGGTCGCGATCACCGACTCCCGCTCCTCCGCCAAAGCCGCCAACGCCGCCTCGAACCGCGCCAACCGCTCGCCATCGTTCATTACGACCTTCTTTCCCTTGCTCGAAAAGACTAGGCGATGCCGGCGGCAGCGAGGTCCCTGTCGACAAGCCATCGCAGATAGTCGGAGCGCTTCATACCCAAGCTGTCAGCCCGCTTGTCCATGCGCTCAATCTTCTGCTCAGTCTCCTTGAAGCCCACGAGCTTCAAATGCTCGCCGAACTTCAGCGGCCGACCAACGATGACCTCGCCGACCGGCACTCCCGGAATCTCCCCCGCCTCCCAGGGAGCAGCAAGCTCCTCGATATCCTCGCGGGTTAGCCCGAACATCTCCTCAATTTCCTTATCGGTCTTCATAGAGCTACCTCCTAGCCAAACCAAGCTCACGAAGAGCCTTTTCCGTCGGTGGTGTTAACGCATGAAAAATGATGACCCTATCCCCTCTGTCACATCCAACTATCTGCATCGCGCGCATGTTGCTATCGAAGCCAACGACAAGTATTTCATCCTCCCGAGGCACTTTCCTTCTTTGCTTTCTTACGAAATTATTCCACGCATACAGTACGTCTTCTTCGGTCAATCCATGCTTCAGAGCATGGTCATGTACAACGATTTCGATCATAGCGTCCTACTTTCGTTAAACGAAATTATAATGCAGGGCGAGAGGCGAGGCAACAACTCCCGGCAAGCGTTGCCCCGCTGAAATCGTCTGAGAAAATGTGAGGGATAGCGACCCACGACAGCCTCCTCTACTTCGGACGGCTGTCCTTCATGCGATGGAAGTTAGGGAACGCACCCAGCCTTTGGAACATCTGTTTCCTTTATCATACCCAAACATATGTTCTTTTTCAAGAGGGTATTTTACTGGGGCAAGCCGTGCTAGCATGGGAGCAGTTCCCAAGCGAAAGGAAGGACGATGCGCAGTAACGAGGTGGCGAAGCTGGCGGGGGTGACGGTGCGCACCTTGCGACATTATCATCAGCTGGGGCTGCTCGCCGAGCCCGAGCGTTCCGAGAACGGCTACCGCGACTACGCGGCGACCGACGTGGCCCGTGTGCTGCGGATAAAGCGGCTGGCCTCCCTCGGTTTCCCCCTCGCACGCATCGGCGCCATCCTCGACGAGATGGACGCGCCGGGCCGGTCCGGCGCGAGCGCTTTGGAGGAGCTCGACCGCGAGCTGGCCCTGGAGATCGAGCGTTTGGAAGAGCAGCGCCGCATCATCGCCGCGCTGCGCCGGGAAAACCTCGACCCCGACCTCCCCGTGCGCTTCGCGCGCATCCTGCGCATGCTGCCCGGCGTGGACACCCTAGCCGACGCCTCCCCCGATAACCGCACTGCCCTCATCGTGGCGGGACACCTCTACGACGAGGAGGAGCTCGGCGAGTTGGAGCGCGTCGTCAGGCGCATCGCCAGCGACGACCTCACCGAGACCATGCTGCACCTCGATCAGCAGCTGACCGCCCTTCCGTCCGACGCCTCCGAAGCCGAGCGGGCCGAGCTGGCCGCCGAATCCCTGGAGGCCCTGAAGCCCGTCATCGCCTGCTTCGACACGGCGAACTGGCTGCGCCCCTCGACCGACCGCGAGCAGTTCCTCGACCGCATCGCCTTCGAGGGCCACAATGCCGCCCAACAGGACGTCTACCACCGTATCGAGGCGGGCATCGAGGCCATCATGGAAGCCCGCGTGGAAGCCGAGCGGGCACCCCGGACCTGAGCACGGGCCGCCCTGGAGAGGACCGGGCGGCCGGGCGGCCGATTTCTTTTCCCGCCCCCCTTGACCCCGACGCAACGTCATAGTTTTAACTGCCTTCCCGAAGTTCCGCACTTTCGAGAAAGGCCCCCCATGTCCCTTGCCGCCCCTCAGGCCCGCACGCCCCGCCCGCCCCATCGTCCTCGCAAGGTCGCTCCGCGCTACCTGCTCTCCTGCGCGCTTTCCCTGCTCGGCAACTCGGTGGCCGGCGTCGTGCTGCCGCTCGTGCTGCTCGCCACCACCGGCGACGCCCTGGCCGCGGGCACCCTGGCGCTCATCTGCGCGGCGCCCCAGTTCCTCATCGGGCTTGTCGGCGGCGCGCTCATCGACCGCTTCAACCGCCGCAACGTGTCCATCGTCTCCGACATGCTGTCGGCGGCCAGCGTGGCCCTGCTGCCTGTCGTGGACATGATCTGGGGATTGTCCTTCGGCTGGTTTGTGGCCCTCGGCCTTCTGGGAGCCGTCGGCGACATTCCCGGCATGACGGCCCGCGACGCGCTGGCCCCCGCCGTATGCGAGCGCGACGGGCGCAGCCTGCAGAAGTTCATGGGGCTGACCCAGTCCCTCGATTCCCTCGTGGTCATCGTCGGGCCCGCCCTGGCCGCCTTCCTCATGGGCGCGGCCGGAGCGGTGAACGCCCTGTGGTTCACCGCCGTCATGTCAGCGGGGGCGGCCCTCGTCACGCTCACGCTGCCCCGAACCGTCGGCCGTACCGGCAACGAGCGCGCCCTGGCCGGCTCGGCAGCCGCCATCGCCACCGCTACCGCGGGCCCCGGCCTTGTCGCCGAGGCCTGGGCTTCGCTGAAGTCGGGGGTCGCCGTGCTGTTCGTGCGCGACGAGCTTCTGCGCTCCTGCATGCTCGTAAGCTTCGGCATCGTCATGATCCTGGGGTCGCTGCAGGGCCTCGTGCTGCCCGTGCACTTCACCGCCGCCGGCACGCCCGAACTGCTGGGCTACGTGCTGTCGGCCATGTCGGCGGGCATGCTGGTAAGCTCGCTGGCCTACGCGGCGCTCGCCTCTAAGCTGCGCCGCCGCACCTGGTTCATCATCTCGCTCGCCGGCATGGCCGTCGGCGTGCTGGCCTTGGGGCTGCTGCCCTCCTTCCCTTTGCTGCTGGCCGGCGCGCTGCTGCTCGGGCTGTTCGCCGGTCCCCTGTCGGCCTTGCTCGGCTTCTACATCTTCGACCGCATTCCCGAGGGCAACCGCGGCAGCGCCCTGGGCACCCAGAACTCGCTCACCTTGGCCGCGGCGCCGGTGGCCGTGTTCGCCACCTCGCTGATCGTGGAAGCGTGGGGCGCAGGCGCAGCGGCGCTCGCCCTCGCCGTCTGCTGGGGCGTGGCCACAATCTGGGCGCTTACCACCCACACCCTGCGCGACCTTGCCGAAGAGGACGGGAGCGCCGCCGCGCCGAGCGATGTCCGCACGGCAGACCGAAACGCGGGCCCTGCCGCCGTGGGCGCCGAACACCCCTCCGTTCTCGCCGAGTAACCCGCGCGCTTCCCCTCAGCCACTGCCTCTTGCAACATAGCGGCCGCCCCGTGCAACTGAGGCCCACAGGCCTTGCGCCGGTGCCGTGAAGCGGGCACACTGGCATCGTTCGAACACCATGTCTGAGCGATACCGAAGGAAGCCCCATGAAACTGACCGTTGAAGAGCACCCCGGCCTGCCCGATATCGAGGTGGACATCCGCTGCCCCTCCATCGACCGGCGCGTAGAGGCCATCGTGGCCGCGGCGAACGCCGCCGAGCGGCGTCTGCTCGGCGCCAACGAGCAGGGCACGTTCATCCTGGAGCCCGCCCAGGTGCTCTACGCGGAATCGGTGGACGGGAGGTCTTTCCTCTATGGGCGCGACCGCGTGCTGGAAAGCCCGCTGCGACTTTACGAGCTGGAAGCGGAGCTGGCCGGCAGCGAGTTCGTTCGGGCGTCGAAGTCCCTGCTCGTGAATTTCGACGCGGTGCGGGGCCTGCGCCCCTACCCCAACGCCCGGATCGAGCTCATTCTGGAAAACGGCGAGCATCTCATCGCCTCCCGCCAGTACGCGCCCGCCATCAAGCGCAAGATCGGCCTGTAGCCGGTCGACCGGCAGCCGCCGCACCCAGCCTCTCGAACCCCGCCCACCCAAGGAAAGGAAGCCCTATGAACCGCATCCTGAAAAGCGCCCTCGTCCGCGTCTGCGTCGCCTTCACCGCCGCCATGGCCCTGTGGTGCGCGCTCGGCCTCGTCTTCGCCGGCCCCGTGGAGGGCATCGTCATCACGCTCTCGCTCCTGGCCGCCTGCCTGCTGCTCGTCGCACTGCAAGTCCTGTGGTTCACCGAGACCGTGTTCGCCCGGCCGAGCTACCCCGCGCGCATCGCCGGCTACGGCCTGACGGCCCTGCCCGCCCTGGCGCTCTGCGCGGCCCTCGGCGGCTGGTTCCCGGCGGACAACGCCGGTGCCTGGGTCACCTTCGTCGTCATCTACCTGATCACGCTCGCCGCCATCACCGCCGGCTACACCGTCTACTACCGTCGTACCGTCGGCAGCTTCGACGCGGCCCTCGCCCGTTACCGCGCCGAGCGCGAGCAGCGAGGGTAGGCCGGCCCCGAGCCTCAACGCAGAAACGGGCTCGGCTCGTCGCGGTAGAGGATGGTCAGCCCGTGCATGGCGCGAGTGACGGCCACGTACAAGAGGTGGCGGTCGGCCTCGGTGGCGTACTGGCGGCCGTCGGCGTCCAGCAGCACCGCCTCGTCGAATTCCAGGCCCTTCGCCAGGCGCACCGAGGTGACCACGATGCCGCCCGGGTACGTGTCGGTCTCGTCGGTGATCAGGGCGACCTCGTGGACGCGGCCGATGAGCTCGGCGTAGCGGGCGGCGAGAAAGTCGGACTTCGCGATGATGCCCAGCGTGCGCCGCCCGGCCGCACGCCACCGCCCCACCGCCGCATCTACCGCCCCCAGCACGCCCGCGGTGTCCCCGCAGCGCACGAAGCGGGGCTCATCGCCGTGGCGCTCGACCGCCACCAAGCCGCCCACGGGCAGCACGCGCCGCGCCAGCTCGGTAATCTCGAAGGTGGAACGGTAGCTCGTCATGAGACGCACCACGCGGGCGCCGGGGTAATGGGCCGCCACCGTCTCGGGAGGGGCGGCAACGCGACCGTCCACGAGCTGGTTCGCGTCGCCCAGCAGCGTCTTGTCGCAGCGGAAAAGCCGCGAGACGGCCTCGTGGGCCGCTGGCGACAGATCCTGCATCTCGTCGATCACCAGGTGGCGCACTGGCGCGGCGGCGGCAAAGCCGTCGGAGCCCCGGAAGGCCCAGGCGCATAGCACGAGCGGGAAGGCATCCTCCCATTCCACCGTGCCCTTCGCCGCCATCTTGAGAAGCGCGCTTCGGCCCGTATCGGCCAGAAAGCGCCGGTACAGGGCAAGCGGGTTCTTCGCGCGCATCATGCGCAGCAGGCGCGACCGCAGCTCGCGGCGGGTCGGCATCGCGTGGGCGTAGCGGCCGAAGGTCTTGCCATGGGCGAGCTCCAGGGCGTCGCCCGCTACGAGGTCGAGCCGCTCCTCGAAGGGCACGGGCGCGTAGGCCGAGAAGCGCTCGGCAAGCCAGGCGGCCTCGGCCACATCCCCGCCGACGGGCAGGTCGTGCGGCTCGAACAGCGCCCCGCCCGCAGCCAGCTGTCCGTCGAGCCACGCAGCGAGCGATTGCGCGAACTTTTCGGTGCCCTTCACCTGGGCGCGCTCGGCGCGAACGGCGTCGGCCTCGTCGGCGAACGAGCGGGCAGGCGCCACCTTCGCGATGCCCTCCAGAAGCAGGCTCGCCAGCTCGTGCAGGCTCCACGAGCGCACCGGCTCCTCGCCGAGCTCCGGGAGCACGCCCGAGATGTAGTCGGAGAACACCCGGCTCGGCGACAGGATGGCCACCGACTGCGAGGAGAGCCGCTCCTTCTGGCGGTAGAGCAGATAGGCCACCCGGTGCAGGGCGATGGAGGTCTTGCCGGAGCCCGCCACCCCCTGGATGACGAGCGTGCCCGGCGCCTCGTCGCGGATAACGGCGTTCTGCTCGCGCTGGATGGAGGCCACGATGTCGTGCATCTTCGCATCCGACGAGCGGGAAAGCGCCTGGGCCAGCACCTCGTCGCGCACGCTCGACGAGGAATCGACGGCGTAGACGAGCCGCCCCTCCTCCACGGCGACTTGCCGCTTGCGCACCAGGGTTCCGCGCCGCTCGCCCGCCGGCGCCTGAAAGGCCACGGGGCCCGGCTCGAAATCGTAGAACAGCGCCGCCACCGGGCTGCGCCAATCGGATACGACGGCCTTGTTCTCCCAGGTGAAGGCGAATCGCCCGATATAGGTCACCTCGGGGGCGCCGCCAGCGGACACCGTGCCGCCCGCGTCGGGGCCGGCCGATGCATCGGAGTCCGCGGCGGTCCCCTGTTCGCTCGCCCCCGACGCTCCGCCATCCGCGTCATCCCCATCGAGGAAGTCCACCCGCGCGAAGTAGGGGGAGGCCAGCAGCTTCTCCAAGCGCCGGTGCGAACGGGCGGCCACGGCGGCCTGGGCGTCCAGACGGTTCAGCTCGAAGGCCGACAGGTGCGCCTCCTCCGGGGCAAGTTCCCCGCGCGAGGCGGCCAGCTGCGCGCCGGCCTCCCGATGGCTCTCCTCGGTGCGCGCCGCCAAGGCCCCGGACCGCGCCACGGCGGCGCGCACCTGTCCGAGCACCGCCGCAAGATGGGCACGCTCCGCCTCTTCGATATCGTTTGCCTGGTGATGGTCGTTGACCCGCAGGGGCATAGTGGGCACCGTCACGTCCCGCTCCTTCCTCTTCCAAGGTTTCGTCTCGTGCGAACGGCTCGGCCGCGGAGGCCCCGTTCGGGAAACCTGAGAGGTCGGAGGCGTGAGAAACACCGACGTCAAGGTGGGGAGGCTATGCTAGCGGCACTTTTGCGCTCCGCATCGCCGCAGCACACCGACCTCCACAAGATGTTCACAGACTCCCGTTTTCCCGCCTGTGCCCATCGGTTTGCCGGCAGAAGGCCGCAGGATCTTCTGCTGGCCTCCACCAGCGCATACCGGGCCCTGCACATTCACGCGTCGTGAACTCGAAAGGCTGGCCGCGTGTCGCTCCGTTAACCGTTTGATGCCAAGGCCTTCCGGCGGTAGCCGTCGGAAGGCCTTATCGCTTAGCATGGGCCTCATCATTTACGCACCGTCAACGAGTAAAGGAGCAGCCATGCCCATGAACCCCGTGGTCCAGGCCGTGATAAAAGCCATCACGCTCGTGCAGCCCGACGTGGCCTCCTCGTGGGATGCCCAGCGCAAGGTGGAAGACGCCGCCGGCAAGCTCACCATCGCCGATCCGCGCTGCCGCATCGATGAGATCACTGCCACCGCCGACGACGGCTACGAGATACCCCTGCGCGTGTTCACCCCGCTCGACATCGACTTCTCGCTGAAGGCGGGGCTCCACGTGAACGAGGATCATCGCGGCACCATCCTGTATATGCACGGCGGCGGCTGGGCCAACGGCGACGTGGACTTCTACAGCGACGCCTGCATGCGTACGGCCCTGAAGCTGGAGCGCCGAGTCATCGCCGTTGACTACCGTCGCAGCCCCGAGTGCCGCTTCCCCGTACCGCTGGAGGACTGCTACGCCGTGGCCCGGGCCCTGTTCGCCGGCGAGGTCATCCCCGATGCTGATCCCGAGCACATCGTGCTCATGGGCGACTCGGCCGGCGGCAACCTCACGGCCGGGGTGGGCCTTCTGGCCCGCGAGCGCGGCGAGTTCCGCCCCCGCACGCAGATCCTGCTGTATCCGCTCACCTACAACGACCACAGCGAGAGCACCCTGTTCGATTCGGTGCGCGAGAACGGCGAGGACTACATCCTCACCCGCCAGGCCATCGTGGACTACATCGAGCTGTACCTGCGCACGCCCGAGGACTTCCACGATTCCCGTTTCGCGCCGCTCATCGCGACGTCGTTGGCCGACATGCCCCGCACGCTGGTCATCACCGCCGAGTACGACCCGCTGCGCGACGAGGGCGAGGCCTTCGCGGCCCGGCTCGATGCCGAGGGAAGCGAGGTGGCCTGCTTCCGCATGACCGACGGCGTGCACGGCTACTTCCTGTACCCCTCGGTGCTCTCGCTCGTGCGCGACACCTACCGGCTCATCGCGCATTTCCTCGACGACGACCCCATTCCCACCGAAGGCAAGCTCCCATGGACGCCCCTGCTTGGTACCGACTAGACAACGTCGGCAAGTTCTACGCCGCCCAGGCCGGTGGGGGCACCCAGACCGTCTTCCGCATCGCCGCCACCATGGCCGACGAGGTGGATGCCCACGCCCTGCAGCAGGCGCTCGATGCGGCTGTGGCGCTCTTCCCCGGCTTCAACGTGTGCCTGAGAAACGGCCTGTTCTGGCACTACCTGGTGCCCGCGCCCGCACCGCCCCGCGTCGAGCCGGAGACGCTGCCGGTGTGCTTCAGCCTGCACACCGGGCCCGCAAGCGTGCTCTTCCGCGTCACCTACCATCGTCGGCGTATCAACGTGGAAGTGTCCCACATCATCTCGGACGGCCGCGGCACCTTGGAATTCGTGAGGGTGCTGCTCGCGGCCTACGTGGAAGCGCGCTACAACGTTGCCGTCGACCGGGCGCCCTACGCCGGCACCGAGGCCGCCAAGACCGAGGACAGTTTCTCGGCCCACTACGATCGCGCCGCTGCCGGCGCCGATGCACAGCCGCAAGTGTTCCGCCTGACAGGCTGGAAGACCGACGTGGATCCCACCTACCTGGAACTGCACTATCCCGCCGACGCCGTGCACGCCGCCGCCAAGGCCTGCGGTGCCACCGTCACGAGCTACCTGGTGGCGGCGGTCGTCTGCGCCCTGCGCCGCGAGATGCACGGGGCCGAACGGCAGCGCGCCATCCACATGGACGTGCCCGTGGACCTGCGCGCGCTCTTCGGCTCCACCACCCTGCGCAACTTCTTCGGCCTGGCCTATGTCACCTACGTGCCGGGGGATGCCGACGAGCCCCTGGCCGAGGTGGCCGCCCGCGTGCAGGAGCAGCTGGCCGCGGGCACCCGGCCAGCCTCGCTCAAGCGCCGCATGATGCGCATGGTGAAGCTGGAGAAGAACCCGCTCGTACGCGCGGTGCCCCTCATCGTAAAGGATGCGGCCCTCGACTTCGCCGCCTGGCGAGCCGCCCGCGAGGTAACCTGCACCGTATCCAGCCTGGGCCGCGTGCAGCTGGACGACGCGGTGACTCCCTACGTGGAGGGCATCAGCGCGCTCACCTCGCCGGCCGGCCTGAACTTCATCCTGTGCACCTGCGGAAACGATTTGTGCATCGGCGTCTCCAGCCGCTTCGTGAGCCTGCGGGCGACGCGGCATCTAGTAGACGTGCTGGCCGCCGAGGGCTTGCATGGCCAGGCGAACCTCAACAAGAGCGGCGAGCAGGTGGACGCTGCCTTACGGGAATCGGCCTTGGAAGAGCGTCTCGCTGCCATCGGCGCCGCGTGGCAGGAGCACAAGGCGGCCGCCCCCGCCCGCGACCAGGGGCGCTTGGGCGAGCGCGCGAAGGGAGACCGGCCATGAGGCACTGCGACCGCTGCCACCTCGATTACACCGGGGAGGTGGACCGCTGCGCCCTGTGCGGAAGCACGCTTACCGGGCAGGTGACACCCTCGCCCTTCCCCGTGGCCATCTGGCACCGCCTCTCGCGCACGGTGCACCGGGCCCTCGGCGCA
This sequence comes from Adlercreutzia caecimuris B7, assembly GCF_000403355.2. Classification (GTDB taxonomy): domain Bacteria; phylum Actinomycetota; class Coriobacteriia; order Coriobacteriales; family Eggerthellaceae; genus Adlercreutzia; species Adlercreutzia caecimuris. The sequence continues at coordinate 2,893,053 of NZ_KE159646.1, read as the reverse complement.
CTCATCGTCGTTGTGGTCGCCGCAGCGGCCATCGCCGCGGCCGCCTTCGGGCTGCCGGCGCTGCTCATCGCCCTGGGCGCCGGCATTGTGCTGCTCGTCATCGCCAAGCTCCTGCTCACCCAAGGCCCCCTCAGCGTGAAGCTCAGCAAGTACTTCTCGTTGCGCTAGAGCCCGAGTGCCGCCAGCGCGATGGCCGCTGCCAGCACGAGCACGCATACGGCCAGCGCACCCCAGTCTCCGGCACCCAGCGGGTAGTCCTTGTAGCCGCTCTCGCGGGTGCGCAGGTTGAAGCCGCGCACCTCGGCGGCGATGGCGGCCGAGTTCGTCTTGCGCACCGAGCTCACGAGCAGCGGCACGCACAGCGGAATCATGAGCCGCACCTTCTTCACGAGCGACCCGTCGAATTCCACGCCCCGGGCCGTCTGCGCTTCCATGATGCCGGCCATATCGTTCATGAACACCGGAATGAAGTGCACCGTGCTCGTGAAGGTGAAGGCGTACTTGTAGGGCACATGCAGCTGCTTCACCGCCGAGTTCGTGATGTCGTTCATCTTCGTCACGTAGAACACGAGGAACAAGGGAATGGCCGCGGCCATAAGGCGCACGATCACCGTGAGGGCCGCCAGCAAGCTGCCAGTGCCGATGAAGCCCCAGGGCAGCGGCACAAGCGGCACGCCGTGGGGCGTGGTGAGCAGAATGACCACCGCCAGGATGAGCGAGAACGCGAACACCGCCCGGCACAAACCCGCCGTCTCGCGGCCGAGCCCGCACGAGGCGGCCAAGACAAGCGCCCCGACCAGCAGCACGAGCAGGAACGCCAGGTTGCTCGTCGCAAAGCAGGCGATGGCGAACAGCACGGCGCAGATGAGCTTGACCGAGGGGTTCATGCGGTGCAGAAAACTGTTTCCCGGCACGTATTCCAGAAACTTCGCCATTATCGGCCCCCTTCCCCGTCCGCACCGGCATCTCCGAGCATCGCCTTCGCCTCCACCACAGCCGCGGCACTGGCCACCGTCTCGGCAGAGAGAGCCGCCGCCACGTCGTTGGCCAGAGCTGCGGCCTCGGCTGCAGCCCGGCCCTCGAGCTGCAGCTCCTGGGCGATGGCGGCCACCATCTGGGGCACCGTATCGGCCTGGGCGATGGCCTCGGGGCACCCCTCGTCGCGCCCGAGAATCATGGACACCTCGGTCACCTGGGGCGGCAGGATGTGGGCCTCCTTCAGCACGCGCCCGTCGCGCAGCACGTCGAAGGTGGCGCCATCGGCCACTACCCGCCCGCCGGTCATGGCGATCACCCGGCGGGCGAAATCCCCCACCACTTCCATGTCGTGGCACACCGTGATGACAGTCGTGCCGCCCTCGTTCAGCTCGCGCACCACGTCCATCACCTTCACGCACTCGCGGAAGTCGAGGCCGGTGGTGGGCTCGTCCAGAATAATGGTGGGCGGCGCGAGCACGATGATGGAGGCGAGTGCCAGAAGCTGGCGCGTGCCCCGGTTCAGCAGATAGGGCTCGGCGTCGGCGTCGAAGCCGAAGCGCTCGATGATCGCGTCCACCCGCTCCTCGGCCGCCGGTCCTTCCTCGCCGAGCGCTTTGAAGCCGAAGAGCAGCTCCTCGCGCACGGTGTTGCAGCAGATCTGCCGGTCGGGATTCTGGAAGAGGAAGCCGATGCGCCGCGCCAGCTCGCTCGTCTTCAGAGCGGTAGTGGGCACGCCGTCCACGAGCACCTCGCCAGCCGTGGGTTTCAGAAGCCCGTTGGCCAGGCGCATGGTGGTCGACTTCCCCGCGCCGTTGGTGCCCACGAAGGCCACGAAGTCGCCGTCGCCCACCGTGAAGCTCACGTCGCGCAGCACCGCGAGCTCCCCGTCGTAGGAGGCCGACACGTTCTTGAACTCGATCATGCGAGCACCTCCTTCAGCGCCGCAGCGGCACCGGCCACGTTGCGCACCGTCGGGCCGCCATAGAGCCCTTGGGCACCCAAGGCGTTCATGAGCGTAGTGGCCCGCGGCACGTTCACGCCGAGGGCCAAAAGCTCGTCGGAGTGGGCCAGCACCGCATCGGGCGTGTCGGCGAAGCGGATGCGCCCCCCGTCCACAATGACGAGCATGTCGGCGTAATCGGACAGAAGCGCGATCTTCTGCTCCACCACCACGACGGTGGTGCCGTGCTCGCGGGCGTAGCGGGCGAGCAGGTCGAACACGGCCACTGACGAGGCCGGGTCCAACTCGGCGGTGGGCTCGTCCAGCACGAGCACGCGCGGCTGCAGAGCGATGACCGAGGCCACGGCCACCTTCTGCTTCTGACCGCCCGACAGGCTGTCGATGGTGCGGTCACGCAAATCAGCGATGCCCATGGCGCCAAGCGCCTCGTCCACCCGCGCGGGAATCTCGTCTTTGGGCACCGCGAAGTTCTCCAAGCCGTAGAGAATCTCGTCTTCCACCACCGTGGACACCATCTGCGAATCGATGTCCTGGCACACACTGCCCACCACCCGTGAGATATCGGTAAGCGACGCCTCCACCGTATCGAGCCCCTCCACGGTCACCGACCCGTAGAAGTCGCCCGGGTAGCAGTGCGGGATGATGCCGTTGATGGCATAGGTGAGGGTGGACTTCCCGCTGCCCGCGGCCCCGGTGATGCCCACGAAGCACCCATCGGGAATGGAGAGCGTGATGTCGCGCACCACCGGCGCCTCCCCCTCCCGATACCGAAAACTGAACTCTTTGAACTCGATCATAGCTGCTCTTCCTCGATAGCCTACTTACTTCTTCAGAACCTTCTTCAGGGGCACGGCGAGCACCTGGACGAAGATGCAGTTGAAGGTGGCCGTGCCCAGCACGATGGCCACATAGGCCGCCATGGCCACGGCGAAGTCGCCGCCCACGGACACCACGTTGATGTAGACGGACAGCGCCGCGAAGGTGAAGCCGGACACGCAGGTGGAGATGAAGGTGTTCACGAGCGGGTTGATGTCCAGCTTGCCGCCGATCTTCATGGGCACGTGGATGAGCAGGCCGCAGGCGAGCGCGCCCAGAAGCTCCGAGGGAATGTTGAGTAGCGGCGTGGCGTTCAACATCGGAATCTGGCACACCAAACCGGCGATGAGGCCGATGGCCAGCGACTGGGCCACATTCGGGCGAATGATGATGATGGCCAGGCAGTAGGCGGCGATGGTGAAATTCGGCTTCATACCGAAGGAGGCGAGCAGGCTGCCCGCGGTCAGCTTCAGCACGGCCCCGGCGGCCAGAAGCACGGCCACCAGGATGAGGTCCTGCACCTGCAGGCCCTTCTTCTCGGTCGCGGCGACGGTGCGCTTGGCGCCGCCGGCCTGGGCGGGAGCGTTCTCGGCGTCAGCGGTCATACGGAGTTCTGCCATGTCAATCAGTCCTTTCTCGGGCAGCTTCCCTGCTGCCCCTCGTGCTCGCGCCTGCGAGCGTTTCCTGTGTCAGCAATTGCCCCGTATCCGACGCCTTGAGAGGTTCCCGGCTTTTCCCAACAAAAAAGGGATCTGTCCTTCGCTTAAAGGACAGATCCCTTGATCTGCGGTGCCACCTTTAATTGATTCGCCGAAGCGAACCCTCTCATGAACGGGCCATCACCCGCTCTGCCTTTAACGCAGGCTCACGGTCCAGATACTCGGCCTCGCCGGAACAAACGGCGGTGGGCCTTTCCCCTTTCCCTCGGCGATCCATTTACCCTCTGGCGTTCTGCGGGAATCTCAGCTGCGCCCGCTCTCTGTGAGTGCCCGGATGGCTTGATCTTCGCCTCATCGGTTTAAGGTATATTCAATTGCTGCGTGTACTTTAGCACAGAAACCTGATCGCGCAAGCCCCTATTTTCCCCATCGCCCGCCAACGGCCTGCCGGCGCCGCCACAACACCACTTCCCTGTTGCAAATTGAGAAGAAAAGCACGGTTTTCGTAACTCTGACTTCTCCTCTGTCATCATGACAATCGATTTACCTGGGAAAACATCCCGAAATTTCAGAGTTGCAACCCATAAACCACTCAAAAGTCTACGAAAACCGTGCTTTTCTTCTCATTTCCCGGCAACAAACGCAAAGAGAGTCGCTCCACTCCCAACCCAAAGGCAACCGCCTTACATCTCGTCCGAAGCGCGACCGCCCTCAAGCCACAGTCGACGGTGATAGCGCCCCAACGACCAGCCTGTTGCATACAGCACTCGATGGGAATCCTGGAACCGTTTCGCCTTTATCTGGAGGCGGCGCCCCAAGTGCCCACTCGCCTGATCAGCCACGTTCCGCATTTCTCTCGCGTCGGCAAGCTGCCGGGTAGTCACCGAGATCACTTTGTAGCCGTCGGCCTCAAGCGCCATCCGTTTAGAGGCATCACGCGCTATTTGAAACGGCGTCAGGTGTTCAGAATTCGAATCGTACTCGATCACCAGCCGTATTTCCCGGTGACTCACGTCGGGAACAAGCGTCTCGCGACGGGCAATGCGACGAGCCCGCTTGCTCGGCCTGATTCGACGATTCAACTCGAGATCGGGAATCCCATAACCCCCATAACGCTGCGACAAACTCAGAACTGACCAGAGAAACGCCTCGGGAGGCGAGGCGGCATTATCGACCACCGATCGCAGCGCTCGCCGCGCCTGCTTTGCGCCCCTCAACCCCACATTGCGCCGAACAAATGCCTCGATACGTTTCCTCGAAGTAAGCGGCACTCGACTTCCAAGACCGTTGTCAGCTGTCGGATCGATGTAGAAGCTGCCGCACAGGGCATCTCCGGCTTTTACCAGCTCGTGAAAGGGAAGCGTCAGAGCAAGTTGTACAAAGCAGAGCTCGGGACAACTGGCAAAGACACCGTTCTCGATGCGCACGAAGGGCCTCTCCGCGAACGCGAAGCGCGATAAATGGGCAATCGCCTGCGGGACCGAGCTCTTCGAGGAAACAGGCACGGTCACGTGATACGGTTGGGGGATAGAGGGAAATACCTTCTCCAGATACTCAACTGTCTTTCGATGAGGCACGCACGATTTCAAAGCCGATACCCCAACACCGCAATGGGCATTCGGACGACATTCGGCTGTTAGCCAATACGAAAAAGACGATATGCCATAGAGAAAAATTCGCATGGGCGAAGTGTAGCGGCAGGGACCGAGCTGCTTCCCCACGGGCTCAATCCTCCTCCAAGGATTCACTGTGCTGACCATTTTGCTCAGGAAGAGAAACCGCCTTCATAAATTGGCCTTCCCCCATTTGCCGCTTGCGCACCAAGCACATCCGCGACGCACGCCATGCTCCATCTGCATTCTGATATGAAGCGTTTTCAATGCTCCACACGTGCCCCGCAAGCGCTGAAAGTGAGAAGAAAATGACGGTTTTCGTAGGCGACAGAAACAGCATCGCTTGCTGGTGGAACCGTGACCAGGCAAAACGTAAAACTCCCTAAGAGGTTTCCCGACCCCCTGGCACTAAAAGTTACGAAAACCGCGCTTTTCTTCTCACTACGGCGCTCAATGCCAATGAGCGGCCTAAGCACAGCGACCGCATTGCCGTTGCAGGCCGGCGATTGGGCGTTGAAAGCGCGCCACCACCGGTCCACGCGCAAGCAGCTCCACCCTCCCCGAAACAGCAAACGGCGGGGGCGGGGCGAGCGTCTTCAGCAACAAAGCGTACAAGCGAAAAGCCCACCTCGCACAAAGCGAGATGGGCTTCTAAGCAGCAATACGCAGCAGCGGAAAGCCGCTATACGATCTTCTTGCCCAGGCAGGCGGCCAGCTCGCGCAGCTCGGCGACGAGCTCGCGGAACTGGGCCGGAGTCAGCTGCTGGGGGCCGTCGGACAGGGCCACCGGCGGGTTCGGATGCACCTCGATCATGAGCGAGTCGGCCCCAGCCGCCACGGCGGCCTTCGCCAGGGCCGGCACCAGGTCGCGCTGACCGGCCGGGTGCGACACGTCGATGCACACCGGATACAGCGACTGCTTGTGGATGACCGGCACCGCAGCGATGTCCAGCGTGAAGCGGGTGGCCGTCTCGAAGGTGCGGATGCCGCGCTCGCACAGCACCACGTTGTTGTTGCCGCAATCGGTGATGTAGTCGGTGGCGGCCAGCCATTCGGCGATGGTGCCGGCGAAACCGCGCTTGTACAGCACCATCTGCTGGCTCTCGGCGGTCACCTGGCCGATCTTCTTCAGCAGGCTGAAGTTCTGGAAGTTGCGGGCGCCCACCTGCAGGCCGTCCACGTAATCGGCCACCAGCTGGCAGTGGGCCGAGTCCATGACCTCGGTGAGCGTCTTCAGGCCGTAGGTGTCGCCGGCGGCCTTCATGATCTTGAGCGCCTCTTCGCCCAAGCCCTGGAAGGAATGGGGGTTGGTGCGGGGCTTGAAGGCGCCACCGCGGATCCAGGAAAGACCGAGATCGGCGACGCACTCCGCCACCTCGTTGAACTGCTCGGTCGATTCCACCGAGCAGGGCCCGGCGTAAATGGTGATCTCGTCAGTGCGCTGGCCGAGATCGGGGATGGGGGCAATCTTCACTTCGCTCATACGGACGGCGTCTCCTTCATGATCTTGAGGATGGTGGCATAAATCTCGCGGAGGTTCTCGTTGTACAGCGGCCCCTCGTTGTAGCTGTCCACCCGCGCGAAGATCTCCTCCTCGCGGCGCGCGTCGTACAGACCCATATGCGCACCGGGTTTCAGACCGCGAATGACCAGCGAGTGGCCGGCACGCTTGTTCAAAAGCGCGACGATCTCGCGGTCAATGGCGTCGATCTGCTCACGATGCTTCTGAATCTCGGCAAGATTGCTGTTCTCTTCAGACATCGCTTTTCCTTTCGTGTACCAAAACTTGAACGAGCATGGCCGACGCGCCCACGCGGCGCAGGCGGCCCTCGCGTGGCGTCCATGATAGCAAAGACCCCCGCGCGAGCAGGGGTCATGGAGCAATTAAGTTATAGAAGCCCACGACGGGCCGCCATCGGTAAAATCGAATGCGAGCCAGCGGGATGCGGAAGGAGCGGGAACGCCAGCGCGGAGGCGCCGTCCGAGCCCGAGACACGGCTCGATCAGCGGGGTGACCGCCCGAGCAGCGCGCTCTAAGGCGACGGGGCCGGCACGCAGTCCGGCACCTCCCTCGCGCCGGCTGCCTCGCTCCTTAGCGGGGCCGCGCCATCAAGTCGGCCTGCTTGGCGGAATCGCGGGCGTACCATTCGATGAACAGGTCCACGGCACCGTTGGCGATGAAGGCCGCGCCCAGCACCAGCACGAAGGTCATGGAAGCGCCCCAGGGATTCACCACGATGAGCACACCGCCGACACCCACGATGACGGCGGCCACGAGCACGGCGATCCAGATACTGCCCCCGAAGGCGCGCAACCCCAGGGCCCGCACCACGTTCACAATGGCGAACAGGATGAGCACCACACCGAGCACCACCGAGAAGAACCCGGCAATCACCTTGGGAAACACGAAGGCGATAAGGGCGATGATGAGGTAGAAGACCGCTCCCATGAGGGTACCCGTATTGCGATAGCGCACGCTCTTCTGGCGGAAGTAGGACACCAGACCGGCCGCACCCATGAGCGCCAGGGCCACGCCGAACAGCATGATGATGCCCTGAATGGTTATGGAGGGATAAATCATGAGGAACAAGCCAAAGGCTATGCACAGCACCGCCTGCACCAGGTTGTTCGACCGCACCAGATCCAAAATCTTCTCCATAAGGCAACTCCTATCGCTCGGCGCCCGTAACGCCCGTATCCTGGTTCCTGCCGTTGTGTCACCGCCCTCCCTACGGTGCGAGCGACAGCAGAACCATCTCCTATGGACACCATGTTAAGGCGCGCGCACAAAATCAGGCTCACCGCATGGGCCTTGAAAGCAACCGGTTGAACAGGGGCTAGCCCCGTCACTGTTACGTAACCAACGCCGCTCGGCGGACATCATTCCGTTGACGATCTGACAACTTCGGTACCCCGGGCCATCAAGATATGAAAACCGGGCCTCCGTTGCAGCACGGAGGCCCGGTTGGAAACGTTCTAGGTTGTAACTCGGAAGAGCGGCGACCGAGCCGCAGGGGTTCAGCGCCTCGACCTAACCGCGAAGCTCCAAGCCCCCTTCCCGTCTCTTCCTCGCTTACGCCACCTGCGGGTCAAACTCCAGATCGGGGGCACCAGCGCGGGAGGTCGCAGCCGGAACCGTCTCCTCCTCAGTCGCGGGCAGAAGCAGCTTCGAGGCCAGGGCCATGAAGCCGAGGGCGCCTACCGACACCACGCCCACAATGATGGCCGCCTCTACGAGCGTGGGCGCATAGGAGCCGGCCATCGCCCAGCCGTCGGCGGTCATCACACCCGGGGCGCCGGCCACATTCTGGCCGATGAACGAGGTGAACAGCAGCCACACGCGCTTGCACAGCACGCCCGCCACCACCAGCACGCTCGCGCCCACCACGAGCCCCGTCTTCGCGCGGTTCTTCGCGAAGACCAGCACGCAGAAGGGGATAAGCAGACCGCCGATAACTTCGAACCAGAAGAACGGGGCGGTGGGACCCGCCGTCATGAGGGCCAGCGTCTCGGCACCGGCAGCGCCGGGATAGCCCATGGTCAGCACCTCGCAGAAGATGAAGTAGGCATCCACCGCGATGCAGGTGGCCAAAAGGCCGGCCAGGCTCGCGATGAGCTCCTTGGGGGTCTTAAAGCGGCCCGAGGCGTTCAGCGCCGACAGCACGATGAGCAGCAGGGCCAGGCCCGAGTCCATGGCGCTCGCCACGAAGATAGGAGCCATGATGGCCGTGAACCAGCCCTCCTTGGCAATTTGCAGGCCGAAGATCCAGGCGGTCACCGAGTGCACGAGAATGGCGCAGGGCAGGGCGAAGCGAGACACCATGGCCACGGCGCGCTCGGCCCCCTTGCGCATGAAGTGCAGGTACAGGATGTTGATGACCAGGTAGCAGGTGATGACGCAGATGTCCCACACCAAAGGCGACGCCGGGTTCGGACCGGTCACGATGCGCCACACGCGTTGAATGCCGCCCAGGTCGATGAGCACGAACATGCCGGCCAGGCAGATGCATACCGTGGACAGAATAACCGCCGGCATGGCCACCCGCTTGAACGCCTTGATGTGGAAGACGCTGGCCGAGGAGGCCACGATGAGGCCTCCGGCCGACAGGCCCACGAAGAACATGAACATGGTGATGTAGGCTCCCCACGACACGCCGTTGGACATGCCAGTCACGGCCAGGCCGCCCACGAGCTGGTAGATCCAGGCGCCCACGCCGACGCAGGCGAGCACGGCCAGTACCGCCGTAGCTGCTTTGTTTCGCTTGAACAGTTCCATTTTCTCGCTCCCTATTCGAAGTAGTAGACCTGCGGGCGGGTGCCCTGCTCCTCCAAGAGCACGCGGGCCTTGCGCTCGACGATGACCTTCGACACCTCGGAGTTCGGGTCGTCCAGGTCGCCGAAGATGCGGGCATCCAGCGGGCAGCACTGCACGCAGCGGGGCTCCTCGCCGCGGTCGGTGCGCTCCTTGCACAGGGTGCACTTCTCGGCCACGCCCCGTTCCCGGCGCTCGACCTGCCCGTCGCCATAGACGAAATCGGGCACGAATGCCGGCTCTGCCCAGTTGAAGGAGCGGGCGTTGTAGGGGCAGGCGGCCATGCACATGCGGCAGCCGATGCACTTGTCGTAGTCGATTTCCACGCGACCCATCTCGTCTTTGTAGGTGGCGCCGGTGGGGCACGCCTTCAGGCAGGCGGGGTTCTCGCAATGCTGGCACGCCAGCGGCAGGTACGTGCGCGTAAGGTTCGGGTACTGCCCTTGGGCGTCGTCTGCCACCCCGCCCCCTTCGGTAAGCACGCGGTTCCAGCGCATATCCTTCGCCACGCCATTCTGCATCTTGCAGGCAAAAGCGCACGTCTGACAGCCAATGCAGCGCGTTTGGTTAATGGCCATTCCGTATCTCGTCATGATTTCACCTACGCCTTCTCTACTTCCACCAACACATCGTTGTAGGGAATCTGGGGGCCGAAGAACATCGAATAGCCGCGCTCGAGCCGCGCCGAGTTGGTCACGTTCTGCAAGAACCCTTCCTTGTAGTAGCGCGTGTAGGTCGTCTCGGCCATGAAGAGCACGCCCGGCTGCAGCGAGCGGTTCACCAGCGCCGTCGCCACGAAGGAGCCGCGATCGTTAAAGACGCGCACGTCGTCGCCGGTGACGATGCCGCGAGCCTCGGCATCCTCGGGTGCCATGTTCAGGCTGGGGCCGAAGTCCTCCTGGAACCACTCGTTCGCAGAGTAGTAGGCATGGATGCGATAACGGCTCTTGCCCTGGGTGAAGTACAGCGGGAACTGCTCTTTCTTGGGATTGCTCTCGTAGGCCTCGTTCGCGTCCTCGTAAACTGGCAGCCCATGGCCCTGGTCGGCCAAATACTCGTAGTACAGCTCGATGCGCGTGGACGGCGTCAGGAAGCCCTCGGCCAATCCGTCGGGCAGGTAGTCCTCGCCGGTTTCCGGCAGGGCCATGACGCCCCCGTTGGCCAGCAGAGCGTCGTAGGTGATGCCCTCCATGCGCGGGTCGAGCTCCGCCGCGCCGTCGAGCATGAACCGCGCGAGCTCCTCGTAGGTCTCGGGCAGCAGATCCTCAAGACCCCACTGGGCGGCGAGCAAGCGCTCGATCTGCAAGTCGCTCTTCGATTCGAACAGCGGGGCGACCATGCCGTTGGCCAGCATCACGTGGCCCATGCTGTCGCGCAGCTGCTTCACGTTCTCCTCGCACTCGAATTTCGTACAGGCAGGCAATACGATGTCGGCGTAGTCCACCGCCGATGAGTGGTACAGGTCGACGATGGCGAAGAAGTCGAGGGACTTCACCCACTCGAGCATGTCGTTCGCCGCTCCGGCCTCAAGGGTGAACGCATCGCCGAACGTCAGGGCCGCATGAATGTTGTTCTCCTGGTAGGGCATGTCGTACATGGCAACCGGGCTTTCCCCGTAGTGGTACTCCTCGGGAAGAACCCAGTAGTTGAGCGTTGCCGAAGGATCATTGGAGCCCAAGCCGCAATAGGAGCCGAGGCCCGCGCCCTTCTTGCCGTACTGGCCGGTCAAGGCCACCAGCAGAGCCGTCGAGTGGCCCAGCACATCGGCGTTGGTGTACTTGTCGGCACCACCCAGTCCGATGTCGATAATGGCAGGGCCGTTGTTGGCATAGCGGTCGGCCAAGTTCACGATAACCTGCTCGTCGATGCCCGACGTCTGCGCAGCCCAACTAAGCGTGATCGTATCCAGCCACTCCTTGATGAGCGTGAACTCGGTAACCAGCTGCATGCCGTCCACCGTCCACTCGCCCTCGAGGGCCGGCACGGCGGTCGCGTTGTCGTACAGAACCGGGGCATTGGTCACGGTGTCCCACACGAAGGGGGCGCCCACGGGCTCGGCGCCGACCACGGTCGGGTTGGGGGCCACGACCTCGGCGCTGCGATAGCTCTTTCCCGTGGCGCGATCAACCAGATAGGGGCAGGAAGTACGTGCGAGCATGAACTCCTCGTCATACCAGCCATTGTCCACGATGGCCTTCAGCATGCCCTGGATAATCGCCGCGTCGGTGCCGGGACGCACGGGAAGCCACTCGTTGGATTTCGCCGCCGTGCCCGTGAAGCGCGGGTCGATGGTCACAATGTAGGTGCCCGCCTCCTTCGCATCCATCAGCGGGCGCGACCATACCATGGCGCTCTCCAAAGGATTGTGGCTCAGCTCGATAATGGTGGCCGCATCCTTGAACTCCCAGTGGGAGCGGTTCGAAAGATAGCTCCACGGGCCCAGAGCCGGCCCCAGGCCGTTGGCCTGGCCGCGGTCGAGTCCCCAGTTGCCACCAGAATCCGCATGGATCAGCTGGGCCAGGAAGTCGAATTCTATGCCCGCCTCGGTGGACTTGCGGATGAAGACCGATCCCTCGCCGTATTTCTGCTGGGCCTCCTTCAGGTTGTCGGCGATAGTCTGGATGGCCTCGTCCCAGCTAATCTGGACGAATTCACCCTCGCCGCGTTCGCCAACGCGCTTCATCGGCACCTTGAGACGATCCTGTGCGTAAATGTGCGCGACCTCGCCGATGCCGCGCAGACAGATGGTCGAGTGTTTCTTGTCGACCATCAAGTCGCTCGGCTCGATCAGCGTGATGCGGTCATCGCGAATGGTGCATTTCAGATTGCATCCCGTCAAGCAATGGAACTGGTGGCACAGATGAGCCGTGCGCTCCTCTCCCTCTGCATGGGCCCGGGCAGGGGCCAGCACCTCACCGCTCAAGGCAGCACCAGCGGCGCCCACACAGGCGAGCCCGGCAGCGGCCGCGCCCGTTGTCTTGAGGAAGCTCCTGCGGGTGAGCGTGGAGTTTCGTGCTCCCGACATCTCTCCTCCTTTGAATTCCCAGGGACCGCGCCTTCCCGGCGTTGCGGGCCGCGTCTCCTCACGCGGCCGCTGTTTCGTCCCCTCAAACTGGTAATCCTTGAGAATTGGCCAAATTCCACGGGGCACACTATAGCAAATTGTCATATGACAATGCAAGGATTATCATATGACAATTTTGAAATGGGTTATCTATTTTGAGGATAATTAATCTGACAGCGCAGTAAGGACAGTTCTCCTGGAATTCAAAGCCGCCTGGAGTCCGCCCACGTCTACTGAGCTTCCCTTTGATAAAGCAGACCTTCCACAAAGACAAGATCTTCCTCGGGAAAATACCGGTAGATGATATCGAAAGGATCGATAACGACTTTTCTTACTTCCCTACCGAAACGACGCACGACAGATTCTGGCAGAATTCTCGAACCCATCTCAGGCACAAACGCAAGCAATTCTATCTTTTCGAATATTTCGTTGCGCTTTGACTCAAGACGAACCTTGAGCATGCCCTCAACGAAGGCCTCCGAAAAATCGATGTCAGCCATTTTGAAGCCTCTTGCCTATTTCGCACTTAACAGCATCGATGCCATGATAGACACGACCCGCTTCACGGTCAGCCTCCGCGCGCTCGAGAAGGGAAATAAGCTCCTGCTCGTAGAGTGCATCCCTCACCGCTTGGGCCTTCTCTTCGGCGAACACCTCTTCCGAACAGAAAACATAGGCCGCGTTTCCATTCTCGGTGATGTGCACTACTTCACGACTTCCGCGTTCCTTAACCTCTCGCTGCTTGCTTTTGAGAGCAGCGAACGAATAGATCGGGGTTGTGCGAGGCATGTCAACAACTGGCAAGGGCATGATTAACTCCCTTCAAAAGGTATCGATTCAAGTACTCATATTCTATTCGAATTCGATACCACTTTCAATCATCAAGAGGATTTCAATTTTCGCTATCCAGCCCTGACGGTTCCAATTAGTTTTCACATGCGCCACTCTATTGAGGAGGCGACAACGGGGTCAAGCTCCCAAAACCCCTCTTCTTCGTCACCTTCGTCATCGCCTTCGTACTCGCAATACCCTTCTCCGTTCAAAACCAAGAGCGCCTTTTCCGCATCTTCTTCTCGAATCGATCCTTTGCGGATGCGGACAAAATGGCCATCGAGACCGATCAGCTTTGCGTCGTCTACCGCTACATAATTCCGAACCGAACAGGGATGCTGCGCCAAATACAACCGTATGGCATCTTCTCTCTCCAGGGAATGGCTACGTGAAAGAGCGCCCGCGAAATGCCCGTCGAGTCCTCTGAGCTTGAGCAGGCACCGAAGATTGTCGTCCTCGTCGTAAAAGCGCCAACTACTCGATATGACAATACGCGCATCCCCCTCTTCTGCGATACGCCGGACACCTTCGACGGCCTCGTTCGTCCAATCTCGCAGGGCAGCAGCTATATCATCATTTCCCACGTGGAGAAATCCTTCGTCTTCATAGTTTTCCGCCGCCCATGTCCTCAATGCGCAAAATTCATCCAATGGCATCTCATGGCTTTTGTCGTAATCAGGCTGCATGACACCATCAAAATCAAGAAAGAGCACGTTGTGCGTCGGAAAGCCCTTGACTATCTCCAGCGTAAGGGGATCGCGCTCGCCGGCGTAGTGGCGATTCAGGACGGCAGGGAACTCCGGGGCATCGCTCACCAGCTCGAAGAGCGTGCAGGAGGAGCGCACTTTCAGGGCGTCGATAGGTCCGAGCACGGCCTCGGGGTCGTCCCCCGGCAGATCGAGCAGCGCTCGGGCCGCCTCGCGCAGACGGCTCCTCAGCACCTCGTCGGCCAGGTAGGCCTCGGCCTCTTCCCAGCTTCCGATACCGTAGTAGTCGGCCGCCCAACTGAACCCGAGACCCCGCACTTGCGGGAAGACGAACCAAATCCAGTGCCCTTGCTTGCAGCCGGCCCGCAATTCCGCCAACGCCTGCTCGTAGATGCCACCAGCCTGCGCTTCCAGAAAACGACCGATGTTCAACTCGTCGCGATGCTCCGCCATGTCGCCACCTTCCCACGTCCCTCAATTCCATCGAAGACCACGCTACCGCATATCGACGCCCTTGAACGTAGTCGCAATAGTCCGATTTTTGCAATACACCCCGAGCTCAAACGCATTCGACCCTGGAATCAGGCTGCGTGTTTGTAGGGCTGTCAAATATTCTTGACGAATTGGCGGTTTGGCGGAATATCAAAGATTCTTGATATCTACCCCTTGAGCAGGTCGCCCACGCCCTCGTTGAAGCCCTCGGCGAAGGCGCTGGGGATAACCACGGTGCCCTTGCCCTCGCGCAGCGACTCGTTCAGCAGGTGCATGGTGCGCAGACGCCCCACGGCCTCGGGGCCGCCCACCAAGTCCTCCATCTCGGCCAGGGTCTCGAAGACGTCCTGCTCCGCCTCCATGAGGATAATGCGGGCCTTCTTGCGCTGCTCGGCCTGGGCCTCCAGGCTCATGGCCTCTTGCAGCTCGCGAGGCAGCAAAATGTCGCGCACCTCCACCGACAGCACGGTCACGCCCCAGGGCGCCGTCTTCTCCTCCAGCACGCGCTTGAGCTCGCGGTCCAGCTGCTCGCGGCGGATGGCCACCTCGGCGGCCCCCGCCCGGCCGATGGCGTCGCGCAGGGCCGTTTGGGCCGCCATCTCCACAGCCCGGGTGAAATCGCCCACTTCCAGGCAGGCCGCCTTCGCGTCCCACACGTGCCAGAACAGCACGGCATCCACATCCAAGGGCACCAGATCGGCCGTGAGCGTCTCCTCGGCGTAGAAGGTGGTCACCCGCATGCGCGTGTCCACCCGCAGGGTATTCGCCTCCACGACGGGCCACGTCCAGAACAGCCCCGGGCCCGACACGCGGTTGAAACGGCCCAGGCGCAGCACTACCACCCGTTCCCACTGCTGGGCAACATGGCAGCTGGCCGTCCCCAACGCCGCCGCCACAGCCGCAACCGCAATGCCCGGCAGCGTGACGACGCCCGCCACCAGGCCACCGAGGCCCAACGCCACGAGGAACACCGCGGCGAAGAGCACTGCCGAGAACAGGAGCACCCCGGCATTCGACGCCCGCTCCTCCACCACCTGCGTGGAGGCGTCGGGCGCCACGCGAAAGCGGCGGCTGCGATTCTCGGACGGGCCGGCCTCGTTTGACTGCCTGCGCATCGTTCTCTCCTTCTCCCTTTCCTTCTCCGCCCCTGCGCCAAATTCGGACTCTGGACGGTCAAAACGTGCGCGCCGGGCGCGCCGATCAGGCCTCTTGCGCCGGCAAGGTGCGCTTCGGCTCGAAGTCGATGATACGGGCCGCCACCTCGCCCCGCTCGCGGGCCTCCTCGTGCTTCAGGCGCTTGATCTTGCGGCCCATGGCATGCTCGATGTCGTCGTAGTCCATGCCCATCTCACGGCACGAGGCGATACACTCGTCGAGCACCGCCTCTACTTCGGCGCGGCCCTCGCCGCCCTCTTGCGCCACCATGTCGGTCACGAACACGCCGCGGCCGCGGGTCGATTCCAGATACCCGTCGGACACCAGGCTCAGATAGGCCTTGTTCACCGTGTTGTAGTTGATGGAGATCTCCGAGGCCAAGCCGCGCACCGTGGGCAGCTTGTCGCCGGGCTTGAAGTAGCCGTCGTTGATAAGGTAGGCGATGCGGTTGCGCAGCTGCACCCACAGGGGCACGTCGCTGGATTCGTCGATCTCGAAGGGAAACATGGGGGCCTTTCTCTTGAGGGCGGTTAGAGCAAGCTCACGGCGGCGGGCACAAGAGCAGCGGACACAATGGTTGCGCGCAAACAAGCGCCCCCGACGAGGACACCTGTCGCCGATGCCAGAAACGCGGTCTGTCCGGACAGCGTCGCCAAGGAGGCGCGGGGCGAACTGAGGGCGCACGAGGCGATCGCATCGATGGCCAGCGGCACAACGAGCCCGACGGCCACCAAGCCCACCCAGAATGCCAACGCATCCGGTCCCGCAAGCAGCAGGCGCACCGAGGCAAGGGCGGCGGCATCGGTGGATGTCGCATTCGCATCTGCCGACCCGGCGCCCGCCGCCGCACATACGGCAACCAGCCAAGCCGCCAGAACCAGCGCCTCGACAACGATAATCAGACCGTCGATGCGAACGAGCATGCGCAGCACGCTTGCGAAAGCACAGGCGCTTCTCCCCAGTATCGCGCTGGCCAGCACCAGCGCGATGCCGCACGAGAGGCTCGAAAGCACGAACATCACCGGCAGCCACAGACTGTGCCATAACGGCACCGAAGCCATACTCGAGAGCAACAGCCCCGTGTAGGCCATGGTCACAAACGAGACGACGGCCAGCAATACGCCCAGCACACGAAAAGCCGCCAGAGTGGCCGGCAAAATCCCGCGCCATGCAAGAACGGCCAAAACCCCGAGCCCAAAGCACGCTGAAAGGGACCACGCCCCTAAAACAAGATAGTTCGTCGGCTCGGAAACCGCGAGCAGCACCAGCCGATCGGGACGTCCCGCATCGGCCGCAAGGCAGATCATTCCCAGTACGAGCACCGCGACGCTCGCGGTAAGCCCCGTTCCGAAAAAGTGCCCGTAGGCCCGGGCGCGCTCGTCAAGAAAACGCGACGTGGCGCACAAGCGCAGCTGATCGCCGTCGACAAGCAGTCCCGCAACGGCCATAACCGCGCAAGCGCCGGCACCGGCGCCCCCGAGAAACAGGTAGGCCACGACCAGCTCGCTGAACACAGACCTCCCCTTTCTCGGCACCCGCCCGCGCGGAACCTTTCCTTGGAGGCCAGATTATCATAAGACAATTCAATTGACTACCGATGTTGCGGGATCCACGATTCCGCATCCAGCCTACAGCAGCACCTTCACGCCGAAGTAGGCCAACACCACGATACCCACGATGATGCGGTACACGCCGAAAGCGGTGAAGTCGTTCTTCTTGATGTAACCCATGAGGAACTTGATGGAGATGACCGACACCACGAATGCCGTCACAATGCCCACGACGAGCACGGCTATCTCGGTGGCGGTCATGGCCAGACCCACGGCCAGGATGTACTTGATGAGCTTCAGCACGCCCCAGCCGAACATGACGGGAATGGCCAAGAAGAACGTGAACTCGGCCGCCGCCGTGCGCGAGCAGCCGCAGAGCATGCCGCCGATGATGGTGGAGCCCGAGCGGCTCGTGCCCGGAATGATGGCGAGCATCTGGAAGCAGCCGATTTTAAGCGCCGTCTTCCAGTCGATCTCGTCCACGGTGCGCACGCGGAACAGGGCGGCCTCGGCATCGTCGCCGTCATCGCCCGGGCCCACGGGCAGCGGCCGCGCATGGGCGCCCCGAGAAGCGCGCGGGCCGCGGGACGCCAGCCACGCCGCCTCGCGCTTGCGGTTGCGCCGCTCCAGCAGGATGAACACCACGCCGTACACGATAAGCGCCACCGCCACCGTCCAGGCGTTGTAGAAGTACTCGTTGAAAAAATCATCCAGGGTCAGGCCGATGGCCGCCGCCGGAATGCACCCGATGGCCACCATGCCCCACAGCCGCCACGTGCCGCGCTTCTCGGGCGCCGTCTTGCGAGGCGAGAAGGGGTTCAGCTTGTGGAAGTACAAAATGAGCACGGCCATGATGGCGCCGAGTTGGATGACCACCAAGAACAGCTCGAGGAACTCAGGCGACACGTTCAGCTTCACGAACTCGTCCACGAGGATCATATGTCCGGTAGAGGAGATAGGCAGCCACTCGGTAATGCCCTCCACCACGCCGATGAAGAACGCTTTCAGAATCTCGATGAACATATCCATGGGAACGCTCGCACCTTTTCAGTCTCGGTTTCGATCGCAGCCCCGTGCAGGCCGCCCTATCCTGCGCCCGCACTCGGGCGCATCGCCGCAAAATCCTAGCATGAACGGGCAGGCGTCCCTCCACTTCCCGAGAAAGTCCACGTTTGGACAACCTCACGGACACGGCTCGACCCCAGATCCGCCGCGGCGAGCCCTTTGCGCTCTCGCCGCATTCTCCCCGTATGAGGCCGCCTTCCGCGCGCAATCGGCCCCTTTCCTCCCCTTGAAACGGGTGCGGGCGCCGCAACATCCCCGCCTGCGGCCCTCCCGCGGCCCCTTCCTTTACGGCAACCTCGCCGCTGGGTAATCGCTTGGGAAAGCCGACGGCGCAGCCGGGTAGGGCGACCGTCGCACTACTATGATCGGAGATCCCGATGGCCCAGGAGAAAGCCGCCGCTTGCGGGACGAAGTGCCCCTTTGCCCCGCATCCGCAACCTTCCGCAGCGCAGACGTGCGCCCCTTCGGCTCGGGGGCACCGCGAACCCCGGCGTTCGCATTCTCGAAGACAAAGGAAGAGCCATGAGCAGAACGACTCCGGTCGCCAGGGCGACCTTCACGCACCTCCACACCGACCTCCGTGGCGCGCCGCCCAGGCCAGCGTCTGCGCCCCGCTCCCTCCCCTACCTCATCGGGGCCCTTACCGCCTTCGGAGCGGCGTGCGCCCTCGGCGGCGGCGCCTGCTCCATTGCGCTGGGCAATCCCGCTTCCACCGACGCGCTGCACCTCTCCTTAATAGCCGGAGCCCTCGCCTGCGCCGCCGGCTTTATCGCCATCGGGATCATGCTCGCCCTGCGCCAGCGCGACCTGCGCCGCCAGGAGGTGCACCTCGCAAGTCGCGCCGAGCTGATACGCCGCGAGCTTGACGCACTCGGCCTCACCCCGCGCGAGACGACCATCGCCGAGCTCATCTTGCAGCACCGCAGCTACGACGAGATCGCCGTCATGTGCCGCCTGTCGCCGCGAACCGTGCAGTTCCACGCCTCGAATATTTTCCGAAAAGCCTACGTGACCCGGCGCCGCGAATTCGAGCGGATCATGCTCGCCGACGAGAATCGCCCCGAGCCCTACGAGCGCATCGCCCGTATCCGGCCATCGGCGACCGAACACGAGAGGCAGGCCTGATCGCGCCGCCCACCGCCCGCGCGCCCCTTTTGCAGCCGTCCCGCAAAAGGAGACGCCGGCCTCGGCGATGATGAGGCAACCGTCGAGGCCGGCAACGGCACCGACGATCCGACCCGCCCGCACGACCACGAAGGCGCCATGAACCGAACTGCCGACACAGCGAACCGTCCCGCCGCCATCCACGAGATGCACGGCCGCGGACTCGACCACCCGCAAGACACGTGGGTCGTCAACATGGAGGCCACCGCCGCCCTCCTCATCGCCTTCGGCAGCCTGCTCGCCTTCGCCGCCTCCTTCGGCGCCATTCCCGAAGGCGGTATCGCCGAATGGGCCATCGACTGCCTCTTCCCGATGCAGTTTCCCCTCTTCTACTTCGCGAGCGGGTATTTGTACCAGCGCTATCGCAGCGTGCGCACCCGCAGCGCCTGGATGGCCAACCTGCGGCGGGAGGCCGTCATCTTGCTGGTGCCCTTCGCTGTCTTCACCGTGCTTGCCCTGGCCGCGAGCACCGTCACGGGCGGCGCGCGCGTCTTGGACGGCGCCACGCTTCTCGATGCGCTCCTGGCTCGCCCCATGGAGCCCCTCGGCTACCTCTACACCTCGCTCATCC
The DNA here is from genome assembly GCF_000403355.2 of Adlercreutzia caecimuris B7. Classification (GTDB taxonomy): domain Bacteria; phylum Actinomycetota; class Coriobacteriia; order Coriobacteriales; family Eggerthellaceae; genus Adlercreutzia; species Adlercreutzia caecimuris. Next base: position 2,873,115 of record NZ_KE159646.1, on the reverse strand, counting down.
TCTACGCCATCACTCCCACCGTGATCAGCCGCCGCAATGCCCGCGGCCTCCTGTTTGCCGCGCTTGCCTGCAAGCTCGCCATCGTCGCGGCGCTCTCGCTGCCCGGCAGCGCACCGGCTGCCGCCCAGCTGCCCTACGCCGTCGTGTCGGTTGCCGAGAACTGGATCTGGTTCGCCACCGGCATGGCCGTCTCCCTGTTCGGTGCCCTGCCGCTGCTGCGCAGCCGCGAGAAAGCCTGGGCCCTCGGCTCGCTGTGGATCGCCGCCAGCGTCATCACCTTCATCGCCGGCTGGCTCGGCGAGGCCTCCCACGCCCTTCTGGATGCCATCGGCATCTTCTGGTTTGCCTCGCTGTTCTCCTCGGCATTTCGCTCTGGCACCCAAAACGCCTTCTACGGTTTCGCCACGCGCTACACCATGGCCTTCTGGCTCGTGGGGCCCATCGCGCTGAAGCTGACCGTCGCGGGGCTGTCGGCATGCGGGCTGAGCGTCAGCGCCGCCCCCTGGCTCTGCTTTGCCGCGGGCCTGGTCGCCTGCTTTGCCGCACCCGTGCTCGTAACAGCCGCACTCGAGCGCTGCGGCAAGGCCGCCGCCATCATCTACCCGGCCCGCTATCTGGCGCCACCCCCGGCGATTATCGTGAAGAAGGGTGTGAGCTGAGATGCCGCGAAACCTCGCCGCGGCCGGGCGGCACGGGACGGCCGACGCCGCCGAGGCCGGCAAGCCGCCCGTTGAGGACGAGCAGTCCTTTCCCACCCACCTCGCCCCGTTCGCCTCCATGACCGACGGCGAGCTGCGCGACCCCAAGCAGCTGGTCGGCCTCGCCCGCGCCTGCGATGCCGACGCCGATCCGGACCGACTGGCCGACGGCTTGTTCATCGCCGAATCGGTCAACGTGATCGCGCGAGCCCTCGACGCCGGCTGCACACCCTTCGCCGTGCTCACCGACAAGCGTTGGGAGCGGGCAGCAGCGCCGCTCCTCGCGCGCATTCGCGCCGCCGCGCCGGCCGCCCCCGTCATCGTGGCGCCGACCGAGGAAGTGCGTGCCGTCACCGGCTATCGGGAGACCCGCGGGCCCCTGTGCTGCTTCCACCGTCCCCCGCGTCCGGATCTGGCCGCCCTGCTGACGCGCGCCCATCGCGTGGCCGTGCTGGAGGACGTCACCAACTACACGAATATCGGCGCCATCTTCCGCAGCGCCGCAGCCCTCGGCATCGACGCGGTGCTGCTGACGCCGGCCTGCCACGACCCGCTCTTCCGCCGCGCCTCCCGCGTGTCCATGGGCACCGTGTTCCAAGTGCCCTGGGTGCATCTGGAAGGCGAGCGCACCTGGGCGGCGCAAGGTTGCGCTCTTCTGCGCGAGGCAGGTTTCGCCACCGTAGCGCTCGCTTTGACCGACACAGCCCTCCCCATCACCGACGCGCGCCTGAAATCGGCTGAGAAACTAGCGCTCGTCCTCGGCACCGAGGGCGACGGCCTGGCTGCGGACACCATCGCCGCCTGCGACATGACCGCGCGCATTCCCATGGCCCACGGCGTAGATTCCCTCAACGTGGCCGCCGCAAGCGCCGTCGCCTTCTGGGAAACCCGCTGGGAGGACCGAGGGCAGGCTAGCCGCGAGAGGTAGGGTATCCGAGCGATTCGGCCAATCCGACCACTGCAGTGAGGATAAGCGAAGACGCCACGATGAGCCCCCACCCCGCCAAGCGCTTGCGGGCGCGCGTGGTCAGACCGAACCGCGCGAACAGCTTCGCGAAAAGGGAGTCTCCCATCCACAGGCAGGCCGCGCCTCCGAAGAACAAGAGGCCGAACGGCCAGAAATACAGCATCCGCAATCCCAAGGGCCACGTCGCCGTATCGCCCGAGGAGCCGAAAGCGCAGAGCACCGACACCAACGCGAACAGGCCGCACACGATAACGGCGCTCACGGAACGGACCGTCCACACCCTCCCCGACCCGAAAGGAGCCTTGGACGTCGGGGCGTCCGCAGCCTCAGACGTCGGCGGGGAAGCTGCCGGGGCCAGAGCCGAGCCGCCATGGGACAACAGCGTCCCGGCAGGGCCTCGCGTCTCTGGCGCCATCGGCACCTGCGCATGCGCCGATGGCGCGGCGGCAGGCGCCGGCACCGCCGCAGCCCCAGGCTGCTGAGCCATCGCGGCCATAAAGGCCGCTCTCAGCTCGCGCACCGTTTGGAAGCGCGCCGCGGGATCGAAGGCGCAGGCCCGTCGCAATACCGGCTGCAGCACCGAGGGCACGTCCGGCTCGGTGAAGCCCGCAGTTGCCACCTGGGCATCCGGATCGCGTTCGGTCACCAGGTAGTACAGCAGCATGCCCAGCGCGTAGACATCGCTGCGCACGTCGGTCTGACCGTAGCCGAACTGCTCGGGCGGCGCATAGGAGCGGGTGCCGAAGTGGGTTGTATCGGCGCCGGCCCCCTCGCGGAAGCTGCGGGCGATACCGAAGTCGATGATCGTGAGGCCGCCATCGCTCACGATGATGTTGCTCGGTTTCAAATCGCGGTGGATGAGGGGCGGGGCGAACGCCTCGTGCAGCTCGATAGCCCCGTCGCACAGAGCCGGGAACACCGCGCAGGCGAGCGCCGGCGAGGCATCCTGCTCGTAGACCAGGTCGCGCAGTGTGCGGCCGCCCACAAATTCCATGACCACCACCAAGTCGCCGTCGCGCTCGTGCACGTCGTAAATGCGGGGCAGGTGGCGGAACCGCCGGCCGGCACGCTGGGCTTCCATGATCAGACCGTAGGCGCTCCCGAGCGGCACCTCCCCGCTGATGCGCTTGCGCACGAACGGGCCGAGCGCCGCGTCGTTGGCGCCCATAAAGAAGACCACCTCGGTGGTCTCGTGCGCACTCGCCTTCAAAACACGGTGGACGCGGTAGCAGTCGTCCCGTGCGAGGGCTTCCAGATATGTCGCCAGCGGATCGTTGCTCATAGCCTCTATGGTACCAAAGGCCGCCTCGATTGCCGACCATGCGGCGTCCGAGGCGGCCCGATTCCAGTCCGAAGCGCCTCTAGCCGATCGTCGCCTCCCCGAACCGGTACAGTTCCTCTTCGGTTTTCTGCAGCGCATAGCCATGGCTGATAGCGAAGATGATAATGGCATCGCGACGGTTCTTGCAGTACAGCTCGTTGACCCCTCCCGCCTGCAACAGGCGGTTGGTCTCGCGCAGCGTCAGCCCCAAGGCGAAGGCGATCTTCAACAGGTTGTCTCGCGAGGCCCGACACGTGCCGGTGAAAATCTGATAGCCGAAGGTCTCGTTCAGTCCGGCGTCGCGCACCACGGCGGCGCGCTTCAGGCCGCGGGCCTGAAGCAGCTGGTTGAGATAGGCCGACAGGTCGCGCGGGCGCACCTCGGGCTTCTTGATGAACGCCCGCGGATCGGACGCATCCAAAAGCTCAGCGAGCATATCTTCTGTCAGCGGCTCTTCCACGCGCTTCTTTCTCCTCTTCCGTGCCATGGCGCCCTCTGCACCTTAAGGGCGACGCGGCCCGCAGGGACCGCGCCGCCCACCATTGTGTCGCATTGACGCCGTTACTTCAAGGAGAACGTCTGCTCGGCGAGCAGCATCTCATCGAAGCTGAAGAGCTCGGTCACTTCCACCGTCACATCGCTCTCGCCTTCCAGGTTGTAGCCGATCTCCACCGTGGACGACGAACCGGGCTTCACATCCTTCATGTACTTCTCCGAATCCCAATCCGACCCAATGGCGGTGTTCAGCTCGACGCCGTCCTGGAACGCCTGGGGACGCAGGGCCACCGCGAAGCTCGTAGCCTTCTCGCTGTTGTTCGTGAAGGTGTAGGTGACCACCGCCACCGGCGCGCCGGCGTAGTCCTCGGTCACGCGGCATCCGTCGATGGTCACCGCGTAATCGGAAGCGGGCTCGTTCTGCTGGGCCTCGGCAGCGGCATCGGCGCTGCCTGCCGCGTCAGGGGCGCCCCCGGCAGATCCCTGCGTCTGCTCGGCAGCCGGCGCGCTCGCGCCTGCCGCGGCATCCGCAGAAGCGCCCTGGGAGGAGCCGCCGCTGTACATCGCCGCAGTCACCAGCAGAGCGAGCACGCCGAGCACAAGGCCGGCGATGGCGAGGCCCTTGCCGGCCTTGGCGCCCTTCATCGTCTGGACAAGCCCGATGATCCCGAAGATGATAGCCAGCAGCACGAACGGGAACGACAGCAGGTTCAGCAGCGGCACAAATGCGCTGAACACCGCGATGATCCCCAACACCAATCCCGTCACGGCAAGACCGGACGTCGGTTTCTTCTCCATAATGATTCCCTTCTTCTCATGGATATTTCACCTCGTAGGCTTGAAGAAGGGTATCGGTTCTCGGCGGCAGTTTCATTAGCTGCCAGCTAAGGTTAGGCATAAAAATCCCGAGCGCTGCCCAGGCGCTCGGGACTGGCAAGGACCTCGAAGCGCACCTCCCGCGGGCTCTCGCAGCAAGGGCACAGGCCCCGGTGCCGGCCGGCGCCCCAGCCGGCATCTCGGCCGTCACCCCGGCCGCGGCCCCGCCGCGGGAGCGGACTCTAGCCCAGGTCCACTTTGGTGCGAACGAGATGGGCCGCCAGGGCCAGACCGCCCACGGCCACGCCGATGTTCGCGAGCGTCTGCGCCAGCGACACCACCGTCAGGGCGACATCCCAGTATGCGACGCTGCCGGCCATGACCACAACCCCCGCGATGGAGAAGACCAGCGCGATCGCCCATCCCGCGGCCAGGTACACGCCCACGGCGGCGGCCACCTTGTGGCGACGCGCCCACCAGGCACCCAAAGTCAGGCTGCAAAATGCCAGACCCAAGGCATAGGCGCAGGTCACCAATGTGTTCACGATACCACCCAACACGCTGGCAACATCGCCGTCGGCTACGAACGCGCCCCAGCCCCCCATAATGGAAAGCACCCCGGCAACCGCGCCCACCTCGCCGCTGATTGCCAGTACCATCAGGGCATACATCAGCAGCGCCACAAGAGAGAACGCGGCAAGCAGCAGATAGGCAACCCAGAACTTCGCCATAATCAGCGTGCCCGCGCGCACGGGCAGGGTAAGGGTCAGGTAACCCTCGTCGGTGAACATCGTGCGGTAGAAGCGCATCGCCACGAACACATAGAGCGCCGCTGCAGCCGCCCACACGAGAAAGCCGCAGAACAGGGCCGCCATGAAGAGCGCCACCGTGGCGTTGCCGGACATCGGCGCCGCCACGGCGCCGCTGCCGCTCCTCGCCACTTCGCTGAGCATCTGGGTCGCGCCGAGACAACCGATTCCAGCCGCGCCCGCGACTACCATAACGGCGAGCATAACAGCCGCGGGCTTCCAGAGGGCCCGCAGCTCGTAAGCCATCAACTTGCCTAGCATCGGAACTCCTCTCGGAAGTAGGCGTCCAACGTCATGCCCTTCTCCTGGACCACATAGCCCACCGGCGCATGCAGAAGCATCGTGCCGTAGCGCAGCAGGATAAAGTCGTCGAGCACCGATTCCACGTCGCGCACGAGATGCGTGGAGAGGATGATGGTAGATGCGGGCCGGTAGCCTTTGATGATGGTCGAGAGCACGTAATCGCGCGCCGCCGGGTCCACGCCGCCGATGGGCTCGTCCAGCAGGTACAGCGCTGCCTGCCGCGCCATCACGAGCACGAGCTGCACCTTCTCCACGGTGCCCTTGGAAAGCGCCGAGCAGGGAGCTGCCGCATCCACCCCCAAACGCGCCAGCATATCGTGGGCCGCCGCCTCGTCGAAGTCGGCGTAAAAGTCGGAGAAGTAGGCGACCATATCGCGCACGCGCATGGAGCGCGAGAAGTACGGCCGTTCGGGCAGATAGGACACGACGGCCTTGCTCTGGGGGCCCACAGGCAGCCCGGTCACGCGGATATCGCCCGCCGTGGGGTGGCTCACGCCCGCAATCATCTTGAGCAATGTGGTCTTGCCCGAGCCGTTCGGGCCGAGCAGACCCACGATGCGCCCTGCGGGCACTGTTATGCTGAAACGGTCGAGAGCCACGCTGCCCCCGTAGGCCTTGGTGAGATTCTGGCACCACAGCACCGGGGGCGGACAGGCGGCAGTCGCAGAAAGCGGCTGCGGCCCAGGCTGAGCCGACGGACGGGACGGGGGCGGGGACGCCGGCGCAGCCGAGGGCAGGGGCGCCGGCGCCATGGCGGATGGTTGCTCCACAACGGCCTCCTTCTCTCAGGAACAGATGGGGCCATTCTAGCGCAACCGGCGATGCGCGATCTCAAGCGCGCTCGAAGGCCCACAAGTTAGCGCACTGGGACAGCACGCGCTGGACATCCCACGTGCGCGCGCTGTTGGCCGGGCTGTTGGGATCGTGGATGACCAGGTTGCCGTCGTCGGCCACCCCCGCCACCACGATGAAGTGCCCGGTGTCGGTGAAGTCGCCAGGACGCACGCTGCAGATGACCGGATGCCCCGCCTCGAGCTCGGCGACGATCCGGCTCTCATCCGCGGGCACCTCGTGGGAGGAAAGACCCAGCTCGGCAGCACCTTCGCTCATGAGGCGCCAGGCCGTCAGGCCGTCTTCCACGTAGCCGCCCTCTTCGCTGAAGGCGGCCATGGCGGCCGGATCCCGGTCAGTCTTGCCCGTGAGGGCAATGTAGACCATGGCCAAGCTTGTCGGACCGCAGCCCGATTCCCCCACATTAGCTCCGGCGTAGGGAGCCGCACTATAGCGGGGGTCTATCTGATAGAGGAAGGGAATCTCGCCGGCACGCCACTGATCGACCGGCGTGCTCGCCGCCGCGGCGCCTTCGTCCGAGACCGCCGGCCCGGGCACCGCGGCACCAACGGCCGGCTCATCGCCGGCATAGATGCCGACGAGCTGAAACGCGGCAATGAGCAGGAACACCGCCAGGCACAGCGCGCCCACCAGCGGCACGAGGCGCAGCCCGTCGCGCACCGCGGGCGCGGGCGCCGGAGCGCCGACACCGCGGGAGAGAGAGCCGCTCGCGCGCCGCCGCGAAGGCGCGGGGCGCGGCGCCTTGGCGGCACGGGAGCGCACCCAGGCTTCGCGGCCATAGGGGTTCTCGGCATGGCGCGATGCGCACGACGCGGGCCGGGCGGCATCTTCATAGCACGGGGCGGAATCCATAGGGCATCCCTCCAAAGGGCAAGGGGGCGATCATCGAGCACATCAACCTTATCGAAGGAGTCGCTTACACGTCCCATAGCAAATGCTGACGATTCCGGCAGGGACCTTAACTTTTTCTGAAGCCCCGCTTCGCCGCCCGTTCTCGGGCTGCGAAGCGCAGGCGAATCGTGTACCATGGGACCTATGGAGAAACGCGCCCACATATTGGTTGTCGACGACGAGCAGGCCATCGCCGACTTGGTGGTGAACCTGCTGGTGGCCGAGGGTATGGACGCTCTGGCCTGCTATAGCGGGCAAGCCGCCCTCGACATGCTCGCCCGCACCCCGTTCGATCTGGCCATCGTGGACATCATGATGCCCGGCATCGATGGTTTCGAGCTGTGCGTGCGCGCCCGACAGATGCGCGACATTCCCGTTATCTTCCTCTCGGCGAAGGACGAGGAAGCCGACCAGGTGGTGGGCTTCACCTTGGGTGCCGAGGACTACGTCACCAAGCCATTTCGCCCCCGCGAGCTGGTAGCCCGGGTGAAGGCACGGCTGCGCCGGCGCGCCGCAGCTCCCGCCCCAGCCGACGCCACCCTCATCACCGCCGGCGCCATCGAGGTGGATCTGCGCACCCATCTGGCCACGCTCCACGGCGAGCCTCTGCACCTCACGCCCAAGGAATTCGCCATCCTGGCCCTTCTGGCCCAGTCGGCCGGCTCGCCGGTCTCGGCCGCCGACCTGTTCGAGGGAGCCTGGCACGAACGCTTCGACGATGCCGCGGCAAACACCGTCATGGTGCATATCCGGCGCCTGCGCAAGAAGCTTGCCGACATCGACGCGTCCACAGCGTTCATCGAGACGGCCTGGGGCGTAGGCTACAAGCTGCGCGGCGGCCCCGGAGCCGACGTCTATGGCGCTTAGGAGCGAGCAGGCCCGCGTGCTGCGCCGCCGCGTGCTCGGTGGCCTCATTCGCAACCTCGTCCTGTTCACCGGCGCCTTCGCCTTGCTGTGCGGGGCCGTTCAAACCTTCGTCGTGCCCTCGATGGCCGACTACGTGGCCAACTCCACCTCCTCCTGGCACACCCTGCCCTCTTCCGAGCAGTACACCCAGGCCCTTGCCGACGAGGGGCTCTCGATCGAAGACGGGGGGATCCACGACATGTGGGTTGACGAGTTCGTCCAAAGCGGTTATTCCGCCGACGAGGGCACCGCTGCGAAAGTGCAGGACGAGATCGACGAGATGCAGTACGCCCTGGGAGAATTCCTCGCCGCCGAACAAGCCAACGACAAGCAAGCGGCCGTCGACGCAGCCGCCAAGGCGGTCAAGGCCGCCCAGGCCCAAGCGGAGAAACTCGGCCTCGTCGATCCCGTCGCCAACGCGAGCGCAGCAGGAGGCGGGGTCGTCTTCGACGAGAACGCGTCCGCGGCAACGGATAAGTCCCTCTTCGTCGAAACGGCGAAAGACGGGGAAGCACCCGAGGACACCGGCGAAAAGACCGACGCGGAGAGCGGAAACAACACTGCCGATGCCGATTCGGCGCTCCCCCCGCTTCTCGACTACCGCACGATTCTGAAAGCCGAGGGGATCGAGCCCGACGACGCGAGCGCCGCCCAGGCCATGGCGGCCCTGCGAACCACGGCCACCATTCTCGAGATGGGACTTTCGCTAGCGGCGTCCTCCCCGCATCTGCCCCCCGATACCACCGAGGAGGATGCCGTGCGCATCCTCGTGGCCGCCGCCACCGTAGGCTACGCCCAAGCCGACCTGGACGACCTTCTCGGCCGCGCCTATCGTCAGTCGCAGGCGCAGGCCTATGATGCCTGGGTCGCCCTCACCCCGGCCGAAGAGGCCCAAGCCCTCGGCGTCAACGACGAGCACCCCGTCTGGCAGGTCATCCAAGACGAGAACGGCACATACTCCATTCGCGACATATCCACCTACACGTTCATCAAGTCGTTCAAGCTGCCACTCATTGTCATCGCCTTCGTGGCGGGGTGGCTCTTCATTATCCTTCGCTCGCTGAACAAGTCGCTGCGCTACTTCGACGAGCTGTCGGGGGCTGTGGCCACCCTGCTCACCGATAAGGAAGCCCCCCTCGAGCTGCCGGCCGACCTGTCCATCGCCCGCAACGAGCTGGCGGTCATCCGCTCTCAATCGCTTGCCGACGAGCGGGCCGCCCACGCTGCCGAACAGCGCAAGAACGAGCTGGTGGCCTACTTGGCCCACGACATCCGCACGCCGCTCACCTCGGTGCTCGGCTATCTTGACCTGCTGCGCGAGACCACCGATTTGCCCCGCGACACCCTGCGCAAGTATGCCGATGTCGCCTACACCAAAGCCGAGCGCTTAGAGCAGCTCATCAACGAGTTCTTCGAGATCACCCGCTACAACTTGTCGGCCATTCCCATCGAGCGCGAGACCGTGGGCGTGCGCCTGTTCTGCCAGCAGGTGGCCGAGGCCTTCTTCCCCGAAGCATCGGCCCGCAACATCCGCATCTCCATCGATGTGACCGGCGCCGACACCTTCTTCATCGATCCCGACAAGCTGGCCCGTGCCCTCGGCAACGTGCTGCGCAACGCTGTGGCCTACGCCGACGCGAACTCCACCATCGCGCTGGCGGCCCGCCAAGATGGACGCCTCACCACCATCACCGTAGCCAATCGCGGCCGGGAAATATCCGAGGCGCACCTGGAGTCCATCTTCGAGAAGTTCTACCGCGCCGACGGGGCCCGCACCACGCGCTCGGGCGGAGCAGGGCTCGGCCTGGCCATTGCCCGGGAGATTGTCGTAGCCCACCATGGCACCATTGAGGCGGCCAGCGAGCGCGGCATCACCGTGTTCACCCTGAGCATCCCCACCCGCGGCGATGAAGAGGCACTGCGGGGAAGAGCCGGCACGGGCGCGAGCGCAGCGTCGATCCCGGCCGCGGCCTCGACGTCCGGGCCGATTTCTAATCGCCCGGGCCGCCTTTCCCAGCGCACAACCGCTATGCCGCATGGATCGCGGCCGGCCCCAGCACGACCCGACAGGCCCGCGGCTTTGCCCCGACAGCGGCCCGCGGGCGCCCCATCCTTTATGCACCCCGGCGAGCGCACGGAGCCGCCCCGCTCCGACGCGCAGCCTGCAGCACCTGGACGCATCGGCGAGCGGATGGCTACGCGGCGAGGCGGGGCGGCTCCGTTAAAACCTCGTTACACCGCAGCCCCCTCCGCACCCACCGCTTCGCGCATGAACGATAATAGGCCCCGTTCCAGAAGCAGACACGCAAGGAGGCAACCTTGAACCCCATTCGCATTGGCATCCTCGGCTACGGCAACCTCGGACGCGGCGTTGAGCTCGCCTGCGCCGCCAACCCCGATACCCAGTTGGTCGGCGTGTTCACCCGCCGCGACCCCGCCACCGTGCATCCCTACGGCGAGAACGTGGCCGTGTGGTCCGCCGACGAGCTGGCCGCCCATACCGGCGATATCGACGTGCTCGTGCTGGCTGGCGGCAGTGCCACCGACCTGCCCGAGCAGACCCCGGCGGCCGCCGCGCTCTACAACGTGGTGGACTCCTTCGACACCCACGCGAACATCCCCGAGCACTTCGCCGCCGTGGACGCGGCTGCCCGCGAGGCCGGGCATGTGGCCGTCATCTCCGTGGGCTGGGATCCGGGCATGTTCTCGGTGAGCCGCGTGTACGCGGGCGCCATCATGCCCAACGGCGCCGATTACACCTTCTGGGGCCGCGGCGTATCCCAGGGCCACTCCGACGCCATCCGCCGCATCCCCGGCGTGGTGGATGCCCGCCAGTACACCGTGCCCGTGCCCGCCGCCCTGGAGGCCGTGCGCTCCGGCGCGAACCCCGATCTGACCACGCGCCAGAAGCACACCCGCGAGTGCTTCGTGGTAGCCGCCGATGGCGCCGACACCGCCGCCATCGAAGAGGCCATCGTCACCATGCCGAACTACTTCGCCGACTACGACACCACGGTCACCTTCGTGAGCCAGGAGGAACTCGACCGCGACCACGCCGGCATCCCCCACGGCGGCTCGGTCATCCGCACCGGCACCACCGGGGCCGCAGGCGAGAACACCCATGTGATCGAATATTCGCTGAAGCTCGATTCCAACCCCGAGTTCACCGGCAGCGTACTGGTGGCCTGCGCCCGCGCCTGCGCCCGTATGGCCGCTGCCGGCGAGACCGGCTGCCGCACCATCTTCGATATCGCCCCGGCGCTGCTGTCGCCCCTCACGCCCGAGGTGCTGCGCGCCACCATGCTGTAGACCGCAGTACCCCGCCTCCGCGAGAGCACGCTCAACGGCCCGCGCCGCGCGCCCGCCCCACGGCCGTCTCGCCCGTGCCGCGTGCTCTCGCTTCACGGCTGGAGCGCCCGCCCCATGACCGTCGCGCCCGTGCCGCGTGCGCACACACTTCGCGGCCGCGCGCTCCATCTTCGCAGCAATCGCTGCGCCGCTTTCCCGGCGGGTCGCCACTCGGCGGCCCGCTTTTCACTTGGAATCCAACGCTTTCCTCCGCGGCAGAATCCGAAAACGCCATTTTCGTGCAGTAAACTCCGCGAAGTAGATGCAGTACCCGTCCGAGCGGGCGCCCACAGACACCGTCTCCGAGAGGCGTTCTGCATTTCCCCTGGTGAGCAACAAGACGTGCAACCGACCCACCATGACAGATCGAGCCTGACATCTATTTCGCGGAGTTTACTGCACGAAAACCGCACTTAAGGAAGCACGGGAACTCACACCGGAGCGATGCGATAAGCTCCGCGGCTACGACGGGCCGCCGCGCCCCGCACCTACTGGCGCACCGCCACACGCGCGTCATCCGCCCCACACCTACTGGCGCACCGCCGCGCCTCGCACCTACTGGCGCACGGCGAGGCGCACGTCATCCACCTCGCGGCCGGCATCAGGGTCGCGGAACACCGCCATATCCACTCGCCCGGCCTGCTTGGCCACGATGGAGGTGACCACCGCATCCCCCGTGATGTTCACGGCCGTGCGGCACATATCCAGAATGCGGTCGATGCCCATGATGAGCGCGATGCCCTCCAAGGGCAATCCCACGGCATCGAATACCATGGACAGGGTGATAAGTCCCACCGAGGGCACCCCGGCTGTGCCGATGGAGGCCAAGGTTGCCGTGGCAATGACCGTGGCGTACTCCGCCGGCCCCAAGGGCACGCCGAACAGCTGGGCCGTGAACACCACGGCCACGCCCTGCATGATGGCGGTGCCGTCCATGTTGATGGTGGCGCCGAGCGGAATGGTGAACGACGAGATGCGCCGGTCCACCCCCATCTTCTTCTCCAGCGTCTCGATGTTCAAGGGGATGGTGGCATTCGAGGTGGCCGTGGAGAAGCCGAAGGCGGCTACCGAGAAGAACTTTCGCAGGAACATGAGCGGGCTCATGCGGGCGAACACCCACAGGAGCACCATATAGGTCACGCCGAGCTGCAGCACCAGGGCCGCGAGCACGCCGCCCATGTACTTCACCATGGGCAGGAAGGCCTCGAAGCCCACGTTGGCGAAGGTACGGGCGAGCAGGCAGAACACGCCCACAGGCGCCACCTTCATAACGAGCGAGGTCATCTCCATCATGATGTCGTTGAACTGCACGAAGAAGCTGTGCACCGTTTCCACCCGCCGCCCGAGCCGAGCCAGCACAATGCCCACGAACAGGGCGAAGAAGATGAGCGGCAGCATGTCTCCCTGGGCGAGCGCTGCCACGGGGTTGCTGGGGATGATGTTGAGCAGGGTGTCCATGGTGTTCGCCGTGGCCGCCTCGTCCAGCGGGGCCGCATCGGCGCTATCGGGCGGGGCGGCCAGCGACGAGAGATCCACGCCCTCGCCGGGGTTGATGAGATTGCCCACCCCTAAGGCCAGCGAGATGGCCACCGCCGTGGTGAGCAGGTACAAAAGCAGCGTCTTCAGGCCCACCGAGCCCAACGTCTTCGTGTCGATGGCCGCTGCCCCGCAGACGATGGAGCAGAACACAAGCGGCACCACGAGCATCTGCATGAGGCGGATGAACCCCTGGCCCACCAGGTAGAACACGCCGCCGATCAGAACGTCGTCGCGCACGGCGCCGGCGGGCACCGCATAGTGCAGCACCGCACCGCACGCAAGCCCCAGCACGAGCGCCAGAAGAATTTGGCTCGTGAGGCCCAAGCGCGGCAGGCGGCGGCGCCCATCGGATTCTTCGGACTCTTCTGACGGCTGCAGATGATTGGTGAACTCCATAGCGCGCTACCTCACCAGAAGGTCTTGGGCGGCAAGGTAGGTGCGCAGGTCGTCCTGCCAGGCGGGCATGGTGAAAATGCCCGTCATGGTGAGCATGAGGTTCGCAAGGCGCACAGTGCGTGCCGCCGCCGGGTCGCTTTCGGGTACGAGGCAGCTCTCGGAAAGGCCCGCGAGACGCAGGACCTCGCGAGCGAAATCGTAACGGCTCGTCACACCTCTATCGGCGGCGTGGAACAGCCCGTACTCCTCGCTCTCGATGAGGGCCACGATGCAGGCGGCAAGGGTCGTCACCGAGGTCGGCGAGGCGAGCTGGTCGGTGGTCACGGCGAAGGGCGCACCCGTGCGGGCGGCCATGAGCAGCGAATCCAACCAATAGCCGGGTTCGGCGCCGTAGATCCAGTCGGAGCGCACAATGACGTGCTTGGGGTTCAGCTCGCGCACGAAGTTCTCGCCAGCGATCTTCGACTTGGCGCACACGCTCTCGCGCGGCGGCGTCGCGTCGAACTCGTTGCGCTCGCCGCCCTGGTCGGCAAACACGTCATCGCAGGTCAACTGCACGATGGAAGCCCCCACCGACCAGGCAGCGGCGGCCAGGTTGCGGGCGCCCATGGCGTTCACGCGGTAGGCCTCCACCGGATGCGCCTCGCAGGCGGCCTCATCGGTCATGGCGGCGCAGTTGATGACGATGTTGGGCCGGTTGACCGCCACGTACTGGAGCACCGCCTCATGGTCGGTCACGTCCAGCTCGGTATCGGTGGTGATGATGACGTAGTCGCCATGATCGAGCAGCCGCTCCACGGCCTGCCCCACCCGCCCCGAAGCGCCGGCGATCCAGATAACCTTCCGCGGTCCCATATGCATAGCTGCTCCCATCGACGAACGTTGCCGAAAACCCAGCATAAACGAACGGGCCGCCCCTGTCGGGCGGCCCGTCCAAGCGTTTCGGGAAGGTTATCTCGACGGCTCTAGAACCGTGCGAAGCGCTCCTGGCGCTGGGCGATGAGCTCGTCGGGGGTCAGATCGGCCAGCTCCTTGTAGGCCTCGCGCACGTAGTCGCGCACGGCGGCGACAGCCTCATCGGGGTTCTCGTGGGCCGGACCCTCCCCTTCCGAAATGACGGCATCCACGATGCCGCCCTCGAACACCGCACGGGCGTTCATCTTCATCACCTCGGCAGCCTCGGGCGCACGCTTGCCGTCCTTCCACAGGATGGAGGCGAAGCCCTCCGGCGAGAGCACCGAGTACACGGCGTGCTCCTGCATGGCCACACGGTTGCTCACGGCAAGCGCCAAGGCCCCACCGGAACCGCCCTCGCCGAGCAGCACGCTCACCACCGGCACCCGAAGGCCGGCCATGGCCACCAGGTTGTCGGCGATGGCGTTGCCTTGGCCGCGCTCTTCGGCCTCGGTGCCGCAGAAGGCGCCCTGGGTGTCCACCAAGCACAGGATGGGACGATCGAACTTCTCGGCCTCGCGCATGAGGCGCAGCGACTTGCGGTAGCCCTCGGGCTGGGGGCAGCCGAAGTTGCGAGCCACCCGATCGGCCAAATTCACGCCCTTCTCCTGGGCGATGACCGTGACCGGATGCCCCGAGATCCAACCCACGCCGGCCAGGATGGCGCCGTCGTCGGCAAAGGAGCGGTCGCCGTGCAGCTCGATGAAGCCCTCCACGATACCGTCGATGTAGCGGCGCGCCGTGGGACGGTGCACGTTGCGGGCGATCTGCACGCTCTCCCAGGCGCTGCCGGCCGCGGCCTGGCCCTCGATGCCCGCCCGGCGCGCCTCGCGGCGGGCGTGGCGGTCCAGCTCGCGGCGGTCGGCTTCCTCGGCAGCGCCCTCGCCTGCGCCGCGCCCGATGAGACCGCCCACCACAGGCACTTTCCGCAGGAACCCGCTCGCAGCCTCCTCGGCACGCAGGCGCTCGCCGGCCATGCGGGCCTCAAGCGCCACCGACACAGTGCCGTAGGCCCCTGCGCCCACCTGAAGGGCGTCCATCACGCTGTGGTAAGTGACGACCCGCTCGGCATCGCTCGGCGCGTGCAGGGCCAGAAGCTGGGCGAGCACCGAGCGCAGCTGGGAGCGCTCCACGATGGCGTCGATGAGCCCGTGCTCCAAAGCGAACTCGGCGGTCTGGAAGCCCTCGGGCAGCTCCTGCTTGATGGTGTCGCGGATGACCCGCTGGCCGGCGAAGCCGATGAGCGCGCCCGGCTCGGCCAGGATGATGTCGCCCTGCATGGCGAAGGACGCGGTCACACCGCCGGTGGTGGGATCGGTGAGCACGGTGATGAAGGGCAGCGCGGCCCGGCCCAGGCGCTCCACGGCGCAGGACACCTTCGCCATCTGCATGAGGGAGGTGAGCCCCTCCTGCATGCGGGCACCACCGGAGGCGCAGAACACCACCACGGGCAGACGCTCCTCGATGGCGCGGTCGATAAGGGCCGCCACCTTTTCGCCCACCACATGCCCCATGGAACCCATGAAGAAGCCGGACTCCATGACGCCGATGGCCACGGGCAGCCCGGCGATGGTCGCCCGGCCCGTGCGCACGGCCTCCTCAAGGCCGCTCTTCTCGCGCTGGTCGGCGATCTTCTCGGGGTAGCCGGGGAAGGCGAGCGGATCGGAATCGGCCATCTGGGCGTTCCATTCCTCGAAGGAGCCCGCATCCACAGTCAGGGCCAAACGCTCGTCGGAGCGGAGGCGCTGCAGGGTGCCGCAGGCGGGGCAGGTAAAGCCCTCGGAGATGATCTCCTCCTTGTCGAAGAAGAGCTTGCAGGCATGGCAGCGGCGCCAGTGGGTGGGACCCTCGTCATCGTCGGCGGCCGCGGGCGCGGCGCTCTCCCAGGGGGCAGCGGTGGGCACGGCCAGGCCATCGGCGGCGGGCAGCAGCTCCATCCAACCCATGAGCTGGGTGCCCTCGGCGGCCGGCGCGAACACGCGCAGGCCGCGCTTGCGGGCGTGGCGCAGAAAGTACTCGTCTTCGGCCAGGGCGGCCGTAGGGCTGTCCAGGAAGATGAGGGACGCGCCGCACTCCTTGGCCGCCGACAGCACCGTGTAGATGTTGCCGGACAGCTGCTCGGCGCTGACTGCCGCCGAGGTGCTGCCCAGGTTGTAGGTGGGCAGCTGGCGGCGGGCGAAGCCGTCGAGCGAGCGGTTGTCCACGGTGGCGAACACCACGTCGAGCCCGGCCTGCTCCATGGGGCCCACGAAGGCCCGGGCGTTCTTGGCCGAGGCCACCACGAGGGCCCGAGGGCGGGCAGCCGTCTCGGGGCTCACGGCGAAGTCGTCACCGATGGTAGAGCGCGTGTAGCGCGCCACGGTGAGCGTGGCCTCCTCAGGGTCGGCCGGCTCCTCGCGCTGGGCCGGGGCGATGAGGGCGGCGGCGTTCTCAGGCAGGGCACTCGCCGCATCCACGATAGCGTCCAGGGCGTAGGCCACGGCCGCCTTCAGAGACGCACCCTCGGCGACCTCGGACGCAGACGATGCCGCGCCGGCCCCCTCGTCGGCCACCAGATGCCCGTCGCTGTCGAAGCTGATGTACTTGGATGCCGTTTTAGCCATGATTCGATCCCTCTAGCTCTCGGTCCGACGCGCCCTAGGCGAGCACGTACTTCTGGGTTGCCGTGGCGCACACCTCGCCGGCCACGGATGCCTCCACCTCGGCCACCACCAAGCGGCGCGAGGACTTCACGATGCGCCCTGTCAGGGTAACGGTCTCGCCGGGGGCCACCTGGCGGCGGAATTTCGCGCCGTCGATGCCGGCGAGAAAGCCGATATGCCCACGCAGATCGGGCGCCTGCAGCATGGCGATGGATGCGGCCTGGGCCAAGGCCTCCATGATGATGACCCCCGGCAGCACCGGGTGGTCGGGGAAATGTCCGCGGAAGATATCCAGGTCGGCCGGCACATCCAACTCGGCGGTAATGGACTGCCCCGGCTCGATGGCCACCACGCGGCTCACCCACACGAACGGGTCGCGGTGCGGAAGGATGCTCTCGATAACGTCGCGCCCCCAGGGCAGCGGCGCCAGCGTCGTCTCGTCAGTCATATCGTTCTCCTCGACAGGACGCGCGCCCCGCAGCCGCCGTCCTTCCCGCGCCCCGCGGGGCGGTTGTGCACTGGGAGGCGCAGGGCACCTGCGGGATGCCCTGCGCCGATAGGTCCCTAGCCCTTATAGGGCGAGAAGGCCAAAGCGGCGTTGTGGCCGCCGAAGCCCAAAGACGTGGACAGGGCCACCTTCTGGGGGTAGTCGGTCAGAGCCTCGGTGACCACGGCCACCGGGCAGTCCTCGGCGGGCTCGGCGAAGCCGGCCGTGGGGGGCACGGCGTCGCGGGCCACGGACAGGGCGCACACGATGGCCTCCACGGCGCCGGCGGCGCCGAGCATATGACCCGTCGTGCCCTTAATAGAGGTGACGGGCACCGCTGCGGCGGCCTCGGCGCTGCCCATGAGGTTGGCAAGGGCCTTGGACTCGCCGGCGTCGTTGGCCGGGGTGCCGGTGCCGTGGGCGTTCAGGTGCCCCAGATCGGCCGGGGTGAAGCCCCCTTCGGCCAGGGCGGCGGCCATGGCAGCCGTGATGGCCGAGGCCTCCGGGTCGGGGGCGGTCATGTGGTAGGCGTCGCCCGTGCTGCCGAAGCCGGTGATCTCGGCGATGGGTGCAGCCCCGCGGGCCAGGGCGCTCTCCAGCGATTCGATGACGAGCGCACCGGCCCCCTCGCCGGCCACAAATCCGCCGCGGCGGGCGTCGAAGGGCAGCGAGGCCTGAGCCGGGTCCTCGGCGCGGGTGAGCGCCGACAGGTTCGTGAAGCCGGCGATGCAGATGGGGCTCACGGACTCCTCGGTGCCGCCCACGAGCGCCGCGTCGATGTAGCCGTGGCGGATGTCGCGCAGGGCGGTGCCGATGCAGTGGGCGCCGGTGGCGCACGCGGTCACCACGTTCAGGCACTCGCCGCGCATGCCGTAGCGGATGGCCAGGTTGCCCGCGGCGATGTTCCCGATCATCGTGGGGATGAACAGCGGGTTCACCCGCTTGGGGCCCTTCTCTTCCAGGGTGGCGAAGCTCTTCTGCAGCTCGTCGATGCCGCCGATGCCCGTGCCGAACACCACGGCGATGCGGTCGCGGTTCGCCTCGGTCACTTCCAAACCGGACTGGGCCAGCGCCTCGTCGGCAGCCACGATGGCGTACTGCACGAAGCGCTCGAAGCGGCGCGCCTCCTTCTTGGAAAGACCGTGCTCGACTCCGTCGAAGTCGCGCACCTCGGCGCCGATGTGCACCTCGTAGTCGGTCGTGTCGAAGCGCTCGATGGGCCCGATGCAGCAGCCGCGCTCCATCAGCGTGTTCCACAGCGCGTCCACGCCCACGCCGGCGGGCGTCACCGCGCCCACGCCGGTGATGACCACGCGGTGGGTGCCGTCGGGACGGCGGGTCTGCACGCTCTCGCTCATGTTCTCACTCATAGGGACATGCCTCCGTCCACGCAGATAACCTGACCGGTAATGTAGGACGCCTCGTCCGAGGCGAGGAAGCGCACCAGGTGCGCGATGTCGGCCGGCTCGCCCAAGCGCCCGCTGCCGATGCGGCCCACGATGGCCTCCCTCTGGGCCTCGGAGAGCGCGTCGGTCATGTCGGTGGCGATGAAGCCGGGAGCCACGGCATTGGCCGTGATGTTGCGCCGCGCAAGCTCCTTGGCAAGGGTCTTGGTCATGCCGATGACGCCAGCCTTCGAGGCGGCGTAGTTCACCTGACCGGCGTTGCCGTAGACGCCCACCACGCTGGACATGTTGATGATGCGGCCCCAGCGCTGCTTCATCATCACCTTGGCGGCGGCGCGGCAGCAGTGGAAGGTGCCCTTCAGGTTGATGTCGATGACGGCGTCGAAGTCCTCGTCGCCCATGCGGGCGGCCAGGCCGTCCCGGGTGATGCCGGCGTTGTTCACGAGCACGTCCACGCGGCCGAAGGCGTCGGCGGCCGCGGCGATGAGCGCATTGGCCTCGGCCTCGTCGGCCACGTTGGCGGCCACAGCCACCGCTTCCACGCCGAACTGACCGGCGATCTCGGCGGCCAGGGCCTCGGCGGCCGGCAGGCTCTTCTCAGACGAGCTGTTCACCACCACGTTCATGCCGGCAGCGGCCAGCTCGCGGGCGATCTCGCGCCCGATGCCACGGGTCGATCCGGTCACGACGGCGGCGCGGCGCTCTTGGGTCTCAGTCATATATCTCCTACTCTCCGTTTTCCGCCACGAAGGCGTCGAAACTCGCGCGATCCTGGATGGCCGCGCGCGGGGCGGCGCGGTCGATGCGCTTCACCAGGTTGGCGAGCACCCCGCCAAAGCCCACCTCGGCGAACATCTGCGCCCCGGCGGCGGCCAACTTCTGCACACTGGCCTCGAACTGCACGGGGCTCACCAGATGGGCTACCAGCTCCTCGCGCACGGTGGCGGCCTGAAGGGGCGCGCCGTGCACGTTGCCGATGACGGGCACCGCCGACTCGCGGAAGTCCACACCGGCCAGGTAGGCGGCGAAGGGCTCGGCAGCCGGAGCCATAAGCGGGCTGTGGAAACCACCCGAGGTGGCTAGGCGCGAGAAGCGGCCCTTGGAAGCGGCCCAGGCCTCCTCGGCGCGCGAGACGGCTGCCGGGGTGCCGGCCATGACGATCTGGCCGCCGCCGTTCAGGTTGGCGGGCACGAGCACCTCGCCCTCGGCGCAGGCTGCGCACAGCTCCTGGGCCTCGGCCAGGGTGATCTTCAAAAAGGCGCTCATGACGCCGGGGTTCCCATCGGCCGCCTCGCCCATGAGACGGCTGCGCTCGGCGATAAGGGCGAAGGCCGCCTCCTCGGCGAGCATATCGCCGAGCACCATGGCGGAAATCTGCCCGAGGGAGAATCCGAGCAGCGCATCCGGCACGACGCCGCGGGCCATAAGCGCCCACCCGATGCCGATGGACAGGGCACTGATGGCGATCTGCGCGTTGCGGGTGTCGTTCAGCTCCTCGGGCGCGGCATCGCGCACGAGGGCCGCCACATCGCGGCCGAGCACGTCGGAGGCGCAGGCGAAGGTGGCGGCCACCTCGGGGATGTCCAGCAGGTCGGCACCCATGCCGGGCCGCTGCGAGCCCTGGCCCGAAGCCATGAACACGAGCCCCGTCGGGCCGAGCGGCGCCAGAGGGGCCGCATCGAGCAGTGAAGTCATCGCCGCCCCCTTAGGCCCGCTCGCGGCGGCTGTTCAGGGCCGCCAGCTCGTCCAGGGTGCGGCCGGCCAGGGCCTCGGCCTCGCGCACCATCTCCCGGATGACGCCGGCCGCCGTGCCGCGCTCGGCCACGAGCGCCGCCACCTGGCCGGCCATGACCGAGCCGTTCTCCACATCTCCGGCCACCGCGCGAGCGAGCGAGCCGGCGTACATGCCCTCCAGTTCCTCGCCGCTTTTGGCCGCCATCTCCATCTTGCGGCACTCGCGGGCGAACTTGTTCTTCAGGCCGCGCACGGGATGCCCCGTGCCACGTCCGGTGACGATGGTGTCGGAGTCCTTGGCCGCGAGCACCTTCTCCTTCCAGGCATCGTGCACACTGCATTCCTCCACGGTGAGGAAACGGGTGCCGCACTGCACGCCCTCGGCACCCAGGGCGAAGGCGGCCAGCATGCCGCGGCCGTCGGCGATGCCGCCGGCGCCGATGACGGGGATGGACACCGCCTGGCACACGGCCGGGATGAGGGCCATGGTGGCGAGCTCGCCGATGTGCCCGCCGGCTTCCGTGCCCTCGGCCACCACCGCGTCAGCCCCCAGGCGCTCCATGCGGGCCGCGAGCGCCGCCGATGCCACCACGGGCACCACCTTCACGCCGGCCTCCTTCCAGGCGGCCATGTAGTTGGCAGGGCTGCCAGCACCGGTGGTGACCACTTCCACGCCCAGCTCGCACACAAGCTCGGCCACCTCGGCGGCACGGGGGTCCATGAGCATCACGTTGATGCCGATGGGCTTATCGGTCAGCGCGCGGGCCCGGGCCACCTCCTCGCGAATCCATTCGAGACTCGCACCGCCACAGGCGATGATGCCCAGACCGCCCGCCGCGCTCACGGCACCGGCCAGGCCGCCGTCAGCGATGCGGGCCATGGCCCCCTGCACCACGGGGTACTCGATTCCCAACAGCTCGGTAATGCGGGTCTTCATGAAGCGTGCTCTCCTTCTCTTGCGGCGCCGCGCACATCGCGTCTCTGCTAAACTATCTGAGAAATCTTAAGGAATTTGCCTAAAAAACTGACTGCGCGTCTAAAATCTTCACCAAACATCTTATTGCTGATGGAGAAGCTTGCCTTTAATGCGGTCAGTATCATAGCGCAGGAACGGGCATTTGTCGGGAAAGGAACAGCTGTGGGCAGCGTAATTATCGGTTCGGGGAAGTCTTTGCCGGCGCGCGTCGTCACCAACGACGAGCTCGGCCAGATCGTGGACACCACCGACGAGTGGATCGTGCCCCGCACGGGCATCCACACCCGCGCCATCGCCGTACACGAGACCGGCACCGACCTGGGCGCCGAGGCGGCGCTGCGGGCCCTCGGCCAGGCCGAGGGCGGCTGGCAGCGCGAGGAGGGCGCCATCGACCCGGCCTCCCTCGACATGATCATCTGCCCCACCCTCACGCCCGACGCGGCCTTCCCCTCCCAGGCAGCCCTCATCCGCGAGCGCATCGGCGCGGTGAACGCCGTGTGCTACGACATGTCCTGCGCCTGCTCGGGCTGCGTCTACGGCACCTCCACCGCCGACATGCTGCTGGCAGCCTCGGCCGCCGACATCGCCGCCGCAAAGGCCGCGGGCCGGCCGCCGCGCCGCAACCCCTTGCGCCGCATCCTGGTAGTGGCCACCGAGCGCTTGAGTCGCCTGGTGGACTGGAACGATCGCGCCACCTGCATCCTGTTCGGCGACGGAGCCGGCGCCGTGGTGATGGAATGGCGCGAGGACGCGGACGGGATGCTGTCCAGCTACATGGAGAACACCGACGACGCCGATCACGTGCTGTGGTGCGACAGCGCCTTCTGCGACCGGCCGCTGCCCTTCGACGCCGTCAGTGACGAGGCCGCCCGCGCGGCCGCCGAGGCGCCCTGCGATCCCTACATGCGCATGGCTGGCCAGGCGGTGTTCAAGTTCGCCACCTCGGCCATGGTGCGTTGCATCGAGGAGGCGCTCTCCCGGGCCCAACTTTCCCCCGAGGACGTGGCGCTCTACGTGCCGCACCAGGCCAACGAGCGCATCATCCGCTATGCCGCGAAGAAGATGGGCATGCCCTCGGAACGCTTCCAGGTGACTATCGACCACACGGGCAACGTGTCGGGAGCAAGCGCCCTTATCGCCCTGAACGAGGCGCTCGTGGAAGGAAAGCTCGCCGTCGGCGACATCGCGCTCATGGCCGGCTTCGGCGGAGGGCTCACCGCCGGCGCCTGCGCCTTCCGCATCTAGCATCCAAGCCGAAAGCCCCCGAACGCACAGAGGCCCGCTCGTCGAGCGGGCCTCTTCCGTAGTCTCATTGCAGGCAAAGTCTAAGCGGCGCTCTCGTCCTGCGCGCCGTCGCCCTCGGCGACGTCCGAGGTGCCTTCGCCCCCCTCGTCGCTTCCCGAGGACGGCAAGTCGGCGGCCATCTGGGCGATCTCGTCGTTGGACTCCTGGATCTTCTCGTCGATGCGGGCCTTCTCGTCGCCTTCGGCAATGGTGGGCTGGTAGGTGTTGCGGTCGGATTCCGACGACACCGAGCACGCGATAAAGTTCACGTCGTCGTTTTTGGCCACCTCGTCGCCCGTGACGGTAAAGGTCTGCTGGAAGAGCATGCAGTCCTTGTCCTCGGGGTTGGAGTTGCCGCCGAAGCAGAAGTTGCCCAGGCTGTAGACGATGTAACGGCCCTCGTACACTTCGTAGCCCTGGATAACATGGGGATGCGACCCCACCACCAGATCGGCGCCGGCATCGATAGCCACCCGACCCATCTTGAGCTGATCCTCCGAGGGCTTGTAGTCGCGCTCAACGCCCCAGTGGGCATACACCAGCACGAGCTGGGCCCCCTCGGAGCGAGCCTTGGCGATGTTGTCGGTCATCTCCTTCTGGTTCTCATCGCTGTCTTCGGGGAAGTAGGCGCCGACCAGGGCCACCTTCACGCCCTTCACGTCCATATAGGCGATGCGGTCGTAACCGAAGGTCTGCACGTTGTCGCCCTCGAGGGCCTCGATGGTGTCGTTGTAGCTTTCCTCGCCGTAGTCCTTGGAGTGGTTGTTGGCCATAGAGGCCGCCTCCACACTCGCGGAGCTTAAGATCTTGGAGTACTCCGGCTTGCCACGGAAAGCGAACTCCTTATCGGCCCGCTCGCCGCCCTCGGTCAGCACTCCCTCCATGTTCACCACAGTCAGGTCGTCGGCACCGAACAGCTCGGCCACATTCTGCAGGAAGTAGGCGGGATCTTCCACTTCGCCGTACTTCGTATTGAAGCTACGCGAGCCGTCGAAGTTCACATCTGATCCCAACGTGCAGTCGCCGGCAAACGTGACCGTCAGGGTGATCGGGTCAGGTGCTGCATCTTGCTGGGCTGTCTGGTCATCGCCCGCTGCGGTCGGCGCGGCGACCTGCTGATCGCTCGGCTGGGCGGCAGGAGCGGAAGCATCGGGGCCCTGCGCGTTCGCCGAGGCACCGGCAGCCCCGGCGCGGCCAGCGGCGAGCATGCCCACGGCCACGAGCTCCGCCACGATAATGGCCACGACGATAAGCTTGACAAGGGGCGGACATTTCGGTTTCGCGTACATGATCTGCCTTTACTTGAAGAAGATGAGGAAAAGGATAATCGCCAACAATACAACAATGATCGGCACCGTCACCTTCAGAAACGAGGGAACTGCGGCCAGAGGGCCCGACGGGGCGCTGTAGTTCGCACGTCCGCTCATGACCCCGGAAAATCCCACCTCGCTCGCCCGGGAGGCGCGGGATCGCAACGGGGCCGAAACACCCCCGTCGGACACGGCCTCGAAGCCCTGGCCGGCGCGGCTGCGCCAGTTGGTACGAGCGGCAACGGTATCGACCATGGGGTCGTGACGGTCGCGATCGTCGTGGGAATAGCCCGAGATCTGATGGCTCTCGTTGAAGGTACGCGAGTCGATGCTGCCGCGACCGTCAATGACCTCGCGATTCAACGCACGGCTCCGACGCGTCTCGGACAAGGCGTCGCGGGAAGCGCGAGCCCGCTCGTAGCTTTCCATGGAGGAGCGGGTCATATCGTAGCTCTCCTGGGAGGAAAGCGGGGGTACGACCCGCGTGCGCCGCGACGCCGAGACGCTCGGCCCGGCGGCCCCTTGGAGCCGCGCGGCGCGCTCGGCCTCGCGCTGGGCGCGGTAGGCCTCCTGCTCGCGCTGCTGGGCCGCCAGCGCCTCCTGGCGAGCCATGCGGTCGGCATCGCGCTGGGCGGCGCTCGCCACATAGGACTGGGCAGCCTGCTGGGAGCGCAGGCGCGCGTTGCGGGCGCGCATCTCGTCTTGGGAGGCGTAGGATTGCAGAATACTCTCCCGTGAAGGGCGCGTCGTTATCTTGCCGCGCGAGCCTTGCGGCTGGCGGCCGCCCGCGGGATCGGCCTGGGGATAATCGGGGGCACCGGGCGTGCCGGCGGCACCTCGAGCGTCTTCGTTCGTTCCCATGGATGATCAACCTCTTGTTCGTCTGTCGTGCGTTTCAAGCTCGTTTGTGGCTGCGCGCCGCCGAACGGGCCGCGCGCGGTTGCCTCCGTTGGAATTCCTTAGCCGATACATTATAGGGGAAAAGGCGTGCCACCTCGCGCGCTTCGCGAAAAATCCCCTATCGGCTAGGGAGCGGCCCCTCGCTGATCTTCCGCAAATCGGCAGCCCCTTGCCCACACTGCGTCAACAACGTCAACAGGGTGCAAACGAAGCGCCCACAGAATGGCGTCTTTCTTCCATAACCGTGAAGCTAACCGCACGGCGATCAAACAGATGCCAGTTCAGATGCTATATTCAACCCGCTTCTCCTATGATAGCCCCAACGAGGATCACACCCGCGCCCTCCCCGGCCGAGGGCCTGCCGTATGACCGACTCGCGCCCGCCGCCCCTCCGCCGCAGCGGGAACTTTGAGAGGAGGAGCCATGAAATCGCCGAAGATTCTCGCCACCGCCGTCGCCGGCGTCGCCGCATTGTGCTTGGCGGGCAGCATCGCCTACGCCATCGAGCCTGCAGATCCCACCACGCTGCCCCTTCCCGACAAGGCCCAAGATACCTCCATCGCCAAGCAAGTGGCCTCCATCATCGTGTACGAGGATCAGGAGGAGGCGGTCGCCATGGCGACGGAGTTCGACAAAATTCACGACGAGCTCGCGCTCGATGCCGTGGCATCGCGGGCGGCCATCGCCAAGCGGCACCGCGAGGACGGCGCCGCAGCATCGAGCCAGGCCGCCTCTGAGCCTGCGGCAAGCGCGGACGACGACGGCGCCGGCGAAGCCGCCGGCCAGATCGCCGTCGAGGCCGTGGATGTGACCGAGCCGCTCAAGGCCATCTCCGACGAACCGGAAAGCGATCCCAGCGCGATGAAGCCGGCGACAATCGACGTGAACGGCGACGTCATGGAATATGTCCCCTCCTTCGAGAGCGCCTCGGCTCCCACCTCGGGTGCGGGGCTGTGGATGGGGTCGGACAGCACGACCGATGACAGCTGGGGCTATTTCATCGGGCACAACCCCGGTCCTTTCACCTGCGTGATGACCTTGAAGAACGGCGACCCGGTGACCGTTTGCGACGGCGAGGGCGCCACGCGCACCTATCGCGTCGTCGACGAGTTCATCGTGCCCGACGATACCTACTGGGAAGACATCCGCTCGCGCGTGACCGACTACGGGGAGTCCATCATCCTGCAAACCTGCTGCGGCGACAACGCCCACTACCGCGTCGTCATCGCCTGCTAGCGCGACATCCTCCCCTCCCAAGGGCCGTCCGGCTTTTCGCAGCTTGGACGGCCCTTGTTCTGCGCGCTACAATGACGCACACCCCCGACGAAAGGAAGCTCATGGCCCGTCTCGGCGTCATTGACCTCGGTTCGAACTCCGTCCGCCTCGTGATCTACGAGGCGAAGAAGGATCTCCGCGGACCCAAGCCCTTCCGCACCTTGGCCGACGAGAAGAAAATGGCGGGGCTTGCCGCCTATGTGGAAGCAGGGCGGTTCACCGACGCAGGTATCGCGCGGGCCGCCGACATCCTAGATGGCCATCTGGGCATTGCCCGCAACCTCGACTGCGACCGCGTGGACATCTTCGCCACCGCCGTGCTGCGCAACTGCTCGAACTCGGAAGCGGCTGTATCGACCATCGAGGAGGCCATCGGGCACGCCATCGTGCTCCTGTCGGCCGAAGAGGAGGCAGCGCTCGGCCTGGCGGGCGCGCGCATCGGCCAGGATATGGGGCTCGGCACGCTTATCGATATCGGCGGCGGCTCCACCGAGCTGACCGTGCTTGCCGAGCGGGGACATGCCGACAAGGACGCGCGGAGCGCGAGCCTGCCTTTGGGCAGCGTGTCGTCCTATGCGCAGTTCGTCCGGCTCGTGCTGCCCGATGCCCAGGAGTGCGCCGCCATCTCCGAGCACTTGAGGAGCCTCCTGGCGGACGCGGGGCTCTCGCCGGCCTTCCGGCATCGGCATTTCTACGGCATCGGCGGATCGGTGAGAGCCATCGTGAAGATGCAGGCCCAGGCCCTCGCTATGCCCGCCAAGCCCGCGCGCATCGAGCGGAGCGCCCTGGACGCACTGTTCGGCCTGCTCGAAAGCGATGCGTCCACCTTCGCCCACGCCGCCGTGAAGGCGGCTCCCGATCGCGTGCACACGCTCGTACCGGGCATGGTCATCGTGCGCACGCTCATGGCCGCACTCGGCGGCGAGGACGTGACGGTATGCAAGTACGGCATCCGCGAGGGCTACCTGATGGAGAGGATGCTCAGGGGCTAGCGACCCGCCCAAGCGCGCCCGACGGCTCGGCGGGCGGGCGCTGCACGACGGCGGGGCCTCGCGACCGGCGGGTGCCCGGCAGCCGGACCTATGGCCCTCGGAGCCGACAGGAGCGCGGCCTCTACGCCTCCAGTTGCTCGGCGGCCAAACGGCGCGCCTTCTCCATAACGGCGCGCTCGAGCACGCGAATATCGGGCGGCGTCCAGCTGATGGCGTCGGCACCGGCCTCGATGGTGCGGGCGATGGACTCGTCGGTGCGACCGCCCGTGGCGATGATAGGCAGATCCCCGTAACGGCGGCGCAGCGATGATACCACCTCGGCCGTGCGTGCGCCGGCGGCCACGTTCACCATGGTAGCCCCCGCCTCGATCTGCCAGGCGGCCACGGCGTCATCGGCGCACACCGTCACCACCACGGGCACGTTCAAGCGCTCGGCGAGCGCCTCCACCGTGTCGATGGGAATACTCGTGTTCACCACCACCCCGGCCACGCCCTGCATCTCGGAGTGGAGCGCCACCTCGATGCAGCGCTCGCCATGGGTAATGGAACCTCCCACCCCGTTGAGCACCGGCCGCTGAGAGGCGGCCACGAGCGCCTGGGTGATAGCCGGCTGGCAGGTGAAAGGGTATACCGCGAGCACCGCGTCGGCATCGCAGTGGCAGATAACGGCCAGATCGGTGGAAAACACGAGCGAGCGGATACGCCGCCCCTGCGCGAAGACGCCCGGTGCCGTGCGGATAACGGCGGGCACGGCCAGATCAGCGTGGAAAATGGACGCAGTGTCGTGCACGGGGCCTCCTCTCGACGCCCGGGAACGGCTCCCCGGGCAGCAGACAGCAAAACGCGCCCAGTATAGCAGGAACCGACTCGGCGCAGGCGCAACAGATGGGCAACGACCCCGTCGCCGTCGCGCGCCCCGCCGGCAGTCGAGCCGGGTGCTCCGGCTGCGCGCCGACGGCGACTGGCGCGCGACCGGGCCGCTCCCGCCGCGCGCCGACGGCGCCCCGTGTCGCCGACAGCTCTCGCGCACCGTGCCGCTCCGCGCGCCCGCGACCGCCGCCGAGCGGAGATTTTGCCGTTCCGAAACACGCCCTTCCCCCTCATCGGATACGCTTTCCCCATCGAAAGCCCCGCGCGTGAGGAGTGTGCCATGAACGTCGTATGCCTTGATCTGGAAGGCGTGCTGGTCCCCGAGATTTGGATTGCCTTCGCCGAGGAGTCGGGCATTCCCGAGCTTACGCGCACCACCCGCGACGAGCCCGACTACGACAAGCTCATGGCCTTCCGCTTGGGCATTCTGGCCGAACACGGACTGGGCCTGCCCGACGTGCAGGCCGTCATCGCGAAGATCGACCCCATGGAGGGAGCCCGCGCGTTTCTGGACGAGCTGCGGGCGCTTACCCAGGTCATCATCATCTCCGATACCTTCGAGCAGTTCGCCCAACCGCTGATGGAAAAGCTCGGCTGGCCCACCCTGTTCTGCAACGAGCTCGTGGTGGACGCAGACGGTGCCATCACCGACTTCCGCATGCGCTGCCCCGAGAGCAAGCTCACCACGGTGCGGGCGCTGCACTCCTGCGGCATTCAGACCATCGCCGCCGGCGACTCCCACAACGATTTGGGCATGATCTTGAACTCGAAGGCCGGCTTCCTCTTCCGCTCCACCGACGCCATCAAGGCCGAGCACCCCGAGCTACCCGCGTTGGAGACCTACGACGAGCTGCTGGCCGCCATCAAGGCCGCCCTGTAGTTTCGTTCGTCCTCGCGGGAAAGAGGCGCTCCTCGCTGACCTCCTGGGGCGAACCTGGTATCGTTTGCAACATGGAAGAAGCGCTGCTCGAAATAATCGCCGCCCTGGATGCGGGCGAGGACGTTGACGCCGCCTGGCTCGACAAACTGGTGCGCCGCCACAACCGAGCCGCCCGCGATGGGACGCGCCGGGTGGCGAAGCGGCGGCTTCTGCCCTTCTACCTGAAGGTGAAGGCCGACGACCCCGAGCGTTGGCGGTCGTGGAACGTGGGCGAGGCGACCGATGCGGCCCTTATGCGCCTTTTGCAGGCCAAGCCTCGGCGCACCGCCTCGGGCGTGGCCACCATCACCGTGCTCACCAAGCCCTGGCCTTG
Source organism: Adlercreutzia caecimuris B7 (assembly GCF_000403355.2). Lineage (GTDB taxonomy): Bacteria > Actinomycetota > Coriobacteriia > Coriobacteriales > Eggerthellaceae > Adlercreutzia > Adlercreutzia caecimuris. The sequence continues at coordinate 2,843,691 of NZ_KE159646.1, read as the reverse complement.
CTCGGGCGCCTGCGTGTTCTGCCCGAGCGACATCCGCATGCCGAAAAGCTATCTTGCCGACGAGCCCGCCTGCCAGCGAGCCGAGCGCTGCTGGTTCGACCCCTATCTGCAGGTAACCACCCGCCTGCGAGCCCTCACCGCCATGGGGCACGTGACCGACAAGGTAGAGCTCATCGTGCTCGGCGGCACCTGGAGCGACTACCCCGAGGACTACCAGCGCTGGTTCATCGGCGAGCTGTTCGCCGCCCTGAACGCGAGCGACGAGCAGCGCGAGAGCGAGGCGACATCCCGCCGCCGTTGGTACGAGAGACGAGGGCTGCCGCGGGATCCCGAAGCGCTGGCCGAGCGTACCGCCGACGTGCAGAAGCGCATCAACGCCGGCGAGCTCACCTACAACGAGGCGTGGAAAGCGGCCTACGGGCAGGCCCGCACTTGCGCAGACGCCCCGAACGATGCCGAAGGCGATCCGACAAGCTCCCGCGCCGCGCGCTCCGAGTGCTCCACCCGCCCCGGCGATCAGAGCCCCTTCTCCCATTGCGGCCATGACGCCGACGAGAAGCAGCGGGAATGCCTCTCCTGGGAGGCATTGTTCGCTCGGCACCGCGCCAACGAGACGGCCGCCAAGCGCGTGGTGGGCCTGGTAGTGGAAACGCGACCCGACCTCGTCACCCCCGAGAGCTGCCGCATCCTGCGGGCACTCGGCTGCACCAAGGTGCAGATCGGCATCCAGAGTCTGAACGACGATCTGCTCGCCGTCAACGGGCGCGCCATCACCGCCGCGCGCATCGCCCGCGCCATGGCCTGCTTGCGGCTGTGGGGCTTCAAGAGCCACGTGCACTTCATGGCGAACCTGCTCGGCGCCACACCCGCCGGCGACATCGATGACTACGCGCGGCTGGTGACCGACAAGCGATTCCTGCCCGACGAGGTGAAATTGTACCCCTGCTGCCTCGTGGAAAGCGCCCGCCTGACCGAAGCCTACGAGCGCGGACAATGGCGTCCCTATACGGAAGAGGAGCTGGTGGGCGTGTTGGCGGCCGACATGCTGGCCACCCCGCCCTGGACCCGCATTTCGCGCATGATCCGCGACATTTCCGCCACCGACATCCTCGTGGGCAACAAGAAGACGAACCTGCGGCAGATCGTGGACGCCGCCGCGCAGGGCACAACCGCGCCGATGGCCCCCGCTGCACCGGAAGCCAAAAGCGACGGGGCGCCCTCTGCCCTATGGGATGCCGAGAGTGCGCCCGAAGACGCTCCTGTCTCGAAGGCCGCCGTGCCCGCGGTACGCGAGATACGCTCGCGGGAAATATCCGTTGAGGGAGCCTCCCTGGCAGACCTTGCCCTGGAAACCATCGCCTACCGCACCTCCAACACCGAGGAGCGCTTCCTGCAATGGGTCACCTCCGAAGACAGGATCGCCGGCTTCTGCCGCCTGTCGCTGCCCGATCAGACGCTTCTTCCAGAACACGCCTCGACGCTGATCAGTCCCCTCGACACCTCCTGCCCCGACAACAACCCCCATCCTCGAAACGAGGATTCTTCCGCATCCGATTCCTATCCCTTCCCCATGCCGGGCGAAGCGATGATCCGCGAGGTGCACGTGTACGGGAAGGTGGCCGCCCTGCACCGCACAGGCGAGGGAACCCAGCACTTGGGACTCGGACGCGCGCTCGTGGAAGAGGCCTGTCACCAGGCGGCTGAGGCGGGCTATGGCGCCGTGAACGTCATCAGCGCCGTGGGCACCCGCGTCTACTATCGCAACCTCGGCTTCACCGACGCCGGCCTCTACCAGAGGCGCCCGCTGTGAGCTATGACACCGCAACCATCCGCCAGCTGAACACCCTCACGAGCGAGTTTTACGCTCGCGAGGCCGCCTCGTTCTCAGCTACCCGCCAATCGCCCTGGCACGGTTGGGAGCGAGCCTGGGATGCCGCTGCCGCCGCAGACCCGACTTTGGCCCGACGCGCCCTCTCGGTGCTCGACCTCGGCTGCGGCAACCTCCGCTTCGAGCGCTTCCTCGCCGAAAGGGCGGGCGGCCCCCTTGCGGTCACAGCCGTAGACAACTGCACCCCTCTGGTGAAGGACGGCCGGCAACCAGCACCACGCCCTGCGTCTCCCCAAGCTGCGGGTCGGCAGCGCGCTTCCGCTGACAGTCTCGACAGCGCAGTGCCCCCACATGCGAAGCAGGGCCCCGCAGCCAGCGAACGTGCCATGGTCGATTTCCGGCCATTCGATATCGTGGAATCTCTTTTGGACGGCAGCTTCGCCAACCGCCTGCCTTACGGCACCTGCGATCTCGCCGTCGCCTTTGGGCTCATGCACCATCTCCCCACGTTCGCCCTACGCACCGAAGCTCTTGCAGCGCTCTTGCGCAGCCTGCGCCCCGGCGGCTTCGCCATCGCTTCGTTCTGGCAGTTCTTAAACGATGCGCGTCTGGCCGGCAAAGCCGCCGCCGTCACCGACGAGGGTTGTGCCGCGCACAGCCTGCCGCCCTTTGGACCTGGCGACCACCTGCTCGGCTGGCAGCACGCCGAGGGTATCTACCGCTTCTGCCACCACACCGGCGACAACGAGATCGATGACCTGCTCACGGCAATCCGGGCCGATCCGGACACACCTCCCTTCCGCGAAGTCGCCCGCTTCTCCGATGACGGCAAGCAGGACAACCTCAACCGCTATGTAGTTTTGCGGCGTTGCGAGCCCCAAGCCGCCAGCCTCTGCTAAAGTGCGCTCCATGGCAAAGACACCCGACACCCCGACCGTCGCCCGCCGCCGCGAGCGCGAGAAGCGCACTATCTCCCAGATGGTGGCCATTTACTGCGCCGGCAACCACAAAGGAGCCTCCCGCACCGAAACCGGTTTCTCAGGCGAAGCTATGTGCCCCGACTGCAAGGCCATCGACGACTACTGCGTCCTGCGCACCGAGCGCTGTCGCTCCATGGATCGCAAGACCAACTGCGAGGAATGCGGCAACCACTGCTACGCCCCCGCCGAGCGCGAGCGCATTCGTGCCGTTATGCGTTACGCCGGCCCACGCATGTTGTGGCACCATCCGGCGGCAGCACTGCGCCATCTTCTTAAGAAGTAGGAGCCGCTGCGCCTTAGCGAATGCGCATCCAATGGGAGTTGCCCTTGCCGCTCTTGTAGTACGTGGTCTTCGCGAAAGACCCCCGCCCTTCCCAAAAGGCACTGTCGGCCTTGGTCTCGCTTCGCTTGTTGTTCGCAATAATTCCCAGACAGAGCCCTCTGTACTTCTGCGGGAATGTCACCGTCACCTTCATGGCGTACTTCGTCGGATACTGCACCCAGCACCCGTGATCGTCCTTGTACTTCTTCACTTTCGAGCATTTCCAGTTCGACGCCTTGATCGTCACGTTCCGCTTGCGGCCCGCGCCCAGCTCGCGCCCAGTCTGGTAATCCACCAACGCTAAAGAGGCGAACCCTGCAGCCTTGGAGGCGCCGTTGAGGCCGGCAAGCGCATGCACCTGCTTCTTGGTCGGCTTGAAGAGACGCATGAACTCCACCGTAAAGGAAGCCTTCCGATAGCCCCGCTTCGGGGATGCGCCGACTTTCAGCCCCACGACCCGTGCCGACACCTTCTGCCTGCCCGCGCCGGCCCAAGCAGCTGACACCGTCACCGTCTTGCCCTTTTTCAGATCCCACTTCACCTTAAGAGACCTCATAGAGCCCCCTGTTGCCGCAAAGGCCTCCTCGCCGAACGCAGGCGCCAGAGCGAGCCCCAGCGCGAGCACACACGCCATGACCGCGCTTCCCACACGTTTCATCTTCATCGCACACCTCTTCCCCCGATCGCCTCAGGGGTCAAGTATTGCACGATACATCAATTTTTGCAAGAACTTTTTAGAACATTTGTTTCTTATTTCTGGGACACCTTAAAATCCCAGATACCCCAAAAGTCCCCGGCATCCGTCGCAGACATCCTCGTAGGTGGTGTCGAAGTCGCCCGTGTACCAGGGGTCGGCCACATCGCGCGTGCTGCCGGCGAATTCCAGCATCTTGTGCAGCTTGCCCGCAGGGTCTCCCCCGAGCATGCGGCCCATGTTGCGCATGTTCGCCTCATCCATGCCGATTATCAGATCGAACGCGTCGTAGTCGGTCCGGCGCAGCTGACGCGCCCGCTTCTTCTCGAAGCCGCCGATGTCGTGGCGCCGCAACTCCCCCACCGTCCCCGGGTGCACCGGATTGCCGATCTCCTCGGTGCTCGTCGCCGCCGACTCGATTTCGAACTCGTCGGCCAGCCCGCGACGGGCCACCATGTCCTTCAACACGAACTCCGCCATCGTCGACCGGCAGATATTTCCATGACACACAAACAGCACTCGAATCATCACGCATCTCCCTTAGTCGCGGTTTTCTTCCAGTATCCCACAGCCTTTGTGGCGCAAGTGCAGCGCTTCTGGGAAAATACCGTCAACAACAGACACCTCGCCGCATCTTGAGCGCGGCGCCCGACGGAACAGGAGCACTATGGCAGAATTCATCTACCAAATGTACAAGGCCCGCAAGGCGGTGGGCGACAAGGTCATTCTGGACGACGTCACGCTGTCGTTCTACCCCGGCGCGAAGATCGGCGTCGTGGGTCCCAACGGCATGGGCAAGTCTACCCTGCTGAAGGTGATGGCGGGGCTGGAAGAGGTGTCCAACGGCGAGGCGCGCCTGTCCCCCGGCTACACCGTGGGCATCCTGCAGCAGGAGCCGCCGCTCGACGAGGACAAGACCGTCCTGGAGAACATCCAGATGGCCTTCGCCGATGTGCTGGCCAAGGTGGCCCGCTTCAACGAGATCGGCGAGGAGATGGCCGCACCGGACGCCGACTTCGACGCGCTCATGGACGAGATGGGCCGCCTGCAGGACGAGATCGACGCCGCCAACGGGTGGGACCTTGATTCCCAGCTCTCCCAGGCCATGGACGCGCTGCAATGCCCCGACCCCGATGCGCCGGTGAGCATCCTCTCAGGCGGCGAGCGGCGTCGCGTGGCGCTCTGCCGTCTGCTTCTGGAAGCCCCCGACTTGCTGCTTTTGGACGAGCCCACCAACCACCTGGATGCCGAAAGCGTGCTGTGGCTCGAGCAGTTCCTGAAGACCTACCCGGGCGCGGTGCTCGCCGTTACCCACGACCGCTACTTCCTCGACCACGTGGCCGAGTGGATCTGCGAGGTGGACCGCGGGCAGTTGTTCCCCTACAAGGGCAACTACTCTACCTACCTGGAAACCAAGGCCGCCCGCATGGCCGCCCAGGGGCAGGCCCAGGCGAAGCTCGCCAAGCGCATGGAGCGCGAGCTGGAATGGGTGCGTTCGTCCCCGAAGGCGCGCCAGGCCAAGTCGAAGGCCCGTCTGGCGAACTACGACGCCATGGTGGCCGAGGCCGGCAAGGCGAAGAAGCTCGACTTCGCGGAAATCCAGATTCCCGTGGGCCCGCGTCTGGGCTCGAAGGTGCTCGTGGCGAAAAACCTGCACAAGGAGTTCGACGGCCGCGTGCTCATCGACGATTTGTCCTTCGAGCTGCCGCGCAACGGCATCGTCGGCGTGATCGGCCCCAACGGCGTGGGCAAGACCACCCTGTTCAAGACCATCGTGGGCCTGGAGCCCCTCACGAGCGGCGAGCTCGAGATCGGCGAGACGGTGAAGATCTCCTACGTGGATCAGAACCGCGAGGGCATCGACCCGGATACGAAGCTGTGGGAAGTGGTGTCGGGCGGCACCGATTACATGATGGTCGGCGAGACCGAGATTCCCTCTCGCGCCTACGTGGCCGCCTTCGGCTTCAAGGGCGCCGACCAGCAGAAGCCCGCGGGCGTGCTGTCGGGCGGTGAGCGCAACCGCCTGAACCTGGCCCTCACCCTGAAGGAGGGCGGAAACCTCCTGCTTCTGGACGAGCCTACTAACGACCTGGACGTGGAGACGCTCTCCAGCCTGGAGGCGGCCCTGCTCGACTTCCCCGGCTGCTCAGTGGTGGTCAGCCACGACCGCATGTTCCTCGACCGCATCGCCACCCACATCTTGGCTTGGGAGGGCGACGATGAGAACCCCGGTCGCTGGCATTTCTTCGAGGGCAACTTCGAGAGCTACCAGGCCGACCGCGAGGCGCGCCTCGGCAAGGAGGCCGCCAAGCCTCACCGCCTGCACCGCAAGCTCACCCGCGACTAAGCGGCGCAGGCCGCTGCCTCCGAGCACGCAGCCGAGAGCGCACCCTACCCATCACAAGAAAAGCGGCCCTCCGGGGCCGTTTTTCTTGTTGTAAGAGATTCACTCATCTCTAAAAAATTTATATCATTTGATGGTATAAATTTCCTAAAATTTCTTTCATTTTAGAGAAAAATCTAATAAATTCACTGCTATTTGATGATACTATGTTCTCATAAAATCACTCTTTTGAGAGGAATATCATGATCGACGACATTACCCCGGATTCTATTAAGAGCATTCGCAATCGATACGGGCTCTCGCAGCAGGGCTTTGCTCGCCTCCTCGGCATCGGTGAGGCCAGCATGGCTCGCTACGAGAGCGGGGCGACGCCCTCCAAAGCCAATGCCAACCTCATTCGCGCGGCCATGATTCCCGAGTTCATGGCCGGCTGTCTCGAGCGGGACGGCGATACGCTCAGCGCCAAGCAACGCGCTTCGGTCGAGAAGATCGTCTACGCTGAAATAACTTTCGACGAGGAAGGGGACATCATGGACATGACCGACATCTACGAGCTCACCCTGCAGCAGGAGGTGCTGAACGAGAAAGCCGCAGAAATTCTAGGAGACATCATCAATGGGCTCATCGAAGCTGAAGAGCGAAACGACGAAGGGCTGAAAATGGTCTACGAGGATTTGTTCGCCCAGCTATCCCTCCTAAAGCCAACGATCGCCAGCACCGAAACTGCAAACTGGGACACTCTCCAAAGCATCGACGGAGAGTTGAATTGCATGCGCTCCCTATGCAATCGTGTTCAAAGGAGAGCCGCATGAGCAAGACCCGTCTAGGAGAGTTCTCTGACCATGAATTTCGGAAGCGACTTGCTAAAGAGATCCAAAGTGCAACATTCCCATCCGAAATCGGCCCGACTTCTCATCCGAGAGCTGTTTTGCTTGGAGGCCAAAGTGGGGCCGGAAAGACAACGCTACATAAAATTTACCGCCAGCAATTTGCAAATAACGTCATTATTATCAACGGTGACGAATTCAGATCATCGCATCCAAATTTCGCAAAACTGCAACAGGCCTTCGGCGATCGATCGGTTGATTACACCGCTCCGTGGGCGGGGCGTATGACCGAGGCGCTCGTCGACCACCTGTCGCGCTTCGGTTATAACCTCATTATCGAAGGCACGTTGCGCACGGCGGAGGTTCCGATGAAGTCAGCGACGCTGCTTCGTGAGAGAGGCTACGACGTCTCACTGGCCCTTATGGCGGTCAAACCGGAGATATCGCTGGTAAGCTGTCAAATCCGCTACGAGGAGATGCGCATTCTGGGCACGACGCCTCGAGCCACCGACCCGGCCCACCACAACAAGATCATCGATCAGATTGTGGCAAACTTGACCGTGCTCGAGGAAAGCGAGCTGTTCGACGGCATCGCGCTGTACAACCGCGCCCAGGAACAGCTCTTTCCTCGCGAAGGATATAACGGCCTGGCAAGCGAGGCGTTGCGCGATATCCTTTTCGGCCCGTGGACCGAAGAGGAGCGGCGACACTACCGCAAGCTCACCTCGAAGCTCGACTACCTCAAAACGAAGTAGCCGCCTTCGGCTGACAGGGCGCCTTCGTCAGGGGCGCCTACTCCTCAGAGGCCTTGTCAGATTCGTCGGCATCAGCACGCTCGGCAGCATCGGCGCCCTCATTGACATCCTTACCGGCATCGGTGCCCTCTCCGGCCCCCTCATCGGTGCTCCCATCGGCATCGGTAACTTCGTCGGTGCCCTCGCCAGCATCGACGCCCTCATCGGTATCGGCGGTATCGGCGGTATCGGCGGTATCGGCGGTATCGGCGCCATCGGGCTCCAACTCTGCTGCAAGTCCAGACGATCCCTCGCCAGCCGCCGCGCTTTCCTTGGCAAGATGATGAGCCACGATATCGGCCGCCAAAAGGCGGCGGAAGTCATCGACGTCATACAGCTCGCCGGTGTCGCCCAGCTCGTCGACAATGGGAATCTCGCCCGTGTCGCTCAGCTCATCAATCACGGGAATCTCGCCGGTGTCGCTAAGCTCGTCCACAATGGGAATCTCGCCCGTGTCGCTCAGCTCGTCCACCTCGGAAGGAGCGCCCGCATCACCATAGGGGTCGTCATCGAAGGCCACCGGATACAGGTGGCGCTCTGCGGCCGTTGCCGCCGCCGCGGCTGCCGGCGTGGCCGCCACGATGCGCGGAAGCGTCTCGGCCGCCCTCTCCGCCTCGCGCTCTGCGGCCTCCCGCTCCTTGCGGGCCGCCGTCTCGCGGGCGACATCCTCGTCGGTGAAATCCCCATCGAGATAGGCGTCGTCCCCGACAGGATCCCCGACCGCCCCAGCGGGGATATCGGCCGCCTCCATCCATCCAGCCTCTGCGGCAGCTAGGAAATCGTCGCCTACGGGAATCATCCCGGGCACCGTGGCAATGGGCACGCCCTTGGCAGTCGCATGGGCGCGCTGCTCCCGGCGCGTCTCGACGGCCAGAGCCGCCACAGCGCCAACTGCCATAGCGCCGAGCACGCCAACCGATACCGGGCCGGCCATCTTGATGCCTTCGACCCACGGAGTCTCGCCCGTAGAGGCCAGCAGCCCGCGAGCGCCGTCCCCCGCACCGTATTTCAGCACCTGGATCACGCCGTGGCCGCCCTGCTCGTCAATGCCGAGCACGCACGCCCTCTCGAAGCCGCGCTCCTGCAATTGCGTCACGCGCTCGTTGGCCTTCAGCACGATCTCCTCACGCTCGCCCCAGGCAAGGGCATCCAACGGGCAGGCCTGCACGCAGGTCGGAGGCGCATCGGCGCGCACCTGGTCGACGCAGCCGTCGCACTTGACGATAGAGCCCTTCTCGCTCCCGTGGCGCAACACGTCGGCGGGGCAGGCTAGCGCGCACATATGGCAGCTCACGCACCGTCCGTCGTTGGCGAGCACAAGTCCGGTCTCCTCGTCGCGCACGAGCGCCTCGGTGGGGCACACCTCGACGCAGGGGGCGCTCGCGCAGTGCACGCAGCTTTTGCGCCCTATATCCCACACAAGCCCGTGGGGATCCACCGTTCGCTCCGAGAAGGTGATCGCCAAAACGGCATTGCCATCAAGGTCGGCGACGCGCTGATAGCTATCGCCCTGCGGGGCCGTCGTCTCCGCATCGGGCAGCGACGCCCGACGCGCTGCGCCGCAGGCGGCCGCACAGGCCTGGCAACCGGTACAGCGACTGCTATCGAACAGCATTGCTTTCTGCGCCATGATATCCCCTAGATCTTCTCGATATCGACAAGGAACCCCTTGGCATCCAGCGCCCCGCCCACCGGCGAGGTCACCGACGGTGCCAACGTCATCCAGTGCCCGCCGATCGTCTCGCGGCCGCCACCGTCTCCGGCTGCTCCGGCCACATCCGTCGCAGCAGTCGCACGAGCTGCCGTCCCGTTCAAATACACGTAGTGGCCCTCGCCTTCGCGACCCTGGAAGGGCGCCACGCGCGCGGTAACCAGCACCGGTGCCTCCACCGATCCGCGATCGTTGAAAACTCGCACCCGATCGCCGGTCGCAAGCCCCTTGATGGAGGCCAAGCGCTCGGACACTTCCACGAACATGCCGGGCTCGAAGGCGGCCACGGTCTCGCACGCCGCGGCCATGCCGTCGGCGGGCCAGCCGTCGTTGACAACGGCCGCCACCGGATAGTCGGAGCGCAGCCCCAAGACGCCGTCGTAGTCCTGGGCGCCCGTTGCCGCCAGCGCGGCCGCAACCTCGTCGCCAGCGGCATCGGCGGCGGCCGTCACCGCCCGACCGGCTGCGGCCAGGGCAACGGGCGAGGCCAAAGCGCTGTTCACCATATTGTTCAACGGGGATTCCATAGGTTCGTAGTGCTCGGGAAGCGGGCCGTCGGCCAGCCGATCGGAGAACAGCAGACCCACCTCTTCCCACACGCCGGGAAATGCCTGGTTGTCCGGCTCCACCCAGCGCCCGTCGCGTTGGACTACGAAGTCGGCACTGTCGATAAGCACCCAGGACTCACCGTCCCACTGCACCAGACTGCGCTCGGCGTTCCACGGCTGGCCGGCCAAGTTCGCGCTGGCGCGGTTACCGCGCACGCGGCAGTTTCCCGGCCAGCTGAAGCCCCACTGGGCGTGGAGGCCGAAACCGCTCTCGTCGCTGTTGTCGCGACGGCCCACCGGCTGAGCCGCGCCGTCCTTGGCATCGGCCCCGCTGTTCCAGCACCCGGCAAAAGATGCAACGGCGCACGCGATGGACCCGTCGGCCTTCAGGTTCTGGGGGCCTTCGGCCAGGCGCACCATGTTCTGGGAGAAATCGCTCTCCGCCGGCGCATAGCCGTTGAAGGCCCAGGCGACCTTGGCCAAATCGAGTACATCCCCGCTCGTATAGTCCCACTTCAGGTTCAAAATGGGCTTCGGGGCCACGCCGTCTTGCTTCGTGTCGTAGAGGTTGCGCACGCGCCGCCAGAGCTCATCGACAACCGCGCCCTCGCTCCGCGCCTCCTCCAAAGGCTCCACCGCCGCGGCCGCGTACTGCATCCAGCGGCCCCCGCTGACACGCGTGCCGGCCTTCTCCGGACCTGCCGCCGCCGGCAGCGCGAACACCGTCGTTGCCGCGGCCTGGGGACCCTCCTCAAGATGACGCCAGAACTCGGCAGTCTCGGTGGAAGTCGGCGCGCAGACGACAAGCCATTCCAACGAGCCCAGCTGCTGCGGCGTCGCGCAGCCTGGCCTCTCGGCCAGAAAATCGGTGTCCCACACGAAGCACCCGCGCACGCCGCCGGCGGCCAGGGCGTCCCACACCAGGGGAAAGTCGGCGCCCTCGCGGCGTTTCGGCAGCCAGCTGAAGCCGTAGTCGTTCTCGAAGGAGGCCGCCTCGCCCCACCATTCCTTCAGGGCCGGCACGAGGGCCTTGACGCTTTGGGCATGGGTGCCGTTGGGCTCGGTATGGGCCTCAAGCCACGCCTGCAGCGTCGGCGTCCGTTCCGTGGGCCAGGGAAGGGCGCCGGGAAAGCTCGTCGGATCGAGACCGGCGAGCGCCGCCGCGGCCTCGCCCGAGCCGCCGCCCATGTACGAGATACCGCCGCCGAGCACGCCGAGGTTTCCCAAGAGCAGCTGCACCATCGTGGCCGCACGAACCGCCTGGGCGCCCGTCGTATGCTGCACGAGACCCGGACCGGCAAGAATCTTGCCCGCCGCCTCCGTAGTGCCCGTAGCGGAGAACGTCTCGTAAACCCGTTCGAGAACCGCCCGGTCTACCCCGCACAGCGCGCTTACGGTATCCAGATCGTAGCGGTCGTAGAATTGCTTGACCTGCACCCACACGCTCGCGCCGTCCTGCAAGGTGATATTGCGCCGCGGCTTAGGCGCCGAGGGAAGGGTCCACACCGGCACGTTCTCGTCGCGCACCCAGGCAAACTCTCCCCCATAGCGCATGTTCCACGTATCGGTTCCCTCGATCTGGTAGCTCCACGGCTCCTTATCGTAGGCGCCGTCCACGGGGTTCCACCCGAAGAACAAGCCCGATCCCCCGTCGTAGCTGAACGTCGGGCTCAGCAGGTAGGAGGCGTTGGTGAAGTTCAGCACGTACTCGGGCTGCCAGCGATTCTGCTCGATGATGTAGCGGATGAGACCGCCGAAAAACGCCGTGTCGGTACCGGGGCGCAGCGGCAGGTGGATGTCGGCCATCTCCGCGGTGCGGGTGCGCACCGGATCCACCACAATCCAGGTGGCACCGCGCTCCTGGGCTCGGCGCGCCCAGCGCGTCGAGAGCGGCTGGGAGGCGGCATGATCGGAGCCTACGGTGAGCACGACGTCGGCCTGGGCGATGGCGGCCCACGATCCGTCGGGCACATCGATGCCGCAGGTGGCCCGCACGCCCTCGGTGAAAACGCGCCGACCGAAGGCGATCTCGCTGTCGAGATGCACCACGCCCCAGCCGCGCAGGGCCTTGGCAATAAGGTACTGCTCCTCGACCGGCAGATGCGCGCCGCCGAAGCTGGCAATGGCCTCGGTGCGCATAACCGGCACCTTCCCCTCCTTCTTCACGAAGGTCTCGTCACGCGTCTGCTTCACCAAGCCGGCGATCTCAGCCAGGGCATTATCCCAGGGAATATCCTCCCACTGATCCGATCCGGCGCGGCGTACCCGGGGCCTCGTCAGACGGCGGGGATTGGCGATCGCCTCGCCGAGTCCATCGCCCCCGGTTTGCTGCAGCTCGGTCAGCGCCTGGGCCCGCAGGCACGCCTTGCCCTCGGAAAGCGGATGGTCGACATCGCCCTCCACCGCCGCGATGGACCCCTCGCGCAGGCCGAGGCGCAGGCCGCAGCCACCGGGGCAGCCCTCGCAGACGACCGTCTTCCACGCCAGCTCCTCCTGGGCCTCGGACGCCTCCTCATCGGCCCACGCCGGCGCGACGCCCGAGACGCAAGCCGCTCCCGCCGCTACCGCGCCGGCCGCAGCCAGAAAGCTCCTTCGCGTTAGTTCCATAGCCGCCGATCTCCTCATATGCGCTCTTGATGCCTGTGTCGTTTCGCCTTGCATTTTCACATATCGGTAACGAAAACGGCCCCCGGAACGTTTGGTTCCAGGGGCCGCGGGGCCCATCCCCATAAATTGTCCACGTTCAGAGCCCCAAACCGCCTTTGATGAGGTGGTTTGTCAGCTTCGCAGGCTCGCTAGACGCGGCTCACGGCCACGGCGCACACCTTGTACTCGGGAACCTTGCACACGTCGTCCAAAGCCGCGTTGGTGAGCCAGTTGGCGTTGCCGTCCTGGAAGTGGAAGGGCATCCACGTCTCGCCGGGCGAGGTCTTCGCCGACACGCGCGCCGTGGTGACGATCTCGCCGCGGCGGCTCGCCACGCGCACCGCATCGCCATCGGCCACCCCGAGAGCAGCAGCATCGGCGTCGTTCAGCTCGATAAACGAGCTGTCGCCGATGGCGTTGAGCCCCTCGGTGCGGCTCGTCATGGCGCAGGCGTTGTAGTGATGCAGCACGCGCCCGGTCATGAGCACCAGGGGAAACTCCTCGCAGGGCAGCTCGTCGGAGGCACGGTACTCGGCATCCGAGAACGTGCCGCGGCCCCGCGTAAAGCCGCCCACGTGCATGATGGGCGTGCCCGGCGCATCCGGCGTGGGACAGGGCCACTGCAGCCCGCGTCCGGCCACTTCAGCGCCATCGAGCCGCTCATGGCTGATGCCGCCGTAGCTGGGAGTGAGGCTCGCCACCTCGTCCATGATCTCGGCGGCCGAAAGATGCGGCTGGGCATAGCCCATGCGGTTCATGATCTCGGTGAAGATCCACGTGTCGGGGCGGGTGCCCTCGATCTCCACCGCCGGGCGAATGCGCTGCACACGGCGCTCGGTGTTGGTGAAGGTGCCCTCCTTCTCGGCGTAGCTGCGCCCGGGCAGCACCACATCGGCTAGCTCAGCCGTCTCGGTGAGGAACAAATCGTCCACTACGAGGAAGTCGAGCGAGCGCAAAGCCGACAGCACGTGGTTCGTGTCGGCATCGGTGCGCACCGGGTCCTCGCCGAAGATGAACAGGCCCCGGATACGGCCGTCCTTCATGGCCCCGAAGCATTCGGTGGCCATAAGACCGGGCGCCTCGGGCAGGCTCACGCCCCAGGCGTTCTCGAACTTCGCGCGCACCTCCGCGTTGGCCACCTTCTGGTAGCCGGGGAAATCGGCCGGGGTGGCACCCATGTCGCAGGCGCCCTGCACGTTGTTCTGGCCACGGATGGGGTTCACGCCGCAGCCGGGGCGGCCCAGCTTGCCGGCGCACATGGCAATGTTGGAAAGCGACATGACGCCCTCGGTGCCCGTGGAGTGCTCGGTCACGCCCAAACAGTAGATGATGGGCGCGCGGTCGGCCCGGCCGTACAGCTCGGCGGCCGCCACCAAGTCGTCGGCATCGATGTGGCAGATCTCGGCCACGCGCTCGGACGTGTAGCTCTCCACCATGGCGGCGAAGGCGGCGAAGCCCTCAGTGCGCTCCTCAATGAACGCCTTGTCGGCCAGGCCGGCGTGGATGAGCGCCCGGGCGAAGCCGTTGGCGAAGGCCACGTTGGTGCCGGGGCGCAGCTTCAGGTGAATGTCGGCGCGGGAGGCAATGCGGATGTCGCGGGGGTCCACCACGATGAGCTTGCTGCCGCGCTCCACCGCCGCGCGCACCTGCATGCCGATGACCGGGTGGGCCTCCTCGATGTTGGAGCCCACCATCATGATGACGTCGGGGGTGTCGGTGATGTCGGCGATGGTGTTGGTCATGGCGCCGGAGCCGAGCGTGATGGCCAGGCCCGCCACCGTGGGCGCATGGCACACGCGGGCGCAGTTGTCCACGTTGTTGGTGCCGAAGGCGGCCCGTGCCATCTTCTGCAGCATATAGATGTCCTCGTTGGCCGAGCGCGAGCAGGCGAAGGCGGCCACCGAGTCGGGGCCCGTCTCGCCGATGATGCGCTTGAAGTTCTCGGCCACGTAATCGAGAGCCGCCTCCCACGAAGCCGGCTCAAGCTCGCCGGTGGCGCGGTTGCGCACCAGAGGCGTGGTCAGGCGGTCGGACGACTGCACGAAGTCGAAGCTGCCCGAGCGGCCCTTCACGCACAGACGGCCGCGGTTGGACGGACCGTCGGCGGCGCGGGTGTCCACGATGCGCCCGTCCTTCACCACCAGGTCGTACTGGCAGCCCGTGGCGCAGTGGGGGCAGGTGGTGCGCACGTAGCCCACCTCCCAGGAGCGGTAGTCGGCGCGGCGCTTCTCCACGATGGCGCCCGTGGGGCAGGCCGCCGCGCAGCAGCCGCAGCTCTCGCAGTCGGTGGCGCGCCAGTCGGGGCCGAAGGGCGCGTCGATGGCCGTGCGCAGGCCGCGCTTGGCCGCGGTGAGCGTGTGGTTGCGGGCCTGGTTGTTGCAGGCGCCCACACAGCGTTGGCAGCCGATGCACAGCCGCGCGTTGAAGCGCAGGAATGGGTTGTCGTCCAAAACCGGCGCGTTCTTCTCGGGCGCGGGGAAGCTCGGGGCTTCCACCCCCAGCGCGCGGCAGAGGTCCTGCAGCTCGCAGTCGCCGTTCTTCAGGCAGCTGAAGCAGAAGTTCGTGGAGTTCAGGCCGTGGTTGGAGATGACGAGGTCGAGCGCGAGACGCCGGGCGGCATCCACCCGCGGGGTGTCGGTGCGCACGACCATGCCCTCGCGCACGGGCGTCTTGCAGGCGGGCACCAGGTCGGGCTCGCCATCCACCTCCACCACGCACACCCGGCACGAGCCGACGGCGCTCACGTCCTTCAGGTAGCACAGGGTGGGCACGAAGATGCCCGCCGCGCGGGCGGCCTCCACCAGGGTCGTCCCCTGCTCAGCCGCCACCTCGCGGCCGTCGATGATGATGTTAGGCATACTGGACCCGGCCCCCTTCCATACTGCCGCACCCGAACGCGTCGCAGCGCAGGCAGCGGCCGCACTCCTGCACGGCCTCCTCGTATGTCATGCTCTCCTCGCACCCGTCGAAGTCGCGCGCCCGCTCGCGGGCCGGGCGCTCGGCCAGGGCCACGCGCCCGGTGGGAACCCGGTCGTTCGGCTCCGCGGCCGGCACCTCGACCCCGCAGTCGAGGGTGTGGTGGTAGCCCAGGTAGGCGTCGATATTACGGGCTGCCACCTTCCCCGCTGCGATGGCGCGGATGACGGTGGCCGGGCCGGTCTGGCAGTCGCCGCCGGCGAACACGTTGGAGAAGCCCTCGGCTGCAAGGAAGCTATCGGCCGCCAGGCGCCCGCGTGCGGCGGTCATGCCGAAGGCCTCGAAGGGGTCGCTCACGATGCCCTGGCCCACGGCCACGAGCACCACATCGGCGCCGATGACGCGCTCGGACTTGGACGCCGGCACCGGCGCAGGCCGGCCGCCGCGCACCGGACCCACCATCTGCGGCTGGGTCACGAGCGCGCATACGGCACCCTCGGCGTTCACCTCGAGGCGCACCGGAGCCTCGAGCGTCAGCATTTCCACGCCCTCGGCAATGGCGGCCTCTACCTCGGCGGGCAGGGCCGTCATGTCCTCCAGGCGGCGGCGGTAGACCACCGTCACCTCGCCACCGCAGCGCACGGCCGTGCGGGCGCAGTCCATGGCCACGTTGCCGCCGCCGACCACCACCACGCGCTTGCCGCTGAAGTCGGGGGCGTCCCCCTCGCCGATGGCGCCGAGCAGCTCCACGGCCGAGAGCACGCCCGCCGCGTCCTCCCCCTCAAGGCCCAGCGCCTTCGCGCCGTGGGCCCCGGCGGCCACGTACAGGGCGTCGAACTCGGCGGCGAGCCGCTCCAGGGCCGCCGCGTCCACAGCCTCGCCCGCGTGCACGGTGATGTCGCCGGCCGACAGGATGGCCGCGATGTCCTCGTCCAAACGCTCGCGCGGGAAACGGTAGGCGGGAATGCCGAAGCGCATCATGCCGCCGAGTTGGGAACGGCACTCGTACACGTGCACCTCGTGCCCCATGAGCGCCGCGTAGTAGGCGCAGGTAAGCCCCGAGGGGCCCGCGCCCACCACGGCGATGCGCCGGCCGCTCGCGGGCAGCGCCGTGGGCACGGCCACCTTGTCGGCCGGCGCGTGGTCCACCGCATAGCGCTTGATGCCGCGAATGTTCAGCGGGGCGTCCACCAGGGTGCGGCGGCAGCGCGTCTCGCAGGGGTGCTCGCACACGAAGGCGCAGGCGGTGGGGAACGGGTTGTCCCTGCGGATGAGGGCCACCGCCCCCGCGCAGTCGCCGGCACCGGCCAGGGCCACATACCCCGGCACGTTCACATGGGCCGGGCAGTCGGTCTCGCAGGGCACCGACTGGCCCACGCCCGCCGCGCAGCGGTGGCGCTCCACATGGGAGGCGAACTCGTCGGAGAACGCGGAAAGGGCCGCGAGCAGCGCCTCGCCGGCTTCCCAGCCGATGGCGCAGTCCGAGCCCTCGCAGGCCAGCTCGGCCAGAGCATGCAGGCGCGCCAGGTCCTCGTCGGTGGCGCGGCAGTCCAACACGCGGCGCGCCAAGACGGCCGCCTGGGGAAGCCCGTCGCGGCACGGCACGCACTTGCCGCAGGTCTGCGAGGCAGCGCATTCCAGCAGCGTCGTCGTCACCGCCACCGGGCACGTACCCGGCGGGGTTGCCGCGAGGCGGCGGCCGAAGCGGTCCAGAAACGCTTGCAGCGGCCGATCGTGCACCGCCCGCGCCTCAATGGAGAGTCGGTTCATAGGCACTCTTTCCCTTCTTGATCTTCTCGGCGTCTGCCCCGCGAAACGGCTTAGGCGCTCCCCGTCCAGCCGTTTTTCTGATTCGAGGTAAACTCGCGTCAGTGTATCAGCCGCCCGCGCCCTCCATTGTTTCCGAACGGTTTCACCACGATGAGCGGCAACCCCCGCCGAGGACGGCATCCGCAACCCTCGCCCGTCCGGGCAGGCCTCCGTCGCCGGGCTCTCCGCGCTGGGCAATCAGACCCTCTTATCAACAAACCGTCTACAGCCGATCGGTGATCTTGCCCCTCACCTTTTAACGGCTATACTGTCACCGTTGAGAATCGTTTCCGACTAAGGAGAGGCATTATGAACACCACCCATGCCAAGGCCATCAAGGGCATGAGCATCGCAAACATCGTCCTGGCCGCACTCGGCATTTTCGGCTGCCTTATCGCCTGCGCCGGTCTCGGCGTTGGCGGCTACGCCGTCACCGGCTCCGGCTACGACTACGTCTACACCGACGATGGAGTCGTGGTCACGACGGGAGATGTGGCTGGCATCCTGGGCTTTCTGGGCATCTTCGTGTTCCTGGGCGTTATCTGCTTCATCTTCGTGCTCGTCGCCGGCATTATGGGCGTGCGCGGCTCCAATAGGCCCGAGAAGCTGAAGGGCGTTATGGTCTGGAACATCGTAGGTGCAGTGGCCAGCTTCTTCACGGGCGGTCTTGTCACCCTGGTGCTGTGCATCGTCGTGGCCGTGTTCGCCAACAAGGACAAGCAGGCCCTGGCCTACGGTACGCCCTATGGCGCCCAGCCCTACGGCGCGCCGGTGCAGCCCCAGGCCCCCGTCGCCCCCCAGCAGCCCGTCGCTGCTGCTGCCGCCGTGCCCGTCGCTGCTGCCGTAGCTGCCGAGGCCGTCGCCGGCACGGGCGTGCCCGCCACCCCCGCTACCGCGCCTGCCGCCGAGGTGGCGGCTATCGAAGAGACTCTCGTCTCCGATCCGGCTCCTGTCACCCCCGCCGCCGATGTGGCCGCCGAGGCCGTGACCGCAACCGAGGTTGCCGCCGCCGAGCCCGCCGTGGTACTTCCCGACAACTATATCGAGGACGCCCAGGCCGGCGTGACCATCATCGAGGAGACCTCGGCCGAGGACGAGCAGAAGTAGCCTCTCCTTTCACCCGCATCATTCCAGGAAGCCGGCCCGCAGCGAAACGCGGGCCGGCTTCTTTTCGGCGGCGGCTCTAGTCCTCGTAGTCGGTGTCCACCACCACGTTGTAGGTGTAGGCGGGGTACTTGCGTTTCATAGCGTCGGTTACCTGGGTACGGATAGCGTCGTCGTCGGCGTGGAAGTCGATCATCATGTCGAAGTACACCGTCTTGGTCTGGTCGTCCACGTAGAAGCCGTGCACTTGCAAGATCTTCGGATCCTCCTTCGCCAGCGCCTCCAAATCGGCGCGCATCGGGGCGAACGCGCCCGTCGTGTTGGCGGCGTACACGCCCACCGTGGCCATGATGCGGAACTTCTCGGCCAGCCCCTCGGATATCTTGCGCGTCAGAGCGTGAATCTCGCGGGCGTTCATGTCGTCGTCCACCTCGATGTGCAGCGAGCCGATCACCTCATTGGGCCCGAAGTTATCGAGCACCACGTCGTACGTGCCGCGCACTTCGGGAAACCCGTTCGCATAGGCCTCGATGGCTTCCACGAGCTTCTTATCCTCGGGAAGCCCGATGATGGGCGCCAGCGCGTCGCGCAGCACCTCCACGCCGGCCTTGCATACCACCAGCGAGATAATAAGGCCCACCGCGCCGTCGATGTTGAGCCCCCAGAAGTTCTGGGCAGCGGCCACCACCAGCGTGCCCGCCGACAACACGGCGTCGTAGTTGGAATCCACCCCCGAGGCAATGAGCGCCTCGCAGTCGGTCTTGTCGCCGAAACGCTTGAACATGATGCCGATGAATATCTTCGCCAGAATGGCCACCACGATGACCGTGATGGTAAGGACCGAGTAGCTCGGCGTGCCGGGATGGATGATCTTCACCACCGACTCGCGCAGCGAGATGAGGCCGGCCACCAGGATGATGACGGCGATGACCACGCTCGTGAGATACTCCACACGCCCGTAGCCGAAGGGGTGACGGCGGTCGGGGCGGCGCCCGGCCAGCTTCGTGCCCACAATGGTGATGATGGACGAGAGGGCATCGGTGGCGTTGTTTACGCCGTCCAAGATGATGGCGATGGAGTGGGACGCGAAGCCCACGGCCATCTTGAAGGCCACGAGCAGCAGATTGCCCACGATGCCATAGATGCTCGCCTTGACGATCTCGAACTCGCGATTCATAACCATCACCTTCGATATATTATGTGCGCCTTCCTGGCTCATATCAGATTATAGTCCCCGGCGAACCCGGCATGGTCTCGGGCCAAGTAGCCTTTGCAATGCAGTTCGGCAACTTCCCGCCTACAGCGCCTCCCAGACAGTCGGAACACCGCCTACCGCGGGCTATATTCTCTTGCTGAAGCACCGCTTCTCTCTGCCCGTACCCGAGATCAGGAGGCACCTATGTCCACTGCACCGACCGCAACGACCGCCGAGAACGCCAACCTCACCGACGGGTTCCACGTTCTCGTCCAGTCGCTGCTGAAGAACCACCTCGACAGAATGTACGGCGTCATCGGCATCCCTGTGACCGACGTGGCGCGCATCGCCCAGGCGAAGGGCATCCGCTACATCGGCCTGCGCCACGAGTCCGACGCCGGCAACGCCGCCGCGGCCGAGGGCTTCATCACCGGCAAGCCCGGCGTGTACCTGACGGTATCGGCCCCCGGCTTCATGAACGGCCTCATCCCGCTGAAGGAGGCCACCGAGAACGGCTGGCCGGTCATCATGCTGTCCGGCTCGTCGTCCCGCGAGCTCATCGACATGGGCGAGGGCGACTACGAGGGCATGGACCAGCTGAACTTTGCCAAGCCCTTCTCGAAGGCCGCCTACCGTGTGGATAAGATCGAGGACATCCCGCTCGTGGTGGCTCGCGCCATCCGCGCGGCCTGCTCGGGACGCCCCGGCGGCGTGTACATCGACCTGCCGGGCGACACGCTCGGCCAGACCATCGCCCAGGACGTGGCCGAAAGCCTCCTGTACGAGGTAAACGACCCCGCTCCGGCCCAGATTCCGGCCCCGTCGGTGATCGAGAGCGCCATGGAGCTTCTGGCCAGCGCGAAGAAACCCCTCATCTACATCGGCAAGGGCGCAGCCTACGCCCAGTGCGAGGACGAGGTGCGCCAGTTCGTGGAATCCACCGGCGCACCGTACCTGGCCATGTCCATGGCCAAGGGCGTCCTTCCCGACGACCACCCGCAGAACGCCGCCAGCGCCCGCGGCATGACCATGCGCGAGGCCGACGTGGTGGTGCTGCTCGGCGCGCGCCTGAACTGGATGCTCAACTTCGGCAAGGGCAAGCACTGGAACGAGAACGTGAAGTTCATCCAGGTGGACATCGACCCCACCGAGATCGACAACTCCCGCTACATCGCGGCTCCCGTGGTGGGCGACCTCAAGTCCACCGTGAGGCTGTTCAACGACTACCTGGCCGCGCATCCCTACAAGGCCGATCCCGCGTGGCTTGAGGCCATCCAGGCCGACTCGGCCAAGAACAACGCCCGCTTCAGCGGGGCGGAGGCAGCCGACACCGTGCCCATGACCCACTACAACGCGCTCGGCGCCATCAAGAAGGTCACCGACGCCAACCACGACGTGTACATCGCCAACGAGGGCGCCAATGCGCTGGACGACTGCCGCGACATCATCGACATGTACCTGCCCCGCCACCGCCTGGACTGCGGCACCTGGGGCGTGATGGGCGTGGGCCTGCCTTACGCCATCGGCGCGGCCGCGACCACGGGCAAGCCCGTCATCTCCATCCACGGCGACTCGGCCTTCGGCTTCGACGGCATGGAGGTGGAGACCATCTGCCGCTACAACCTGCCCGTGACGGTGGTGGTGCTGAACAACGGCGGCATCTACCGCGGCGACTTCAAGAACCTCGGCACCGACGGCGACCCCTCGCCGCTGACGCTGTCGGCCTGCGCCCACTACGAGAAGCTCATGGAGGCCTTCGGAGGCACCGGCTACTACGCCACCACCCCGGCCGAGGCGGAGAAGTACGTGGCCGAGGGTGTGGCCAGCGGCAAGCCCACCATGGTGTGCTGCGAGCTGTCCATCCACGCCGGCAAGGAGTCGGGCCACATCACCTACTTGAACCCGCAGCCCGTCACCGGCCCCCTCGTCGGCAACGAGCAAGAAGACCTCGCCGAGCACCGCGAGAACGGCAAACTCGTCGATTAAGGAAGGCATCAACTGCGGCTGACATGTCTCCCATTCCCCACGAGCCATGTCGAATGCGCCCTCGACAATGACCGAGTGTAGAGGGGCCGCGGGGCGCCTCGACCGAGCGAGTTCCGCAGCGACGAGAACAGGACTAAACGTCCTGTTCTCCAAAGCGAGGACTGCAGAGCGAATCGAGGTGCCCCACGGCCCCGACCGGCGCAGAGTCCCAAGATAACATCAACCGAGAAAGAAGGCCCAAAATGGGAGACATCGGTAACATCATCATCGCCGACATCCTGCCGATCTTCGCCATCATGATCCTCGGCTACCTCGGCGGCAAATTGCACAAGTTCGATAACGACCAGATGCAGGGCCTGAACAAGGTCGTGCTGGACATCGCCCTGCCGGCGGCCCTGTTCCTCTCCATCACCAAGGCCACCCGCGAGATGCTGTTCAGCGACCTTCCCCTCACCCTCGTGAGCCTGGTCGTGGTCATCGGCATGTTCATGCTCAGCTTCTTTTTGTGCTGGAAGATGTTCAAGCACAACATCGCCGAGGCCGGCGTCTGCGCCCTTATCGCCGGATCGCCCACCATCGGCTTTCTGGGCTTCGCCGTGCTTGACCCGGTGTTCGGCACCGGCACTCAGACGGGCCTCGTGGTGGCCATCGTGGCTATCATCGTGAACGCCATTACCATTCCCATCGGCTTCTACCTGGTGAACAAGGGCTTGAACGCCGAGGCCGCGGGCAAGACGAAACTCGCCGCCACGGGCACGGCCGCCGTTGCGGGCAAGGGCACGTCCGCCGCGCCCGCACCGGCCAAGAAGGCCCACAACTCCAACCTGGACGCCGTCATCAAGTCGCTGAAGCAGCCGGTGGTGTGGGTGCCTATCCTGGCCGTGGTCATGGTGCTCGTCGGCATCAAGTTCCCCGCCGAGCTGGACCCCTGCTTCAGCCTCATCGCCAAGGCCAACTCCGGCTTGGCCGTGTTCGCCGCCGGCATCGCGCTGTCCACCGTGAAGTTCAGCCTGGGCAAGGAGACCATCTGGAACGTGTTCTACCGCAACCTGCTCACCCCGGCCATCGGCCTGGCGCTGGGCCTGGTGTGCGGTATCCACGGCGTGATGCTGCAGATGCTCGTGCTGGCCATCGCCCTGCCCCCGGCGTTCTCCGGCATCATCATCTCCAGCCGCTACAACATCTACGTCCGCGAGGGCGCGTCCACCGTGGCCGTGTCCACCTTGGCCTTCGCCGCCACCATGCCCCTCTGGATCGTCGTAACCCCCATGATCGAGCACCTCTTCGGCGCATAAGGGCCACCCCGACAACCAGATCCACCTGAAAACAGGACGCTTTACCCGGTAAGGCGTCCTGTTTTCTTCCTTCAGAGACCTCCCCGAAAAGATGCCCCTGCTTGGCATCCCCCGGTACTTCTCTCTAGTATTTCCTGGTCACATCGGGCCCGAATTTGCATCGATGCAGAATCGAAGCCGATTTGACCGGATCCGCTGCATAAAGCTTGGTCATATGACCACATTTTCTGCAATCTGACACGAGAAACCTGCTCATATCGAGCCCCAACTCGCATTGATGCAGAAAAGGGGCCGATTTGACCGGGTGGAATTCTGCACCTGTATCGAGTCAGCGAAACGCCCGCCTTCTTTTGGCATTGCGATACCCCCTCTCCTGAACCCGATGAGAAATCTTCAACAGTTATCTCGCAGCTGGCCTACGGATGAAAGGGCAACGCCGCAGGACGTCTACTCCAGTCTACACTGGCTCTCAATCGGATTGTCGTCTTGGCCCAGTGTGTTCCATTTTGGAACACACTGGGCCTTGCCAGGGATCTATTGAGATTGCAACAGAGCGAGAGGAGCTCCCATGAGCACGCAGCGCAGAGCGGTCACGGGTATGGAGGCGGCGGCGAGTGCGGCCTATGCGTTGTCGGACGTGGCGGCTATCTTCCCCATCACGCCGGCCTCGCACATGGCCGAGAAGGTGGAATCGTGGGCGGCTGCGGGCCGCGAGAACTTCTTCGAGCACCCGGTAGTGGTGAAGGAGATGCAGTCGGAAAAGGGCGTGGCCGGCACGCTGCACGGCTGTTTGGCCGGCGGGGCGCTCGCCACTACCATGACGGCGAGCCAGGGTCTCATGCTCATGATCCCCAACATGTACAAGATATCCGGCGAGATGCTGCCCGGCGTGTTCCACATCACCACGCGCTCGTTGGCGGCCCACGCGCTGTCTATCTTCGGCGATCACCAGGACCTCATGGCCGTGCGCGCCACGGGCGTGGCCATGCTGGGCTCGGCCTCGGTGCAGGAATGCCAGGATCTCTCCTGGGTGGCGCACCTGTCGGCCATCGAGGGGAGCCTGCCCTTCGTGCACTTCTTCGACGGCTTCCGCACCTCTGACGAGGTGCAGACCATCGACGTGATAAACCCCGAAACCATGCGGCCGCTCGTGAACTGGCAGGCCGTGAGCGCCTTCCGCCACCGCGCCATGGACCCGGAGCACCCCGCCATCCGCGGCACCGCTCAGAACCCCGACATCTACTTCCAGAACCGCGAGGCCCCCAACGCCGCCTACGACGCGCTGCCGGGCATCGTGCAGAAGACCATGGACGCGCTGGCAGGCGTGTGCGGGCGGCAGTATCACCTGTTCGACTACGTGGGCGCCGCCGATGCCGAGCGCGTCATCGTCACCATGGCCTCCAGCTGCGAGACCGTGGAGGCCACCGTGCGCGCCCTCGTGGACGCCGGCGAGAAGGTGGGCCTCGTGAAGGTGCGCCTGTACCGCCCCTTCTCAGCCGAGCACCTGCTGGCGGCCCTGCCGGCCACCGCACGCGTCGTGTGCGCACTGGACCGCACGAAGGAGCCGGGCAGCCTGGGCGAGCCGCTCTTCCTGGACGTGCAGGCCGCCGTGGCCGCCGTGCGCCCGAACGTGCGCGTCATCGGGGGTCGCTACGGACTCTCCTCCAAGGAGTTCACGCCGGCTCAAGCCAAAGCGGTCTTCGACACCATGGCCGCACCCGAGCCGAAGACGCGCTTCACCGTGGGCATCAACGACGACGTGACCCACCTGTCGCTGCCCGTGCCCGCCTGGGAGCCCGCGCCCTCCCAGCCGCTCACCCAGGCCGTCTTCTACGGCTTCGGCTCCGACGGCACCGTGAGCGCCAACAAAGTGGCGGCCCGCATCGTGAGCGATGCCGCGGGCAAGTTCGTGCAGGAGTACTCCTGGTTCGACTCGAAGAAATCGGGCGGCCTCACCATCTCCTATATGCGCTTCGGCGAGGCGCCCGTGCACGAACCCTGGCTTATCACGAGCGCCGATTACCTGGCCTGCCACAAGGACATCTACGTGAAGCGCGGCTACGATATGCTCGATCGCCTGCGCGACGGGGGCACCTTCGTGCTGAACGCACCCTGGGCCTCCGTGCACGAGCTGGACGCGGCGCTCCCCGCGAAGCTGCGGCGCGCCATCGCCGCCAAGCACGCCGACTTCTACGTCATCGACGCCGCCAAGCTGGCCGCCGATGAGGGGCTGGGGCCGCGCATCAACATGATCATGCAGACGGTGTTCTTCCGCCTGACCCGCGTGATGGACTTCGATGAGGCGGTGCAGCTGCTAAAGGAGAACGTGGCTACCGTGTACGCCTCGAAGGGAGCCGACGTGGTGGCCCGCGACCAGCAGGCCATCGATAAGGCCGCGGATGCCCTCGTGAGAATCGGCTACCCGAAAAGCTGGGAGCACGCCCGCGACGATGGTGCCGCGCCGAGCGACTACGCCGCCGGTACCGGGACCGCCCCGGCCGTGCGCCTAGGGTCAGTGCCCGGGGAGGATGCCTTCATCAAGAACGTCTTCCGCCCCTTGGACGAGCTGCGCGGTGATGAGCTGCCCGTGAGCGCCCTGGCCCCCGACGGCATCGTGCCGCCCGGGTCGGCTGCCTGCGAGAAGCGCTGCGTGGCCTACGAGATTCCCGCCTGGGACGCCACCAAGTGCGTGGAGTGCTACGAATGCTCGCTCGTGTGCCCCCACGCCGCCATCCGCCCCTACGTGGCCACAGCCGACGAGCTCGCCGGCGCGCCGACCGCCTTCGCCACCAAGCCCGCGCGGCTTCCGCAACTGGCCGGCATGGCCTTCC
The DNA here is from genome assembly GCF_000403355.2 of Adlercreutzia caecimuris B7. GTDB lineage: Bacteria > Actinomycetota > Coriobacteriia > Coriobacteriales > Eggerthellaceae > Adlercreutzia > Adlercreutzia caecimuris. The sequence continues at coordinate 2,817,861 of NZ_KE159646.1, read as the reverse complement.
GCATTCAGGTGTACCCGGAAGACTGCGTGGGCTGCGGCAGCTGCGCCGACAACTGCCCGGCCCCGGGCAAGGCGCTCACCATGCAGCCGCTGGCCAGCCAACTTGCCACCCAAAAGGAAAACCTCGCCTTCGCCCAGGCCAACATCGCGCTGAAGGACGACCGCGTGCCCACCGATTCCGTTCCCGGCACCCAGCTGCAGAAACCGCTGCTGGAGTTCTCCGGCTGCTGCGGCGGCTGCGGAGAGACCCCCTACGTGAAGCTGCTCACCCAGCTGTTCGGCGACCGCCTCATCATCGCGAACGCCACGGGCTGCTCCTCTATCTGGGGCGCCTACATGCCCTCGATGCCCTACACGGTGAAGCCGAACGGTCACGGTCCGGCCTGGGGAAACTCGCTGTTCGAGGACAACGGGGAATTCGGCTACGGCATCGCCAAGGCCGTGAAGGTGCGCCGGCGCCATCTTACCGACCTCGTGAAGCGGGCCGTGGGAGAGGAGATCCCGTCTGCGACGACGTTCGTCGACCCCGTCGGCGAGGACGCGCAGCAAGGCATTGCCGGAGGTGCGCCCGCACAGACAGCCCCGAGCGCGTCGGGCGCCGGCACGCCGACAGGTGGCACGCCGGCCTTCTCCCCCACCACGACGGCGCTTCTGCGCGACTGGCTGGCCGCGGCTGACGACGCCGACGCCGCCTATGACCTGGGCCAGGCGGCCCAGCGGGCGCTGCAAGCCGAGCGGGAGCGCCTTGCCGAGAGCGACCCTGCCCGCGCGTTGGCCGACGAGATCCTCGACTACGGCGAGATGTTCGGGAAGAAGAGCGTGTGGGCCGTGGGCGGCGACGGCTGGGCCTACGACATCGGCTTCGGCGGTCTGGATGAGGTGCTGGCCTCGGGCGAGAACATCAACGTGCTCGTGCTGGACACCGAGGGCTACTCCAACACCGGCGGCGAGATGTCGAAGGCCACGGAGCTGGGCAGCGTGTCCGGCTTCACCTTAGACGGCAAGCCAACGCCGCGCAAGGATCTGGGCCGCATGATGATGCAGTACGACTACGTGTACGTGGCCCAGGTGTGCCTCGGTGCCGACATGGAGCAGACCATCCGCGCCCTGCGCGAGGCCGAGGCCTACGACGGGCCCTCCATCGTCATCGCGCTGTGCCCGTGCATCAGCTGGGGCATCAAGGGCGGCATGAGCACAAACTTGCGCGTGGCCCGCGAGGGCGTGCACGCCGGCTACTGGCCGCTTTTCCGCTTCAACCCCATGCTGGCCGCCGCGGGCAAAGACCCGCTTGCCGTGGACTACCAGGCTCCCGATGATGGGCTTGACGACTTCCTCGCCAAGCAGGACCGCTTCGCGTCGCTGCTGGCCCGCGACCCAGCCCGCGCCCGCACGCTGCACAGCGAGCTTTCCAAAGACCTCGCCCGCGAGTACACCGAGCTGGAACGCGAAGTAAAGGTGTACGAGCCCGAGAGCAACTGAGCACAGCCGGCGATCTCCCGACAGAGGAGCCCTTGCAGGCGCGATCGGCCGCGAGCGACAAGGGCCTTCGAGAGCGACAAGGGCCTTCGAGCAAGCGCGCCTGCCACATCGAAATACAGCTCCGACACACCAGAGCCCCGCCGACGGTTCCCCGAAGGCGGGGCTCTAGACGAGGGAGGCGCTCCCGCCGATGCAGCCACCGGCACAGGCGCCTTCCGTTTCTTCGCCGCCGTTTTCCTTAGGCGACGGCAATGTCGAGCCAGGTGTAGCGGACAGTCGGAACAACAAGGCCCTCGGTGTCCTTATGGTAGTCCCCTTCGACGCGACCGTAGGCCAGGTAATTCTTCCCCTCGCGGTCTTTGGCATCCAGCCAGCTCTTCGGGACGGAGAACCCAACCGTGAGGTCGGCCATCTCCTTGTCGTCGAAGGAGAACGAGAGCGCGTCCTTCTCGGTATCGTCGTCGGATTGGGGGACGATGAAGCCCACGGGAATGCGCTCGGGGCCCACGTACATGAAATCGGCCTTGAAGAGGTCCATGTGCGAGTTCGCTTGGTGCATATGTTCCTCCTAACGGTTTTCCCTAACGTCCTGGACGCGACGATGAGGCCGCCGGCGTTAGCTTTGCTTGAGGTTGATCATGGGATAGCATCCCGAACAATCAGGGTCTCGCACCATTACTGCCTTTTTATTCGTACTTGTGCAAAACTCTCAATCAACGTTTAACATTGACTGGCCACTCCAATATACTCCGACGTGACCAGGGGAAAGAAGCCGCATCGCTCTTCTGTTGCCTTACGGTTAGCTGGCCATTCAGCGCGAGACCAGAGTTCGTGCCATAACGTGAAAAGCCTCCCAACTATGACAACGAACCGCCTCCCATTTCTTTGACATGAAAGAAGGGAGGCGGTTCGTCTTTTGCGGAGGCTCTTCGAAAGGAGCTGGCAGGGCGTGCTACTCTTCCGGCTCGAAGTCGTCGAGCTCGTCGGTTTCGTCGTAGATGTAATCCAAGAGGTCGCCCGGCTTGCAATCGAGCTCGCGGCACAGAGCGCCCAGCGTGGAAAAACGGATGGCCTTGATCTTTCCCGTCTTGATGCGCGACAGGTTGTTCTGCGACAATCCGATGCGCTCAGCCAGATCGTTCGAGGCCATCTTGCGGCGGGCCAGCATGACATCCAGGTTAACGATCACGCCCATGACACAACCACCCTACGCCGTCTCATCCGCAAGCTCCTGCAGCGTCTTGCCGTAGTTCAAGATATACGAGAACAGGAAGAAGGCCCCCGTTGCCACCAGTGCGCCAAAGTTAATATGAAAATCGATAGAATCCTGGCCGCCCTCGAAGCCCACAGCAAGTGAGCTCGACGACGCAAGAATGGGAGAGGTTATGGGATCCCAAACCAAACCGAGGAGGGTAAAGGCCAGCATAAGCCATCCCGCTCTCGTAATCCTCTTAACTTGCACTTTGCAAAAAGGTGTCATTCCCCTCGAAACATCATAGGCCAGACGAGCACAAAGCACATAGACAGCGAACATAACGGCTGTCTCGACGAGGGAGTAGATAGCCCCTACGGCAAGAGCCGGGTCAGAAAAAACGCTTTCCCCAACAACCACCTGAAGCACGAAAAACAAAATGGCAAACAGCGCCGAAAAAGCTGCTGCACATGAGAAAACGATGCAGAATACCTTGCCAGCCCGATTTGCTTTACTGAGCGAGGCGTTTATCATCCGCGCCTCTCTGTTCGTTCCCACCGCAGCCCTTTCGATCTTTCCCTAATTAGCTATAAGCGTATTATATCTGAGCCAGCCGCACCTTGGAAAATGCTCGGGTGTTTGCAGCTTTTTCCGAAGCGGCGGTGAGCATCTCTTCCCTTTTGGGCAGCTTTGCAAAACCTTGGCTAATGCAAATACCAGCAACTCCGATCTTGTGGCAAATCGACTTCACGTTCGGGTTAGTGTGAAACAGCATGATGATCCTCCTTTGTTAGATGCCGTTCTATCTGGTCGAAAACCCCGCTGAAAAACGCACGGTGCGTTTCGCAGTAGGGATCTTCCCGTGTTTGGGCGCCCAAGGTGCGGGCGCGGCAACCGCCGCCGCACAGCCACCGAAAGTCGCAGGCGGAACATGCGCTCTCCGCATCCCAGGCATGGACGCGCTCGGCCATTGCCAGCCGCTCCTCACACGTCGGGCTGTCGCCGGTGAACACGTTGCCCATGCAGAAGCGCGCATCGTGCATCATGTGGCACGGGTACACGCTCCCATCGGCCGCCACGCTCAGCGAGGTTATGCCTGCACCGCAGTTGTCCCGACAGGCCAGGCCGCAGGCCAGCGATTCCACCGCCACCTCTTCCCCGCCCTCGGCCGCCTCAAGCATCAGCCGGGCCAGCCGATGCAAATCATCCCCGCGCGGCAGCAGGTCGTGGCGCACTTCCCCCGTGCTCGTAGGCGATAGCAAGCTGAAGCCCACCTGCACGCCGAGCGCATCCGCCAAGGCGATGTAGCGCGGAACGTCCTCCATGTTCCAGCGGTGCAGCGTGGGCGTGATGCAAACGGACATGCCCGCATCCTGAGCCGCGCGCGCAAATGCGACCAGCTCGTCGAAGCGCTGCTCGCCCCGCACCCATGCCGCATCATCGGCAGAGGCCCCGTCGAAGGAGACCGACAGCATCGAAACGAAGGGAGCGCACGCCTGCAAAAGCACAGGGTCCAGCACGGTGCCGTTCGTCAATACGTTTATGGACGGAATGCCGAACTCGATGGCAGCCGCCTCCAGCACCGCCGGCAGATCGTCGCGCAGGAAGGGCTCGCCACCGGAAACGTTCAGCTCGTCGATCCCCTGGCGAGAGAGAAAGCGCAGAGCGCGCCTCAGCTCGCCCACGGTCGGATCGGGCAAGCGGTTGCGATGCCCTTCCCACGAATAGCATCCTTCGCAGCATAGATTGCAACGGTGGGTCACATGCAGGTAGGCGCTGCGCACCCACGGCAGCCGCCGGGCTCCGTAAGCGCCCTGCCGCAGCTGATCGGCCAGCGCCCCATGGACGCCCGCCACCGCGTCAAGCGGCACCTCGCCCGCGGCAAAGGCGCGGGCCACAGCCACCTCGTCGTCGGACAGCCCGATCAGGTGCCCGGTGGCAGGATTGCCCATCATGGGAACGCGCCCGACCCGAAAGAACCTTATCTCGTTTTCCACGTTGCTCCGCTTTCGCCCAAACCGGAAATTGCCGAATGAAAGACGCTCCTCCACAGTGTCCCCCATTTCTCGCCGTCAAGACGGCTCAGATTCACAATGATTTATTGATGATTGTTCATAAACTCAACATATCTACTGATCATCGCCCCATAATTCCTCCAGTAGAGCACTGAGAAAATTTACCTTGCCTGCTCTTGCCCAAAGTAGCATATATGGAACACCTTTCTGCAAATCAATGTTTATCATCCATTCATCACCATTTTTCGATGACACTTTGAGGCGACTATGAACATCGAGCAGCTAAACTACATTCGCTATGCGGTAGAGCTAGAGAGTTACGCCCAGGCAGGCGAGCTGCTTCATGTCACGCCCCAGGCCATTGCAAGGGTCGTGAGCGAAACGGAAAAACTCTGCGGGCAGCCGCTGACCGAGCGCAAGGGACGCTCCATTCAGGCCACTTCGTTCGGCCGCGCCTTCGCTCGGCATGTGCGCAATGTCTCCGCCGCTTATGAGGAATTGTGCGCGTTCGCGAATCTCGACGAGGGATCCCTCTGCGAAGACGGCCTTTAAGTTAAGACGTCATCCGTCCTATCGCTCGGGCATTTCCCGCGCGTCGTCTCTCCCGTTTCTCGGGTGCTCGTCGAAAAGATTCTCGATGGTCAGGCCGAGCCCGTCGAGAATCTTATCCAGATTGCGCAGGGTCAGATTGCCCTCTTCGGCTTCGAAACGGCAAATCTGCACCCGGCTCAGCCCGGCGATTTGACCGAACTCCGCCTGACTCCAACCCTGCTCTTCCCGCAAGGTCCGTACGCGACTCGCAATGATATGTTTCGTATCGCCCATGGGCAAAAGGGTAGCGACCGCGCCCACGGAACCAGTATCATATATGTTACTTACAGGTGAATCAGCCTAAAGAATGCCCCAACGCGTCAATGCGCAAACCCCTGGATGACGGCGAAGCGGCTACACGCCGCGAAAAAGCTCCTCCAGCGTTACGCCGAGACAGTCGGCAATCTTCGCCGTCGAGCGCAGCGTAAGATTTTTCTTCCCCGCCTCAATCTCGCTCATATAGGATTTCGTCATATGAGCCATGTCGGCAAGTTGCCCTTGGGGTATGCCCTGGGACACGCGAATATCGCGAATACGACGGCCGACTTTGCTCTAAACATTTTTCATGAACCCAAGGCTAACGCGCCTTGGAAAACATCATCCGGTTATATATGAACTCTGAGCGAATGGCGGCAAATATGCAAACACCGAGCCCCAAAAGGGGCTCGGCGCGGGCAACAAATGTCACATTGTGTGGGACGGAAAAGCTACTTGGCCGCCTTCTGCTGTGCCTGGTACTCCGCGTAGGTGATGACCTTCACCGCCGGATTGCTCGGCGTGGTGGGCGCCTCGAGCACACCCTTCTCGGTGAACTCCTTTACCTGATCGGCGGTATATCCCAAGCTCTCCAAAATCTCGGCGTTGTTCTCGCCCAGGTCAGGCGCACGGGTGTAATCGGGCGTGAAGTTAGACATGGTGAAGGGCAAGCCGATGGTCTTGAACTTGCCGCGGGCACCGCCCTGATCGATCTCGGGGATAGTGCCGTCGGCCAGAAGGTCTGGGTCGTTCTCGATCTCGTACCAATCGAGCACCGGCCCCACCGGCACACCGGCTGCGCCGAGCTTGTCGGTCAGCTCGTACTTGTCGTATTGCTTGGTGTACTCCTCGATGATGGGATACAGCTCGTCCTTGTGCAGCTGGCGGTTGCTCCACGGCGTGAACTTCGGATCGGTGGCCAACTCGGGCTTGCCAATGGCCTCGCACAGGCCCTTGAAGGCCTTCTCGGAGTTCTGCACCACGATGTACACGTAGGCGTTCGGGTCGGTTTCCCAGCCCTTGGCCTTGTAGCACCAACCGATGACCTGACCGCCCTCGGTGTTCTCGGCACGCGGGATGGCACGGCCCCAATTCCAATCGGGATACACCTCGTAGTGCGGCAGCGCACCCAGGTTGTCCAACATGATCTGGTCGCGCAGCTTGATGCGACACAGGTTCAGCACGGCGTTCTGCATGGACTGGTACACGTAGCAGCCCTCGCCAGTGCGCTCACGCTGCAGCAGCGCCGACAGCACGCCGATGGTCAGGTGCATGCCGGTGTTGGAGTCGCCCAAAGCCGCAGCAGACTGGGTGGGCACGTTGAAGGAGCCCTCGTTCCAGCCGGTCGTGGAGGCGGCACCGCCGGCCGACTGGGCCACGGGCTCGAAGGCCTTCACGTGAGAGAAACGGCTTTTCTGGCCGAAGCCCTTCAGCGACGCCATGATGCAGCGCGGGTTGATGGCGTGCACCTGTTCCCAACCGAAGCCCAGCTTCTCCACATCACCCGGGCCGATGTTCTCGATGAACAGGTCGGCCTCCTTCAGCAGCTTCGTGAGCACTTCCTTGCCCTCGGGCGTCTTCACGTTCAGCGTGAGCGACTTCTTGCCGGAGTTCAGCTGCAAGTAGTACACGCTCCAGGAATCGGCGATGTCCAGCAGCTCGGTACGGGTCGGGTCGCCGCCAGGACGCTCGATCTTAATGACTTCGGCGCCCATCCAGGCAAGTAGCTGGGTGCAGGAGGGGCCCGACTGAACCTCGGTCCAGTCGATGACCTTGATACCCGCCAAGGGGGCGGTGGAATTCGCGTTTGTTGTAGTCACGGGAACACCTCGCTTCTCAAAGGATTTACAATGGAGCACAGCATGTATTCTATGGAGCGCCCGCGGCTCGGATCAGCGGTCGCGACCTTTGTCAACAAGCGGTTTGCAGCCCGTGGACGGACGGGAAGATGGCCAGAGCGACCGTCGCACACCGGCCAAAACCAGCCCGCAGCCGCCGCTCGCAAATGGAAAGGACGGTGCCCGGTGGGCGCGGAGAGTCAAAAGCTGAAGCTCTTGTACCTGATGCAAATGCTCTACGAGCAAACCGACGAGGCCCACGGGCTGACTACGCCGGAGCTCATCGAGGGCCTCGCCGAGCGCGGGATCGATGCGGAGCGCAAGTCCGTCTACCGCGATATCGAGACGCTGCGCTCCTTCGGCATGGACATCGTGAAGCTGCCCACCCGCCCGGTGAGCTACGCCCTAGGCTCGCGCACCTTCTCAGGCGCCGAACTCATGCTGCTTACCGACGCGGTGCAGTCCTCGCGCTTCCTCACCCAGCGCATGGCCAACCGCCTGGCTGCCGGCGTGGCCACCTTAGGTTCGCGCCACCAGGTGCGCTCGCTCAAGAAGCACGTGCACGTGGAGGGCCGCATCAAAATGCAGAACGAGTCGGTGTTCCACCACGTAGACACCATCCACGAGGCCTTAAGCCAGCGGCGCAAGGTGGCCTTCCGCTACGTGAAGTACGATGCGGCCAAGCGCCCCGTGCCCCAGAAGGAGGGTCGCACCTACTGCGAGACGCCCGTGCGCCTCATCTACTCGGAAGGCTGCTACTACCTTATCGCCTACAACGACAAACATGAGAGCTTCCCCACCTATCGCGTAGATCGCATGCAGGGCCTGCGCATCGCCGACGAGCCGGCCGCCCGCAACCAGGCCATCGCCACCTTCGATGCCGAGGCCTACAGCGCCCGCACGTTCTCCATGTTCGGCGGCACGACGCAGCGCGTGACCCTGCGTGTGGACGAGTCGGTTATGGGGGCCCTCATCGACCGCTTCGGCAAGGACGTGGAGAGCACCGTGGCCGAAGACGGCGCGGCGCGGGCCTACGTGACCGTGGCGCCGAGCCCCGTGTTCTTCGGCTGGCTCGCCCAGTTCGGCCGCGCCATGCGCATCGAAGCGCCCGCCGCCCTCGTCGCCGAGTATGCGGCCTATCTGCGAGAGATCCTCGAAGACTACGCGTAGGGCTGACCGCCTCGAGCATTCCGACCGAGAAAACCGCCTTTCGTGCCGACGACGCTCGCGCAAGACCGCCGACACAACCGTCGCCCTCTCATAGGAGGCGCTCTGCACGCCACAAGATCGCTGCGTTTCCGTAATCGCACTTTCTGTGCAGTAAACTCCGCGAAATAGATGCGAAGGGAACCTCCCTGGCACTTGCCAGCCAGGGAGGTTCCCTTCACCTGGGAAAACATCTAGATGGAAATCATCGACGCGCGAACCCGGAGCAGCCTATATCTATCTCGCGGAGTTTACTGCACAATTTCACTTCTTTCAGAAACAAAACGGGGCCGGAGAAGCCGCGGGATCGACGATCGCAGCGTCGCACCGTGCCTCCCGCGCAAAGGCGGCTATCCGGCCTTCCCGATGTCGCTGCGCCTACTCGAAGTCGAACATAGCGGTGGACAGGTAGCGCTCGCCGGTGTCGGGCAGGATGACCACGATAGTCTTGCCGGCGTTCTCGGGACGCTGGGCCAGCTTGGTGGCCGCGGCCACCGCGGCCCCCGAGGAGATGCCCACCAACAGGCCGTCGTGGGCCGCCAGCTCGCGCCCGGCGGCGAAGGCCTCCTCGTCGGTGATGGCGATCACCTCGTCGTAGATGTCGGTGTTCAGCGTGTCGGGCACGAACCCGGCGCCAATGCCCTGGATCTTGTGGGAGCCCGCGCGCCCCTCAGAAAGCACCGGCGAGCCGGCCGGCTCCACAGCCACCACCTGGATGTCCGGGTTCTGGGCCTTCAGGTAGGCCCCGGTGCCCGAAATGGTGCCGCCGGTGCCCACGCCGGCCACGAGGATGTCCACCGTCCCGTCGGTATCCTCCCAGATCTCGGGCCCGGTGGTGCGCTCGTGCACGGCGGGATTCGCCGCATTGGTGAACTGCGAGGGAATGAACGAGTTGGGAATCTCGGCGGCCAGCTCATCAGCTTTGGCGATGGCGCCCTTCATGCCCTTGGCGCCCTCGGTGAGCACGAGCTCGGCCCCATAGGCGCGCATGAGGTTGCGCCGTTCCTGGGACATGGTCTCGGGCATGGTGATGATGATGCGGTTGCCCCGCACCGCCGCCAAAGCCGCCAGGCCGATGCCGGTGTTGCCAGACGTGGGCTCGATGAGCACCGTCTCGTCGTCGATGAGCCCGGCGGCCTCAGCCGCCTCGATCATGGCGAGGGCGGCGCGGTCCTTCACCGAGCCGGTGGGGTTGAAGGACTCCACCTTCCCGAGCAGCGTAGCCGGCACGCCGCAGGCCCGCTCGTAATTGGCCAGCTCCACCAGGGGCGTGTGCCCGATCAGCTCGGCAATGCTCTTGTGCACGTTCATGGAAAGTCCTTTCGCTTGCAACTCTTCCCGGTCGGGACCACGGGGTATCCTGATTCGCTCAAACAGTCCTCGCTTTGGAGAACAGCCCACTGGACTGTTCTCGTCGCTGCGGAACTCGCTCGGTCAGAACGCCCCGTGTTCCCCCTACGCTCTACCTCAGCCGAGGTGCGGCAGGGAGGAATTTCGGGTGGGCTCACCAAGCGAGTTCCGCAGCGTGCATCCCATGTACGCGAGGACTGTCCGAGCGACTGAGCATTACCCGAAAGTCCGACCGGCGGTGACTTTTGATGGGCCCATCGTACCTGTCAACGAACCTCCGTCAACCGAGAAGGCCATAGGGGTTTTCGATGGCCGATCCCGCGAAACAGATGCCGCCGCTTAGAATTTCACCAGGCCGCTTTCCCGATAGCGGTATATAATTCCTAGAAAGTTACTAGACTTTAACGAGCACCCGAGAACCACGGAGCACCCCATGACCCTCCAACAGCTGCGCTACCTCATCGCCATTGCCAGCCACGGCTCCATCAGCGCCGCGGCCCACACGCTCTACGTGTCGCAGTCGAGCCTGTCAGTGGCCGTGCGCGACATCGAGCGCGAGACCGGCGTCACCATCTTCGAGCGCTCCAACCGCGGCATCACGCTCACGAGCGACGGCGTGGAGCTGCTCGGCTACGCGCGGCAAGTGGTGGAGCAGGCTGACCTCATGGCCCAGCGCTATTCCGGTCGCGGCGATGGGGGCAACCAGGCCCAGCGCCTCGCCATCACCTCCCAGCACTACGCCTTCGTCGTGGAGGCCTTCCTGGAGCTGGCCGAGGAATACGAGGAGGACGCCTACAACTTCTCCCTGCGCGAGACCCGCACCGCCGAGGTCATCGAGGACGTGCGCGATTTCCGCAGCGATTTGGGCGTGCTCTACCTGTCGTCGTTCAACGAGAGCGTCATCGGCCACGCCCTAGACGATGCGAACCTCTCGTTCAACCTGCTGTTCTCCGCCCAGCCCCATATCTTCGTGAGCGCGAGCCATCCCCTGGCCGAGCGAACCGAGGTCACCCTGGACGACTTGGCAGCCTGGCCGCGCTACGCCTTCGAGCAGGGCAACGCCAACTCGTTCTTCTATGCCGAGGAGCCCTTCGCCGAGCTGCCCCACGGCAAGCGCATCGCCGTGAGCGACCGGGGCACGCTATCGAACCTGCTGGCCCACCATGATGGCTACACCATCTCCACCGGCATGCTGTCGAGCGAGATGCACACGGGCATTGCCAGCGTTCCTTTGGCCACCAAGGAGCTCATGCGCGTGGGCTACATCGTGCATAACGAACGCCAGCTGTCTGATTTGGCCCAACGCTACATCGAGAAGCTAAGCCTGTTCGTGGAAGGCTACCAGATCGGCCTGGCGGGCCTGTAGGCAGCGCCCGCGGCCCACCCGAGAGCCGCCGAGCGGCCTTCTCAATCCCGCGGCTCCATATCCAGCAGGTCGAACAGCTCCTGGCGCGTGTGGATGTCGAGCTTCTGGTAGATATGGCGCACGTGGGCCTTCGCGGTGCCGTTGGCGATAACGAGCTCTCGCTCGATGATGCCCACGGTCTTATGCTGCGCCAAGAGGAGCAGTACCTCCTCTTCCCGGGCCGAGAGCTTATAGCGCCGCGCTATCTCGGCGCAACGGTCGGCCAGCTCCTGCTTGCGGGCCAAGGCCGCCGAATCGGTGCCGCCCGAGAGGAAATTCGCGCCCCAGCGGCTCGTGAGATCACGCTCCGAGAGGAGGATAGTCGTTGCCGCCACCACGGCCACCAGGGCCAGCAACGCCACGGCCATATCCCCCATCGCGCCCAGCACCTCCTGGCTCTCCACCGCATCCGCCGTCATGCGCCCGAGCCACATGACCACCTGGCGCACCCCGCGCTCGATGCCGAACAGCCAGATAGCCGACACGCCGAAGCGGTAGCAGATGTTCGCCATGATGAGCATGATGATGATCGACTGGGCCGTATAGGCGCCGCTCATGCAGAAGTTCGCGGCCTGGCCCTGCACATAGCCGAACAGCGGCACGATGGTGAGGGCCACCACCACGAGCGGCAGAGCGACCCGGTATATGAGGCTGAAGTCGAAGCGGCCGCCGCGCATGGCGACGCCGAGGTAGACGAGCAGCGCCACCACCACGGCCCCGGGCGCAGAATGGGGACCGAAGGGACCTTGGTACATACCGCCCTCCAGCAGGCCGTAACCGAAGGCATAGGCCGCCATGAACAGCACCGCCTTCCACGGCACCGAGAAGCGGCTCCACGATGTGGAGGGCAGCTCGGCCGCAGGCAGGCTCGCAAAGGCCCGACGCGCCATCAGCAACGACGCCGCCGGCAGGAGCGCCGTCATGGCGAACAGCCACGGCAGCATAAAGCCGCGGTACACATACAGCACCAAGGCACCCGCCGCAATGGAGGCGGAGTAGTACAGGGCGACGCGCAGGGGATTCAGGCAGCTGTACAGCTCGCTCCAAACGAGAATGGCGAGGGCAATGCCGAAGCCGCCGAGCAGCGCCGAGGGCACCCCCAAAGCCGAGGCCGCCTCCACGTGCCAGCAGGAGACGAACATCAGCACCGTGGAGGCGATCAGGGCCGCCGCGCACAGCGCGAACACGCTTCGCTTGTTGAAGAAGGGGCCGATATGGCGCGCCAGCAGCGTGCAGCCCAGGGCCGTGGCCACCATCGTCCAGTCGAACAGGTCGCGCACCGGCACGCTTGAGGCCGGAAAGCCGACGAACGAGCCCACGAAGACGATCTCGATCCAAGCGCGATACACCCCCAGCCCCAAAAAGGCCACCGGCACGCACAGCGCCGACCACGGCACGCGCCGACCGTTGTGGCGGCCGGCTTCCTCTCCGTCCCGTTCGATTTCCACCGCGGCGTCCTCTCTCGCCGCCGACCCGCGCTCAGCCCTCACTGCAAATCCACCCTCACTGTAGAACCTCCCTCCGCCATCGGGGAGCCCCCGACCACTCCACGATTATAGAAGATAGAATCCCGCGCTATTCCCTCATTGCGGATACTTCTGCTCATAATTGGAAAAATAGGGGGTTATACCAGGGGGTTATATACCTGATCAGAAAGGGGTTACGTTTTTTACACCCCCGAATCCCGCGACGGACGATGGGCAGGACGGCCCCGAGGCGCTAGGGTACGAGCAGCGCCCGCAATGCGATGGGGCGCAACCGGTCTATTCACTAGGAGGGAAACTATGACCACCATTTCTCGTCGCGACCTGTTCAAGTTCGGCGGCGTGGCGGCCGCCGGCGTGGCGGGTGCCAGCATGCTGGGTGCCTGCTCGCCCCAGCAGCCTACCGCGGCCACTGGCACCGGCTCCGAGAGCGCTGCCGTCGCCGACGGAACCCCGGCGTTCTTCGTGAAGCCCGAGCCCATTACCGACATCGCCGAGACGAAGGACTACGACGTCGTCGTCATCGGAGCCGGCGCCGCCGGCGTACCCGCCGCCATCTCCGCCTTCGAGGCGGGGGCCAAGGTGGCCCTGCTGCAGAAGGAGGCCACGGCGGTCTCCCAGGGCAACACGTGCGATTCCATCATCGTCGAGGAAACGGCTCCCGGCGGCGTGGAGGCCGTGGTCTCCCTCGTCAACGCCGACTGCTGCCACCTGTCCGATCGCGAGCAGGTGCGCCTGTGGGCCTACAACTCCGGCGAGGCCCTGAAGTGGCTGTGGGGCATCGGTGAGAAGGCCGGCGCGCAGATGGTGGACTCCACCGCGAAGTGGACCGGCGCCATCAAGAACATCAACGGCTACGACGTGTCCTACTTCGCCTTCGACTTCGGGCCGAAGCCCTACAACACCGGCGACGGCATGCGCGACATCGCCGATTGGGCCGAGCAGCAGGGCGTCGAGATCTTCTACTCCACCCCGGCCGCCCAGCTCGTGCAGAATGAATCCGGCGCCGTCACCGGCGTCATCGCCGAGGGTGCTGACGGCTACATCCAGTTCAACGCCGCCAAGGGCGTCATCGTGGCTACGGGCGACTACGAGAACGACGACGAGATGATGGCCTACTACGAGCCGGCCATGGCCAATATCTACCGCAAGGAGCAGAACAAGACCGGCGACGGCCAGAAGATGATGGTCTGGGCCGGGGCGAAGATGGAGGATGCCTGCGGCTCCAAGGTGCAGCACGACTTCGATGCAGGCCCGGGCTCCATGGCTGACATGCCCTTCCTCGCCGTGAAGAACGACGGCACGCGCTTCTGCAACGAGGCAGCCTGCGAGATGGCCGTCATGGGCAACTTCCTGCGCAGCGAGGCCGACCAGGGCTGGTACTCCCAGATCTTCGACAGCAACTATATGGCCGACACCGAGGGCTGGCCGGGCGTGGCCCTGCCGCCGGAGGCCATGGCCAGCTACATGCCCGAGGTCGAGGGCGAGAAGACCGGCGTCTACGAGAGCCTCATCAACACCTTCTCCGCCGATACCCTGGAAGAGCTCGGCGAGAAGCTGGGACTGACCGACGTGCCGACCTTCGTCGCGACCGTCGAGCGCTACAACGAGCTGGCCGAAGGCGGCGTCGACGAGGACATGGGCAAGCCCGCCCAGTTCCTGAAGGCCATCAAGCAGCCGCCGTTCTATGGCATCCATCGCCACATCGGCCTGTCCACCATCATCCACGGCGTGAATGTGAACGCCGATATGCAGGCCCTCAACGACGAGGGCGAGCCCATTGAGGGCCTCTACGCCATCGGCAACTGCGCCGGCAACTTCTTCGGAAGCCCCGACTACCCCATGACGGTGCCCGGCCTGTCCCTGGGCCGCTGCCACACCCAGGGCTACGTCGTCGGCCGCGCGGTGGCCAGCAAGTAAAACGATCCCGCACCCTCCCCTTCCAGGGGCCGCCCTCCTCCCGGGCGGCCCCTGCCCTTTTCTCCACATCGGTCGCTCGAGAGCCGGCGGACGAACATTTCGCAGATAGCGGAATTTAACCACCGTACAACAGGGGCCGTAGTAGAATAGGGCCAACACCCGTTTCGTCGTAAAGGAACTTTCCATGGCCCCAGAGCCGGACGATAGCGCCTCCGCCCTCGCCGCGCTGGGCATCGAGGGCGTGCTCTCCCACATGCCCGGCGGCTTTTTCGTCTACCGGGCCGATACCGACGAAGGCCTTATCTACGCTAACGAGGCCTGCTGCCGTATCTTCGGCTGCGATGACCTATCCGCCTTCAAAAGGCTCACCGGCTTCACCTTCCCCGGCATGGTCCACCCCGACGACATTGTCCGGGTTGAGGACTCCATCGCCCGCCAGATCGCGGCCGACCAGTTCGACATGGACTACGTAGAGTACCGCATCGTGCGCTCCGACGGAGCCGTGCGCTGGATCGAGGATTACGGCCACTATGTGGAAACCAAGGCCGGCCCCCTTTTCTACGTGTTCATCAACGACGGCACCGAGAAGCACGAGCGGCATCGCAAAGAGCTCGCCTCCGTAAGCGCCGAGCTCGCCGAGGCCCACGTGCGCGAGGCAGAGCATCGCAGCATGCTGCGCGGGGCGCTGTCCCAAGCCGAAGCGGCCAATGTGGCGAAGAACGCCTTCCTCTCAAACATGAGCCACGACATCCGCACGCCGCTGAACGCCGTAGTGGGCTACGCCGAGCTCATCCGCGCGCACCTGGACGAAGCCGAGCGCGTGCGCGCCTACACCGATCGCGTGCTAGACGCTTCGCACCAGCTGCTCGATGTGGTGAACGAAACCCTGGAGATCAGCCGCATGGAGGCAGGCCATGTGCAGCTGGTAATGGCCGAGTGCTCGCTCTCCTCCGCCGTCGAGCAGGTGCGGCGCGATTTCGCCGAGACCGCGGAGCGCCGCGGCATCGCCCTGGAAGCCGACGTGTCCGGCATCGTGCACGATCGCGTTGAGGCCGACGTCGTGCGCCTCACGCACCTGCTTTCCCAACTGGTCGACAACGCCGTGAAGTACTCGCCGCCCCGTACCACCGTGCGCATCGTCGCCAGCGAAGAGCCGGGCAGTGCCGGCGGGTTCTCCACTTTCCGCCTCACCGTGGCCGACGAGGGCATCGGCATGGACGCGGCCTTCACCGACCGCATGTGCCTGCCTTTCGAACGCGAGAACAACACGACGGCCTCGGGCGTGCAGGGTACCGGTCTCGGCCTGACCATCGTGCGGAGCATCCTCGATCTCATGCAGGGCGATCTCTCCGTGGAAAGCACGCCGGACGCAGGCTCGGTGTTCACCGTCACGCTCACGCTGCGCGTGACCCACGCCGATGATGCGGGAGAGGCCTTCGGCCGCCGCGAGCGCACCGGCGAGGTGCGGCGCATCCTGCTCGTAGAGGACAACGAGCTGAACAGCGAGATTGCCTGCTGCCTTCTGGAGGACGCCGGCTACACGGTGGAAGTAGCGGAAAACGGGCAGGTGGCCGTCGAGCGGCTGGGCGGAGCTGCGCCGGACGCGTTCGATCTCGTGCTCATGGATATCCAGATGCCCGTGATGGACGGCTATGCGGCCGCCCGAGCCATTCGCGCGCTGCCCGACCCGCTGCGCTCCACCGTGCCCATCATCGCCGTGAGCGCGAACGCGTTTTCGGAGGATCGGAAACGCTCCCTGGAAAGCGGCATGGACGCCCATTTGGCCAAGCCCCTCGACATCCACCGGCTCGAGCGCCTCATCGCCACCGTCATCGGCTAGCAGATGGTGCCGCCGCCCACCACCACGTCGCCGTCGTAGAGCACCGCGGCCTGGCCGGGCGCAGCGGCCCGCTGGGGCTCGTCGAACACCACGCGCAGCTCATCGTCGCCCGTCTGCTCCACCGTCGCCGCCACGGAGCGCTGGCGGTAGTGGGTCTTCGCAGTCACCGCGCGCGGCGCCTCGATGCGCTCGACGGCGATGAGGTTCACATCGCGGGCCGTCACCTCGCGCACCTGCACCTCGGCGGCTGTGCCCACGACGAGCCGATTAGCCGCCGCGTCTTTCGCGAACACGTAGAGCGGCTCGGGGGCAGCCACGCCGATGCCCTTGCGCTGGCCTACGGTGTAATGGATGAGCCCCTTGTGCTCGCCGAGCACTGTCCCCGCGCGGTTCACGATCTCCCCCGGCTCGAAAGCTGCGCCGCACCCGCACCGCCGCCCTATGAAGGCGGCGTAGTCGCCGTCGGGCACGAAGCAGATGTCCTGGCTCTCGGGCTTCTCGGCCGTTGCGAAACCGTGGGCGCGGGCGAGCTCGCGCACCTCGGGCTTGGTCAGCTCGCCCAGGGGAAAGAGCATATGGGCGAGCGCGTCCTGGGTAAGGTGGTACAGCACGTAGCTCTGATCCTTCGCCGCATCCCGCGCCCGCAGAAGCCGCCAGCGGCCGGTTCGCGCATCCCAAGCGCGGCGAGCGTAGTGGCCCGTGGCCACAAAGCCAAGCCCCAGCTCGCGGCGGCGGCGCTGGAGAGCATCGAACTTCAGGAAGCGGTTGCAATCGATGCAGGGATTGGGCGTAGTGCCCCCAAGGTAGGCGCCGCAGAACCGGTCGATGACCGCCTCGCCGAACAGCTCGCCGAAATTGAACGTGTAGTGGGGCACGCCGAGGCGCCGGCACACGGCCCGGGCATCTTCCACATCATCGGCCGAGCAGCACGACGAGTCGCAGTCGGGCGCTACCACATCGGCGCCGAAGAGCTTCATGGTTGCGCCCGTCACCCCATAGCCGGCCTCACTGAGAAGCAGGGCGGCCACCGACGAGTCCACCCCGCCGCTCATCGCCATCATCACCGTGGGGCCCGCGCCCGCGGCGGCATCGTCGAAAGCTCCCCCGGGAAGAGGCGCCCTACCCTGCGCCTTTGCGGGCGCATTTTCCATCCGTTCGTCCATGGCGCCATCATAGCACGGGGGCTATAGGCTATGCTGGCACCCATGCAGGGGTACGGAAGATGTCCACGGCACGCCGCGGGCCTTCCGTTGAGAGGGCGGTGCCGCCCAACCCTTCGAACCTGTCAGCTAACACTGTCGTAGGGAGCATGCCCACCAGCATAAGGCGCTCCGCATGCGGGCGCTTTTTTTGCTTCCGGAAAGGATCGGTCCCATGACCCGGATCACCGAAGCCGAGCAGCGCGGCCTTGTGGCCGCCGCCGTGCGCGAGGTGCGCGCGACCAACCCGCTCGCGCCCTCTATCACCAACACTGTCACCCAGAACTTCGTCGCCAACGCCCAGCTGGCCGTCGGAGGCTCGGCGGCCATGGTGTACCTGCCCGACGAGGGCGAATGCGTGGCGGCCCTCGGAGGCGCCGTCTACATCAACCTGGGCACGCTTCTGCCCGTGTACGAGGAAACCGTCCCGCGCACGGCCCGCGCCTGCGCCGAGGCGGCCAAGCCCTGGGTGCTCGACCCGGTGGGCGTCGGCATCGGCAGCCTGCGCACCGAGCTGATCCGCGCCGTGAAGGCGTGGCCTGCGGCCATCGTGCGCGGCAACGCCTCGGAGATCATCGCCGTGGCCGAGCTGTGGGGCCTCGATGCGGCCGCCGACAACGGACGCGGCCCGCGCGGCGTGGATGCCACCGACTCGGTGGAGGCCGCCCGCGCCGCCGCCGTGGCCATCGCCCGCTTCTCTGGCGGCGCCGTGGCCGTATCGGGTCCCACCGACCTCGTAACCGACGGCGCCGTCGTCGTGCGGGCCGAGGGCGGAAGCCCGCTTATGTGCTCCGTCACCGGCTCGGGCTGCTCCCTCGGCGGCGTGGCGGCCGTCTACGCCTGCGTGGCCGACCCCCTCACTGCGGCACTGGCCGCCACGGTCGCCTACAACCGCGCCGGCGCCCAGGCGGCCGAGCGCTGCAGCGGCCCCGGCAGCTTCCAGGTGGCCTTCCTCGACGCGCTGGCCGCGCTTACGCCCGAAGAAGTCGCCGATGCGCCCCTCGCTTTCGAGGAAGCCTAAGGCCCGAACGAGATGCTCCCATCCGAAAGGACTTTCATGAACACCCTTGTCGCCGTTGCCATCGCGCCCTTCGGGGTGGGCGATGAGCTGGCCCCCTACGTGGCCGAAGCCGTCCGCATCATCCGCGATTCGGGGCTGCCGCACCGCACCACCTCCATGTTCACCGAGATCGAGGGGCCCTGGGACGAGGTGATGGCCGTCGTGCGCGACGCCACCATGGTCCTCGCCAACCAGGGCATCCGCACTGAGGTCATCCTGAAGGCCGATATTCGCCCTGGGCATACCGGCACCCTCACGCGCAAGGTGGAAGCCGTGGAGGAGCTGCTGGCCGAGTAGCCCCGGCACGACGCGGCACTTCACAAGTTCGCGCCATCTGTGTGGAGGGCCTTGCGCTTTATCCTCGGGTCGCTATGATGCTTCCCCGACGAACCCGTAAAGCGAAAGGTGAACCATGCTGCGAAAGATTATCCAGATCGACGAGGAGAAGTGCATCGGCTGCCGCCTATGCGTTGATGCGTGCCACGAGGGCGCCATCGGCATGGTCGACGGCAAGGCGCGCCTTTTGCGTGACGACTACTGCGATGGCCTCGGCGACTGCCTGCCGGCCTGCCCCACCGAGGCCATCACGTTCGTGGAGCGCGAGGCGGCGCCTTACGACGAGGCGGCCGTGGAGGCCCACCTCGCGGCCCGCGCATCCGCCGAGGCTTCGGCCGAGGACATCCTCGACGCCGCCGTCGTCCGCACGCCGCGCGCGGGATGCCCCGGCAGCGCCGCCCGTACCCTGACCCCCAGCGGCTGTCCTGGCAGCGCCGCCCGTACCCTGGTTGCGCCCGATGCGACCGCAACCGCCCCGGCCGCCGATGCCCTGCCGAGCCGGCTCGCCCAGTGGCCGGCACAGATCAAGCTCGTGCCCGTGAGCGCCCCCTACTACCAGGGACGCGGCCTGCTCATCGCCGCCGACTGCACGGCGTTCGCCTGCGCCAGCTTCCACGAGCGCTTCATGAACGGCAATGTCACCATCATCGGGTGCCCCAAGCTCGACGAGGGCAGCTACGCCGACAAGCTGGCCGCCATCATCGCCGCCAACGACATCACCGAGGTCACCGTGGCCCGCATGGAAGTGCCCTGCTGCGGCGGCCTCGAGCGTGCAGCAGCCGAGGCCCACGCCCGCTCGGGCAAGGACATCCCCTTCTCGGTGGTCACGTTCTCCATCACCGGCGAGGTTATCGCCTAACGAGCAGCCGCCGCGCCTTCCGCTTCCTCGGGGAAGGCCTCCTCGTAGGGCGGATCGTCTTCGCGGCGCACGAAATCGTAGAGGAGCTTTCGGGTGGCCGGAAGCTCCTTCTTCTTCAGCTGGTGCTCCCAGAGCACGAGCACCTTCCAACCCATCTCCTCTAAAGTGGCCAGATTGCGTGCATCGCGCTCACGGTTGCGGGCGAACTTCGCCTCCCAGTACTCCACGTTCTTCTTGGGAACCGACAGATTGCACACGGGGCACCGATGCCAGAAACACCCGCGAATCTCGATGGCCAGCTTGCGGCCGGCGAACACGATATCGGGATGTCCCGGTACCTTCTTCCAGTCGCAACGATACCCCGGGAAACCCATCTCGCGCAGCATCCGACGCACTTTTATCTCGGGCTTGGTATCGCGGCGCTTGTTGCCTTGCATCGACTTGCGCGTGGCCGTGCTCACCACGCCGAAATCGTAGCGTCCCGGCTCGGACGAAACGCGAATGGAAGTTGTCGGAGCATCGCCCCGTTCGCCGATCGTCTCGTCGGCCACTTCGGACTGCGCCGTCTCGCGCCGTTTCGCCACGTCGCCTCCTTCCCATCGGTTATCGCGTTCGCATTATACCGTGGGTACGCCGACGTGCTACTATACCCACAAGTCGAACGAGAGGAGCGAGTCCATGTTTGTCCCCATGCGCCGCAGCAAGCAGCAACTACCCGCCGATGAATGCGCCGCCATCCTGCGCGGCGCCACCGCCGGCGTTCTCGGCACCGCCGGCACCGACGGCTACCCCTACGCCGTACCAGTGAGCTTCGCCTACGTTCCCTCCTCGGAAGACGACGCAGCACCCGATGCCGTACGGGGACGCATTTTTCTGCACTGCGCCACCACAGGCCATAAGCTGGATGCGCTCGATGCCGATCCGCATGTCTGCTTCACCGTCATCGCCCAAAGCGAGCCGGTGCCGGAAAAGCTCACCGACCGCTTCTGCAGTGTCATTGCCTTTGGCACCGCACGCCGCGCGGAAGGCGACGAGAAAGCGGAAGGTCTCTGGGCCTTGGGGACGAAGTACGCCCCGGGACTTGATGCCGTCGTCTCCGACGAGATAGCCACCACCGCCCATCGCACCGAGGTGATCGCCATCGATCTGGAATCGGTGACGGGCAAGGAGGGGCTCGAGCTTCTTCGCGAGCGAGGCGCCTAGCTTGCGCCGCGCACTTACAAAAGCTTAAGGTCTGCGGTTTCGCGCGATGACACCCCGGCCGATGACGGTCAGCGTGCTACGATGAGGCCATCATCACCCACGCAGCAAGGAAGGAGCGAAAAGTCCATGCCACGCCCTTCCTCTCTCACACGACGCGAGCTCATCGCCCTTGCGGGCGTGGGGGCCGGCATCCTTATCCTCGGTGAGGGCGTGCTCGCATCGGAAGCGATGAGCGGGCCGGCCTCCCTCGCGCGCGCAGGCTCGTCGGAATCATGCGATTCAACAGAGGCCGGCGTCTCGGAAAACCCGAAGGCGGCGGCATCGGAGCGCTCCCCCGAAGGCGCAGCCGCTTCTCCCGAGGAAGTCGCCGATTCCGCGGCAAAGGCTTCCATGAGCTTGGAGGATCTTCCGTGGAACCTGCGCCTCGTGAACAAGGACCATCCCCTCGATGAGGACTTCCCCCTTCCCGATCTTGAGGAGATCATCGACGGCTATGCCGTGGACGTGCGTATCCGCGACGATCTGGCCGCACTTTTGAAAGCCGCCCGCAAGGCAGGACACGATCCTGTCGTCTGCTCGGCCTTCCGCAGCCACGACCGCCAACGCGAACTGTACCGCGCCCGCGTGAGCCAGAGCAAAGACGAGGGCAAACGCGGACAGGAAGCCAAAGACGACGCTGCCTTCTGGGTAGCTCCACCCTACGCAAGCGAGCACGAGGCCGGTCTCGCGGTGGATCTCGTCGACGGCGACTACCAGCAGCTTGACGAAAGGCAGGAGGAGACGGCCACCCAGAAATGGCTCATGAAGCACTGCGCGAAATACGGCTTCATCCTGCGCTACCCCACCGACAAGAGCGCCATAACCGGCATCGGCTACGAGCCCTGGCACTACCGCTATGTCGGCAAAGAGGCCGCCTTCGCCATAGCGGAAAGCGGCCTCTGCTTCGAAGAATGGATCGAAAAGTACCTCGATCAAGGCAATGCGTAGAGGAGACGCGGGGTGTTCTGACCGAGCGAGTTCCGCAGCGACGAGAACAGCCCAGTGGGCTGCTCTCCAAAGCGAGGACTGTCTGAGCGAATCAGAATACCGCGCGGCTCCGACCGGCGGAAGGCTCCGGATGCGAGGCAGGGGTCCGCGCGGAGTTCCGCAGCGAACGGAACAGCCCGGTGGGCTGTTCCGCCGAGCGAGGACTGTTTGAGCACGGCGCCTCTGCCCCGCATCCGGAGCCGGGCGGCCGGCAATCTCTCGCCGGCCGAGGGCATCTACAGCATCCAGGGCTGAACGATGGTGACAGGCAGCGCCGCGCTCACAATCATGAGGCGCAGCACGAAGCCGCCGATGAGCACGCCCGCATCCGACAGAGCGCTCACCATCTGACCCGTGCGCGACGTTTCCAGCTCGTGGGAGGCAATCCACAGCATCCAGCACTCCAGCACCGTGGGCAGCACGAGGCCCATCACCACGAACAGCAGCCAGAAGCAGGCAGCCCAGTTGCCCATGACGAGCGCCGCCACGCTCTCCCAGCCGGCCGGGCTCGGGTTGGCCGAGGTCACGAACAGAAGCGCGGCCACGAGCACCAGCTCCACCACCGGCAGCCAGAAGTGGAACTTCTTCAGCACCACCACCTCGTTGAACTCCATCGGAGCCGCGAACACCCCGACCAGCAGCACAGCCGCCATACCGGTGGAAACCGCTGACACGAGGAACAAGATGGGCAAAAGCGCGGTGTTCCACAGCGGGAAGCCCTGGCACACGCCGAGCAGGCAGCCGGTGTAGACGGCTACGGCGAGACCCATGACCATGCCCAGGATATCGAGCCACTCGGGCACCGCCTTCTTCAAGAGGTCGAGCACGAGCACCACGAGGGCCACCACCACGAACACGGCAAGAAATACCACGCCCCAGGTCATGACCGACCCGAAGTTGGTCAGCAGCAGGGCGAAGCGCAGGGGATGCGCGAAGCCAGCGGCTGCGTCGAACATGAGCAGGCACAGTCCGACGATAACCACCGCCGGGGCGATGATGCGCCCGATGCGCATGAGGCGGGTGCAGTCCGGGTGGCGGAAGCGAATGAACACCGCCGTCACGAAAGCGCCGCCGCCCAAGCCGGCGAGGAAGAGATACCACGCGATGATGGCTCCCCAAATAGGTTCGTAGGTCATCTCAATCACCTCACGTAATAGACTTTGGCGCGGGTCAGGTCACCGGCGATGGGCTTGGCACCCTTCTCGACGATGGCGCGGGCCAGCTCGGAATCGGGATCGTCCAAGTCGCCGAAGATGCGGGCGTGGGTCGGGCAGGCATCCACGCAGGTGCAGGTGGCGCCCCCCTTCTCCGTCTGCACGGCGCAGAAGCGGCACTTGTCCACGGCACCGGTCTTGGAGTTGCGCACGCGCACCTGGTAGGGGCAGGCGCTCATGCAGTACAAACAACCGATGCAGCGGCCCTGATCCACGCTCACGATGCCGTCGGCGCCCACATGGGCCGCACCCGTCGGGCACACGCTCGCACAGGGCGCGTCCTCGCAGTGCATGCACTGCAGGGGCACCGTTTCCACCCGCACGTTCGGATAGGTTCCCGTCTCGGCCCGCTCGTAGCGGATGAAGTCCTCGTCGGGCTCCAGGTTGTTCTGTCTCTGGCACGCCGTGCGGCAGGCGTAGCAGCCGACGCACTTAGTCGTGTCGATGAGCATTCCGTAGCGTGTCATCATGCACCAGCCTTTCCGACCGTCACCATGGTCTCCTGCAGAAGCGGTGCGCCATAGCCCGGCTCAAGCCCGAAGGTGGCGAAGCGCGCCTGGCGCACGCCCAGCCCGTCGGCTTGCCTTTGCTCGTCATCTTCCACGCCGTAGTGACTTGCCAGGTACATGGCCGCCGGCTCGATGAGCTCGGTCACGTGCACCCGCACCGGCGCGGAAGCATACTCGTTCTCGATAACCACCTTGTCGCCCCCGGCAATGCCGGCAGCCTCTGCCGCAGCGGCATTCATCCACAAACCGTCGAGGCCGTACTGCTCGGCTATGGCAGCCACGGGCGCCGCATTCGCGGTCTTGGTCGTAGCCTGTACAGCCTGGTTGCCCGTGGTCAGGCGGTAGTAGCCATAGCCCAGGGCATCTGGAGAAACGGAGGGCTCCACCCAGGTGGGAGTAGCCGTGTAGCCAGCCGTCTCGCACGCAGCGCAGGCGCATTCCACCTTGCCCGATGCGGTGGGCCATACCACAGCCTCGGCCGCCACCGGAGCCAGCGAGGTGGCGCCGAGCGCCGCGGCGGCCTCGTAGGCGCAACCGCAGGACTCGCAGGCCGCGCGGGCGGCGTCCTCCACGGTAAAGGAGAAGGCACCTGCCGTATCAGTGGCCTGGGCCAGGCCCTCCACGATCTGGGACACGGAACGAGCCTCGCTCACGGCCGGATCGATCACCTGCAACGACACCTTCAACGCCGGATGCACAGCACCGGTCACAACGGGAAGCTGGGCGCTTTCGGCCCACACCTGCTCCGGCAGCACGTAGGTGCAGCAGCGGGCCGTCTCGGTCATCTCGGGCGTCACGGCCACCGACAGTGTGCAGGTCTCCACGGCCTCGCGCACGTAATCGGGATCGGGGTACTCGGCCACCACGTTGGCATCCACCAGAATGAGCCCCGCGATGGCTCCGTCGTGGGCCAGGCGCAGCGCCTGGGCGGCAGAGCCGGCAGCGGCCAGAGGATACTCGGCCGCCGTCGCATCGGCCTCCTCCACGGCGATGGGGGCCATGGCCGTGGCAGACCAGTCGATGGTCGGCGCAGCCACGTAGGCGCCACCGGGAACGTTCCAGCACCCGAGCACCGTGTTCGTCAGCGCCACGGCGCGGGCGAGCTCGCCGCTGTTGCCGTAACTGCCCCCGAACAGGGCCATCCACGTCAGATCGATGCACGCGGCGGGCGCGGCGGCGGCCAGCTCGCCGACGAGGCTCTGGATGCGGTCCTCGGCAAGGCCGGTCACCGAAGCGGCCCATTGCGGCGTATACGATGCCAGGGCGCGCTCCCATTCCGCCAGCCCCTCCATCTTGGCTGCGGCGGCGTTGGCCAGGTCGTCCTTGGAAAGAAGGCCGCGGGCCACGGCCAGCACCAGCGCCAGCTCGGTACCTGCCTTCACGCCGAGGTACTCAGTGGCCACCGAGGCCGAGGCGGGCATGCGCGAATCCACCATCACAATCTTCGCCCCGGCGGCCTTCGCCGCCTCGAGGGATGCGATCGTGCCCGGATCGGGCATCTCGACGGTGCTCGCGCCCAGAATGACCACTATCTTCGCCTGGGCGTAATCCACCTCGTAGGAGGTGAAGCCCGTGGCCAGGGCGAGACCCGAAGCCACCGACGACGAAGCCGTCGTGGCGTTCAGGTACACATTCGGGCTGCCGAGCGCGTTCATGAAGCGCTCGGTGTACCAATCGGCCGTGGACGTGCCCGGGATGATGGCGGCCAGAGCCGCGGCTCCCTTGTCGGCCTTGATATCGGTCAGGGCCTTGCCGATCTCGGCGAGGGCCTCGTCCCACGGAATGGCCTCGTAGCTGCCGCTGTCGGTGCGGCGCATCGGGCTTTCCAGACGATCGGCCGACGTGGCGGCGGTGGCCATGCCATAGCCGCGGGCGCACAGGGTGCCGGCCGAAGCCGGGTCGGTCGTGTTACCCACGACCTTGTCGATGGAGCCATCGACGGTGTAGGCAGCATAGCTGCACTGTTTGGGACAGGCGGCGCACTGCGTGTTGACCGCTTCGGCCGCGTAGGCCGTATCAACCGCAGAGCTGGACGCGCAACCCGCGAGCGCCGCGCCGGATGCCGCTAAGGCGGCTCCCGCAGCACTGGCGGCCACGAAGGTCCGCCTGGTTATTGGCTGAGTCATTGCTCTATCCTCTCAATCGAAGGCGACAAAACGAAAGCGGAGCGCATGCGCTCTTACGCTTCCACCATGGTGGCCGTGGAAACCACGCCCTCGTCGATGGCCTTCTGCGCGATATCCTCCCAATCGATGAACTTGATGGCACCGTTGGGGCACTGCTCGGCGCAGCGGCCGCAGGATACGCACTTGGTGGAGGTGCCGGTCTGGGCGTTCACCTGGGGCATGCCCCACGGGCAAGCGGCCGAGCACATGCCGCAGCCGATGCACACCTCCTCGTCTACCACGCGCGCGCCGGTCTCCTCGTCGGCGGAGATGGCATGCACCGGGCAGTACTTCGCGCACTGGGGATCGGCGCACTGCTTGCAGGACTGCACGGTGAACTGGCAGTTGCCGTAGATACCGTCGTTGGTATCGACGCCGGAGCCGAAGTTGTAGTTGTCCCATACGCGAACGCGGGCGATGGACTGCTGGGCGGCGCCGTCGTTCTTCAGGGTGCACATCATCTCGCAGCGCTGGCAGCCGGAGCAGCGAGCGCGGTCGGTGACGATCATTTTCGCAGGAGTGGTGCGCAGCTCGATGCGGCCCGAGGCGATGGACTGGGTCGTCACGCCCCACGATGCGAGCACGCCGCCGACCACGAGGCCGGCAACGCCGCAGCCGGTCATGGCCAGCACGGTGCGTCGGGTGAAGAAGGGCTGCTTCTTATCGGCCGGCATGGCGCCGGCACTCTCGGCAGCAGAGGTGGCCGCAGCGGGAGGCTGCTCGGTGGCCACGGTTTCGTTTTTCTGGGTGTCTGACATTTGAACTCCCCCTTGTAACTGATGCTTGTCTCAGAGAGAACTCAAGATCGCGACGCCACGCAACGAAAGGCATCATAGTCATGAATGAAGGATCTGTGTACCCTCTTTGAGGGGGATTACCGAATGTTAGGTTTCCGTTTGAGCGCCCGCTCGCCGCGCCGTCACGGTTCCGTTGAAAACTATCCCCTCATTGAGGGGAAGGGGACCTGCCCGCTCATATATATACTGGCCAGCGACGATTACTCCAGATCGCCGACTGATACCACGCAACACGAGTACACGAAGAGATTTGGAGCTTCATCATGGCTGATTCAAAACTGGATCCCGGCAAGTCCTACGGCTGGACCGGCAAGATCCTCCGCGTCAACCTGACCGACAAAACCGTCTCGGTGACCCCGACCGACCCTTATAAAGAATATCTGGGCGGCATGGGCATCGCCAACAAGATCATGTACGACGAGGTGGCCCCCGGCACCGACCCGCTCTCTCCGGAGAACAAGGTGGTCTTCGCCGTCGGCCCGTTGACGGCCACCGGCGTGCCTTTGGCCGGCCGCACCACCATCGCCTCCCTTTCCACCTACACCAAAGACCATCAGGTGGTGGACGCCCACACCGGCGGCATGATCGGCGCCGCCATCAAGAAGGCCGGCTGGGATGCCATCATCATCGAGGGCGCCTCCGATGAGCCGGTGTACCTGAAGATCGACGACGACGATGTGGAGATCAAGCCCGCCGACAAGGTATGGGGCATGGGCACCCGCGCCACCACCGAGGCGCTCTCGCGCCGCGAGGGCACTGACTTCTGCGTGGCCACCATCGGGCCTGCCGGCGAGAACCTGCTGCCTTATGCCTGCATCATCAACTCTCGCAACCATTCCGCCGGCGCCGGCACCGCCTCGGTGCTCGGCTCCAAGAAGCTGAAGGCGCTCGTGGTGCGCGGCACCCAGCCCATCTACGTAGCCGATCCGCAGGCTGTGGCCGATCTGTCCGACTACATGCTGCGCGAGATCGTGGGCTCGAACAACAACCACGTGGTGCCCTCCACCCAGCAGGAATGGGCCGAGTACTTCGACAAGGGCAGCCGCTGGACGGCCCAGAAGGGCCTCACCTGGGCGCTGGCCGAGGGCGGCCCCATCGAGACCGGCGAGCCGAAGCCCGGCGAGATCAACACCGTGGGCTACCGCTGCATGAAGTCGTTCAAGGACGAGGGCCCCGAGGCTGAGAAGTACACCATCAAGATGGACGGCTGCCACAGCTGCCCCATCCACTGCTACTCCGACATGCGCGTGCCCGCCTCCGCGGCCAACGGCGGCTACGAGATCACCGGCAACACCTGTGTGCCGAACTTCCCCTTCACCAACTACATGATCGGCATCCTGGGCGACAAGACGCCGGTTGCGGCGGCCAGCGAGGACGCGCTCGTGTGGGATCAGGTGACCGGCTCGGTCATGGACGACTTGGGCCTGTGGTGCAACTACGGGCAGATCTACCGCGACATCGCCCACTGCTACGCCAGCGGCGTATTCGAGCGTGTGCTGCCAGCCGAGGAGTATGCTGCCTTCGACTGGACCAAGTTCCAGAACAACGACCCCTCCATCATGGCCGAGTTGCTCACGAAGATCGCGAAAAACGACTCCGAACTCGCCTATGTGGGCTACGGCCCGCTCGTGTGGACCGACCGCTGGAACGACAAGGCATGGAACGACACCGTGGCCTCCTGCATCATCAACCCGCGCGGCTGGCCGGTGCACCACGCCCATGAGTGCTTCGGCCAGGTGGGTCTGCTCTACAACATGGTGTTCAACCGCGACGACATGATCCACTCCGCCGTGAACTTCCAGGGCTGCGGATTGCCCTTCGAGCTGAAGCAGCAGATCGCCGCCGAGGTATGGGGCGACGCGAGCGCTATCGACCCGGACAAGAACTACACCCCCATGAACGAGTACAAGGCGAATTTCGCCTGGTGGTCCGTGGTCACCGACGTGCTGCACGACTCGCTCACCCTGTGCAACTGGGTATGGCCCATGACCATGAGCCCCACGGCCGCTCGCGACTATCGCGGCGACCTGGATTTGGAGGCCAAGTTCATGAAGGCCGTCACCGGCGAGGACGTGACCACCGAGGATCTGT
Source organism: Adlercreutzia caecimuris B7 (assembly GCF_000403355.2). Lineage (GTDB taxonomy): Bacteria > Actinomycetota > Coriobacteriia > Coriobacteriales > Eggerthellaceae > Adlercreutzia > Adlercreutzia caecimuris. Next base: position 2,788,828 of record NZ_KE159646.1, on the reverse strand, counting down.
ACAAGATGGGCGCGAAGATCACCACCCTGCAGCGTGCCAACACCGCCCGCGGCATGACCGACGCCGAGGGCAAGATGGGCACCAACGACTTCCGCGCCGTGCACGACGTGGTGACCGAGTGGCCCTTCACCCAGGACCCCGACGTCCCCGTATTCACCGAGGGCACCATCAAGATGGACAAGGACGACTTCCAGACAGCCCTGACCATGATGTACGAGTGCTTCGGCTGGGATCCGAAACTGGGCTGCCCCACCGCCGAGTGCCTTGACTACTACGAGATGGGCGACGTGAAGGAGAACCTGGCCGCCCTGGGCCTGCTCCCCGACGCCAAGTAGAGCCCCGAAGAGCCCCCTCGTGACGAGGCCCCCGCACCGCATCACCGGTGCGGGGGCCTTCTTGCGTGCAGCCGGAAGCCGCCCTCCCATAACGAAGGGTCCCGCACCACTTCGGTACGGGACCCTTCTCGACGAGCGCGAGCAGGGGCGCGAGCGGAAAGCGCGGGCGGAAGCGGAGGCGCTCCCCTACACGTTGCGCTTGCGCTCCACAGCATCCCACTCGGCCAGCGCCTTGGCGCGAGCCGGGCTCAGATAGGCTGTGGAGTAGAAGTACACATCGCCGTTCGAGGCCTCGGTGCGCTCAATGTCGTCGGCGCGGCCCTGGGCGCGCGCTTCGGCGAAGGCGGCTTCCACGGCCTCGGCATCCATACGGAAGGGGTCGTTGGCCAGGTTCGTGCGAGCCATGGGACGCGGGTACACCGACGACTCCTCGCGCACGCACTCGACGAAGGCGGTCACCGGGTCGTCCTCGGCGGCGAGGAAGGCCCAGCGCCCGTAGGCGTCGGTCATGGCGGAGGCATCGTAGAGGTAGTAGCTCGCCTTACCCATGAGCAGGCGGATGTTGGTGCAGTCGTAGGGAAGGGGGGCGGCTTCGTCCGCCTCGGTCGCCCCGGTCGGAGCTCCCGGGCATTCCGATTCGCCCTCGCGGCTCATCTCGGTCGGAGCTGCCGGGCATTCCGATTCGCTCGGACAGTCCTCGCTTGGTGGAACAGCCCACTGGGCTGTTCCAGTCGCTGCGGAACTCGCTCGGTCGGAACGTCCGACATCTCCTCTGGGCTCTTCCACTGCTGAAGAATCAGCCAGCGGTTCCATTTCAGTCATCTGCTCCTCCTTCGCGGAGGCAGCCTTGTGCTTGAAGGGGGAGGTGCCCACACAGCGGCCGTTGGAGGAGGAGAAGGCCGAATGCACGTGCCGGTTCACGGGGCGGGCTGCCTGGGCCGAGCCCTCCCCTGTCGCTGAGGCCCCTTCGGGCATCGGGTCGCCGTGCTCCATGAGCGCGTCGTAAACGGCCATTTCCACGTCCTCGGCCGTCATGGACGTAGGCACGAGACCGGCCGGCTCCCATTCGCTCGGCTGGGCCAGCCGGCCCTCGCGCGTTGCGGCGCGCACCGCGTCCAGCACGAGCGCGATGGCTGCATCGCGTTGCTCTTCCTCGCTCGTATCATCGCCGAAGGGCGACGCCTCGGCAGCTTCCGCCGCCACTTCTCCGTGAGGCAGCTCGTCGGATATGTCCTCGCCGGCCGCCTGAGCCTCGGCAAGCGCGATCACCGCCGCCCGAATCTCGTCTTCCTCGCGCACGGCTATTCCTCCAGCGACTTCATCAGCAGGTCGTTGCGCGTGTCCCGCAGCGAGCAGTGCTCGCACATAAGGCATTCCACGCCGTAGGGAGAGCACGGCACCACCTCGTCGAGGGCCGCCAGATCGGCGCCTTCCCGCACGAGGAAGTCGCCCACGAGGGCGCGCACAGCCTCCACCGAGAAGGTGAGCGTGTTCGCCTTGCCCGCGGGCACACCACCCACAGCGGCCCGCACCTCGTCGGTCGTCAGCGCTAGGGCCTCTTCAAGGGTGCGCCCCTCGATCATCGCGCAGGTCGCGCTCGCACAACCGGTCATGGCCAAGCATCCCCGCGTCTTGAAACCCGCAGCCTCGATCACGCGCGTCTCTGGATTGATGCGCGCGAACAAGCGAAACGCCACCTCCCCGCGCTTCGACTTGCCCACCATGGCCTGGGCGTTGGCCCCATCAGGACGCCCCCCGTTGCGGTAGTCGGCCACGATGGACAGCAGCTTGTCGGAATAGCCCGTCACCTCGTCCATCGACTCGGTCTGATAGGCGTCGGCCGTGCGCAGCAGCACGCGGGTCGGCGGCTCATGGTAGATATCGCGCTCGCTCATAGGGCCCCTCTCGTTCGGTCAGCGCGACGCACCTCTTCCGAAGCCGCCGCGCTTTCTGGCTTCGCTCCCCACAGCCTACCATGACCTTTTTGCGCAGATTCCCCTCTTTCAGGTGATGTCATTTTGCGGATACGTAACAAGATGGAACGCGCCCGCATAATGGGCGGGGAAAGATTATCATGGAGTCAATAGGTCATGCTTGTGCATTCGCACGAGTTTCTGAGGAGGAGGGCGGCCGGGAGGATCGCAGTCGCGATGCACCGCCTCGCATAAGGAGAAGGAGGGTCCCATGGGTGCCCTGTTCGCGGGCCTCGTCTCGCGCTTGAAGACGTTTTGGCCCATGCTGGCCGGCATCGTCTGCGCGCGCACGGCCCTCATCGTCGCCTGTTACGGCAGCTATACTGCCACCGACGACGGCGTCTTCACCGACGGCGCCATGCTCATCGTCTGCGTGATCTTCGCCGCGGCGCTTCTGGCCCTCACGCCGTCGCGCCGTGTGCTCAGCAACACCGCCGTGCAGTGGGCGCTCGTGGGCAGCACCTTGGTGGCGGCGGCCGCCTCGGGCGCGCTCTCCTTTATGGACAACACCGACCCAGCTCTGGCCGGCATCGCCTTCGCCCTCAGCGTTATCAACACCTTGGCCCTGTCGCTGTGCATGTTCTACTGGCTGCGCTGCCTGCGCGGCACCGACGAGGTAACCGCCGCGCTCTTCGTGTTCGGCGCGTTCATCGTCAGCGTGGCCCTCGTCTACTTCATCGCGTTTCTGCCCCTGCGCGCGCAGAATATCCTCGGCTGCGTCCTCATCCTCGCCCAGCTGACCTTGGTGGGACCCGCCGCGCTGCGCGACGGGCTGGCCGCCGAGCGCGCCCACCGACGCGCCCGCACCTTCTTCACCTTCGCCCGCAGCCACATCCAAGATGCGCGGTTCCTCGTAGCCTGCACCGTCGGCATGGGCCTCTTGAGCTTCGTGGACGGCTTTATGCGCGGCTACCCCGACGGGCTGCCCATCGCCTTCACCCCGCCGACCCGCTTCGCCTATGCCCTCGCGGCCATCGTCACCTGCACCCTGCTGGCGATCTTCGTGGTACGTCGCCGCGAGCGCGTCATGACCGTCGGCATCTTCGTCACCATGCAGGCGCTCGCCGCCGGCGCCCTCGTGCTGTTCGGGGCCTTCCCCTTCCAGTGGGAAATCGGCGCGGTGCTCGTGAACACGCTGAACATCGTCATCTGCGCCTACTGTTGGTACGTCATCATCGCTTTCACGAATTTCGGCAGCCGCGACCCGTACTTCTATGCTATGGGAGGCTGGGTCGTCTGCTTCGGCGTCCGATCCGTCGCGCGCATGGTGCTGCACTTCGCCTATCCGCTCACGGGAAACGACCTGCTTATCAACTCCGTGCTCGGGGTGCTCATCCTGCTGTCGGCCCAAGTGGTGCTCGTGCAGTTCCTTCTCGCCGAGCATAAGGAGAACACGGCGGCGGCCGAGGAGCGCGAGGCCCAGGTCGAAATCGATTTGCAGCATGCCGAAGCCGAGGTGGCACGCACCCAACTGGCCCTCGCCGATGCCGAGCGGGCCCTGGACAGCGCCGCCCGCGATGCCGCCGAGCACGAGGCGACCCACGTGGCCGAGGCGGTCGCCGCCGTGCAGAAAGCCGCCTTCGAGGCCGTGACGGCCGCCCAGGCCCAGCGCTGCGTGCACTGCACCGAGGGCTGCTCGCCCGAGCGCCCCGCCGCCCGCGACGGAGGCGCGTCCGCATCCTCGCAGCCGGCAGGGGCGCGGACCGCCGAGCCGCAAAGCGCAAATGCCCCGGCCCCCCATGCCCGATCGGCAGCCCCCATCGGCGCCTCGCCCCTCGGGCGCACGCGGCGCGAGGCGGGCATCGCCGACGTCACCGCGCCCACGGCCGCCATCATCAGCGACCCGCTGCGCGAACGCGTGCGGGCCATGGGCGAGCAGTTTCTCCTGTCCGATCGCGAAGTGGACGTGCTCACCCTGTACGCCCTCGGCTATACTCAGAAGAAAGTGGCCGAAGAGCTATTCATCACCCCCGCTACGGCCCACAGCCACATCAAGCGCATCTACGGCAAATGCGGCATGCACTCCCGCCAGGAGATTCTCGAGTACCTGGCCAGCTGGGGCTCTTGAGGGCATTGCCCGTTGCACCGGGCCCTCTTCAGCCGTATGACGCGAGCGACGCGTCGAACATGCCGCGCTCCGACCGAAAGCGAAGGCCCATGAGCACTCAACCGAACAAGCAATCCGGCAACCTGACGGGCGCGGCCCTCTACCTGCGCTGGCTCGGCATCCTCTGCGCCGTCATGGCCGCCTTCTGCCTCGGCGTCTTCATCATCGGCTACAAGGATCCCAGCTTCGGCCGCGTCGCCACCTTCATAGCGCTGGCCGTCGCCTGCCCCGTCCTGCTCTGGCTCTCAAAACGCACAGCCGGCCGCTTGTAGCTATCCGAAGAAGCTCTTCATCACGCTCGTTACGCGCTCCATAAACGGAGAGTTCTCATCGAAATGGGCCACAAGCGCAGGGTTTCGAGCCTCCATATCGAAGGCCCGAACTTGTTCGAGCGCCGCGCATCCGTAGCGCTCGTCAAGCTCGTCGGGAAGTTCCAGATGCAAGGGGAAATAGTTGGCCCGCGTGGTAACGGGACACACGAGCGTCATTGATGTCGACCAGTTGAACTCGTCGGAACTGACCACGAGCCCCGGACGGCGTCCCGCCGGCTCATGGCCCTTCGACGGGCTGAAGTCGAACTCGACGAGATCGCCCTTTCTGAGCAGTGCCATAACTACCAGACCTCCCTGCCCATGGGCTCACCGGCATCAATCACCTCGGGCGGAGGCCCATCGTAGCCCCTCATAAGCGACGAGAGAGTCCAATCCTGCTCATGGGGAGTAAGAACGATCTTGTCACCCTCCCGCTGAATCTCGAGCTTGTCTCCAACAGCAAGACCCAGGTCGCGACGCAGAGCCTTCGGAATAACAATGCCGGCACTCGTTCCCCACTTCGTCAACGTTGCTGTGGTCATGACGCCACCTTCCAATATATATATTATCTATATCAAAAGTATCTCACGAATGGCACCAAGGTTCAAGAGCGGGCATCGCTCGTTAAGCGATTGGCGCCCTTACCCCGCGTAGCTCGCCTTCAGCGCAGCAAACGCCGGCATGGCGCGCTCGATGGTGTCGCGTGCGATGCAGTAGGACAGGCGCACCCAGCCGCCCACGCCGAAGCTGTCGGACGGCACGATCAAAAGCTCGAACTCCTTCGCGCGATCCGAGAACGCCTGAGCGTCCTCCTCCAGCGCGCGCACCCACAAATAGAAGGCGCCGTCGGGCTCCACGTACTCGTAGCCGAGCGCCGAGAGCCCCTCGGTGAGCAGCGCGCGGTTCTCGGCATAGGCGGCCACATCCGACGGCTCGTTCACACAGCGGGCCGCCACGCGCTGCAACAGCACCGGCGCGCACACGTAGCCGAGCGCGCGACCCGCACCGGCCACGGCCACGGTCACGGCATCGCCGTCTTCAGCGGAATCGGACACGTACACCCACCCGATGCGCTCGCCGGGCAGCGAGAGCGCCTTGGAGTACGAATAGCACACGATGGTGCGGTCGTAGATGCTCGGCACCCAGGGCACCTCGGCACCGTAGGCAATCTCGCGGTAGGGCTCGTCGCTGATGAGGTACAGCGGTCGGCCCAGCTCGGCCTCTTTCGCGCGCAGCATGGCGCCGAGGGCCTCCAGGCTCTCGCGGGTGTACACAGCGCCCACCGGATTGTTCGGCGTGTTGATGATAACGGCGCTCGTCCGCGGCCCGATGGCCGCCGCAAGCGCCTCGATATCGGGCTGGAAGGCGGGAACCGCCGCGGGCACCTCCACGATGGTGCAGCCGGCCGCCTCGATCCAGGTGCGATACTCAGGGAAGTACGGCGCAATGACCACCACCTCATCACCCGGCTCGGTCACCGCCGCAATGGAGGCCGCCAAAGCCGCCGCCGCGCCCGCAGTCAGGTACACGTGGGCGGCCGTGGCGCGCACGCCGTAGCGCTCGGCGATGGAGGCGGCCACCGCCTCGCGTGCCTCGGGAAGGCCGGCGGCCGGCGAGTAGGCGTGCAACGGCACCGGATCGGTTTCCAAAAGCTCGCGCATCGTATCGCCCACGAGCGCGGGCGCGGGCACCGAGGGGTTGCCGATGGAGAAGTCGAACACGTTCTCCGCGCCGATTTCCGCCTTGCGAGCAAGCCCGTAGGCGAACAGTTCGCGAATGGCGCTCGGCTCGTCACCGAGCCCATACATCTTCTCGTTAATCATAGCGCTTCCTTTCCCCAGGTACCTCGCCCGCAACGGCCCTTTTGCACATTCGCCCTCAGGATACTACAACGCCCGATGCACCCAGCGTCGCTTCCGCCGAATCGACCACGGCGGCCCCCAGCTGGACGATCTTATCCTGCAGATCGGGATGAGCCCGAAAGGCGAAGGCGCGCCCCTCCTGCTCGCGCACGAGGTAGCCCTCGCGCTCCAGCCCGAGGAAGTCGGCCCGAGCCGTTCCGTAGGCGATGCGGAAGGTGCGCTGGTGGGGAGCGATGCGCAAAATGGCCCCCGGCTCGCGGCACAGCGCCGCCAGAATCGACTTCTGCCGCGCGTTGATATGCGACTCGAAGATGCGCTCGATCTGCTCGTTGAGCTGCTCCAAGTAGGTGATGGACACCGCCAGGCGCTCCAACTCGCGCAAGTACAGGCGCACGTTCAGCTCGAAGTAGGGCGTGAAATCGAACCCGAAGCCGTAGTCGGTGGACCAGTGCTCGAACACCGCCCGGTAACGGGCCGCATCCACCGGGGCATCTTCCAGCGCAGGATCGAAGCCCTCCGGCAGCCAGCACAGCACCGGCAAGTCCCATTTCAGGGCGAGGATGTTGCGCAGCAGCAGTCCCACCAGCACGTTCAAGCGCGGCAGCACGTTGAAGTAGCGGAAGAACCAGCTGATATTGAGAATGCGCAGTACTGGCCCGAAGCGCATGTCATCGCCGCCCTCGCGCGCCCGAGCGCACACAAGGTCCATGAGCACCTGGGAATGGGGCGGCGGCAGGCGCGGGTCCAGAGGCGCCAGCACCCGCTCGGGCAGCTCGTCCACATTCACGCCCTCCACCAACTCGTAGTACAGCGTCTCGATAAGCCCATGGGTCACCTCGCGACGGGCCAAGCTGTCGCATTCGTTGGAGAGGCGGAAATAGTTCGCCACCAGCCGATCGAGCGAGGTGGCCGGCGCCGCACCCGAGAACAGCTCGTGCACTCGGTCCTCGCCGGCCTCGATGCCCTCGGCCCGCAGGCCGCCGATGAGCGTCCGCTCGATGAACCGCGTCACGAAAGGCGACCCCTGCATCTCGCACAGCGACCGTCCGAGCGACGAATCCGTCTTCGAGCGCACCTCCAGCATCTCGGTGTTAAAGGAAAGCGAGCTCGTGGTGACCATCCACATATCGGCCTCGCGTTCGGGGTCTTCGGGAATGAACACGGCAGCCTGCTTGCGAATGGCCGTGAGAATGCGCCAGATGTCGTCTTTGGAATAGCCTTCAGGCAGCGAGAACCCATCGAGGTCCTCAAAGAGCAGAATGCCCACATCCACGGCAGTGCGCAGCTCGTAGAACACAGGGTGGCACATGAACCTTACCAGCTCGTCCACTGCCAAGGAAGCGCCCTTCGCCATACCCCTCCCCTTCCCATACGTCCCCATTTCAGGAAACTCTCAACTTTTGCCTATCCTATTATTAAGTTATGACGATGTAAATATTAGAGATTGACCAGAGTGCTATCAATTTCTATTTCTATTATTATCAGATATTTAGATATTGATAATACCCAGCCCACACCGTATAGTAGACTCATCGAAAGAGACATTCCGATAAGGAGGCCCGCAATGGACTGGCCCATCATCATCCGCTAAGCACTCTGGGCGTTAACCGCCCGTTCTGCGGGAGCCCTACCCGCAGCCCTCTGAGGTGAGAACCCCGCCGCATTGCCCTCTCAGCGCGGCGGGGTTTCTTGCGTTTCGGGGGGGGGAGGTTGCCGCCCTCGGCAATTTCTTGCGTTTCGGAAACCGTGGTTGCCGCTCTCGGCAATTTTCGACGTTTCTGATTTTCTGCAGAACCAGACCCACCTGAACCGATCCGCGCAGACCGCCCCGCCTCGCGAGCCTGTGCAAATCGCGCCAAAACGCACCTCGTTGCATGTTTTGGCGAGATTTGCACAGTCTCGGAAGTCCTCACAAGACGAAACCTATACATATCAGGAAAAATGCGCAACCAATCTGTACAGATCGAGCCAAAACATGCAGCCTTGCGTATTTGAGCCTGATTTGCATAGGTGACAAACGGGCAATTGCGCCCACCTATCCCCATTCGCCCAATTCAAGCCCTGCGGAACCACCGGGGATACCGAGCAGAGCCAGCAAACGCGGCAGAGCTTCTTGCGAGTCAGGAGGTCGATGCGGAACCGGAGGCTTCCACCACATCGATAAGCTCTTGCTGGGAATGCACCCCCAACTTCGCATAGATATTCTTCGTGTGGAACCGCGCAGTGTTCAGCGAGATGACCAACTTCTCTCGGATAACCCCCACCGTGCGTCCCTGGGCAAGCAGTGCAAACACCTCGCTCTCGCGCGGGGTGAGCCCGAAGGCCGCGGCCACCGCATCGCAGCGCGCCGAGACCGAAGCCGACTCCGGCCCATCGGAAGCGACGCCCTCCTCCTGGGGTTTCACCGCGACCACCGCAGGCTCGGGCGCCCGGATGGCGCCGATGGTCTCAGCGAAGCTCACATTCTTCAGCACCAGGAAGCAGAACGTGACAAACACCATGGCGCTGGCAAAGCTCGTCCACACGAGCGCCTCCTCGGTCCAGCCGAGCAGCGCCATGGCGCTGTTGCCGAGCACGGCGCCCGCACCCACCCCCGACCAGTACAGCGCCAGCATGAGTGCCGCCGTGGGCAGCGCCGTCACGCGGTTGCGCCCGGCGATGCTGCCCACGAGCAGCACGAGCAGCAAGTTGAAGCAGGAGGCCCCCGCGTCGATGAGCGTGTTGGAAGCCGAGGCGACGCCTCCCGAGACCAACCGGTCGCTCGGCTGCAGGAACATGCCGGCGATGATGAGCAGCGCGCACAGGGCGAACAGGCCGTCGGCATTCGGCATACGCCGCCGCGCCAGATACACCACGAGGATCACCGCAAGCGGTATGAAGGCCACGGGCAGGGCCGGCGCGTCGTTGAAGGGGCCCGGCAACGCTATCACGAGGCCCTGGGCAACGCTGAACACGAAGATGGTCACGAACAGCAGGTGATTTGCCGGCAGGAACGACTGGGGGTTCGCCACGGCCATCTCGGCCTGGGGCTCGGAGCGCTGGGCCTCCCGCAGCGGACGCGCGACGAGCGGACGCACGCAGATGAAGAGCACCGCGAAGCAGACGGCGTTGGCGGCCACGGCGGCCGTCGGGGCCAGCACGCTCGCCCAGGGCTGCAGCAGATAAGCGCCCAAGCACGCCCCCATAGCCACCACGGGGCGACGCGCCGCCTCCAGCTGCGCGAAAGCTACATAGGCGAGCACGAATAGCCACGCCTCGGCGAGCGAGTCTAAAAGCGACCCCGCCAACAGCAGGCCGGGGCTCGCCCACCGAAATCCGAGACTACCCAAAACAAGGTAGCCGCCCACAGCGCCCAAGGCCACGCCGTTGAACAGGCGCGGGCGCAGGCAACAGGGACAGTAGCGCGCCACCGCCACGAGTGCCATGAGCACCACGACGCCGAAGAGCGTCGCCCATTCGCGCACCCACGGGTCGATGGCCACCAGGCCCGGGTAGATGCTGCCGTTGGTGGCCAAGAAGCTGAACAGAGCACAAGCGATAGCCACGGCCACTCGCACCGACGCTGCCGTTCCCGCGCCGGCGTCCTTCCCCGCCTGTGGGGCGCGGGCCTGCGGCTCTTCTCCCTGATGCACCTCATCTCCCATGAAACCCTCTCCCTCTTCTCGTGCGCTATCCGATAAATCCTACCACGCAGGCCTCCCCCGCGCCCCACATTCTGAATGTGGGATGCCCCTACCCTGCCCATTTTCTCCCCTCGTGCGAAAAACCGCCCCGACGATGTGGGGCGCCCGGACGAGCGTCGCCCTAAGGTATCGGGCAGAGAGATTTCCGCCACGGAGCCGTTCCTACGAAGAAGAGGCGGCTCCTCGAGAAGGAGGGTTCACCATGACCGATTCGTCCGGACTTTCCCGCCGCGGCTTTTTGCAGGCAGGCATGCTGGCCGGAGCCGGGGCGCTTGCCGCCGGCGCGCTGGCTGGCTGCGCACCGCGCGCCCAGGAGGCCCCGCACCCCGAAACCGCCTCGCAGGAGGCCCACACCTATTGGCTCGGCGAGGAGCCCACGGTGGCCGATGCCGACATCGTGGCCACCCGCGACACCGACTTCCTCATCATAGGCGCGGGCAACGCCGGCATGATGGCCGCCGGTACCGCGAGCGACCTCGGGCTCGATTTCATCGTGGCCGAGAAGGGCACGAGCGTGGGCGACACCCGCGAGTACGTGGGCGCCATCAACTCCAAGTACACGCTGGAGGTCGCCGATCCTGTCGACGAGATGAAGGTGCTCAACGAGCTCACGCGCTACGCCTCGGGCCGCGTGGACCAGCGCGTCATCAAGACGTGGCTGAACGAGGGCAAGGAGATGATCGAGTGGATCACCCCCATCATGGAGGCCAACGGCAAGACCCTCGGCGTCACCCCCATGGAAGCCGACCATCCCGCCGGGGGCACCTACTACTTCGCACCCACCATCGAGCACTTCTTCAACCCCACCTACGAGTACCCCATGCGCAACGATATTCTGGAATGGCACATTCAGGAAGCGGGGCATGAGGTCAGCTACAACTATGACCTCGTGAAGCTCGACCACGACGGCAACCGCGTCACCGGCGCCGTGTTCGCCACCCCCGAGGGCCTCGTGCGCGTGAACGCCGCCAAGGGCACGCTGCTGGCCACGGGCGGCTACGCGGCCAACCCCGAGATGATCCGCGCGAACCTGCCACTCGTGCCCGCCTGCTGCACCGCCGCCAGCTACTCGCCGCGCTGCGATGGCTACGGCCTGCGCGCAGGCCTTTGGGCCGGCGGCGTGAAGGACGTGAACGGTGCGCCGGTCATCTTCGACCGCGGCGCCGTGCCCGCCGGCGTGGACTGCGGCTACGTGGTGGACGCCGACGGCCGCGAGCACTTCCCCGCCACCCACTACCAGCTGAACATCGGCAGCCAGCCCTTCCTGAAGGTGAACCGCAAGGGCGAGCGCTTCGTGAACGAGAGCCTGCCCTACGACACCCTCTGCAACGCTGCGAGCTATCAGCCCGGCGGCGTGTGGTGTCAGATCTTCGACGGAAACGCCGTGGACGACATCCTGCGCTTCGGCACCACGGGGTGCGCCGCCTACACCACCGCCTTTATGCAGATGGGCATGCCGCTCGACGACTTCATTGCCATGGACGGGGGCACCGGCCTCATGCAGAAGGCCGATTCCTTGGATGAGCTGGCCGGCCTGCTCGGTTTCGAAGGCGAGGCCAAGCAGCAGCTCATGGACACCATCGCCCACTACAACGACATCGTGGAATCGGGCGTGGACACCGACTACGGCAAGGAGCCCCACCGCCTCTCGAAAATCATCGAGCCGCCCTTCTACGGCTGCTGGTTCGGCGGCGCCCTGCTCACCACGCTGGACGGCCTGCGCATCAACGAGGACATGCAGGTACTTACCGCCGACGGCTCGGTGATCGAGGGACTCTACGCCGCCGGTGACGTGTCTGGCTGCTTCTACTCCGACAACTACCCCGAGTACATCGTCGCCTGCGCCTGCGGCCGCACCTGCACCGAGGGCCGTCATGTGGCCCGCTTGCTGGCCGGCGACCTCGCCTAGCCCAACCGCTGAAAGGAGCGATATCATGAGCGAAGAGAAGAATTCCGCGGCGGCTCCCGTCGAGCACGACCCCGTCATCGCCGGCACGTCCGAGGCCGCCGGCGCCCCCTCTCCCAAGCGTCGGAGACGCCGCGCGGCCGTGGTGGCGGCCGTGGTAGTGGCCACCCTCGTGGTGGCTGGCGCCGGTATGTGGGTCTGGCACGAACAGCCCAACTTCTGCGGCGCCATCTGCCACACCCCCATGGACAGCTACTTGGCCACCTACGAGGCCGACCTGAACAGCCCCGCTACCGACAAGTGGGGCAACGAGGTGGCAGACCCGCACACCATGCTCGCCGCCTACCACGGCAAGCTCGGCGACGACTGCATGGACTGCCACGTGCCCACCTTAAGCGAGCAGATCGGCGAGGGCGCCGCGTGGCTTACCGGCAACTACGGCTTTCCCCTCGTCGAACGCACGGCCAGCGAGCTCACCGAGGCATCGGGTCGCCAGGCCGACGAGCTGTGCCTGAACGAGAGCTGCCACAACCTCACCCGCGACGACCTCTACGAGCTTACGGCCGACATGGGCACCTACAACCCCCACTGGGCCCACCACGAGGAGCTGGAATGCACCACCTGTCACAAGGCCCATCGCGCCTCGGTCATGTACTGCACCCAGTGCCACGCCCAGGCCGAAGTGCCCGAGGGCTGGCTGTCCATGGCCGAGTCCAACAACCTCCCCGGCGTGAAGGCCGTCGAGTAACCCCTTCCCCGAACCGGGAAGCAATCGCCGAACAGTCCTCCGCCAAAGGCCTCCTTCCTTCCATTCCATGAGAAAAGCCCCACCCGGGGCTTTTCTCATGCCACGCATTACCAGCGCATGAGACCGATGCACGGCTCGCCTCCCGCAAGCAAGCGTTTCAGAGCTGCAGGCCTCGCAGCCTTCCCCTGCGGCGCACTAGCCATCCCCGCGGCCCGTCGGTCATCCCGTACACAAAGGGACCCCGCAATGCGGGGCCCCTTGCCAGCCAGCCAGTCTCGCATAACCACGGTACCGCAGGCTTTCTCGCCAACGGCACCGAAAAGCCTACCTCACGTCGTCGAGCTTCTTGCCGGAATGATCGTGGGTCATGAGCATGGCGACAAGCGCGATAACCGCGATGGCCACCATGTACCAGGCCGGAGCGATGGCATTGCCCGTCACATCGATCAACCAGAACGAGATGAACGAGGCCGAGCCGCCGAAGATGGCGTTGGCCAAGTTGAAGCTGAGCGCGAAACCGGAATAGCGCACGTCGGTCGGGAACGTCTCGGTCAGGTAGCTGGCCAGTGTGCCGTCGTTGATAGTCAGCACCAGGCACATCACCAGCTCCACTACAAGAATCACACCGAAATTCATCGTGCCGAGCAACATGAAGGCCGGCACTGTGAGCACGATGAAGCCCACGCAGGCGCCGACGAGCATCTTCTTACGCCCGAACTTGTCGGAAATGCGTCCGGACAGGAAGATGAAGGCAATGTAGACGATCAGCACGATGGTGGTGATGATAGAAGCCTCGCTCGCCGGGTAGTTCAGCGTCGTCTCCAGGTAGTTCGGCAGGTAGGTGAGCACGGCGTAGAAGCCCACGGCGTTCAGTACGCAGGCACCGAAGGAGATGATCAGCACCTTGAAGTGCTTCTTGAACAGGGTACGGATGGGGTGCTCCACCTTCTCGCCCATTTCCTTCATGCGGTCCTGCATCTGGGCGTACACCGGGGAATCCTCCAGATGCGTGCGGATGTAGTGGGTAATATAGCCCAGCGGCAGTGCCAGCCAGAACGGAATGCGCCAGCCCCAGTCCACCACGAAGGCAGAATCGGCGCCCCACACCGAGAACATGAACGTGGCCAGAAGCGACCCGACCAACAGGCCCGTGGCCGTGGAGGCCGGCACCATGGAGCAATAGAAGCCTCGATGATTGTGCGGGGCGTACTCCGCAATAAACGTGGCCGCACCGGCGTACTCGCCAGCCGCCGAGAACGACTGCACCATGCGCAGCAGCAACAGCAGCAAAGGCGCGCCTACGCCCAGCACGGCATAGCCCGGCAGGCAGCCAATGAGGAACGTAGCGCCGCTCCTGAGCAGGATAGACACCGACAGTGCCCACTTGCGGCCCTTCTTGTCGCCCATGTTGCCCCAAAAGATTGCGCCGATCGGGCGCACGAGGAACGAGAGGGCGAACACGCCGAAGGTCATCATGACGGCCACCGTGTGGTCATCGTCGGGGAAGAACACCAGCGCGATAACAGTGGCAAGGTAGGAATAGCTCGCGTAGTCGAACCACTCGATGAAGTTACCGAGGAAGGAAGACCCCGTCACCTTGCGCAGAACGACATGCTTCTCCGCCTCGGTAGCCTCGGCGTAGGTGGTGCTCTTCACGGGGGTTGCGTTACTCATGGGAATCACCCGCCCCTTCGGGTGTCAAGCAGAAAGCGGTCATGGCTTCTCCTTTCAATAATGCCCTGACTTAGCTTTACACCTTACCACATCAGGACTTTTGTGCAGACGAGAATAGCTAATTACTCATGTGCACAATTTTCTGAGAAGCTTCCGGGCGAAAAAAAGGAACCCGCCGAAGCGGGTTCCTTGCAAACGCTCTCGCGCAGAGGTGATGCGAAACTTACTTCCACATCTCGGGGCGCACGAGGGTGGGATCCTCGACGCGGTTCGGGAAGTAGTCGAGGCACTCGCCCTCGCGGTAGACGTCGGCGGTGGAGCAGTGCAGGCCGCCGCCGAACGGGTAGGCGTCGCGCAGGTCGCAGGGGATGACGTTCATGCCCAGCTTGTCCATCTGCTCCTGCTGGTGCACCTCGGAGGCCTCCACGATGACGGTCTTCGGGTCGAGGACCAGGCAGTTCATGGACAGCCACACGGAGGAGTAGCACAGCGCCGGCGGCTCGGTGTGGGCCGGGTCGGCGGCCTCGACGATCTGCCAGTCGTTGGCCTCGAAGATGGCGCGCTGCGGCTCGGGCAGCGGGCGGTGCGGGTTGTTGATGATCAGGCCCGGGCGCAGCGGCACGAAGGTCGCGTCGATGTGGATCGGGTAGGGGTCGCCCGGGAAGTTCACGGCGTGCACGCGGAACTCGGGGTAGTAGCGCTGGAACCAGTCCATGGCGGCGCGGTTGGTGGTCAGGCCGTGCTGGATGAACAGGTCCTTGCCCATGCGCATCACGTCGGCGGCGTCCCACATGGGCTCCACCTCGGTGGTCACGAAGTCCTTGGCGGCGGTGCGCTCGAGGCGCTCCTCCAGCGAGATCTTCTCGTCGTAGTAGTTGTGCTTGTAGGAGCGGTCGGTCAGGCGCGGGCGGGGGGCCTGGGTCCACTTGAAGTCGGGGTCCTGCTCGAAGTACATCTCCATGAGGGGCCAGTAGGCCAGGTACTCGTAGTAGCGGCAGCGGAAGGAGTTGGCGGCGGCCATGATCTCGTTGCCGATGGTCAGCAGGATGTCGCGCGGGGGCATGCAGGTCATCATGGAGTCGTTGCGGAAGTCCGGCGTGCCGATGGCCTGGTTCCACTGCAGCGGGGTCGGGCGGTCGACGACGACGCCGCGGTCCTCGAGGATCTTCACGAGGTTCTCGAGGCACTCGTTGCCGCGGGCAACGGTATCAGAAGGGCGCAGGCCCCACATGCCGCGCATCTCGGAGTCAACGGGCACCTTCTCGGAGGTGGCGGGCTCCTCCGGCGGGATGACGGAGTTGTCGCAGCGGCCGACGATGACGCGCTTCAGCGGATCCCAGTCGTTCCAAGAGCTGACGATCTTTGCCATAAATGTGCTCCTATCTCTCTAGTAGCAAAATGCGCCTCGTTTTCGAGACGCATTCGTTATACCATTTTTTGCACGTGCACAAAAGCCTTTTACCGATATATTCAGTCAAATATGAGAAAAAAACTTAGACAACTTGTCAATACCTGATATGGAGGTCGTCAACTCATCTCGCGCATCCAGGATATTGCCGAGAATGCGCCCCCTATCATCCCCCTATGCACAACGAGAGCCCGTGCAGCACGCGAGCCCTCAGCCGTTCTCACTTCTTCGCTTTAGTACAGCTCAGCTAGCCATTGATGGCCGCCTCCAAAAGCCCCCGCACGATTTCGCGCACATCGTAACCCTCGGAAATGGCCTTCACCGCGCCTCCGTCCACAAGTGCGCCGATGATCGACGGAGCCAGGGGCACGCCCGCGCGCACGAGAATGCGGTTCACCGCCGCATCCAGCGCCTCGCGGCCCTTGCGATAGGCCTCGGTCACCACCGGCGCCTCAGACGCCGCAATGAGCTGCGCGTAGTGTGCCGGCATAGAGACGGTGTCGTCGGGCAGGCAGGCTCCCAGCAGGAGCTCGACCACCCGCTCGCGGCACTCCTCCGTTGACAGGGAATCGGCCGCCTGGGCCACCTTCTCGGCGCGGGCAATCCACAACTCGATGTTGTAGCAACCGGCCTCGTAGAGCAGGTCGGTCACGGAATCAAAGTAGTAACCCACCGACGACGAAGCGGCACCGGCCCATTCCGCCACTTTGCGATAGGTGACCGCCTCCGGCCCTCGCTCGCGCAACAACGCGGCCGCAGCCAGCACCAACGAGGTTCGAGTGATCTGGGCTTTCAGGGACTTGGGTTTGGCCAATGGCTTGGTCATAGCAGTCTCTTTTCAAATAGTTGGCGTTTGTGCAACTTTAACAGAAATGCAACAGCATTGTAAGCCCTGATGAAGCTATATTTTCCGAAATATTGAAGTAAACTCCCAGTCAATTCTTCATTGTTCATCTGCACAACGAAAAGCGCCCGAGCGGCCCTCCCCTGCCGCCCGGGCGCTCACCCGAGGCAAGCACCGTCGATATTACGGCTGCTTCGGGGAAACAGCCTGGTCAAAGCCGGTGCTTCAGCACTTCGAGAAGATTCTTTCCTATTCGATGTCGGTCAGCTTCTTCTTGGAGTTGTCGTGGGTCATGCACATGGCAACAAGCGCCACCACGGAGATGACCACCATGTACCACGCCGGCGCGATGGGGTTACCCGTCGCCTGAATCAGCGCGATGGAGATGAACGATGCCGAGCCGCCGAAGATGGCGTTGGCGAAGTTGAAGCTCAGCGCGAAACCGGAATAGCGCACCTCGGTGGGGAACGTCTCGGACAGATAGCTCGAGAGCGTACCGTCGTTGATAGTAAGCAGCAGGCACATGAACAGCTCGGCGATCAGAATGACCGCGAAGTTCATCGTGTTCAGCAGATAGAATGCCGGCACCGTGAAGATCACGAAGCCCACCGACGCGATGATGAGCATCTTCTTGCGGCCGAAGTGGTCGGAGATCTTACCGGAGAAGAAGATGAACGCCACGTAGGCCACCAGGCAGATAGTGGTGATGAGCGACGAGGCACCCGCATCGTAGCCCACGGTGTCCTGCAGGTAGTTCGGCAGGTAGGTGAGCACAGCGTAGAAGCCCACGGCGTTCAGCATGCAGGCGCCGAACGAGATGATGAGCGGGCGCAGGTACTTGGTCAGCAGCAGCTTGATGGGCTGGTCGTCGGACTCGCCCTTGGCCTCCAGTTTGTCCTGCATCTCCTGGTACACCGGCGAGTCGGACACGCGGGTACGGATGTAGTGCGTGATGATGCCGAGCGGACCGGCCAAAAGGAACGGAATGCGCCAGCCCCACTCAGTCACGAAGGCCGAGTCGTGGCCGAAATTCACGAACATGAGCGTCGCCAGGGTGGAGCCCACGAGCAGGCCCACGGCCGTGGAGGCGGGCACGAGCGAGCAGTACAGACCGCGGTGGTTGGCCGGGGCGTACTCGGCCAAAAACGTGGCAGCACCGGCGTACTCGCCGGAAGCGGAGAAGGACTGCACCATGCGCAGGGCAAGCAGCAGCACGGGGGCCAGAATGCCCACCGCCTCGTAGGTCGGCAAAAGGCCGATGACGAAGGTGGCGGCCGACATCATGAGAATGGAGGTGGCCAGGGCCCACTTACGACCCTTCTTATCGCCCATGTGGCCCCAGAAGAACGCGCCCACCGGACGCATGAGGAACGACAGCGCAAACACGCCGAAGGTCTCCAGCAGGGCCACCGTCGGGTCGCCCGGCGGCATCAGCACCAGCGCGATAACTGTCGCGAAGTACGAGTAGCTCGCATAGTCGAACCACTCGATGAAGTTGCCGAGGAAGGAAGATACCGCCACACGGCGCAGCGTCGCGTGCTCGTCTTCCTCGCTATGGATCGCAGTCACTGTGTCACTAGATGCCATGGAAATCACCCAGATCCTTCCCAAACCCCTTTTTGCTTTGCGTGGTTCTCACGAGAACCATCCCCTTTCAGACAGAGAGGTCCGCACCTCTGCTCTCACAGATATGCGGACCTCCGTTTCCTTGCACTCGCTCGCACTCCTCCTGTTAGGAGTCTCTGTAGTGCCAGCCAGCACCTTTACACGTTTTGAAAAGCCGTGAATCGCTTTGGTTCACCCGCGGGCTTGCGGGCAGATCGGCGAAAACCCCAGCCTTACGGCAGATCCTGGGTCTCCACTTCGGCCTGGTTCTCGGCCTGAACGCTCTCGAGCGTCTTCTGGTCGACCGAGCCTGTGCCCTTGCGGGCGAGCATGGCCTTCACCGTGGGGAAGGCGCCGCCGCCGCAGATGAGCAGCACGCCAAGCCAGCTGTTGATGGTCATCGGCTCCGCGAAGATCACGATGCCGATGAAGATGGCCACGGGCACCTCCCAGTAGGCGATGGTGCCGTAGTCCATAGCCGGCAGGTTGCGGCCGGCCACGAGCAGGGTGCCCAGGGCGATGGGGCCGCAGATGATCCACAGGAGCACCGCACCGATCCAGTTGAAGGTGGTGAAGTGGACGGACAGCGCCCAGTTCTCCATGCCGGGCTGGCTGCCCAGCGAGTTCAGGATGATGGTGATGATGCCCGCGCCCAGCACGGCAAAGATGAAGTTCCACACGCCGCGGGCGGTGGTGTCGGCATCCTTGCGGTAGCCGTTGAAGAACATGGACAGGCCATAGAACAGACCGGACAGAAGACCGAAGGCGTCGCCCACACCCTTCTGCGGGAACTCGGGCGTCGAGGTCTCGAGGTTGAAGTCGAGGCCGAATGCCTGGCCGCCCACGCCGAAGCCGAGCAGGCCCTCGCCGAACAGCATGCCGATGAACACGATCAGCAGGCAGACCCACTGCAGGGCGCTCATGGGCTCCTTGCGGAAGATACGGGCGCACAGCACACAGATCACCGGACCGGTGTAGATGAACATAACGGCATTGGCCACGGTGGTCAGCAGCGTGGACGTCACGTAGCAGGCCAGCGACATGCCGATCATCAGGCCGCCGAGTGCAATGGCGGGGGTGAGCTTCAGTTCCTTGAACGTCTGCACCTTCTTGGTGGCAAACAGCAAGATAACGAAGAACAGCACGCCCATGCCCATGCGGCCGCAGGCCATAAGTGCGCCGATGGAGTCACCGGCAGCAAGGCCCTCGGTTCCGTCGAACATGTTGACGCGCGTGGCCCAACGCGAGAACAGCGGCACCAAGCCCATGCCCGTCGCCGAGATGAGCATGAAGATGAGGCCCTTGGCATAGTTCATCTGGAAGCCGTTGCCCTCGCCTTGAGGAGCGATTTTATCCTGAGCCATACTTCCCTCCTTTTTCTTTCCCTCTGAGGTGAATGAGAATGTAGGTCGGGGCGCCGACGCATGATCGGCACCACCTTTTCGTGCCTCGATTGCCCTTAACGAGGTACGAAAAAAGGGGAACAGGCCGCCGCATGGTGCGTTGAAACCTGTTCCCCTTTCTTTCTAGCTTTCCGTCAGGCAGCTGCCCTTAGCTGCATTCCGGCGGAACGTTGCGCTCTCAAGCCGCATGTCGCATCTGAGAGCAGTTGACAAACGTCGTAGTGCTTACTTCCACATCTCGGGGCGCACGAGGGTGGGATCCTCGACGCGGTTCGGGAAGTAGTCGAGGCACTCGCCCTCGCGGTAGACGTCGGCGGTGGAGCAGTGCAGGCCGCCGCCGAACGGGTAGGCGTCGCGCAGGTCGCAGGGGATGACGTTCATGCCCAGCTTGTCCATCTGCTCCTGCTGGTGCACCTCGGAGGCCTCCACGATGACGGTCTTCGGGTCGAGGACCAGGCAGTTCATGGACAGCCACACGGAGGAGTAGCACAGCGCCGGCGGCTCGGTGTGGGCCGGGTCGGCGGCCTCGACGATCTGCCAGTCGTTGGCCTCGAAGATGGCGCGCTGCGGCTCGGGCAGCGGGCGGTGCGGGTTGTTGATGATCAGGCCCGGGCGCAGCGGCACGAAGGTCGCGTCGATGTGGATCGGGTAGGGGTCGCCCGGGAAGTTCACGGCGTGCACGCGGAACTCGGGGTAGTAGCGCTGGAACCAGTCCATGGCGGCGCGGTTGGTGGTCAGGCCGTGCTGGATGAACAGGTCCTTGCCCATGCGCATCACGTCGGCGGCGTCCCACATGGGCTCCACCTCGGTGGTCACGAAGTCCTTGGCGGCGGTGCGCTCGAGGCGCTCCTCCAGCGAGATCTTCTCGTCGTAGTAGTTGTGCTTGTAGGAGCGGTCGGTCAGGCGCGGGCGGGGGGCCTGGGTCCACTTGAAGTCGGGGTCCTGCTCGAAGTACATCTCCATGAGGGGCCAGTAGGCCAGGTACTCGAAGTAGCGGCAGCGGAAGGAGTTGGCGGCGGCCATGATCTCGTTGCCGATGGTCAGCAGGATGTCGCGCGGGGGCATGCAGGTCATCATGGAGTCGTTGCGGAAGTCCGGCGTGCCGATGGCCTGGTTCCACTGCAGCGGGGTCGGGCGGTCGACGACGACGCCGCGGTCCTCGAGGATCTTCACGAGGTTCTCGAGGCACTCGTTGCCGCGCTCGACGGTCTCGAGCGGGCGCAGGCCCCACATGCCGCGCATCTCGGAGTCAACGGGCACCTTCTCGGAGGTGGCGGGCTCCTCCGGCGGGATGACGGAGTTGTCGCAGCGGCCGACGATGACGCGCTTCAGCGGATCCCAGTCGTTCCAAGAGCTGACGATCTTTGCCATGGTTCATTCCTTTCTTGAGCATGCCTTAACCATGCTCGCGACGATGAGGAATAGGATGAATCGGCAAAGCCAGAAAAGTGATCGGACTGTCTTTGCCGATGTCGATAATATAGCACCATTTTTGTTCACCTGCAACAAAAAACTTCCCAGTTTGGAAGATATTTTCTTGTTGACTCGTTGTGCATGCGAATCAAACGAAAAAGCGCGTCTTCCACCCTCGCGGAAGACGCGCTTTGCATTGAAATTTAATTCATTATAGAGGGGGTCACACCTTCGGCGCAACCCCCTATTTCGAGCAACTTAATCGGCGACGATGACGGTGCCGGTCTCGCCGCGCAGGCCGGCGGCCGCGCACTCCAGCGAGGTGATGAGCGCCTTGCCCTCGGGGAACTTCTCCACGTACTCGATGCAGGCCTCCACCTTCGGCAGCATGCTCCCGGGGGCGAACTGGCCCTGCCCGATGTACTCGCGGGCCTGGGAGACGGTCATCTCGGAGATCTGCTCCTGCTCGGGGGTGTTGAAGTTGATGCACACCTTCTCGACGGCGGTGAGGATCACCAGCATGTCGGCGCCCAGCTCGGAGGCCATGAGGGCGCTGGAGCGGTCCTTGTCGATGACGGCCGGGGTGCCCACGTAGCCGCCCTCGGTCTCGAACACCGGCACGCCGCCGCCGCCGGTGGACACGACGATGTAGCCGCCGTCCACGAGATCCTTGACGGCGTCGAACTCGACGATGCGCTTGGGGATGGGGCTGGCCACCACCTGGCGCCAGCCGCGGCCGGCGTCCTCCTTCACCGTGATGCCCATGGCCTCGGCCTTGGCCTTGGCGGTCTCCTCGTCCATGAACGCGCCCACCGGCTTGGTGGGGTTCTGGAACGCCGGGTCGTCGGCGTCCACCACGGTCTGGGTCACGACGCAGGCCGTGGAGCGGGGGATCTCGCGGGACTTCACGTCGTTCAGGATGGCCTGGGACAGCTGGTAGCCGATGTAGCCCTGGCTCATGGCGCCGGCCTCGGGGAAGGGCATGTCCGGGGTCTTGTCGTCGTGGGCCGCGGCGTAGGCGAACGCGTTGTTGATCATGCCGACCTGGGGGCCGTTGCCGTGGGACACGACGACGTTGGTGCCCTCCTCGATCATGTCGACGATGTGCTTGGCGGTGTTCTGCACGAGCTCGAGCTGCTCCTGCGGAGTGTTGCCCAGGGCGTTGCCGCCCAGGGCGATGACGACGGTCTTGCCGTTGCCCTTTTCGTAAGCCATTTACTTCACCTCAATCGTTTCGATGAACCGCGTGCCAGCCATAGGTTGCATGTAAGTGAGGCGAGACAGCGGTTACAAGATACATGGAACATGCAACGGATTCGGTTCTACGGTGACACCACTTCGGGCATCGTCCCGTATGACGTCCGTTGGCAAACAGTAAGGAAGGGAACGGGCCGCACAGGCCCGTTCCCCGCTTAAGCGATTTAGCCGCAGAGGGTGGCGTACATGACGGCCTTGATGGTGTGCATGCGGTTCTCGGCCTCGTCGAAGACCTTGGACTGCTTCGACTCGAACACCTCGTCCTCCACTTCCATCTCGGTCACGCCGAAGCGCTCGGCGATGTCGGCACCGATGGTGGTGTTGGTGTCGTGGAAGGCCGGCAGGCAGTGCAGGAAGATGGCCTCGGGGTCAGCCATGGCCATGACCTCCTTGGTCACGCGGAACTTCTCGAGGTGCTTGATGCGCTCGGCCCACACCTCGTCGGGCTCGCCCATGGACACCCACACGTCGGTGTAGATGACATGAGCACCGGTGCAAGCCTCGGCCACGTCGTCGGTGCACTTCACGGTGCAGCCGTTCTCGGCGGCGATGGCGGTGCAGGTCTCGATGAGCTCGGCGTCGGGCATGTTCTCCTTCGGGCCGCAGGCCACGAAGTTCATGCCGAGCTTGGAGCACACGACCATGAGCGAGCGGGCCACGTTGTTGGCGGCGTCGCCCATGAACACGAGGGTCTTGCCCTTGATGTCGTAGTTGAAGTTCTCCTGCACGGTCAGGATGTCGGCGAGCATCTGGGTGGGATGCCACTCGGTGGTCAGGCCGTTCCACACCGGCACGCCGGCGTTGGCAGCCAGATCCTCAACGTCGGTCTGGGCGAAGCCGCGGAACTCGATGCCGTCGTAGAAGCGGCCGAGCACGCGGGCGGTGTCCTCGATGGACTCCTTCTTGCCCATCTGGGAGGAGCCGGGATCCAGGTAGGTCACGCCCATGCCGAGGTCCATGGCGCCCACCTCGAAGGCGCAGCGGGTGCGCGTGGAGGTCTTCTGGAACAGGAGCACGATGTTCTTGCCCTCCAGGTAGCGGTGCGGGGTGCCGGTGCGCTTGAGGTCCTTGAAGTTCTTGGAGAGCTTCAGCAGGTAGTCGATCTCCTCGGTGGAGAAGTCCAGGAGGCGCAGGAACGGGCGACCGCTGAGATTGATAGGCATGTTGTTTCCTTTCCCTAGAAAAGAGTGAAAGTTATATCGCGCGGGCCCCCTGGGAACCAGGGGAACCCACGCGTCTTTTTCGGCCCAGCGCTGGCTGGCTAGACTGGGCCGGAAAAGCCGTTACAGGATGCGCCCGAGGGCGCGGGTGCACCGGACGCTGGCGCCGGCGCGGAGTGCGCAGCTGCACGCTAAGCCTACAGGGCCTCGCGCCAGGCCGGCATGGACATGCAGCGCGGGCCGCCGCGGCCGCGGGAGAGCTCCGCGGACGGCATCTCCAGGCAGTTGATGCCGTTCTTGTACAGCACGTCGTTGGTGACGTTGTTGCGCTGGTACACCACCACGGTGCCGGGGCGGACGCACAGCGTGTTGCTTCCGTCGTTCCACTGCTCGCGCTCCGCGGCGATGCGGTCGCCGCCGCCGCAGGGGATCAGCTGCACGGGCTGGCCGACGTACTCGGTCAGGATGGACTCCAGGTCCTCGTCGCGCTCGCGGATCTTGGTGCCGCCCTTGCCGTCGGGGGTGATCTCGAAGACCGTCAGCGGGCCCATGATGCCGGGGTGGATGGTGAACTTGTCGTAGTCGATCTGGGTGAACACCGTGTCCAGGTGCATCATGGCGCGGTTGTTCGGAATGTTGAACGCCAGGATGGTGTCGATGGAGGAGGTCTCATCGTTGAACACGTTATGGGCGATGGCGTCGATGGCATCGGGCTCGGTGCGCTGGGAGATGCCGATGGCCAGCACGTGGTCGTTGATGTTCAGGATGTCGCCGCCCTCGATGTGGAAGGTGTCGTTGCGATCGTAGTAGGTCGGGGTGCCGGCGAAGTCCGGATGATAGCGGAAGATGTAGTCGCCGTAGATGGTCTCGCGGTTGCGGGTGTGGGCGTACATGCGGTTGATGGACACGCCGTTGCCGATCATCGCGAACGGGTCGCGGGTGAAGTACAGGTTCGGCATGGGGGCGCACACGAGTTTGCAGCGGTCGGACACCATGTCCACCAAGAGGTGGGTGTCGGAACCGGGCAGCTCCTGAAGGTTGATGCCCGCCATGGTCTTCATGACCATGTCCTTGGTGCCGGCGTACTCGGAATTGATGTAATCCTTGATGATGTTCTTGTAGATATCGGTGCGGATGCCCGCCTCGTAAATCCACTGGTCGAGGAACTGCTCGCGCAGCTCGGGGTTGCCGTCGATAACCTCGGCCATGAGATCCTCGAGGTACACCACCTCGGTGCCCTCGTTACGCAGGATGTCGGCGAACGCGTCGTGCTCGGCCTGAGCAACTTCCAAGAACGGGATATCGTCGAACAGCAGCTCCTCCAGCGTGTTCGGGGTGAGGTTGAGAAGCTCGTCTCCGGGGCGATGGAGGATAACCTTCTTGAGGTTGCCGATCTCGCTCTTGACGTTTACTCCTTGCATGTGACTCTCCAATCCGGCGCGTTGCTGCGCACCATCATAGTTGAGAAGCTGCGGGCAGCCGCCCCCAGCCCATCGCGGTCGGCGCGGTGGATGCACCCAATGTCGCAGAAACGCCTGAGGATAAAAGAGGTAAAGCGGTAGTAGATGAGGGTATAACTTGTAATTAAGCCCCTGTCACGCCTTCTACACCTCGTTTAAACGCCCCTTAGAACATTTCCCCCTGCCCCAGGTCAAGTCATGAAACCCGAAGCAGAACGATCGGATAACTTCCCTTGCGCATTGTCGACTCCGCTCGACCCCTTTAATACCCTTGGCCGATATTGCTTTCGCCGACGGGTTCAAAGTACCATCATTTTTGTTCACATGCAATAAAAAATTCCCAATCCCTTATTTATTCAATCAGATTCCACGATTGGAGCTGTCCGAAGATTGAGGCTCAACCATGCGGACGCTATAACAGGTGAACGGCAACTAGAGTTCAATATATTCCCAGTTAAACTTTATTTCCAAATCTATATATAGCAAAAATGCGACTAGTTATTGACAAAAAGGGACTTTACGACAACAGGTTATTCAAATCGGGCATTTTTTCTGCGACTCTTCCTTTTTCCCAGTCCAGCATGAAAAAAGTAGTAGTGCACGTGAACAATTTTTAGGAAGCGCGTATACTGCACAGCGAAGAGAACGCGATGGAAGGAAGCGTGATCGTCTATGGAAAACCCTGTCAAACCCGCTGATCTAATCTTGACGAGCCGTGCCGTCTTTACAGGCGCCCAAGACGCCCCGCGTCCCAGTGCGGTAGCGCTGCACGGCGACCGCATTGTGTGGGTTGGGCCCGCCGAGACGCTTCCCGACGGCCTGCGCGGCCCCGACACCACCGTGGAAGACCTCGGTGACGCACTTATCATGCCAGGTTTCCACGACGCTCACATGCACGTGTTCCATTCCGCCCTGTACCTCTCCCCCCTGGCCGAGCGCTTCGTGGGCGACAACGAGGCCGACGCCGTGGCGCGGCTCGCCCCCCTTGCGGCACGGCGCCCCTCAGGATCGTGGCTGCTCGCCCAGGGCTGGCGCGACTACCTGTGGAACCCAGCCGGTATGCCGAGCCGAGCATCGCTTGACGCCGCCTACCCCGACCGGCCGGTGGCCATGTACTCGGGAGACGCCCATACCCTGTGGCTGAACTCCTGCGCCCTTGCACGGCTCGGCATTACCGAGGAATCGCTGCCCCCCGCTGGTGGCAGCTACGACAAGGACGACGAGGGCCGACTGACCGGCATCGTGCGCGAGGCGGCAGCCATGGAGCTCATGCCGCGCATCGTAGACGAGTTCACCCGCGAGGAGCTGCTGGACGCCTACCGCTCTTTCGAGGCCTACTGCAACGAGCACGGTATTACCGGCATCTGCGACGTATCGCTCATGGCCATGCCGGGGCTCGACTTCGTGCGCGACGACCTGTATGCCGACCTGGAAGCCGCTGACGAGCTGACCGTGCGCGTGTCGCTGTTCCCCACCCTTCTGGAAGACCGCGGGCGCCTGACGGCCCTGCGCGAGCGCTGCCGCGGGCCCCTTGTGGCCGCCTGCGGATTCAAGCAGTTCTTCGACGGCGTGTCGAGCCAGCACACCGCCTGGGTACGCGAGCCCTACACGAACGCGCGCTTTCAGGGCGACTGCGGGCGCCCTACGGTGGATGCCGAGGTCATGGAGGGCCTCGTGGCGCCGGCCGCAGCCGAAGGATCGCCCGTGCGCATCCACGCCATCGGCGACGAGGCCATCCACCGCTGCATCGACATCTTCGAGCGACACCCTGTGGCCGACGACGGAGGCGATGGGGTGCGGCCCCGCCACACTATCGAGCATTTGGAGAACTTCCAACCCGCAGACATTGCCCGGTTGGCCGCGGCCGGCATCGTGGCCAGCGTGCAGCCGCGCCACATCACTTTGGATCCGGGGGGCCCCGAACGTGATCTGGGACCTGCGCGCGTACCCTACATGTGGCCTTTCCGCAGCCTGCTAGACGCCGGAGCCGTGCTGGCCTTCGGCACCGACTCCCCCGTCACCGACATCGACCCCATCGACGCGGTATACACCGCCGTCACCCGCCGCGACGCCGACAGCCACGAACCCGAGGGCGGCTGGCTGCCCGCCGAGCGCATCACGCTCGCAGAGGCCCTGCGCGCCTACACCGCCGGCAGCGCGGTAGCCGCCCAACGCGCACACGAGCTGGGCACGCTGGAGCCGGGCAAGCTCGCCGATATCGTGGTTCTGGAGCCGAACCCCTTCGCCTTGGCCCCCGAGAATCTGCAGCAGGCCCGGGTGCAAGCCACCTACGTGGGCGGCCGCAAGGTGTACGAGCGCCCGTAGACGGCACGGGACGCGCCCGTTCAGCGATGACCGCCGCGCCGTCCCATCCTCTTTGGCGGCGCTTCCCGCCCCATCGGTTTCGCCAAGGGGGGCAGTCTTACCGGGTAAGGCTGCCCCCTGCTTCGCCGGGGCATCGAGGGGCCGTCCTATCCTTCCAGGGCCTTGGACATCTGCCAGAGCTCTTCCATCTCCTCCATTGAGAGGTCTTCCACACGGCGTCCCTGCCCGGCGGCGGCGCCCTCCATGAAAGCCCAGCGCGTGCGGAACTTCCCACAGGTGGCGCGCAGGGCCTCCTCAGCCTGCACGCCCATCTTGCGGGCCACGTTCACCAGGCTGAACAGCACATCCCCCGTCTCCAGCTCCACCGCAGCCAGAGCAGCCGGGTTCTCGGCTCCGTCTACCTTGCCGTTGGGAGACTTGGGCGCGGCCCCGTAGGCGGCCTTCAGCTCCGCTATCTCCTCGTCTACCTTGGCCCACACATCGTCAACCATTTCCCACTCGAAGCCGGCCGACGCCGCCTTACGCGAGATTTTCTGGGCCTGCTTGAGCGCGGGGAAGCTCTTCGGCACACCGTCGAGCAAGCCCGCAGGCGCCGCATCAGCTGCAGCGTCGGCAGCCTCTTTCTCAGCCATCTTGATCTGATCCCACACGTCGAGCACCTCGTTGGCATCGCCCGCCGTCATTTCCCCGAACACGTGGGGATGCCTCCGCACGATCTTCTCGTTCACCACCCGGCACACATCGTCGATGGTGAACTCGCCCGCATCGGCGGCAATCTGAGACTGCAGCACTACCTGGAGCAGCACGTCGCCCAGCTCTTCCAGCATATGGGGCGTATCGTCCGCCTCGATGGCATCAACCGCCTCGTAGGCTTCCTCCACCATGTTGCCCGCAATGCTTCGATGGGTCTGCTCCTTGTCCCATGGGCAGCCATCCGGTGCCCGCAGCGCCTCGATGGTGGCAACGAACTCATCAAAGGCGGGGTGCGGCACGGCTTCCACCTCGGCAACGAACTTCTCGGTCATGGAGCATCCTTTCTGGGAGGTTTTTCGCGCCATTATAGCGCGCCGTATCGACGGAGCGCCGCCAAAACGCCGGGCACCAAGCGGCCCGCGCTACCCGAAATAATTGTGGCCCTACGATGTAAAGCGAAGCCATTTCGTCACCAAATCCCCATTTCGCGACCGTATTAGAGTGAAAAATGGGAAGAAAAGGCGACTTTACCGAGAAAAGGGGTGTACAAGCGGGGCTTTTCCATTATTATCATCTACGCTAAAAGCGAGGAACGCTGACACTGCCCCCTGCAATGTCAGCGTTCCTCGAGTGAATGCCCTGGTAAAGAGCTAGGGCAACGAGAAGAAAGAGATGTGATATGCCCGCACCTACTATGACCCCCGAGCAGCGCGCCGCCGCCCTCGAGAAGGCCCGCGTCGTCCGCGCCAAGCGCTCCGAGATCACCAACAAGCTCTCGATGGGTCTGACCACCCCGGCCGAGGTTCTCGACCAGGTCAGCGATCCGGTTATCGGCCGCATGAAGGTCAAGGCCTTCGTGAACGCCCTGCCCGGCTTCGGTAAGGTGAAGACTGAGAAGCTCATGGAGGAGCTGGGCATTCCGGCCGAGCGCCGTCTGCAGGGTCTGGGCTCCAACCAGATGCAGGCTCTGAAGGACGCTCTGGCCTAACCTTTCGCCAAAGGCAAGCTTTCCCGTGCCCGTCTATAATGGACGGGCACTTTTGTTTTGGAAGGAACCGTCATGCCCCTTATATATGTAAGCTCGCTCGACGATGCGCGGCTGGACGCTTACGCACGGCTGACCGAGGCGCAGCTGCGCAGCAAGCTGGAGCCGGAGCGCGCACTGTTCATCGCGGAGTCGGAGAAGGTAATCGAGCGGGCTTTCGAGGGCGGCATGGAGCCGATTTCGCTGCTCATGGAGGAGAAGTGGCTGGCGGCTATGGGCCCGCTCATCGCGCAGATGGAAGAACGCCGCCGCGCAACAGCATATGCACCCGCCCGCCCGGCCACTAGCGCGCTTGCCTCGCAAAGCACGGCCGGGACATCCCTCGCGCATCTGCTCGACGACCCCGATAGCCTGCCGGTGTTCATAGCGCCTCGCGATGAGCTCGCGCGCCTCACGGGCTTCGAGTTGACCCGCGGGGCCTTGGGCGCCTTCCGTCGCCCCGCGTTGCCGAGCGTGGCCGACGTACTGGAAGGGGCGCGACTCGTGGCCGTGCTGGAGGACATCACGAACCACACCAACGTCGGGGCCATCTTCCGCAGCGCCGCGGCCATGGGGGTCGATGCCGTGCTCGCGAGCCCCGCCTGTTACGATCCGCTGTACCGCCGGGCCGTGCGCGTGTCCATGGGCACGGTGTTCCAGGTGCCGTGGACGCGTATCGGCGAGCTGGATGTGCCTAACCACCCCGGCGAGGGCACCTGGAGCGCCGAGGGAATCGATCAGCTGCACGAACTGGGCTTCACCTGCGCTGCCATGGCCCTGTCCGATGATTCGATCACCCCCGATGAGCTTGCGGGGCTGCTGACCGAGCGAGAAACGGCTACGGGCACGCCCGCGAAGCTGGCGCTCTTGTTCGGCACCGAGGGCGAGGGGCTCGCTCCGGCCACTATCGACCGTTGCGACTACACCGTGCGCATCCCCATGGCCCACGGCGTGGATTCCCTGAACGTGGCGGCATCGAGCGCTGTGGCCTTCTACGCCTTCCGTCATTTGAGCCAGCTGGGGAGGTAGCCCGTGAACGAGCCCCGCTCCCCTCGCTCCGCTGCCTCCGTGCAAGGCAATGCAGCCGCCCAAGGCAGCGCGGACAAGCCGCCCCGACGGAAACCCCCAACCTCCATGGTCGTCGCCACATGGGCCGTGCGCGCGTGCTTTGCCTTCGTGTTCGTCGTAAACGTGCAGTGCGCCCTGGGGTTCACGCTCATGCCCGAAGCCTATATGGGCGCCTACGAGCTGGCCGGCGTGCCGGGGCGCGTGGCCGCCCAGGGCATTGGCGTGGCCTTCCTCATGTGGAACTGCACCTATCCGCTGGTCATTTGGAAGCCACAACGGCATACTACACTCGCAGGCGTGGTACTGGCCCAGCAAGTCGTCGGGCTTATCGGCGAGTCCGCTATCCGCGCCACCCTGCCCGCCGGTCACGATTTGCTTGCCAGCAGCATCGACCTGTTCATCGCCTTCGATGCCGCGGGGCTTCTGCTCATGGGCGTCTCGCTTGCCGTGTTTCTCTTCACAAGGAATTTGCGCGGCAAACGCCGCGAGATAGACTCCTGAGTTGAGCCGCAGGCATGTTTCTGAGCGGCCATATCCAACCCTGCCCCTTCTGAACAGGCGTTTCTTGAATAGCCGTTGAAATCATCGCGCCGCATGAGCCGCCTGACATCTATTTCGCGGAGTTTACTGCACAGAATTAGCTCTTTCAGACGCAAAGGAGCCGCACCGACGCGGGGCGGCGAAGAAAGGCGCCGCAGGGGAGGCGAAGCGCAGGGAAAGGACCGGAAGCGCAAAAAAGGGCGGCGGAGGCGGAAGCGCAAGGGCCGAGGCGCGAAGGCCGAGGAACAGGGGCCGAGGCGCAAAAGAGGAGCGGCCCGCCCAACGAAAAGGGGCCGCGTCGCGGCCCCTTCGAGAGAATTCCCCGTACTCGTCGGCGTCTGTCGGCCACACCTACTTCATCAGCTCGGCTACGGCCTGGGCGAAGGCGAGCGGGTTGTCGGGCATGATGCCCTCCACGAGCAGGGCCTGATCGAACAGCAGACCCGCATAGGTGCGCACCTTGCCGTCGTCGCCGGCCTCGTGGGCCGCTTGCAGGGTGGCGAACACCGGGTGCTTGGCGTTCACTTCCAGCACCAGGTGCAGATCGGGCAGGTCATCAGCACCAGGCTGGCTCTTGAGCACCTGCACCATGGCCAGCGACACCCCGCCCTCGCTGGTGACCACAGCCGGGGCATCGGTGAGCCGGGTTGACACCACGACGCGCTCCACCTTGCCCTGCAGAGCCTCGCCCATGGCCGCGAACAGCTCGGCGTTGCTCTCGGTAGCCTCTTCGGCCTCCTTCTTCTCCTCCTCGGTGGTAAGCCCCAAATCCTCGGCACCTACGTTCTTGATGAAGTAGGGCTGCTTGTTCTCGTCGTCGCCGTCCACGGCGTGCTCGCCGTAGGTGCCCATGGCCATCATGCAGAACTCGTCCACGTCGGCATCGCACAGCAGCACGTCGTAGCCCTTGGCAAGCACCGTGGTCACGAGCGGCATGCTTGCCAGGCGCTCGCGGGAATCGCCGGCGGCGTAGAAGATGGCATCGGAGCCGGTCGGCGCATCAGCCAGGTACTCGTCCAGGGTGACCATCTTCTGCTGCTTGGCAGAGTAGAACAGCAGCAGGTCGGCCAGGGTGTCCTTGGCCATGCCGTAACTCTGGTAGATGCCGAACTTCAGGGTGCGGCCGAACTGCTCGAAGAAGCGCTCGTAGGCCTCGCGGTCATCGTCGCGCATGCTCGCCAGGTCAGCCTTGATCTTCTTCTCGAGGCGCCGGGCGATGGCGCGCAGCTGGCCGTTGTGCTGCAACGTCTCGCGAGAGATGTTCAACGTGAGATCGGAGGAGTCCACCACGCCGCGCACGAAGCCGAAGTAGTCGGGCAGCAGTTCCTCGCACTTGTCCATGATGAGCACGTTGGCCGAGTATAGGGCCAGGCCGCGCTGGTAGTCCTTCGAGTACATATCCCACGGCGCGCGAGAAGGCACGAACATGAGCGCATCGTAGTTGAGCGAGCCCTCCGCATGCACCGAGATGGTGCGCGCCGGATCCTCGAAGTCATGGAAGTCGGTCTTGTAGAACTCGTTGTATTCCTCTTGGCTGACCTCGGACTTTTTGCGCTTCCAAATGGGAATCATGGAGTTGATGGTCTCCACCTCGGTGTAGCTCTCCCACGTCGGCGCGGAAGGCTGCTCGCCCTCCGCCGGCTCGGGGGCCTCTACCTTGCGGCTCTTCGTTACCTCCATCTTGATGGGGTAGCGCACGTAGTTGCTGTAGCGCTTGATGAGCTGGATGAGCCCGTGCTCGGTGGCGAAGGTGCCGAAGGACTCCTCGTCGGTGTCGTCCTTCAGGTACACGATGACGTCGGTGCCGTGCTCGGCGCGCTCGGCCGGCTTGATGTCGTAGCCGTCGACACCGTTGGACTCCCAGGCCCAGGCCTCATCCGACCCGATGGCACGGGAGACGACGCGCACCTTCTTGCCCACCATGAAGGCGGAGTAGAAGCCCACGCCGAACTGACCGATGATGTCCACGTCGGTGAGATCGCCGAGCCCCTTGGCCTCGCCGGGCTCGCTTTCGGCGGCAGCTTCCGCCTGGGCGGCCTTGAACTCGAAGGAATCGGAATGGGCGATGGTGCCGAGATTGCGATCGAGCTCGTCTTTGGTCATGCCGATGCCGTTGTCGGACACGGTGACCGTGCGGACTTCGGAATCGTAGCCCACAGTAATGGCCAAGTCATCGCGGCCCACGGCCACATCCGGATCGGTGAGGCTGCGGAAGTAGAGCTTATCCACGGCGTCCGAGGCGTTGGAGATAAGCTCGCGCAGGAAGATCTCGCGGTTGGTGTAGATGGAGTTGATCATGAGGTCGAGCAGTTTCTTGCTCTCGGTCTTGAACTTGCGCATCGGGCATTCCTTCTTTCCTACGAGTGGGAGCGCATACCGCCTCAGTGTAGGCCGCGCACGGGCAAGATCTCGCGGTGCTCAAGCGCTGAAAGGCAGTCGTTGACCTGCGGCGACATCCACGTTAGCAGTCTCCCGTTACGAGTGCTAATAGCACATTCTACGCAGAAGGAAACCTAAGTCAACCCCTATCAAGTTTTTCCTACGTTTGGAAAGAGTCGCCACGGCTCAACCGACGGAAATGCGAACTGGGCAAACGGGAAACCGCGCCGCTTACACCGCTGCCTCATCCCGCATGCAGAGATAGGCGAGCATCATACCCTTCTCATCGGCAACAGGAATAAGGCTTTGGCAGCATTGCCCGAGGCCAGTTACCCAAGCAATTGACAAGCCGGTTACTCCTCGCGATCGAGAAGCTCCTGGAGCTCTTGGCGGGAGTGGACGTCGGCCTTCACATAGATATGGCGGATGTGGGACTTCGCCGTGTTGAAGGAGATAGTGAGGCTCTGGGCGATGTACTCGATGGAGCGGCCGCGCACGAGCAGGTCGAACACGTCGCGCTCGCGGGGCGAGAGCCCGTAGCGCTCCGCCGCCGCATCGCAGCGCAGCTGGTAGCGGCCGGGGCGACGCGGCTGGTCGATGCCGTCCCCTTGCTCCTCCCCTGCAGCGCGCTCGCTTCCGTCCGAGACAGCGCCGCCAGGGCAGCCGCTTGCATAGCCCCGAGAGCCCTGCGCGTCGTCGCACCCCGTCTCAGACCCCTCCGAAGCATGGGGGGTGCCTTCGAGCGGGTAGTTTTCGGAAGCGAGCACGCCTGTTCCCAAATGCGCGGCCCCTCGCCCGGCGCCGACTGGAACGCTCCCGCCTTCGCCGCGGGCTCCACCGACGCGCAGGGCATCCCCGATGAGCCGATCGTTCAACACAAGCATCGAAACTACGAGCAAGGCAAACACCATGGCTACCGAGATGACCTCCAGCGACAGGCTGCCGTCGCCCTGGCTGCGCACGATCTCCAAGCCGCCCATCCAGCCGATAGTTGTACCGAGAGCCGAAGCTCCGCGCCCAAGACCGAACACCAGAATAGAAGACAGGCCCGACGAGTAGCCCACATAGGCAAGCAGGCACCAGATGACGAGCACGAAGCAGTTGTAGGCCACGGTGACGAACTGGCTGCCGAACCCGTTGCCACCCAACAGCGGCGTCACGAGGATGCCGGCGGCCACAGCGATGATGATGGGATAGTACAGGCGACTCACATCGAATTGACGGCGCATGAGGCCCACTATGGCGAACAGGACCGCAGCGACCATGCCCGTG
The DNA here is from genome assembly GCF_000403355.2 of Adlercreutzia caecimuris B7. GTDB lineage: Bacteria > Actinomycetota > Coriobacteriia > Coriobacteriales > Eggerthellaceae > Adlercreutzia > Adlercreutzia caecimuris. Next base: position 2,754,378 of record NZ_KE159646.1, on the reverse strand, counting down.
CTGAAGATGACAAGCGAGCCCTCGTCATTGAGGGCGGCGATAGACGAGTGGGGCACCGCGAAGCCGCGGGAAACGCCCACGACGACGGAGAAGACCGCCACCGCTATGAGCAGGCGAACGAAGAACCCCTTGAGCACCCGCGGACCCTCGGGCCGCATTGCAGATCCGATGCCCGCATACTCGGGATTCGTCAACGTGGACAGCACGGCAAGCGCGGGGAGCGCGGCCGTGAACCCCACCCCCACAGGATCGGGAAGCCCCACGGCGACGAAATAGATCATCATGGCGAAGACGAAGGAGGCTGCCGTGTACATGGTCGCCTCGCGGGCCGGCACCTTCGCGTAAATCACACCGAATCGCAGCACGATTGCCGACGTGCCGATGCCGGTCAGCGCCGCGCTGGCGATGAGGAGGGGGTTGCCCTCGACGCCCAAACTCGACGAGGCATACGTGCCCACCGTAGCCAGCCCCACCACCACGGCGATGATGCCCAAGGCACCATTGCTCGCCACCACCCTGCGGGCGGCATCGCGAGCGAGGGCCAGCGCGATGAGCGACAGGCCCAGGGCCAGCGTGGACACCAGATAGGTGAGCGACAGGGTGTCGGGCGGCAAATCGTAGGCTGCCGCGGGAGACACGAGCACGTTGCTGTTGTAGGAGACCCAAATCCAGGCGTAGTAGAAGCCGAAGCCCACAAGTTTGAACGCGGGCCATTGCTCCTCGACAGCCATGCCGAGGCGCGTCGGCGCGAGTTCGCCGCTCGAGGCGAAAGCCTCCTGATTATCGCTGAACCGTTTGAACATCTGCCCTCTCAACGACCGGCGGCGGGCAGACCGCCCGGCCGCAACCGTACCCGAGTGGGCGCCCGTTGAGCGCTCCTCCCACGGCTCCCATTGTATACCCTCGACGGCTGCCACAGCCCCTCCCCTTCTCGTTTTTCAGGGCGGACCGGAAAACCGACCGGCCGCCTTCGACGCTTCCTTTCCGTTGGACGGAATACACAGACGCATAGGGGCGATCGCGCCGCAGATGCCGGCGGCCCCCCGATGCCAACCTAGGCCAGGGCCACGGGCTCCTCGTCTTCCGAAAGGCACGCCTCCGCAGTCGAGGGGGATGCGGCCGGCAGACCTTCCGACACCGGCGCCTTCTTGCGTGCCAAGAAGGGGAAGCTGATGGCATGGGCCGGGCAGACGTCCTTGCACTCGCCGCACTTGGTGCACTCCGCCAGAGAGACCGACTCGGCCGGGTGGTGCAAATCGATACCCTCGGGGCACACCTCGGCGCAACGGGAGCAGGTGCCGCCCGCGCATTGCAAGCATGCGTCTTCGGCCACGGCCGGCCTGAAGGTGCGGTTCAGTCGCGAGATGAGACCGAGCAGGGCCCCCAGGGGGCAGAAGCGATGGCACCATTTGCGCAGCAGCACCACCTCCAGCACCAAGATGAGGGGGAACACGAGAAGCGACAGCGTCACCTCGCTGAACTGGAACACGCGCCACAGGGCGACGAAGGTGGCTACCGTGAGTCCCACCGGGCAGATGAGGCAGAACACCGGGAACCCAAAGGCCGCCGTCGTAAGCACCGTGGCACCGAGAACCCAGTTGCGCGAATCGTTCGCACCATCGCGCTCAGCCGGCCGGGGTTTGTCGGCCGGCCGCTCCTTCACCCCGAAAACCCGGCGCAGAAGCGGCACCGGGCAGCCCCAAGCGCAAAACGCGCGCCCCACCAGGGCAACCAGGGCCACCACAACGGCAAGGCCGATCAGAAGCGGTGGCACGATGGTACGCGAGGCGATGGCCGCCTCGATGCCACCCAAAGGACAGATGGCCGCGATGTCGGCAATGCCCCAGGCAGAGGGCGTCCCCGTACCCGTATGCACCGCCAGCCCCACGCCCACCAGCCCCAGGACGCCGACAGCCGCCAACGTCCGCTTCGTTGCGAGCTTCATGGCCTATACCTCCATCTCGCTGCCGTCTTCCACGACCGTGCGGCCCAAGGCCCCGGCCACATCGGGGGGCACCACCACAATGCCCCGGCGCGTACCGCCGGCGAACGTGCCGTACACGAGCGCGGTGCACTCGAACTCGCACTGCCCGCAGCCGTTGCACAGCACTCCATCCACAACGGGATGCCCATCCACAAACGCAAGGGCCCCGAAGGCGCAGGAGTCCTCGCACACGGTGCAGCCCTGGAACCACGACAGGCAGCGGTCCTTCTGCACCACAGCCACGCCCAGCTTCTCGCTCTCCTCGTTGAAGGGGCGCAGGGCGCCGGTGGGGCAAACCTCGATGCACCGGTCGCAGAAATCGCAGTAGCCCTTGTGGAAATCGAGCACAGGCGTGCGGGCCCGCAGGAACCCATCGCCCACCGAAGCCACGGCGATGGCGCCGGTGGGGCACGCGCTGCGGCAACGGTCGCACTTCAGGCAGGCCGCCGCCAGGTTCCGCTCATCCTGGCCGCCCGGAGGCCGCAGAAGCTCCCCTTCGCCGGCGAAGGCCACGCCGACCCCGCCGACGCCGGCGCAGGCAGCGCAGGCGACGGCAAGGCCCACGAAGCTGCGGCGGGTGAGGCCGCTCACGACGCGGCCTCGCCTTCGGCCGCCCACGACGGGCGAACCTCCTCCACCGCATCGCCCAAGTCCAAAAGTTCCGCGATCTCAGCGAAGAACGCGCTCTCGGATTCAACGTAGCCGCGGGTCATGGTTGCCACGGCGCGATAGAAATCCGTCTGGGCAAACTCGTCGACGGCATCGCAGAATGCCGGCAGCCAGTTGGCCTGATGGTGCACGAAGAAGCTGCGCCCGAGATCGACGGCATCGGCCAGGGCCCCTGCATCATCGGCGGCGATGGCCGCGTTCGCCCGATCCGCCAGCTCGGCGACGAACTGCAACTCGAAACCGAGGTGGTCTTCAGGCGTGGTGTTGTCGGCGGGAAGATCGAGGCCGCCACGGCGATAGTAGCTCACGGCCCCATCGCGAGCATCCTGCATGAGGATGCGTTCTTCGCTGGTGAACACCGACTCGTAGGGCGGCGCCAGGATACGATCGTAGCTGCCGGCGCCGAGGAACACCCGAGCATAGTCGACGGCAAGCTCCTGACGCGTACCGCCATGGCGATGGCGCAGGTACTCGCGGATGGCGGCGAGACCCTCGTCGATCGTCGATCCGTCGCCGGCCGGCTCTACAGCGGCGAAGGCCTCAACCTGATCGTCGGTCAGCTCGTAGAGGAACAAACTGGCAAGGAAGCGGGCGAAGGCGGCCCGCGCATCGTTGGCCGCGCGCATCTCGCGCACCTCGGCGCGCTCGCAAAGCGGGATCGTCATCTCTTCCATAGGACAACTCCTCTTGAAACCTCGGTGACCGCCCGGCCGGATGAGGGAAATGCGGCCGGGCGGCGGGAAACAGTGAGACTAGATGCCCACGCCGAACAGCGACATGAGCGCGACAGATGCCGTCCACATGAGCACGCGGTAGGCAACCGACCCGATGAGCGCGCCGGCGGCAGCCACAACGGCCAACGGCAGGGCGCCCTCGGTCTTCTTCAGGCCCGTCACAGCGCAGGCCAGGGGGGCCACACCGCCGCAGATTACGACGCCCAGCCAGAACAGCACCGAGGCGTCACCGCCCATGACGCCGGAAGCGGCGCCGTAGACCAGAGCCGTCACCAGAGCGGCAACGGAGCCGACGAGGGTCTCGAGGGCGGCGAAAGAGAGGGCCTGGGCCTCTTCGCGGCGCACGGCACACAGCACGTACCACAGGGCGGTGCCGGAGGCCATGGCGCCACCGAGGTAGCCCAAGGGCAGCGCCACGGTGTTCCAGGCCAGCTGCGAGGCCATCATGTAGGACGACCCGCAGGAATAGCTGAAGATAGCGGCCATGGCCACGGCCACGACGCCGAGAACCTTGAGCGCCCCAGCTGAGGCCTCGCGCTTGTACAGCACGAGAAACGCAGCGGCCACCACCACATCGATGCCGAGGAGCAGCGCCTCCAGGAAGATGCCCGGAGCCGGATGGGCCAACACGGCCATGATGCGATCGACGTGGGACAAATGCGTCGCCGAGGCGATGCCTCCCACAATGATGAGCGCGATGCCGCAGATGACGGCCGGAACGACGGTCTTTCTGGCCAAGCCGCGGAAGGCATCGAGGCCGGCGCAGGCCACAAGCCACGCCCCTGCCCCGGAGAGAGCGGTGAACAGTACGAGGGACCATTGAATTTCCATGGGTGCTCCTAACTTACTCGGCCACGGGAGAGGCGGCCGTGTGCGGGTGGCCCTTGGGCTCTACGCGCTCCTGCCACTGCCCGATCATGCTGGTCATGATATAGCGGGTCGCCGGAGCGTTACCCACGTCCTGCAGAGTGTGGATCTCGGCTGCATCGTACTTCGCCAGCTCCTTGGACGCGTCGGAGTTCGGGTCGTCCAAGTCGCCGTAGAAACGAGCGCCGGCCGCACAGCTCTTCACGCAGGCAGGAAGCTTGTCTTGAGACGTGAGGTGCCCGCACAGGGTGCACTTCTCGACGCACTTCTCGGCCGCGTTCCACGAGCGCACGCCGTAGGGGCAGGCCATCATGCAGTACTTGCAGCCGATGCACTTCTCCTTGTCCACCAGCACGACGCCGTCCTCGTCGCGATAGCTGGCACCGGTGGGGCAGACCGACACGCAGGGGGCGTTCTCGCACTGCTGGCACATGGTGGGCAGAGCGTAGCGGGTCATGTCGGGATACTCCCCCACAGGCCCCACGGTGAGCACCTTCGACCAGCGCTCGCCCAGGGCCACGCCGTTTTCCATCTTGCAGGCCACCTCGCACCCGAAGCACCCGGTGCAGCGATCGAGGTTCACAACAATACAATTACGCGCCATAGTCGAACACATCCTCCGTCGCATCGCTGGGGGCGGGCATCCAGGGCTGGAACTGCTCGGGCCTCACCCACACGCTGTCCAAGATCTCGTCGTCGCTGGGGCTCACCTTCACCTGGAAGCCGCGCAGGGTGTAGGTGCCGTACTCCGGGTTGTAGGGCGGGTCGTTCTTAGTGAGCACATTGATGTTCATCACCTTGTAGGCCTGGGCCGGATCGTCGGAATCCAAAAGCTCGGGGGCCCAGAAGCGCTCCTGGTACACCACGCCCTTGGCGATGGCCGTGGTCACGTGGGCCATGCCATGGGTCTTGCCGCGGCGGCTCTCGATGTTGACCCACTGGCCATCGGCGATGCCGTACTTCTCGGCATCGGCGGGATGGATCCACATCTCGGGCACAGGGTAAATCTCGCGCAGGTAGGGAATATTGCGCAGGGTGCCGTGGTGGTACATGGGCAGGCGTCCCTCGGTGAGCACGAGCGGGTACTCGGTATCGGTCAAGGGCGACTCGGCCGGCTCCTGGTAGTAGCACAGAGGCTCGTAGTCGGCGCTTGCCGGAGGCAGCACGAGGGGCGCCTCCTCGGCACACTGCGACCACGGAGCACCGGTGCGACCCAGGATGATGTTCGACTCGCAGTACACTTCCAGTTTCTTGGAGGGTGTGCCGAAGCCCTTGGGCTTGCCGGGATTCTCCGGATCGTCGGCCAGATAGGTCTGATAGGTGCGGTACTCCTCGGGCGTGGCCCACTGGATAACGCCCTGCTCGCAAGCATCCTCCCAGCTCATCTCCAGCTTGTTCAGGTGCTGCTTCTGCTTCTCGTACTCGTTCTTATAGAACGGAGTGGTCATGCAAGCCGCCTCGTCGAAGGCCTTCGGGCAGTGCTCATTGCCCAGCTCCGCGCACTTCTGCACGATCTGGGTCCAGATGATGCCCTCTTCCACGGTCTCGAACAGATGGGTGACCGCCTGGCGCATGACGATGGTGTTCAGCTGCGGAATGGTGAGGTTGGTCTCCAACCACTCGGTGGTGGGAAGCAGCAGGTCGGCGCAGAGCACCGAGAAGGCGGTGGGGTACATGAAGCACTGCACCACGTAGTCCAGCTTCGGCACGATCTCGTCGAGACACGACGAGTTGCCGAGCACCACGTGCTTGTTGCCCGACCGCTCGATCCACATATGGATCTGGTACGGGTCGCCGTCCTTCATGGCCTTGAACACCGAGGGGATGTGCGCCATATCCCAGCACAGGATGCCCTTGTGCTCGATGGTACCGCAGCGCTTCATCACCTTCTCCTTGGAAAGCAGGCGCGGCGTGTTGCCCAGCTGGTCCTTGCAGGGGGCCGGAGCGAACTTCTGGAGCATAGTGCCGGGCTTTTCCACGTTGCCCATGAGGAACTCGAGGTTGAGGGCTCCCAGCGCGCACTGCTGGGACTGCACGTACTGGTCGATGCACACGCCCTGCATGATGCCGGACTGGCCGTTCGGGTCGGTGTATATCTCCAGGGCGCGCTCGATCTGGCCCGCGTCGAGCCAGCAGATCTCGGCGCCCTTCTCGAGCGTCCACTCCTCGCAGGACTCCTTGAGCAGCTGGCCGCCCGTGGGGCACTGCATCCCGTTTACCTCGAAGGTGCCGAACAAAGGTGCGGCCACGCCCTCGTTGAACGGATAGGTCACCACTACCGGCGCGTTGCTCGCCGGATCCCAGATGACATAGTCCTCGTCAGTGCCGGGAAGGCCGGCCTCGGTGGCCTTCAGCGTGAGACGCGTCTCGGGGTTGATGAGATAGGGCATGTTCGTCCAAGTACGGCAGAACTCCTCGTCGTACTTCTCGTTCTCCAGAATCCAGCGCGTCCAGGTGAGCAGCAGGGCGGCATCGGTGCCGGGGCGGATGGGCAGCCACACCTCGGCCTTGGCGGCATCCAGGGTATAGCGCGGGTCGATGACAACCGTGCGCAGCCCCTCCGGACGGTTGCGCAGCTCGGCCAGGGCGCGGCCGCCCGTGGCCACCGAGGAATTGGACGGATCGGTGCCCCACAGCACCAGGGACGTCACGGGACTATCGGTGTAGTAGTAGTCCCAGCCGTTGGAGTCGGAGAAGGACAGGTTGTTGGGCTTGCCGGCACCGTAGGCCAGAAGCGATGCGCCCATGCGGGGCAGGTAGCACTGCGAGCAGCCGGGCTCCCACACGTTCGGGGTGTTGATGGCCTCGCCGAAGCGCTTCACGTTCGAGAAGTGCGGGTTTCCGCCACCGCCCGTGGACACGGAGATGGCCTCAGAGCCGTATTTGTCGGACACCTCGTTGATCTTGGTGGCCACCTCGGTGAGCGCATCAGCCCAGGAGATACGCTCCCACTGGTTGGTGCCGCGCTCGCCCACACGGCGCATGGGATACTTGTTGCGGTTGGGATGGTAGAGCGCCTGGATGCCCGCCAGACCCTTGGCGCACACGCCGCCCTGGGACATGGGGCTTTCCGGATTGCCCTCGATCTTTACCACACGGCCGTCACGCACGTGGGCGAGCACGGCGCAGCTGGCAATGCAGGCGCGACACGAGGTCTTGATGATCTTCACCTCGCCGGCCTCATCGGCGTGGGCCGGATCAACCGCCGTCAGGCTGTCGGCAGCGCTGATGCCCAGCGCCGCCACCGCGCCCATGGCTGCCGATGATTTCAAGAATCCTCGGCGCGTAAGCGTGGCTTGGCTCATAAGCCTCCTCCTTCTACTCTCTCTTCTCTCTTGGTCTATGTCCCAGAAACGGTGGCGCGGCTAGGCCAGCAGCGCGCGCATGCGCTGGCCCGCCTCAGTCGTGCGCCAGACACCGTCCCATGAGATACCGTCAACGGTCTCCAGCTTGGAGATGAAGTAGCCGGGATAAACCTGTTTGGGAAACGCGAGGGCGGGGTGACCCGCTAGCGCCGCTTCGATGGCAGCCTTGGAGGCACCCTCCTCGCAGCAGGCGAGCACCGTATCGTAGGCGCTGCGATAGCCCTCGGGCTCGCCGGCCAGAAGCTCGCCGAAGCGCTTGGCGGGCTCGAACTCGTCGAGGGCCTCCCGGCCCAGGTCGGTGATGGCCAGCAGGTAGTCGGTGGGCTGGTCGGGAAGATCGCCAACTTCGGCATGGGCCTCGACCGCCTCGGCGTCGGCTGCCGCGGCATCGTCCTCGGGCGCCTCGGCAATCGCAGCATCGTCCTCGGGCACCGGGATGGATTCCACGGCTCCGCACTTCAGCAAGATGGCATAGAGCGCATGGGGGTTCTGCATGGTAAGGGCCATGGCACGCGAGCCTTCCATGGCCGCCTCGGCCTCGCGGAAGGGGCGCGGCTCGGGCACCTCGCGCAAGCATCCGAGCAGGGCGAGCGTGTTCGCGCGATTGGCTGTCACAGCCGCGCGAACCTCGGCATAGGTATGGACAACCTCCTCGGCAGTCTCGGCCGGTCGGGCCACATCGGCGGCAACGGCCTCGGCGGCCCGAGCCTGCGCTTCGTCTATCGTCGTGTTCTCGTTCATGGGGCTCTCCTCGCCTCTTGTGCGTTGCCTGCACTCTACCGAGAAACAATCGGGCCCCGAAACGTCCGCTATTGATGAAAAAGGGGGAATTCATTGGTGAGAGAGACATCAGAAGGGCCATCACCCATGGTTGGTGATGGCCCGATAAAACACCTGATCGCGGGCAGGTTTCGCTCGACTTTCGCCGCATCCCCGATCAGCTTTCGCCGCATAGGGAAAGAAGACCTGGCGGAGGGCGGTCGCCTCCCTAGAGCGGAGCCTCGCCGTAGTCGAGGCTCCGCTCTTCGCGCATGAGCGCGGCCCATGCATCGGGCGAGAGCGCCGGAACGGCGGATCGGGAGAACCCCTTGGCATCGCGGGTGATGAGGTAGTCGGCACCCGTCTTCTCGGCGGCAAGCGCGATCAGGCAGTCCTCGAGGTCGTCCCAGCCAAGATGGGCTGCCCGTTCGAGGGCGGCCCCCGTCAGATCGACGGGGGCTATTACCGTGAGCGTCTTCGCAATGGCAGTCTGCAACCGCGCCGGTTCGACGTAACGGCTCAGGACGTAGAAGGCATCGACGAAGGACTGGGCAGGAGCCCACAGTCGCGCGTCGCCAAAAAATCCCGCGATGACCACTTTCTAAGCAGCGGGAAAGAACGGCTCCTTGCGACCCAGGTAGTCGATGAGCACATTGGTATCAAGCAAGAGATTCATAGCGCTCCCGCTTTCCGTCCCTCAGGATCGCCCGGTAGTCGCCATCGGGCGCATCGCCTCCCCAGTCGACGTCGATCGTCGAGGCCGCCAGGAACGCGTCGAGTTCCTCCCCGCTCGGCCGCGGAGGAGCGGCGGCGGCCGGCAGCTCGCGCTTTTCGAGAAGGTAATCGAAGGCGCTGTTGATAAGATCCGACGTATTCGCCCCCAAGGAGGCGAGCACGCCCCTCGAAGCGTCCTTCTTCGCCTGCGGCACCCGCGCGCTTACCAGTACGTTCGCGGCCATCGCAACCTCCTATCAAGATTGTTATACGTATAACATACCTAACAGGGGCCGTCAAGAAGAACGGGCCTCCGGCTCTCTTCGTGCCAGCAGCCCGGACGCGCCCTTGGTTTTGGGCGCGCTGACACGGGTCCCGGCGAAGTTTGCACGAGCAAGCTGGACGCCCGTATCGCCTATGCGCTCCGCCCGCACGAGTTCGCGTGGCCGTATGCCACGGCCACGTCCCGCTGCGTGAGCCGGTCGCGATCTGCGCCCTTGGGAATAACCTCCCTGAGCTCCACGTGGTTCTTCTCGCAGGCCTCCCTTCTGCCCGGGCTTCACTGGGTCGCAACAGAACATGCTGGCGCGCCCGGCACCGTCGAAGCCCTCCCCCTATCTTATAGAAGCCCGGGAACTGGCCTCCCCGATTCCTCCTCACTAAACAGCTTCTATTATGCGCCAAACACTCGACAGCTCACAGTTTAGTGGAGATCCCCTTTTGCCACTGCCAAGATGCAAACACCGTCTTGGCGCTAAGCACCGCGCCACATAAAAGATCACGCAATCTCAGGCAACTGTAGCAGCAAATTCTGCCAGAGTTGGCAGGGGGTGACGCTTGCGCACGCTGTTTTCAGTAGCCGAAATCTCCGAATCCCGCTTTGCGAGCGCCTCATTAAGCCGAGTGCGGTGCCCCTCCCTCGCCTCGTCGGTCGAGTCGAGGGCTCTCACTCTTTCGTCTGCCCAGCCAATACGAGTATCGATCTCTCTACGCCGAGGAACATCAAAGAGAGGCAGCGACGCCCTCTGCCGTTTTAGCTGCGAAATCTCCATCTGCAATTGAACCCTCTCTTGCATAACCGAAGACTCAAGAGCTCCTATCTGTTCGCGGATCGTCGCTATTTCCGGCTCATGCCGTTCCATAATGGCATTGACGAGAGGTGCCAGCTCTTCTTGTATGGCAGCCTCAACCGCTATACAAGCCGCCTCGTACTTCCTTTTCGCTTCCGCGAGCTCTCGCCTCCGCCTCCTTGCCTCTTGTTCTTTGCGCCGCGCAAGCTCTTCAGCTTTTTTCGCCGCGGCAACATTAACATCATTTATCTCAATCGCAGCGGCAAGCACGCGAATCAGCTCGGGACTCGCAAATTGCATGGCTCTCTGGAAATTCCTATCTCCCTCATAAGCAACGATGTCATTTTTCAACGCATCGAGCGAGGCAATCCGTCTCGCCGCCAGAAATTTGCCCAAATACGCGTAACCGTCAGACGGGTCGGCGTCCAACGCTCGTTCGAAAAAGGAATCCGCCTTCTCGAACTCCCCGTCTTCGAGGGCCATATTCCCTCGCTGCGAAAGTGCCGATGCGCCGCAGGCCACAGGACCAGCGGCAACCGGGCTGATCGTCGAGGCCCTTTCTTGACGGACGCCGACAATTTTCGTAACGCCGTGCACCAAATCTTGCAGATACCCCAACTTCCCCAAATCCTGCGCCTGCAATCGCGCAAGCTTCTTGGGGAGCTCTTCGGGACTGAGGTATTTATAGCAGGGCACGATAGTCTTTCTCTCGCCTTGCTCGATCAGCTTGAGAAAGCGCAGCCATTCGTTCTTGACCCACACCTCATTGAAGTATTTCTTCTTCGTTCCGAGCACCAGCATGATTCGAGCTGAATGCAGCGCCGAGAAGATGATCGGCTCGTACTCATTTCCCAGCTTGTCCTCAAGTGAGATACGGGAGAAGAACACGCGAAGGCCACGCTCTGACAGAGCATCGTAAATTTCTTGGCCGATGACGCTGTCCTCGGTTCTGCCGCCATCGCCATCGGACTCCTTGTAGCAGATGAAGATGTCATAGGAATCGCTTGTCGCCACCATGCCCGCAATCTGCGCACGAATCCTCTCTAACTCCGTCGCCTCGCTCTCGTAGACCCTCCTCGCCACGGCATCGGCGTGGACAACAGCCTGCCGATACCCATCGCATTCAAGCACGCTTTCAAAGGATGCGCGGTGGCATGTGGGGATCTTCTTCCCCGATGCCGGATCGTCAACATACTCAATACCGTAGCGGCAAAGCACCAAGCCCCAATGGGCCTCCGCTTCTTCGGGAAAATCGGCGATAATGCCCTCATACAGCCTAAGCGCCGCATCGAACTCGCAGGATCGGCGCAAGCTATCAGCGCGCTCGAACATGCGCAGTTTCTTTTTATCATCTGCACTCGGAACGGTCTGGCTTGTACCGCAATACCCGCACTGACACACCGATGCGCCCTCGGTCACATCGAGATCTCCGCCGCACATCTTGCATTTCAAAATCGGCATGGTTTAACCCGTCCGTTCTGTATTGCCGCACGCTTCGACGTTATTTGCTTAGACGGCAGAGGTTGTTTCGCTCTTTTAAATTGGCGAGCATCCTTTGCGTCACAATACTTGCGGATGCAATATTGCCCGTTACCACCGCAAATCGCAGCGTCAGCATATCAGCCGCCAGCCCACCCTCAAGCAGAACCGTCGCCTCACAAGAAACAGGGTCGCTGAACCTAAGGGCGGTTGCAAGCTGCGAGAGCTCTTGCCGCAAGGCCGCATCATCACAGCGGGACAACAGACCCTCAGCTTCTATGCGAAGCTTTTGCATAGAAGACGTATCAGCCCTCCCCCGAGCATCTTGCTTCTCCACTTCACCACGCGCCGTCTCTACCGCAAGACCACCTACCAGCACAAAAGCGAGAGTGGCCCCGTTGAGCACAAGATAAACCCAAAGCGGTACCTGGCCAGCAAGGAGCATCTCGCCGACGCTGACCACAAACTGCACGACCAAATAAATGACACCAATACGCGCAACAGGGAACCCGTAGACTCTGCTTTTCGCCGACGTCCCCGGCCTGAAGAAAGCGCTCTGGAAAAAATAGAGCTGTGCCGCAATAGCAATCATGCCGAACCCATAGGCAATCCAAAATCCTTCATTTCGCATAAAGGGAACTGCAAAGGCTACGAGACTGAACACTGCCGCAACCGCGATGACAGCAAGAGCAGTTTTAACTTTCATCGTTCTCTCCCTTTTTCCGACCGCAGTTACTGCAGAAATTGCCCATGTTTTCCCGCTGCCCGCAACAGCAATCCCAAAGGCTCGCCGATGGCGAGGCAAACGATGCCCCTCTGCCAGCAAAACCGTTCTGCGGATTCATGTTCTGCATGACATTACCTATTTGTGGAGCGATGGCCCCCGCCATGGCAAGGCCGATGCCAACACCCATCATGTCGCCCGTGATGCCACCACCCCCGGTCTCGCCTCCGACAGAGCCCATGTTTCCGATACCGGCCGCATAGGCCTTCTGCACCTCAGCCTGGAGTACATCACGTTCGTTGTAACCTTGAGCCCTCATAACCTCGGCTTCAGCCAGACCGGCAAGACTCACCGCCTTTGCCTCAGCCTCAGCGGCAATAACCGTTCTCTCGGCCTCCCGCCTCAACACTTCGGTTTCGGTGAGCTGCCGCTGCAGTACTGCTTCGCGACGCGCAGCTTCGATAGCGGCCTGGCTTTGCTCCTCAGCCGTCCGGTATTGCTGCTCACTTTGAGCCTGTGCGACCTTCACGGTGGCCTCAGCCTGATACAACCGCGTTTGCAGCGTGATGGTATGCAGCTCTCTGATTCGTCTGAAATGAGGATCATCCTCGGGTAAGACGATATTGGTGACATAGAACTGGGGAATGGTCAGACCGTATTCCTCGAACCCGGGAAGCAACCCCTTCCGAAGACGCTGGGAGATAAGTTCTAAGTAGGCATCTATCTCAAGAATGTCTATGGCCTCTTCATAAAGGATCTTGGTGAGTTGTGTTTTAACCTCGTTCGCAATGAGCGGCCGGAACGATTCCGAGAGCGATTGGGCAAAGCCAGCATCGTCGCCCCATGCAACACCGCGCATAGTGCCGACGATCTTCACCACCAACTTCCGCGAGTCCTGCACGAGCAAGTTCAACGTACCCGAAGCTCCAATTTGAAGGGGAACGCCCGTCAGGGGATCGATGAATCGCAGCTTGTCGGGTGTTCCCCATTTGACGGCCATCGAAACGACCTTGTTGATGAAATAAACCTCGGAATGGAACGTGCCTTCAGACCCCGTCGGCAGCACATAGGCCTTGTCCAGAAGCGGAAGTTGCTGGGTTTCCAGCGTGTACCGTCCCGGCCCAAACAAGTCGAGAGCCTGACCGTCTTTGAAGAAAAGGGCTTCTTGGCTTTCATGCACGATGAGCTGGGAGCCATAGCGAAAATCCTCGATAGGCGATTTCCACACAAACGCGCCATTGTCGCCCTCATACTTGATGACACTCGCAAGCTCTTCGCTCTTTACCGCCTTAGACGCAAGACGCTCCTGCACATCATTATCAAACTCGCAAAGGGGACACTCATAATGAGCGGCCCCTTTCGCGGCCGACAGTTGGGCCCCGCATTGTTTACAAGAAAACGTTGCCAACCTTTGCCCCGTTGCGAAATCGCTCGTCTTGGTATGGCATACGGGACAGACAGCATCTTTTCCCTTTGTCTGGTCATAGACAAAAGTGTTGCCACATTGGGGACATTCCCGCGACGCAAGCGCCTCGCTTTTGACGTTGATCGTATGGCCGCAAGAGCACAGAATACGCTTGCTTGCAAAGAGACCCTTATTCGCCTTCACAGGTTTTCCGCACCGTGGGCATTCTATAACAAAAGAGGACATAGCCATCACCGCCGATTTCTTCGCAAGAGTCGTGGGTTATGGCTGATACTGGAGGTCAACCGAAGAATCATCTTCGCCGCCACTGAAATGGTTTTCATACCGGTACTGACGCTCGGCTTCTATCTGCTCCTCTTCAGCAATGTGATTCGAGGATGCCACTATGCCAGAAATAATGCCAAAGGCGAGAACAACTGCGATCGCCGCAATTGTCACCATATTGAGTAAACGCACTTGCTTCTTCTGCTTTCCAATGGTCGAAACAACCAGATCGCGGCTCATGGACACATTGCCCGAATGGTCAGTCAGCCATCGCTCAATGGTGCTTTTCTTATCAGCTTCGGGAATTGCATCGTTTTGCACCAACTCCAGCACTTGCTTTCTCATAAGTTGGCCATCGGACTCAAACTGCTTTTTTTCCTTCTTCATCTTATTGGAGGTCATCTGCATGAGCGCAAAGCGCATTCCGCAACAAACCGCCGCGATGAGAAGAGAGATGGATATCGCCCCCAATATAGAGTACTCAAGATAGTCCTCTGCCACATATGGGGTACGGAAGCCCAGCAGCGAGAAGAGCCAAGAGGCAATGAGAAGCACGGGAACAGCCAAGAGAAACAGGGTCTTTCGCGAGCAGCCGCTATTCTTCGAAAGAACCTCATCGAGCGCTTCAGATTGCTCCTTGACTGAATCATCCACAGGACGAGGACCGAATAGGTAATCGCCCTCGGCGGCTCCGCCGCTGAGGAAACACTCGTAAGATTCTCCTTCGTACTGATAGACTACGTGATATACACCAAGAAGAAAATCGGATCTCGTGCTTTCCCGAACATTAAAAGAACAGAGGGAAAAGTCCTCGAACCTATCACCGGGTACGTCCCTTTGAGCATATCGGGCCATGTCCGAAAGAGACTCGCTTTCCGCACGTTCCTGGGCATCAGCCTTCGAAACCGTCTCTGGCATGAGGTGGTAATCATTGAGATAATCTTCATCCGCCTCGATAAATTGATTGCTCTCGAAATGAGCCGCCCAATCGAGCGACGGAAGCTCGCATGTGGCAACGCGCTGCATGAGCTTCAGGGGACCGACATCTCCGTCACTCTGCCAAACCGCATCGACCACCGTACGCGTCTTTGTATCATAAACTGTTCGGGAAAGAGGCTGCCGATAACGCTTTACAGGTTCTCGTACTCCAGCTATATTCTCGAAGTCACATCCTCCTGTCTTGTGCTCTTTCCCACGATAGTCAATATAGACCGTTTCTTCCCGGGCGACCTGGTACTCTTCTTCGTGCTCATTAATGCTCGTCGCGGTCCAGGTTGCTGCGCAAACCATGTCATAGTCTGCATAAGGATAATATTCCCGGCGGATCTCACACGTGGCCTTGTAAGCGACATCGATAGGAACATGCGGGTCATCGGTCAAGAGACTCAACCACTCACGTTTTGCCTCATCTTCGGTTTTGAGGAACTTCGTCGCCCTCACCTTGTCACTCATGCTAACCTCTCTTTCTCTCAACCAAGATCATCCATCAGATCTGTGGCTCCCTTTCCAACGCCTCACTTCCCCAGAGGAGGCAATCGGCTTTCTTCGTTGCAGAAATATGCACATAACGCGGCAAAAGCGCATCGAACTGAGCGATGAAAGCACCGCCCTCGTCGCTGGCCAAGAACTGGTGGTAGAACTTTTGCAAATCGGCATAGCTTTGCTCAGCCGCCTGAAGCCGCACAGCACAGTTGGCATAGTGAGAGGGAATCGCAAGATGGGTATAGCCGCTTGCGTTCAGCAGGCGAACTACTCGGCTGTCCCAAATGGGCTGATCGTCATCGAGCATTGCCAGCATCTTGCTCACGAAAGATACTTCAACGCGTCCTGTTTTCTCGTAAACCTCATGCAGCAACGTGGGAAAACCGATTTCACGGGTAGTTCGCGCTTCTTGAAAGATGCCATAGAATGCTGCCTGCCAAGACGCTGACCGACGCACACGATATAGAGCATTGAATGCTCGTTGGAATTCTCTGTCGGCAAACACGCAGGAAGTAGCATCTTCAACGAAACGCCTGAGTGCAACGTATTGTCGAAGCCCATAATACGAAGCCAGAGCATCTTGAACTGAGCGCTGTGGCGAAAGCACCTCAGCAGAAGCAGAAGCGGCGACCATGTTCTGGATCCTCTCTCGAATACCCGAGGGCGGATCCTTAGCTCGCATCGCGGTAGTGCATATCGACCGCTTGGAGAAGGGTGTCCACCCAATGTCGCCAAACAGTCCTTACCACGCAAACACGCGTTGCAGGGAGGGCAGACACCCTTCTGCAAACCCGTGTTTGCGGGAGCGTAGTATTAGACTGTTTGGCGGGACACAGGATAGCACACTCCCCTTGACTTAGCGGCAAAAACCCCGCCTTCCAAAGAAAGCGGGGCTTATCAGGTGAAAAAGAGGGGCTGAGAGGCTCTCCTAATTACTTCTCCAAAGCGTCGATGGCCTCCACGAGGGAGCGCATGATGTTGCGGCGGGACAGGGTGCCGACGAGCTTGCCGTCCTGCACCACGGGCACCTTCTTGATGCGCTTGGCGGCGAACAGCGAGCACACCTCGTCGACGGGCGTGGCGGCGTCCACGGAGATCACGCGCTTGGTGGCCACGGCCATGACGTTCAAGGCCAGAAGGTCGCGCAGACGGCTGGCCTCGGTCTCGTCATCGATGTAGCGGTAGCCGTTCAGCAGCGTGGAGTCCAACAGCGCGATCTCGGTCTTGCCCAGATAGCTCGCCACGTCGCCGTCGGACACGAAGCCCACCAGATCGCCTGCCGCATTCACCACGGGAAGGCCGCTCGTCTGGTTGGCATCCATCAGGCGAATGACCTCGGCCATGGCAGCGGTGTCCCGTGCGCACACCGGCTCGCGGTTCATCACCTCGGCCGCTGTATAGGTGTGATCCGGATCGAGGGCATCGCCCTCGGTCGCGTCCACGGTCACGCCGTCGAAGCCGGCAGCGTAGTCGACGGGCTCCTGGCCGCGCTCGGCCGCCGTCGCGGCTACGGCCCCGGCCGTGCGCGCCTTGTCGCGCACGAAGAACAGGATGATCAGCGCCGCCACGCACATCAGCGCGAAGGTGGTGATGAAGGCCATGTGGTCACCCAGATACGACTGCTCCAGCGCCGGGGCGTCGGGAGCCACGGCCGGAGCAAGCGCGGAAATGGACACGAGCACGGCCGTGCCCATGGAGGCGGCCACCTGGTTCAGGGTGTTCGACACGCCCTGGGCGTGCTGGATGACGCTGTTGGGCAGCGAGTTCACACCCCAGGTGTTCAGCGGCGTCATGGTGAACTGCAGGCCCACCACGAGCACCGTGTAGGTGAGCGTCAGGGTGATGAATCCGCTGTCGATGCCCAGGCGCACCAGGCCCGAGGCGCCCAGCACCGCCACGATCACGCCGGGAATGACCACGCGGCGCACGCCGAAGCGGTCGAACATGCGGCCCGACACGAGGCCCATGAAGGCGCCGATAAGCGCTCCGGGCAGCATGGCCACGCCCGACATGGTAGCCGAGAAGCCGAGCACGCCCTGGATGTAGAGCGGCGTGATGACGCCCGTGCCCATAAGCGCCGCCTGCACGATGACGATAATGATGACCGAGGTGGCGTACTTGCGCGTGCCCAAGATGCCCACCTGCAGCATGGGCTCGGGCAGCTTCAGCTGGCGGCGCACGTACAGCAGGCACAGCACCAAGCCCGCTACCATGAGCGCCACGGTGACGATCATGTTATCGGTGGAGGCGAAGGTGGAAAGCCCGTAGAGCAGGCACACGAGGCCCACCGTGCACAGCACCACCGACAGCTTGTCGAAGGGGGCGCGGGCGAAGTCGCCGTAGTTCTTCAGCACTGCCACGGCCAGCACGATGACCACCACCGACAGCGCCGTCACGACGCCGAACAAGGCGCGCCAGCCCACCGAGTCCACCAGCAGGCCCGCCACAGAGGGGCCCACGGCCGGGGCGAAGCCGATGATGAGCCCGATAACGCCCATGGCCGTGCCGCGCTTCTCGCGAGGGAACACGAGCAGGATCACCGTGAACACCATGGGCATCGACATGCCCGTGCACGCCGCCTGCAACACGCGGCCCAGCAGCAGCACCCAAAAGTTGGGCGCAATAGCCGCCGCCAGGCTGCCAGCCGTGAACAGCGCGAACGCCGAGATGAACAGCTGGCGCGTGCTGAACCGCCCGATCAAGTAGGCCGACAGCGGAATGACGACCGCCTCCACGAGCGAGTAGCCGCTCGTCAGCCACTGCACCGTGGTGGCGTCCACCGCCAAGTCGTTCATGATGGCCGGCAGTGCCGGCGACAGCAGCGTCTGGTTCAACACCGCCAGAAGCACGCCCACCAAAAGCACGCCCACCATAACCAATTCTTTTCTCTCCACGCCTAAAGCCATGCTCGTCCAACCTCTCTCGTCTCGTCCGTGAAAAAAGCGAATGTTCTGATGCTATCGACTCTCCCGAAAAAGAGAAGAGGCCGCTCGGCAAGCGGCCTCTTCGCAATCGGCGGAAACCAACGAGAGAAGATGCGGGAGGGCGGCGGGGCCGTTGGCCGAGGCCTCTGAACGCCAAAAAGAAAGGGTGGTCGAAGACCACCCAGTCAAAGCATGAAGGAGCGAAGCGCCTGAGCCGAAGGCGAACAGCGGAGCGGGGGCTCGGACAACGGCCCCGCCGCCCTCCCGCAGCCGCCCCTACGCCGTGGTCTTCACGGCTCCCTTGTCGCAGCGGTTGCCCCAGCTGTCGATGATGTCCTTGTCGCGGTAGACGCAGATGATCTCGCAGTGGTTGGCACACTTGTTGCACTCCACCTCGCGGGTCTTGAAGTCGAAGTCGAGCATGGCCTCGAAGTCGAAGGTGCCGCTCGCAAACGGGCCCGACTCGGCACCCTCGATGGGGCCCGCGTCGGCCGCCAGAAGCGCCGCGCCGAAGGCGCCCATGAGGTGCCCGTCCGGGTCCACCGCCACGGGCATGCCCAGCTGCTCCTCGAAGGCGTGCACCACGCCGGCGTTCTTGGACACGCCGCCCTGGAACACCACGGGCGCGGCGATCTTCTTGCCCTTGCCCACGTTGTTCAGGTAGTTGCTCGCCACGGCGTTGCAGAGCCCCGCGATAATGTCCTCGCGGGCGTAGCCCACCTGGATCTTGTGCACCAGGTCGCTCTCGGCGAACACGGTGCAGCGGGCGGCGATGTTCGCCGGCTTCTTCGAGGTGAGGGCCACGTCCCCGAACTCCTCCACCTCCACGCCCAGGCGATGGGCCTGGGAAGACAGAAACGAGCCCGTGCCCGCGGCGCACAGGGTGTTCATGGCGTAGTCCACGGCGATGCCGTCCGATACGCAGATGATCTTGGAGTCCTGGCCGCCGATCTCGAGGATGGTGCGCACATCCGGATGCAGATAGGTGGTGCCCACGGCATGGGCCGTGATCTCGTTCTTGATGACCGAGGCGCCCAGCATGGCGCCCACGAGCCGCCGTGCGCTGCCCGTGGTGCCCGCGCCCACGATCTGGAAGTCGTCGCCAGCCTCGGCCAGCTGGGCCTCAAGCTCGCGCACGACGTTCTTCGACGCCTCGGTGGGGTTGCCCTCGGTCCACAGATACGACCGCGCGATAATGGTGCGATTCTCGTCGATGACGACGCCCTTGGTGGAAATGGACCCGATGTCGATGCCTAAGTAAGCCTTGGTCATTTTCTCTTCTCCTTCTTCATGGCGAGCATGTCGTAGAACGCCTCGAGGCGCGTGTCCAGGCCGGTATCGGAGGTCTGGGAGTCGTAGGTGAGGTACAAAATGGGCACGGCGAAGTCCTCGCTCACCTTCTGCAGCACCGGGATGCAGTCGATCTCGGGGGTGCAGCCCGCCGACTTCGCGTGGATGATCCCGTCGAAGCCGCCCTCGGCGTACTTCTTCGCCGCGAGCACCGTTAAGGTGGAGGTGGGGCCCATATCGTAGGTGAGATAGTCCTTCGCGCCCACGCGCAGGTTCGGCTCGTTGTAGCGCAGATAGCGGTTGGTGAAGTTCAGCATGCGGTGCACTTCCACGCCCATGGCCACAAGCTTGTGGTCCAGCCCCAGATTGCTGCGCTCATCGATGGCGGTGAACATCTCCCCCACAATGCCGATGCGGATGGGATCGGCCGGCTTGTCCAGCGGAATGGCGCGCATCTCGCCCATGGCGTCGCGATAGGCCTGGGCGATGTCGCGCTCGTCGGCGCAGGCGCGCATGGCGTCCATGGCGCGCGCCCAGGCGGCGTCGAAGGCCCCGCGCTCGCGCTCGAAGCCGGCATTGGCCAGATAGAAGTCGCGCAGACTGTCCAGATGGGCAATCATGCGGGCCAGAGCCTTCATCTGTACCACGCCGTGGGGAATGTCCACATCCGGGTTCACGGTCTTCAGCACTTCCTTGGCCCAGCCGATATAGCCCTTCTCGATGCCATGGGCGAAGTTCAGCATGATGAAGTCGTAGCCCATGTCCCGCAAAATGGAGTCCTGCAGCTCGCCGTAATAGCCGAGCCGGCACGGGCCGCCGAACTGGATGAGGATGTCGGCCCCCAAATCGAGCGCCTCGGCGAAGTCGCCCAGAATGTGCTTGAAGGGGGTGCACACGTAGTCGCTGGAATTCTGCACGCCCACCTCGCTGGCGGTGCGGGTGGCCTCGGGCAGGGGCAGGTAGTCCACGTCGAGCACCTGCTCGCAGAAGAACTTGAAGGCCGGGTCGTAGTAGCAGTAGCGGAAGAACGCCGCCTTGGTGTACTTGTGGTGCTTGGCCTTGTGACGGGCGCGCTTGGCCGCCTTGCGATCGGCGTGCAGGCTCGGCGGCCGCAGCCGCTCCCGCTCGACGGACACCTTCGAGCGCACCTGCTCGATCATGGTCTGGGGCTTAGCCACGGACGTAGCCTCCCTTCTGCTGGAAACGCAGGATATCGACGAAGCTCTCCACGCGGGTCTCCACGCCGGCGGTGCCCGACTGCGCGTCGATCATCAGGTTCAGGATGGGCGTGCCCTGGATGCAGCGCATGATGGCGTCGTCGGTCATGGAGTCGGGGCCGCAGGGGAACGCGCTGATGAGCACGATGCCGTCGATGTGATCCTCCAGCATGAGGATGGCCCCGATAAGCTCGCGGTTGATAAGCCACGGCATGGTATCGGAGAACTCGAAGCTTTTCTTGTAGGCCTTGTCATGGTCCACCGCGTCGGCGTGCACCACCGTAGCGCCCATGTCGGAAAGTGCGTCCACCACCGCGCCCGACAGGTAGGGGTCGTGGGTGATGTAGGGATGGGCCACCACGAGGATGCCCAGAGGGGCCGCGTCGGCCGAAGCCGCGCCCGCGCCCCCGGCGGCCCCGCGCGCAGCCGCACGGCGCTCGTCCAGGGCGCGCATGAGGCGCACCTGCGCATCGGAGAGGGCCTTGTCGTGGGCCTCCTGGGCATCCCAGGCCGCCTTGAATGCCCGGCGCCCGTCGCGGGGCGACACCCCCATGCGCGCGGCCATCTCCTCGAAGGGACGGCGCACGTCCTTCATCTTGCGGGCGTCGCGCACCTCGCAGGAGACAACGCGCAGGTGCTGATCGCGAAAGGTGCTCTTCACCATATCGGTCGCCGACTGGAACTTCGTGCAGAAGCCGGCGCGATGGTCGCCCGTGGGATAGCTCGGCACGAACACGGCGTCGCAGCGACCGACAAGGCTCGCCACATGCCCGATGAACACCTTCGACGCCAAGCAGCACTCGTCCACCGACAGGCGCTCGCCCTCGTCGGCGATGGCCTTGTCGGTGGCGTCGCTCACTACGACGGTGCGGCCGATGCCCTCGAAGAACGTCGTCCACAGCACGCCGAACCGGTAGAACAGAAGCGCCCGCGGAATGCCCACCACGCGGACGTCGGCCCAATCTGTCGCTTGGGGCACGAAAACCTCCTCACACGGGAAGCGCCGCGAAGGCGGCGCACATTTCAGTCAATCGTTCATCTTAACACAGGGAAAACAGCTCGAGAGCACGCCCCTACAGGCAGCACAGAAACGGCTGGCAGAGGGTGGGACCGCATACGGCGCAGCAGCACAACGTGGAGGGATCGCATCCGGCCGAGAAGCCTCGCCGCTCGCTCTCCTGCTGGTAGGCCCGGGCCCGTGCGCCGATGACAGCCTCGGCTTGGCGGTAGTCGGCGTTGGTGGGCTCGGCCTTGCGGGCGGCGCGAATCTGGTCCACAGCGGCCACGGCGTTGCCGGCCCCGTAGTTCGCCAAAGCCGCCAGGTAGTACCACCGCCCGGTGCGCTCGGTCAGGGGCAGAGCCGCCAGCACGGAGAGGGCGGCCTTGTAGTTGGCCGCATCGATGAACAGCACCGCCTGGCGCAGCTCGGCCGAATCGGTGGCCGACACCTCGGGCCGTGGGATGGAGCTCGCCCGGGCCCAGCTGTTGAAGATATCGTCCCAATCCACCTCCACCCACTGGTACTGGTAGCCGCCCGGCCCCGTGCCCGCACCGCCCGCGCCGCCGGCGAAGGGGTTGCCGCCCGCGCCTCCCGGGCCGCCCCAGCCATAGCCGGGGTTGTAGGGCGCACTGTAGCGGCGCCGGGCGTCTTCCCGCGCGTACTTCTCAGGGTTCGTAATGCGGTCGTAGGCTTCGTTGATCTTCTTCAGGCGCTCCTCTGCCTGCGGATCATCGGGGTTCAGGTCGGGATGGTTCTCACGGGCCTTCTTGCGGTAGGCCTTCTTTATCTCGTCGGGAGAGGCGTCGCGCGCAACCCCCAGCACCTTGTACGGGTCGTCTACCATGGTCGTGCGCTCCTAGGAGGACCGGTGGGCCGCACCCGGGTCGATGCTCATCGACTCGAAGCGGTGCTCCATCCATTGGTTGTCGAAATGCTCGGCGCAGAACTGCTCGAGCGCATTGTCGGGCGCCGCGCCCGCCAAGCGGGAATACCAGCAGTCGAGCGCCACGAGCGTCATCACGCCGTTGAGAATCATGAGCGCGGCGCACACCGCCGTGATGGAGTAGCGCCAGCGCCAGGGGATGAGGTTCACCGTGTGCAGCAGCGCCGGCAGGGCCAACTTCACCCACACCACCCCGAGTGCGCCCCACATGCACATGAACATGAAATTGGTGCGCCCGTTGATATTGAGGAAAGTGCCGGTGTAATCCCAGGCCACCGCGCCAAAGGCATATTCCATGAACCAGCTGACGAAGTACTCGAAGGCCCCTCCGATAAGGGCGCTCACCAGAAACACCACGGGAACGGGAGCGTTGTGGAACCGATTGAGCGCAAGCGTCATAAGCAACGCCCCGAAGCCGTAGATGGGCGAGAAGGGGCCCCACAGAAGCCCGGCGCGATCCTCGTAGTGGCCGAAGTCCACCACGAGCACATGGTAGATGGACTCGATCACCACCCCGGCCACACTGGCGATGACGAAGATCCAGAACAGGTTGAAGAAGTCGAGCTCGATGAAACCCGCGCCCGACTTGTCCAGGCCGAGGATTCCCTCCTCCAGCTCATCGCGAGTCTCCATGAGGCGCAGCCGGCGCTGCAGCTCGCGCTCGTCGGACAGCGACGGATCCACAGCGACATGGGCCGCCACCAAGATGAGGGCCGCCGCGCCTAAAAGCCACAAGCCCTCATTCACCCCGTAGAGCATAAGGTCGCTCGCAAAGGCCAAAGCAAGCGCGATGGCCATGGACTCGGCGATGAGCCGCGCCCGTCGACGCCGGCCGCGCACAAGGCGCACGCCGAGCACCACCCCTGCTACAATGGCGAAGCACACAGCTGCAGCCAGCACGAGCGAGAGGATGACCGTCAACACCGAGTCGTCGCCGTAGGCTCCACCGGCGAACAGCTCCACCATCGCTACGACGACGCCGACCGCCTGCGGAATGAGCAAAACACCGCCTATCATGAGCAGCACGCCGAACACCTTGAGGCCCCAAGGCGTGCGCTCGCTACCGCTCCCGCTACCAATGCCGGGATCGGGCTGCAAGGGGGTTTGTTGGAGAAGCGTCGAATCCATGGCACTATGGTATCATGACCTCCATCTTCAGGCCCCAAGCCCACAACATGCCCGCAAGCTGCCACCAAGTTGAAACCGCAGCGCCGCACGGGGCATCACGGGGCCTCCATCCGACGAAAGGAGCCGCGGTGACATCAGGGCAGACCCCCATCGGCATGCGCTATCTCCGCGCCTTCTCCTATCTCCTCGGCCTCTGCGGCGTCATCGGGTGCGTCGCTGGCATCGCCATCGTCTACCAGGCCTTCGCCGACGGAGGGGCCGCAGAGGTCTCCTTGCCGCTTGGCTCGGCCGTCTTCGGCATTGCGGCCATCGCGGCCGAGGGCGTCACCATCGCCGCCGGCGTGCTGGGCGTGGCTGCCTCCTGCAACCAGCGCCGGGCTGGAGCCCTGTACACCACGGCATTGGCCGGACTCGTGGCCACCGTACTTGGCCTGGGGCTGTGCTACGCCACCGGCGCCGGAGTGCCCACCTCCCTCGTCTTCAACGGACTGCTCATGGTCATCTGCGCCGTTATTGCCAACAATCTGCGGAAAAGTCCGCCGCAAGATGGGCCCACGCTCTAGCCCAAGAGCACCCTTGTCGAGTACAATGCACCCTTAAGGGCCGCGGTTCCTCGCGCCCTTCCAAGGTTCAGGAGGAGTTATGACCGATATAGATCCGCAGAAGGGGCCGTCTGCCGCGCCTTCGAACGCCGCCCGCGAAGCGGCTGCCGCCTTCATCCAAAGTGCCGAGCAGAACCCGGCTGCCCAAAGCGCCGAGGAGGCCTATGGCACCGTCGGCGAGGCGCAGGCCCAAAACGTCAAGCACGGCCACGGCCTGGCCATCGTCATCGGGCTTCTCATCTGCGCGCTCGTGTGCGCAGGCGTGGCCGCGTTCCTGTTCACGAACGGCACCTTCAGCCATCGCGTCAGCACCGAGGAGGGCGATGCGCAGCGCGTGCCCCTCTCCGACGCCCGCGTGCTGGCCGCCTTCGACGAGGTGACCATGGACCCGCCGGACATCTCCAAGTACGCCTACGTGCCGCAGGACGCCCTCATCGGCCCCAAGTTCAACGACATCGTCGTGAATGAGCCGGTGAACCTGGGGGCCTCCAGCAACCAGGTCGTCCAGTGCACCGCCACCGCCACGGCCACATTCAAGAACAAGGGCATCGAGATCACCGTGCCCGTCACGCTGCCTTTCGACTACTCCGTCGAAGGTGAGACATGGGTTCCCGGCGATCTGACCCAAGGCGAGCCGACTGCCACGCCGCTGGCCTCCGCGAACGCAAGCGACATTCTAGCCGACCTGGACGACCACCTCATGGCCCACGATGCCACCTACGGCGAGGCCATCGCCGAGGCCACCATCGTGAAGACCACCTCTGAGCTGACCATCGACGGCGGCCCCATTACCGTGAGCCTGTCCAAGACCATCGAGGAGAAGAAGGAGGACGGCACGACCGTCAACGAGCTGCGCACCTGCGATGTGGTGCTGGCCGTGGCCTGGTCGCCCGAGGCTGGCTGGGTCGTCTCCGTGGCCGACGCCGGCGAGATCGACTACCAGCGCGACGAGATCCCCGATGCCGCAGCAGCCGAAGCCCAGGCCCGGGCCCAAGCCGCCGTGGAAGCCTCCGCCAACGATCCCATCAAGCTGGGCACGGTAAAATACGGTGACACCGTTACCCTTGGCGACAAGAAGGCGAGCTCGGCACCGGCCATCGGCACCATCCAGAAGGTGGAGAAGGCCGCCAATCTCGCCAAGGGCAACAAATACAGCAACAAGAATGCCACCGACAATGCCGATGGCAACGTGCAGCTCGTGCTGAAGCTGCGCCAGCCGGTGGAGCTGAAGCTGAACGGCACGGACTTCCGTCTTACCACGCTTGCCGTGGCAGTATCGGGCCTCGACGACAACGGCAAGAGTCTCATCGGGCGCCAGATCAAGTACATCAGCGGCCCCATGGAGGAATCCTTCGGCACGAGCTGGTGCCCCTTCGGCATCAAGACGCTGGAGATCGGCTTGAACTAAGCACGCCCCTGCGTAAAGTTGGGCCCCGACCTGCATCGGAACTGGCAGATCGGGGCCCAACTTGTATCGAAGCCGCGCGAATCGAGCCCCATCTCGCATCGATGCACCTACACCGCACGAATCGAACTCCATCTTGCATCGATGCACCTAAAGACGTGATTTGTGCAGATTTCAACCGTTCTACAATCGAGAATCTGTACAAATCAGGGCAAACCATGCAGACAACCCGCACAAATCGACCCATTTTATGCATCAATGCGAAGCGGGTCGCGATCTGCGCAGGTCGTCTGCCGAAAACCGGCTGATCCTGCTGAAAACCTGTCGGAAGGCCTTCACGCCAGCCCGCCCCAACCCTGGAAGCGAAAAAGTCGGCGGTTCGATCTCGCCATGAAGCACTACTGGGGCACGCCCGGATTCTGCGGACCAGCGGGCGTAGTGGGATACGTCGGCGGCACCGGCGCTACAAGCGTCGTCCACTCGGGGGCGTAGCGGGCCACCCAATGGCCGAGGCCGCGCATCGTGAGGGTCGAGGCCAGCGCCTCCGCAAAGCAGGCGAGCACGTACACGATGAGCGCTGCGAACAGGGTCGGTCCCGCAATAACACCAAGCAGACCCATTACCTCGCCAAAGGAGGGATCGGACGCCGCCGAGGCGGAAACGGCCATCGGCATCGCAGCGCCCATGGCCAGCAGCATAGCGAAGAGCAAGACCACCATCGACACCACCGCCACGATGAAGCCGACCACTACACCGGGCACGAGGGTCACCAACAGCAGCTGGCCCCAGTTGCGCTGAGCCACCGCCCACAGGTCCTTCACGGCGAACCCGTCGCCGATGGTGTAGCCCATGATCATGCGCATCTGCATGAGGCTCGCCGCCACTGCACCGGCCAGGCTCAGCGCCAACGAGACAAGGGCACCGAGCAGCGGGATAAAGCCCAGGATCATTCCTGCCACGCTGACGACAATACCCACCACCAGACCGATAACGAAGGCATAGAAGCCGTATTCGAAGTTCTTGCCCGTCACATACTTCGGCGGCATGGGCGTACGGCCGCCGAAGGGCACCTCGCGCGCCCAGTGCAGCAGATAGCCCGCAACCACGAAGTTCAGGATAGGCACGCACATGATAAGGCCGAGCACCACCAGTTTGCCGACGTAGCCCGGCGTCGTCTTGATGTCCTCCCAGGCGGCGCTGAGACATCCCTTGGCATACACCGGCTGCGATGCGGGCGGCGGGGCGGCAGGGGGTGCCGGCGCCTGCGGTTGATAGTTCATCTGATCCATGGCGATCCTTTCTCTTGGGGGCACGCGCCCCGACCTCATCACCGTTCATCAGCTCGTTTCGCGCGAAAACGCCTTGCGCGCGTCCTGTCGCCAGACGGCTGAGAAACCCACGTGCCCATTGTGACAGGTAGGGCTTACTGACATGCAATCAGTAGGAAAACCGTCATTTTTTCTGCAAAGGGACGCACGCAGCCCCGCAAGACCCAACACCGCCGGGCGGCCAGGAGGTCAGGCGGCCAGGAGGTCGGACAGTCAGGCGTTCGGACAGCCGGACAGTAGAACGGTCGGGCGGTCAGACGGCCAGACGGGCAGCCGGACGGCGAAACCGCTCCGCCGCGCAAAGCGCAGAACCCCAACAGCCGGCCGTCCTACTTCCCCGCCCCGCGCTCTTCCACGACGGTGTAGGCAGGCAGGATATTGCGCTTCACGATGCGGTAGCACAGAATAGCCGTAACGGGCATGCCAAGGCAGAGCACCGTGCCCACCTTGAACGAGGCCATGGTGCCGAAGGTGTCGATGATGGCGCCGGCCACGGTGGGCCCGAAGGCGGCCCCGCAGGTGTAGCCGGCATTCAGCCAAGTAATAGCCTCGGTAAGGCGCGCATCGGGCACGGCTCGCTCGCACACGCTGTTGGCCACGATGAGCAGCGGCGCGTAGGTGGCCGCCCCCAAAAGCGCCACGAGCATGAGCGTAGGCGCCGAGTCGATGAGAAACATCGTGCCGAAAGACAGCCCCACCGCGCAGGCGGCCACCACGAACTGCTTGGGCAAGGGCGCCCGCAAGCGCACCATGCCGAAGAGAAAGCCCATGGTCATAGACACCGCCCCCGAGGCCATGAGCACGGCGCCCGCGAAATCGGGGCTATGCAGATCTTCCGACAGCGACACGGTGGCTGTGTCGAACAGGCCCAAAAAGGAGCCGGCGAAGGCGTAGGTAACGAACAGCACCCGTACCGCCGCCGACGTGGCGAGCAAGCTCTTGCGAGGGGGCTGCTCCGCAACCACCGCCGGCTCGCCCTCCACTTCGGCCGCCGCGCTCGCCGCACCGGCGCCTCCGTCGCCCCAACCCGGCACCGGCTCGGTGGAGCGGGAGGCGCACAGCAGCACCACGCCCACGGCAAAGGCAACGCCGCCGGTCACCATGCCGGCCACCGGCGAGATGGCCGCTGCCAGAGCGATGGAAATAGATGGGCTGAAGATAAACGCCGCATCGTCGAGCACGCTCTCGTAGGAGAACATCGTGCGCAGATCGGGTGCCGCCTCGCCCAGACGTCCCGAGCGGATGAGGTAGGTCCACCGCGCACGAGCCATCGCCTGAGGACTCGGATAGAACCCAACGAGCAGTGCGCCGACAAACAGGGGCCACGCCGGACCATGAAGCGCCACGTTCGCCACAAGAATGACTAAGCCAGCCAGGGACACGGCAGCGGCCTTGGGCACCACGGCCGACTGGCCGCGCTCGTCGATGCGTTTGGACACCCGCGGCGTCACCACGAAAATGGACAGCGCGATAAGCGACGAGGAGAGGCCGGCCGTAAGAAACGAGTAGCCCGACAGCGTGATCATGGTGACCACGCCGATGTTCAGCATGGATCCGAAGAAACGCATGAGCAGACACGCGATATCGAAGGAATAGGCCTGTCGCACCGCCAGCACCTTCTTGTACACTCCCGGGCTCACCGCCGCCACCGCGCATCCCTTCCCTTCTTCCGCATCCGAGGCAACGCCCCTAGGGTAACACTGGGCCGCGCAGAATGAAATGGAAGATGCGTCAATGAACCGCAGTCGATCCTGAAACCTCCCACAACCAAGAGCCGAAGCACGCCTTCACGCAAAAGGACCCCGCAGCCAGGGCAGGCCGCAGGGTCCCGAAGCGCGCCTCGGTAAACGCCAGAAAACCGAGGACGCGCGCCGCCTGGAGAGCGTCGAAAGTCGGCACCTCAGAGGGAGCTGACCCCAAAAGAGGGCACAGGGCCAGCATCAACCAACCAACTACTCGATTTCATCCAGGGGTACCCCATTATAATCATGGGCCGTGAAGTACAAGATAATTCCAGCGACTGCGCTGATGGTCATCATATAGAAGGCCGGCATAAGCCCGTTGCCGGTCGCATCGATAAGCGCCGTGGCCACAAACGACGCCGTGCCGCCAAAGACCACGTAGGCCAGGTTCGATCCCAAAGCAGCGCCCGTGTAGCGCACTTCAGTGGGGAACATCTCAGCCTGGTAGCAGGCGATGTTGGCATCGTTAAGCGACAGCGTCACGCACATGATGAGCTCGGCGACGATGACAACGGGCAAGGCGGCCGTGCCCAACATGAGGAAGCACGGGATGGACAGCACGATGAACGCCCCGCACGCAATGAGCAGCATGCGCCGACGACCCACCTTGTCGGACAAGGTGCCCGCGCCGAAGATGATGAACAGATAGGCCACAAGCGCAATATCCGTGGCCAGCTGGGCCTGGGAGGCCTCCATCGCGGTGTAGCTCGTCAAATAGGTAGGCAGATAGGTCAGCACCAGGTAGAAGCCCACGGCATTTACCATGGTGGCGGCAATGGAAGACAGAAGGCGCTTGCGGTACTTCTTGAACACGAGGTGCGTAGGATGAGCCGCCTCCTTGTTCTCCTTCTCCATCTCCTTGAATGCCGGGGAATCCTCCAGCTTGGTGCGGATGTAGTGGGCGATGAAGCCGAGCGGGCCGGCCAGCAAAAACGGAATGCGCCAGCCCCACTCGATGATGGCGGCCTCGGGCAGCGCCATCTTCAGCACGAGGGCCATCGTGGAACCCGCGAGCAGGCCCGTGGCCGTCGAGGCCGGCACAAGCGAGCAGTAGCGGCCACGCTTCTCAGGCGGAGCGTACTCCGCCAAGAACACAGCGGCGCCGGAGTACTCGCCAGCCACCGAGAAGCCCTGGACGCTGCGCAGCACGAGCAGCAGGATAGGCGAGGCAATGCCGATGGCCTGATACGACGGCAAGCACCCGATGAGGAAGGCAGCGCCGGACATCAGCAAAACGGAAATGGCGAGCGACTGCTTGCGGCCCTTCTTGTCGCCCATGTTGCCCCAGAACATCGCGCCCAAGGGACGGAAGATGAAGGCCAGGGCGAAGATGGCGAAGGCCAGAAGCGTGGAGTTCACCTCGGATTCGGGGAAGAACACGATGCCGATGGTAATGGCGAAGTAGGTGTAGGTGGCGTAGTCGAACCACTCGATGAAGTTGCCGAGGAACGAAGAGGCGGCGACGCGCTTCAGGTCGCCATGGGGCTGGTCGGCCCCTGCGGACATGCCGCCCGAAGCCGGGCCATCGCTAGTTCTCATGGAAATCACCTGTTCCGGCAAACTCGTTCTCGATAGCAGCCACCATGTTGCGCACGGCCACATCGCGCAGGATCTCGCCCTTCTCGCGCGTAGAAGCGCCGGGGTGCGACAGGCAACCCGAGGGCGGCGTGTAGTCGGCCACAATGGGCAGCACATCGTAGTTGGGCAGCTCGGCAGGAAGTCCGGTGTACAGGTCGTCGTCAATGCGATCCATATCCACCAGGTCGGGGTGGAACAGCAGCATAAGCGAAGTTTCCATAACGCCGGCGTGCTCCAGATCCCAGCCGGTGAACCCGTCGGGGTACAGCGCCTCGATGGTGGCCTCGTCCACGAAGTCCCAGTAGGACAGCAGCTGTATCTTCACGTCCTTAATGCCCTCGGCCGATGCCTTCTCCAGCGCGAGTTCGGCTCCCTCGAAGATGAACTGGTAGTTCTCGTAGTGGCCGTTCATGAACACGATCTTGCGGGCGCCATCCTCGATGAGGCTGTAGCAGATGTCACGGGCCAGCGAGATGATGGTCGTGCCGGAAAGGGAGGTCGTGCCGGAAAGGTGGAAGCCGCCGCCCGAGCGCTGCTGGGAGCGGTAGCCGAAGTTGATGGCCGAGCACACGATGCCCTGGAGGGCACCGTTCGTGTCGGCGGCCAGGGCCTCGGCGGTGGCGCCGGCCATATCGCGCGTCAACGCCGCGTCGACGCACATGGCCATGTGGCTGCCGTGCTGCTCGAGAGCGCCCACGGGGATGAACACCACGGCATCACCGGCGAGTTTGTCGCGATAGGTGAACGCGTCCATCTCTTCCATAAACACGGATTTCTTCATGGTACCTCCTTGAAAGCAGGGACCCGCCCTCCCACGGGCCCGATGGACTGTAGAGCGAGCGGAGGGCCGGGCCTGCAATCCCTCTCCCGGCCTCCGCCCTGGCGGAGCGGTCGCCTAGCGATCGGCTTCCGGATGCTCCTTCTCATAGGTGTCGGCGGCCTCCTGGGCGCCAT
The DNA here is from genome assembly GCF_000403355.2 of Adlercreutzia caecimuris B7. Lineage (GTDB taxonomy): Bacteria > Actinomycetota > Coriobacteriia > Coriobacteriales > Eggerthellaceae > Adlercreutzia > Adlercreutzia caecimuris. The sequence goes on along the minus strand of NZ_KE159646.1, from coordinate 2,722,730 downwards.
CGGCGATGGCGGCCAACTTCGGATCCATGCCGTCGGGGGTGGCGTCGATGAAGCCGGCGCCGCCCGCGCCCACCTGGGCCGCAAGCGCCACCTCGCCGTCCACGGCGGCATCGTCCACTTCCTTGTTCGCCGCGCTGGTGGCGAAGACGATCTGGGCCACGCCGCCGATAATGATAAGAGCGCCGCCGATGAGCTGGAAGGTGGTCATGGTCTCGCCGAACAGGCACAGGCCCAAAAGCGAGGCCATGATGGTCTCCTGGTAGGAGATGGCGGCCAACTCGCCGGCCTTCAGGCGCTTGGTGGCATGAGTGAGCAGGTAGAACGCGCCGAAGCCGGTGATAAGGGCAGCGGCGATGAGCCACAGCCAGGAATCGAGCGGCATGGTGAACAAGTTCCAAGGATGGGTGATGATCTGACCGGCCGCGTCGATCTGGGTCACACCGTTGACCTTCTCGGTGTAGGACAGCGGCTGCAGGCAGAAGTTATGCCACAGCAGCAGCACGAGAATGGCCAGCGAGGCGAACAGGAAGTTCCACCAGGAGCGCACGTTGGAATCGCAGTCCTCGCGATAGCGGGAGAAGAACAGGTACAGGCCGTAGGCCACGCCAGAGGCGAAGGCAATGGCGTTGCCGAAGGTATAGGTGGGATCGAGATCGAGCGTGAGGCCCTCGGGCGTCACGATGCCGACGATGAACAGCATGCCGATCACCACGGCCACGATGCAGAGAATGCCGCGCCAGTCGATCTTCTCCTTCAAGAAGATGGCGGCGAGTATCGTGGAGTAGATAGGACCGGTATAGATGAGGAACGACGCGTTCGCGAGCGTCGTGTACTGGGTGGACAGGCAGTACAGGCCCGACAGCAGGCCCAGGAAGATGCCGGAGAGCAGCATCATGCCCGAGAAGCGCGTGGCCTTCACCTTCTTGAACCCACCGATGAACAAGAAGATGATCGTAAGCGCGATAAGGCCCGCGAAGTTGCGCCAGAACGACACGAAGTCGCCCGGCGCGTCGATGAAGCGCGTGAACGCTCCGATGCCGCCCATCAGCGATGACGAGGCGAACATCATGATAAATCCGATGAGCTTGTACTTTGCCCGTTCGTTCATAGGAACCCTCTTTCCTATCCGATCCTGAAGGCACTGGATAAGAGCACCTCCTCCTGTGCATTCGATTGTGGGGGACGCCTTGCGCCCAGCGCAAAGGTCGTGTTTCTAAACCTGTTCCCCGTAACAGAATGTCAGAGGGATTTTGTTTGAATCGCAGGACAAAAGGGGCAGAATGTAACAGAATTGGAACAAGGGGGAACTTCTGTCGTTCATCCCTGGATACATTGGTTGACATGTCGCCAACAAAGCTACATCGATCAGGTACTATGCTTTTGAGGAGAACATGACCGACCACATATGCGTACTCGAACCGAGCAGAAGGCGGCGTTCCCATGATCACTGACCTCACCTTAGGCGAGAATATTTTCAGTTCACCGGAATTGAGCACCAAGATGAGAATTCTGCACGCCGTGGACAAATCTCTCGACCAGATCACCGTCGCCGAAATCTGCCGCAATGCGGGCATCTCGCGTCAGACGTTCTACCGCCATTTCGAGAGCAAGTACGACATTCCCTGGTGGTACTCCATCTTCTGCCGCCAGTTCTACCTCAACGAGATCGGCCGCACTATCGATTGGCAGACCGGCTACTACCATCACATCCGTCTCATCGCCCAGGAGCGCGACTTCTTCCGCGAGTCCATTCAGTACTCCATCAACACCCCTTTCGGCCAGACCATCATGCCCGAGAACCGTAAGACGGTGCTGCTAGACACCCTGGAGAACTACCGGCACGTACCCGTGACCGATAACCTGCGCTTCATCGTGGAGGTGTTCTCGAAGCTGGAATGCGAGGTGCTGAACGACTGGTTCCGCTCCGACGAGCCCACCGATCTGGCCCGCTGGACCGACGACCTGGTCAGCCTCGTGCCCGATCGGCTCTACCGCGCTCTTGACATCTCGAACGCCGAGACGGCCCGCTAGCGCGGCGCACGCTCCGCGGCAACGGCGCGAGGAAAACTTGTAGTACCATGGGCGCTGAACAGTTTTCCTCAGCGAACATGCAAGGAGATGCGTCATGTACGATGGACTGACGAGCCCCGGCCGCAACGACGAATGCTGGTGCGGCAGCGGCAAGAAGTACAAGAAGTGCCACCTCGACTTCGACGAGCGCCTAGAAGGGCTCTTCGAAGCCGGCGAGGACGTGCCGACCCGCGATCTGCTGAAGACCGCCGCCGACATCGAGGGCGTGAAGCGCTCGGCTGCCGTGAACGTGGGCGTGCTCGATTACGTGGCCGAGCGCATCGGGCCCGGCGTGACCACCGAGCAGATCGATACGTGGGTGCACGACTACACCGTCGAGCACGGCGCCATCCCCGCGCCGCTCAACTACGAGGGCTTCCCGAAAAGCGTGTGCACCTCCGCCAACGAGGTGGTGTGCCACGGCATTCCGAGCGCCGACGAGGTGCTCGCCGAGGGCGACATCGTGAACGTGGACTGCTCCACCATCCTGGACGGCTACTTCTCCGATTCCTCCCGCATGTTCTGCATCGGCGAGGTATCGCCCGAAGCCGCCGACCTGGTGCGCGTGACCAAGGAAGCCGTAGAGGAAGGATTGAAGGCCGTGAAGCCCTGGGGGCATTTGGGCGATGTGGGCGCCGCGGTGAACGAGTACGCGAAGGCCCACGGCTACACGGTGGTGCGCGAGTTCGGCGGCCACGGCATCGGCCTGGAATTCCACGAGGATCCCTTCGTCAGCTTCGTCACCGAGCCGGGAGAAGGCCCCATCATGGTGCCGGGCATGATGTTCACCATCGAGCCCATGATCAACGCCGGCGCCCAGGAGATCGACATGACCGATCCCAACGGCTGGACGGTGCGCACGGCCGATAGGTCGCTGACAGCCCAGTGGGAAGTGCAGATCGTCGTCACTGACGACGGCTACGAGCTGCTCAGCTGGTAAGGGCCACCGTCGAGCGCGGCAGAGGGACGCGATTCCGGGGACGTCTGAGCGCCCCCTGGAGAACGCGATTGCCAGGCAATAGCTTCCACTTCAGCATCGGCGATTACGGGATGGTACCGAAATGCGTGCGTCGTCTTCGCTATTGCCATGATCGCGTTCGGAAGGGGATGAGCGCGAAGTCGGCCACGGAATCGCGTCCCTCTGCCGCGCTCGGCACCGAGTCGCTAGCCTGACCTGGGGTTGGCAACCGCAGGGCGCTTGAAAATGATGCCGCAAGTTGGTGGATTCGGCTCGCCGGCTACCGTAGAGTGGAGTGCGTCGACACCGCCTGATCGATCGCATATTCACCCCGAGAGGACCCGCTATGAGTTTCCGAGACAACCTGCAGTATCTGCGCGCCACCCACGCCATGACCCAAGAGCAGCTGGCCATGATGGTGGGCGTGAGCCGCCAATCCGTCACCAAATGGGAGGCCGAGCGCGCCTACCCCGAGATGGACAAGCTGTTGAAGCTGTGCCAGATATTCGACTGCACCTTGGACGAGCTGGTGACGGGCGACCTGACTGCCACCTCCCCCACCCCGCGGGCCCAGGCCGCCGCTGCCGCCATGCGCGAGAACGCCGGCGGCCCACCCCTGGACGTATGCGGCTACGACGAGCATATGCGCGCTTTCGCCACGAAGATCGCCGCCGGGGTCTTCTCCATTCTCCTGGGCGTGTCGCTGCTTATCTTCGTGGGCACCGCCGCCGAGCGCTTCAATCCGAACCTGGAGGCCCTTACGCTCATTCCGCTATTCGTCGGCATCGGCGTCGGCACCGCCCTCATCCTCACGGCCTCGTTCCAGCATGCAGAGTTTCAGCGCAGCCACCCCTACGTCCAGGACTTCTATACCGCCGACGACCGCCACGCCACCCAGCGCTCCTTTGTGATCAACCTCGTCGCCGGCATCTTCCTCATCTTCGTCGGCATCGTGGGAGCGAGCCTCACCGATGGGAGCGGGGACTTCGTCGAGGGTATCGCGAGCGGCTTCATGATGGCCCTCATAGCGATAGCGGTGTGGCTCATCGTGCGCGCCTCCATCCTGCTGTCCCGCGTGTACGTCGCCAACTACAACGAGGCCCGCGAGCAAGCCATGGCCGAAAGCGACATGTGAGGCGCACCGTGGCGTTTTGCGAAACGGTGGCGGAAATCCTACGGTCGCCATACGATTAGCGCGCCGCTCCGTTTTCGGGGCGGCGCGCTCCTTATGCTGACAGGTGTTCTATCGTCCCCGTCCCTGAGAGGAGCTTTCCATGGCTGAGAACACCCATCCGACGCCTGGCACCTCTGCCGGCTACGCCGCCGAGGGCCGCGAGCTCGAGCAGGAAGCACTCGAGAACAGCAGCTACCCCGTCGCCGAGGCCCACCCCCTTCCCGACGACGAGGCCGCCGGGCGCGTTCTCGAGACCGAGAGCCTATCGTGCGGCGAGCCCGCCCGCGCATGCGGCGACATTGAGTTCGCCTCCGCGGGAGACACAAGCGAGATGCTCGGCGAAGTGCTGCAATCCCAGGAGCTAAACCCTGCCGAGCCGGCCGTGACCAACGAGCCCGTTCCCCTGGAGGGCGCGGCCCCCACCGTTCCCGCCGCCGATGCCGGCTACGTCGCCGAAGGCCGCGCCATGGAGCGCGAGAACCTCGCCCAATCCTATCCCGGCCAGCCTATCGCTCCGGGCGCCCCCGCGACCGTCGCCAACCATCAGGCAGCCTACCAGGCAGCCTACGGTGCCCCCAGCGCGCCCTCGCAGTCGGCCGCTGCAGCGTGCCAGCCCGGCCCGGGCAACGCCGGCGTCTGCGACCCCCAGGCTGCCGTTCGAGCCGCTACCCTCAAGAAGCAGTCTGCGAGCCTCGATCCCGAGCGCGTGTTCCTCATCTGCGGCATGGTGGTGGGCTGCATCATCGTCGTGTTCGGCCTGTGCATGCTGGCCTTCTACACTCCCGCCGAGGTGAGCGAGTTCTTCGACAGTTACCGCATGAACGGCACTGCCGGCTGGTCCGAAACCGGCGCCACGGCCCAACAAATCCTAAAGGCCGGGTTCTCCATGCTGCTCATCGGCCTGGGCGCCACCGACATCTGCGCCTTCGGCGCCAAGCTCATGAAGGGCCGTAGGCATCAAAAGTAACGGCTAAAGTTTTTGTTTTGCTTTTTCTATGATGCTGCTATAATGGTCAACGACTTACGAGGAAGCGTCCAAGCTTCGCATAGATGAGGGTTCTGTTTTTGGAGGGGACAGAACCCTTTGTCTTTTCGGGTTAGGTCTCAAAAAGTGTGTCTAGGCGTATTATTCACTACTGTCTAGAACCAACCCGTCTCCTTTGATCCACTCATTCTCATCTCACTCCATTCCGGCAGAGATGTTCCATGTTCATCAGGCGCCCCATCTTCGTGCTCTGATCTATTGGTGGCGAGCATGAACAGCCCTGCGACCTCTTCGTCCGTCTTCATCGTCTTGAGCATTTCCGCTTCACCGACTTTGTACTCGGAGTGCAGATAGCACCACCAAAACGCAGCCTTGGCACGGCGTATGGTTGTAAGTCCCCGATGATGTTGAAGCATGAGTCGAATCTGGGCGTTGACGCCACCTTCGATCACGTTGTTGGTCGAGTCCCATACTCCTCCCAGACTCTCCTGCATCTCGGCGAACGTGAACAGCGTCCTGTCCCGGACGAGACCGTTGAGGGAATGCCGCGCGCTCCTGAGACGCTCGTGGACGTATTGTTTGCGGCCGTCCTTCAAGGTGAATTCACGCAGGAACCTCTCCCATTTGGAGCACCATTCCGCATAATCCGCCAGCCACTTCGCTGCGCCATCCGCTCCTTTGATCTTCGGAAGGGCGCGGGCAAGATCGAGCAGTTCCCGGCCGCAGTCGAGCTTCGGGCGCATGGTCGTCCTGCGTATTACCTGCCTCCTCACATGGACGAGACAGCGCTGTACCGAGGTGTCGGGCCATATCGCCTTCGCCGCTTTCTTGAAGCCCGATCCGCCATCGGTGACCACCATGGTCGGAGGCGCCACCTTGGCCATGAGGGCCGCCCAGGATGCCGAGCACTCGCTCTCGGCCAGATGCCATGCCACAACATGCCTTTTGGTGCAGGCGATAAGCACCACGAGCCGTTTGGAGATATAGATCCCGTCAACGAACAGGACATCATGGACCTCACCGGCAAAGTCCGGCAGCGGCCAAAGGGACCAAAATCTCTGCGCCCGACGCTCGAAGGTCGCCTTCGAACACCTCTGTTCCTTGAGCGAGCCCTTACCCATGAGCCACCCGAGGAATGCCTTAAGCTGCTTGGCGGAATTGTCTATCCGATGGGTTTTGGATGCCCCGCAGGACTTGCAGCGCCACCTCTGAGCACCCGCTTCGGTCTTGCCGTTTCTCTTCATCGATGCCCCGCATGCGCCGCACTTTGGATTGTCCACACCAAGCTCCCGTCCAGATTCAACTTTTCTTTGGGAAAAGAATGTCTGAACAGGGACGTCAAGAGCAAGCCGGACACACTTTTTGAGACTCCCAAAAGTTGGGCCGTACCAACTTTTTGACCTAAAAAGAGCTATATGATCTGGGAGAATGTATGATTCTTAGACACACCTTTTGAGAATTAACCCGGTTCCGCTCTTCGCTCCCCGACCTCTTCCTCTGCCCACACCATAGCCCTGGGCGCCGGCGCAACCGCACGGCACCGGACATGCCCGAGCTGGATCGCCCCGAATGCCAGGACGGTCCCGTGCGGCGCAGGACGTAGACCTGGGCCCCGCGCCAACAAGGAGGCCCTCTCCGGAATAGCGGGGAGGGCCTCATGGCAGAGAGCCGCAACGGGCGCTCGATGGCGGCTGGGACGCTACACGGCGAACACCACGGAGCAGACGCTCAGCAGGATGGCTCCGAACACGAGGGTGAACACCATCATGGGCCACACGAACTTGAACCAGTGGGACATCTTCATGTCCAGCATCTGCAAGGTCGCCATCACCAGGCCAGTCGGCGCGATGTAGAGCATGGCGTACTGACCGAACTGATAGGCGGCCACGATGATCCAGCGCGGAATGCCCACGGTGTCGGCCAGCGGCGCGAAGATGGGCATCGACAGCACGGCCAGACCGCTGGAGGAGGGCACCACAAATCCGAGCACGAAGAAGATAAGCAGCAAGCAGATCACGAACATCGGGCCGCCGATGAACATCACGAGAATGGACAAGGTCACGAACTCAGCTGCCATCTGCGGGAACCACCAGCCGAGGTTCATGACGCCGATGATCATGATGACGAAGGCCATCACAAAGATCACCAGCACGATCTTCTTGCGAATCGAGAACTCATGAGCTGCCGCGCTGTTGTTGTCCAGCTCCCACTGGGCATTGAACTTCTCCCCGTATACGCGGAAACTTTTCAACTTCTCGGGAACAACCGTTGTATCTCCCAGATATTGTGGTAGTATTCTCAATCGCTAACTACATATGGTGAACATTTGGGATCGCAGCGGCTAACCGCTCGTTCCGCCGACAGCAAGGAGCACCCATGGAGAACAAGACCATCGACGGCGTGAAGGTGGCCGTGAACTACGCCCAGGCAAGCGACGCCCCCGTCTCCGACGAGGAGATCGCCGCCTACATCAAGCGCGCCCACGACAAGTACCCCCATGGCCAGCTGGAATCCCTCACCTTGGACGTGGACGGCGAGGATGTGGGCATCCACTACGGGCTCGCCCCGGTGAAGTTCGACCGCATCCGCCGCATCACCGGCTATCTGGTGGGCACGCTGGATCGCTTCAACGATGCCAAGCGCGCCGAGGAGCACGACCGCGTGAAGCACGAGGTTCCCTCCTGCTGCATCAAGTAGCACCTCCGTGTTCAAACGCAAGAGGCGCCGCTGCGAAATTGCTCGCAGCGGCGCCTCTCTTTTTGCTTTCAGAGGTGCGAAGGCACGGCTTACAGCGGCAGGCGGCCCTCCAGAGCACGGCCCAACGTCACCTCGTCGGCGAACTCCAAGTCGCCACCGACGGGAAGCCCGCTGGCGGGACGCGTCACCTTCACACCCAAGGGCTTGATGAGCCGAGCCAGGTAGGCGGCCGTGGTCTCCCCCTCGATGTTGGGGTTCATGGCCAAAAGCACCTCGCTCACCTCTTCGCGGCCTAAGCGCGCCATAAGCTCGGCAATGTGCAGCTGATCGGGGCCGATGCCCTCCATGGGCGCGAGCACGCCGCCAAGCACATGGTACACCCCGTTGAACACCGCCGTGCGCTCGATAGGCGGAATGTCGCGCGGCTCGCTCACCACGCAGATGACCGACCCGTCGCGCTTGCCACTCGCGCAGATCTCGCACACGTCGCCCTCGGCGTAGTTGAAGCAGCGGGCGCAGAAGTGCACGCCCGCCTTCACTTCGCGGATGGCATCGGCCAAACGCAGCGCCTCGGCCGCGTCGGTATTCAGGATCCAGTAGGCCATGCGCTGGGCCGATTTGGGCCCCACGCCGGGAAGCCGCTCCAGCTCGTCGAGGAGCTTTTGGATGGAAGGCGCCGCCTGCACGGGAAACCCCTGCGACTACATCAGGCCGGGGATCTTCATGCCGCCCATGATGGCGTTCATGCGGGCGTTCGCCGCCTCGGAGGCAGAGCGCAAAGCCTCGTTCACGGCGGCCGTCACCATGTCCTGGAGCATCTCCACATCCTCGGGATCCACGGCAGCCGGATCGATGACAATGCCGGTAATGGCGCCGTCGCCGGTGGCCGTGGCCTTCACCATGCCGCCGCCGGCGGAGGCCTCGAAGGTCATGGCGGCGATCTCCTCCTGAGCGGCCGCGGCATCGCGCTGCATCTTCTGAGCCTGCTTCATCATCTTCTTCATATCCATAAAAGGGACTCCTTCTGTCGAGTTGAACGGTGCGGACTATTGTAGGCCATCGGGCTCTAGGACATTTCCTGGAATGTGATGCCGTCACCGAATCCAAAGGCCAAAGACGCGTTCAGGTCGTCATCGTCGGGCTCGGACACGGGGTTCGGCGACGGACCCGACACCGAGTCGGGCTCCGGCGGCAGCGTCGTAGCCGGCGCCATGGCCGGTGCGGGCGCAGCGCTCGGGGCGACCGGCGCAAGTGTCGGGGCCGCGGAGAGGGCGGAAGGGGCGGCCGGGGCGGCGTCGGGCTCCTCGAAGGGAATGTCGGCGTCGTCGTAGGGAACGTAGTCGTCGTAGGGCGGCCGGTCGTCGTCGGGCGCCGGCACGGGAGCGGCCGCGGGCTTGGGCGCCGCGGGGGCGGGAGGAGCAGCTTCCCAGGGGGGCACCTCCTCGGGGGCCGCCGGAGCGGGGCGCGGCGCCGGTGCGGGCGAGGGGGCAGCCGGGGCCGGAGTCGGAGCGCTCGCCGGCGGAGCGGACGGCGCAGACGGCGCGGCAGCGGAAGCTCCCACGCTCGCCGCGGCACGGGCGGCGGCAGCGGCCACGGGATTGGGCTGGGCCACCCCGCCGGCCGAGGGCGCGGCGGCCGCCACGGCAAACGCCCCCGCGCCCGAGCCGGCCTTACGCAGCTCGAAGGGAATGTCGCAGCGCGCCTCCTGGCGCAGGGCAGCAGCCAGCTCCTGCTGCACATCGGGCTTCTGCACCGCGCGGAAGGCGAAGTCGTTTTCGGCGGGGAACTCCACAATGAGGGCCCGACCGTCAAAAACGGCCTTGGTGTTCATGAACAGCACACCATAGGCGGCCTTGGACTTCTTGAGCGAGGCGAGCACGCCGGCCCACAGCCGCTGCAGCGAAGCGGCATTACCCAGGATGGCCGCCACCTCGGGGGGCACCGCGCCCGAGGCGACCGGGGAAGCGGCCGCGGGAGCCGGGGCCGATGCGGGCGCTGGCGCAGGGGCAGGGGCCGAAACAGAAGGAGCAGGCGCGGCTTGCGGCGCCGGCGCGGAAGCCGAAACAGCCGGCGAAGCCTCGGAGGCAGCCGGCGGCGCGGCGGCAGGCGCCGGGGCCGCAGGAGCGGGACTCGGCGCCGGAGCAGCTGGAGCCTCAGGCGGCGCAGCAGGCGCCGACTGAGCGGGCGTTGGCGCAGCGGGTGCCACGGGGGCCGGAGTCGGAGCGGCAATGGGCATCGTCGGCGCAGGCGCACTTGCCGGCACGGTCGGAGTGCCGGCGGACACCGCAGCCACCACGGCTGCACCCGCCAACTGGCGCTCCAATCGCTCGATGCGCTCCGCCAAAGCCTCCAAAGTGGTGTCCGACTCGGGGCGCACCATGCGCGTCAAGGCGATCTCGAAGGTGAGCCGCGGATTCGTGGACGTCTTCAGATCGCTCGCCACATCGCCCAGCACCTCCAAGAGCCGCGCCAGACGGTCGGGACCGAACAGCGGCAGTTCCTCGGCCAGCTCGCGGCGCGTCGACTCGCTCACATCCAGCACCACGTCGGCGCCGGCCACGGCCATCACATACATGTTGCGCACATGCTCGGCCAGATTCCCCACAAACTGCGCCATGTCGGCACCGGTCTCCACGTACTCGGCCACCCACTTAAAGCACGCGGCCGCATCCCGCGCGCCCACGGCCCGCACGATATCGGCCAGATCGGTGGAGTCCACCGCGCCCAGCATGCGCTCGGCCACTTCCATAGTCACCGCGCCGTCGCCGAAGGCGATGAGCTGCTCAAGCGAGGTGAGCGCGTTGCGCATGCCGCCCTCGGCCCGGTGCGCGATGAGCTCGAGCGCCTCCCCTTCGAACTCCACGTCCTCGGCCGTGCAGATAGCGCCGAGGCGCGACACCATGGCCTCGGTGGAGATGCGGCGGAAATCGAAGCGCTGGCAGCGCGAGTGAATGGTCTCGGGCACCTTCTGCGGATCGGTGGTGGCCAGAATGAACACCACATGGCTCGGCGGCTCCTCCAGCGTCTTCAGCAGCGCGTTGAAGGCAGCCGTCGAGAGCATGTGCACCTCGTCGATGATGTATACCTTGTAGCGGCCGCGCGTGGGGGCGAACTGCACACGCCCGATAATCTCCTCACGCACGTTCTCCACGCCCGTGCGGCTCGCGGCGTCCAGCTCGTAGACATCCGGATGCTCGCCAGCGGCAATCATCTCGCAGTCGTCGCACGTGCCATCGGGCTCGGCGGTGGGGCCGTTTTCGCACAGCAGCGCCTTGGCCAGAAGACGCGCGGTGGTGGTCTTGCCCGTGCCGCGCGGACCGGTGAACAGATAGGCGTGGCTCACCTTGTCCTGGGCGATGGCGTTCTTAATAGTGCGCTCGATGTGCTCCTGCCCGACCACGTCCTCGAAGATTTGCGGTCGGTACTTGCGGTAGAGAGCCTCTGCCATAGCCTATTCCCCGTCTTTCTCCTCAGATGCGGAAGACGCCTGCCGCTCGGCAGCCACCCGCGCGCGGGCCTCGGCCTTCGCCGCGGCTTCGGCACGCAGCACCTTCTCCTCGGTCAGCTCGCGCTCGTACTCGGCCTCGCTCACCCGTTCCTCGGCTTGGGCCACCGGGTCTCCCGCCTTGGCGCGGCGACTGCTCATCGCCGCCTTGATAACGCCCACGAACGCCGGCGCCACCGACACGGCCACAATGCCCAGCACGATCACCTCGAAATGCTCCTGCACCAGCGGAATGCCCCCGAAGAAGTATCCCACCAGCACAAACAGGCTCACCCAGGTGATGCCGCCAATGGCGTTGAACAGCGTGAACTTCCCGAAGTTCATATGCCCCGTGCCCGCGATGAAGGGCGCGAAGGTGCGGAAGAACGGCATGAAGCGCGTGATGATGATGGTCAGGCCGCCGTAGCGCTCGAAGAAGTGGTCGAGCTTGGCCATGCGCTCGGGCGTGAGCGCCTTCACCTTCCCCGAGTCGATGATACGGCTGCCGAACAGGCGCGCGATCCAATAGTTCGAGGTGTTGCCCAAAATGGCCGCCGTCCAGAACACGACGAGGGTGGCCCACACGTTCAGGCCGCCGCCGTCGGCGGAGAACACGCCGGCCGCGAACAGAAGCGAATCGCCCGGCAGAAACGGGAAGAACACAAGTCCCGTCTCCACGAACACGATGAGGAACAGCGGCGTGTACACCCACACCGGCCCGAGCGCGATGATCCATCCGGCGATGAACCCGCGCGGATCCTTCAGCAGATTGATGAAGAAGTCGATAATGCCCATGGAGCCTTCGAACCTTTCAAACGGCGCCGGCAACCGCGGCGCGTAATGCCATGAAAAAGTGCCCCGAATAGGTATGGGCGCTCGTCAGCGGTCCCTTATGGCTGCTTCCTCCCGGACCTGACCAGGTTCGGAACATGTCGCCGCCCATACCCATTCGAGGCACTCGAACTCGTAACGAGACAGTATAGGCGATCGGAGCCCCTTACGGCGCCGCTCGCACTTCCCGTGACCAAACTTCCATACCCTTCCGCGCGATTGTGCGCATTTTCCGTGCTGTTCGCGAGCCATTCGCGTTAAGGTTTTGGTAAGACTCTCGATTTTTCGCGGGAAATTGCTACCATAAACCCACGGAAACACGCAACTCAAACGAACCACTTCCAAAGGACGACCATGGCCCCCACCGACCATCGCCACCCCTCCAGTGGGGAAAACCGCCCAAGGCCCCAAGGAGGCCTCACGCTCTCGACCGGGCGGCTCGAGGGTCGGCCCCGCACCGCCACCGAGGCGCGACGGACCCGGCACAATCCCCTGCGTGACGAGCGCGCGACTTCCGGTCGCGCTCCCCGCAACCACTCCGAGGAGAACAGCCGCAGCACTGGGCGCCGCGAGCAGGCGCGCAGCAGCGGCACCCGCCATTCGGGCACGGGGAAGGCCACGCTCAAGAATGTCCTATCTCCCTTCGCCCCTCAGGTGCACACCATCGGCAACCATGGCATCCATCCCGGATCAGGCCTCGATCTGCGCCGTATCGGCACCGGTGCGGCCGTTGTGGCGCTCGGCGCCGTCTTCGCCATGGCCATAGCCCATGTCGGGCCTTTCGCCCCCAGCGCGGAGCACGGCGACTACTCCAAGCACGTCGGGGCCATGAGCATCGACGGGCTGGCCAACAATGCCATGTACGTCGGTCAGAATATCGCCACGCAGGTCAGCCTTGCCCGACCTGTCGAACCCGACCTAGCCAAGCTGACTCCGCACACGCCCACACGCGAGGAGATTTCCGCGCTCTCCGACCAAAAGGCTCCCTTCGCCTTCGCGCTGGACGCGAACCAGGGCGAGGACAGCGATGCCGCCGGCGCGCCAGTGCTGTCCGATCGGTCGCTTGTCAGCCTCAGCAACGCACTCGCCTACTACGATGCCAACGACTACGATGCCAGCTACCTGTTCATGGACTTGGGCACCGGGCGCGGCATCGCCGGCAACCTGGATGCGTCCATCTACGGCGCAAGCTCTTTCAAGGGGCCGTTTTGCGTCTACGTGGTGAACAAGGAGCTGCCCAACGACATCAACAGCGTGCGTGATTCGCGGCGACAGCAAATCGAGAACACCATCATGTGGTCGGACAACGCCTCCTACGGACAGCTGCGCCGTGATTTCGGCACCGACGGGATGCGCGAGTGGCTCTCGGAGGCCGGCGTGGACGAGAACCTCGTAGACGACACCTATTTCCCCGCCTACACCGGGCGCCAGGCGGCCCTCATGTGGCTGAAGATCTACGACTACCTGGAGCGTGCCGGTACCTCGGCTTCCCAGTGGCTGTCGGACACCTTCGAGGGCACGGAAGTCTCCTTCCTGCGCAACGGCGCGCTGGGCACCACCAGTACGGGGCAGACCGATTATCTGCCCGCCGAAGGTTCGGGCACCGAAGAAGGCGTGGACGACGAGGGTGCCGATGGCGACAACGGAGCCACCGGCGACGGGGAAAACGGCGCGACGCAGGGCGCCAGCGAAGGCGACAGCGATGATGCCGCCGCCAGCGAAACCGGCGGCGAGAACGGCCTTACGGCCATCACCATCTCGTCCGGCGATACCGAGAAGGATACCGATCTGCTCATCGATGCCGCCGAAGGCGCAGAGAGCACGGCGTCAGATGCCGATCAGGAAGCCGGCGGCAACGAAGCCGTCGAAGATGCCGACGAGGGGCAAACGGCCACCGTGGCCTCCATCGGCACGAACATCGTCGTGCGCAACAAGGCCGGCTGGATCGACGGCGAAGAGGACGATGCCGTCTGTGATTCGGGCATTGTCACCATCAACGACCGCGACTACCTCATGGTCATCATGACGAGCGCCCCCGACTCCGCCGCCGGCGAGCAGGCCTTCGCCCATCTGGCCCGCACCCTCTTCGAAATCCGCAGCGACTTGGTGTAGATACTCGACGGAAAGGAACCCCATGCCCGATGCCGCCGATAACGCCCTCGTTCCCGCCACGCGACCGCCGTACTACGCGGGGCGCCCCATCGAGTTCGCCGGCTACGTGGACGACTTCGACCGCACCATCCGCGCCATGGAATTCTCGCTGGACGACGGAGCCTCGTGGACGGCATATCCCACCGAAGCTGTGGACAAGACCCGAGGTGTGAACTGGCGATTCGTCTACACACCGCCGCAGGCCGGGCGTTATCTTCTGAAGGTACGGCCGGTGACCGAGGACGGCGAGCCGTCGCCTTTGGTGGCCGGATTCGCCTTCGAGGCCCTCCCCCTCGCCCGCACCTTCGGTACGGCGCGCATCCGCGGTGTAGGCGGCTCGTTTGCCGAGGCGCGCATCTTCCGCTCCCGCGAGCTTGCGGCCATCACACCCGAGGAGGCCGCCTTCCTCGCCCAATCCCTCGGCGTGGCCACCGTGTACGACCTGCGCACCGCCAGCGAGGTAGCGGCGCATCCCGAGCCCTACATTGTGGGGATGAAGACCATCGCGCTCACCCCCGCCGCCGAGACCCGGCGCAAGGACGCCGACAAGCGCCTCGTGGCCGGCGTCATCGGCAAGTACGGCGCGCCCGAGGAGCGCATGAGCGCCAACTACCGGCGCTACGTGAGCGAATACCCCTTGGTGGGCCAGGCGCTGCGCTCCATGGCCGCCGAGGGCAAGCCCGCGCTCATCCACTGCGCGAACGGGAAGGACCGCACCGGCGTGCTCTGCGCCACGCTTTTGCGCGTGGCCGGCGCCGACGAGGACGCCATCATAGAAGACTACCTGCGCGTGAACGAGGACCACGCCGATCTTATCGCCGCCGAGGCGTCGCGGCTGGATGCGGGCATGACCGACTACGAGCACGCCTGCCTCCTGTCGTTTCTCGAAGCGCGCCCGGCCTACCTTGCCGCCTACTTCGACGAAATCGATCGCCGCTACGGCGACTTTCCCACCTACGTGCGCGAGGGCCTCCGCCTCACCGACGAGGCTGTCGCGAGCCTCCGCGCCCTAGCGGGGTAGCGGCTCAAAACTCCCTTTCGAGCCAGATGCAGTTCACGCCGTTTCTCGCGCAGAGGTCTTGGAGCTTGCGGTCGACGGTGAACAGCGTCGCACCCTCTCGGCGGGCGAGAACCAGGTAGAAGAGGTCGTAGGAGGAGTGCTCAAGCCGAACGGATTCGGTGAGAGCCTCGGCCCACAGATCCTCGTCATCACGCATATCGTCTACGAGGGAGATAGCGTCTCGGCCGCAATCGAGGGCTTCCACCGCCGTCAGGTAACCGCCGCGCACATACTTCGTCATGGCATGGGAAACTTCCGCGCACAGAAGCGACGGCGCCGCTATGCGCTCGTCTTCCAGCCGCAGCTGCTTAAGCCCATCCCCGTAGACCGTACCCAGCGCTATGGCGATGGCCGCGTTGGCATCGACGACGATCATCGGCATTTCTCCGCAATCTCCGCAGCCAGCTCGTCGAACCGCGCGTCGCGTTCAGCGCGGGCCTCAGCCAGCAGAGCCGACGGTTCGGGCATGAGGCACGCTGCAACGCGCCGGCGCTCTTCCGCCCGCGCGAATATGCCACGACGCTTTTCCAGCCGACGCTCGCGCTCGGCGGAAGACTCGAAGGAGACGATGCGAGAACCCTTCGACCGCTCGCTCCCCGCATCTCCGTGAATCATCCTATCGACAGCTGCCACCGTCTGCTGCGCCATGCTCCGATGGTGCAGCGCCGCATAGGCCCGCAGCTCTTCGTACAGCTCCTCGGGAAACTCCCGCACCTGCAAAGCCGGCATCGCCCCTCCTCTTCCCAAGCTGATTCTTTATGCATGCATATTACATGCAATTTGGCAAAAACACCAGGATGAGGCAGCGAGCATGGTTTTAGCCCAACACGCCCCGCCGGGCGCCGCAATCATCTCGCAAGGCGATTGCGGTGGGATACAGGCCCCTTTGGCCGGAGCAAAGATACGCCAGCGCAATGGCGGGCACCGAGACGGCCGCCGCCTCAGGCCCGAAAAGCTCGGCGGCCATGACCCCGGCCGCAAGCGGGCACTTCGCGCAGGCAGCGAAGAAGGCCGAGAATCCCAGGATAGCGGGAAGGGCGCCCGAAGCCGCAAGGCCGCTGGAACATGGAACAGCAGCACCGCCCATCGCGGCGAGAGCGCAGGCCCCCTCTCCTACCGCCGCTCCGAGGCAGGCGCCGACGGCGAGCACGGGCATGATCTCACCGCCCTTGTAGCCGCCGGCCAGCGTGAGCAGCGTGAGCGCGGCCTTCGCGGCAAAGCCCCACCAGGGCGCATCGCCGGCCAGCGCCGCGGCAATCTGCGCCGCACCGGTACCGCAATAGGCGCGCAGCCCCTCGTAACCGAACACCTCGGCATAGCCGAGGCCCAGGGAAGTGGCCGCCCCTCCCACCGCGAGGGCGAACAGGGGCGCCCCCAAACGGGCAAGCCCGCGTCGCAGGCCATGCAGAGCCCCGCAGAAGACTCGGGCCATGGCGGCAGCGATGAGACCGACGGCAACCGCCAACCCCAAGGCCGGCAGCACCTCGTCGGGAACGACAAGGGCCGCCTTCGGGAAGGACCCCGGCAAAAGCCGAGCGCCCCCCATTCGCGCAACGCCCCAAGCCACCAGGGCCGCAACAGCGGGGCAGGCCACCTCGGCCGGCCCCGCCGGACGCTTGCGCATCACCTCGAAGGAGAACACGATACCGGCCAGCGGCGCATCGAGAAGCGCACCCAGGGCCGCCGCCATGGCCGCCGGTGCGAGAAGGCGCCGCTGGGCAGGAGCCGCAAGACGCCGCAAGGGCCCGGAGGCGGCCACGCCCATCTGCAGGGCGGCGGCCTCCTTGCCCACCGAGCCCCCGCCCAGTATCGTCAGGGCCGTTCCGGCGATAATCGCAAAGGCCAGCCGGAGCGGCACCTCCTCCCCTTCTCTGGCCGCCTTCACAACCCGGGCCGTGCTCCAGGAGAAATCGACGCGCAGCAACCGGTAAAGCCCGAACGCGGCGAAGCCCGCCACGGGCATGGCCCATCCCAAGCCCGGCTGGGCGGCGAACAGCGCCGCGGCGCCATCGACCGCCGCGCCCAGCCCAAGCGACAGCAGGCCCACCACCAGGCCCAAAAGCCCCGCGGCGCCGATGAGCCTTCCCATCCGCTTGAGCGACCTGCCTGCGCCCACGGCGAACCTCCCTCCCCGGCATCTCTCGGCCGCATGCCCGCCCGCAGGCTGGCGCACATACCCCGCAGCGCGCCGGCCCCCGCGCTCTGCCGCGTCATTGCCGTCTCCCGTCTCCCCTCGCCCGCGCAGCGCACGGAAAGCGCGTTGTCGCAGCGACCGCGGCGACTTCTCAGCGCCGCGTCGGATCGTTGTACACGATGGCCCCGTCGGGCCGGGCCTGGCAGATGAGGGTCAGATCGAACTCCCGGGCCAGGCGAATGGTCTCGTCGGTGGGAACCGCCTTGGTGGCCAGCAGCGGAACCCCGGCGTGAATGGCCTTCATGACCATGTCCACGGGCAATCGCCCGCTAGAGAAGATGAGGGCGTCGCGCAGATCGATCCCCTGCCGCAAGGCCAGGCCCACCACCTTGTCGAAGGCGTTATGGCGCCCCAGGTCCTCGCAGCAGGCCACCACAGTACCCCCCAGCACCAGATAGCAGCTGTGGGTGCCGGTCGTGCGCCGATGCAGGGGCGTATCCTCGGCGAAGGCCCGGGCCGCGGCGAGCACCCATTCAGCCTCCCAGGGAATAGGCGTCACCTTGGCCGGGGGCGCGTCGCTTGTGAAATAGCGGTTGTAGGTGCGGTTGCCGGTGCAGCAGGAGGGAACCGTCTCCACTCCGCGGCGGGAGAAGTCGGCCCGGTTGCAGCCGAGCAGCACCGAGGCGCGGGTCCCCTGCTCGCAGAGATATACTTCCTCGATCTCGTCGACATCCCCCACAATGCCCTCGGTGAACAGCCGCCCCACCACGAGATCGACCAGATGATCGGGGGTGCACACCATCCGCAAGGTGGGCACGGTGTTCACGAGCACCTCCATAGCGTGCTCGGCGAGCACCGGCCGGCGCACCGGCTCGAAGGATCCGTCGGGACGCAGCAGCGCACCGTCGCAGACCTCCACGGCCTCGCCCTCTCGATATCGGTCGACCACTCTCACGATCCTCTTCCCTTCACCCGTTCCCGGCAGCGTGCGTCGCAGCCTCTTTAAGCCTGCTTCTTATGGTAGATGAACCAGTAGGCCAGGCCCACCACCAGGCCGCCAACGATATTGCCGAGGGTAGCGAGAACCAGGTTGTAGGCCACGCCCCCCGCGGTGATGGCCCCTGCGGCCCCGATACCGGCCACCGTGTTCAGGAGCAGCCCCATGGGCAGGAAGAACATGTTCGCCACGCAGTGCTCGAAACCACAGGCCACGAAAGCGGAAATGGGCAGCAAGATGCCGAGCACCTTGTCGGCCGTGGTCTTCGAGGAGAAGCCGATCCACACGGCCAGGCACACGAGAATGTTGCAGAGCACCGCCTTGAAGAACAAGGTCACCGGCTCAAGGGCCACCTTGCCGGCAGCCACTGAGACGAAGGCCTCGCCCACAGCGCCCCCGTTCATGGCCTGCAAATTCGACAAGTAGATGATAGCCAGCGCCACCAGGGAGCCGGCCAGGTTGCCGAGCCACACGATACCCCAGTTGCGCAGCAGGCCGGCAAAGCTGATCTTCTTCGACGCCTTGGCGCAGGCCATGAGCACATTGCCCGTGAACAGCTCGGCCCCGCAGCAGAGCACCAGGCACAGGCCCAGGCAGAAGCACAAGCCGCCTACCAGGCGCTGCGCCCCGAAGGCCATGGTGGTATCGCCCAGAAACGTGCAGAAATACATGCCGCCGAAGCCGATGAAGGCGCCGGCCAGCATGGCGGACACAAAGCACTTAGCACCGCCCATGGAGGCCTTGGTCACGCCGACAGCCTCGGCCTTGGCCTCGGTGGCGGCCGGCGCCAGCGCATCGGGGCTGATGGACAGCAGATCCTCTTTTACGATTGACATGGATATTCCTCCCCTATCATAACGTTACAAACGGGTATTGCTCGAAATTGCCGCCCTCGGCAAGGGCGGCGTACACCGACTCCACGGCCGCCAGCACGCGCGGGTGCACGGGATCGAAGAACTCGGTACCCCCGGGCTGGATGCCGAGGAAGGTCACCTCCCCGCACATCTGCTCCAGCTCTCCCAGCAGGTAGGTGATGGGCAGCGTGTGGGTGGTGATGAGCGACTGCACCGCCACGTCCTCGGCGCGCAGACGCCGGACGGCCCCCGGCTCAAGCCCCATGGCCGCCGCGTCCACCAGGAGCAGACGCTGCGGGGCAAGGCGGCGCAGATAGCCCAAATCGTTCTCGGGCGTCTGGCCCCCGTCTACCGCCAGCCAGCCGGCCACGGGGTCGTCCTCCAGGCGCTTGGCCAGAAGCGGGCCGGCGGCGTCGTCGCCGCGCAGGACGCTGCCCACGCAGAAGACGACGTTGCCGCCCCGCGCCCCGGCCTCGCTCGCGGCCAGGATGTCCTCGGCGCTCGCGCTCACGACACCCTCCTTCCCATGGCGTACACGGCCGGCTCGCACTGCACCTCGTCCAGCAGGAACAGAAACTCCTCCAGCCACGACGGCACATCCGCGGCAACCACCAGGCCCGCGGCAGCCGTCCCCGGCTCGGGTACCGTACCGCAGCCCTCCAGAGCCGCCAGCACCGCCGGTTTCAGCAGGGGGACATGCTCCTTCTTCAGCTCGATCTCGCCGAAGCGCTCGATGCCCCTCAGCTTGTCGGCCGCCTCGCCGGTACCGAGGGCCGCCAGCACGTCTGAGAAGACGACCCTGGACGTGGCCAGACGCGGCTCGAGGCAGTCGATGACCCCGGTATGGTGCCCGATGGCCAGGGTGTAGTAGAGCACCGAACGCACGTCCTCGGGAATAGAGCGCTCGTGATCCACGAACTTCTTTCCCAGCCGGTAGAACACCACGTCCCGGGCCGTGCGCCCATCGGTGGTGTGGGCCGCCGCCGGGCGCACGGCCCGTCCGCGCTCTGCTCCTGTTCCCCCGTCCGCACCGGGCGCCCTCCCCGCACCCGGCGCGGACGGCCGTTGGCGCACCGTCACGCTCATTCCTGCACGACCTTACTCAGCAGAAGCGCCTTCAAATCCATGAACACGGCCTTCTTTCGCGTATCGGTCTCGCGCTCGACGAGTCTGTCGGCGGCGGCCAGAGCGTCGGTTTTGTCCTTGGCGAGCGTCATCATGAACTCGTCCACGATCTGCTTGCCGTAGTAGTAGCCGCTCATGCGCCGCGCCTCGCGCTCGAAGGCGGTGCGCACCTTGTAGGGTATCGCCGGGAAGGCCACGGGCGCCTGCTCGCCAGCCGGGGCCACATGGCGGCTTTCATGCAGCTTCTGGTCGAGCAGCCCCAAGGCACAGGCAAAGCCGTAGATAGTGGCCGGCGGCGAGGGCGGGCAGCCCGGAATGTACACGTCCACGGGAAGAATGGGGTCGGTGCCTCCCCACACGCAGTAGTTGTCGTGGAAGATGCCGCCGGTGCAGCCGCAGGCCCCGTAGGAGATGACGATCTTCGGATCAGGCGCCGCCTGATAGGCGCGCAGCGCCGGCTCGCGCATGGCCCGGGTCATGGCGCCGGTGTACAACAGCACATCGGCGTGGCGCGGCGAGGGCACCACCTTGATGCCGAAGCGCTCGGCATCAAAGGCAGCGGTGATGGTGGCGAAGATCTCGATCTCGCAGCCGTTGCAGCCGCCGCAGTCCACGCGGTACACGTACACCGACCGCTTGATGGACTGGAGCAGCTTCTCCTTGGCCTTAGCCACCGACGCGTCCAGGGCCACTGGGTCCGGCCTCCACTGGAGAGACGCGGGGAAATCGTTCTCGATCATCGGGCACCTCCTTCGGTGCGAGCTTGGGCCTGGAAGGCGCGGGCATCCTCGCGGCGACGGCAGGCCAGGCACTCGTCCAGCTTCCCCACATCGGCAGCGGCGGGACCTCCCACGCTCTTCAGAACCCGGCGCGCATAGTCGACCTCCTTGGCGGCGGCGTAGGGCTTGCCGCACACCGCGCAGCGCGCCACCTCGTAGGCGCAGGACTCGGACAGATCGGCCTTGTTCAGCACCGCCAGCTCGAAGTCGGTCGTCAACTCGATGGCGAACAAGGGACACACCTCCTGGCAGCGCCCGCAAAAGATACAGCGGCCGTAGCTGATATCCCAGGTCACATAGGACTGATCATCGTTCAAGTCCATGGTGATGGCGTTGGCCGGGCAGGCAATGGCGCAGGCTCCGCAGGCAATGCACAGCTTCTCGTTGTGCTCCGGCTTGCCGCGGAATCCCGCGGGCATGGCCAGCGGCTCGAAGGGATAGCCTGTCGTGGCGTCGCCGGCCTTGCGGATTTCCTTGAACAGCTTCAACATCGCCTACACCCCCGTTCCCGAGAGCGGCGAGTGGGTGCGGCGACGGCAGTAGCCCTCCAGCTGGTCTTTGGTGAGCACCGTCTCCGTCTTCTTCTTCACATCAACCACCGTCACGCGATCGGTGCAGGAATAGCACGGGTCCATGGAGCCCACGATGATGGCCGCATCGGCCACGGTGTTGCCGCGGAACATGTAGCGCAAGATGGGCCAGTTGGAGTACGTGGCCGCCTTGGCCCTCCACCGGTAGCACTTCTGGTTGTCGCCCACTTGGGCCCAGTGCATGTCCTCGCCGCGCGGCGCCTCGGTGTAGCCCAAGGCGAACTTGTGCGGCGTGTACCGCCAGTCCTCGGTGAGCACCGGGCCCGCCGGAGCTCCGTCCAGCAGCTGCTCGATCATGGTCAGCGAGTCCATGAACTCCTCCACGCGCACCAAGGTCCGGCTCTGCACATCGCAGCCGTCGTGGCTGCGGGCCTTCATGCCGCTCAAGTACTTGTAGCCGTCGAAGGGGTGATCGAAGCGCACGTCGCGGGCAATGCCGCTGCCGCGCACGCAGGGGCCCACGGGGCTGTAGTCGCGGGCCACCGCCGGGTCGAGCCGGCCCACCCCGGCGGTGCGCGACTCGAAGTTCGCCGTGGACACGAGCATGTCTACCAGCGCCTCCACCTCGTTGCGAATCTCGCGCACGTACTTGATGGTGGCCAGCTTCTGCTCGTCCAGAATGTCGCGGCGCACCCCGCCGATGAGGTTCAGGCCGTAGGTCTTGCGGGCGCCGGTCAGCAGCACCGCCAAGTCCATGGTCTTCTCGCGCACGCGGAAGAAGTGCTGGAAGCCGGTGTCGAAACCGCAATAGTGGCACACGAGACCCAGATTCAGCAGATGGGAGTGCAAGCGCTCCACTTCCAGCAGGATGGCGCGGATGTACTGGCCGCGCACGGGCACCTCGATGCCCTGGGCGTGCTCCACGGCCTCGGCATAGGCCACGGAGTGGGCATTGCCGCAGATACCGCAGATGCGGTCGGCCAAAAACGTGACCGCGTCGTAGTTCAGGCGGCTCTCGGCCACCTTCTCCATGCCGCGGTGGACGTAGAACAAGCGGTAGTCGGCGTCGATGATCTCCTCGCCCTCCACGAACAGGCGGAAGTGCCCCGGCTCGTCGGAGGTGATGTGCAGCGGACCCATGGGCACCTCGGTGACCTCCTCGGCCTGGCCCTCGTAGAGGAACGAGTAGTTCTCCACATCGGTGACGGGAGCCGGCCGCTTGCGGTAGTCCATGGAATCCTTGCGCAGCGGATACAGGTCGGCCGGCCAGTCGTCGGGCAGCACCAGCCGCCGCTCGTCGGGCAGCCCCTGGGCGCGCAGGCCGAACAGGTCGAAGGCCTCGCGCTCGCTCCACACGCAGGCGGGCACCCGCGGAGTCACGCTCGGGTACTCCATGGACTGGGGGTCCACCTCGGCCCGCACCGTCACGAAGCCCGGGTCGCTCTCCTCCATGGACAGCAGGTAGTACAGGGCGTAGTTGCCGTTGATGGGCCGCTCGTCGTTGGCCACCATGTTCGGCAGCCAGCCGCCGCGACCGTAGTACAGAAACTCCACCACATCGGGCAGCATGTCCTTGGGCACCGTGACGGTCACCTGGTCTTCGGCCTGCCACGCGGCATCGAGCACCGCTCCGGGGAACGTGTCGCGCACGGCCTGCACGTGGGTTTCCCCCACCCGCAAGGGCGCCTTCTTCTTGACCATTACTCGGACACCTCCTCTTCAACCTCGTCTCCAGCCAGGGCCGCCAGGGCCCCTTCAAACAGATTCTCGCTCGCCGGGTACTCGTCCTCGTAGCTCATGACGATGGCCCCGGCGCGCTCGATGGAGCCGAACAGAGGGCCGGGTAGGGCCACGCCGAGCAGCACCACCAAAGCCAAAAGCACGCATTCGGGCACCAGGGCCAGGGCCGGCACGTCCTTGCGAGCCATCCCCTCGGGCGCACGCCCCAAAGCCGATCCGGTGATCATGGTCACAAGCGCCATGATGACCACCACCAGAGCCACCAGCACAAGCGCCACGAGCCAGAGGGCGTCGGCGGCAATGCCGGCCAAGATCATGGCCATCTCGCTCACGAACATGGCGAAGGGCGGGAAGCCCGCCAAGGCGAGGCAACCGGCCACGAACAGCACGCCGGTCACAGGGGCCACGGCCAGAATGCCCTTGATCTTCTCCAGATCGCGGGTGTGGTACTTCATCATCACGTTGCCGGCCACGCAGAACATGAGCGCCTTGGTCAGGCCGTGGGCGATGCAGTGCACCAGGCCCGCGATAATGCCCAGAGGACCGCCGATGCCGAAGCACACGGCGATGAGGCCCACGTTCTCGCACGAGCTGTAGGCCAGCTTGCGCTTGATATCGCGCTGCCGGTACACCTCGAAGGCCGCGTAGCCCACCGAGAGCACACCCAGAATCACCATGACCAGCTGGGGGAAGCCCGCCCCCACATTGGCCGCGGCTAGAATGTAGAACCGCAGCACGATGAGCAGCGCGCACTTCAGCAGCACGCCGGACAGCAGGGCCGACACGGGGCTCGGCGCCTCGGAATGGGCGTCGGGCAGCCAGGTGTGCATGGGAAACAGGCCCGCCTTGGTGCCGAAGCCGATGGCGGCGAACACGAAGGCGATCATCGTGAGCGAGTGGTCGAGCGCGGGAGCCATGGGTAGGATGGACGTCCAGAACACCGCCTGATGCGCGTCGGCCATCACGTCGGCGGCGTTCGCGTACACGAGCAGCGTGCCGAACAGACCGAAGGCCACGCCGGCCGTGCAGACGATGACGTACTTCCACGCCGCCTCCAGGGCGAGCTTGGTGCGGTACACCCCCACGAGGAACACCGTGGACAAGGTGGTGGCCTCCACCGATACCCACATCATGATGATGTTGTTGGAGGTGACGGCCAGAATCATCGAGAACACGAACAGGCTGAAGAACACGTAGTACTGTTTCACCTGGGAGGGCCCGAGCTTCCCATCGGCCACATCGTGGGCCACATAGGGCAGCGAGTACAGGCCCGTGGCCGGCGCGATAACGGCAATGAGGCCCAAGAACAGCGCCCCCAGCCCGTCCAGATGGAACCAGCCGCCCAAGGCGAAGAGGTCGCTGCCGGCGAACACCGAGGCCACGAGCCAAAGCCCCGATACGGCCACAACGGCCAGGGACAGGACGTGAATGGCCTCGAACAGGCCGCGGGGCGTGGCCTTCGCGGGCAGCAGGGCCATGGCGGCGGCCGCAACCACCGGGCAGCCCAACAGGCAGATTAGCAGAATAGAGTAATCCATGGCTTATCCCTTCAGCTCGCAGAGGTCGTCGGCATCAAGGGTGCGGGCGTAGCGCGCCATGCGCCACACGAGCACGGCCAGAATGATCACCGCGAAAATGGCGTCGGTGGCCACCCCGATCTCCACCAGCTCCGGGGCCTGGGGCGCCAAGAGCGCCAAGGTCACGTGGGAGCCGTTTTCCATCAGGCAGTATCCGAAGATCTGCTTGAAGATGGAGCGCTGGATGACGATGCAGGTGAGCCCGATGAAGAAGTGGGCCAGCGACACCGCCAGTGTGGGGCGCACCTCCGCAGCCGTCGGCAAATCGATCCCGGAGACGGCCACGAAGCACACGAACACCTCCACAGCCACCAGGGCCACCGACTTCATGGGGTTGAGCTTCGGCGGCAGATCCGTCCGCGCGTCATCGCCGATCTTCTTCAGGGTGAACAGCAGGATGGCGGGCACGAGCACCACCTTGGTGGCGAAGGCCGTGGCCGACCAGGTGAACAGCTCCACCGAGCCGGTCACCGCGCCGAGCGACGCGAGCACGGCCACGAGCACGAGCGACTGGAGCGAGTACAGCCAGGCCGCCGCGCGCCCCGTGCGGGCGAGCACCACCAGCATCGAGGTGATGATGAGGCAGGCCCCCAGCACATTGACTAACGGGTATCCGAACATATTCATCACCACCTAAATTCCAATGACGAGGAACACCAGGGACAGAAGCGCAATCCCCGTGACGAACCAGGTATAACGACCGAGCAGCTTGTAGCGCACGCGCATAACGGCGTTCTCGATGATCGAGGCCGCAACCATGACGACGAGTACTTTCGCGCCATAGGCCAGCATTCCCGCGAGCACCGCTGCAGGCGAGGCGTCCACCGCGGCCCCGAAAGGCAGAAACAGCGCCACGAGCAAGCTCGCCACCACCAGCTGCTTCACAGATACGCCCAGCTTCAGCATGGCCAAAGACGGCCCGGAATAGGCGGCCAGGGGGCCTTCCTGGATCTCCTGCTCGGCCTCGGCCAAGTCGAAGGGCAGCTTGCCCATCTCGATGTAGCAGGCCATGGCAAATGCCACGCCGGCCACTACCACGGCCACGAGCGGCTGGGCCTGAAGCGAGCCTGTGGCTGCAGCCATGAGCCCGGTGTTGGTGGAACCGGCGGCCACGGCCATGACGAACAGCACCAGCACGAGCGCAGGCTCCACGAGCACGCCTACCAGCAGCTCCCGTACACCGCCGATGGCCGTGTACGAGCCGGCAGAGTCGATGGAGGCCAGGGCGAACATGAAGCGCGGCAGGGCCATCAAGTACAGGATGGTGATGATATCGCCCAGGATGGGCACCGGGCAGGCCTGCATGAACAGGGGCAGACCCGCGGCAATGAGCACGAAGCTGCCGAGGAACACCGGCGGCATGGCCCGGGACACAAGCCCGCTGCCGCCCTCGCGCACCTCGCACCGGCGCCAGAGCTTGGCCAGATCGCGGTAGTCCTGGAAGATGTCGGTACCCGTGCGGGAGTGCATCTTGGCGCGAATCTTGCGCGTGATGCCGCTCACGAGCGGAGCGGCGGCCACCAAGAGGACAGCCTGGAGTATCGCAACAATGACAGACATGGCATCCTCCTATCGGACCAGAATGATGAGCGCCAGGAAGAACACCAGGGCGCCGACGATGTACACGATGTAGGTGCGGAAATCGCCGCTCTCCATGCGGCTGAACCAGGCACCGAGATCGCTGACGATGGACAGCACCGAGTGCGAGAGCGCCGGAGCGCGGTGCGGGGCCGCGGCGATGCCCACCGTGCGATCGCGGTCGAAGCGGGACAGCACCGGCTCGGGGGCCTTGGAGGCGGACGGAGCCGTCTTTTCGAGCCCCAGGGCACGACTGAACAGACGGGCCACGGCGGCACCGGCACGGTTCACAGTGAAGCGGATGGCGAACAGCGGCCCCATGAAGTTCTTCACGTTGGCGCCCACCGTGGAGGCCAGCGTCTCCATGGTCAGGTCCGCCTGGTAGCCGCAGGCCCAGGTCTGCGGATCGTCCTTCATGCCGGCGGCGCGGTTCGCGCTGTTGCGCACCAGGGCGCACGCGGCGATGACAAGGGCCATGAGCACCGCCAGCACCAGCGGCGAGACCACCGATGCCGTATCCAGCGACACGAGCGTCGCACCCTCCACGGCCGGCACCGGGGGCACCGACAGCATGGCGGCGGCAATGGAATCCACCACCGGCGTCACCAGAGCCGCTCCCAGGCCGAGGAAGACGCAGGCAACGGTGAGCAGCACCATGGCCCCCTTCATGGGAGCGGGCACCTCGCGGGCCCGCTCGGCCGCCTCAGAGCGCGGCCGAGCCAAGAACGTGACGCCGAAGGCCTTCACGAAGCAGGTGACGGCCAGAGCACCGGTAATGGCCAGGGCCACCACGGCAAAGGCGAACAGGATGCGCATGAAGATGTCGCCGTCCATGGCCGCGCCGATGAGCCCTTGGTACGTGAACCACTCGGACACGAACCCATTGAGCGGGGGGATGGCCGAGATGGCCAGCGATCCCACAAGGAAGCACAGGGCCGTCACGGGCATCAGGCGCGCCAGCCCGCCGAGGACCTCCATGTTGCGCGTGCCCGTCGCATGCAGCACGCTGCCGGCCCCCAGGAACAAAAGCCCCTTGAACATGGCGTGGTTCACCAGGTGGTAGAGCCCGGCCAGAAGCCCGATGGCCGCAAGCCACGGAAGATGCGCGGCCCAGCCGTAGATGCCTGTGCCCACACCGAGCAGGATAATGCCGATGTTCTCCACGGAGTGATAGGCCAGCAGGCTCTTCAGATCATGCTCGCCCAGGGCGTACACCACTCCCAGCACGCTCGATACCGCGCCGATGATAATGACGAGCACGCCCCAACCGATCTCGCCCCCGGTCGCGCCCAGCAAATCGAAGCACACCTTGCAGATACCGAAGATGCCAATCTTGATCATGCCGCCGGACATGAGCGCGCTCACATTGGAAGGCGCCGCCGGATGGGCTTGGGGCAGCCACGAATGGAAGGGCACCATGCCCGCCTTGGCGCCGAAGCCGAAGAAAGCCAGCACGAAGGCCACCGTGGCCACGCCGGGGGCAAAGGCGCTCGTGCGGAAGGCCTCGAACTCAAGGGACCCGGCGGCCGACGCCATCACGAAGAACGAGATAGCGATCATGAGAAAGCCGATATGGGCCATGATCAAGTACAAAAAGCCCCCGCGCAGCGATTTCTCCGTCTGGTCGATGACAACCAGCACGTAGGAGGTAAGCGACATCAATTCGAAGAACACGAGGAACCAAAATGCGTTGTCGGCCAGAATGACCAGGTTCATGGAAGCAATGAACAGGTTCATGAAAAAGCCGATGACCCCCATGCCCTTCTCGTAATACTCGTCGAAATAGGACAGACCGTAGAGCCATGCCACGAAGGCCAGGGCCGAGATGACTGCGATGAGCAGTCCCGCCAGGGGATTCAGCAGCAGCGTGAAGCTCGCAAACGCCATGGGCCCCGCCCAGCTGGCGTGCACCGCTGGCCCCAGCAGGGCCCCGGCGCCGCCGATGAAGGCGCAGGCCGCCGAGGCCATGCCGCCCACGCAGGCGATGGTCTTAGAGGCGGCAGGGGTCTTCCCCGCCACCAGGGACAGCGCGCCGGCGA
The DNA here is from genome assembly GCF_000403355.2 of Adlercreutzia caecimuris B7. Taxonomy (GTDB): domain Bacteria; phylum Actinomycetota; class Coriobacteriia; order Coriobacteriales; family Eggerthellaceae; genus Adlercreutzia; species Adlercreutzia caecimuris. The sequence goes on along the minus strand of NZ_KE159646.1, from coordinate 2,693,967 downwards.
CGCAGGAGAGCCCAAGGGACACGAAGATAAGTTCCAGCATTTAGGCCTCCTTCAGGTTGGTCGAGCGGCCCATCATGATCTGATTGGCCGTAGCGGCTGCTTTCATTTTGTCCTTGCGAGCGTCACCGAGCGTTGTGGCATCTCGCACAAAAAGCGCGTTGGTCGGACAGGCCCTCACGCAATGGGGACCCCCTTCGGGGTCGTACGTGGAGCACAAGTCGCACTTCACGGCACAGGTGTAGACGCCGATGCTCCAGGCCAGCAGCGGGGAGGTGCCCCGGGGCTGGCTCGGCGTCTCAAAGGCAATGCCGGCAACGCCTGCCGTGGACGTGCCTGCCGGATGGATGGCGCCGAAGGGGCACACGATCGCGCACAGCTTGCAGCCGATGCACGCCTGCTCGTTCACAACGACGGCCTCGTCGGTGCGCACAATGGCATCGACGGGGCACACGGCCAAGCAGGGAGCCCCCTCGCACTGATGACAGGTGACCGCCGCGGTCACCTGCGGGGCGAATGTCAGGGCGAGGCGGGGCTCCGCCTGCAGCCCGGCCACACGGTGGCCATGGCTGCAGGCGGCGAGACATGTGCCGCATCCTATGCACCTATCCGGCTCTATGGCGATGAAGGTGTTCATCAGAGTCCTTTCGGGTGAAAAAGAGCGGACGGCCGCGGGCTACTCCGCAGACGCCTCGGCGGCCGGCGCCACGTTCTGGGGCGCAGCCTCAGCGGCCAGGCGATCCTTCAGGGCGCTGTAGAGCGCCTGCATGTGGCGCTCGGCCCACACCTGGTCGTCGATGGAGTGCACCTCGCAGGCGGAGTACTTGTCCTCGGGCGTGCCGGACAGAGGATCGGTCACGTGCATGGTCAGATCGTTGCACTTGCCGATCCACCACTGGTAGGTCATGTACACCGCGCCCTTGTTGATGCGCTCGTCCAAACACGCGCGGGTAATCACCTTGCCACGGCGCGAGCTGACCCACACCAGGTCCTCGTCGCGGATATTGCGCGCCTCGGCGTCGGCAGGGTTGATGTGCACATAGCCCGGCTCGTCGGCCAGCATCGAGAGCACCTTGCAGTTGCCCGTCATCGAGCGGCAGGAGTAGTGGCCCACCTCGCGCACGGTGCACAGCACGAGCGGATAGGCGTCATCGGGAAGCTCAGTGGGCTCCACGAAGTCGTGCGCCATGAGGATGGCCTTCTTATCGGCCGTATTGAACTGGCCGTTCTTGTACAGCGTCGGGGTGCCGGGGCACTCCAGCGTGGGCACGGGCCACTGGGCATGACCGGTGCCGGCCATCTTCTCGTAGGTGGCGCCGTAGAAGTTGGGGCACAGCTCGCGCACCTCGTTCCAAATCTCCTCGGTATCCTCGTAGTGCATCGGGTAGCCCATGCGCGTCGAAAGCTCCTGGAAGATCTGCCAGTCGTGCTTGCACTCACCCTTGGGCGGCACTGCGGCCGTGAAGCGCTGGAACGTGCGATCCGAGGCGGAGAACACGCCGTCGTGCTCGCCCCAGGACGTGCCGGGAAACACCACATCGGCCAAAGCCGTCGTCTGGGTCATGAAGATGTCCTGGGAGATGAGCAGATCCAGGTTCTCCAGGGTCTCCTTCATATCGGCGGAATCGGGTTCGGTCTGCAGCGGATCCTCGCCGAAGTTGTAGAAGGCGCGGATCTTGCCCTCCTTCACCCCGTGGGGCAGGTCGGTCAGCTTGAAGCCGGGCTCGGCGGGAAGCGTGCCGGCCGGCAGGCCCCAGGCCTTCTCGAACTTAGCCCGCATCTCGGGGTTCTCCACCTTCTGGTAACCCGGCAGAAGACTCGGCCACATGCCCATGTCGCAGGAGCCCTGCACGTTGTTCTGGCCGCGCACCGGCGCCAGACCGGCGTTGTCGCGACCGATCTGGTTGGCGACGCAGGCGATGGCGGCGATGGTGTGCACCACCTTCACGCCCTGGCGCTGCTGGGTCACGCCCATGCCCCAGCCGATGACGGAGTTGGGGGCCGTGGCGTACATGCGCGCCGCCTTGCGGATGTCGTCGGGATCGCAGCCGCACACCTCGGCCACCGATTCCGGCGTGTAGTTCTTAATGGTCTCCCACCACGCGTCGAAGCCGTTGGTGTGGGCATCGATGAAGGCCTTGTCGTGCATATTCTCAGACACGATGACGTTGGCGAACGCGTTCATGAAGGCGAGGTTGCAGCCGTTCTTGATCTGGATGTACAGATCGGCGATGCGGGCGGTCTCGATGGAGCGCGGATCCACTACGATGATCTTGGCGCCCTTCTCCTTGGCCTTCACGATGCGGCGAGCCACAATGGGATGGGAGGCCGAGGGATTGTAACCGAACAGCATGATGAGGTCGGCGTTCTCCAGGTTGGGAATGGACACCGACATGGCACCGGATCCCACGGTGTCCATAAGCCCGATCACACTGGGGCCGTGGCAGGTGCGCGCGCAGTTGTCGATGTTGTTCGTGCCGATGCAGGCGCGGGTGAACTTCTGCATGACGAAGTTGGCCTCGTTGCCCGGGCCGCGGGAGGAGCCAGTCAGCATGATAGCGTCCGGGCCGTACTTCTCCTTGATCTCGGTCAGCCGCTGCGCCGTGAAGTCAAGCGCCTCGTCCCAGGTGACGCGCTCCAGCTCGCCACCCTTCTCGCGGCGAATCATCGGATGCAGGATGCGCGGCGTCAGGATCTTCGTATCGTTGATGAAATCGAAGCCCGACAGGCCCTTCAGGCACAGCTCGCCCTCGTTGGTCACACCGTCGATGCCCTCGGCGCCAATGACCATTCCGTCATCGACCAGCAGGTTGAGCTTGCATCCGGCGCCGCAGTAGGGACATACGGCCATGTGCTTTTCCATAGTTTCACTCCCCCGTTCTAGTTGAGATCCATATTCAGCGGCACGCTGGCAAACGCACCCGAGGCCACGGCGGCCTTCATGCGCCGGGCCCGCTGGCGAGCGGCAAGCTCCTCCTCGTCGACGACCATAAGGCCGCCGGTAGGACAGGCCTCCACGCACGCCGGGCCGCCCTCGCGGTCATAGCACAAATCGCACTTCACCAGGAAAGCCTTGGGCGCCGACTCCACCGTCAGGCCGCCCAGCTTTGCCGCGCCCTCTTGGGAGACCACGTCCACGGCACCGTAAGGACAGGCCAGCACGCAGCTGCGGCAGCCGATGCAGCGCTCCTGCTTCACCGCCACGCGACCCTCGTCGAAGTACAGCGCCCCTTCCGGGCACGAGGCCACGCACGGCGCATCGGCGCAGTGGTGGCACACGATGGGCGCGGAGATGGTCAGGGTGGTAATCAGGTTCAGACGGGGCTTCGCAACGTCCCCCGGCGCACTGTGCTTCAGCAGACAGCCGGCCATGCACGTCTGGCAGCCGATGCACAGGCCCGGGTCGGCAATGACGAATTTAGAACCCATGAACTCCTCCTCTTTCTCATAGCTCGAAGCATCTATTCCCCCGCTTCGCTCCTGCCTGTCCCCTTCTCGAGAACCGGGGTGCACGAGACCAAGGCATCGGTGGGACGCCTTGCTGAAACGGATTGGAATCTATGGAAAGCGCGCAGGGTTTGCGCATCGGGAAAGTCATCTTTGACCTGTTGGGGACGTTATAACGCGCTCAACGGCTATTGGCAACCCCCTATTTCGCCGCTTCTGACGATCCCGCCTTCCGGCGCGGGAATCCAGGGGCCTTCCGAGTGTGTTACAATTGCACTACATCTTCCCTCGTTTTGCTGGGAAGATGTCACGAAAGCGCTCGCAATACGGCGCATTTTCATCCGCTTTCGATCTCTTTCGCAGGGCGAAAAATTTTTTCGGAGGTGCTCCATGGGCAAGCATGCCACCTTGCAGGTACGCGTCGAGGACGCCATGAAGGCAGAGGCCGAACAGCTCTTCGAGGCTCTAGGCCTCTCGCTCTCCGAGGCCGTACGGCTCTTCATAGCCGAGAGCGTCAACGGAAGGCGGCTCCCCTTCACGCCGCATCTCAGCAAGAGCGAGGGAGCCACGAGCGCCTTCGGCAAGCTGCGTCACTACGGCAATCCGACCCAGTCGAGCGACGAGCGCGCCGCATGGCTGAAGGAGCAGGGCGCATCCGACGCCGAGCGGCCAAAAAGCACGCCCCGGGGGCGTTCCCGCGATATCGTCATCGTGGACAAAACCGTCCTGCTGCACTATTTGCTCGACAACGATCCGCGCCGCGCCGCCAAGGCAAGGCGCATTATCGCCGGCGGCGCGGCGCGGGCCTACCCGGAAACCATCGTCGCCTGCGTGGCGGCGCTCGAGAACGACTACCACGTGCCGCGCTCGCTCATCGGCACGGTCATGGCGCTTCTGGCCGACGACGTGTCCATGGAAGACGGAGCCGCCGTGCGCCTGGCGGCCCGGCTCTACGGGGCGGGCAAGCTCTCCTTCGCCGAGCATCTTCTGGCCGCCCGCAACGTCCTCACCGGATACCCCGTCGAAACCTTTAGCAAGCCGCTTTCCCGCACCATCATGTAAGAGGACCCGCCCCCTTACGGGAGACGGGTCCTCCGACACGTAGCTTTTTGCGCCGTGCGCCCCTACAGAATGCGCAGGTTCACATCCTTCAACTGGCGGCCCGTCACCGCGCTCGGCGCGCCGGTCATGGGGTCGCTCGCCGAGGAAGTCTTCGGGAAGGCGATGACGTCGCGGATGGAGTCCTTGCGGGCCAAGAGCATCACCAGCCGGTCCAGACCCAGCGCGATGCCGCCATGGGGCGGGGCGCCCAGCTCGAGTGCACGGATGAGGTGGCCGAACTTCTCGTCGATCTCCTCATCGGAGAGCCCCACGACGCGCAGGATGCGACGCTGCTCCTCGGCGTTGTGGATGCGGATGGTGCCGCCGCCCACCTCGAAGCCGTCCATCACCAGGTCGTAGGAATAGCTGCCGCAGGCCAAGGGGTCGCTCTCGATCTTATCCAAGTCCTCCTTCAGCACATGGGTGAAGGGATGGTGCTCGGCGGCGTACTTCTTCTCGTCCTCGTCGTAGCGGAACATGGGGAAGTTCACCACCCACAGAAGCGCGTGACCCTCGCGAGGCACGTTCAGCGCATCGGCCATGTGCAGGCGCAGAGCGGAGAGCACGGCATTGGCGATCTCGGGCGCGTCGGCCGCGAACAGCAGAAGGTCGCCGGGCTCCACTTCCATCTCGGATTTCAGGGCCGCCCACTCCTCGTCGGTGAAGAACTTCTTGATGGGGCTCTTCTCCTGGCCGTCGGTGGTGAACGCCACCCAGGCCATGCCCTTGGCGCCGTTGGCCTCGGCGATGGAAGCCATCTTCTCCACCTCGCCGCGGCTCCAGTCGCCCGCGCCCTTGGCGTTGATGGCCTTCACCACGCCGCCAGATTGGGCCACCGACGAGAACACCTTGAAGCCGGTGTTCTTCACAATGTCGGTAATATCGTGCAGGAGCATGCCGAAGCGCACGTCGGGACGGTCACAGCCATAGAGGCGCATGGCGTCGGCGTACTGCATCTTCTGCAGGGGGAAGGTCACATCGGTCACGCCCACGGCCGCAAGCGTCTCGGCCATGACCGCTTCCATCATGTCGCACACATCGTCGCCCTCCACGAACGACATCTCAATGTCCACCTGGGTGAACTCCGGCTGGCGGTCGGCGCGCAGGTCCTCGTCGCGGAAGCAGCGGGCAATCTGGTAGTAGCGCTCTACGCCGGCGCACATGAGCATCTGCTTGAACTGCTGGGGGCTCTGGGGCAGGGCGTAGAACTTGCCCGGGTTCGGACGGCTCGGCACGATGTAGTCGCGAGCACCCTCGGGGGTGGAGTTCGCCAGGATCGGCGTCTCGATCTCCAGGAAACCGCGCTCGTCGAGGGCCCGGCGCATGGCCTGGGTCACCGTGTGGCGCAGCTTCAGGTTGGCGAGCATCTCAGGACGGCGAATGTCCAGGTAGCGCCATTTCATGCGGGTGATCTCGTCGGTCTCGATGCCGTCTTCGATGGAAAACGGCGGCGTCACCGAGGTGTTCAGCACCTCCACGGCGCTGGCCAGCACTTCGATCTCGCCGGTAATCATGTTCGGGTTCACAGCCTCCGGCGCCCGCTCGCGCACGCGGCCGGTCACCTTCAGCACGTACTCGCGGCCCAAGTGCTCGGCTGCATGGAAGTCCTCCGCGCTCACGCAATCCGGATCGACGACCACCTGCGTATAGCCCTCGCGGTCGCGCAGGTCGATGAAGATGAGCCCGCCGTGGTCGCGGGTATGCCACGCCCAACCGGCCAGCGTCACCTCTTGGTTCACATCGGTCGCACGCAGCTGCCCGCAGGTGGCCGTATGCATGCAGTATTCGTTGCGGAAGTCTTCCATAGTTACGTCGGTTCTCCTAGGGTCAAAAATCACGTGCCCGTAATCGTATCGCAAATCCCCCGCCCACGCCAGCTATTCCGCACGTTCTCCGCAGCCAGTGCCGTGGGGACGGCATGTGCCTTATGCCGCAATACCGCAAGCAGTCTAGCAGCTGTGAGCGCATCAGCATGCAGGGGACCTTACGCTCGAATTTCAAGTTCGTCTGCACGGAGGAGGTTTTCCTCCAGACTCGGCCTACCGCTCCAGCAGATTCTCCATGGAGCAGCGGAGGGCAAAGGCCAGGCGGTAGAGGGTTTCGGCCGCGGCATGGTTGATGTTCTTCTGGCGCTGCTCGTACATCTGAACGGAACGCAGGCCGACGCCTGACGCCTCGGCCAGCTGCTTCTGCGACATTCCGCAGATCTTCCGCTGACGATAGAGTCTGGTGGGCAGCTGCGCCGCAGCCAGACGACGGTTGAGCGCCTCGACGAACTTCCCCTCGGGCGCCTCGTGCAGCGGATAGAACATGCCCGCTAGCTCTTCATAGGGAACGGCGTCGAACACCTGGCGGTAGGGGCGTCCCGTTTCCATCTGGTAGTACGCCAGAATCCAGCCGAGCCAGTAGTCCTCACGCGGCACCACCTGCGCATGCTCGGGCGCAGGACGCTCGGTATCGAGGTACGGGGCCAGCAGGCGCAGCAGATCGAGAGCCGATTTTCCCGACACGTAGGTCGGGTTACGCCGCTCGAACTGCTCCGCCACGCCCGACGCCAGGAAGGCCTGGGCCAAATCATCCCCCGGCACCTTCCACTCGTTCACGCCGATGTCAAACAGCGCTCCTAGCGTCTCTCGCGCGTCGTCGAGATACTCGAAGTCGAAATTGATGACCTCGTACACGATGCGCCCCATCACGCCCTCCTCATCAGGTCGAAAAGATACGTTCCCGCAAACCCCGCTTCAATGGATTGGGCGGCAATGGCGCGGTATTGCCCTCGCGCCTGCGCGTCGCGCGCCACGCGCAGGGGATTCCACCGTTCGCCCTCGGCAATGGCGCACCCCGCACTTGACAGAGCCCCGAAGGCTTGCGGCGTCTTCAGGACTACCTGATACCCCAGGCCGCCCAAAAACAACGCACGCTCCAATGTCTCGACGCTTATGGTGTTCGCCAGAAAATCCCGGGCAATGGAGAAGTACGAATCGTCGGCACGATACCCATGCACGAGGTCTGCGCCGCTCAAATCAACGCCGTATCGCTCCAAAAGGAAGTCACGGGCCGCCACGCTACCGGCCGGCCCCACTTCGAACGTGCGGTGCGCCAGCAATACCGCAAGCCAGTTGAGTACCGAGTACTCCGGCGCGGCCAAATCCAGCAAGCTCAGCCCCTCCAATTCCAGCAAGTACTCGTTCACGCACCCGTCCTCCAGCGTCGGGCAGGCCCACTCGCTGGCCAGTTGGTGCGACTCGGTGCAGTAGAAGCCCTGCCCGTAGTCGTTGAAGGGCGACCCCTTGCCAAACTGGGGCCGCGGAACGGCCTGCGGAGATCCGTGAAACAAGACGAGCGCATCGCACCCGAAGAACTCCTTTGCCGCGTACATGCCGCTCCCCTTCCTCATACATATCACTTAAGTGATACTTTAACAAAGGGAGAAAAGAAAGGGAAGGGCACGAACCCTCCCCTTTCTCTAGAGAGATTATTTCTAGCATCCAGCCACAGCCAGTTGCTAGTCGATCAGGTCGCGCAGGACGTACTGGAGGATGCCGCCGTTCTCGTAGTAGCGGCCCTCGGTGGGGGTGTCGATGCGCACGGTGGCGTCGAAGGTCACCGAGCTGCCGTCGGCGCGCTCGGCCGTCACCTGCACCACCGCCGGGACCGGCAGGCCCGCCGAGAAGTCGATGGGAGCCACGGTGATAGCCTCGGAACCGTCAAGCCCCAGCTCGTCAGCATTCTGGCCCTCGGCGAACTGCAGCGGCAGAATGCCCATGCCGATGAGGTTCGACCGATGGATGCGCTCGAAGCTCTCGGCGATGGCCACGCGCACGCCCAGCAGCATGGGGCCCTTGGCCGCCCAGTCACGGGACGAGCCCGAGCCGTACATCTTGCCCGCCAGCACCGCCGCCGGGGCGCCTGCCGCGCGGTAATGCTCAGCCGCATAGTACAAAGGTGCGATATCACCCGTGGTGAAGTCGCGCGTCCAGCCGCCCTTGCGGCCGTCGGCCAGCTTGTTCGCCAGCTTCACGTTGGCGAAGGTGCCGCGCATCATCACCTCGTGGTTGCCGCGACGGCTGCCGTAGGTGTTGAAGTCGGCCGATGCCACGCCATGGGCCTCGAGGTATTCCGCCGCCGGCATATCGGGCGCAATGGCACCGGCCGGGGAGATGTGATCGGTGGTGATGAAGTCGCCGAAGTTCCCGAGCACCCGGGCGCCCTCGATGGGGGCTTGGCCCTCCACGGCTCGGCCCATGCCGTCGAAGTACGGGGGCCGGCGCACATAGGTGGACGCCTCATCCCAGGCGAAGGTGTCGCTCGGCTCGGCGCCCAGGGCCTGCCAGGCGGCATCGCCCTCGAACATGCCGGCAGCGCCCTGCTCGTACAAGTCGGCAGTCACGTACTGGTCCACCAGCGCAGCCACTTCGGCCTCGTCGGGCACGATGTCGGCGAAGTACACCGGATTCCCGTCGCCGTCCACGCCAAGGGCGTCCTTCGCGAGATCGATATCCATGGTGCCGGCAATGGCGTAGGCAATCACGTTGGCCGGCTGCATCAGGTAGTTCTGCGACACATCCGGCGAGATACGGCCCTCGAAGTTGCGATTGCCCGACAGGACGCTTGCCAACTCGATATCGTCGGCGATGGCGTGCATCTGCTCCATGAGCGGGCCAGAATTGCCGATGCAGCTCATGCAACCGAAGCCGCAAGTGAAAAAGCCCAGCTGACGCAGGGGCTCGGTCAGCCCCGCGCGCTCCAGCAGAAGCTCGGTGGCGCGGCTGCCCGGAGCCAAAATGGTCTTCACCCAGGGCGCGGGCGCAAGTCCGCGCTCGGCGGCATTGCGGGCCATAAGGCCCGTGGCGATCATCATGGCCTGGTCGGTAGCCGTCGTGCAGCTCGTCACTGCGGCAATGGCAATGGCCCCGTGGGTCAGCTCGTGGTCGACGCCGCCAATTTCCACGTGCGCCGTCACATCGTCCAGGCCGCGCTCGGCGCAGATGGCGCGGAAGCGCTCGCCGGCATCGGCCAGGGCAATGCGGTCGTGGGGTCGTGACGGACCGGCAATGGAGGGCTGCACACTGCCCAGATCCAACTCGATCACATCGCTGTACACACGCGGCGCCGCATTGGGATCGTTCCAGTAGCCCTGGGCCTTCGCGTAGGCCTCCACGAGCGCCACCTGATCGTCGGAACGACCGGTCAGGCGCAGGTATTCCAGCGTCTTCTCATCCACGGGGAACAGGGTGCAGGTGCTGCCGTACTCCGGGGTCATGTTCGAGATGCAGGCGCGCTGGGTGGCGGAAAGTCCGCTCACGCCGGGGCCGAAGCACTCCACGAAGCAGCCCACCACGCCGCGCTCGCGCAGCATGCTCGCGAACGTCAGCGACACGTCCATGGCCGACACGCCCGCCGCCAGCTCGCCGGTCAGCTTCACGCCGATGACGCGGGGCACGAGCGTCGTGATCGGCTGGCCGAGGGCCGCGGCCTCGGCCTCGATGCCGCCCACACCCCAGCCGAGCACGCCGATGCCGTTGGCCGTGGGCGTATGGGAATCGGTACCCACCAAGGTGTCGAAGTACACCACTGGCTCGCCGTCGGCGCCGGTCAGACCCGCAGGCGATTCCATGACCACGCTCGCGAACTTCTCGATGTTCAGCTGGTGGCAGATACCCTGCCCCGGCGGCACGATGCGCACGTTCTCGAAGGACTCCTGGGCCCACTTCAAGAAGTCATAGCGCTCGCTGTTTCGCGCGAACTCCAACTTCATGTTCTCGTCCATGCATCCAGCGCAGCCGGCCTCATCGGCGATGACCGAGTGATCGATGACCAGATCGCACGGTACCTGCGGATTGATCTTCTTCGGATCGCCCCCCAGTTCAGCGCAGGCCTCGCGCATCACGGCGAAGTCCACGAACACCGGCACGCCCGTGAAGTCCTGGAACAGCACGCGCGCCGGAGAGAACTCTACCTCGTCCCCTGTCTGGCCCGCCAAACCTGCCCCCACAATGCGAGCGGCCATAGCCGATGCCTCCTCGGGCGTGCGCCCGCAACGCAGCGCGTTTTCCAACAACACCGTCAGCGAGAACGGTAACTTGCCGGCACCCTCAATGGCCGACACAGGGTAATACGTGTAGGCAGCGTCGCCTACTTTCAGCAAAGACTCGAAGCTCATGAACTCCCCTTCTACTTCTCGCAGTTCTCGACGATCTGAATTGCGCGTTTCTTCAGCATGCCGCGCCCGTTGGTAGCGTCAAAGCGCATACGATCGGCCAGAGCCGCTTTCACCTCGGGTGCCAACTTGCCTTGAGAGAAATCGATGATGGCAATGAGCATATCCTGGAACTCCAAATCGCCATGCCAGCACTGGATACCCTCGTCTATAAGCGGCCACACCTTCTCCGATCGCTTCTCCGTGGTGGCGCCCAGGCGACACAGAAACCGCATGGCTGCCAGACGCAAAGGCCCGCTATCCTCGTCGAACAGCGCCGTCTCCGCCCCCGGAACCGCCTTCTCGCATGTGCGCCCATCAAGCGGAACGAGTTGCGCCAAGGTGTCGAGGCATTCCCATCGCGTCTGCGCCTCTGGACGCTCGAGAGCATCCACCAGTGCCGCAGCATGGGGAACCAGTATCTCGGAATTTGCAGCAGCGACAGCGGCAATCACCTTAGCCGCCTGCTGACGACCGCGTCGGCTCCCGCCGGAGAGCGCCTCGATCAACTCGTTCAGCGCCGCCGGATTCGCAATCGCCTCTTCAACCTGCTTCTTTTCCTCAGGAGTTTGGGTTTTCACGGGAACCAATCCTCTCTTGTTCGCTCGCCATGACCGTCCACACGCTTCCACTGAGCATTATACGCGCCGATGCCGAGAACAGATGCGCTTGGCCCCTGTCGAACGGTCGGCGGGAGCCCTGCCTTCGCCCGGACGGCAAAAGACCATCGCAAGGCGCCTGCCCTCCATCCCATCGAGATACGCCAGATACCTCTGAAAAAGGAGCGAGAGAGCCCATGAGCCTTGCCCGCTCTCATCCCTAAACAAAAAAAGCGATGTCATTCGACATCGCTTGTTAGCAAGAAATCTCCTAGCGAACGAGAAAAGCGCCCCCTGCGAGCGGAACGACCTGTCCTCCCGCGGCCTGGCGCCGCAGTACTTTCGGCGAGGCGGGGCTTAACTGCCGAGTTCGGAATGGGATCGGGTGATCCCCCGCTCTGTGGTTCCGCTCGCGGGAGGCGCTCCCGCGGGCAACTGTATGTCGCCCGTCCGGGGCCCGGGTGCGTCCCCGGCGCCCTGGCGGCCGCATGCGCGCGCCATGCCGTCACGATCGCGAGACGTACGTCTCTCTGAGTGTAAGTAAGCGAAGAGCTCGGGCTATTAGTAATGCTCGCCTGAGCGCGTCGCCGCGCTTGCAGCTGCATCCTATCGACCTGGTGTTCTACCAGGGCCCTTACCGGAAAGGGAGCTCATCTCGGAGGCGGCTTCCCACTTAGATGCCTTCAGCGGTTATCCGTGCCGGACGTAGCTAGGCGGCGGTGCCGTTGGCCGACAACCGCGTCACCAGAGGTCCGTCCACCCCGGTCCTCTCGTACTAGGGGCAGATCTCCTCAACTCCCTTGCGCCCGCGGAGGATAGGGACCGAACTGTCTCACGACGTTCTGAACCCAGCTCGCGTACCGCTTTAAACGGCGAACAGCCGTACCCTTGGGACCGACTTCAGCCCCAGGATGCGATGAGCCGACATCGAGGTGCCAAACCTTGCCGTCGATGTGGACTCTTGGGCAAGATCAGCCTGTTATCCCCGGAGTACCTTTTATCCGTTGAGCGACGGCCATTCCACTCTGGGCCGCCGGATCACTAGAACCTGCTTTCGCACCTGCCCGACTTGTCAGTCTCGCAGTCAAGCCCGCTTGCACTCTTGCGCTCTCGGGACGGTTGCCGACCGTCCTGAGCGGACCTTACGCGCGCCTCCGTTACATTTTGGGAGGCGACCGCCCCAGTCAAACTACCCGCCTGGCACGGTCCGCGCGCCGGATCACGGCCGCGCGTTAGGCAGCCGGCACGACGAGGGCGGTATTCCAAGGTCGCCTCCACGGGGGCTTGCGCCCCCGCTTCGATGGCTCCCGCCTATCCTCTACGCGCCGTACCAGATGCCAATGCCAAGCTGCAGTAAAGGTTCACGGGGTCTTTCCGTCCTTCCGCGGGTAGTTCGCATCTTCACGAACAGTACAATTTCACCGGGTCCACGGTTGAGACAGCGCCCAAATCGTTACGCCATTCGTGCAGGTCGGAACTTACCCGACAAGGAATTTCGCTACCTTAGGACCGTTATAGTTACGGCCGCCGTTTACCGGGGCTTGGCTTCAGGGCTTCGCTTGCGCTAACCCATCCGCGTAACCTTCCGGCACCGGGCAGGCGTCAGACCCTATACGTCGCCTTGCGGCTTTGCAGAGTCCTGTGTTTTTGATAAACAGTCGCTTGGGCCGTTTCGCTGCGGCCCCCACTAGCTCCGGACGCGAGGTCCTTCACCGGCGGGGGCGCCCCTTCTCCCGAAGTTACGGGGCCAGTATGCCGAGTTCCTTAACCGTGGTTCTCCCGATCGCCTCGGTATGTTCTACCCGCCCACCTGTGTCGGTTTTGGTACGGGCGCCGACGGCACTCCCTAGAGGTTTTTCTCGGAAGCATGGGCTCACCGGCTTCGCCAAGTCGCTTCGTCTCGCGTCTCAGGCTCACATGAGGAGCTGATTTCCACGCTCCTCGCCCTACGCGCTTTCACGGGGACGTCCAGAACCCCGCCCGGCTACCCTTCTCCGTCGCCCCATCGGTAGTGCCGCGCCGTCGGCGGTGCGGGAATCTCTGCCCGCTGCGCATCGGCTACGCCTCCCGGCCTCGCCTTAGCTCCCGACTGACCCTGGGGGGATTAGCCTCGCCCAGGAACCCTTAGGCTCACGGCGGCGGCGTTTCTCGCGCCGCTCTCGTTACTCATGCCAGCATTCTCACCTCCGCACGGTCCACCGGGGGTCGCCCCTCGGCTTCTCCCCCTGCGGAGAGCTCCCCTACCACTGAATCTTCAGTCCGCCGCTTCGGCGCATCGCTTAGCCCCGTGAATTGTCGGCGCATGTCCACTCGACCAGTGAGCTGTTACGCACTCTTTAAATGCATGGCTGCTTCTAAGCCAACATCCTGGTTGTCTGGGCAGACGCACATCCTTTGCCACTCAGCGATGACTTGGGGGCCTTAGCGGGCGGTCTGGGCTGTTTCCCTCTCGAGCGCGCAGCTTAGCCCACGCCCTCTGACTCCCGGCCTGTGTACCCGCGGCATTCGGAGTTCGGCTCGAGTCGGTAGGCGGTGAAGCCCCCTCGTCGATCCGGTGGCTCTACCACCGCGGGTGAACGGCCGAGGCTAGCCCTAAAGCTATTTCGGGGAGAACGAGATATCTCCGGGTTTGATTGGCCTTTCACCCCTATCCACGGGTCATCCCCTCCGTTTTCAACCGAAGTGGGTTCGGCCCTCCACGGGGTCTTACCCCCGCTTCAGCCTGCCCATGGATAGCTCACCCGGCTTCGCGTCTGCAGCGTGCGACTCACTCGCCATCTTAAAGGCTCGCTTTCGCTGCGGCTCGTTTACAAACTTAACCTCGCCGCACACCGCAACTCGCTGGCTCATTCTACAAAAGGCACGCCGTCACAATGCAAGATTGCTCCGACTGCTTGTGGGCGCACGGTTTCAGGTACTGTTTCACTCCCCTCCCGGGGTGCTTTTCACCTTTCCCTCACGGTACTGGTTCGCTATCGGTCACAGGAGAGTGTTCAGCCTTGGAGGGTGGTCCCCCCGGCTTCGGACCGGGTTTCACGTGCCCGGCCCTACTCGGGATACGCCGCTGAGGTCCGACAGGTTTCGCGTACGGGGCTCTCACCCGCTGCGGCCGGCCCTTCCATGCCGTTCCGCTACCTGCCGGATTTGTAACCCCACGCAGGAGGGCAGCTCCTGCACGGGCGTCCCGCAACCCCCGGGCGGCAACGCCTGCCGCTTACACGCGCCCGGGTTTGGGCTGGTGCGCTTTCGCTCGCCGCTACTCGCGCAATCTCGGTTGATTTCTCTTCCTCGGGGTACTTAGATGTTTCAGTTCCCCCGGTTGCCTTCGCCCGCCCTATTTGATTCAGGCGGGGATAGCAGGGCATGACCCCTGCTGGGTTCCCCCATTCGGAGACCTGCGGATCAAGGTGTGTTTGCCACTCCCCGCAGCTTATCGCAGCTTGCCGCGTCCTTCGTCGACTTCCTGTGCCAAGGCATCCGCCGTGCGCCCTCGGTATCTTCGCTTTCCTCAGATACCCTAGGCGCCGGGGCCGACAAGGCCCCGGCTTCGTCCTCTGGTTTAGATCTATGAGAATTAAAAATCCGTCGTAAGATAAAAACATACGTTCGCGATCGTGATGAATCGTCGTGTCCATGATGCGAACACCCATCGAACCTAAAGCCTCAGCTTAGGGAATTGATGTAGGTGTTGATCATGTGCGACATTTTCATGTCACGCGCTATGCAGCTGTCAAGGTGCCGGGGGCCTCAAGGGGCCCTCGCAGCCGGATGCTGGGGAATGGAGAAGACGGCCTAGGTTCTCCCTAGAAAGGAGGTGATCCAGCCGCACCTTCCGGTACGGCTACCTTGTTACGACTTCACCCCCCTTACCCTCCACACCTTCGACGCCTCCGCCCCCAGGGGGGTTCGGCCGGCGGCTTCGGGTGCAGACGACTCGGGTGGTGTGACGGGCGGTGTGTACAAGGCCCGGGAACGTATTCACCGCGGCGTGCTGATCCGCGATTACTAGCAACTCCGGCTTCACGCAGGCGGGTTGCAGCCTGCGATCCGAACTGGGGCCGGCTTTCCGGGATCCGCTCCCCCTCGCGGGGTGGCAACCCTCTGTACCGGCCATTGTAGCACGTGTGCAGCCCAGGGCATAAGGGGCATGATGACTTGACGTCGTCCCCACCTTCCTCCGGCTTGACGCCGGCAGTCTCCCGCGAGTCCCCAACCTAATGCTGGCAACACGGGACGGGGGTTGCGCTCGTTGCGGGACTTAACCCAACATCTCACGACACGAGCTGACGACAGCCATGCACCACCTGCGCGCCCTCCTCTCGGCCACCGCGTCTCCGCGGCTTCAGGCGCATGTCAAGCCCTGGTAAGGTTCTTCGCGTTGCTTCGAATTAAGCCACATGCTCCGCTGCTTGTGCGGGCCCCCGTCAATTCCTTTGAGTTTTAGCCTTGCGGCCGTACTCCCCAGGCGGGATACTTAATGCGTTGGCTGCGGCACGGAGGGGGGATCCCCCCACACCTAGTATCCATCGTTTACGGCTGGGACTACCAGGGTATCTAATCCTGTTCGCTCCCCCAGCTTTCGCGCCTCAGCGTCAGTGACGGCCCAGAGAGCTGCCTTCGCCATCGGTGTTCTTCCCGATATCTGCGCATTCCACCGCTACACCGGGAATTCCGCTCTCCTCTACCGCACTCGAGCCGCCCAGTCCGGAACCCGGCCCGAGGTTGAGCCCCGGGGTTAGAGGTTCCGCTTAGGCGGCCGCCTACGCGCGCTTTACGCCCAATGAATCCGGATAACGCTCGCCCCCTACGTATTACCGCGGCTGCTGGCACGTAGTTAGCCGGAGCTTCTTCTGCAGGTACCGTCTTGGATCTTCCCTGCTGAAAGCGGTTTACGACCCGAGGGCCTTCGTCCCGCACGCGGCGTTGCTGCGTCAGGGTTTCCCCCATTGCGCAAAATTCCCCACTGCTGCCTCCCGTAGGAGTCTGGGCCGTATCTCAGTCCCAATGTGGCCGATCGACCTCTCAGTCCGGCTACCCATCGTCGGCTAGGTGGGCCTCTACCCCGCCTACTACCTAATGGGCCGCGACCCCATCCCGCGCCGTCGGGGCTTTCCCGCCGCCCCCATGCGGGGGCCGCGGAGTATCCGGTATTAGCCGCCGTTTCCAGCGGTTGTCCCGGAGCGCGGGGCAGGTTGGTCACGTGTTACTCACCCGTTCGCCACTGTATGTCCGCCCGAGGGCGGTTTAACCGTTCGACTTGCATGTGTTAGGCACGCCGCCAGCGTTCATCCTGAGCCAGGATCAAACTCTCCGTTCAAACAGCGTCCTTCCGGGCGCCACAGATCGTGTGAGTCTCGATTCTGTTTGAAAACTCTCCGTCGGGGCACGCGGCCCCTGACAGGGAAATTGGTAAAGCTTTTCGCTTCGAATGTCCGTCTGACGCCCGAGATGAATCTCGGGCTTCCATCCTCAGTATCCGGTTGTGAAGGTGCCGCGGGGCCTCTCCCCGCCGCCGTCTCTCGCGAGCGGCGCAAGGAAGTACTTTACGCTTATCCGTTTCAACTGTCAAGAACTTTTTTCGAAATTTTTTCGATTGCCGTTCCTGCGGCCGGCTCGGTGAGCCCAACGCTCTCACGATGGAGAGTCGCCGTCCGCGCCTTCCTCAAACGCGGGTTGAGTATATTACCCTTCTCGCCTAGGGAGCGCAAGAGGTATTTTCAATATTTTTGAAAAAATTTTAGCTACGATGACGCCCATGCCCGTCGCCATGGCCTTTCCCATGGCCGTTATTATGCGAGTTATCAGGTATTTCTTCGCCTTGGTCGTCATTTTCCCCATGGCACGCGTCGATATGGTCGCGCAGCTGGCGCATGGACATCCCCGCACAGTCTTCCAGAGTGTAGGAAGGATCGAGCTCCATAAGCTCGCACGCTGCCTTATAGCGCCCCACGCACAGTCCGGCAGCCGATGCCTCTTCGCGCATCTCCGCATCGGCCCGGTGACAGGCATGGACGCCGGGCATAGAGGCCAACGCCGCATCGCTGTCCTCTATAAGAGCGTTGGCCTGGTGACCGTTTTCAGTGATTACGTTGATATCTATAAGACTGTCGTCGCTCACGTAACGGGCCAGTATCTCGCTACGGGTCAGGGCGTCGATGGCCTCGCGATAGGAGCGGTGCACCACGGACACCGCGTCGATCACAGAGCGCCCATCTTCGTTGAGAGCATCAGCGCCAATGACGATGCCAAAGGGATTCACGGTTAGCTCGATGGCAGGGTTTACGTCGATGTCCACATAGGCGGAAGGCGTTTGGTACACCCCATAGACGCCGAATGCAGCCAAGACCAGCAGAAGGCACGCGGCCAGCGCTGCCACGAAGCGGGGACGGGGACGCCAGGGCGCAGGCGCAGAGTTTCTTTTCGCGGCCGCTCTTTGCGCTTCGGAACAATCCGAGAACGCGAGAGCTTCGCTAGGCACGATTGCCTCTTCAGCGGAAGGAAGAAGGCCGCTCCGCTCGCGTGTCAAGGTTTCGCCGGCTCCCCCTTGACACGCGCGGACCTCTTCAATGGCAGCCAGGGCGCGATTCCGCACAGACGGGGGAAGGTGCTGACCGTCGTAGGCTTCGCGCAAGCGCTGTTCGATATCGGTCATCGCAGAGCCTCCTTCAGCGTCTTCTTGCCACGGGCGATCCAGCTGTAGACGGTGTTCGCCGGGACATCCATCATGGCGGCGATCTCAGGGGCCGTATAGCCCTCGTAAAGGGCGAGGTACACGGGGGTGCGGGGCGGATCGTCGAGGTTGCTCATGGCATCGAGCACCTCGGCGATACGGGAATCGGGCTGGACGGCGGGGTCGCTGGACACGGGAGCGTCGGCGGTGCAGCCCTCCGCCTCCAGCGAAGGCGCGTTCCATGCAACTCGTCGCTGCATATCGCGGCAGGTATTGGCGGCGATGCGGATGAGCCACGCCTTGCGATGCTCCTCGTCGGCAAAGACCTTGTCATCGGCGAGAGCGTACTTCAAAAACACATCCTGGAAGGCGTCTTCCGCATCGGCGAAACGGCGCAGGGCATTAAGGCAGACGCGCCAGACGGTGTCGCCGTGGCGCGTCATGGCTTGCTCTATGTCGTCAGCAGGTCGCACCGATCAGGGTCGGCTAGCGCATGCACCCGTGACCGCGGCCGTGACCGTTGCCGTGATGACCGCGGCCGGCGGTGCCGTCCTCGTAGCTGTCGCAGACGCCGTTGCCGTCGGCATCGGCGTAGCCGGGACAGTTCGCGCCGTTGCCCAGGCAGTTGTCGCAGATGCCATCGCCGTCAGCGTCGGCGTAACCGGAGCAGGCACCGGCACCGCGAGGACAGCTGCCGCCGTAGCTGCCGCACGCCCCGCTACCGTTGTCATCGACGTAGTTAGGACAGGCGCGGCTCGCTGCACCGCAGGTGTCGCACAGCCCGTCGCCGTCGGCATCGACGTAACCGCCGCATGCGCCAAAGCGACCCTCAGGATGGTGGTAGCCGTAGGCGCTGAACCCATCGGGCTGAGCTTGGGGCGCGGGAGCCTCTTCGGCCGGAGCTTCAGGAGCCGGATCGACCTTGGACTGTATAGCAGAACGAGCCGTCTCGATCGGCTCCGCGGGGGCGAAGACCGGGCTCGGAGCGAGGGCGGCAAACGCCACTGCCGGTACGCACAGGGCCACAACGAGCGCGACGATAATGGCGAATGTAGACTTTTTCATGGTTCAAGTTCCTCCTCGAGTTCTCTTCCATCTCTGCAAGTAACACGATTCAGCCTTGCGAATCCTTGCAAGAAATTTGAAAAACTTTTCGGAATGTCCGGTGCCGGCGCGAAAAGGCCTACACGAGGCGGACGAACTTGCGCTTGCCCACCTGGATGACGGCGCCTTCCAGCAGGGCCGGCTCCACATTGTAGGCCCTGGAGGCCAAAGCCTCGCCGTTGACCTTCACGCCGCCCTGATTGATGAGGCTGCGCGCCTCGCTCACGCTGCTCGCGAGCCCCGCCTGGTGGATGAGGCGCGCCACATAGACGAGCCCCTCGTCGTTGGGGGTCAGGTCGGCGGCGAACTCGGCAATGTCCTCGGGAACGGCATGCTGCTTGAACACGAGATCGAAAGCGGCCTCGGCCTCTTCAGCCACAAGACTACCATGGTATGCGGCCACGATGTTGCGGGCGAGTGCCCGCTTCACCTTGTTGGGATGCAGCTCGTCGGCCGCCAACCCCGCCTCGATGGCGTCAATCTCGTCGACGGACTCGGTGGAGGCCAGACGGTAGTACTTCACCATGAGCTCGTCGGGGATGGACATGACCTTGCCGAACATGTCGGCCGGCTCGTCGGTGAGCCCGATGTAGTTGCCGTAGCTCTTCGACATCTTCTTCACGCCGTCGGTGCCCTCCAGAAGCGGCAGAGTGAGGCAGACCTGGGGCTCCATGCCCATCTTCTCCATGAGCTCGCGGCCGGCGAGCAGGTTGAACAGCTGATCGGTGCCGCCCAGCTCCACGTCGGCCTTGATGACCACGGAGTCGTAGGCCTGCATGACCGGGTAGAGGAACTCGTGCAGGCTGATGGACTGGCCGGACGTGTAGCGGTTGTGGAAGTCGTCGCGCTCCAAGATGCGGGCCACGGTGAAGTTCGCCAGCAGCTTGAGAAGGGACTCCATGTTCAGATCGAGGATCCATTCGGAGTTGTAGCGCAGGGTGGTCTTCTCGGGATCGAGGATCTTGAAGGCCTGGTCCACATAGGTCTGGGCGTTCTCCTTAATCTGCTCGCGCGAAAGCTGCGGGCGCGTGGAGTTGCGCCCCGACGGATCGCCGATAAGCGCCGTGCCGTCGCCGATGATGAGCGTGACCTGGTGCCCGAGGTCCTGGAACTGGCGCAGCTTGCGCAGCGGCACCGCATGTCCCAGGTGAATGTCGGGGGCCGTGGGGTCCACGCCGAGCTTGGCGTTCAGGGGAACCCCGCGCTTGAGCTTCTCCAGAAGCGCCGCCTCGGGCACGATCTGCGCCGTACCGGACTTGATGATGTGCAGTTGCTCTTCGGGAATAAGCATGGTGCCTTCGCTTTCCGTTGGTGTATCGGTTAGTAGCCTTATATAAGTGTAGGAATTCTAGCACAGAAGAATGTGAGCGATGTTCGATTAGTCGAGCGACTCGATAAAGTCGAGAAGTTCTTCGCGCGTATGCACCCCCAGCTTCTGGTAGATGTGTTTGACATGGGCCCGGGCCGTGTTGTCGCTAATATAGAGTTTCTGGGCGATCCAAGAGGCCCGCCTCCCTTGAATGAGAAGGTCGAGCACCTCGCTCTCACGGTTCGTGAGCTTGAACTGCGAGAGCTTTTCGCCATCCAGCTTTCCAGAGGACGTTTCAGCGAGGCGCTTCTCCAGAAGCCGATATTCCCGGAGTATCTCGAGAGCACTCAAAGCAATAAGTGCAATGAGGCTAATACGCCAAAGGGCATTAGCCACCTCGTCACCAAGAACGACAAAGGAAAACCCGGACGCAAGCCATACCGCCACGTTGAGAATCACGATAAGCAGCCCAACGGCATAAAACGCTTTCCGACGAATGCTCACCAAATCCATGATGACAATAGCCGACAGAAACGAAGAAGAGAACCCCCAAGGGAGAGCCGTGCTTACAGTGCGAGCCTCGCCAGACAAATCTGCGCTCACCCACGGCACCACCAAGAGAAGCAGACAGGCCAAAATGGCGTAATAGCGAAAATTGACGATACTTCTGATGTGAGTGCGAACCATCACAAGGCATAGAGCGCAGAGAAGAGCCCCCGCGCAAACGCACAAAAAGCTATCTCGTGTTTGGAGCACCATGCTGTAGTGCTCAAATATCATGGCCGCCCACCCAATCCCCAACGAGCATTGACACACCAAGCAACCTGCGAGAGGAATAGCAACAGCCCTTAAGGACGACAATATATCCTTCCCGAAAAGCGGGGCGGTATCGTCGTCGGTCTCGCTAGAGGACGATCGCAACACGTTGCTTCTCACGAGCAAAAGCACAACGGCAACAAGCACTGCAGAAGCGATGATGTCAACGGCCATGATGTTCCCCACAAGGGCAGACAGCGCAAGGGATACAATGGCTTTGCCCGCAATGACTGCGCTGAGAATCAAAAGATTCCTGGCGTAAATAGGATTCAGGTCTGTGATGGCGTTCGTTTTCATAGGGCTCATTATCTTGCAAATCGCCCATCTTTGACAGAATCGCGACCTGGGGTTTCTTAGATATTACCCAAAACGGTTATGCCTTTGGTGCAAAAAATAACCAATTCTGGGCGTCGAAACACTCATCCACGACACGCAAAATCATTTCTCAGACAGGCCACCAAGCCTAAAGAAGAACCTCGAGCAACGAGGCAAACAAAGGAGGATTGAAATGAACAAGGAGCAGATTTCGCGTCGCAGATTCCTTAAGGGCGCTGGGCTGAGCGCGTTGGCGGCATCGGGGCTGGGCGCTGGACTACTGAGCGGTTGCGCGCCGCGAGCCAATGAGGCCAACGCGGGCGCCAGCGACGACGGACTAGCAGAGACCGGACAGCCTACAAGCGTAGGCGACGCTCAAGCCAAGGGAGACCTCACCTGGCTCGGGCCCGAACCGGCCGACCCAGAGAATATCGAAGAGGAACTGACGGCCGATGTGGTCATCGTGGGCTGCGGCACAGCCGGAACCTGTGCCGCCCGAGCAGCGGCGGAGGACGGCGCCTCGATCATCGTCGTCGAGAAGGCCGACCACGCGGCCGTATGTCGCAGCGGCCAATGGGCCGTCATCGGCGGCGAAACCAATAAGCGCTGGGAGCGCGGCGCAGGGCAGGCGAACTATGTCGACCCCGATGAGGTCGTCGAGGCGGTCATGACGGAATGCCAGTACTATCCGAACCGCACCCTGCTAAGCAAATGGGCACACAACAACGGCGAGGTGTTCGATTGGTTCATTGCCGCTAAACCCGATTTGTTCATCAGCGCAAAGTCGACCGATCCGCTCCCCGCCGTTACGTCCGAAGAGGATTGCTCTCTATGGGTTCGCCACTATCCGGCGCCTGAGAACTTCGACCTTTCCAAAGAGCGCGTCAAGGAATTTCAGAGCAGCGTATCGTTCAACCCTTCCCAGCAGCCCGTCCTTGCAGCGAACTGGAAGAGGGCGGAAGAGGCGGGTGCGATTTGCTACACTGGCCATTTCGCAGAGAAGCTCATCAAGGAGGGCAATCGAGTAACCGGCGTATTTGTCCGCAACGCAGAAACCGGGGCCTACAAGAAGATAATGGCGAACAACGGTGTGCTGCTCGCCGGCGGCGACATCTCCAACAACCTCGAGATGAATGCGTACTATGCGCCCGATTTGGTATTGAACGGTATCCAGAACATGTGGTCCGACATGGACGTGGAAGGCAATTTCACCAACACCGGCGATTGCGAGAAGATGGGCGTCTGGGCTGGCGGAAAACTTCAGCAGAAAGCAGCCCCCATGGTTCATTATATGGGAGCCATGTCGACCATTGGCGCCGCCCCCTACCTTAGCCTGACCCTGACCGGCAAGCGCTTCACCAACGAGGACATCAGCGCACTCCAGTTCCAAAGCGCCGCCGAGCGCATCCCCGGCAAGGCTTTCTATACGATATTCGATGCCAAATGGCCCGAGCAGCTTCAGGCCTTTCAGCCCCGTTTCGCATCTACCAACTACGTGGTCGATACGCCGACGCCAGAAAATCTGCTCATCAACGACGTGCACCCCTACGTTACGCGTGACGCCATTGAGAAAGCCTGCAAAGAAGAGGGGCCCTTCAGCATCGTCAAGGGAGAGACCATAGACGAGCTTCTTTCAAAGCTAGAAGGACTTACTGATGCGGCAGCGGCAAAGGCATCCATCGAACGATACAACGAGCTCGCCCATAGCGGTAAGGATCTCGACTTCGGCAAGCCGGCGAGCCGTATGTTCCCCATCGAGAACGGTCCCTTCTACGCATTCCAAGGCGGCATGAACGTTAATCTCGCTACGCTTATGGGACTCATCGGGGACGAAGACTGCCATGTCTTCGATGAAAACGACGAAATCATTCCCGGCCTTTACATTGCCGGCAACACCCAGGGCGAGAGGTTCTCTGTGAACTACATCCCCACCATGAGCGGCATGTCCCACTCGCTGTGCATGTACTACGGCTATGTCGCCGGCAAGAACATGGCACGGGGCATCTAGACCCAAAGCGTCCGATAACCGTACCCTCCCCTTACGCCCTGGCATTATTGCCGGGGCGTTTTTCATATCTGGCATCCCATCCTGGAAACAGCACAAGCGCTGCCTTCCGCATGGCATCAATGGAAAGCTAAGGGCTAGGCTACGCCGCAGTAGAGGTGGCCGGAGGTGGTGTTGGGCATCTTTGCGATGGCGTTGCCGTCGTTTTGGGCCACGTGGCGGGCACGCTGCCGAAAATAGGAGACCTATTCAAACAGAAAAACGTCCGCACGTTCATCGGCCAGGGCTTTGAGAGCGTCGCTGAAACCGCTCATGCTGAACAGGACGAAAAATTCGACCCGATTCGGGCTTCCCCATGTTACGTTTCGACTCTTTTCCTCAAGTTCCGTAAGCACGTCAACGCCAATGGGACGCGTTTTAAACTTGCATTCACCGAAGACAATCGCGTTATCACTTTCCGAAAGCCCCACAACGTCTATCTCGCAGTCGTGAGCATCCCACCAACGGCCTACTTTCTCGAGAAACACCGGGACGACACCCTCGGCCGACAATTCCCAGAGGCGTCCGCGGCAAATTTCCTCGTACACATACGCGACATGCCGATCGACAAAGCTCTTCTTAAGGCGCTCGAGCACCACCTTCTCATGGCCCGATTCCAGATAGCTCAGACCGGGCTGCACGAACTGAAACCAGAATTGAAGAAAATTGTCCTTTACGCGGTAGAGGCTCTTCTTGCTATTTTCCGGACTCTTCTCGGTCACCGGAACCTCGCGCTCAATCACATCGAGGGAAACCAGGGTCTTGAGGTGACGGGAGAGCCCCGTTTGAGAGACTTCGAGCCGCGTGGCTATGGCGCCCACCCTCTGATTGCCCGCAGCAATGGCCTTGATAATGGAGAAATAGCTTCCGATTTCCGTCACTTCCTTCTGAAGGAGGAACGTGGGCTCATCGAAGAGAAAGCTGTCGGGATTGAGGATATTGCGGCTGATGGCGCGGTAGATGTCAGCATCGTCCTCGAAGAGCTCGATGTACTTGGGTATACCTCCCGTCACGCTATAGAATTCGACGAGTTCGCGGCGGCTCTTCTTCTTGAAAAACTCGTGGTAATAGGAGAACGGGAGCGCTCTCATGTGAATCTGCGCCGTGCGCCTTCCGTACAGGGGGCTTTCATAGTCGAGCACCTGCGAGCTCATGAGCGTGACAAGCGAGCCGCAGAGGATCACCATCACGTTATGCCTGCTCAAAATAGTGTCCCACACACGCTGGAATATTGAAGGGAAGGCCTCGTTGGCCTTTCCGAGATATTGGAACTCGTCGATGACGAGGACGAGCTTTTCGCTGGATTGCCCTTCCGCCACCAGCATCTCAAAAAGGGGCTCCCAACGGCCGAACGCAACCTGAGGCATAAGCGGATTGCCCAGATAGTCGGCCACCATATCCCGGAATGCCATGCGATTTTGCGCTTCGGATTCCTCTGTCGCCAAGTAATAGAGGGCGCTCTTGCCGCGGCAGAACTCGTTGATGAGCGTCGTTTTCCCGACACGACGCCTGCCGTAGACGACAACGAAAGAGGAGCCGTCTCTACGGTATTCCTGCTCAAGCGTTCCCATCTCAGAGACGCGATCGACAAAGCGAGCCACGAGAACCTCCCAGCGTCAGCTCCAAACCTCTGAGTCATCCTAGCACGTTCGGAGAGGAAAGGAAAGATTATGCAGCGTTACATTATGTTGTACTGCATAATCTTTTGCATTACTTTCGGATTGACCGGAGATTGGCTAGGAAACGCCGCGGTAGAGGTGGCCGGAGGTGGTGTTGGGCATTTTCGCGATGGCGTTGCCGTCGTTTTGGGCCACGTGCAGGGCGCGGATGGCGCGGCCGACGGCGTGGGCGGTCTCCTCGGCGTTCATGAGGGTAGCGTCCACCATGAAGGCGGAGATGCCGGCGGCCATGAGCTCGGGCATGGACGAGGCCACGTCCAGCTCCACGGCGTTGTACAGATGGCTGCGGCCCATGGCATCGGTGATGACGGGGAACTCGAAGCCCTTGCGATCCTTGAGGAAATGGGGGCTCTTGCGGCGGGAACAGGTGGCGCAGTCCTCGTTGCAGGGGCCCTGGCTCATGAGCATGCAGTGCTCGGTGACCATGAGCTCGGTGGCGCCGATGAGCAGCACGCCCAGCTCCAGCGGGGCATCGTGGGCAAGGTCCTCGATCTGGCGCAGGGTAAGCTCAGGGGAAAGCCACACGCGCTCGGCTCCGTACATCTCGCGCACCGTGCGCAGGGCCAGCTCGTTGGTGACGGGCACGTGGGCACCGACGCTGATGAGCGCCCCTTCCTCATCGGCCCGCTCCAGGGAAGCGAGGCTCTCGGCCATGAGCGGCTTGCCCCCATCGGCGTACTTCCACACGTCGTAGGCCACAGCGGCCTCGCGGGACAGACCGACGGCCTCGTGATCGACCACGGGCATGATGGGAATGCAGCCCTTGGGATAGCCGGCCTGCTCGGCGGCAGCATTCTTCTGGCCGGCGATGACCGCCTCGCCCCGGCGGTAGTTGAGGGCCGGCACGTAGATGAGATGCGCCCCGGCGCGCTTGGCGGCGCGGGCGCAGGCGGGGTTGGTCACGGTGACGGCGATGCGGCAGCCGGACGGGTGGGCTGCGGGCAAAGGCTCGCGATCGGCCACCCGGGGCAGGCGGCGACCGGCCCAGGGGGCGTTCAGCGCTGCGGCGAGATCATCGAGGGCCCGGGCCCGCACGCCGTGAAGGGCCGAGAAGCCGATGCCGACCCCGTCGTCCATATCCACCGTGAGGCGCACCAACTGGAAGGGGGTGTTGCCCAGGCGGTCGACGTGGGCCGCCACGTCGTCGAAGGAGACGGGGCGGGTGCGGGCCGTTTCCACCGGCGCGCCCTCGGCGCTGCCCACGGGAACTTCGGGAAGCATCTGGAGACGGCGGGCGATGGCCGCCGTGGTGGCCAGGCCGTCGGTCGTCGCGCTGTCGAGGGCCTCGGTCAGGGAGTCATCGTCGATGAAGCCGACCTGCCGCAGATCGGCCACCGTCGCAGGGTGGAACTCCACGGCAAGAGGCTCCCCCACATGAAGCGTGGCCACGCCCACGATGGGAACCAGGGGCTCGCGAGCATCGTCGGCGAAGGCGGCCTCGGCGCTGCGCACGCGGAAGACGCGGTCGCCGGCACGCACCGTGCGCGTCTTGCTGTCGAGGGGGATGTGGTAGCAGCCCTTCCGATCGGTGCGCACAGGGCCCAGGGTAGCCACGGCGTTGCCCTTGCGGGTCCAGAATTCCAGCACGTCGCCCTCGGCCAGGACCTGGGAGCTGCTGAGGAAGGCGGCCCCGTCGCGCACCTCGTCCACCCGGCCGAGGAACAGACCGCGGTTGTTGGGGCGCTGGTAGCTCATGATGGCGTTGCCGCGCTCCCCTTCCAGATAGGCCGTGGTGAAGCCGCGGGAGAAGGCCTCGGTCAGGCGCGTGCGGTCGTCGTCGGTGACCGGCGCCGTGGGAACGGGGGCCTCGATTGCATCCTCAGTGGCATCTTCGGCTGCTCGGGCGGCCAGGGCGCCGTCGAGGGCCTTGCGGTAGACGGCCACCACGGCGGCCACGTACTCGGGGGACTTCATGCGACCCTCGATTTTAAGGGAGGCCACACCGGCCCCCACCAGCTGGGGCACCATATCCACCGTGCAGAGATCTTGGGGCGAGAGCAGATGACCTCCCGGGGAGGGCAGGCTTTTCTGCAGCGCGCCGTTCTTCAGCTCGTAGGGCAAGCGACAGGCCTGGGCGCACATGCCGCGATTGGCCGAGCGGCCGCCGATCATGGAGGACATGAAGCACTGGCCGGAATAGCACACGCAGAGCGCCCCGTGAGCGAAGACCTCCACTTCCATGCCCTCCTCGGCCGCGGCGGCGCACAGCAGCGCCACCTCGGGCAGCGAGAGCTCGCGGGCCAGCGTGATACGCTCGGCGCCCAGGCGGGCCGCCGCCCGCACACCGGCCAGATTGTGGGTGTTCATCTGGGTGGACAGGTGCAGCGATGCCTCGGGCAGCGTGCGGGTGATCTCGGCAGCCAGGCCGATATCCTGCACGATGAAGCCGTCGGCGCCGGCGCGGTAGGCCTGGCGCACGCATTCCAACGCCGCATCTACCTCGCCCGGCAGGATCACCGTGTTCATGGTCACATAGACGGAAACGCCGCGCAGATGCGCGAAATCGCAGGCCTCCCGCAAGGTCTCGATAGTGAAATTGTCGGCCCCGCGGCGTGCGTTGAACGTCTCGAGCCCCAGGTACACCGCATCGGCCCCCGCCGCCACCGCCGCATGGAGCGCCACCACATTCCCGGCCGGCGCCAGCAGTTCCACGTGCTTCACGTTATCTCTCCTCATCACGCAAGTTCGCCCAATCCTCGTCATAGGTTCGCCCAAGGAACTCAGCGAGGGCCCGACAGGCACCTGCCTCTGCGCTGAAAAGCGGCCAAGCGTACTTCGTACGTGAGGGTAAGCTTTGAAGCGCAGAGGCAGGTGCCTGTCGGGCCCGCAGCATCGGCATTCTCGTTGTTGCGTCAGCAACAACGAAATAGCCTAGTCCTCGTTGAGCTTCAAGGCCTCTTCGTCAGCGGCCTTCAGCTTGCTTATACCGTCGTTGTACTTATCCTGCACTGCTTTGATGCGCTCGTCGTAGGCGCCATAATCGAAGGGGTGCTCCTCGGTGGCGCTATCGATCTCGGTATACAGGTCGATGTAGTCGTTCAAGGCGCCCTTCAACGCATTGCATCCGTCCACATACCCCGATTGCAGGCCCTTCATGGCATCAGGGGTGTCGATGGCGGCAAGCGCGTCGATAGCGGAGAACGCATTGTCGGCCTGGGTGCGCATAGTCACAACGTCGCCGCGGGCCACGGCATCGTCGAAATCGCCCAAGCGGCTGTTCAGGTCTTCCATGGCCTGATTCACCTTGGTCATGTATGTGCGATTCGCCCGCTGCTGGTCGGTAGCGCCGGTGTTGGGCGACATGCAGCCCGCCAACAGCCCCGCAAGCAGAACGGTGCTGCACACCGTGGCGATCAAACGGATAAGGTTGCGTTTCATGAATGGACTCCCGTCATGCGCCCGATGGCGCTTCTCGTTTCTCCGTGCTATCGAAGCTTTCCCGCAAGGACGCTCCGCTCGTTGTTCACGACCCATGATAGCAGCCCGCTCAGGCAACGGCGCCGCTGTCACGGGATCGCAATATTTAAGCCACGGCCACGTTATGCGGCCGCATCTCCCCCTTCGCCACCGGGATCGGGCGTAGGCTCGGGGGTCGGTTCGGGCGTGGGCTCGGGTTCGGGCGTGGGCTCGGGCTCGGGTTCGGGCGTGGGCTCTGGGGCCGGCTCGTTCCCGCCGTTGCCGTTACCGTTGCCGTTCCCATTGCCATTACCGTTGCCGTTGCCGTTTCCATTGCCGTGGCCGTCATCGCCGCCGCCCTCTTCGCCTTCTTCGCCCTCTTCGCCTTCTTCGCTTTCCTCGTCCTCGTCGTCCTCATCCTTCGGCTTTACCTTGGTGGCGTCCGAATCGTTTTTGCTGTAGTAGTAACCACCGATGTGGTTCTCCTCGTCGCGATAGTCCTTCTGATACTCGGGCTTCTCGGCTTCGAAGAACGGCTCGATCTGGTCGGAGGGAATCACCCGATCGATGAAATCGCCGAACACGCTAGCCGCCGTCGTCCAGGGAGATTGCGCCTTCGAGTAGTCGCTGCGGTCGCCCAGCCAAATGGCTACCGAGTACTGGGGCGTGATACCGCAGAACCAGCTGTCCTTCTTGTCGTCGGTGGTACCGGTCTTGCCGCCCGCCTCCTGGCCGTTGCTGGGCTTGGCGGCCTTACCGGTGCCGTTGTCGATAACCAGCTCCATGCAGTCGATGCCGGCACGCGCCACCTCCTTCGAGAAGACGCGCTCGCCCTCGGGGTCGCTGTTGTCCACGATGACGTTGCCCTCGCGATCTTCGATTTTCACGATGCACTCGGCATCGTAGTGCACGCCGCCGTTGGCCACCGTCGCGTAGGCATCGGCCATTTCGAGCGGGGTGACCGAGGCAATGCCGAGCGTCAGACCGGCCACCGAGGGCATGTCGGCCTGAATGCCCATGGCCTTTGCCGTCTCGATGACCTTGTCGACGCCCACCGTGAGCAGCAGGCGGATGAACGCGGTGTTAGACGACAGGCCGAAGGCGCTCTTGATGGTGCGCGTCCCGAAGTCGGCGCGGTCGTTGTTGTACACCGGCTCGCCGCCCTCGAGGTCGACCTTGTAGCCGGCGTCCACGAGCACGTCGGGATCGATCCCCTCTTTCAGGCAGGCCATGAGCGTGAACAGCTTGAAGGCCGAACCAGCCTGGCGGCCCGTACCGCCTTCGCCTGTAGCCATGTTCACCTGGGACTTCTCGTAATCGTGGCCGCCCACGAGCGCATCGATGTAGCCGTTTTCCGGATCGACGACGGCCATGGACACCTCGAAGGGATCGCCAGCCTCCTCTTCCTTTTTGGCCGCAGCCTCTTCCGCTGCCTTCTGCACATCGATGTCAAGCGTGGTGATGACCTTCAGGCCGCCCTTGAACAGCTCGGAGGTGGAATAGGCGTACTTTCCATTGGGATCGGTCAGCTGGTTGCGCACGTAGCTGGTGAAGTAGGGATAGGCCAGAATGCCGGTCATGGAGGGCTCGGAGGGATCGAGCTCGATAGGCTCCTCCTTCACTTGGGCCGCCTCTTCGGGGCTGATAACACCGTTTTTCGCCATGCGGTCGAGCACGAGGTTGCGGCGCTTCAGGCAGTTTTCGGGGTAGTCGATGGGGTTGTTGTAGGTGGGCGACTGCGGAATGCCCACGAGCGTGGCCGCCTCGTTGACGGTGAGGTCCTTCGCGTCCTTCGAGAAGTAGCGCTCGGCGGCGGCCTCGATGCCATAGGCGCCCGAGCCGTAGTTGATGGTGTTCAAGTACATGAGCAGGATCTCGTCTTTGGTGTACTGCTGCTCGAGCTTCTGGGAGATGTACATCTCGCGAATCTTGCGCTTGAAGGAGATGTCGCGCATCTCGTCGGACAGGATGGTGTTGCGCACGAACTGCTGGGTGATGGTGGACGCGCCCTCGAGCGCGCCGCCCATGAGGTTGTTCACGAGCGCACGGGCCACACCGAGGTAGTCAACGCCTGCATGGCTGTAGAAGCGCTCGTCCTCGGTGGCCACCGTGCCTTTCAGCACGTACTCGCTGATCTGGTCGAGAGCAACCGGTTCGCGGTTCTCCAGCTGAAACTCGGCGAGCAGCGTCGTGCCGTCGGCGGCGTAGACCATGGTGGGCTGCGCGGTGTTGTAGGCGTCGGCGTTCTGATAGTCGGGAAGATCTTCCAACCACGAGTTGCACAGGCTGTACACGCCGAATGCGGCAGCCGCGACGGCCAGCACAATGACCGAGATAATGCCGAGAACCGGCGCCTTCTTGTTTTTCGTTCGAGTGCCGTTGCGGCGCTTCATTGCACGTGAACCCACGAATACCTCCATCAGTTATAGGTATTCGTTATTTTAGCATCGAGGATACCCGGCCACGACTTGCGCACATCCTCTCGGGAAAAAGCACAGAGGCCCGACGCTCCTTCCAGACGTCGGGCCCCACAGCGAGGGTGTCGGCGCATCCGCCCACAGGCGGCATCCTGCGCACCGGCACCTTGTGGTTAGAACCGCTGCCAGCCTTGAAGCGGTCCCGAATGCGCCCCGCAACCGAGGGGAGTCCGGATGCGGGTCGCGGTCAGGATGAGGTTACTTCCGGGTCTTCACGGCCTTGGCCTTGGACCAATCGGAATAGTAGGTGGTCGTCTTGCCGCCCACCTTTACCTTCTTATAGGTGCGCATCTGCACGTAGTACTTCTTGTTGCCCTTGAGCTTGGACACCTTGAGCGAGGTCGTCTTCGCCGACTTCACGGTCTTCACCTTGGCCGACTTCATCGACTTCTTGGTGGAGAAGCGAATCTGGTAACCCGTGGCCTGGGCCTTCTGCTTCTTCCACTTCACCGTGAAGGACTTCTTGCCCTTCACGAGCTTGGAAACGCCCGTCTTCTTGGGGACGATCTTGAAGGTCTTGGTCACCTTGCCGGTGTAGGAGCCCTTGCCGGTCACCGTGATGGTGGCTTTTCCGACGTTCTTGTTGGCCTTGTAGGACATGGTGTAGTCGGTGTTCGCCTTCAAGGTCTTACCGGCTACCTTCACGGTCACCTTCGGCTTCAGCGCCTTACCAGTGTAGGTGTACTTGGACTTCGCCGTGCTCACCTTCGCCTTGGCGATAGAAGTCGCCGCCGGCGTCACAGGCTTGTCGGGAGTGGCGGGGATGACGCTCGAAGCATAAGCCAGCGGCGTCACCAGACCTTTCGTGGCGGCATTGTAGTCGCTTGCCTGGAAGGGCTTGGCCTGGTCGCCCTTGAGATAGGCGCGCACCTCCTGCAGTACCTTCTCGCACTTAGCCCAGGTCTGCTCAGCGGCCACATCGGCTGCTTTGTTAGCCAACGCTTGACGCTCAGCCTTGGGAGTCTTCTGCATTGTCGCGTCAACCTGCTTGTGCTGAGCGATGAGGTCGTTCTGCACTGCATCGAGGTAGGCGCGCAAACCAGGGGCCACTTTCGCGCGGTTGGCATCCCCCAACGTGTTCAAATCCATCATGACGTAAGGAAGATACTGGTCCCATGAACCGGCCTGCAGAGCCGCATCCACGCCCTTGTCCTTCTGACCCTCGTGAGCGTCGTCCATGTACACGTCACCGTACCGATGGTTCACCGAGGTCAGCAATGCGGAATAGGTGGGAATTTCCACGTTGAACTCGCCTGGAGCCAAGCCTTCCCACTGAATGGTTGCAATCTCGGGATCCATGCCACGGCGAATCTCGAAGAAGTTCGTTTCCGTCGTGCGCTGGCTACCAATGGCCGTTACCGAAGTGACGTTAGAATCAACATCAGTGCCCTCGCCTCGGTAGGCGAAGAAGTTCAGACCATCCTTGACTGTGTAGTTGCTGCGGCCAGGCTTAAAGAACTGAGTGGGCTTCGTGAGTTTCGTTACTGCACCGTCTGCCGCCTCATAATCCAGGCCGTTCATTGCATCAAAGAAGTGACGTCCCTGGATGTAGCGCGAATTGCCGCTATCAGCCTTGCCGTAGGTCTCGGGAACATTGATGGTGCCATTCTCGTTCAACACCAGGAAGCTACCCGCGCTCGCCTCTTTGGGCATCTTGATGATGTCCTTCGAGCACAGGATGTTCTTGCCTACCACCGGCGTCGGGTCGTTCTCAGATGTAGGACGAATATCCAGATCGACGCGCAGGTTGCTCATGTTCGGATTAACCGATACGCCGTCTTCAGGCAGTTGGTAGGCCACCCACTGGTGACCCGACAACACGCAGAACAGCCAGCTCTCCTTATTGTCGGAGATAATAAGCTGATCACGGCCGCACGAACCCTTCTCATCGATGATGCGACCGATCAATTCCACACCTTCGCGCGCAGTAGCGCTCTGACCGAGAATCACGCTTGCGTAATCGTATTCGCCAATGCCTGACTTTACACTGGGGTCAGCGGCTTTCGCCTGATCGTTGTAAGCCGTCGTCAGCGTTGCGGAACAGGAAACTCCTTTTTCGTTAATGCCGGCCTCGGAATAGGCATTGGGCTGGTTGCTCCACTCCTTATGATTATCACGTACAAAGGTGTACCGATAGGTGGGCTTTTCGGCATTCCACTTGAAAGAGCTATCTACTCCATTTTCAGCAGAATAGTAGAGAAACCCCTTGGGATGAGCCTGCTCAACCCCGAAAATCTTGAAATAACGGCTCGAATAGTCTTCAGAACGCCCGAAATACCATACGCCTTGATCGGCTGTATAGGCATCGGGAATCCACACTTGCGTGCAGGCAAGGGCCTCGAGGGGGACGCCGGCTACGAGGGTGCCGGCGAGCGCCAGAGGCAGGGCGATCTTGCCGATTTGAGAGAGCTTCATACACTCCCCTTTCTCCATCTTCGGCCGCACGCGCCCCACAGGCGGCGCGGCTCCTGTCAAAGATCGAGAACCTGGGCAGTCTCGGACGTGCGCACGGTTTTTTTCGTTCAACCGGGGCCGTCCAGTCTCCTCGAACGGAGACAAGCCTAGCAAAAGAGCACCCCCCCCCCGCAAGAGTTTTAGCAGAGAAATTGTCGAAGGAGACAACGCTCTGAACAGGTGTTTTACTAATCTAAACCCAACTTACACCCTCATCGATGACCTAAATTCGTGTCAATAGGAGCCATCGCGCGCCTCTCAAGAGACTTTATCGACGCCGGCACAAACGAATCCGGGGCGCCCAAACCCTCCCGGGCACCCCGGATTCACATGCGACATACTATTACGGGAACCGCGAACCCGTGCGAACAGCCGGTGGCACTTCCCTCTACAGCCGTGTGTGGTCGGCGGCCAGGGAGGCCTTCACCTCAGTAAGCTGCTCGCGCACGGCGGCGTGCCCTGTGCCGCCATAGGTGGTGCGGGCGGCCACGATGGCTTCCAGATTCAGGCAGCTCGCAATGTCAGCCTCGAACAGATCGCTTTCCGCTTGGAAATCGGCCAGCGCGAGATCTTCCAAATCGCAGCCCTGCTGCTCGCATCTCAGCACGAGGCGCCCCACCACCTCGTGGGCGCGGCGGAAGGGCAGGCCCTTCTTCGCCAGATAGTCGGCCACATCGGTCGCCGCCAGATAGCCCTTCTGCGCCTGGGCCATCATAGCCTCGGGATGCACGGTCATGGTGGCAATCATCCCGGCGGCGCACACGTAGCAGTCCTCCAGGGTGTCGGCGGCGTCCATGGCCCCTTCCTTGTCCTCCTGCAGGTCCTTGTTGTAGGCCAGCGGCAGCGACTTCAGCGTCATCATGAGGGCCATAAGATCGCCCACAACCCGGCCCGATTTGCCGCGAATAAGCTCGGCGAAGTCCGGGTTCTTCTTCTGGGGCATGATGGAGGAGCCCGTCGAGTAGGCATCGGACAGCGTGATGAAGCCGAACTCGGCGGTGGACCAGAGGATGATCTCCTCGCACAGACGCGACAGGTGCAAACACGACACGCTGCAGGCGTAGATGAGGTCGAGCAGGAAGTCGCGGTCGGACACCGCATCGAGCGAGTTGGGAATAGGAGCCGCGAAGCCGAGGGCGGCTGCTGTGGCGTGCCGGTCGAGCGGGTAGGTGGTGCCGGCGAGCGCCGCTGCGCCGAGGGGGCTCCTATCGGCTGCGGCCCGCGCGGCGGCCAGGCGCTCGAAGTCGCGGGTGAGCATCCACACGTAGGCGAGCAGGTGGTGTGAGAAGAGCACCGGCTGGGCGTGCTGCAGGTGGGTGTAGCCCGGCAGGATGACGTCGAAGTGCTCCTCGGCCTGGGCGATGAGCGCCTCGCGCAACGCCACGTTCGCGGCCATGAGGTCGGTCGCGCGCTGCTTGGCGTACAGGCGCATATCGGTGGCCACCTGGTCGTTGCGCGAACGGCCCGTGTGCAGCCGTGCGCCCGCGTCCCCAATGCGGGCCGTCAGCTCCGCCTCGATGGCCATGTGCACGTCCTCGCTCTCCTGCACGTCGAAGGCGAGCGCGCCGGCCTCGATGTCAGCCAGAATGCCGTCGAGGCCGCAGGCAATGGCCGCCGCATCCTCCTCGCCGATGATGCCCTGGGCGGCGAGCATGGCTCCGTGGGCCTTCGAGCCCGCGATGTCCTGGGCGTACATCTTCTGGTCCACGGGCAGCGACGCCCCGAACCGCTGGGTGAAGGCGTCGGCGCCTTCGGTGAACCTTCCCGACCACAGTGCCATGATTGCTCCTTGCTGGTAAATGCGGCCCGCGCCCTAGGCGACGACGGCCCCGGCGTCTTCCAAAATCTCCTCGGCCTCTTCCACCACGGCCTGGTAGGCGGCATTCGTGGCGTCCACATCGGCAAACGACGGCATACGGGCATCGTTGGCGAGCCGGTTTTCCGCCCACACCTTGCAGGACAGGCCGTGGATGTCGATAAAGCCCTTCGCCGCCGCGTGATCGAAGGCATCGGAGGCGTCGTAGGTGGCCAGCCCGAAGTCGTACAGCGAGAAGGCGCTCTTGCGACCTACCACGGTGCAGGACCCCTTGAAGAACTTCAGCTTCACCGTGCCCGTCACGCACTGCTGGGTGTGGCCGAGGAAGGCATCGAGCGCTTCCTTCAACGGCGAGAACCACAGGCCGTTGTACACCTGCTCGGCCCAGGTCTGCTCGATGGCGAGCTTGTGGTGCAGCACGCCCCGCTCCAGACAGAGGTCCTCGAGGGCCTTGTGGGCCTTGATGAGGGCAAGGCCCGCGGGCACCTCGTAGCACTCGCGGCTCTTCACGCCCACAAGCCGGTTCTCCACCATGTCGATGCGGCCGAAGCCGTGGGCCCCGGCGATCTCGTTCAGGGCGTAGATGACACCGAGGAAGCTCATGGCCTTGCCGTCCACAGCGCAGGGGATGCCCTCCTTAAAATCGATCTCCACGTAGGCGGGCGCATCGGGGGCGCACGCCGGGTCGGCGGTCATGGTGTAGATGTCCGCCGGCGGCTCGCACCAGGGGTCTTCCAAAACACCGCACTCGATGGCGCGGCCCCACAGGTTGTCGTCGATGGAATAGGGAGCCTCGGCCGTGGCTTTCACCGGCACATTGTGAGCCGCGGCCCAGGCGATCTCATCGGCCCGGCAGCCCAGATCCCAGTCGCGTACCGGCGAGAGGATCGTGAGCGCGGGGTCCAGCATGAGCACAGAGGATTCGAAGCGCACCTGGTCGTTGCCCTTGCCCGTGCAGCCGTGGGCGACGTACTTGGCGCCGAACTGGTGGGCCACCGCCACGAGATGCTTGGCGATGAGAGGACGCGACAAGGCGCTGACGAGGGGATACTTGTTCTCGTAAAGGGCATTGGCGGCCAGAGCGCAGGTGAGGTACTCGTTGGCGAAGGTCTCGCGCATGTCCACCACGGCGCACCCGATGGCGCCGGTGGCGAGCGCCTTGGCCTTCACGGCCTCAAGCCCGTCGTGTTCCTGGCCCAGATCGCCCACCACGGCGATGACGTCGAGGTTGTATTCCTCCTGCAGCCACTTGATGCACACCGAGGTATCGAGACCGCCAGAATAGGCGAGCACCACGCGCTCCTTCTCACCCGGCGCCGGCGCGGCGGAAAGCTGCGGGACGTCGTGGAGAGAAGAGGCGGACTCGTGGGCGGAAATGGAATGGTTGCTCTTGGTCATGATCGTACCTTTCTTGCGTGGGCATGAGCCTGAAACGGGAGTGCCCGGTTCGCAAAGGCGCGATTCAAGAAGAGGGGAGATACACCACAGCTTTCTCACGAGCCCGGACGGCCCGCCTTCGGCCCGTCGGGATAAGGAGACGGACCGCGGGGAGAGGCTCCCCGCGCGTTCGTCTGCGTTACGCGCGTCGGCGTCGCAGACCGCAGCTACGTCGGCGTCGGTCGGCGATAGCCGTGGTGAAGATGAGGGGAGCAGCGCACAGAACAGCCGCGGCAGTGCCGGCGGCGTTCGCGATATGTGCGGTTCCGTTGATCACGGGTGCTCGTCCTCTCGATTGCGCCCGGCCATCCGAGTTAGGGGGATCGGTGCCCCTTGGCCGTGGCGTTAGGCGGTATTATGCCCTTCATCGCTGAGCCGTCAACCCATAATTTGGAATTTTTTTCGGAAACGGTGATAAAATCATTGTGCAGAGCAGTGGTGCAATTGCACAAAAAATAGCCTTGTTCACCTGCGCAATTGCCAATAAGAAGAGAAGAGGGACGCTGCCTGTTGTGCAGCGTCCCTCTTGCGGCATGCTCCGTGTGCAGATTCTACAGCAGCGTGCGCAAACGCTCCACGAGCACATCCACGTCGTCGGTCGTGCAGATGAGCGGCGGCAGGAAGCGCAGCGTGTGCGGGCCGGTGGCGTTCAGCACAAGCCCCGCCTCGAGTCCTGCAGCTACCACATCGGGAGCGGCCGGCGCCTCGTGGGTGAGGTCGATGCCGTTCATAAGGCCGTATCCACGCACCTCCTGCACGTGGGGCAGGCCGGCGAGCTGCTCGCGCATGTAAGCGCCCACCTCCTGGATACGGGCCGCCGTGCCCGGCGCCAGCAGCGTCGTAAGCGTCGCGTGGGCCGCGGCCATGGCGATGTTCGAGCCGCCGAAGGTGGTGCCATGGTCGCCCGGGGCGAAGGTGTCGGCGATGGAGCCGCGGGCTGCACAGGCGCCGGCCACGATACCCGAGGCGATGCCCTTGGCCATAGTGACGATGTCGGGCAGCACGTCGAAGTTCTGGAAGCCGAAGGGCACGCCCGTGCGGAAAATGCCGCTCTGCACCTCGTCGCAGATCATAAGCGCCCCGTGCTCAGCGGTAAGCCGGCGGATGGCGCCGATGAACTCCTCGGTGCAGGGATGCACCCCGCTCTCGCCCTGGATGCACTCGATCATCACCGCGCAGATACGGTCGCCCTGGGTGGCGAACAGCTGCTCCAGGGCTTCCACATCGTTGATAGGCGTAGCGGTGAAACCGGCGGGCAGCGGCTGGAAGGCCTCCTGCTTGGCCGGCTGGGCCGTGGCGGCCAGCGTGGCCAGAGTGCGGCCGTGGAAGCTCTTGGCCAAGGTGACGATGAGGCGGGGCGCCAGTTCGGCGTCCTTCCCGGCCTCCTCGGTGCGACGGCGGGCGTACAGACGCGCCAGCTTGATGGCGCACTCGTTGGCCTCGGCACCGGAGTTCGCGAAGAAGGTCTTCCACACCTCGGGGTGTTCCACGCCAACCTCGGCGTTCAGCATGTTCGACAACAGCTGGGCCACTTCTCCGCGGTGCTCGATGTAGTAATAGTTGCTTACATGGATGAGCTTGGCAGCCTGGTCGCTCACGGCCTTCACAATGGCCGGCGGACAATGGCCGAGGCTGCACACGCCGATACCGGAGAGGAAGTCGAAGTATTCCTTGCCGGCATCGTCCACGAGCATCATACCGTGGCCTTCCACGAATTCCACGGGCTTGCGGGCGAAGGTGCCCATCACGTACTCGGCTTCCAGGGCCTTTTCTCGGGCGAGGGTCATGGGTGTCCTCCTAGCGATTCTCGATGAGCTTGGCAGCGAACTTGCCCACCGGCGACAAGTTCAGGAACTGGGCGGATGCCAGGCCGGTGACCATGGTGCCCATGCCGGAGTCGGTGAGCAGCTCGAGCAAGAGCGCATGGGGCACCGTGCCGTTGATGATGTGGGCGCCGTTCACCCCCGACTCCAGGGCGCGCACGCAGCTGGCGAGCTTGGGGATCATGCCCGAGGCCAGCTTGTCGCCGCGAATCATGGCCTCGGCCTCGCCAAGCGTCATCTCGGCGATGAGAGACGCCGGGTCGGGGTAGTTCTCGTACAGGCCGTCCACATCGGTGAGGAAGATGATCTTGTGGGCGCCGATGGCCGCGGCGATGTGCCCGGCGGCGATGTCGGCGTTCACGTTGTAGCAGCCGCCATCCTCGCCGATGGCGATGGAGGCGATGATGGGAATGTAGTCGTCGGCCACCAAGTCCTCGATGAGGGGCGTGTTGATGCGGGTGATCTTCCCCACGCGGCCAAGAGCCGGGTTGGCCTGCTCGGCCACGATGACGCCGGCATCGGTGCCCGATACGCCCACACCCATGTTGCCGTGGGCGTTCATGGCCTCCACGAGCTGCTGGTTCACCTCGCCGGTGAGCACCATGCGCACAAGCCCCATGGCCTGATCGGTGGTGACGCGCTGGCCGTCGACGAACTCCACGGGAATGTCGAACTTGTCGAACACGCGATTGATGGCCTTGCCGCCGCCGTGCACGAGCACCGGGTTGATGCCGATGATCTTCAACAACACGATGTCGGCCATAACTTCGGCGGCAAGCTCCGGGTTCTCCATGGCCGAGCCGCCGTACTTGATGACGATAGTCTTGCCCGTGACCTGCTTGATCCAGGGCATGGCCTCGTAGAGAATTTCGCCGGCAGTGCTGGAAGGACCGTCGGCACGAACATCGCTTGCGTACTTCATGAGCGGTAGTCTCCGTTGATCGTCACGTACTCGTGGGAGAAGTCGCAGGTCCACATGGTCGTGGACTCCTCCCCCGCATGCAGGTCCACTTCAATGGCCACCTCCGGCTCCTCGAAGCGGCGCAGCGCCTCATCCTCGTCGAAGTCGACCACGAGGCCGGCGCGGCATACGGGCAGCCCCAGTATATCGATATCCACGTCCTCCTGGCTGAAGCGGGCCCCCGAACGTCCGAGGGCGGCGGCAACGCGGCCCCAGTTGGCATCGTGGCCGTACACGGCCGTCTTCACGAGCGGCGAGTTGGCCACCGTGCGGGCCGCGGCGTCGGCGTCATCAGCGGTGGCGGCCCCGCGCACCGTGACGGTGATGAGGCGCGTGGCTCCCTCGCCGTCGGCGGCCATGGCGCGAGCGAGGGTGCAGGCGAGCTCGTCGAGGGCCTCTTGGAAGGCGGCGAAGGCCGGGGTGCCCGGAGTGAAAGTCGGGCCGCCTGGCGCCGCCGCGCCCGAGGCGAGGGCGAAGCAGGTGTCGTTAGTGGAAGTGTCGGAATCAACGGTGACCTTGTTGAAGCTGCGGTTCACCGAGGCCGTGAGGGCCGCCGACAGGTCGGGCGGGGTGAGGGGCGCATCGGTGGTGATGACGGCGATCATGGTAGCCATGTTCGGCATGATCATGCCGGCTCCCTTGGCCATGGCTCCCACGGTGAATGTGGCGCCGGGGTAGCCGATACCGTCGCCCGAAAAGGCGACGGCGCCGTGCTTGGGGCGTGTGTCGGTGGTCATGATGGCCCGAGCCGCCGCAAGGCCCTGGTCCGCGCGCGCCTCGGGCCCGTCAGCCGCGGCCAGGGCCGCCAGGGCCGCTGGCACGCCGGTGGCGAAGGGCTCCAGGCGCAGGTGCTGGCCGATGACGCCCGTGGAGGCCACGAGCACCTCGGCAGCGGGGCAGCCCACGGCCTCCCCCACCAACTCGCAGGTCTCGCGGGCCGCTTCCAAGCCGCGCTCGCCCGTGGCGGCGTTCGCGATGCCGGAGTTGATCACGACGGCGCGGGCGCAGCCGTAGGCGGGCTGGCCGGGCGCCCCCTCGTCCAAGTGCTCGCGGGACACGCGCACCGGAGCGGCACAGAACACGTTGGTGGTGAAGGTGGCCGCCGCAGCACAGGGCTCGTCGGCCACCACGAGGGCCATGTCGAGCCGCTCGGGATCGGGCCTGAAGCCCGCATGCACGCCGATGGCGGAAAAGCCGCGGGCGCTGGCGGGGCTACCGGCGGGATTGAACACCAGCTTCACGGAATCGGTCATGGGTTGCTCCCCTTCCTTTCTGCGGGACGCCGCACCCGGCCGCACCTTCGGGCGACCGACGGCTTCTCTTGCTGCTACACGGGGTTGGCGATCTCTTCTAAACCGCAAGTCTCGGGCAGGCCGAACACGATGTTGGCGCACTGCACGCCCTGGCCGGCGGCGCCCTTGCCCAGGTTGTCGATGGCGCCCGTGGCTACGATCAGGCCCGCAGGGTGCACGGCCACGCCCACCTGGGCGCGGCAGGTGCCAGCCACCGAGGCGGTGCGGGGCTGCACGCCGGCATCCATAACGGACACGAGCGGGCTTTCCGCGTAGAAGTCGCGGTAGAGGGCCACGAGCTCTTCGGTGGCCGGGGCGGCGCCCGGCGCCAGCGGCAGCGTCACCGTGGACAAGAGGCCGCGGTTCAGCGGGGCCAGGTGCGGGGTGAACACGAGGCGGCCCTGCAACCCCAAGATCTGCTCGATCTCGGGGGTGTGGCGGTGGGTGCCCACGCCGTAGGCCTCCACGTTCTCGTTGGCGAAGCAGAAGTGCGTGCGCTCAGTGGCCTTCTTACCCGCGCCCGTCACGCCGGAGACGGCATCGGCCACCACGGGCGCCGCGCCGTCCACGAGCCCCGCGCAGATAGCGGGGGCGGCGGCCAGGGACGTGGCCGTGGGGTAGCAGCCAGCGCAGCCCACGAGCACCGCCTCGCCGGCCGCGCGGCGCTCAGCCGCAGCCGCCAGCTCGTCGCCGGTGAGCTCGGGCAGGCCGAAGGCGGCCTGGGCCAGAAGGTCGGGGGCGGTATGGGGTGCGTACCACTGCTCGTAGACGGCCGGATCCTTCAGGCGGAAGTCGGCCGACAGGTCGATAACGGTGACGCCGACGGCGATAAGCGCCGGGGCCATTCCCATGGCCGCCTTGTGGGGCACGGCCAGAAACACCACGTCGCAAGCACCCAGGTCGGTGCCCTCGTGGGTGGAGAATGCCAGATCGGTCACGCCGGTAAAGGCGGGGTATACCTGAGCGATGGGGGTGCCGGCCAGGGCATCGGAGGTAGCGGCTGCCAATTCGAACTCGGGATGGCGCGTCAGAATGCGCACCAACTCGATGCCGGCGAACCCGGCCGCTCCCACAACTCCCGCACGATAGGTCATAGCGACTCCGTTCCTTGTGCACACGCATAAATTGCGAGCGTTTCACTTGTTGTTTCATCATACTCCCTCTGCACCGCCCTGGGGAGGGAAATGCGGAGGTTCGCACCACTTGCCGCCACGCAATTTGTACATAACTCGCCTTTTTAAGCAAGGCTTTGAACTGGGGATATCTGGTATTTCCGCAGGTAGGTATAGGTTTTCCGATTTGTCTAAAAAGACGAGATATGCACAATCGCCGTGGCGCATTCTCCAGTTTGTGACAACTTGGAGCAGGTTGTCGCCCCGCTCGCCGCGCATCCTTCCCTTCCGTTAGACTAGAGCGCACATCTTTTGGAAAGGAGCTCACCTATGAGCAACAAAGGCAAGAAGGTCAAGGTGCACTACACCGGCACGCTGGATGACGGCACGAAGTTCGATTCGTCCGTGGACCGCGGCGAGCCCATCGAGTTCACCTGCATGGCCGGCCAGATGATCCCCGGCTTCGACGCCGCCGTGGAGGATATGGCCGTGGGCGAGAAGAAGACCGTGCACATCCCGGCCGCCGAGGCCTATGGCGAGCGCAACGATGAGATGGTGCAGAAGGTGCCGGCGGACCAGATTCCCAACGCCGACCAGCTGCCGGTGGGCCAGACCGTGTACATGATGGGCCCGGGCGGCCAGCCCTTCCCCGTGTTCGTGGAGTCCATCGAGGACGGTATCGTCACCTTCGACATGAACCACGAGCTGGCGGGCAAGGACCTGAACTTCGACATCGAGCTGGTGGAGGTGGAGGACTAGCCTCGGCGCTGCCGCACCCCCCCCCGTTCATGCAACGACCCCGTCGATATTCGGCGGGGTCGTTTACGTTCGGGGAAATCTCCGGCGGCGAGACCCCAGGCCGGCACGCCTAGGCAAGCGCCTCTTGAGCGGGAGCGAACGTATCGGAAGCGGCAACGGACGTTGCGGACTTCTGAGGGAAGAGGCCCTTGAAGGCGTTGGGCAGGGCGGCCCAGATGCCGACCTGGGGCACGGCGTCGGCCTCCACGAGGGAACACACAGCGTCGGAGGCGACTTTTGAGCTGATGCCCATATGCGCGAAGCGCTGCTCCAACTTGGCGCAATAGGCGGCGTCGGCGGCATCAAGGTTGGCAATGGCGGAAGTGGCCTGATCATTGAAGAGTTTCATGGTAGTTCTCCTTTCGACGCCGCCTAGTTTAGGGGCAGGATGAGGGTCATCGTTTAGTCGATCGGACGAACCGCCGGGCAGCTGATTGTGCAGATGCACAACGGGCGCCGGCAATGATCTGGGCAGCGGGGCACAAGCCGAGGGGCTCGCGGCGGTATCGCGGGGCGCGAGCAGCGGGGCGCAGGGACGGCGCGGGAGCGGGCAGGCGCGGGCGGGCGCCCGCTCCCTCCCCGACGCGGGCCCGCACTCAGGCCAGGTACACCAGCTGCAGGAGAGCCGCCAGCTCGCGGTCAGTAAGGTCTTGGACAGCCAGGACCTCCTTGATCTTCTTCAGGCGGTAGCGCACGGTATTGGGATGCTGGAAGAGCGCCTCGGCCGTGCGGCTCACCTCGCCGCAGGCAGCGGCAAAGGCCTGGGCGGTGACACCCAAATCGCTGTCGTGCTCGGCATCGTAGTCGAACAGCAGCGAGCGCATGAGATCGGCCGAGCGGGCATAGAGCCGGTCAGTGCGGGCAGCGGCGCGGAAGGCGTCGAAGCGCAGGGTAGTCCAGCGCACGATGCCGCCCTCGACGTGAGCGGTGCGCAGGGCGGCCATGGCCTGGCGCAGGGCCAGATCGCCCTCGCCGAGGCTCACCTCCTGGCTGATGCCGCACACGAGGGGGCCGGCCGTGGCGATGCACTTCGCCAGGTCGGCATCGGAAATGGCGATGGCCTTCAGCGGCGGGCGCTTAAAGGAGACAAAGCCCAGGATCATGGCGCGGTAGCGGCACACGAACGTGCGCTCCACATCGCTCCAGCGATCCCCGTAGGCAGCGAGCACCCCTTCCACCACCTTCTGCAGGGCCCGCAGCGAGGCATCGTCCTCGGTGAC
Organism: Adlercreutzia caecimuris B7; assembly: GCF_000403355.2. GTDB lineage: Bacteria > Actinomycetota > Coriobacteriia > Coriobacteriales > Eggerthellaceae > Adlercreutzia > Adlercreutzia caecimuris. The sequence goes on along the minus strand of NZ_KE159646.1, from coordinate 2,649,901 downwards.
CGCCTGGATGGCCAGGCACTGAATAGTGGCCCCCGTCACCCCGGCGATGGTGAAGAAGGTAGAGCGCACGGCCTGCTCATCGGAAGGAGCCAGCATAAGGTCGATGAGGTGGTTGCGCTCCCACTCGGCCGCATCGTCGTCAAGGGCATTCATGAGGTCGGCAATGACGCGCTCCATGTAGCGGCCCTCGTAGAAGAACACGGGCACGCCGCGCTCGGCGGAGGCGGCGACCACCTTCTCGGGGAGAGCCTTCAACGCCACGGGCTTCACGGCGACGGCGGCCACATCGCGCTCGATGAGCGCCAGCAGCGCCTCCTCGGCCAGATCGGGATGCATGGCGGCGAAACCGAGCGTGGTGAAGATGAACTCGCCGCGCTCGAAAAGGTCGTAGCTGCCCGTGAAAGGCTCGTGGTCCAGGGTGCCCACGCCCACCACCTCGCGGGATGCGGCCCCCTCGCAGGGCGCCGCAAGCCAAATGCGATCGAAGGCCCTCATATTCATGACGTCGCCGACGGTAATCACGGCCGCACCCCTCTCTCGTTGCTCTTGGGAGCATCCTAGCACGGCGGGGCGGTCGCTTCCGGCGGGGCGGGAAAGTTTCTGCGCCCCAGCGGCACCCCTGCGCGATGTCGAACCTCTCCGCAAGAGGGCGCGAACGCGCGGGGCACACCCCCCTTCGCCCCCGCGAGGCGGCCGCGCCGTAACAGCGCGGAGCGAGGGGCTTAGGCCCCGTGGCGGGCAGAACGGCGGAAAGTGCGCTTGCGCAGGAAGGAACCGGGGGGCACGGGGCCGTCCACCGCGATCCGATACAGATTGCAGGACCGGTTGGCCGCAGCGGCCGGCTCCCAGTCGGCGGCGGTGGCGCGGGCGAGGGCCTCTTCCACCGTGGAGGGGGCATCCTCGTCGTGGTTGTCGGGACCGAAGGTAGAAAGCCAGCAGAGGTCGCGCACGGCCACAGCGCGCGTCGGCTCATGGGGCGCGAGGATTTCCAGCTCGTCGCGTTCCGCGAACCGGTTGCGGCAGAGGACGTACAGGTAACGGGCGCCCTCCTCTGCCAGGTGGCGCGGGCGCGACCCTTGGCCCGCAACCGCCCCCGACCCTTCCCCGCAAGCAGGCGCACAGGCCACCACATCGGCCACGTGCATGGTCTCCTGCTCGTAGCCGTCATAGGCGCAGGCCTGCTTGGCCTCGTCGAAGTAGAAGCCCGTGCCGTAGGGGCGGTGGGACACGGCCGCAAGCTCGGCGGCCACGGCCTCGGACGGCTCGCCATCGAGCACACGGCGGTAGGCCCCCACCACCGTGGCCACGTAGAAGGCCTTCTTGTTGCGCCCCTCGATTTTGATGGAATTCACACCCGCATCGGCCAGAGCCCGCAGGTGGGCGAGCATGTTCAGGTCCTTCGCGTTCATGATGAAGGTGCCGCGCCCGTCCTCTTCTATGGGGAAGAACTCGCCGGGACGCTTCTCCTCCTCCAGCAGGAATTCTGACACAGGATGCAGGTTCTCCGAAACCGGTCCCGCACCGGCATTTTCCGCCGCCAGAACGCCCGTACCCGCCGTGCCCAGCGAGTAGCTCCAACGGCAGGGCTGGGTGCAGTGGCCCTTGTTGCCGGATCGGCCCGTGAGGTAGCTGCTGATGAGGCAGCGGCCCGACACGGCCATGCACATGGCACCGTGGGCGAAGGCCTCGATCTCCAGCTCGGGCGGCGCATCTTGGCGCAAGCGGGCGATGTCGGCCAAGCTCATCTCGCGGGCGCACACCACGCGGCTCGCCCCCAGGCTGTGCCACACCCGGGCCGCCGCGCCGTTGGCCACCGAGGCCTGGGTGCTCACGTGGCGCTCCACCCGCGGCGCCACTTCCCCCGCGATGGCGAAGGCGCCCAAGTCCCCGATGATGAAGGCGTCCACCCCGGCCGCATCCAGGGCACGAAAGAACGCCGGCAAGCCGTCGATGTCGTCCGGATGCATGAGGATATTGCAGGTGACGTGCACCTTCACACCGTGCTCATGGGCATAGGCCACCGCTGCGGGAATCTCGTCCAGGGCGAAGTTCGCCGCCCGGGCCCGCATGCCGAACCTATCGGCCGCCAGGTACACCGCATCGGCCCCGAAGGCCACCGCGGCCCGCAGCTGCTCCATCCCACCGGCAGGCGCCAGCAGTTCCATCGGAATGGGCGGCAACGGATATTGGGCAGACACGGGAACCTCGCTTCGTCACGGAAAAACAGAGGCTCCCATTATAGAAGATAGCCGCAAACCCCTTCGCAAAACGGGTCAACGGGATAGAATGGGCAGAGGTTGACCGGCGGGTCAAGCAAGAAAACCCCCGCGGGCGCGAGGCGGATACGGTCTCTCTCGTAGCGCAGGCTGCGCCTGCATCTCAAACAAGGCGCCCCGTCAGTACCTGTTGATTACGCGGGCACAGCCCGCACTACGGCGCATGCCCGCACCGTAAGACGCAAGAAGGAGGCGACCATGGCCCGAAACGCAATCGAAGGTGACCGGCACGGCGACTTCGACGCACTGCCAGTCGAGCGGCAGGAAACCATCATGCGGGCGTCCATCGAGGGCTTCGGCCGCCACGACTACAAAGGGGCCTCCACCGAGGAGATCGCGCGACGGGCCGGCATGTCCAAAGGGCTTCTGTTCTTCTACTTCCGCAACAAGAGCTCCCTGTATGTGCGCACCCTGGATTACCTGATGGAGCGGGCCGTGGACTGGGTGGTGGACGACGAGTTCCGCGCCATCGACGACTTCTTCGACCTGCTGGAGTACGCCGGGGCGCAGAAGCTGGCCCTCATGGGGCGGTGGCCCTGGGTCTTCGAGTTCTCGCTGCGGGCCTTCTACGCCGATCACCGGGATATTCGCGAAACGGTGGCGAAGTGGATGACCCGGCAGGTGGACATCTTGTACGACCAGTTCATGGCGAACGTGGACTTCACACGGTTCCGCGACGGGGTGGACCCGCGCGAGGTGCTGGACATGCTCATCATGATGGGCGACGGCTATTTGCACCAGCACCTCTCCAGCCGCGAGCCCATCGACGTGGCCGCTTTCCAGGCCGCCTACCACCAGTGGTGCGCCATCATGCGCCACTGGGCCTACAAGCCGGAATATCTGGATGGAAGAGGTGGGGACCGGAAGCACACTTCGTAGGGGCGAGCTCCCGCTCGCCCGTGGGCCCGGGATTGCCGGCGCTTCGCGATAGCTCGGCGAGCTTCGGGGACGAGGGCGACCAGGAGGTCGCCCCTACGGATGCGGAGGTCGCCCCTACGGGTGCGGCTGCAACTCCCTATAGGCTGAAATCGCGGCGGCAGAAGCGGGCGACGCCTAGGGCGAACAGGGCCGCGGCGACCACACCGAGGACGACGGCGCCGGCGATGGCTCCCCCATCGGCCGCCGCCAGGCCGTAGGCGTCGTAGAGCGCCAGCGGCGAGAGGTCGGCAACCCACGCGAGGCCCTTCCCCACCGCGCCGGCCGTGCCCATGAGCAGGAACACCGCACACGCCCCGGCACCGCCCCACAGCGCCAGGCCCGTATGCTGGAAGCAGCAGGCCGAGGCGAAGCAGAGAGCGGCCACGAACAGGCCGAGAGCCACCAGCCCCGCATTGGCCCGGGCGAGGGCCGCGCCATCCAACTCTCCGGGGAACAGCGCCTCGCAGGCAATCACTTCCGCGCCCCACGACAGGCCCACGACAATGGCCACCGCCGCCACTTCCACCGCCACGAAGGTGAGCGCGAGGGACAGCCGCGAGCGGGGCGCGGCGAGCAGCCACGCGAGCGACCCGTCGCGCACCGGCCCCACCACGAGGCGCTGGGCCAGGTAGGCCGCCATGAGCACGAGGGTGCCGGTGAACAAGAAGCCGTACAGGTAGTTCAGCAGGAAGTCGAGCAGCGTCGCGGAGGGGTTCGCCATGCCGAAGGCCTCGAAGAGCTCGGGCATGGCCGCCTGCATGAGCTGGATGCTCTCGCTCACCTCGGGGTCGTACAGATACGCCACCATGGCGATGTAGAACGCGAGCACGACCACGATGGCCGCCATCACGGCCGCCGCGCTGCGCAGGCTACGCTTGAACAACGTCGCGCTCATCGGACACCCCCTCTCTCCGACGAGGCTGGGGAACGCCCCAGGTCGACGGAGTCAGACGGCGCGGCGGAGCGATTCCCGGCGGCGCGCCCTTCCGCGGCATCGCCCCAGCGGCGGCGCAGCGCCTCGGCGCCGTACAGGTGCTCCAAGGTGGCATCCAGGGTGAGATCAGCCGCGCAGGCCTCGGACGTCAGGCGCCCCGAGCGCACGAACAGCGCCCGATCGCAGGTGCCCTCCACCTCGCCGAGCACGTGCGACGACAGCAGGATGGTGGCGCCCCGGCGCTTCTCGGCCCGCACCAGCTCCACGAAGCGGCGCTGCATGAGCAGGTCGAGGCCGCTCGTGGGCTCGTCGAGCAGCAGCACCGCCGGCCCGTGCATGAACGCCGCCACGATGCCCACCTTCTGCCGCGTGCCCTTCGACATGGCCCGCAGCTTGGCCGACGGGTCCAGCTCGAAGTAGTCGATGAGCGCGTTGGCGCGGCAAGGCAGCGCGGTGCCCCGCATGCCCGCCACGAAGGCCAAAAAGGAGCGGCCGGTCATGTCGCCCGGCAGGGCCAGCTCGCCGGGTAGGTAGCCCACCTCGCGCTGAATGGCCGCCCGATCGGCGAAGCAATCGCGCCCGGCAATGGCCACGCGCCCCGCGCCGGGCCGCACGAATCCCATGAGCAGGCGCATGGTGACGGACTTCCCCGCCCCGTTCGCGCCGAGGAAACCCACGACCTCCCCGCGGCCCACGGCGAAGGACAGGTCGAACACCCCGCGTCCTCCCCCGTAGTCCTTCGTTGCCCGATCCAGTTGGATAATCGGCTCCATCATGCTCCTTCCGCCGTTTTCCAAGATCAACACCTACTCTACGCCGTTGACCCGTTTTCGGAAGGGGCTCTTTCGCGATGTCCTACCCCTCGTAGCTCACGCGGGCGCCCTGGGGGGTGTCCTCGATGGTGAAGCCGAGGGCGGCCAGGCCGTCGCGCACGCCGTCGGCCACGGCCCACCTCTTCTCGGCACGGGCGGTGGCGCGGGCCTCGAGCAGATGGGCCACGGCGATCTCGGGGTCGTCGCCTTCGTAGCCGGCCAGGTCGGCGGCCAGGGCCACCACCTCCACGGGATAGGCCGCCCCCGCCTCGGCGGCGGCCACGTCGATGCCGAGCACGTCCATGAGCTCGACGATGGCATCCCGGGCGGCGCGGCCGGCCGCAGCCTCCTCGGCCGCCAGCACGGTCGCATCGGCCACAAGGGCGTTCACATCGCTCACGAAGGAGAAGATCTCACCCAGGGCCGCCGGGGCGTTGAAGTCGTCGTCCATGGCCTCGGTGAAGTTGGCCCGCAGCACGGCCACGCGATCGGTCAGCGCCGCCGCATCCAGCACGGCCGCAAGCTCGCCCTCGGCGGTTTCCGGGGCCAGAGCCGCCTCGCCGCGGGGCGTGCCCGTTTCCAGCAGCCAGTCGAGGGCGCGCACGGCGTTCTCGATGCGCGTGAGGGCCGCGTCGGCCTCGTTCACGCGCTGCTCGCCGAACACAAGCGGGCTGCGGTAGTGGCTCTGCAGCATGAGCATGCGCAGAGCCGCCGGGCGCACCTGCTCCAGCACCTCGTGCAGCAGCAGGAAGTTGTTCAGCGACTTCGACATCTTCTCGGTCTCGCCGGTCTCGGCGTTGGCGATCTGCAGCATGCCGGAGTGCATCCAGTAGTTGGCAAAGGTGCTGTCGCAGGCGCACTCGGACTGAGCGCGCTCGTTCTCGTGGTGCGGGAACACCAGATCGGCCCCGCCGCCGTGAATGTCGAAGGGCAGTCCCAGGTACTTCTCGGACATGGCCGAGCACTCGATGTGCCAACCGGGGCGACCCGCGCCCCAGGGAGAGGGCCAGGCCGGCTCGCCGGGCTTGGCCGCCTTCCACAGGGCGAAGTCCAGCTCGTCGCGCTTGCGGTCTTCCAGGCCCTGGCCGTCGGCTCGCAGCTCGCGGTGACCGCTTTCCGCCTCGTCCACGTCGCGGCCCGAAAGCTGCCCGTAACCCGGGTAGGAGCGCACATCGAAGTACACGTCGCCCTCGGCCGCATAGGCATGTCCGCGCTCGATGAGGCGCTCGATGAGCGCGATCATGGTATCGATCTCTTCGGTGGCCTTGGGGCGAATGTCGGGGTCCTGTACGCCGGCGGCCCGCATATCCTCGATGAACAGGCGCGTGTACTCCTCGGCCACCTCGGCGGCGGTGCGGTCCTCCTCGCCGGCGCGCTTGATGATCTTGTCGTCCACGTCGGTCACGTTCTGCACAAAGGTGACCTCGAAGCCGCGCCAGCTGAGGTAGCGGCGGATCATGTCGAAGGAGATGAAGGTGCGCGCATTGCCGATGTGGATGCGGTTGTACACCGTGGGGCCGCACACGTACATGGCCACCTTCCCCGGCTTTACCGGCTCGAAATCCACTTTCTGGCGCAGGCGCGTATCGTACAGCTTAATCATGAATGAGCTCCTTAAGCGAACTAGCTAATAGGAGCATTGTAGCGCAACCCCAACACCGCCACAGGCGCAGGGCCGGAAAGGAACTACTTCTCCCCGTCGTCGAGGTAGTTGCGCAGGGCCTGCATGCGGGCGTCCAAATCGGCGGCAGCGTCGGCCAAGTCGGCCAGCTCCGCGGCCACGGCGGCGGCCTCTTCCTCGGACAGATCCTTCTTGTAGCGCAGCTGGTGCTCCAGCGAGGCCCAGAAGTTCATGGAGATGGTGCGCAGCTGCACCTCCACTTTCACGCAACGCTTCTCATGCTCTAGGAAGATAGGCACCTCTATGATGAGGTGAAGACTGCGGTACCCGCTCGGCTTCGGAGCGGCCACGTAGTCGCGACGCTCGATGAGCACCACGTCATCCTGGGCCAACAGCGATTCGGCCAGGGCAAACATATCCTCGGGGAAGGTGCACACCACACGCACGCCAGCCACGTCGAAGATGTTCTGCTCGATGGAGTCCACCGACATGGGGAACCCCTTGCGCACGAGCTTCTTCGCCAGGCTGTCGGTGCTCTTCAAGCGCGACTTGATGGACTCGATGGGATTGCGATCGTGCTGCAGGCCGAACTCGGCGTCCAGCACGCGGAACTTCGTCTCCACCTCCATCATGGCGCATTCGTAGTAGGTCATAAGCCGCCGGTAGGGAGCAAAGTTGCGCTCCAGCATAGCGGAGAACTCGTCGCTGCCGGCAAGGCGCGCGAGCATTTGGCTCGCAAGCTCTTCGCGCTGCTCATGCAGGGTATCGAGCGCGCTCTGTCCCTCGCGCAGGCGCACCACCGCGTGATTGAAGACCCGTTCGGCCCGCTTCGCCATGGTGTTTCTCCCTTCCCCGCTTGGGGCTTACGACCCCATGAAAATCTCCCGCACCCGATGATCCAGGTGCGGGAGATTATAGCCGACCCATGCCGTCGGGCGCCGAACTCTACTGGGCCTCCACGCTCGCGGCGGGGGACGCCTCGGCGGAGGTGCCGAGCGCATCGGCCTCCGCCTGAACGCTCGCGTGCCAGTTGCCCGGCTCGCCGCTCACCTGGTAGACGTAGGTGGCGCCGTCCATCTCGAAGGTGCCGGTCGCGCTGCCCTGGGCCTTGATCTGGTCGGTGATGTCGATGGGCTCCGCCTGGGAGCCGTCACCGGGCACCAGGAGCACGTGGCCGTCGTCGGATTCCAGCACCATGCCCTCGGCCGCGCCGTCAGCCGCATCGGTGCCCTCAGCGGTGTAGTCCTTGATCTCGTAGGCCATGTTCGAGAAATCGCCGTCTTCGGCGCTCATGGTCATGGCGATGTCGCCCCCTTCGCCAACGGCGTCCTCCACCGTGTACTCGACGGTGCCCATGGTGACATCGCCCTCCTGGCGCATCTGCACGTCCATTTCCACCGGCTCGCCGTTCACCCACACGGTGGCCTTCTCCACCCAGGTCTCGCCCGTAGCGGCGTAGCACACGCCGTTCGTCACCACGAACACACCGAGCAGACCGGCACAGGTCGCCGTGGCCAATCGCAGCGCTACACCGCGCTTCTTCGTCTTCTCCATAGGAATGCCCTTTACCTTTCCGATGAGGTCAGCAGAGGCATGGACCTCGCCCATCATGGCTTTGTACCGGTTGGCATTGTTCATCGTCCCATGCCTCCTTCAACGTTTGCTTGAGTAGTTTCCGCGCACGGACAAGACGGGTGCGCACCGTGGGCTCCTTAATGCCGAGCACCGCGGCTATCTCGCGGGTGCCCATATCCTCGAAGTAGAACAGGTGCACCACGATGCGGCACTTCTCGGGAAGCTCGCCGAGAGCTGCATAGAGCCGCTCGTGGGCAGACTCCGAGAACGCCGGCTCCTCATAGGGCGGCGTATCGGCGTCGCTCACCTCGCGCAGCTCCACGCGACGGTGCCACAGCGTGCGCCAGAGATTGCGGCACTCGTTCACCGTCACGCGGATGAGCCACGCCCGCAAGCGTTCGTCGGTTGCCGCGTTAGGGGCAGCGGAACGGCTGCTGCGCAGAGACCGGCCGCCATCGGCTTGCTCGGCGGCCGAAGCACGTCCGAGCCACACCGGCGGCTTCTCGTACAGCTTCAGGAACACCGCCTGCACGACGTCGTCGGCATCGGCGCCCCGCCGCGTCTGGTTGAGCGCGATGCGGTACACCATGTCGGCATAAGCGTCCACGATAGCTCTGAACTGGCGGTTGTCCACGTCACTTCCCTCTTGTCCGTCTGCAGGAGCGCCACCCTTCCCGTGCTAGCGATCGGGAAGGAGACGACCTGCGCGAAAGGCCCTTCAAGGGTAATACGCACAAGGCGGCGGAAATGTGCGGTTGTGGGAAAATTTTTCCGAGATGCGCGTCAAATGGCCCGCGCCGAGGGCCTAGAGTTCGAATTCCTCGAACAGGGCATCGCGGTAGGCGCTATCGTCGGCAGCGCGAAGAAGATCGTCGAGCCGACCAGCGGCAGACAGGCGCTGCGCCAGGGCGAGGAGGCGCGCCTCGCCCTGCTCAATTCCCTGCTCGATGCCCTCGGCCCTCGCCCGCTGACAGCGAATCTCGGTATCCTGTTCGTACGTAAGCACGCGATTCACCCACTCACGGTCCTGGTTGTACGTAAGAACGAGGGAGTCGATGTCGCGAGACAGCGCCCCATCGGCCTTCCCTGTTTGAACGTAGTGTAGCATGTCGCGCAAATCGGAGCGCGTCTCCGCCTCCCACGCGTGGGCGTTGAGCGCGAGCCAGTGCGAATCGTCCCCTATCTCCGCTCGCGGCCTCTCAAGGCAGGTCCGCTCGATACGGTACACAGGCGCGCCGGCCCCGTACGGATCGTAGCAGCAGACGAATACGACGAAGCTCTCGGGAAGCATATTGAAACCACATCCCGGCTCGAGCTCCCCGGCATCGATAACCGCCTGGTAGTAGCGCATGCGCCGGCCAAGCGAGGGCTCCCTCTCAACTTGCATCTCGATATCGTAGACCTTGCCGCCCTCTCGCGCGAACACGTCCATACGCACGCCCCGACTGGCTGCCGCCGGCTCTATTGCCTGCTCGGCGTTGAGATATTCGATACGGCCTATATCGAACCCGAGTATGGCCCTCAGCACACGGCGACATACGTCTTCCTCGCACATTACGCGGTTAAACATCCATCGATCCGAGAACGCAAGATTTTGGCTCCTCATGACACACTTCCTTCTGTTTCGACCGTTGAGAAGGAGAGCCTAGCATCTCAAAACCGCAGTTTCGTCGCCAGAGTGTCCCGCTGAGAACCGCACCCGAACCGTCCCGCTGCCGCATTGCAGTCGCATCGGAACCGCACCCAAACCGCACGGTTGCCGCACGACTGTCGCATTCGCGTGCAAACGGGGCTGCCAGGTGCTCGGGAAAGCCGCCCCTACCCCTCTCGGTACACCAGGCAGGTGGCGTAGGCGGTGATGCCCTCCTCGCGGCCCTCCGGGCCTAAGTGCTCGGTGGTGGTGGCCTTCACGCCTACGTTCTCCACGGGAAGGCCCATGGCGGCGGCCAGGTTCTCGCGCATGGCCTCGCGATAGGGGGAGAGCTTCGGCGCTTGGGCGGCGATGACGCTGTCCACATCGATGATCTGAAAGCCCCGCTCGCGCACGAAGCGGGCCACCTCGGCCAAAAGCTTCAGCGAATCGGCACCTTTGTAGGCCGGGTCGGTGTCGGGGAAGAGCTTACCGATGTCGCCCCCGCGCACCGCACCCAGCAGCGCGTCGGAGATGGCATGGGCCAGCACATCGGCATCGGAGTGCCCGTCAAGACCCTGGTAATGGGGAATATCCACCCCGCCCAAGATGAGCTTGCGCCCCTCGGCAAAGGCATGCACGTCCATCCCCAGCCCCGTGCGCAGATTGCGAATGTCCATTTTTGCAGTCCCTTATCGATGCTCGGAGTTCAAAAGCATGGTGCGCACGGCGCTGGCCAAAAGCACGTAGTCCTCGGGCACGGTGAGCTTGATATTGTCGCGCTTGCCCTCCACCACGAGCACCCGGCCGCCCAAGCGCTCGATGAGCGACGAGTCGTCGGTGCCCACGAAGCCGTCGGAAAGCGCGCTCGCATGGGCTCGGCGGTAGATGCCCGCGCGAAACACCTGGGGCGTCTGGGCGTTCCAGAACACCGAGCGGTCGGGCGTGCCCATGATGACGCCGTCCTCCACCACCTTCAGGGTGTCCACGGCCGGATGGGCCACCACGGCACCGTCGGCATCGAAGTTGCCCTTCACCGTGTTGATGGTGTGCTCGATGAGCTCCGGCGACACGAGCGGGCGGGCGCCATCGTGCAGCACCACGTACTCGTATTCCTCCCCCACCATTTCCAAGCCCGAGAAGGCCGATTCCTGGCGGATGGAGCCCGCGGGCGCCAGCACCACCGGAGTGACGAAAGGGAACGGGTCGATGGCCCGGGCCAGGTACTCGCGCATGCGCTCCTCGGGGCACACGATGACGATGAGGCCCACATCGCCCACGGCGTCGAAGGCCTCGGCCGACCAGGTGAGAATGGGCTTGCCGGCAATTTCCACCAGCTGCTTGCCCCCCTCCTTGCCGAAGCGCTCGCCGGTGCCGCCGGCCAAGATGATGGCCGCGGTCTTGGGATTCTTGTCCACCTTGCCCTGCAACTGCAGAAGCGGGCAGGTGAGTGCATCGAAATCGAAGTCATCGCCCACGAGCGCGGGCTCGCGCAGCACAGACGCCTCGAAGACGGGATCGACGATGTTTGCCATGGGCATCCCCTTACGGGTAAAGCGGGTATCGGTTCTTCTCCATAGTATAGTGCAAAAGCGAGGGGTCAGCCGAAGAAGGCCGTGGCGATGCGGGCCGACTCGGCGGCGTCCTTGGCGTAGAAGTCGGCGCCGATGGAGGCCGCGAACTCCGCGGTGACCACCGCGCCGCCCACCATGAGCCGCACCTCGGGGCACGCCTCGTGCACGAGCGCGATGGTACGCTCCATGGCACCGACGGTGGTGGTCATGAGCGCCGAGAGGCCCACAAGGCGCACACCTGTTTCCCGCACGGCGGAAAGCACCGCCTCGGGCGCCACGTCGCGGCCGAGATCGATGACAGAAAAGCCGTAGTTCTCCAAGAGCATCTTCACGATGTTCTTGCCGATGTCGTGGATGTCGCCCTCCACGGTGGCCACGATGATGGCACGATCGGCATCGGGTGCGGCGCTGCCAGTCGCAGCAGAACCGCCGGGCATTGCCGAGACGCACGCGCCCTCGCCAGCGACCCCCTCGGCCGTTTGGGCGCGGATGACGTCGAAGCCGGCCTTCACCGCCTCGGCGGCGGCCATGAGCTGGGGCAGGAAGAAGGCCCCCGCATCGTAGCGGCGCCCGACCTCGTCGAGCACGGGCACGAACACATCGTTGATGATGGCGATGCCGTCGTGGCGCCCAAGCAGGTCGGCGGTGGCGGCGGCCATGGGCGCGTCACGGCCCTGCAGCACGTAGGACACCATGGACCGCACGGCCTCGGCATCTTCCGCGAAGGCATCGGTGACGGGCACGGGGCACTCCTCGGCAGCCGCCGCAGAACCAGTCGGGCCAGGCGCGAGGGCGCCCTCCGAGGCAGCCGCTGCGGGGCCGTCGTAGGGGTCGGCCGCGTGCGCGTAGTCTTCCAGAAAACGCACCGCGCCCCCGTCCTGGCCGTTCAGCACGCGAAAGGCGTTCACTGTGTCGCCATAGCGCGCCGACAGCGGATTCAGGATGGGCATGTCGAGCCCGGCCCCGAAAGCCGCGGCCAGGAACACGGAGTTCACGAGCGGGCGTGCGGGCAGCCCGAAGCTCACGTTGGACACACCGAGCACCGTGCGCACGCCGAGCTCCTGCTTGCAAAGCGTCACGGCCCGCAGGATCTCGCGCACCTCGTCCTGGTTAGTGGCGGCGGCCATGACCAAGCAGTCGATGGCCACGTCCTCCCGCGGGATGCCGTGCTCCTCGGCGGCGGCCACGATACGCCGCGCAATGGCGAGGCGCCCCTCGGCCGTGGACGGGATGCCGTCCTCGTCCAGAGTAAGGCCCACCACGGTGCAGCCGTAGCGGGCCACTACGGGCAGCACCGCCGCCAAGTTCGCCGCCTTCCCGTTCACAGAGTTCACCATGGCCCGGCCCGCGTAGCCGCGCGCCGCCGCGTCGATGGCCGTCGGGTCGGCCGAATCCAGCTGCAAGGGAGCCGGGCACGTAGCCTGCAGCGTGCGCACCGCGCGAGCGAGCACCGCCGGCTCGTCGATGCCGGGCACGCCCACGTTCACATCCAGAATGTCGGCCCCGGCCCGCACCTGGGCCACGGCCTCGCCCACCAGGTAGTCGAAGTCGCCCGCCTGTATGGCCACGCGCAGCTTCTTCTTCCCCGTGGGGTTGATGCGCTCGCCGATGACCGCCACCTGGGCAGCACCCGCGGGCAGGCTCGCCATCTCCTGGGCACTCGTCACGGTGAAAGCGGGCCGGTAGGTGGGCGTGCCGGGGCGCCGATCGCGCAGCAGCCGTGCCAAGGCGGCAATGTGCGCCGGCGTGGTGCCGCAGCAGCCGCCCACCACGGTCGCGCCCGCATCCAGAATGGGCGCCATGGCCCGTGCGAAGTCCTCAGGCCCCACGTCGAACACCGTGCACCCATCCACCACGCGCGGCAACCCCGCGTTGGGCTGGGCCATGAGCAGGCCCCGGGCGAAGGGCGCCGCCTCAGCCGCCAGGGGTGCCAGCTCGTCAGGGCCGAGCGAGCAGTTGAGGCCCACCGCTGCCGCGCCCAGCGCCGACAGCGTGGATGCGGCGATGGCCGGCGTGGTGCCGAGGAAGGTGCGGCCGTCCTCCCCGAAGCTCATGGTGGAAAACACGGGCAGCGCGGTCTGCTCCACGGCGGCGAGCACGGCCGCCTTCGCCTCCAGAAGGTCGGTCATGGTCTCCACCACGATGAGGTCGCAGCCGGCCGCCTCGGCCGCTCGGGCCTGCTCGGCGAAGATGTCGTAGGCGTCGTCGAAGGAAAGGCTGCCCAAAGGCGCGAGCAAGCTGCCCGTGGGACCGATGTCCCCGGCAACCAGCGGCGCGCCGGCAGCCCGGGCCACCTCGACCGCCGCCGCGTACACCTCGGCCACCGTCGCTCCCGTTCCCGCCAACTTCAGGCGGTTCGAGCCGAACGTGTTGGTGGTGATGAACTGGGCGCCCGCCTCCACGTACTGGCGCTGGATAGCAGCGATCTCGTCGGGGTGCGTCAGGTTCAGCACATCGGGGTTCTCGTGCACCTTCGCCAACCCCGCCTGCTGCACGAGGGTGCCCATGCCGCCGTCGAAGAGCAGGAAGTCCTCGCGAGCGAGCGCCCGCCGCAGCAGGTCGCTTTCAACCCGCACCTCGCGCATGAGTCCCATAGCTTTCTCCCTTTCACTCGCCCCGCAGGTCGGGGTCGCGGAATCCGACAATGGCCGTGATGCTCTTGGAGGGCACGAGCATGTTCGCCGCCGTGAGCGCAATACCCAGGGCACGGCCGGCATCGAGCGCTTCCAGGAACGACCCCTGCACGTTCAGGGGCAAGTCGCCATATCCGGGACTGAAGCGCCAGGTGGGCGCGCACCCACGCCGGGCAGCCGCCTCGTCCACGAACTCGTTGAGCACCCCGGCGGCCTGCTCCACGAGCGAGGAGGCGCAGGCGTCAGCGAGCATGCCGCCCGTGGCGCTCACGGCTGCCTCGCGCCGCAGCACCATCTCGCTTGACGGCCCCAGCGTAACGGCCATGAGGGCCGCGTACTCGCAGCCCCGCAGATGCCGGGCGATGGATTCGCCGGGCAGCACCAGGCTCGTGCCCGTAACAACAACGCCGCCGGCACCCGGCCTGACGGGGAACACCCGGAAGATGCCCCGGGGCGCAAGCTCCCGCTCGCAGAGCGCGGCGGCCTCCTCCAATCGCGCCGCCAGCCTATCGTCTACCGGCTGGCCCCGATGGCCGAGGAAGGCCCACGCCTCGCGGCGCTTCACCGATGCCGCAAGCGCGCAGGGACGTCCCTCGCCCACGACGGGCGCGGGGGCTCTCCTCGCTGCGGCCCCCTCGCGCCCCATGTCGCCCATGCTCGCCACGACCGCCCCGGCTCCTAGGCGCGAAAGCCCGCATCGGCCAGGGCCGTGGCGGCGGCCTGGGCGATGTCGGGATGGTTCATGGAGTACACGTGCACGCCGTCCACCTGGTTGCGAGCCAGGTCGACGAGCTGGCGACAGGCGTATTCCACGCCGGCCGCGCGCAGAGCGGCCGGGTCGTCCTCGTGCTTCGCCAGCAGCTTCACGATGGGCGAGGGCAGCGAGCTGCCGCAGAGGAACACCATGCGCTGGATCTGCGACTTCCCCAGAAACGGCATGACGCCGCAGGTGACGGGCCGCGTGACACCGGCCGCCAGGGCGCGTTCGCGGAAGCGGTAGAAGTCGTCGTTGTCGAAGAACAGCTGGGTGACGAAAAAATCGGCCCCGGCGTCCTGCTTTTCCCTCAGATGGCGCAGATCCTCGTCCAGATCGAGGCAGTCCAGATGCCCTTCGGGGTAAGCGGCCGCGCCCACGCAGAATCCGGCGTCCTTCAAAAGCGGGATGAGGTCGGCCCCGTGGCGGAAATCGCCCGGCTGGGCATTGCCCACCAAATCGCCCCGCAGCGCGAGCACCGTGGTAATGCCCGCGGCCTTCAGCTCGGCAATGGCGGCCTGAACCGTCTCGCGCGTGGAATTCACGCAGGTCAAATGCGCCACAGCGGGAATGTGCGCCTCGCTTTGGATGAGCGAGGCCACCTCGATGGTCTGGCCGCCGTTGCCCGAGCCGCCGGCCGAGCAGGTGACCGAGATGAAATCGGGCCGCGCGAGCGCCATGCCACCCACTACCTTGCGGGCCGCATCCAAGGTCAGCGAGCCCTTCGGCGGGAACATCTCCACCGAAAAGGGAATCGAGCGCGGGGCGAACAGCGAGGCAACGGGCTCCATGGGGCTTCTCCTTCATCTCCTGACAAGTGGCCCTTATTATACGGCGACACCGACCGCACCTTCGGCCCCCATCGCCCGACGGTCATCCCCGAAATCACCCTCGTGCTTGTCGGATAACGGCGTGAGGAAGCGAAGGGAGGCGCACCGCACGGCAAGGACCGCATGATCGCCGACATTCTGGCATAAGGAGAAGGCCCCGCGGGGCCTTCTCTCGTCGATGCGTATCGATGCCGTGGCTTGCGCAGCCGCGGTGGGGGCTACTCTCCGCCGGCAACGGAGCCGGCGGGCGCACCGGCGCCGCGGCCGCTGCCGAGCCCGGCGCGACCGAGGTCGTAGTTGGTGAGCAGCAGCTCGGCGTCGCGGGCGATGGAATCGCGCTTGCGCGGCGCGGGGATGGAGCCGGTGCCCTCGCTGAACACGAGCTCCTCGCCGTCCTCGCCCACGGTGACGTCCACCACGCTGCCGCTCGTCCAGCGACCCTCGAGGATCTGCTCGGACAGAGGATCCTCCAGCAGGCGCTGGATGGCCCGGCGCAGCGGGCGCGCGCCGAAGGCAGTGTCGGTACCTTCCTTGGCCACGAGCTTCTTGGCCGCCTCGTCCAGGTTGATGGTCATGTTCTGGGCGATCATGCGCTCGCGCAGCTCGGCCACCATGAGATCCACGATCTGCACGATCTCGTCTTCGGTCAGGCTCTTGAACACGATGATCTCATCGATGCGGTTCAAGAACTCGGGCCGGAAGGCGTTCTTCAGCTCGTGCATCACCCGGCTCTTGATCTCCTTGTCGGAAAGCCCGTTCTGCCCCGAGTTGGAGAAACCGAGCGTGGTGGTGGTCGTGATATCGCGGGCGCCCACGTTCGACGTCATGATGATGACCGTGTTGCGGAAGTCAACGGTGCGCCCCTGAGCGTCGGTCAGGCGACCCTCCTCCAGGATCTGCAGCAGGATGTTGAACACGTCCGGGTGGGCCTTCTCGATCTCGTCGAACAGCACCACCGAATAGGGGCGCTGGCGCACGGCCTTGGTGAGCTGGCCGCCCTCGTCGAAGCCCACGTAGCCCGGAGGCGAGCCCACCAGGCGCGACACCGTGTGCTTCTCCATGTACTCGGACATGTCGAAGGACAGAAGCGCGTCCTCGGAATTGAACAGGAACTCGGCCAGGGCCTTCGACAGCTCGGTCTTGCCCACGCCCGAGGGGCCCAGGAAGATGAACGAACCGGCCGGGCGCTTCGGGTCCTTCAGACCGCTGCGGCTGCGGCGGATGGCCTTGGACAGGGCGGTCACGGCCTCGTCCTGGCCGATGATGCGCTCGTGGAGCACGCCCTCCATGCGCAGCAGCTTCTCGGTCTCGGCCTCGGTGAGGTTGCTCACGGGCACGCCGGTGGACATGGACACCACGTCGGCGATATCCTCCACGGTCACCTGCTGCACGGTCTTGGAGGTGTCCTCCTCCCACTGCTTCTCGGCCTCTTCGCGCTCCTTCTTCACGGCCTCTTCCTCGTCGCGCAGCTCGGCGGCGCGCTCGAAGTTCTGGTCGCCGATGGCACGATCCTTCTCGGCGCGGATCTTGCGCAGCCTCTCATCGAGATCGCGCAGCTCCTTGGGCAGGGTCATGTTGCGGATGCGCATGCGGGCGCCGGCCTCGTCCATGACGTCGATGGCCTTGTCGGGCAGGTAGCGATCCTGGATGTAGCGGTTCGCCAGCTGCACGGCGGCGGTCAGGGCGTCGTCGGTGAAGTGCACGCCGTGGTGCGCCTCGTACTTGTCGCGCAGGCCCTCCATGATGCGCACGGCCTGCTCCTCGTTGGGCTCGTTGATGGTGAGCGGCTGGAAGCGGCGCTCCAGGGCCGAGTCCTTCTCCAGGTGCTTGCGGAACTCCTCAAGGGTGGTGGCGCCGATGATCTGAATCTCGCCGCGGGACAGCGGGGGCTTCAGAATGGCGGCCGCATCGATGGAGCCCTCGGCCGAGCCGGCGCCGATGATGGTGTGGATCTCGTCGATGAACAGCAGCACGTCGCCGGCGTCCATGACCTCCTTGATGACCTTCTTCAGGCGCTCCTCGAACTCGCCGCGGTACTTGGAACCGGCCACGAGCGCCGACACGTCCAGCGTGATGAGGCGCTTGCCGCGCAGGATGTCGGGCACCTGGTTGCTCACGATGAGCTGGGCCAGCCCCTCGGCGATGGCCGTCTTGCCCACGCCGGGCTCGCCCAGGATGAGGGGGTTGTTCTTCTGGCGACGGGACAGGATCTGCATGACGCGCTCGATTTCCGAGGCGCGGCCGATGACTGGGTCCAGCTTGCCGTCGCGGGCCTTCTTCGTGAGATCGGTACCGAACTCGGTGAGCATGGAATCCGACGAGGCCGGCCCGTCGAAGCCGGAGCGACCCGCGTAGACAGGCGACTGGCCCACCAGATCGTTCAGGGCGCCGCGCACATCATCGCCGGACACGTTCAGGCGACCGAGCACTTCCAGAGCCGTACCCTCGCCCTCGCGCACGATGCCCAAGAGCAAGTGCTCGGTGGAGATGTAGGACTGGCCCATCTGCATGGCCTCGCGCAGGGAGTTCTCCAGCACGCGCTTCACCCGCGGCGTGAAGGACAGATGTCCCGACACGTCGGCGTCCTCGTCGATGGTGACCACCTGGCGGATGGCCTGCACCACCCCATCGTAGGTGACGTTCAGGCGATCGAGGGCCTGGGCGGCCAGGCCGTCCTTCTCCTGGATAAGGCCCAAGAGAATATGCTCGGTGCCCACGTAGGGCTGATGGAGCGCACGCGCCTCATCCTGAGCCAGGACCAGCACCTTGCGTGCTTTGTCCGTGAATTTCTCGAATGACATGGTTTCCTCGTTCCTTCGTTGGTGCCCCGCGGCAAAGGTTCTCTCTCGCTAGCAGACAGGCCGGGCACGAAATATAGTTCCCGAGCAGTTTAGCACTCACGCGGGCGAATTGCTAAAGCATGGTGCCGAGAAGGGCTGTTTTGTGGGCACGTTGTGAGGGGAAGCGACGCCACAGCCACGCTATCCCCGCCGATCGCCATCCTGGGCAGTCGCGACCCCGCCGGAGCACTCCTGCGCCCCGCTTTCACCGGAAGGCCCCTCCGCACCCGCGCGTTCGGCTTCATCGCGGCCGTCTTGGCGAGCGTCTTCGCGGCGCACGTCGCGCTCGATCTTGCGCAGGTTCGCGTTCTGGAACTCGGCCACGAAACCGGCGGAAAAGATACCGCCAGGAATGGCCACTAAGGCCACCGAGAGGAACATGATGACGGAGCCCACGATGCGCCCGGCCGGCGTAATGGGCACCAAATCGCCATAGCCGGTGCCCGTAACGGTCGTGACGGCCCAGTACACGCCCGACAGCAGGTTGTTGAACTTGTCGGGCTGGGCCGGATGCTCGATCTCGTACATAACCACGCTGGACACCACCACGAGCAGGGCGATAACCAGAAAGGCCGCCACAATCTCGTGGTAGTGCTTCGCGATGACGCGGCCGATGGTGCGCAGGCCGCGCATGTAGCGGGAGATCTTCACGAGGCGCACGAGGCGCACCACGTTGATGATCTGCCCCAGCGCCGCCGTCACCGGCACGAACCAGGCCACCATGTTCGGCGCGAAGGAGAGCAGGTCGATGATGCCCCAGGGCGAGCAGATATAGCGCAGCCGAGCTCGCGACGGCGTGCAGTTGCCGAAAGCCAGATCGGCAATCCAGATGCGGGCAAAGTACTCGACGCAGAAGCAGACCGTGGAGAAGCGATAGAAGCCGGCGACCACATCGGCCGTAACGGGATCGAGCCCTGGCTGGGTGGATACGAACACCACCACCGCGTTCAGCAGGATGAGCGCGAACAGCGCCCCGCCCACGAAGCGGGCCGGCCAGCTGGCGCGGCGCAAGTTCTCCAACGCGTAGAACGTCTCGCGCTTCAACTGGTTGGTATGGGACAGCTTGAGCCGTCGGCGGAATCGCTCGGCTCGCTCGCTTTCCCGATGCCGCCCCATGGCCGCACCTCCTCTCGCGCCGAATCGGCTGTTCCTCTTTCACGTCTGCTCTCGCTGACGCCTATTCTAGAAACGGATGGGCCCGCACTGCTCAGCGCGGGCCCATCCGTAGGTAAGTTGGTAACTGTTCGCCTAGTACAGCTTGGCGCCGGCGGGGATGCGGTCGTCCACCATGAGCAGGTTCAGGCGCTCCTCGGGCTCGCCGTCCTCGCCCGGCACTTCGTGCACGGCGCTGATGATCATGCCGCACGAGGCGATGCCCATCATCTTGCGCGGCGGCAGGTTGGTAATGGCGATGAGAGTGCGTCCCACCAGCTCCTCGGGCTCGTAGTAGGCGTGGATGCCCGACAGGATGGTGCGGTCGGTGCCGGTGCCATCGTCCAGGGTGAACTGGAGCAGCTTCTTGGACTTCGGCACGGCTGCGCACTCCTTCACCTTCACGGCGCGGAAATCGGACTTGCTGAAGGTGTCGAAGTCTACCTCATCGGCGAACAGCGGCTCGATGACCACGTTGGAGAAGTCCATGGGAGCCGCAGAGGCTGCCGGGGCCTCGCCCGTCGGGGCCGCAGCCTCAGCTGCAGACGAAGCCGCGGATGCAGCGTTGCCACCCACCGGCACTTCGTCCTTCATGTGCGGGAACAAGAGCACGTCGCGGATGGAGGGCGCATCGGTGAGCAGCATGACCATGCGGTCGATGCCTATTCCTACGCCGCCCGCCGGCGGCATGCCGTACTCCAGGGCGCGGATGTAGTCGGCGTCGAAGCCCATGGCCTCGTCGTCGCCCATGTCCTTGGCCTCTACCTGGGCGCGGAAGCGCTCGGCCTGGTCCACCGGGTCGTTCAGCTCGGTGAAGGCGTTGGCGTACTCGTGGCCCAAGATGAACAGCTCGAAGCGCTGGGTGAGCTCGGGGTTCTCGGGATCTTTCTTCGCGAGCGGGGAAATCTCCAGCGGGTGATCGATGACGAAGGTGGGCTGGATGAGCTTCTCCTCGGCTACGGCCTCGAAGATCTCGCTGATGAGCTTGCCCTTGCCCCAGGCCGCTTCCGCATGGCCACCGTGCTTCTCCAGAATGGCCACGAGTTCCTCGCGGCTGCGCTTGAAGGACACCTCCTCGCCAGCGTGCTCGCTGGCCAGCTCCATCATGGTGGCGCGGCGCCAGGTACCGGACAGATCCACCGGCGTGCCCTGGTACTCGATCTGCAGGCTGCCGCAGGCGGCCTCGGCCGCGGCCTTGATGCAGCCCTCGGTGAGGTCCATCATGCCGTCCAGATCGCTGAAGGCCGCATAGGCCTCCATGGTGGTGAACTCGGGGTTGTGGTACGGGTCCATGCCCTCGTTGCGGAACTGGCGGCCGATCTCGAATACCTTCTCGAAACCGCCCACGAGCAAACGCTTCAGCGGCAGTTCCGTGGCGATGCGCAGGTAGTAGTCGCGATCGAGCGCGTTGAAATGCGTGATGAAGGGCTTCGCGTTCGCGCCGCCGATGATGGCGTGCAGAAACGGCGTTTCCACCTCGTAGAAGCCCATATCCTCCATGTAGCGGCGAATGGCTGACACGATCTTGAAGCGGCGCTCGAAGGTAGTGCGCACCTCGGGGTTCATGACCAGATCCACATAGCGCTGGCGGTAGCGGGTCTCCTTGTCCGTCAGCCCGTGGAACTTCTCGGGCAAGGGGCGCAGCGACTTGCTCATGAGCTCGAAGGAGTCTACGGCCACGGACAGCTGGCCGCGCTTGGTGCGCATCATAGTGCCGGTGACGGCAATCCAGTCGCCCACGTCCAGATCGCACAGATCGGCGAAGCGCCCGTCGCCCAGGGCGTTGATGCGGCAGAACAGCTGGATGTCGCAGCCCGACTCGCGCAGCTCCAGAAAGGCGATCTTGCCCTGCACCCGCTTGGCCATGATGCGGCCAGCGATGGTGACCGCATCCTCGGTGGAATCGCCGTCCTCCAGGTGGGCATAGCGCTCGTTCAGCTCGCCCACGCTGTGGCTGCGCTTGATGGCATGGCCGTAGGGATCCACGCCCGCGGCGATGAGCGCCTCGCGCTTCGCCTTGCGCACCTCAATGGGATCGTCTTCGATTACCTCAGCAATTTCTTCAGCCATATTAGTGCTCGATCTTCAGAACGGTCAGGGTGATGTCGCGGCCGGTGGGGCCGGTGGTGGTCACCTCATCGCCCTTCTTGCAGCCGAGCAGCGCCTGGCCTACAGGCGACTCGTTGGAGATCTTGCCCTCGGCAGCATCGGATTCGGCGCCGCCCACGATGGTGAACACGCGCTCGCGACCGTTCATATCCACCGTCACGGTAGAGCCGATGTTCACCTTGCTCGAGCGCTTCGGCGCATTCACGACAGTAGCCTCCGACAGAATGCGGCTGATCTCGGCGATGCGCGCCTCCATCATGCCCTGCTCGTTCTTCGCGTCGTCGTACTCGGAATTCTCGGAGATGTCGCCGAACTCGCGGGCCACCTTGATGCGCTCGCCGATCTCGGCGCGCTTCTCGGTCTCCAGGTAGTGCAGCTCTTCTTCCAGCTTCTCCTTGCCCTCTTGGGTCAGTACGTAGTTCTCGTTAGCCATGATTTGTCCCGTTTTCTCTCTTTATACACTGGTGGTGCGCCCGCACTATCCGGCGGGCGCACCACGATATACCTTGGTATGCGAAGGGCGGAAAGGCTATTCGGCCTTCTTCTTCACGACCTTCTTGACGGTCTTCTTCGGAGCCGGAGCCGGCTCTTCCACGACCTCCTCGACAACCTCGACGACTTCCTCGTCATCGGCGGCCTCGGCGACTTCCTTCTCGCCCGCGCCCATGCCATCGCGCAGGTTCTTCACCGTCTTACCGAGGGCACTGCCGAGTTTGGGCAGGTTCTTCGGGCCGAAGATGAGCAGGATGACGACCAGGATGATAAGGAGCTCGGGAACTCCCATGCCCAAAATCTTCATGCATTCCTCCGTTGAGTCGGGCAAGCGATGCCTGCCGCTGCTTGTCTCAGGCGCGACGCGACGAACAAACCCCGTTAGCCGTCCCCCGTGAGGCGCTCCTTTGTGCGCGGGAAATGGTAGCACAAACGCCGAGGCCGCGACCGAACTCGCACAAATACTTCAACGATGAGGAAGAGCGGGCACGGCGGCTGCGGGGTATCATCTAAAATGGCTTGAAAAGAACGGTTTGGGGATCAAGGGAAGCCTTTTCTCTTCGCCTTGGAAATTGCGATCAGGAAAAACACCCGATGGAGAGGTTTGCTCCCGCTCGGTTTCGCCCGATTCCGCCCGCTTCGGCTCCCAAAACGTTCTTTTTCAAGCCACTTTTGAGAGGAAGCCGCCATGCACCGCATGACTGACGAAGAATTTGAAGCCGCCCTCTCCGAGGCGCTCGACGCCATGCCCGAGCAATTTCTCGACGCGCTGGAGAACGTGGCCGTCGTGTGGGAGGACGAGCCGAACGCCTACCACCTGGGCTGGGACGACGCACACGAGGACTCCGAAGTCCCAGCTGGCGACGGGGAGGGCGACGAGCTGCCCGACGATTTGCTGGGACTGTTCGATGGGCTGTCCATCGTCGAGCGCGCGAACGGCTACGACGACGACATCCCCGACGTGATCACCGTGTTCAAGGGGCCCCACGAGCGCTGCTTCTCCAGCCGCGAGGAAATCGTGGAGGAGATCGGCAAGACCGTCGTCCACGAGCTGGGCCACTACTTCGGCCTTAACGAGGACCAGCTGGCCGCCATGGGCTACGAGTAAGCCCTCTAGCGCCAGCACTGTCGCATTCGGCAGAGCCCAGCGCTCAATAAGGAGCGATTTCTTGCCTGTCCATTCGACCGCCCCGATGGAAAAGTACGAGGAAGTGCTGCGCCACCCGACGTTCACGTTCGATGTGCAGGGCACGCCCTGGTGCTCGCGAAAAAGCGCCGCTTCGACATTCGCCAAGAACGACTGTCCAGCCTCGCCTCCCACATGTACCTATGCCCGGCGTCGGCAAGGACGCCTACGAGGAAGAGTTCGAATACTTTGCCGACCGTCGATCAGCCAGAAAGGCCGCCACGAAGGCGCCGAATAGGGACAGGGCCACCGAGAGCGCCAGCAGCAGTGCGATCATGGGCAATGCCTCGGCCGACGGACCGTAGGAGCCCAGCGCGAGGCCCACCGCCAAGGCGCACGGATAGTCGAGCGCGCCGAACACCGCTGCCGCTGCCACCGACCGCATGGCAGCGGGCACCGATCGCAGGCACGCCCGCACAGCCAACGTCAGCGCTGCCACCAGGGCAAAGCTCAAGCCCATGGCGGGGCTCATCATGCCCAGCACCGCGGCGAGCAGGGCCGTGGCAGCGACAAGCTGGACCACCGAGCCGCCGCGCACCAGGTGCCACGCGGCCAAAGCAGCGCAAAACGGAGCCGCCAGCACGCCGTGCAAAGCGTAGATGTGGGGAAACTGCCATGCGGGCATCCGCGTGGCAAACCCGATGGCGAACAACGCCACGAACAGTCCTGCCGTGCGCACGATCGGATTCGAGAGAAACTGTTTCACTGCCTCTTGCCTTTCTGTCGAGGGAACTATCCCCACACAATACCCGAGCCGCTCCCCGCCGAACCGCGCCAGGCACGGCCCAGCACCGCGGGCAGACACTGCATCCTATCCCACGCTGGGACTCGTTTGGGCTTCTTCCAACTTCTTCTGGCACAGATCGATGAATTCCTGCTTGGAATTCACGCAGGCCTTGCGGTAGATATGCTTGACATGGGTGTTCACCGTGCTCGCCGCCACGAACAGCTGGCCGGCAATGGCCGCCTGGCTGTGACCCTGCATCAGCAGCGCCGCCACGTCCTTCTCCCGCAGGGACAGACCCAGATCGGCGAACACGTCACCCATCTGCACCTCGATGTCCACAGGCTCCTCCACGGCTGCAGCCGCCGCCCGCCGCGCCTCGTAATCGCGCTTATGGGCCGCGATAACCTCGATGCTGCGCATCGATGCAATGACAACCACCACGAGCACGCCCGCGGCAATGGGCAGGAACAAATTCGTCGCCTCGCCGCCCGCCGAGCGCAGCAGAATGCCCACGAACACCCCGATGAACATGCCAGCGTACGGCGCCAGCCAACCCCAAGCGAACATCTGGTCCGGCAGCAGGGTCGGCCGGTGGGCCAAGGCGGCGAAGTGGGCCATGAGATGCATGTAGGACACCACCATGGACAGCACGATCAACACCACAGCCACGCGAATCAGCCATTCCTCACCGGCCACGAAGAACGCCAAGCCCGTCACGAGCAGCGGCACAGCCAACCAGAAGGCCCGCGACAGATTCGCGATGGGATGGTGGTGCAGCCGCACGATGGACAGCCCGGCCACGGCCAGGATAATGGTGGCCACCACCACAAGAAAGCCCATGCTGCCGCCGGTAAAGGAAATATCGCCCAGCAGCGACCAGAAGATGCCGTAGACGAGCCACAGTGTAGCTCCCACGAAATAAGATGACTTCGGAATGGCATTGCGCGTGTCGCTGACCACCACTTGGCCGGACAACAGCTCGGCCGAGGGGGTGTCGGGAACCTTGCGCGATCCCACCACACCGGCCACCACGCCCAGCACCGCCATAAGCGCCATGCCCACCGCCTCGGGCGGCACCATGGCCACCACCATCACCACCACCGCCGCGCAGGTGTCGGCGAATACCTGGCGCGCCGAATGGGCCACCTCCTTCACGGCCAGGGCACGACCCCACACCAGCATGCAGCAGCCGTAGCCGCAGCCCGAGAGGCAGAACATGAAGAACATCGCCCAGGTATTCGCATGAGACAGCACGCTTTCCACGGCGCAATAGGCCGGCCCCAAGAACAAAAGCACGGCCGCCACCAGGCTGAGCCGCCGGTGCACCGGGCGGTGGAGCAGGTAGGGCTCGGCCATGGCCAGGGCTAGCAGCGTCAGGCAGGCAGAGCCCAGAAAGGCGAGGAACGAAACGAGCGCCCCTTCGTCGGACAGAGGGCCGAAGCGCAGCGAGCGCATGGACACAAGGGCTGAAATGCAGAAGAAATAGGCGATGAAGCATACAAGGCCGACATCCCCGTCATGACCATGGCCCTTCGCCTTGCAATCGTCGCGCTGCAACCCCGCGTGTTCCTTGTGTGCAAACCCAGCCATGCCCCATCATCCTACGTATAGGTATGTCATTGCGCCCCTGCGAACGAGCCGCCCATCAGCTAACTCCATGCGCGAGGCGCTTCCGTCCCGTAATTCTAGCATGAGCATCTGCGCCCTCTCCCCTCGCGTCAGTCTTGCGGCAACCCCACGTTCGCATAGAACCGATAGAACGAGTACCGACCGGCCACAATGGCCGCCATAACCAGAGCCGCACCGGTAATGGCCCACGTCAGTGACGCACTGGCTCCCAGCATGCCAAAGGCCCACAGGGTGGAGCCAGCCACAATGGCCAGCACCCGCACCGCACCCAGGACATTCCACTGCTCGAGCAGCCGATAAGCATCGCGTCGGCGACGCACGTTCTTCGCCACCACCGCCCCTTGAGCGTGCACCACGAACACCGCCGCCGCGCAGCAGAGCACCTCGGCCACCACGAGCCCCTGACGCACGGTACCATCGCCCAGCTGGCCGCCACAAAGGATGACGCCCTCTGCCACCACACCGCCAAGCAGCGCGATGACGGCGAACTCCACCGAGAACGACGGACTGTGCCAGGTAGGCACCGTGCGCATGCGGTAGGCCAAGCACTGGAACAGCACGAACAGACCAGCACAGCCGGCTACAAAGGCCAGCGGAATCTTCCACATATCCCCCGCTGCGATGAGGTTCTGCGACACCAGCACGTACAGGCAGCAGGCTACCACGAACAGAACCCCCGCAAACACCTCGTTGGACACGGCGGAATTGCCCAGGCGCATGAACGCCCGCAGGGCCGCCGCCGGCTTACCCAGGTGCAGGGTGGAACAGGCCAGAGCCGCCGCCAGCAGCAAGCAGAAGAAGGTGCCCGTAAAGCCCGTAGTGAGCAGAGTCACTTCGGGAAACACGTCGAACAAGGCCAGGAGCGCCGTGACGATCCACGCCCCAGCACACAAGGGAGCCACCGAGGTGAACACCACCAGCGGCCACTCTGATACTACGGATCGCATCTTAGATCTCCTTTCCGTTGGCCAGCACGCACTGGGCCGTATCGGACGGACAGCCATGGCGATGGGATGTGATCACGATATTGGGGCGGGTATAGCTGCCCGGCGGCAGCGGTGCTACATCGCACTGCGACCCGTGACGGCCCCGTATCTCGTCAATCTCGCCGAACTCCAGAGCGCGCATGGGGCACGCCTCCACGCACAACGGCACTCGCCCCTCCTCCACGCGGGCACGGCACCCGTCGCACTTGCGCATGACGCGCAGGACCCGACTATAGCTAGGGGCCTTATAGGGACAAGCGAAGGCGCAGCTGCCGCAGCCGATGCACTGATGGCTGTCGAGCACCACGAAGCCGTCGTCCTGCTTGCGCATGGCTCCCGACGGGCACACCTGCTGACAGACCGGATCGTCGCAATGGTTGCAGGCAATGGACAGGTAATAGGTGAACACCTGGTGGTGCCAGGCGGCGCCCTCCTGCATCCACGTGCCCCCCGAGGCTTCGCACACCCGCCGAAACGACGGCGTCTCGCCTAGCTGATAGGCGTCACGACAAGCCATCTCACAGGTCTTGCATCCCGTGCAACGGGCCGCGTTTACCCGGAAACCGTACTGCTTTCCCACGGTGCTCACCCCGCCTTCCGTACCTGGGCACAATTCGTATGCTGCGGATTTCCCTTGGCCAGCGGCGTGGGGCGGCTCGAAGTGAGCGTGTTGATGCATCCTCCCCGATCGAGTCGGTCTCCCTCCATGTCGGCCCGATGCCACGCGCCCTCGCCCAGGGCGATCACCCCGGGCATGATGCGCTCAGTCACCTTCGCCTCGATGAGCAGACGCCCGAAGGCCGTGGATACCTCCACTTCCTCACCGTCCTCGATGGCGCGGGGGACCGCATCCACCGGATTGATCCACAACTGATGGCGAGCCCGCTCCTTGATGGTGTCCAGCGAACCGTAGGAGGAATGGGCACGGCTGCGATGATGGTAGCCGATCAGCTGCAAGGGGAATCGCTCCCGGTCGGCAGTGCCGGGCTCGAAGGTAAGCGGCGCGTACACCGGCAGCGGACTGATCACCTCGTCGTCGCGCAGCACGAAATGGGCCGTATCCGCCAGAATCTTCTCGGAGTACACCTCGATCTTGCCCGAGGGGGTGTCCAGGGGATGGCCCTCGGGGTCGTCCCGGAACTCCTTGAAGGCCACGTGCGCCCCATCGGGATTGTCACGGCGGTACACTCCTACCTCTAAAAGCTCGTCGTAGGGAGGCAGGTCGGGGTCGGCGGCACGGGCCTGATCGTAGATGACCTGACGCCATTCCTCCTCGCTGCGCCCCTCGGTGAAGGCCTCGCCGAAGCCGAGGCGCTCGGCCAGCTGGGACAGCATCCAATACAGGGTGCGCCGCTCGCCGCGAGCCGGCAGGTACTGGGAATTCATGAGCACGTAGCCCGCATCTCCCGCCCAGTCGTTGGCGATGAGGCTGGGCTGTTCTACGGGCATCAGGTCGGGCAACACCACATCGGCATAACGCGCCGAGGCCGTCAGGAAGGTGTCGATGGCCACGATGAACTCGCAGCCATCCTCGTCCACCAGAATGTCGTGGGTGCGGTTGATGTTCGAGTGCTGGTTGATAATGGTGTTGCCCGCGTAGTTCCAGAGAAACTTGATGCCGCAGCGCAGGCGATCGACCCCCCGCACCCCGTCCTCGGCCGCCGTCATCTGGGGGCCGCGGGCGATGGCATCGGTCCACAGGAACACCGGGATGGCCGCCGCGACGGGATTGTCGGGACCGGGCACGTCGCCCTCGAAGAAACGGTAGGTCTCGAAATCCGACCCGGTATTGCCCCCGGATATGCCCACGTTGCCCGTGAGCACGGCCAGCATGGCGATGGCCCGGGCCGTCTGCTCGCCGTTGCTGTGGCGCTGGGGACCCTTGCCCTGGCAAATGGCGCAGGGCTTCGCCGCCGCAATGGTGCGAGCCAGCTTCACGATGGTATCGACGGGCACGCCGGTGGTGGCGCTGGCCCACTGGGGCGTCTTCGGACAGCTATCGGGGCCAGCGCCCATGATGTAGCTCTTGTAGCTGGAGCCTGGCGGGGCCGAGGAGGGCAGCGTATCCTCATCGTAGCCCACGCAGTAGCGGGCGAGGAACGCGGCATCCACCAGGCCTTCCTCGATCATCACGTAGGCCAGCGCGGCCGCCAGCGCCCCATCGGTGCCCGGGCGTATGGCCACCCACTCGTCGGCGCAGTTCGCCGCCGTCTCGGAATAGCGCGGGTCGATGACGATGGTGCGCACATCGGCCTCGGCAAGGGCGTCCTTCAGGTGCACCGAGCCGCCGCCCCCGCACATCTTCGTCTCGAAGCTGTTGTCGCCGAACAGCACCACGAGCTTACTATGGCGCACATCCGAAGGGGTGTTGGCATCGCGTGCGCCGTACATATAGGGAAGGGCCGCGTCGATTTGGGAATGGCTGTAGTCGCCATAACCGTCCAGACAGCCGCCGTAGAGGTTCATGAACCGATGGAGGAACCCCATGATGTTGGCGCACATGACGCCGCTGGCGAAGTTGATATAGACCGCCTCGTTGCCGTAGGTCTCCACCACCCGCGCCAAGTTGCGGGCGATCAGATCCAGTGCCTCGTCCCAGCTGACGCGCTCGAAGCGCCCGGAACCGCGGGGACCCACCCGTCGCAGCGGATAGCTCAGGCGCTCGGCATGGTTGATCCACTCGCGTATAGAGCGGCCGCGCAGACAGGCTCGAATCTGGCGCGCGTCGGCCCCATCGTCGATGGAGCGGTCCGATTCTACCCACACCAACTCGTCGCCCTTCATGTGAAAGTTCAGGATGCAGCGGCCCTCGCAGTTCACGCTGCAATAGCCGAACACGGTGCGCGTGCCGTCGCTGACGCGCCCGTAGGAGTCCACCAGCTTTTCCGGCTGGACGGACAGGGAAGTCTTAGCCGACGTAAACACGGGATGCCTCCTCTTCAAGGTCGTTGCGCCGCGGGGATGCCGCTGCGCGGGCGCAGGAGCGGTCAAGAACAAAACGCCCCACGCGCAGCACACCGTAGGCACCGAACACCACAGCGCCGACCACCAGCGTCGAAGTCGCATCGCCCACGCCCTTCAGGGCGGCGGGATACAGAATCAGTACCTCGTGTACGAAGATGAGCCCGAAGAACGCGTAGGAGGCCCGCTGCACGTTCTTCCACACCGAAGCCCGCATGGCCCGCTTGATGCCCTTGACCGAGGTCGCACCAAGCACGATCAGCAACACGAAGAGCACGAGGGCCACCAGCAGCGATGCCTGCTGGTTGACTGCCAGGGCGTCCAGGTGAGTTGCCAGCGGCCCCAGATAGGAGCTGAGGTAGTTCAGACAATGGGCAAGCGCGAGGATGCACGCCATGAGGGACAGCTCGGCCCGAATGGGGCCGATGGCGCGGCGCACGGGCGATGACTCCGCGAACACGCCGCAGTACATCACGATGACGAACAGCGAGGTGGCCGCCATGCCCTGCTGCACCACTGGGGCCAGCACCCGCAGCGCGGCCGGCGGGAAGTTCAGTCCCACCCCTGCCACATACAGCAGATCCAGAGCCACGGCCAAACCGTACCATAGCCACGGCATCCGATGAATGCAGCGGTGCGCCACCGCCACCACCGCCGCCGTGATGATCAACACAACGAGAAAACTCATAGGAACTCTCCCCTTCACGATGAGCCCGAAACCGAGCCCAAGCGCTCCCTACGCCGTCAGCATCGCGGCGAGCCGCTCGCTCTCCTCTTCCAGCACCGCGTCCTCGTCCAGCACTTCATCGAGATAGCGGGCCCAAGCCGCGTAGAAACCGCTTCGATCATGCTCGCGCACACGAGCGCAGAATCGATGCGCCCACCGGTTCAGATGCTGCTCGGCGAAAGCGCTCTGGGTGCGCAGCAGCGCCACTACCGCCGCCGGATCGACAACCGCCGACTCCACGCTCTCGATGCCGGCGGCCAAGGCGCCATCGGCGACCTCGCGAGACGCCTCCGAGCCGAGGGCCACCAACAGGCCGTCGCACAGGTTGCGCAAAAACTCCAACTCGGTACCGATAGCATCTTCGGGCTCGCGGTTCTTCGCCTTCATGATGTAGCCATGACACTCGTAGAAACGACGCACGGCCAGGGTATCCGCCGTGAACATGCGCGATACGCCCGACAGATAGGCCGATTCGTGCAGCGGCGCCATCACCTCGCGCGGCCCCAAGAACAGCCGGGCGTACTCGGTACGCGTGGCCGTGGCCAGGGATTCCATATCGTCGCAAGACAGCGCCGCCAGAGCCCGGCCCAGCCGATCCTCAGGCGAGGCGTCCGGCACGCCGACCGCCCCTGCGGCCTCGGCCACCATGTGGCGCACGGCCTCGGCGGGAGTCTCGCGGCTGAACACCGCGGCAGTCACGGCGAAACGCTCGCGCCGCATGGCCGTGATATCGGCCAGGGCAGCCACCGCAGCAGCCGGGTTCATCGATTCGTCCATAGCTCACAGCTCCTCGCAGGTTAGGCGGCGACCGGGGAAGGAAGCCCGGCCGCCGCGCGTTGGCTACTGGTCCTGGATGGTGGTGGAGGTACTCAGCAGATCGACCGCTGCCGCAAAGTAGGCCTGGGCTGCCTCGTTGGAGTCGTACACCTCAAATCCCAAGGATTTCGCCGCCAAATCGGTGATGTCCATCTGCCGAGCATGGGTCTGGGCCGCCACGCACATGTTGTTCACCTGTACGCCACAACCGGCGCAGGCAGTCAGAATGTAGTCGGCGCCCACCTCATCGGCCTCGGACACGCGGGCCACGCCGGAGGTTGGCACGCTGCCGATCTCGTAGAAGGCGTTCACCAAACCGCAGCACAGCGAGTCCTGGCGGTTGTGGCGCATGTCCTCGTAGTCCACACCAGGCACCGCCCTGATAAAGTTGCGCGGCTCCTCGTACACGTTGAACCAACGACCCAGATGGCACGGATCGTGATAAGTGACCTTCACATCCACTGGCTCGCCAGCGCCCAAGTCCAGCGTGCCGCTTTCCACCAGCTCGTTCAACACGACCACCGAGTGGACGAACTCGATGTCGAAGGGCAACCCGTGGGCCTCGGCGATGCCGCCGTACAGCTCGGCGAAGGTGGCCAGGCACGCAGGGCAGGGGGTGATAACCTGCTTCACGCCGGCCGCGTTCATGCGCTTGATGTTCTCCACGACGCGTGCTTCGAAATCCTCGGCGTAGCCGCCCAAGAACAGGTAGAAGCCGCAGCAGATATCCGATCCGTTATCGCCCAGATCTACCGGCTCGATGCCAGCGGCGTTCAACAGGTGCACAGCGTTTTGAGCTGCGTTCTTCGAGATGGTCTGGGTCCAGCAGCCAGGCCAGAACCCGATTTCTCCAGTATCGCTGAAGCGCATGTCGTCGGTATGCCAACTCAGGGCCTCCACGTCCGACCCCCAGAAGTTGCCCGTGCCCAGCACGTTGCCGCGCAGGGCCGCCAGGCCGGCGTTCGAGAAGCCCTTCTGCTTGAAGTAGGGCTTGGCACCCAGGTACTCGTCGGCCATCTTCAGCGACACTTCACAGGTCTGCTCGCAGCGCTTGCAAGTAGTGCAGATGTTCAGCTTGTGCACCATGGACACGTCGAAGGGAATATGGCCCTTGGCGTATTCCTTGATGAGGTACCACTTGCCGCGCGGGGAGTTGTCCTCCCACGGATCGGGCAGAAAGACCGTGCACTTGCTGCGGCAGAAACCGCACTCGGCGCAGGCGAAGGCGCTCTCTTCCATATGATTGGGCAGATCGGTGAGGGGCTTCACCTCGTTATTGCGGCCGCCGAGCACGCGGCCCAGAGCCGCACCGATGCCGGCCACTCCGCGAGCCGATCCAATGGCGCGGGCGATCAGCTTTGCCGGCGACTTCCCGTCCAGCGACGGGGGCAGCACCTTGCCGGGATTCATGATGCCGGCCGGATCGGTCTCGGCCTTGAAGGAGGCCACACGCTTCAAGGTGTCCAGGCCGAAGATGTCCTCGGACTCGGCGGTCAAATACATGCCCGAAGCGTAGGCGCGGCCGCCCAGCTTCTTCGCCACCTCCGAGATAACGAGCGAATTCGCAAAGGCCATGGTGAAGTCGTCCTTGCGCTCGTCGGCCAGAATAAAGCCGATCAGGGCCAGCATGGTATCGCCCATCACCGTGGCCTCGTAGACGAAGGAGTCCTCGTACTTCTTCACCATGGTCTCGTTGAAGGCGACTAGCTTGTCCTGGGGCACCAGGACATCGACGGGGATGATCGAGGGACCGAATTTCTTGCCCCGCAGCGGATAGTAACGCTCGGCCCAGAGGGCAGCAGCCGCCCCGGCGCCCAGATCGGTGCCGTGGGCTGCCGCCGCAGCCGCGCCCAGGCCATCGACGTCGGCGGTCACCGCCAGCACGATCCAGTTCTCGGGGAGGGCGGCACCGGTGGCTCGGTTCATAAGAGCCACGTAGTTCGGCGGCTGGATGTTCACGTGCCATGCGCCGGCCCGCTGGGCTGCACGGGCGAAGGCTTGAGCCGCCGCAGCATCGGCAAAGGAGAACGCCGCCACGGTTTCTTCCCCGGCGGATAGCATGCGGAAAGTCACAGCGGTCACGATGCCGGTAATGCCCTCCATACCGTAGACGAGGGCCACCTCATCGCCCTCGAAGGTGCGCAGGGAGCCATCGCCCAGCACAGCGGTCACCGACACGAGATTGTCGGCCAGGGTGCCCGCAGCGGCGCTGCCGATGCCGGCACCGCCCTGGCCCACAAACCCGCCGATCGTAGCCGAAGGGGCGCTCGTCGGCATGAGGGGCATGCGGAAGCCCTGAGCGCGCAGAGCCTCGTCGATATCCTGCAGGGTGGTCGCCGGCAGCGCCGTGGCCGTGCCGGCCTCGGCGTCTACAGACACCAGGCCGCGCATGCGGTACATATCCACCACGATGCCGCCGGCCGCGGGCACCGCGCCGCCATAGCCGGCCGAGGCCGAGCCCCGCGGCGTGAGGGGCACGCCCCCGTCGCGAGCCAGGCGCGCGATCTGCTGCACCTCTTCCACCGTTTCCGGCTGCACCACCATATCGGGCAGGGTGCGGATGAACTTCTTCACCACATCGGGCAGGGTGCCCATGTCGTGGCTGTACACCACGCGGCGCACGTCCACCGTGCTGGCGCGGTCGCCTAATTCGCTTTGCAACGCTTCCAGAGTTGCCTGGTGATCCATGATGTCTCCTCGCATCGCGGGCCTCGGTGCAGCATTGCCTGCAAAGGGGAGGCGCGCAATGCCGCCCCGAGGCCCCTCTCTCATAGGGGCCGCCTCCGAAGAGGCGGCCGCTCTCAACGGGTAGATCGGCGCTTACCGAATGGGAATGAAGCGCGTCGTAGGATTCGTGGACTCAACAGTGAAGCCCGCGCCCTCGGGCACGCCGCCTGCAGCCTCGTTGTTCTCCACCGTATCCACGGTGAGGATCTTCATCGGGCAGGCCTCGACGCAGGCCGGCACATCGCCCGCATCCAGGCGCGCAGCGCACATATCGCAGCGGATGATGCGGTTCTCTTCCTCCAGGTACACGGGGTGCTCGTAAGGGCACGCCTTGATGCACGACTGGCAGCCGATGCACACCTCGGGGTCGTGCACCACGATACCGTCCTCGCGCTTCACCGTAGCACCCGTGGGGCACACGCTGACGCAGGCCGGATCGGCGCAGTGGTTGCAGGCCACGGTAATCCAGGGACCCACGGGCTGCTGCTCGAAGCTGGTGGCCTTGCGCAGCTGCACCTCATCGGGGGTGCGATGGCGCATCTGGCAGCCCGTGACGCAGGACTGGCAGCCGATGCACCACTTCTGATCCAAAAGAAAACCCATTTGACTAGCCATGAGGTAGCTCCTTCTTCTTCACGAACGTCGTTAGGCCTTGCGCACATCAACCAGGTTGGCCTGGAAGGACGTGCCCATGCCGTAATCGGACGTGTAACTGGGCGTGGTCACATTCACATTGTTCTTGCCGTCCATGACCTTCGGCCATGCGCTCTTCAAGCCGGCAACGTTGCCCGCAGCAATAACGTCGTCCCCGACGACCATGGCCGTCAGCGAGTTGCACACGCCGCGATCGTTGAACACCTCGACCGCATCCCCGTCGGCGATACCGCGGGCTGCAGCATCGGCCTCGTTGATGTACAGGTAGGGGTCGCCGTGCAGCAGACGGATCTTGCCGATGTTGTGCCAGTTCGAGCCGCACAGATTCTTCGAGGTCACCGTAAGGAAGTTGAGGGGATAGACCGCCGCCAGATCGGGCGTGCCGTCTTTGCTCTCGGCCGAGGGAATGTACTCGACGACCGGGTGCAATCCCAGCTCCTTGAGGCGATCGGAGTAGAACTCGATCTTGCCCGAGGGCGTGGCGAAGCCGTTAGCGAGATCGTCCGCATAGGGAACGAAGTCGGGAAGCTTGCGCCAGTGCTCCTGCTTGAGCGTCTCGTAGCTCATATTGGGCCCGTAAATGGGGTTCGCGCCCTCGGTTCCCTCGATCAGGGCCTTGGCCAGAGCGGGAATGTCGTCGTCGAAGCACGGATCGGTGTAGCCCATGGCCTTGGCCAGGGTGTTGGCCATCTCGATGTTGGTCTTGGCCTCGCCTGCCGGCTCAACAGCCGGCGTGTTGTGGTTGATGTACCAACCATGGTAGTCCTGGTGGATGTCCTCGGTCTCCAGCAGGTCCGTGCAAGGCAGGATGATGTCGGCGTAGTCGGCCGTGTCGGTGTACCACTTGTCCGAGACCACCACGAACACCTCGTCGCGGGCCAAGCCCTCGCGCACGCGCTTGTTGTTGGGAACACTGACCAGGGGGTTGCCGTTGTAGACAAAGACCGCGCGGCAGGGCTCGCCTTCATAGCGGCCCGTCTCGTTCAGGACGTCCGCATAGTCGGTGATGTTGATGACGCGGTACTTGTAGCCGCCATCCTTAATCTGATCCCACGTGGTCACATAGCCGCCACCGGGCGTGGACGCGCCCAACAGCTCGGTGCCCATGCTCACATTGTCGAAGTTGAGCGCCCAATAGCCGCAGGTGAGCCACTGGAAGCCAGCGGCGGCATTCGTGCCGATCTGACCGGTCAGGGCGGGCAGGAAGCTGATAGCACGAATCTTCGAACCGCCGTTGGAGTCGCGGTTGACCTGCATGCCGATCTGAATGATGGACGTCTCGGCCTCCGCGTAGGTGCGAGCGAACGTCTGCAACTCCTCCACCGTGCAATCGCACGTCTTGGCCACGCGCTCGGCCGGCCACAAGTCGGCGGCGGCCTTCAGCTGGTCAAGGCCCATGCAGTACTTCTCGACGTACTCCTTGTCGTAGATGCCCTCATCGAGCAGGATCTTCACGACACCCAGAGCGAACGGCGTGTCGGTGCCGGGACGAATCTTGATCCACTGATCGGCCCACTCGCACAACGGAATGCGGAACGGGTTGACCACGACGACCTTGCCGCCGTTCTCGATGCACTGCTTGACGTACTTGACAGCATGGACCGACGTCGCCGAGAGGTTGCTGCCCCACGACACGTACAGCTTGGTATTGGCATACTGCTCGGGATCGACGTCCTTCTGGGAGCCGAACGTGTAGGGCAGTGCGGCCACGCCGGCGGCCTCGCACATATTCGGCATCAGAGCCGAGGCACCCATGCGGTACAAAAAGCGCAGAACGCCGCTGAAGAAGCAACCGTTGATCAGGCCAAACGTACCCGAGAACGTATAGGGCACAATGGCCTCGGAACCCTCGTTGGCAATGATCTCCTTGAAGCGGTCGGTCACCGTCTGCACGGCTTCTTCCCAGGAGATGCGCTCGAACTGGGCGCCGGGGCCCTTCGGTCCCACGCGCTTCATGGGATAGATGATGCGGTCTTCCGAATAGTGGTAGTCGAGGTAGGTCTGGCCCTTGACGCACGGGCTGCCCGCCGTGTAGGGGTTGTCCTTGTCACCGCGAATCTGAACGGCAACGCCATCGACGACCTTGGTGCAGATGCGGCAGGTGTCGTAGCAGTTCTTCGGGCATACGCCGTGGACGATCTCCCCCTCGGCCGTCTCCCAATCGTACTGGTAGCCCGCGCCACTCCCCTCGCCCGTCTCAGACAACGAATCGTCGCCTGAATCGGCCGCCGGCGCGCAGCTGGTCAACCCCGCAGCGGCCACGGTGCCGACCGCAAGCCCCTGGAGAAAGCGACGGCGAGAAAGCCCTCCTCCGGAATGCTTCAAATCAGTGCTAGCCATGGAATCCTCCTCTTCCGGTCTTGACCCGATCCATTGGGAACACGTGCTTCGTTACGGGTCGCGGTCATCTTATAGACAGACCTCGCCGTACCGCATCCTGCATAACAAAGGATTTAGGACGCAGCCGGCGGCCCAAGGCGAAAACGCCCTACCGTAAAACACACTATGCTTGTATGAATATAAATTCCATCTGGGATAATGCCCATATATTGACACTCTGGTAGAAAACAACGAACCCCGGCATCGTAAGATGCCGGGGTTCGAACGTTTCATGGTCGGGTTGACAGGATTTGAACCTGCGGCCTCTGCGTCCCGAACGCAGCGCTCTACCAAACTGAGCCACAACCCGAAAGTGCTCTTCTCGCGAACAGCGAACGATATGATACCACAGAAGCTGCACCGCGCAAGGAAAAAGTTCGGAGATACGCACTCTTCACGCGAATCGAGGATGCACACGCACGACACCGGGGCCGCGGCGGCAAGCGAGAGTGCAACCCATCACTGCCGGCATCGATGCGGGTGGCTTACGCGAGAACGCAGCCCGTCGTCTTTCTAGTATCGGCACAGGCGGCTTGCGTTCGTCCGCATCCGGAGCGGCCCATGCATATCTCGCCAGATTCTCGCTTCTGCATCTTTTGGTTCGATATGCATAGTTTTGAGAGCCTCAGCAAGCTGGAATCTATGCATATCGAGGGAAAACTCGCAGCAAACCTATACAAATCGCCGCAAAATGCGCACCGCTGCGAATTCTAGCCCGATATGCATAAGGTGACCAGGGCGCGCTCCTGCCGCCCCCCCTCAAGCCCAGCCGCCTCGACACCCCTCCAGGCCCAGCCGCCTCGAAGCGCTTAGCTCCCCTAGCATGCCGAAACCCTACCGGCCGCGCTCGGCTTCCTTTTGTGCGAGGTAGTCCTTCGGCACCACCTTCACCACGATAACGCCATCGCTCATAATGTCGCCATCGTCATCGTAGGCCGCCACGTCCCACATCAGCTTGTAGCCAGCCTTTGTGGAGGGAACACGTTCAGTCAGCCTGGCCACCCCGCGCACGCTACCGACCTTGCCGCTCTTCTTGTGGCGAATATCCACATGCACGCCGAAGGGCTGCTCGGTTTCCAGATCGCAGGCGAACTCGCCGCCGGCCGAGGCCACCGATTCCAAAAGCGCGATGGTGGCGCCTCCGTGCACAAAACCAAAGGGCTGCAGGATGGCCGGAGTGATGGGCATCACGGCCTCCACAAGCCCCGGCTCTATTTTGGTGAACTTCACGCCGAGGGTGTGGTTTAGCCCCTGGGCCTCGCGCTTGCGGGCCACATCCTCGGCCGCTCCGGTCAGCTTCGTCTCTTCCATCTGCGATATCCTCTCACTTCGCCAGCTCAGGCGCCTTCGCCGAGCGCGTTCCTTCCTTCGGCGCGTCGGCCGCAACCGACGACTCCGCCTCCTGTGAGGCGGTCGCGACAGCCGCGGGCTCGCCGGCCGCAGCCGCGGGCTCGACCTCCATCGACGTGGTCGAGATGCCTGCGGGCTCCGCTGCGAAAGCTTCCGAAGCCTCTTCCAAAGCCGCCGCCTGGCCGGAGACCGCCGAGTTCAGATCCTGGGCCATGGCGCCTTCGATCTTTTTCTTGCTGGGCACGAAGGCCCTCATACGCTGGATGACGAAGGCGCCCACCAAGAACGGCAGCCAGAACACGATGCCGCGGTACACCATGACCACAGCCAGACCCGTGGCCGAGTCGACGCCGAACAGCGCGAAGGCCACGGTCACCGCCGCCTCCACCACGCCCACGCCCTGGGGTACGAAAGAAATCATAGCAAACAGCGTGGCCACCACATACCCGCAGATCAGCGCTTCTGGGTGGTGCACGCCGAAGGCGAAGCCCACGAGCACGAAGCAGCCCATCTCGCAGACGCTCGACAACGTGGTCCACAGAAACGACTGCACGGTCTTTCGCGGGTTCTTAGTGATGAGGTGGGCCGCATCGGAGAAGTTGTGGATGGTGCGCGTGACGGCATCGTCCACCGGCGGCTTCTTGAAATGGGCAAGCACCTTGTCGGCCAGCTTCACGAAGGGGTGCAGCACCTTCAGCACCAAATTGGGCTTGAGGCCGCCCACGGTGATCATGAACACGAGGCCACCCACGAGCGCGATGGCCACTGCGCCGACGGCGAGCCACCCCGGCTGCAGCCCCACGGTAAACGACAGCGCCCCGAAGGTGACAAGCATGATGATGACGAACCCGGTGTCGATGGACAGCTGCATGAGCAGCGCTGCCGTAGTGCCCTTGCCCGCCTGCATGCCGTTCTTCGTGGCCGTGGCCATAACGAGCGAGGTGCCCGCCAGGTTCATAGAGGGTGCCACCGTGTTCATGAAGAAGGTGCCGAACACGAGCGAAAGCCCCGTACCATAGCTGACATGTCCGTTCACCGTGTTGAAGCAGGCCTGGAAGCCCCGGCCTTGGGCCAGGTACTTGCCCACTTGGGCCGCCACCGCCGCGATAATGAAAGCAGGCGTGCCCTGCTTGATGGTGTCCACCAGCTTCACGAGCGAGTCGCCCGAAAACAATATGAACGCGAGCACGATCACAACCAC
This sequence comes from Adlercreutzia caecimuris B7, assembly GCF_000403355.2. Classification (GTDB taxonomy): domain Bacteria; phylum Actinomycetota; class Coriobacteriia; order Coriobacteriales; family Eggerthellaceae; genus Adlercreutzia; species Adlercreutzia caecimuris. The sequence goes on along the minus strand of NZ_KE159646.1, from coordinate 2,610,408 downwards.
AATGCCGATCATGATCTTCTGCAAATTCCCGCGCATAGCGTACCTCCGCTTTTCCGTTTTTGGCGGCGCGGGACGGCTGCGCGCCTAGCCCTCGCGTCCCTCGGCACGTCCCGGGCAGAGCACGGGACCCTCGGAAGCTGCCGGGCAGGGCGAGCCGGACGCACCGTCGTCCTCGGCTACCAGCATAGCGCCATCGGGGGTGGTTTTACTCAGCGTTAGCCCCTCCTGGGCCTGCTGTTCCCAACCTGTTTTCCTTCGTAAATCTTCGGAAGCCGCCTCCGTGGCCGCACGCCGGGCCTGGCTCCGCTCGCGCGCACCGTCGATGCGCTTGCGCGCGTGGGCGAGGGCGTCGTCCACGTAGTGCTGGAGCGATCCGAGCGAGAAGGGGCGGTCGAAGGCGGGGCGCTTCAGGAACAGCCACACCGCCAGCAGAACGCCCGCGACGCCCACATGGATCGTGCCCTGGAACAGAAACTCGGCCCCGGCGATGAGCACGAGCAGACACACCGTGAAGGCCCACGCCGTACGGAAGCGCAGCACAAGCCCCACCGCCAGCACGAGCAGCAGCATGGAGCCGATGATGAGCGGGCCGCCCACGAACACCGTGGACATGTCGATCCAGGACGTGAGCATGGTGTAGGGCGCAAACGACGAGGGGATGAACGCGAGGCCAATGTTCACGAGCCCGATAATGGCCACGAGCGTGCCGGCGATCCAGCCGATGTCCTTGTGTTTCTGCTCCTCGGTGGCCGTCTTCTTGCTGGCGAAGAAGCCCGATTGGGAGAGCAGCACCGCGCCGATGCAGAAGGGAATCCAGAACATGATGCCGCGGTACACGAGCGCGATGGCCGTGGCCGTGGCCAGCGAGCAGCCCGATGCCGTGAGGATGGCCGCAATGGCCGCCTCCACCACGCCGATGCCCTGGGGCGTGGGGCTCAAGATGACCGAGATGGCCGCCACGGCGAAGGCCGCCACCAAAGGCGCCGCCTGCTCGAAGCCGAAGGCGAAGCCGATGGCCACGAGTGTGGCCATGTTCAGAATGGCCGACAGCGACGCATAGGCCACGGTGATGAGCGTGCCCTTGGGGTTGCGGGCCAAAATGTTCGCCGTGTTCTCGAAGGAATGGGCCGTCTTGCGCCCCCACCCGGCGGGCAGGGCCTTCTTGAACAGGCCGATCACGCGGTTGAGCGCACGCTCGAGCCCCAAAAAGAACCGGTAGAGCACCCGCGGCTTGCGGTAGCCGATGAAAAACAGGCTCGACAGGGCCACAAGCGTGCCCGCCAGCACCACCGCGCCGGTCACGAAGAGGAAGTTCACCTGACCGGCCACGAGCATCGTGAAAAACCCGATGGCGGAAATGACGAAGATGGCGGCGAAGTATCCGATCTGGGAGAGAATGGCACCTCCCGTGGACTGCCCCGCATCGCACCCCTCGCGATGGGCGTCGTCGATGATGAAGGCCACCCCGGTAGCTCCCGAGAACAGGCAGAACGTGTTGATGAACACGAGCGAGAAGATAAGGATGACGTTGTGCCAGAAGCCCGTGGCGTGGCCCACGGCGTCGAAGGCGGCGTCGTAGGAGGCGGCCTGCACGAAATGGCGTCCCAGCATGAGAATAATGGAGAGTACAAGGGGCACAAGCGCCCCCGTCTTCAGTGTATCGATGAAGTTGGCCAGGTAATCGGCATTGCCGATGAGGAAGCAGACGGCCACGATGCCCAATATGAGCAGCAGGGCTTTCTTCAAGGACGGACCTCCTCGGGTGGTGCGGTTGCAGTGCGTTTCAGGGCATCTAAGCCGCCGAGGCGGCAGACTTGCTCATTATACAATGGGGCGCCTTAGCTCAAAGCCGAGGCGCCCTGTCATCATTGGTTGTTCACGGCCTAGCCTCGCGGGTTGCGACGACGGCTCACCACAGCCAAGACCACGCCGCTTGCAATGACCACGAGAAATGCGATGAGCATCGGCAAACCGAGGTCGTCGCCGGTCTGGGCGAAGGCGCCGGGGGCCTTGGACGCATCGGCGCCCTCTGCGCCCGCGGCAACGTCCGTTTTCGCCGCACCACCATCCGCGGAGGACTCATCGTCCTTGGCGGTCGGCTTGGAAGACGCAGAAGCGTTGCCCTGGTGGTCGCCCGGCTTGACGGCCTCATCGACCCCAGCGGCATCGTCGGCATCGCCGGTCCCATCGGGCCCATCGGCCTCGGAGGCCGCGTCGGTCGCGACGTCGCCGGAGCCGGCGGCATCGGGGCGCCCGACGCCCTCAGCGGGAACGGTGGTCGTCGCATCCCCCGGGCCGCCATCGGCCCCGCTGCCGCTGGTGCCCGCATCCGCACCGGCATCTGCTCCACCGCCAGCGTCTGCATCTGCTCCGGCGCCGACGCCGCTGCCGCTGGTGCCTGCATCCGCACCGGCGTTCTGGGAATCGTCCGGCTTCGTCGCCGATCCCGCACCGCTTCCGCCCTCGCTCCCGTCGTCAGCCGGATTGTCGGCCGCCTTCTGCGTGTTCTCCCAGACAACGGGGCTCGGCTTGGCATCGAGGTCCACATCGACCCATTGGTCGCTGTCCGCCGGTTTCTTGCGCACATAGGTCACCGCGGCATCGAGGCGCTCGTCGTCGCCCTTTCGCACCTCCACGGTGATGACATAGGACGCCTCGTCCAGCTTCACCTTCGAGGCAACCGACCGCGCCGACTCGATCTGGCTCACCGCATAGAAGAAACGCCCTGGCTCATCGTACGTCGCATCGGCAATAAGTTGGATCGGTGCCGCATGGCCGCCCTTCGACGCCTCGCACGACACCTCGTGCTCGTCGATCAGCTTGCCGTCTTCGCCCACCTCGCGCACGGCGAAGTTGAACTCGCCGGATGCGATGGCGTCGCCATCAAGGGAAACGGCGCCCCGATACGAATCGAGCACAGCGCCGTTGAATATGTTCACGAAGCCCATGCCGGAGCCGACGGCGCTCTTCAGCGGAGCACCCGCGAAGGCGGCATCGCCCAGCGGCACGACGGCAATCTCGGGATTGTTGGAATCGTCGCCGGTCTCGTATGCGTAGAGGTACACGCGCTTCACGGAGTTGTCGTAGGTGACGCCCCGATAGACGTACCGCCCGAGGGCGTCGCGCGTCACGCCGTCCTTCAACGTGCCATCGGCGTTGCGCGGGGGCAGCTCGGCAATGGTGTAGCAGAAGATCGCTCCCTGGTGGCGCTGGGTGGCCGTCTCCCCAACCGACGTCGCGTCGAAGACGAGGGGCTCGAAAGCCACCGTGCCGTCGGCGGCGTTTTCCACCGTGATATCGGAAGGCGCAGGCTGAGTGGCCGAGGGATAGTAGGTCAGGTCGGCCTCAGTTACCAGCTCGTACTTCTCGGCTGCGCTCAGCGAGCTGCCCTGGCGCAGCTTCTTCGGCAAATCGGACTGAGGCGGAATCGATGCAACGCCAGCCACGCCCAAGCGGAAGGTGAACTCGCCAGCCGCAAGAGAGCGCCCTTGCAGATACTTCATGCCGGTAATGGCAAACGATGCGGGCTGGGCAGGCTTGATGGCTCGCGGCTCCTTCCCCGCCGCCGATGCGGAGCCGTCCTTCGTCGCAGCCGGGGCACCGTCCCCCTTCGCAGCCGGGGAGCTGCTCTTCGCCGTGGCCGATGCGGAGCCGTCCTTCGTCGCAGCCGGGGCACCGTCCCCCTTCGCAGCCGGGGAGCTGCTCTTCGTCGCAGCCGGGGCGCCGTCCCCCGTTGCGACCGGCGTGCCGCCCTTCGCAGAGGCGGCCGCGGCGTGCAGCGGCAACTGATAGGAACCCGGTAGGGCGTCGGCTTCCGCCGCGGCGGCAGACGGAGCCCCCACGAGCCCGAAGCCCACTGCCAAGAGAGCCGCCAACGCCAAAGCCGCCGGCAGACCCCCTCGACGGCCGCTCTTCCACTCGCTCATTCGCGTCATCGCGATCACCCACCTTGCACTCGGAGAAGGCACGGCAAGCGTCGTTACCGTGCCAGCTTCAGCATAGAGGGGCAAAAGCTGAGCGGTTCGATTCGCGATAGGTTTGTTCGCGGGCCGTCATCCCGCCGTTGGAAGCAGGTTGCCGCCGCTTGGAAACAACCCGCCGGGCGCGCGAGGACTAGCCGACGAACTCCAAAAGATCGCTGCGCAGGAGCCAGTCGCGCTCGGCGGCCCCGGCCTCATCGGCCCCTGTTTCCAGGAAGAGGAAGCCGTAGAAGCCCACGGTCTCGGGATCGAAGTCGTGATAGGACAGCACGTGCGAGCAGCGGGCCAGCAGCGCCTCGCTGTTAAAGGGGGCGGCCAGATCGGCCTCGGGCGCGGGGTTCAGCAGCGACATGGAATACACCGAGTCGGGACGGGCCGCGTAGAGCGCCGCGAGATCGACCTTCTCGTTTTCCAGGAAGGCCTCGTAGGTGCGCAGGCCCACGCCGAAATAGGCCACGTCGGTGCCGCCGAGGCCGGCGAAACGCAGGGGGTTGAACTCGATGGGGGCGATGGCGTCGCCGTCCACCCGCACCTCCACGTGAACGGGGATGCTGCGGGCGCCCACCACCTCGTTCACCTGGGCGAGCCACGCGGCAAAGCGCGGCTCCATGGCGCTCACGATGGCCGCATCGGTAAGGTACATGCGGTCGGAGGTGTCCTCCGCGTCGGCGAAGTCGTGGCGCAGGATGTTCAGGATGTGCGGCGCGCCCTCTTCGTCGAAGTAGCAATCGAGCGCGTACTCGGTGCCGGCGATGAAGCCCTCGATGATGTAGGTCTCGCCGCCCACGACGCTGTCGGGATAGCGCGCATGCCAGCCCTCCTCGCGCCGGGCAATGTCGGAGGTGGCCTCGGCCCAGTCGTCGGGCTCCCCGATGACGTAGACGCCCATGGAGCAGAAGCCCACCGACGGCTTCAGCACCACAGGCAGGGGCAGATCGGCCACGTTCACGGCATCCAGCTCCTCACGGGAAACCGTGGCGTAGAACAGCCCCGGGTTCAGAGCGGCGAGTTTCTCGCGCATGGCCGCCTTGTCCTTGAACAGACGGATGGCATCAGTGAGCACGGGGTTGTCAACGCGCTCGAGAATCCACGCGAGAGCGTTCTCGGAATTGGTGTACACGCGCTCGCCCGCCTCCAGGCGCCGGGCCGCCTCGGCATCGTCGGCCAGGTGCAAGGTGCGGCCTTCCGCCACGAGCTGGCGAGAGAAATCGTTGGCGAGCACCGGCTGCGCCGACGTCTCTAAATAGTCGAGCAGGGGCGCAGACGCGTAGGGGGCGTCGAGGATGACCATGGGGATACTCCTTCGTCTCGGGCATGACAGGTTCATTATAGGCTTTGCGGGCATCGGATGGGCGCAAAGGCACCCCGCGTTGCCGGCGCGTTGGGCGCATCGCCGCTGCCCACGCGAGCAGGGCCCCGGCGGACGCTGCGACGGGCTACTCCAGACCGTACTTGCGTCGCACCCGGGCGATCTGGCCGAGCAGCGGGTTGGCGGCCAAAAGCAGCGTGAGGGCCGTGGCCGCACCGTGGACGGTGTTTACGGGAAGTCCCGCCAGGTACACCGCGGCAGCGCTGGCCGGCGTGAGGGACGAGGCCATGAGGAAGAGCGTGCTCGTGTCGAGGATCGGTCCGAGCACGAGCACGACGAAGACAAAGCCGCCCGCAGCGAGACCGACGCGCTGGCCCAAGCTCAAGCCCGCGCGGGGGAAGGCGCCGCATGCGCCCAGCAGGCCCGCCGCGGCGCCCGCCGCCCCGAAGGCGAGCATCTGAAACGGCGTCCAAGGCCCTTGGCCGAACAAAAAGCCCGAGGCGAGAGCCGCGAGCACGCCCACGAGAAACCCGGCCCGGGGGCCGAGGGCGATGCCGGCGATCATGACCACGCCCGCCATGGGCTTGAAGTGCGGCACGAAGGCGAAGGCGGCCCGGGAGGCCACGGCCAGGGCCGTGAGCACCGCCATGAGCACCACCTCGCGAGCATCGGGCCGGCTTCGCTCGAAGGAGATGAGGAAGGGTGCCGTGGCCAAAGCGATGATGAGGACGGCGGCCACGTAGGGGCTGACGCGCTGCACCGTGATGACAGCCGTGGCCGCAAGCACGAGGACGGCCAGCCCGGCGAGCACGAGGCGGTATGCGCTTTTGGACATGGGATCACTCCCCTTCTCGGCGGCAGGCTTCCACGATGTCTTCCACCGTCACCGCATCTGGGATGATGCCCCGGGCCATGCGGCTCGCAGCGGTGGTGTAGAAGTCGGCGCGGGCGAACAGGGCGCGCGGCGGGGCTGCGGCGGCCACGGCCCCGTCGAAGACGAGCGCCGTCTCGTCGGCCCATCGGGCGCAGAAGTCAAGGTCGTGGGAGGCGATGAGCACCGCGGCTCCCTGAGCGGCCACCTGGCGCAGCAGCGCGCCGAGCTCGGCCTTGAAGGCCGCATCGACCCCCTTGCCCGGCTCATCGAGCAGCAACAAGCGCGGACGTGCGAGCAGCACCTTCGCCAGGGCCACGCGCTGGCGCTCGCCGCCCGACAGATCGAGGGGATGGACGTCCATGAGCGGCTCGATGGCGCAGAGCGCCGCGATCTCGGCCACAGCCGAAGCGCTGGCCGAGGCGGCCTCGACGCTACGGGTGCGGAGGGACAGGGCCTCGGCATCGCGGGCATCGGGGCCCCCGTCCGCCAGCTCCTCGCGCACGGTCTCGCGGGAAAAGAGCAGCGTGGGATCCTGAGGAAGGAGTGCCACCGGGCCGGCAGCGGGCGCTGCACCGCGGCGGCGCAGCCTCTGCCCGAGCACTTCCACCGAGCCACGGTAGGGCCGTGCCAAGCCGCAGGCCGCCCTGAGCACAGTGGACTTCCCGGCCCCGTTGGCACCGATGAGCGCTGTCACGCTGCCCGCCCGCACGTCGAGGGAAAAGCCCCGCAGCACGTCGGGCGCCTCGCGCTCGTAGCGGAACCACACGTCGCGCAGGCGCAGGGCCGCAGGGCCGCTCGCCCCCGAACCGCTTCCGCCGCACGGGGCAGGGGCGTATGCTGCGTCAGAGGCGCCCATCGAACCTGACCCTGCCGCCGGGGACGAGAGGATGCCTTCGGGAGCGCCGCCCGCAGCGTGACCGCGCTCTCGCGCCCCCAGCCACGCGCGGCCCTCGCGCACCGTCAGGGGCGGCAGGGAGCCGGCCTCGGGTGCACAGTTACCGGTGCCCTCCACCGCGGCCCACACCCGCAGGGCCGCCGGGAGGGCGGCTGCCATCGGCGAATCCGCCGCGCATAGCTGAGCCGCCACCGCACGGGGCTCCCCCGCCGCGGCCACACGTCCGTCTTCGAGCACTGCGAGCTGGTCGGCGTCAGCGAGGGTTCCTTCCAACCGATGCTCGGCCATGACCACCGTCACACCCAGCTCGCGGTTCACGCGGCGCACCGCGGCGAGGAACTCGTCGGCTGCCAAGGGGTCGAGCTGACTCGTGGGCTCGTCCAGCACGAGCACCTCCGGCCCGAGCGCCAGAACGGCCGCCAAGTTCAACAGCTGCTTCTGACCGCCCGATAAGCACGCCGTTCGGCAGCACAGCCATGGCTGGATGCCGAAGAAGCTCGCCATCTCCGCCACCTTCAACCCGATAACCTCGCGCGGGGCGCCCACGTTCTCCAATCCGAAGGCCAGCTCGGCCTCCACTGAGTCGCAGACGATCTGGGCATCGGGCTCCTGCATGACAAAGCCGATGCGCCGAGCCTGATCGCGCAGGGGAATTTCCGCCAGGGGCACGCCATCGCAGCGCACCGCGCCCTCCCACCGGCCTGCAGGCGCGAGCGGGGTCTTGAGCGCGCGCAAAAGCGTCGTCTTCCCGCAGCCCGAAAGCCCCGCGATAAGCGTATAGCTGCCCGGCGGGAACGCGAGGGTCACCCCGTCGATCGCCGGGGCCTCCGCGCCGGAGTAGGTGAAGGTCACCTGGTCGAGAGCGAGCAGCGCCACAGCGCCTCCTCTCCCGCGCCGACGAGCGTCGGCGCGATGACGAGCGCGGCCCAAGCCGCCCATGCGGCCGCCACGAGGGGGCTTGCGGCCGGCAACGCGAACTGCGGCAGGAACTGCGCCCCGCCCGCACCGGCCGCGAGCCCTACGCCCACGAGGGCCAGAAGGGCGACAAGCGCGGCCATGGCGAGCCCCGCACGTACCGTGAGGCGATAGCGCCCCCACACCGTGCGCCGCCCCGTGCCGAAGCCGCGCGCCGCCAGGGAATCGGCCGTAGTCACCCCCTGTTCCAACGACCATGCCGTCAGCGCGGCGAGCACCGTCGCCCCGGCCCGGGCCTTTCCCACCATGCCGTGCGCCGACGCAGGGCCGCAGCCCATCGCGTCCCGCGCCTCGGCCGCGGCGCGCGCCCGGCGCCCGTAAGCGGGCACGAGCCGCACGACCAGGGTGAGCACGGCAGACAGCGCCGGTGCCGCCCCACCGAAGAGGTAGGTCGCCTTCTCGGGGGTCAGTGCCCGGCCCGCCGCCGAAAACCACAGGAGGGACGCCGCCAGCTGAGCGGCGAGCACCGCCCCGAACAGAAGGGCCTCGGCCGTGTAAGGGCGGCCGAACACCTGCAGCAACACGGTGCTGCCCGCGGTGTTGAACAGGGGGTTCACCGCCGTCACGAAGACCACGAGCACCACGGAGGCGCCCAGCCCGGGCAGCGCCGCCCGACCGCGGGCCGCCAGCGCCGCCAAAGCAGCTCCGGCCAGGGAGATGCCGGCGAACACCGGGCTTGCGACCACCATGGTGATGCCGATGACGCACGCGAAGTAGGCCAGGGCAAGCCCCGGGTGGCTCCGCATGAGTATGTCGTCTCCAAACAGGCCCATAGAAGAAAGCGGCCCGAGAAAGCGCCAAGGCAGCTGACGCTACCCTCCTGCACGGATGGCCGCCTCGGGCAGCGGCCCCTGCCGGCGCTTCGCCCGGGCCAAAGGGAATCCTAGACGAAGAACGTCCACTCGACAGTGTCGCCGTCGGCCAGCTTGCAGGCGTCGCAGCCTTCCGTGACCTGCTCGCTGTTCACCGTGAACACCCAACCGCTCATCTCACCCTCCGAGCCGTTGGCAATGCCGTTGATGGAGGTGACGTACTTCCCGTAATCGCCGTCCTCGGCCTGCACGTCCCAGCCCGTGGCCACAAGCGCGTCGTAGACGGTGCCCTCGGCGGGGATGGACACCTCGGCGCTCTCGGAGGAAGCCGCCGCGCCCTCGGGCATGGCCACCGACACAGTCACCTTCGCCTCGGCAGCATCGGAGGCGCCAGCTGCGTCTCCGGCCTTCGCGTCCGCGCCCGCAGCCGCGCCGTCGCCGGTTGCCGGCTGCTCGGCTGCGGCATTGTCCGCATCGGCGGCAGTATCGGCCGGAGCGGTCTCGCCGGCGCATCCGGCGAGAGCCAGCATTGCCGCGAGGGCGAGGGCGAGGACGCTCGCGAAAAACTTCTTGCGCAGGGATTTCTCGACATTCTGGTACATGAGGCAAACCTTTCTCTTCCAGGGCTCGTGCCTCTCGGCTTGGTGTTCCGACTTCGCCCCGGCGCGGAGGGGGCGCGACAGCCGAAGCCTCGCTTCGCCGTCCGTCCTTCCGCCCGAGAACCTTACGGTTACTGGCATAGCGCGGGATTCGCACCCGCATTCCCCAAGGCAAAGATACCCGCGCGCGACTCGTGCCGCCCGCGCGCATCCGCACCGCATACCGCGGCCCGATGAGCCATTGACGGCGGTATTATGACATAAAAGAGCCGTCCCCGAAGGAACGGCTCCAGATCTATCCACCAGAGGCGATGCGGCTCGCTGGCGAAGGGGCGTACCGCCCCCCACCAGCGCATCCCGCAAACCGCCTGGCGAGCCCGTAGGGAAAGCTGTGCGGCTACTCCCGCCCCAGGCTCTTCTCATGGCGCGCGCGGGCCTCGTCGCTGTAGCGCTCGCGATAGCGCACGTCCACGAGCTCGGCCACGATGGCGATAGCCAGCTCCGCCGGGGTCTTCGCCCCGAACTTGAGCCCGATGGGCCGCTTCACGCGATCCCAGTCGGCCTCGGAGATGCCGGCGCCCACCACAAGGTCGTGCACCGTGGAGTTCTTCCCCGCGCAGCCCATCATGCCCACGTAGTGCACGCCGTTCTGGAGCGCCCAAACGCAGCTCTCGGGATCGAACATGTGCCCGCGGGTGAGCACGCACACATAGTCCTCAGGTGCCGCCGGCATGTTCGCCAGCTCGTCGAAGTTGCCGCCGTGCAGCATGATGCGCTCGGCGCCTGGGAAACGCTCGGCGTTGAGGAAGGCCGGATCGTAGTCGACGGCGATCACATGGAAGCCCACGTGCTCGGCGAGCACCGCCACTTCCACCGCCGCATCCGACGCGCCGAGCAGCCACACGCGCACCTTGCCGAAGAGCGGCTCGCTCGCCCAGGTGAGACCGTCGAACTGGTCGTTGTGCATCGAAGGGCCGCGCGTGACGTCTTTGGCCTGGAAGATGTCGCGGGGCGACAGCTCGCGGGAGGCGACGATCTCCTTAGCGTCGTTGCAGAAGAACACAAGCGGCTCGCCATCGGCCGAGCCCACCTCGCCGTACTTCTTGGTGACCTCGTTGTCCACATTGGCCTGGGCTGCCGCGGCGTCGTAGACCACCTTGAAGCCGAGCCAGGCCAAATCGCCCTCGTCCATGGCGGCGAGCGCCCGCTCGAAGGTGGGAATGTCGGCCTCGCTCAGCGCGGCGCCGATAGCGGCCAGCGTCTCAGGGCCGATATGCGGATCGCCCGCCGTGGCCTCCTCGGAGAACGCCGGGAAATCCGCCACGGACAACTCCGGCACGCGCCCCGCGCGCACATCGGCGATGATCGCCTCTATGGTCTCACGTTTCATGGTATTCCTCGATTCTCGTAGCAGATCGCATAAAGAAAGGGCGGCCCCGGGCCGCCCTTAAGCTGCCTACTCGGCAATATGGATGATGCGGCGCTCGTCCATGGTCATGCGCCCCTCGGCGATGGCGCGCAGCACCTCGGGGTAGATGACGTGCTCGGTCTCGTGGATGCGCGCCTCAAGCGCGTCGATGTCGTCGCCCTCAAGCACGGGCACGGCGCGCTGGGCCACAATGGGGCCCTTGTCGTAGTCCTCGTTGGCCAGATGCACGGTGACGCCGGTCACCTTCACGCCAGCATCCCACGCGTCCTGGATGGCGTGCGCACCCTTGAAGGAGGGCAGCAGGGCCGGATGCAGGTTCAGCACATGGTCGGGGAAAGCATCGAGCACCACCGGCGTGAGCTTGCGCATGTAGCCGGCCATGACCAGGTACTCGGCTCCGGCCTCGGCCATGATGGCGGCAATGCGCCCATCGGCGGCCTCGCGGTCCTCGTACACGGTGCGGTCGAACACCGTCACGGGAATGCCCGCGGTTCGGGCGCGTTCGATGCCGTAGGCATCGGGGCGCGAGGAAAGCACGTGCACGATCTCCACGGGCAGCCCGTCGTTCGCGATGGCATCGATAATGGCCTGCAAGTTGGTACCGCTGCCAGAAAGCAGCACGCCGATCTTCAGCTTGTCGGTCATCCCATTCCCCTCTCTTGACTGGAAAAGCGCGGACGCTACGCGAACAGGGCGCCTTCGCCCGTGTACTGCACCTCGCCGGAACCGGCAACGATACGGCCGACGCGGAAGGTCTGCTCGCCGGCCTCGGCCAGGGCGGCCTCCACAGCCTCGGCCTTCTCGGGATCCACGATGAGCACGAGTCCCAGGCCCATGTTGAAAGTCTTCAGGGCCTCGGCCTCCGACAGGTTCGCCTCGCCGCAGGCAAAGCGCACCACAGGCGGAAGGGGCCACGTGCCCAGGTCCACCTCGGCGTTCACGCCGGCCGGCAGGGCGCGGTTCAGGTTCTCGGTAATGCCGCCGCCGGTGATATGGGCGAGCGCGCGGATGCCGCCGGGCACCGCGTCCATCACGGCGCGTACCGGCTTCACGTAGATGCGCGTGGGGGTAAGCAGGGCCTCCAGGATGCTCTGGCCGGCCAAGTCCTCACGGGCCTCGTGCAGCGCCTCTTCGCTGCGACCCTCAACGCACACCTTGCGGGCCAGGGAATAGCCGTTGGAGTGCAGGCCGGAGGAGGCCAGGCCGATGAGCACGTCGCCCTCGCGAACGCTTTCGGGATCGAGCATGCGCGGGCGATCCACCAGGCCCACGCAGAAGCCGGACAGGTCGTAGTCATCGGGATCCATCACGCCGGGGTGCTCGGCCATCTCGCCGCCGATGAGCGCGCAGCCGGCCTGGCGACAGCCCTCGCCGATACCGCCGACGATCTTGGCCATGGCCTCGGAATCGAGCTTGCCCACGGCCACGTAATCGAGAAAGAACAGCGGCTCGGCACCTGTGGCCAGGATGTCGTTCACGCACATGGCCACCAAATCGATGCCCACAGTGTCGTGCACGCCCAAGCGCTGGGCCACCTTGAGCTTCGTGCCCACGCCGTCGGTGCCGGACACCAGCAGCGGATCGTCCATGGCCTTGGCCGCGGCGATGGAGAACAGCCCCCCGAAGCCGCCGATGTCGCCCACCACCTCGGGGCGGTAGGTGGAGTGCACCGTGTCCTTGATGGCGTCCACCGCGCGGGCGCCCTCCACGATGTCAACGCCGGCCTGGGCATAGGTCACGCTGTTCTGGTTTTCCATGGGGTTCCTTTCGAAGCCGATCTTGCTGCTCATCATTATAGGCGACACGCGCATCGTCCCGCGCAGAGGCGCCGGCAAGAGAAGCCGGCGGCGCCCCGTCGGTTACTCCGTGCGCTCCTTTACCTCGCCCTCGATCTTGTCTACCTGGCTGTCCTTCACCTTCTTGCCGCTGTAGTTCGGATCGCCCACATGCTCGGCCGGCACGAACTCGGCCACGTCGGCGAACGTGATGTAGCGCCAGGTGTTGTCGGCGCCGTCGCAGGTGCAGAAGCCGAAGAGCTTCGTGGCATCGGCCACGGTAGAGGACGTATCCGGGTCGGGCGTAACCACCGACTCGTCCAGCAGCCACTGCTTGAAGTCGTTGAACTCCTGATCGGTCGGATAGTTCGGCGTGGCAATGGAGGCGTGGGTCATGGGCACGTGCTCCACGGCGAAGGTCTGCAGGCGGTAGTTGCCGCCGGGAGTGAGCAGGTAGATGGTACGGTGCTTGTTGAACGCCTCGCTCTCGCGGAATTCCGCGAAGGGGGCGAACATGCTCCCGTTGCGCATATGGTGGCCGTAGAGGATGTTCACCTCGTCCGAGAAGTCGCCCTTGTTCTCACCCGAGAGCATAATGGATCCGTACTCGGCGCCGAACTTGCCCTCGCCCAGGCTGAAGTTGTGATGCAGGTAGTACTCCGAGTCGCCCTCCTTGTGGGCCACCGGGTAGTTGATCACCGTACCCGGCACGTACACCCAGGCCACGACATCGGGGTTGATCTCGCGCAGCGCATCCCAGTCGACCACCATGTCGGCCAAGGTCGTCGTATCCTCGTTCGGGAAGGCGCGGCTGGCGATTTCGTCGTACTCGTTCTGGCCGGCCCAGTAGGTCCACGCCAGGTAGCCCAAAACGCCCACCGATGCAATGAACACAAGCAGCGCCACCCAGAACACCAGGCGCCACAGGCAGCCGCCCTTCTTCTTTTTCTTCTTCTTGTCCTGCTCTTCGGTCGCCACCTCGGCTCCCTTCCCCAGCGATCGACCCTACCATCATCGCCTGCCGCAACGCTACCGCCCCCTATCGGGGCGTGCGTACCGGACGGCCGGCCCAAAACAAAAAAGGCCCCCGAAGGGGCCTCTCCGCGATGCTACTTCTTCATCTCGTCCATGAAGCCCTTGGCGATGAACACCACGATGACCAGCACGATAATGGCCACCACGACCCAAATAGCCTCCATGGGCACTTCAAATCCGAACAACGACATACCGGGCTCCTTCTATGCCACGGGGCCCGCGCTCCCACGCGCCCCGTCTCCTTGCTGATGTTGGGTTCATAGTACCGTGAAGAGCCCGTTTTCGCAAGAAAAACCCCGAAGCGGCCGACAGCCAGCGCGGTAGGCGGGATAAGCCAGCCGAATGCGACGGCCCGCTTCTCGTATGGGACACCGCACCCGGCGAAAAGCGGAGCATCTCGCCGGGTAAGGCTTCCGCTCGCCAGGCAGATAGGCGGCCTTCCTACAGCCCCTCTACGCCGAGGCGCTGCTCCAGGGCGTCCACGATGATGCGCAGGGCCTTCAGGCGGGCGTACTTCTTGTCGTCGGACTCCAACACGATCCAGGGGGCGAAGGTGGTGCTCGTCAGGCGGAACATGTCGTCGATGGCGGCCTTGTACTGGGGGTACTTCTCGCGATTGCGCCAGTCGTCCTCGGTGATCTTCCACTGCTTGGTCGGATCCGTCTCGCGATCCTGGAAGCGGCGCAGCTGCTCTTCGGGACTCACGTCCACCCAGAACTTCAGCAGGATGGCGCCCCAATCCACCAGATCATGCTCGAACTCGTTGATCTCGTCGTAGGCGCGGCTCCACTCCTCGGGGGTAGCAAAGCCCTCCACGCGCTCCACGAGCACGCGGCCGTACCAGCTGCGGTCGTACATGCCCACATGCCCCGCCTTGGGCAGACGCGTCCAGTAGCGCCAGAGGAACGGATGCGCCAGCTCGGGCTTGGTGGGGGCCGGCGACGGGAAGATGTTGTAAGCGCGGGCGTCGAGGGCCTGGGCCACGCGCTTGATGTTGCCGCCCTTGCCCGCGGCATCCCAGCCCTCGTACATAAGGATGAGGGGCACCCGACGCTGGAACATGATGTTCTCCAGGCGGAACAGGCGCGCTTGCAAGGCCCTCAGCGTCTGCTTGTAGGTCTCGGGATCGGCGGCCAGGCTGTGATCGATGAAATCGACCTGCGGGTAGTCCTCCACGATGGCGAAGCGCGACTCGCGAGGCGCCAAATCGTGGGCAGTCTCGGCCTGGGCCTTCGCCCGCGTCAGACGCGCGCCCGACAGCATGCCGCGTCCCGGAGCGGCACCGTCTCCGACGCCCTCCAGGTCCTCCAAGTTGAACTGGGCTTCCAGCTCGGCCTGGTGCGCCGAGAACGCACCGCGCAGAGCGTCATTGGCCTCCTTCTGGCGCAGGCCCTGCTCCAGCGCCTCCACAAGCGTGCGGGCGATGGTCAGGTTCGAACGACGCTTGTCCTCGCCGTTCAGCAGCACCCACGGGGCGAAGGGGTAGTCGCTGCGCTCCAGCAGGCGGTCATACAGCTCGTAGGCGGCCTCGTAGCCGTGATGGCTGTGCAGCTTCTTATCGGTGACCCGCCAGCGGGTCGCTGGATCATCGTGCAGGCTGCGCAAGCGCTTCACCTGCGCCTCCTTGGTCATGTGCACGAAGAACTTCACCACAATGTAACCGTCGGCGGTCAACTGGCGCTCGAAGTCGTGAATGGAGTCCAGATAGTGGCGCTCCTCCTCCTTGGGCAGCAGCAGCTTGGCCGGCGCGCTGTACATCATGGACTGGATAACCGCCGAGTACCAACCGCGATCGTAGAAGGTGATGGAGTTGCGCTCGCCGAGGGCCTTCCAGAAGTCCTGCATGATGGGGTAGTAGCCCGTCACGCCCCACTCGCGGCCGGCGAACTCGCGGGCCTTATCGGCATCGAGGTCGAGCCCCACGTAGACGCCGGTGGAACGAGCGTCCAGATTGTACATGAGGTCGGAAATGCGGCTGCCCTTGCCGGCGCCGTTCCATCCTTCGAACAGCACCACGAGCCCCACCCCGGCGTTATGCGCCTGCTGCTGGAGCACGACGAGCTTCTCGATGAGCTCGTCCCATTCCTGCTTGTAGGCGGCCTTGGGAAGTTTCTTCTGGTTGAAATCAACGGTCTCCAGCATGGAACGAACGCCCTCCTCGATGATCTCTAGCCGAACAGCAGCTTCAGCAGGCGACCGAAAAAGCCCAGCTTCTTCGGCGCCGTCACGATCTCGGTCGTCACGCACTCGGTCGGCAGCGTCTCGCGCACCGTCGCCGCGGAGGGGCTCGCCGGATCGACGATCTCCGCGGCCGGAGCAAAAGGGTCGGGCTCCAGGGTCGCCGCGGGGGTAGCCGGGGCAGCCGGAGTCGACGCCGACGCGGGAGCCGGAGCCGAGGGCGCAGGGGCCGTCGGCTTCGTCGCTGCGGGAGCCGGAGCCGAGGGCGCAGGGGCCGCCGGCGTCGTCGCTGCAGGGGCAGGCGCCGACGAGGGAGCCAGCGCGGGAGCTGCGGGGGTCGGAGCCGACGAGGGGGCCGGAGCGGCATGCTTGGGCGCTTTCTCGGTCGCCGCGGGAGCAGCCGCCACCGCGTGCTTCGCCTCGGGCGCAGAGAGGGAGGCCGCCGGCACGGCCGCCGATTGCAGCACCGAGGCGGCCGTGGCCCCGGCGGCAACCGCCATCACCGCGGCCGCCGACGCGGGGGCCTCAGGCGCGGGGGTCGCCTCAACCGAAGGCTCGGACGAAGCCTCGGGCGCGAGCCTCGCCTCAGCAGCAGGCTTCACCGCCTCCGCATCCTCGGTCTTGGAGGCCGGCGCCGACTTCCCCGCTGCAAGATCCTGCGCCGCCTCCGAATCGCCCTCAGACCGAGACGTCCCCGCCACGCCCCGCAGGGCCGCCAGGGCCTCGTCGACCACATCGGTTGCACGCCCCTCCGCGATATCGGCCATTGAGGCAGCTGCCGGCTCGGCCACCGGGACCTCGGCCGGTATCGCATCCTCGCGCACGACGAATTCCGACTCCTCCTCGGTCACCACCTCCGGCATATCGGGCGTGCTCGTCTCCACGCGCCCCAGCGGGAACACGACCCGGCGGTCCTCGGCGCGCTCGGCCTCGTGGCGCGCGGCCAGCTCGGCGGCGGCCAGACGCATGCGCTGCGCCTCGGCGATGAGGTACTTCTGAGAATCGAACAGCTCAACGTTTCCCGCCTCATCGGCCTGGGCGAAAAACCCAAGAGGGGTGTAAGAGCCGTCAGGCAGAAGCTCGCGCAACTTCGCCGTGTCCGACCAGCTGATGTCCAGATACCCCAGCACCTGCTCGCGCAGCACCGGATTCAAAATGGGCCAGGCAATCTCGATGCGCTTGTCCATGTTGCGCGTCATAAGATCGGCACTCGACAGGTAGATCTCGCACCCCTCGCGCGGACCGAAGCCGTAGATGCGGCTGTGCTCCAAAAGCTGGCCCACGATGGACACCTCGTGCACATGATCGGTATAGCCGGCAACCCCGGGCAGAAGGCACGAGATGCCGCGCACGAACAGATGGGTCTCCACCCCAGCCTGGGAGGCTTCCACCAACTTATCGATCACCTCTTTGTCGGTGATGGAATTCGTCTTGAAGAATAGCCCACAGGGCTTGCCAGCCTTCGCCAGGGCAATCTGCTCGTCGATCTTGCGCATGATGTTCTGCTTGATCATAAGCGGCGCCACCCACAGGATGCTGTAGTCGTCGGAGGTGTTCTCCAGCGCCATATTGCGGAAGAAGTCGGCCGCATCCGCGCCGATGCGCGCATCGGTGGTGATGAACGAGAAGTCGGTGTAGAGCTTCGCCGTCTTCTCGTTGTAGTTGCCGGTGCCCAGCTGGGTGATGTGCTGGAGCCCATCCTCGGTCTGGCGCGTGATGGTGCAGATCTTGGAATGCACCTTGAAGTTGCGGAACCCGTAGATGACGTGGCAGCCGGCCTGCTCGAAGCGCTGGGACCACTCGATGTTGTTCGACTCGTCGAAGCGGGCCCGCAGCTCGAACAAGGCCGTGACCTCCTTGCCGTTCTCGGCCGCGGCGATAAGGGCCTCGGCGAGATGCGACTGGCTGGCCAGGCGGTACAGGGTGATCTTGATGGAAATGACGGCCGGGTCGTTGGCCGCCTCGTGCAGCAGGCGCACGAAAGCGTCCATGGACTGGTAGGGGTAGGACAGCAGCACCTCCCGCTCGCTCACCTGCTCGATGATAGAGCGGTTGCGATCCAGGCATGCCGGCCACTGGGGAGCGAAGGGCTTCTGGGTGAGGGCCGCACGGCGCTCGGGCGTCAGACGCGCGCCGAGGCCCCAAGTGTAGCCCATGTTCAGCGGCACCTTGGTCACGAAGATCTGGTGCTCGGCCAGGCCCAGCTTGTCCAGCAGCAGCTTCTTCACCGTGCGCGAGAGGGGCCGCTCGCTCTCCAGGCGCACCGGCGCCAGGCGGCTGCGCTTCTTCAGAATGCGCTTCATATGCTCGCGGTAGTCCTCGCCCTGCTCCTCGGCGCCTTCCGTGGCGTCCAGGTCGGCATTGCGCGTGACGCAGATGATGTTGGTGTGCTTCACCGTGTACATAGAGAAGATTTCGGGCACCCACATCTCGATGGCGTGCTCGACGAGCATGTAGGACAAGCCCTCGCCGGGCAGCTGAATGACGCGGTTGGTCTGGCGAGGCAGCGGGATAATGCCGAGGGTGACGCCCTCGGCGCCGAGATTCTTCGACTGCTTCCCCTCGCCCTTCTCGGCGCGCTCGGCTTTCTCGGCCTTGGCGCGAGCCTTCTCCTCCTTGGTCTTCTTCTGCTTGGGAGCGGCCTGCTCGTCGAGCCGCACGACGATATAGAGGCCGCCGTTCTCCAGATGCGGGAAGGGGTGGCGCGCGTTCACGATCTGCGGCGAGAGGAACGGCAGCACGTTGTCGGCCATGTAGTCGTCCAGGGCCACGAGCTGCTCATCGGTCAGATCGTCCTTGCGCAGCTGGCAGATGTTTTCCTGAGCCAGCAGGCCGCGCAGGTTCTCGAAAGTTTCCTCGTAGTAAGGGTACAGCTCATGGCAGCGCGCGTACACGGCGTCCAGCTGCTCGGCCGGCGTCATGCCGGATTTCGGATCGACAATGGACTTCTTCAGCAACGCGAGGTCGGTGAGCGATCCCACGCGCACCATGAAGAATTCCTGGAGGTTGCTCCAAAAGATGGAGATGAAGTTCAGGCGTTCCAAAAGCGGCACCGTAGGGTCGGCACCCTGATCAAGTACGCGCTTGTTGAAATCGAGCCAGGAGAGCTCACGATTCTGCATATAGGGGGGCTTTGACGTGGTCGTCGTCTCGTTCGCGTCCTTGGATGCCTGCTGGTTCATACGCTTGCGCCTCCCCGTCGTTAACCGAAAAAATGAAGCCGCACACCAAAAATGTGCGATTTTCATATTTTACCACTGGTTACGCGTCAACAGGGAAAAACCCGAGGAATAGCGAAGGGGCAGGGGCAGCCCCACGGATCACCGCGAGAAAGCAAGGCCGGCCCCGCAGGACATCGCGAGAAGACAAGGCCGGCCCCGCGGGGTCCTTACGCCTCCGCGCCGCTGACGAGCTTGAGCCCGATGATGCAGCCGACGAGCCCGACGATAAGCAAGATGCGGGCGAGGCTGGCGGGTTCGGAGCCGGTGACCATGCCGTAGATGACCGTGAGCGCCGCGCCGATACCCACCCACACCGCGTAGGCCGTACCCGTGGGCAGCGTCTTCACGGCAAAGGAAAGCCCCAGCATGGAGAGCACGAGCGCCACGACGAACACCACGGTAGGGCCGGCGTGGGTAAACCCCTCCGACTTCCCCAGGGCGATGGCCCAGACCGACTCCATGACACCCGAGGCAATGAGCACGAGCCAGTTCACCGGCTCCTCCTTTCCCGCTGGAGCGGGGCGCGGCAGCCGGCCGGCCCGCGCCCTCGCTTCCTTGTCCGGTCGATCTACTCGTCGATCACCATCGTGGGGTTGTCGCGGGTGATGATCTGCTTGGCGAAGATGTCGGCGCCCAGATAGCGCTGCACCATGTCGGCCAACTGATCGACGGCCGCCTCAAGGTCGTCAGCGCGGGCCGGGTCCACCGACTCGATGATGAGGAAGGCCTTGCCCGACTCGTCGGTCAGCGCCGTCCGCTCGCCGTCGCGCCAGTTCCAGCAGCGGCAGATGGCGCCGGCGTCGTCGCGGTAGCACAGCTCGCCTTCCAAGGTGGGGGCGTCCTCGTCCTCGCCGAGCGGGCGGAACGCGTCGCCTCCCTCGGTGATGCCCAGTCGGATATCGCCGACCATGGCGTCGATGTCCTCGCCGCCCACGGGCAGCGCGTGGGCGAGCGACACGGCGTTGTAGATATCCACCGAGGGCGTGATAGAGCCCACGGGATTGCCCTTCAGCACGCGCTTGAGCAGGTTCTCGATGGAGCAGCGGGCGCCCTTCTTCGTCTTGAACTGCTGGTAGGCGTCGCGCCACACGGCCACCACCTCGTTCTGGGAGATGGTGTTGCTCTCCAGATGCTGGTCGGCCTTCCCGTTGGCCTCGGCGAGCGCACGGGCGATGGCGGCGGCGTCCTCGGGAGCCACCTCGTCGGTCGGCTTCATGCCGTGGGCCACCACGATGCCGATACGGGCCTCGGGGAACAACTCCCAAAACGATTCCTCCGTGACGAACTGCTTCATGCTTCCGATCCTTTCTCCTCGTGCTGCCGGGCGGCGGGCGGCGGCCCGGCTTCCAGGGCGACCGCAACGGTGGCCCGGCTTCCGGGGCGATCCCAACGGCCGCGCCAACCCTCGACAAACAAAAAGCGCCCACGGGGCGAGCATCTTCAAAGGCCTAACGATGCTCGCTCAGTGAGCGCTTCTCGCCTACCCGGCGGCAGGCTATGTACTTCAAGCTGCGACTATGATAGCACATCGCCGCTCCAAGACGGGCAGCCCAGCGGCAATCGGCCGTCAGACGCTGCTCGGACTGGCGGAGTGCGCATCTATTCAGACAGTGGTTGCAGGTGTGCGAGATGTGGTACATCTTCGCCGTGGGGAACTCCCCCACCTCGTAGCTGGTCACCGCCCGGTAGTTGATGCCGATGGGCAGGTCGTTCTTCTTCTTGCAGGCTACCTGGCAGGTCTTGCAGGCCACGCACCGGCTGCTGTCGAAGTAAAAGGCTTTTCTCGCCATGATGGTTTCCTCCTCGGTTGTACCGCTATTCGGGGCACAACCGAGGGGAGGAACCGCCCATGCGCATCAAGCTTCGTACCAAGATCGCCGTGCTGGTGCTCGGCGTCGTGGCGGCGTTCCTGATGGCGAACGTGGCGTGGGAATCGTCCCGCAGAGCCGAGCTGGAGGAGGCCGAGCTGGTGCAGCAGGCCCGGGCGCTGTCGGCCAACATGGAGGCCGTCTGGGAGTTCATGAACAAGAACCAGGACAAGATCAACTACGACAGCGCCGGCAACTTCGAGTTCAAGGGCCTGCAATGTTCCATCGCCGGGCGCTCGGTAGGAGCGTTCTTCTCCCGCGACACCGACTACTCGGTGCGCTACGTGAGCGATACGCCGCGCAACGTCGCCGACACACCCGACGCCTTCGAGCAGGCGTCGGCCATGAGTGACAAGATCTGGAACTCCTTGGGCGTAAGCGCCACCGTCTCACCATCTACTTGAGGCGCCTCAGTTGCAGCGCCCGTTGCGGGGGTTTTCTCGCCAGCATCGCCAGCGGGGGCCGTGCCGGTGCAGCCTGCCAGGGCCATGCCGCCAGCAAGAACACCGCACAGGGCGACGACGGTCACGCCCATGCCCAGTCTCTTCTTTTCCATTGCCTCCTCCTTACATTCGTCTTCAGCCAAACCGATACGAGAAGCATACGCCTGCGGTACCGCCATCCCCGTAGAGGCAAATTTGCATTCCGATTGCGAATGCGCAATCAAAAACTTTGCTCGCCTCCATGATAGAAGGCGGGAGACTCCCCTCCCATAGCTGAGATGTTGCCCAGTTATTGCGCTTTCATGACTTGGCCGCGGCTTGACCCCTCAGGACTGTGGCGCATATTCCCCTTGACAGTTGCATTGTCCATGTGTTATACGTTTTACATCTCAGAGAAAGGACCGCTATGGACAACACCTTAGTCAGCGCCCGGGTGCCTCGGGCAAAGAAGGACGCAGGGGTCGGCGTGCTAGCGTCCCTTGGAGCGACCACGTCCGATCTCATAAACTGCGCCTTCGACTACGTGCTCTCGCATCGCGAGCTACCCACCGCACTAGCACCCAGCAGGCAAAGTCAAGCAGATTTCGCCCGCTTTGTTGAAGAGAGCACGCTGCCTATTCCCTGGGGCGAGGACGCCCCTGAGGGAGATTATCGTGCCCTTATCCGCGATCGTCGATTGGCCGACTATGAATCTCTTGCTTGACACCAATGTGCTGATCGACTACCTCGGCCGAAAGGAACCGTTCTTCGCCAATGCCGAGCGTATTGTAGCCGCAGGTTTTTTCGGCGATGCCACCCTGTGGATGGCGGCGCAATCCCCCAAAGATGCGTTCTATGTGCTTGAACGCTATATAGACTCCCAGCGCATCCAGCAGGCCCTACTGAAGGCCTACGAGATTATCACCCCTGTTGCGCTCACCGCTGACGACCTTGCCACTGCCGCACGACTTCAGTGGGACGATTACGAGGACTGTCTCGTCGCCCTCGCCGCGCAGAAAGCCCGCGCCGATTATCTCATCACGCGCGATGCCAAGGGATTCGAGCGCTCCATGGTGCCCGCCCTCTCCCCCAATGAATGGCTCGTTCTCAGAGAGCGCGATGGGATCATCTACGACGCCGTCGATCTGCCGCCCGAGGAAGAGGTCGGCCCCTAAGGCATCGCAACCCCTTCCCCGAGCTCCTCCCCATCGGCAACCTACTCTCCGCCCAAGCGGTAGCCGAAGCCCCAGACGGTCTGCACGTAGAGGGGGTTCGAGGGATCGGCCTCCACCTTCTCGCGGATGCGGCGGATGTAGACGGGAATGCTCACCGAGGCCGCGTCGTACTCGCGCCCCCACACCAGTTCGATGAGGTCCTCCCGGGTGAACACCTTCCCGGGGCTTTCGGCCATGGTCGCCACGATCTGGAACTCCTTCGGCGTGAGCGCCACCACACGGCCATCCACCGCCACCTCGCAGCGCCGCGGATCGATGGTCATGGCGCCCACGACCACCGTCTGGCCTACTGCCGAGGGCGTCGCCCTCTCGCCGCGACCGCGCCGCCGCAGCAGGGCCTCAATGCGCAGCAGCAGCTCCTCGTCGTTGAAGGGCTTCACCATGTAGTCGTCGGCACCCGCGTGGAAGCCGATCTTCTTGTCGACGATGTCGCCTTTGGCCGTGAGCATGAGCACCGGGGCGCCGTTCGTCTCAGACATCTCGTAGTACTCCGTGGAACCGCCCACCGTGAAATGGTTCAGGGCACGCTGCTCGAACCCGTCGGGAGCATCGGTGCCCGTGCGCGGGTTCTCGCGCACGTAGCGGATGACGTAGCCATCGGAGGTCTGGGTGAACCGACGCGCGATGCCCTTGCCCGCGACGGCGCAGTACACGTTCTTGAAGTCGTAGCTACCGTCCTTGTCGGTGTTGATGGCCGTCTGGGCATCGTCGATATAGTCCCAGGCGGCAGTCATCTGCTTGTTCAAGGTGCAGGCCTCGGCGAGCACCTTGGTCTCCACCTCGCACTGTTCGGCGCCATCGCACCAGACGAGGTAGACTGCGCCGGCCGCGCCGACGATCACGGCGATCACCACCGCCACGCGAAGCGACAGCGTCCGCAGGCTCGGGGGTTTGCGTGTTGCGTCCATGGTCACATCCCAACGGGAAAGGGGAACGGCGCCCCTCGCGGCGCGCCGTTCCCCGGGAGGGGCACTGCCTGTCTCGTCGTTGCTAGCTCAGCGCGGCGATCATCTCGTCGCAGAGCACGTCGGCCTTAGCGGCCAGGTCGTAGAACTGCGGCACGTTGTGCACCACCTTGGTGCCCATGCCGTTGTTGCCGCCGCGAATATGCTGCAGGTAGCCGTCGGCGGTCTGGTACTTCGTGCGCACCTCGGCAAGGTCGGCGTCGGGCGTACCAGCAGCCGTCTTGGCGGCCAGCAAGTCGTACGCCTGGTCGAGCTTGGCCTTCACGGCCTCGTAGGTGGCGGTGGCGTCAGCCTGCTTGTCGCGCACCATCTTCACCATCTCGTCAGCGGTCTTGATACCCTGGCTCTCGTGGCACTCCAAGCACTTGGCCAGCGAGTCCGGGTTCTCCAGCGGAGAGCCGGAGGCGTGGTGGTTGGTGTAGGTGGTGCCGCCCTCGGTGGACTGCGGCATATGGCAGGTCACGCAGTCGACGCCCAGCTCGGCCATGGGGCTCGTGTGGGCGAACTCCACCTCGTCGTGGTCGAAGCACACGAGCTTCACGCCGATCTCCTCGTCCAGCGTGGTGATGTCATCCTCGTTCACGGCCTTGATAAGCGAGTCCACATCGGTGCCGTACTTGTAGGCGGAGAACTTCTGGAACACCTCGTCGTCGGTGATGGCATGACGGTAGTCGAGCGAGTTGTGGCACTGGCCGCAGGCCTTCTCGTTATCGGAGAACTCGTCCAAACCGTCGCGACCCACTGTGTTGAAATAGGTGAACGTGGAGGTGGGCTTGGTGCCGGGCATATCGCCATGGCAGATGTTGCAGGCCCAGATCTGGCCGTCCATTGAATCCATGAACTCCTGGTCGACCTCCTGGGTGAAAATCTCGGGACCTCGCTGCTCCAGCACCTGGTCGAAGGTGCCCGATTTGCAGGAATAGCAGCCCATCTTGAACGTCTGGGCTTTCACCTGACCCAATTCATCCTCGTCGATAACCCACTGGTGGCTCGCCTCATCGTAATGGAAACCACTGATCTTGTACATACCATCGCCGTTGGTATCGGTCGTGCCGTCTTCGTTAGTGGTGATGAGCGCCGAACCGTCGCGCACCACTGGCGCGAACAGCTTCGCCTTCAGGTCGTAGTGGCCATGATGCTTGCCGTCGGCCTTCACCGGGCTCTGATGATACGAGTTGTACTGAAGCGGGAACTGCTCGGCCCATTTGTCGAGATTGCCCGAGGCAATGCCGGCAGATTCCTCCGCCGTCGATTCCGCCGCGGCGGGTGCCGGCGCGTCGCCGCCCGTGGATGGCGCCGGCGTAGCCTGGGGAGCGCATCCGATAAGGCCCCCGACCCCCACCATGGCGCACAGCGATACAACCGCGACCGCCGCACCGACTTTCCTACGTACGTCTATCATGATTCCTCTCCTTCCGAAAACAATGCCCCGAATATGAGAGAAATCCTACGCTCGCCAGTCAGCAAATCCCATAGCTGGGATATTGCCAAGTCATTGCGATTTGTTAATAACTTGCCTTAAGGTAAGCGGGCTCGGGAGGAAAGCCTGCAAAATAGCAGGCGATCGGCTGTCGCGCTCGCCCCGCCATATGTGCAATATCGTCGCGAACGACCCCTAACAACCGCCGCCGACTTCGAACTCCGCCAACAGCAGATCGCGGTACGAGGCGTCCGCGGCTGCCCGCTTCGCGTCGTCGAGTCGCCCTTCGTCAATGAGGTAGGATACAAGACCCCCGAACTGGTCCATGCCCTTCTCCATACCCTTCTCCATGCCCTTCTCCATGCCCTCTTCCAAGCCCTCCGCTCTTGCTTGACGGCAGCGCATCTCCGTGTCCTGCTCATAGGTAAGCACCCTCGTCACCCACTCTCGGTCTTGGTTGTACCTCTCGACGAACGAGTCGATCTGGCGCGACAACGGCCCTTCGGCCCGTTCCGTACGCACGTAGTGTAGCAAATCCCGTAGCACCGGGTCGGCCACGAGCTCTGCTGCCGAAGCATTTAGCACGATCCAGTGGGAGTCATCGCCAATGGAAACAGCGGAATCTTCGAGACACATGCGTTCGATGGTATAGAGCGGCTTGCCGGCACCAAGGAAATCGACGGCACCTATGAAGATGACAAAGCTCTCGGGCAGCTCTTCGTAGCCTTCTCCCTCACCGAGCTCGGTGGCATCGATAGCCGCCTGATAGTAGCGCAGCCTGCGCCCGATATGGCGCTCGTGCGCCAGCTGCATCTCAACGTCGTACACGCGCCCGTCTTCGCGGGCGAACACGTCCATGCGGATTCCGCGGCTCGCCGCTGCCGGTTCTTTGGCCTGTTCGGCGTTGAGATAGCGGATCTCGCCGATGGGAATGCCGAGCACGGCCCCCAGCACCTCGCGGCACACCTCCTCCTGGCACATAACGCGATTGAACATCCAACGATTCGAGAACTTGAGGTTTCTCAGGTGCATAGCGGCTCCTTTGGCTGATCGAGGAATAAACTGCCTCAAGCCTACAATCTCAAAACCGTGATCTTGTCTCGAGAATGTCGCATTTCATTCCCCTTTTCAGCCGTCGCCGAACCGCCGAAAAGGCCCGCCCCATACCAGCCCGAACCGCAATGGGGTCTCCCGTGAACCACGCCCGAACCACATCTGAAGCGCCTGCCCCCACAAACCGCCCGCATGCGCCGTCCCTATCGCGCAAAAAGTCCCGCCGCTGCGAAAGCGACGGGACGTCGGGAGCGCACGATAATCGCAGGGCGGCGGGGATCCTACCCGATGCCGCCGTAGAAGATGCCGAGCACGATGACCACGGCGGTGATGCCCACGAACACGTAGCGGGTCATGAAGTTGAACCACTTCCCCAAGGGCTTCGCGCGCCCGAGCTCCGCCTGCTGCTTCGCGAAGCCCGCCGGGCACACCCAGAAGAACATGACAGCCGCCAAGAACGCTCCCACGGGAATGACGTAGATGGAGATGACGTCCATCCAGTCACTCACGGCGCTGCCGTTCTCGATGAACAAGCCCACGGCCACAGCAGCCACGGCAACGATGCCCACCGATACCACTCGCGACAGCCCCAGCTGCCCCTGGAGCGCCTCCACGGGCGCCTCGAACAGGTTCATGAGGCTCGTAATGGCAGCAAACACCACGGCCACGAACAGGATGATGGCGAAGATGCCGCCAAAGGGCATCTCCTGGAACACCTGGGCCAGGGTGATAAACAAAAGCGGTGGCCCGGAGGATACATCGAGCCCGAAGGCGAACACCGCCGGCACCACCACGCAGGCGGCCACCAGACCGGCAATGGTGTCGAAGATGGCGACGTTCTTCGCCGCATCCACCACATCCACGTCCTTCTTGAGGTAGCTGCCGTACACGAGTGTGCCGCAGCCGGCCAGCGACAGGCTGAAGAAGGCCTGGCCCAGGGCATATACCCAGGTAGTGGGGTTCAACAGCGCCTCCCAGCGAGGCACGAGCAGATACATATAGCCCGCTTCCGCCCCCGGCAGCATGGCCACGCGAATGGCAATGATGACGAACAGCACGAAGAAGGTGGGCATGAGCACTCTGTTCGCCTTCTCGATGCCGCGGGACACGCCGAGGATCATGATGCCAAAGGTGACGGCCAGGCCCAGCAGGTGAAAAGTCACGTTGCCGAAGTCCGACGCCATGGCCCCGAAGAAGGCACCCGTATCGGTTTGGGCCATGAGCTCGCCGGTCAGGGCCGAGAACAGGTAATGGCACGCCCAGCCGAGCACCACCGCATATCCGATGGCCAGGGCCAGCGACCCCAGCGTGGGAACGAGGCCGATGATCTTGCCGATGCGGTCGCCGTTCCTCACGCCGCGCATCTCCATCGCCTTGCCGAAAGCGCCCATGGGGCCCGTGCCCATGGCGCGACCGAAGGACATTTCCCCGATCACGCCCGTGAAACCGAGCAGCGCCACGAAGATGAGGTACGGAATGAGGAAGGCCGCGCCCCCCAGCTGGGCCACGCGGTACGGGAACAGCCAGATATTGGCCATGCCCACCGCACTGCCCACGCAGGCCAGGATGAACCCAGTGTGGGTGGCCCACGTGTCACGCCGCCGTCCGCCCGTCGCGCCCGTCTCCTCGCCGACCTCGATGGCCCGCGCCTCTTCCGCCACGATGTTGTCGCTTCTGTTCGCCACAGCGTCCTCCTTGAAAATTCCGTGCCCACCACTATAGCGAATGATGGAACGTCTGGGCGCGGCTTTTCGTCGGCAGGAGCGCTAGTTGTCGCGGAGGAGGCGTCGGTAGAGCAGCTTGAAGACCACTACGGCCGCCACCATCCACACGGCCGTCACCGCGAGGGGCGCCACCGCAGCCGCCGGCGTCAGGCTTCCGCTGACGATAAGGCGCAGCAGCTCGTCCGCGCCTCCCGTGGGTGCGAAGCGCACGACCGCGCGGATACCCTCGGAAAAACTGCCGAAGATGGGCGCCATGGTCAGCAGGAGCACCGGCACGCTGTACAGGCCCGCGGTCATCTGGTCGCGCGAGGCGAGCCCCACTACGAGCGACACCAGGATGACGGGCACCGCCCCCACGCTACCGAGGAGCAGATACCACCCTGCCAGGCTCCACGGAGCCCCCGACACGGCGAAGCACACCAACTCGGTCGCTATGGTCAGGACGAAGGCCACGAACCCCTTGGCCAGCATGAGCTGCTCGGCGCTCACGTTCGCCAGCATGAGCGTGCGCAGGGTGTGCTTCTCCTTCTCCTCGGCCAGCCCGTAGATGAGCGACACAGAGGCGCCCATACCGATGGATAGGCACAGCGACATCGACAGCACGATGTATTGGACGACCGACGTCACCTGGGAGCTCGCGCCCAGGCCTCCGTCGCCGCGCAGCGAACCGGCCAGGCCCATATCCCCGATGAAGAACCGATAGAACACGGCGAACCCCACCGGCATCAGCACGCACAGGATCATGGTCGGGTTCTTGGCGAGATCGGCGGCGTCCTTGGCGATAAGGGCGCCCAACTTGCGCAGATTCGCTTGCATCAGAACTCCCTTCCCGTCAACTCCAGAAACACTTCCTCCAGGTTCGGCTCGTCGGAATGCACCGCGAGCAGCTCGCCGGCACAGGCCAGCTCGGGCAGCTTTGCGACATCGGCGGGGTCTTTGGAGAGCTCCAGCGTGCCGCGCGTGCGGGTGCGCACCGCGATGCGGTTGCGAGCATAGCGCAACTTCAGCTCGTCGGGGTCGTCGCAGGCGGCAATGGCACCGTCGGCCAGGATGGCCACGCGGTCGCATACCGTCTCCGCCTCGGCCATGTCGTGGGTGGTGAGGAACACCGTCGCGCCCCGGGCGCGCAGGTCGGCGAGCAGCTTGTGAACCTCGGCACGGGCCGCAGGGTCGAGTCCGCTTGTCGGCTCATCTAAGAACAGCAGCTCCGGCTCGTGCACGAGGGCCGCCGCAAGGGCCGCGCGCTGACGCATGCCCTTCGAGCAGTGCTTGACGAGCGTCTTGGCATCCTCGGCCAGGCCGAGCCGCTGAAGCAGCATGGGCACCCGACGTCGCCCTACCCCGCGCAGCCGCGCATAGAGCTCCACGTTGTCGGCGATGGACATGCGGTCGTACAGAGCGCTCGTGTCCGACAGGATGCCCACCCGCTCATAGTCGGCCTCTGTCGCGCGCTCGAGAGGGCGCCCCAGCAGGCTGATGCGACCCCCGTCGCGAGAGAGCTGGCGCGTAAGCAGCTTGATGGTGGAGGTCTTGCCGGCTCCCGACGGACCCAGGAAGCCGAATACCTCGCCGCGACGCACCGAGAAGGTGAGGTTGTCGAGCACGCGCTTGTCGCCGAAGCTCAGACCCACTGCCTCCATGGAGAGAATGGCCGCGCTCATCGAGCGGCTTTCAAGGTGCCGACGGCCACGGCGGCGTCGCCGGTCTCGGCCGAGGCGGAGTGGCCGGGCTCTAGGGCGTCCAAGCGCTTGTTCACCTTGGCGAGGCCTTCGTCGATATGGCGCTGCAGGTACACCACCCCCGCGCCGATAAGCACGAAGGCGAAGGCGAGGGCACCAACCAGAATGGTGAGGGCGTGGGTCGTGATCATGGGAAATCCTCTCTTTCAGGGCGCCGCGAGAGCGCCGGTGAACTGACGGGGTCCATGATCGGAAAAGCGACCGCTGCCTGCAATATCTTCTGCACGACGCGCGCATCGGCTGCCCGAGAGGAGCCCACGGGCGCACGAGAGGAGTAGGGCAAGGCCGGCGGGAGGGCCCCGCGCGCAGATTCCGCAGCGGCTTCTACTTCCAGCCGTAACGATCGCGCATGGCCTCGGCTCGGCCCTTCGACAGCGGCAGCGAGGTATGCGCCGCGTCGGACAGCACGAGGTTGAAGGTGTTGCGGGTGTAGCGCTCCACGCGAGCCACCTTCTGCACGTTGACGATATAGGAGCGGTGGCAGCGGAAGAACCCGAAGCGGGTAAGCTCGGCCTCCAGCTCGTCCATGGTGAGGCTCGTGGGGTACAGCTCGCCGCGCACGCTCGCGTAGTTCACCCGGTTGGCACTCTCGATGAAGTCGATGTCGCGAGGGTCGAGCAGCAATGTGGCGTCGCCGGCCTTCGCGGCGATCTTGCACACGCGCAC
Source organism: Adlercreutzia caecimuris B7 (assembly GCF_000403355.2). GTDB lineage: Bacteria > Actinomycetota > Coriobacteriia > Coriobacteriales > Eggerthellaceae > Adlercreutzia > Adlercreutzia caecimuris. Next base: position 2,580,234 of record NZ_KE159646.1, on the reverse strand, counting down.
CTCGTCGGAAAAGCCATCGTCCTCCTCGACGTCCGCCTCCTCCACATCGGCCGCGAACAGGCGCCCCTCTTCTTCCCAAAACGCCCGCCCCGGCAAAAGAAGCGCCTCGCGCAGGGGCTGGCCCACGGTGACGAACACGGTGCCGGCCTCATGGCGCTCGGCGATCCACGCCAGCACGAGGGCACGGGAGGAAGCGCTTAAATCCAGCAGGGGCCGTTCGCAGAAGCACAGCTCCGGCTCGAAGAGGCTCATGCGGGCGAAGGCGAGCAGGGCGCGCTGCTCGGGCGCGAGCTTCGCCACCAGAGAGCGGGCGCACCCCTCCAGGCCAAAATGGGCCAGGGCGTCCCCAACCGCCGCGCCGTCCCGTCCAGCGAGCCGGGCGAAAAAGAGCAGGTAGGACCGCGTCGTATCGCGGTCGAAACCGCCGTCGTCTTCCAGAAAGTAGGCACCGCGGCGCGCACCCTGGATCTCGGCGACGGCCTGGCGGGCGCGCAGGCTCGTCTCGCGGGCGCATTCCACGTGCACGCTGCGGCACGCCTGCCCCGCCTCCGCGCGGATGAGCGCTTCGATGGAGGGGTATTCGGTGGCGAAGGTCTCTGAGGCCATGGCTTCTCTTCCCAGTCGGTTGCGCCGTTTATTATAATGGCGAGCGGAAAGATAAGGGAAGGAAAGACGGTCATGGAGCAACAGGAGCGCGCGACGCCGCGCATCATCGGCGCACTTGTCGCGCGGGATGCGGGTTGCGCCCTGCGCAATCCCACGGTGCTTCTGTGCGCGGCGGTGGCCGCGGCCTTCTCATGGCTCTTCGGCGCAACGCTGGCCGACGAGCTGACCGCAACACCCGGCTTCGCCGTTTTCCTCATGGCCTTCGCGACGATCCTGCCCACCCTGGAGGCGGGCGGAGTCGTCACCCTGTTCGCCATGAGCGAGGAGGACGCCCACGGCACCTATGACGTCATGGTGCGGGGAGGCGCGAGCCTGGAGGCTATCGTAGCAGCGAAAGTGATCGTCGGCGCCGTGGGATGCACGGTGCTCGTCCCCGTGTGCCTGGCGCTCGCGGGCGCACCTCGGGGCTGTCTTGGGCCGGCCGTGCTGCTGACGGCCGTGGGCAGTCTGCCCGTTCTCGTGCTGTTCTGCGGATGCGGCCTGCGCGCTGCCGACCAGATGCGCACGAACGGATGGGCCTGGCCCCTCGTCGTTGCCGGTATGCTGCCGCTGTTCGGTGCGCTCGGGCCGCAGTGGGCGCCGCTCGTCGCGGCAAGCCCTGTGGGGTTTCTCGCCGGCAGCTGCGTCGCGGCGACCACGGGCACGCCTGACGCCCTGGGCCTTCCCCTCCCCGCGCTCGCAGCCAACCTCGTTGCGTGGCTCATCCTCGCCCTGCTCTGGCTGCGCCGGTGCATGAAGGCGTGGCGCAGCGCTCGGGAGTCGCGCTAGACAGAGGCCTCCACCACAGCGGCGATGGCCTGGGCATGGCGCTCGGCCTCGGCGGGGTCGGCCGCCTCCACCATCACGCGCACCACCGGCTCGGTGCCGCTCGGGCGCAGGAGCACCCGGCCGTCGCCGGCGAGCGCCTCCTCCGCGGCGGCCACGGCGGCGGCCACCTCGGCGTTGCCGTCCACAGCATGCTTGTCGCGCACCCGCACGTTGATGAGGGTCTGGGGCATCTTCTCCATGACGCCCACGGCCTCGCCCACGGGCTTGCCGGAGCGGATGACCGCCGCCAGGAACTGGCAGGCCGTCATGAGGCCGTCGCCCGTGGAATTGTGGTCCAACAGGATCATGTGGCCCGACTGCTCGCCGCCGATGGCGTAGCCGCCCTCGCGCATGGCCTCCAGAACGTAGCGGTCGCCCACCTTCGTCTGCACCACTTCGATGCCCGCCTCGCGCATGGCACGGACGAACCCGAAGTTCGCCATGACCGTGGACACGACCGTGTTGCCGGCCAGCACGCCGCGCTCGCGCATGTCCAGGGCGCACACGGCCTCCACCATGTCGCCGTCCACCACGGTGCCGTCGGGGCACATGATCATCACGCGATCGGCATCGCCATCATGGGCAATACCCACATCGGCCCCGCTCTCGGCCAAGAGCATGCGCAAGGGCTCCAGGTGGGTGGAGCCGCACTGCACGTTGATATCCATGCCGTTGAAGTCGTCGTTGATGACGATGACCTCGGCACCCAGGCGACGCAGGGCCTCCGGGCTCGTCAAGGCGGCGGCCCCATGACCCGTATCCAAAGCGATGCGCAGGCCGGAGAAATCAAGGCCCTGCTCGCTGATGGAGCGCACCACGTGATCGATGTAGATCTCGCGGGCCTGCTCCAAGGGCACGGTCACGCCGAGCGAGCCGCCCGAGGGCATGGCGATCTCGGACGCGAGATAGCTCGTAGCATCGGCGGCGAGCAGGTCGGTCGCCTCTTGGGATGCCCCCCACGCCGCCTCTTCCATGCGGGTCACCTGGCCTTCCAAGCCGCCAGTCGTGATAAAGCGCTCGATCTCGTCCTCAACGGCATCGGGCAGCTTGAAGCCCGCCGAATCGAACAGCTTGATGCCGTTGTACTCCGGCGGGTTGTGGGACGCGGAGATGACCGCGCCGCCGGCTGCCCTCATCTCACGCACGAGCAGGGCCACGCCCGGCGTAGGGATGATGCCGGCCTCGAGCACCGTGCCCCCGGCGCTCATGATGCCCGCGGAAAGAGCCGCGCCCAGCATGTCCCCCGAATAGCGCGTATCGCGCCCGACCACGATGGTCTTTCCCAGGTACATAGCGGCAGCCTGACCCAGACGATAGGCCATCTCGCAGGTGAGCTCCACGTTGGCGATGCCGCGCACGCCGTCGGTTCCAAACAGTCGGGCCATGTTACTTTCCCCTTCTCACATATTCCCCGTGCAGGCGCACAGCGCCAGCGGGGCGTTCCTCGTCGGTCATGCGCATGTTCAATTCGGCGGCGAACTCGTCAAGCGAGATGCCATAGCGCTCGAGCACTACCAGCAAATGATACACCACGTCGGCCGCCTCGTAGCGCAGATGGTCCACCGCCTCGCCGTACTCGGGCGGAAGCTGCACCGAAAGGGGCTGCAGCTCGGCCGCGGCGCCACCCTGGCCCAACGTCTCGCTCTGGTCGTCAGCGGCCTTATCGCCGGCGGCCTGCAAAGCCACGGCAGCGGCCAGCGACGAGGTGGCCCAGCCCTCCACGTCCTTGGCGGCCAGGGCCACTTCCCCGGCCTCTTCCATGACCTTCTTCAGCACGCCGTCCACGTTGCCGGCCAGAAGCCGGTGGGTGTAGCTCGTCTCGTCAGCCTCGCGCCGCGCGGCAATTGCAGCACCGAGCGCTTCCAGCGTGGCGCCGATCTGCGAGGCCGGGGGAACCTCGCCTTTAGGGATGTACGTCTTATCAACCATTGAGTTCAGCGCTTTCTCTTCAAAGTCGAGCGTGATATACTATCGATACTGGCAAAGCTCGAGTGACCTTACAGCGGTCGGGCGGCGCAAGTGGTTGATTTAAGGGTCAGTGGCAGCTGGCCCTTATTTCTTTCCTCTTCCGTCGTCTTCTCATTTATGCTCCCTCCATGTTCGCCATACTTCAAGTATGAACAAGGCAACGGTCGAAACCATCGCCAGCACGTTAAGAGTTTCATGAACTCCGTCCATAGGCAACACTCCTCTCGAAGCGCCGCCCACGTTCGGACTTTGCCAGCCTGCCTATGATACCCGTACAACAAGAAGAAGGTGACCCGCACGGGCCACCTTCTCCAAATCACTCAATGCGAATGCGGGCCGTCGGGCCGATCAGGCCTCCTCGAGCTCCAGGTCGTCCAGAGCCGGCGACGTCAGGCGCTCCTTCGGCGCAGCCTTGCCCCGCAACGAAAAGGAGGGGCGATTTCTCGCCCCTCCTCCCAAATGGAATAACTTTATTCCGTCGCCGCGAAGGCTCTAGTCCTCCTCGCCGTCCTCCATGCGCTTGTTGGAGGCAGCTTCCTCCTCGGCGCTGGTCAGGCCGAAGCCGAAGGAGCCCAGGCCCCCGACCGAGCCGAGCAGGGCATCCAGCTCCTCCAGGTTGCGCTGGTAGGAACGGGGCGGCAGGGCCTCGCCGAGCATCTCCTCACCATCGGTGTTGAACACCGGGGGCTCGTCGCCGCCGATGAGGATGGTGTCGTCAGGCGAGAACACCATATCGAGCAGCTGGCTCATGTCGTCGGAAGAAGCCGCGAGGTCGTCCTCGATCACGTGCATGAGGTCGCGGGCCTCCAGGCCCTCCTTCAGCTCCTCGATGGCCTTCACGCCGATGCCCTCGATGCGCAGCAGATCCTCCTCGGTGTGACCCAGAAGGTCGGCCACGGTCTCGATGCCCGCCTCGGAGAACTTGTTCGCCCAACGCTGGGACACGCCCAGATCGTCGTAGATGTACAGGCGGGCGTCCTCGTCGGACAGGTTGTGGCCGCGGTGGCCCGAAAGAGCGCTGTAGTAGCCGCCGAAGGAGCCCGCGGAGTTGAAGTAGCCGTCGTTATCCAGCGACCAATCCTGGGGCTGGGGCAGCAAATCCTCGATCTCGCGCAGGGCATCGGGAGCAAAGTCGGGCAGGGCGTCGCCGGACACATCCTCCACCGGGCGGCCCTTGTAGGTAAGGCGCACGTCACGGTAGCGGCGCAGACCCGTGCCGGCGGGAATCGGCTTGCCGATGATGACGTTCTCCTTCAGGCCGGCCAAGTGGTCGGTCTTGCCCTCGATGGCGGCATCGGTGAGCACCTTGGTGGTCTCCTGGAACGATGCGGCCGACATCCAGGAATCCGTAGCGAGCGATGCCTTGGTGATGCCGAGCAGCAGCGGCTGGCCCACCGGGGGCTCCTTGCCCTCGGCGATGAGCTCGTTGGCCACCTTCTCGAACTCGAAGCGGTTGACCTGACGACCGGGCAGGAAGTCCGAGTCGCCGGCGTCGAGCACGGCCACCTTGCGCAGCATTTGGCGCGCGATAACCTCGATGTGCTTGTCGTTGATGTCCACGCCCTGGGACACATACACGCCCTGGACCTGGGACACGATGTAGCGCAGCGTGGTGTTCGGGTCGGTAAGGCGCAGCAGGTCGTGCGGGTTCACCGAACCCTTGGTGAGCTGCTGGCCCACCGTGACCTCGCACCCGTCGAACACGCCCGGTAAAAGCTGGGCGCGGGCGCTCACCACGTACTCGCGGTAGTTGCCCTCCTGGTCGTGGATGGTGATGGTCTTGGACATCTTGTCGCCGGCCACCTGCATGATGCCGGAGATCTCCGCGAGCACCGCCTGGCCCTTCGGCTTGCGGGCCTCGAAAAGCTCCTGGACACGGGGCAGGCCGTGGGTGATGTCCTCGCCGGCCACGCCGCCGGTGTGGAACGTACGCATGGTCAGCTGAGTGCCGGGCTCGCCGATGGACTGGGCGGCGATGATGCCCACCGCCGTGCCGATGTTCACCGGACGGGCCGTGGCCAGATCCCAACCGTAGCACTTCTGGCACACGCCGTGCTCGGCATGGCAGGTCATGATGGTGCGGATGACCACCTCTTCCACACCCGCCGCGTCAATCTCGCGCAGCTGGGCCATGGAATGCAGGTAGCTGCCGGCCTCGGCGATGATCTCGCCGGTCTCGGGGTTTGCCACCGGCTCCAAGAGGCAGCGGCCCACGAGGTTCTCGTCCACCTCGTTCTTCTCGTTGCGCACCGGGTAGTTCACGCCCTCGGTGGTGCCGCAGTCGATCTCGCGAATGATGACGTCCTGGGCCACGTCCACCAGACGGCGGGTCAGGTAGCCCGAGTCGGCGGTACGCAGGGCGGTGTCGGCCAGGCCCTTGCGGGCACCGTGGGTGGAAATGAAGTACTCCAGTACGGACAGGCCCTCGCGGAAGTTCGCCTTAATGGGGCGGTCGATGATCTCGCCCTTCGGGTCGGACATCAGACCGCGCATGCCGGCCAGCTGGCGGATCTGCTTGATGTTACCGCGGGCGCCGGAGAAGGCCATCATGTAGATGGGGTTGAACTTGTCGAAGTTCTCCGCCATGGCCTCGCCGACTTCCTCGTTGGCATCGTTCCAGATGTCGACGACCTGCTTGTGACGCTCCTCATTCGACATGAGGCCCATCTCGTAGTCCTCGTCGATGGCGGCCACACGGGCATCGGCCTGGGCCAGAATCTCCGGCTTGGTGGGCGGGATGGTGGCATCGTAGACCGACACGGTCACGCCGGCGCGGGTGGCATAGTGGAAGCCCGCGTCCTTCAGGCCGTCGAGGATCGGCGGCACCTCGGACAGGTCGTAGGTGTTGGTCACGTCCTCCACCAGACGGCTGATCTCCTTCTTGTTCATCTCATAGTTCAAGAAGGGGTAGTCCGGCGGCAGCACGTCGTTGAAGATGATGCGGCCCACGCTCGTCTCGATGCGCTCGCCTTCCTTGTGATCCTCGAAGGTGTTGAACGCGGTGGCCACCTTCATGTTGTAGGGCAGGCGCACCGAGATCTTGGCCTGAAGGTCCAGATCGGCGCGGGCATCGTAGGCGTTCAGGGCGTCATCCAGGTCGATGAACACGCGGCCCTCGCCCGGGAAACCGTCACGCACGGCCGTGAGGTAGTACAGGCCGATGATCATGTCCTGGGTCGGCACGGTCAGCGGATGACCGTGGGCCGGGGACTTGATGTTGTTAGAGGACAGCATGAGCACGCGGGCCTCGGCCTGGGCCTCGGCGCCGAGCGGCACGTGCACAGCCATCTGGTCGCCGTCGAAGTCGGCGTTGAAGGCGGTGCAGACGAGCGGGTGCAGCTTGATGGCCTTGCCCTCGACGAGCACCGGCTCGAAGGCCTGGATGCCCAGACGGTGCAGGGTTGGTGCGCGGTTCAAAAGCACCGGATGGTCGACGATGACCTCTTCCAGCACATCCCACACGTAGCTGGCACCGCGGTCCACGGCGCGCTTGGCGGCCTTGATGTTGGCAGCGTACTCCAGCTCCACGAGGCGCTTCATGACGAAGGGCTTGAACAGCTCCAGGGCCATCTGCTGGGGCAGGCCGCACTGGTGCAGCTTGAGCGAGGGGCCCACGACGATAACCGAACGGCCGGAGTAGTCCACGCGCTTGCCGAGCAGGTTCTGACGGAAGCGGCCCTGCTTGCCCTTGAGCATGTCGGAGATGGACTTCAGCGGGCGGTTGCCCGGGCCCGTGACGGGGCGTCCCCGACGGCCGTTGTCGAACAGCGAGTCCACGGCCTCCTGGAGCATGCGCTTCTCGTTGTTGATGATGATCTCGGGGGCACCGAGGTCCAGCAGGCGCTTCAGGCGGTTGTTGCGGTTGATAACGCGGCGGTACAGGTCGTTCAGGTCGGAGGTGGCGAAGCGGCCGCCGTCCAGCTGCACCATGGGGCGCAGATCGGGCGGGATGACCGGGATGACGTCCAGAATCATGTCGGAGGGCTTGTTGTCCGACTTCAGGAACGCGTCCACCACCTTCAGGCGCTTCACGGCCTTGGCGCGCTTCTGGCCCTTGCCCGTGGCGATGACCTCGCGCAGCTCCTCGGAGGTAGCCTCCAGGTCCATGGCGTCGAGCAGGTCGCGCACCGATTCAGCGCCCATGCCGCCGGTGAAGTAGTCGCGGTAGCAGGCGCGCATCTCGCGGTAGAGGGCCTCGTCGGCGATGAGCTGCTTCGGCTCGATCTTCAGGAAGGCGTCGAAGGCGTCCTGGCGCAGGGCCTTGCGCTCGTTGAACTCCTCGTAGATGTCGGCGATCTCCTCTTCCACCTCTTCGGGGGTCAGGCGCTCGTCGTCATCGAGGTCGTCGACGAAGTCGTCTTCCTCGGGCACGTAGTCGGTGGACAGCTTGCGAGTGGCCTCGATGAGGCGGTCGCGCTCGGCGTCCAGCTCCTCCAGGTCGGCGGCCAGCTCGTCGCGCAGGTCGTCCACGTCCTCCTCACGGGCCTCCTTGTCCACCGAGGTGATGATGGAGCTGGCGAAGTACAGGACCTTCTCAAGCTCCTTCGGCGGAATGTCCAAGAGGTAGCCCAAGCGGGACGGGCTTCCCTTGAAGTACCAGATGTGGCTCACGGGCGCGGCCAGCTCGATGTGGCCCATGCGCTCGCGGCGCACCTTGGAGCGGGTCACCTCAACGCCGCAGCGCTCGCAGACGATGCCCTTGAAGCGCACGCGCTTGTACTTGCCGCAGGCGCACTCCCAGTCCTTGGTGGGACCGAAAATCTTCTCGCAGTACAGGCCGTCCTTCTCAGGCTTCAGAGTACGGTAGTTGATAGTCTCGGGCTTCTTCACCTCGCCGCGAGACCAGCTGCGCACATCCTCAGCGGAAGCGAGCGAGATGCGCAGGGCGTCGAAATTGTTGACGTCGAACTCGGTCATTATTTAGGCCTCCTCTCCGCCACCGATGAGATCGGTGCTCAGGTCGGACTCAAGACCGCTCATCAAGTCGCCCAGCTCGGCGGCCAGGGTATCGATGGCGTTGGCCTCTTCGTCTTCGGTCTTCTTGGCGTCGGCCGCAATGGCGGCGTACAGAGCCGAATCCTCATCGGCCCCGTCGATCTCGTCCTCGCTGATGGGCTGCATGTCGTGGCCCTCCAGCTCGATGTTCAGGCACAGGGACTTCATTTCCTTCACGAGCACCTTGAAGGACTCGGGCACCTCGGGTGCCGGGATGTTCTCGCCCTTCACGATGGCCTCGTAGCTCTTCACGCGGCCCGACGTGTCGTCGGACTTCACGGTCAGGATCTCCTGCAGCACGTTGGAAGCACCGTAGGCGTACAGGGCCCACACCTCCATCTCGCCGAAGCGCTGGCCGCCGAACTGCGCCTTGCCGCCCAGGGGCTGCTGGGTGATGAGGCTGTAGGGGCCGGTGGAGCGGGCGTGGATCTTGTCGTCTACCATGTGGCCGAGCTTCAGGATGTAGGTCTGGCCGACGGTGATGGGCTCGCGGAACTTCTCGCCGGTGCGGCCGTCGTAGAGCCAGGTCTTGCCGGTGCGGGACAGCTGGGGCACCAGCTCGTCGCGGGCCATGTCGCCGTACTTGGCGTGGTTCATGTTGATGAGGTTGCGGTTCGCCTTCTCGATGGCATCCGAGATCTCCTCCTCGGTGGCGCCGTCGAACACCGGCGTGGCCACGTGGATGGGGCCCTCGACGACCTCGTCGGTCTCGTCGGCGTCGGACCAGCCCCACTTGGCGGCCCAGCCGAGGTGGTTCTCCAAAAGCTGGCCCACGTTCATACGGGAGGGAACGCCGAGCGGGTTCAGGATGACGTCGATGGGGGTGCCGTCGGCGAGGTAGGGCATGTCCTCCACGGGCAGCACGCGGGAGATGACGCCCTTGTTGCCGTGACGGCCCGACAGCTTGTCGCCCTGCTGCACCTTGCGCTTCTGGGCCACGTAGATGCGCACGAGCTCGTTCACGCCGGGGGCCAAGTCGTCGCCGGCCTCGCGGGACGTGCGGTAGATGCCGATGACGCGGCCGCCGGAGCCGTGGGGCACCTTCAGCGAGGTGTCGCGCACCTCGCGGGCCTTCTCGCCGAAGATGGCGCGCAGCAGGCGCTCCTCGGCGGTGAGCTCGGTCTCGCCCTTCGGGGTGACCTTGCCCACGAGCACATCGCCCGGGAACACCTCGGCGCCCACGCGGATGATGCCGTCGGCGTCCAGGTCGGAGATCATGTCCTCAGAGATGTTCGGAATCTCGCGGGTGATCTCCTCGGGGCCGAGCTTCGTGTCGCGCGCGTCGATCTCGTACTCGGAGATGTGGATGGAGGTCAGCAGGTCCTCGGACACCACGCGCTCGGACACGATGATGGCGTCCTCGTAGTTGTAGCCTTCCCAGGGCATGTAGGCGATCATGAGGTTCTGGCCAAGCGCCAGCTCGCCGCCGTCGCAGGAGGGGCCATCGGCCAGTACGTCGCCAGCCTGGACCTCATCGCCCTTGCGGACGATGGGGCGGTGGTTGATGCAGCCGGACTGGTTGGAGCGCTGGAACTTGGGGATGAGGTACTCGTCGTACTCGCCCTCGTCATTCAGGATGATGATGGTCTGGCCGTCCACGTAGTCCACCACGCCGGGGCGCTGGGCCACGAGGATCTCACCGGAGTCCACGGCGATGCGGTGCTCGATGCCGGTACCCACGAGCGGGGCCGTGGGGCGCAGCAGCGGCACAGCCTGGCGCTGCATGTTCGAGCCCATGAGGGCGCGGTTAGCGTCGTCGTGCTCGAGGAAGGGAATGAGCGAGGTAGCCACGGAGGTCATCTGACGCGGAGAGACGTCCATGTAGTTCACCTGCTCAGGCGGCACGTCCATGGCCTCGCCGAACACGCCGTTAGTGTCGGTGGTACGGGCGAGCACGCGGGTGGACTTGTGGAACACGCCGTCCTCGTCGGTGTAGCCGAACTCGCGGGTCTCAAGGTCGAAGAGGTCGTTGGCCTGGGCGATGGTGAAGTTCTCTTCCTCATCGGCGGTCAGGTAGTCGATCTCGTCGGTCACCTTGCCGTCGATCACGCGACGGTAGGGCGTCTCGATGAAGCCGTAAGGGTTGATGCGGCCGTAGGCAGCCAGCGAGCCGATGAGGCCGATGTTCGGACCTTCAGGGGTCTCGATGGGGCACATGCGGCCGTAGTGGGAGGTGTGCACGTCGCGCACCTCGAAGCCGGCGCGCTCGCGGGACAGACCGCCCGGGCCCAGAGCCGACAGACGACGCTTGTGGGTGATGCCCGCAGCCGGGTTCGACTGGTCCATGAACTGCGAGAGCTGGGAGCTTCCGAAGAACTCCTTGATGGCCGCCACGATGGGGCGGATGTTCACGAGCGACTGCGGCGTGATCTCGTCGGGCTCCTGCATAGACATGCGCTCGCGTACCACGCGCTCCATACGGGACAATCCGATGCGGAACTGGTTCTGGATCAGCTCACCCACCGAGCGGATGCGGCGGTTGCCGAAGTGGTCGATGTCGTCGGTGGCAAAACCCTCGTCACCGTTGTGCAGACCGATGATGTAGCGCATCGTGCGGATGATGTCCTCATTGGTCAGCGTGGAGGAGTCGTTCTCCTCGGGGGCGAAGCCGAGCTTCTTATCCATCTTGTAGCGGCCGACCTTGGCCAGGTCATAGCGCTGCGGATTGAAGAACAGGCCGTCGAGCAGCGTGCGGGCGCTGTCGATGGTCGGCGGCTCGCCGGGACGGAAGCGCTTGTACAGCTCGATGAGCGACTCTTCCTTCGTGGTGGCCGGGTCGCGGTCGAGGGTGCGCAGCACCATCTCGGAGGAACCGAGCAGCTCGATGATCTCCTCGCGGGTCTCGGCGAGGCCAAGCGCGCGCACGAGCAGCGTGGCCGGCTGCTTGCGCTTGCGGTCGATGCGCACACTCAGCAGGTCGCGCTTGTCGGTCTCGAACTCGAGCCAGGCGCCGCGGGAGGGGATCACCTTCGCGTTGTAGATGGTCTTGTCGGAGGTCTTGTCGCGCTCGGCGGCGAAGTACACGCCCGGGCTACGGACGAGCTGGGACACCACGACGCGCTCGGTACCATTAATAATGAAGGTGCCGCGAGGGGTCATGAGCGGGAAGTCGCCCATGAACACCTCCTGCTCCTTAATCTCGCCGGTCTCACGGTTGATGAAGCGGATCTCGACGAAGAGCGGCGCCTGATAGGTGACGTCCTTCTCCTTGCATTCATCCACCGTGTATTTGGGCTCGCCGAACTCATGCTTGCCGAACTCGACACACATGTCGCCCGTATTGTTCTCAATGGGGCACACGTCGGCGAAGGCCTGAGACAAACCTTCGTTCTTGAACCAATCGAAGCTTTCCGTCTGAATAGCGATCAGGTTCGGGACGTCCATCACGTCCGGAATCTTCGCAAAGCTTCGGCGATCCCTGTAAAGGCTGGTGGGAGCGGATTTTTTTCCTTGAGCCACGAGGCTGTTCCTCCTTCACGTCCATCGCAAATCTGCAAAAAGTTGCAATCCGCTAAACTACTACTACGCGAAGGCCGAGTCAAGAAAAATTTTTAGCAGCCATGGAAATTTTCTGGAAAATAGCCCCAGAGCAGGGGTTCTATGGATTGGAAAGCAGCGGGCAGCGTTACTTCTATGATAGACCGAATCGCCCGAGCCTGCCGAATCTCTTAGACGCAGGCTTACGCAAGCAAATGTGGCGCAAAATTCCGTTTTTGGTGCAACCGCACCCATCTTCGCGGTGCCATACACCCAAAACGACGCCATAAAAGGCCAACTGGGGCATTCCGGAGGGCAAAAATGGGAAGATCACACCCTTCGAAGGCGCCCGCATGCACCAAAAACGAAATTTTGCGCCATTTTCAGCTGCTCTTACTGACATAGAAGGCCGGGAAGGGTGTTCTCCCCGACCTTGGAATGCAGTGGAGACCATGTAGAGCGGTGGGCAGCTAGCTGCTCCATGCAGGGCGACCGCGGCAGCATGCTTCTTCCCGCAAGCTCATCGCCGCGAAACACCACCACGCCCATGACATCGCCTAAGTTTGACTACGCGGTCACCGCTCTAGCTCAATAGCAGCAGAAGGCTTGCCAGCACGCCGATCAGATGCTATAAAGTAACTGGCTTTCGCAAAGAGGGCTACCAAGTGCCGGGGACGTTTTCCCCGGCTTTTTGCTATCTCAAGGAGGCCCCATGCCCCTCGAACTCAGCCTTTTCTGCGACGAATCGGGCAGCGACGCACTGGACAGCCGCTACTACTTGCTGACACTCGTCATTCACGATCAAAGCGATTCGATCGTGAATTCCATCACCCGCTATGAGCGCGCTCTGGTCGACAAAGGTCTTCCCGATCTTGCGTTTCACGCCTCGCCGCTCCTCTACGGCAAAGACGAGTACAAGAGTCTCACACCGGAAACCCGCAAGAAGATGCTGTCCTCGTTTCGTGTGTTTTTCAGGCATCTACCAATCAAATACTGGGTATTTTCGGTAAAAACCCGGGAGCACCGATCGCCTGAAGACATCGAACGCGCCATGCGCCGCGCACTCATTGACCTGCTGTTTGACAACCTCGCGTACTTTCAGCAGTTCGACACTATCAAGATTTACTACGACAACGGGCAGCGATCCATCGCCGACGCGCTCCATAAGGCCATTGACTACGCCTTGTCAAAGAACGCCATCGCTTATAAGTCCACAAACCCGACCGATTATCGCCTTGCTCAAGTGGCTGACTATATCTGTACCATAGAATTTACCGCGCTCAAATACGCTGTCAATGAAGCGACGCCCACTGACGAAAAATTCTTCGGGAGTTGGTCGATGTTCAAAAAGGGAATTCTGAAAGAAGTCCGTCACAAAAGAATGTAGGAGACGTGTTTCAGAGCAGGGGTCGGAGCGCGACAAGGCACCCGACCCCTGTTGCGAACAAGTTAGTTCCCCGCGGCCCGTGCCGCTTCGTATTCGGCGACGAGCTTCCGGGTCACGTCGGCTGGTGCGGCCTCGTAGCCTTCCAGCGCCAGGCTGTAGGAGCCGGACCCGCGGGTCATGGACCGCAGGTCCTTGGTGTAGTTGATCACCTCGGCGTAGGGAGCGCGCATCTTAATGATGGTCTCGCCGGCCGCGAAGCCGGCGTCGGTGCCGACGATGCGGCCGCGACGGGTGGAGATGTCGCCCATGATGGTGCCGGCGTACTCCTCCCCCACGGTCACTTCCATGGTGGCCCAGGGCTCCAGGATGATGGGGCCGGCCTGCTCGCAGCAGGCGCGGAAGCCGATGCGCGCGGCGGTCTTGAAGGCCATCTCGTTGGAGTCCACGGAATGGTACGACCCGTCGAACACCGTGCACTTAATATCCACCATGGGGTATCCCGCGAGGAAGCCCTCCTCCATGGCCTCGCGCACGCCCTTGTCCACGGCCGGGATGAGGCCGTTCGGGATGGCGCCGCCCTTGATCTCGTCCACGAACTCGTAGCCCTCGCCGGGAATGGGAGCCAGGCGCAGCCAGCAGTCGCCGAACTGGCCGGCGCCGCCGGTCTGCTTCTTGTGGCGGCCCTGAGCCTCGGCGGTCTTCGTGATGGTCTCGCGATAGGGAATGCGCACGGGCACGAGACGCGCCTCAACCCCGGACTGATCGCGCAGGCGGGCAAGCAGCATGTCCACCTGGGCCTCGCCCATGGCGTGAATGATGGTCTGGTGCGTGTCCTCGTCGCGGGTGATGCGGATGGTGGGATCGGCCTCGGCGGCACGGGCGAGGAAGGTGCCGAGCTTGTCCTCCTCCTTCTTCGACACCGCCTCGATGGCCACCGGGTACAGCGGCTCGGGCAGGGGCAGCGGCTCGATGGCGATGGTGCCCTCGCAGGACAGGGTGTCGCCGGCGCGCACGTCATTCAGCTTCGGCACCACCACGATGTCGCCGGCCTTCGCGCTCTTCACGTCCATGGCCTCTTTGCCCATCATCACTTGGATCTTGCCCAGGCGCTCCTTCTTGCCCGTGCGCCCGCACACGAGCTCCAGACCGGGCTCCAGATAGCCGGAGATGACTTTCAGGAAGGTAAGGCGCCCCACGAACGGGTCGGAGACGGTCTTGAAGGCGAAGGCGCAGGGAGGCTTCGTCTCGTCGATGCGCACGGTGACGTCGTCGGCCATCTGGAAGCGGCCGTGGCTGCGCGGATGCGGGAAGTAGGTGCAGATGTCCTCCATGAGCCCCTGCACACCCTGCATGATGATGGTGCTTCCCACGAACACGGGAATGACAAGCTCCTGGGCGATGGCTTTGTCGAGCAGGCTCTCCAGCTCCTCTTGGGTGAGCTGCTCGGTGCCATCGAGGTACTTCATCATGAGCTCGTCGTCGGCCTCGGCCACCAGATCGCACAGCTTATCGCGGGCGATGCGGGCCTCTTCTTGGTACTTCGCCGGCAGGCTGTCCACGTCTTCCACGCGCTCGGCGGTGCCGCCCGGCTCGAAGTAGCGGGCCTTCATGCGGATGATGTCGATGACGCCCGCAAAATCGGGGCCCTGGCCGATGGGAATGGTCACGGCGCCCAAACGTCCGCCGAAGCGCGCGTGCAGCAGGGCCATGGCGGTATCGAAGTCGGCCCCCTCGCGGTCGATGTGGTTGATGTATACGGCGCGGGACAGGCGCATGTCCTCGGCCTCGCGCCACAGCTTCGTAGTCATAACGCCCGGGCCGTCGGCGGCGTCCACCACGAACAGGGCCATTTCGGCGGCCTGCATGGTGGCCAGGGTGTCGCCGATGAAATCGGGGTGGCCGGAGGTGTCCAGCACGTTGATCTTGTAGTCCTTGTAAGGGATGGGCGCAATGGAGGTGGAGATGGTGAACTTGCGCTTGATCTCCTCGGGGTCGTAATCGAGATACGACTTGCCGTCATGGGTGGTGCCCATGCGCGGGGTCTTGCCGGAAACGAAGAGCATGGCCTCGGCCAGCGAGGTCTTGCCGGCGCCATCCTGTCCCACAAGGACGATGTTTCTGACGTGTTCGGGAGCCGGAGCTGCCATGAGCGACCACCTGCCTTCCTTGTCGAGGGCGCTCGCGCCCCTTGCGCGAGCATTCCCTGATCGCACGGCGCACGCGGGCCGCGCGGCAAAGCGGTGCCGTCGTGCCGGACGGCCGATCGCTTGTTGACGCAGTGACAGCGAGCGGTCGCTTTGAACCGGCGAACGGCTTTTTCAACATGGATTCATCTTAGCAAAAGGGCGCCGCCTCACAGAGCGCAGCGCCCAGTTATTTTGAACGTCGGGAACAGGGCAAGCGACCCGCGGCGGGTGAGGCCGCGGTAAACCGGCACGCCCGTAGAACCATGCGCGGCAAGCCGGCACGCGGGCGGAACCACCTGTAGAAAGCCGGCACGCGGGCGGAACCACCTGCGGAAAGCCGGCTGACGCTAGTCCCCGAGCACCTCTTCCTCGTCGAGGTACCACTCCTCCTCGGCCCAGCGCGCACGATCCGGCGCGTTCATAACGGCCGCGACGATACCGAGCACCCCGGGCACGAGCGCCCCCAAAAGCGCGGCCGGCGTGGGCAGCCACGAGCCGCCGAAAGCCGACAAGTGGCTCGCCGCGCACACCCCCAGCATGAGCACCACCGCGCAGGCGATTGAGCCGGCCACGTCGAAGGCCTTGGTGCCGCGCACGCAGAACAGGCTGTAGACAACCGCGCCCACCACCCAGCTGATGCCGATAACCCAGGTGCCGCTCTGGGAGAGCATGGCCATGCAGGCCGCCTGCGGGTTGCCGGACAGCTCCATATGGAGCACCGCATCCCAGTTGAGCAGATCGAGCGAGCCGAAGCTGCCCATCACGAGGGCCATGAGGAAGGCGAAGGCCGCCGAAATGGCCGCTTGCAGCACCGGCAGGAGCACACCGGAGAGCACCGGGGAGACGCCGGCGAAGCCGAAGGCGCCAAGCAGCGGCTGCACGAGCGCCGAGACCGCCTGGGTGGTGCCCCGCCGCCCGATGAGATACCACCAGCCACCCGTGGCCGCAGCCGTGAACAGGGCGAGCACCCAGTCGCCATGGGCGCCGAGGGCCACCACGAGCGCGCCGTAGCCGAGAAGCGCGCCGATGGAGGGGCGGATGGCGGCCACACCCGCAGCCACAGCCACCACAACCCAGAACACCACCGGCGAGTCGGTGAGCAGCCCCAGGGCCGACCCGCCCGTCAGGTGGATGTTCGCGCAGGCCACTGCCGCCATAAGCCCCACGGCCACCGCGGCAACGGCATGGCCGAGCACGGTCAGGCCGCGCAGGCCGAGGCGGTCCACTAGCGGCGGCAGGGGCTCGGCCGGCGCGGCGGGCTCGGGGGGCGCCACGGCGTCCTCCTTGCCCTTCACGATGTCGGCGAGCACCTTCTTGCCCTTCTTCACATTGCCGAGCAGGGGCATGAGGGCCTCGGAGAAGTCGGCTACGGTATCGAAGCGCTCGTCGCGGTCGGGGTCGAGGGCGGCGAACATGATGTCGTCGGCCTCGGCGGGCAACTCGTCCCAGCACAGAGAGGGCAGCACCAGCTCCGCCTCCTCGATGGCCTCCTCGGCCTCGGGCAGATCGTTGGCGAAGAAGGGGTTCTCGCCAGAGAGCATCTCGTAGGTGAGGCTCGCCAGGGCCCACTCGTCGGTGCGCACGTCCAAAGGCTCCTGGCGCATCTGCTCTAACGGCATATAGCCGATAGTGCCGCCGCCGGTGGTGCCCGATCCCGTAGCGTCCATGAGGGCGGCCAGGCCGAAGTCGGTCACCTTCGCCACGCCCTTGGAGTTCACGATGACGTTCTCGGGCTTGATGTCCAGGTGCAGCGTGTTCGCGCCGTGGGCCACCTCGAGGGCATGGGCCACGGCCGAGAAGACGGCGGCCACCACATCCAAGGTGATGCTGTCGTCGATCTCGTCGATGATCTGCGCCAAGGTCTTGCCCTCGATGTACTCCATGATGACGTAGGCGCAGGAGTCTTCCACGGCGCAATCGTACACGGTGACGATGTTGGCGTCCGAGAGCTTCGCCACCGATCGGGCCTCCTCCAAGCCGGGAATGTGCTCGAAGAGATCGGCATCGTCGGTCTCGTCGAAGTCGGTGGAAGCCGGGGGCACGGAGGCGCCGGCCCCGCCCACTGCGGCCGATACGCTCGACACGGCGACGGAGGCGGCCGCGGCACGGCCCCCGCGGCGGCGGCGCTTCTCGGCGGCCCCGTCGATGGTGCGGGATGCCCGGATGCCCCGCAGATGGCGCACATCCACGGCACTCTCGTCGAAGTAGTCGCTCATGGGGGCGGCATCCTGCACCTCCACCGGCGGTACGTAGGGGGCCTCGGGGGCATGGCGCGTCTTGCGGGGCCCCACCCGGCCGTCCAAGCTCGGCCGCGAACGGCCGGCGAAACCGCCGGTAGCGGCGTTCCAGGGAGCAAGGGAGTCGTCCTCTTCCTCGGCAAAGGCCATGTCCTCCCAGGGGGGCACCTCCTCGGCGCTGCGCACAGTCGCAGCCGAGTGACGACCGCTGCGACGTTCGTCGACACCCCGGAGGAAGGCGGGGTCGGCGGGGAAATCGGCGGCACCGGAGGCCGGGGCGGAGGCGCCGGAAGGCGCGGCACCCGCAGGAGCCGTAACGCCAGCGGCTACAGCGCCCGCGGAGGGCTCCCCGTCCTCCAGATCGGCGGCCATGCGGGCCTCTAGGGCCACGAGGCGCGCCCGGGCCACCTCGTCTTCCGAGAGCTCGATGCACTTGATGGCCACATCGCGTTTGAGATGGGTGTCGAAGGCGTGCACGACGGTACCGTAGCCGCCGGCACCAGCCTGGTCGATAACGCGATAGCGATTGAGGATGAGCTGAGATCGTGCCATGGGGCGAGAACCTCTTCTGTCTTCGTTTGGGCTGCATGTTCTTGAGGTAGGGCCATTCTACCACCCGGGCAACGCCGCGGCGACCGTTGATCGGCGGCTTCCACGGGCCAAACGGTGCTGCGCCAACGTGAGAGGGGCGAAGCACGGTGTGCGGGAGCTGGGTGCGCCGGGTGCGAGGGTGCGGGGTGCGGGGGCGTGCAGGGGCGGGAATGTGGGTGTGTGGGGTACGTGGGGTGCGGGGGTGTGGAGAGTGTGGGGGGGCACAGGAATGGGAGCACTCCGCCGTTTTGTGGCCAAAAAGCCGCCGAGTGAGCTCTGGGAGCGCGCCGGACCGCATACAAGAGTCCCCCATGGGTACAAAGCAACGGATTATTGAACGAATTTCCCCACTCTCGGCCCCTCGACAACCCCTGAACTATGATCTTCCCATCATCTCGAGCTCACTCGGCGGCTTTTTGGCCACAAAAAATAGAATCTACTCGCGAAAGGACCCCCATGCTGACTATCGGTTGCCACTTGTCGAAGCGGCGCGGCTATCTGGAAATGGCGAAAGAGGCCGCATCCATCAACGCGAACACCTTCCAGTACTTCACCCGCAGCCCGCGGGGCAGCCGACAGGCGGAGCTGGATACCAAGGACGTGCGGGAATACCTCGCTTTCGCAGCCGATCACGGCATGCGCGACGTGCTGGCCTACGCCCCCTACGACACCGACCCGGCCGCGGCCCAGATGAGCGAGCGCGATTTCGCCCTCATGACCTACGCCGAGGATCTGGCCCAGCTGGCCGAGTTGCAAGTGCCGCTGTACCTGGTGCGCCCGGGCAGCCGCATGGGCATTTCCGTGGAAGAGGGGCTGGCCGATGTGGCCGATGCCCTGAACAAGGTGATCACCCCCAGCCAGACCACCCTGGTGCTGCTGGACACCATGGCCGGGGAAGGCAGCCAAGTGGGCACCTCCTTCGAGCAGCTGGCAGCCATCATCGACCAGGTGAAGCTGGCCGATCACGTGGGTGTGTGCCTCGATTGCGCCGGCGTGTGGGCCGAGGGCTACGACATCGCGGGCGACCTGGACGGCGTGCTCGGGCAGTTCGATCGCACCGTCGGTCTGGACAAGCTGAAGGCCGTGCACCTCAACGATGCCATCCACGAGCGCGGCAGCCATGTGGATCGCCACGCCCGCATCGGCGAGGGTGCGATCGGCTTTGAGGCCCTGGCAGCCCTCGTGAACCATCCGAAGCTGGCCGGGGTGCCCTTCTACCTGGAAGAGCCCGACAGCACGCTCGTCATCTACGAGCACGACGTGGCCCGATTCCGAGCGGCCTATACGGGCAAGTAGGCAGCAACCGCAAGGCCCCCGTTCGCCGTGGCGAACGGGGGCCTTGCGGTGGGCGGAGGGCCTTGCGGTGGGCGAGGGCCTTAGCGGGCGTGGCGGCCGCGGGCCTGGACCTGGGCTTGGGCCACAGCCGACGGCACCGGAGCGGCCGGCCCGCCGTAGGGACGCACGGCCCCGCGGGCCTCGACGCCGCGGGCAGCCACAGCCCGGGGATTGCCCGTGCGCTGGGCGCCCCGAGGCACCGAAACCTCCTGGGCGCGGCGGGCCTGACGGGCCTCCAGCTCGGCAGCGGCCCGAGCGGCGAAGGCGCGCTCGGCCTCGCGGCGGGCCTTGCGGCTCATCTTCTTCCCGGGCATGACGATGGCCTGATCGGCCGGACCGCCCTGCACCCAGGAATCCACCTCCTGGCCCGTGGGCAGGGGAATGCTCGTGGGGGTCCACCCGGCAGCGGCCGGCTGGGGCGTGGGAGCCGGGGCAGCCTGAGCGCCGCGGGGGATCTGCGGATGCCGGCTGCCCTGGCCCCGGGCGGGACGACCACCGCGAGCCGGCGCGGCCTGCGGGCCGCAGCCCTGCGGCGTCTGCTGCGGATTGGGGGTCGGCTGGGACGGATGGCCGGCCGCACCGCGGGGTGCGGGAGCCGGGCGGCCGGGCACGGAGGCACCGGGCGCCGTTGCGGCGGCACCGCTCGGAACCGGAGCGGCCTGGGCCATGGCCGCAGGGGCGCCGTTGGGCACCGAGGCGGCCGTCGGGGCCGGAGCAGCCGCCGGGGCAGGGCGGCCGCCGCGCCCATAGCTGCGGGCCGCGTTATTGCGGCGGCCGATGACCATCTGCATTTCGGCCACCTTGCGTCGCTCCGCCTCCAGACCATCGGCCATGCCGCGCATACGGCGGTCGAGGGTGGTGATCCACAGGCACAGGGCCAAGACGGCCACCGCCAGGACACCGAGGCCCACGGCTACCAAACCGAATGGCGAAGACAAGAATTCAAACACAGGAACAACCCCTCCCGCAGCGGGCATATCATCAGCTATTTGGATGATAAACGACGCGGGAACGAATGTCGATACAAAAACGCACAGCCCATCGGCCAAAAGGGTGAAAGATCGAAAAGCCCGAACGAGCGTCAACAAGGCCGGGGCGCGTCAGCTGCATTCCCAGCCCTCGCGAACCTCTGACCGCACTACCCCGACGGCACCATTCCGCACCAAGGAAAGGGAGCCGCCGCGCCCCTGCGCGGGATCGGGCCGCCAAACCGCCGCCCTACACGGCGAATACGAGATCTCCCGCCACAATGGGGAAAGGGGCGTCGTCGCCGGGCCGCTCCAGCAGCAGGTGCCCTTCCTCGTCCATGCCGCGCACGATACCGGTCTGCTCGCCCTCGATGTCACGCACCGTGGCCTCTCGGTTCAGGCCGAGGGCCAGATCAAGCCAGCGGCTCCGCACCGGGCCGAAGCCCTCTTCGGCAAAAGAGCGGTTCACCCGTTCCAAACGGTTCAAAATGGCTCCGGCGCACTGGGCCCGCGAGGGCTCTCCCGCCGCCCCGCCTGCTCCCGCGGCGCCACACCTGCCAGCCGTCGCCACGTTGCCGAAAGCCGCGCCCGAATGCTCGCCCGAGGCCGCGCAATCGCCAGCCCCCTCCACGCCCCCCGCGGCCGCCACCATGCGCAGGCTGGCAGCCACCGAAGCCAGCTCCCCCTCGAAGGCGGCCTGGTGCACGTTGAGACCGATACCGATGCTCACCCAAGCCAGGCTCCCGTCTTCGGCCACGGCCATCTCGGCCCGAATGCCGCACAGCTTGCGTCGAAAGAGGGGGCCGTCGGCCACGAGCACGTCGTTGGGCCATTTGATGCCCACGGGGAACCCGAGGGAGAGCAGGCCGTCGGCCACGGCCACCGCAGCGCCCAGGGTGAACCAGGGTGCCCGATCCGCAGGAAGGGAGGGTCGCAGCAGGGCCGTCATCCACAGGCCGTCCCCCGCCGCCGATGCCCAGGGGCGGTCGTGGCGGCCGGTGCCCGCGGTCTGGCTCTCGGCCACGGCCACCGTGAAGGGGGGCGCACCTTCCTCGGCGGCCCGACTAATCTCAGTCATAGTGGAGCCCACTTCATCGAAGCTGCGAATGGTCCAGGGGTGACCGAGGCGCAGCTCGGCAGCAATGGCCTGGCAGGATATCACGGCAAGCTCCCTTCCACCGCCCTAGCGACGGCTAATATCGGCGGGGAAGGCCCCCTCTTCCCACAGGTAGCAGGCGATGGTGGCCGACAGCAGGTCGGCGCTGCCCCCAGGGCTCAAACGATAGGCGGCGCAGAAAGCACCCAGGCGCCCGTAGGCCGCCCGCCCCGCCTCGGTGAACACCGAGCCTGCTTCCAGCACGGCGGCGGCACGGTTCTGCACCTCGACCAAGAGCCGATCGTCGCCGCGCCAGAGCACCGTGGTGTCGTCCACTACGGCCATGAGGGCCACCAGGCTGTGGGTCAGGGCCTCCGAGAGGGTGCTCCCGCGCCCAAAGGCCTCGCGCAGGGCCGGCAAGCCCGCCTCGGCCACCGAGGGGAAGCCAGCCTCCACCTCGCCGCGGATGCCCGTGGCCCCGTAGCGCTTATACAGCTTCTCTCCGGCCGTGACCGGCTCAGCCGTCCCCGCCAGCTCCCGCTCCACGAGGCCGGCGGTGGCCGCGCGCGCATAGGCAAAGAGGGACGGGCACCGCACTTCTCCGTGAAGGCGATGCACCTGGCCGGCGAAGGCCGCCAGCATACCAAGGGCGAACAGCGCCCCCCTTTGCGTATTCACGCCCCCGGTTGCCTCCAGAAGGCGGCGCTCGGCCGAGATGCCCCGAAACCGCGCCTGGTGGAACAACTCGGCGGGCTCTCCTTCAAAAGAGAGCCCCCGTTCGATAAACTCCAGAAAGTAAGGGAGAAGGGACGCCGACCCGCACATGAACGTGAGGATGCTCATATCGTCGTGGCTTCCGGTACTGCCAGGGCAAACCAGTCCCGGTTTGCCTGCCGTTGCCACTTCGAGCAACAGACCGTTTACCACCGGCTCAGCCAAAGCCCAGCGCACGTCGTTCAATTCCTTCTCCCCCGCGCATAATCCTATGCCGTTACTTTCTTGGGCGTCCGTTGCGCGGTTCCTGCCAGAGAACCGGCCCGTCGCCCCCAACCGCCCCGTCGGCCCCTGCCAGAGGGCCTTGGCGGCCTGAGGCGCCACCACACCGCGCCCGCGCCCCGTCCGGGGCCCCGCAGCGCGACCAGCGCCGCTAGAAGAACATCGTGAGCGCCAGATACAGCACCGACGGGCACAGCAGGCAGCCCGTGCCGGTGTAGAACGTGGCGGTCATGGCGCCGTAGGGAACCAGGCGCTCGTCGGTGGCAGCCAGGCCGGCGGCCACGCCGGAGGTGGTGCCCATGAGGCCGCCGAAGATCATGGCGGACTTCGGGTTGTTCAGGCCGAGCGGCTTGGCCAGCATGGGCGTGGCAATCATGACCACGATGGACTTCAGCACGCCGATGGCGATGGAGATGGCCACGACCTCGGAGGAGGCGCCCACCGCAGCACCGGTGACCGGGCCCACGATGAAGGTCACGGCGCCGGCGCCGATGGTGGCCATGTCGGCCGCGCTGGTGTAGCCGAAGGCGAAGGCGAAGATAGCGCCGATGATAAACGCCAGGATGACGCCGATGAACAGGGCGAGAATGCCGGGCAGGCCGGCCTTCTTGATCTCATCGAGGCTGGCGCCGAAGGCCGTGGACACAATGGAGAAGTCGCGCAGCATGCCGCCGCCCATCACCGCCAGGCCGCTGAACATGGCCACGTCCGACAGGCCCTTCTCGCCGCCGGTGGCCAGACCGCCGATGAGGGCGAGGATCAGGCCGAAGACGATGGCGATGGCCGAGCCGGCGATACGGCCCCGGGTGGCCTTGCCGAGCAGATTCGCGACGGCCATGACGGCGCCCACGACGAGAAACGACATGACCAGGCCGTTTTTGGTCATGATGTTGGTGATCATTTCGATCAGTTCCATGACGACCCCCTTATTCCTTGCTCAGCGGGGGCAGCGGCTCGGAAGGCGCGCCCAACTTCGAGATAACCGGAATGAGCAGCAGCGGCACGATGGTGCACACGATGCCGCACATGATGGTGAGCACGCCGCCGCCCATGATGGCCGCAGCGACGTCCTGGCAGGCCGTCATTGCCACCACGATGGGGATGTACATCGCGCTCCAGAACATAATGCCGTCCTGGGCCTTGCTGGACAGCTTGTTCTCCTTCAAGAGCTTGCTCGAGACGAGGATCAATGCCAACATGGCGAAACCCACGCCGCCGACGTTGGATCCAACGCCGGTGATCATGCCCAGGATGTCTCCGAGCAGCATGCCGCCGAAGAAGCATCCCGAAAGCAAGGCTAATCCGTAAATAACCATGAATTGCCCCTTACGTTTCGGTGAGGGGCGCCCCGCGTTACCCCTGCGAGAGCGCCCCCCGCGGTTTCTCAGTTACTCGATGACGAACATCACAGCACCGGCGTCGACGCGATCGCCGGCGGCGAAGTTGATCTCCTTCACCACGCCGTCGCAGGGGCAGGCGATGTTCTGGTTCATCTTCATCGCCTCCATGACGCCGAGCACGTCCTTGGTCGCCACGGTGTCGCCCACGGCAACCTTCACCTCGACCATCTTGCCGGGCACACGAGACTTGACATCCATTTCTTTCTCCTTCTCTTAGCAGAGCGAATATCTATGATCCATGGCGCGCACCTCGTCTTTGTCCATAAGGCGCACGCCAGTGAATCCCTTGGCGAGCACGGTGGCTCCCCCGTCGAAAAGCTCGGCGAGCTTGATGCCCGCACCATCGGGAAGCTCCAGCTCCACATCGATGGCAACGCCGCTTTTCTGCGCGAGGTCGACCACCGCGCCGTAGAAGCGCTCGACGCCGTCGAGCGCCCCCATCTTCACCACGAGGTCCAGATCCGACTCCTCGTGGCAGAAGGGCAGGCCGCTTGCCAGCTGCAGCGCGACGGATCCGAAGACCCCGCAGGGCAGCCCGGCCGCGGCGGCCAGCGCCCACGCCTCGTCCAGAACGCCGAAAACCGGCAGATCGGGAACGACCGTGCAGCGCTTGTGCGCGATCACCTGGTAGGGATCGCGAATGAGGGAGACGGCCGCGGGCGGCACGACGGCGCGCCCGCGCAACCGGTTTCCCTCCTGGCGGAAGGGCGTTGCGAACCCCACCGCCAAGCCGGGGCGACCGTCCTCCTGCCGGGAGACGATTCCCGGCAGCGGCACCCCGTCCACCACCCCGCATCGCAGCTGTTCCACCTCGTCGGCGGGCCACCACGACGGGTCGCCGAGCACTTCCACCGCCAGCGACCGGCGAGCCGCCGGCACGATGGTCACCAGGTCGTGGCGGCGAAAGCGCCCGCGCACCGCTCAGCGCCCCTTCGTCCAGAGCGGATCGCTCTTCGACGTGGCCTGGTAGCGCTCCTGCGCTTCCAGAAGGCGCGCGAACAGCACCGTCTTCTCCGGGTCGTCGATGACGGCCACCATGCGGTTCTCGGGCCACGCGCTCATGAGGGCGAGCTCGTTGGCCGGAGCGCCGACAACCACGTCGGGCGCCATGCGCACGATGCGGCCCTTGATCCGCAGGATGGATCGGCATGCCCGCTCGAGGGTCAGAGCCGATTGCGCGGTGCAAGCCTGCACCACCACCTCCAGCTCCGGCGTCGTGCGCTTACGGGAATAGGTGTGGATGATGCCGGCGGGGTTCAGCACGTGCCCGGTTCCGCCCACGGGAAAGCTGTCGCCGGTCGGCAGCCCTCCCGCTACCAACATGGCCCAGCCTTCCCGCTGGGGGTCGGCCACCAGGGTGAGGTCGTCGCGCAGAGGCGCTCCATCCATCACGAGCCAGCCGAACTCCTGGCAGCCGTACAGGTCGTGCACGACCGCGCCCTTCTCCTCGGCGATGGGCAAGAGCTCCAGATCGAGCGGCGTGCCCGCGCACAGCAGGTGCACCCCCTCTGGAACCGCATCCCACACGCCCAGCTTCTTGGCATCTTCCAGCGAGGCGCGCAGAAAGCTGGACTCCCCCACGACCACCCGGGGCCGCTCGCGGCACAGGGCCACGAGGAACGCGTCGCGCGAGGACCGGCTGAGGAACACCGGCCTGACCTGCGCCCGCTCGAAGGCCCCGCGAGAAAACACGTTGCCCAGCGGCGCGTAGCACAGCAGCACCGTGTCATCGGGCCGCGCCCCGGCCCGGCTGAGGGCCCGCGCCCCAGATCTTTCGCGCTCGGGCAGCTCGGACCAGGTCACACCCACGATGTTCTGGAAGGCGGTGCTGCCCGTGGTGAACGTCGT
This sequence comes from Adlercreutzia caecimuris B7, assembly GCF_000403355.2. Taxonomy (GTDB): domain Bacteria; phylum Actinomycetota; class Coriobacteriia; order Coriobacteriales; family Eggerthellaceae; genus Adlercreutzia; species Adlercreutzia caecimuris. The sequence continues at coordinate 2,554,277 of NZ_KE159646.1, read as the reverse complement.
ATAGGCGAAGTTCAGGGGCGTGTGCACCTCCTCGATCACATGAGCGCTCGTCGGGCCGGCCGTGGCCTTGTCGGCCAAGGTGCGCCGCTCCATCTCGTCCAACGCGGGGGCTGTGGAAAACTCCTCGGCCAGGTACGCCAGCTCGTCGACAGCCTGCTGTGCTACGTCCATGGGAGTGCCTAGAGGTACTGGCCGGCCACGGAGGCAAACTCTTCCTCCATGCGGTCGATGACCCTGCGGCGCATCATGCGGCCGCCGCGCTCCTCGCCGAGGGTGCCGTGGCCCATAGGACCGGTAGCGTCGCCATCGCCGGCCAGCTTCGCGGCCTCCACCTCAGCGATGTGGCGGGCCACCGCCGGGCGCATGTCCTCGACGTTCTCCACCAGCTCGTCCACGCCGCCCAGGTGGTAGAAGAACTGGGGGCCGGCCGCGAAGACCGGGTTCTCCTTGGACAGCTCCTCCAACCGCTCGATATCCATCTTCGTGATGCGGGAGATGGAGGTGATGGGCATGACGTGGATCATGGTGCCGAACTCAGGGGACAGGGACAGAATATGGTCGGCCTGCAGACCGTGGCAGAGGAAGGCACCGGAGATGGCGCGGCCGATGACGAGCGCGATCACGGGATGCCCGCTCTTGCGCGCCTCGGCCAAGGCCAGCTGATAGGAGCCGGTGGCCTTGTTCATGCCGAAGATCTCCTCGATCTTGCCGGGGCCGTTGCCGGGGGTGTCCACGATGAGCACGAGCGGGCGCTTCTCGCCCACGGGCTTGTCGGCGTCCTGCTTGATGGTGGTGTAGACCACCTTCGCCATCTTGTAGGCCTCTTCCAGGCCGATGACGCCGAAATACACCACGGGGAACTTGTCATTGAACGCCTGGGCGTCGTTGGCGATGACCACCACGTCGCGGCCATCGATGGCCGCCTCGCCCACCACGGCCCCCGGGCCGAGATCCTCGGGGAAGGCGACGTCTCCCACCGAATTCTCGTGGAAGCTGCCGGGGTCCACCACCATGTCAATGGCATCGCGGCCCCGTCCGATCATTACCTCAACAGTCATTGATCTGCCTCCTTATCGACGCTGGGCCACAGCGAGGAACTCCGCCGTGGTCATCTCGGGAATCTGCTCGACGTCCTCGTTGCCGAAGTAGGCCCACACGTCGCGCGCGTCCTTCGGCGCCATCTCAACGGACAGCTCCGCCAAGGCGAGCTGCTCGTCCACGAGCTCCTCGCTGCCGATGCGGCGGCACTTCACGATCTCGTCGTAGGGAGCTTCCATGATGGCGGCCAGCTGATCGTGGAAGTCACCCAGGGTGTCCTCCACCAGGTAGTTCGCGTCGCGCATGATGTACTTGTGCTTGCCGCCGGTGGTACGGTACACAAGGGAGCGATCGGCGGAGTCGAACTCGTCCTTGCCCATCTCCTGCTCGATGACCTCGGGGCCCGTCAGGCCCAAGCGGCCCAGATCGCTCATGACGATGACATCGGTGGCGGCGGCCACGAAGCCCATGCCGCCGAAGCAGCCCACCTTCGAGCCGATGAGCGAGATGACGGGGAACTTGCCCTTGGTCTCCTGAATCTGGTCCATGACCTCGGCATGGGCCAGAAGGCCGGCATTGGCCTCGTGCAGGCGCACGCCGCCGGTCTCGAAGGAGATGACCACGGCGGGCAGGCGCTCGGCCAGCTCGTCGGGATACTCCTCCTTGATGCGCTCGTACATCTGACGGGCCAGCACGAAGGTGCCCACCATCTTGGCCCCGTGGACCTCGCCCACCGCGCCGCCGATGAAGCGGCCCTCCTGGGAGATGACGAACACCGGGTGCTTGCCGATGAGGCCGACGCCGGTCACGCAGCCGTCGTCCCATTCCACGGCTTCGCCGAGCACGGGCAGATGCGGGCTGCTCATACGGTCGGCAGGTCCGGCAAGCTCGGTGAACGTGCCCTCGTCGACGATGCCGCGGGCGCGCTCGCGAGCCGAGGCGCCGTAGAAGCTCTTGGCTTCCAGTTCCTTCCAGTCGATCATTTACTCTGCCTCCTTCCTTGCCTCTTCAATGGCCTGGCGCATGCGCATGGACACCACGACCGGGGTTGCGTTGTTGTCGTTGATCTCGATAACGGCGTCACTGACCTGGCTCTCGCGCACGAAGCGGTCGAGCACGCGCTCCCACACCTCGTCGAAGCCGACCACCGGGGTGCACACCTTGATCTGCACGTCGCCGCCCAGATCGCGCTGCTCGAACATGACCTCCATATCGCCGGAGCCGACGACGCCTCGGTGGGACCAGCCCACCGGGAACGGACGCGGGTCTTCGGGAGTGAACGTGAAATTGAGCTCCCTCAATGCCATCGGGTAACCTCCTTGCTTTCTCTTCGGACCGATTGGGTCGAACTACCAGTTGCGGAACTTCGCGGGCGGGTTGTACAGGCCGCCGGACCAGTTCACCAAGTCCTTCACGGACTTAGCGGCCAAAAGGTCTCGGTTGGCGCGGCGCACGTCGATGCCCAGATCGGCTGGGGTCTTGAAGATGCCGCGCTCCTTGAGGGCCGCGGTCTCGTCCGGATCCTCGGCCATGCCCACCTCGGTGAAGCCGGCCACGGCGCGGATGGCGGCCATGCGGTCGGCCATGGAGGTGCACTTGTGCAGGTAGGCGATGCCCTCCTCAGTGACGATGTGGGTGAGATCGTCGGAGTAGATCATGACCGGGGGCAGATCGAGCCCGGCGTTCTCGGCCAGGGCCACGGCGTCCAGCTTGTCCACGAAGCCCGGGGCCATCTTCTCCCGGAAGGTCTCCTGGAGTTGCACGACGAGCCGCTTGCCGCGGGGAAGGTCGCCAACCAGCTCGTCGTGCATGCCGTACTCCTCGCCGCACTTCATCCAGCCCGGCGTGGAGTGGCGTCGGCCCTTGGCGTCGCAGCCCATGTTGGGAGCGCCGCCGAAACCGGCGATGCGACTGGCCGTGGCCGTGGAGGAATTACCGCACTTGTCGATCTGCAGCGTGCCGCCGATGAACATGTCCAGGGCGTAGTGGCCCGCGGTCTGGGCGTAGTCGCGGTTCGAGCGCATGGTGCCGTCGGGGCCGATGAAGAACACGTCGGGGCGCGCCTGGACGTAGTCGGCCATGCCCGCCTCGCCGCCGAAGCAGTACATGGTCTTCACCCAACCGGACTCGATGGCCGGGATGAGGGTGGGATGGGGATTGGTCACGAAGTAGGAGCAGATCTTGCCCTTGAGCCCCAGCTCCTCGCCATAGGTGGGCAGCAGAAGCTCGATGGCGGCGGTATCGAAGCCGATGCCGTGGTTCAAGCGCTGGATGCCGTACTCGCCGTAGATGCCCTTGATGACCATCATGGCGCGCAGGATCTGCGAGTCGGTGATGAGGGCCGGGTCACGGGTGAACAGGGGCTCGATGTAGAAGGGGCGCGGCGCCTGGATGACGAAGTCCACCCAGTCGCCGGGAATGTCCACGCGGGGCACCTCGTCCACCAGCTCGTTCACCTGCACGATGACGATGCCCTGGTGGAACTTCACCGCCTCGGCGATGACCGCGGTGTCCTCGGTGTTGAAGCCGGTGTAGATGTTGCCGTCCTTGTCGGCGGACACGCCCACGCACAGCGCCACGCGCGGCGTGAGGTCCACGAAGTAGCGGCCGTAGAGCTCCAGATAGGTGTGGATGGCTCCCAGTTCGATCTTGCCGTCGCGCACGTACTCGGCCAAGCGGCCCGCCTGGGGCCCCGAGAACGAGAAGTCCACCTTCTTGGCGATGCCCTTATCGAAGACGTCCAGATGGGCCGGGATGGAGAGCACCGACTGCACCATGTGCAGATCGTGCACCTTCTCGGTGTCCACCTCGCAGAGGCACTGGGCCAAGAAGTCGGCCTGCTTCTGGTTGTCGCCCTCGATGTTAACCTTGTCGCCGGGGCGGATCACGGCCTCGAGCAGCTTCACCGCATCTCCCGCCTCGACCACCTTCCCGTCCATCACATAGGGACGGGCGGCCTCGATGCGCTCACGGTAGTCCCGCTGGAGCGTGTTCCAGATCTTCGGTTCCGTCGTCATTCCTTCTCCTTTCCTTTCCTGATACCTGCTTGCCTTACTTTTCAATGCGGTCCAGATCGGGCAGGTGCATGACGCCCAGGCCCACCCGTTCGTGGCACGAGAACACATGGAGGGACGATTCGCCGTAGAAGGCCACGGCCACCCATCCCTTATTGCGCACGATGGCGATCTTCATGGCGAGGCTCGCCGACGACGCCGTGTTCACGAGAACGCCGCGCTTGGCCTCCTCGGTCGCATGCATGAGGGCGTGGATGGAGCGACCCTCCTTCTCCACCAGACCGGAGTTGAGCGCCGCCCCGATGACAGCGCGGGCGGCCTTGGTCTGGAAGTCGGTATCGCTCGTGCCGCCCACCTCGGTGGCCACAGCCACAATGCCCTCGCGAAGGAACTGCCGCTTGAGGGCGTCCTCCTCGGACTTGGTCTCGGTCATGGACAGCTGGAGCGCCCGGCGCCCCAGGCCCTGGGGGCCGATACCCTTGATTTGAAGCCGTTCGTAGTCGATAGCATCCATGAGATCCCACCGCCCTCTCGGGGGCCGCCTCGGTGAGAGGCGGCCCGCTCATCGAATGGTTCGCGATTGAAACGCTGGACTAGAGGACCAGTCCGATGGTGGCGACGAAGACGCCGGCGGCGATGGCCGACACGATAACGCCGGAGATGTTGCAGCCCATGGCAATGGGGATGACGATGGCGAAGGGGTTCTCCTCTTCCACTGCATGCTGGGCGAGCTTGGTCGTCGTGGGCATGCAGGAGATGCCGGCGATGCCGACGGCAGGGTTGAAGGACTTGCCGGTCTTCTTGCCCACGAAGTACATGACCCAGCCGCCGGCGATGCCGCCCACGGCCGAAATGGCCAGGGCCAGGATGCCGAGGACGAGGATGATGCCCACGGTGGGATTCAGGATAGTGCTCGCCTCGCAGAGGCAGCCGAGCACCAGACCCAAGAACAGGGAAGAGAAGCTCGTGATACCGCCCTCGAGCAGCTCCTGGTAAGGCATGATCTTCGCTTCCTTCACGGCCATGCCGAGGAAGAAGGACAGCATGAGCGGTGCGGCCACGGGCAGCAGCAGGCACAGCAGCAGGCAGACCACCACGATGAAGACAAACTTCGCCTTCTGGGACACCTGGGGCATATCGAACTCGATGTCGATGCCGCGGTACTTCTTGGGCACCATGGCCTTGATGATGTAGGGATAACCCGCGTAGGTGAGGGACAGGTACAGGTAGGCGATGATGGAGACGGACACGAACAGCTCCGGCTTCATCATGAGGGTGCCGAACAGCACCATGGGACCGTCGGCGCCGCCGATGATGGCCACCGAGGCGGCGCTGGCCGGATCGAGGCCGAAGAAGTCGACGCCGAGGGCCAGAGTGACAAAGGTGCCCAGCTCGGCGAAGATGGCGATGATGATGCAGGTCCAGGGGCGGGCCAGCAGGAAGCTGATCTCGCTGCGAGCGCCGATGCCCATGAACACCAAGCACGCGATGAGGTTGTTGGAGAACATGAAGTTGTAGATCGGCTGCAGGAAGTTCACCTGGATGGCCGTCATGAGATCATCGGTCTCGCTGACGAGCGGGTCGATGATCAGGGTGCCCGTGGTACCGCCGTCCAAGAACAGCACGCCGCAGTTCACGGCGATCATGCCAAGGCCCATGGGAACCATGATCAGCGGCTCAAGCTTGCCCTTGAAGCCGAAGTAGGCCAAAACGAAGCCCAGGATCGTCAGCCCCACGCGCACGGCGCCCAAAACGGGATCGGTCATGAACAGGGTGGCGATGCCGGGGAAAATCTGAGCTAAAACATCCATCTTAGTTCGTTTTCCTTTCGGAGATCAGAGGAGCGGGCGCAAGAGCGCCCAGGGGCAAATCAGATACTCGGTTTACTCGGAATCTTTGGATTTGCTGCGGTTCATCAGCTTGTTGATGACCACGATGACTGCGATGACCAAAAGGGAGATCGCCGCCGTCAGCGCATACGTGAGAAGCGCATACAAGTTGACATCCATCCTCGTCTCACCTCCTTAAGGCAACAAAAAAGCAGAGCATCCGGCTTTCGCTCAAATACTCTGCTTCTCATAACCTTATGATGCGACGTCCGAGGACGCTCTGCATATTTTGAGACTTCCCTTTCCCCACGCTCGGTTCGAGGGAAATCTAGCTGTTGCTGCCATCATACGGACTTGGCACCGAAACGTCAACACCAATTCTCCAACTTTTTTCCCGTCTGAGGAAAATAGCTGGTCAACCTTGGTTTTTGTGCATCTGCACTAGCCAATTTGAGGACCATTGCACCCCTGGGAGACCCTGGAATTACCCCTCGGACACCTGGGCCACGAGCTCGGCCAGCTCGGCTACGGTAGCCTCGTTGCGGGCCGCCTCCTGGGCCGCCTCGGGCGCCGCCTCATCGGCCTCGCGGGCCGCCGTCTCGCCGAGGGCCGCCACAGCGGCGGCGGGTGCCTTGGCGCACCCCGGGCAACGCAGGGTCACCTGAGTGCCGGCCCCTAATTCGCTCGTGTACACCATCTGGGCATCGGGCCCGAAGAAGCCCACCATGCGGTCGTGGACGTTCTTCACGGCGATGCCCAGACCCGTGGATGATTCCACCTGGGTGATGTTGGCACAGGTCTCCTCACTCATGCCCACGCCGTCGTCTCCCACCACGATGACCACGTCATCGCCGTCGGCCTCGGCCTGGATGCTGATGGTGAGCCGCCCCTCGGAGGGCATGGCGTGCTTGATGGCATTCTCCACCAGCGGCTGCACAAGGAAAGGGGGCACCATCATGGACTGGAGTGCCGGGCTCGCCCGGACCTCCAGGGCCAGGCGCGCCTCGCCGAAGCGGGCCAGCTCGAAATTGAAGTAACGCTGGACCTGGTCGAGCTCCCGAGCCAGGGAGATACGCTCGGTGGAATCTTCCAGGGTACGGCGGTAGAACACGGCGAACTCCCGCAGCAGGGTGCGGGCCTTCATGGGGTCGGTGCGGATGAACGAGGCGATGGTATTGATGGTGTTGAACAGGAAGTGGGGGTTGATCTGGGTCTGGAGCATCTTCAGCTCCATGGCGGTGGCCAGCTTGCGCTGGGTCTCCATCTCCACGGCGGCCATCTGAGTGGCAAGCAGCTGGGCGAAGCCGTGGGCGATGGAGCGCTGGGTCTCGGTAATCTTGTTACCGTTGCGGTAGTAGAACTTCAGCGTGCCCTCCACGCGGTTGCCCACCCACAGCGGCTCCACGATGGCGGCCTTGATACGGCTCTCGTCGGCCGGCTTGGGCAGGCCGATCTCCTCGGGAGTGAGCAGGACAAGCGTCTCCCCTTGGCGGATGGCCTCGTGGGTGGCGCTCGTGCGGATGGCGATGCCCGCCGGGTTGTGGGCCTCCTGGTAGCCGGCATAGCCAAGCACCGACTCGCGGTTGGTGAGGGCCACGGCAATGGCCGAGGTGTTGGGCAGCAGCAGCTCGCAGACCTCCTGAGCGGCGCGGGCCGTCAGCCCCTCCCCCATGGCATCGATCATGGAGCTGGCCAGCTGAAGCATGGCGTCGGATTGCAGGGCGCGCACTGAATCCGGGTCCATCATGAGGCGAATGACCACCACGACCGACACGGTGAACACGGCCCCGGATACCACGAGCACCGGCACGGGGAAATCGGGCTGGGAGAAGGTCCACACCAGCGTGATGGCGGCGATGGCGGCGATAGTGGCCCCGAGCATCTCCAGATTGAACTTCGACACGCCGATGCCGCGGCTGAACGCCGATGCCGATTCCGCTTCCCGCTTCGCCATGGCTCCTCCTGAGTGTCACCGAAATTGACGCCAGTATAACAAAGGCAGGGGCCCTAGGTGTTTAGTGCCAAGACGTTGTTTACATCCGGGTGGTGACAAATAGGGAGGCCTCCGCCAAGCTGTGAGTTGTCTAGATTCGCAGCGAAGGGGGCCTCCCATGCCATCGCATCCTAACGCAAAGCTGACCCCGAGGGGGCGGGAAACCCTCGTTTCCCGCATAGAATCCGGCGTCGGCGTGGCCGACGCCGCCCGCCAGATGGGCGTCAGCCGCCAGACCGCGTGCAAGTGGCTGCGCCGCAGCCGGCGCGGCGAGGGGCTGGCGGACCGCAGCAGCCGGCCGCGCAGGCTCGCCAGGCTCACGCCGCCCGACGCCGAGGAGCGCGTCGCCGAGGCCCGCGCGTCCATGCTGCTCGCGCCGCTCGCGCTGGCGGCGGCCACCGGCGTCCCCGCCCGCACCTGCGCCAGGATAGTGGCCCGCCGCGGGATGCCGCGCCTCGCCGACGTCGACCGTGTGACCGGCGAGGTCCGGCGCCGCGGCCCCGCGACGCCGGTGCGCTACGAGCGCGAGGCCCCCGGCGAGCTGCTGCACGTCGACGTCAAGAAGGTGGCCCGCGTCCCCGACGGCGGGGGCTGGCGGGCGCGCGGCCGCGCCGGCCGGCCGAGGCCGGGGGCGGGCACGGCGTGCCTGCACGTCGCCGTCGACGACTTCAGCCGCGTGGCCTACGCCGAGCTGCTGCCCGACGAGCGCAAGGGCACCTGCGCGGCCTTCATGGGCCGCTGCCTGGGCTTCTTCGGGGAGATGGGCGTCTCGGTCGAGCGCGTGATGACCGACAACGGGCCGGGCTACCGCAGCGGCGAGTTCAACGCGCTGCTCGAGGGGCGCGGGGTCCGCCACGTCTACACGAGGCCCTTCAGCCCCTGGCAGAACGGCAAGGTCGAGCGCATGAACCGCACGCTCGCCCAGGAGTGGCAGTACGGCAGGGCGTGGGAGAGCGAGGCGGGGAGGGCCGCCGCCCTCCCCGCCTTCATCGAGCATTATAATTGGGACAGGCCGCACAGCGCCTGCGGGGGCCTGCCGCCCATGTCGCGCATCGTCGGCGTAAACAACCTATTGGCACACAACACCTAGGCCACGGCGGCGAATTGGTTCACGACGAGCATGACGGCGGCCACGAGGAGGAAGCCGGCGAACAAAAAGCGCAGCTGGCGCTCGGGCACCTTCGGCACGAGGCGGGCGCCGAGCATGGCGCCGGGCACCGAGCCGCAGGCCACGGCGATGCCGGCGATCCAGTTGATGTTACCCAGCACGGCCTGGGTCACCACACCGGGCACGGCCAGGATCATGACGGCGATGAGCGAGGTACCCGAGGTGTAGCGCATGGACAGGTGGGCCAGGGAGATCATCATGGGCACCATGATGAAGCCGCCGCCCACCCCCACGTAGCCCGAGGCCAAGCCCGCTACCAGGCCGATGCCAGCGAAGAGCAGCAGCTGGCGACGACCCACGTCGATGGGGCCGTCGGCCGAGCTCCCCTCCCCCGCGCCGCCCTTCTGGAAAGCGGGCCCCTTGGGCACGGCCAGGGCCTTGCGGAACATGGTGGTGGCCGAATAGGCGATGACAAGGGCCGCCGTGCCCATGATGGCCCAATCCGGCGACTGGGTGGCAAGCCACACGCCCAGAGGCGAGGTGACGGCCCCGCCGAGGCCGGCGGCAATGCCGAGCTTCGGCACGCAGGTGCGGTTGCGGATGCGGGACACAGCCCCGGAGATGGACGTGGGAATGATCGTGAACAGCGAGGTAGCCGTGCACATGAGGGAGTCCATGAGGTAGCCGAGCTTGAAGATGGGCACGAGGAACATGCCGCCGCCCACACCGAGCAGGCCCGACAGCACGCCCACGACGAAGCCCACCGCCAGGGAGGCGGCGGCCATGACTGCGACTGCCTCCACCGCCTATTCCTCCATATCGAGGCGAATCTGGGTGGTCATGCCCGCATCGATGGAGGGACGGGGCACGACCGGAGCAGCGGGGACGCCGCCGATACCGGGCATTCCGGCCGCGGCCTGCGCCCCGGGTGCGCCCGGGGCGGCCGCAGGGGCCGGAACTGCGCCCGCAGGGGCCGCGCCGGCGGGAGCATTCGCAGCGGCACGGACGGCGGCCCGCTCGGCGGCATCGGCCGCGGCCGCTTCCACCCGCAGCATGCTGGAGCGCACAAGAGCGCTGGACAGGATCTGGTCAGATTCCATACGGCCCATGGCCTCGGGCCACACGTACTGGAACTCGAAGTACTTCGCGCAGTGGGCCTCGGCGTAGGCCGAGGCGGCTCCAGTCGCAGCCTTGGCGGCCAGGCGATAGGCCTTCTTGTCGGAGCAGGCGAAGCTGCGCAGCCAGGCCGTGAGCCGGATGCGGTTGCGCAGGCCCGATTCCAAGAACGGCCCCGGGTAGGGCTCCAGGGAGGCGGGCTTTACCTGCTGCAGGTCGATGAGGGCGCGGCTGTACTCCAGCTTGCGGTACTCGTAGAGCCAGCGGAAGATATCCTGGCGGAAACGAGTGCCCTCGCTGTTGGAGGCCGGCGGCAGATGGCGCAGCACCCACTGGTTGTCGAACCAGATATCGGATCCGTACATGCGCAGGTTCAGCATGTAGTCCAGATCCTCGCCGCGGGTGATCCAGGGGTCGAAGGCCAGGCGGCGGAACGCCTCCTTGTGCACGGCCAGACAGCCGCCGCACACGTGGTTGGAGCGGGACAGGCGCGGGCCCTTCATGGCCGCGGTGATCCACTGGTTGAAGTAACGCCCCTGCTGCCAGAAGCGGTTGTACCACTTGTCCTCCCACTTCGAGAGGTAGGAGCCCTCGTCGTTGAGGTAGTAGCCGGTCTTCGCCACGATGGGCACGCCCTGGCGTGTGAGTTTCCCCAGGCCGTACATGGCCTTGGTGAGGAACTCAGGGTCGTCCACCACCTCGTCGTCGTCAAGGAAGACCACGGCGTCGAAGCCGAGCACGTTGGCCACGAGCAGGCCGAGGTTGCGAATGGCGCCGTAGCCGGACAGGCCGATCTCCTTGGAGAGGCGCTCGATGTTGAGTTGGGCCATGCGCTGCTCGATGAGGGCCATCTCCGCCGCTCCGATGACCAGGGTGGTAACGCCAGGGTGCTCGTTGCAGATGGCCTGGACCTTCTCGGCGGCCTGGGCCTCGATGGACACATCGGCCGATACGAGAATGACGACGAGCCCCAGGCCCTCCACCTTCTCCAGGGATGCGAGGCAGCGGCCGAGCTCGCCGGGCTGGTTGGGCGCCGTGGGGTGGTCGTAGGTGGCCACCACATCGGTGCCGCCGCGATGACGGCGCGGGTAGATGAAGGTGGGGATGATGACGACGGGGTTCATAGGATTCCTCTCGCATATCTTCGGTTCGATTACATCGAACGTCACTATTGTAACCCCTTACGGCCCTGGAGCAAAAAACCGTCCGTCAACGCACATCTTACCGACGGCGACCGCCGCGGGAGGGGCCGGCCCCCTTCTTGCGGTAGTGCTTCGAGTAGGCCGCCTTATCCTTGTTCAGGCGCCGGGCCTGCTCGCGGCGGTCGCGCACGTCGGCAGCCTCCCGGCACAGGGCCTGGTAGGAATCGTAGCGGGTGCGGGGCAGCGCGCCGGCGGCCACGGCCGCGCACACCGCGCAGCCGGGTTCGCCCTGGTGGGTGCAGTCGCGGAAGCGGCACTCCTCAGCCAGGGACTCCACATCGGGGAAAGCCGCCTCGATGCCGGCCTCGGCATCCCACAGGCCCAGGCCGCGCACCCCGGGCATGTCCACGATGCGGCCGGCCCCGGGCACGGCCACGATCTCGCGGCTCACCGTGGTGTGGCGCCCCTTGCCGTCGCCCTCGCGCACGGCCCCCACTTCCAGTACTTCGGTGCCCACGAGCATGTTCACCAGGCTCGACTTCCCCACACCGGACCGGCCGATGAGCACCGTGGTGGTGCCCGGAGCCAGCAGGCGCCGCACGGCCTCCACCGAGGCGGGGTCGGCCTCGGACACCACGAGCACCTCGGTCGCAGGCCCGGCCAGGGACTCCACGGCCTCGCGCACCGCCGCCGTTGCGGCCTCGTCGGCCAGGTCGCCCTTGGTGAGCACGACGGTGACGGCGGCCCCGGTCTCGAAGGCCAGCACGAGCTCCCGCTCCAGCCGGCGCAGGTTCACCTCGCCCACGGGCTGGGCCACGATGACCCGCTCGAAGTTGGCGGCCAGCACCTGGGGCAGGGCCCGCTCCGTGGGGTCCTTCCGCACGAATTCCCGCGTACGGGGGGCGATGGCCTCGATGACCCCCTTGTCATGGGCCGCAGGCACCGACACCGCGACCACGTCCCCGATGACGGCCCGCTGGTCGTGACCCTTCACGAGGGCCGTGGCGTGCTCGCAGCGCAAACGCTCGCCGTCGGGAAAGCGCACGAGGGGGTAGCCGCGATCGAGCTTCACCACCTCGCCGGTACGCAGGGCACCCTCCTCGGCGCCGCCTTCGCTGCGCAAATCCTCGGCCACTAGCGCTGCCCCTCTCTCATCCGGTGGAACACGAGGATCATGATGGTCCCCAGCACCACCAGGCCCAGCCCCGGCAAAAAGGCGCCGATATCGAAGACCTGCTCGGTAACCGAGCCCTTCTCCACCACGCTCACGGTGTCTGCGTGCAGATCGGTCAGTCCCTGGTGCTCGGGGCAGGACAGGTAGAAGATGCCGCGAATCTGCAGCATGGTGCCCCGCCGCCCGTAGGCGCCGTAGGTATCGATGCCGTCGGTGGCATCCTTGGCAATGAACACCGGTACCTCGGAGCGGCCCTTATCGTTGCCCTGGAGCACGATCCAGCAGAAACCGGGATTGAACTCGGCGTTGATGCGATCCCCCACCACTTCGCCGGTCACCTGCACGATCTGGTTGTTCAGGTAGGAGTCGGCCTCCTGCAGGGCCCCGATGGAGGTGTCGTAAATGAAGGAGCTGTCGGGCTTCTGCTGGGGGTTCATCAGGTTGTTCTCGCTCACGCCCCCTCCGAAGACCGGGTCGGGCAGCGGGGGCGGCATGGGCGCCTCCTCCCCTTGCGTACCTTCCGAAGACGCCTCTCCATCGGCATTCTGGGCTGGATCATCCCCCTCGCCCTTCGGGGGCGCGACGCCCGCAGGCCCGTCAGCGGCACCGGCGCTGCCCTGGCTTTCCGGGCCGACGCCGTCGGTGGGGGCCGTCCCGCTCGGATCGGAGCCGTCGTCCTTGGCCGAAGGATCTACCACACCGGTCTCGTCGGTGGGCACGTCCTGATTCGTGGTCACGTCCTCGAGCTGGTTGATGGGATCGTCGGCCCAAGCCACGCCGATGCCGCCCACGGCCACCAGCAGGGCGAGGGCGGCCGCGAGGGCGGCCATTGGGCGCTGCGGCCCCCTCATGGGTTCAACCTCGGCTTCACCCGGGGCACGAGCGAGGCGCCCACTTCCACGATGAGCGCCAGCAGCGTGACGAACTCGAGACGGCCCGCCCACATCTGCAAGATGTAGAACAGCTCCAGCGTGGCCGGCATGCCCGGTTGGGCCAGAGACGTGGTAATGCCGCCGTTAGAGGTCATGGCCACCGACTCAAAGATGGCGGGAATGGCCTCGCCGCCGTGGGCGATGCCCACAAGGGCACCGACGACATAGGTGATGACGTAGAGGATGAACACCGTCATGGCCTCTTTCACGATGTTCGGCGTGAGCGTGCGCCGCCCCAGATGGCTGTAGGACACCACCACGCGGGCCGAATCGGGGGCCAGGGCCTCCTTCACGTTCGCCACGATGGACTTGAAGATGATGCCCATGCGCGAGAACTTGATGCCGCCCGAGGTAGACCCGGAGCTGCCGCCCACGGCCATGACGAAGGCCAGGGTGAGGAAGGCGCCGTTGGAGAACACCGTGGTGATCTGGTTGGTGGTAACCACCTGGAAGCCCGTGGTGGTGAACACCGAGATGATCATGAACAGGCCGCGGCGCAGCAGCGTCAGCATGTCGTCGAATAGCGCCCAGGACGACAACGTGGCCGTGAACACGAAGGCCATGACGGCGATCCACAGCACCATGGTCTTCGTTTCCAAGTCCTTGAAGAAGGCCCCGGCGCGGCCCTTCCACACCTCGGCGTAGAGCACGAAGCTGATGGAGCCCAGGATCATGAGCACCATGAGGATGCACTCCAAGGGGAAGGAGTGGTAGTACATGATGGACAGCTGCATGGGCGCGAAGCCGCCGGTCATGAAGCCGGAGATGGACACCCACAGGGCGTTGAGGAACGCGCGGACCGGCTCCATGCCGAGGCCCAGGCACAGCGCCGTGATGATGAGGGTGGCCACGGCCACGATGAGCAGGGTGATGCGGGCGATGAACTGGGCGGTCTGCACCACGTTGGGCACCACGTGCTCGCTGCGGCCCTCCGAGGAGAACAGCGACGCGCCCCCGCCGCGGCCGAACAGCCCGAAGGACAGCGCCACCACGATGAGGCCGAGGCCGCCGAGCGCGTGGATGGCGAAGCGGAACATGTTGTCGGCGTAGGAGAGGTGGTCCAGATCGACGATGACCGAGGCGCCGGTGGTGGTCAGGCCCGACACGCCGTCGAACACGGCGTCCAGGTAGGTGGCGTAGTGCCCCGAGAAGTACAGGGGGATGGAGGCGAACAGCGCGAGCACCACCCAGGCGAACCCGGTGACGGCCAGCGCCTGGCGCCGCGAGAGGCGCCCCGGCTCGATGCGCAGGAACCGCAGGGAGCAGCCGCCCACCATGGCGATGCCGATGGCCACCAGGTAGCGGGCCGCCGGCTCCCATTCCTGGAAGATAAGCGCGGTGCCTAAGGGAGCTATCATGAGCACGGCGAAGAACAGGGTGAGCGTACCCAGGTAATGGCCGATGACCCGCAGGTCGTACAAGGTGAATCGCTGCCACATGGCGCTATCCCAGCACGATTCGCGTCAGCGCCATGAGCGTCCACAGCCCGATGATGAAGCTGATGATGGACAGCAGCACCAACGTGATGGCCGCCACCGGCGAGGCGGGCTTGATGACGGGATGCTTGCGGGCCACGGGCCTAGCACCCCGCTTCCGCACGATATGTGGGCGAAATAGTCATGGGCGTATTCTAGTACAATGGGCCAAACGGGTCACCAACAGTTACCCATCGGGCACGACGAATGGAAGGAACGCCTCATGGACTACACCGACCTCGACGCCGCACTGCGCGAAATCGTCGGAGAAGCGCAGGTGCGCGCCGACGAGCCCCTCGCCGAGCACACCACCTTCCGCATCGGCGGCGCGGCCCAGTGGCTCGTGCAGCCCTCTTCCGAAGACGAGGTGGCCGCCGTGGTGGCGGCTTGCTGCGCTGCCGCTACGCCTTGGCGCGTGCTGGGGCTCGGGTCCAACGTGCTGGCTCCCGACGAGGGTCTTGCCGGGGTCACGCTGAAGCTGGCCGAGAACTTCGCCGCCGTGGAAGTGCTGCCGGGCGGCCTCGTGCAGGCCCAGGCCGGGGCGACGAATGCCGAGGTGGCCGAGGCGGCGCTGGCGGCGAGCCTTGCCGGCTACGAGTTCGCCAGCGGCATTCCGGGCACCGTGGGAGGGGCCGCTATCATGAACGCCGGTGCCTACGAGGGGCAGTTCTCCGATGTCGCCGTGCAGGTGCGCTGCCTGGTGCCCGACGGGGATGGGGGCTGGTCTGTCGCCGACGTGCCTGCCGTCGAAGCCGCATGGGGCTACCGCAGAAGCCGCATGATGGAGAAGGGCTGGGTGGTGCTCGGTGCCACCTTGCAGCTGCACGCCGACGACGGCGCCGCCATTCGCGCACGCATGGACGACCTGCGCGAGCGCCGAGAGAGCCGCCAGCCCTTGGAGATGCCCTCGGCCGGCAGCACCTTCAAGCGCCCCGAGGGTTACTTCGCCGGCGCCCTCATCCAAGAGGCCGGCTGCCAGGGCCTCGCCGTCGGGGGCGCCCAGGTGTCCGAGAAGCACGCCGGCTTCGTCGTGAACACCGGGGGTGCCACCGCCGCCGACGTGCTCGCGCTCATCGCCGAGGTGCAGCGCCGCGTGCACGAGGCGAGCGGCGTGCAGCTAGAGCCCGAGGTGCGCCTGTGGGAGTAGGGAGCAAGCCGAACGAGCCCACGGAAAGCACTGCAGCTTCAGGGGGAGCAGAGGCCCGAACCCGTCCCCACACGTGCACGGCGGCTTCAGAAGGGGCAGAGGTCCGAGCCCGCTGACCCGCCCATGGGCGAGCCTCAACTCAGCAGCACCGAGAGTTGCCGCCCTTCTGCCCCAAATGCACGATGCGCCCGGGCAGATCGCGCATTTGTAGCAGAGATCCGTGCACATCGTGCATTTGGGGCCATGGCCCTGAACAGGGAACTCTTTGCATATTCCCTGTTCAGAGGTACTTTTTATTTCTGCCTTAAACGTGCGATGCGCCCGGGCAGATCGTGAAAAAGAGGCGGGACACGAAGAAGGGGCCTTGTGGCCCCTTCTCGGTTGATAGCGCTGATGACGCTCGTTCCAGCCGTCGCTCTGGCCGTGTTCTGGCCGCGCTCTAGCCGTCCCTACCCGCGGAAGTAGTCCACGCCGCCTTCGAACAGCGGCTGGTAGGTGTTGCCGAAGGCGTTCTTGTACAGGCCCGCGCCCGAGCGCTCCGTGTGGCCCATCTTGCCGAGCACGCGGCCGTCGGGACTCATGATGCCCTCGATAGCGAGCACGCTTCCGTTGGGGTTAGCCGACAGGTCCATGGAGGGAACGCCGGCCCCGTCCACGTACTGGGTGGCCACCTGGCCGCCGGCAATCATCTGATCCAGCAGCGGCTGCGGCGCCACGAAGCGCCCCTCGCCGTGGCTGATGGCCACCGTGTGCACGTCGCCCACGTTCATGCGGCTCATCCACGGCGACAGCGTGCTGGCCACGCGGGTGCGCACGAGCGTGCTCTGGTGACGCCCGATGTCGTTGAAGGTGAGCGTGGCACAGTCGGCGTCCATGGGACGGATGTCGCCGAAGGGCACGAGCCCCAGCTTCACCAGGGCCTGGAAGCCGTTGCAGATGCCGAGCATGAGCCCGTCGCGGCGCTGCAGCAGATCGCGCACGGCCTCGGTCACCTGGGGCGCGCGGAAGAATGCCGTGATGAACTTCGCCGAGCCGTCGGGCTCGTCGCCGCCGGAAAAGCCGCCGGGGATCATGACGATCTGCGACTCGCCGATGAGGCGCGCCAGCTCGGCGGTGGACTCAGCCACGGCCTCGGGCGTCAGGTTGTTCACCACGTACACCGTAGGCACCGCGCCTGCGCGCTCGAAGGCGGCGGCGGAGTCGTACTCGCAGTTGTTGCCGGGAAACACCGGGATGACCACGCGCGGGCGCGCCACGGCCGGACCGGGGAACACCGCCGGCGCGCTGGCCGTGAAGCTGATGGCGGGCACCTCCTCGGCAGCGGCTGCCTCGTCGGCCGAGGTGCGGTAGGGGAACACGCCCTCGATGCCGCCTTCCCAGGCCTCCTGCACCCGGGCCAGATCGGCCACCTGACCGTCGCAGGAAAGCTCGTAGGCCTCGGTCACCGCGCCCAGGGCCACCACGTCCACATTGGCGGCAAGGCCCGCGTCCTCCAGGCGCGTCACCACCGACTGAGCCGTCTCGCCGGCGGTCAGCTCCACCACGAAGGTGCCATAAGCCGGATCGAAGAGCTGGCCGGTGCCCACGGCCGCGTCCACCGCCACGCCCAAACCGTTGCCCACGGCCATCTTCACGAGGGTCTCGGCCAGACCGGCCGCGCCGCTGCTCGCGCAGGCCCGCACCACGCCGGCGCCGATGAGGTGCTCCATGGCATCAAAGGTGGCGCACAGGCTGGAGGCCAGGGTGTCCTGGCAGGAGATCCATACCAGGTTATCGCCGGCGGCCTTCAGCTCCGGCGAGGTCACCCGGTCGATGTTGCCGATGGCCGTGGCGAAGGACACGAGCGTCGGCGGCACATCCAAATCCTCGAAGGAACCGGACATGGAGTCCTTGCCGCCGATGGCGCCCACGCCGAAATCGACCTGGGCCATAAGGGCGCCGAGCACGGCCGCCATGGGCTTGCCCCAGCGCTCCGGATCCTGGCGCAGCTTCTCGAAGTACTCCTGGAAGGTAAGGTACATGTTCGCCCGCTCGAAACCGGTGGCCACGAGCTTCGCCACCGAATCGAGCACGGCCATGTAGGCGCCCGCGTAGGGGTCCCAGGCCGACAGGTAGGGGTTGAAGCCCCAGGACAGGCCCGACACCGTGGTGGTGGCCCCGCCCAGCACCGGCAGCTTCGCCACCATGGCCAGAGCCGGGGTCAGCTGACGGAAACCGCCGAAGGGCATGAGCACCGTGCCAGCGCCAATGGTGGAGTCGAAGCGCTCCACAAGACCCTTGTTGCAGGCGTGGTTGATGTCGCCCATGAGCGCCGCCAAGCCCGCCTCCAGGGAATCGGCCGCAGCGGCAGCCTCCACAACCGGATCGGTCAGGCTAGCCGCCGCTTCGAAGGCGCGGTCGCAGGGGGTGGCGGCACAGCTCTCGTCGTCCGGAGCGGGCACGGCCACGGCGGCGTGCTTCGGTGCGCCGTTGCTGGCCAGAAAGTCGCGGCTCACGTCCACGATGGTGGTGCCGCGCCAGTGCATGCGCACCCGCGGCTCCTCGGTCACCACGGCCACCGGCGTGGCCTCCAGGTTCTCCTCGTGGGCAAGCGCGATGAAGGCACCCACATCCTCGGGGGCCAGGGCCACGGCCATGCGCTCCTGGGACTCGGAAATAGCCAGCTCGGTGCCATCGAGACCGTCGTACTTCTTGGGCACGGCATCCAGGTTGATGTCCAGGCCGTCAGCCAACTCGCCAATGGCCACCGACACGCCGCCGGCGCCGAAATCGTTGCAGCGCTTGATCATGCGGCAGGCATCGCCGCGGCGGAACAGGCGCTGGATCTTGCGCTCCACCGGCGCGTTGCCCTTCTGCACCTCGGCCCCGCAACTTTCCAGCGATTCCACGGAATGGGCCTTGGAAGAGCCCGTGGCGCCGCCGATGCCATCGCGGCCCGTGCGACCGCCCAAGAGCACCACCACATCACCGGGCGCTGGCGTCTCGCGGCGCACGTGGTCGGCCGGGGTGGCACCCACCACGGCGCCGATTTCCATGCGCTTGGCGGCGTAGCCGGGATGGTACAGCTCGTGCACCTGGCCCGTGGCCAGGCCGATCTGGTTGCCGTAGGAAGAATAGCCCGCCGCCGCCGTGGTCACGAGCTTGCGCTGCGGAAGCTTGCCGGGAATGGTATCGGCCACAGGCACCGTGGGGTCGGCAGCACCGGTGACGCGCATGGCCTGGTACACGTAGGAGCGGCCGGACAAGGGGTCGCGGATGGCCCCGCCCACGCAGGTGGCCGCGCCGCCGAAGGGCTCGATCTCAGTGGGATGGTTGTGGGTCTCGTTCTTGAACAGGTACAGCCAGTCCTCTTCCACGCCGTCCACATCCACCTTGCACTTGATGGTGCAGGCGTTGATCTCCTCGGACTCGTCGAGGCCGGTGAGAATGCCCTGCTTCTTCAGCCACTTCGCGCCGATGGTGCCCATGTCCATGAGGCACACCGGCTTCTCGTCGCGGCCCAGCTCGTGGCGCAGCTCCAGATAGCGGTCGAAGGCAGCCTGCACGTTGGCGTCGGCGATGGCCACCTCATCGAGCACGGTGCCGAAGGTGGTGTGGCGGCAGTGATCCGACCAGTAGGTGTCGATCATCTTGATCTCGGTGATGGACGGGTCGCGCCCCTCCTCGGCAAAGTAGGCTCGGCAGAACTGGATGTCGGCCAAGTCCATGGCCAGGCCGCGATCGGCGATGAAGGTGGCCAGCTCGTCGTCGGAAAACTCGGTGAAGCCGTCGATGACCTCCACGTCGGCCGGACGCTCGAAGGCCATGGCCAGGGTGTCGCGGGTATCCAGCGAGGCCTCGCGGGCCTCCACCGGGTTGATGACATAGCGCTTCACGGCTTCCACGGCGGCCTCGTCCAGATCGCCCTCCAGGTAGTACACCACCGCCGAGCGCACCAGCGGGCGCTCCCCCTGGCTGATGAGCTGGATGCACTCACTCGCGGAATCGGCGCGCTGGTCGAACTGGCCGGGCAGAAATTCCACGGCGAACACCGCGGCTCCGTTGGCCTCGGGCAGCTCGAAAGTGGCCACGTCGGACTGCGGCTCGGAGAACACCGTGGGCACGCAGGCGGCGAACAGCTCCTCGCCGATGCCCTCCACGTCGTAGCGGTTCACCAGGCGCACGGCCGTGAGCCCCTGAATGCCCACGATGTCGCGCAGCTCGGCGGCCAGCGCGCGGGCCTCGCCGTTGAACCCGGGCTTCTTCTCAACATAGACGCGAGATACCATGGATGTGCCTCTCTCTTCTCTCTTCAGTGAACGAGCGGGGACGGACAAGGCGCGCCCCGCACCCTGCCCGGCGGGACGCGCAAAGGGGCGCCTGTGGGCACCCCTTGCAAGCTACTGCTGGTCGGACGCGCCGGAGCCGCCCTTCGCGGCGGCCTTGGCTTCACGGGCGGCCTTTTTCTCGGCCTGCATCTTCTCGCGGTTGGAAAGGCGGAAGCCGCTGCCGAACAGGCCTCGGCGCTGGGGCTTCGCGGGCGCCTCGTCGGACTCGCCGGCGCTGGCGGCATCGTCGGTCGCCTCGGCGCTCCCCTGCTTCGGCGCGGCGTGGCGGTTCTGATTCTTGCCGGAGCCCTTCGCCTTCGCCTGCTTGACCTGCTGCACGCGGCGCGCCTGCTTCTCGGCCTTGGCGTTCTTCTCCTCCAAGGCCAGCATGCGCTCCTGGTAGGCCACGCGCTCCTTCTTGATCTTCCAGAAATCGAGCACGAAAGCGCCGATGATGAACACGTAGGCCGCGATGAGCGTAGTCACGCTGAGCCACTGCGGCAGAGCGCCCTGGCCCACAAAACTCAAGGTGGTGCAGCCGATAGCCGCGATGAGCATCACCCACCAGATGGCGCGCAGGCGCTTGTAGCGGGGCGTGTCGGGCTTGTAGTACTTGCGCTCCACCTCGCGCTGCTTGGCGGCGGCCTCCTTGCGGGCGGCCTTCTCGGCGGCCTTTCGCTGCTCGGGAGTCTTCTTCGCCGACTTCACGGTGACCGACGCGGCGGCCTTCGACTTCGGCTTGGCCGATGCGGCCGATTTACGGGTCACACCGGTGCGCTCCTCGGAGGTGTAGCGCTCGTTCATGGGGTTACGCTGGGACATACGATGGAACTCCTAGAAAGTCGCGGGGTCGAATTTCTGGCCGGTGATGGTCTCGAAGGCCTGGATGTACTTGGCGGACGTGGCGTCGATGATGTCCTGGGGCAGGCGCGGCGGGTTGCCGGTCTTGTCCCAGTTCGCGGTCAGCCAGTCGCGCACGAACTGCTTGTCGAAGCTGGGCTGGTCGGCGCCCTCCTCGTAGGTGTCGCCCGGCCAGAAGCGGGACGAGTCGGGGGTGAGCACCTCGTCGGCCAGGATGATGGTGTCGCCCAGGCGGCCGAACTCGAACTTCGTGTCGGCGATGATGACGCCCCGGGCGGCTGCGTGGTCGGCGGCCGTGGTGTACACCTTCAAAGCCAGATCGCGCAGGGCCGTGGCATCTTCCTCGCCGAGGATTTCCACCAAACGCTCGAAGGAGATGTTCTCGTCATGGTCGCCGATCTCGGCCTTGGTGGAGGGGGTGAAGATGGGCTCGGGCAGCTTCGAGGAATTCACGAGGCCCTCGGGCAAGGCGATGCCGCACACGGTGCCCTCGCGGTTGTACTCCTTCAGGCCGCTGCCGGCCAGATAGCCGCGCACGATGCACTCGGCGGGGAACATGTCGGCCTTGCGCACCAGCATGAAGCGGCCGCGCAGGTAGTCGGCGTAGGGCTGGAACTGCTCGGGCAGGTCGGCCACGTCGGTGGAGATGAGGTGGTTTTCCACCACGCCGTCGAGCAGGTTGAACCAGAACTTCGACAGCTGGGTGAGCACCTGGCCCTTATGGGGGATCTCGTCTTCCAGGATGTAGTCGAAGGCCGAGATGCGGTCGGTGGCCACCAGCAGCAGCCTGTCGCCCAGATCGTACAGATCGCGCACCTTGCCCTGCGCGTCGGGAGTGATGTCGATTCCCGCCATGGATGCCCTTTCTCCTTGACTCTCACGCCGGGCCCCGCCCAAGCGCCATTTTTCCGCTTCCGCCATTATGGCACAAACAAGGGCGTCCTTGACCACTGAGTCTCCCGCCTGCGCCAACCCACCAATCAAAGGAACGCCATGAAACCATATTGCCGACGGCTTCCCCGCCGACGGCGGGACGCGAACGCCGGCAGAAGCACCAAACAGGCCCTCTCCGACATTCGCTTTTGTTTTTCCGTCTCAGAGGGGGAGTTTGGTGCTTCAGGCAGCAGAATAATTCACCAGAGAAACTTTCTGACCTGCGTTTTCTTCAAATCCCATACCAAAGAGGCCGACCCCGACGCGAAAAAAGGCACCAAAGAGCCCTTCTCGGACAGATTTTTCGAAGGCGATGTCGCAAAGGGGCTGTTTGGTGCTGCCGAGGTGTCAAACCGGCGCTTGCGACATACACCTCTCGCCACCGGTGCCGAGCCGGGCATCTGCGACATGCACCTCTCGCTCCGCGTACCGAACCGGGCACCTGTGGCGGGGACCATTGGATGCCGTCCTTGCTGCCCCGCAAATTCTAGGGATGCAGGCACTTGCGGGACAGTCGGGGCAGTTGGGACGAGACAGTTGGGGCAGTTGGGACGAATAGAATGGGATGGGAGGGATAGGATAGGAGGGATGGATGGGAGGGATAGGATGGCCGGAGCCGCCTCCTCGTTGCGGGCCTAGCGCTGCTTCTTATGGGGAGTGCGCTTCTTGCCGGAGCCGAAGGCGCGGTGCTTCTCGGCGCCCTCGTCGTAAAGCGGGATGTGGATGGTGAAGCAGGCACCTCTGCCCTTCTCGCCTTCCACCTGCACCCAGCCGCCATGGCGATCGACAATCTCCTTCACCACGGCCAGGCCCACGCCCAAACCGCCGCTCTCGCGGTTGCGGCCGGCGTCGGCCCTCCAGAAGCGGGAGAACACCATGCGGGCCTCTTCCTTGGTCAGGCCGATACCCGTGTCCTTCACGGCAATGGATGCCATGATATCGCCCTTCTTCACCGCGACGGTGATATGGCCGCCCTCGGGGGTGTAGCGCACGGCGTTGGAAATGAGGTTGGCCGTGGCCTGGCGGATCATGTCGGCGTCGCCCACCACCATGACGTCGGGCTGGGCGTCATAGGTGAGCGTGAGGCCGGAATCGGACACGAACATCTCGTGGGTGGCGATGATGCCGGCGATGAGCTCGCCCACATTCACCACTTCCTCCTTCATGGGATCGGCGCGGTTCTCCAGGCGAGACAGCTTCAAGAGCGCGTTCACCAAGCGTGACAAGCGCTGGATCTCGGAGTTCACCGTGACGAGGCGCTCCTCGTCGGCCTCATAGACGCCATCGACCATGGCCTCCACTGTGGCCTGGATGGCCATGAGCGGCGTGCGCAGCTCGTGGGCCACGTCGGTGGTGAGGCGCCGCTCCAGGTCGCGGTCCTTCTCCACTGACTCGGCCATGGCGTCAAAGGTCTCGCCGAGACGGGCCACCTCGTCCTCGCCCCGCAGATCTGTACGAGCCGACAGGTCGCCGTCGCCGATAGCCCGAGCCGCCCCCATGATGCGGTTGATGGGGGCCACGAGATTGCGAGCAAAGAGGAAGCCGATGCAGGAGGCCAGCACGATGGCCACGGCTGCGGCAATGAACATGGCCTGGTAGGAATTATCGCGGAACTCCTGGTCGGGCTGGCGCATAAGGGCCTCCGACCCGTACACCCACAGACGCACGGTGCCCACCTTCTTGCCGTCCACCATGATGGGCGACTGCGCCACCTGGGTCTCATCGGGCGGCTCCAGCGACCGCTCGTGGCCACCGTCGTTCTCGTCCACCACCCACGACGAATCGAAGGGCGTGCCCCCGCGCGCATCGACCACCTTCACGCCCACGCCGCTCGTGATTTCGGCGGCCTGCGCGGCGGGCTTGGTCACCTCCTCGTTGCGCAGCGGATCTACGTTCTCGTCGCCGGAGGCCTCCTCCACCTTCTTGTACAGCACCGCGATGCGATCAGCGGTAGTCTCGCAGAGTGTCTTCATATTGTCGGCCGTGTACGTGCGGAAATGCTGCTCCCACACAAAGGAGACCACGCCAATGGCCACGAGCGCCGTCATAGCAGCGATAAGGGCAAAAGCCAGGGTCACTCGCGTAGTGTAGGAGAAATCGGACCAGCGCAGGTGCTGGCGCTTCTTCGTTTTGCGCGCCCGAGACGGCGAAGAGGCCGCCGGCGGGGCGACCTCTTCAGCAGTTTCCAGAATGCGCGGCTTGTCTTCCGCTTCAGTCATAGGACTCCTTCAAACCGGCCGGGCGCAGGCGCCGCGGACGACGGGATCGGACGGAACAGCCGGACCTCCCGCAACCCTCGGTCTCCCGATCGCGGTCGGCTCCCGGGCGGCTACTGCTTGGTGGGATCCTCGAAGCGGTAGCCCACCCCATGGACGGTGTGGAGCCACTTCGGGCTGCGGGGATTGTCGCCGATCTTGGCGCGGAGGTTCTTCACGTGGGAGTCGATAGTGCGCTCGTAGCCCTCGAAGTCGTAGCCGAGCACCTTCTCCACCAGCTCCATGCGCGAGTACACGCGGCCCGGGTAGCGCGACAGCGTGGTGAGCAGCTTGAACTCGCTGGCCGTGAGGTCGATCTCCTCGCCGGAGACAAGCACCTTGTGGCCCGACACGTCGATGGTCAGCTCGCCGAACTCGAGTACCTCGCGCTGGGGCTCGGAATCGGCGTGCACGCGGCGCAGCAGGGCGCGGGCGCGGGCCACCAGCTCGCGGGGGCTGAAGGGCTTCACCAGGTAGTCGTCGGCACCGAGCTCCAGGCCGATGATGCGGTCCTCCACCTCGCCCTTGGCGGTGAGCATGATAATGGGCACGTCCGACGTGTCGCGAATGACGCGGCAGACGCGCTCGCCGGGCACGCGGGGCAGCATCAGGTCGAGGATCACCAGATCGAAGTGGTGCTTCTGAAACTCTTCCAGGGCGTCCTGGCCGTCGCCGACGGCGGTCACCCAGTAATTCTCGCGCTCCAGATAGGCGGTCACCGCATCGCGAATGGCCTTCTCGTCCTCGACGAGCAGAATGCGTCGTGTTTCGTTGCTCATGAGATACTCCTTGCGGCTCGCTGGTTGCAACTGCGGGTACCCAAGCTGAAATGAGCCTTGACCTGCGATTATTTCGCTGCCTCGGTATATATCAGCCCGGCGGTCGTGTTTGCGTTTATTGTAGCGTTTAGCGCCGAACGGTCGCCGATGTGTATGGGAAATGACACAATACACCCATGCCACAGAGAAGAACCCCCCGCACGCGGCCCACGGCCCCCCGCGCCGCCGGCGCCCAGAAAAACGCCTCGGCCCGTGCTTCATCCCATACCCCCCGCGCCGCCCGAGGCGCTTCCCGGCCGTCCCGCTCCCACGATTCCGCCCCTTCGGGCCGAACCGTGCGCGTGCGCAAGGGAGCGGCTCCGCATCGTCGCGCCGCGGAGGTGCCGGCCCGGGAAATCACCCTGCCCGGCGGCCGCGAGCTCACCTTGACCCGACGCCACTTCCTGTACGGCGTAGCCGGCGTAACCGCGCTCGCCCTCATGGGCGCTGGGGCGGCCTACGGAGCCAGCCAATCGCGCGACTCCGACGGAACCGCCACCTTAAGCGTGCCCGAATCCTCCGTTGTCAGCTCGAACGACTTCGAGAGCGTCAAGGACGCCGACGCCCCCGTCGTGGCGAACACCACCATCAAGCTGCCCTATGGCTCGCTCGTCTGGGCTTGCGACGACGACATCGCCGCCTGCCTGCTTCCCACCGAGACGGGCAAGCCCCTCGTGGAGATGGGTCTTCTGAACCTGAAGTCGGGCAAGTGCGTCACCGTGCTCGAGCACGCCATAGCCGAGGAAGAGGGCTTCGAGATTTACGATGTGCGGGCCAACGCCGCAGGCGCCATCTGGACTGAGGCCGACATTCTGGACGGCGTGTGGCGCGTGTACGCCGCCGCGCGCAGCAAGAAGGGACTCGGCGAGGCGAAACTGCTTGACGAGGGCGACGTCAACTGGGAAATGCCCACACTGGCCTGCTCTGGCGACTACGGTTACTGGCAACGCCTGCCCCAGCTGGACGGCAACGCCCGCGTGGAAGACTCGCTGCTCAAGCGCGCCGCCTTCGGCACCGATGCGGCCGAGGTGGTCTACGAGTCCCAGGGTCGCATGGCCTGCGCCCCCACCTCCTGCGGCGACGCCATTATCGCCACGCCGCGCGCCCGCACGAGCGGCACCTACTACCAGATGACCCGCATCGACGGCACCACCGGCGCCGTGACCGACGCCTGCGTGCTGCCCTCGTCCATGAAGCCTATGGAGTGCAGCTGGGCGCCGAACGGGTTCACCTTCGTCTTCGACGGCATCTACAGCTACGGCGACGGCATTGCCAATCTGGGCACCTACCTGCCCTACGAGCCTGTAGCCAACGCGCTGGCAAGCGACGAGAAAACCGAGAACGCCAGCACCGACGCCCAGCACTCGGTTTCCATTGAGGCCGTAAACCCCGCCACGCGGGCCTACAGCCAGGTGCCCTGGTTCCATTTCGCCCGCGAGCCCCGTTCAGCACCGAGCTGGTGCGGAAACTGGCTCATGATCCGCTCGCAGACGAACCTGTGCGCCATCGACCTGGCCGGTCGGCGCGTATTCCCGCTGGCTGCCGAGAACGGCGCCAACGACTACGGCGATTTCCTGGCATCCACCCACCTGGGCAAGCGGGCCGTGTCCTTCAGCAATATCGACTACACCCCCATCGGAGGCGAGCAGGAGAAATACTGCCTGGTGAAAGTGTGGGAAGAGGCCTAAAGCCCGATGGTGCGCTGCTTGGCCGCCAGAATGCGCGTGACCGATTCGTCGATGCGCTCCTCGGTAAGATCGCCGGCGGCTACCGCATCGAGCACGCCTTGATAGGCCTCGCCGAAGCGCTCGGGCATAAGCGGAATGTCGCAACCCGCCTTGAGCGCCGCCACAGCCGCCTCGGCCGGCGTGTAGTAGTTCGTGATAGCCCCCATGGAAAGCGAATCGGTAACGACGACGCCGGTATACCCCAGGGTATCGCGCAGAAGATCCTGCACTACCACCGCGCTCATCGGCGCGGGCACCCCGTCGCTGATGATGTTCGGCAGATTCAGATGCCCCACCATGATGAGCGGGACGCCGGCCTCGATAGCCGCCTTGAAGGGCACCAGATCGGTTTCCTGCAGCTCATCGATGGTCTTCTCGATGGTGATGGCATCGTCATGGGAGTCGCCTGCCGCCGCCCCAATGCCGGGGAAGTGCTTCGCGCAGCAGAGCATGCCCTGGCCGAGGAAGCCCTCCACCTCGGCACGCACCATATCGGCGCACACTGCCGGATCGGAGGAGAACGAGCGCAGACCCATGGTGTCGCTTCGGGCGGGGTCCACCACATCGGCCACGGGCGCGAAATCGAGGTTGAAGCCGAGGGGCTTCAGGTAGTCGGCGATCTTCTCAGCCGCCGCCTTGGCCGCCGAGGGATCGCCCGCCGTGCCCAGGGCGCTCGCATCGCCCACGTCCTGCACGCCGAAGGCCTCGTTGTCGGCGATGCGCACCACCGTGCCGCCCTCTTCGTCGACGGCCAGGAACGGCGCGATGTTGCCGTCCTCCGAGTAGAAGTGCTTCACGTTAGCAAGCATCTCGGTAGTCTGATCGGGATCGATGAGGTTCTGGGCGAAGTACACGATGCCGCCCACAGGATGGGACTTCACGCCCTCGTGGGTCATATCGCCGGCAGCCGTTACCTGGGCCACGTCTTCCACCAGGGCCTCCGGCGCCACCACAAACAGCTGGGCCACCTTCTGCTCCAGGGTCATGGCGTCCACGCGAGAGCGCACCACTTCGGCATCGTTTTCCGCCGAGGTGGCGTCGTTGCCGCCCGCGCCCTCGCCAGCAGCCGGCTCTTCCTCGTCGAACGTCGTAGAGGAAGGCGCCTGCTCGCGCGGTTCGTCAGAGCAGCCTCCCAAGACGAGCGTACCGCCGGCGAGCGCCGAAAGCCACAGAAAGCGGCGGCGTGTCAGAGCGTCGGGCAAAAGACTCATAGGGGGCCTCCTTCAGCGGGAGTGCAGCGGAAATTCACCTTAATACGGTGCGTTTTACCAGCATAAAGCAGTATATGGCGTTTGGCAACGAAAACAATCGGGCGCCCGCCCTGACGACGGACGCCCGATAGGGCCGAGAGACGAGCCGCTCCCATTCAGGCCGATTCGCTCTATTTCAGAACCAGGTCGTCGGGATCGATGCAGCTATCATCGCCCTGATCGACCTTGTTGTCCTTCTTGGGCTTCTCGGTCTTCTCGGGCTTCTTCTCCGTCTTTTTCTCGGATTTCTTCTCGCTCTTCTTCTCCGACTTCTTCTCGGATTTCTTCTCGCTTGAAGAGGACTTCTTCTCGGATTTCTTCGTCGAGGAGCTCGACGACTTCTTCGTCGACTTTTGCGCCTGAGCCTTTGCCGCCTTCTCCTCGGCAGCAGCCTTCTCGGCCGCCTCGGCGGCAGCCTTCTCTTCGGCAGCCTTTTTCTCGGCGGCTTCCTTGGCAGCCTTCTCCTCTGCCGCTTTCTTCTCGGCCTCCTCCTTGGCGGCCTTCTCCTCCGCAGCCTTCTTCTCGGCCGCCTCTTTCTCGGCCGCCTCCTTCGCTGCGGCAGCCTTCTCGTCGGCGGCCTTCTTCTCGGCCTCCACCTTTTCGGCAGCCTCCTGGTCCTTTTGGCTCTGCTCGGCCTGAGCCGGCGCATCGGCATTGCCCTCGGCCTCTGGCGCACCGCCGCAACCCGGCAGCAGGCCCACGGCCAGACACAGGCTCAAACCCAGCACCGCTGCGCTCTTCGACATCTTCATAGCTGTTCTCCTTTTCTCGGGGCAAAAGCCCCGCCGGGACCACGCCGCGCGATCCCGCTCTCCGGGCGCCGAGGCGCCGCTCCTTCTATCTCCTACGCCTCGAAGGCCACGTCGAACGTGCCCAGCAGATGCGCATGGTCTTCGTTTTGCACGATCACCTCGGCGATGACGGCCTGATCGGCCCACAGATCGCGGCTCGCGTACACGCACCAGCCCTGATCGCTTCCCGTCTCCTCGTCGCTGAGCAGAAAGGCCCGATAGGTGAGCGCAGCCCCCTCCTCGTCGGTCAGGCGCACGACCACCTCGTCATCGGCTGCCAGCTGAATCCCGTCGATCGCGCCTTGCAAGCAGGCAAGCGGGCCGTTCTCGGACGTCTCGCAGGTCGTGGTGCCCTCGCCTTCCTCCAGCGTCGCGTCCTCGGGGAAGTCGAACGAGGGGCACACCATGAGCGGGGCCTGCTCGGCGAACAGGCCCACGTGGCGCTGGGCGCGCTCGACGATGACCGTGCTCGGCTGCTCGCTTTCCACGAGCAGGGCGTTGTAGGGGAGCTTCTTGCTGAAGGTGGCCGACGAGAACTCGCAGGCCAGGTACGGTATCAGGCTGTTGCCGAACGAATCGCGGAACATGAGCAGGCCGCCGTTTCCCGCAGCCGTCTCGCCGAAGGCCCCCTCGGCCGGCTCGGTTGCCACCGTGGAGTCCTCCACCGATGTGCCCTCGGTGAAGCGCCACTTCGACCCGCTGCGCAGCGTACCGGCATCACCGGTGCCGTCGTTGACGCCCTCTGCGTACCAGTTAGGCTCCGGGTCGGGCGAGAGCGGATAGAGCATCGCGGCCAAATCGCCCGTATAGTCGTCGACCTCGCGCAAGTCGGCCTCGGTAATGCCGACGGTCGCGAAGCCGCCGGCCGCCGCAAGCGCGTCGTGGGCGGCAAGCGCACCCTTCTCGGTCCAGTGGGAATCGCGCAGGAAGTACAGACGCTCGTCGGAGGCCGCCAGCGCCGCGCACACATCCACGTAGTTCACGCCGGCCTCGGCCAGCGCCGCGGCCAGACGATCCATATCGTCGGAGGCCACACCCGGATAGTAGAAGGGCATGTGCTCCCCGTACAGGCTGTTCTTGTCGGGGGCCACGGTGAACAGGAAGGCGGCCTCGCGCTCCTCGCAGTAGTCCTGCAGCATGCGCAGGTTGTGGGCGATGTTGCGCAGCTGGCCCTCGCGCAAGGGCGCGCGGTTCTGGTAATCGTTCAGCGTACCGGCGTAGTACAGCCACCCGTCGGTGCCCGCCACCACGGTGTCGGCCGTGGACACGCCGAACAGCCCCGCGTACAGATGAGCGCCCGCATCAATCATGGGCACCCGGTAGGCGAAGTGATCGGAGAAGTAGTCGCCCATCTGGGACAGCATGTCGGCATTCAGGCCCGACCCCTCATCGAAGAGCGCCGGCCACGAGGCCAGCTCGCGATTCTCCACCGACTCTTCGGTCGGGGCCCACGCCATGCCCACGAGCGGAAGTAGCAGCACCGCGAACACGAGCACCGAAAACACCGCGCGCACCGGCGGCGACGCGTCCAGGCTCTTCGAGATGTCGTTGTAGGTTCTCGCCATCTTCGCCACCCCCTAGAACCTGAAGTAAATGAACGGACTGTAGGCACCGCCGGCCAGCGTGACCAGGCATAACACCAAAAGCCCCAGGCAGGCTACGCTGGCAAGGGCATCGGCGCGGCGCTGGGCGGGAACGGAAAGCGTTGCCAGGCGCTCCTTCAGCTTCGGCAGCCACGGGAACGAGCCGATGGCGCCGAGCACGAGCGTGAACAGGAACAGGGGCGTGAGCTGC
Organism: Adlercreutzia caecimuris B7; assembly: GCF_000403355.2. GTDB lineage: Bacteria > Actinomycetota > Coriobacteriia > Coriobacteriales > Eggerthellaceae > Adlercreutzia > Adlercreutzia caecimuris. The sequence continues at coordinate 2,523,573 of NZ_KE159646.1, read as the reverse complement.
CCCATGAGCAGCACCTGCGCATCGCTCGTCAGCGGCCCCCAGCCGACGAACATCTGGCTGAGGAAGTGCAGTCCCTGCTCGAAGGTGTCGGCGCGGAACAGCACGAAGGCGAGCATGACCACGAGCATGGCGTACACCCAGCCCACGGGCTTGGGCAGCTTGCGAATGGGCAGGTACTCCTCCAAAAGCAGGAAGAAGCCGTGGATGAGGCCCCACACCACGAACGTCCAGGCCGCGCCGTGCCACAGGCCGCAGCAGAAGAAGATCATGAACTTGTTGAACACCGTGCGCGGACGGCCCTTGCGGTTGCCGCCGAGCGGGATGTAGAGATACTCCCTGAACCACGTGGACAGCGAGATGTGCCACTTGCGCCAGAACTCCTGGATGGACGTGGACGTGAACGGGTAGTTGAAGTTCTCCAAGTAGGTGAAACCGAACATGCGCGCAATGCCGATGGCCATATCGGAATAGGCGCTGAAGTCGAAGTAGATCTGCAGCAGGTAGGCGAACGCCGCGAGCCACGCCGCCGGCGCCGTCACGTCGCCCAGCTCGGCGCCGAAGATGGCGTCGACGGCCACCGCCAGCACGTCGGCGATGAGCACCTTCTTCGCCAGGCCCACGATGAAGCGCTTAAGACCCACCGACACCCCTTCCCAAGTGATGGTGCGGTGCGCCAGCTGCTGGTCGACATCGTGGTAGCGGATGATGGGGCCGGCGATGAGCTGCGGGAAGAACGAGATGTAGAGCACCACGTGCAGCAGATTGCGCTGCGGCGGCACATCGCGCCGGTACACGTCGATGATGTAGGAGATGGCCTGGAACGTGTAGAACGAGATGCCCACGGGCAGCGCGATGCCGGCGATGGCCATGGACTCGTCGATAAGCTGGCCGAGCATACCGGTGAACCACTCGCCGTACTTGAAGATGCCGAGGCAGGCAAGGGCCACCAAAATGGCGATGCCCGCATACAGCTTGCGCCGCGAGGGCACCTCGGTCGCCCCGATGGCACGGCCGAAAACGTAGGACATGACCGAGATGACGATCATGAGCACCACGTAGGCCGGCTCGCCGTAGGCGTAGAACAGCAAGCTCGCCACCATGAGCATGACGTTCTGCCACCGGATGTTCCTGATGGCCAGGGCCAGCAGGAACACCACAGGCAGAAACACGCAGAGAAATGTGAGGGAACTGAAGACCACGGGAAGCTCCGTCCGATTCTGTCGAGCGGGCCTACTTGCTGTACACGAACAGCGTGTCGGACTTAGGCTGCATGAACAGGCACGAGTCCAGGGCCAAGCCCTTCTCCTCCACGATCTGCTTGGCAATCTTGGAATTGGGGCTCTTCAGCAATGTGGTGGTGTTGTTCGGATCGCATACGTACCACGTGCCAGACACCTTGATCTCCACCCAGCCGTGAGGGCGACCAGAGGTTTTGCCGGCCACAGCCTTGGCGTTGTACCCCATGGCCTTCGCCAGCTGGCAGAACAGCGCTGCCGACTCGTAGCAGTTGCCGCCCTTGTTGGCGATCATCTTCTTGGCGCCGGTCACAGCCCACTTCCCCTTCGGCTTCGTCGCGCCCTTGGTACCGTAGGGCAGCTTGGCCACATAGTCGAAGGCCTTCTTCAAGCCCGCATCGCCGGTCTTCTTGATTTTCTTATCCAGGATGCTGTTGATCTTCTTATCGAGCTTCTTGTCCCCCGTGTTGGCCTTGGCCTTCGTGGTGGCCGTCTTGGTAGCCGACCACTGGCTGTAAACGGTCTTCTTGCCCACCTTCTTGTAAGCACGCACCTGCACGTAGTAGGTGGTGAAGGGCTTCACGCCCTTCTTTAGGACGGCTTTGGCAGTAGAGGCCTTCTTCACTTTCACGGTCTTGGCCTTCTTGAACGTGCTGTTGGCGGCGTAGCGCACCTGGTAGCCGTCGGCCTTCGAGGAGCTGAGCTTCTTCCACTTGACCGTGATCGATTTCTGATCGCTGCTCAGCTTGGAAATCTTCGTCTTTGCCTTCTGCACTTTGGCCATAGAGGCGTTCTTAGGGGTCTGATCAGACCCCTTGTCCGCAGCGTACGCTGCGGACGGCGCGAGGGCCATCGTCGATCCGACCAAGGCGATAGTCACCAGCGCGGCCATTCCCTTGCGGGCCTTCAGGTTCTTCACACGTCTTCCCTTCTCCTAGAAGTACTTCTTCACGTATTTTAGCAGCGCCTTCGTATCGCTCCAGCGCTGATCGCTCGAAGGCGAGCCGAGCACAACGGTCAGGTAGGCCTTGCCCTTGTACTTGAAGGCGCCCACGAAACAGTGGCCGGCGGCGTCGGTGTAGCCGGTCTTCACGCCGCGGACACCCGCCGTCTTGCCGAGCAGCTTGTTGGTGGTCTTCATCGTGTAGCTGTTGCCCCGGCTCGTGGTGAAGCGGTACGACTTGGTGTTCACGATTTTGGCGAAGGTGCGGTTCTTCAGCGCCACCCGGGCGATTTTCGCCAGGTCGCGCGCCGAGGAGCCGTGGCCTTTCCGGGTAAGGCCATGGGGGCTCTTGAACGAGGTGTGCGTGCAGCCGAGTTCCTTGGCCCGCGCGTTCATGAGCGCCACAAATGCCTTCTCGCTGCCGGCCGTGTGGATAGCCAGGGCCTCGGCAGCCCCGTTGTCGGAGGGCAGAAGCGTCATGTACAGCAGGTTCTTCACCGTGGTCACGTCGCCAATGGCCCTTGCGCCCAGGTTGGAGTAGTCAGTGGTGGCCGCCTGCTTGGTGATGGCCACCGGGGCGCTCAGCTTGTTGCGCTCGAGCGCCAGAAGCGCCGTCATCATCTTGGTGGTGCTGGCGTTTTGGCGCTTCGTGTCGGGGGCTTTGGCGTAGAACACCTGGCCGGTGGATGCCTCCATGATAACGGCGCTCTTGGCCTTCAGCTTCACCGTGGAGCGGTTGTAGGTGGTCACCTGCACCGTTTTGCTCACGTACTTCTTGGCGGTATCGGTGGCCTTTACCACCACGCGCCATTTCGTGGTGTTCTTCTTTTTCCAGTCGGCGGGGTACTTCAGCGTGACCTTCCCCGCCCTGTTGGTCGTGAAGGTGGCGCGGGTCTTCCATTTCTTCGCGGCGCCGTTGTACAGCTGCAGCTGCACTGTGCGCTTGCCGGCCGGAGACACCTTGATGGTGTCTTTAATGGTGTCGGACGGCTTCTTCGAGATAGTCCGGTTCAGCCCCGACACCTTCGTGGCAACCTTGGCGGCGGGCTTCGCCGGAACATCGTCAGCCGACGGCGAGTTGCTGGCAGCACCTCCGCCAGAACCATCGACGGTCGCATCGCCATCGGCGGACGGCGCGTCGGGTGCGGGCGCTTCCGGTGCGGGCGCGTCGAGAGCAGGCGTACCCGTCGCCGGCGTATCGGCGGCGTTGCCCTCGGCAGCGTAGGCGAATGCGGCCGGCGCTCCCAGAGCCCCGGCCGCCAGCACCGCAGACAGTGCAAATGCCACGCCGCGCCGCATCAGCGCGGAGACAGTTCTATCCATGGATGATTCCCCAATCATTCACTCTCTCTGATAGGCCTATTGTAACCACATTTGACCTGCGAGAACAATGCCAGATTCCATATTTATCCGAAACCGGAGTTCGCCTGGGAAAGAAGAGCTTCCCTCGTGCAGCCCCTCGCCTTCTTGCGACTCCCTGAGCTAACCCGGCATCGGCCGTTGTACGGTTTCGGGACGGTTTTGAAACGGCTCCGAGGCGGCTGACGGACGGCTCGTTTCGGGACAGCGCGGGGATCGTTCGACGGTTCTGCGGAGGTATGCTGGCCGAAACGCGAGGCAGGGGAGGCAACCGTGGAGATGCGCGATCTGACATTCACCGACGGCCCGATGTTCCAGCACCTTATGGGCAACGAGGAGATCTGCAAAGGGGTGGTCGAGCGGGTGCTGGGCCTGAAGGTGACAGAAGTGGAGAACATCGTTACCGAGCAGTCCATCGAGCCACGCTTGGGGAGCCACGGCGTGCGACTGGATGCGATGATGGCGGCCGACGGGCGCACCTACGATGTTGAGGTGCAAACCTACCAGCAAGGACGCCTAGCGCGACGACTGCGTTATTACCAGGCATCGCTCGATGTGACTGCCCTCGGCAAAGGAAGAGACTACGACCTCTTACCAGAGACCTATGTGGCCTTCATTTGCACGGGAGACTTCCTCGGAACGAAGCTCCCTATCAGCACGCTGGACATCTGCTGTCGCGAAGCGCTGGATTTCGATTGCAGGCATGGCTTCCGATGGGTTATCCTTGACGCGAGTCGATGGCGTGAAGTTGCCGCAGGCCCACTACGCGATTTACTCGCATTTGTGGACACTGGCCGCGCTCCAGGAAACGACGAACTCATCGACTTAATCGAGAGCGAAATGGCCGAGGCCAACGCCAATGCGAGGTGGAAGGAGAGCATGATGCCATTTCTCACCGTGGAGGACGACGCCCGCATCCAGGCCCGCATCAGCTACGAGGACGGGCGGTCAAAAGGCCTTGCCGAGGGTCGGTCGGAAGGCCTTGCCGAGGGACGGTCGGAGGGCGAGGCCGCCATGGCGGCGCTCATGGAGCGGCTCTTCGCCGAGGGTCGAACCGAGGACGCCCGACGGGCAGCAACCGACGCCGGCATTCGGGCGCGCCTCCTCAACGAATATGGGCTATAGGCCCGCCATCGGTACAACGTCCTAAAACGACAGCCCTATCAAGCGCTGAGCGCCGCAATGCGGGAGGCGAGCATGCCCTCTCTGCAAAACCGCCTCTACAGCTCGGCGATGATGCGGGCGGCGCGGGCGGCGCATTCGGCCTTGGCGCGCTCCACGTCGATGGTGGGCCAGGCACCGTCGCGGTAGATCACCTCGCCGTCGCACAGGGTGAGCACCACATCGGTCCCATCCCCCGCGTACACGATGTTGTACACCACGTCGGTCGCCGGGCACCACGAGGGTCCCGACGTGTCCAGCACGCACAGATCGGCGCGCATGCCCTCGGCGACGGCTCCGCAGTCGTCACGACCTTGGGAAAGAGCGCCCGCACGAGTGGCCGACGCCAATGCTTGCTGGGGCGTCACCGCCGTCGGATCGAGGTCGGCCCCCTTGTAGATAAGCGCCTGCAGGTACATATCGCGGAAGAGGTTGTGGCTGTTGTTCGACGCCATACCGTCCGACCCGAGGCACACGGGAATATTCCGACGCAGCATCTCGGGGATGGGGGCGAACCCGCTGCCGAGCTTCATGTTGGAAGCGGGGTTGTTGGCCACGAACACGCCATGGGCAGCCAGAATATCCAGATCGGCGTCATCGACCCACACGCAATGGGCCGCCGTCACCGGCACGTCGAACAGACCCAGGCTGTCGAAATACGCCACCGGCGAGAGCCCTCCGTGGCGCTCGCGGCACTCGCGCACCTCTTTCTCGGTCTCGGACAGGTGGATATGCAGGCGCAAATCGGTGTCACGCACGATGTCCAGAATATCGCGGCAAACCGTTTCCGTGGACAAGTACTCGGAATGGATGTTGTAGTCGATGCGAATGCGCCCGTCCCCCGCCCCGTGCCAATGGCGCACGAGCTCCTCCATCTGGGCGCAGATGGGGTATTCCGCATAGGGCTTCTCCTCGAAGGCCACAAGCCCCTCGCACATGTTGGCCTTCATGCCCGCCTCGAACACCGCGCGCGAGCGCCCCTCGGAGGCGTAGTACATATCCGAAAAGCTCACAACGCCGAACCGTGCCATCTCGGCGCAGGCGAGCACCGTGCCCCAGTAGCAGTCCTCGGCGGTCATCTTGGCCTCGAAGGGGAAGCAGCGCTCCTCGAGCCAGCGTTGGAGCGGCAGGTTCTCGGCATAGCCCCGCAGAAGCGTCATGGGGGCGTGGGCGTGAGCGTTGTAGAGCGCCGGCATGAGCAGCTTGCCCGCGCCGTCGTACACCTCGCCGAAGGAGGCCGCCACCTCCGCTGCGGGCGGCTTGGCGCCCACGTAGGCAATGCGGCCGTCGCGCACGCCCACCCACCGGTGGGGGCACACGGTGAAGTTCTCATCGAGGATGTCGATATCGGCGAAGAGCATGGGGAGCCTTTCTTATCGGGGTCGCCTCTTGGAAGACTGCTGGTCGCACGATCGCGTCCCAAACGAGCACGAGGCGCCAGCACGGCACAGCGCACCCCATCATAGCAGAAGAGCGGGACGAGGCCGTGCCCCGTCCCGCTCTCCGTCGCCGCGGAAGCGCCCGTCAGGCCCTTCCCCGCCACGGCGCGCCCCGAGCCTTGAACCTCTGCCCGGAGCGCGTTGTCATTACACGGTCACATCAACCCAGCGGGGCTCCTGCGACTCCTCCTCGCGGCGGCGCAGCAGCGAGAGGATGATCATCATGGCCGCGAAGCCCGCGATGGCCGCCAAGATGAGACGCAGCAGCGAGGTGGTGTCGCCGGTCTGCGGCAACAGCGCCTTGAAGATGCGCGTGAGCCAATCGTTCTCGAAGACCTTGGTGATCCAGTCGTCAGGCCCCTTAGTGCCCGGCAGCGGCTCGCTCTCGACATAATAGCCGGGATCCACCGCACGACCGGTCTCGCGCACCCAGCTGCCCGCCGAGGCCGCATGGTAAGCCAGGCCGTAGGCGTTGGTCATGCCACGCGGGCTGACCACGCCCAGAACCTCGGTCACGCCCATATCCTCCGGCGCCTCCTCGCCGCGCAGGTTCAGGTGCGCCAGATCGTTGTCGAGGTTGTCGTCGGTGCCCACGTTCACGGGCACGAACTCGGCCTCGGCCGGCTTCTCTAGGCGAATACGGTACACGTAGGGCTTGCCGTACTCGTCCATAGCGGGCACGCCGCCGAACAGGTACGCGCCCTCCATGTCCGTCTGCTGACGGGCAACCTCGGTCCAGCTGCCCTCCGACAGGATGCCGTCGGTTTGAACCGGATCGAGACCGGCCTTCGGATCGGCAACGTCCATGGCCAGCAAGCGCTCGAGGCGCGCTGCGGCCACTTCGGCGTCGACCACCGAGCCGTCGCCGGCATCAGCATCGCCCGTCGCACCGTCGCCGGCGGTGTTATCGCCAGCATTATCGCCGTCGGCCGCCTCGTTGCTCCGAGCCACCGCGGCACCAGCATCGGGCGTCGTGGAGCCGTCGCCGGCCGTATCGCCCGTATCGTTGCCGGCCGTATCGTCGTTGCCGGTCGCGTCGTCTGCGCCGTCGTTCGTGCCCGGAGCATCCACCCCCGGCTCGTCATCGGCGTCGGGCTTCTCGTCGGTCTCGCCGAGCACCCAGGCGATATCCAGATAGCGCTCCGTCGATTTCAGCGGCTCGCCCTCCACGTTCAGGTCGCTCGTGGCAACGCCGTCGGTGATGCGGCTCATCCAGCCGCTCCTCACGGCGTCGGCGAAGGTCGTGGTCTGACGCTCCAGGACGACTTCCTTGCCCACCGCCAGCTCGTCGGTGTCGGCTTGCAGGCCGTCCTTGTTCGCATCAAGCCACACATGGCCGCCGAAGCTCACATTGTTGAAGGGCACGAGGCCGGCATCGTTGTGGGGACTCGACACCGACCCGAGCGTTGACCACTCGGCCCCGTCGGGCCCGTCGATCTTCGACTCGGGAGCATCGGCCTCATCGGCCATCATCGCCAGCACCATAAGGCCGTCCACCGCCACGTCGCCCTCGGGATCCAGGCGGGTGTTGGCCTCGTTCAGGTCGGAATCCACCACGATGTCGTCGCCAGCGTTCATCTTCGACACCATGAAGCGGGCCGGGATGTCCACGACGTTCACGCGGTAGCCGTACACCACGTTCAGTGCGGCGTTGTGCACCACGATCTCGTCGGTAGCGGGCAGCTCGTCGAACTCGTAGAGGCCGTCGGACCCGGTCACCAGCGTGCTCGGCGTCTCGTCTTTCTCGGGCACGCGCTCGTTGTACTCCTTGTCGTACACCCACGTGGAGCTCTCCACGTCGTACCAGTAGCGAGTCAACCGCACCGTCGCTCCGGCCACTCCGGCCTCGCCAGCCTCGCGCACGCCGTTGCCGTTGCCGTCGTTCCACACGATGCCGGAGATCGTGTTCAGGTTCGGCGCCTTGGCACCGGCGTCCAGCTTGGAGGTCAGCGGCGCGGGCACGTCGAACATGACGCGCGTCGCATCGGCGGGGTCGTCGTCGTACTGAGACCCGAACAGCGGCTCGTCGGGGTTGGCGTCCTCGGGGTTGCGCGTCTCGCGGCTCAGATACACATGGCCGTCGTTCAGCGTAATGCCGTTGCGGTAGGTCATGGCCTTGCGCAGCGTGAGGGAGCCCGAGTCGTTACGGGTCAGGTCGGAATCCAGACCGCCGCCCACATGGAAGCGCGACATCACATAGCCGTTGTTCAGCTCGGCCATGTACACGGTGTAGCGCGTCTGAATTACCTCGTCAGCAGCACCGCGCACCTCGTACTCCACGAGCTTGCCGTCGGGGCCCTTCTGCACGAAGCACTGCAGGCCGTCGAAGCGGTAGATGCCCTCGGAGTCGGTCACCGTGGAGCGCGATCCGGGAGGCGCCGGCTTCACCGAGGGCTGCGGATCGGTGCCGCCCTCGGGGATGTAGTCGACGGAGTCGCCGGTCACCGCAGCCAGGGTGCGCAGGGTGAAGCCGCCGTCGAACTCGTCATGGGAGCCCATGGCGAAGGGCGAGGCCGCAGCCGGAGCCGCCGCCCGCAGCGGCATGGCCTGGAAGGAGGCGAACAGCGCCGCTGCCGCAGCCTCGCCGCCCCCGGTCGCACCGCCGTCGCCCGAGCCGCCCTCGGCGGCGTCGCCGCCACCGGAGCCCTCGCCCGAGCCGCCCTCGGGCTGGCCGGCCTCGCCGCCGGCACCCTCGCCGGAGCCATCGCCAGAGCCCGCAGGCCCGCTCGACACCACAAGGGTCACCGTGGCGCCAACGGCCACCGATGTACCCGCTGCAGGCTCCGTGCGCAACACGGTGCCCGCCGCAACCGCGGCGTCGGCCTCTTCGGAAACCACCGTCGCGAAGCCGGCAGCCGCAAGGGCGGCCTCGGCATCGGCACGGGTCATGCCCTCAACATCGGGCACCGCGGCCTGCGGCTTGCCGGCCGACACCACCAGGCGCACCGTCGCGCCGGAGAGCACCTCGGTTCCCTCGGCCGGATTGGTGCGGATAACGTGGCCCTCGGGCACCGTCATGCTCGTCTCGGAGATGGGCACGCCCACCTTCAAGCCTGCGGCGGCCAGAGCGGCCTCGGCGTCCTCGCGGCTCATGCCGGACAGGTCGGGCACCGGCATCGCCTGGGGCTCGCCGGTAGACACGACGATCTGCACCGTCATGCCCGCGCGTACCGCCTCGCCGGCGGCCGGCTCGGTGCGAACGACCGCGCCAGCCGGCACCGTGTAGCTGTACTCCTCTACCGCACCGTCCGGATCGACCACCAGACCCAGCGCCTCCAGCTCGGCCACGGCGTCCTCGTACTTCTTATAGGTCACATCGGGCACGTCGAACTCGTCGAAGGCACGAATGCGAGCCACCAGGCGATACTCGGTGCGCGCATCGAGCCCGGCGATGGTTACCACGCCCTCGGCGTTCTTGCGGAACCACCGCGCGCCGGTCGTGTCAACGGCATCCACCGGCACCGCCGCGTACTCCCAGCCGTTGCGGGCATCGGCGTCTTCCCAGCCGGCCACGGTCTTCCACCAGTCAGCCTTCTCGGTGAACGCGATGGCCCCGGCCTCGGCCGTGACCGGCCCCTCGGCGAACGGAACGTCGGCCAATTCGGCGCCACCGCGCGTGCACACGTACGTGGGATCGCTGACCACCCATGCGCCATCGGAGTTCTTCTGACGGCAGATGACGGCGTACTCGGTGTTCGGCGCAATGGCCAGCGCCCCCGCACCGGCGGCCATACCGTTGGAGAAGCGGCCCGCGGCATCGGTCACCCACGGGAAGACCGTCGCATTGTCCACATCGGCGTCTTCCTCATCGGCGAACCACACGGTGTCGCCCGACGCGTTCACTGCCAGCGGCTCGAAGGCCCCGTTCACCCAGCGGCCGATGGCGTACTGGGTTCCGGCGGTCACATAGCGCACCGACACCGAGGCGTCCGTGGCGGTCAAGTCGCCCACCTGCGGCTTCAAGGTGCCCCCGAAGTCGGGATTCAGCACCCAGCGGCCGCTGGCTTGGTCGAAGTACTCCTGGGTCACATAGATGGTCTCGCCCACGAGCGGATCCTCCAGATCCACCACCGAGGTGGGGCCATCGCCCTCGGCATCGTCGCCGGCGGGATCGTCGGCACCGGCGACATCGCCGGTCTCGGCGGCCGTCGAGGCGCCCTCGTCGGACTCATCTCCCTCGCCCGGCTCCTCCTCGGGCACGTCGAGCGAGCTCTTGTAGTTGCGGATACCGTCGTAGTTGGCATCGTCCCATACCACGCCGGCAATGGTGCCGCGGCCAAAGGGCCCGAAGCCGCCGTTCATGCAGTCGGCATCGCGGATGGTAGACAGGTCGAACTCCATGCCGTTGGCGTTCACATAGTAGACATCCTCGGTGGCGCCCACCTCGTCTTCAGCCGTCGTGGCATGATCGGCCAGCACGAGACGGCCGTCGAGCACCGACTTGTCGTCGCCCTGCTCGTTCACCGCCGCGAGCGTGATGACGTAGCGATCGTCGCGGTATTGCGCCGAGGTGGCCAGGCGGTCGTTCAGGGCCCCGGAGTCAATCGAGCGGTGCACCTTCGAGGCGGCACGGCTCACCGGATCGTCGTCGGCATCGTCCAGAAGACGCGTGACCGGCAATCCGAGCACGCCCTCGGAGCTGCTGTTGCCCTCCACCTCCAGAGTGTAGCCGAGCAGATACCAGTCGCCCCAGTCGTCGGTCACGAGCACGTCGTCGTTGCCCTCTTCGTTGCCGTTGCGCACGTTGCGGGTGGCAGCGGGCAGATCGTCGAAGGCGAAGCGACCGTTGGCGTCGGTGAGCACGGATGCCGGCTCGCCTTCCTCGGCCACCCACTCGTAGTGGTGACCCGGGGCCAACGGCTGGCCGGTCACGTCAAGCGCCGTGACACGGCCCGGAGCCACCGGCAGCTCGCCAGCTGCGCCCTCGGCGGGCTCGTCGCAGTGGCACTCGTCGCTGCCGTCGGTCACGAGCTTCAGGCCCCAGGCGCGCAGGTACACCCGCTTGCCCTCGAGCTTCGGCTCGCTCGCGTCGTTCACGCCGTCGTAGTCGGCGTCCTGGAACAACACGCCCTCGATGGTGCCGGTCTTGCGCTTCAGCAGGGCCGCGTCGTTGTAGGCACGGTCGGAGCCGGCACCCAAATCGTACAGCTCGGCCTCAGCCGCCGTGGCGTCCGCCCCCGCTGCCATGGCCGTTGCCACCACGGTAGAGGCCATCACCGAGGCGAGGGCCACCGCCGGCGTGTTGCCCGCCGCAGCCTCGCGAACCGCCGTCTTCTTCTGGGCCAGGGCCTCCTCCAAAGTGAGCACGCCCTTGTCCTGGTTGTCGTTATTGGACGGGTTGCCGCCCGTCAGGTTGCCGAGCACCGAGCTCTCGTCGCGGCGGTTCAGCAGCACGTCGTACTCGCTGCCCTGCATGAGGTTCGCGTTGGTGTTGATGAGGTCGGAGTCCTGCGTGAAGTTGTCCTTCTGCTGATACTTGGCGATCATCCACGCGCGCTGCTTGTAGCCGGCGTCGGTGTAGCGCACCTTGTAGCCGTAGATGATCTTCTTGCCGTTCTCGTCGGCGCGCTGGGTCGGCAGATCCTCGAAGCGGTACACGCCGGCGCGCATAACCGGCTCGGCGTCCTCTTCATCCGCCGGTGCGTAGGCCTGCACCTTGGTGTGCTGCACGTGCTGCGGGTCGTCGCCCCACACGGTGGAGGGGCTGTTCCGGTAATCCTCCCAGGTCTTGCCGTCCAGATCGTACTTGGTGCTGTCAACCCACTCGGGATCAGGCACCCAGCCGCCGTCCTCGCTGGGAATATAGCGCTCCAGCGTGACGCGGGCGTTGTTGATGCCGTCCTCGCTGGTGTTCTCGTCGTACACGGTGCCGTCGCGGTAGGCCTCGCCCACCTCGGTAGGCGCATAGGTATGCTGCACATCGAAGGCGCCCGTGTCGGGATTCCGCTTGTACAGCACCAGCGAGCCGTCGGCCTGCTTCTCGGAGTACTGGATGCGCTCGCCGCGGGTGGTCACCGTGTCGGCATCCACCTCGCCGCCCTCGGCACCCGAGACGATGGCCTCGTAGACCTGCACGGTGCCGTCCTCGTCGTAGTCCACGATCACGCGCTCGCCCTCAGGATTCATCACGATGGGGTTGCCCGCATCGTCGAGGGACTGCACGCCGTCGTTGTCGGCGTCGTTCCAGAAGATGCCCACGATGTCCTGGGTCGGCGGCGGCAGCTCGCCGGCATCGCCGCCCTCCACGGCGTCGGCGCCGTCCTCGTAGGCCCGGGCGCCCATCCAGTCGAAGGTGATGCGCTCGTCGGCCGCGCGATCGTTCTGGAAATCGGTGGCGGCAATGGCCTGCTCGGCAGTAGCACCGCGCGCCTTGTCGCTCTGCGCGGCCAGGATGACCTGGCCCTCCAGCATCTCCTGACGCTCGCCCAGGTAGCGCTTGGGCGTCACGGTGACATTGCCGTCCTCGTCGGTGGCCTCGTCGGCCACGAAGGCCTCGCGCCCGATGAGCGGGTAGCCGCCCGTCAGCCCCAGGTTGTCGGGCAGGTCGGAGTCGGTCGGCAGCGCCGCAGCCTCGGTGCCCTCGTGGAAGCGGGTCATCATCCACGCGCCCTCCTCCGGCATGCCGTAGTGCTCGTGGTCGTAGTTCTCGGTCAGGCGGTGCAGCTTCACACGGTAGCCCGCCAGATACTGCTTGCCCGTCTCGTCGGTATAGGCCGTCGGCAGGTTGTCGAAGCGGTACAGGCCGTCCTCGTTGGTCTTCATGGTAATGACGCCATCGGTCACCGTGGTGTCGGCCGTGTCCCATGTGCCCTTCACGAGCGGGTGATCCGCATCGCGCAGGCCGGTATAGATGTCCGCACCGAAGTTCTCGTTGCGGAACCAGTGGCTCGTGTCGTAGGCCGGGTCGATCTTGCCCGAGAGGTTCAGCTCGTCTCGATCGTAGTCCGGGGTGAGGAAGGCCGGAGCGCTGTCGGGGTTCACGTTAGCCGGGTCGTAGTACCACTGCTCCAGCGTGATCACCTGGTCCACCAGGCCCTCTTCCACGAGCTTCGTGGCCGCGGTGCCGTCGGGCAGAGTGATCTGCTCGGTGGTCTTCGTATCCTGCAGGCCGTCGTAGTTGGCATCGCGCCACACCAGGCCCTCGAGCGAGCGGGTAGGCACCGGCAGCTGGCCGGCGTCGCCGCCGTCGTAGGCCTCGTCGGCCGGCTTGCGGGCGCTCAGCATGTCGTAGATCACGCTGTCCTCGGCGTTCTCGATCACCTCGCCGGCGCTCACGGCCTGCTGCACCGTCTGATCGCCGGCGGGCACGGCCGCATCACGCGGAGCCGCCAGAATAACCTGGCCCTCCAGCCCGCGCACGCCGTCAAGATCGGCGCTGATGGCATCGCGGCCCACCAGGTGGTAGCGCTCCTCGATACCCGACAGGTTGTCGCGCACATCGGAGTCGGCCTCGTAGTCGCTCCCGGCGTGGGTGCGCGTCATCATCCACGGCACCGCCGAGGTCACCGTGCCGCTCGCATCCTCAACCTCCTGCTTGTGCAGGCCGCCCAAAACCACGCGGTAGGAGGCCAGATACAGCGTGCCCTTGCTATCGATGTAGGCCGTCGGCAGGTTGCGGAAGCGGTACAGGCCGTCGGCCTGGGTCGTAATGGTCACCTGGCCGTCGTCGGTGAGCACCGCATCGGCCGCCCAGTCGTCGGTGGCAATGGCGGCCAGCACGTTGTAGCCGTCGGCGGCGAAGGCCGTGTTGCGAATCCAGTGGGTGCCCTCGTTGGGGTCGCCCTCCTCGGTATTGGTCTGGGTCTCGTCGTAGTAGTACTGGGTCAGGGTGACCGTCTCGCCCTCAAGACCCGGCTCGCTTTGGTCGTACACCTTCTCGGTCTTCATGACCGGCTGGCCATTCTCGCCGAGCACCGGGTTGCCCTCGGCGTCCAGCAGCGGCTCGTCGGTGACCTTCTCGGTCATCTTCTGCACGCCGTCGTAGTCGGCGTCATGCCACACACGGCCAGCGATCTCGCGGCGCGGCACAGCCAGCTCGCCCACATCGCCGCCCGGTACCTCCTCAGCGCGACGGGTCAGGTAGTCGTAGGCCACCGTGCCCTCGGCGCCCTCGTGCACGTCGGCGCGGGGCACCTCAACCTGGGAGGGCTGACCGGCATGGGTACGACCGGCGCCCACCTTGGCAGCCAGGATGATCTGGCCGTCCAAGGCGCGCAGCGCCGTCGAGCCGTCTACGTCCTCGCGGCCGATCACCTTGTAGGAGGCCTGTACCGGCGAGGCGCTGTCGCGCACGTCGGAGTCGGCAGCCACATCGTCGCCCTGGTGGTAGTGGGTCATCATCCACGGGGTGGCGTACAGCTCGTTGCCGTCGTCGTCGGTCACCACGTCCTTGTGCAGGCCGTTCAGCACCACACGATAGGCGGCCAGGTAATGCTCGCCGTCGGCATCGGTGTAGGCGGTCGGCAGGTTCTCGAAGGTGTAGACGCCCTCCTCGTCGGTGTGCACGGTCACGAAACCGCCCGCAGCCGTCTCGCCGGAGGGATAGGTGGCCCCCAGAAGCGGATTTCCATCGCCGTCCAGCTCGGCCTTCATCTCCACCTTCACCGGGGCCCCGTCCACGCCGGGGTACTCGCGCACCCACCAGGTCTCGGGGTTGCCCTGGAAGTCGGTACGGGCCTCGGTCTTCCAGTTGGCCGCCACGCTCGTGCGCTCGTCGTCGCCGAAGCGGTCGTTGCGTACCCAGACACCGTCCTTATAGTAGTACTGCTCCACCGACACCGACTCGCCGGCCATGCCCGGCTCGTCGTCGTCCATGATGCCGTCGTAGTTATCGTCGTTCCACACCTTGCCGGTGATGGCCGAACGCGGCACCTCCACCAAGCCCACGTCCCAGTGCTCGATACGTTCGGCGGCACCTAGGTCGTAGGAGTTCAGCGGGGCGCTGTTGGAATAGCCGCCCTTCACGAGGCGCACGTTCTCATCCGAGGCACCGGAGTGGTTGGCAGCCAGACGGCGCATCTCGGCATCGCTCAGGTTGTCGCTCTCCTCGATGGCGTTGTTCGCGAGCAGGTAGTCGCGCAGCTGCTCGGTGGACAGGCGGTCGATCAGCTCATCCACCGTCAGAGCGCCGGCGCCGTCCTCGCTTATGATGTTGTTGCTCGTCAAGTAGCTGATAAGGCTGTTGCGCACGGCCACATCGGTGTCGCCGGCCAGCACCACCATGGTCTGGTAGGCCACGTCGTCATCGTTGCCCGCAGGCTGCGGGAACAGCTCGTTGCGGGCCGAGGGCGCCTCGTTCAGGTAGTAGGCGTACACCACCTTGCCGTCCTGCACGTAGTCGTTGCCGTCGGCGTCCTTCACCGGCTGCACCGCCATGGCGGCATCCGAGTCGACTTCCTCGTCGAAGGTGCCGGTGAGCGGGTTCGCGGGAACGTTGCGGAAGGTCACGCCGTAGTCGCGGGTAACCAGCTTCAGCGCATCGCGGTCGATGCGGATGCGGTAGCCCGCCAGATATTTCGTCTTGTCCTCGTCCTTCACGGTCTTGGGCGCGTTCGGGTCGGCCACATAGGTGGACACGCCCTTGAAGATATAGCTGCCAGCCGACGTGGAGCGCGTGGTCTTGTACTCCAAATCGTTCAGCACCCAGCGGCCCTGGCCGGTGCCGTCCTTGCCCGGCGTACCCGGGTCGTAGTTGGCGGGATCGTCAGTCTTCGCGTCATCGGGCAGCCAGTAGTACTGCTCGAGCGTCACCTCCACCTGGCCGACGCCCACATTGGGCACGTCGCCCTGCAGGCCGTCGTAGAACAGGCCGCTGGTTTCGGTGCCGTCGTTCTTGTCCGACCACACGTAGTTGCCGAGGAAGCCCTTGGTGCCGTCGATCCAGCCAAGCGCCAGCTTGTCGTAGATCTTATAGCCCTTCCAGGTGTTCTTCGGATCCTCGTACAGCGCACGGCCCGAGGCGTCGGTGGGCACCTCGGCGTAGAAGCTGTTGGTCTCGGCCACGCCGCCCTTCAGCCACAGGTCGTTGTCCCACATGGCCGCCACCTGGTCCTTCGGCTTGCCGTCGGCATCGAGCGTCTGGTCCTCGGCGTTCTTCGTGGGCCGGGTCAGCGGGCTGTCCTCCCAGTTCATAACCGAGGGCTTCAGCACGCGGTTCTTCGTGTCGCGGCAGACCACCTTGTAGTTGTGGAACGGCTCCAGGTTGAACTTGAAGGAGCCCGAGGCCTCGGCAGCCGCGCCGCTGGCGGCGGGCACCCATCGCCACTCGGTGGTCTGGTCGAGCGCGTCGATCACCTCGGCGCTCACCAGGTTGTTGCCGTTGTCGTCGAAGGCGCGCTGCCAGGTGGCGCCGCCGTCGAGCGTCACCTCCAGGTTGCAGTCGGTTTGGGTGATGGCCTTGTTGCCGTTGGTGTCGTAGGCCTGCTTCCAGCTGCGGGTCTTCTCGTCGTACACCATCACCTGCACCATCATGTTCTTCAGGCGCAGCTCTTCCACTTCCAGGGCGAACTCGTAGGGATTCGGCTCGTCCAGGTTCACGTTCACCCAATCGAGCACGCCGTCGATAAGCTCCGGATCCACCGACCCGTCGGTTTCCAGATACTTGTTCAGGTTCAGGGTGGGCTTGCCGTTCACCATGATGAACGGAGGAAGCTCGCCCTTGGAGGCGTCGTAGGCCGGCGCGTTGTCGGGCGTGAGCGACATCGTGGAGATGCCCGCCTCGCCCGTCAGGTCGGGGGTTGCCGCAGCGGGCGCGGCCGACGCGGTAGCCGATTTGCCGAAGATGTCGCCGCCGGAGTTGCCGCCGGAATTGCCCGGGCCCTCCTCTTCGCCGCCATCGCCGTCGCCGTCGCCGAAGTCGGGATCTTCCTCCTGATCCTCGTAACCGGCCAGCTTGTCGTCGCGGTAGGCCACGCCCTCGTAGGTAACCGGCAGCGCGATACCCACGTTGTAGCTGGTCATCTTCGCGTCGTACACCTCGTGCTGCGGATCCTGACCCACCGAGTACTTGTCGGCGTCATAGGCCACCGGCTTCACGTCGATGACGTCGGAGGTGGCCACCATGGTGCTGCCCGAGCGCTTCACCGTCATGTAGGAGGAGATATTCTCGGTGGTGCCCTGGTCAACGCCCTTGTCGTTGATAACCGGGGCCTCGGTGGCACCGATGCGCTTGGTGGTCAGCGCGTAGTTCGCGTACTGCTTCGGGAAGGTGAAGCGCAGGCGGTACTTGCCCGGGGTCAGCATAGAGAACATGTAGTAGCCCCGGTTGTTGTAGTAATCGGACTCGGTGGTGTACACGTAGGCGCCCAAATCCACACCCTCGGCGGTGGTCACCGGCTCGTAGCCGTACAGGCCGCGGATGGCCGCACCGGTCTTCGGGTCGGCCTTCACCCACGTCAGCTGCGAAGAGGTGGAGTCCATCTTCACCTGGGTGACCGCCTGACCCTCGCGGTTCACCGGCACGCCCCACTCGTTCAGCAGCTCTACCTTCACGCCGTTCACACCCGGATCGTCGGGCTTGCCGTCGTAGTTGAGGTCCTTCATGAGGGCGCTCGTGTCCTTGCCCCCGTCGTAGGTGTATACGTACTTTCCGTCTTTCACCGACTTCTCGGTGGACAGGATGTAACGGCCGTTGGCGGCCTTGTGGTAGGTGGTCTCCCGGCCGAGCGTATCGGTGGTCAGCTCGCCCTCGGTGTCGTTGGTCAGCGTGTCCCAGTTGGTGTCCATCCACACGTAGCTGCCGATGTAGCCGTAGCCGTCGGGGGCGTCCACGTACACGCCGGCGGGACGATCCTCCAGGTTGCGATAGGTCAGGCCCTTCTCGCCAGAACGGTAGTCGACCTGCGACATGAAGGTGTTCCACTGGCTCGTCTCCCACAGGCGCTTCTGCAGCTCGGTGGAGTCTTCCTTCAGGCCGTCAATGGACTTGAAGGTCTTGCCGGCATTGCCGAGGTACTTGGGAAGGTTCAGCGGCGCCTTCAGCGTGTACTTCAAACGCGCGTCGCCATTGCGGGCCATGAGGATGAGCTCGTCATCGAGCACACGGCACCACACCGACTGGATAGCCCGGGTGATAGTCTCCTCCTCGGCCGGATGGGCCTTCACATACTCCTTCAGCTCGTTCAGGTCCACCATGTTGGCCTTGGCCATGGAGGAGGACACCGCCATGCTTTCCACTTCCTTGCCATCGTCGCCGACGACGATGCCCGTAGTGCGCTCGGCCACCCAGCGGGTCATGAACTCGTCTACCTTATCGGACTCCCACTCGGCGAACTCGGGCTGGCTTTCGGCCACCTTGATGGGATGCACGATATCCTCATGGGTAAGCGGGATGATCTTCTTGGCAGCGCCGTCTCCCTCCACGCTGAAGGGGCCCACCCATACCTGGGCCTGGGCATCCAGGTGCTGGCCGGTAACCTTATCGGTCTCTCCGACGATACGCAGGTCGTACTTGCCTACAATATCGCCGTCCTGGGCGTTGGTAAGGCCCAGCTCGTCTTTCTCGGCCTCGGTGAGCGACTCCACCGAGCGCGTGTCGGTGTACTCCACCTTGATGGAGTCCAGATCCTCCAGCCAACCGGACCACTGGGACTGGCGCAGGTTGTAGGCCTTGGCGCGGCTATCCCACGTGGACGTCATATGGTCGCCGGGGTAGGGCAGCGCATCCACGAAGGTGGGGTGCTTGTACAGAAGCGCCGTAGACTCGTTGATGCCCGTGTACTGCTGGATGTTCTCGTAGGTGTACGAGCTGCCCTCGGGCACGGCCGCGGTCTGGGAGCGCTTGGAGAACTTCTCGTCGGTGTACTCGGGCTGCACCATCTTCTCCTGCACCACGTTGTCGTTGTTGGCCCAACCGATGGAGGAAGTGTCTTTGCGCAGCAGCGTCTCGGAGCGGTCGCCGTTGCCGTTACCGTCGTTCAGGTCGGAGCGGTAGGAGGAGTCCTTCTGAATGGAGCTGTCGGCGGCGTTCAGCATGGCCTTGGTCACGAGCTTCGTCACCTTCTGGCCCGTCACCGGGTCGTTCTCCACCTGGAACAGGGGCCAGTCGTAGAAGTCGTAGGAGCCGGTCTTGTCGGCGTAGGACGACAAGACGAGCGCGCTGCCCACGTCGGTGGAGGCCGAGGAATTCGGCGAGAACTGCATCATGAAGTCGACGATGATGGCCTGGCCGGCGTTCAGGGTGCCGCGGGAGTCGTTCTGACCCACGAAGTTCCACGTGAAGGAACGGCGCGTGTTGGACGTGGTCGATCCCTCCGACTCGGGCTCCGTAGCCGAAGTGCCCCCGTTGCCCGTGTTGTACAAGTAGGCGAACTCGTCCTTGGCGGAGATGGAAGTGCCGCCGTTGGCCACCATGCCGCGGCCGAGCTTCGGCTGGCCCGTGGTCTGGTCGGTGGGGTCCTCGCGCAGGGCGGCCGTCGACGAGCCGATCTCCACCGGATCGTAATCGGTCAGACTGCCGAAGGCGGTCAGGGTGCCCACCGGCTCGGTGGGCAGCTGCACGCCCTCAGGCAGCACGGGGTTCTTGATGATAGTGCCGTTGCTGTCGGCCATACCCTCGAAGTTGTAGGTGTCGTCGGCATTCTTCGACCACAGGTAGCCCTCGGTGTCGCGCTGGAACTCCTTGAACTTCACCACGCGGTAGGTCCACAGCGGCACCGTGGAGTTCATATGCGATGCATTGGAGGCGTTCTTCTCGGTGGGGTTGCGGCGATAGCTCTCGCTCAGGGGGCTCAAGGCCGCGCCGGCCTTCTGGGCCAGGCCCGTGTCGTCCACCTGGCCATCGTGAGTGGCTTTCTTGTCCAGATCGGTGTAGGGCACGTACTTCACCACGCGACTGTAGGGGCGTTCCTTGGTCACGCGGTTGCGCAGCGCATTGGACTGCGCCACGATGTTCTTGCCGGAGCGCACCGCATCGGTGGGCGTGACCTTCTCGGGCGCGTAGTGGGCCTCAGTCACGTTGCCGTTCTCGTCCACCGTGCGCTTCTGATAGCCCTTCAACACTTCAATCTGAGCGTTGATGGCCTTGATGATGTTGTCCACCTCATCGCGCGAGCCGTCGGGCACTCGATCGCCGGTGAGGATCTTGATGGCCTCGAGCTCCTTCACCAGGGCCGCCACGTTGTTCATGAAGGTCTGGTGCGACGGGCCGGGCGTGATGTTGCCATCGGCGTCCACGATATCTTCGCTCGCGTCGTAGTTGAAGGTCTGCACCTTCTGACCGAGAGCCTGCACCGCATCGGCCTGGCTCAGACGCGTCTGCTGATCGCGGGTCAGCGCAGGCAGGTCGGAGAACATCGAACCGGGCGTGGGGCCGAAGTTCTGGATACGAGGCAGCAGCGCCGACACCGACGGATTGGTGCAGGTGTCCACGTGGTAGCCCACTTCCCCGCTGTTATCGAGCCCGCTGCCGAGTGCCGAATGGCCGAGCAGGTTCAGCTGGCCCTCGGACAGGTTGTACAGCGTGATCTCGTAGCGCAGGAACAACGAGTCGGTTGGGTCGAGCATGATGGACTCGCTGTTCCAGCCGTAGCCGTCGTTGGCTGTGCCGGAGAAGTACCACTGCTTCGCGTCGATCTTGATGGTGGGCTTCTCTTCGGAACGGAAGAAGCCGCAACGGCTGCGCTCGTAGGAAGCATACTTGGTGTCATCGTAGCGCGGCACCACCGTGGCAAAGTGATTCACATGCACCGAGTCGGACTTCACCACATCGGGATCCTCGCCCAGGGTACCGCCTGTCTCGCCCGACGTCACATTCACCTTGGCGCCGTTGGCCTCGAAGGCCGACGCCACCGCATTAACCGCCTCTTTCGGCGTGTCGTCGTCGGCAAGCAAGGTGAGCGACTGGCCCACCTCCGCATCATTGGAGAGGGTGCGCGTGCCGTAGAGCGCCTGGGGCGTGCCCTGGATCTTGGGCAGCTCGGTAATGAAGGCCGAGCCGTGCACGCAGGCGGCATTGTTCGTGATGGAGCTGGGCATAGAAGAGCCAATCACCCACACGGGGCTGTTCTCGCGCACGATGAGGTCGCCCTGGATGGTGCGATCCCAGCAGTCCTCGCCGCCCACGGCCGGATTGGGCGCGGTGCCCTTCAGGGCCGCCTGGTATTCGGCAGCGCTCAGCGTGCGATCCACCCGTCCGCCCTTCTCGGTCTTGATCACATCGCCGTAGAAGTACAGCTCGTTCGGTCCGATCTTATAGATCTGGCTCATATCCAGGTAGTTCACGTTGCCCAGATTGCGTTCGGTGTACTTGTACTCCACCGTATCGTCGGTGTAGCTCTTCTTCTTGGACCAGGCGGTGTTGTTGCGGGCCGCGTCGATGGCATCGGGCTCCTCGACGGCGGCCGTGTCCGGATCGGCGTCGGTGGCCAGGCGGAAGCCCGTGGGCACCGGCACCTCGTGGGACAGCGTCTCGTCGTCGATGATGGGCCGGCCGTTCTCGTCCACATCGCAGGCGCGGATGACCCAGCGCACCTGGCGAATCTGGGTGCCGCCCTTCACGATGTTGGTAAAGGCCTGGTTCTGTTTCTTGGACACCTGCACCGAGCCCACGTACTCCCAGGGGTACATGCCCGGGTCGGCCGTGTTGAAGTCGCTCGCGTCATCCTCGCCGAAGAAGTAGTCGCGATCGGCATCGGTGCCGGGCACCGAGAAGTTCTCGCGATCTTGCGGCGTGCTGCCGTTCTGCTCCACGTAGCCGTTGACCTTATCGCGCAGATTCGTGGAGGCGCGGCGCACGTACACGAGCACCCACAGCTTCTTCTCGATCTCACGGTTCGCCGCAGCCTCGGGGGTATCCACGGGCACGCGCTCAGTACGGACGGCCTGTACCGTGTCGAAGGAAGTCGTTCCCTTCTCGCCATCCTCGCGGTGCACGCGATCGAAGTCGTTGTAGGGAATGTTGGGGCCGCCGTTGGCGCCGGCATATTCGTCGTCCTCGTTCACGAAGTAGGGGTAGCGCGTCTCGCCGTTCACGGTAATGGAACGGTTCGTGTCCACGCGCCAGGCGCCCACCTGGCTGCCGTCGGCGCGGAAGTAGTAGGTGCCCTCGCCCACCACGGTTTCGACGGGCTTTCCGTCCGCGTCCTTCAGGTAGGGGTTCTTCAGCACGTGCTGGTAGGTGCCGGGAATCTCCCACACACCGGAGCTCACGCTGTCGATATCGGGGGTCACCTTGCCCGTGGGAATGGTGGCTGAGTTCAGCGGCGCGTTCTCGGCCGACTGAGAGCCCAGGGCCCACAGGGGCACCTGCCAGTCCACGATGAAGCTGTTCACGGCCGCACCGGTGTTGATAGCCTGGTTCACGTACAGATAGTTGTTGCCCGACTGGGTGGAGTCGGTGGAGTTCACCTCGTTGGTGGGCACGCGCACGGCACCGGTGTCAATGCGCACCGAGGCCGAGGGCTTGCGAATCTTGAAGACGCCCGAAGTGGAGGTCATGTGGCGCTCGGGGCGGCCGCCGCTCTCGAACTTGCCGTCCTTGTCAAAGTCCACGTCGTCTACCCAGTCCTTGGTGTCCGGGTCCTCATGGCCCTCAACGTCGTAGGACAGGCCAGCCTCGTCGACCCACTGGAAGTACTCGGGCGACTGGTTGTTGAAGCCGGCAACTCCGTAGCCGTTGGCGGAATCGGTCGGCACCGTGGGCTTGTAGTACAGCTCGCCGGCCTTGAAGGTGATTTCCTGCTCGTCGGCGCCGTCGGGATCCACCACCGGCTCGATCTGGGCGAAGCCCTGCTCGTCGTAGAGCACGTTGCCCTTGGCGTCCTTCATGGCGCGGTACACCTTGGCGTCCTTCGACACCGTGGTCGTCACATCGGCGGTGAAGCGATGCGACCAGCCCGTGGTCTGGGGCAGCCAGGCCACGTCGCGGTCCTCGGTGGTGAAGTAGGCCTTCGAGGCCTCGGTAGACCAGGTGCGGATGAGGTTCAGCTGCTGGGCGTAGGTGAGCGGCTCACCGTTCTCGTCGGTCAGATCGGCCAGGGCCTCCTCCTCGGAGCCCACGTTGTCGATACGGGTGCGCAGCTTCAAAGTGACCACATCGCCGGCGCCCACGTAGCCGTCGGCGCGCACGTTGTCCCAGTAAGCCGACAGCATGCTGTCGTGCTTCACGAACTCGGCGTCGTTGGCGTCGTCGGGCGGCGTCAGCTCGAAGACGAGGGTCTCGCCGCCATGGACTCGCGGCTTCACGTCCTCGCCATCGGCCAGATCGTCCGGGTCGTCCACGTCGGGCTTGCCGTAGTCCTTATGCTTGCCGTAGGTGCCGTTGGTCTGGTTGGCGTAGGCATCCTTGTCGTAGTCGGGCTGCACGCGCACGCGCACGGTCCAGCCGGCCTCCACCAGCTGCTTGGGCGTCAGGCGCAGGTACTTCTTCTGCTGGTTCTCGCGCTTCGGGTACACCGACGAGCCCGTCACCGGATCCTTCACCGTGCCGGTGTCGGAATGGCGGTCGCGGTAGGTGTACTCCACGTAGAAGGGATACTCATCGTCCTCGTAGTCGCAGAACAAGCGCTCGAAGTCGGCGGTGGTTACCGTCTCGCCCAAATTCCGCAGCTTGTCCTGGTCGTAGAAGGTCACCTGCTCGGGCAGATACACCGAGAACACGAGCTTCGAGTGCAGCAGCGCGCCCTCCTTGCCCTGCTGGCCCGAAGCCCGCTTGTTGCCGATGACGGCGTTGCGGAAGGTGGCCGAGAACCACATCTCGTCGTCGTACTCGAAGGTGCCCTCCTTGGCGTCGGCGGCGTTGTTCTTCAGCTCGGCGCCGTTGGCCGCACCGGGCAGCGGCAGCATCTCATCGGAGCCCAAGTTACCCTGGGACACCACGCTGTCGGGCGTGGTATCAGAAGGCTGGGTCGCAGGCTCGTTCTGAATCTCGAAGGACGACCCCAGGGTGGGCGTCTTCAGGCGCAGCCTGCTGGCGGCGAATACGCCGGCATCCACATGGGTGGCCTTCTGGCCCGTCGCACGGTTGGCGAACTTCTCGGTCTTGGTGGCCTCGGAGTTGGTGCTGTCGGTGGTGGGACGGCCCTCGGCGTCCACATAGCTGTTGTTCAGGTTCTTCGTCGTCTCGGACGACAGGCCGTACTGGGTGCGGAAGTTGTACTCCGACACGTTCATGCCCAGGTTGTCGGCCGGACCGGTCAGGGGCACCGTGGTGCCGCCGGCGCGGGTGGAGCCGCCCTGCTCGGTGTACTTGCCGAAGTAGCCGAGCAGATGGTTGTACTGCACGCCGTCGTTGGTCTGGGTGCCGGCGTTGTAGTAGTTGTAGGGCATGCGCCACACCATCTCGAACCCGTGGGTGCGGTTGTGGCTCTCTCGATTCACATCGCAATAGTAGTTGCTCGAGCAGTACCAGTCGCGGTTGTAGCCCGTCACGCTGTAAGCACCGGCGCGGTTCGTGTTCAGCGACACGTTCTCGTTGCCGAGGCCCGGGAACACGTTGTCGTACTCCCACTGGAAGCGGTAGGCCGGGCGGCCGTGGCTGTCGTTGTAGGCCGTGGTGCCCAGATAGCTGCCGGTACGCCAGATGTTGTCGTCCCAGTCGCTATTGTTGTCAACCCGGTACATATAGGCGGACGACACGGCATCCAGGCGCACGTCGCGCTGGCGCCAGTCGCCGGCGCCGCGGAAGCGGGCCGGGGCGCCCACGGTGTAGGGGTTGCCGGAGATGTCCTCGTCGGTGAGGGCCTTGTAGCCGGTCATGGCGCTCGACACGTAGGTGCGGATGCTCTCCGTGGTGCGCGAGGCCTCCTTGTGATCGGGCAGCTCGCCCCACTCGGGCTCATTGGTCATGGCGATGGAGAACTTGAACGTATCCATCTGGTGCGACTTGATGCGCTGCTCGGTCTCGCGGTCGTTGTTCAGATCGTCGCCCTTGGGCAGGAAGCGAATAACGAAGCGGTAGTTGTCGTCGTTGATCTCGTCGGCCGGGTACTGGGTGGCATCGGCCTCGATCTTCTCGTAGGTCACCGTGGCGCGGAAGTTGGCCTTCAGCCACTCCAAAGGCTCGTTCTGGTTCACCTCGCCCACGTTGCCCCAGGTGGCGTTCGTGGACTGGGCGATATCCCAGTCCTCGTAGAGGAACTCCTGCACCTCATCGCGCCACTGGCCGTAGGGCTTGCGGGTCTCGCGGTGCACCGGCGTGATGCCGTAGGGCAGCACCACCGTCACCACGGGCAGCACCAAGTCGCCCATCTGGCCGCCCTCGCGGGAATAGGTGTGCCAACGGTTCTCGTTCACGACCCAGTCGCGGTAGTTGTAGTCGTTGTCGTACTGGCGCGCGAAGGCGTCCCACCAGAAGCGGTTCTCCACATGCACGTTCACCTGGCGGGTATCGGTCTCGGTCTCCATGTAGTAGTGCGCCGAGGTGGAGCCCACGCCATCGGTCACGGTGCCGCTCTCCTGGTCGCCGCTGAGCTCATCGGCCAGGCTGATGGTATTCCACACGCGCACCACGGGCTTGCGCATCACGGCCATGGTGCCGGTCTGGGCGTAGAGCACCGGGCCGGCAGATCCCTCGTCCTTGTAGGCCTTCTTCCAGAAGTCCAGGTTGGCGGCGGCGGTGCCCATGGGGTCGACCACCTGAGAGGGGTTATTCGGATCGGTGATGCGCACGGTGTTGTTCAGCACTGTCCAGCCGTTCACCGTGGGCATGTTGGGGGAACCGGCCAGCTGGGTCTCGGGCCCGTTGCGGTACCAGCGCTGCAGGGTGTACTTGTGGTCCATGCCGAAGGGCTGGATGTGGGCGCTCTTGCCCGAACCGCCCGTGGCCGCGAAGCCGGTGTGCTCTCCCTCGAAGTGGTCGAGGTCGTACACCTGGTAGTAGGCGCTCGAGCGGCTCGGCTCCTCGCCCCTGGCCTTGTCCTGGCCCGTCACGCCACCCTCGGCGGCGGGGCGGTCCCACGGGCGCGTCAGCACGCGGTCGTACCAGCGCTCGGACTCGTTGTTGCCGAACACGTGGGAGGCGATGTTCACCTTAATCTGGTAGCCGCCCGTACCGTTCAAGGCCTCCCTGATGGCGTCGGCATACTGGTGATAGACACCGTACTCGCGCACGAAGTCGGGGTCAGCGGCATCCTCGGGGGTGCCGTCGATGGTGCGACCGAACCACTTGGCCAGATCCTGCTTCACGGTAATCTTCAGCACCCAGGGCTGGGAGCTGTCGCGGTAGCTGACGCTGTGGTTGCCCGTGCCCTCGGCGCGCACGGCCTCGTAGGTGCTCTTATCGGTGTTGGCCGTGGCGTCCACCGTGGAGCGGTAGGGGTCCTGGATGGCGCTCGGCGCGTAGTAGCCGGCAAACTCGCTCGTGGGAGTCTGCACCACTTCGATGTCGAACAGGTCGCTGATGTCGATGGGGCTGCTGAAGCTGATCTGCGGATCCTGGGAGTAGTTGCCCGCCACGCCGGTCGTGGCACCGAGCAGGCTCACCTTCACCTGCTGCTTGATGCGCGACGTCAGCTCCTTGCGGGACTCCTCGCTGCCCAGGCTCGTGTCCACGGCGCTCTCGGAAGGCGCCTCGCCCGGCTCGGTGGAGGCAGCGAAGGCCACCAGCTCGTCGGTGACACCCGGCGTCGCAGGCTCGCCCTCATCGGCCGTCTCGCTCGTCGGCGCCGCCGCGGCATCGGGCGCGCCCAGAGAGGCCGCGAACTGCTCGATGGCCTGCTGGTCGCTTTCCACGAAGTACACGCCGTCGCCGGAGACCGTGGCCCCATCGGCATCGGCGATGTCGTTGGACATGTCGGCGGTCATCTGGGCGCTGCGGTCGAAGGAGCGGTTCTCCAGCGGCACCGGCTCGGAGGTCACCGTGGCACGGGCCTGAGCCGCCATGGCCGACGCGCTCGTCTCGGCCACCCAGGCGGCCTCGGCGAAGCACTCGTCCACCATAGCGGACAGCACGCTCGGCTCGCCCGCATCGGCGGCGACCGGAGTCAGCGTGAAGGACACATCCATGCCCTCGGCGCCCTCGGGCACCTCGAACTCGTAGTAGCCGCCGTCAAGGGTGAAGGTGCTGCCGTCGGCCAGCGTGGGATACTTCGTCACACGCAGGCGGTAGGTGCCCGCGGCCAGGCTCTGCAGGAACGCCGGGCGGTTCAGGCCCACCGTGGCCGTCTGCACGACCTCGGTCTCGTCCACCACGGCATCCTCGCCCTCGCCGGTGGTCGTCACCTTCACCAGGGCGTAGGTCAGCACGTCGTCGGCGCGGGCGCCCTCGGCGTGAATGTCGGCGCGGATGGTGGTCTGACCGGCCACCACGGCCGAGATGTCGCCCAGCTTGCATTCCATGGCCAGATCGAAGGCGGCACCATGGCCGTCGGCCTCGATCTCGATGGGCTCGGTCGGCGCGATGAACGGCCAGGTGCCCACCTTCTCCACGTCAATATCGCCGCCCGTGGGGGCGCCGTCCACAATCTCGGGCTCCTTCACCGTGTAGCGGAAGCTCATGGAAGGCGCCTCTACCATATAGACCGTGTAGCTGCCACGCGGCAGAGCCATCAGCTGGGTCTTCGTGCCGGGGGCCACCTTCACATAGTAGGCACTCTCGTCGATCGTCTCGCCCTCGGCGGCCACCACCGCCTCCCCGGTAGCCGGGTCGATGGGATTGCCGGCCGTATCGCGCACGATAAAAGAGGCCTCGGTCTCGGCACCGTAGGCCGACACGGTCATGTTCACGGCCGCCTTGTCCCAAATGTGGTCGAGGGTGTAGCTGGCAAGCTCGATGGCATCGCCCAAGCCCACCACGTAGAAGTGCTGGGTGCCCTCGGGCAGGGTGAAGCCGCGACCGCCGCCGTACTCGGCATCCATCTGAGGCGCGGCCAAGAACTTCAGGCCGTAGTGGCCGCGCGGCAGCTCGGCCACCTGCACCGGCTCGTTGGCCTTCACGGCAATGCTCTCGAAGCCTTCCACCACGTCGCCCTCTTCGTAGACGGTCTCGGTGATGGTCTCGGTGGTCGTAACGGGGTTGCCGTTCGCGTCAAGCTTCGACGTGCCGTCCTCGTTCAGCTCCGGCACCTCTACCTCGCGCTCCACCTGCTTCTCAATCATGGAGACGATCTGGGCCGTAGCCGGGAAGTCGGGGCTCGCGCCCTCGGCGTTCACCGTCACCGACACCGCGCTCGGCTTCTCGATGCGGTTGAGCGTCAGCTCGGCGGTCACCTGCGAGGGCGTCTCGGGATTGTAGCGGGGCACCTCCACGAAGCGGCCCGCATCGGAGCACTCCACGTACTTGCCCGCCGCATCCTTGATGTAGTTCTTCTTGCCGATGGTGATGACACCCACCCCGTCGGGGGTCGTGTTGTCGTTGGTCACGCCGCCGGTCCAGCGGGTCAGGCGCACCGGCACGCCATTCTCGGCGTACACCTTCATGGTGCCCTCGGTGGCATTATCCACCGAGGCGGAAATACCTGTGGAGTTGCCGTCCTTGTCGGTAGCCGGGTTCGACTCCTCCATAGAGTCGTGGGCGGTCACGTGGAAGCTGAGCGGCTTGAAGGCGCAGGTGCGCTCCTCCACGCTCTCGTTGCCGTCCTCGTCGGTCACAAGTACGCGGTAGCTGTACTCGCCCTCCTCGAAGGGCAGGCCCTCCTCGGTGGTGCCCACCTCGGTCACCACAAGCCAATAGTCGCCCTCGGGGAAGGTGTAGGGGCCCGCGTCGGTCTCGCCGCCGAGCACGCAGGGCTCGTTCGGAGTGATCTCGAAGTCGGTCAGCACCGTGTTGCCCGTGGCCGTCACGACGCTCACCTTGATGGGGGCCGTCAGGCCCTCGGCGTTCACCGTCATGGTGACAGCGCCCTTGTAGGTGACCACGTTGCCCTCGAGCTCCTCGTCGTCATCGGCGTCGGGAACGAAGGACCCGGACAGCAGCGGTTCCACGCCGCGGGGCATCACGTAGGTGAACTCCACGCCATCCAGGTTGCGGTCGCCGTAGTTGTAGGCGGTCAGCTCGGTCACGAAGTCCTGGTTGTACTGAAGCGCCGTGGTGTACTGGCCCACGAATACGCCGCGATGATCGCGGTAGTGCTGGCCCGAGTAGTCGTAGCGGCCGGGAATCCACCCGGCATGGGAGTCCTCGGAGTTGTAGAAGCGCTGGGCCTCGTAGTTGCTCACGCCCGAGCCATCGGTGGCAGCCGCCGCCGAGATGAAGCGCGACGAGGTGGCCAGCCATGCCTTCTGCATGTGCAGGCGCGTCTCCGACCACACGAGCGGGGTATCGGAATGCCAACGGGTGCCCGTTTCCACCTGCTTCTCCTCGCCCGTCTCGGCATCCGTCTCGGTCGTCATGTCCACCGAAGCGGTGCCGAGGGTACGGGCCTTGGTCACCAGCTGATACCAGTCGCGCACGTAGCGGTGGCGGTTGCGCAGCGAGCCGGCGCCCTGGGAGAGGTTGTTCTCCTCGTGCTGGGCGCTTCCGCCGCGGTTCCAGCCGTTGGAACCGTCGTACCACCACACGAAGTGCGCGTCGTTGGGCAGCTTGGTGGCCACGTTGCCCTTGGTGCCCTCGTACGGGCGCGGCGTGTAGCGTACCACCTGCTTGTTGTTAGCCGCCTTCATGTCGGTGTCCAACAAATAGCCCGACGACACGCTGTCGGTACCGCCACTACTCCTAATGTTGCTGTGGTAGTTCTGGTTGTTGCCGTCGGTGCTGTGGGGATAGGCGTACATGCCCATGC
This sequence comes from Adlercreutzia caecimuris B7, assembly GCF_000403355.2. Lineage (GTDB taxonomy): Bacteria > Actinomycetota > Coriobacteriia > Coriobacteriales > Eggerthellaceae > Adlercreutzia > Adlercreutzia caecimuris. The sequence continues at coordinate 2,493,782 of NZ_KE159646.1, read as the reverse complement.
CGTTGGCGCCCCAGCCGTTCACATCCCAGCCGGACGAGTACTGGCCGTAGGACGAGCTCTCGCCGGGAATGTAGGTGTAGGAGCCGTCGAACATCTCCCAGGTGTCGGTCTGCTCGGGCTTGTCGCCGGAGAAGGCCGAGTCCAGCATGAGGTAGTCCATGTCCATGAGCACGTCGTTGGTGGCGAAGTTGAACGCGCCCCACGTATCGTGCAGGCCGGCCAGGTGGTAGCTCTGGCCCGACTCGGTCCAGTCGCCGTACAGCGGGAAGATACGGCCCGACCAGTTGCTGCCGCTCCAGGAGGCGTAGTCGGCCTGGTAGTACTCGCCCGCACGGGGGAAGTAAGCCGGCTCCAGCCCCGTGGTGCCCACGCCCGTGCGTGCGCCCCAGCCGGTAATGTTGGCTGCCGCGGTGTTCACCACGCCGTTGCGGGCGTACACCTGGGGCAGGTCGTCCACCGAGGCGTACACGTCGAAGTACAGCTCGATGCGGTCGCCCACCTCCATGCGGGTGGAATCGGGGGTCACCTCGTCGATGGGACGATCGTACTGCAGCTTGTCCTCGATCACCGAGCCGCTGGCACCGGTCGTACTCTCAGGCTCGCGGGCCACCGCCGCCTCCTCGGGCAGCTCAGCGTCCTTCGGGTACCAGGAAATCTTGAACAGGGTGAACTCGGTGTTCTGGCTCACGCCCGCCGTGCGCGGATCCAGGTCGGCGAAGTAGTCGCCATGGCCGCCGCGGTAGTTCGGGTAGCTGCCGTTGTTGTACACCATGGCACCGCCGTAGTCGGGCGCGGTGTAGTCGGCCACGGGCTCCACCACCAGCTTCATACCGTTAGTGCGGGCGTTGTAGACGTCCTTGTCCTTGGTGGACAGCGACGGGTCGGTCTGATGGTTGAAGTTCTCGTACCACTTCACCGTCAGGTGATTGGCCAAGTACTCCGCGTCAATCTCTTCGTTAGACTCGTTCTTCAGGTATTTCGTGGGAACCATCTCGTAGAAGACGGGGTTGTACAGCTCGCCTTCCAGGGTGGTCACGCCCGTGTTGGTCTTCTTCGGCACGTTCACGAGCGTGTTCTTGTACCAGAACTGCTCGCCGGCCACGTAGCCCGTCTTCTGGATGGCGTTGGGATCGTACGGCTTCTTGGCGCCCTTCTCGGTCTGGAACACCTGGTTCTGGAAGCGCATGACGGGGGTGCGGCGCCACACGGTGGTCTGCTTGCGCTTGCCCTCGTCCTGCTTGGTCAGCAGGGTGTCGTGCTGCACGGCATCGTTGTCCACAAGCGTCGGCGTGGCGCTGGTGCCGCTCTTCGCCACATCGACGAAGTCGAGCACGGTGTTCTGGCGGTCGGTGTGGGTGAAGGCCACGTCCACCTGGCCGAAGGGGCTCCACAGATTCGGCTGCTCGCCGGTGCTGTGGTTCACGGCCGTGGAGTTCAGGCGCGTGTCCTCGTAGCGGGCCACGCCGAGCAGCGACACGTCGTCCAGCGGGAAGGCCGCGGTGCCGTCGGCGGTGGCGGGCAGGTCGTAGTAGGTCCAGCGCACGCCGGTCACGTCGCGGAAGACGTTGCCGTTGGCGGTGTGGCCCTCGGGGGTCTCCACGGAACCCGCCGACCCGTAGCGGGCCTCGAGCTCTTCGTAGGACACCCAGGCGCCGTCGTTGGACGCCGCGGCCAGGGCCACGGGCACCACGGTCTCGCGGCTTTCCAGCGGAACCGAGGAAGGCGTGGTGGTCTTGTTCCAGTCGGGCACGTAGTACTCGATCTTCACCTCGGGGCGGCCCTTTGCATCGTGGTCGGGGCCGACCACGGAATCGGGCAGCAGAGCCTGGTCCTTGGCCGCCGCATCGGTGCCGAGGCGCTTGGCCGGGGTGGTGTCGTTCCACTTGGCGTTGCCCGTCACCTTCGCAAGCGGGTAGCCGAGGGCGGGGATGGACTCGTCGGCCGTGTAGGTGGGCACGCGGGTCAGCTCGAAGTAGCGCTCACCGGCCGGGTTGCCGTTGGCATCGAAGCCCATGGTGCCATCGGTGTAGGTGCCCTGGCTCACCTGGGTGTCGCCGACCACCGAGCGCATGAACGACACGGTGACGGTCATGGAGGCCTCATGCCAGGTGCTGTTGCGGATGTTGGTGATGCGCAGGCGCATGCGGTTGCCGTCGGCGTTGGCCAGCCGGCCCGAAGCGGACTTCGGGTCCAGGATGCCCGGCTTCGTGGGATCGGCCAGGGCGGGCTCCCAGTCGTAGAACTCGGGGTAGATGCCCACGCGGTTCTGGTCACTCTCGGAACCGGAGGCCTCCTGCTTCTCCTTCACATGGTTGTGGAACACCACGTTGGAGTGGTCGTGGGCCGCCAGCTGCTCGTAGCCATTAAGCTCCGTGGACACGTCGCGGGTGAAGCTGTACTTCAGCAACGTGGAATCGTTGGCCACGCAGTTGTCGGCCACGCCCGCGCCCGTCGTGTGGGCACCGGTAATGTAACCAGCCTCGGCAGTGTCGCTTGCGAAGTCCTTGGAGGCCTTGTTGTTGCCGCCGCCCGAACCGCTCTTGTTATAGGTACGGTACTGGGTGAAACCGTGCAGCGGGGCCGCCACGGCGTAGAAGTTCGCGGGGATGGATGCGCCCTGGTACACCGGGTTGTCGCTGCGGTTCGACTGGTTCTCGCTGCTGTTGTAGGCGTCGCCGGTGTAGTTGCCCTCGGCATCCACCTGCAGCTCGTCGGTCACCTGGGTGATGACGCGGATGTACACGCCGCAGCCCGGCTGCACCTGCTTGCCCACGGCAGCCGCGTTGTCCCTGGAGGCGTCGTAGGCCTCTCCCACCGAGAAGATGAGGTTGCGGTTCTGGTCGTACTGCTCGTCGCCCGTACCGAAAGTGCGGGAGCCGTCGCTGTTCACCGTGGCGCGCGACAGGTCCACCTGCGGATCCACGGCCACGGGGTTGGCATTGCCGTCGTCGGTGAGCACGGCCGTCACGGGCAGACCGGTGGTGTTGCGCTCCACCCACTTACCGCCCTCGTAGGCCTTCTCCACTTCCCAGCCCACGATGCGCTGGCCACGCGGCACCTGGAAGCGGGCCGACACGTGTTGGAGCGGCAGGGCGGCGAGCTCGAAACCGGCGCCACCATCGTAGGTGAGGTCGGTACGGATCTTCTCGTTGCCCGCACCCACGTACAGCGAGTACTCCACGTAGTCGCCGGCGTACAAGTCGCCGTTGGGAATGCCGTTGCCGTTGGCGCCGCGGGTAGCGTCGGGCGCGTAGCTGGCCGGCGTGGTCACCGAGTAATCGTCGGCGTCGTAGGCGAAGATGGTCTGGCTTTTGCCGTTCATCGTCACCTTCTTGCCGCGCTGCATGTCGGTGGTAAGCGCCCCTAGCTGGTGCGAGAAGTCGTAGCCGCGCTCGTTGGACTCGTGCTTGACGATGGTCTTCTTGTTCGGGTCGCGGGTGACCACGTTGGACACCGTCAGGTAATCCCACATATCCTGGCCCGCGAAGGCGTTGCCCATCTTGTCGAAGGACGGCGTGGACCAGTAATTCCAGTTGCCATCCTCCAGGTCATTGCCGGTTTTCTTGGCGGTGCGGAAGTCGGTCACCTCGCGGTCGGCGTACACACCGTCATAGGCGAAGGCGAAGTTGTTCTGGTAGTCCTCGTTGTAGGACTTGCCGCTCGGACGCTGGTAGTTGGCGCCGAGCCACTCGCCCGAATCCAGCATGGTCTCGGGCTTCTCGCGGGAGGAGTTGGGCGAAATGAAGGTGAACTGCGCGCTCGTCACATAGGGCGCCGCGTAGGTGAGGTTCACCTTCTCGTCGGTCAGGTACTTGCCGCCCAGCGTGTTGGTGTAGGTGTAGCCCGTGTCATCGGCCGCCTTGTAGTGGCCCACGATGCCGCCCTGGATGAGGCCCACCACGGCCTCCTTGGCCGCAGCCGCATCGCCCGTGCGGCCCACGAGGTTCAGCCCGTGGCTGGCCGCCAGCTCATCGAAGAGCTGGGTGGCCGACAGGCCGGGCTTCGCCTGCTTCAGCTCGGTCAGGCGCAGGTACTTCTCAAGGTCGACGGCGTAGGTGCCCGGGTAGGCTGCGCTCGTGTTCGTGTCGCCCGTGAAGGTGGCGCTCGTGCCCGTGCCCGACACAGTACCCGACAGCATACCGAGGTTCACCATGTCGTTCCAGGTCAGCTTCACCGTAGCGGTGCTGTGGGTCGTTACGTTGTACACCGTGAAGGTGAAGTCCTGGGCGCGGAACCAGTTGTCGTTGCGGGCATGGCCGCCCACGGTGACGAACTGGGCCGGCACGTAGATCTTCTGCACGCGCAGCGCGTCGATCTTCGGGTCGCCCACGGAATTCGGGTCGCGGCGGATGGGGTTCCAGCTGGCCTTCAGAGTGACGGCGCTGATGTGGGCGGCGCGGTTCTCGTCGTCCTGCCCCTCGTTCACGTCGTTGATGTTGCGGAAACGCGCCTCGTAGCGCACGATATTCGGCGTGAGGTTGTCGTTCTGGTAATCCGAGATGTTCGGGTGCCCAGTGTTGTTGTAGGTCTTCCCGTCGGGGTTCACCGTCAGCGACGAATGGTAGCCGAAGGGAATGAGGTAGCCCAGGTAGTAGGCCGTGTCGCGGTTGCGATGGTCCACGCTGCCGTTGCTGCTGCCACGCCAGTCGGTCACGCCGGGATGCGCACCCATAGGCGTGTTGGCACCGGTGTAGCTGTCGATGGGCGTCAGCAGGTTGCTGAAGTGGAAGGATTTCGTTGACACGTGGTTGAGCGCGTCGGCCTTGTCGCCGCAGCCGCTGTGGGTCATGTTCGGGTGCTTCTGTCCCTTGTAAATGTAGGGTCGGCCGAACAGACGGATGTCCACTACGTTGCTATCGCCGTCGCGATCCACCTTCACGCCCGTGTTCTCGGAGGTGATGTCGCCATTGCCGTTGTAGGGGCCCAAGTCCATCGAATAGGAGGCCACGAACTCGTTCGTGTTCAGCGGCAGGGTCACCACACCGGCGGCGTGGGCCTTTTTGTAGTCGATGATCTCCTTGTGCGTTTCCTCGTCGGGGCGGGCGAACTCGATGAGGCCGCCGGCGCCGCTCGCAGTGTTGGTCAGGAAATCCAGGCCGTTATCGGAGATCTTCACCCAGTTGTCGCCCTGCTTCTCGTGCAGGCCGTCGTGGTCGATTCGGAAGGTGCGAGCCGCCGTGGCGTCCTCCTCGAAGATGCGGAAGCCCTCAGCGTTCACCTTGTCGGAGCCGTCGGCTTCCTTGCCCGCCACCCACTGCTTCGTGGTGAAGGTAATGGAGGCGCGGTCGTAGTCGCGCAGGTGGTCCAGCACGCCGTTTTGCACCTTCATGCCCGTGGAGAGGAAGCCGTAGAACGACAGGTCGTCGTCGGGCTGGCACCAGGGCAGCGTGTCGCCGAGCATCACCTTGTCGGTGAAGGCGGTGTAGTTCCAGCCCCAGTCGTTGGGGTAGTAGGTGTCGTAGCTGCCGCTGTAGCTGGGATCGCCCGAGTAGATGCCTCTATATATAGTATGTCGGTAGAACGACGTGGCGAAGTTTACATCGCCGCCGAATAGGCCGTGCTCGGTCATGTTGGAGCCATCGGTGGTGTCGTTCAGCTTGGTGTGGTCGGCACCCTTCCAGTTGATGCCCTCCATGGTGTAGTTGCCGTCCACGCGCGCCACCAGATTGGTGTAGCTGCGGATATGGCGCATGTAAGCCTCGTCGTGGGTGTGGCTGTAGTAGGTGCCGTTGCGGTGGTAGTCCTGGAACGACCAGCCGCTCTTCACGTGGTCGTTGGTCGGCTTGTCGCAGCGCACCATGGCCACGTGACCGGGACGGTCGTTGCCCGAGTTCGTGCCGCCCACTTCCATGGCGGTGTCCACGAACATGTTGATGCCGCCCGCGCTCGTCTCGGTGTACATACGGCCGTTCACCTCGAGGGCCATGTTGTTCACGATGTCCTCGCGGTTGTCATTGGTCACGCCGAACCAGGTGCCGTAGTCGGGCACGTTCAGGGCAGCACCCGCCGTGTCGCTCTCGGTCCAGTTGCCCGCGCCGGAGATGTAGCGGTTGTCGCCCGTGGCGTACTGATGCTGGTTGATGCGAATGTCGTACTCGATCTTCGACACCGTGAACAGCGGCGTGCCCGGAGCAGTCGGCACCACCTTCTCATAGTCGTCCATGGGATGGCGGTAGGAATCGCTCGGGTCGTCGCCCGTGCCGTAGGAGGCCACGGGGTTGCCGGCCGCATCGCGGGCGAGCAGGTTCAGGCGGAAGTACTTCTTGCCGTCCTTGTCGGCCTGCACCGAGTCGGCGCTCGTGCCGCCCAGCAGCTCCTTGATCTTGCTGCCCTCCACCTCGAGCTTCTTGCCGTCGGAGTAGGTCACGGTGATCTTGTCCACATAGGCGGCGGCCTTGCGGCGGATCTTAATATAGTAGGAATCGAAGTAGCCGTTGGGCACGTTCTGGCTTATGTGAAGCACCATGCCCGAGTTGTAGGTCTTCGAGCCGGTGTAGGACATGCTGCGGTTGTTCTGCTCCCAGTGGCAGGTGCGCTCGGGGGCGCCCACGCCGTAGTCCTTGTTCACCTGGCGGAAGTCGGCCAACAGCGACACCTGGGACTTGTAGCCCACATCCAGCACGTAGTTGTACTCGCCGTCGGTATAGCCGCCATGGCGCCCGTGGTGGCTGTCGTTGGAGCCGTAGTTCAGCAGCGAGAAACGGCGGCCCGCTGCAGCCGGGCTCGTGGTGCCCCCGGCGTTGGAGTCGTACAGGCCCGCGCGGTTGATGGTGTCGAAGTACATCTTCGACAGGTACACCTGCGAGATGTCGGTACGGGTGACCGGCGTGTTCTTCATGCCCGCCTTGGTCACCTCGTCGAGCGGCGAGCCGCCGAGGGGCTTGTTCGTCGCCGGGTCCAGGCTGCGCAGCTTCAGCAGGTAGTTCTGCGCCTTGCCCGTCATGTTCTTGAAGGTCTCGAAGTCCTGGTCGCTGAAGCCGTCGAGCACCACGTTCTGCTCATTGCGGTTGGAGGACGGATCCACATCCATGTCCTGCCAGGAGACGAGCTGCACCGTCAGCAGGTTCATGATGCCGTGCGCGCGCAGCGTCTCCTCGCCGATGACGAGATCGCCCTCGTCGTTGAACTCGAAGATGCTCGCAGGGTCGGTCGCATCCTCGAAGTGGTCGGGCAGCGCCTCGGCTGCCGGCACGTTGCTACGGTCGAGCAAGCGGTAGGCTTCATTGGGCTGGATGGTCCAGGTCTTCAGGCCGGCGGTATTGGCGCCAGTGCCCTCGCCATAGCCCGTGAACACGATGGTGCCCACGGTGCCGTGCTTAAAGGTCTCGAACAGCTCCTTGTTCACCGTCACCTTGGTGGTGTGGAAACCCACGTAGTCGTACTTCTTCGAGCCGTCCATCTGGGTCACGCCGCCCGTGGTGTACTCCAAAGGCACCGTGAGCGTCACGTCCACGTCGTCCAAACGGCTCGTGTTCGACTCGTTGTACAGGTTGGCCCACAGCTTGAAGTCGCGGTCGTAGGGCACGGCCGTCAGCGTGTAGGAGCCATCGGAGCAGCCGCCGTTACCATAGGTGTGGCTGTTCATGTACTCGCCCGCGTTGGGGCCGTACTGCCCGTAGGTGTGAATGGCCATGGCCGGGTAGTACACCTTGAAGAAGCCAGTGGCCGCCTTGGCGTTGTTGGGGTTGTCCAGCGGCGCCGTCTGCACGATCTTCATGGTAGCGCGCACCTGCGAGTACTCCTTGGGCGCATTGCCGTAGGCGGCGCCCTCGCTATGCGGGCCGTTGTTGAACCAATGGTTCACCGTGCCGGTCAGCTTCACCGTCACGTCCTTGGTAGTACCGGCCGCGGTGGTGCGCGGGTCAATCTCGCTGTAGGCAAACTCGATGTTCTCGAGGTACAAGTCGCCGCAGTCGGCGAACTTATCCTTGGTCATATCCAGCACGAAGGTACCGTCGGCCTTCTTCGTGGACGACCACAGGGCCAGCATCTCGTCGCCGGTCAGCGTGACCTGCTTCGCCTTGGGCTTGGCCACCTGCACACCGCCTTCGGTCACCACGTCGCGGAAGGAGAACGTGGCGCTCTTCAGCGACGACTTCAGCGTAGCCGGGTCGTTGTTCGCGCGCACGGTGGAACCGAACTTGAACAGGGCCTCGGAAAGCGTGACCGTGCCGGTCTTGAAGCCCTGCACGTCGTTCACGGGCTTCTTCAAATACGGGCTCAAGTCGTCGATGTTCACCGACACGGTGGCATCGTCGGCGCGGTTGAGACCCGTGTTCTTCAGGGTGAAGTTGTAGGAATGGCCGTCGGAGAAGTTGGCCACGGCCACGTTCTGGCCCGTCTGCTCGGTGCCGGCGTTCGGGCGCACGTCCTTGGCCTTGGTCACCGTCCACTGAATGTCGGAGCCGAAGGTGCCGAAGCTCATCGTAGCGCTTGCCTTCATACGGTTCGGGCCGTTGGTGGTATCCACCCGGATGCCACGGGGCAGCTGCATGTCGGGACCGTAGACCGGCGTGGTGGCGAAACCCTGGATGTCGGTCGTCACCCTGTCATGGCTGTCGGCGCGACCCACCAGATACACCACAGGCGCCTTGTTGCTCGCGGGCACCGTCATGGTGTTGGTGGTGTCCGCCGCCGTGGCATTCTCGTTGACCTTGCCATAGCGCACGCGCACCATCTTTACCGGCGATTTCTCGGAGGCACCGGCGGAGGTCTTGCCGTTGACGATGCCGTCGGTGGCCACCTTCAGCGTCACCACGCCATCGGCAGACAAGGTAAGCTTCGAGCCATCGCCCATGTCCTTCGTACCGCCGGCCGCGGGCAGCGCACGGATGGTCTCCTCGATGGCGTAGGACTTATTCGGGTCAATCTCGTCCTCGGCCTTCATGATGGTAGCCGTGCTGTTGTTCTGGTCGAACACGTCGATAGAGGCCACCGAGCCGTAGGCGTAGTGCCAGCGCGTCTCCATAATGGGATTGCCCAGCTCGTCCTTAGACGGGTTTCCGTTGGCATCCAGCACATTGGTGGGGCCGTACACAAATCCGGGAATGACTACCGCCCGAGTGAGGAAGCCGCGGTACACGTTGCGCGTGCCGTCGCTCTTCGTGCCCGCAGGGTTGTTCACCACCAGGTCGGTGTCGAATTTTTCGATGCTGTACTTCGAATCGTTGGTGAGGTCGTAGCGGAAGTAGGCGGTCTCGTCCTCCATGTCGCCCCAACGATAGGGCACCGCGGCGTTGTGGCGGCGCACGCCGTTGTCGTCAACGTAGCCGAAAGAGGCCGACACCGTCGGCTTGATGGGCACGTACATGGAATGCAGCGTGGCCGAGTCGCTCTTCGACACGTTGGAGCTGGCGTTCTCGTAATCGGTGCGGAAGGAGGAGGACACCGTGATGTCGCCCACGTCCTTCGGCGTGCCGATGATCTCTACCATCGCCTGAGCCTGGGCGATGGTGTGGTTGGCCCGGAAGGTTTCCAGGTCGATCTTCACACCGAGCAGATACCCGATGCCGGCGCTCCCCATGTCCATCACGTAGTTGCCCGTAGCCACGCCGGCGTTCATTTCCGGCTTGAAGTAGGAGGCCACCCGGTTCGCCGGAATGGTCATGGTCTGCACGGTAAGGTCGCCCGCCGCCTCGGTGCTGTAGTAGGTCAGCGTGATCGTATCGATCTTCGCCACGGGGTCATCCCCGAAAAAGCCCGGGCCCAGCTTCACCGCGCTGGCCGTGAACTGCGCCTTCTTCGGCGTGGCGGGGTCGGGCACCAGCTGGCCGTTGGAGCCGGTGATACGCCTCATGCCGTCGGGGATGGGGCCGATGTTGATGACCGCCGGCGCCATGCGCGAGTCAGACGTATCGCCGAAGCGGAAGCGGTAGCCGGCGTTGGCCGTGTTCACGAGCGCGTTGCGACGCTTCGCCTCGGTGGACATGGTGGGGTCCGACGTGCCGGAGCCGTCGAACTCCGAGAATACGCGGGCCTCGTCCAGCGGAACCGGGTCCACGGGCTGGAAGGTGGCTTTGGGGGCCGCCTGGGTAGCCGGCGTGACGCTATAGGTGTTGGTGCCCGAGTCCCACAGCTTCTTGCCGTAGGCAATCTCGGCCTTGTTGTCGTACCACCCGTTGGTGCCGTTGGACTGACGCTCCATCATAAGGCCGGTCACATCCACGGTCACGGGAATGCTCGTCTTGGCGGGGATGGCATCCTTGAAAAGAATGCGGAAGGCGCCGGTGAAGGTGGGGGTGTTCGCCGCGTGCTTGCGCCCGGGCACGGCAGCGATGCCCTTGGCCTCCAGCATCTCGGCGATGCCGTCGGCCGAGTTCTCTACACTGCCCAGGCGATAGGTTGCCGAGGAGTCATCCGTGGCCCGATCAACTTCCACAGGTACGTTCAGGCCCACCCACGTGGATTTGCCAGCGCTGTCGCGCGCCTCGAACTCCACGACGGTGCCCGTCATGTCGAACCAGTCTTTCAAGGCCGCCTTCTGGTGGGTGACCGCCGGTACCGGATCCACCGCCGGGTTGTCGCCTTCCGCCGGCTTGCCGGGCTGGGCGGGCACATCCACGATGGTATCCGATTCGCTGGAGGCATCTACCTTTAAGGTGATGCCCGTCAGCTGGAAACCGCTTGGCAGCTGGTCGGCCAGCACCGCACCGTATGAGGCGCCCTCGCTCTGCCCGAACAGGGGTATGTTCGACTTGTTGGTCATGCCGTCGATGCAGTAAGTGACCATCTCGCCCAACGGCGCGCTCTGACGGTCGGACAGCGTCGTGGGGGTCTTCACGTTGCGGGCGCGCTTGTTCACCGTCACGCCCGGCTCCGGCCTGGCAAAACTGGAGCGCACCGTGGTGTCCTTCATCCACTGGTAGTCGTTGGAGTTGCCCGCACTGTCGTAGCCGCGGTTGCCGAAGTTCACGGTGGCGTAGGGATGCAGATAGGCCTGGGTGTAGCCGCCCGAGCCATCGCCATAATTGGTGGTGTAGGGCATGGCCACCAGCAGCGTATGCACATCGGACTCGTCCTCGGGCGGCGTATAGGTGGGCGATACCGACTGGTTGGCCTTGTCGGTATGAGAGAACAAATGCTTGCCGTAGGGCATATCGTCCTCGTGGATGTCGACGGTAATCTGGCCATCCTTGCCGCCGGTGGCGTAGGGCATAGGAGCAAGGCCGAGCTCTTTCTGATAGTCGAAATCATTGGCGTCGATGGACTTCACGATGCCCTGGATTTCCTCGTTGGACAGCTTCGACACGTCGTAGACGAGCGCGCCGCCGTCCTTCGGCTTGCCGGTGTAGATGGCGTTGGTCTCTGCGGCATTGGGCCTGTTGTTCGCCTCGAAGCTCGCGCCGTTGTTCTTGCTCTTCCAACGCAGCAAGTCCTCGGCGCGCACGCCGGAGGTGGAACCGGTGGCGCCGGGGAACATGAACACGTAGTTCAAGAAGTCGATCTCGGAGTCACGCGTGTCGGAACGGTTCTTCACCTGCACCGTGTACACCGCGTAGTTGTAGTGGTCCCACAGCACCGGCGTGTTCTCGGAGCGCACGTTCAGATCCCACTGGAGATTCGTCTGGATGAAGGTGGCGCGCAGCACGTTCTTCGCGCCCTCGGCGCGCTTGCGGCCCGGCTCTACCTCGGTGGGCTTCATGCCCGTCTTCTCCACGCCGTCGGCGTCGGTATAGTTAATGTACTCGTAGCCCAGAAGCGCCGTGGCGCCGGTGTTGTCCGGCACGGTGCCCACAAAGCGCACCTGGCCTTCCATGGACTGGGCGCCCGGGCCCAGCTCGTACTGGTGCTCGGAGGATTTGCCCTTGTAGCGCATGTACCAAGTGCCCGAAAGGCCCGCGGCCAAAGGACCGTCCTCGGGGTCGCTCATCTCCTCGGTGGTGTACCAGCGCATCTCGCCGTTGATCTTCTGACCGAAGTCGTAGGAGTTCAGCGCGTCGGTGTTCGGGAAGTAGGCCAAGCGCTGATGGTCGTTCTTGAACTTCATGCCCTCGAGCTGGTTCTTCTCCCACTCGGCGGCGTCGATGGTCTCCACCGAGCCCTTCTGGTTGAAGTACAGGTACGGGATATCGAGACGGAAGATAACGGCATTGTCGCGCGCCTCTTCCAAGCCGAACAGCTCGTAGCTGCGGCCCATGAAGCCGTCGGCGTAGCGGTAGTTGGGCTGCAGGGTAAGCCACACCTGCTCGCTCGTCTTAATCATGTAGGTGTTCAGCTGGCCGTCCACCGGCGTGCCGCCGCCCACATGCAGGTTGGGGTCCAGGTAGTTGTCAGCGAGCATTTCCACCGTGGAGAACGGCGTGGCCATCGCCCGCATCTGGTTAGTGAACAGCGCCGCGCCGGCCTGCGCGGTGAGCAGCAGCGTGGGTGCCATCTCCGGGTGCTCGCGGTAGCCCGGGGCCGGCTCGTCAGCTTCCTCGGCCGCCGGCTCGTCGGCGGGCTCGTTAGCCGGCTCGTCGGTCGACGGGTCGTCGGAGGGCGCGGGCTCGGCCGTCGGCTCGTCGGCGGGCTCCTGGACGTTCGGATCGGCAGGAGTCAGCGGGTCGCGCGACTCAGTCAGAAGGCCGGGGGTCTCGGGCTCCGCCGGCTCGGTGGGCTCGGTGGGCTTTTCGGCTTCCTCCTGGGCCTTTTCCTGGGCATCGGTCATAAACTCGAGGCCCATTTCCTTAGCCGTGAACGCCGTGCTCGTTTCCACGCACTCGGCATACACCACGCTGGCGGCACCCTGGCCCGTAGCCACCTGCACGTCGAACACCGCCGTCACCGCGTCGGACGTGTCGCTCTCCTTCGGGAAGGCCACAGCCTTCTCGGCAAAGGGGGCAGCCACGTACAACGTGCGGCTCTCGCCGGCGTCGATGGCCCCGTCCTTGCCGGTGCGGGCCAGCTGGATGCGGTCATCGGCGGTCACGGTGTAGGGGATGGGGTCCAGGTGCAGGGCCTTCAGAGTAGAGGCCTTCGCGGGGTTGATGGAGGCGATCTGCTCGTCGGTGAGGCCTGTAACGTCCAGCACGATGACGCCGCCCTTGCCGGGCACGCCCACAAAGGTGTTCTCCTTGCGGGCTTCGTTGGAGGTGTCCACGGCGTCCTCGGTGGTATTGGCCTCGGCCTTGCCGTCCTTGTCCACCTTATAGGCCATGAGGACCTCGGCCGGCACGCCCATGGCACCCGCGGCGTTCACCGGGAAGGCCGCGCCCAGAGCGAAGGCCGTTGCATTCGGTGCATTCTGGGGAACCTCGTAGCGCACGAGGTGGGTCAGGTAGCCGATACCATCGCCCGCGCTCGTGCGGGGCATAGCCGCGCTCGTCGCCGTGGCGGAGAACTTCGCCGTAGCGTCATTACGCTCGTTGACGAGGGCGTAGGAGCCGGCAGCGCCGCGCTTCAGGTCGCCGTAGACGGCCTTCGGGGCCTCGGCCTTGTCGCCGGCCTCCCGAGCGACCGGTGCAGCGGCAGTGAAGGAATGGACTTCGTATCCATAGTATATGGATACGGGCGTACCTTCAGGTACGCCGCCCACAAAGCCCATCTCGAAGGCCGGCAGTTCGGCGCTTGCGTCCAGCTTGCCGCCGTTGGCGTCGTAGCGCAGCACCAAGCGACCGGAAACGCCCTTCTTCAAGTCGCCAGCAGTCAGCTGCACATAGGAGCCGTCGTGCTCCTGCCACAGCGACCAACCGGCCGGTATCTCGTTGGCGAACAGGGCCGCGCGCATGGCGCGCTCGGTCGTAGACGGGTCGGCAGCGGCCTTAGCGGCGGCCTCTTGGGCGGCAGCCAAGCTTGCAGGGGCGCCCTCGGCGCCGGAGGTGGCGCGAGATGCCTGGTCGGCCAGGGCACAGCGCAGCTTCCACTCCTCCTGGGAAGAGGTAGTGGCCAGATTGCCCTCGTCGTCGGTATACAGGTAGGGCACGTCCAAGGTCAGCACGAAGCGGTCGCCGGGCTTCGAGCCGGCCAGGTAGCCGCCCTTCAGCAGCGCAGCCAGATTGCCCAGCTCAAAGGAGGCCTTCGCACGGCTGCCCTTCACGAACAGGCCCTCGGCCGCGCCGTAGGGCACGCCCGACGCCACCAAGTTGGGTCGCACGCGGCTGGCAAGGTCGGCCACGTCCTTCTTCTTCACGCCCTCGGTGGTCGTGGTGATTTGGGGTAGCACCTCGGCCGCGGCCGTCAGCTTCGCGGGCTTCAAGCTGGCGAGCACCTTCTCGTCCAGCTCCTGGGCCTGCACCGTGGCGGCCCAGGCATTCTTCTGGGCCTCGGCCGCGCGATCGGCACCCTCGTCGCCCTCGCCGGCAGTGTTCGCCATAGGCGTGCTGTCGTCTGCCAACTCGTCGGCATAGGAGGTCAGCGCCGTAGCATCGAACATGGTGAGCGCCAGCAGCAGCGACAAGCACACCGACAGCAAGCGTACCCAGGGCTTCACGGCAAAGGAGTTCACCGGGGCCGTTTGGGCCGACACCTGGGTATGCCAATGCGCGTTGGAATCGTGGGGCGTGGCGGCGCGGGCACGCGACGCCCGAGACGGCGCAGACGTCGCCGCAGGCGTCGGAGATGCAGCCGTTTCGGCTACTGCAGGCGCGCCCTCGGGCGGCGCGGCCACTCCGACACTCGGACCCGAAGACGCTCTGACGTCGTCTTTCGTATAATCATGATGATTTTGCGTAGTATTGGCCATAGTGGTGCTCCGTTTGTCATTCGCCATGTTTCGCAACATCCTCGTACTGTCTTCCTTCAACTCTTAAATTGCAAGGTAAAGGGTCATTTTTAGTGCCCCCCCCCCCCGCACTTTCAGGGGGCGTTTTCCCTCCGAAAGTAGACTAAGGGCAGTCTTATACTTAATATTCCATTGTATAACTTTTCAGGATGTTGTCCACTAGGTAACGGGAAGCAAACGGCCACGTTACTGAGACGTTACTTGGAGCGGCATCCTTGCAGGATCCCTCCCCTTTGATGTCCCATTCGGGACCTAGATGCGGAGCGCTTGGCTTCGAAGAAGCTCCCGCAGCCCGCCTCGCCCTTTGGCGCTCATGTGCCGGGCCGAGACTTTGGAACGCGCGCTGCCGAGCAAGGGGCTGCCCGCGCCGGAACACCGACGAACGAGCCGCAGAGGCCTTGCTCCAGAGAGCAGCTGAGATGCGCTGGTGTCATTATGAAGCAAATCCACGCTCACGGCGGATTTGACAGGGTAAAGATATTATTCTGAATAGGCAAATGAGTCATATTTACCACTCAGCGGTGTTGCAGATATAAAAAAGCCCGCACCGAAAGGTGCGGGCTTTGAAACGAGCGCTGTGCTCGGGTTCTTTAGAGCAGCGGTTACTGCTGCTCGGGAGCCTGGCCGCCCTCGGCGGGAGCCTGGTCGGCACCAGCGGCGTCGCCCTCGGCGGGAGCCTGGTCGGCACCAGCGGCATCGCCCTCGGCGGGAGCCTGGTCGGCACCCTCGGCGGGAGCGGCGTCACCCTCGGCGGGAGCCTGGTCGCCCTCGGCGGGAGCGGTATCGCCCTCGGCACCAGCGGCGTCGCCCTCGGCGGGAGCCTGGTCGGCACCAGCGGCATCGCCCTCGGCGGGAGCCTGGTCGCCCTCAGCAGCCTGAGCGTCTTGCGCAGTCGGATCGGCAGCAGGCTCGCCCTCGGCCGCAGCGGCCTTCTCTTCAGCGGCCTTCTGATACGGGGCGATGTCGATGGCGTAGGGCAGGCCCTCGGGCATCGGGTTCACCGTCACCTCGGCGTTCTCACGATACTCCTGATACCAGGTGGTGAAGTTCTGACCGGCCGCGGCGGACTGCATATTGCGCAGGGCATCCACGAACTCCGTGGGAAGCTGATCGAGGGAAGTAATGCCGCCCTCGGGAACCTCGAAGACATCGGTGCACTTGATGATGTGGTAGCCGAACTCGCTCTTCACCGGGGAAGCGGTCATGTCGCCCTTGTTCAGGCCGGCCACCGCATCGGTGTACTCGGTCACAAAGTTGTTGAGCACGTTCCAACCCACATCACCGCCCTTGGCAGCGGAGCCGCTGTCCTGGGAGTTCTGGGACACGGCGTCCTCGAAGGAGATCTCGCCAGCGTTAATCTGGTCGATCAGAGCCTGGGCGCGGGCCTGCAGAGCCTCGTCGGTCTCGTCGCCCTCGGCAGTCAGCAGGATGTGGCTCGTGCGCTTCGCGCCGTTGAACTGGTCGCTTGCCGACTGAGCCTGGGCGAGCAGGGCCTCATCGCCACCGCCGTTCTCGGCATTCGCCACGGCCTCAGCCAGCTTCGACTCCATGAGGCGGGGGCGCAGGTTGGTCTCGATGTAGGTTTCCTCGGTCATGCCGCTGGCCTCGAGGGCCTGCTGGAAGGCCTCGTCGCTCTCGAACATGGCCTTGGTCTGCTCCATGGCCTCGTCAATATCGGCCTGCTCCACGGCAACGTTGTACTCAGCCGCGGCCTGATCGTACAGATCCTGCTTCACGTAATACTCGATAACCTCTTCGCGCACCGTCTCGGGGGTGTAGTTGTTGGCCACCATCCACTCGCCCCAGGCCTCGTCGCTTTCCAGGCCGCTATCGGCGCGGAACTGGGCCACATAATCGGTAACGGTCTGCTCCATGATGTTCTGGCCATTGACGGTAGCGGCCACAGCACCGCCGGCACCGTTGCCGCCGCAGCCCACCAGGCCGGCACCGAGAGCGAGCGTGAGCGAAACCGCCCCCACGCGCTTCAGAGCAGAGCTCTTAACAAACGAGGTAAATTTCATCCCTCAACCTTTCGAACGCTGCGCGAACCCCATGTCCGCGCATCCTAGCCCTGTACTGCCACAAAGCACGGCCCTCCCAACCGGGCCCTGTGCCCCATCATCGCCAGAGCGCAACGAGATAGTGTACCCTTAGTGTGGTCAGGTCGATATTATGTCAATGGCCTTCTCCATGAAAAAGCGACTCACGAAGACCGCACACCCCCGCAACGAAACGCACATATTCCTGTAAACTAGCTGAAATCTTAAGGAATGAAGTCACTATTTACCTGGGAAAACTCTTTTCAGAAAAGAGCAGCGAGAGACAATCGCTCTCGAAAACCGCCCTCGGGTCTCTCGATATGCCTCTCGATATGCCTCTCGATATAGAGAGCCATATCGAGAGCTGTATCGAGAGCAAGGAGAGAGCCCGTTCGAGAGCGGCGAGAGAACGCCCCGAAACAAGCTGCAGTAACGATCTGCAAGGAGGGGTCCTACCTCTTCAGCATGTACTTTCTTGACTGGTCAGTCGGGGGCGCCGTGGGAACGACGATGCCCTCATCTACCATACGCGCCATCTGCGCTCTCAGGGTAGCGATCTTCTTGCCCGTTTTCTCCTCTATGTCTCGCATACCAACAGGCTCGTCGCTTTCTCCCAAAACATCGAGAATGGCCTCCCGGGCCGAAACCGATCTTGACGACTTACCAGAGTTGTTCGCGAACTCATATTTGTCCTTCGACAAGGGCTTTATCAGGCCATCTTCCTCGAGCGTCTTGAGGGCCTCTCTAATCTCGTCGGAGTCGTAGCCAAGTTGTCGATGAAGCTCCTTGACGGAAATTGCCTGTTCGCGCCGCGCCTCTAAGAGCACCGCGCGCTCAACCGAGCTCAAGGGCCGCGCTGTCACCGTGCCCATCCATTCCCGATTCGCGGCTATCTCCATCCCGCCTCTTTGTAAAACAACCTTGAAGTAATCTATTCCCGCCTCGAAACGCGGCTCATCGAGAGCATGCGACCGCATCTCTCGAATCATGAGACGCACTCCCGATCCCTGCCCTTCCGCCGGGGCACCCTCGGCGGAATAGTCGATGCGCGACGCAAGCTGCATAAGGGAGCTGTTTCGGCAGCGTGATTGCCCATCGCCCAGCGTTTCCAGCGTCTTGCCGCCCCACAGCCCACCGGGATTGGTAATCTCAACCCTATCGGCGAAAACATCTACCGATACCGCCTGGCCGACGAATGAGCTCGAGTACTCGCGATGAATGACGGCATTAGCTATGGCCTCGCGCAAAACATCGCGGGGAATCTCCAGCTCATCGCGACGACCCGTGCCCTCTACATAGGAATACGTTCGCAGGTTTCGCGCCACCGCGAGCACCGCCTCGTCCACTGCTTCGCCGATAGGCCCCTCGCACAGAACACGGTCGAGAAAACGAGGGCCATCGGGCTCGGACTTCTCTATTCCCGGATGAACCGTCACATCCACGATAAGCTTCGGAAAAAACTCCTGGGGATAGGCCCCCAGGCTCATCAGACCTGCAAAGCTGAGGGCACCCGATGCGGTGACAACGCCCAGCCGCTTGAGATGCACATTGCGGTCATCGGTGCCGCGCAGCGCACGCGACCCGCGCTCCTTTTCGCGGGCGAGCAGGCGGTCAGTCAGTGTCGCGTCAAGATCATCTTGAGACGAGCCGCCCACTGCCTCGCGGTCGGCGGGAGAAGGCTCCAGCAGGTGCTTCAGCTCGAAAATCTCGGTTGAGGAAAGCTTGATATCCTTATCGTCGACGCGCTTGAAAGCGCCGTTCGACAGCCCCCTCGCTTGCACGTAGCACGGCTTGAACCGAGGCTCAACCTCCGCAATCTCTACGACGAGAACCTGCGCGCCCTCAAAATCCATGCGCTCCAAGTCGTACTGGGGCATATTGGCTATTTTGGGTTTGGCATTCCCTCCGTCTTCCAAACCGGAGATGAACTGGTCGCGCACTTTGTTGAGATCGAACCCCTCAACAGGTTTGAAGCCCTCGTTTTCCTCCAGACCCAAAATGAGCGTGCCGCCACGTGTATTCCCAAAAGCGCTCACGCTCTCCCAAATGTCTTTCGACAAAGCGCTCTTGCACGCTTTGACTTCCACCTGGGCGTCATCACATCCCTGCTTGCGCAGCCTTGCTACCGTGCTTTCAAGCGCTTCTGGAGTCATGCAGCCACCTTTTCTGAGCGCCTACCCGCCCACTCTCTCGTTGCTCTCTATCTGCTCTCTATATTTTACTCTCTATAGAGAGCATTTTCGAGAGTAATTAGAGAGCATTTTCGAGAGCAAACAGAGAGCCCGCTCGAGAGCGGCGAGAGAACGTCTCAAAACAAGCCCCGAAGACCCGCGCTCTGCGGTCGACGCCACAGCAAAGGGCCAGTGGACGGCGACTGGGGCATCCCGCCGCCACAGAAGACGGCTCCCTAGCGGGGCTTCACATACAAGAAGCCGGGCCCTATGACCCGGCTTCTGAAATTATTGGTGGAGCCTAGGGGGATACGGAAGCCCTGCTGCGCAGGTCTTCAAGACCTCGGCCTTCGGCCTCGGCCGCGAACAGCCCACTGGGCTGTTCGCCCCTCGCGGGGTTCGATCCCAAGGAGCTCTTACATACAAGAAGCCGGGTCACATGACCCGGCTTCTGAAATTATTGGTGGAGCCTAGGGGGATCGAACCCCTGACCTCATGGCTGCCAGCCATGCGCTCTCCCAGCTGAGCTAAGGCCCCGAAAAAGTGCGAGGACTATATTAGCACAATGGCTCGGGCGCGCAAGAACTTTTTTGAAAAAATTTCTCGCGCCCTGTTATCGCGCCTCCGAAGAGCCCTTCTCGCGCCTGTTGGCGCCACGGCCTCCATGCGGCAACATCGAGGATGTCCCCCGCGCCGCCAGCCCTCGCGTCGTCGGCCCTCGCCGGCCAACCGCCTATTCCGCAGCCGTCTCAGCTGCTGCGGCGACCTTCTCCACCTCGTCGATGATACCGTCCAGCGCGCCTTCCACGTTGTAGGCCTCCACGCGGCCCTCGTCCACCAGGCGGGCGAAGGAGGGATCCATCGGCAGGGTGGCCACGGCGGGGATGCCGTACTTCTCAGCCACGGCTGCGCCCTGGGGCTCGCCGAAGATGTGATGCTCCTTGCCGCAGTCGTCGCACTTGAAGTAGGCCATGTTCTCCACGAGGCCCACCACCGGCACCTCGAGCGACTTCGCCAGGTTCACAGCCTTGCCCACGATCATGGCCACCAGCTCCTGCGGGGCCGACACGGTGACGATGCCGTCCACGGGCAGCGACTGGAACACGGTGAGGAACACATCCGAGGTTCCCGGAGGCATGTCGACGAACATGTAGTCCACATCGCCCCAGTTCACTTCCTGCCAGAACTGCTTGATGGCGCCGGTAACCACCGGGCCGCGCCAGGCCACGGGCATGTCGCCTTCGGGCAGCATGAGGTTCACGGACATCACCTCGATGCCGCTGGCCGACTTCGCCGGGTTGATGCCGTCGGCGTCGGCGGTCAGGCGAGAATCCACGCCGAAGGACTTCGGGATGGACGGACCGGTGATGTCGGCGTCCAGGATGGCCACCTTATGGCCGCGCTTGTTCATCTCGGAGGCGAGCAGGCTCGTGACGAGGGACTTGCCCACGCCGCCCTTGCCCGATACCACGCCGATGACGTGCTTCACGTTGGAGCGCTTGTTGGGTGCCAGGGTGGAGGGACCCGCCTCAGCGGTACGGTCGCCGCAGCCGGACACGCCGCAGCTGGAGCACTCGTGGGAGCATTCTTCTGCCATGATTCCTTCTTTCTTTTCTCTCAGCGGCTGCATTATTCGCAACCAAGATAGCTCGTGGGGCATCATAGCACAACCTCGTGCCTTGCAAACCCCCTGATTATCGCTACTGTTGCACCAAAGAGAGGCTGCCGCCCCTGGCGCTATCGCCCCATCAATCCCCCATCGCAGGACTGGCGACCAAGGCGATGGCGCAAAGGATCCTGCGACTCGTTGGCGTCTCTGCCCTCGTCGCATAGCCGGCGGTCATTGGCGCCGCCTCGCCGCGGAGCTTGCAGCCTAGAAGTCCTCGGGCATGTCCTTGCCGTCGCCGGACGCGTAGAACGTGGCTTCGCCGGCCATGGCGCGCACCGACTTCCCGTCGTGGAAGGGCAGGTCGAGGAACTCGGCGATGGTGGGCACGAGCGGGCTGCAGTCGACGTAGTGCCCCTTCTCGTTGAACCGGTTGGTATCCTGGGCGCGCCAGTACTGGTCGTTCACGTCGGTGAGGTAGTACAGCCCGTCGGCCACTTCCATGTACACCGAATGGTTCGTGTGCAGGTAGGTGGGCAGCTCGTCGATGGTGATGTCCAGCGCCTCAACGTCCTTCTTACCCATGGATGCTCCTGTTCTCGTGGGGGCAATGACCTTCCTCGGCAATCACCCTCGGGCGGGCGATGGCCTTCTGCGGCCGCGCCTGGCAGATCGCGCGGAACCCTTCGGCGGTTTCCGCACCATTTCGACGGCAACTTCGCCCGCAAGCACGGCACTTTTCTAGCAGCATCATAGCAAAAGCAGCATCGGGGGCCGCCTCTGTTTCTCTTTCTCCGTTTTTTGTGCAGTAAACGCCGCGAGATAGATTGTCCTGACTCGTAGATAATTAGAAAACAGTGCATTTCGGCCCTTTTTGCGTATCGGAACGCGTTTTTCTTACGGAATGGAGCCGCGCATGTCTACTTCGCGGCGTTTACTGCACAGAATCGGCTATCTTCGGTAGAAAACCATCCATGGAAGGAAGCCTTATGCGCATCGGCATCATTTCCGACACTCACGGCAGTTTGAGCCCGCAGGCCTATGCGGCACTCGCCGACTGCGACCACATCATCCACGCAGGAGACATCGGCGGGCCGGCTATCCTGCGCGAACTGGAGACGCTCGCGCCTGTGACGGCGGTGCTCGGCAATAACGACTTCGCGGAATACGGCAGCGACGTGGGGCTCTTCGCGCGCCCGGTGCTCGGCGGGGTGAAGTTCCTCGTGGGACACAAGCCCGGCGACGTGCGGGTCAGTCGCGGAGGCGCCTCACGCGGGCTCGGCCCGGGCGATCCCATCCCCGATGTCATCGTGCACGGGCACACCCACGTGCCAGAGCTGGTGGTCGGCCCCGAGGCGCGGCCCGCGAGCATATATATGTGTCCGGGCGCAGTGTTCCGCCCGCGCAGCGACTTCGGCCGCACCATCGCGAAGATGGACGTGGAAAACGGCCGCGTGCTGCGCACCGCTATCGAGGATCTGACCGGAAAGACGCTGCTGGAGGCATAGGATAGCTACACCCCCAAGCCGACGGTGAGGTGGGTCATGTAGAAAACGAAGCGCATGACGAAGATACCCGCCAGCGCGAGCAAGGCACCGATGGATCGAACGACGACGCAATGCAGGTCGCCGGGCAAACCGTTCGCAGCGGGCGCGTCGCCCTGCTCGGTGGCGGCGCCCTGCTCGGTGGGCGCGGCAGCGGGCGCGGCTGCAACAGTAAGCGGCTCGGCGGGCGTGGCAGCGGGCGCATCGGCAACAGCAAGCGGCTCGGCGGCAGGCGCGGACATGGCCTGACCGGAGCTGGCAGCCTTGCGGCCCTGCGCCCCATCAGCGGCACGCCAGGACAGCGCGATGCCGCTGGCGCTCAGCAGAACGAAGGTCGCCGCGAAAGCCGGGTAAGCCGGCACAAGCTGCCCGACCGTCGCAAGCTCGTTGGCAAGCGGATGCAGCCATGCGCCTAGCACCACGTACACCACCGTATTCGCCACAAACGCCGCAGCAGCCAGACCGCACAGTGCCGCTCTCGACACGGGCCAGCGGGCCAGCGCGAAACCCACCAGCGCAATAAGCGGCCCTCCCACCAGGGAATTCAGCACCAGCGACGCCGGCACGAGCGGCAGGCTCCAGGTAATGATGGTGTCCACGTGGTAGGCGAAGGCCACGGCCACGACGAAGGCGACAATGGCCACGTCAATGGCCGCGAGCAGCCCCCGTTGCAGTCCCCTACGCGGATGCTCGGCGAAAGAGTACAGCCAGTAGATACCCGCAAGCGCCAGAAACGCTACCGCGCATCCCACCTCGGTGGAAAGCGGGCTGCGGCCCACACCGGTGAACACGTAGAGCGCGTTCGAGGGATTGCCCAGATGCGTTGCCGAAGCCACGAGCCCCACCATGGCAATGACCAGCGGCAGACACGTCAGCTGATTCAGGCGCCGCGCCGCATCTCCCGTCGCCCGACCGAGCATCACCGGCAGGCTCATGAGAAGGTAGGCCACCGCGCCCGAGGGGGCGAGCGTGGTGAAGAGTACCAGGGTGATCTCGTCGAAAGCGAAGGAAAAGCCGGTCACGAAACGCCCCTAGCGATAGAAGCGCGGCAGGTTTACCGCCAGCTCGCGTTCCTGCTGCATGCTGAGCAGCGTCGCCCGAGTCAGGCGAGCAAGGCCACGGTAGAAGGGGTGATCGGCCGCCTCGGCGAGCCCTTCCAGGTAATGAGGCGCCCAGGTGAGCAGGTGATCGCGCAGGTACTCGTCAACCAGCTCGGGGCGCTCGGCAGCGAGAAAGGACAGCAGGGCCAGCATGAGGCCGATGTGGTCTTCCGGGGTGCGCTCGTCGCCGAGGCGCTGGATTCCGCGGGCGCGCATCCAGGCCCGCAGCGCCAGGGTGCTCTCGCCGAAGATGACGCAGTCGTGATCGGTGTAGACCGACCCCCACGGCGGCGCGGGAAGGCGCCCCGGGCCCACGAACAGACGGCGGTACTCCCAAACCAGGTCGTCGTGATCGGCGCCCGCAGCCAAACCGGCGCGCATCAGCGCCAGGGCTGCACGAGCCTCGGACTCATCGGCGAAGGGCCACTCGGCCGCAGCTGCGTCCACGTCTAGCTCGGCCAGAGCAGCGAAGGCGTCGGGGGCCTGGCCGGTACGCGGGTCGTTCAGGAAGAACGGCGCCAGGACCGCCCCAACGAAGGCAATGGCCTCCACGGCAGCAGGGTCGGCGGCCGTCTTCGTCGCCGTGGAAGCATTATCAACACAGTGGGTCATGACAGGCTCCTATACAATTTCCCGCGCGTTCTGCACGCGGCCCTCGGCGCGCACGCGCCCGGGGTCGTCCTTGAAGATGCGCGGCGGCGACACCACCAGATTCGGCGCCGTAGCCGTCGCGGCTGGCAGCGGCGGCACGTCGGCCACCGTGCCCCAGGCAGCCCGCAGCTCGTCTATCGGCCCGAAATCGAGCGCGCGCAGGGGGCAGGCCTCCACACAGATGGGCTGTCTGCCCTCGGCCACACGCTCGGCGCAGCCGTCGCATTTCGCCGAGCGGCCCGCCACGCGATCGACCTTCGGGGCACGGTAGGGGCATGACAGCGCACAATAGCCGCAACCGATGCAACGGTCGGCATCCACCCGCACAAGCCCGCGCTCGTCTTTGTGCATGGCGCCGGTAGGGCACACGCGCACGCAGGCAGCATTGCCGCAGTGGTTACAGGCCACCGACAGGTGGTAGGCGAAGGTGTCCTGGGTCACCGTGCCGTCGTCCGCTCGCCGCCACGTTCCGCCGCCGTACTCGTATACCTGGCGGAAGGCGATATCGGAAGGCAGGTCGTGGAAGTCCTTGCAGGCGAGCACGCAGGTCTTACAGCCCGTGCACCGCCGCCCGTTGAAGTGAAACCCGTACTGCATGGCCACTCCCTTCCCTCATACCCCCGACCGCTGCGAGCAGCCCTTCGCCTCGGCATACTACCACGGAGGGCAGCCGTGCGACTACCCTCCGCGATTTCCCTTCCGGCAAGGCGTTAGCTGATCTCGCGCGGGTTCAGCACCGCGCCGGTCGTGTCGCCTGCCGGCTTTGCCGTCGCAGGCGGCGTGATCACCAAATTGGGGCTCGTCTCGCTGGCCGCCGGCAGCGGAGCCAACTCGGCCACATCGCCGTAGGTGGCACGCAGCTCGTCAATGTCGCCGAAATCCAGCGCGCGCAGGGGGCACGCCTCCACGCACACCGGCTTCTCGCCGGCAGCCACCTTGTCGGCGCACATATCGCACTTCACGCTCTTCATAATCTCGGTATCAACCTTGGGCGCACCATAGGGGCACGCGTTCGCGCAGGTACCACAGCCGATGCACTTCTCAGGATCGCTTCGCACCGCGCCGGTATCGGCGTCCTTCTCGATAGCGCCCTGAGGGCAGTTCGCCATGCACACCGGCATATCACAATGATTGCAAGCTACCGACACGCTGTAGGCGAAGGTGTCGTTCGTCCAGCAGCCGTCATTGCCCTTCGTCCACGTACCGCCGCCGTACTCGTACACGTTGCGGAAGTTGATGGACTCGGACAGGTCGTTCTTATCTTTGCAGGCCAGCACACAGGTCTTGCAGCCCGTGCAGCGCGTGCCGTTGAAATAGAATCCGTAAGTCATAATGGCTCTCCTCCGTTCACAGTGCGCTTAGGCACGGGCCACTTCGACGAGATTGGTGTGCTGCGGGTTGGCCTTCGCGTAGGGCGAGGGGCGGTGGGACGTCAGCGTGTTGATGCAGCCTCCACGATCCACCTTGTCGCCGCTCATGTCGGCGTCATGCCATGCACCTTGGCCCATGGCCACAGTACCGGGGATGATACGGGGCGTCACCTTCACGACGATCTCCACGGTGCCGCGATCGTTGGTCACACGCACGGTGTCACCATCGACGATGGAACGCTCCTCGGCATCGAGCGGATTCATCCACAGCTCCTGCGGATTGGCCGCCTTCAGCACCTCGATGCAGCCGTAGGAGGAATGGGTGCGGCCCTTGAAGTGAAAGCCCGTCAACTGCAGAGGATACTTCTCGGCCAGCGGGTCGGCATAGCCCTCCGCCTCGGGGCAGTACACCGGCAGCGGGTGAATGAGGTCGCCCTCGGCCAGCTCCCAATCGGCCACGGTGTCCATCAGGGCCTGCGAGTAGATCTCGATCTTGCCCGACGGCGTCTCCAGCGGATTGGCCTCGGGGTCGTCGCGGAAGTCCTTAAAGGCCACGTGCTCGCCCTCGGGACACTGCTTCTTGTAGATGTGCTGTTCCATCATCTCGTCGAAGGTGGGCGCACCCGGGTCGCCGGGCAGGGCCTGCTCCTCGTAGATGCGACGCAGCCAGCCCATTTCATCGAGCCCTTCGGTGAAAGCCTCCTTTTGACCGAGCTTATCGGCCACGTCGGTAAGCACCGAATACAGCGTGCGGCGCTCGAACTTCGGAGAGGTGATGGCGTCACCGGCAATGTAGTAGGCCATGTTGCCAGCGTACTCGCTCTGGATGATGTTGGGCTGCTCCACCGCCATGAGATCGGGCAGCAGAATGTCGGCGTACTTCGCGGAGTCGGTCATGAACGTGTCCCACAGCACGATGAACTCGCACTTCGACTCGTCGGAGAGCACCTCGTGGGCATGATTGATGTCGCCGTGCTGATTCGTCATGCAGTTGCCAGCGTAGTTCCAGATCATTTTGATGGGCACGGAGAGTTTGTCGGCACCGCGCACGCCGTCGCGCGTGGCCGTCATCTGCTCGCCGTGATCGACCGCGTCAGTCCAGGTGAATGAGGCGATGGACACCTCCACCGGGTTGTCCTCAGCCGGCACGCCGAACCAGGCAGGCATGTAGTAGCCATCCAGGTCGCTGCCTGTGTTACCGCCGTTGATGCCCACATTGCCCGTCAGCACCGCCAGCATGCAGATGGCGCGGGCCGTCTGCTCGCCGTTGCCGCGACGCTGAGGGCCTTTTCCCTGGTAGATAGCGCAGGGTTTGGCCGTGGCGATCTCGCGCGCAAGCGCCTCGATGGTAGCGGCGGGCACGAGCGTAATAGCCGCGGCCCACTCGGGCGTCTTCGGCGTGGCGTCGGCTCCCTTGCCAGTGATGTAGTCCACATAGGAAGCGCCCGTACCGCGCAGTTCCTCGGGCATGGTGGCATCGTCGTAGCCGATGCAGTAGGTGCTCAGGAAGTCGTGATCCACCAAATCCTCGGTGATCATCACGTAGGCGCAAGCGTCCACCAGCGCCGCATCGGTGCCGGGGCGGATAGCGATCCACTGATCGGCATGGACGGCAGCCGTATCGGTGTAGCGCGGGTCGACGACAATCACCTTCGCGCCCGACTTCTCCAGGCCCTGCATATAGTGGTAGGTGGGACCGGCGCCGGACATCTTGGTCTCGCAGCTGTTGTCGCCGAAAAGCACGACAAGCTTGGAGTTGGCCACATCCGAGTTGCCGTTGGCTGCACGGCCACCATAAAGGAAAGGCAGCGCCTGGGAGATCTGGGCGGAGCTGTAGGAACCGTAGCGCCCGAGACAGCCTCCGTTCATGTTCACCAAACGGTTGAGAAAGCCGCCGATGTTACCGGCGTTCACGCCCGAGGCGTACTGCACGTACACCGATTCAGGACCGTAGGCATCCAAGATGCGCCGGTACTCACTGGCGATGGTCTCGATGGCCTCGTCCCAGCTGATCTCCTCGAACTTGCCCTCGCCGCGCTTGCCCACGCGCTTCATGGGGACATTCAGGCGGTCGGGGTGATTGAGCCAGCGGCGGATGGTGCGTCCGCGCTGGCAGGCGCGCAGCTGGTGATCGCCGTACTCGTCGTTACCGGTGTTGTCGGTCTCCACCCACTTCACCTCGTCGTCCACCACATGGAAGCGCAGAGCACAGCGGGTCTCGCAATTCACCGAGCAATGGCCCCAGCAGACCTTCTCTTCAACTGCCGCCGTATCGGCCAGCCCTCCGCCGGCGGCGCCGGAGTCGGTAGCAGGCGCGCAGCCGAACAGACCGGCCGTGCCGACGGCGGCGGCGCCGAGGCCGGCGAGCGCCGAGCCTTTCATGAACGTGCGACGGGACAACGAATGCTCCTTCGTGATCGTCATGGTCCCTCCCTCTCTTCTCTCGAAACAGTATGGGGCATTCCGGCAACGCCCGACAGAGCATCGGCGGAACGGTCGGCGAGGGTCTCCTCGGCCTCGTCGACGGGCCGCATCATAGCCCGCTGCGGGCGGAAGGCGTGTCACATACTCCGTGTGAATTTCGCATTATACCTGTTCACAGCCTTGTGTCGTGTCACCTGTTTCCCCTGTCGACGGACATTCTTCCTTGCGAGACGCTATACTGGGCATCAGCGAAAAGAAGGAGACGCCGCAGCGAGAAACGTACCGATCGGCATCGGTCGCGGCGCAACGGAGAGCGCAAGCAGCTCGATGGCGTCTACCGCGCAAGGGGAGGGAAGGTCTGTGAGGGCATCGGCATTGCTCAGCCTGCTGCGGCCGAATACGGCCTCGCTCGGCTATGGGTTGTTCCTTGCCATCAACGCCGCCAGCGTATGGGGCGGTGTGTTCCCGTTTCTACCCCTCTCCTTCCAAACCCCCGAGGTGATGCTGTGGTTCTTCGGGGCCGAATCGCTCGCGTTCGCCCTCACCTTCCTGGCTAGCGCCGCCGGCACCTACCTCTTCCCCGCCGAGACCCGGCACTTCATGGTGAAAGCCGTGGCGGTGCCCTACATGGGCGGCTGGTGCCTGCTCATCGGCGCCATGTACGCGCGCAGCATCGCCGTTGCCCTGGCGGGCGCGGGCGGAGCGCTCCTCGGCGTGGGATCGGCGGGCTTCTACATGCTGTGGCAGCGGCTGTTCGCCAGCCAAGACGCACGCGAGGGCATGGGCAACCTCATCGCCGGCACAGCCTGGGCCGCAGTGCTGTACTTCGCGCTGTACCTCATTCCCGTGGCGGTGACGGCCTATCTCATCCCCTGCGTGTTTCTGCCCCTGTTCGGCCTGGCCGTGGTGTTGAAAAGTCGCACCATCGACCTCGACCAGCCTATGTTCCAAGACGCGCCGCGCGAGCATCCGCGCACCTATCGGCACGTGCTGTCCACCATCTGGCGCACGGCGCTCACCCTCGGCACCCTGGGCTTCTGCACCGGCGTCATGCGGTCGTTGGCCGTAGGCGATCCGGCGGTGGGCACCATCGTGAACGCGCTGTCCATGGCAGCCTCGTGCGCAGCAGCCGTGGCGCTGCTCGCCGTGTGGGCCAAGAAGAACCTGCGTATCAACGTGGCCACGAGCTACCGGCTGTTCTTCCCTGTGGTGACCACGGCGTTTCTGCTGCTGCCGCTTCTGGGCCGCGGCTACGCCGGAGCTCTGGCGGCGGGGCTGTACGCGCTGTGGTCGGTTACCATCATGCTGATGATGATCCAGTGCGCCCAGGTATCGCGTGACGGCGGCATCAACCCCGTGTTTATCTACGGCGCCTTCGGCGGCATCATGTACGGCCTGCACGACGTGGGCTTCATCGGCGGCCGCCTCATCGAGTCGCTCCCGCTGGGCGAGCTGCCCTTCGGGGGACTCTCGCCGCTTGCGCTCATCACCATCGGGGCGCTGTACTTGCTGGGCATCATGTACTTCGTCGGCCAAGGGGGCTTCCGGCGGGCCTTGTCCACCGGGGCTCCCGACGAGATCGAGCTTTTGGCGCTGCGCCGCAAGACGGGCGACGGGCACCGCCCTGGGCCGAGCTCTCAACCAAGCGGAGCGGCGAAGGGCGGGCGCGTTGCCAAGGAGGGAAGGCCCGAGGCGAAAGGGCCGGAGGCGCAGCATGAGGGCGCAGGCGCTTCGGAGGGGCCTGCGCGAACCGAAGATGCGGGCTCAGTCGCATCGCCGCACGCTGGCGAGAACGGGGACGGAGCCGCTTTGCCGCGCAAGCAGGGCGCCGGGCGCACGGCCGACCCCTTCCCCGGAGCCCAAAACACCCTTGCCGGAAGAGGCGCCCCTCCATCCCGCGACGGGCACGAGGCGGAAGCCACATACCGCGATCGATTCTCGAAGCAGATGGCAGCAGTGCGCGAGAGCTTCGGACTATCAGCGCGCGAAGCCGAGGTGGCCGAGCTCATTGCCCGGGGCAACACCGTGGCCCACATCGCCGAGCTGCTGTTCGTGTCGGAGAACACCGTGCGCACCCATTCCAAGCGCATCTACGTGAAACTGGGCATTCACAAGCGCCAGGAGCTTATCGAGCTCGTGGAGAGCTTCGGCCCCGAAGGACGCTAGGCCGCCGTTTCGCGACGGGGCGTGACGCGCGGGCGGAACGCGGGGCGCAGGCGGGGCCGCGCTTGCTACCATGGGGCCATGACGGAAAGCACGAACAGAGCGAAGGAGACGCCGTGGGTGCAGTGGCGCTACCTTGTGGTGGCGTCGGCCTGCGTGGTGCTCGCCGCGCTGGCGGCCGCGCTGCTGGCGCTCCCCGACCTGCCCGCGACCGGCGCAGGCGGCGCAACCGGCGCGGCTGACGCGCTCGGGGCCGGCGCGGCCGGCGCGGGTGCCGAAAGCTGCCCGCGGTGGCTCTACCTCGTGGGAACCTGCGTGCTCGTGGCGGTCGTGGAAGAGCTCGTCTTCCGCAGCCTGCTCCTGCGCGCGGTACGGCACGTATGCGGCCCCAAGGCCACCATCGTCGCGACGGCTGTCGTGTTCGCCGCCCTGCACGGACTGCCCATCGGCATCGAGGGCGACCCGGCCGCCGAGCTGGTCGCCGCGTCGCTTACCCTGAAATTTTTGGAGGCCCTCGCCTTCGGCATCGTGCTGGCCGCCATGCTCTTCCGGGGCGGCACTTTACCCCTCGTCATCGCGCTGCACGCGGTATTCGACATCATCTACTTCGCCGGCCCCGTGCTCGTCGGCGGCGACTTCCCCGCCAGCTACGTGGTCACCGCTCCCGCCGGCTTCGCCTCCCTGGCCGCGGCAACCCTCATCTTGACCATCCCCGCCGCCTGTGCCCTCCGTTTTCCCGAAAGCAGCCTCTCCCTCGGCTTTCCCGAACCCCACTGATCTGCTTCGGAGCTTCAGAATTTGGAAAATATGCTTTTTTTGACAGGCCTATGACCTGGTATTTCTCGCGAAACACCAGGTCAAGATAGGTATTTTTCAGGCCCAGAAAATCATATTTTCCATGCTACAGGGCCCAAAAAAGCAGATTTTCCATGTTGGAACGCGGGCACATCGAGCTTCTGGCCCCATGCGGACGCTCCAGCTTCTGGCCCCGTGCGGACGCTCCCGGCTTCTGACTTGGCCGCCCTAAGCCCTTATGCGCTTGCGATTGGGGTTCGCCAGCCCGCCGACTGCGGCGTGTCGAAGGTCATGAGGATGAGGGCCGCCGACAGCAGCGCCACAGTCGCGGCCAGCGGGCGCCTCGTTGCCAGGCCGGCCGTGCACACCACAGCCAGCATAAGCGCCAACAGCACAGCGACCTTACCGGTGTAGGCGCAGCGCATGGGCACCATGTTCCCGTTCGCCAACTCCAGTGAGCCGGCGCAGGGCGCGGCCCACAACAGCACGGCGCCCACCGCCACGAGGGCGCAGGCCAGCGATATAATCTGCGCGATCAGAGGTACCTTCTTCATGGGTCTCCTTTCTTAGGTACGTAGCGGCGAGGCTCTTCCGCTCGTTCCGCTCGCCCAGGATGACACGGGCGCTCCCCTCTCAGGCCACCACGGCCATGCCCTTGGGGCTCGCGAGTCCCGTTACCGTCGCTGTGACCGTCAGCGCGGCTGCGTCCACCACGAACACCTCGCCCGTGGCGCTGTTCGCCACGAAGAGCGTCGCCCCGGCGGGAGACGCCAGCAGGGTGTTTTCGGTCGTTTCGGACGAGCACAGCTTATCGAGCGCTGCAAACTCACACGGTGCGAGACCGAGGTATTCCGGTTGTTCGCCGCCGAACGCGACTCCGGCTACATCCGCGAGAAGCTCTGCATCTCCCGCGATACGGCACACACGTACCTGAAGCACGTCTACCAAAACTCGGCATCCACTCCAAGCGCGAGATGTTCGGCCTTATCGAGCGGGAGCGCCAGGGCTCGTAGCACCCCTTACAGCGGCAGCTCGTACATGGACACCTGGATGTCGCCGAGGGCCGGGTAGTAGACGGTCCAGTCACCCCGATCCTCGAAGCCGCAGGATTCGTAGAGACTGCGGGCCCGCTTGTTGTGGGGGAAGGTGTCCAGGCGCAGAACCACGAGCCCATCGGCGCGGGAAACCTCAATGCCCCGGGTCAGAAGCTGTCGCGCGAAGCCGCGACCGTGATAGACCGGCAGCGTAGCCACCACGTGCAGCACGCCCACACACTCGGGCGCCGCATCCACAGCCCAGGGCACCGCCTCGTAGCCGGACGACCCCTCGTGGTTCACCACCATGGCGCTCGCGATGACGGGATGGGAACCGGCAGCGCCCTTGCCGCCTTCGGCCCGGGCGTCCATAGCCCCGCCGGCGCCCGAAGCGCACGCACCCGCTTCCACGCCCTCCCCTTCGGCATCCCCGGTGAGCACGCCGATGATCATCTGACCGGCTTCCACCGACTCTCGCAGAAGCGCTGCGGACGGGTGGCCGCCGCGACGCCATTGCACGTCGAAATCGGTGTCTTCCATCTGGTCAGCCATCTGCCCGTAGAATTCGAACACCGCATCCAGCTCATCGACTCGCGCCTTGCGCACCTCCAACATCGCGCCACCCCTCTCTTCTCCGCGTTGAATGCTCTTCGCCCACTCTACCACGCCGGGATGAAACGCCGGCCCGCACAAGGCCCCACTCTGGGGTGCGATCGCTATCGCTCCAGCCAGCCTTTCGGCACGGGGATGAGAGCGCCAATGGCCGCAGCGGCCAAAAGCACGAAGACGGCCTTCACGGGAAACACCAGAAACAGCAGCAGCGCCGTCATGAGCGGTTGGCGCATGACACAACCGGTCAGGCCGGCAGTGGTGGCGCACAGGGCGAAGACGGGGTCGATGCCCGTGAGCACCGCGGCGCCGTAGCCGATGGCGATGCCGGCGAAGATGATCGGGAAGAAGTGGCCGCCGCGCCAGCCCAGGCCCAGGCACACCTGGGTGACGATCACCTTCAGGAACCCCGTGGCCATGAGGGCCGCCGCGCTGAACGTGGTCCACGTGGCCGCGAGCTGCTCGGTTTGGGCCTCGCCGGCGAACATCGTGAAAGGAAGCACGACGCCCGCGGCGCCGAGGAACGCACCGGCCGCCACCGCCTTCGCCACGGGGCGATCCCCCAGGCGGCTGGCCAGCCCGCGCACGGCCCGGCCGCTGCCGTGGAAGAGCCATCCAGCTGCTGCCCCCAGCAACGCAAGGGGAATGCCCCAGGCCAGTTCCAAAGCGCCAATGGCGATGGTGGAGAAATGGGGCAGGCCTCCTCCTTGGCCGAACAGAGACCCGAGCCCGACCATGGCCCCCAGGGCCCCGGCGATGGCGAGCAGGTAGGCAACCAGCTTCGTCGCCCGGGGCACCTCGATGGTCGACGGAGCCGCTCCCGCAGACTCGTCGGCATACCCCGCCAGAGGCGCAGCCAGACCGAACAGGGGCGCCGAGAACGTGGCCGACACCACGGCCGCCACGCCCACCTGCGACAGCTCGCGCACCTGCGACCTCATGAAGCGCATCTTGTCGCCCACCCAGGTGGCGAGCCCCGCGATCACACCCGTGAGCCCCGCCTCGGGGCCGATGGAGCCGCCGAACAAAAGCGGCAGCAGCGCACCTGTGAACGATGCGCCCAGATGGCGGTACTCGTAGCGGCCCGTGGTCTTCACCTGGGCCATCACCGTGTTCATATCTTCGGGATAGGCCCCGCATCGCTTCTGGAAGAGCCCGATGATCACGCCGCCCGCCAGGCAGAACGCCAGCGGATACACGACGGCGGGAAGTCCCTGAGCCTCCAGGGCAGCCGGGGCCTTCACCCACAAAAGATCGATACCGAGGTTCATGAGAAAGAAGAACGCCCAGGCAAAGGCCCCCGCAAACCCGCCGAGCGCCACCGTGAGCACCCCGAACAGCGCCCCGTGCCCCGCTTTCGCCGCCAGCTTTCCCATTTCCGCCTCCTGTTTTGCGTCGCACCGGGTGATGCTTGTCGCTTGCCGCTCCGCGCCTGCCTCTTGCTGTTTGCCGCCCATTCTATAGCAGAAGACGGCCCCGAGCGTGCGAAAAAGGTCTGTTGGCCCCGAGTCCTCCCCGCATTCCGGACTTAAAGACGGAGGCCGCCAAAAGGCCCGCACCTCAGATGAGATGCGGGCCGCGGAATCGGGCGCGGGGAGGGAGGACGCCCGACGGGTTGGCGCTGGCAAGGGCAGCGACCGATCAGCTTGCGCCAATGGGCGGAAGCCAGAGCATCCGACCCTTAGGCCTCCTTGCCGCCGAGCACTTGGCCGATGGTGTAGCCCATCAGACAGTTGCGCGTGTGGGAGAGGCAGTTCAGGTTGTGCGGATAGGTGTTGTAGAACATGCCGCCCGACACGATACCGGCCGCGAACAGGCCCTCGATGGGCTGGCGCTCCTTGTCAAGCACGCGGCAGGCCGTATCCACCAGCAGGCCGCCCGCCGTGCACAGGCCGTCGGCATGTTCCTTGGTGGCGTAGAACGGCGGCGTGTCGATGGTCATCATCATCTCACCAGGGAAGTTGAAGTCCCCGTCCTTGCCGGCCGCCGCCATCTCGTTCCAGCGGTTGATGGTGGCCACGAACTCGTCGGCAGGCACCTTCATGAGCTCGGCCAGCTCTTCCAACGTGTCGGCCTTCAGGGCGTTCTCGCTCGTGGCGGCGCCGACCCACACTTCCTTGGGACCGTAGCACGACGAGCTCGGCGTCCAGATCTTGTCGATCTTCTCGGCGATGGCGCCATCGACCACGTAGAAGTCGTAGGTGCCGGGCTGGGCCTGGATGGCCATGGCCAGATGCCCATAGGGCTCATACTCGGGCGTAAAGCGCTTTCCCAGCTTGTTCACGCGCAGGTAGGGCATGAGCTGCTCGGGATCCAACATGATGGGCTGGGGGAACTCGTCTTCCGCCGCACCGACGGCAATACCCATCTGCAGGCCGTCGCCGGTGTTGCCGAAGGCACCCGTCAGCCACGCCCCCGGCACCCCGCGGGGACGGCAGCGCTCCTTCAGCATCTGCTGGTTGAACTCGTAGCCGCCCGTGGCAAGCACCACGCCCTTGGCGCAGTTGTACTGCTCGTAGCCGCCCTCGCCCTTCACGATGACGCCCGTCACCTTGCCGGCGTCGTCGGTCACCAGCTGACAGGCCGGCGTGTTGAAGCGAATCTCCACCCCGGCCTCGGTCAGGATGCCCGCCAGAATGTCGGCCAGCTCGCCCGGCGGGTACGGCAGGTTCAGCGACGTGTTCCACGAGCGCGACAGCGCGGTCTTGTCCCACTCGTCGCGAAAGTCCGGGAAGTCGCCGGCAGCGAAGGTGAGCGGGTAGTCATCCAGATTCTGGTTGTCGAAGTGGCTGATGTACCAGTCCACCGCCTCGCCGTTCTTCTCCAGGAAGTGCTTGAACAGGGTCATGTCGCCCTGGAAGGCGTTGTCCACCATGGCGTCGGCGATCCACGCGTCGGTGTCGTAGGTCATGCCCCAGTGCTCGTGCAGCTTGGAGTTCGTGCCGCCGATGGTGGCAGAGTTGTAGTTGCCGCGGTTCTGCTTCTCCACGGCCACCACCTTCAGCCCCTGCTCGGCGCAGGCCAGAGCAGCGGCATCGCCAGCCGGCCCCAGGCCGCATACCACTACGTCCACATCGTGGGTGGCGGTGATCTCGTCGGCAGCGATGGGCTCGGCCACGAAGGCGATCTCGCCCTCGCCGGCAGAGCCCACTTCCACTTCCTCCACCACGGGCCACACGGCCTTCGAGGGGTCGGTGGTCTGCATGGCCCCGGTGGCGGCCATGGCGTCGCCACCGGCGGTCGACGCCTCGCCCGCGGCCTCGCCCGCGGCCTGGGGCGCGCAGCCGGCCAACCCGGCTACCGCGGCGGCGCCGGCGGCCAGGGCGGCGCCCGACAGGAAGCCGCGGCGGCTCACACCACGACGGGCTTCCGGCAGATTGGCTTGCGTCGTGTTCTTCTCGTTTTCCATAGATGTTCCCTCCAATGACTCAGGGTCCCCCGGCGGTGGCATCAGCCGGGCCGCGATCTCTCATATGCGTGGACCTTACGGCCCGAAAGTGTAGCAGTTGCTGCGGGAAATCACATCTTCCGAAACGGGAGATTTTTACATTTCCGCTGATCAATCGCATTGTTTTGCCACAAGTTCCTCCTCTCTCTACCTCATTAGTGCGATAGGATATTCCCACGCGGACAAGGGAGGGAACATAGTGGGAATGAACGAGAGGACGCAGGGGCAGCGGCCAACAGATCCGTCGGGCAAGCTCAAGGCGCATCGGGCAAAGGGGGCACGGCGAGGCTCGGCCCTCGAGGCCATCGTAGGATCGGGTGCGCTGTGGGCGTGGGGGTTTCTGTGCTACCTCAGTCCCGTGCTCATCTCTACCCCCGACGCATCGTCCAGCGTCGGCCTCGAATACGGCTTTTTCACGTCCCAAGCCGCCGTCATCGCCACGGCGCTCCTTTTGGTCGCGGGATCACGGCGGAACACGATGGCCATGGGACCGACGCCCCTCATCATCGCCGCGGTCGTGATGGGAGCGGCGACCGTTGTTCTTCCCTGGCTGCTCGCCCGGCAAATGCTGGCGTTCGTTATCCTAGCTGGCGTGATCACCGGCATAGCGGGCACACTGTGCGGTGCCGCGTGGGGCGCTCGCTATTCCCTCGATTTCCGCGATGCTCCCGGCGTCATCATCCTGTCGTTCCTCTTCGCCTACGTGCTCTATCTTGCCATCTCTCATATAGAAGCGGGGCCTTTCGCCGTAGTTGCCGTCGCTGCGCTGCCCCTTGTCTCCATGGGGCTGAGAACCGACGAGGCCGCTCGGCGCCATCATGTGTCGCTCGATGTCTTTCCCTCGAAGGCGGCGATCGCCCCCGACGCGATGCCCGGCGAGATCGTCGCCGGAAGCTGGGAGGCGCGCCTGCTCCCCTGGAGGTCGATGGCTCCCATCATCCTCGCCGCGCTCATCGGCAACTTCATATCCTCCGCCATTATGGGCACGACCTACGAGCAGGCCGCCAGCCTGTTCGCCGGCGGCGTGGCCGTCTGCTTCATCATCGCCGTGCTGGCGCTGGTGCCTTTCACGCTTGAGAAGCACGATTTCTCGGCGCTGAGCCTCTACCGCACCACCGTTACCTTCGCCGTGGCGGGACTGCTGATCATCCTCGCGCTGGGAGGCGCAGGCGTCCCCATGGGCGGCGCGCTCGTGCAGGGGTGCGCCATGTTCCTGCAGGTGCTTGTGTACGTGCTCGTCACGCAAAGCACCCAGCGGGAGGGCCTGGCGCCGCTGCTCTCGTTCAGCGTGGGCCAGGGGCTCATCTCGGCGGTGGTGCTGGCGGGAAACATTCTGGGCAAGCAGTTCTACTACCTCGCCGGTGGGGCGCTCGCACC
Organism: Adlercreutzia caecimuris B7; assembly: GCF_000403355.2. Taxonomy (GTDB): domain Bacteria; phylum Actinomycetota; class Coriobacteriia; order Coriobacteriales; family Eggerthellaceae; genus Adlercreutzia; species Adlercreutzia caecimuris. The sequence continues at coordinate 2,456,753 of NZ_KE159646.1, read as the reverse complement.
CTTCGAGATTGCCTGCGCCATCGGCGTGCTCCTGCTGTTCTGCGTTGTAGTGAACACGAAAGCAGGGGGAGCTTCAGACGATCTTGCGACAGCCGAGACACCTGGCGTACCCGGCCGCCAGGCGCCAGCCCCAAACAAGGAGAACCATGCTGCCGCCTTCGCAGAGCACTTCAAGCTGACCAAGCGCGAGGCGGAGGTACTGGAATACCTGGTGCGCGGCCGAAGCCTTCCCTATATCGCCGATACGCTGTTCGTCACCACTGGCACAGTGAAAACCCACGTCAAGCACATCTACCGCAAGTGCGCCGTCGGCACCCGCCAGGAGCTGCTCGACCTGTTCGAGCGCGAAGGCTAGCCCGCCTGCGCCCCCTCGCCTCTCGCGCGCCTGCGCGCCCGCGCGCGCCTGCGTTCCCCCGCCTCGCGCGCACCAGTGCGCGCCCGCGCGCCTGCATCCTCTTCGCCTTTCGCATTGCCGTAAGTTGGAAAGTATGATTTTTTGTACACGGCTCTGACCTGGATATTTCTTGTATATTGCCAGGTCATAGCTAATTTCTCATACGTACAAAAAAGCAGATATTCCAGCCAGTTCTGCCCAGAAAAGCATGTTTTCCAAGCAATGCAGACCGAGAGGAGTCGTCAGCTGCGCCCACCGGCTCGTCGCCTAGCTGTTTAGTGCCAAGACGTTGTTTACATCCGGGTGGTGACAAATAGGGAGGCCTCCGCCAAGCTGTGAGTTGTCTAGATTCGCAGCGAAGGGGGCCTCCCATGCCATCGCATCCTAACGCAAAGCTGACCCCGAGGGGGCGGGAAACCCTCGTTTCCCGCATAGAATCCGGCGTCGGCGTGGCCGACGCCGCCCGCCAGATGGGCGTCAGCCGCCAGACCGCGTGCAAGTGGCTGCGCCGCAGCCGGCGCGGCGAGGGGCTGGCGGACCGCAGCAGCCGGCCGCGCAGGCTCGCCAGGCTCACGCCGCCCGACGCCGAGGAGCGCGTCGCCGAGGCCCGCGCGTCCATGCTGCTCGCGCCGCTCGCGCTGGCGGCGGCCACCGGCGTCCCCGCCCGCACCTGCGCCAGGATAGTGGCCCGCCGCGGGATGCCGCGCCTCGCCGACGTCGACCGTGTGACCGGCGAGGTCCGGCGCCGCGGCCCCGCGACGCCGGTGCGCTACGAGCGCGAGGCCCCCGGCGAGCTGCTGCACGTCGACGTCAAGAAGGTGGCCCGCGTCCCCGACGGCGGGGGCTGGCGGGCGCGCGGCCGCGCCGGCCGGCCGAGGCCGGGGGCGGGCACGGCGTGCCTGCACGTCGCCGTCGACGACTTCAGCCGCGTGGCCTACGCCGAGCTGCTGCCCGACGAGCGCAAGGGCACCTGCGCGGCCTTCATGGGCCGCTGCCTGGGCTTCTTCGGGGAGATGGGCGTCTCGGTCGAGCGCGTGATGACCGACAACGGGCCGGGCTACCGCAGCGGCGAGTTCAACGCGCTGCTCGAGGGGCGCGGGGTCCGCCACGTCTACACGAGGCCCTTCAGCCCCTGGCAGAACGGCAAGGTCGAGCGCATGAACCGCACGCTCGCCCAGGAGTGGCAGTACGGCAGGGCGTGGGAGAGCGAGGCGGGGAGGGCCGCCGCCCTCCCCGCCTTCATCGAGCATTATAATTGGGACAGGCCGCACAGCGCCTGCGGGGGCCTGCCGCCCATGTCGCGCATCGTCGGCGTAAACAACCTATTGGCACACAACACCTAGCAACCGACCGCCTTGCGCCCAAAGATGCGCCCACCGGCCTCCCTACAGCGCGAAGCGGTCGCGGGCGCGCTTCGGGATGGTGGCGCGCGAGGCCTCGGCGCGGTCATGTTGCCAGTTCATGAGGAACAAGACGCAGTCGGTGCGGTTGCTGGCGCGGAGGCGCTCGATCTGACGGTCGAACAGCTCGCCGTCGTCGAGGAAGCCGGCCTCGGCCAGGGCGCGCACGCAGGTAATATCGCCCTCGCGCGCCACGGCGGCCACTGCATCGGCCGCTCGCTCGCGCAGGGCTTCCACGATGCGGTCGCGCATCGCGGGCGCCAGGCGGAAGGGGGCGGCCACGCGGTGCAGCAGAGCGCCCAGGTGGTCGGGTAGGCCGCGGCCCACAAGCAGCTGATCGTCGTAGCGGGTGAAATCGAAGGGAATGCCATCGTCGGGCGCTTCCAAAAAGCAGCTCATAAGCTGGTCGGAGGTGATGTGCACCACGGCATCGGCCGCGGCCAGACGCACTACGGCGTACTCGAAGCTGCCCTCGCCGATGCTGGTGACGCTGGCCGGAATGAGCACCGGCCCCACTAGCGTGCGCGAGCAGAAGCAGTGGGCGCCAATGGTACGCAGGCCCTCGGGCAGCATGAGCTTGCGCGTGCCCTTGCAGGCGTTGCCGTCGCGCACCGTGCGCACCGTGTCGGGCAAGACGAGGGTGGCTGGAGCCGTGATGAGCGCTCGCTCGGCGATGACCGTGAGCGGGGCGCCCTCTACCGCCCGGGGCAATGCCAGACGGTCGGCCGCCGATGCCGGCGCTGCCATGGTGACAGCGGCCTCGGCAGCGATCTCGCGGGGCGAGAGGGCCGCGCCACCGCGCACCCGAGCATGGGCCGCTGACGAGAACTGTCGCGACACCGAATCCGGTGCCGGCGGCCCCGCGACAAGCCGAGCCGCGCCGTCGGCGAAGTCGTACCAGCAGCCGTCTTGCTCAACGGCGTCAAAATCGGTTACACGGCCACCGCAGCGCTGCACAATGCGAGCAAGCGCAGCCAGGTCGGCACCGCGCCAAATCGTCTCGGGGTGCACGGTGCCGTCCACGCGTTCCAGGGTGCCGGGCGTATCCAGCACCCGAGGCGGCGGGCAACCCTTGGCGAAGGCTGCCGAGCCCACAACGCGCACGCCCTGGGAAATGGCAAGGCGCTCAGGCGCGGGAGCCTCTGCGAACAGCAGTCGCCAGGAGCCTTGGGGGTTCTTGCCGGAGGGCCCGGCAGCACCAGCCGCTTCGCCCAAGCGCTCCAGCAGACAGCCGCCTCGCACTGCGAGCCGCTCGTTGGCCGCGCTCACCAGATAGCGGCGACGTTCCAAACGCGGATTGGGAAGCGCCATGTCCAACGGGGCGGGATCGTAGGTGCGCACTCTCGCCCCGAGAGAGATCGTCTCGGCGCATACCGAGCCGAACGCCTGGGCACCCACCACTTCCACGGTATCGGGCACCACCAGCAGACGCACTTGCACACCGCTCGTGTAACGCCGCGCGAACGCCTCGGAGGCGATGCGCTTCACCGGCGCATCATCGATATACGACGGCACCACCACGATTAAGTTGTCGGCAGGAAGCCCGTTCTCGGCCAAAGCCGCCAGATGCACTGCCGACACCGCGAACCCCTCGCCGTCGCGTCGCACCGTCAGCGGTACGTTGAGGGCGAAGTGCCTCAGCGCGTCTTCCCCCGGCTCACCTGCCTGACCGTCCTCCGACTCACCTGCAGCACCGCCCCTCAGGCCGTCCACGTCGCCATGCCCCAGGCCGCCTGTCGAGCCACCCGCCAGCTCACCCGCTAGGCTCGCCGACAGCTCTTCCGTTGTTTCACAAAAACTTTCTGATGTTTCACGGTATCTATTCGTCTGCGAGCGGATGGTATTGGATGTTTCACGGCATTCTAATGTTTCACATAAGGCTGCGCTATCCGTAATTGATGACGCCTCATCCTGCGACTGGCCGGGATTCCAACGCGGGGTTTGCCCCAACGTCCACAGCTCATGGGGCGTCAGCGCGCGGGCAGAGACGTCCGCCGCATCCTCCTCCGTGCCTGCCGCCCCTTCTCCGTGCACGGCATCTCCGATAAGGGCCATGCGCTCCTCGTCGGTTATGCCCATGCCAAGGGCCCCCACAATGAGCAAGTCGCCGTCAGTGCCCTCTAGCTCGTCGGTCTCATCGAGCGCCGCATCGTGCACCCACGGCTTGTAGGGAGCCAGCTGCGGGCGCCAGTTCTCACCCTCAATGGGATGCCCCGGCTCCTCGACGGTCACCTCATCGAGGGAAAGTCGAAGCGGATTTTCTTGCGCCTGCGCAACAAGATCTCTTATCGGAGTGACCTCATCACGAAATACCAGCGTTCCAGCGTTCATAGTTTTGTGCACCTTCCCAATTTGGAGGCTGCAGGGATGTTTACCCCGCGTGTGCCCCATGCTACACTACCCCGCAAGCGGGAACAACTTTCAAAACCGAGAGAATTTTTGGCCGGAAACCCGCGCAGTGCGCAGAGCAGAAACCCCGGCTTCGCGGGAATCGCGCAGCGAAAGGAGGCCACGGTGCGCAGCAACGACATGGAAGCCCTCGCCCTCGATGCGCTCGACCTGGTGCGCAACGGCCTTCTGGTGAACCTGCGCTTCATGAGCGCCGCCTTCGCGCGGCTGGCCCCCCTGCCCACTCCCGGCGCCACCTTCGCCACCGATGGCGCCCACCTGCGCTTCGACCCGGCCACCTGGGCCCGCACCTATGCCCGCGACAGCGCCGAGGCCACCCGTTCCTACCTGCACGTGGTGCTGCACAACGTGTTCCTGCACCTGTATCCTGGCGCGAATGTGGAGCCCGATCTGTGGGACATTGCCTGCGATATGGTGGTGGAATCAGTCATCGACCAGTTGGATCTTCCCGCTACGCGCACGGCAACGGCCGCCGCCTCGCGCCCCGAGCTAGAGCGCATGGCCGAAGAAGCCGGCCTTATGACCGCCGAGCGCGTCTACGCGGCCCTGCGCGAGCGCCGCGCTGCGGGCGCAAGCGCCGAGGAACTTGCTCGCCTCGCAGCCCGCTTCTCCGTGGACGACCATCGCCCCTGGCACGCCGCCACCGTGGCCGAGGGAGACGACGGCAACCTGGCCGAGGGCGAGGCCGCCGAGGGCGAGGGCCAACGCGGAGCCGCCGCCGGTGCGGCCGACACCCCCGGCACCGATATGGATATCCCCGACGAGGCCGCCGATGTTCCCTACAGCCACAAGGCCCACCGGGCCATGGATGCCGCCGACATCACCCAAAAGGAGGCCCCCGAGCACGCCGCCCGGGCCATCGGCGAGCGCTTCGCCGATACGGTGCAGCTGGACCGCTCCCGCGAGCAGTGGGAGAACGCCGCCCTGGAAATGGGCATTCAGCTGGACGCCTACGCGAAGCTGTGGGGCATCGAGGGCTCGAACTTGGCCATGAACCTGCGCAAGGTCACCCGCGAGAAGCACGACTACCGCGCCTTCCTGCGCAAGTTCTCCCGCATGGGCGAGCAGATTCGCGTGAACGACGACGAGTTCGACTACGTCTTCTACACCTACGGCCTTCAGCTGTACGGCAACCTGCCCCTCGTGGAGCCGGTGGAATTCGCCGAGGAGAAGCGCATCCGCGACTTCGTCATCGCCATCGACACCTCGGCCTCCACCAAAGACGGCCTCGTGCGGCGCTTCATCGAGCGCACCTATTCCATCCTCGCCGACGAGACGAGTTTCTTCTCGAAGATGAACGTGCTCATCATCCAGTGCGATGCCGCCGTGACCGACGTGGCCCGCATCACCTGCCTGCGCGATTTGGAAGACTACCTGGAAAATCCCGTCATCAAGGGTCTGGGGGGCACCGATTTCCGTCCCGTGTTCGCCTACGTGGACGAAGCGCTCGCTGCTGGCGAGCTGAACGACCTCGGCGGCCTCATCTACTTCACCGACGGCCAGGGCACCTATCCCACCCGGCGCCCCGCCTTTGAGACCGCCTTCGTTTTCCTCGATTCCGACGATGCCGCCGCCAGCGCCCCGGTACCTCCGTGGGCCATGAAAGTCGTTTTGGACGAGACCTTCGTATTAGAAGAGGAGCCCCTCTGACCATAGCTCTTCCCTCGCCGCCATTTCACGAACCGCCGTCCGTAAAGGAGCCCCCTATGAACATCCGCGAAGCGAAACAGCAGATCAAAAACGCCATGGTAGCCTATTTCACCAAGGACGAGTTCGGCAACTACCGGCTGCCGGCCGCCCGGCAGCGCCCGGTGTTTCTGCTCGGCGCCCCAGGCATCGGCAAAACGGCCATTATGGAGCAGATCGCCCAGGAGCTGGAAGTGGGCTTCGTGTCCTATTCCATGACCCACCACACGCGCCAAAGCGCCTTAGGCCTGCCCTTTATCGCCACGAAGATCTATGGCGGCGTGGAATACCAGGTGTCCGAGTACACCATGAGCGAGATCATCGCCTCGGTCTACGAGGCCATGGAATCCACGGGCCGTCCCGAGGGCATCCTGTTTCTGGACGAGATCAACTGCGTGTCGGAGACCCTTACCCCGGCCATGCTGCAATTCTTGCAGTACAAGGTGTTCGGCCGCCACGCCGTGCCCGATGGATGGATCGTGGTGACCGCGGGCAACCCGCCCGAGTACAACCGCACGGCTCACGATTTCGACATCGCCACCTGGGACCGCCTGAAGCGCATCGAGGTGGAGCCCGACTACGACGTGTGGCGCGAATTCGCCGTGTCAGCGGAAGTGCACCCGGCCGTCATCACCTATCTCGATATCGAGCGCAACCACTTCTACGCCGTGGAGGCCACGCCCGACGGCGCATCCTTCGTCACGGCCCGCGGCTGGGACGACCTGTCGGCCATGATCAAGCTCTACGAGGCCCAGGGCTTGGCCGTCGACGAGCTGCTCGTGGAGCAGTACGTGCAGAACGGCGACATCGCGAAGCGGTTCGCGATGTACTACGACCTGTTCACGAAGTATCGCAGCGATTACCAGATCGACCGCATTCTCGAGGGCACGGCCGATACGGGCCTGGCCGAGCGGGCACGGCGGGCGCCCTTCGACGAGCGCGTGGCCGTCATGGGGCTCATCGTGGATGCCACGGTGGGCCGTTTGCGCCAAGCCGTTATGGAGGAGAAGGCCGCGGCGTTCACCCACGGCGTGCTGGCCGATCTGAAGGCGCGCCTGGCTGCCGCAGGCGTGGCCGAGAACGACAACGGGGCCGATCTCATGCGCGCCACCGCCACGGCCCTCGCCCACGACCGCGATACGGAGCGGGCCGCGAGCCTGCTTACCGAGGAGCGCTACCGCTCCTTCGAGCGGGCCATCGGCCTGCTGGACGAGGTGCTGCGCACCGGGGCCGAACGACCGGAGGGGCCCACGTTCAACCTGCTGCGGGAGCGCTTCAATGCGCGGCTGGACGCGCTGGACGGCAGCATCGACGGTGCCGCAGCCGCCCTGGACAACGTATTCAGGTTCGTGGAAGAGGCCTTCGGCGAGGGCCAGGAGATGCTCATGCTGGTAACCGACCTATCGGTCAACCGCGCCGGCATGGCCTTCATTAACGACCACGGCTGCGAGCGCTACTTCGCCCACAACCAGAACCTCCAGTTCTACGAGCGCGGCAGCGACCTGGCCGCCCGCATCGACCGCATCACCCTGGAAGAGGAGTAGGGGCGCACCCCGATAGAAGTGGGACACCTTACCGGGTAAGGTGTCCCACTGTGCAGGATTCGAGGGCTGGAACACTTTGGGGCACTTTACCCGGCAAGGTGTCCCGGCCCCATCATTGAAGGGTCTACAGGTACACCACCGGCAGGGCCGCCAAAATAACCAGCAGGCGCAGCATGAAGCCGCCCACGAGCACGCCGCCCTCGCCAATGACGCTCACCACCATAGACGTGGTGGACGTCTCCACCTTCCGCGTGATGAACACGGGGTATCCCTCGATGGCGAAGGGCGCCACCAGGCCGAGCAGCACCAGGCCGCCCCAGAACATGGGCGCGTACTGGCCCGACACCAGCGAGGCCACCGATGCGGCGCCCTCGGCGCTGCCCGAGCTCACGATGATGAGCATGGTCACGAGCACCACCATCTCGATGGCCGACAGGATCACATGGCTCTTCTTGATGAGCCACATGCGCTCGAAGCGCTCCCGGTCGGTCACCAGGCCCACCAAGCTCGTGGCGGCAAGACCGGCCGAGAGAGCCGACACCACGAACAGCACCGGCAGAATGGCGTTGTTCCACAGCGGATAGGCCTTCACGACGCCCAGCAGGAAACCGGTGTAGGCGGCCACGCAGAAGGCGGACACGATGCCCACCCAGGTCAGCCCCTTGGGCACGGGACGGCGCAGCACCTCAAGCAGAGCGGCAACCACCGATACCGGCATGAACACGCAGATGAAATACACGCCGAGGGTCATTACGGAACCCGGGTTCATCACCAGGTAGAAGAAGCGCAGCGGGTTATGCAGCCCCGCCTCCGCATCCAGCATGAGCATGAGCAGCCCGATGCCGAGGAAGATCGGCGCGATAATGCGGCCTGCGACGCGCATCTTCACGCTATCGGGGTACTTCGCCTCCACAAAGGCCGAAGTGAGGAAGGCCCCGGCGGACGCGCCCGCCAAGAACAGGTACCATGCGATCATAGATCCCCAAACCATTGGTCATCACCTCACGTAGTAGATTTTCGCGGCGGTCAAGTCGCTCGCCAGAGGCTGAGCGTTCGTGCGGGCGATCTCCTGGCAGATCTCGCTTTCGGGATCGTCCAGGTCACCGAAGATGCGGGCACCGGAGACGCAGGTGTTCACACAGCGCGGCGGGTTGCCCGGCTGGCCCTCGTACCAACAGAAGCGGCACTTCTCGATCACGCCGGTCTTTTCGATCTGCACGCGCACGCCGTAGGGGCAGGCGGCCATGCAGTACTTGCAGCCGATGCACTTGCCCTCGTCCACCAGCACCACGCCGGAATCGGTGGTGTAGGTAGCGTGGGTGGGGCACACGGCCTCGCAGGGGGCGTCCTCACAGTGCATGCACTGCACCGGCACCACTTCCGCGTACACATTGGGATACGCGCCTTGCTCCACCTCGTCGAACTTGATGAACGCCTCCTCGTGATCGAGGCCGTTCACCATCTGGCAGGCGATGCGGCAGGCATAGCAGCCGACGCACTTCTTCGTATTGATGAGCATGCCATAGCGGGTCATCAGTCTTCCACCTTCCTAACCGTAACCGCCACTTCCTGGCTCATGGTGGAGCCCACGGCGGGCTCGAGATGCAGCGGGATGAAGTCCATCATGTTCAGGCCGAAGCCCTGGGCGCGGGTGAGATAGGGCGACGTGCTGCCGTAGTGCGTGGGCAAGAACAGCACGCCGGGCTTCAAGCGCTCGGTCACTTTCACGGCCACACGACCCGAAGCCTCGCTCGAGGACAGCTCCACCGTGTCGCCATCGGCAATGCCCAGCTCAGCGGCATCGGAGGCGGCCATCCACAAACGCTCGAGCTGGTACTCGCGGGAAATGGCGTTCAGGGCCTCCAGGTTCAGCGTCATGGTGTGGGAGTGGATGCCCTGCTTGCCACCGATAAGGGAGAACTCCCCCGCCGCCGGCTCCACCAGCCGCGGCACATAGCCGATAACCGGGTTCAAGCCCGCTTCGGCCACCTTCGCCGAGGTGAACTGGAACTTCTCCGTGGGAGTTTTGAACGTGGGCGTGCCGAACTCGAAGCCCGGGTCGGCCAACTCCACGATGCCGGCCTCGCGCACCGCATCAAGGGAGGTGCCCACCGTGGCCAACTGAGCATCGGCCAGCTCCTCTATGGTGAAGGGGAAGTACTGCCCCACGCCGCAGGCCTCGGCCAGACCGACGAAGATCTCGTCGCAGGGCTTGGTCTCGGGGTGCACGCGATCGATCACCGGCGTGCGCAGCGCCACATAGTGCTTCTTGCCGCCGATGAACTCGGGCAGTTCCATACGCTCGAGCACGGTGCACTCGGGCAGTACGTAATCGGAGACGAGGGCCGTCTCGCTCATCTGCACGTCGATAGTCACCACCAGCTTGGCCTTGGCCAGAGCCTCGCGCCACTTCGCCGGCTGGGCATAGCCCTGTACCGCATTGGAGTTGTAGAAGAACACGCCCTGCACGGTGCCGTCGTTGCAGCCGTTCAGCACGGCCAGGTTGGTGCCGGTGCCGGACAGCGCCAGGGGGAACTCGGCGTCGCCCACGCGCTTGACCGCAGGCTCGGGTACCTTGGGGAACTTCACCGGGTCCACGTCGCCGGCCTTGGGCGAGGAGGTGATAAGCGCACCGCCCTTCTGGCCCCAGCAGCCCAGAAGCGCATTCACGGCGCATACCGCGCGGGCCGTCTCGAAGGAGTTCTGGTAGGCGCACCCGAAAGCCGCGCGCCAGGAGGGCTCGATGGCGCAGGCGGGCGCTGCGGCAGCCAGGGCCTCGGCCAGCTCCACAATGGTGTCGGCCGGCACGTCGCAAATGCCCTCGGCCCATGCCGGCGTGTACTCGGCCACCTGGGCCGCGAACTCCGGGAAGCCCACAGTGAACTGCTCGATGAACTCGTGGTCATACAAATCGTTCGTCACCAGCACGTTGGCAATGCCCAGCAGAAGGGCGATGTCGGTGCCAGGCTTGATGGGCACCCAATCGGTGGCGAAGATGCCGGTGTTGTTCAGGCGCGGATCCACGATGACCACGCGAGCGCCCTTGTCGGCAGCCCCGGCCAGGCTCTTCACCGACGAGGGGCGGATACCATCGCCGTAGCTGCGACCAATGAAGACCACCATCTTGGTGTTCGGGAAATCCACGGAATAGTTCGATGCGCCCGTGGCCTCCTGGATGCCACTTTCCTTAGACAGGTTGCAGGCAGCGGCGTGGGTGTACACATTGGCCGAACCGAGCGCATTCATGAAGCGCTTGCTGTAGTACTTGCCCGAGGGACGGGGATCCTGAACGATGGCCAGGGCCTCAGGTCCCGCCTCGGCCAGGATCTCCTGCACCTTGGCCCCGATCTCGGCAAAGGCATCGTCCCAGCTGATGGGGGCAAAGCTGCCGTCTTCGGCCCGCTTCATGGGCTGGGTCAGGCGACCATCGGAATAGGCCCACTGGGCCGTACCGTGACCGCGACCGCACAGCGTTCCCTTGGAATAGGGATGCTCTTCCATGCCCTCCACGGTCCACAGGCGCCCATCGAGGGTAGTGGCGACCAGACCGCACTTGCTTGAGCAGCCGTTGCACAGCGACGCCCCCTGGGTCTTCGCCCCGGCAGCCTCGGCCCGCTCGGCCTGCCACGTGGCCACCGAGCAGGTGCCCACGGCAGCCAGCGCGGCGGTGGCGGCGGTGCCCTTCAGAAAGGTCCGCCTGGTGGGATTGCAGCGCATTAAAGCCTCCTTCTCTTGCATGTCTGCGTTCTCCTTGTCTCTGAAGCCCTTCGGCGTTTTACCGAAGGCTCTGGGAAAGATTGTGAATCGCCCGGGTCAGGGCCCCCGTCAGTTCGCGGCCGTGGGCCAGGGCAGCCGTCAGCTCATCGTGGTGCTGTGCCACGGGCAACGGGCGCGCCCCGAGGGTCGCAAGTCGGGTTGCCAGGGCGTCCTCGTAAGCGCCGAGCCAATCGAGGTGGTCGGCCAGCAGAGCGCGCACCGCTTCGCCATTGCCCGCCTCTGCGTACAGGCACGCTACTTCGGTCAGCAGGGCCACATGGTCGGGCATGGCCTCGTAGGCGGGAGGAACCTCCAACTCCAGCCCATCGTAGAGCGCGCGCATATGCTGGGCGCTATCTCCGAGCAGCAGATTCCGCGCGGCACCGAACTGCGCCGGGCCGTCCCCGTCACCTCCCGACATAGAGGCCCACGGCTTATAGAGAGATTCCACGGGAAGGGTTGCGGCCAGGGCCCCCAAGGTGAGCACCTCGTCCTCAAGACGGCGACGCACTGCCGCCGAGGGGGGTGCGGGAGCGGCAAGGCCATCGACCGCCGCCGCTTGAGCTCCTTCATAGGCCGCGGGATAATCGGCACCCCAGAGCGCGAACAACGCTCCTAAGGCCCTCACGTAATTTGCCCGCTTCTGCATGATCGCACCTCCTCTCGATGGCGACCCATGCTAGAATCGTCGGCCTCGCTCTATATCATCAGTTTCTGATGATTTACCTGAAAGCAAGTCGGTCATAATAGATGACACGCCAGCAAATGCCCAGATAGAGCATGGTATGAGGAGGGGGAGGGCCAATGGCAACGATGATTGAGTTCTCCCGCACGGGCGATGTGTCATCCCCGCGTTCTCTGCGGCTGCGCTATCTCGGCCTTGCCTTCTTCTGGGCGTGCAGCATGCTCACCTTCCGCAGCGCCATTTTGCTGACCGGCAACGCCGACACACCGGAATTCAACACCTTGGTGGTAGTTGTCTCGTTCCTCGCGAACATGACCACTTTGTTCAGTATCTCGGCCCTCGTGGAACGCACACCGGAGAACCTGGCGAAGTTCTCCCCGTGGCTATTCTGCGGCGCCATCATCGCCGGTATCGCCCTCATCCATTTAGCAGGCGCCCGTTTCGAAGGCAGCGGTCTCGTGGCCGCCCTCGTGGCCGGCTCGGCCCTTGCCGGGGTGGGCTACGGCTACTTCTGGGGAAGCTGGGCCGACGTGCTCGGGCGCATGCATCCTTCGCGCACCGTGCTCTACGCGCCCGCAGCGCTCCTGCTCACTACCGTTCTCTTCCTCGGCATCAGCCTGGCAGTATCGCTGGCCGCCATACCACCGGTGCTACTCATGGCGCCTCTGCCCGTCATCTCGCTGCTCTGCCTTATACGCTGTCGCACCGATAGCGCCTGCGAGCCCGAGCCCCAGGCAGAAGGCAGACGCTACCTGACCGCCCTCACGTCCCTGGTGCCGCTCATCATCGCCACCCTCGTATTTTCCTGCCTGTTCGGGTTCATGTGGGAAACCGCCGTGCTCAGCGTGGATTCAGCCACCGACGCCCACGGCTTTCCCCTGGTGCTGAACTTGGTCGCGGCCCTCGGCCTGTTCATCTTCGTCATCGCCTCGCGACGTCACATCAACCTGTCCTGGACCTACCAGCTGCTCATTCCCATCTCTATCGTGCTCTTCGCCGTCGTTCCCTTCTTCTGGACCGTGCATCCGGTGATCCTGAACGCCATCATGAGCGCCATCTACGGCGTCTTTGACGTCATCATCTGGTACATGGTGGCGACTACAGCCTACGACTTCGCTGTATCTGGCTTCGTGGTGGGCGGCCTCGTGCGCGCCCTCTCCATTCTGGCGCGGCTCATCGGCATTGGCATCGGTTATTTGGTCATGCTCGTACCCGAGGTAGCCAGCGGCGCCATCGTGGGCGTCTGCATTGCGGCGGTGTATCTCCTGGTCATGCTCTTGTGGTTCCTCTGGCACAGCGCCAAGCACCCGTCCTTCGAGGTTCCCGAGGATGACGACGACGCAGAGCCTGCCCCCTCCTTGACCGGCCCGCCATCGTCTACGGTTGCGTGAACCTCGGCAGCAAACCGACTGCGAGCGAGAACGGCACCGATGGCACTTTCTCAGCCGAAGGCGCCGAAATCGCCTCGGCAAATGCCGAAGCTGCCATGGCAAATGCCACGGCCGACGCTGCAGGCGCCGAAAAGGAGCCCCCGGTCGACGATACCCCCGATGAGGCCGTCTTCGCCCTCATCGCCGAGGATTACGGCCTGACGCGCCGGGAAGCCGAAGTGCTCCCCTACCTGGCCCGCGGCCGCTCCGCCAAGGTTATCGCCGAGGCGCTGTTCGTATCGGAATCCACCATCCGCACCCACACCCGCCGCATCTTCGAGAAAACCTGCATCCATTCCAAGCAGGAGCTCATCGACCTCGTGGACAAGTACTGAGCTGCCGACGTCACCGCCGCCCCAGGATGGTAGCGACGCAAAAGTGGCGGCCACATCACACTCGACCGCCATCGGGCGCACCGGGACGCTCTTACCCGGTAAGAGCGTCCCGGCTCCTTGCTCTATCAGGTGTCCCTCTTTCGGAACAGTGATCCATGCTCACCGGGGAAGGGCAGCCCCCTCATCCGTGCGGACTACTCCCGCTGGTGTATCTGCGTGTCGGGAGCATGACGAGGGGTTGCCGCAGCCGATCGTCCGTGTTTCGCCGTGATAGTCTGCGCTCCAGCAAAAGACAGACCCCTTCCAAAAGGAGCCATCATGACGAACTTCAACACGAATCCCTCTCCTCGCGGCAACCACGCTCGCCCCGCCGAGCTCATCGCGGACAGCGCCGCCTTCGACATCGACCGCTCGGTGGCCGCGTCGGTGGCCGAGACCGTGCCCGGCGCCCAGTCGAAGCGCAGCCGCACCTTCCTCACGGGCTTCGCCGGTGCGGCCATGGCCTGCATGCTGGCCCTCGGCATCAACGGCGCCGTCATCAACCCCGCCACCGCCGAGGCCGCAAACGAGCCCGCCCCCATGAGCCAGGCGGCCCTCACGCCCCAGAATGGCGAGACCCTCGCCGAGGCCGTGGCGGCCAAGTGCCTGCCGTCGGTGGTGTTCGTGGAAACCTACGCCGATGCGGGCGGCCAGCTCCAGGCCATGGGCACCGGTTCCGGCGTCGTCATGACCCAGGACGGCTACCTCATCACCAACAACCACGTGGTAGACGGCGGCCAGGCCTTCAAGGTGACCATCGAGGGCAACACCTACGACGCCGAGCTGGTGGGCGCCGACCCGTCCTCCGACGTGGCCGTGCTGAAGGCCAAGGACGCCAAGGGCCTCACCCCCATGGAGATCGGCAATTCCGACGACCTTACCGTGGGCCAGTGGGTTATGACCCTGGGCGCTCCCTTCGGCCTGGAGCAGTCCGTGGCCACGGGCATCGTGTCGGCCACGAGCCGTTCCCAGATCATGGACGCAAGCGAGTCAGCCCAGGCCGGCGGATCGGGCGAGGCTACCATCTACCCGAACATGATCCAAACCGATGCGGCCATCAACCCGGGCAACTCCGGCGGCGCCATGGTGGACGCCGACGGCAAGCTCATCGGCATCAACACGCTGATCACCTCCTATTCCGGCAACTACTCCGGCGTGGGCTTCGCCATTCCCGCAAATTATGCGGTGAATCTCGCGAACCAGATCATCGCCGGCGAGACCCCGACCCACGCCCAGCTCGGCGTGAGCCTGTCCACGGTGAACGACCAGATGGCCGGCAGCTACAACCTGCCCGCCGAGAGCGGCGCCTACGTGGCCAGCGTGGCCCAGGGCTCCGGTGCCGAGGCCGCGGGCCTGGCCGAGGGCGACATCATCACGGCCCTCAACGGCGAGAAGGTGGAAGGCGCGAGCGACCTTATGCTGGCCGTGCGCGGCGAGAAGCCGGGCGACACCGTGACGCTGACCGTGAACCGCAACGGCCAGGAGCAGGAGATCCAGGTGACCCTCGGCGATGACGCCGCCAGCCAGAAGGCCGCGGCCGAGGCCAAGAAGCAGCTGGAGCAGTCGATGCCCGAGCAGGGCGACGGCTACGGCTACGGCCAGGACGGCGGCAACGGCTACGGTTACGGCGACCCCTACGGCCAGGACGGCCGCGGCCTGAACCTGGACGACCTCTTCGGCCAGCGCTAAGCCGCACAGCCAACGCGCACCAACCAAGCCCGAAACGCAGAAGTGCCCTCCGCGGAGGGCGCTTCCTTTTGCGCTTGCTGAAATGCGACGAAAATGCCGTTTCTCGTAGCTTTTTCGCCGAAAGCGCCGCGAGTCGAAGAAGCGACCTGGGAAAACGCCCGTACCTCTCTCGCCGAAACTACGAGAACCGTCATTTTCCTCGCAATCTGGGCCCGTACGTCCTGGCGCCGAGGCGAATTGCCGCTCCCATCGCCCCTAAGCTGCGGGACGCACCGTGAAGGCACCGCTGATCATGGCGAAAGAGAGGCTGCACGGCTTTCCGTTGCCATTTCCCTGGTTCGCAAACTCGTTGTTGAAGTTGCCGCTCGTCTTGTCGACCTCGGCCGCCAGCTGCGTGTCGGCGGGCAGCTCCAACGTCAACGAGCCCGAAGCCATGCTGCCCGTCACCTCCGCAGGCGCTGCGTCGGGCAGCGAGAGGCTCACGTCGCCCGATGCCTGGTCGAGGCCGATGTTCTCGGTGATGGCACCCTGGACGTGCACCCGACCGCTCGCCACGCTGAGCTCCGCGCGCTTGGCCGCAAGCCCCGTCATATCCACCTCGCCCGAGGCCACGCCCAGCTCCAGCTCACCACAGTTGAGATTCTCCACGGTATAGCGGCCCGAAGCCGCCTCCAAGCCGAACAGCTCCAGCTTCTCGCCAAGGGACGCGGGCACCGTGACCGTCAGGTCCTTCTGGCCGAACCAGCTCTGCGAGCACCCGGACAGGCCGCCATGGCCCTCCATGTAGGAAACGGACAGGGTACCGTCTTCAACCTCGCACACCATCACGGGGCACGAGCCACCGCGCACCGTCTCCTCCACGATCACCTTGCCGCCCGTCTCGCTATCGGGCGCCACCCGCACCTGTCCCGAGCCGGCCAGCCAATTCACCTCGATGGCGCTCACCTCGGAGGCATCCGCCTCGAAGCGGGTTCCCTCGGTGGTGGTTTCGTAGTTGCCAGGCTGGGCCAGGCCGGACAGCGCGCCATCTACGGCGTTGATACCAGCACAACCCAGCACGCCGCCGGGCCACAGCGGCGAGCTCGCGAACCACACACCCCGTCCGCAGCCGCCGAGCCATCCGCACACGCCCAGGCACAGAAGCCCGATGAGCGCGATCTTCACCCAGGTGCTCGTTGCCAGCTTCATCGGGCACCTCCCTCAGACGAAGCGTCTTCACGGGCCGCATCCTGCGCCGCGCGCCCACGCTCGACGACCCATTCGCGATAGGCGGGGTCGGATTCCAGCGTGCCCACAATCCAGTAGTAGAACGGAATGGTAAGGAAGATAATCCAGCCCGGATGCCACCATCCGAAGCAGAAACCGGCCAGCAAGAAGAGCACAGCGCACAGCAGCGGGTAGGGGAAGCTGCGCAGCGGGTCTTTCGGTTGGGGCGGCGCGGGCGGCGCAATGGGTACCGCAGCCGCCGGGGGAATTGGGGCTGAGCCCCCGAAGGGTGCTGCCCCCACTGGCGGCACGGGAGCCTGCGGAGCGCCGTAGCCGGGCATCGCCCCGCCCGGCATGCCGCCCGGCACCGACGGTCCGCCGGGGGAAGCGGCCTGCGGATAAGGCGGCGCAGCAGGCGCACCGGCAACCCCGGGCACACCGCCGGCCATCGAGCCAGCGCCCATGGCTGCACCGACTCCGCGGGCGCCCGCGCTCGCTCCGACCCCCGGCGCCGGGGCGCTCACCTCCACGACCACCTTCTGGGCGCCATCGCTCTCGGCAGCCGCCGAGGCCGCCACGGCTGCCGTCTCGGCGCGCTCGGCCGCCGCGCGAGCCGCTTCGGCCGCTTCCGCCGCCTGGCTCTCGGCCGATTCGGCGCGCTCCTGCGACTCGTAGCGCACGTCTTCCTCAACTTCGGGGCTCACGCGCAACAGCTCGTCGAGCGTCACGCCATACAAGTCGGCCAAGGCAATGAGGTTCCCCATATCGGGCGCCGACTCGGCGCGTTCCCATTTGGAAACGGCCTGGCGCGACAGCCCCAACTGCTCGGCCAAGCCTTCTTGGGAGAAACCACGCTCGCGGCGCAGCTCGGCAAGGCGTTGGGCGATCTCCACGTTCATCATGGTTCCCTTTCGTGTCCTGCGTGTGGTCACTGCTCGCCTTTCACCCTATGGTTTCCCTGGAAGTTGCACCAGCACCCTTTGTGGTCAATTTCAAAATCCTGCGGAACATTGCCGCGACAACCAGCGGTTGCCCCATATGCCACCTGGGAAAATGCCAGTCACTTTCTCAACGATACCAGCATACCAAAGAAAAGCCCCCTGCGTTCCGAGGAACCGGGGGTGCCCAAGCGCTGAGGGAAGGCGGTGTCGCCCGACTGCGAGATAGCGGCCCGTTCGAGGCAGCGGAGACTCGCTCGGAGCAACAGCGGGCCGTTCGGGAAAGGCGACGGTCGGCTTCGGCGCAACGTCGTCTCTTCGAGCCGTCGGCACGGCACGCGTCTAAGACAGCTCCTCGACGACAACCTCGCCCGCATCATGCCGGCGGTGCCAGCGCTCGGAGGTTTTCACGATGATCATCTCCACGAGCGGGATGGTGAAGAAGATGACCCATGCCGGATGCCACTGGCCCACCACGAAGGCCATCCAGAAGAACCATGCCGTAGCTCCGACGGGATACAGGCCGCAGAGCATGGGCGCCACGCGGCGCGACACGATGGCCGCGCCCACGATGTAGTACACGGGAATGAGGAACAGCAGGAACAGCCCCTGCCACCACGCGCCGCTCACGAGGCCGAGCAGCAGGTAGGCTGCCAGCACGATGCCCCAGAAGGGAAACTTCATCCACCGCTTGGCAAAGTCGGAATCGATGTCGTCGAAGGAGGCGCGCTCGAAGATGTGGTCGGCGGCCCCAGGCTCGGTGGTGTTCACGCGCACGCCGTCCCAGCCCACGTGCACTTCCTGGCCGTAGCGGTCGCGCACGTGCACGCCGTCGGCCCAGCTCACCAGCACGTGATCTTTGCCGTCGTTCACGCGGATGCCGTCGGGTCCCACGTGCACATGCCCTCGACCTTCCTTCTCGAAGTTGATTCCGTCGGGGCCGAACAACGTATTATCGCGGACGTCGGCCGCAGATTCGCCTGCGCCGCCAGCGGCATCGGCGGTCGTCAGCACCGCGCCCGCCGCGCTCCCGCCAGCCGCCATGCCCGCCGCGCCCTGGCGGCCCGCGGACCGGTCGGCCGCCTCGAAGGCCACATCGTCGGCAATGGCGTCGTCCACGTACAGCAGCTCGTCCAGCGATACCCCGTACAGCTTCGCCAGGGCAATGAGGTTGTCGGTGTCGGGCGACGACTCCGACCGCTCCCACTTGGAGACGGCCTGGCGCGACACGCCCAGCTTCTCCGCCAGGGCCTCCTGGGACAGCCCCGCCTGCTTACGGCGCGCGGCCAGGCGCTCGGCAATCTCAACGTTCATGATGTGGTCCCTTTCTTCTGCGTTTGCCTTCCTCGACTGCCTTCGAGCCTACCGAAACGCCGCCGCCCGCGCGACCAATTCCCGTTGTCATTTCCCGCAATTATTGGTTGCGGAATGTCTGATCTGGGAAAACACCGCCCTCTCTTGTGCGAATACTGCCGACAGGGCCCACCGCCAAACACCACGATGCTGGCCGGCCGCCATCTACTTCTTGTCGCGCAGCGCCTTCAGCTTCGCCAAGGTGTCGGCGGGAATGCGGTCGGCCACCGTGCGCTTGGGGGCCACCTTCGGGGTGTCGTCGAGCCGCGCGTCCTCGTAATACTCGCCCATCTCATGGGAGAACCCCTCGGCGCTCATGCGATCCACGCCGCCACCGAACACCGTGTCCTGGATGGCGGCATCGCTCGTGACCACCATGGTCTCCACACCGCGCTTGCCGGCGTCGTAGGCCAGCTTCTCGATCACCTTGTCGGCCGACTGCCCCGCCGGCGAGAAGACCACGTCCACACCGCCCACCTTGGTGCGGCTTCCCTGGGAAAG
This sequence comes from Adlercreutzia caecimuris B7, assembly GCF_000403355.2. Classification (GTDB taxonomy): domain Bacteria; phylum Actinomycetota; class Coriobacteriia; order Coriobacteriales; family Eggerthellaceae; genus Adlercreutzia; species Adlercreutzia caecimuris. The sequence goes on along the minus strand of NZ_KE159646.1, from coordinate 2,437,388 downwards.
CTCGTTGTCGCCCGCGTCGAACACGATGACGGCGCCCATGTCGCGCCCGGCGAAGTTCACCACGTCGTTGATGAGCCGCTCGCGCGCCGTGTTGAAGAAGTCGTCGGTGTAGTCCTCATCGGCCCGCGGCTGCCACCGGTACCGGCTGCCCGACCGCAGCACGTTGTACCCATCGACGATAAGGAGCCTTTTCCGTTGCTTGGCCATACTGCGACCTGCGAGTTATTTCCAGTTCTGGCGGAGCCACTCGTACATGCAGGCGGTGGAGGCTTGGGCCACGTTCAGGCTGGAGATCTCGCCCACCTGGGGCAGCTTCACGCCGAAGTCGCAGCTCTCCAGCACCAGGCGCGACACGCCCTCGCCCTCGTTGCCCATCACGAGCACGATCTTGCCCTTCAGGTTCGTATTCCAAATGTAGTCGCTCGCGTGCTCGGTGGCAGCGGCCACCCAGAAGCCCTCTTCCTTCAGGCGGTCCAGGGTGCTCGTGATGTTCGCCACCTGGCTCACGGGAATGTGCGAGATGGCCCCGGCCGAGCTCTTGTAGGTAGCCGCCGTCACCCGGGCCGCCCGCTTGTTCGGAATGATGAGGCCCGCCGCACCCACCGACTCAGCCGAGCGCGCGATGGCGCCCAGGTTGCCGGCGTCGGTGATGTGGTCGAGTACCACGATGAGCGCGCGCCCGTCGTGCTCCTCGGCCGACTTCGCCGCCGCCTCCAGAATGGTGGTCACGTTCACGTAGCCGAAGGGCTCGGCCTCGGCCATGACACCCTGGTGGCTGCCGCGCTCGGAAATCTCGTCGAGCTTCTTCTTCGACACCTTCTTAATGGGCACGTTGCGATTCTTCGCCTTGCGCTGGATATCGCGCACGATGCTGTCGCCCTGACTCAGGTTGTCGGCCATGAGGATGTACTTCAGGGGCACGTGGGTGCGCAGTGCCTCGATAACCGGGCGCTTGCCTTCAATGAAATCAGCCATGGATTCGCTTTCGTTGGTTGGGGCCGCCGCCCTCCGCCGCGCCACGCGCCGGCACCCGGACGGCCGCTCGGGGGCCTTTTGTTCGTTCGCAGCAGTGTACCACGCACCCGGCCCCGCACCCGCCCCCGCCCCGCCGACCGCGCCAAAGCGTCACGAGACGGGCTGCGAATGCCGAAGAGGCGCTCCCGACTGCGAGGAGGGCACTCCCGGCAGCAAGCCAGCCGGGGCCCGCTCACCTCACAGCAAAACCGCAGCATCCCCGCTCTTCGCAACTCACTTCCGTTATGGAAAATTAGCGGAAGTGAATGCAGTTTCACTTCCGATAATGCTAATTTGAGGAAGTGAAACTGCGGAAGAACGGAAGGGGAATCTATGAACGGCTGGCCCGCTGTATCAAGCGAAGAGACTCCTTGGCACCTCAGCGACGATGACGCCGTTTTCATTCCCAAGGCAAAGCGCCGCAAGATCACTGCAACCTATCGGGCGGCTATCCCCGCCCTCCTTAGCGAGCGAACGTTCACCCTTCCGAGTGAGCTTATCGAGCAGCTCAGCGAAACCCGCAGCCTTCTCACTCGCTTCGACGAGCGGCAGGCGGCACTCCCCTTCAACATGCCCAGCCTCCTTCTGCGAAGCGAGTCGGCAGCCAGTTCGCAGATAGAAAACCTCACCTCAAGCGCACGCAACATTGCCTTGGCCGAGCTTTCCCCCTCAGCGCCGAAAAACGCCCAGATCATCGCTGGCAACATCGCGGCTATGCGCTGCGCCCTCAGCCTGAGCGGCCCCCTCACACCCGAAAGCGTGCGTGACATCCATCGCGCCCTTCTCGGGCAAAGCGGCGCCAACTTCGCAGGGCAGCTTCGCCAGGAGCAAGTGTGGGTGGGTGGTACTGCCTATAGCCCCCATGGGGCGCTCTTCGTGCCGCCCATAGCCGAGCGAGTGCCCGATTGCCTGGCAGATCTCTGCCGCTTTTCTCAGCAGGGTGCCATAGACCCCCTGGCAAAAGCCGCCATTGCCCATGCGCAATTCGAAACCATACACCCTTTCATCGACGGCAACGGACGAACGGGGCGAACGCTGCTGCACCGCATGCTTCGCAATGACGGCGTACTGGTCCAAAGCACGGTGCCCGTTTCCGCTGGCCTTCTGCATGACATCGACAATTACATGGACTCGCTCGCCCAATACCAGCAAGGCAACCCACTTCCCATCATCGAGCAGCTGACCGACGCCCTCAATCTGGCCATGGCCATCGCGCAGAAAACCTCTGCTCTTGCCCAGGGCATTATCAACGACTGGCACGGCCGCATCACGGAGCGCTCCGGAGCGAAAATCCACGAGCTTCCGACGCTGCTTGTGGAGCAGCCCGTGGTAGATTCCGCCTACGTGGCCTCACACCTGGGCATCACCCAGCGTGCGGCCACCACTCTCATAAACCGCGCCTGCGAATACGGCATTTTGCGGCCCTTGGGCAACGCCCGCCGCGGCGATTTCTACCAGGCTCCGGCCATGCTGGACATGCTCGACAGCGTTTCGAGTATCGCCGGCATACGCAGGCTGATGGCGCAAGGGTAGACCGGGACCCTCTCAGCTGAAAGCAGCGGCCTTCGTCTCATTCGCGCGGAACGCCCGTCCTCACCCCGCCGACCGCGCCAAAGCGGCACGAGAAGGGCCGCGAATGCCGAAGAGGCGTTTCCGACCGCGAGGAGGGCACTCCCGGCAGCAAGCCAGCCGGGGCCCGCTCACCTCGCAGCAAAGCCGCAGCTGCCTCCGGCCTCCGTAATTCACGAGATATCTCGCCTGCAGCAAGCGCACCACAAACGAGACCTCGGCACTTTCTATCTCCTCGGTTTTATCTCCACGGACTACCCTGGCTAAGGCCGCCTCTCAAAAGCTAAAGTGCACTTTACTAAAATGAATTTGAGTTTTGCACGTCCGCCAACGTGCACATCGTCACGTTCGACGAGATGATCGATGGCAGCTTTCGCCATTACCGCCCCTAGGACCCCCGCGCCCGGGAGGAAGACCGCGCGCAGAACGTACAACACGTTGGAATCGTAGATGGGCAAATCCAGGTTCATAGTCGCCCATCTTCTCTCCTCTCGTCCGATTCCTGCGCTGGTCAGTCATTGTTTCTCTGCGGGGCAATACCTATAATGGAACATATCGCAAGGCAAGTCGAAAGGTGACTCAATGGAACAGAGAAGGACACCCCCCCCCAGGTGATGTCGTAACCGATCCACGCCCCGCCCCCGCGCTCCGGGGCGAAACCGGCGGCCGACTAGGGAGGGCCGCCGCATGATCGAGGGGAAGGAGCGCACGATCGAGGGCGTCTTCGACACGAAACGCCGCTACCGCATTCCCGACTACCAGCGCCCCTACGCGTGGGAGGAAGAACAGGCGGGAAAGCTGTTCGAAGACCTCTACGAGGCATTCGCCGAAAGCGAGACGGACTACTTCCTCGGCAGCCTTGTGCTCGTGAAGGTGTCGGAAACCGACTTCGAAGTAGTCGACGGGCAGCAGCGCTTATGCACGCTGGCCATTCTTCTCGCAGTTCTCATAGATTCGCTGCCGTCCGATAAAAAGGGCAACTACGAGGCTCTCCTCAACGACAAGATGAGCCGACGCGCTGATGCCAAACGCGTTCCGCGCATCACAGCGCGCGACAACGACCGAAAATCCCTCGAGCTCGTTCAAACCTTCATGCTCGACAAACTGTCTGCGTCGAGCACAGCCAAGCCTGGCCGGGTCGCAAAGAACGTTAGCCTTCTCCGAACTCTCGCCAAGGAGCGGATCGGAGACAGCAGCAGCGAAACGCTTGACTTCATTGATTTCGTCCTTGAGCAGTGTTACGTAGTCGAGGTCATATCCGACAACCTCGAGAGCGCCTTCCGCATGTTTTCGGTGCTGAACAGCCGCGGCCTCGACCTGTCGCCCATCGACCTGGTAAAGCCCCGGCTATTCAAAGACTTTACCGAAAAGGAGCGCGTTGTCTACAACGGAAAATGGGATGATGCCGAGGCAGCCGTCGGCCCCGACGGCATGAACAGCGTGCTCACCCACGTGCGCTTCATGCTCATTCCCACGAAAGGGCGTCGCGCCATCTACGAGGAAGTATCCGGGCTTATCGGTTCCAAGGTGAGCTCTCAGGAATTCATCGATGACTGGCTCGTGCCCGCCACCGATGCCTATGGCACTGTGAAAAGCAACCGCTACCTCGCCGCTGTCAACCCGGAGCCCATCAACAATTCTCTGAAGTGGCTGAACAAGATCGAGAATTCCGACTGGATGCCCCCGGCAATGCTGTTCCTCATGAAGGAGCGCAGCGAGCAGCATGCCCTGGAGTTCTTCACGAAGATGGAGCGCTTAGCCGCTTGCCTGCAGGCGACGGGAGCCAACGTCAACGCCCGTATCGAGCGCTACGGCAAAATCGTGAACGAACTGCGTGCGGCGGATGGGGCGAGCATCGTTCCGGTCTCTTTGGAACTAACTCCCGAAGAGAAAGCCCGGTTTCTTGAGGTGCTCAATTCAGACATCTACCTGCTCCCCAGCTATCGCCGCAAATACCTTCTTGTACGCTTGAGCGAGATGGTCTCCGACGGCGCTGCGGACTACTCCGCCCAGCAAGGCACCATCACCATCGAACACGTTTTGCCGCAAACCGTGAAGCCTGATTCCGAATGGGCGCAGCAGTGGACATCCGAGGAGCACGAACGATGGCTCCATAAGCTGGCGAACTTGGCGCTCTTAACCAGACGCACCAACTCTGCCGCTCGAAACTACGAGTTCGATCGCAAGAAGCGCGAGTACTTCGCCGGTAAGCACGGCACCTGTTCCTTCGCCCTGACCACGCAAGTACTCAACGAACCGGAATGGACGCCCGCGGTGGCAGAGCGACGGCAGAAAAAGCTGCTCGCAATCTTAAAAGACAAATGGGACCTGGGAGAGTAAGGAGAAGGATCATGAGGACGAGAGTTAAACAGCCCCTGAAATTCAAAAATGTTTTCTTAAGAGGGGCTCTAGCCCTTCTGCTGGCCATAGCCTGCGTACCGGCAGAGGCCATCGCATCTGGCAGTCAAGCATGGGGATCGACATGGGGGTATGCAGCTATATACCAAAAAGTCGGAGACGACGGCTACGCCCTCGTCCTGCAATCCTCACCCTCAGCTGATACCTCCTATGGTCGGCTAGTTCAGTGCGAGCCGGCTACGGATTCTGGCCTCTTAGTCGGCGACATAGAAATGCAGCATGCCATCACGGAAGTTATAGTACGGGACACACTACGCCCCTCTGGTCTACCTCATGCCTTCGCCTACCTGGACCAATGCACTTCGATGGATTTATCAAAATTAGACACTTCGTCCGTCACGGATATGAGTAATATGTTCGAGAGGTGCTCATCGCTCACATCCCTCGACCTCGGCTCGTTCGACACCTCGTCCGTCACGGATATGGGG
>NZ_KE159646.1:1911560-2431789 GCF_000403355.2 Adlercreutzia caecimuris B7 | reverse complement strand
TCCGTCACGGATATGAGTTTTATGTTCGATAGGTGCCAATCGCTAACGTCCCTCGACCTCGGCTCGTTCGACACCTCGTCCGTCACGGATATGAGGAGTATGTTCTCTAGGTGCTCGCTACTCGAAACTATCTATGCGACAGGCAAGTACACTACCGCACTCGAAGAATCATGCGGCGATAACGCTTTTAGCGGATGTCTGAGCCTGCGAGGAGGCAATGGCACCAAGTACAGCGATTCCCACACAGACGCCTCCTATGCGCGAATCGACGCTCCTGGGCAGCCCGGATACTTCTCGGACAAGGCATCTTCCCCCGCGCCCCAGCCCCCGACCAGCTCGACCAATCCAGGAGGGGGCACAGCGCAGCCGCCGACCGCTCCGAGCAATTCCGGGGGGAGCGCCGCGGCGGCTCCCTCAGCCCCCGCCAAAGCTGCCCCCGTCTCCCTCGCCAAGGCCCAGGTGACCGTCAAATCCAAGGCCTACACGGGCAAGACACTCAAGCCCACCTCGGTCACCGTGAAGGTCGGCGGCAAGAAGCTCGTCTCCGGGCGCGACTACACCGTCAGCTGCAAGGGAGGCAAGGCGGTCGGCTCCTACAAGGTGACGGTCAAGGGCAAGGGCGCCTACACCGGCACGAAGACCGCCGCGTTCAAGATCCTCCCCAAGGCCACCTCGGTCAGCAAGACGAAGGCCGCCAAGCGCGGGTTCACGGTCGCCTGGAAGAAGCCCTCGAAGGCGAACCTGAAGCAGACCACCGGCTACAAGGTGCAGTGGTCCACGGACAAGAAGTTCAAAAAGGCCGTGAAGTCCAAGCTCGTCAAGAAGAACAAGACGACGTCGCTGAAGGTGTCCAAGCTGAAGGGCGGCAAGAAGTACTACGTGCGCGTCTGCGCCTACAAGAAAGTGGGCGGCAAGTACTACTACTCCGCCTGGTCGAAGGCCAAGGCGGTGAAGACCAAGAAGTAGTATGATCGGGCGCGGCACTGGGCTGCGCCCGTTTTAACAAGGCAGGGAGAGGATGATCATGCACGAAATCACCGCTAAGCGCTGGGCGCGCACCGCCCTCATCGCATGGCTAACAGCGACGCTCCTCGCGACGGGGCTTTTGGCCCTATCGCCGAGCAATGCCTACGCAGCCGCCAAAAAGGCTCCGAAGCTAAGCGCTACCAGCAAGACCGTGCTAAAGGGAAAGACTTTCACTCTCAAGGTGAAGAACGCCGGCAAGGCCAAGGTGAAGTGGACCTCCTCGAACAAGAAGGTCGCCACCGTGTCGAAAACCGGCAAGGTGACGGCCAAGAAGGCCGGCAAGGCCACCATCACCGCCAAGGTGGGCAAGAAGAAACTCACCTGCAAGGTGACCGTGAAGGGCCTCACTAAGGCCCAGAAGGCGAAGCGCAGCTTGAACGGGTGGTGGCACACTTGGAGCTCGGGCGGCCACTACATGTACATCAAGGACGGAAAGGCCTACCTCTTCCTCGCCCATTTCGACGACAGCAGCGGCACGTTCGTCGCCAGCACCTCCAACGTGACCAAGGCGAAAATCGCGCTCACCCGCACGAAGACCTCACCGGGCTCGTCCGAAAAGCGCCCAGGCTACCGCGTGCGCGTGGATAAGAGCACGTACTACTATTACGACGACGACCACAGGATTCTGGAGAACCGATATGGCAAAGGCTACCTCGGATACAGCGGAAGCAGCAGTATGGATAAACTCAAGTCGAGCGACGTCCCCGCCAACCTGCGCAAGTACGTGAAATGGCTCTAGAAACGCCTTCAATCACTTTAAGGGCGCTGCGATTGCGGCGCCCTTTCTGTTGCGAGGCGCAAACTGCATCACATCACCCGCGGAACACTCGACCCGAGCAATTACAGCAGTGGCCCCTGAAACAGCTCGTCGTGGGACCCCATGCGGACCAACCGAATAATCGGATTCGTTTTGTGGGGCATATAGAGCACCACTACATCCACGAGACCATCTGCCAGGTGAAAATCCCAATAGGCGTTGTAGTTACCGCCTGGATTATCCAAAATATGGGGACGATACGACGCCGGCACCCGCCCATGCACGATCAGCTCTTCAACCGCCGCCTTGAACTCGGCACGAAGCTGCGGGTGCCGTCGCATTACTCGCTGATAATCTGCCTGAAACGCAGGCTCGACCCGAATCTCGAACATCAGCGATCGCCTTCGAGGAACGCCATCATGTCGTCGGCGCGAACAAACGCGGGGGCGTCGTCAGGAATGAGGCCGAGCGCCTTCGCCTCGGCCTCTACAAGAGCACGGTAGGTTATCTCGTTGGGCACCTCGGCGGGGGCCATTAGGTCGAAGGGGATGCGGCGTTGGTTCACCAGCTGGCGCGTGGCCAGCTGCACGTAGGAATTGAAGCTCAGGCCGATGGAGTCTAAGATGGCCGTCGCCTGGCTCTTCAGATCATCTTCGATACGGATCGTTGTGGACTTCGCAATCGTAGACATGGCTGGCTCCCTCAGAACGCTGGATTATAGTTAAAAGTATAGCAGATCGCATCATTATGATGTCTATTGATTGCATAATGAAATTCTATAGCGCGCAGAACAATAGTTCCCGTTTTTGTCTGACTATTCCGACGATTACTGCAGGTGCTCCACGAAAGCTCTCTGCCTCCCATGAATCTACTCAGCGGCCCCCGTATCGTCGCGGGCGGCGATCTCGGCGGCCTTCTTGGCGAACTCGACGCGCTGCTCGGGGGTCATCATGGCCATCTGGGCCTCCAGCACATCGTGCTTCAGGGCGTCGGCGAAGCTGGCGGCATCTTGCTGGGCGGCGTCGGCGGCCTTTTTGGCAGCGTCGGCGGCCATCTCGGCCTGAGAGCGGCCCCAGGACACGGCGGACTCGGCGTCCTCCTTCGCCAGGGAAGCGGCGGTCTTCGCACGCTCTTCGGCCTGGCTGGCCGCGGCCTTCGCCTGGCGCTGGGCCTCGCTAGCGGCCTCGTGGGCCTGCCGGCCCGCCTGCTGCGCTTTCGCCTGAGCCCGCTTCAGCACCTCGGAGTTGATCTCCTTGCCCTGCTCCACGGTGATCTCGCCCTTGGCGATGAGCTGCTCTACCAGCTCCTGGGTCTTTTCAGCCCCCAGGGCCATGGCGCCCACACCGGCCAGGAACACATCCTTCAGTCCGTCGGCAATCGTTGTCATGATCGGGCCTCCCTTATCTCGGTGGCGGTTTCGCACCTTCCACTATACGATCCTCCGCAGGCCCCGCACCCCAAAGGCCGACAGCGTTACCACCCCGTCAGAAGATGATTGCCTCGGTCATATTCACTGGCCGTTCGCCCCAGCCGCGTCGCGGGCGGCGACACGGGGCCGCAGATGCGCCCAAGAAAGGCGCGGTGCCCCTTGGCCGAGCCGCAGGCAGCGGCGTGCGGCTCTGCGCCGGCAACGGGCCTCGGCCGCCTCGCCGCACCGCAACAGGCGCCCGGCAACCACCTAGCCCACAAACATCTTCATCACCACATACATCACCACGAAGCCTGAAATCGCACTCACCGACAGCTTCAGGCCGTTGGAAAGCGCCGGGTGACGGCGGCTGAACGCCTGCTCGTCAGCCTCTATGTCCTCGCCCTTGGAAAAAGCGACAATCTCCCGGTAGGTCACCAGGTCGTTCTGCTTCTTCATGACCTCTACCTTGTTGATAACGATAAGGCCCATGACCCAGAAGGCCACGAACAGCACGATGCCCAGCACCTCGCCCTCGGTGCAGTTGGCTGCCAGCGACGAGGGGCCCGTCGGCAGCAGGAATCCCACAATCAGGCAGATGAATCCTACGGCCACCAAGCCCCAGGCGGCCAGCGCCCAATTCTGCATCGTCTTCCAGGTTTCCTTGATGGTCTTCTCCATAGTTGCCACGTCTCCTTTCACGAGTTCGTCGATGGACGTCTCGAACAGCTCGCTTAGCAATAGAAGGCTCTGCACATCGGGATAGGTTCGGTCGGTCTCCCAGTTCGATATGGTCTGGCGCGACACGAAAATGCGCTCCGCCAATTCTTCCTGAGACAGACCGAGGCGGGCCCGATGCTCCTTCAACGATTCCTTCAGCTCCACTGTTCCGTCCTTTCGCAATCAGAGTGACATGACGGGTGCCACCCTACCACCAAAACTCTTTGACATGGCCCCTCATCTAATGAAAAACCCCTGCCAAAAGTCTTTGACAGGGGTTCTGAACTGGTGTTTTCCGAACCGACTTATGACTTATAGCGATAGGGTAAGTCGTCACGGAATGCGCCCAAGGAAGTCAGCGAGGATCCGACCGGTGCCTGGAGTTGCCTTGAAGCGCGGCCGAGCAGCCTAAGGGCTGTGAGGGAAAGCGCTGAATGGCAAGGCCAGGTGCCTGTCGGATCCGCAGCATCGGCGTTCCCGTCGTTGCGTGAGCAACGACGGAATATACTAGCCGAAGATAGCGTCGAAGCTGCCGTAGCCGGCGCCGGCGCGCGTGTTGTTGCGCATAGAGCGGCGGGCGAAGCCCATGAGTTCGGCCAACGTATCCAGCGACACGTCCTTCTTCTCGCCGGTGCGGCGCAGCTTCACCTCCACCTTGTTCTCCTTCAGGCCGCGTTTGCCCACGACAATCTGCACGGGCCAGCCGATGAGGTCGGCGTCGTTGAACTTCACACCGGCGCGCTCGTCGCGGTCGTCGACGACCACCTCGAAGCCGATCTCGGCCAAATCTCGCGCGATCTTCTCGGCCATGGGCTGCACCTCGTCGTCACCCACGGTCAGCGGCACCACGCACACCTGGGCCGGAGCCACCGACGGAGGCCACATAATGCCGTGTTCGTCGTTGTGCTGCTCCACGATGGCGGCCAGGGTGCGGGAAATGCCTACGCCGTAGCAGCCCATGAAGAAGGGAACCTCGTTGCCCTCCTCGTCCATGAACGTGGCGCCCATGGCGCGGGAGTACTTGTCGCCCAGCTGGAAGATCTGGGCCACCTCGATGCCGCGGGCCCCATCGAGGGGCAGCCCGCACTCGGGGCAGCCATCACCGGGCTTGACCGCAGACAGGTCGGCCCACTCGTCCACCGAGAAGTCCTGGCCGAGGCGAGCGCCCACATAGTGGAAGCCGTCCTCGTTGGCGCCAACCACCCACTGGGGCACCGCCTGCAGGCTCGCGCACGCGATAACACGCGCGCTCTCGGGCAGCCCCACCGGGCCCATGGAACCCTTGCACAGACCGAAATCCTTCATCTCCTCATCGGTCAGCAGCGCAAATCCGGGCACCACGCCCTCGATCTTCAGCTCGTTCAACTCGTGATCGCCGGGGATGAACAGGCACACGAGATTGCCCTCGGCGTCCTTGCCCGAAAGGGCCTTCACCGTGGAGGACTCGGGGATGTCCAAGAACGCGGCCAGCTCGGCGATGGTGTGCACGCCGGGCGTGGCAATCTTCTCCATGGCATCCACCTCGTACAGCGTGGGGCGGGCCAGGCAGGCACCAGCCTCGGCATCGGCGGCATAGCCGCAGGAGCAGTACACCAGCTCGGCCTCGCCCGATTCCGCCAGGGCCATGAACTCGGCGGTCACGCTGCCGCCGATCTGGCCGCCGTCGGCCTCCACCTCGCGCCACTCCAAACCACAGCGGTCGCAGATCTTCTTGTAGGCCTCGCCCATGGCGTCGTAGGTTTCCTGCACCGATTCCTGAGAGGCGTTGAAGCTGTAGGCGTCCTTCATGATGAACTCGCGGGAGCGCAGAAGGCCGAAGCGGGGGCGAATCTCATCGCGGTACTTCGTCTGGATCTGGTACAGGTTCACCGGCAGCTCCTTGTAGGAGCGCAGCTCGTTGCGCACCAAGTCCACGATGAGCTCCTCATGGGTGGGCCCGAGGCAGAACTCGTTGTCGTGGCGGTCGGTCAGACGCATGAGCTCCGGGCCGTAATCGTCCCAGCGGCCGCTCTCGTGCCACAGCTTCGCCGGTTGCAGGGCCGGCATGAGAATCTCCTGGGCACCGGCGGCGTCCATTTCCTCGCGCACGATATCCTCGATCTTGTGGAGCACGCGCCAGCCCAGCGGCAAGAACGTGTACACGCCCGAGGCGGTCTTGCGCAGCATGCCCGCGCGCAGAAGCAGGCGCGCGCTGGCGATGTCGGCGTCCGACGGATCTTCCTTCAGGGTGGGAGCGTACAGGTTGCTCATGTGCAGAATCTGGTTCATAGGGTCTCCAACTCTTCCATAAGGGCGGTCACGATATCTGACTCGGGAACTTTTCGAACGATTTTACCATGGGAGAAAACCACGCCCGACCCTGCGCCGCAAGCCACCCCAATATCAGCATCGGCGGCCTCGCCGGGGCCGTTCACCACGCACCCCATGACGGCCACCTTCACCGGCTTTTGCACGTTCGCCAAGCGCTCTTCCACCTCGCGCGCCAGGCCGATGAGGTTCACCTGGCAACGGCCGCAGGTAGGGCAGCTGATGAGCTCGGGCGCGCGGCGGCGCAGATCGAGCGAGCCCAGCAGCGTCCAGCAGGCCCGCACCTCCACCACCGGGTCGTCGGTGAGCGAGATGCGCATGGTGTCGCCGATGCCCTCTTCCAGAAGAACCCCCAGGCCGCAGGCGCTTTTGATGATGCCCTGGAAGGCCGTGCCCGCCTCGGTGACGCCGATGTGCAGCGGCACCTGCGGCAACGCAGAGGCCAGCAAGCGGTACGTGTCGATGGTGGTCTGCACGTCGTGGGCCTTGGCCGATACCACGATGTCGCGGAAGTCGCACTCGTCTTCGAAGAAGCGCACGTACTCGACTGCCGAAGCTACCAGCTTCTCGGGCAGCGTGAGGTCGTCGCGAGCCGCGAGCGCATCATCGAGCGATCCGGCGTTCACCCCGATGCGAATGGGGATGCCCGCCGCACGGGCCGCGGCGATCACCTCGCGCGTGGCCTCCAGGCCGCCGATGTTGCCGGGATTGATGCGCAGCTTCGCCGCCCCGCGCCGAGCCGCCTCGATGGCGATGCGCGCGTCGAAGTGGATATCGGCCACCACAGGCAAAGGCGACGCGGCGCACACGGCCTCGAAAGCGTCCAGGCAGTTGCGGCGCGGGATGGCCATGCGCACGATCTCACAGCCGGCTTCTGCCAGCGCCTCTATCTGCGCGAGGTTGGCCGCCACGTCGTCGGCCGGAGCGTTCAGCATGCTCTGCACCGCCACCGGAGCCCCGCCGCCCACGGGCACGTTGCCCACCATCACGCAACGCGTGCGCTCGTGGGGCTTGAGCACGCCGGGGGTGCGGGATGATGCCGACGCATCTGCAGCAGCGTCCGTGCGCTCGCGGGGCTTCAATTCGTTGGTCATAGATGTTCCTTAGAACGAAACGGGTCGTTCCATTATAGAGCAGGGACGACATCGCGATTCTCTACGCAGTGCGTAGAATTTCTCATCGTGGGGGAACGTTCGCGCAAGACGCATGCAGTGGCGCAGGTGCTGAACGCCCCAGCCTCGCCCGTATGCTTCGGCCGGCCTCTTCGAGGGGCTCCTTGCCACCCCCGCACCGTCGGGCCGCCCGCTCGTCCCGCCAGGACGGAGCGCCGCCTACCCCCAGTTGCCGAAGACGAAGCGCTGGATGTCCTGGTTCAGCATGATGACGAAGAACCCGAGGAACAGCGCCATGCCCGCCATGGACATATAGTTCATGGCCTTCTGCGACACCGTCTTGCGGGTGCCCTTCTGGAAGAGCTCCACCACGAAGCGACCGCCGTCGAGCGGCGGGATCGGCAGCAGGTTCATGATGCCGAGCGACACCGAGATCATGGCCATGAACTCGAGCGCCTCGATGAGACCGGCCTGGAAATAGTCCTTCGACATGACGGCGATGCCCACGATGGAGGTGGAATCCGACACCGTCTGGGCCGCCGTGGCCGGGTTGAACAGGCCGATGACCGCCTGCACCACCATGCCGATGTAGGAGAAGCCCGCCTGCAGCGCCTGGAGCACCGAGGCGTGGATGGTCACGATCTCGCCGGTGTCGGGGTGGGCCACCTGAAAGCCGATGACCGAGAACACCAGTACGAACACGAGCATGGCGAACAGCAGGTTCACGGCGATGCCCGCCAAAAGGATGACCGAGCGCTTCCAGAAAGGCAGCGAGCGGTACTGCTGGCGGTACTCGCTCTCGTACAGGGCACGCGGGTCGTCCACCGGCCGCGCCTCGCCCAGCTCGTAGGAGGGAAGCTCGCCCTTGCCCGCCTTCGCGGCCCGCTTCATCTGGCGCTTGGTGGGGGCCACGCGCGGGGCGCGGTAGGTGTTGAACTGGTCGGACTTCTGCGGCGCGATGACGCTGCCCCATTCCACGAGTTCCTCGAGGGCCTCGTAGGTCGCATCAGTGGAGATGCCGCAGTCGCGGGCCACGTCCTCCATGTTCGCCGTGCCGCGGCGGTACAGCGATGCGAGCACCTCCTGAAGATGGGGCTGCAAGGGGCCGGCCTCCATGCCGCACACCTTCGCGTAGCCGCCGAGCGGCACCGCCGTCACGCCGAAGCGGGTCTCGCCGCGGGTGAAGCCCACCGAGGGGCCGGGCAGGCCGAGCATGAACTCGGTCACGCGCACCCCGAAGGCGCGAGCGGCGAGAAAATGGCCGCCCTCGTGGATGAACACGAGCAGGCCGATGGTAATGACGCCGCAGACGAGCATGATGAGAATATCCACTGCGTTTGCTCCTTTTGCTTTGCTTCAGGTAAGAGAAGGCCGCCGTACACGGGGCCGTTTCGTTCGTCGCCCATTATAGAGAGGAAGCCCCAAGGGGAATCTTCCGCAGTCGCGCGCTCGCGAAATAACTACAAGGTCACAACCGCCTCTTCACAGGCTCGGATATTTTAGCTGAGACAAAATCGTCCCATCTACTTCCTCGGCGCTCGGAGGCGGGGCGCTGTTGCGGTTCGGGGGCGGTCGCGTGGCGGGCCTCAGACGGTTCGGGGACGGTTTCTCGACGGTTCTCAGGCGGTTCTCAGACGGCGGAAAACGGGAAGGTCTCGATATCGTTTCACGGTTCTGCGGCTCTACGGTACCAAGCGTCAGGTGCTTTGGCTGCCATACGCCAACCCTTTTGATAGCGAAAAGCCCTGCGAGATTTGGACGTCACTGCCTGCAGCCAAAGACCTGACCCCTTGCACCCGTTCCGCGCGGCTTGTTGGCCCGCGCAGAGAGGAGATTCTCGTGGATGACCACCGTCCAGCCCCCGCGCGGCCAGCAGCCGGCCGCCACCTCCTGAGCATGATTATCGCGTTTTTGCTCACTTTCGGGCTTCTGCCCCTTACCATGCAGCCGACGCCGGCGGTCGCAGCGCCGGCCACAAGCGGCACGGTTGCGGTCACGCTCCATTTCAAGGACGCAGCCTATGAGACCATCGACTTCGCCACCTACCAAGCCGGCTATGTCGAGCGGGGCGATGCCCTCTACGTGAAGGTCAACACCGACCCCGACCAGCTTTCCTTCGACGAATGCCTGTCGTTTGCCGTCTACGAGCATTACGCCACGTTCGGCAACAAGCAGCGAGACATCACCGAGGAATGCTCCTATGATGCCGCCACGGGCATCGTCACCGTGCCGGCCGGCTATCAGGAGAACCTCGATACCCTCGGCATCGTCTTCGAGCTCTCCCCTGTACATCCCGCCTATGAGCACTACGTGACCGCCGACCTCGACACAAGCGACCTGACCGTCGACTTCCACGGTGCGGATATCACCTTCCGCTCCGATGTGGAAGACGTGGTGAGCGAAGCTGCCCGTAGCGGCAACGGCCCCCTGAAGGCCCTCCGCGCAGCAGTGTTCCCCGGGGAGTCGGATAAGCGCTACCAGCTCAACGAGTACACCCGTCTCGAGAACTTCGACGTCGACCAGCGCAACAAGCAGCATGCCTATGGCTTTCCCAGCGATATGCTGGGCTCCTACGGCTTTGGCGCGTTCTTCGGCACCCATCAGGACTACAAGAACGGCACCTCCACGGGTACCGAGTGGAAGGACAGCGTGCTGAAGACCTCGCACAGCTCCTACGACGCCGATGTGGAGGCATTCTTCGCCGAGACTTTGGCCGCACGGCTCGGCGATGAGACCGACTTCGCCATCTCGCGTAGCGGGGACACCTACCGCGATCGCTACCTCACCCGCGGGGGCACCTACCAGGATCCCGGCTACGGCCCGGGGGAGGCTCCGACAAACAAGGCGCTGGCCCATGCCACCTGCGGCTCAGCCGGCGTCACCAACGGCAGCGGCCCCCTTATGGCAAACCACAGCGGTGACAACTACATTGTGTACAAGGGCACCTACCGCGGTTCTCAGTCGAAGTACGAGGGCTGGTGCAAGTTCTACTACAAATTCGATGCCAAGTCCGCCACCACCGGCCAGACCTTTCAGGACGTCGTGGGATACCTGCTCGTGGCACCCCCCGACACCGGCGCCGCCCAGCTGACCAAGGAATCGACCAACCCGACCCTGACCGCGGGCAACGATCGCTACTCGTTCAAAAACGCCGTCTTCGCGGCTTTCGCCAAGAAAAGCGAGGCCCAGGCGGCGCTCACCCAGGCTCAGGAAGGCGCATGGGAAACCTGGCGCGACGCCCGCAACTGGGCCCGCGAGAACGCGAGCTTCGTCTTCACGACGAAGGAGGATGGCTCGAGCGCCGTGGTCGAGGGCATCGACGCCGGCAACTACCACGTCGTCGAGCTGTTCGCACCGAAGGGCTATCACCTGAGCAACGCCATCGAGCCGGTATCCATCGATCCGTCCTCCGACAAGGAGAAGCCCCACATGATCACCTTCGCCGATGAGCCGCAGACCGGCTCCATTGACTTGCTCAAGCTATCCAACAACCCCGCGCTTACCGCGAACAACCCGTGCTATCGCCTGGAAGGCGCCACCTATGGCGTCTACACGGACGCTGGCTGCACCGCGCTCTACGACACCCTAACCACGGCACTTGACGAGAACGGCGACGGCTACGGACGCCTCGATCAGATGCCGCTCGGCTCCTACTGGGTGAAGGAGACGAAGCGCCCCCTCAAGGGCTACGGCACCGACCCGACCATTTACCCGGTTACCGTCGCGGCGGGCAAGGTGACGCGCGTGGGCGGCAATGCCGTCTTCGATCCGGCCAGGCTGAACCCCATCGACATCCTCCTCCAAAAGAAGGACGCCCAGTCCGGCGATGCAGCGGCCCAGGGCGGCGCCACCTTGGGCGATGCCCACTATCGCATCAACTACTACGATGTAGAGGGCGCCTCCGCCGATGCCGTAGCCCAGCGCACGCCTCGAGCCAGCTGGGTGGTACGCACCGATGATACGGGCGCCTTCTCGCTCGCAAACGCCGAGGGGAGCTTCGTGCATGTCGACGCATCCGGCAAGCAGACGGAGCTGCCCTACAAGGTCAGTGGCCCCGATTTCTACAAGCTGAGCGACGGACGTCTCTCGATGCCGCTGGGCACCTACACCATCCAGGAGGTCAAGGCCCCCGAAGGCTACCGTCTAGACGAGACGCTGCACGTGCGTCACATCAGCGACGACGGAGGCACGAGCGAGACCGTGAGCTCCTTTAACGCCGAAGAAGGCGGCGACCGCATCACCGACCAGGTCATGCGGTCGGACATGAAGTTCCTCAAGCGCGTCGACGGCGGCTCCAAGCTGGCGGGCATCCCCTTCAAGCTCACTTCCAAGACCACCGGCGAGTGGCACGTCATCGTCACCGACAAGAACGGTCTCGCCTCGACGGAGTCGACGGTCGCACGCCCCCATTCGGCAAACACCAACGGCAACGATGCTCAGTTCCGCGCCGAGGACGGCAGCTTCCGCATGCCGCTTACCCTCGACACCGATGCGCTCGATGCAAGCGCCGGCGTCTGGTTCGGTCTGCATGCCGACGGAACGCCCGTGGCGGTAAACGACGGCATGGGAGCGCTGCCCTTCGACACCTACGAGCTGGAAGAGCTGCGCTGCCCCGCCAACGCCATCTTCCAGATGATCCGCGACGAGATCGTCGTTGGCGATACCGATGACAAGATCACCATCGACCTGGGTACGTTGAACAACTCCATTGTCGGCAAGCCCGTCATCGCCACCGATGCCTACGACGGCGTCTCGGGCAACCGGTACGATGCCGACATCAACGCCGACAGTGAGACGGCCATCATCGACCGCGTCACCTACTCGGGCCTGGAGCCGGGTGCGACCTATCGGCTCGACGCCGTGCTCATGGACAAGGCCACCGGCGAGCCGTTCCTCTCCCGGGGCGAACCAGTCGCCAACACGGTGGAGTTCAGCCCCGAAGACGACCACGGCTACGTAAACGTACCGCTTGCCTTCGACGCTTCGGAGGTTGCCGAAGCCACCGAGCTGGTTGTCTTCGAGACCCTCTGGCGCGGGGATGTGGAGGAAGCCGCGCATCGCGACATCAACGATCTGCGACAGACGGTCACCGTCAACCCCATCGCCATCGAAACGCTTGCCAAGGACAGCGTGAGCGGCACCCACGAGGGTGTGCCGGCGGAAGAGGTAACCATCATCGACACCGTCACCTACCAGGGACTGACCCCCGGCTTCGAGTACCGTATGGTCGCTGTGCTCATGGACAAGACTACCGGCGAGCCGTTCGCTGTCGAAGGGCAACCCGTCTCGGTCGAGCACGTCTTCACGCCCGAAGAGCCAAGCGGCTCCGTAGATATGGAGATCACGATCCCCGGCCTGAATCTAGAGGGCGCAAGCCTCGTCGTCTTCGAAACGCTGTACCACAACGAGGTGGAAGTAGCCGCCCATGCCGATATCGAAGACGAGGGGCAGACGGTCACCTACGGACACCCCGACTTCCCACTGCCGCCGACCGGCAGCTACGAGGAGCCCGAGACGCCTGAGGCACCCGAGCCCGACGACGAACCGGCCGAGGAGGAGGACGTCGAACCGAGCGTCCCCGCCGAGCGCGAGCGTACCACCTCGCTCGTGCGCCCGCTCGCCCAAACCGGTGACGTGCTGGGCATCCTGCTCCTCGGCCTAGGCGGGGCGGCTGCGGCGAGCCTCGCCGCTATGCTCGGCCTACGCGCCCTGCGCACCAAGCGCGAGCAGTCTGGCGGGCCCACGCGTCGATAGCCTCGAGCTGCTCGAGCGACTCCACCACCTGGACGCCCGCGCGTTCGTGGGCGTCCATGGCAGCCTCGACGCAGGCCGCAATGTCCAAGTATCCGATCCGCTCCGCGAGAAAGGAGGCCACGGCAATTTCATTGGCGGCGTTCATCACTGCGGGCAAGGTGCCCCCCACCTCGCCCGCATGGCGGGCGAGCGCCAGGCAATGGAAGGTATCGGTGTCGGGCGCCGCGAACTCCAAGGTGCCCAGCGTGCGGAAATCGAGCGGGGGCACCGGAGCCTCCCACCGATCGGGATAGGAGAGGGCGAATTGAATGGGGATGCGCATATCGGTTGTGCCCAAGTGGGCCTTCACCGAGCCATCGGCGAACTCCACCATGGAATGGATGGCGCTTTGGGGCTGCACCACCACCTCGATCTTGTCGTAGGGCATGGCGAACAGGTGGTGCGCCTCGATCACCTCCAGGCCCTTGTTCATGAGCGTGGAGGAGTCGATGGAGATCTTCGCCCCCATGTTCCAGGTGGGATGGGCCAAAGCCTGAGCCGGCGTGATGGCCGTCAACTCGTCGCAGGTCTTCCCTCGGAAGGGGCCGCCCGAGGCAGTCACCCACAGCTTCGCCACTTCGTGGGGATTCTCCCCCAGCAGGCACTGGTAGATGGCCCCATGCTCCGAATCGATGGGCATGAGCGCACCTGCCGGCCCCGTGGCCGGAGCCATGCCCGCAGCCCGACGTTGCGCATCGACCTCAGCCGCCAGCGGCATGATGAGATCGCCGCCCACCACGAGCGACTCCTTATTGGCAAGCGCCAGCACCTTGCCGGCAGCCAGCGCATCGTAGCTCGCCCGCAAGCCAGCCGCGCCCACCAGCGCATTCACCACCACGTCGGCCTCGGGCAGCTGGGCCAAGGCAGCCACGGCCTCGGGCCCCACGCCAAAGGTCGGCTCGCTCGCCTCCCCGTTCCCGAACGCAGCCGCGTCTTCAGGCGCCTGCAGCAGGTGGCATACAAGCGAGCGGGCCTCATCGCAACGGGGATCGTCGGCAAGGGCGGCATCGCCCACGGCCAAGTGGCGCACGCCGAACTCCCGGGCCTGGGCCAGCAGCGCATCCACGCTTCCGTTCACGGCCAGGCCCACGATCTCCAGCTGGTCGCCATGCCGGCGCACCACATCCAAGGTCTGGGTGCCGATAGATCCCGTCGATCCCAAGACGACAATGCGACGCTTAGCCATGAGAATGCCTTTCCGCTCGGTGGAAGCGGGCTGCGCCCGCTCGCCCTAGAAGAGGGTGTAGGGAATGCAGCCGCCAGCCACCATGAGGATGGCGGCGGTAATGGAGGTGAGGAACAGCGAGTCGCTCCGATCGAGCAGACCGCCGTGGCCGGGCATGATGGTGCCCGAGTCCTTGAATCCGGAGTTGCGCTTGATGCGGCTCTCGGCCAGATCGCCCAAAACGCCCATGCAGCCGGCGACCACGCCGAAGGCGATCGCCTGCACAAGCGTCATGGTCACCCCCGGCACAAAGGAAATGGCACACCAGAACAGCACCGAGCCCACCAACCCGGCGAAGAAGCCCTCCCAGCTCTTCTTGGGGCTCGTGCGCGGCGCCAGCTTATGGCGACCGATTTTGCTGCCCACCAGGTAGGCGAACGCGTCGTTGGCCCACACGCTGAGGAACAGCAGCAGCACCACGACACCGCCCCACGGCGCGGGCAGCGACGCGCGGATAACGATGAGACCGCACAGCAGAAGCCCCGTATACGCAGCCCCGAAGAAGCTCACGCCCACATCGGGGATACGGGCCTTCAGCCAGAACACGTACCACACGAGCAACGCCAGCAAGAGAGCCAGGCTCACGAGCATGGCGCCGATGAGGCCGCCGAGGTACACGCTCGGCGGATACAGCACCGCCGCGATGATGCCGAGCATCTCGTTGGGCAGCTTCGCGTCGGAGCGCAGCATGTAGAAGAACTCCCCCGCACAGATGCCGGCCACGGCCATGATCATGAGCAGCATAGGTACGTTGCCCGCCAGCACACACACGATGGTCACCGCCGTGTACACCGCGCCGGTGCGAAAGCGCACCTGCAGGTCGGAGGGGTTGCGCAGCTTCTCGGGCGTCTTGTCGAGCGCCCTCTGCTTCAGCTGATCGCGCTTCTCCTGGCGCTCCTCGCGCTTCTCCTGGCGCGCCTGGGCCTCCTCGTCGGTCAAATCGTAGTGCCAGGGCGGTCCGGGGGGCGCTGTATCGGGGTCGCACACCAAAGGCGGCAGCTCGCGCTCCTCGTCCTCCTCGGATAGAAGGCCGAAGCCGATGCGCTCGCCTGTCTCATTGCTCTCGCAGCCTTCCGAGCGCTTGCGGCGCGGCGCGCTCTGGCGCAGACGCTCGCGAGCCGCCCGGGCGCGGCTCTTCTTCTCGTCTTCCGAGATGCCACCGCGCATTTAGGCCACCCCGCCAAACCGGCGATTGCGCCCCTGGTACTCCAGCAGGCAGCGCAGAAACTCGTAGCGATCGAAATCGGGCCACAGCGTATCGGTTACCACAAACTCGCTATAGGCGATCTGCCACAGCAGGAAATTCGACACGCGCATCTCGCCCGAGGTGCGAATAACCAGATCGGGATCGGGCATACCGCAAGTGTACAGCCCGCGCTCGAACATCTCCTCGGTAGGCTCCAGCACCTCGCCGGTCTCCTCGGCCATAAGCGCCGCCTCGCGCATGCAGGCGGCCGTGGCCCGCAAGATCTCCTGGCGACCGCCGTAGTTCACGGCCACCACCAGGGTCATTCCCTCGTTGTCGCGGGTCTTCTCCCATGCGGCGTCGAAGGCCTCGCGCGTCTCTGCGGGCAACGGCGACAGGTCGCCGATGGTGCGCACGCGCACACCCTCGGCATGGAGCCCGTCCACCTCGGCCAGCATGGTCTTGGCGAACAGATCCATGAGCCCCACGACCTCGTCTTCGGGCCGCTTCCAGTTCTCGGTGGAGAAGGAGTAGATGGTCAAGTACCGCACACCCAGATCGGATGCGCAGCGAATGGTCTCGCGCACTGCCTCGATGCCGGCCTTGTGGCCGCGCAGGCGATTGAGCGCGCGCTTCTTCGCCCAGCGACCGTTGCCGTCCATGATGACGGCCACCGACTCGGGCACCCGCGTGCGATCGAGCGCGGCGGGGTCGAGCCCCGCCGGCGGATCCGGGAATATGTAATCCAAACTTTTAACCATATCATTTCTCGCAGGTTCGCCCAAGGAGGCCAGCGGAGGTTGCGACAGGTGCCTGGAATTGCGCTGAAGGGCGGCTGAGCGGCCTTCGTGCCGCGAAGGCACGCCCTGAAGCGCAAGGCCGGGTGCCTGTCGGAACCGCAGCGTCGGCGTTCCCGTCGTTGCGTTAGCAACGGCGGAACCAATTAGATCTCCATGACCTCGGCTTCCTTCTTCTTCAGCACCTCGTCGATCTCGGCGACGAACTTGTCGGTCATCTTCTGAACCTCGGCCTCAGCGCGCTTGGACTCGTCCTCGGGAAGATTGTCGTTCTTCACGGCCTTCTCCACAGCGGAGTTCGCATCGCGGCGAGCGTTGCGCACGGCCACGCGGGCCTCCTCGGCGAACGTCTTGCACTGCTTCACCAAATCGCGGCGGCGCTCCTCGGTCAGGCTCGGGAACGGCAGGCGGATGACGTTGCCGTCGTTGTTCGGCGTCACGCCCAGATCGCTCTCCAGGATAGCCTGCTCGATAGCACGCAGCACGCCCTTATCCCAGGGCTCGATAACCAGCAGATGCGCCTCGGGGGTCTTCACACCGGCCATCTGGTTCACCGGGGTGGGCACGCCGTAGTAGTCCACCTTGATGCGGTCGAGCACCATGGCGTTGGCGCGGCCGGTGCGCACGCCGGCGAAGTTGTCCTTCAAGGCCGCCACGGCCTTCTCCATGCGCTCCTCGGCGCCCATGAGAATCTCATCAATATCTGCCATTGGGGTTTCCTCCCTCTTTAGGAACAGAGCCCGCGGGCTCTCGGATACAAGCAACAAGCCGGCCCGACGCCGGCGCCCGCACATGCTACTCGACGACCGTGCCCACCGGCTCACCCTGAAGGGCTGCCTTGATGTTGCCGGGCTTAGTCAGGTCGAACACGATCATGGGCACGTCGTTGTCCATGCACAGCGACGTGGCCGTGGCATCCATTACGTTCAGGCCGCGGCTGAGCACGTCCATGTAGCTGATGCGGTCGAAACGATGCGCGTCGGGGTGCGTCTTCGGATCGGCGTCGTACACGCCGTCCACCTTGGTGGCCTTCATAACGCAGTCCACGTCCAACTCGCAAGCACGCAGGGCGGCCGTGGTGTCGGTGGTGAAGTAGGGGTTACCCGTGCCGGCAGCCAGAATGACCACGCGGCCCTTCTCCAGGTGGCGCACGGCGCGGCGGCGGATGTAGGGCTCGGACACTTCCTGCATGTTGATGGCGCTCTGCACGCGGGAGAAAATGCCGTGGCGCTCGAAGGCATCCTGCAGGGCGAGCGCGTTCATCACCGTGGCCAGCATGCCGATGTAGTCGGCCTGAGCACGGTCCATGCCCTCGGCCGAGCCGGCCAAGCCGCGGAAAATGTTGCCGCCGCCGATAACCACCGCCAGCTGCACGCCGTCATGCACGATCTCGGCAATCTCCTCAGCCAGGTCATCGACGACCTTCGGGTCGATTCCGTAACCGAGATCGCCAGCCAGCGCCTCGCCGGACAACTTCAGCAGAACGCGATCGTACTTGTATTCGTTCGCCATCGAGCCAATCCCTTCGTCGGCAGGTTCTATCTAAACGGATACATATTACCCGATGTGTATGCCTGCCAAAGCGTCAGCAAGCCAAATCAGACAAAACAAACGGCCCCCTCCACTAGCGGAGGGGGCCGCGTCTTACCCGAGCTGCATCAGAGGCTGGTAGAGAGACGCGAGCTCAAGAAGGGCTGGGATGCCAGCTTTACGCAGCGTTCTTCTGCTGGTGCTGGTCGTACAGGCGCAACATGTCCTCGAGGCTCATGCCGCCGCGGCCGCCCTGCTGAAACTCGTCCATGGACTCCTGCTGGGTTTCGGCCTTCTGCTGCTGGCTGGCAGCATCATCGCCGAGCGTCACCTGCACGTCCTTGCTCTGGCCGCCGGAGTTCACCGTAAGCGTCACCGTATCGCCGGGGTTCTTGGTACGCACATCCAGCATGAGGTCGGAGGCCGATTCCACCGGCTGACCGTCGAAGGCGGTGATGATGTCGCCGGGCACGATGCCCGCGGCCGCGGCACCGGAGCCCTCGGCCACGCCGGCCACGTAGGCGCCGGTGTCTACCGACAGGCCGTAGCGCTTGGCAGACTGGGCGTTCACGCTGGACAGGCTCACGCCGAGCTGCGCATGGGTGGGCGTCTCACCGGCGATGATCTGCTGCGCCAGGTTGATGGCGTAGTTCACGGGAATGGCGAAACCGACGCCGGAGTAGTTGCCGGAATAGGAAGTGATGAGCGTGTTGATGCCGATGAGCTTGCCCTCGGCGTCCACAAGCGCGCCGCCGGAGTTACCGGGGTTGATGGCCGCGTCGGTCTGGATCATGTTCGGGTAGA
This sequence comes from Adlercreutzia caecimuris B7, assembly GCF_000403355.2. Taxonomy (GTDB): domain Bacteria; phylum Actinomycetota; class Coriobacteriia; order Coriobacteriales; family Eggerthellaceae; genus Adlercreutzia; species Adlercreutzia caecimuris. Next base: position 2,413,124 of record NZ_KE159646.1, on the reverse strand, counting down.
TGGTAATCTCACCGGAACCGCCGGACTGCACGGACTCCTGGGCATCCATGATCTGGGAACGGCTCGTGGCGCTCACGATGCCCGTGGCCACCGACTGCTCAAGGCCGAAGGGGGAGCCGAGGGTCATGACCCACTCGCCGATGGTGAGGTTGTCGGAATCGCCCACCTCCATCACGGTAAGGCCCTTGGCGTCCTTGGCCTTCAGCACAGCCACGTCGGAGGAGGGATCGGTGCCCACCAGCTCGGCGTCGTAGGTGTTGCCGCCCACGGTCACCTTATAGGCGCTGCCGCCTTCCACCACATGGTTGTTGGTGATGATGTATCCGTCCTCGGTCAGCACCACGCCAGAACCCTGGGAGAACATTTCCAGCTCCTGGCCGTCCTGGCCCTGATCGGTACCGTAGCCGTAATCGTAGCCGAACAGCTCGGCCCAACCGCCCATGCTGCCCTGCTGCGGCGCGGCATACACATCGATGGCCACCACGGAAGGCAGGCACTTCGCCGAAACCGTCTCGGCCAGCGTGGCATCCTCGCTCGGAGCGATAACGGTCTGCTGGCCGGTCACGGGGTCGGTCACAGTCTCGGTCTTGCCGATGCCGCCCATGGCATTGGCCACGCCCCATACCCCGAAGGCAAGCACGCAGGCCACAAGCGCGCCTGCGAAGGCAATGAGGAAGGTCTTGCCGCCCGAGCTCTTCTGGCCGCCATGCTGCGGGTGCACCGACACCGGCTCGGCCTCGTAGGTCTGCTGAGCGCCATAGGGAGGCTGCTGCCCGTAGGCATGCTGACCCGCAGCATGGGCCTGAGCCTGGCCGCCGTAGGGCTGATAGGTGTTCTGGGGCGGCACGGGGGCCGTCGGCTGCGTCGGCTGAAGGGGCTGCGGCGCCGTCGGCTGGTCCGGCCCGGGGGTGCTCCCGTCGGGAACAGGAGTGCCGTTCATGTCAGTCATGGGTCTCTCCTTTGCAGAGGGGATAGTGCTTTGAGCTGTCGCAAACCTTAGCACGCCCCTGCGCAAATCCACCATGCTGGCAACCCATCGTCACGCTTGCGTCACGGAGATACACCAATTGGTGTACCCCTCGGGGATGAGCCGCCCGTCACCCACGACGCGACCCCAAGTGCGTCACATCCCCGATTGCCTCCACCGTTACCGCGCCGTCGTCCCAGCGCACCTTCGTCACCGAGGCGTTCGCGATCTTCGCCGGCGTGCGTACCCGATCGCGCGCGAACAGAAACACGAGGGCGCGAATGAACATCGCGTGGGTCACCACGAGCACGTTGCCGCCACCGCGTCGGTCAACCGACCGGCCGCACTCTTCGAGAAAGCCCCTCACCCGTGCGGCAATGGCGGCGAAATCCTCGGCGCGTCCGGCCGCATCTGTCGCATGGAGGTAGTCGGCTATCTCATTGAGCCGCTCGTTTTGATCCTCGCGCGGAATGTCATCGCCGAACAGGTCGAACAAGCGGTTCCGCAGTCGCCGTGACGACTCGCCTTCCAAATCGCCGAAGCACCATTCGCGCAAGGACTCGTCGCAGCGCACGGGAATAGGACGCTCCGCGTGCCCATCCAAAGCCCGGGCACCCACATCGAATGCCGGGTACTCGATGCGGCTCAGCTCGTCAATCGGCGGTCGCCACGCCTCTGCGGCGGCAAGCAGTCGTGCGGCTGCCGAGCCCACCTCGCCACTGTCGGGAACGGAGGATCGAGGCGCCAGGCAGCCGCGGGAGCGAAGAAGGCCGATGACGGCCTCGGCGTACTCCTCGTGACCGAGCATGCCTGCCTCGAGCAGGGCCGACGCCTCCTCGGCCCGCACTTGCTCCTTCGGTATCGGCAGCCCGTGGTACAGACGCTCGCGCTCGTTCAGACGCGCTTCCAGTGCAATGGCGAGCGTGTCTTTGGCGCGGCCGGCATCGCTTGTGCACGCGCCGACGAAATCAACGCCCGCAAGCCCTTGCCCCAACTTATAGGCATCGTAGATACCCTTGGCCGTCAGCGGCGAATCGCACCAACCCTGCACGCGATTCTCGACGTTGAACTGAGTTTCCCCGTGACGTGTGATATAGAACGTGACGGTCATGGGGCAATGCTAGTCGCGATCGTAGTTCGCCAAGAAGGCCCGGGTTCGGTCGTGCCGGGGATTGTCGATAACCTCGTCGGCCGGCCCCTGCTCCACAATGACGCCGCCATCCATGAAGATGATCTGGTCGGCCACATCGCGGGCGAAGCCCATCTCGTGGGTGACGATGACCATGGTCATATGCTCAGCGGCCAAATCGCGGATGACTTTCAGCACCTCGCGCGTGAGCTCCGGGTCCAGGGCGCTCGTGGGCTCGTCGAAGAAGAGCACGTCGGGATTCATAGCCAGGGCCCGGGCGATGGCCACACGCTGCTGCTGGCCTCCCGACAGATCACAGGGCACCATGGACTCCTTGCCGGCAAGCCCCATGCGCGCCAAAAGCTCGCGGCCGCGAGCCAGAGCCTCGTCCTTCGGCATCTTCTGCACGCAGATGAGCGCATCGGTGACGTTTTGCAGCACTGTATAGTGCGGGAACAGGTTGAAGTTCTGGAACACCAGGCCATAGCGGGTCTTCGCCCGGGCGATAGTGGCCGCATCTCCGTACACGGCGCGTCCGCCGGCACCCTCGGAGCACACGACCAGATCGCCGTAGGCCAGGCTTCCCGCGTCAAGGGTCTCCAGCAGCGCCATGCAGCGCAGAAGCGTCGACTTGCCGCCGCCCGACGGCCCGATGACCGCCAGCACGTCGCCCTTGTTCACTGTGAGCGAAATGTCCTTCAGAACCTCGTTATCCCCAAAGGCCTTCTTGGCGTGCGCGAGCTCAACAACCGTGTTCGTCATGGGCGCCCCCTTAGTCGTGATAGTAGTCGAGACGCTTCTCGACGCGGTTCAGGATGAATTCGATGATGAGACAGAACGCCCAGTAGACGAGCGCCGCAATGGCATAGGGCACCATGGACACCTCGCTGGCCGCGAGCGCCTTGGCCGCCGAGAACATCTCCATGATGCCGAGCACGAAGGCCAGGGACGTGTCCTTCACCAGGGTGATGATCTCGTTGCCCATGGCCGGCAGGATGCGCTTGATGACCTGGGGCAGCACAATCTTCATGAAGGTCTGGGCCTTGGAATAGCCCAGCACCGTGGCCGCCTCGTACTGGCCGCGGGGAATGGACTGGATGCCCGAGCGGTAGATTTCCGCGAAGTAAGCCGCATAGTTAAGGATGAAGCCGATGGCGCAGGCCCAGAACTTCCAATCGCTGCCCATGTTCAGGCCGAGCAAATAGTAGGGGCCGAACATGATGGCCATGAGCTGCAGCATGAGCGGCGTGCCGCGCAGGATGGAAATGTAGAGCTGGGCGAGCCAGGCCAAGGGCTTGAACCGGCTCATGCGGGCCAGGGCCACCACAATGCCGAGGGGCAGCGACCCCACGAGCGTAATGACGAAGATTTGGGCCGTCAGCCCGAAGCCTTCCATGAGAATGCCCATCATAACGGGAAATTCCACGCCTCTCCACTTCCTCTCTAGCCGTCCGGCCTACACCCGGGGCCCATGATACCGCACCCCAGCGCCACGGAGGGCGAAGCCCGTCAGGACTTCGCCCTCCCTATACATTTACTTTCCCGACTCTCGGGGTATGCCCAAGGAAGTCAGCGAGGTTGCGACAGGTGCCTGGATCTGCGCTGAAAGGCGGCTGAGCGGCCTTCGTGCCGCGAAGGAAAGCCTTGAAGCGTAGAGGCAGGTGCCTGTCGGAACCGCAGCATCGGCGTTGATTAATGGCAGAAGCCATTAATCAACAAGAACCCAGTTGTCGATGGTGATACCGTACTCGCCCCACTTCTCGCACAGCTGGGCGATGGTGCCGTCGTCGTACATCTCCTTCAAGGTCTTGTTCACGGCGTCCACCATGGCGGTGTCGCCGTCCTTCGCGAAGCCCACGGCGTAGTTCTCGGTGGACAGGGGCTCCAGCTTCACGAACATGTCCGGCTTGGCGGCCATCTGGTAGTCGGCAATGGACAGGTCGCAGGCCACGGCATCCACGGCACCGGACTCCAGCTGCATGAAAGCGTTGTTGTAGTCGCCGATGGTCTGAGCCTTGCCGCCGGCAAAGGTGTCGGCCAGGGCCTTCTGATCGCCCTCGAGCACGTCCAGAGCGGCAGAGTCGGCCTGGGTCATGACGTTCTTGTCGGCCAGATCCTCCAGCTTGCTAATGCCGGAGTCCTTCTTCACCACCACGACCTGCTCGTTGTGCATGTAGGGCTTCGAGAAGGCGTACTTGCCCTCGCGGCCCTCCATGGTAAATCCGTTCCAGATGCAGTTGATGGTGCCCTGGCCCAAGAGCGCGTCCTTGGCATCCCAGTCGATGGCCTCCAGCTCAAGGTTCCAGCCGTTGCGCTTGGCCACCTCGGTGGCCAGGTCGATATCGAAGCCGGTCAGGTTGCCGTCGTCTCCGATGAAGCCGTAGGGCGGGTAGGCGTTATCGAGGCCCACAATAAGCGTGGTGGCCTCGGGATTGGCCGCGGCACCGTTGTCGGCGCCATTATCGGCCGCGCCGTTGTCGGCCGCACCGGCGCAACCGGCCAGAAGCGCCGCGCCCAGGCACAGGGCAGCAGCCATGGCCGCCAGTTTCGTCATCTTCTTCATAGGTTCCTCCCCTATCGCATCGGCGGGGGACATGCCCCCGGCTCTCTCGGGACTGCGTCGTCCCTTCACTTTATGACTCTACCGTACTAAAGTACTGAAAGTGTTGCAGAGTATAGCATGGTCGGCATGCTCCGCCTACTTATTTCGGTTAAAAAGCTTGTTGCCGCTCTTAGAGGCCGAGATTTCCACGAGGCGCGGCTCGAAGTCGAACAGCTCGGCCAGGGACACCACGGGCACTACCTCGATGCACTTCTTCAGACAAGCGTCGGCGCACAGGTTGCACTGAGTGCACTCGGCCATGGAGAACTCCATGTACGCGCGGGCTTTGTCGGGGTGCACGTCCAAGCTCTTGCGCAAAGCGTCGGTGGGGCAGAACATCACGCACATGCCGCAGCCAGAACACTTTTCCACGTCCACTTCCACGTCGCCGAAGATGCGGGTGAACATCTCCTCTTCCACCGGCTCGCCAATGCGGGCCAGCGCATCTAGAATCTCCATGTTGCGCTCGGCGTCGATGGTGGGCATCTTTCCCGCGCCGTTCTTCACGCCGAGCTTATCGCGCAGCGACTGCTCCTCCTTCTGCAGCTTCAGCTGCTTGAGCTTCTCGTTCACCATCTTCTCGGCCGCCGACTTCGCCACGTCTTTGGCATAGTGGCCCGTGGACGTGAAGAACTCGCGGCGTGCGGCACCTACGGCCTTCTGCAGGTCGGCCACGCGCACGGCTTCGGGAAACTCGGAAGTGCGGGTGATAACGGTGTCGGAGCCCACGGCGCCCAGAAGCTCGCGAGCCGAGGCCACGGTGTCGTCGATGGCCGGCACGGCCCCGCGGTACTTGCAGGTGGCGCACACGCCATCCACTAGCTGAATATCGACGACGCCGCGGGCCGCCAGCTCCACAACGAGGCGCTCGTCCATGCGCGCAAGGCACGGCACCACCGCGTACTTGTCGGGGTCGCCCACCTGGCGGGCCGCTTTGCGGGCGCAGGCGATAACCGTCGCTCCGTCGGCAGCGGGAGTAGTGGCGGCCACGGCGGCGGCCAGTTCCTCTTCCATAGGGTCCACCGATATGAGGGCGCTGGTGGGGCATACGGCAATGCACGCCCCGCAGGCCACACAGGCGCCGGCGTCTATCTCGAGCTCGTTCTTCTCGATGTGGATGGCATCGGCCAGACAGGCGTCGATGCACTTCTGGCAGGTGGAATGGCGGTTGCGGACGGCCACGCAGCGGGTGGGAATGGAAACAACCGCCTTGGTTTCCAAAGCGTCCATCATCTCCATGATGTCGTTCAAGTTGGGCATGGAATCTCGTCCTCTCGGTTACTCTCCCAAATAGGATTCCTCGATACGCGCCAGATCCTCGGGGGTGTTGGCGTTGATGAAGCAGCCGCCGCGGGGCTCCACCTCCAACACGCGTTCCTGAGCAAAGGGAAGCACAGTGATCTCGGGATCGGAGAAGAAGCTCTGCACGCGCTTCTCGCCGGTCTCGGTGCGGCGGTGCACGACCGGCGCGCAAGTATCCCGGCGGTACATCGCGTGCAAGGGCTCGAACCCGTGCTTGTTATGGGGGGTTACCACATCCGCACCGCTCTCGTGCATAGCCAGCGCCTCGGCCACCACCAAGCGCGCGCTGGCGAACACCATGTCGCAGGCCACCACGGCCACGTAGGGATTGCGGGCCGCCGAGAGCGCCGTATACAAGCCCGGGAGCGCCCCGCGCTCGTTATAGGCATCAGGTACGAGGCGAATGTCCCGATCGGGATACATCTCATGCAAGAATTCCAGGTTGGTCGCCTCGTTGGTGGTAATGATAAGCTCGTCGGCCACGGGAGCCAGACGCTCCACGAGCCGACAGATGAGCGGACGGCCGGCGAAGGGCACCGTGGCCTTGGAGCGGCCCATGCGCCGCGACTCGCCGCCGGCCTGGATGACCACCGACACACGCGGGCGCACATAGTGCTCGGTCAGGAAGTCGGCCAAAGCCGCCGTGTCTTCCAAACCAATGGCCGGAATGCCGTAGAGAGCCGCCGCCTCGCGGGCAGCGGGAATATCGGTGGCCACGGCCACCGTGGCGGCCGTCGGCATCTTCTCGCGCTCGTCGGCAGCGAAAGGCCCTTCGCCCTGCACCTCCCCCTCGGCACGGCCAAGCTGCACATGGTCGGCACCGAGCGGCTCGCCGGCGCGGGCGGCAGCCAAGAGCGCCTCGGCAGTGTGGGCGTCGGCGGCGTTGGCTTGGCGCATGATCTCGATGGTGGGCAGCCCGCTTTTGCGGTAGCCCTCCACCACCACGATGTCGTGACCGGGCATAGAGCGCACCAGATCGCTGCATTCCATCTCGCCCTCGATGGTCTTTACGCGCGCCACCTGGCCCGGCGCAGCGATAACGGTCTCAGAGGCGCCGGCGGCGCGATGGCGGTAGGAATCCTTGCCCGGATGGTCGATGTCGAAGCCGCGATGGGAGTGGTGCTTGATGGAGCCCACATCTAAGCCGCGCGCCACCAACTCGGCGATAAGCCGCTCGATGAGCGTGGTCTTCCCGGAATTATGCCGGCCCACGATGGCAATGGCCGGACTCGGAATATCTATCATGGCATCCCTCGGATCCTTTATTTGGGCGCCCCCGCCTCCCCAGGCGTGCAGCACGAGTACTGCCGGATCGCACCCCTCGTCATAGTTCCGGGAAAGTATAGCACGACGCGCCACAACGACAATCAGGCGAAACCGCGGCGCCGGGCGCAGTCGCGGCCTACTTCTTCGTGACCACCGATCTCGCCGGTGACCATTTCCCGTAGTACTTCTGGCCATCCTGCCTGTAATAGGCCCGCACGCGCACATAGTAGCGCTTCTTCGCCTTCAGCTTCTTCACCGTCAGCGATTTCTTGCCCTTGGAGAGCGTCTTTATCTTCGGCGACTTCTTGAACTTCTTGTCGAGCGCGTATTGCACCTGGTAGCCACTTACCTTGCCCGAAACCTTCCTCCAGGAAACCTTGAACCCCCTCCTCATGGCCCTGAGCGTGGGCCTGGCCGCCTTCTTCACCGTGGGCTTGGATGCCTTCGCAGGGGCAGCCGGGGCCTGCGCGGCCGCTGGCGCCTTGGTCGCGGCGCCGGCCTGCGACTCCGAAGACTGCTGCGGCCGCTTAGTTGCAGGAGCAGGGGTGGAAGGCGCGGGAGAAGAGGGGGTTTCCGGCGCGGGCGAAGGGGAGGGCTCAACCTCCGGTGCGGGCGGCGCGGGGGCGGCATCGGCCTCGGGGCCGGTGGGATTCGTTTCGGGAGCGGGAGCGGGCGGGGCCTGCTCGGTTGCGCCCTGGCGCAAGGCAAGCGCACGCTGCACGGCCGCCTCGGCATCTACCGCGCCGTAACCGGTCTGCTCGTCCTTGCCGGCCTTGTACAGATCGGTCGCCGTCAGGCACAGCAGCTCCTTCACCTCCGTTGCCGAGAGCGAGGGGTGGGCCGCGCGCACCATGGCGGCTATGCCAGCGACTACCGGCGAGGCCATGGAGGTTCCGCTCATGGTGGCGTAGCCGTCAGTCACCCCGCTGCGCACGTAGGTGCTCAGAATGCTCTCGCCGGGCGCGGACACATCGCACCAGCTTCCGTAATTGGAAAACGACGAGCGCAGCACGTCGGAGCCGCGCCAAAACGGACGGCGGAACGTGAGCGAGGAGCTCCCCACCGCCGTTCGCTCCGAGATGCTGATGACGCCGAGGGCCGCATCGCAGGCGGCCGGATAGTTCTTCGTGCGCGCGTTGCTGTTGCCGGCGGCGCACACGAGCAGCATGTCGTCCTTCTCGGTGAGTCCGCGGCACAACTCGTCGAAGAACTGGGCCAGATCGGCGTCGTCCGACACGAATCCCAAGCTCATATTCACCACCCGGCACTCGCTTTGCCGTGCATGGTCGAGGGCGTAGACGATGTCCTGCAAAGTCGCGTTGGGCTTCCCGTTGCTCGCCAGCAGGGAGAAGGCATCGATGACCACCAGGTCGACAAGTTCGTTGGCGTAGCTCGTCTCGCCGCCGCTGGCCACCCCGAGAACGCCCCCGTTGCCAGCCTGAGCGGCCACGATACCCGATACATGGGTGCCGTGGCTGGTGAACTCGCTCACTGCCGCGCCGCCGTTCGTGTAGCCGTCTCCGCGCAAGGGCAACCCCGTCCACGAGGCGAGCGACGTCGCGTCGGCCCATACCACCTCGATGCTGCGATCGCGGTTGACCACCGCCGTCAGGTCGGGATGGGAAAGCGAGGCGCCCGTATCGACGACGGCCACCTTGACCGGCTCCAGCGCCTCCCCGCACGAGGCAAGCGCCTCCCATGCCTGAGGGGCCTTCACGAACGGAAGATGCCACTGGTCGGCCACGCGGTCATCGCCGGCCACCGTCGTAAACGACGTCTCGGTCGCCACCACATCGTCAAAGGTTTCCGCCACATAATTTGGCAGCGCGTATTTTACCGCCGACGACTCGCGAGCCGCCTGCACGGCGTCATCCACCGTCATATCCTCGGCGATGTCCAGCGATACCACCGAGCCGGCTTCCACCTCTACGGTCTGCCCGACCTCCTCGGCACCCAGCTCCTCGGCGGCTTCACGGCGATCGCTGCTCGTCGCGTCCTCCTCGTACACCACGACAATCTGGCCGGGAACGTAGCCGAGTTCCTCGGCATCGGTCGCGCGCTCGACGGCGGCCTGCTCCTCGCCCTCAGAGACCGGCGTCTCGGCCAGGGGAGCCCGCTCATCGACAATGCAGCCGCTGCGCTCAGCAGCGAAGAAACGCTCGGGATCGATCCGCGCATCTTCCGAAACTACCGCGGCCACCGTCAGAGCCGCCGTCAATGCCACCGCCGGCACGGCACGCCCGACGCATCGCAACGTCGAACGGTCGATGCGCGCCATGTCGCTCCCCTTTCGCACAAGAACCCCGCGCTGCCCCAGCTTCGCGGGCAGGATTAGATGATGTTGTCGCTTATCTTACTATCACCGCGTCAACAAAGTGAAGGGAGGGTCGCGAAATTGACGGTAGAAAGTTGAGGCGGAAACCGATAGATGACGGATCCCGCCTTCTTTTCTGCGGCCAGAGCCCCCTTCTTAGAATGAAGTCGCTTGCCATGATCGACCCTGCGGCTGCGCCTTCCCCGAGAGGCGCCGGCCGCCAAGCGATGAGAAAGCGAGGTTCTCCATCATGCAAACGCACACCAATCCGTACCTTCGCGCCCATCGCCGCGCCGCGGCGGGCAGCGCCGCTACCGCCCCCTGGAGAAAGCTGCTCGCGGGCATCGTCTCCGCGTCGCTGTGCCTGGGAATGATGCCCCTCGCGCCCGCCTGGGGCAGTGACGACGCAAGCCTCCCCGCCCAAACGACGGCCGAGGCCGCCTCGGACGCGTCAGACGCGGTCGGCGGCGATGCCCCGGAAGCCGAAGAGACAACCCCTGCGGCCCCCGACACCCCGGCCGACGGCGAGACAGCCGCCCCCGATAGCGCCAGTGCCTCCGAGCCCGCTTCCGACGCGCCCGCTGCCGAGACGGAAGCTGCGCCCATCGCTCCTGCCGCCCCCGCCGATGCGGGTGCAACCGACACCGACAACCCCGCCAGTGCCGACGCCCCCTCTCCCGCTGTGCCCGACCAGGCCGATGAGGGCACGCCCGGTGCCGCCAACCCCGGCGATTCCACGGCGCCGACCGAAGCCGTCGACCAGTACTTTCCCGCCGACAAGCAGGCCTCGGCCAAGCTTCTGAAGAAGCTCGTGGCTCGCTTCTCCGCCGACGGGGACGACGGCAAGCTCTCCGCCAAGACCGCAGACGCGGCCATTGCCCTGAACGCCCTCGGCAAGGGCGCCGACATCGATGTGGACGCGCTCGTCAAGAACTTCCTCAAGGACGAGAAATCCGATGCGGGCCTCACCCTCGGCCAGTACGGTCGCTACATCATGGCGCTCACAGCCGGCGGCATCGATTGCGCGAAGGCCCAAATAGGCGGCAAGACCCGCAACCTCGTCGTAGAAATGGAAAAGCTCTCCGAGACCACCGATCCTACGCTAGAGGACGCCGTCTACCTGCTGCCCGTTTACGGCAACGACAAGTACCGCAACATCAGCGGCGTGACCCCTGAAGGCCTGATCGACCTGCTGCTGGCCGCCCAGGACGACGGCGGGTTCTTCTGGGCGAGCGAGAAGGCCGACACCTATTCCATCCCGCTGACGAGCCAAGCCCTGCTGGCGCTCATGCCCTACGCCGAGGACGACGACGCAGTGGCCGCCGCCGTGGTGAGCGCGAGCGAGGCGCTCTACGACGCGCAGCTTATCGACGGCAGCTGGCCGGCCGACGGCCTGGCACTGACCGGAGACGTGCCCGCCACCGCCTATGCCACCACCGCGCTGGTGGCCCTCGGGGCCGATCCCTCCAAGGATCTGAAAACCTCGAACGACTCTACTCCGCTCGGCTACTTGACGGCCCATGCCGACAAGGCCCTCGACGGCTATGCCGATCTGGACGGAATGGAGAAGGGCGCCGAGCCAGCCGCTTCGGCCGCCGTGCTCATGGCCCTGGCCGCCAATAAGGGCTACGCCGACTCCAAGGAGGCCTTCGATGTGTACGACGTGCGCGAGGTGAAGCGCCCGGCAACCACAACGCCCTCGGCTACCCCGAAGACCACGACCACCACGCCCTCGTCCACCTACAAGCGCACCACGGCCGCCAAGACCATCCCCCAAAGCGGCGACGAGCTGCCCTGGACCATGGGCTTCACCGCTGCCGCCGGTGCCTTCGCCCTGGCCGCCGCCCTGATAGCCCGCCGTCGCATCCGCCAGCTGTAGCAGCGTATCCGGGCCGCGTGCGCGAACAGCCGCGATGGCTCCGGCCGAGCCCGCGGCCACGCGAAGCCGTCGCACTCAGCAAATGCAGCCGCCCGCGCATGCTCGCCCCGGCCCTCCACGAAGAAAGGGCGCCGCTCCTTCGAGCGACGCCCTTTCGCTGCTGGTCATTCTCTCGCGCAGAGGTTACTTCAAACCCTCCACCTCGAAGGAAGCGGCTTCCTCGATGTACTCTCCCACCGGGTTGTCGCCGTAATCGGGCAGATCGGCGGTAGTCCAGCACTCGCAGGCCGGCATACCGGGCACGCTCGAGGCCAAGAACACCGGGTCTTTGCCCTCCTTGCGCTGACGGGTGTAGTCGTCCAGCGCCGCCAAGGCCCACTTGCCCAGAAGCAGGATGGCCACGAGGTTGATAATGGCCATGAAGCCCATGAAGATGTCGGCCAGGTTCCACGCCAGATCGAAGCTGTTCACGCAGCCGTAGAAAATGGCGGCCAGGCACAGCACGCGGAAGACCACCATGCCCCACTTCGTGTGCTTGAAGATGTAGCGGAAGTTGGTCTCGGCGTAGAAGTAGTTGCCGATGAGGCTGGAGAACGCAAAGGCGAAGATGGCGAAGGTGATGAAGTGGATACCGATCTCGCCGATGGAGTTGTTCACGGCCATCTGCACGAGCGGCATGCCGTTCAGGGATGCGGCCAAAGCCGGATCCTGCACCCAGAAGATCATGACCATCATGGCCGAGCAGGTGCAGATGAGCAGCGTGTCAATGTACACCGACAGGCTCTGCACGAGGCCCTGCTTCACCGGGTGCGACACCGAAGCCGTGGCGGCGGCGTTCGGGGCCGAGCCCATGCCGGCCTCGTTGGAGAACAGGCCGCGCTTGATGCCGAGCATGACCACCGAGCCCGCGAAGCCGCCGGCGATGGACTGGAAGTTGAAGGCCGACTGGAAGATGGTGCCGAACACGGCCGGCAGCTCACCGATGTTGGCCACCGTGGTCCACACGGCCACGACAATGTAGGCAATGGCCATGATGGGCACAATGATGGAGGTGATGATGGAGATGCGCTTCGCACCGCCGAAAATGACGAAGGCGGTAAACACGATGAGCACGATGCCCACGCCGATGGCCGTGCCGTTGCTAGCGTAGTCGGGGATGTAGTACTCAAGGGCCGAGGTCATGTTGAAGGCCTGCAGGCCGTTGAAGCCGAAGGCGAAGCACAGGATGAGCGCCCACGCGAAGATAATGCCGAGCCAGCGCTGGCCCAAGCCCTGCTGAATGTAGTAGGCCGGACCGCCCCGGAACTCGCCTTCCTTGCCGCGGATCTTGTAGATCTGGGCCAGAGTGGACTCGATGAAGGCCGAAGCCGCGCCGATGAGCGCCATGAGCCACATCCAGAAGATGGCACCCGGGCCACCGGTGGCCACGGCCGTGGCGATGCCGGCGATGTTGCCCGTGCCCACGCGGGAGGCGGTGGACACCATGAGAGCCTGGAACGATGAGATGGACTTCTCACCTTCCACGTGCTTCTTCTCGGTCAGCTGGGTGAACATGTCCTTGATGTAGCGAATCTGCACGCCCTTGGTGCGGATCGTGAAGTAGATGCCGACGAACACGAGCAAGATCACTAGGATGTACGTGTACATAAACCCGTCGATCTCACCGGTCCAGTCGACAAGCATCTGGTTCAGCTTCTCAAAATCCATAGATGCTTCCTTTCCGAAAGCGGACGGCCATCGCGGCCCTCGCGCCTCCCCGGTCGGGGCACGTCTTTCTGCGCGCGAATCAGCACACGCGGTGCAGTTTCTTCGATTCGCAGCAGGAAAACGGCCTCATGGATACCATGCGCCAATCCCCATCGGCGCAAAAACTTGTCCTGTATTCTACACTACAGGCGACTAAAGTTATGGGAGAGTATCAGATTTAGCGGGGAGCACGTGCCCGCTTTCCCGCTGCGGCCCGTGACGGCTGCACTCGCTTTCGGCCCAACACCGCGCCCACAAAAAGAGAGAGGCCGCGTCCCCCGCAGCCTCTCCCTCGATAAGTAGGAAGCAATGTTAGGAATGGAAGTTACTTGGTCTTCTTGACCTTCACGGGGGACTCGTCGCCCCAGTAGGTACCGATGCTCTCGTAGGAGCCGGTGAAGTTCAGCGTCTTATAGGACACGAGCTTCTCATCCATGTCGCCCCACTCGTCGGTCACCGTCTCCCACTTCTGATCGTACTTGACGGACTCGGTGGTCTTATAGGAAGACTTCACGCCGTTGGCGCACGCCTGCACGGTCACTTCGTAAGCGCGCTTCGCCTTCAGGCCCTTGATCTTGACGGACTTCTTCTTGGCATCCACCAGCACGGTCTTCACCGTTTCTCCGGCAGCCTTGTCGCGCACGGCCACCTGATAGTGCGTCGCGCCCTTGACCTTCTTCCAGGAAACGTTCAGGGCCTTCTTGGCGGCTTTCACCTTCACGGTCTTCACCTGGGGAACGTTAATGGAAAACGTCTGATACACAGTGCCCTTGTACTTGTTCACGCCCTTGATAACCACCTGAGCGCGACCGATGTTCTTGTTGTTCTTGTACTCGATGGTGACATCGGCCTTCTTCTTCTTGATGAGCTTTTTGGCTTCCTTGCTGGATTTGCCCGTAACGTTGACCACCTTCAGGGGACGATACTTCGTCGTGTAGGTTTCCTTCACGATCTTCTTCTTTTCGTCGTCCCAGTACTTTTCGGTACGCTTGCCCTCATAATCCTTGTCGTACACGCGCACCTCGACCTTCGGCTTCACGGCCTTGCCGGTATAGTTGGTAAGGCTCGCCCAATGGCTGCCGTCCGCCTGTTCCTTCTTGGTCACCTTGGTCGTGATGACATCGATATCCAGATCGCCCTCGTGATAGAGCTTGGTGATGCTCGCCTTCCCGGCGGCGTGAGCGGTGCCCGGAGTGAGCATCGCCATGGCAGGCGCAACGCACAGCGCCAGGGCGGCAGCGATAGCGGCGGCGCCCATCTTCTTCATGGTCAGTTGCATACGCAACTCCTTTCCTCGTTCTCTCAAACCAGCCTCTTCCTACTTGCCAACGAGTCTATCATAGAATCGCCCCCCCCCCCCCACCAGGATTAATTCGGTCATATATGAATTTTTTCGTCAAGAAAAATGCCCCCTGGGTAACCGGGGGGCACGGGTCTGCTGGCAGTCCGAATCCTTCCGCCGTCTCCGCCGCCGCAGCGCTCGGCAGCCACGAGCCTCGGCACGAGAGAGGCTACTTCAGCGCGGCAGCTACTTTGCGGGCGGCGGCGGTAATGGACAGGTCGTTCACGTCCACGGTGATGTCGGCGTACTTCTCGTAGAGGGGCAGGCGCTCGTCGTACAGGTCGCGCAGGCTCATGCCGATACCGCCCTTCATGACAACGCCGCGATCGGAGAAGTCGGCCAGGCGCGCCTTCAGCTCGTCGAAGCTGATCTTCAGGTACACCACGCGGCCTATCTTGCCGAGATGCTCCATGGCCGCATCGCTGTAGACGGCCGAGCCGCCCGTGGCGATGACCGAGTGCTCGAAGCTCATCTCCGAGAGCACCTGGTTCTCGATCTCGATGAAGGCATCGGGACCCAGCGTGTCGATAAGCCGCTGGAGCGACTTATCGCACGACTGCTGAATGAGCAGGTCGGCATCGACGAAATCCCTGCACAGGATCTTCGCCAGCACAATGCCGAGAGTAGATTTGCCGGCTCCGGGCATGCCGATGAGCACGACGTTGTCACAACCGGGTTCGAAGGACTTCTCTTTCATGGGGGCTTCCTTTCTTGGCGAAACGATGCGTTCGCCTCTTCGCTTCCAACTAGGCACGCACTTCGGCGCGATGGTGGGCAACACGCAGGGCGTCGTCGAAGGCAGTGGACAACTTGGGGGCCAGCTCCGCCAACTGATCGGCGGCATCGACGGGGGCCGCGGCGCCCTCGGCGGCATCGGTGCCGAGGACTCGCCCGTTTTCCCCGAGGGGCTTCAAGAAGCGCAGCACGCCGAACAGGTAGCCATAGGGCACAAGCTCGGCTCGTTCGCCTACCGTTAGCCCGCAGGCCGCAAAGCTCCAGCCGCCATCGCGCATCCAGTTGCGCAACGCCTTGGCGTGGGCGGTTATCTCGTTGCCTCGAACCGAACGCCGCATGGTATAGTTCGCCAGCACTCCCACGGCCGCCGCCGTTGCCAGAGAAAGCAGCGCCGGAAACCAGCCGAGCCGCAGGAAGGCGAGCACCGCCGCAACCGCGAGCAGGGCCGCGAGCACCAGCATCGCGCGCTGGGCGCGACGGCTTCCGTTGTCGAAAAAGCCGTAGGCCTCGATGCGGCGAGACAGCCCCTGCTGCCATGCGTGCTCCGCCTCCAAGAACGCCTGGGGACGCTGGTGCGCGAAGGACGACAGGTCGGCCAGCGTCAACCGATCGGCCCCCTCGGCCAGCGCCTCTAACAGCCGAAGCGTTGCACGATCATCTGCGCCGAGGCAGTCGTCTTCGAGCCGGTCTGCCGTCGGCAGCAGCAGCGCCGCGGGCCGGCCGGCCTTGTACCGCACGCCCACGATACCGCGTCGCACGAGATCGAGCGCCATGGCCACGGCATCATCGGGACTCTCGTGGTTCCACCGCCACAGGCGTCCCATCTCCGCCGGCGACAAACTTCCGTCGGGCACTTCGCACCAGTAGTCGTCGGTAAAAGACGGCGGCCGCTCGCGGCCCCAGCGGGCGTATACGAGCAAGGCCACGACGAGGAACAGGGCGCAGGCGCCCATCAATCCCGAGGCCAGGCTGTCGCGCATAATGAGCCGATGGGCGTCGCGATCGACCCAGCCCTCCTCGTACTGGGCCGTCCACTGGTACTGCAAACTCCCCTGGTTCGCCAGGCGATCTTCCTCGCTCAGGTTGGTCAGCCAGCCGACGGGAAACATCACACGGCCCTCGGCGTAGGCACTTGACGCCACGGATGGGTCGGTAAAGGTGATCGAACCGTCCTGGGAGATTTCCACCGTGCCGTCTTTGGGGCCATGACCCCAGGCAAGCACGTTCTCGTTGGGTTCCACCGCGGCATTGGCGGCTACCGGAAGAATCACCTTGGCCGTCACCTGATGCAGATCGACGGCGTAATCGAGCGGCGCATAAAGCCATTGGAAATCCGCGGCATCGTCGTAGGTCTCCACCGCATGGCTCACTTTGTAGGTGACTTCCACCACGGCCTTTTCGGGCAGATCCTGCACGAAGGCATACAGGGTATCCTGAAAACGGTCGAAGGCCCAGCCATCGGCCTCGGGCCTGCCGCCGCCGCGCCAGGGAATCTGGAAGGTCGTGGACTTCAGCTTCGTCCACTCATCCACCACATTGCCCTCATCGTCCACGGGCGCCAGACGCACGCGCTTCACCTTCACCTCGGCATTTTCCGGAAAACCGGCATACAGCCACTTCAAGGTCTCGCGCGCTTCGCCGTCGCCGGGGAACTCGAAGATACGCTGATCGGTAACGGTTGCCGACCCGTCAGTCTCCACAACGGCCGTCAGGTCGACCTGGGAACATTGGTAGTCGGCAGCCCATGCATCGGCCGGATAAGCCAGCATGCCGCAGAGCACCGCCGCCAGAACGAGCAGAGCGCGCAGGCGCAGACGCATGTTCCGAGCCGCTGCAGACACTACAGGCTCCTGAACGCCAAGCGCACGTCGTCAAGCACATCCTCATCGGCCACCACAATGGCCTTGTCGCCGGAAAACAGCAGCGTTTCCGCGTTGGCCACCTCCACGTCGCCACCGCTTGAGACCGCTGCGATCAGCGCATTGTCGGGCAGCGGGATCTCCTCGACCAGCACGCCGTCCTCGTCGGAGAAATGGCGCATACGCGGCACCACCACCTCGGCGAGCGCCACGTTGCCGTGGGTAAGCGACGACACCACCGACACCGAGCCCAGCAGGGCCTCCTCTTCGATCAGGTTGGCGATGAGCGTGGTAGACGATACGCATTCGACACCCACCTCGCGGAAGATGCGCTCGTTTTTCGGATTGTTCACGCGTGCGATGCAGCGCGGCACATGAAATACGCGCTGGGCAATCTCGCACGACACGAGGTTGGAATCATCCTGTCCCGTGGTAGCCACGAACACATCCGCGCCGCGAATGCCCGCGTCTTCCTGGTAACGCGAATCGCACCCGTCTCCGTGAATAACCAGGTAACGCCCTTCCAGCTGCATCGAAAGGCGGTCGGCTGTCGTCAGCTTCTGCTCGATAACCGCCACCTCGTTGCCGCTTTTCAGAAGAATGGACGCCAGATAAGAGCCGATCTTTCCGCCGCCGGCAATGACGATGTACATAGATCCTCCCTAATCCAGAATGTAGCGCGAGAACTGCGTGATAACGTCATGGCGCACGCAGGCAAGAATGGAGTCGCCCGCATAGAGCAGCGAATCGACCGTGGGAATGGACGAGGCCGACCCGTCCGCGCGCTCAAAGGCGATGATGCGCACCTCGTGGTCGCGCTCTAGCTCGGACACGCGGATGGTGCGGGCGTTATCGCGGCTCGACAGATCCAACGTAAAGCGAAGCACCTCGAACTCGCCGAACGTGTCGATATGCGAGCCATGGCCCGAAACAATCTTGCTGAACACGTCTTCGGCCACAAGCGACGTGCCGCACACGTAGTCGATACCGAGCTGCATGTAGGCGCGCTCGTGGTCGGGGTTGTACAGGCGCGAGATGACGTGGGGCACGCCGAACAGGTGGTTGGCCACCTCGGCGCACATAAGGTTCGCGTTGTCGAACTGGGTCACCGCGGCCAGCACGTCGCAATCCTCGACGCCGGCGCGCAGCAGCACGTCCTCGTCGAAGCCGACGCCTTGAATGGTGCTCCCGTTGAAGTTGCGTCCCAGGTTGGAGAACGCCTCGGCGTTCTTGTCGACCACGCAGACGTTGCTGCCATTGTCCGAGAGCATGTTCGCCAGCTGCGAGCCCACACGCCCGCATCCTACGACAATGACGTTGCTCATGATCGCGTTTCCTCCTGTATATAAGAAAATGGCCGAAGCCATTTTCTCATTCTTTTAGATCAGTTGCATCTGGCCGAGCGTATCTCTATACCAGTTGTCATAATTTGGCGGGCAGTAGCGCTGCGCATAGGAGTAGCTGATGGTGAAGCCGTAACCGCGAGCCAAGCCAGCCACATGGGCGCGAATGGCCGTGTCCCAATCGGGCCAGTTCGTCTGATCCCACCCCCAGGCATTGTGGGCCTTGAAGCACACGCGGCCCTGGGTGGACTCCGTATTGGAGATAGCTGGCGACCAGCGGGGGTCGATGCCCGCATCCCATGCCGCCTCGGCAAAGGTGGAGCCGTGACCCGCAAGGGGGCTGCCGGCCAGGTAGTTGTCGATGCGCTCGGCCCATTCCGCGATGAATGCCTCGCGACCGACGGAGAAATCCACATCGCCGGCGGGCAAGCCGCCAAACGTGGCATAGTACTCGGAACGGGCGGCGTCGGCGCGGGCGATGGCACGCTCCTCGGCGCGACGGGCCTCTTCCTCGGCGGCGACGCGGGCAGCCTCCTCCTCGGCGGCAATCTCCTCAACACCGGCGCTCACGTCGCGGGATGACGCCGTGGACAGCGAGGCCCCGGCGGCAACGTCCTCGACGGCGAGCACCTCTGCATCGGATTTGTCGTCAACCGTCTCGGGGGACACGCCGGCGCGAGCTTTATCCTCGGCGCTCTGATGCTCCAAGCCGAACGTAGCGGCCGTCGCGTCGTTGGAACCGGCAGATGCCCAGTCGAAGTTGACGAAGCCCACCGCGAAGACGGAGAGCACGCACGCAGCAGCCATCGTGAGCACGACGACCTTTCCGCGAGATTTTCTCCGTTGCGTAACCACATACATCCTTTCACGACAGCACAAAACAAGCCGCGAGAGCGGCAGCAGCGTGTTGGATTAGGGTGGATGATTTGCTGCAAAAAGTCAGGGCTATGCTGTTTTTGACTCGGCTATTTTACCCTAGTTGGCCCCAACGGCAAAAACGGCGGCAACCGACGTTCACGTTTTGTTCGCTTGACAAATACCAGCTGAAATATTCCCGCAGGTGGCATTGGAAGCCCGTGAGCATATTGGCTGTCAGTCAGTTGAGGAGGCCTCTCCACAACTCGATTCTCCGTCGGCAATCTTGCGCACCCGAATGACCGAGATACGGCTGCGGCGCATCTTCTCCACTTTGAAGGAGAAGCCGTCCACAGCAAACTCGTCGCCCACCTTCGGCACGAAGTCCAGGGTGTGGATGAGCCAGCCGGCCACGGTCTCGTAATCGTCGGACTCCTCCATGGGCCAGCCCAGCTCCACGGCATCTTCCACGGGGAAGCGCCCGTCGCAGCGCCACTGGTCGGGGCCGACGGCGCTTACGAGCTCGCGGTCGCGGTCGGTCTCGTCCACGATCTCGCCGATGATCTCCTCTACGATGTCTTCCATGGTGATAAGGCCGTCGGTGCCGCCGTACTCGTCCACTACGATGGCCATCTGCATGCGGGCCTCCTGCAGCTCGGAGAGCAGAGCCAGCACGTTCTTGGTCTCGGGCACATACAGCGGCTCGAACATGTAGTCGGACACGGGGCCTTCCATGCGACCGTCCATGAGCGGACCCATGAGGTCCTTGTAGTTCACAATGCCGATGACGTCGTCCACTTCCTCGTGGTACACCGGCAGGCGGGAGTAGCCGGTGCCGCGCATGCGCTCCAAAGCGGTGCGGGCCGGCTCCACATCTTCGGCCATGATCATGTCCACGCGGGGCTTCATGATCTCGCGCACGGTCATGTCGGCAAGATCGAGGATGTCGTTGATCATGCGCTTCTCGTCGTCGAGGAGCTCGTCGTTGTCGGCCACCATGTCCTTGATCTCGTCTTCGGACACGGTGTCGCGGCGGCCCGGCTTCAAAAACTCGAGGAAGCCCGGCTTGGGTGATATGTCGTCTGTCTTAGCCATGGCGGGTACTTTACCATATTTCAGCCGCAAAACAGCGGGGGCGGCCCGAGACCGCCCCCGTGAGTTTCGCTTTTGATTGCTCGCCGGCAGCGCTACGAGCCGCAGGCCTGGTTGCCGCCCGGCTTCAGCCAGTCGAGCCACGCCGCGGCGTCTTCCGCCGGCACGTCCACGAGCGTCGTGGTGGTGCCCCCTTGGCCGGCGGCTGTGGTGGCCAGCAGCGTGCGGGTGCCAGCACGGCGCTGCAGCGGGTTGCTGCGCGCGCAGCCGAACTGGATCTTCTGGCGCGGAAAGCTGATGGTGGTGCGCGACAGACCCCCATTGCTCACCTGCATGAAGCGGCGGTTGAAGGCGAAGCTGGACTCGCGGGCCCACAGCACCGCGCCGATGATGTCGATGACGAAGAGGATGGCGGCCAGGGCGAACAGGCCCATAGCCGCCACAGAGCCCATGGACAGAAGGAACAAGTCGTCGCTCTCGAGGTACAGCGCTCCCGACTCGATGGCAGCGCCCACGGCCGCCGTGACCGCCGCAAGGGCCGCGGCCGCCACGGCACACCAGAAGCCGCCGCCCTGCACGATACCGCGGCGAATGAGGGCGCGCCGCAGAGCCACCTTCGCCACGGGGATGGAATCCTGGGGCAGGTCGGCGAACTCAGGAATGAGGCCGGCCAAAATCTCCGGCACGCGGCTGACCTTCACGAAGGGGTGCACCACCAGGCCCTTGTTCAGCAGCTCGTTGGCGTTCTGGTTGTTGTTGGCGCTCTCGCCCTCGGCGGCGTCGATCTTGCCCAGGGATATCTCGCAATAGCCGAGCAGACGGCGAATGAAGGTCTGGTTGATGCTGACCGACTGCACGCGATCTACGGCAAGGCCCTGGAAGCTGTGCTTGAGCAGGCCGTATTCCACTTCGATGCGGTTGTCGCGGCGGCGCGCCTTGAAGCCGCCGTAGCTCACGCAGGTGCCGAGAGCCGACAACAGCCACAGCACGAGCAGCACCACGATGAACGGCACGACGACCAGCCCGACGACCGCGCCCATGGCCTGGGAGGTGGCATAGCTGACGGCGCTGGCCACCACGCTGTTCGCCGCATCGCCGAACAGCTCGAAGGCGTTGCCCACCAGCTGCAAGAGACCGACGATCAGACCGAGAAGGATGAGGCCTGCCGAGGTGGAGCCCGAAAGGCCCGTGAGGAAGAGCTCCTTGTTGGTGAGGCCGTACTCGTAGGTGACGCGGCCCGTGTCCACATCGGCGCCGGCGAACAGGCCGCCCACCTCGTCCCATGCCTGCGAACCGATGTCGAGCACGTTGCCGAACGCGGGCTGACCGACCGGGGCCGGGGCGCCGGGGGCTGCGGCACCCGCGGCGATGCCGGGCGCGGGGGAGACCGCGGGGCTGGCGGTGGCCGGAGCCGCCGTGGCGGAGACAGCGCCCGACCCGACAGCGGCACCGGCAGCTGCAGACCCAACTGCGCCGGCGGCCACGGCAGCCAGGTGGTTCTTGCGGTTATACAGCTCGGCGCGCAGCCATTCTGCCTGCTGCTTGGTCACGTAAGGCACGGTGACGGCCTTGTTCGAGGCACCACCGGCCGTGTCGATGAGCACCGTGCACACCCCGAAGATGCGCTGGAGCAGCGTGGCCCGCTGATCGATGGACTGCACACGCTGGTAGGGCACGTGCACGCGCTTCTTGCTGAACACGCCGGAGCAGAGGGTGAACTCCTCGGGTCCTACGATGAAGTACAGGTGCTTGTAGCTGACAACCCGCATGGCCACCACAATGCCGACGACCACGAGGATGGCGAGGAGCGACCCACCGGCTACGAGGGCCAGGGCCAGGCCCGTAGGGAGGCCGTCGAGGCCTCCATCGGCGATGACCCCGACGATGGTGGAGAAGTTCGTCACCAGAACAGCCAGGGCAACCACCACCAGGGTGCGGATGCTCTCGAGCCACATGTAACTGTGATGAACATGGTGCTTCACCGGCTCGCCTTCTGCAGGCTGAGGCGCGGGCTGCGGTTGCATCGGGGCCTCCATTAGACATCCTCTCGGGCCAGACGGGCCAGCTCGGCGGCGCGGTCGCGCAGCAGGTCGGCCTCTTCGTTGCCCAGGCCGGGAATCTCGTGCTCACCGGCGGCCGTGGCCACGGTGACGCTGGACAGCCCGAAGGCCCGCAGCACCGGTCCTTGGCGCGTATCGGTGTTCTGCACGCGAATGAACGGGATGATGAAGCGCTTGCGCCAGAAGATGCCCCGGGCGATATCCAGGTAGTCGTCGGTCAGCTCGTAGCGCCAGCGGGCATAGCGAATGGGCGGCAGCACCACGACGAAGAACACGAACAACGCCGCGAAGACCACGGCCACCATAAGGGCCACGAACCCCGCCCAGGTCTCCGACGGCTCAACTGCCGCAATGATCGCAAACGGCGCGAAGCAGCACAGAAACACGATGGCAATCCAGATGGCATCGCTGATGCGCCACACGTTCTTGATGCGCGGATTCAGCTGGTTAGCGGGCATCTCTCTCATATATGTCCTTTCGCCCCTCGCGGGGCGCCGCCAACGACGCTCACCGCTGCTTGAAAATGCGCTGACCATACTACCCCACTTTCAGCAATTCTCGCGAAAACTTAATACTTGCTCGACCTTGGAGGAAATCCATGACCATCTTCGTTTGACGCGATTTCCCCTATTTGCGCAAGATTTGGAGTTATGAGCGTCTCACAGCCCTTCGAGGCTCTACAATTTAATGAATTTCAGTAAAACCGTCCTCCTTTTCTTTTGGAAGACGCTCATAACTCCAAACCTCGTGCAAAAAACAGGGGTCGGCTCGACCAACATCGCCGGCAGGCCGCTTACGCTCTTGTAAGAGTGCGCGGCCGCCGTTCCCGCGACAGGGGCATCGCGGTAGAATGGGCAGGCTGGCAATCGCCCCTGAAATGCCGGGGAGCAAGATGAAGGAGGAGGCCGCCATGGCCCAGCGCATCTATATCATCGAAGACGACGTGGCCCTGCGCACGGAACTGGCCCACGTGCTGGAACTTTCCGGCTTTGCCGTGGGAGCCTACGAAGGAAGTTGGGCCGACACCGCCGCCCGGGCCCTGGCCGCCGAGCCCGACTGCATTGTGCTCGACCTGAAGCTGCCCGGTGCCGACGGCCATTCCATCTGCCGCGACATTCGGGCGAACAGCTCGGTGCCCATTCTCATGCTCACCTCCTCGGAAAGCGAGTTCGACGAAGTGATGGCCATGAACCTGGGGGCCGACGACTACGTGACCAAACCCTACCGCCCTGCCGTGCTGCTGGCCCACATTCAGGCCCTGCTGCGGCGCAGCGCAGGACCGGCGGCGGATATGACGATGCGCCACAAGGGCGTCACCTTGAACATTGGCGCCGGCACCGTCTCCTTTGGCGACCGCACCGCCGAGCTTACCCGCAACGAGTTGCGCATCCTGCAGACGCTCATGCGGAATCCGGGCGTCGTGGTGCCGCGCAGCGAGATTATGTGCGCGCTGTGGGAGTCGGATGCCTTCATCGACGACAACACCCTCACCGTGAATGTGAATCGCCTGCGCAAGACGCTGGCCTCCCTTGGCGTGCCCGACGACTTCCTCGTAACGCGCCGTGGCGTGGGGTACGCCGTATGAGCCAGCCGCCCCTCTGCTCCCTCGCTGGCGACGATTTCTCCATCGAAGACCTCGCCGCCTTCACGCCCGCCGCCTATGTGCGCGACAACATGCTGGGGCTGGCGGCGCTGGTGCTGAGCCTCGTAAGCCTCGTGCTCATCCTGCCCGCCCTCGGCGTGAACTCATCGGGCGTGCTGCTGGCGGCCGACATCCTCACCCTGCTGGCTGTGGGTGCCGGCTTTCTGGACTACCGCCGCAAAGCCGCCTTCTACCACGAGTTGCGCGGGTTGCTCGCCTCGCTGCGGCAAGCCCGCGTACTGCCGGCTCTCGTCGCCGAACCCGCCTTCCTGGAAGGGCAGATTGCCTACGGAACCGCGGCCCGCATCAGCTCGCTTGCCGCCGCGGAAACCGACAAGCTCCAGGAAGACGCTGCGGCCTACCGTCGCTACATCGAGTTGTGGATCCACGAGACGAAGACGCCCATTGCCGCGATAAAGCTCATGCTCGCCAATGAGCCGAGCACCCAGTCGGCGAAAATCGCCCGCGAGCTCGAGCGCATCGAGGCTCAGGTGGACCAGGCGCTGTACTATGCTCGATCGACCTCGGTGGAGCGCGACTATGCCATCCGCGAGATGAGCCTGGGCGAGGCAGCTCGCGAGGCGTGCAAGCGCAACACGCGCTTCCTCATCGAACGCGGGGCACTCCCCACGTTCAACATTCCCGAGACCATGACGGTGCTGGCCGATGAACCGTGGCTCGTGTTCATCTTGGGGCAGGTGGTGGTGAACGCCGCGAAATACGGCGCTACGAGCATCGAGTTCACCGCGCGCGAGGAAGAGTCCGGCACCCCGCGGGGCCGCACGGTGCTGGAGGTGCGCGACAACGGCTGCGGCATTCCCGCCGCCGACGTGCCCCGCGTCTTCGAGCGCGGCTTCAC
Organism: Adlercreutzia caecimuris B7; assembly: GCF_000403355.2. Taxonomy (GTDB): domain Bacteria; phylum Actinomycetota; class Coriobacteriia; order Coriobacteriales; family Eggerthellaceae; genus Adlercreutzia; species Adlercreutzia caecimuris. The sequence goes on along the minus strand of NZ_KE159646.1, from coordinate 2,388,132 downwards.
CGGCCAGGTCGGCCGCGCCCACGGATCGGCCACGGGCATGGGGCTGTACCTGGTGGCCAGCTTGTGCGCCTCCATGGGCCTGCACGTAGGCCTGGCCAGCGAAGAGGGCACCGGCACCCGCGTCATCCTCACCTTCCCCCACGACCGCACCCGCAAAGAACTCTACGGCGCGTAAGGGCCCGAACCTATGGTGCGGGCGAGCTTACCTAACACGTTCGTAAGGTAAGCGTAAGCCCGATCGATGGAGCCGCCGCGCCCCTTTCCCTAGGATGGAATTGTGCTCGCAGCCTACGCAATGTAGGAGACGGGTTCGGGGTGTTCCGACCGAGCGAGTTCCACAGCGACTGGAAATGTCCAGTGGACATTTCCACAAAGCGAGGACTGTTTGAGCGAATCGGAATACCGCGAAGCCATCTCCGGCGGGATGGAGAGCGGGCCGCGCATTCGAGAGAAAGGACCATTGTGAAGACGTCAGGGAAGATTATGCTTGCCGTTGCTATCATCGGGGCGGTGGGCGCCATCATCGCCCGCCAGCTGCCCAAGACCGAGAGGAGCTACCACTAATGGCTGAAGTGTACACCGAACCCACCCCCTCGGCCTTTGGCGCCAACCCCACCGATCCGGGCACGCCCCTGCCGCTTTCGGCCGACGACCGCAGCGCCCTTGACGGCCTGGCCGCCGCCTTCTCGCGCGATGCCTACGCGCCCGGCGCCTCCTCGGCTGCCGCGGGCCGCGTCGCCCAGGGTGCCGGCGCCTCTGCCGCCGCTTCCCACGGTGTCCATGCGGCGGCCCCGCGGCCTGCGGGTTCCCCCATCCTGTCGGTGCGTTCCATCGAGAAGGTCTTCGGCAGCCGCGACTCGGTCACCCATGCCCTGGCCGGCGTCTCCTTCGACGTGGCCGCCGGCGAGTTCGTCGGCATCATGGGCCCCTCGGGCTCGGGCAAGACCACGCTGCTGAACTGCGTGTCCACCATCGACACCGTCACGAGCGGCCACATCATCGTCGGCGGCCGCGACATCACCGGCATGTCCCGTCGCCAGCTGGCGAAGTTCCGCCGCGACGATTTGGGTTTCATCTTCCAGGACTCCAACCTGCTGGACACCCTCACCGGCTTCGAGAACATCTCGCTCGCGCTCACCATCAAGGGCGAGCCGGCGCGCAGCATTCCCGGCAAGGTAAACGCCATGGCCGCGCGTCTCGGCGTGGACGGCGTGCTTTCCAAGTACCCCTACCAGATGTCCGGCGGCCAGAAGCAGCGCGTGGCCGCGGCCCGGGCCATGGTGTGCGACCCGAAGCTCATCTTGGCCGACGAGCCCACCGGCGCGCTCGACTCCCGCGCCGCCACGGTGATGCTCGAGATCATGGAGATGATGAACACGCAGATGGGCGCCACGATCATGATGGTCACCCACGATGCCTTCGCCGCCAGCTACACCAACCGCGTGCTGTTCATCAAGGACGGCGCCGTGTTCAACGAGCTGCGCCGGGGCGACGAGAGCCGCGATGCCTTCTTCGCCCGCATCATGGAAGTGGTGTCCTTCCTCGGCGGGGAGGCCGGCCATGTATCTTAAGCTCGCCCTGCGCAACATCCGCCGGTCGGTGCGCGACTACGCCATCTACTTCATCACGCTTCTGTTCGGCGTGGCGGTGTTCTACGCGTTCAACTCCATCGGCAGCCAGCAGATCCTCTTCGACATGGAAAGCTCGGCCTCGGCTTCGGTCTTCGAGTCGACCACCCAGCTGCTCGGCATGTTCTCGGTCGTGGTGGCCTGCGTGCTGGGCTTCCTCATCCTGTACGCGAACCAGTTCCTCATCCGGCGCCGCAAGCGCGAGTTCGGCACCTACCTGGTGCTGGGCATGACGCCGGGCCATGTGTCGCGCATCGTGCTGTACGAGACGGTGCTCGTGGGCCTCATCTCGCTGGCCGTGGGCCTTATCTGCGGCGTGCTGCTGTCCCAGGCGCTGTCGTTCTTCACCGCGGCGCTGTTCGGCACCACCATGAGCAACTACCAGTTCGTGTTCTCGCCTGACGCGCTCGTGGTCACCCTGGCATGCTTCGCCGCCATCTATGTGGTGGTGGCCCTGTTCAACACGTTCACCGTGAGCCGCTGCAAGCTCATCGATCTCATCCGCGCCGGCGAGAGAAATGAGCGGGCCGGAGTGCGCAACCCGTGGGCGTGCCTCGTGGTGTTCGTCGCGGCCATCGCCGTGCTGGCCTACGCCTACCAGCAGCTCATCGCCAATGGCCTGGTGATGCTGGACCAGCCCGAGTTCGTGCGCGCCACCATCGCCATGCTTGTGGGCTCGCTCATGTTCTTCTGGTCGCTGGCCGGCTTCGCCATCGCCGTGCTCACGCGCCTGCGCGGCGTGTACCTGCGCAAGCTGAACCTGTTCACCGTGCGCCAGATTGCCAGCAAGGTGAACACGGCGTTTCTGTCGCTGTGGGCCGTGTGCGTGCTGCTGTTCTTCTCCATTACCGTGTTCTCGTCGGGCATGGGGTTCGTGGAGGTGTTCGTCGGCGGCGTGGAGAAGGCCAACCCCTACTCGGCCACCTTGAGCGCCGGGGTATGGTACGGCCCCGATGGCACCACGGGCTCGTCGGCCGGCGAGCGCGAGCGCCGCGCCGAAATGGAGGCCGATGCCCCCGATCGGCTGGCCCTGGCCGAGGAATACGACTGGGACATGGCCGCCGCTCTGGAAGCAGGCGCGCCCGAGCTGTGGGCCGAGACGATAGGCGCATGGGCCCAGGTGAGCATGTGGTCGCTGCCCGACATGACCTACGACCCGATCATCGATGCCGCCGAAACCGTGGCGAGCCCCGAGGCCATGCGCATCGACGACTTGGGCAAGGTGCGAGATACCGCCGTGGCTGTGATGTCGCTGTCCGACTTCAACGCCGCCCGCACCCTGCAGGGGCAGCCGGCCGTGAATCTTGAGCCGGGCACCTGCGGCCTGGTGAACAACATGGAGATCGTCAATGCCTTGGCCGAGGCCGTGGCGAAGGCGGCCCCGACCATCACCGTGGCGGACCAAGAGCTCACCGTGGCCGGCCCCATCTACGACACCCAGCTGGAAGACAACGCCATGGCCGCCACCGCGCTTATCTTCGTGGTGCCCGATGAGGCTGTGGAGGCCCTGGGTGCCGAGGGACTCATTCCCACGACCCAAACGCTGAACGTGATGTACGCCGACAACGGCAAGACCGCTGCCGAGAACGATACGGCCCTGGGAGATATCGTAGCCGCCACGCAGCCTTCGGATATGGGCGGCTTCGAGCAGGGGCGCAGCGGCGCCGGCAACGCCTACGCGAACCTGCTGTGGCCGGTCACGCGCATCATCACAGCCCACGAGATGACCGACCAGTCGGCCGGCATGCGACTCATGATCACCTACCTGGCGCTCTACATCGGCTTCATCTTCCTCGTGTCCACCGCAGCCATCCTGGCCATCCAACAGCTGAGTCAGGCCTCAGACTCGGCGCCGCGCTACCGCATCCTGAGCAAGCTCGGCTGCGATGCGGGCATGATCTACCGCTCGCTTCTGATCCAGGTGCTCGTGTACTTCCTCGTACCGCTGGCGCTGGCGGTGTGCCACGCGGCCTGCGCCATCGGCGTGCTGTCCGATTCCATGTTCGATGCCATCGGCGTGAACACCTTCACTCCCATCATGATGGCCGCGGGGCTTACCATCGTCATCTACGGCGGCTATATGCTCGTCACCTACCTGGCCGCCCGCGGCATCGCGAAAACCGCCCTCACCGAGGGGTAAAAGCGCTATGATGGAGTCTGAAGCTTCCGCAGCCGAAAGGACGAGCATGGAATATCAACAGCTGCAAGACGAGATCAAGGCGGCCATGAAGGCGCGCGACAACCATCGCCGCGACATTCTGCGCCAGGTGCACACCGAGTTGAAGGCCATCGAGGTGAACGAGCGGCGCGAGGTAACCGAGGCCGACGTGGACGCCATGCTCAAGCGCGTCATCAAGCAGACGAAGGAGACGCTCGACGGCTCCATCAAAGCGGGGAACAACCAAGAGCGCACCGACACCCTCACCGAGCAGGTGGCCATCCTGGAAGGCTATCTGCCGAAGCAGGTGGAGGGCGAGGAGCTGATCGCGCTCATCGACGCGGTGCTGGCCGACACCGGGGCTGCCACCAAGAAGGACATGGGCCGCGTGATGGGCGAGCTCACGAAGCGCACCGGCGGCAACTTCGACAAGGCAGCCGCCGCCAAGGAGCTCGGCAGCAAGCTGAGCTAGCAGCAGCCGGCAAAGCACCCCGCGCACGAGCCAAAAGGCCTCCCGCAACTGGGAGGCCTTTCTTCGCTAAAAAGTTAAAGCGACCTAAAACTTTTAAAGCAACCTAAAAGAGTTAAAAGGCGACCTGCACTCAATGAGTGCAGCTGCCGTTTCCGAGCACTGATGCCCCAGCCGCATTACAACAGCTTTGCCAACGTTGTGCCACTGTGGGCCTTCGGCCTCAACTATTAGACAGCCTTCCGACAGCCAGCACCAGATGAAGATCCCGCGAGCAGCCTTCCCTAACCGAGCAACTCTTCCAGCGCCTCCTCGAAGGAGGAATGGGAGGCGACAGCCAGCAGGGCGTCCTTCTCGTTGCGGGACAGCTGCTTGAAGGCGTATTCCGCATGCATGGCATCGTGCTTGGTGGAAAACTCCGCATAGGCAAGCAGGCTCACGGGCAGCCGAGCCCGGGTGTACTTCGCGCCCTTGCCCGCATTGTGCACCGCGAGCCGCGCCTGCACATCCACCGCATAACCCGTGTACAGCGAGCCATCCGCGCATTCCAGCACGTACATGTAATGGGACGCCATAGCGTCTAGGCCCCTAAAGCTCGCAGTGGAATCACGTAGATGCCCTCTTCAGGTTGATAGGCGTACTCACCTGTTCCCGTAACAACGGCCATGAACGCAGGCGGCCGTGTGCGAGCCTTTTCGTTAGCGGTCACCTTCTCGCGAAGGCGTCGCAACGAGGCCACGCCCTGATCGGTTTTGGCTGCCCCGAGCTTGAATTCGAAAGCCGCCCATCGGCCATCCGCCAATTCCACAACAGCGTCAGCTTCCAAGCCGCTGTCGTCACGATAATATCGCACGGGAACAGCTGAGATATCGGGATGCGCTCCGGCATATACCATGAGATCTCGCATGCAGAGGTTCTCGAATACGAGACCGAAAGTCTGCCAATCATCGAGAAGCGCCTGCTCGTTCATGCCAAGCAACGCCACTGCCAACGATGGATCGGCCAAATAGCGCTTCGGCTTTACCGACAGCCGCTTAGGCGAACGTTTCTCCGGCACCCATCCGGGAACTTCCTCCACGAAGTACAGGCTCTTGAGCAAATCCAGGTAGGTTGCAAGTGTCGTCGTAGTCATAAGGGGCTCATCGCCGCCGGATATATCGGACAGAATCGTCTTATAGGTGGCTGCCTGCCCCAAATTTCTCGCCAGTGAAAGCGCGATTCTTCGGGCCGCCTCCCCATCTTTGCCGTGGCGCGGCACGCTTTCATCGAAGATGAGGTTGAGGTATTCACGCGCCGTTAGCTGCGCCTGGGACGGAGTGAGGTCAAGAGCTTCGGGCCATCCGCCACGACACACCGCAGCAGCCAAAGACGCCGCATCGCCGGGCACTGTCGCATGGGAGAATTCCCCTTCGAAGAGCGCCGCCAGAGAGATTGCCGCCGTAGAATCGCCCGACTCGGCGAGCGTCATGGGGCGCATGCGAATGCGACCGATCCGACCCGCTCCACTGTGAAGGGCGCGAGCCCGCTCGTCGTCCTTTTTGAAAGGAGTGGATGAGCCCGTGAGCAGCCATGCGCCTCTCAAGCCTCGCTGGCGGTCGACCGCATGACGCACGGCATTCCAAATAAGCGGAGCCAACTGCCATTCGTCAATAACGTGGGGCCGCTTGCCCGCCAGCATCGCCTGAGGATCGGACTGGGCCAACGCAAGCGCCTGATCCACATAACTCACGCTTTCACCATGACGGCAAGCCGTCCATGTTTTGCCGCACCACTTAGTTCCCGCCACTTCCACCGCGCCGAAAACCTCGAGATAGCGTTGCACCTGCGCGTCCACGATGCGAGGAATATACTCATCGCGAGGAGGAAGATCACCAGTCATGGCATCCTCTTTCAGCGTTATCGATAATGGTATGATTATAGATCATCTACCTGGTATTTCCCCCGTGACTTAAGAAAATCCGAACATTTCATTTTAGATTTTCCGAATTTTCCACTTGAGAAAATCCGAATTTTTCATTTGTGATTTTCCGGACGAGGAGCTTGTCTAATAATACCGATAATAGGCCGCGCAGCTGCCCTCGCTTGAGACCATGCAGGGGCCGACGGGGTTTTCCGGGGTGCACACCGTGCGGAAGAGCGGGCACTGGTTGGGGGCCATGATGCCGCGCAGCACGTCGCCGCAGCGGCAGCCAGCGTGCTCGCGCACCGGCTCCACCTCGGGCTGGAAGCACCGCATGGCATCGAACTCGGCGAACTCGTCGCGGATGCGGTAACCGCTGCCGGGAATCTCGCCCAAGCCGCGCCAGGTGGCCGCGCAGGTCTCGAACACCTCGTCGATGGCAGCGAGCGCCACCGGGTTGCCCTCGGGCATTACGCCGCGGGCATAGGCAATCTCAATCTCGGCGCGCCCCTCGTGCAGCTGGCGCATGATCATGGCGATGCCCTGGAGCACGTCCACTGGCTCGAAACCGGTGATGACGCCGGGAATGCCGTACTTCTCGGCCAGGAAGCGATAGGGTTCCGCACCGATGATGGTAGACACATGCCCCGGCAGAATGAGCGCGTCCAGCTTCAGCGAAGGATCGTTGATGATGACCTCCAGCGCGCCGGGCATGTTCTTGTGCGCCCCGTACACGGTGAAGTTCTTCAGCTCCGCGGCCTTCGCGCGCTTGATGGCCATGGCCACGAGCGGGGTGGTGGTCTCGAAGCCCACTCCCACGAAGACGATCTGCTTGTCGGGGTTTTCCTGGGCCAGGCGCAGCGCGTCGAGCGGCGAGTAGACGATCTCCACGGCGCGGCCGGCCGCCTGCTCGGCCAGCAGGCTGGAAGAGGAGCCAGGCACGCGCGTCATGTCGCCGAAGGTGGCGATGGTCACCTCGGGTACACGGGCAAGGGCAATCACCTTGTCGATGTCGTGATTGCTCGTCACGCACACGGGGCACCCCGGCCCCGAGGCCAGACGCACCCCTTCCGGCATGAGGCCGCGAATGCCGTTGCGGGCAATGGCCACCGTATGGGTGCCGCACACCTCCATCAGCGTCGCCGACTCCGGCGCCAAAGTCTGAATGGACTCAATGAGCCCCCGCGCCAGGGCCGGATCCTTGAATGCCTTCAGCTCTTCTTGCATATGATCCATTCTTGCAACCACTCCTTCAGGGGTGTACAATGCGGACAAGCGGAAAGCCCGGTGCAGCGGGCACGACTGCTTCACATTACCGTTACTAATGTGATGAAGAGCCGTCCTCTATGCAGGGGGCGGCTTTTTCATTGCCGCCCGCACGGCTACTGCCGCAAACGGAGCGCCAACTCAATCACCGCTACGATAACCAAACAAAACGTTAAGAGTTCCATCCAGCTCACGTACATAGCTGCTCCTTCCTCCGAAGGAAGCAGTCCGCTCGTCCGTGGGGCCAGTGTAGTGTAATACACAACCCCAATCAACAGGTAATTTGCACTTTACGCTAAAGCCGGCGCCTCATCTAGGTCGGCCAAATCGGGGAACTGCTTCACCAGCTCGATAGTCTCAAGGGCAAACTGCTCGTCCACCACTTCGATGGCGAACCCGGCGTGCACGAGCACGTAGTCACCCACATGGGCCTGGGGCGTCAGGTCTACGGAAATCTCGCGAGTCACGCCCAGGATATCGACGGTGGCCAGATTGCCCTCTTCGAGCTTCGCCACCTTAGCGGGAATTGCCAAACACATAGGCTGCTCCAATCAGTTCTGTTTCTCGCGCCCATTGTCGCAGGTTCCGCCCGCAAAGTCAGCCCCGATTCGGCTAGCCCGCCTATTCCTCCGAACGGGCGGAGGCCACGGCGGCCTGGCCGAAGCTGATGCAGCCGTCGTTGGGAGGCAGATCGCGGTTGATGGCGGCGGTGAAGCCCGCCTCAGCTAGAGCCGGCAGCACATGCTCCACCAGGTAGCGGTTCATGAACACGCCGCCCGACAACACCACCGTCGAAATGCCGTACAGCGCCCGCACCAGCTCGGCAGCCATCACGATGGCGCTCACCATGGCGTCGTGAAAGCGTCGCGCTATTATCGATGCGGGAACACCTGCCGCCACATCGTCCAGCAAGGCGCGGAACGTGGGCTCGGCATCCAGCAGGAGCACCGAGGTGTCCTCAGCGGTGCTCGTCTCGGTAGCGACGTTCTTCTGGGCCGTCACCGCATAGCGCTCGCGGGTCGCCAGCTCGTCCTCGCCGGCCACGCCGGCCGCCTCCTCGCCTGCGGCAGCGCCGGGAACATCGGCCCCAGCAACCTCCATAGCCGCTTCCAGCAGAATAGCCCCCTCGCCCTCGTAACTCGGGGCGGTGCAGATGCCGAGCAGCGCGCTTGCGGCATCGAACAGGCGGCCGACGGAGGAGGTCATGGGCGTGTTCAAGCCGCGCTCGATCATGGTATCGCACACCTCGGCTTCCTCGCCGAGGGGCGCCAAGGCCTCAACGGCCGCCGGATGGTCCAGTAGATCGTAGGCCCACAGCACACCGTAGGCCATGCGCAGCGGATGCTTGATAGCCGCCGCACCGCCGGGCATGGGCACATAGGCAAAATTGGCGAAGCGCTCGAAGTCGGTGCGGTTCGCGAGCAGCACCTCGCCTCCCCAGATGGCGCCATCTGCGCCGTAGCCCGTGCCGTCGAAGGCGATGCCGCAGACCGCATCGGCCAAGCCGTGCTCGGCCATGACCGACACGATATGGGCATGGTGATGCTGCACCTCAGTCACGGGAAGATCCTGGTGGTGAGCCCACTTGCTCGTCAGGTACTCGGGATGCAGGTCGCAAGCCACGGCCGCGGGCTTCATTTCGAACAGGCTCTCGAAGCGGTCCTTGGTGGCCAGCCACGCGTCGTAGGTGTCGGCGTTTTCCACGTCGCCGATATGCTGGGACACGAAGCCGTCGGTGCCGCGCAGGAGCGTGAAGGTATTCTTCTGCTCGGGGCCCGTCGCGAAGACGATGCCCACACCAGGACGCTCGGCGCTGTCGGCCGCCGCCTCAGATGCGGCGCCGCTTCCGGTCGCCGTCCCTTGAGCCGCCTCGTTCTCGGACGCCGCCGTCACCGTAGCTGCCGTCGATAGCGGCACGGGGGCGAACCCCCGGGCACGGCGCAGGAACTGCACCGCGAGCTCCGGCGCTCCCTCGGGGGTTTCGCCCACACGGATAAGCCGCACCACCGAGTCATCGAAGCGTGTGAGAATAGGGCGGTTGTTGCCCAAGAACGCATCGGCGATGCCGGCCAGCTTCTCACGAGCTTCCTCATCGGCGATGCAGATGGGCTCGTCATGCACGTTTCCCGAGGTCATTACCAAAAGCGGCACCTGCCGCCCCGGCACGTCGCCCGCCTCGGCCTCCTCGGGATGCGTCGCATACCAGGCCGCTGCGAAGTCGTGCATGAGCAGGTGCTGCACCGGCGTGTAGGGAAGCATGACCCCCAACTCCGATAGCCCGTCGGCCACGCCTTCGCCGATGGCCCCGTCGGGTCGCTTGCGCAGCAACACGATGGGTCGGGCAGAACCCGTGAGCACCGCCTCCTCTTCCTCGCCCGCCTGGCAGAGCGCCCGCACATCGCCCATGCCCTGGGACATCACGGCCAAGGCCTTCCCGTCGCGGCGCTTGCGGCGGCGCAACTCGGTCACCGCACCGGCATTGTTCGCATCGCACACCAGATGGAAGCCTCCCAGACCCTTCACCGCCAGGATCTTCCCCGCCAGCAGCATCTCCACCGCCGCTGCGAAAATGGCATCGGATTCCTCGCGGGTCTTGCCCACGCTCTCCGTGCCGTCCGCTCCTACCCGCCAGGTAACCGACGGCCCGCACTCGAAGCAGGCGTCGGGCTGGGCGTGGAAGCGCCGGTCGAGCGGGTCGGCATACTCGGCGGAGCAGCGCTCGCACATGGGGAAGGCCGCCATGGAGGTGGCGGCGCGGTCGTAGGGCAAATGATCGATGATGGTGAAGCGCGGCCCGCAGTTCGTGCAGTTGATGAACGGGTAGCGGTAGCGGCGGTCATTCGGGTTGAAGAGCTCGGCCACGCAATCGGCGCAGGTGGCCAGCTCGGGCGACACCAGGGTCGTCTCGGCCACGGCCTCGTCGTCGGAGAAGCGAATCTCGAAGGAGTCGAAATCCTCCAGAGGCACTTCCTTGATGTCGATCTCCTCCACCTTCGAGGCAGCCGGCGCGTTGTCGGACAGCTCCATGATGAACTCGTCCACCAGCTTGCTCTCGCCCTCGGCGTGGATGTACACTCCATCAGCTGCGTTCAGCACCCAGCCGTTGATGAGGTACTTCTTCGCCATCCGATAGACGAAGGGGCGGAAACCCACCCCCTGCACGATGCCCTTCACATGAATGTCAACCGCGTCGATCATGAGCTGCTCCCTTGCTTTGCGCGTTACTGCGCGATATACTACGGACAAGCGGAAAGCCCGCTGCAACCGGGCACGACTGCTTCACATTATCCTGATTAATGTGATGAAGAGCCGTTCTTCCTATGCGAGGGGCGGCTTTTTCATTGCCGCCCGCTGCGTCTACTGCCGCAAGCGCACGGTCAACTCGATCACCGCTACGATAACCAAACAAAACGTCAGAAGTTCCATCCAGCTCACGTACATAGCTGCTCCCTTCTACGAAAGAAGCAGTCCGCTCGTCCGTGCGCGCAAGTGTAGTGTAATACAACGCGACTTTCAACCAAATCGCGCGCGGTCTATCAGGCCGAATTGTTATGTTAAGGGCGAGTGAGAGGCGTCCTACGCCTCGGGCGAGCCACCTTCCTCGACCGGAACCTCCGCGACTTCTGCCTCCGCCTGAACCGGCTCGGGCTCCACGGCGAACTCAGTCTCCACGGCGGCCTCGCTCGCCTCGGCCGCCTCCACCACCACCGTGGCCTCGGCCAGCTCCTCGTCCTCGGCCAGGGCGGCCGCCTCGGCGAGCGCTCGGTCGGTGAGGATGTCGGCGATCACGTCGTCCACCACCTGGGCTAGAAGGCGCAGGGTCACGCTCGAGTTGTCGGGCAGGTGCAGGTGCACGCAGCGCCGGCCGCGCTTGGCGAGCGTCGCCAGGTCGCCGGCGGCCTGGGCCTTCGCCAGCTGGCCGAGGCTCTCCGCCGGGCAGCCCTCGGGCAGCGGGATGTCCTTCAGCTCGTCGGCCGAGAGTATCAGGAACACGCCCATGTTCGGGCCGCCCTTCTGCAGCTGGCCGGTGGAGTGCAAGTAGCGCGGCCCCACCTCCAAACACGACGATACGCCGAAGGACTCGGCCACGCCGTGGCGGATCTGCTCGATGGCCTCGCGGCGCCCCTCGCCCGTGAAGGGGAGGAAGGCGTTCAGCGCGAAGAAGTCGCCCGGCTGGATGGAGGACAGCAGCGCGTAGAGCGCCTCGTGCAGGTCCTCGCAGCCCTCGAACACGGGGGCGAGGCTCACCTCCGCCCGGCCCATGTCCACGCGCTCGGTGAACACCTCGTCGAAGGCGGGCGCGGGCTCGCCGTTCTCGAGGATGCCCAGCACCTCGGCCTTGGCCGCGGCCACGTCGGGCTGGTCGAAGGGGCACACGCCCATGAGGTAGCCGCACATGGCGATGGCGTACTCCCACATGACGAAGTGCTCCGCGAGCTCCTCCACCGTGTCGATGCGGTAGCTCAGGCGCGGGATGGCCGGGTCGATGTAGGCCAGGCTCATCTCGAAGTTGCGGCGCTCGTCCCACAGGTCGGTCTGGGTCTGGTACATGATGACCGTGCGGTCGCCCGGGTCCTCGGTGAGCAGCAGCGGGTCGATCTCGATGTTCGGGAGCACGCCCTGCCCCTCCTTGCCGAGCGACTCGGCCACCAGCTGCTCGATCCACAGCCCCAGCACGCGCCCGCGCTTGGGGGTGAGGAACGAGAACTTGTTGCGGCCCCTGCAGTAGTTGTCGTAGAGGAAGGCCGCCAGCCCTATGGCCGGGTTGTCGATGGCGTCCTCGGAGCAGGCCTCCTCGGCCTGGCGCGCGTGGGCCATGAACGCCTCCAGGTCGATGCCGGCGAGCGCCGCCGGCACCAGGCCGAACACCGACAGGGCCGAGAAGCGGCCGCCCACGGTGGGCTCGCCGGGGAAGACCGCGCGCCAGCCCTCGGCGCGGGCCTGGGCCTCCAAGTCGCTGCCCGGGTCGGTGATGGCCACCAGGTGGCGCGCCACATGGTCGCCCAGCTCCCTCTCGAAGGAGGCGCGCACGGCCTCCAGCAGCATGCGCGGCTCGATGGTGCCGCCGCTCTTCGACGAGATGACCACGAGGGTGCGGCGGGGGTCGCACATGGTGAGCATCTCGCGCACGCGCACCGGCGAGTCGGAGTCCAGCGTGCGGAACTTCACGCGGTTGGAGTCGTGCTTGTTGTACTTGGTGATGGTCATGGGGGCCTGGGTGGAGCCGCCCTGGCCGATGAGCAGGATGGTGTCGATGCCCGCCTCCACGGCCTCGTCGGCGAAGGCGCGCACGGCCTCCAGGTCGCACTTGGGATCGGTGGCCAGGTCGGTCCAGCCCATGTAGCCGGCCGCGCACGCCCGCGCCTCGTCGGAGAACTCGTAGAGCGTGGCGTCCTTCGCGTGGATGCGGCTGGCCGCCCGGGCCTTCACCAGGGTCTTCGCCGCGGGGTACGTTTTCTCGATGTCTGCGGTGAGCATGACGCTCCTCTTCTCTCAGGTCAATTCGCCAGCCAGCAGAATTGCAAACGAGCCCCCGCGCAGCGGAGGCTCTTGCATAATTGGGTCAGAAACGCCTCTAAAGGTTGAGCGCCTTCTTCAGCGAGCTCACGCGGCGGCGGGACACGGGGATTTTCTCCTCCACGCCGTTCAGGGTGAGCAGCAGCGTGCCGCCGGAAACCGACTCGATCTCCTCCACCATGGACAGGTTCACCAAGTAGCCGCGGTGCACGCGGAAGAACCCATGACCATCGAGGCGCTTCTCCAGCTGGGCAAGGCTGACGGTGCTGAAGTAGCGGTCGGTGTCGGTCTGCAGGTACGCGTAATCATCGCGCGCCATGACGAAGCGGATCTTGTCGATGCCGATGAGGATCTTCTTGCCGCCCTTCTCCACGGGAATACGCTCGGACTTGTGGGCCTGCATGTGCAGGGCCACATGCTCGCGCACGCGGGCGATGGCCTGGGACAGACGCTCGGTTTCCACAGGCTTTACCAGATAATCGATGGCACTGACCTTGAAGGCGTCGAGCGCATGCTCGGAATAGGCAGTTACGAACACCACCGCCGGCGGGAATTTCAGATGCTGCAGGGCCTCGGCCAGCTGCAGACCAGTGGCCTCGGGCATGTTCACGTCCATAAACATGACGTCGCAGGGGTATTCCTTCAGCTTCTCAATCGCCTCGCGCACGTTGGCGGCTTCAGCCGTCACCTCGACCCCGCCAACCTCATCGAGGAGGAAGCGCAGTTCGGAACGGGCAGGCGCCTCGTCGTCAACGATAATCGCGTTAAGCACGGTATCCTCCAAATATGAACCCTCGGTTTAAAATTCCTGCTCATTCTATAGCACAGCTGACGGGCCGTCATCCCAACCCAAGAATAAACCACGGGTTATTTCCAGATGCTGGATTGGAAATTCTTATGAGAGGAGCGGCCCCAGCCGTAGCCGAAGCCGCCCCGTGAGCGCCGATGCGGGTCTCTGCGAGCCGTAGCGCTAGGCGATATCGAGCTCCTGCAGCTCGGCGAGTGCCAGCACGTAAATCTCGAAGGAGGTCTTCAGCAGCTCCTCGCTCACGCCCTCGTCGGGCCCGTGCTCGCCACCGACCCACTGGGGGTTCTCGATCCAGGGCATGTTGATGCCAAAAGACGCGCCCTTCTTGAACTCGCGGGCGTAGGTACCGCCGCCGATAGTGAAGGGCTTATGCTCGGTATCGCCCGTCACGAACTGGAAGGCGTCCTGCAGCACCTGGATCTCGGGATCCTCGGGCTTCACCAAGAACGGCACCATGAGCAGGGTGTTCTCGAAGGTGGCGCCAATGGCGTCGGTCAGCTTCGTGAGCGCCGCGGTGATCTCGTCGGCCGTAATGGACGTGGGCCAGCGGCTGTCCATGGTCTGCACGAGGCGGTCGCCCTCCTTGCGGATGGTGCCGCCCACCACGGTCAGCGGACCGAAGTACTCATCGGCCGTGGCGATGCCCACACCGGCGCCCGTGGTGTCGGAAACCAGGCTGCGCACCAGTTCCATGAACTCGCGCTCCTGCTGGTTTACGAGGCCGTTTTCCAGCAGATAGTCGGCCAGCAGCATGATGGCGGAGATGCCGCGCTCGGGCCAGGCCGCGTGCGCGTTCACGCCTGCCGCATCGATGCGGGCGGTGCCGTTGCCGGCGTCTTCCACGGTGATGCGCTCGGCTGCGGGCAGGGCGGATGCGTCGGCGCGTACCACAGCCCAGGCCTCGCCCGGCACCGCGTTGGTGACCACGCCACCAGAGATGTCCAGAATCACCGGGTCGGCAATGGGAGCGCTCGTGATGCGCCCGTCGTAGCCGCCCTTCTCGCCGTAGCATACGGGGAAGTCGGCATCGGGCGTGAAGATGAACGCCGGGCTCTCGTAGTTCTCAAGGTACCAGGCCACGTCGCGCATGCCCGTTTCCTCGTTGGCGCCGAAGATGAAGCGCATGGTGTAGGGGCGCGGCACATCCAACCTCGCTAGGCACTTCACCGCGTGCAAGGCCACCACCGAGGGGCCCTTGTCGTCCAGGCAGCCGCGGCCCATGAGGAAGCCGTCCTTCTCGGTCACCTTGAAGGGTTCGAAGGTCCAGCCGGGACCCGCGGGAACCACGTCCATATGTCCGATGATGCCGAGCTGTGTGTCGGTCTCACCGGGCAGGTCGGCAAAGCCGATATGGCCCTCGCAGTTGGTGGCGGTCATGCCCATACCCTCGGCGATTTCCAGCGCCTTCGCCAACGCAGCAGCGGGACCGGGACCATAGGGCGCGCCCGGTGCGGCGGCGGCTAAGTCCTCGGTCGAGGGAATTTCCACGAGCTTGGCGATATCCGCCACAATGGCGTCGCGATTGGCATCCCAGTAGGCGTCGGCCGCGGCCACGATTTCCTTGCGATCCATGTCGTCGTCCTTTCAAACGAGTCGTCCCCTGAAGCGCGGGGCATCGTAGCATGGTTGCCTCCTGCTAATAGGCCCGCTCACCGTTCCACACACGAGCGCCCCACATTTTAAGGGCGACACTCCTTAAGTTCGCATCGTTTCCATTATGGACCGCGACCGATACCTCCGCGTCATCTTTCGCATTTTGTTGCGGGCTCGTTAGAGAAGACGAGCCGTGAAGGCGTTGCCGCTCGTTGAGTCAGAGGCGCGAACTTTACCATGGCCGAAATGGCCCGCGGACAAAAGCGGGGTCGACTGTGGTTTTATGCGATAATGCACCCCTATGGATATCGCATCGCGAACAAACGGGGAGGGGAACCGCCGTGCGCTCCTTATCGGAGGGGTCGGCTACGGCATTATATGCGGTCTCACCTTCCCTTTGATGATCTCGAACACGTTCTTGCGGGAAATGAGCCTCTCCCATGGGGCCGGCGACTCCTTCGGCGCCCTGTTCTTTCTCGCCTACGCGGCCGCCATGCTCGCCCTTGCCCTTTGGCACCTTGTCGGCCGCAAGCCGCTGCCCCGCGCCTCGCTGGTCGTGGCCTTGGGCGCCGTGCTCCTCGGCAACGGGCTGATGCTGCTGCGCTATCTCTCCATCATCGAAGGCGGCTGGTCCTACGCCATTGTCACGGGTCTCAGCATCGGCTTCGGGCTGGCCGTCGCCGAGCTCGGATGGATGGAAAAGATCGTGACCATGGGGAAGGCCGACGGCACCCTTTTACCCCGCATGGTGTCCCTCGCCTATCTGGTGGGTGGAACCGCAGCCGCTTTCATCTTCCTCGCGACAGGACCGGTCGAGCTCACGTTCGCTCTCCTCACGGTTCTGATCTCCGGGGCGCTCCTCACACGCACGCCGAACGTTGCCGACGAGCCGCCCTCACACGCCCCGTCGCGCTCCGATAACGTTAACCTCGTCAAGGCCATTTCCTACTTGGCCGTGTTCTCGTTCGTCTTCGGCGCCGTGAGCCAAATGGTGGAAACCTCCAGCCACAGCATCACCGTTATCGAGATTCAGGCCACCGCGAGCATTATCGGGGCGGCGCTCATCTTCCTCGCAGCCTCGCTGGGCCGCAAGCGCATCGTTCCGATCTCAGACCTTTACGGGCTCCTCTTTCCCGTCGTCGCCGGCGCTCTGATCGCCCTGCCGTTCATCACGACGCCTTGGGTTCACGGCATTGCCTCGGTTCTTATCTTCGCCGCCTTTTACCTCTCGGGCATGAATGTGCGCATCATCGTGAGCCAACTGTGCCGCGGCGATCGCATCTCGCTGTGGGTCTACCTCGGCTGCGCCCTGGGCGTCGGAAGCCTCTTGGTCATTGCCGGCGTCGCGTTCGGTGCCGCTGTGCTCTCCCAAGGCAGCCCCGAAACGGCGCTCGCCCTCATTGCGCTCATATCGCTGTTCATCCTCGCTCTGAACCCCATCCTCGCCCACCGCATCGAGCAGCGGGCATCCGTGGGCGCAGATACCGGCGATTCCGCAACGGCCGCCGTCCCGACGACCCAAGCGGCAGAGAATGCCGTAGAGGGCTTTGCCCGCGAGCACTCCCTGACGGCCCGCGAGAGCGAAGTGCTCCTGCTGCTGTGCCAAGGACGCACGCGCACCTATATCGCCGACGAGTTGGGGTTGTCCCCCAATACGGTCAAGGGCTACATCCGCAATGTCTATCAGAAGAGCGGGTCGGTGGACAAGCAGGATTTGCTGGACCGGGTAGAGCTCTTCCGAGAGCGCCGATAGCCCCTTCCGAGCCGCCCCTCCAAAATGGAGGGGTTCACTATGGAGCGGCGAAAAACACGCTTACCACCCCTTTTGGGGCTGACGGCCCGTTGCGACTTCCCCCATGATGCGATTCGTCCGGACAGGAGGGTCCGGCACAACTCGAAAAAGGGAGGAAGCAATGACTACCGAGAAATTGAACGACTGCACCAAGACTCCCGGCGCTGTGTCGCGCCGCTCGTTCCTGTTTGGCCTGGGCGCCACGGCGGCCGTCGTAGCCGGCAGCGGCCTGACCGGGTGCGCGCCCCAGGGCTCCGCGCCTGCCGCATCGGCTCCGCAAAACGCGGGTGGCGACGACTTGGCCACCACGGGCAATGCCGACGGGGACGACCTTATGACCGATACGGTGCAGGACGCCCTGGCGAAGCCCGCGAAGAACCAGGAGTCCAAAGAGGCCGACATCGTCGTCATCGGCAGCGGCATCGCCGGCATGAGCTGCGCGGTAGAGGCGTCCCTGGCCGGCGCCAAGGTTGTCATCCTTGAGAAGAACTCGACGATGACCGGCGGCGACTCATCCATCTGCACGGGCAACTTCTACTGCTGCGGATCGGAGAAGCAGAACAGCATGGGCTACACCGAGTACGGCACGGCCGAGGAGATCGCCCAGTTCCTCTTCGATCAGTCCGACGGCGACGCCAATATGGACATCTGCCGCATGGTCGCCGAGAACGGCGGCGCGGCCATGGACTGGCTCGTGGGCTTCGGCTGCGACTTCGACAAGAAGCCTGGCGATGGCGTATCCGATCGCTCCATGGTGTCCACCAACGGCGGCAAGGGCATTATCGACACGCTGATCGGCGTGGCCGAGTCCAACGGCGCCGAGCTGATGATGGACACTCGCGCCCTGCAGATCATCATGGAAGGCGGCAAGGCCGCCGGCGTCATCGCGCGCTCGGGCGACACCGACTATACCATCTCTGCCAAGGCCGTCATGCTGGCCTGCGGCGGCTTCGACGGCGAGGATTGGTCCAAGCAGCTGTACGCCCCAGGCACCGTGGGCTGGCACACCTTCTCCACCCCCACTAACACCGGCGACGGCATCGAGATGGCCCGCGAGGCCGGGGCCCTCACGCTGCTAAAGGGCGGCCTGTCCCAGATCCACCTGGTGGGCCGCGATCCGCTGCCCCTGAACGACGAGCTCTCGCAGCTGCGCATGGTGAACACCGGCGTCTTCGTGACTGATCTGGGCTACCGCTGCGCCAACGAGTCCATGACAAGCCAGTTCGACTATTTCGTGCCCTTCGTGCAGAGCGGCCGCAAGGAGTTCACCATCATCTGCGACTCCCAGCAGCCGGCCGAGCGGATGGACCTCATCAAGAAGGCCGTTGAGAAGGGCGTGGCCAGCACGGCCGACACCATTGAGGAGCTGGCCGTAGCCGCCGAACTGCCGCAGTATCCCCTCGTGAAGACCATCGAGCACTACAATGAGCTGTGCGCCGCGGGCGAGGATCCCGATTTCCACAAGAAGCCCGAGGACCTGCAGGCCCTGACCCAGGCCCCGTTCTACGCGATTCAGATCACGCCGAACACCAACGACTCCTTCGGCCAGCTGGCCATCAGCACCAAGGCCGAGGTGCTCGACGAGGGCCGTCAGCCCGTCCCCGGCCTCTACGCCGGCGGCACCATTGCGAATGCCGAGCTGTTCTACATGCGCTATGCCGTCAGCGGTGCCTCCATGTGCATGGGCACCGTGACCGGCCGCATCGCCGCCCAGGAGGCCATGAAGTACTACGGCGCCTAGGCCAACCTGAGCGTTCCCCGGATACCCTCCCCAACGACAGGGGCCCGATCATTCCATCGGGCCCCTGCGCATGGTATGGCAAGCGGATCATTGGCGCGGAAGGCGTTCGCCCGCTGACGCTATCCACGCGGGCGGCAAGATCCCGCCTGTTGACACCGCTCGCGGGCGCGGCGGGCGCGGGACGAGCCACTACTTCTTCACGCGCACGGTCTTCGATCCCTTGTTCTTGCAGAGCTTCTGATAGGCCTTCAGCTTCTTCTTCGGCACCTTCACGGTCATCTTCGACTTGGTGCCCTTGAAGGCGTTCTTGCCAACGGACTTGAGCTTCGTGGTCTTAAGGGTGATGGTACCGAGCTTCTTGCAGCCGGCGAAGGCGTTTTTGCCGACCTTGGACAGCTTGGTGGATTTCACCGTGACCTTCGTAAGCTTGGCGCAGTTCTGGAATGCGCCGTCGCCGATGGCGGTGACTTTCGTGCCCAACGTGACGGACTTCAGCGCTTTGCAGCCATAGAACGCATTCTTGCCGAGAGAGGCGATACCGTTACCGAAGCTTACCGAGGTCAGCTTCGTGCAGCCCTTGAAGGCGGAGGCGGGGACGGTCTTTACGTTCGCGCCGATTTTCACCGACTTGAGGTACTTGTTGCCCGCGAAGGCCTTGGGGGCAATGGCGGTCACCTTGTACGCGCGACCCGAGATGGTAACCGTGGCGGGAACTGTCGCCGAAGCGGCTTTCTTATTGGCAGGCCCGGCATAGGTCACCGTGGCCGCCCCCGTCGCCTTGTAGGACGCCGCGCCGATGGCCACCGTTTGACCCGCCTTCGGAGCCAAAGCACTCCCCGCCGCCTCGCGCGTCTTCGACGCCGTGCAGCGAGAGCACCGAGTGGTCTCCGTACCATTGACGTTCACCTGCGCATCACCGTTGGAGCGCCACGCCCCAAAGTTGTGCCCAAGCGCCGCCACCGCCCGCGTCTCCACGTGAGCGCCGCTGCGCGAGCACGTGCGCTTCTGGGTCCCCGCCGCCGTGCACGTAGCCGCCTTCGTAGTGGCCCATGCGCCGTAGGAATGATTTGACGAGACCGGCGTCTTCACCTTGTGCCGAGAAACCTCCTCGCTGCACCTAAGGCACCGAGTCACTTCGTCGTACGATCCTTGAACAGTGCAAGTTGCATTTACCACGTTTTCCTTCGTCATCTTGCCTTGCTGATGCCCCAATGCAGGAATTTCGACCGATTTTCTGCCCGTCATCTCTTCCTTGCATGCAGGGCAGCGGGGAACCGCCTCATAGGAACCTTTGGTAGTGCATGTAGCAGGTTTCTCGTTCTCCCTATAAATCACCGTCTCCTTATGACCAGCAGTTGAGCAATCCTCTTTGTACGCACCCTTGTATTCTGGGTATACGAACCCCGCCGCCAAAGGATAGTCGTTCAAAGCCTGCAAGGAGGTAGTCCATCCTGTATGGGGGTCCTCCATCGTCCTAAAAGAGTTATCGCTCTTCAGAAAATAAGTATGGGAAACTTTGGCGTCGAAGCCTCCGTCGAATACTTCCCCAGTCGCCGGATTCCTATAAAGCGGGTCATCCCAAGTTACGTCGACATGATGCCAAGAATCGCCAATTCTCACCAAATTCCACC
The DNA here is from genome assembly GCF_000403355.2 of Adlercreutzia caecimuris B7. GTDB lineage: Bacteria > Actinomycetota > Coriobacteriia > Coriobacteriales > Eggerthellaceae > Adlercreutzia > Adlercreutzia caecimuris. The sequence continues at coordinate 2,367,629 of NZ_KE159646.1, read as the reverse complement.
CGTGGTTCATGGCTTCGCTGGAAACATACACGGCATCTATGCCTGCTCTCCTGAGAAGCCATTTGTAGGCAAGGGCATACCCTTGGCATACGGTAACCTTTTCCCCAGACAGCGCACTTACCGCACGGTGATATGAAGTCTGAGATTCACCACCCTCTGCAACTCTCACAGAGTACTGACATGTACGCACAAGGTAATCATGCAGAACTTGGGCCTTTTCAAACTCAGTCATCTTGGGTCCAATCCAAGACAGCGCCTCTTCGATTGAAGATTCTATTTCGGGTTTTAAAGCACTTGCTTCATTTGCAGTATACGCATATTCTGGGCTGACAGAGGCTGCTTGGCGTTCGTCAATATTGCTGGAAGTCGAATAGCTACCATACGCGTACCGAGCACCCAACCACCAAAGCTCAGGGTTGCACATAACAAGGTCCATGGCGTCCTTTAGCTCGGCCACTGTAATCGAGCATTCCTCTAGAGAGATTTCAGCCTCGAACTTTTCCATACCAGCGCAAATAAGATCATAGGCGGCACGCACTTTCGAAGACACCTCGTCACCGTCATTAGCGTAAGGAACGATGAAGTCCTGGTCACCATTGATAACAGCATCTTCTACGTCATATCTGTCAAGGCAATCAACAACGTCGTAGATTATCTCCCTGGCTGCCGCGCCATTAAATTCGACAGGGGTAATTACCTCTTCGCCCTTAGCAAGACCCCCCCCGTGGGACTTTCTGCGTAGGCGATGGCGGGCACCATGGAGGCAGCTAGGGTAACTGCACAGACTGTGCTCACAACACGACGACCGAATGAAATCATGGCCGCTCCTTCTCTCCTGGGCGCGAAGGCTCGTGCCACCGCGGGCCGAGTCCTATGTTCGCAATCTCTCTCTGAAAATGATTCTATCGACCCCTACCATCTGTTGACAAGGGTTCGATTGTTCTTCTATAGACGAATTTTTCGCGAACGGGTGCGGCGGTGCGGCTCAAAATGACGGTCTGCACGGCCTTATCGGCATTTTGGGGCAAAATTTCCTCCCAAAAGGCCCCGAGAGCCACAAAAACTGTCCCGAAATGACGATCCGCCCGGGCACATCGTCATTTTGCACCAGATGCTCGACAACGATCGCTTCATTAGGGATACTCCGCGCAGAACATCTCGGTCGGCATTCGTCTGGATTCGCGGGATCACGGGTGGCTTCGGGGGTTCACGTCGGGCCTGATAATCGCCTATAATGCAGGGCATGAGGAGTTGCGCACGCGGGCGCGGGCCGCACGGTTCCATCGTGCGCTTACACAGGTAAAGGAGATCCCATGCTGGAAAATGTTGGCGAGGTTGACCTCGAGTTCTTCATGGCCGTGGAAGACGACGGCTCGGTTTCCACCTACGAGACCGTGGCCACCTTCCACGTCGAGGAAACCGACGAGGACTTCATCATTTTCGCGGAAGAGGGTGCCCAGGAGGGCGAGGAGCTGGAGGTCATGGTGGCTCTGTACAATCCCGCCGAAGTGGTTGAGGGCAATGCCGGCATGCCGCTCGTCACGCTGTACGCCCTTGAAAACGAGGAGCAGGCCGAGTTGGTGGAGGCCGTGCTGCACGACATGATGGAAGAGGAGTAGACCCATGGAAACGACCGACGAGAAGGCCACAGCCGCGGCACGCGATGCCGAGGAGACCGGCTCGCCCGCTTCCGCAGACGCCGGCAACAAGGGGGATAAGCCCTGGTTCAAGCGCCTGTCACTGACCACCTGGATTTTCATCGCGCTCGTTCTCGGCGTGATCGCCGGTGTCGCCCTCCAGGGCGCACCGGATATCGCCGACACCTACATCAAGCCCTTCGGCACCATCTTCCTGAACCTCATCAAGATGATCGTCGTGCCTTTGGTGCTGTTCTCCATCATCGCCGGCGTCGTGTCGCTCGACGACGTGAAGAAGGTGGGCGCCATCGGCGGCAAAACCATCCTGTTCTACCTGGTTACCACTGCCTTTGCCGTTACGCTCGGCCTTGTGTTCGCCAACGTGATGAACGTGGGTGCCAACTACACCATGCCCACGAGCGATCTGTCCTACGAGCCCACCGATCCGCCGTCGTTCATCGATACCATCGTGAACATCTTCCCGAGCAACTTCTTCCAGCCCATGGCCGATGCCACCATGCTGCAGGTGATCGTCATCGCCGTGGTGTTCGGCTTCGGCATGATCGCCGCCGGCAAGAAGGCCAAACCGGTCATCGACATCTGCAATGCGCTGTCGGACGTGTGCATCGCCATTATGCGGGGCATCATCCTCGTGGCGCCCTTCGGCGTGTTCGGACTCATCTGCCCGGTCATCGCCAACAACGGCATCGACGTGCTGCGGCCGCTGCTGTGGCTCATTGTGGTGGCCTACGTGGCCATGATCTGTCAGATCGCACTGGTGTACTCGGGCATCATCAAAGTGTTCGCGCGCATGAGCCCACTCAAGTTCCTGAAGGGTGAGATGCCCGTGATGGGCTTCGCCTTTGCGTCGGCCTCGTCGGTGGGCACGCTGCCCATCAACATGGAGTGCACCGAGAAGATGGGCGTGTCTAAGGAGGTCACCTCGTTCGTGCTGCCGCTCGGCGCCACCATCAATATGGACGGCACCGCTATCTACCAGGGTGTCTGCGCTATCTTTATCGCCCAGGTGTTCGGTATCGATCTTACCGTGGGACAGCAGCTGACTATCGTGATGACCGCCGTGCTGGCATCTATCGGCACGGCCGGCGTACCGGGTTCCGGCATGATCATGCTGGCCATGGTGCTGCAATCAGTCGGTCTGCCCGTGGAGGGCGTGGCGCTCGTGGCCGGCGTGGACCGCATCCTGGATATGATGCGCACTACCGTGAACGTCACGGGCGATGCGGCCGTGGCCACCTGCGTGGACGCCATGCAGAAGCGCGCCGCCGCCCGCAAGGCCAAGAAGGCGGCTGCGTAAGGCCCAAGCCCCCGGCGCCTTGGCAAGCAGCGCGCAAACAGCGGCCAGCCGACCACGGCGCCGGCCCCCGGCGCCTCCAGGCGCTCAGCGGCCTCGTGGGCGGTGCCCGAGCACATGGTGGCGCGGGAGCCGTCCGCGTTGATGTGCAGAGCGAACCTACAGGGAGAACTCCTGGAAGAGCTCTTCCCGAGCCCCGTAGTCGTTCGTCGCCCGCTGAAGGTCGTCGATGCGCCCAAGCCCGATCAACGTAGAGGCAAGCGCGGCGAAACGCTGCTCCCCCTGCTCGATACCCTGTTCGACACCCTGCTCGATACCTTCCGCGCGGGCTTGGCGCAGCTCGATGCGCCGGCGGCGGGCGTCGTTTTCCTCGATAGTGCTAATGGAGAACACCCTGTCCACCCACTTCCTGTCCTTGTTGGCCCGGGCAACCACCTGGTCGATCTCTTGAGAAAGAGGGCCCACGGCCTTGCCTGTTTGCACGTATCTTAGCAGATCGAGCAAATCACCATCATCGAGCGCTTCCCATCCCCGCGCATTGAGAACGAGCCAGTGAGATTGATCGGCGAGCGACAGCTCGGGAACCTCCATGCAGCTGCGCTCCATATGATAGATGGGAAGGTTGTAGCCGAAAGGATCCATATCGCACAGAAAGACGATGAAGCTCTCGGGAAGCTGATCATAGTCGACCCCTTTTGGCAGCTCCTTTGCATCCAGGGCTGCCTGATAGTAGCGGAATCGCTTACCTAAGAGCGGCTCGGCGCACGCCTGCATCTCGAGATCGTAAACGCGGCCGCCGTCCTGCTCTCGCACGTATACATCCATCCTCACACCGCGGCTCCCCGGATCGGGCTCGATCGTCTGCTCGGAGTTCAGGTAGTCGATACGCTCAACCTCAACCTCCAATATTGCCTGGATCACGTGCTTGCAGATCGGCTCCTCCATCATCACTTTGTTGAACATCCACCGATTTGAAAACCTGAGCTTGCGTTGAAGCATGGCGCCCTCCTTCTTTGAGGAGGAGAGCTTACTGCCGCAAAACCGTCAAACTGTCTCCAGGTTGTCCCGAAATGCTCCGTCGCGCAACCGTCCCCGAACCGCAAAGAGACCGCTCCCGAAAAAATAGCAACTATAGTAGAGAGCCCCACTTCATCTGGACGAGACAAAAAGCGCCCGGGCACTTGCCGTGAAAAAAGGGGGGTGCGGCGGCTCGAATCGACGACGCCTTTGGAGCACGCCACAAGAATGAACCCGGCGGGAAAGGGGAAACCCGCTATAATCGTCGCCAGGCAATGGAAGGGAGTGGCATGGCCCTGATGACAGTCTTTCATGGCAGCGGTAGCCAGGTCGAGCGGCCCGAGATTCGCATTGGCCGCTACACCAAGGATTTTGGCCCGGGCTTTTACTGCACGATACTGCGCGAGCAGGCCGAACGCTGGGCGCGCCGGTTCGACACCCCGCGCGTGAACACCTATACGGTTCGTCTCCTTGATGGCTTGGATATCCTCGAGTTTCCCGATATGACCGAAGAGTGGCTCGACTTCATCATCGCCTGCCGTCACGGGGAGCCCCACAACCACGATGTTGTCATCGGCGCTATGGCCAACGACCAGATCTACAACTTCGTCTCCGACTACATGGACGGAGCCATCACTCGGGAGCAATTCTGGGCCCTCGCGAAATTCAAATACCCCACCCATCAGATATGCCTCTGCTCAGACAGAGCGCTCAAGTGCCTCAACTTCGTCCATTGCGAGGAGGTCTAACGTGGTCGGCCGCGAAAGCACCCGCGCCAACAACCTGTTCTACACGTGCAGTCTTATAGACTACATCGGGCGCAAAACGAAAAACCGGCGCAGCGACGTCGTGGACGCTCTCGGTAGAGATCGCATCGCAAGAATCATCGAACTCGCCGATGTGTACCACAGCGACAACATCGATGCCGTCTCCGACTCATTTCTAGAGGAAGCCGGACTTGCCGACGGCACCTTCGACAACGTCTCGGCGGCGAAGTACGCCGTCCCCAGCCATTGGGATATCGGGAAGGTGTACAAGCGCCTCGTGATGGGCATCGCCGAGAATCAGGCGGTATCGGACGTCGAGGCACTCTTCCGCGCCTATCACTCCCCCCTAAGTCCCCTCATAGACGACTACAACGGCAGCTTCTTCTACGAATCCCCCGGTGCCATTTTGCACGCCTACCTCACGGGAGAGTGGGACTGACAAACGAGCGAGGCCTCGGTGCGACGCTCTGCGTTTTGGGCACGGCCCCTTTATCGCTCCACTGGCTCGCAACTGAGCTCGGCGGGAATATCGGCAGCCTCTACCTTTATGATGACCAGTCGTAGGCTGTCGTTGCGGTTGGCAAAGGCGGCGCGACGGTACGAGCGCGTCTCCCATACGTACGAGACGCGATCGAGAACGCCTCCCGCAGGAAAAGCGGCGGAAAAGTGGTGCGAAACGTCGTTTTTGGTGCAACAGGGCGGATCCACGAGGTCTCTTTCCCTGAAAATGTATCGAATATCGCATATTCTCAGGGTAACGACCCCCTTGCAGGAGCATCCAATACGACGCTCTGCACCAAAACCGTCATTTCGCGCCATTACACCCGGACTCGAGCACCGGGGCCTTCCGACAGGCCGTCGGCGAAATCCTCCAGCACCTTGTCGCGCCCCGCCAGAACGGGCGGCTCCGCGCCGACAGTCGGCTTGAAGGGATTCACTAGATGTTGCGTGCCAATAGGTTGTTTACGCCGACGATGCGCGACATAGGAGGGAGGCCCCCTCTGCTATGAATCTCGGCAACCCGCAGCTTGACGAAGGTCTCCCTATTTGCCATCTCCCGCATGTAAACAACATTATGGCACCAAGCAGCTGACCAGAAGTGGGCGGCTTAGGCACTGGCGAGACGCCCTTCGTCCGAAGCGGAAAGTTCTGCCGCGGCCGCGGCCGTCGCCGCAGCATCGGTGTCCGCCTGCTGGTCGCACCACGCTCGTCGCACGCGCAGCACAGCGTAGGCACCGAACACCGCGGTGTATACCGCCACGCTTGCCACCGCCGCCTCGCCACCGCGGCTCGCCGCCGGTGCCAGCATGAGCATGAGGTGCACATACACCAATCCGAAGAACGCGTAGGCCCACCGCTGCAAGCGCTTCCAGCTCTCGGTGCGCATGTGGCGCTTCACGAAGCCGAACGACGTCACGCCCAAGACCAGCAGAAGCACCAGCAGCGCCACCGCCACGACCAGCGCGCTCACGACATTGGCACCCATGGCCGAGCCGAGACGCGGCGCGTAGGACGCCAGGTACACCGCCATGTGCCCGCAGGCCAAAATGCACGCGACGATGGACAGTTCGGCACGCACCGGCTTCAACCATTGATGCGCCTTCGAGCCCTTGGCGAACACGCCGATGTACATAACCACCACGAACAGCGCGAGCGATAGCATGCACTTGCCCATGAGCAGCGTGAGCGGCCCCATGGCAACCCGCGGCAAAAGCCCCTCGATGCCGACGACATAGGCCACGTCCAAAACCACGGCCAGTGCATAGAACGCCACCGGCGCCTTATGCAGCGGACGGCGCAGCAAGACCGACGCTACCGCTGCTGCAGTCAATACGATGAGAAAGTCCATGGATATCCTCTCGGTTATCGACCCACCGTAAAAGCGGCAGGAAGCACCGCCGCGCCCAGCGATGCCAAATCTCCGTATACGCCCGCAAACGAGCACTTCGGTGCTTTTTCGCATGTTTGGTTCATGAAAGCCTCCATCCAAGGGCGACCATGCTCCTCGACATAGCGGCCCAGAGCATCCCGCCGCGCTTCAATGGCAGACTCATCATCCCGGTCTAACGCCTGAGCTAAAAGAGCGTATAGGTGCGAGAAGAACGCCAGTTCAAACCATATACTGTCAGCTGGCTCATGACGATTGGGGTCTGGCTCAAGCCCCTCCTCCTTCATCAAGCGCATGATGTCTTCGGCCGAGCGATTTCGGAACAACAGCGGAGAGCCCGGACGTTGATCGGCGACAAAGCGAAACGGACCCTCGTAGGGATAGACTGGGACATGATCCCCCGGAGCAAGATAGAGGATGGAGAAGCCGCGTCGCATCGTCTCCTGCAACTCAACCGCATCAGCGCCCTGAACGCAGGAGAGTTTCCCGATAGCCTCGGCCGTTGTCTCGACGATGTCCATATCCTCGGCACACGAACGCGCATCGCTCACAAAGCTACCGTCGCATAGAGCCCGTGCCAGCGCCGTATCGGGGTAGGAAAAGGCCCGGGCTAGCAGCTCGAGCATATCAGCGGCCCCCACAGCCCGCTTCAGTTCGGATTCAGCCTTCGTGCCCATAGCACCTCCCATACAGGCGGCGCCCCCCGAAGAAGGCGCCGCGGTCAATTCGTGGCAATTAGTGCAGGTAGTACACGTTGGGTTTTGTACCCGCCTCTTCGTTCAGAAGCGTGTACTCGCGTCCCGCGATTGCCTTGGATACCTCGGATTCGGGGTCATCCAAATCTCCCCACCAGCGAGCACGACCCGGGCACAGCACCATGCAGGCTGGAGTCTCGCCGCGAGCCACGAGGTTCGCGCAGAACGTGCACTTCTCTACCGTGCCGCCTGCATGCTTCGGCGCATCGGCCTCTCCCACTTCCATATCCAAATAGTAGGTGGGCTCGCTCGGCAGGAGCGTGCGCACGCCCTCGTAAGGACACGCCTTGATGCACGACTCGCAACCGATGCATAGCTCCTCATCCACGGTCACAATGCCGGTGTCCGGATCCTTCTGGGTGGCGCCGGTAGGACACACCTGCAGGCAGGCAGGCTCCTCGCAGTGCTGGCACTGCATGGGCAGGTACTCCAAGCTGGGGTTCTCGTAGGTGCCGCTCGCGCAGTCTATGTAATCGCTGCCCACAGTGATCACGCGGTTGTACACCACGTCGGCCGGCATGTTGTTCGCGATCTTGCAAGCCATGGCGCAAGCGTGGCAGCCGATGCAGCGACTCTGGTCGATGGCCATTCCGTAACGTGTCATGTTTTAAGCCCCCTACATCTTCTCAACAGCGCAGGCAACGTCGTTGTAAGCCTGGTTGTTGCTGGTGTCGTTGAAGTCCTTGGAAATCAGGCTCTGGTACGTGCCCTCAATGAAGTCGGCAGCCTGCCAACTACGCGGCATAGCGACAGTCTTGGGAGGCACACCGGCATTGATAGCCGCCTTCACAACCACCGTGCCCTGATAGTTGCGCAACCTGATGGTATCGCCGTCCTGAATACCGAGCTCAGCTGCATCGTCGGGGTTGAGCATTGCCAGCGGTTCTGGCTCAATCTCGCGCGTGTATTCGTTTTCGGACCACTGGGTGTGGGTGTGGGTACGCATCTTCTGAGACAGCAAGTGGAAGGGATACTCACCCATGCGAGCCTCGCTGTGCTCGCCACAATACTTGCCCTCTTCCCAATACAGACCGCACTCCTTTTTGCGGTCGACCGGCTGACCCAAGTCGCCGAACTGGTACAGAACATTCTCTTGGTACAGGCACAGTCGACCGTTCTCGGTACCCCAGACCGATGTGTCGGAGATATGCACATCTTCGGGAAACACGCGCAAGGCACCCTTCTCTTTCAAAGCCTCCAACGAAATTCCCAGAGCCTTATAGCCCTCGCTGTCGAGCGCCTCGGCACAGTACTCCTCCTCGGTGAGGTCGAAGAACTCGCCGTAGCCCATTCTCTCGGCAACGGCCTTGAAGATATCGAAATCGGATTTCGACTCGCCCAGAGGATCAATGGCCTTCTCGTTCCACGTGATATAGGGATGGGTGGCGAATAGGTAGGAGCCCACGTCGGTGTGTTCGAACCAATAGGAGGCCGGCAGGATGATGTCGGCCAGACGGCAGGTGTCGGTCATCATCACATCAGAGCAAATAACCAAGTCGAGTTTGCTCACCCAGCGCTTCGTGTACTCAGAATCGGCCATAGTGGCAGCTGCGTTGTTGAAAGTAAACCACACGCCTTTGAGCACGCAGTCTTCCTGGCCGTACTTGCCCGTGTCAATGAGCTCCTCCAAGAATGCCGTGGCATAGGTATGGGGGTCACCGCCTTGGCAGGGGTTGCCCGCCTTGTCGGTGGGCATGGTAACGGCGAAGTTGGTATGAGTATACTGGGGGATGTAAATCTGATTGTTGCCGAAGCTGGCACCAGACTTACCGGTATTGCCCGTGAGCATGGCGACAAGGCCGATGAGCCAAGAGGTGTACGGCGCATTCAGATAATGGTTCACGCCCAGGAAGAACTCGGTGGACACCGGGCCATCCTCCACGTAGATGCGGGCGAGCTCTTCCACATCCTCAACCTTTAGGCCACTGATCTCAGCTGCGCGCTCCGGCGTGTATTCGGCGACGGCTGCCTTGGCGTTTTCGAGCACCGTCTGCACCTTCATGCCGTTCACCTCGGGCACGCTCTCCAGCAGAGGATCGGTCGCTTCGGTAATGGCCACGGGAGCATTCTGAGCTGCATCCCACACCACGATGGGATCGACGGGCACATCCTCACCCGTGAGCGGATCGGGCTCCACTGTCGGCTCAACACCCAGATCGCTCATACGCACGAACATGCCGTCTTCCTTGATGAGGTAGGGGCAGTTCGTAGTCGATTTCAAGAATCCCTCGTCTAACAGACCACGTGTAAAGTAAATATTGAGAATACCCGCAGCCAGAGCGCCGTCGGTGCCGGCCTTCACCGGAACCCACCAATCAGCCATGGCAGCATTGGCGTTGTAAATTGGGTCGATAACGATCAGGCGATTGCCATCTTCCTGGGCCTCCTTATGGAAGTGGGCCGTATGCGGATTCGAAATGGCCGGATTGTTGCCCCACAAAATGCTGACGTTGGCGTTCTTGCGGTCGGTAATCTCGTTGTAGGTGGGGATGCCTCCCGTCAGATGGGAGAAGCCGTGAGAGCAGCCGATGTCCAAGCTCGAACTGATCTCCGACGCGCCCACCACATTCTTAAAACGCCCGGTAACGGAAATCGACGTTCCGCACGACCCGCTACAAAGGGAATAGTGGCCCGAGTTGTTGAAAATAGCCATAGCGCCGGGGCCGTACTGGTCGGTGATTTCCTTCCACTTCGTGGCAATGAAGTCCAGCGCCTCGTCCCAGCTGATACGCTCGAAATCGTTGGAGCCACGCTCGCCGACGCGCTTCATGGGGTACAAAAGACGGTTGCTGCTATACACACGTCCCACCTGGGAGAGACCCTTTGAGCAGATGCGGGTATAAGCCGGATCAGGCAACTCTCGCGCAGAGGTACGAACGATCTTGCCATCGCGCACGTGGATGTTCAGGTAGCAGCCGCCGGCGCAGTTGCCATCGCAAGCACCTGCGTAAATCTCCTCGTTGCCCCCGGTGCCGGCCAGACCCTCTTCGCCTTCAGCGCCCTGCTCGGGCTGTGACTGAGGCGAGCAGGCGGCAAGCAACCCAGCCCCCGTCAGGGCAGCGGCGCCGGTCACAAAGCTCCGACGCGAAAAACTGCGGGGGTTTTCGAACTCGGTCATAAAGTTCTCCTCTCTCTCCCTCTTATCGCGGCAAGAGCCGGCGCCAGGGAGGGAATGGCGCCGCCACTCGCCTGATGAAAAGCCTCTCCTCTTCGGACTTTTCGATAATCCCATTCTGAGGAAATCGCCCGTTAATAGCGATACGCCCCAGATAAGCTTTGAGTTAATTCAACATTAACGGAATATTAAGCGTCCAACCCGTCGGCCATCTTGTAGCCGACGCGCTGGACGGTGAGCAGGTACTTGGGCTCGCTCGGGTTCTCCTCTATCTTCTCGCGGATCTTGCGCACGAACACGGTGATGGAATTGCTGCGCACATCAGCCTCGCCCTCGCCCCAGATGTACTCCTGAATCTGGCCGCGCGTGAACACCTTGCCGGGGTGGGTAGCCAGAAACGCCACGATTTCGAACTCCTTGGTGGTCAGGTTCGCGGGCTTGCCCTTCACGAGCACCTGATACTCGTCGAAGCGCACCTCCAAATCCCCGATGGTCACCGAGCCGTCGCGGTTGGTGCACCGCGCGAACTCCATGGTGTCGTGGTGCCGGCGGATATGGGCCTCGATACGCAGCAGCAGCTCGGTGGCGTCGAAGGGCTTGGTCACGTAGTCGTCCCCGCCGGCGCGAAAACCGATGGACTTGTCCACAATGTCGGTCTTCGCCGACAGGAAGATAATGGGAATGCGGCGCCCTTCGCCGCGGATGCGCGTGCAGAGGTCGAAGCCGTTCATGCCCGGCAGCATCACATCGAGCAGCACCAGATCGGGCCGCTCGGCCACGAGCATCTCCATGCCGCTTTCGGCATCGCGCGCGCCGCAATACTCGTAGCCCGCGTGCGTCAGCAGCTTCTCGATAGATACATGCAGGCTCTCCTCGTCGTCGATGAGCATCACCTTGTACATAGCTCCCCCTTCGCCTTCGCCTTCGCTCTCACTCCCGCCTACAACTCGCCTTCAAGGCCTTCGCCCTCGTCGAAATCAAGGGTATCCGCTGCGGGGATCCTCACGGTAAAGACACTGCCCTGTCCCAAATCGCTCTCAACCGACAAGCCAAACCCCTGGGCGGCCGCGTACTCGCGCACCAGCGCAAGCCCCAGGCCACTGCCACTGTAAATGCGCGTGGCCGAACTGTCCACCTGGAAGAAGCGCTCGAAGATGCGCTCCTGATCGGCCGCGGCGATGCCGATGCCGTTGTCGGTCACCTGCACGAGCACGTCTCCCGTCCCATCATCTACCGACGCCGAGAGCGCGACAACACCTCCGGCAGGCGTGAATTTGACCGCGTTGGTGCCCAGATTCTCCAGAATGCGCAGCATTTTCTCGAAGTCGCCGTAGACGAGGGGGACGTTCGGGGCGATGCTCGTCGTGAGCGTCACGCGGGCGTTCAGCGCCAGCGGCCCGACCGTGCTCTGCACCGTGGCGACGATATCGCCGAGATCCATCACTTCCCGACTTACGGCCATGGCTCCGGCATCGAAGCGGGCCATGTCGAGCATGTTGTTGATCATCCCGAGCAGCACCGAGCTGGACTTGCGCACTTCCTCCCAACTCCGGCGCTCATCGCCATCGGCGTTGCCCGACTCCAGGGCGATCTGCGCCAGGGTAATGATGGAAGTGAGCGGCGTCCGCAACTCGTGGTTCACCATAGAGAGCAGGTCGCTTTTCACCTGGGACTCCTTGGCCAGCTGAGCGCTGAGTGCCTCCAAGCTGTCACGCTGTGCGGCAAGTTCCTCGTTGGCCCGGCGCAGGTCGCGCGTGCGCTCGGCCACCTGATCTTCCAGACCCGCGTAGGTAACGCGCAGCTCGGCGGCCATGGCGTTGAAGCGGTCGATGAGGCTGGACACCTCCCGAGCAGTCGCGGCGTTGTCCATCGGCTGGTGCAGGCGCCCTTCGCTTACCTCGCCGAAAGCCGCCTTCATCGACTCCAGCGGCCGCAGCACAAAGTGGCTCATAAGCGCGAAAACCGCAATGCCGATAACCGTGGTAAGCAGCAGGAAGAACGCCACATCGCGCACCACGTTATCCTGCACGGCACGGTACTGCTGCTCGAGGGGAATCACGATGCTGATGCCGCCTCCCACCGAATCGAGCGTCCAGCCTTCCTTCGGAAAACCGGTGATATCCAGCTCGCCAGCCGGCTCTCCGTGGCATTCCAGGCAACTCTCGTCCACCTCAAGCGCCTGCACGAAACGGAAGCGCCGCGCGGGGCTCCCCGATTCGTCAGCTCCGTCTTCCACCACATCGTAGTACTCGCGCACGGCGGTGCTCTCGTTGAAAGCCGTCAGCGCGGCGGCCTCGAATTCATCGGGCTTGTCCTGGGCACGTCTCGGATTGAAGTTCGTGTAGCGAATGGAGTAGTCGTTGTTCGCCGAGAAAATGGCACCGACGCTCTTACCCACGATGGCGCAGTGCAGCCCCTTGAACTCGTAGTTGCCCGCCGAATCGTTGTTAATGGTGTATTGGGAATTGTCCATGAAGCGCCAAACGGCGTCCATCTCCCGCGCGAACGTGCGCGCCTCTTCGGCAAGAGAGGATTCCATCTGCTCGGTTTGCACGCGAATGTCGAAGATGCTGAAGGTGGCCACGGCAACGATGAAAACAGCAGACAACGTTGCCAGCGTAATCACCCGCAGACTTACGTTGCGCATCTTCATGGCCCTCACGATACCCCCTTCGTCGCATACATAGTACCGTGTTCAGACCCCGCAAGGCCAACCGAACTCCCTAATTTTTCCCTAAGCTTTTGGTTAACCGGAGATTAAGAGGGCAGACCAGGCGCCCTAAAGAGAGCCCGTCAGCGAAAGGCTGGCTGCTACACCAAGGATTTTGGCCTCGGCTTTTACTGCTCAGACAACGCGCTCAAGCGCCTCAACTTCGTCCATTGCGAGGGGGTCTAACGCGATGGGCCGCGAAAGAACCCGCGCTAACAACCTGTTCTACGAGCGCTGCTGCCCGCAAGGCCCGCAAAGCCGAGAAGGCCGCGGCATAGCCGGCACAGCTCCAATGTCGTTTCGGCGGACTGGATCAAGGTCGCAACGCCGAGAAGGTGGCTTCGTAACCGGCATAGGGCCACCAAGCACAAACGAGGCCCCCGACCGTTCGGCGAGGGCCTCGTCCATGGGGAGGGGCTGATTAGGCGAGCATCTGGTTGACGCAGGAAAGGCCTGTGCTCATGCTGGAGACACCGCTGTTGCCGTCGGAGCATTCGCCCACGACATAGAGGCCCTCAATGCCCGCACCGTCGGCCGTGAGGGCCTGGTAATCGGGACCGATGGCAACGCCGCCGATGGTCACATGGGCGGCCCAGGTACGCGGGGAGGCGTAGAAGGGAGCCTCGATGATGGCGTCTTTCTCGCTCATGTTCTCGCGGCCGAACACCGTGTCCGCCACGTCTCCACGCGCAATGGCGTTGTAATCGTCAACTGCCTTCGCAAACACCGAGGGGTCGGCGCCGATCATCTGGGCCAGCTCCTCAAGGCTGTCCGCCCGGAAGAGCTTGCTCTCCTCGATGAGCTTGTCCGCGCTGTAGCCCTGCTCGTTGTAGCCGTTCACAAGACCGGAGTTGAGCGCGTCGCTGATGATGAACAGCTTCTCCTCGGGCTGCTTCATCACAGCGGCGGACAGGGCGAAGCGATCCAGCGACTCGTTGATGAAGCGCTCGCCGTTCACGTTGACGAAGAGCCCCAGGCCGGCATTGCCGACGATGGTCTCCGTCGAGTAATCGATGGAGTCGGCAATGGGGAACACCATCTGGCGCCCCATGTTCTTCAGCTCGGCTCCCAGGCCCTCGGCAAGCACGTGTCCATCGCCCGTGTGGCCGTAGCTATTGGTCGTCGGGATAACCGTGGACTCATCCCAGGGCCACATCTCGTTGTACTTCTTCAGCAGATCGGGATTGCCGGAATAACCGCCAGTAGCCAGAATGACGCCACGGTCCGCCATGACACGGTAGGTGGTGCCGTCGGCGCACTGGCCAGAGGCCCCCACCACGGCCTTGCCATCCACGATCAGCTCGGAAACGGGCGTCTCGAAGAGGAAGGTGATCGGGAGACTCTGGGTCTCCACCGTGTTGTCGAACACGCTGAAGAAGCCCTCGCCGTTCTCCTTGTCCACCGCATGGGCCTTGCGCGGCCACGGGAACCCGACGATGCCGACCAGCGTGCCACTCACGGTGTAGCCCTGATCGAAGAGCCAGTTGTTCAGATCGTTCACCTTGTGGGCATAGGGGAGCCAGTACTCCTTCGCCGGGCCGCCATTGCGCGAGGCGTAGTCCAGGGCGTAGTACTCCATGGAGTCGTACACCTTCGTGTTGCCCGCGGCGAAATACGCATCGAAGTCGGCCTGCACGGCATCGACGAAGTCCTTGGGAACGCCATTGTCCAGGCTCTTCTGGAGCGTCGCGTGGAACATGTCGCGGTTGCCGTCCGTCATATCGGGCTTCATGTCGTCGACGCCTTCGAACACCTCGAGCCAGCCACCGCTGACCAGCGCGTTGCCGCCAGCATAGGCGGTTTTCTCGAACACTACCACATCCAAGCCCTGCTGGGCCGCGGCGACGGCGGCGGCCATGCCGGCGCCGCCGGCGCCGCACACCACGAGATCTGCCTGGATCTCCTTGGTCTCATCCGACTTCTCCGGCGATGCGGCCTTCTTCAGCGCCGAAGCGTCTCCGTTCGCCTGGTTGACGCAATCAGCCACGCTCTCGATGATGGCCATGCTCGTCAGCGTGGCGCCCGTCACGGCGTCTACGTTCAGGCTCTGCAGCTCCACGATCTGCTGCGGCACCCGCTCGCGAGCCGGAGCACTGATGCGCTCGGTGTCTTCGAACTCCACGACCTCGACGCTCTCGATGGCATTTTCGGACATGCGCACCTCGACAGTCACCGGGCCCTTCTTGCCGGGCGCGGACGCCGTATACGTCCCCGGGGCAAACGCCGCGGTCGAGGCAAGTCCCTCTCCCGACGATTGCACCTCGGGAGCGCACCCCGCAGACACGAGAGCAGCCTGGGCGGCGGCAATGGCCGCGCAGGCGACAAACGTCCTACGTGAAAGTGAGATGTTGCGCAGCGTGGGGAAAACCTCGGCAGTGTTAATTTCCTTCATTCTTACCCTCCTCGATCCATACTTCCTTTTCCTTTACGCAGCGGTATAATTCCGCCGCGAAGAGAATCGGGGAAAAGGGGTGGCAGTTCATCGCCCCCGATGAGCTAAATGCCCGCGATTCACACGTTCATTTTGTGCTAAATGGCAGGTGGGGACAGGTTATTTGATGACGCGACGCGAAAAAGGCTACTTGCGCGAACAGGATTCTCCGAAGGAATCGATCTTGCCCGCTACGGTTCGGCTCGCCTTGCTGCCCGGCCTCATTTGGGGCTGGCTGCTCATATCCATGGGGCAGACGGCGATCGCGGGGGCCGGCTCGGACGCTTCGCCGGCAATGCTTTCCTTCTCGTGGCAGATAGCTTTTATCGCCCTGCTCGCCATCTCTCTCCCTCTCACCAAAAAAGGCCGACCCGCGCCCTCGCTGTTCGCATCCCTCGCGTTCGGCCTTGCAACTGCGACGCTCTTGGTTGCCCAGCCCCTCGTTCCTTCCGGCGAGCTCCCCCAATACCTCGTTCTTCGCCAGGTGCTCATGGGCGCGACCTGCGCCGCGCTCCTCTGCCTCTGGTCACGCACGGCCCGACCCCTTTCGGCCCGGCGAGGATCCCTCCAGATGCTTTGCGCAGGGATAGTGGCCGTGCTTGCGCTCACCGTCTACATGGCGCTGGCCGTCCCCGCACGCTTCGGGCTTCTCGTGCTGATGCTCGTCGCCGTCGCCCTTGACGTTCTCCTTGCCCCGCTGCCCCCGGAAAAGGAGCCTCCGGCGGCGCCGGAAGATCGACCCGAGTTCTCGGCGCTCGTGCCCCTGGCTATCTGCGCCTACAGTTTGCTCAGCTTTGCCTTCCGCACCGTGTTCACGCCCTCGGCAGGTATTTCGATTGCCACTACATCGTTTGCGGGCGTCGTGATCACGGGGGCTTTCGTGCTCTACTTCCAGAGAAGGCCCTTTGCGCTGCGCACGGGCCTCTGGCTTGCCTCGGGCTTCGTGCTGCTTATCTGCCTGAGTGCTCTGCTTGTCATCTTGTTTCCCGAAAGCGGCTTATACCTCATCGCCTTTCTCCTCAACACAGCGGCGTTCCTCCTGGGAGGACTCATGTTCTTTTTGCCGGGCATGTTGGCGAGGGCCGTCGGAAAACCCGCCTGCCTCGGCTTTCGCCTGGCCGCGTTTCTGTTCTTCGCATCGCGCCTCGCAAGCGAGATTCTGGTTACGGTCTTTGCCCTCGATCCTCCCTCGTCTTTGGTGCTCGCCCTGATCTTTCTTGTGATCTCCCTGCTCGTGCTGATATTCGGGTTCTTCTACATTGGCCTTCCCCATCGAGCGCCTGCCGCCAGCGCCTCGCCGCTCGAGGACAAATGCGCTCGCCTCGCAAAGGAGCACGACCTCACCGAGCGGGAAGCGGCCGTTCTCGTTCCCCTGGCCAAGGGGCACACGGTAAAGTCCATCGCCGAGCAATTCACCGTCTCCTTCCACACCGTGCGCTCCCAAGTGCGCAGCATCTACCTGAAGCTGGGCGTCCATTCACGCGAGGAGCTCCTGGATATGCTCGAATCGCTGTCGTAAGCGCCAACCCCCAGCTTCGCAGCACGGAGGCTTTCATCGTCACCGCGGTCACGATGTCGCTATCCACACGGACGGAAGGACCTTCGTGACCAAAAAGCGCCCCGGGTCTTGGCTGCCCGGGGCGCTTGCTGTGAAAGGGGTATGCGGTTGAGTAGCGCGCCAGCTTCCGGTGTCGCTGACCGAGACCTCTGAACGCTGTCCGTCCGCGACCCCAAGTCGCTCCATGAAAGCATGAAGGAGCGAAGCGCCTGAGCCGAAGGAGAACAGCGGAGCGGGGGTTCGGGCGATAATGCCGGAAACCGGTGCGCGGAGGGGCGAGGTCGCCCCTCCTTTTACTAGGCGATGGGATCCTCGCCGAGGTCGCCGTTGCTCAGAGTATCCAGATCCTGCAGGGCCTCCTTCGGGTCGGCACCGGCGGTGAGGAAGCTCGGGTCGTCCAGGTTCAGGCCGTCCAAGTCCATCGGCCCCTCGATGCGGCAGGCGTAGTTGCCCTCGGCGTCCAGGTCGATGAGCACGTGGCTGCGGTCGCGCAGCTCGCCCGAGATGACCTTCTCGGCGATGCGGTCCACCACCTCGCGCTGGATGAGGCGCTTCAGCGGGCGGGCGCCGTACACCGGGTCGTAGCCGTCGATGGCCAAGTGCTCCATGGCCGCCGGCGTGACGTCCAGCGTGATGTGGCGTGCCTGCAAGCGGTCGCGCACCTCTTCCAACTGCAAATCCACGATAGGCTCGATGGCCGAGATGGACAGCTCGTTGAAGGTGATGACGTCGTCGATGCGGTTCAAAAACTCGGGGCGGAACGTGGAAGACAGGGCGTCCTGAATCTTGTTCGCGAACTCCTGCATGCGCTTGGCGGCCTGCTCGGGCGTCATGGACATCATCTTCTCGGCCATCTCGCCCATGGTCTCGCCGCCCGTGGCCTGGGCCTCGTCGAAGGCACGGCCCTCGGCAGCGTGCTCGCGGATGATCTGGCTTCCCACGTTGGAGGTCATGATGATGATGCAGTTCTTGAAGTTCACGACCCGACCCTGACCGTCGGTGAGGCGGCCGTCATCGAGCACCTGCAACAGGATGTTGAACACATCGGGATGGGCCTTCTCCATCTCGTCGAGCAGCACCACGCAGTAGGGGTTGCGGCGCACGGCCTCGGTCAGCTGGCCGCCCTCGTCGTAGCCCACGTATCCCGGAGGCGCTCCGATCAGGCGCTGCACGGAGAACTTCTCCATGTACTCGGACATGTCGATGCGCACCATGGCCTTCTCGGAATCGAACAGGTACTCGGCGAGCGTCTTGGCTAGCTCGGTCTTGCCCACGCCGGTGGGGCCGAGGAACAAAAAGCTGCCGATGGGGCGGTTCGGGTCGGATAGCCCCGCGCGGTTGCGGCGGATGGCGCCGGCCACCACGCCCACGGCCTCGTCCTGGCCGATGACGCGGCCCTTCAGCACTTCCTCCAGGTCAACGAGCTTCTCCATCTCGCCCTGCATCATCTTGGCCACGGGAATGCCCGTCCAGGCGGCCACCACCGAGGCGATCTCCTCCTCGGAGACCTCCTCCTTCAAAATGGCGCCGTCCTGCTGCTTCGTTTTCACGGCTTCCTCGGCCACGTGCAATTGTTGCTGCAGCTGGGGAATGCGCGAGTAGCGAATCTCGGAGGCCAGCTGCAGGTTGCCCTCGCGAGTGGCACGTTCCTCATCAAGCTGGGCGCTTTCCAACTCGGCCTTGAGGTTCTGCACGCCCACGATGGCGTCCTTCTCGTTCTGCCACTCGGCCTTTTGGGCATCCAGCGCCTCGCGGGCGGCGGCGATATCGTGGCGCAGCTTCTCCAGGCGCTCCTGGGAGGCCCTGTCGGTCTCCTTCATGAGGGCCTGCTCCTCGATCTGCATCTGAATGAGCTTGCGCTCGGCGGCGTCCACCTCCTCGGGCATGGAGTCGATCTCGATGCGCAGGCGGCTGGCCGCCTCATCCATAAGATCGATGGCCTTGTCGGGCAGGAAGCGGTCGGTGATGTAGCGGTCGGACAGCTCCGCCGCGCTCACGATGGCGCCGTCGGTGATGCGCACGCCGTGGTGAATCTCGTACTTCTCCTTCAGGCCGCGCAAAATGGCGATGGTATCCTCCACCGTGGGCTCGCTTACGAGCACCGTTTGGAAACGACGCTCCAGGGCGGCGTCCTTCTCGATGTACTTGCGGTACTCGTCGAGCGTGGTGGCGCCGATGGCACGCAGCTCGCCGCGGGCGAGCGCCGGCTTCAGCATGTTGCCCGCGTCCAGGGAGGAATCGCCGCCGGCACCGGCTCCGACAATGGTGTGCAGCTCATCGATGAACAGGATGATGTTGCCGTCGGCTTCCTTCACCTCGCGCAGCACATTCTTCAAGCGGTCCTCGAACTCGCCGCGGTACTTCGCACCGGCCATCATGGCGCCCAGGTCGAGCGACACGATCTCGCGGTCCTTCAGGGAAGAGGGCACATCGCCGGCCACGATGCGCTGGGCCAGACCCTCCACGATGGCGGTCTTGCCGGTGCCCGGCTCGCCGATAAGCACCGGGTTGTTCTTCGTGCGGCGCGAGAGCACCTGGATGGTGCGGCGAATTTCCTCGTTGCGGCCGATGACCGGGTCCAGCTTGCCCTCGCGAGCTTGCTGGGTGAGGTTCTGGCCAAACTGCTCCAAGGCCTCGAACTGGGTCTTGTCGGTCTGGGAAGTCACGCGGGTGTCGCCGCGCAGGCTCTCGTAGGCCGCCTCGATGTTCTTGCGGGTGATGCCCGCCGTGGTAAGGATACGGCCAGCCGCGCCCTTGTCCTCGGACAGGGCGATGAGCAAGTGCTCACTCGTAGCGTAGCTGTCGCCCAACTTCTCGGCGATCTTCACGGAATTGTCGATGACCTTGATGAGGTCCTGACCGGGAATGGCCATGGGGGCGGCGCCGGTCTGCTTGGGCATCTTGGCAATCTCGTCGGCCACGTTCTGGGACAGCCAGACCGGGTCGGCGCCGATGCGCTTCACGATGGCGGCGAGGTTGTTCTCGTCGGAATCGAGCAGCGCCTTCAGCAAATGAATGGGCTCGATGACGGCCGCATCGGCCTCGCCAGCCACGCCCATGGCGTTCTGGAAGGCCTCCTGCGCCGTCACCGCCAGTTTGTCTAGTCTCATAGGTTCTCCTTGTTTGTGTCTCTCTATCGGTCGGAACCGCCGGGTATTCCAATTCGCTCAGACAGTCCTCGCTTTGTGAAACAGGACGTTAAGTCCTGTTTCAGTCGCTGCGGAACTCGCTCGGTTGGAACACCCGCCGTTTCCTCTACGCTCAACCTTGGTTGAGCAGGTGGGGAGCAGCTACGGAAGTCGTCGGGGCGTCACGCGGACGATGGCGCCGACGGTTGCGCGGTTCTCCAGTTCTCGCACGCGATCAGCGAGGCGTCGCACGCGGCCGTGCAAGTCCTCCACCTCGCCTTCGCGCTCGTCGAGCCGGCTCTGCAGATCAAGGATGCGCGTGACGCCGGCGAGGTTGATGCCCTCGCTCGTCAGCTCGTTGATGAGGTTGAGCCGGTCGATGTCGGCCTGGGAGTACATGCGCGTGTTGCCGCTGGTGCGACAGGGCGTCACCAGGCCCTTCTGCTCGTAGGAGCGCAGGGTCTGGGGATGCACCCCCGCCAGCTCGGCGGCAATGCTGATCATGTACAGCGGCCGGTTCCTATCGTCTAATCCCATGGTCTGATCTCCTTATCCGTTGCTGCTTGGAAATCTTCCATGGCCTTGGTTTGGGCCTCGTTCATCTCGGTGGGCACTTCCACCGCCACGCGAATCTTCAAGTTGCCGAACTGCCCCTTGTTCTTCACATCGGGCGCGCCCTTGCCCTTGATGGTGAGCACCTTGCCGTCTTGAGTGCCAGCGGGCACCTTCACCTTGATCTTCTTGCCGTCGGGCGTGGGCACCACGATGGAGGCACCCAGGGCCGCCTCGGCCACCGTGACCGGCAGGGTCACCGTCACGTCGGCCTTGTCGCGACCGAAGTAGGGGTGCTCGTCGATCTTCGTGGTGATGAGCAAGTCGCCGGCCGGGCCGCCGTTCTCGCCCAGGGCACCCTGGCCGCGCAATCGCACGCGACCGCCGTCCACGGCGCCGGCGGGCACCTTCACCGTGTGGGTGTCGGATTCGCTCTTGCCGGGAATGCGCACGGTGATGCGCTTCTCGGTGCCCTGCATGGCCTCGTCGAACGTCACATTCAACGTGACGTTCATATCCTGGCCGCGGCGGGGCTGGGGCTGCCCACCGAAGCCGCCACCGAAGTCCCAGTTGCTCCCAAACGCACCTTCACCGCTGCGAATGCTCTCCAGAATGTCGGCCCAGCTGCCGCCGAAGCCTCCTCCGGCGGTATAGCCGCCCCCGCCGCCGAAGATGTCCTCGACATTGAATCCCTGGCCGCCGCCCCATCCGTGGGGAATCTGGTTCTCGTTCGCGGTTCCGTACTGGTCGTAGAGATTGCGCTTCTTCTCGTCGCTCAGCACCTCGTAGGCCTCGTTCAACTCCTTGAACTTGGCCTCGTCGCCGCCGGCATCGGGATGATGCTTGCGGGCGAGCTTGCGGAACGCCTTCTTGATCTCGTCGGCCGTGGCAGTGCGCGGAACGCCTA
Organism: Adlercreutzia caecimuris B7; assembly: GCF_000403355.2. GTDB lineage: Bacteria > Actinomycetota > Coriobacteriia > Coriobacteriales > Eggerthellaceae > Adlercreutzia > Adlercreutzia caecimuris. The sequence goes on along the minus strand of NZ_KE159646.1, from coordinate 2,345,849 downwards.
GCGTTTTGTAATAATCAGGCGTGGACGCCATTCGTTCCACCTCCGTTACTTTTGTCTCTTGAACGCGAGAGCGGACCCGCAAGTCCGCCCCCGATCAGTCTTACTCTTCTTCCGGCTTCTCCCGCTTGGGGCCTCCTGTGGTGATGGTCACCATGGCGGGCCTGAGCACCTTGTCGCCCATGCGGTATCCGAGTTGGTATACCTGGGCGACGGTCTCGTCGGGAACGCTGGGGTCGTCCACCGTGCCCACGGCCTGGCAGGCTAGAGCGTCGAAGGCCTCCCCCTCGGGGTTGATGACCTCCAAGCCGCCCTTGGCGAGCGTGTCGGTCAACTTGGCCTGCACGGCTTTCACGCCGCCGAGCAGCCCGGCCTCGCCGTTGGTCTCGGCGTAGTCCACCGTGCGCACGAAATCGTCCAGCACCGGCAGGAGGCTCTCCATGAGCTTCTCCGTGGCCCGGGCCTTCTCGGCCTCGCGCTGCTCGGCCATGCGGCGGCGGTAGGTGTCCCACTCGGCGTGCAGGCGCACGTACTTGTCCTGCCAGTCGGCCGCTTCGGCCTTGGCGGCGGCCACGGCCTCGGACTCCTCGATCACGCCGGCCACGGCTTCCGCGGCGGCCTTCTCGAGTTCTTCGTCCAGCTGGCCGTCCTCATTGGCCTCGATCACCTCGGCATCGGCGATAACCTCCGCCGGCGCGGTGCCATCGGCGGGGGAAGCCGCCGCGGGGGCGGCTTCCTCGGGTTCAGGGGTAGAAGAGGTGACTTGGTCCTTATCGGGCGTCGTCATCGGTCTTACTTCCCTTCCTTCTCGTCGTCCACGACCTCGTAGTCGGCCTCGATGGTGTCATCGGCCGGAGCGGTCTCAGCAGCAGCGGCCTGGGCGCCGGCGGCCGCGCCCTCGGTGGAGTACACGACCTCGGCCAGCTTGTAGCCCGCCTGCTGGATCTTCTCCGTGGCGGCCTTGATGGCGTCGATGTCGGTGCCCTCAAGGGCGGTCTTGGTCTCGGCGATGGCCTCCTCGGCCTGGGTCTTGGTGTCAGCCGGCACCTTGTCGCCCAGCTCGTCGAGGGTCTGCTGGGTGGCGTTCACGAGCGCGTCGGCGTTGTTGCGCACCTCGGCCTCTTCCTTGCGAGCGGCATCCTCTTCGGCGTGCTGCTCGGCATCCTTCACCATGCGGTCCACTTCGTCATCGGACAGGGCGGTGGAGCCGGAGATGGTGATCTGCTGCTGCTTGCCGGTGCCCAGATCCTTAGCGGACACGTTCACGATGCCGTTGGCGTCGATGTCGAAGGTCACCTCGATCTGCGGCACGCCGCGGCGGGCGGCCGGAATGCCGGTCAGCTGGAAGCGGCCCAGGGTCTTGTTGCCCGCGGCCATCTCGCGCTCGCCCTGCAGGACGTGCACCTCGACGGAGGTCTGGTTGTCGGCGGCGGTGGAGTAGATCTCGGTCTTGCGGGTCGGGATGGTGGTGTTGCGCTCGATCATCTTGGTCATCACGCCGCCCATGGTCTCAACGCCCAGGGACAGCGGGGTAACGTCCAAAAGCAGGATGCCCTGCACGTCGCCGGCCAAGACACCGCCCTGCACGGCAGCGCCCATGGCCACCACCTCGTCCGGGTTCACGGACATGTTCGGGGCCTTGCCGGTGAGGGTCTTCACCAGCTCCTGCACGGCGGGCATACGGGTGGAGCCGCCGACGAGGATGACCTCGTCCACCTCGCCCATCTTCAGGCCGGCATCCTTCAGCGCCTGCTCAACGGGCTTCTTGCAGCGATCCAGCAGGTCCTTGGTGATGCGCTCGAACTCGGCGCGGGTAAGCGTCAGGCCCAGGTGCTTCGGGCCGGAGGCGTCGGCCGTAATGAAGGGCAGGTTGATGTTGGTCTGGGTGGTGGAGGACAGCTCCATCTTCGCCTTCTCGGCGGCTTCCTTCAGGCGCTGCAGGGCCATGGGGTCCTTACGCAGGTCGATGCTGTTCTCAGCCTGGAACTTGTCGGCCATCCAGTCGATGATGCGCTGATCCCAATCATCGCCGCCCAGGTGGTTGTCGCCGGCGGTGGAGGCTACCTCGAACACGCCGTCGCCCAGCTCCAGCACCGACACATCGAAGGTGCCGCCGCCCAGGTCGAACACGAGGATCTTCTCATCATGGTCGACCTTGTCAAGGCCGTAGGCGAGCGCCGCCGCGGTGGGCTCGTTGATGATGCGCAGGACCTCGAGACCGGCGATCTTGCCGGCGTCCTTGGTGGCCTGGCGCTGCGCGTCGTTGAAGTAGGCCGGCACGGTGATGACAGCCTGGGTGATGGGCTGGCCCACCTGCTTCTCCGCGTCGGTCTTCAGCTTCTGAAGCACCATGGCGGAAATCTCCTCGGGAGTGTAGTCCTTTCCGTCGATATCGATGACGGCGCGGCCGTCCTTGCCCTTCTGAACCTTGTAGGAAACGGTCTTCTGCTCCTCGGGGGTCTCGTCGAAGGAGCGGCCGATGAAGCGCTTCACGGAGGAAACGGTGTTCTCCGGGTTGGTGACGGCCTGGTTCTTCGCGGCCTTGCCCACCACGCGCTCGCCGTCCTTGCGGAAGCCCTCGACGGACGGGGTGGTGCGGTCGCCCTCGGCGTTCACCAGGATTTCGGGCTCGGAGCCCTCCATGACGGCCATGGCGGAGTTCGTCGTGCCCAAGTCGATGCCAAGAATCTTAGCCATTGTGTACTGCCTCGCTTTCACAGTTCTGGTACAGATGAATGATGTTGAGGCGCAGTATAAAACCTTAGTCTACTGCTGTCAAGTTTCCTTAACGTCATCCAGTAAGCAAAGCTCACTTCTCTGCACAATACGCCCTTCTGCATGGGCCAAGCGAGGACGGCAGGGGTTTGTTACCAAACGAAGATATTGCCGTCATCAGGGAGAATAGCTGAATTACATGCCAAGAAGCCAATTCTCTGAGGCTACTTCTCATGAATGATCATTATGTGAATGCGAGTAAGAAATCTGAGTCGTTTTTCATTAAATCTTACCCATGACAGCCGTATCTTCGTTTCCTATAATGGCATGAACTGCTATTGCCTGGGTAAAGAGAGGTATTTTTCATGGCTGCGACGGACTCATCCCTGCCCATTGCCCGCCGTTCTGCCTGGCGTGACGACTGTATGGAAGTCGTCTGCGGAATCGCCAACGCCGGAGGCGGCCGGCTCGTGCTCGATGCCGACGTTGACGGCCGCGGTGTGGTCAAGCGCAAGACGAACCGTCTTATGAAGACGATCCCCAGTGCGGTTGCGGCGGCTCTCGGCCTCACCTGTGCCATGGAGCTCGTGCTCGAGGAGGGCCGCATGTGCCTGGAGGTGGTCGTCCCCCCTGCGCCTGAGCCCATCAGCTACCATGGCACGTTCTACCTGTACCAGAACAGCTTCAATACCGTTCTCGACAACGAGGCCCTGGATCGCCTCCTTCAGCCGGCGGCGGAAACCGATATGAAATGGGAGACGCGACCGGTCATCCAGGCGAGCCTTGACGACCTCAACATGGGCCTCGTCACACGTTACACGGGTGCGCTTCGCGACACCGACATCACCACTGATCTTGACGAAGTGGCCGCTATCGAGGAAAAACTTCGTCGCGCGGGCCTCATGACCGGCGTAGGAACGCCTACCAACGCAGGCATTCTCCTGCTTCACGATCAGCCGCAGCGCTACATTGCCGGAGCCACGGTGCGCATCGGCTTTTTCGGAGGACGGGCGGGAAGCCCTATCTTCGAAGACGAGGTGACCGGCTCGCTCATCGAGCAGGTGCACCGTACGGTCGAGCTGATTTTCGACAAGTACCTCGCCGACACCGGCCCCGTGCAGCCTCGGGGGACGCACGGCTCTCCCCCGCTTCCCCGCGATGCGGTGCACGAAGCCGTCTTGAACGCGGTGGCCCATAAGAACTACGAGAGCGGCACCCCCATCCAGGTCAGCGTTTTCGCCGATCGCCTCTGCATCGACAACGTCGGACGCCCTCCGCGCACCTGGACGGTAACCGCGCTTCTGGGTCGACACACCTCGCGACCGAACAACCCGAACCTGGTCAGCGCCTTGCGTTCGCTCGGCATCATCGACGGCTGGGGCAACGGGGTGGGGGCCATGCGCATGGAATGCATCGAGGCGGGGCTGCCCGAGCCCATCTTCGAACTGCGCGACGACGAGACCATGGTGTGCTTCCAGATGGACGAGGACAGCGTCATGCGCACCTCTCTTTCAGGCAACGACCCCGCGACCCACGCCTCGCTGACGCGCTCGGCGCTCTCCGACGCCCACGCAATGGCCCGCGAGGCCGCCCTACAGCACGACATCGGCCTGACCGCCAACGACGAGAAGGTGCTCTCGATGATCGACATCGACGGACGCCTTACGGCACCGCGCATTGCCAAGAGCCTCGGCGTGAGCGAAAGCACGGTGCGCCGCTCGTTCCGCCGGCTGCGCGACCTGGGCATCATCGATCGCGTCGGCTCCGACAAGGCGGGGTTCTGGCGCGTCCTGTAACAGCAAGCCGCATCCCTCGAACTACCCTAACAGCAAGAAGGGCGACCCGCAGGTCGCCCTTCTTTTGGGAGGGGGAAGGCTATCGAAGGGGGCCGTTAGGCGCCCAGACGCCGCGCAGCACGCTCAGTTGAGGCTTCCTCGGCCACAGCGCCGCCCGTCAGATCATCGTCAAGACGACCGGCCCGCCGTGCGCAACCCAGACGACGAAGCGCAACCGCCGCCGCGTAGGCGATGGTGAGCAGGACGCCGAGAGCCATCACCCAGTGCACCCAGCAGTGGGGCTCATCGAAGGCACCGAGGGCGTTAGGGTCGTCCTCGATGGTCTCGCCGCCGCGGCGCGTCACCATCGGCGTGGCGTCATCGCCGATCACATCGGCGTACACCGGCGCGGCCAGGTCGGCCATGCTCGCCGGTCGCGCCGCCTCCAGCAGCTCGCGAGCCGCCGACAAGGTGGTCACCGCAGCCGAGGTGGTGCGCGTGGAGGTGCGTGCGAGCGGCGTGCCCGCAACGGCCGTTCCCGCAACCGTCGCGTCTGTCACACCGCTTCCGTTGCCATCGCCCGGAGTCTGGAGGGGATACTGGTTGACCGACCCCGCTCCACCGGCCTGCGCCGGACCGATAGTGAACGTGCCCGGAATAACCGTGACAGCGTAGTTGTCATTCTGGCGATACCGAGCCGTCAGACCGCCCTCGTACACGCCCACCTCGTCGCCCTCGAAGGTGCGGACGAAGTCGATCGTGCCCAGATCGTCGCTGGCCACCAGCTCGCCTTCCACGATGGCGCCCTTGAAGAGGGGGTCGCGGGCTGTGGCAATCTTGTAGGAGTCTTCCACTGCGATGGTGATAGCCCGCGGAATGATGTTCACGCTCACAGTACCGGTAAACGTTCCATGGTCGGGGCACGTCACCGTGTAGCCCACCTCGTGATCGCCGGCATCTGTGTAAGCGGTATCGGCGTCGAAGACGATCTCGGCCTCGGGCGACGAATAGGCCAGCGCATGCTCCTGGCCGTCGTAGACGCCCACGTAGCCCTCAATGGTCACCGGGCAGGTGGTGGTGACAACCTTCACAGTGCCCAGTTTCGCGGTCACGACGTAGTTGCCCTGCTTGGCCGTGTAGCTGTTCCCCTCGGCAGCCCAGGTCAATTCGAAGCCGTTCTCCACTTCCTCGCCCACCTGAGAGGCAAAGCCGGTTGTACGGGCACCGATTGTCTCACCAGCCTGAAGGCCGCTAACGACGATTTGCTCGCTCGTGGCCACCGAGCCATCGAAGGGGTGAATGATAGAGCCCGTGGCCACCGTCAGCTCGGCAGGAGCCAGAGCCACCGACACCGTATCGGTCATAAAGATCTGGTTGCCATCGCGATCGAGAATAGCCACTTCGATACCGGAGGCGCTATCGGCCACGTCCTTGTAGGTGGGGAACAGGTTCGCGTTGGTGGTCCACGCGCCGTTCACCTTCATGGCCAGCTTCTCACCCTCCTTCAGCGCCAGGCCCGTCGGCACGGCAATGCGATGGGCGCGGCCGTCATAGACCCCCTGATAGGAGAAGCTCTTGCCAGTCAACCCCGACACGTCCAGCTTCCACTGGGCGTAGTACACCGTTTTGCCCGCCGGGAAGGTCTCGGGGAACTCGCTCACCGTCAGACCCTTGCCGTCGGCCTGGGTATTCCAGCCGGCGAAGAGGTAGCCGGGGCGAGACAGCGCGCCAGGCTCGGGGAAGTCGGCATTCACCGGAGCATCGGTCGTGCCCTGACGACCGGGCACCGAGCCGGTGGCGTCGGAGGCGTTCTTGTCGAAGACGATGGTGGCCGCGTCAGCCTCCCAGCGAGCCGTGTAAACGGTCTCACCTGCGGGCAGCGTCTCGGGAAGGGCGGCCAGCTCGTTACCCTCGGCATCGAACCAGCCGAGGAACGTGTAGCCCGCGCGCTCCGTCGCCGGCAGCGCAACGCCGGCCAGGCTCTCGCCCGTCTTGCCCTCGATGTCGGAAACCGCGCTGCCGCCGTTGGCATCGAAGCGCAGAGCCGCATCCTCGGCGGTATAGCGGGCCTCGAAGGCCGTCGCGCGGCTCACAGGAGCAGCGAGATCGGCCGCCGCATCGGAGCCCCGCTCGGCCCAGCCGGCGAACACATAGCCGGCTGCGGGAATGACCGACGGTACCGCCGGAATCATATCGCCCCGCAGGCAGCGGTAGGTCACGACCGAGCCCTCCTGCACGGCGCCCTCGCCGAAGCTGGAGGCATCCAACGTACCAAGCTCGCCGGCGCCGAAGGAAACGGCGAGGCGCTTCTGCAGGTAGATCTTCAGCACCGGCGTCTCGCCGCTCTCGCTGATCCAGCCCTCGTACACACGGCCCACGGCATTCTCGTCAACCGCATAGAAAGCAGGATCGTAGTCGGCGGGCCAGTTGTCGGAATGAGTGACGGCCGCACCGCGCAGGTCGCGGTACTTGTCGTCATCCTGTACCACGGCGGCGGTATTGACGACGCCAGTGCGACTCGTAGAGCAGTTCGGCACATCGGGGTAGAGCCCGTCATCGCCCATAAGGTAATATTCAACCGTATAGGGGCGAAGATCGCCGAAGTTCAGGTTCACAGCGGTGAAGCGGGCGACATAGGTTGTATCCGCGTAGGCGCCGTTGCTCTCGCGGTTTAGGTTCTGCCGGGCCAGCTCAGCCGTCAGCTCGGCTCCGGCAACATCGCTGCCGGCGCTCGTGTCAATGGCGATCGGGCCCTCGGGAGTCATCTTGTACCACCCGCTGAACTGCCAGCCGAGCAAAGCCTCCGCCGTTGCACCGCGCACGCCCTCCGCCGTGTCGACGATCATATCTCCGTCGACGATCACCTCGCCATAGTTGTAGACGACGTCGCGCTTAAGGTAGCCGCCTTCGTTACGCTGCACTTGATAGGTAACTGAATAGCGTTGCGCGGGATCTTCCTCGTACTTCGCATAGTACTTCGTGTTGCCTGCCGGGAAAGCACTCGGAAGCTCGTTGAGAGGCGCACCGGCGAACTTGTCGTTGTCGTACCAACCAACAAAGCGATAGCCCACCCGCGTCGGCGTCGGCAGCTCGCCGTTTTCCAGCGCAGAGCCCGTCTTGCCTTCGAGAACGGAAGCGGCGTCGCCCAGCGACCCCTCGCGCGCATCGAAGGTAATGGTAGCCGTGGCGGCCTTCCACTGAGCCTCGTACTCAATGTCAGCATCATTTCTCATGATGCGGCTCAGGCCTGCTTCATTAAGAGACACGCCGCCCTTAGCACGCCATCCCTCGAACGTGTAGCCGAAGCGCTTCGGTGCATCGAGCAACCAGTAGGCACCGCCCACGTCAGCGCGCACCGCCTTCACCTCGGTCGTGCCGTCATCGAACGTGCCGCCCATCGGGTCGAAGGACACCGTCCTCGCGCCCACCGTGAGGTAGCGGGCATAGAACGTTGCCGAAACCCCCTCAGCATAGGTACGCGGTGCCTTGGTGCGGAATGTCGTGTCGGTGTACCAGCCGTCGAAGTGGTACTTCACCGTATCGCCCACGGTCTTCACCGCCGGATAAGTCACGCCATCCACCGTCAGCGAGGTAGCCGAATCGTTGTAGCCGTTCAGCTCCACGGCAGCATCGCCGTTGCTGTGCAGAATCGAGCGCACCTCGCTGCCCGAGGGAGTCTGCACCGCATAGGACAGCGTGTAATGCTTCTCGGGCACCTCGATGTTCATCTGCACATATATATGATGGGCCGCCGTCGGGCTTACCGCCGTGCCGTTATAGCCGGTCGAGTTAATCTTGCCCGTAAACACCACCGGCTCGTAAGTGTAGTTCCACGAGGCATCGTATTTCATCTTTGAGGCGGTGCCGTTCTGGGCGCCGTCAATAGAGCCGTTGAAGTACGCAGCCAGGCCCGTACGCACCTCGGTGTCGGACGGCGCCTCCGCGATAAGGTCGCTCAGGCGAATAACGCGATCGCCCACCACGCTGCCATTCACAAGCTGGGAGACCTTATCGTAGCCAGCGGGAACGTTTACCACGCCGGAGCCCATGTACTGGGCCTGGCCCAGATCTGCAGCTGCGCCATCCGCCGTGGGCGGCAGGAAGTAGAAGTGCGCGATCTCGCTCGTTGCGGGGGCGGCTTTCACCGTGATCTCGTAGACTGCGTCGGTGTCGCAGCGCACCGTCGCGGTGCCCGGCGCAACGGCGTCAACTGTCACGCGCTGAGCGTTCGTGTTCCGAACCGCCGCCACTGCCGTATCGCTTGTTTCCCACTGATGGTTGACGTGCAGGCCAGAACAGGAAAGGGCTCGGGATTCGCCCACATAGAGCACAATGCTCTGGGCCTCAGGCGCGGGCTCAGACTCGTTCTCAGGCGCAGGCGCTGGCTCGGGAACGGCCTCTTCGTCGCTTTCGGGATCGGTGGCGGGCTGCTCGGGAACGGCGGCATTGCCCGGCTCGGGCTCGGGAGTCGCAGGCTGCTCAGGAGCAGCAGGAGCCTCCGGCTCGGGAGAAGAGCCCTCGGCGTTCTCCGCAGCTTCGCCCTCGGTCTCCTCTTGACCCGCACCCTTGTCGTTTGCAGACTCGATCAGGGCGAACGCATAGACACCGGATGCGGTCTCGAGCGGGAAGGCCACGGCCGTCAGCTCCGGAACGAGCCCGGCGGGAGCATTGAGCTTCTGAGCCTCACCCTCGCCGATCATGCGGAACGCCGTTGCGTCGAAGGCAGGAATGCCCTCGCTTGTCAGGAAGGCCACGGCTCCCCGAACATCGGCGAGCTCGTTCCCCTCGCTGTCGACGATTTCAACCTTGTAGGCGCGCACCGTGCCAAGGCGCTGGTCTTCGCCAATGGCCTGAGCCAGAGCAGACTCAACGATGTCGGTCAGGGCGTTTTCCACCCGCACCTCGGCATCTGCGGGAAACGTCGTGCCCACCGGCGCTTGCACGCGAACGGTGGCGCCGTCGTTGGCCTCGCCTTCCAGCTCCGCAAGGCCTGCCGTCAGCGTTCCGCCGAGGTCATCCGTATCATCCGTCGAATCTTCCTCGGCATCTTCGCCATTCTCGACGACACCATCGGGCTCCTCGGGGGTGTTGGGAGCGGAGAAGCCGTCTTCCCCCTCGGGCATTGCCACGTCGTTCACGGCCAGCGACATCTCATCGGAAGAACCCTCGCCCTCGTCGGCCACCGCCAAAGTTGCGGGGGTGAACGACGAAAGCGCCAGCAGAGCCGTGAGGGCGACGGCAACCGCCTTGCCCTCAACCGTGCTGCGCGCCTCAACGAACCGCTCGATTGCCTTCATAGCTACCTGCACTCCTTTATCCTCGCGACCGAGAAGCCGCCTCCCTGCACTCTTGCAGGGGAAACTACTCTGAGACCGATTCTCATTCGATGATGAGTGTACCGATCATTTAATGGGAAAACGAGACTTGTTATGGGAGTTGCTAGGTTATTGACAGGCAAATGAATGTCTAAATGATGCCGATTTGTTACGCTGCGGTGGAAAAGCTGTCACGAACGGCAGCCGATTAAGCGGCGGTTTCGCCGACCAATGCCGCCAACTCCGCCTGGTTGCGGAACGGGTGGGGCGTGTCGGGACGACGAACCTCCACCACCTCGCCCTCCCATATGCGCCCATTCTCGGCAAAGCGCTCTGTGCGCACAATGGTTTGGAAGCGCACGCGCGAATTCGCCGGCAGCTCAGCCAAATCGAAGGAATAGGTAAGGTTGGACAGCACCTTCCGCATGGCATCGACCGAGGAGGAGCCGGGATCCAGGCGCAGAACGCCTATCTCGCAGTTGTACACCAAGCCCGGCGCGAGAAACACCGTGCGAATACGCTCCTGCCGCTTCTTCTCCGCCCAATGGATAACCAGACAGCCGGCGATGATGACCACCCACCACACAGCCGTTACCACCACGTCAATCGGGTTGTCGACCAGATTGAACTCCAGCGCCTGCCAGAGCCACAGGAACACCAGCGAGGCCACAAGCAAAATGGCAGCTATGATCCAGTTGCTCTTTCTCATGGTTTCGCTTCACGCTTTCGTCTTGCGCAACCTTGGCGGTTGCCCGTCTTCTCTCTGAAAGAACTATATCACAAAAGGTCACCGTTGAATGCCGTGTACACCTGCGGCAACGCACGGTCGCCCCAATGCAGGCAGACCTGCCACCGGAAGGGCAGCAGGTCTGCTCGTTCGCTTTGACCCGATCGCTCCGCTGAGCGCTCGGAACGTGAAGGGCTAGTCCTCGACGATCTCAGGAATAGCGCCCATGGGGCACTCTTCCACGCAGTCGCCGCAGGCAATGCAGGCATCCTCGTTCACGGCGTCGGCAACGCCGTTGACGACCTCGAGCACTTCCTGGGGGCACGCGTCGACGCAGATGCCGCAGCCGATGCACTCGTCAGCTTCAATAACCGGATGAGACATGGGAAGCTCCTTCGTTCAAATATTGTTCCTCGTCTTTGAGGGCAGGAAGCACAGCTCCCAACCACATTGCGCAAGATACCATGAAAGCAGCAACGCGCAAGTAGGAATCCGGAACTTCTCAGGGAGCGGTTTAGGTGTTGACAAACCGCCGCATAACGGCCCGTAGAAGATCGTGCGGAGTCGACGGCGCCTTGCTCCTAGCAGATGCGGGGAAGCTGCTCTCCCACGAGCATATCCAGGATGCGCGTGCTGCCGAACGACGTGCGCAGGAACACCTTTGGGCCGCGGGCCGGATCGGCTTCGCCCACCTGCCCGATGATAGCAGCATCGGCTCCGTAAGGGTTCGCGCGCATGGCAGCCAGGGCCGCCTCGGCCTCGTCGGCGGCCACCACGCACACTATCTTGCCCTCGTTGGCCACCTGCAGCACATCGTAGCCGAGCATCTCGCAGGCGCCGAGCACCGCGTCCTTCACGGGAACGGCGCCCTCGTCCACGGTGATATCGGTGTTCGACTGCGCCGCCAGTTCGTTGAGCGTGGAAGCCAGGCCGCCGCGCGTAGGATCGCGGAAGCAGCGTGTATGGGGCGCTGCGGCCAGCACCTCGGCGATGAGGTGGTTGAGCGGAGCCGCGTCGCTTTCGATGGCAGCCGAGAAATTCAACCCTTCGCGACAGCTCATGATGGTGATGCCGTGGTCGCCCAGCGTACCGCTCACAAGCACTGCATCGCCCGGGCGAATTTGCGCGCCGCCCAGGCTCACGCCTGCCGGCACCGCGCCGACGCCGCTTGTGTTGATGTAGATGCCGTCGCCGTGGCCGCGGTTGACCACCTTGGTGTCGCCGGTCACAATGCGCACCCCGGCCTCCTTCGCGCAGGAGGCCATGGAGGCGCAAATGCGACGCAGGTCGTCCATGGGAAAGCCCTCTTCCAAGATGAAGGCGCAGGACAGGTACAACGGACGGGCGCCCGAGGTAGCCACGTCGTTCACCGTGCCGCACACGGCCAGGCGCCCGATGTCGCCGCCGGGAAAGAAGTGCGGCGTTACCACGAAGCTATCGGTGGAATACGCAATGCGCTCGTCGGGGCCCAGGGCCGAAAGCACCGCAGCATCATCGCCCACAAGCAGCTCATCGGTGCCGTAAGCCTCGAAGAACACCTCGTCGATAATGCGCTTCATCATCGATCCGCCCGAGCCGTGGCCGAGCATTACCCTCTCATCTGCCATTACAAATGCCTTCCCGTGGTCGTGAGCACCAGCTTGCCGTTCTTCACGCCCTTCGTACCCAGAATGAGGTTCGCCACGCTCTGCACGAGACCCGTCTCGCCGCGCATGACGATAACCTCCAGACACATATGCTCGTCCACATGCACGTGCATCGTGGAGATAATGGTGTCGAAATAGTCGTGCTGAATGGTATGCAGCTTCTCCTGCAAGTCGTTGGAATGGTGGTCGTAAATGATGGTGAGCGTGCCCATGACGAGCGAGCCGGGCGTAGCGCATTCCTCTTCCACCAGGGCGTCGCGCACCAGATCGCGCACCACTTCGCTGCGATTCTTCGCCAAGCCACGTCGGGCCACCAGCTGGTCGAACTCAATCAGCAGGTCCTCCGGCATGGCCACCGAGAACCGAACCAGGTCGTTGCTCATGGCTACACGCGGGAAACGGTGAAGCCGGCCGCCTCGGTGGCGTCGTCTTCCATGGCGTCCTTCGCCTCGTCAAGTGCTGCGCGCACCTCGTCTAGCAGATGCATGACGTCGTGCAGCTTCTCCCCCACCGTGGCAAACCCGGCGTCCGAGGCCAAATGTCCCAGATCGTGCGCATGACGGCGCTCCAGCTTGATATGGTCGTCGATCTGGTCGATCATCATCTCGAGCTGGCCGGTGTTGACTCCGTTGGTGCACATGGCGCGCCTCCTTTTGCGCTACTATATATCGATAGTTCCTTTTTATCGCGAACGCCCTTCCAGCGCAAGATGGAGTGTGAATTTTTCCGTGAGTAGTAACATGTTCGAGGTGACGGGCGAGTCAGTGCTCGTGTTGTACGGATCCCACGTCACGGGCACGCCCGCAAGCACCCTCATGGTGTTAAGCGCGACGACCCTGAGCGCCGCCGCCCAAGGAGCCCTCGAGAAGTCGGCGACTTCCCTGGAGTTCGGAAACGCGCCTCTAGTCCTGGTGGTGGCCGAGGCCGACGAGGGAAAGCTCGGCGCCGAGGATGTGCGCACCATCGTGGAGGGGCTCGACCCGGTGGCACTCGTGGCCGCGGATGCCCTCAGTGCCGAACTGCTGTCGGCCGCCTACCGCATGCCGGTAGCACTGGACGCCTCCAATCGCCTGCTCGGCCGCACCGCCGTCATATTCGAGGATTTCGAGGGCATGATGGACACCCCCGAGGGCAAGCAACGCGCCTGGGCCCTTCTGAAGAAGCTGAGGTAGGGGCAACCGCTGCGAGGACTTCATCCGACAAGCGCGGCGGCTGGGAGGCGGCCGCTCGCTTGCCGGACAAAGCAAGGGGGCGCCTGAGGCGCCCCCGATTGGAAACATTGGATGTGCGACGGCTCGCTACAAGCCCACGACCACGGCCTCGGCGGCATCCAAGAGCTCGCTCACCTCGTCGGTCGTAGCGGCCTCGGCGTAGATGCGCACGAGGGGCTCGGTGCCGGAGGGGCGCATCATGACCCAGGCATCCCCTTCCAGCAAGAGCTTCACGCCGTCGCGGCGATCCACGTCGATCACGCGCTTGCCGGCCACCTCGTCGGCCGTGTAAGAGGGCACCGTCTCGGCACGGAAGCGCTCCATCTGCTCGGGGGTGATGGAAAGCCCGCGGCGGGCGAATTCCAGGCGTCCGATGTCGGCAAGCATGTCGTCGATGAGCGTGCCGAGGTCCTTGCCGGACTGGGCCATGCACTCGGTGAGCAGCAGCGCCATCAGCAGGCCGTCGCGCTCCTTCACGTGATTGGGAAGGCCGATGCCGCCGGACTCCTCGCCGCCGATCATGACGCCGCCCTTCTCCATCTCACCGTAGATCCACTTGAAGCCCACGGGCGTGCTGACCAGCTCAAGCCCCAGCTTGCGGCACATGCGGTCGAGCATGGCCGAGGCCGTGATGGTGGACACCACGCGGCCCGTCTCACCGCGGTCGACCATGTGCTTGGTGAGCAGCGTGATAATGCGGTGCGCGTTCACGTAGTTGCCCTGAGCGTCGCCGGCGGCAATGCGGTCGGCGTCGCCGTCGTTGATGAACAGCGCGTCATACCCCAGCTCGGCCACCTTCGCCAGACCCTCGTCAACCCAGGGCTGGATGGGCTCGGGGTGCAGCCCGGCGAACGTGGGGTCCTCGCCGTTGTGGATTTCCACCACTTCCACACCCATATCGCGCAGAAGGTCGGCCAGGTAATGGCGACCGGCGCCGTAAAGCGGGTCGCACACCACGCGCAGGCCGGCGGCGCGAATGGCCTCCACGTCCACCAGCTCGCGCAGTGCGGCCAGATACTCGGTCATCAGATCGACGGTCCGGAAGGGGCCGAGCACGTCGGCGGGCTCGGCCGGCAGCACCGCTTCCACCCGGTCGGTGAACTCAGCGGGGCTCGCGCCGCCATCGGCCATGCGCAGCTTCACCCCCAGATACTCGGCGGGATTGTGCGAGCTCGTGAGCATGATGCCGCCCACCGCGTCGTCGTTGTGGGCCACCGACCAGCAAAGCGTCGGCGTGGGGCAGTAGTCTTCCGTGAGAAGCACGTTGAAGCCGTGGCCCGCAGCCACTTGAGCAGCAAGCTCGGCATAGGCGTGGGCATCCTGGCGACAGTCGTGGCCGACGATGATCGTGCCGGGGGCATCGACGTCGCGGCCAGCCGCCACGGCTTCTTCCTTGAAGATACGCGCCGCGGCATCGATGACGCGAATCAGGTTATCGGGCGTGAAATCCTCCCCGATAATGGCGCGCCAGCCATCGGTTCCGAAATGAATGTCAGCCATGGTGCCTCCTTGGCGATGCTGCGAGTTAATAATGCCGTGCTGATTATAGATGATGAAAACGGCATGAGCCCGGAAGCCGGAGAAGACCTTCTCTCACAAGCAGGTTTTATCCGCCACCAGGAACCAATTATGCGGAGCGGTGCTCAGCTGCTCCGCCTCTTTTGGAAAGGGCAAGCACTATGACCGCCCCCAGCGTAGCGCCGAGGGTGTCGGTGAGCCAGTCGGCAGGGTCGCAGAGGCGGCCGGGGACGAAGGACTGGTGGAACTCGTCGGTTACCGCATAGGCGCTGGCCAGGGCGATGGCGGCCAGCACAAGGCGGCTCGACGAGGACTCCGGCCAGGTGCAGCGCAGAGCCACGAACAGCAGCGCGCCGAGCACCAGGTACTCGGTAAAGTGAGCCGCCACGTTCACCACGTCGGTTTCGGGACCGAACACGGGCGCGACAAGGCCCACCAGCCAGCGCTTCACCGCGGCCAGGGGGCCTTCCCCGTCGAAGTCGCTGCCCGTGTGGGCCGACATGAAGAAGATGACCGCCGCCCACAGGGCGACGAGCGCCCAGGAGAATATGATCTTTCCTCGATGAGGCATGGGGCTCCTTCGACTCGCTACACAGCTACGGACGCAAGGGCCACGATCTGCTCGGGGTTGCTGGCGAGCAAATCGGGCTCCCAGCCCTCAGCGGCGAAATCGGCCGGGTCGTGGTAGCCCCAGTCGACTCCCACCGCATAGCAGCCGGCGTTGCGGGCCGCGTGGATGTCTCCCGGCGAGTCGCCGATGTACACCGTGCGCGCGGGCGTGCTGCCCAGCTCCTCGATGGTGGCCAAGAGCCCCGTCGGATCCGGCTTGCGTGGGAAGTGTCCCTCGCCGCCCTCGCCGTGGGCCACGTCCACCTGGCCGGCAAGGCACTTCTCCACAATGAACGTCACGCCGCGATCGAACTTGTTCGAGAGAATACCCAGATTGCAGCCGTGCCTCCGCAGTTCGGCCAGCATGGACTCGATACCCGGATAGGGCTTCGTGAGGTCGTTCGGGTACCTGTCGTAGGCCTCTTTCCACCGCGCGAGGCACGCATCGGCCACCGCCGGCGGCGTGTCGGCGGGCACCGCCTGATAGATGAGCGCCGCCGCCCCGTTGCCCACGTAGGAGTTGATCTCCTCGCGAGTATGCGTGGGCATGTCGAACTCGGCCAGCACGTCGTTGGTAAGCACCATGAGATCGTCGAGGGTATCGAGCAGGGTGCCGTCCAAATCGAATATAAACGTGTCGAAGGGCGGCTCGAGGGCCTGGGCCTTCATTTCTTCAGCAGCCATGGGAATGGGGCTCCTTTGCGTAGGATCGTGCAGTCGTCCTCCTTAGGAAACCACGAACGGGCCGAAGCCTCCACCGTGCCTTCCAAACTGTTATCGAGGCCACATAATTGTAACGGTTGCCCCAGCCCTCCGGCCCCAAGCCGCCTCGGCTGCTCGGGCTTGACAGTTTTTTGACTTTCCCGTCTTATGATTCGTAAGATTGGAGGCGACAGCATGACCCAAAAGATTCTCGTGGTTGATGACGAGCCCATGCTCACCGACCTGCTGGACGCACACCTGACCCAGCGCGGATATTTGGTTTGCAAGGCCAACAACGCCGAAGAGGCCCTGGCGAAGCTGGGCTTGAAGCCCGACCTTATCTTGCTGGACATCGGCATGCCGGGGACAGACGGGCTGCAACTGTGCCAGACCATCAGGAACCACATAGGCTGCCCTATTTTGTTTCTTACAGCGCGTATCGCCGAGCAGGACAAGATTGACGGCCTTGCAGTCGGCGGGGACGACTACATCACGAAGCCCTTCAGCCTGCGAGAGCTGACGGCGCGCATCGAGGCGCATCTGCGCCGGGAGGCCCGGGGGCGCCAGACATCGGAAGTGGTGGCCGGGCAGGGCCTTCTCATCAATCGGTCCCAGCGGAAGGTGTTCGCCGGGGATCGGGAAATAACCTTCTCGAAGCGCGAGTTCGACATCTTGGATTTCCTGGCATCTCACCCCAACCAGGTTTTCGACCGCGAGCGCATTTACGCGGCGGTATGGGGTATCGACGGCCAAGGGGATGCCAGCGTCGTCAAAGAGCACGTGCGCAAAATACGCCAGAAGCTCTCGGAGGCCTGCGGCAGCGAGCCCATTGAGACGGTTTGGGGAATGGGGTACCGGTGGAAGGCATGAAGAAGAAGTCCCTCAAAGGCGAGTTCGCCCGAACCGTGGCGGTGACCATGCTCGCCGTTGCTCTGGCCAGCGGCCTCGCGATCTTCGGCTGCAGCCAGCTGCAGAAATCCATCCTGCCAGATTCCAACGAGGCCTGGCTCACCCAAAGGATCACCGCGGCCGACGGCACGGTCTCGGAAGCGACCACCCGAGTTGAGATCGGCGGACAGGCGCAGTCGCTCGGCCGTCTTGTCCAGGACGGCGCGGAAGGCGATCCCGACCAAACGGCAAGTTACACCATCGACCGCATAGACTCGAGCTTCTCGATGCTCACGGATAAGGCGAAAGCCGCCTACCGCGCCTCGCAGGTGGCCATGGTCGGGCTGCCGCTTCTCTTCGCCATCCTCGGCATCGCCCTGGCGGGGCAATGGCTCTACCGGAAGAAGCTGGAGCCTCCCATCCGCGCGCTCGCCGACGCGACCGCCCACGTCCGCCGCCAAGACCTCGACTTTCGGGTGCGCTGCGCTTCCACCGATGAGTTGGGCCAGCTCTGCGTTGCCTTCGAGAGCATGCGTCAGGCCCTCGTCGACAACAACCGCCTTCTGTGGGACATGCTGGAAGAGCGCCGAGCCCTCCAGGCATCCGTGGCCCACGATCTGCGCAACCCCATCGCCATCATGGGAGGCTATGTGGAGCACTTGCAAGAAAGCCGCAAGGCGGGTCTTCTGACCGATGAGGAGCTCGATCGGGCGCTTGCCAACCTGGAATCCGCCGCCGACCGCATGGGGCGCTACACCGAAGCCATGCGCGAGGTGGGAGCCATCGAGGAGGTGGAGGTTCGCCTCGAAGAGGTAAGCCTTCCGGGGTTTCTGGAGGGGCTGGGCGATTCTTTGGCCGTGCTGTGCCGCGGCAGTTCCGCGCAGCTGACCTATCGCATCTCCGTGCCGGAGCGCACAGCTGTCTTCGACGGCGAACTTCTGTACCGCATTCTCGAAAACCTCGTGGGCAATGCCCAGCGCTTCGCCCGCCGCGAGATCGTCCTTGAGTTCCACCTGGAAGGAGAACTGCTAGCGGCCACGGTAACCGATGACGGCCCCGGCTTCTCAGAGACAGCGCTCCGAAAGAGGGACGCCTTGTTCTTCACCGAAGATGCCTCCGGCGGCCATTTGGGGCTGGGGCTTGCCATGAGCCGGATATTCTGCAGGAAGCTGGGAGGATCCTTGGAGCTGTCGAACGGCGATACGGGCGCCTGCGTAAAGGCGCTGATTGCCGTCAACCGCCCCCAAGGAGGCGTCGAGAAAAGCTAACGCAAAACCGCTGCCGTCGATCTTCACCGGCGCTCCTTCAGCATCTCCGAAATTTTTTTTCGCCGCTTGACCGGTTTTTGACTTTTGCGCCCTAGGCTGGAGCAGAAGACGCAAAGGAGGTCCTGTATGCGAATGAAACCTATTTTGGCCATGCTGCTGGGGGCGGCTCTTCTGCCTATCTCCGCCTGCAGCGGTTACGACATTCCGGAAGAAGTTCCCGCACCTGCGCAAAGCGATGCGTCGAACCCCTTCGAGGAAGCCCAGGACGACGCGAGCCTTATGGCCATGCTCAGCCACGAGGCCGCCAATCCGCCCCTGTCCGACAGCGGTGAGAGGGAGCCGTTTCCCTACGATGGCGGAGAGTTTCGCCTGGACTATCGCTTTTCTGTCAGCGGAGACCTGGACAGTGTAGGGTTTCTCCTGTTCTTGGACGGGAAACCCCAGCCCTACCGTATCGACGGCCAATCGTCCGATTATGCCTTTTGCCATACATTCGATGCGGCAGAGGATCAAGACATTGCCTTCCTCTTCGAGCCGGTGGCCGGGCACAGCGGCGACACGCTGAACCTGACTATCGTCAGCATCACGAACCCCGACTTCCAGCCGGACATGGAAAGCACGTCCAGCTACGGGTGGTATCACAATGCACTTTCCGCCAGTGTGGAGATGCGCTTCAACGCCGACCCCCCTTCGTCCGCCGCCACGGCGCCGAACCCAGTGGAGGCTTTTTCCTCCTGCAGCGTGCACGAGGAAAAGGTCACGTCCCGGTACCTGGAGAACGACCTGGCCCAGGCGGGATGGCCGGATATAACCATGGACACGCTGGACGACGGGATCTATTACACGCTCACCCTCGATGGCGACACGGTGTTCGACAACCTTCCCCTTACCGAGCCGGTAGCCGTGCGCTTCACCCTGTGCGGCACTCCCGGCGCGCGTTACAACATCTCCTTTTTCCTCGATCACCAGCCGATGGCGGTGAACGGAGAGGCATCGAGCGCCGTAGAGCTGAGCAAAGGGGGCGTGGCCGTGGTGGAGGGCGTCATCGACCCATCCCTGTTAGGGAAGCTCAGCACGTTCTACTGCGTGGCGGTGCCTGCCGACAACGCGGGTGCGCCCTTCTTTAAAACCAACTCGATACTGCTCTTCCAGGAGGCCTAGATCATGAGAAAAGTACTTTGCGCCGCACTGGCCCTGTCGCTGCTTGTCCTGGGAGCCTGCAGCGCGCCTGCACCAACGGACAACTCCGAAAAGGCGACGCCGGAAACACCGGCCGCCCCGCTGCCAGCTTCCGATGTCATGAAGGACGACGACCCCGCCCAAACGTCAGGTTCCTTCGCTTTCGACAGCGCGCCTTTCCAGGGAAAGCTGACGGGCTGTTCCTATGCCCAGGCGGGCACGTTGCTCGTCTGCGCTGATGAGCTGTACCTCTACGATACCGCTTCCGGCACGGTGCTGGCCCACTGCCCGGCTCCGGCACCGATGCGAGACTTCGGCGCAGCACCGTTCAAAGACGGCATCGTCCTCACGGTTATGGGCGATGCGGGGGCGGTCGCGTACATCTACGACAGCGAGTTGAAGCTGGAAGAAACTCTGGCGCTGGAAGAGCTTCTGTCCGGCGATCCGGTGCTCGATCCCGGCTGTGTGGCGGCGTCGAGCGACGGGAATCGGCTGGCCATCGCAGGCCTTAGCGCCCTCTACCTTTACGACCGCCCGGCCGGCCAGCTGACTACCCTGCTCGACACTGCCCAAGGCATCGGCGGCTCCAGCTGCATGGCGACCTCGCTGAACGGCGCCGCATTCACCCCCGACGACGACCGCGTGGCCTTTTTCGGCGACGGCTTTTCCGCCGAAAGCGGAGATGGCGAGGACAGCGCGCCGGTATGGGGAACCATAGGCATCGACGGCAGCGAGCTTGAGCTTGACTGGCTGGAATCGGAGGGCGTGGAGGAGATGCTGCGAGCCGACGGCCGGCTGTTCTTTCCCCCTGCGATTTCCCATGTCGACGGGAGCCTTCCCTGGGTCGATGCGGCAAGCGGCGCCGCGCATCGGCTCGCCTTTTCCGCGAGCGACGAGGGAGGGGACGGTATCTACGTGTCCGAACAGGGCAAATACGTCGCCACCGCCGAACTGGGCGACGTGCTCACCGTGCGGGTCTATGCCGTTGACTCCGGCGAGCTTCTGGCCACCGAGACCATCGAGGTGGACGACTCCCGCTATGTGGGGCGGGTTCCCCAGGTGATCCTTCTAGATGATGCGCAGGCCGCCATCGTGCTTCTGGGCTGCGGCATAGAGGAAATCGACACGGCAGTCGCCACGTTCAGCTTTGGAGCCTAGCATGGAGATTCAGTTCGATAACGTAGCGAAATGCTACAAGGGCAAGTACGCCCTCAAAGACTTCAGTGCCACGCTGGGCGAAGGCGTCTTCGGGCTACTGGGCGAAAACGGCGCCGGGAAGACGACGCTCATCAGCATCCTCGTGGGCATCTTGCGCGCCGACGGCGGGACAGTGAGAGCCGATGGGCGCGACGTTGGAGCGCAGGGCCGCGCATTTCTGACCGATTTGGGCTATATGCCGCAGTACCCGGTCTTCTACCGCGACTTCACCGTGGGGGATTTCCTCCTCTACATGGGAGCGCTGAAGAGCCTGTCCCCGGCTTTGGCGCGAAGCCGCGCGGCGGAATTGCTGGACACCGTGAATCTGTCCGACGCGCGGGACAAGAAGATCGGCGCCCTTTCGGGGGGCATGCGCCAAAGGCTCGGCATTGCCCAGGCCATGCTATCCGACCCGAAGGTCCTGGTGCTGGACGAGCCCACCGCCGGCCTAGACCCGGGCGAGCGCATCCGCTTTCGCAACCTTATCTCCCGCTTCGCCCCTGGGCGCACCATCCTTCTAGCCACCCACATCGTGCCCGACGTTGAGTGCATTGCCACGGAAATCCTGCTGCTGCGCCGCGGCAAGCTGCTCATGCAGGGAGCCCCGAGTGCACTGGAGCAGAGCATCGCGGGCAAAGTGTGGGAGGTAACGGCGGACCTGGAACAATCCCGGCGGCTGGCCGAACGCTGCTGCATCGGCAACATGAAACAGGACGGTGCCCTCTTCTCGCTTCGTATCGTCAGCGACGAGTGCCCCTGTGCGGGGGCTCGGCCAGCGCGACCGAACCTGGAAGACGTGTTCCTGTATTTCTGCCAGGACGGCGATGCACCATGCGCCTAGTCTGGTACGAATTCGCCAAGCTTTTCTGTCGGCGATCGGTTCTCGTGCTCTTCGTCCTGTTCAGCGTTATAAACCTGGCCAAGATCTACAGCGAGTGGGATGCCTATTCGTTTCTGGCCGACGGAAGCGCCGAGCGCAGCTGGCACACCGTCTACTGGCAGCTCTACGACCAGTACCAAGGCCCCATTACGCCCGAAAAGGTGCAGCAGCTGCTGGCAACGTGGCAGCCTTTGGCCCAGGCCACGGCGGACATGACCGCCAGCACCGCCACTGACGACGCCAACTCCCTGACGGGAAACCTCTACAGCGATCGGAATCTACTGGAGAAGTACTTCGTCGATCCCATGCAGTATTGCTACGAATATGGTGACCGTGCTGCATCGGTGGCGGAAAAGGCGCGCCAGAACGCCGAGGCCGCGGCTCAGGCCGGAGCCTTGTACCAACAGCGGGAAAGCGCCGCCCTGTACCAGATCTACGCCGGTCGTACCGTGCCCGACTTCGCCTACACGGAGATGGCCAACTACTACCTGAACTACGACTTCTCCCTCGTTCTCGTGCTGCTTCTGGGACTCTACGGCGTGGCCGGCACCTTCGTGGAGGAGCGCGAAACGCAGATGGACCGGTTGCTGCTCACGAATCCCAATGGCGGCAGCCGCACCGTTCTCGCGAAGCTGATGGCAGCCAGCGGGTTTTTGCTGCTGGTGACCATGTGGTTCTCGCTGCTTGACCTGGCGGGCTTCGGGGCCGCCTTCGGCACCTTAGAGGGCTTGGATTTGCCGGTGTACGCCATCCCCAGCTTCGCCGAGGCACCGGTCGACCTCAGCGTCCTCCAATTCGCGGTGCTGGCGGCGGCGCTGCGAAGCGTCGGGCTCTGGGCTTTGGGCATGGTCTGGCTTGCGGTGTCGCTGCGAGGCAGAAACGCCCTCGTTCCCCTTGTCGCCAACTTCGCGCTCACCGCCGTGCTCGTCATCGGCGGCGCGAGCGCGGCCTATTCCCACTTTGTCTGGGCGAAAGCGCTCGATCCCTATTCGCTGCTGGCGGGCCGCCCCCTCCTGGCCCAAACGGAGTTTCTGGACATCGGCGGCTTCCCCGTCCTGTCCTGGCAGGCAGCGCTCGCAATCTCCCTGGTTGCGGGGCTCGTCATTGCCGCAGCCATCTATCTGCTTTCGCCCCGAAACACCTACTGTCCCATAAGGAGGCTGCGATGATGGTGCTCGCCTATGAATGGAAGAAGCTCATGATCGGGCAGCGAGGGTTGGCCTGTCTGCTGGCGGCCCTGGTGGTCAGCGGGGTCTGGCTGGCGGCGACCGAACAGCCCCAGAACATCGCCATGCAAGAGCACCGATCCGATTACGCCTGGTGCCTGGAAAGGCTGGACGGGGCGTTGAACGACCAGAAGGAGGCCTGGCTTCAAGACGAGAGCGAGGCCATCACGGAAGCGAAAGCCGCCCGTGCCGAGGCGCAGGAAAGCTACTACAGCGGCCTCACCTCGGCTGAGGATTACGAAAGTGCGGCGGCCCAGGCCGGGGAGGTGCTGGCCCACGAGCGGGGCTTCGACGCCGCCTTCGAGCAGTACCTCTATGTATCGGAGAACCCGACCAACCGATACTTCCTTGAGACGAACGGCTGGGCCGGGCTTCTCTCTGTCCAGACGCTGGATTTCGCGGTGCTGCTGGCCGTCTTGTATCTGGCCACCGCGGCTTTCTGCTCGGAATACGCCTGCCAGATGGACGCGCTTTTGCGCACGACCCCCGAGGGCCGCGCAAGCGCCCGGTGCAAGGTGCTCATCGTCATCGGTTCCGCCGTTGCCCTTTGTGTCGCGCTCTCCCTTCTCCAGCTCACGTTCTTCACGGTGAAATACGGGCTGCCCCACGGGGACTATCCCCTCCAGAGCGTTCCGCTTTTCGGCACCAGCGAGAAGAGCCTCTCCCTTGCAGAGGCGTTCATAGCGGCCGCCGCCCTCCGTTGCTTCGGCGCGGTGATGCTCGCGGCCTTGCTCCTCTTCGCCTCGGTTATAGTGAGGAAGTACGCACTGACGGCTCTTATCGGCGCCGCTGCCACCCTCATCCCCCTCATCGGGCTACCGGAGCAATTCATCTTCCGTCTGCCCCTTCCCCTGCCGTTCTTGCTGGCCACGGGATTCTTGGAGGGCGGCCGCTTTGCTCAGGGCGACGGAGGGGAGGCAATCGCCGTGTTTGCCGAAGTGTCCCCGTGGGAATTTGCGCTGGTGGCGGGAATTTCGGCGGCGCTTACGATGCTTGCGCTGTACGGAACGGTGCGGCGCAGCACGAACTGCTGGCTCTTGGAGAGAAGGCCCCGTTTCGGCAGCAAGGCAAAGCCCGCGGCCGCCCTTCTGCTTGCCGTCGCCCTTCTGCTGCCCGTAACCGGATGCTCTTCCGAGGCCGCCGAGACCGTGGTCTACAACTCTGCCGCCCAAAGCGTGGCAGGCGACGGCTTTGCCGTGGCGCTCGACGACGAGACCCGAACCTACACCTTAGAACGCGAAGGCGGCGCAGCGATGGCCGTGGAAACATCGCCGCTTTTCGGCGCCTTTTCGGACGGTGAGTCCGTGACGGGCGCCTATGTGGCCGGCTCTTGCATTTACTACCTTACTTCGCGCACCCAACAATACATCGACCGGGTTGGCAATTACAACAGCACGTTCACCCAGTTCAGCATCGTGCGCCTTAATGCGGACACGCTGGAGCGCCACGTGATTTTCGAGCAGATCGCCGACAGCAATCGCTCCCTGCTGGGAATCGACTACACAGCCGGCGATACCTGGGCGTTTCTTCCGGATTGCCGCAGTTTTTTCCTGAACGACCGCAGTTTCTTTTTCGTGGTGAACGACAAGATCGTCGAGGTGGATCGGGGCACGCGGTCGGTGCAGACGCTCGCCATCCCCGCCAGCGGCAACATAGCCTTCGACGGTCGCGCCATTTACTTTGTAGACGAGGATTCTCGCCTTCAGGCCTACGACACCCAAACCCGGGAAGTTGCTCCCGTGGGAGACATCGTCGCCCGCAGCTTCTGTCTCACCGAGGACGGCCTTTGCTTCGTCAACCGTCTGGACGGCGATGCAGTCTGCACCTGCGCCAAAGACGGCTCCGATGCTGTGGTGGTGTTGGAAGGGCCTGCCCTGTCGGTCGATTATGAAGGCGGTGAGCTCTCCGCCACTCTGAAATCGGATGGCCGAACGGTTCCAGTTGAGTTATGACGAGCGGTTTTTCGCCTATGCGCAACTGGCCCAACGCGCGCTGCCTGCTCCTTTAATCCATCGGGGAGCAGGAATGGATCCTCTGCTGCCAAAATAGCCCGTCTGACCCTTATTTACTCCTTCGTTTATTCCTTCAGACTTTGACGGAATAAATGACGAGATATTTGATCCACCCTCCTTCTTAAGAGGGAGGGTGGTCGATCGCTCCGGGTTCACCTGCTCGCTGAGCACAGGGGTTCCGTAGCCTGCGGCCATCGGGGCGGTCGTGGGCGCGCACCGTTGCGGGCGGGCGTGACGTTCCGAGATTGTGGATTTACCTTTTGGGCGGAACGAATGGGAGCCAATAGCGTGTAATTCAACAGCACGCGGGCGTCGCCAAATGGTAAGGCCCGAGCTTCCCAAGCTGCTAGCGAGGCAAGCGCCCGCGAAACACGCGAAATGCGTGGTCGAGAAATGCCCAGTTCAGAACCGTGATTTCTGAAACTTGGGAAATCCTTCTCCCTTCTTGGCTCTTCGAGAAACCCCGATATTTCCAGTGCGCTTCCAGTATTTTCGCGAAACGCACGCTCATCGAGTCAATCGGCTTTCTGCGCACATGACACGCGGCAATCCATAGCCTACTCCGAAATTACTCCGAAAACATTTTCGCAGTAGCACCCTATCGGTTCTTAGCTATTACCCAACTGCCGCGGGTACCCCCCTCGCGAATCAGGATGCCTTCATCACGAAGACCCGCCATCACTCTTTCGATATGTCGCTTGCTCATTCCTAAGCCAGCCGCGATACTCTGTGCACTAATTTTCGGATTGCCTGCGACGAGGCGCAGTACTCGCTCTGCGGTCGTCACGGCCTCGCTGTTGGCATTACCGACATCATTACCGACATTACCGACATCGTTACCAACTGACTCTTTGACCAGGGGCAAAAGAATCGTAGATCGCTCCGGGTTCACTTGCTCGCTGAGCACGGGGACTCCATAGCCTGAAGATGTCCACTTCTTCACCATGTCGGGAATGCCGCCTCCGGCGCGCTCTCCGATGTTGATGAGCGTGAACATCTTCATCATCGTCTCGTTGCGCGGGTCGGAATTGCCGCCGACGTAGGCGTCTTCGATGCCGACACGGAAGCCGCCGGGATTCGAGAGGCATAAACCATCTTCCTTCCAAAGGAAGACCACGCCACGTCGCTCATTGTAATCCGCGTTCGTGAGGCAGTTCGCAAGAGCCTCGCGCAGAGCGTCATGCGCCTCCGTCTCGTCGATGCGCTCGCTGTTCTCATCGAGCCTGAAGGGCACGTTGATAGCCTGTTTCATGTTGTTGAAGACGCGCCGGTAGAAGTCGAAGACATTACCCGACCAGCTGTCATCCTGCGAGGTGATCCTGCCCTGCCATCTCTCGTCTGCTCCGAGCTCCTGACGGTAATCCAGGAAATAGTGCGGGAACTCCGCCATGATGCGCCACTCTTCTCCGAACATGAGCAGGCCCGCGCTCGTCGGGTGAACCATCCCGTCGCTGCCGACTTTCGCTGCTCCGATTCTGCAGAGAAACTCCTCGTCGGGCAAGCCCGTCCATGCGTGGGCGCTGTGATGCAGCTCGTAGCTTCTGCGGTAGGAGCCGATCGTCTCCGCAAATAGGTCGTCTACAGTCAGGTTCTCGTGTATGCGGGTGTCCACGGGTTCGTCCGAGGCATCGCGGTACATCGCCTGTATCTCGTTCGATGCACAGCGGTAGTCGCCCTTATGGTCGCGCCTATACGTGCCCGTGACGGGATTGCCGTTCACGTAGATCGGCCTCAGGCGCCTGTCGGCGCGCGGCACCTCTACGACGATCAGCTCTTTGTCATCGACGCTCTCGATGTTGGCATCCCTGTCGGACATTACGCAGCAGGACAGCTTGTCCGGACTATGTGCGGCGTTCCAGAAATCGTCGAGCATCTTGTCGGCATCCCCCAGCCCAACTACCTCCAAGGTGCCGTCCCTGCGTTCCTTGGCTCCGAGCACGATGATGCCGCCCTCCGTGTTGGCGAAGGCGGAGATCGTCTCCCAGATGCTCTTCGGCAAGCCTCCTTGGGCTGCCTTGGCTTCGAGGCGGTTATTCTCCTTGTAGGTTTCGAGCTTGGCTAGATCCATGTAGCGACCTTTCTAGTTTCTCTTATTTTACAGCCCAGCACTTCACCTCGATACCATGCTTTCCCGTTTGCATGGCATCGCCGCATCGAACGCTTCGATGCATCGTTCTCCCATGATCGGGGCGCTGGCTCAACGACTGGGCGGATCAGCTTCTACACGTCCGACCTGCGCTTCGCAGCCGATGCCTTCTTCGGCGTGCTGGGCAAGGTTCGCGTCATCGCCCCAGAAGAGCTGCGCGAGACAGTGCGAGCGCGACTGGAGAATGCATCGTCTCTTTACGAACAGTGACGCAGTGGTGTCACCTTTCACGCCTTAAAATGCGATCCGAGTTGTCGGATGCCGGGTATGTGGTGAAGATAATCGCCGCCGACAGCGACCCGAAGACCTCTATGGGAGGGTTCAAGGTGCTGCCGGACTACACGCTCGAAGACCATCCCGCCGATTGAATTGTCTCGGGTACGAAGGTTCGCCTGCCCCCCTGCGCTATGCTTACCTGCTAAAAGAATGGGTTGAGGTTCGGTAAGGGCCATAGGGAGGACAAGGCGCCTCCGTCAGAGCAGGAGCAGCTGCCCAGATTGGAAGGAAACGACAAATCCCAGCACCAAAGCGACAATGCCCAAGGGTGAGACGATCTTCGTGTTCATTTCTTACCTCATTTCCTTTTTTCCGAATCGAAGCACCGACAATGAGAGGAACGCCGCGAAGAGCAGCGCCGCGAAGAGGACGAACGGGAACGGCTGGAACGCGGTCGATGCCATTCCGGTCGTGAAGTCATGGAGCGAGCACGAGACGAGGTAGCCGCTATAGCAGTACGGATAAGCTATCCAGGCGGGGGTGTTCGCGACGAGAACGCTCGGGATGACGAGAAGCAGGTTGAGCCCGACGGTGATGAGGGGCTTCTCGAAGACCACCGTTATCGCCCACATGGCGGCAACGGCGGGCAGCATGGTCAGGAAAAGGCCCACGCAGGATTTCAGCAGGTAGCCGATGGGCAATGCCTCCCGCACCCCCATCATCTGGGTGGCGATGAGCCCGGCGATCACGAAGACCGCGAAGAACACGGCGATCTCCATGAGAAGGAAGAACGCGACGACCACGAACTTCGCCAGGGAGAGCTTGTAGCGGCTGACGGGGAGCGCGAGCATCTTCAGGATGCCGTTGTGCGACGTCTCCCTGCCCGCAATCATCACGCACACGACGATCATGCTGAGCGGGAGCAGGTAATACGCGTACACGAGCGCGCTCTGAACGAACATCGCGGGCCATGCGTTTGTGTACTCGGGGGTGAAGTAGCGGCTCAAGTTCGCCACCCCCGATATGACCACGAGGACGGGCGCGATGAAGATGAGCGGGACGATCTTCGACCTGCGCACCTTCATGAACTCGATTCCGATAAGGCTTGTAAATCCCATAACTGCCTCCTACTCGTAGCGCTCGCGGCCGGAAAGCCAGAGCCCGGCCGCAAGGAAGATGACCGTCTGCGCCGCCGAAACCGCGATGGCCAGGAAGTCCGGCTGGGCGCTCATGGCGATCGCCGGCTTCAGCATCAGGACGAAGGGGTGGGCTAGGACGAGGGGCGAGTCGACGCTGGCGAGCGCCATGGCGCTCAAGAAGCCCGCCACGCCTATGCCGAGGGGTATCCACATGTTCTCGATGCGCGACGACACGAGCAGCATGAGGGTGAGAACGGGCATGCTGGTGATGAGCGAGTAGCCGGCGAAGGCGATCACAGCGCCGGGATCGTACGCCCCTTCGGGCAGACTGCTCGCTCCAATCAGGGCGAGCACTCCGTTCTGCATCGCGACGGCGATGAGCAGCCCAACAGTGATGACGAGGAACTTGCTCCCGTACATCGAAGGCATCTTCATGGGCATCACGAGCATTTTCTTGATGGCATCGCCCCTGAACTCCATGCCGTAGATCATGCACGCTGCCACGATGATCCCGAACATGTTGATGACGACGATCATCCCGTAGAGCTGCGTGAGCAGGATGTCCATCGGGTCGAGCGGCATGCCGAGCAGCGTCTCTCCGCGGACGAGGAAGTTCGCGCATGCGTAAAGGGCTCCCAAGACGCCGATCGCCAAGAGCACGAAAACGATGCCCGTCCTGCGCTCTTTGCGCAGCTCGATCGACAGCGCGCTCATAGGACGGCCCTCTGCTTCCGCAAGAGGTTGTCCTGCTCTATCATCGCCAAGAACAGCTCTTCCAGGTTCTCGGCGGCGTAGCCCGAGGCAAGCGCCTGGGCGCGCAGGTTGTCGAGGCTTCCCTCGTAGAGCATCGTCCCATGGTTCAAGATGCCGATATCGTCAGCCACAAGCTCGATCTCCGACAGCATGTGGGAAGAGACGAGCACCGTGCAGTCGAAGGCCTTCGGCAGCGATCTGACGAGGTTTCTGATCTCGTGTATTCCGGCAGGGTCAAGGCCGTTCGTCGGCACGTCGAGGATGAGGATCGGAGGCCTTCCAAGAAGGGCCTCGGCAAGCCCCAGCCGCTGCTTCATGCCAAGCGAGTACTTCTTCGCGAGGCGGCCGCCGAACTCCGACAGGCCCACGAGTTCCAGGGCCTCGTCCACGGAGCTCGCAGGCAGGCCCAGTATCCTCCGGATGATATCGAGGTTCTCCCTTCCGGTGAGATTGGCGTAGTAAGAGGGGGACTCGATGAAGGAGCCGACCTCCTTGAGGATCGCCACCCGGCTGTCCGGAAAGCGCATGCCATCGATCTCGAAGGCGCCCGATGTGGGCGCCGTGAGGCCGAGCAGCATCTTCATGGTCGTTGACTTTCCCGCTCCGTTGGGCCCGAGGAACCCGTAGATGCTCCCCTTCCGCACATGCATTGAGACATCGTTGACGGCGACGAAATTCTTGTAGCGCTTCGTCAGATTACGGGTCTCGATGATGAGAGGATGGCGCCCCGAACGCCCTGGTTGCGCATGTTTCATCGTTGCTCCTTTCGACGGAGATCAAGGTATTCGCCCCGCCTGACATTCCTCGATTGCGCACCTGACTTTTTCCTTACTTTCGCGTACGGCCCAGGCGCGGGACTGTATTCTGTACAGTGGATAGGTTTGAGAAAGGCACCTCGTGGATTACGCTCTCTTGCACAGCAAAAGGCTCTTGCTCGTGGACGACGAGCCAGAGCTTCTTGCCCTCGTGTCAGATATCCTGACCGACGCGGGGTTCGGGGAGATATTCACCGCAGCAAATGCAAAGGACGCGCTTGAGCGCTTCGATGAAGTTAATCCGGAGCTGGCAATCTTAGACGTGATGCTTCCCGATGGCGACGGGTTCTCGCTCATGCGGCAGGTGCGCAAGTCGTCCGACATCCCCGTGATATTCCTCACGGCGAAAGACGAGCCCATCGACAGGATATCGGGCCTGGGCCTGGGGGCTGACGACTACATTCCCAAGCCATTCCTTCCCCAGGAGCTCTTGCTGCGCGTCTATGCAGTACTCAGGAGGTCATACCCCGCGGTTGAGCCAAAGGTCCAACTTGATTATTGCGTGATCGATTTCGACAGGGCCGAAGCCGTGCGCGAAGACGGCCCGGTCTCGCTCACGGCAAAAGAGTTCGCGCTGCTGGAGATCCTTTCCCGCAATCAGGGCAAGGTGGTCACAACCGACGCCATTTGCAATGCCTTGTGGGGCGGGGACGCATTCGGGTACGAGAACCCCCTCAATGCCCACATCAGGCGCGTGCGGGAGAAGATCGAGCGCGATCCCTCGCATCCTGTGTCGCTCATCACCTGCAAGGGACTCGGGTACAAGCTGATGGTTTGCAGGTGATGCCGTGAAGTCCCTGCGCCCCTATATCGCGAGAAACCTCGCGTTCTTCGCCGCCCTGATGGTCGCTTTGCTGGCGTTCAATGCGGCGGCGTTCGGCATCTTCTTCTCCGGAGCAGTCGCCCATGAGGCCGGAGATGCCTCGCCCGCGGCCATGCTTCATGCCATTGAGGACACAACAAGCGCATCGGAGGCGTCTCCGGAGGCGAAGAGCAAGCTACGGGAAAACGGCCTATGGGCGCTGTTCATAAAGCCGGATGGGGACTGCTCGTGGTCGGTCGACGCTCCCGAGGGCGTTCCCCTCCACTACACTCTGCAGGACGTCGCGCGCTTCTCGAAGGGATATATCTCCGACTATCCTGTTTTCACGCGCGTCACTGACGCCGGCCTGCTGGTCTTGGGCTATCCCAAGGACAGCTACATGAAGATCACGGGCAACTATATCCCCATGCGGGCGGTGCAAGCTCTCCCGTCTTTCCTCGTGGTGATGGCGTTCCTCGATGTCGGCTGCCTCTTTCTAGCCTATTGGCTCTCAAAGAGGCGCACTCTGTCTGGATTGGAGCCCATCGAGGATGCCATCGAGGCACTGGGAACGGGCAAGGCGACGGATTCCCTGCCGAAGGGGACGCTTGCGAACCTTTCGGAGAGCGTGACTCGCGCGTCCGACCTCATCGCCAAGCAGAATGAGGCGCGCGCGAACTGGATCGCCGGCATATCCCATGACATCCGCACCCCGCTCACCCTCATCATGGGAAATGCGGAGCGCATCGCCAGCGACCCCTCTGTCCCATCGGATGCGTCTGGCCGCGCTGCCCTTATCAGCGCGCAGAGCGCCAAGATCAGCAACCTGATCAACGACCTGAATCTTGCCTCCCAGCTGGAGTACGACATGCAGCCCTTGCATAAGGCGAAAGCGAAGCCCTCGAAAATCGTCCGCAAGGCGGTGGCAGATGCGATCAACGCATGCCCGGAAACGAGGTATTCTTATGAGATGGAAATCGAACAGGAGGCCGAAAAGGCGGCCGTTGAGTGCGATGAGCGCCTGCTCGGGCGGGCGATAGGGAATATCCTGCAGAACAGCGTCACGCACAACCCGCAAGGCTGCCGCATACGCATAGGGCTGGATGCGACCGATGAGCATGTGCTCATCACCATTGAAGATGACGGGGCGGGAGCGGCCGGAGAAGGCCTGCTCGCCCTTCTTAAATCTCAGGAACACGCGAGCAGCACCGACGAAAACCTCGACCTTCGCCACGGGCTCGGACTGCAAATCGCGTCCCGCGTGATAAGGGCGCACCAGGGAAATCTCTCCTTTACGGCTCCCGTCGAAGGCGGCTTCAAAACCGAAGTACAGCTTTCCAGGTGTTAACATGGCAAGCGTCTCCGTCAACTGCTGGATGCGCCCGTTCCTTAACTTCGATTTACGGCCCCTCCCCTTAGGTATGCCAATCTCGTCAAGCCATCCGTAGACGGTGCTGGAGACACCCGTCGATGCCCTCGCTTCGTCCTTCAGTCCGTTGATGATGCAGCTCATAGACCTCCGAGAAGTTGCGCTTCGCCTCCTCATAGAACTTCTCGTTGACGAACTGCGAGTAGACGAAGAGCATGGCGCAGACGATTCCTAAAGCCGCGATTCACGTGACGATGATGGCAATTCTCGATCTAAGGTTCTTCATGTGATACGCTCCGAATCTGCAATCTGGCATCATCGCAAGCGTCCGCGCCTGGAGTGCCGCTATTTCGCTCTGCTTAGCCGAAGCGACCTGACACATAGTCGGCTGTTCGGCTGTCTTTCGGATGCGTGAACAACGCATCCGTGTCACCTGCCTCAACCATCTCCCCTAGGAGAAAGAACGCGGTCTTGGTAGATACGCGAATGGCTTGCAGCATATTGTGCGTGACCATGATCACGGTGTATTTCGATGCGAGCTCGGTGACCAGATCCTCGATCTTCGCCGTGGATATCGGGTCGAGTGCGCTCGTGGACTCGTCAAGCAGCAACACTTCAGGCTGAACGGCAAGCGCACGTGCGATACACAGGCGCTGCTGCTGGCCACCCGAGAGCCCAAGGGCGCTCTTCTTCAGGCGATCCTTGACCTCATCCCAGATGGCGGCGTCACGGAGCGACTGTTCCACAATCACGTCGAGCTCTTCTTTGCCCTTGATCCCGTGAGTACGCGGGCCGAAGGCGATGTTGTCGTAGATACTCATGGGGAAGGGATTGGGCTGCTGGAACACCATGCCCACGCGGCGGCGGAGGTCATTGACCGGCAGGCCACCATAGATGTCGTCGCCATCCAAGGAGACGCACCCGTCCACGCGGCAGCCGTCCACCAGGTCATTCATCCGGTTCAAGGTCTTGAGCAACGTCGACTTTCCACAGCCAGAAGGCCCGATGAGCGCTGTAACCTCGTTCTTCGGAAAATCGAGCGTGACGTCTTTGAGAGCGCGGAACTCTCCGTAGTAAAGGTCGAGTCCCTCAACGCCCATCTTCGCTTCAGAGGCGGCGGCTTCCGCCCGTGCGCTCTGCATGCTTTGCTCCTTCTCAGGTTCCATGATTCTCTTTTCGGGTGCTGTGACTGCGTCCATCATCTACATTCCTCTCTTAAGTCTCTTTGCCGCGAAGTTCGCCCCCATGTTCAGAATCACAATGAGGATCAGGAGCACGACGGCTGTTGCATAGGTCTCGTCCATGTGAAGGCCCTCGCTTGCGAGCACGTACATGTGGACGGCAAGCGTCCTGCACGAATCGAAGATTGCGAAGATGCCCTGTCCGCCGAAATCGGGGATCTGCGCCACGGTGCCAGCGGTGAAGAGGAGCGCGGCCACCTCTCCAACGCAGCGGCCAAGGGCAAGCAGCACGCCGCCCACGATGCCAGGAAGCGCACTTGGCAGCACACAGCGAAAGATCGTCCTGACATGGCCCGCCCCCAATGCGAAGCCGCCCTGCTTGTAGGATTCGGGGACAGCGAGAAGCGCCTCTTCGGTAGTGCGCATCACAACGGGGAGCACCATGATGGCGAGCGTGCATGCGCCGGAAATGAGGGAAAGCCCCCATCCGAGCATGGTCGTGAAGAAGAGCAAGCCGAACAGACCGTAGATGATTGAGGGGATGCCCTGGAGCGTCTCTGCTGTCATGCGGACTGCCCTCACGAAGCGGCTCGATGAGCGCGCGTACTCCACCAGATAGATTGCCGCGCCAACGCCCGTCGGCACAGATAGCACCAAAGCAAGCAGAGCCATCAGGATGGTATCGATGAGAGCGGGCATGAGCGAGACGTTCTCGGAAGTGTAGGTCCACTCGAACAGGGAGGGCTTGAGATGAGGGATGCCGTTTATAAGGATGTATCCCACGATCCCTGCCAGGACCAGAGCCGTGAGGATGGCTCCCACGTACACGAGAGCGCGCAGAATCTTCGATGTCATCGCTCCTCACCCCGCTTCTTGATGGCGCTGAACAGGAGGCTGATGAGCATGATGAAGACGAACAGCACGACGCCGGTTGCTATGAGAGCGCCCCTGTGGAGGTCGGCGGCATAGCCCATCTCCAGAACAATATTCGCGGTCATCGTGCGAACGCCGTCGAAGATGGAGTTCGGTATGACGGGCTGGTTTCCCGCGACCATAACGACCGCCACGGTCTCGCCGATCGCACGCCCGACTCCCAGCACGACAGCCGCCATGATTCCCGAGAATGCAGCAGGCACGAGGATGCGGAACACGGCCCACTCATGAGTTGCGCCCAGGGCAAGGGCCCCCTCGTAGTAGCTTCTCGGAACGGCATCGAGGGCGTTCTTCGCCACGGTGATGATGGTGGGAAGGATCATGATCCCCAGCAGCAGGGATGCTGCCAGAAGCGAAAGGCCCCTGCCAGGCATCGTCATCCTGATGAAGGGGACGAGCACCATCAACCCGAAGAAGCCATACACGACAGAGGGGATGCCGGCGAGCAGCTCGATGCCCGGCCGCAGAACGGATGCGACCCTGCTGCCCGCAAAGCGCGACAGGTATATCGCCGTCAGGATGCCTGCCGGAACACCGACGAGGATGGCACCGGCGGTCACGTAGATGCTCCCCACGATCATGGGAAAGATGCCGTACATGTCGCTTCCCGGCTTCCAGGTGGTGCCCAGCAGGAACTCGGGGATGCCGATCTGGAACATCGCCGGAAGCCCGTTGGCGAAGAGGAACACGCATATCAGGGCAACTGCCAAGATCGAAATCGCGGCAGCGAGGGTGAACAGCGCCCTCGCAAGGCCTTCTTTCCTTGCAGACTTCGACATATAGCTAGCCGATCACTTCTGCCCACGTGAGCGCTTCACCGGAAAAGATCGCCTTCACTTGGTCGCTGGTGAGACTGTCGGCGATGGATGCGGGGGCGACGATCACGGCGATTCCGTCCTTGGCGATAGCCGTGGCGCTGACCCCGGACGAAGCCTCCGAATCCTTCAGGTCGCGCGATGCCATACCGATGTCGCACGTGCCCTCGATGGCCATGTTGACGCCGGTGGTGGAGTCGGATTGCTGAACCTCGATGGTTACGTCAGGATTCACGGCCTTATACGCTTCGGCGAGCTTCTCCATGATGGGGGTGACCGAGGAGGATCCCGCGATCACGACTTTGCCACTTGCGCCAGTAGCGGTAAAGGGAGCCGCATTCTCGTCAACGCCTATGTAGCCGTTATCCTCGATGATCGCCTGACCATCGGAGCTCATGATGAAGTCCACGAAGTCCTGTGCCGGTGCGCTGAGGTTCTCGGCGAACACGATGTTGAATGGCCTGGACACCTTGTAGTCGCCGCTCTTCACGTTCTGCGCCGCTGCCTCGATGCCGTCGATCTTGACGGCCTTGACAGTATCGTTGAGCGAGCCCAAGGAGATGTAGCCGATGGCGTCCGGGTCGCTGGCGACAGAGGTCATCATCACCGAAGTGGAATTAGTGATGGCAGCGGCGGCCGTGGTCATGTCGACTTTGTTGCCAGCCGCATCCTTCTCCTCAAGTCCGAAAAGCTCTATGAACGCACCGCGCGTGCCTGAGCCATCTTCACGCGAGTAAACCGATATCTGGTTACTCGTCTGCGCCTCGGATGCGCTGGGACTCCCCGATTGGGTTTCGGGTGAAGAACAGCCGAAGGCGCTCATCATTCCGAGCGTGAGAATCGCCGCAGCAGCGATAGTGAGCACTTTCCTTGTCATGTTTTTGGTCATGTCGATTCCTTTCTCTGAAAGACGCCTCCTCTCACAGGAGGGAGCCTAAGAGGAGGCTCTGCTCAAGTATGACCAAGCTGTAAGTGCGCCTTGTCAGAGGCCCGTAAAGTCTTTGCAAAGTTTCACGGCAGAGCAAATCGAAACGGGACACCTTCTTCTCAATTTGGAACATCTTTTTCTCGGATGAATCGCAGAGTTTTAGCCTTGCTCGTGAAATGTGCATCTCCGGAACTATCGGTGATATATACGGAATGCAGGCACCTTGATAACCGCATCGAATACTCATTTCGAGCTGCGTCACAACTGCGCGCTCTGCGCAAGCATGGGCTGGCTCGGGCCGAGCACGTCACCCCGGGAACTCGTCATCGTGCGCGTCCGCAGCACCCCGAAACCAAAGCAGCCCGCCCCGCGCCGAAGCGCGTGAGCGGGCTGCTCCTCGTCGATAGACCCGAAAGACCCCAGAGCCCTATAACGCCTCGGCAATTACCTCGCCCAAGCGACGGATGCCATCGCGAATGGTGTCGGCATCGGCGTTGGTGAAGTTCAGACGCATAGTGGAATAGCTCCCCGGCTCGGCGTAGAAGGGCTCGCCGGGCACGAAGGCCACGCAGCGCGCGAGCGCCTTCGGGAACAGATCCATGGTGTTGATGCCCGCCGGAAGCGTCGCCCACAGGAACATACCGCCCTGGGGCTTGGTGAAGGACACCTCGGCCGGGAAGAACTCCGCCATGGCATCGGTCATAGCCTGCGCCTGGTCGCGGTACAGGTCGCGAATCTTCACCAGGTGCTCGTCCAAGTCGTTGTGACGCAGATAGTCCAGCACCACGAACTGGGAGAACACGTTGGTATGCAAATCGGCGGCCTCCTTGGCCGTGTTCAGGCGGCGCAGCAGCTCATGGTCCTTCGTCAGCAGGTAGCCCATGCGGAAGCCCGGCGTCACCGTCTTCGAGAACGAGCCCATGACCACCCCGTGGGGCAGCGCCGTGGCCCCGATATAGGGCAGCGATTCTCCCTCGAAGCGAAGCTCACCGTAGGGATCGTCTTCCACCACCACGATGTTGCGACCAGCCAGGATCTCCCGCACCTTCGCGCGGTTCTCGGCCGTATAGGTCAGGCCCGTGGGATTCTGGAAGTTGGGAATGAGGTAGATCATCTTCGCGCCGGCTTCGAGGGCCACCGTCAGCTCGTCGGTGTTCAGGCCCTCCTCGGTGAGCTCCACCTCGCGGAACACCGGCTGCTGTAGCGCGAAGGCCTGGATAGCGGCGAGGTAGGTGGGCTTTTCCACGATGACACCGTCGCCCTTGTCCAGCAGCACCTTGCCCAGCAAATCGAGCACCTGCTGCGAGCCGGTGGTCACCAGCACGTCATCGGCGGTGTAGTCGGTGCCGAAGCGGTGGTTGTAGCGCTCGGCGATCCATTCCCGCAGCTCGGGAATGCCCGCGGTCATCGAGTACTGGAAGGCCTCAGGCCCACGCTCGGCCACCACGCGCTGCATCGACTCCATGAGCTTTTCCTGGGGAAAGGAAATAGGATTGGGCAGGCCGCCCGCAAAGGACGTGATAGCCGGATCGGACGCCGCCTTCAGAATGGCGCGCACGAACGACGGCGGGGTGTTGGTGATGCCGTCGGACAGCAGCTCGTCGATGGCGAACTCCGTTGCAGTTTCAGTCGTGGTCATAGGTTGCCTCCGCTCGCTGGGAACTCTCCGTTTCATTGTTCCACTACGCGACCCCATGGCGCGCCAGTTTTTTGCCAACGTGCAAAAGTGAGGCGGGAACAGGCGCCCTTTCCGCTGTCCCCTGAGAAAGCGGAGGCGAGCGCGCGGCAGAGCCGTCCGAGCACGAAGAGGCAGAGGCCGGCTTTTTCGCTCGTGTGAGGCAGCCCCGCCCGCCATGCCGCCGGTCAACCGAAAGTACCCCCGGATTCGGCGGCAGAGCGGCAAAGGTCTCGCCTGCCTCGGCTCACCGGCCCTCTTCCCGCAAAAGCATGCGGCCGCACTCCCTGCAGGTGATGAGATAGTACGCGCCCAAAAGCGCGGCGGTGACCCCCACGACTCCCGCCACAATGAGGGGAAACTGCGCGCTGCCCAGCACGGAGGCCACAAACGCCACCAGGGCCAGGCCGAAGACGTCGTGGACGAGCGCGAAGACCAGCGGCGCCGCGAAGCAGGTGCCGACCTGGGACCGGATGCTCTTCCGCATCATGGAGGCATCGCAGCCCAGATTCCCGAGCAGCCGGTAGGCCTTCCGGTCGTCGGCGGCGCCGGCAAGCTGCTGCAGGGCCAACACGGCGGCGGCCGCGATCAGGAACGTGATCCCGTAGAAGATGCCGACGTAGCCGATGGGGGCCAGCGTCAGATCGCTCAGCCGCCCGGATCCGTCCCGCATGCCGACGCTGAACGCGAGCCCGGCGACCATCATGCAGACCGCCACGGCCATGAGTGCGCAGGTACATGCCATCGCGTTCGCGTTGAGGGACATGCGGGCCTGCAGCTGACGCAGGTCGAAGAGGCGCAGGCCCGCCAGAAGCCGCTCGGGCCGACGGTACGCGCGGGCCGGCCGCCTGATGGCCCACACCCGGAAGAGCATGCCGGTGGCCAGCACGGCGGCGACCCCCATGGGCAGAATCCACACGATGAACTGCGTCGGCTGGAACAGGCAAGAGCCCCAGACAACAGCAAGCAGGACTGCCGCCAGCGATGTCTGGAGGCCCACGGAGAGCCGAGCGGCCCCCTTCGGCTGCTCGGGCGCGCCGTCGGCATCCAGCAGCTCGACCAGCGAATGCTTGCGCAGACTCCGAACCTCCAAGGCAAGGGCGAGCGCCATAATGCCGGCGAAGCATGCCGCAGTCCAGAGGGCGGCATCGGCCGAGAAGACGAGCAGGGGCTGCCAGGGAGCATCGAAGACGAATGCGGCAATGGCGCCGAAGAGGGGCGAGGCGAGCACTCCGGCAAGCACGCCGACCCCAAGCGCGACCACAGCGGCGACGCATCCCTCGTAGACCAGGATGCGGGCCATGGTCGCCGGCTCCATTCCCATGATCCCGTAGGTAGCGAACTCTCGGGAACGCCGCCGCAGGATGAAGCGGTTGGCGTAGGTTACCAAAAAGGCGAAAACAAGCGCCGAGAACACCGAGAACGCCTGGGTGACCATGGAGGCGGACCCGTAGATGTCGCGCTGGTCGGCGGTAAGGTCGAGGGACAGGAGGTAGTCGCCCGAGGCCGTGAAGGAGTACAGCAGGCAGGCCGCAAAGGCCAGCGTGGCGAAGTATACCGAGTAGTCGTGCGCCGAGCGCAGCACATTGCGCATGGCAAGCTTCAAGATCATGGGCGGCTCCAATCCAAGGTTGGAACCAGCCTAAGGGAGGGGGCTTCCTCCCGCCATCGATTCGCCTTACGCGTGCCTAACGTTTTTGCAAGGTCACGAGTCGCGCCGCTTCTCCCTCAGCGCCTTATAGCCGACGAGCTGAACGGTTAGAAAGTCACGCAGCGATTCCTCATAAGACAGGATGGGGTATCCCGTTTCCTCGCAGGCGGCTCGCTGAATGGGAAGCGGATGGGTCGCGGGGTAGAGCCCGGAAGCGTAATCCGACAAATCCATGAGGAACCTGGCGGAGTCGGCAGAATCATCGATGAGGCCCCATGCGATAAGCAGGCTCGACCCCTCGGTCATCATGGCGATAATCTCGCGCTTGCATTCGACGAGGCATTCCAGGCGCACGTTGGTCTCTATGATGCTCGCCAAAAGCGCCCCGAGCCTTCCGAAGTCCCTGTGCGAGGCGAGCATTGCCGCCAGAACGGCCGAAGCAGCCTTAAGGCCTTCGAGGGAAGATGCGTCCAAAGACCCGTGAGCACATCGCGCGAAGCTACCGGATTCCTTGCACGGGATGCGGGTACTGCATGCCTTGTCCCAAAGGGGTGAACATCCCCATGTGCTTCGCGGCCTACAACACGTCTTTCGCTCACGGCTGGTACCAGGGCATGCACCAGTACATCACGGCATCGGGGGCCATGGTGGGTGAGGCACGTTTCGCGAGCGATTGCGTCAAGTGCGGAGCCTGCCTTGAGAAGTGCCCTCAGCATGTCCAGATCCCGAGCGAGCTGACGTCGGTGAAGCGGCGCCTTCAGATTCCCGGCCTCCCGGCCCTGGTCAGGCTCGGCGTGAAACTGATGAGCCGCTAGCGTTAGCGTGCGAGCTCCCCTTGCCAGCCCATGCGCCCGGTGAGATAATCCATGTGCTTGAGTAATCGCATCGACAGGAACAGCCATGAAGCTCTGCATTGGGGCGGCTCCGGAAGCGCACAGACGAGACGCTGACCGGAGCGAAGCCTGATAAATCGTCGGCCCCCGCAACCCGCTACGGGTTGCTTCGGCTTGCGCAGACGAACGATGGGCACGGGAACGGGCATGCGTCCGTTCCTTTTTGTTCTCACCCCATCGAAAGGCTTTCCATGTCAGCATCTGCAGATCACACGTCATCCCTTCTGGAGGGAAGCGCCCCGAAGCGCCTGGCGGCGTTCTCCGCCCCGCTCGTCGCGGCGAACCTCCTCCAATACGTCTACCAGTTCGTCGATATGGGCGTCGTCGGCAACGTCGTCGGCGAGACGGGGCTTGTCGCAATCAGCAACGCCTCCGCCATCGTCTTCATCATCAGCTCGATAGCCATAGGGTTCATGTCGGGCTGCACCGTCGCGGTGGGCAACCGCGTGGGTGCTCGCGACGAGCAGGGCCAGCGCCGCGCATTCATCGCATCTCTTGGAGTTGCCCTGCTGGGGGCTGCGGCGATCACGCTGGCAGGCTGCGCGTTCGCGAAGCCCATTTTCACCCTCATGGGCGTTCCCGACGCCTCGCTCGCCCAAACGGCCGCGTACCTCGAGATCGTCTCTCTGGGCACAGCCGGCCTCTTCCTGCTCAACGCCGCGTGCGCGTTCCTGCGGGCGCAGGGGGACTCCGCCGGCCCGCTCGCCATCATGGCCTTCTCTGCCGCGGCGAACGTGGCCCTCGACCTCATCCTCATCGCGGGCGCCGGCCTCGGCGTGGTCGGCGCCGCCATCGCCACCGTGGCCGCCCAGGGAGCGGGGGCGGTCTTCGCCCTGTGGCTCGCGCGACACAGGTACGCCTCCGCCCGGAGCGTGCTCCGCTCCATGCGCGAAGCCCGGGAGCGGGGGAAAGCGATCGCGGCCGCACGGGATGTCCTCCGCGTGGGCGCCCCCATGGCCGTGCAGCAGGCCGTCATCAACCTCTCCTACGTCCTCGTGACCGCATGGCTCAAC
The DNA here is from genome assembly GCF_000403355.2 of Adlercreutzia caecimuris B7. Taxonomy (GTDB): domain Bacteria; phylum Actinomycetota; class Coriobacteriia; order Coriobacteriales; family Eggerthellaceae; genus Adlercreutzia; species Adlercreutzia caecimuris. Next base: position 2,304,655 of record NZ_KE159646.1, on the reverse strand, counting down.
TCCTACGGCCCGACCATCGCCGCCGCCTCCGGAGTCGGCCTCAAGATAAGCACCATCGCGGGGCTTCCCTGCTGGGGCGTCGGCCAGGCCGTCTCCGCCGCGGTCTCGCAGAGCATCGGAGCCGGGATGCCCGAGCGGGCGATCGCATTCGCCAAGTCGGGCTGCCTCGTGGCCATTGCCGCCACTGTGGGCATCCAGATCGTCGTGCAGCTGGGCGCGGGATGGCTCGTCTCGCTCTTCGGGGATTCGAGCCGGGAGCTCATCAACGCAGCAGTCCTCTACCTTCGCATCACCTGCAGCGTGAACGGGATCTTCTACGCGGCAATGTACGCCCTCGACTCATTCGCCCTGGCCTCGGGCGCGCCGAAGCTGGCCCTGGCGAACTCCCTTATCGACGCTTTCGCCATGAGGGCAGGGCTGGCCTGGCTCCTGTCCGTCCCCCTGGGTTGCGGCTTCATTGGAATCTACGCAGCGCAGGCGGCGGCACCGGTTCTTCCCGCGGTCGTCGGCTTCGTCTACCTCCAGCTGTGGGAGCGAAGGAACCTGTCAAGGTAGCAATCGTCTCGCCCCGTGCTCATGACGGGCAGTCAGAAACATGCTCGCCGAAACCCTCTGTCTTCAGGCGGAGGGCTTTTCCGTTTCTCCTGCGGTATACTTCCCCCGAAGGTAAAAACACGGCCCCGTCGGGTAGTCGGGGTGCGGCCGCCCTCCTGCGTCGTGCCGTCAGTAACCTGCCTCCTTGGTTGTCCCTCCTTCAGGTTCGTCATCTACATAAAGGAGGGACAGCGATGAGCCTGTGCAAACTCACCGTGCGCTTCGAGGAGCCGTTCTGGGTCGGCCTCGTCGAGCGCGAGGACGGCGACGGCTACAGCGTGGCGAAGCACGTCTTCGGGGCAGAGCCCACCACGCCCGAGGTGTCCGACTTCATCCGCGACCACTGGAACGACCTTCGCTTCACGCACGAGGTCCAGGTCGAGGCCAAGGAGTCCAAGCGCATCAGCCCCAAGAGGCTCCGCCGCATGATCGAGAAGGAGATGCGATCGGACGCCTGGCGCGGGACCAAGGCGCAGCAGACTCTCTCAGAGCAGCGCGCCATGGCGATAGAATCCGGCGAGGCGCTTTCCCGGCAGCAGAAGGAAGAACGCAGGCGCGAGCAGTTTGCCAAGCGGACGGAGAAGCGCAAGCAGAAGCACCGCGGCCACTAGAAGCTCAGCCGAGGCCCCGCAGTCCGCAACCGGATCCCACGCCTGCTCCTCCTCAACACCGGCATGAGACCGGAGGAGATGCTTGCCGTCCGCGCGGGGAGCATCGTCTTCGACGGCAACGAGACCATCATCAGCATCACGGGCGCGCTCGACCGTGACGGGAAGACCATCAAGGACTACCCCAAGTCGGATGCCGGTCGCCGGTCGGTTCCCGTGGACGACTACACAGCCGACACCGCGCGGGCGTGGATCGAGCTCAAGTCGGAGGCGGCGAGGGACCAGGGCCTGAAGCCCTCCATGAGCTTCCTTCGAGCCGCCACCTAGGCGTCGCTCGTGATGATTTGCTGAAATGATCGAGGGTTTTAAGGAGGTTAGAGTATAATGTTTTCCCATTGCGGGCGTCGCCAAGTGGTAAGGCCCAAGCTTCCCAAGCTGTTGCACTACCCGGTGCAATTTCTCTTGAAAAGCCTTTCTGACCTCGTAAGATTTGTAAACCGTCTTTCATTGTAACAAGCGCACGGGATAAAAGACGGGAAAAATCGACACGTTTTCATTTCAGTTCAAAATGCTCATAGGAATGCAAGAACGCCGTCTTCGAGACGGCGTTCGATTTTGTCATATGGAGCGGGCGACGGGACTCGAACCCGCGAAATCCTGGCTTGGGAAGCCAGTGCCTTACCACTTGGCGACGCCCGCGTTCCGTCAAATTATACGCCATTGCTCTTCGATGGCTCCGACTAATAGATAAAACCACAATCCTGGCCGGAGGAACGGATGTAGTCAATGTATCTGCTTCCTATTCCCATGGCCGTATTCGGAACATAGCCAGCGTAGAGGTCGAGTGTATAGGACGGACTCTCATGGCCCATGAGCACCGACACGGTCTTGATGTTCTCGCCGTTTGCGAGGTTCAGCGTTGCGAAGGTGTGCCGCAGGGAATAGGGGCGGATGCCCTCGAAGCCATTCTCCTCGATGAACTTCACCCAGTGCTTCCGCCAGGTGTTGTAGGCATAGGGCCTGGGCCCTTCGGACATGAGCGGCATCCTCATGGTGGGCATCAAGCCCATGTCCTCTATCATCTGCGACTTGACCGCGATCCATTCCTTGGCCGTGTCGGCCAGGATTGAGTCGCTGGGGATGGTCCGCCGCCCGGCATCGGTCTTCGGGTAGTCCTCTATCTTCACACCGCCACGCTTCACCGCGCTGGTGATGCGGGTCGCGGGCTCCGGGCCGGTGAACAAGAAGCTGCCCGGCATCAGTGCCTGCATCTCCTCCGGCCTTATCCCGGTGCAGAAAAGCGCAAGGAAGCTCAGCTTGACCCAGCCAAGCGGCAACTTCAAGACGGCCTCCAAGAACCGCATGGCCTCATCGGCCATCAGCGGGTCGATGAGCGGCTTGCTCTGCTTGAAAACCCGGCTGAGGAAGCGTGCATGGGCCGGGTTCTTGGGCACCTGCTCCTTCTCGAAGGCGTAGTTGTACATCTCCCGCAGGAACTTGAGTACTTTCGCCTGCGTGTCCGAACCGGCAATCGGGGGCTCTTTGAGCGGGGTGACGAGGGTCTTCTTCTTTTTGACCCAGGCAGCGGTCTTGCGGTTCTCTTCGAGCTGCCTGATGCGATCCTGCCCCCATTGGCGCGAGAGGCGGGGTATCGCAATCAGGCATCCCTCCACGTCATCGGAGGTGACCTTGCATACCATCTTGTCGCCGATGGTCGCGTTGATGTAGCGAAGGTAGTTGAGCTCGTTCTTGATGGTTTCCGGAGACACCGAACCGTGGCTCCTCACCTCGACATAGCGCTCTGCGTACTCCGTAAGCGTCGAGGTGCAATAGCCGTCTTCGCCTACGGGGAGCGACAATGCCTTCCGCTCGGAAGATTCGAGCGCCAGCTTGTATTCGGCAATGGCTTTTTCCAGCTCGTCGTTCTTCTCGTCCTCGAAAGCCCTGACCTCGCTTTGAAGCTCGCGGCGGTTGAGGGCGAAGACCCTCCGCGTGAACTTCGTCTTTCCTTCGAGGTAGACCCGGTAGTCCTTTGGGACGCGAATTGTGAGCTCGTAGAGCGTCGTGCGGGAATCTTCCCTTGCGATGCGGGGCTTACCCTTCGCTTTGCGAACCTCATCAAGGTTGTATGGCTTGTCGCATCTCAGTAGCTGCATAGGTGTCGCCTTTCTTCTCGCGGCGATCTTTGTAGAGATAGTTGAGCAACCCCAGCTTCGGAATGAGCCAACGGATGCCGATGCGGCACCCCTGCATCTCGCCCTTGTTCAACAGCTTGCGAATCTCCTGGCCCGTCGTGCCGGTGAAAGCCGCCACGTTGTCGGGGGTCATCATGTAGGGGTACTGCTCAAGCATGAACAGGTAGAGTCCGTCCGGATCGGCCGCCGCAAGGCGCGCCTCGTCTATCTCCATCTCGCCATAGGTTTCCTTCATAGTCGCCTCCTCTCGAAAGTGAGGCGGCCAGCGTCGCTGACCGCGATGATGGGGTGTTTGGATAAGCGCCACAACGATGCGAAAGCCCCAAGCGCATGCTTGCGCAGAGCGCGCAGTTGTGGCGCAACTGAGTGTTCGATGCGGTTGTCAGGGTGCGCGTCTATGCGAATGACAAATTGCTGTTTTGCAGGTTTCTCAATTCGTTACAAAGACGCATCGCACCGTATGACTAAAAAGTCGAAATGGCTGGAGTTGTTCCCAAAGAGAGGAAGAATGTCATCGCTTTAGGTACCAAGCGTGTAGGCAAAATGCTCGTTCTATAATGCGCGCCTCGCATTTACTCATCGAGTTGGTAAAATTAAACGCAAGTCAGCGCGGCCTTTGGCAAGCGGCGCTTCGAGATCGGAACAGGTTTGGATTACTAGCGACGCCCGTTCGGGCACCCATATAGCCGTTGATTGACGGCCGCGTTATACGGGTGTTATGCCGTTAGTTTGTTATACCTAAAATCATTCAAGCTAAATCGCATAAGTTCGGGTAGTCGAACACCATCTGTCGCGGCCTCCGTTCCAGGAGAAGCCAAGACCCAAAGTCGGCACGCTATAGGGCATTCCGACTGAGAAGCGCTACAGGCGTGTAGCCTGCTCGCGTAATCTTCGCCTCCATCTTGCCGGAACCTTCAACGGCTTCTGCCAATCCGACAAGACAGAAAGCGAAAGACCGTGGAACAAGCTACCTGGAGGGTGCGCTCTATCGGGCTGCCCACCCTCAACAGATATTGCAAGAAGTGCAAACAAGTCGCCGAGTTCGAGTGCTCGGAGATGTTCAGAGTCAATGCCCAGCGGAAAATGCTGGACGTATGGCTCATCTATAAGTGCATTGAGTGCGGCTGCACCTGGAACGCCCCGATTCTTTCCCGGGTCAGGGTATCGGCCGCGCAAGATGACGATTTGGCGGGTTATACGGAGAATAGCCCCGATTTGGTCGCTAATCACGCATTTGACTTTCAGCTGCTCAAAAGGCTGGGAGCCGAGGTGAACCTTCCGCCCTACGTGATCGACGGCGAGGCTCTGCCTCCTGGAGAAAACGTTCTGTTGCTAATCGAAAACCCTTTGAATCTGCCCCTGCGCATAGAGTCTGTAATCCGAAAAGGGCTCGGGTGCAGCAAGAGGCATTTTCTAAACTTGGTGGAGAGGAAGGTCGTCTCGTGTCGTGACGGGATTGACCTAACCAAGGCGAAGGTCGGGGCCTCTATCGAGCTTGTCGTTCTCAGACAACAAGGTTTATAGAGCAACGACTCGGCTTGCAGATGGAACTCTCAGATTACATAGTCAAGCTAATCGAGGCCGTTCGAGAAGAGCGTGGCATCAGCGTTGCCGAGCTGGCGCGCAGGTCGGGTATCGACAAAAAGCGCCTGTGGAGAATCTTGAACAATCACCGAACTTTACATGCTGATGAGCTAGTGCGTCTATGTGCGGTGATGAGTTTGGATATGCGCCATCTTCTTCCGTCGGAGCTTCGTGCCGATTTCGAGACTGCGAGGCATCGCTTCTTTGAAGACTTCGGAGGAGGGCGCTAGAGCAAAATGCGATTTTTGGCCCAATGCATAGCTGCGCTCATTCCCAATTTGGGAATAGATCTTCCTCATTTGGGCAGATATGAGCGCAAGGGTATTTTCTTTTCCTAGTCTTGCTTCATGTTCAATCCGAACATGAAGCAAGACGAACCGATGGCAGGCGAATAAGAGGATGGATCACGCAAAGCTGGTCGTCATAAGGATGGAGGAGGCGCGGGACGCGCGCGGCATCAGTGTCGCGGAGCTCGCGCGCCGCGCATCCATCGACCGCAAGCGCCTGTGGTACATCCTCGACGGCCAGCGCCAGATGAGGGCGGACGAGTTCATCAGGCTCTGCGCCGTCATGGGGCTGGACATGGGCCTCTTCCTCACCAACGACATGAAGGAAGAACTCGCATATCGCCGCCAGAGGGTCATCGAGAACTACGGGACGGGCCTCTGCGGCCTCGTTTCCCAACGAACGAGAGGAGTAGAGCGCTGCGCTCACTAAGCACATACAGCGAGAAGAGCATTTTCAAGGCCGTACCTACGGGTACGGCCTTGCTGCGCGCTGCCCTCAACCCCTACATCGCGCCATCGCCATTCCCACAGCCAATCGGAAGCAACCACTTGATTCGATAGCTGCGCGGGGAGGCCTCTTCCCGCCTTTGGGAAGGAGCCTTATACATGGCGAGCGATTACGGCGACGAAGCCGGAAGCAAGATGATAGACGACTTCATGCGCTTCGCGGAGCGCATGGGGGAACGTGCGATGTACACCCGCGCGGCCCAGATGCAGAAGGCGTTCCAGAACGCCACCCGCTCTGCGCAGGAGATCGCCGGTGTCGGCTCTGACGAGCACGAGCAGCCCGAGTGGGCGAAGCTCGACATGCAGGAGTTCCAGGGAATAGGAGACTACGACGGAATCAAGGGGATCATCGAGGACAGGCTCGCTGCGCACGGCGTCAGCTCGGCCTGGTTCCCTGACCCGGAGACCGGCAAGGAATACCTCCTGTTCCGCATCGCGGACGCGAAGGAAGTATGGCAGTCGTTCGCCGAGCTCGCGCGCGAGACAGACGACGCCTGCGCCAAGGCTGCCGAGAAGATCAGAGAGCAGCACGAGAAGGAGCCTTCCCGCGACCGCGACGACCGCACGCTCGACGAGCGAGCCGAGGACGCGCGAGAGGCATCGGCGGCCCTTGAGGCCGAGAGGTCCACCACCAAGGCTCTCTCGAAAGAACCCCGCTTCCAGGAGATGCGGGCGAAGTGACAGCGGTAGGCATCATCTGGGCGGCGGCCCTCTCGGTCATATCCTTTCTCGCTGCGAACGCATACACCGCCTGCCTGCTGTCGCTTCCCGGCAACCCCATCTCCAACCTCACTGCAGCGTTTTCCCATCTTCCCTTCTATCTCATAGGCCACGGCCCCCTCTCGCTCGAGGCTGCCGCGCTCGCGACGGGGCTTGTGGCCGCCTGTTCTGTCTGGTGCGCTTGGGCGTGGTCCCTCACCCACGGGACCGCCCAGCGCCAAGGCGAAGAGCACGGATCCGCCCGCTGGGGCACCGTGCGGGGCGGCCGTAGATTCATGAACACCGAGGATGCCTTCGACAACATCATCCTCACGGAGCACTTCGGGATGGCCATGAGCCGACCCGATCACGACCGCAGGTACGAGCGCAACCGAAACGTGCTCGTCGTGGGAGGTTCCGGCTCCGGCAAGACGCGCGGGTTCTTCGAGCCCAACGTCATGCAGATGTCAGCGAACTACCTCATCACCGACCCCAAGGGAGAGTCGCTTCCGCGCCTGGGCCACATGCTCGACGCGGAGGGCTACAAGGTGCTCTCCTTCAACACCGTGGACTTCTCGAAGTCCCTCCACTACAACCCCATCGCGTACATCCAGGACGAGGCGGACATCCTTGAGTTCGTCACCTGCCTCATCGACAACACCACGGGCGACAAGGAGCACGCGGGCGACCCCTTCTGGGAGAACGCCGAGCGGCTGCTCTACGTGGCGCTCATCGGATACCTCGTCTACCACTGCCCGCCCGAGGACCGGTCCCTGTCGGGGCTCGTGACGCTGCTCTCTCTCGCGAAGGCCAAGGAGTCCGACGAGGACTACAGAAGCCCGCTCGACCTCCTCTTCGAGGAAGCGGAGACGGGCATGCGCTACGTAAAGGCGGGCGACGCGCAAGAGGAGCCCTTCGACCCCACGCGCCGCGTGTCGTACCGACCCGATGCGGGGGCGCACAGGTGGGTGCGCGTGTCCGAGCCGACCCCCGTGGACGCCGACTTCTGCCTTCTGCACTACAAGATGTTCAAGGACGCTGCGGGCAAGACCCTGAAATCAATCCTGGTGTCCTGCAACACGCGCATGGAGCCCTTCGCCATACCGCAGGTGCGCGAGCTTGTGAGCTACGACGAGATGGAGCTGGACCGCCTCGGCGACGAGGGCGAGCGCCGCGCCATCTTCGCCGTCATGTCGGACACCTCATCGCTCTACTCGTTCCTCTTCGCCATCATGATGTGGCAGACCATGAACATCCTCTGCAAGCGCGCCATCAAGCGCTACGGCGGGGCGCTGCCCACGCCCGTGGTGATGCTCATGGACGAGTTCGCCAACATCGGCCGCCTTCCCGACGTGGAGAAGATGGTGGCCGTGGTGCGAAGCCGAAACATCTCGATGGCCTTCGGGCTCCAATCCCTCTCCCAGCTCAAGAGCGCCTACAAGGACGACGCGGCCACGATCATCGACTGCTGCGACACAACGCTGTTTCTGGGCGGCAAGTCCACCGACACGGTGAAGGAGATAGCCGAGTCGATCGGCAAGGAGACCGTCGCCACGATCACCTGGAACGAGAGCCGTGGGCAGTCCGCCTCATCGACGCGCAACTGGAACACCATCGAGCGCGACCTCATGCAGCCCGCCGAGGTGGCGAAGCTGCCGCGCGACGAGGCCATCGTGCTCATAGCGGGCACAGACCCCCTCAAGGACAAGAAGTACGACATCACCGCCCACCCCAGGTGGCACTCGGTCTACCCGGGGCACGAGGGCGCGGCGTTCGACCGTTCCTTCGACTTCGCAGAGTACGCAGAAAGGAGGATGCAGGAGAGGTGATGGTGCGGCGGCCGCACCCTACGGTGCCGAGGTTCGCCCTCCGGGCTTCCCAACCCGAAGCGCGATGGCCGCCGCGATGCAAAGGAGACGGGGTGCGACCCGTCCCCGGCAAAGATTCTAAACGATAGCGCGGCCACACCCGGGCCTCGCGCCCGGCCGCGCGGCAAGATGCAAAGGAGAAAAAGACCCCATGTTGGCAAACATCATCAACCTCGTCTCGGGATGCGTGACGTTCCTGGGCGGCTTCCTCGTCGTCTGGGGCGCGGTGTCGCTGGGCCTCGCCATCCGCGAGCAGCAGGGCGGCGCGCAGATCGCGAGCGCCATCTCGACCATCGCGGGCGGCGGCATCATCATCGCGGCCGCCGTGTACTTCGGAATGCTCGACACGAGCTGGCTCCCGGCATAGGGGGCGGCCATGTTGAGCGTATCCGTGCACAAGGACATCGGCGAGTACACCGAGAAGGTGGTGGGCAAGCTCTCCGCCCGCACGCTCGCCTGCACCGCAGGAGGGCTAGGCGCGGCCGTGGCCGTCGCCGCAGTGGCGAACGTCGGCCTCGGCGTTCCCGTGGACGCCGTGACGCTTCCCGTCATGGCGGCCTCCATGCCGTTCTGGCTGCTCGGCTTCTGGCGGCCGAAGGGCCTCGTTCCCGAGAAGTTCGTGCCGCTCTTCGCAGAGCACGTCCTCGGCGACGGGAAGCTCGTCTACGCCACGGGCTCGCGCCCGGCATCCATCGCCGGTCCCATCGGCTGCGCGAAGATCGACCGTCGCGCGCGCCGCGCCTCCAAGCGAAAGGGGGCGGAGCGCCGTGTCAAGGAACTCTAGCAACCAGAACGAGCAGAAGGCCCTCGTGAGGCCCGGATCCGGTCCCAAGCGATCAAAGTCCTTGGGACGCCGCATGGCGGAGCAGGAGCGCGAGCTCACCGACCAGATGGCGGAGAAGCGCAAGCGCCGCCGTGCGGCCCGAGACGTCTACGGGGCCGTGGGCTTCGACCTCATGTACGAGAACGGCATCGCGCAGGTAGAGGAAGGGCTTTTCAGCCAGACCCTCGCCTTCGACGACATCAGCTACCAGTCTGCGCGCGAGGAGACGCAGCAGGCCATATTCAGCGGGTGGTGCCAGCTGTTCGACTACTTCGGCGCGGAAAGCTGCGTGCAGCTCGCCGTCGTGAACCGCCCCATCCCCGCCGACCTCATCGGCCGCAAGCGCTTCTTCGACGCGAGCGACCCCGCGACAGCGGCCTATGCGGAGGAGTACAACCGCATCCTCAACGACAAGATGCGCGAGGGCGTGTCGAACCTCGTGCGCGAGCGCTACCTCACGTTCTCCGTCGGTGCCGCGAGCATCGAGGAGGCCATCCCCAAGCTCGCCCGCATGAGAACCGACGCGGAGCAGACGCTCGCCAAGATGCGCAGCGCGAGCAGACCGCTTTCCGGCGAGGAACGGCTCGACGCCATCCACGGCCTCCTCCGTCCCGGCAAGCCCAACCTGTTCTCTTGGGAGGCGGTGGGTGCAGCTGGCGGCCTCACGAGCAAGGACCTCATCTGCCCGACGTCCCTCGACTTCAAGCCGGAGGGCTCGGGCACCTGCTTCAAGACCGAGGACACGTGGGGGCAGGTGCTCTCGATCAACCGCTTCGGAAGCGAGCTGTCCGACCGCTGCCTGGCCGACATCATCGACCTTCCCATCCCGCTCGCCATCTCCATCCACGTGCAGGCCATGGATAAGTCAAAGGCCGTCGCCTTCGTGAAGAAGCGCATCGCGTGGATGGACAAGGAGATAATCGACGAGCAGATGAGCGCGGTGAAGAAGGGCTACGACTTCCAGATCCTCCCCTCCGAGCTCAAATACTCCAAGGAGGAGGCGGAAGACCTCCTCGACCACCTGCAGAACCGCAACCAGCGCCTCTACGTCTACACGGGCCTCGTCTACACCTACGCGCCTACGCGCGAGCAGCTGGACGACCAGGTGATGCAGATCGTATCGACCGCGCGCCGAAACTCCATCGAGGCCGACGCGCTCGACTTCCGGCAGCGCGAGGGCCTGAACTCGGTGCTGCCGCTCGGGCACAACCACGTGGAGGTGTCCCGCATGATGACGACCGCGCAGGTCGCCATACAGATGCCCTTCGCGACCCAGGAGCTCGCGCAGACGGGCGGCGGCTACTACGGCCAGAACAAGCAGTCCTCCAACCTCGTGCTCTGCAACCGCAAGCGCCTGGCGAGCCCCATGGGCTTCGTCGCGGGCAAGCCCGGTTCCGGCAAGTCGTTCTCCGTCAAGCGCGAGATAGAGAACACCATCCTCGCTTACCCCGATGACGAGATCATCATTCTCGACCCCGCTGGCGAGTACTCGCCGGTGGTCGTCGCCAACGGGGGCGAGTCCATCAGGTTCGCGCCCGATTCGGACACCCACCTCAACCCGTTCGACCTGGCCGACGTGGCGCACCAGTCGCCCTCGGCGCAGATGGCCTTCAAGATCGACGCCTTCCTGGCGCTGTCCTCCGCGACCATGGCGGAAGGGGCCGAGGGCCTTCCCGAGGCCGACAAGTCCATCATCAGCCGGTGCGTGGAGGCGGCCTACCGCGAGGCGGCCGAGACGGGGCGCGATCCGCTGCTGGGCGACTTCCACCGCATCTTGAAGGAGCAGCCCGAGCCGGAGGCCCGGGACATCGCGCTTCGCTACGAGCGCTACGTCGAAGGCGCGCTGTCGTTCTTCAACCATCCCTCCAACGTGGGCTTCGAGAGGCGCATCACCAACATCGACTTCAAGGACCTCTCCGAGAACATGCGCGCCTTCGGCATCATCGCCGTCCTTGAGAGCGTCCGAAACCGCATGTACTACAACTACGAGCGCGGCATCACGACCTGGCTCTACATCGACGAGGTGCAGTCGCTGTTCGGGCACCCCGCCATCATCAGCTACTTCTCGAAGTACTGGGCGGAGGGCCGCAAGTTCAACCTCATCGCCACGGGCATCACGCAGAACAGCGTCTACATGCTCGACCACGAGGAAGCCCGGAACATGGTGCTGAACTCCGACTTCGTGCTCCTGCACAAGCAGTCGCCGCTCGACCGTCGCGCCTGGGCAGAGCTCCTCGACATGAGCGCCCAGGAGGCCTCCTACATCGACGAGTCCGTGCGCGCGGGAGAAGGGCTGCTCATCGCGGGCGGCGCTCGCGTCCCCTTGAAGGACGACTTCCCGAAGGGCAAGCTCTACGAGCTGTTCAACACCAAGCCCGAGGAGATAGCCGCCAAGAAGCGCGAGAGCGACTTCGCCAAGAGGGCCCGTCGCCGAAAGGGCGCTGACCAGTGACGCAACTAGCCAAGGGTGCGCAGGCGTCCGCCACGGCCACGGAAGCCGCCGTGTCCGCCACGGAGGGCGCGGTCGATGCGGCCGAGGTCGCCCGCGCGACGCGCACAGATGCCGTCTCCTCCGGGCTCGTCCGAAAGTCGGGCGACCGCAGGGCCGAGGGGCGCAAGCCCAAAGGCTCGAAGCCCTCCGTGAAGCAGAGCCGTTCCAAAGGCGAAGGGAAAGCAGATGCCAAGGCTGCCGACGAACCCGCTTCACAAGAGGCGAAGTCGGCCCTCCAAGCGCGCAGGCACCTCGCCGCGCTCGCTGCCGATGCAGCTGCCGACGAGGCGGACGATTCCGACGAGCTTGAGGGGACGGGAGACGCTTACCGGGCGTCGAGGGCCGCTATCCACGCCGCCAGGCGCGAGAAGGCATCCGTCGCCAACCCCGAGAAGGCCACGCCTGCGAAAGAGGCAGCGACGGAGGCCAAGGCGATAAGGCGCATCGGCAAGGGCACGGAAGCCGAGGCATCCGCGAAGAGGACGGCGGAGATGCGGCGCGCGCAGTCCCGCCGGACATGGCTGCGAGCCAGGACGGCTCGCGCCTCCGAGTCCGCAACGGCTGCAAAGGCCGCTGGGGAGGCTACCAGGAAAGGCGCGGCCAAGACCCTCGCAGGAGCGGCCGCCTCCGCAGCAGGTCCCGTGGCAGGGGCGCTCTCGGGCGTCCTGTGCTTCGTGCTCGCGGTCCTGGTCGTCTCGCAGCTCATGAGCGCCATCTTCGGCTTCTGGAAGAGCGAGGCGGCCAAGGCGTCGCTCGACGGCCTGCCTCCCTACATCACGGTGGAGATGGTTGAGGCGGCCCTTGAGTGCCAGGAGAAGTACGGGCACCCCGCCGGATGTACGCTCGCCCAGATCATCTGCGAGAGCGGCGCGGGCGACCACCTCTCGCTCCTTGCGGAGCGCGACAAGAACCTCTTCGGCATCAAGTGGGCCTCGTCCTTCCTCGGCTGCCCGGAGGTCGCGGGCAAGAGATCGTGGGCCACCAACGAGGAGTATGGGGGCCAAGTGGTCGGCATCATGGCCGACTTCACCGTGTTCAAGGGGCACAGGGAGTGCATCGTGTTCAGGAGCCGCGTGCTCCTCGCCAACTCCCGATATTCGGGAAACGCCCTCATCCAGCAGGCTATCGCCGAGAAGAGCTCCGACAAGATGGCGGAGGGCTTGAAGGACGCGGGCTACGCCACCTCCTCGGATTACGTGGCATCCCTCAAATCGGCCATGGACGCCTACGGGCTGCGCCGCTTCGACGGCATGAGCCTTGAGGACTTCCGATCCGGCGCGGCCAACGGCGACGCCATCGTGGCTGCCGCTGTGAGCCAGCTCGGCGTTCCCTACGTATGGGGAGGCACGACGCCCGGCGTCGGTCTCGATTGCTCGGGGCTTACCCAGTACTGCTACGCGCAAGCGGGCATCTCCATCCCCAGGAACTCCGAGGACCAGGCCTCCGCAGGGCGGCGCGTGCCGCTCTCCGAAGCGAAGCCCGGGGACATCCTCTGGCGTCCGGGCCACGTCGCCATCTACGCAGGCGGCGACGAGTACATCCACGAGCCCCACACCGGGGACGTTTGCAGGCGCGCGAGCGGCATCGCCTACTTCACGTGCGCCATCCGATTCCGATAGACAAGGAGAGAGAATGCAGAAGAAGAACAAGGTAATGCTCGCAGCGGCCGTTGGCATGGTGGCCATCGTCATCGGCAGCACGGCGGTCCGCTGCTCGATCGCGCACACGGTCGAGGAGAGCGCGCAGAGCGAAGCGCAGGCGCCCGTCGAGAGCATCGCGCAGGATGCCGGCGGCACGGCATCGGCCGCGGACGCATCCCAGGAGATCGCGAAGCTGCTCCAGGGCAACGTGTGGCAGGCTGAGGGCGCGCCCGAGAAGACCATCGAGTTCCGGGAGGGCTCCTTCGTGGAGAGCGACGGGACGTCGGTGAGGCTGACCGTGTTCGACGCCAAGGAGGCCGGCGAGGGCAACGGCCAGAAGCACCTCGACATCGACTTCATGCGCGAGGGCGACCCCTACGCCACCTCCGCCTCGATCATCGTGGAGGAGAAAGACGGCGCTCTCACCGTCGCGAGCGACGCCTTCGCGGTGGAGCCGCGCTACGTGCAGGGCAAGGCCGCCGGCACGGCCGTGAGCGTGTCCGGGCTCGCCGAGCCCTACACGGGCCTCATCGACGGCAAGGCGGCCGAGCTCGCCTCGGCCGTCGGCTCGTGGTGCGCAGCGCACGCCCCCTCCGCCACCACGGCCTCCTTCGACGGCGAGGTGTACCTGGACGTGCGCGGCGGGCGCGTGAGCGCGACGTTCCATCTGGACGACGCGGCCTCCACCATCGTCACGGCGGCGTACGAGGACGGCTCGTTCGCCGTGGCCGGGTAGGCGGCGCCCCATGGCAGCGTTCCTCAAGCAGGCGGCAGCGGGCCGCGGGTTCGCCGTGGCGTTCTCGGCGGCGGCGCTTCTGTGCGCGCTCCTGCTCGCGTGCCCGAGCCCCGCCTTCGCCGACATAGCGGGCGACATCAACGCTTGGCTCTGCGGGATTCTCCGCGACACCTGCAACTGGATATTCTCAAGCCAGGCCGACATGCTGAAGTCCATCGGAGCGGGAGGCGTCCTCTCCTCCGGCTTCGACCAGATGCTCGGGCAGGCAGGCACCGTCACGATGTACGACGTCGTGCGCGGCGTGTGGCAGCACGCGATCCTGCCCATCGGGTGCGGGATGCTCTCGTTCGTGTTCACCGTGCAGCTCATCAAGGTGTCGCAGAGGATGGACGGCAACGCCACGATGCCCGGCGTGAAGGAGGTCGTCTTCATGCTGGTGTTCTTCGCGGTGTTCCTCTTTCTCATACAGAACAGCTTCGACCTGATGGCCGCCGTCTACGAGGTGGTGAGGCTCGCCATCGACCGCGTGGTCGGCCTGTTCGGCCAGGGCATGCCGCTCGACCTGTCGGCGGTCTCCATCACCACGACCGACGACGACGTGGCCGCCCTCATCGCGATGCTCGTGGTGGCGCTCGTGTCGTGGCTCGTCGTCATCGTGGCCTACGTGGTCGCCCTCGTCGTGAGCTGGGCGCGCGCCATCCAGATCTACGTCATGGCCGCCTTCAGCCCCATCCCCCTCGCGCTCACCTCCCTCGACGAGACGCGCCAGATGGGCGTGGGCTACCTGAAGAACTTCGTGGCCGTGTGCCTCGCGGGCGTCATCATCCTGGTGCTGCTCGTGTCCTTCCCGATCGTGCTGGGCGGCCTCAACGCCGCAGGCGCGGGCGTGCCGGTGGTGGACTCCATCGTGGGAGGCCTCTCCTACGCGCTCCAATACCTCGCCATGTGCGTGCTGCTCATCCTCTCGCTCGTGAAGAGCGGGTCATGGGCGCGCGACATCATGGGAGGTTGACCCGCATGGGCGCCAGCGCGCGCGGCCCCTAGCGCGCAAGAGCAACCGCAAGACCGACCGACAAAGGAGCGCATGCGGCCCTTCCCCCGTTACCGGCGGCCGCCGCGCTCGACGATGCAAAGGAGACAACCCATGGCAGAAGAGACCGCCACCCCCAAGAAGAACGTCTACATCTCGCTCCACGAGTCCTTCGTCCACGAGGGCATCAAGTACACCGACAAGAAGACCGGGCAGGAGAAGACCTTCAACGTCGTGCGCCTGCCCAAGGACACCATCATCGACGGCAAGGACGTGGGCGGCTGCGAGTTCAGCCCCCTCTACGTGAACCCCTCGAAGTTCCGCGGCGAGCACTGGCGCGACATCCCGCTTCTGGCCGACCGCGAGGTGCAGCTGCGCCGCGACGTGCGCGACATCGAGGGCAACCCCATCGTCGGCGACGACGGGAAGCGCGAGAAAGAGGTCATCAAGGTCACGCCCGACCAGATCAAGACGGCGCTCTCCGAGGCGCGCAAGCGCTACGCAGCGGAGCACGCAAAGGACGACCGGGGACTCGCCGAGCGCGCCGAGGGGGCCAAGGAGGCATCCGAGTCGATGGAGAAGGGCGCAGACCGCCCTTTGGACCGCGATGGCCGCTAGAGGGGGCGATGTGATGGAGATAACCCGGAACAGCACGCCCGCCAGGGCGCTGCGCCTGCTGCTGGCGGCGGCGCTCGCCCTCGGCATGATCGCGCCCGCGCTCGGCCTCGCGCCGGGCGAGGCGCATGCGGCCCAGGGCGCGACCCTCACCGTCGGCGACAAGATCCACTACGACGCCTACACCACCACCTGGTTCGAGGTGGACGGCCAGCCCGCCTGGTGCGGAAACCCCTCCAAGCTCACGCCGGATGCGGGCACCTACGAGAAGTCGCCCCTCTCGACCGTCAGCGGGCGCACCGAGGAGCTGGCAGCCGACATCTGGTTCTCCTACGGCTCGCCCGGCTTCGACGCCTCGCTTTGGCCGAGCCAATGGTACGGCGGCGGCCCGATGACGGCCGACCGATACATGGCGCTCGCCCACATCCTCATGGCCGACACCTACTCCTCGGACGGCAACTACGCCATGTTCGGCTGCACCGAGGGGTTCCGCGACTGGGTGCGCTGGAACGTCATCGGCTTCGGCGACGACGGGAGCCTCATCAACGACGACGCCACGGGCCGCAAGATCCTGCGCCGCGCGGGCGAGGTGCCCTCGAACTTCGAGCCCTTCATGCTCTACACGGGCTCCTCCACCCAGGTGATCCTCTCGTTCACCTACCACACCACCGTGAAGGTGTCGAAGTCGGCGGCCCGGTCCTGGGCGGCCGACGACCCCGACTACACGCTCGCGGGAGCGGTCTACGGCATCTACCGGACGCGGGCGGACGCCCAGGCCGATCGCAACCGGCTGACGACGATAACCACCGACGCGAGCGGCGCGGGCGAGTCGGGCAGCCTCGGCGCCACCCGAGATACCTTCTACGCCAAGGAGGTGCGGGCCTCGTCCGGTTACGTGCTCGACGAGAACGTCTACGAGGTCGGCCCCGGCAACGACTACGCGTTCTCCTCGGCCGAGCCTCCTATCACCGTGCGCCTCGTGCTGAAGAAGTTCGACGCTGAGACGGGGCACGGAAGCCCGCAGGGCGACGCCACCCTCGACGGGGCGCTCTACCAGGCGAGCTACAAGCGAGGCGGCGCCACCGAGACGGTCAGGGGCGAGACGAACGGCGCCACCGTGGTGTTCGAGGGCATCCCGCTCGGCGACATCGAGGTGCGCGAGCTCGATCCGTCCGGCGGATATCTGCTCGACCGCGGCGTCCACCGCCTGCGCGTCACCGCGGCCGATGCCCAGGGCGGCTCCGCCGTCATCGAGGTGCAGCCTGCACGCGAGTTCGGCGAGAACCCGCAGCGCGGCGGCTTCATCGTCGGCAAGGGCGACGCGGAGCGCTACGAGCACGAGGACGGGGAGTTCTGGAACTACGCCCAGGGCGATGCGACCTTCGAGGGCGCGGAGTTCACGGTGTACAACCGCTCCGCCAATCCCATCTGGTACGACGCGAACCATGATGGGAGGTTCCAGGCGGCCGAGGAGTTCGCTTCCGGCGATGCCGTCATGACCATCGCCACCAGCTACAACGAATCGCTCGACGCCTGGACGGCGACAACCGGCGCGCGTGCGCTCCCCTTCGGCACCTACGAGGTCGTGGAGACGAAGGCCCCCGCCGGATATGTGCGCGAGGGCATCTTGAGCCACATCGTCGAGATCCGCGAGGACGGCCAGTTCGACCAGCTCGTCGAGGACGACGGCATGCTGAACGAGGTGGTTCGCGGAGGCGTCCAGGTGCAGAAGGACGACCTTGAGCTCGGCAAGAGCGAGGCCCTGGGAGGAGCCGACCACTCCGCTCCCGATGCGGAGGGGTATCTCGGCAGCTCCCTTGAGGGCATCCAGTTCACGGTCGTGAACGCATCGGAGCACGGCGTCATGGTGGGCGACACCTATCGGCCCAAGGGCGCCGTCGTGGCCGTGATCGAGACGGCCTGGAACCCCGAGAAGGGAGCCTACACGGCCCAGACCGCATCCGACACGCTGCCCTACGGGACCTACACCATCGCGGAGACGGCGACCAACGACAGCTACCTGCTCACCGACGGAGAGCCCCGCACCTTCGAGGTACGCGAGGACGGCAAGACCGTCACGTGCGACCGCGAGGGCGACGCTCTGCTCTGGCGCGACCAGGTAGTGCGCCATGACGCCCACCTGCAGAAGAAGGGCTCCATCACGGGCGGCAAGCTCGCGCACGTCCCCTTCCTCATCACCAACGTGACCACGGGAGAGGTGCATGTGGCCGTGACGGACCGCAACGGCATGCTGAACACCTCCTCCGAATGGAGGAGCCGCCAGGATGCGGTGAACGCGAACGACAAGCTGCTCAGCGAGGACTATATCGACACCGCCGACGTAGTGGAGGGCTCCGGCATCTGGTTCGGCCAAGGCGAGGACGGCTCCATGGCGGAGCCCGATGACAAGCTGGGCGCCCTTCCCTTCGGCGAGTACCGCATCCAAGAGCTCCGCTGCGAGGCGAACGAGGGCTACGCTCTCTGGGAGGACACCTTCAACGTGAGCCGCGACACCACCGCCACCGGCTTCGACATCGACCTGGGCACCGTGGACGACCAGCCCATCCCGCTGCTCGCCACCGAGGCGACCGATGCGGCCGACGGAGACCATGCACTCTCGCCCGAGGGCACCGTCACCGTCATCGACGAAATAGCCTACGCAAACCTCGCGCCGGGCAAGACCTACACGGTCAAGGGCACCCTCATGGACAAGGCGACGGGCCAGGCGCTCATCGTTAACGGCTCCGAGGTCACGTCCGAGAAGGAGTTCGCCCCCATCGCGCCCTTCGGGCACGTGAAGGTGGAGTTCACCTTCGACGCATCCGCGCTCGCGGGCAAGGAGATCGTCGCCTTCGAGAGCCTTGAGCACGAGGGCATCGAGGTGGCGACGCATGCGGACATCTACGACGAGGGGCAGACCGTGAAGGTGGAGTCCGCCCCCGAGATCGGCACCATCGCGACCGATGCGGCAGACGGCGACCACGAGGTTTCGGCCGACTCGACGGTGTGCATCGAGGACCAGGTGTTCTACGCGGGGCTCGTCCCCGGCGAGGGCTACGCCTTGCGCGGCGTCCTGATGGACAAGGCCACAGGCGAGCCCGTATTGATCGACGGGAACCCGGTCGAAGGCGAGGTGCAGTTCACTCCCGAGAAGAAGAGCGGCTTTGCGACTGTGACCTTCGAGTTCGACGGCACCGGCTTCGAAGGGACCGACATCGTTGTCTTCGAGGCGCTGTACCGCAACGGCGAAACGGTCTTCGAGCACAGTGACCTCGACAACGCGAATCAGACGGTGCGCATGACCGAGCCCGCGCCTGAGATCGGCACGACCGCGACCGACGCGGACGACGGTGACCACGAGGCCGTGGCAGACGACGACGTGACCATCATCGACGAGGTTCGCTATGAGAACCTTGAGCCTGGCCGCGAGTACGTGCTGACCGGCACGCTCATCGACAGGACGACCGCCGCTCCCATCGAGACGGATGGGCTGCCCCTGACGAGCATGGTAGCGTTCACGCCCGAGGAGCCGAACGGCTCGGTGGAGGTCTCGTTCTCCTTCGACGGCAGCGAGCTCGCTGGGCACCGCATGGTGGCCTTCGAGAGCCTTGCGCTCGACGGGGATGTGGTGGCCACGCACGAGGACATCGAGGACGAGGGCCAGAGCGTCGATCTCGTGGAGAAGCCCGGCCCCGGAAACCCCAAGACCGGCCTCGCGCAGACGGGCGACACGAACAAGATTCTCCCGCTCGTGTGCCTTGCGGTAGTGGCCGCCCTCATCGCCGCACTTGTCGCCCTGCACGAACGCCGTGCCAAGCACAAGGGCTCCTCGGAAGGCGAAGAGACGGGAGAGGAGGATTCAGAAGAAGAGGAGGAGCCGCAGGAAGAATAGTCTGCGCTGACGGAAAGGAGCTGAAAACAGCAAGAAGAGCGCCCTCGCGGGGCGCTCTTCGCTTCATATGCCTATATCATCGTATCGTTCGATGCTTCGCCTCGTCGCCTCGGCAACACAGTCCATCATTTCACGAGTCACGAAACTGCGAGGGTCGAGCCTCAAGGCGACGCAGAGCTTCAAGAACTCATCGACCCTCATCTCACGTTGCCCGTTGAGCACATACCACAGCCGTTTCTTGTCAACGCCGATGCGTCGGGCCAGCTCAGCAACACAAATTCCCCGCATCTGCCTCATTTTGTCGAGGATCCGAGCCTCGGAGGGAGTCAGTCGTCCCTTCGCCTCTTGCTCTCCCACGCCATCACCGCACTGCTGCCTATGGCCGCAATCCCGAGGACGGCGCACCATTTTAAGGATGTGAGGGCTCCTACGGCCACGAGGCCGATTCCCAAAACCACGTTTACTGCCGAAGCCCTGCCGAGCGCTTTCTCTCCGGGGTTCGGGGGCGATACCGGGACGCCGAGCCCCTTGTTGAGCTTTTTGCATGCATCATTTACTTCGTCTATCATCGGTCTTCCTTCCTAGTAGAGCATCAGCTGCACGGCGTGGCTAAGCGCGAGTGTCGCGCCGATGGCGGCGAGAACCCATCCGAGTACGACCTTCCATCCGCCGCCCGCCTTCTTTCCCCAGAGGAGGAAGGCGCCGCCTGCAAGCACGAGACAGATACCCACTATGAGCGATGCGATGGATATGAGCTGGAGGGTGTTGGCGTCGGGCACGGGGATGGAGCTGGGGATGAGGAAATTGAGCATGCGTTCTCCCTTTCTGCTATTTTGCCGAATCGGCCGATACTATTCTGTGGACGGCCGCTGCTGTGCAGACCGTACCGGCCATGCCTATGAAGAGCGCGGCGAAGGGGACCGACAGAAGGCTCGCTCCCGCCCCTTGGGCGTTCGATGCGACGGCCACTAGCGCGAAGGACGAGACCACCGTAGCGATGACGGATCTGCTTAAGGCTCCCACGAGAAGGGGAGCGAGACCTACGGCGATTGCGGAGACGATGGCGGTGGTATCCCTGACGGGGTCAACGTTGTGACCGCTCACGTAGGGCAGATAGTTTCCCGCAACGGCTACGCAGGCGCTCTGAAACCAGTAGGATAGCGCGTAGAGCGCGAGCGTTATGCCGCACACGAGGAGGACCTTCGCCGCGAGGATCCTTCCTCGCGGTACAGGGCTCGCGAAGAGCAGAGCCAGCGTGCCGGCGCGGTACTCCTCGATGACGACCTGGGATGCGAGCACCGCCTCCCAGACGATGAGGGTTGCCCGTACGAGCATGGTGGCCAAGGTGAGTGTGTCCGGCGGAGTGGCAGGCAAGCCGACTGCGGCCGAGGTGGATGCGTTCCCGGACAGGAGGGCGGACGCGATGATGCTCACGAGGGCGATGAGGAGGTTCGCCACCACGATGCCCACGAGATGGCCCAGAAGCGGCACCCTTCTCAACTCCAAGCTAATCAGCTTTACCATGGCGGGCTCCCGTCTTCTCAAGGTACCAGGATTCAAGGGTACAGTCGCTATCATGCAGGTCGCCCACGGTCGCCTCGTCGAGCATGCGCCCGCGATCTATCAGCCCGACCGTACACGCGATCTTCGAGAGCTCGTCCAAGAGGTGACTCGACACGAATATGGTCACGCCCAGCTCCTCATTTACGGCGCGCAAGATGTTGCGCACCTCTATTATGCCCTCGGGGTCGAGGCCGTTCATGGGTTCGTCCAGCACGAGCAGTTCGGGGTCGGTCACGATGGCGCGGGCGAGCCCGAGGCGCTGCCTCATGCCGAGGGAGAGCTTGCCTGCAGCCTTGTCTTCCGCCCCCGACAGGCCGAAAAGCGCCAGGGCCTCGTCGACGCGTCCCGCATCAGCTCCCATATATGCGCAGTGCAGCGTGAGGTTCTCCCGCGCGCTCAACCCCTCGAAGAAGGCCGGGCTGCCGAGCATGCTGCCCACGCGGGCGAAAACGGGATTAGAGCCCTTCCGTACGGGCTGTTCGAGCAGGGAGACTGTCCCGGCATCGGGGGTCACGAGGCGGAAGAGCGACCGCATGAGCGTGGTCTTGCCCGCGCCATTCGGCCCCAGGAAACCGTATACGTCGCCTTTTCTCACGCGCAAGGTCACGTCATCTAGGACGGTGACGCCCTCGAACCTCTTCGTGAGGCCGCAGGTCTCGATGGCCCAGCTCATTTCGGCACCTCTCTGGTAGCTCCGAGAGGACGCTTGAGTATGAGAACCGTCGGTGTCGCGATGCCGAGAAGGGCGTGCTTCGAGCGACCGAGGTGCGGGAGCGCGAAGGAGGTGGCGAGCTCCCAGCCTTGCGCTCCCAGCCGGTTCAGCTCGGCCTTCAGGCCGCCTTCTAGACCGGTCTCGCTCCCGGCCTCCGCAGCAACGACCTCGTATTCGTATAGCTCCATGGCCCCTCCTACTCGAAGATTCCGCTTACGAGCACGTCGGTCATGTAGTCGAACACGGCAAGGTAGTTGCATGTGAGGCTAAGCGTGTTTTTAGCGCTGATGATCGAGAGCAGCGCGCTCAAGGTCCCGTAGGCCTGCTCGGGAGCGACCTTTAGGGCGAGTCCGGCGACGTCGACCGCACGGCCGAAAAACTCGAAGCTATCGAAGCTGATCTTCTCCAGGGTGTCGGCGGGCAGCTTCGACGCGAAGGACTGGAAGTCGGCGGTGCCGACGTTGTAGAGGAACGGCTTGCTCGCGTACTCGCGGAAGATATCCTTCATCGCTTGAGCGAAGCCCTCCTTGGTGGGGTTCTTCGCGATGGTGTCGAGAAACCTCGCCTCCAGCTCTTCCTGGATGCCCGCTATGGTCTCGCAGAACAAATCCTCTTTGGTGGGATAGAGCGTATAGAAGGTGCCGACGGACATCCCCGCGCCCTCGCACAGCTCCTTGATGGAAGTCTTCTTGTACCCGCGCTCTATCCAGCGCTCCTCGCAGAGCCCGGAAAGCCTCTCCCGGAGGGCTTCCCTGTCGGCTTCGGTGAGCATCGGCTTCGACGGCATGGCGGCTCATCTCCTTTTAGAATATTGTTTACGAACATTCGTGTAAATATGTTCACAAAGAGAAGATATCATTGTACGAAATCAATGGCAAGGGTGAGCTAGGCGATTTCCGGAAGGCTTTTCTTGCCAGGGAACCCCTCCGGGAGAGGGGGATCGGAAGAAGAGGAAGAGCCGCAGGAAGAATAGCCTGCGCTGGCGGAAAGGGATGGATAATCGCAGAAGAGCGCCCCGCGGGGCGCTCTTCGCTCTATGTGTTCGGATTATCGCTGCGACCGATACTCTGCCTCGTCGCCTCGGCCACTTCCTCGATCATTTCGCGGGTCACAAAGCTGCGAGGATCCATCTTCAAGACGACACATAGCCTTAGAAACTCCTCGACGCGCATCTCGCGCTGCCCATCGAGGATGTACCAGAGCCGTTTCTTGTCGATGTCCGTCCGACGGGCAAGCTCCGAAACGCTCATGCCATGTTCGAGGCGCACGCGATTTAGCCTCGATATCACAAGGATAGAATGCGCCCCGTCTGGGCAAAAGTGATCTTTTTCTCGATTGGCCACCTTCTCGCAAAAGGCAAAGCGCGGGTCGCTATCGCGTCTCTTGTTTTCGCAGAACGGCTGCTAAAGTCTTGCTCGCTTCGGCTGGCGGAGCGCCAGTCAGGTCGGCCGCAAAACTCACTGCGTCGAAGCCGGCGGCGACAGCTTCGTCTTGAAGCGATGCGGTGTCGAAGCAAGTCGTCCACACGTTGTAGCTCTTGGTCCCCGCCGTTGAAAGAACGAGATACCTGTCGAGAATGACGTTCGGCGGGTAGAGGGTTTGCTGCTCTAAGCAGATGTAGGCATCGGGCCGCCAAAACGCGCCATTCGATGATGCTTCCCACCTAGAGCGATTGAAGGCGTTTTCGTAATGCGCATCGGCGAATACGTCGAGGATCAATACGCCTTCTGGCCTCAAGGCCCTGTGCAGCGTGTCGAGAAGGCCGAGCCTTTCGTCTGGCGACAGCGCGCCGTAATCGCAATACGCCATGAGGGCCACGTCGTAGGGGCCTCCAAGCTCCGCGTCGAGGTAGTCGCCTTCGATGTATTCGACATCCAAGCCCTCGGCCTCCGAACACGATTTCGCATACGCCAGAGAGGCGGGGGAAACGTCTATGCCCGTAACGGAATAGCCGCGTCGCGCGAGGCGAGCGGCATAAAGTCCGGGCCCGCATCCCAGATCGAGAATACGGGGGTGCGTGACTTGAGGCGCACAGCTCTCGATCCATGCCACAGACTGCTCGATGAACTCGGGGCTTCGACTGGCCAAGGGGTTGCGCTCGTCAAGGTGCGCTTTCAGGAGTTGAGTCGAGATGTGGGGATCGCTCCAGAATAGATCGTCGGTGCGCTCATATGGAGCTGGCTTGCGAAGCGCCTCTTCAAGCAGCCGGTCAAACATGGGTCAATCCTTTCCCTTCCTGAAACAACAAAGCCGCAGGGGAGACTCTGCGGCCAAATGCTTCTCGGAACAGGAAAAGGACTTAGGGCAGAGTCAACCAACAAACGAACCGCTCGACAGCGGTGACGTTCATTGAGTTATGACTTATCTGCCCTTTCCAGTTACGCCCGCAACGCCGATTCCGCGTCACCTGACGTATCCGGAAGACCTCCTTGCTTCCGTGACTATTGCAATTACATTATACCGCTGCCGTCCTCTTTGGCTGGTATCGCGGTCGTTAAAAACGCGGCTCTCTACTTTCTTCCCGTTCGCAAGACGATGCGATTCCCTGCAAGATGGTTGCGGGTATGCCAAGGTCTTCGACTCGCTCTGCCCCAGTTGACTCCAAAAGATGATGGAATTGCGCGACCTGCGGAGCGAGCACGTCGGCCACCTCGGACGCCCACGACAGCGCCGACACGTCCACGAGCTCGCCGGCCATCTGCGCGAGCACGGTCTCCCCGTCCAACGTGACGCGATTGAGCCTCTGCATGTCCTCGGCATCGGCGAGAAGGAAGCTCCAGCCGTCGCGCCTGCGGGCCACGGGAAGGTCCTTCGGCCCCTTCTCATCCTTATACGCCGGGGCTGCCTCGTAGTAGTAGGAGCAGAGCCACAGGCTCTCGCCGTTCACGTCGGAGAGGTCGAGGGTGTAGTTGGTGAGCAGGTTTCCCGGCTGCGGCACACCGTCGGTCATGCGGTCCGTGTCGAACACGTCGATGCGCCCACCGGAGTAGTAGGCTTTGATTATCACCTCTCGGACCTCTCTCTTCGCTTGTCCTGCATACTCTGATGGGTGGGTTGCGCCGCATCGTTCTTCGGCCGACTTACGGCGGGACGGATGCCTGCCCTTGCCGTGGGCTTCCTGGTGACGGGCGCGGGCCGTTCCTTGGGCAGAAGCCTCTTATCCTTGACGTAGCCGACGAGCTGCGGCGTCGCCTCGCCCCCGCCCTTCTCCAGAAGCGCATCCAAGTCGTCAAGACATCTGGCATGAGAGGCCTCAATGAGCGCGACCGCCCCGGAAAGGTTTCGCAGCTCCGCGAGGTCACCGACCATGACGGCCCGCTTCGCTATGGCAGCTATGGCGCGCTCCCCGGCGTCTTCGAACCTCCTCGCACCTCCTGAGCGCAGCAGCGGCTCAAGTCGCTCGCGCCCGTAGGCGAGCCCCATGCGCTCCCCGGAGATCCTTCTCGAAGGATGGCTCGCGAGCGCGTATATCCAGTCCCGCCGCTCTGCTTTGGATGAGTTGTCGGCCACGGTCACGCCCATGGTGCCGAGGATGCTGCGGAACTCCGCCTCGCTCCTCGACACCGTGCGGGCTATGCGGACGCGGGCACGGATGTCCGCCGTCCAGGAGTACTCGCCGCGCTCGGTGAGCTCCTGCTCCGCTCGGCGCACGTACTCGCTCCGAAAGGTCTCGGGCGTCCTCTTCGGAGTGCGCCTCTGGGCACGCGCCGCCACGCCCGTCGCCTGCGGCGGCCTCAAGGCGGTGAGTCCTCGCGCCTCGGCGAGCTCTTGGAGCGAGGCGGCCAGGGCCTTGGGGTCGGGGTCTTGGAGCCGCCGCCCTGTCTCTATATTCGTGTTGTTCACGACCACGTGCGCATGGGGGATGCCGTGCTCGTTGTCGTCGTGGTAGACGATGGCCACCTCGTATTCGGAGAAGTGCTCCTGTGCCCACGAGGTCGCGAGATCGCGCAGGGCTTCGAGCGCGATGCCGTCCTTGGGGTCGGGCGATACGACGTAGTGCTTGTAGGTGCGCACCCGCTTCCCTCGCCAGGGAAGGTCGTTTCCGAAGGAGCGGCGCGTGGCGTCCATCGCCTTCGCCCAGTCGAACTCGCGGATGCCCTCGGGAACGTCGATGTTGATGTAGTCGCTGGCGAGCGCGCGGTTCTTGCGCGTGAGATATCGGCAGATGCCTCTCGCCGAGGTGTGCCCCGCGATGGTCTTGAGCATCGGCATGGTGTCACCTTCCAAGTGACGCGACGACGCTTCCCGCCACGTCCTCGACGTTTCGGCGCAGAGCCTCGACGCCCGGCTGCATGGCCGCGAGCTTGCCCGAGGCGCGATCAAGTTCTTCCAACACGTCGGGGGCGTCCATGTCGTTCGCGCGGAGGTAGTAGGCGATCGCGTTGAGGGCGTGCACGGCCTGGTTGTAGTGATGGCCCCACCTCCGCATCTCGCGGGCGAGCTTCGCGGCGGTTGTCCTGTCGATGACGATAAGGCGGCCGCCCTCGCCGACGGAGGATGCGGGCATCTGCAGGAGGACGCGGATGAGGTCGGAGAGCGTCATGCCGGTGTCTCCCGCGAGGCGCTTGGCCCGCTCGACCTCGGCTTCCGACATGCGCACGTGGATCTGCTTGGGATGGCGCTCCATCGCGTCGGCTCGGGCCTCCTTCCGAGTTGGGTTTCCAAGGAGGCTCGTGCCGACGCTTCTAGGAGGGGCGCGGGGAATCCCCCGCGAAGAGCGTAGCCGAGCGCGGCGAGGCGAGCGATGCCGCCGTATCGTTTCGGGAAGGTTCGTCCTCATGGCGAGACCGCCCGAGACGATGCCAAAGGTCATCGTTTGCGAACGATGGCGCTCGGCGGCCAAGAGCTATTCCGTGGACTGTGTACACGGAATAGGCCTCTTGCTTTGCTGCGAGAATCTTGAACACTCGCCGACATGAAGAAGCGCAATTCCGAATCGCGTGTGCCGAAAATCCATAATTCGTTCGCTATCAATCGAACTTATGTTCGCATATAATGACAGTCTCGCAGCGCATAGGAAACCAATGGCGAAAGAAGGTCGCTATGACTGGCCGTGCCATCCTGCACTGCGACATCAACTGCTGCTACGCCCAGATCGAATGCCAGGCGCATCCGGAGCTGCGAGGGGTACCCCTGGTTGTGGGCGGCGACGAGGAGGCCCGCCACGGCATCGTCCTGGCGCGGAACCTCCTCGCCAAGGCAGCCGGGATCAAGACGGCGGACACATTGGTGGAAGCGCGGCGCAAGTGCCCCGGGCTCGTTGTCGTGCGGCCGGACTACCGAATGTACATGAGGGCGTCGGGGCTCGCCCGGGCCATCTATTACGACTACAGCGACCGCGTGGAACCCTTTGGGCCAGACGAGGCTTGGCTCGACGTGGGCGGCTCCTGCGGCTGCCTCGGACTCACGCCGCTGCAGATGGCCGAGGAAATCTCCGAGAGGATGAAGGCGGAGCTGGGCCTCACTATCAGCGTGGGCGTCTCCGACAACAAGATATACGCGAAGTTCGGAAGCGACTGGAAGAAGCCCGACGCGGTGACGCTGGTTGACGAGGAGTTCGCGAGGGAACACCTTCTGACCGCCCCCGTGCGAGAGCTCCTTTACGTGGGAGAGGCCACCGAGCGCAAGCTGCGATCCTCCGGCATCCTCACCATCGGCGACCTCGCCTGCGCCTCCGATACGCTCCTCAAGCGCAGGCTCGGGAAGATGGGGCTCGTGCTCAAAATGTTCGCGAGAGGCGAGGACTCAAGCGAGGTGAAGAGGCTCGACCCCGGCCGCAACGACGTGTGCCGCGAGGTGAAGAGCTATGGCAACGGCATCACCTTCCCGAGGGACATAGTGGACGTCTCCACCGCGAAGGCGGTTACGTGGATGCTCTCGGAAGCTGTGGCCCAGAGGATGCGAGAGGGCGGGGCTAGAGCGAGGACGATCGCCGTGGCCGTGCGTGACGCTGGGACCCTCGCGTCGTCAGGACGCCAGTCGACACTGCGCACGCCCACGAACATAACCTCCGAGGTGGCAGGCATGGCATGGAATCTCATGGAGCAGGTACGCACCTTCTCGCCCGATGCGCCGGTGCGGGGGCTGCACGTGCGAGCCTCCAACCTCGTACCGACAAACGAGGACATCCAGCTCTCGTTGTTCGACCCGCTTCCGCGCCGCACCGAAATGGAGGCACTTGACGCCGCCGTGGACGACCTGCGGCGCCGCTTCGGCAACAACGCCGTGGTGTGGGGACCGAAGGCATGGTGCCCCGACACACTCGCCATGGATGCGAAACGCGACAACACGGTTCACCCGGTGAGCTTCTTCCACAGGTAGGCGAAAGATCATCGTGAGAGGGATAGAGCGCAGGGAGAAGTGCTACGTCGAGGTCATAGCCGACCACGACGTTGACGGACGCGTGGAGCCTTTGGCAGTCGTCTGGGAGGACGGGCGTGTGTTCGGCATCGACCGCGTGGTGGAGCAGCGCTACGCTGCCAGCATGAAAGTGGGCGGGCACGGACTGCGCTACACCGTAATGATGGGAGGACGCGAGCGGTTCATCTGGCACGACGATACGGGGTGGTACGTCGAGAGGATAATCCATGACGGCGTGGTGTCTCTCGAAGAGGTCGCCAAGCCTTCTCGCAAATGCGATAACTCCGCCGAGGAGCCCATCGAAGACAAGTGCGTCAGCGCCTTCGTTCCCGTGGGAATCGACGAGGCCGAAAGGATAGTGGACGCGCTGAACGTGCTGGCAAAGCGGCGCAACGTCCCCATCGAAGGAACATAGAAAAGCCCTCCGACCCGAAGATCGGAGGGCTCGCCCCTCGCGATGGAGGCCAGGAGGTCTAAGCGGCCTCCGGGAGGGTCTGAAGGTCGGTGCCGGTCGGGATGCCCGCTGCCGCGCGCGGCTGCAGCTGCTCGATGGCTCCGCCTAGGGCGTTCAGGTGGTGGCGTATCATCGCTCGGCTATCGCCCATGACGAGCATCGCAATGTTGTCGAAGCGCACCGCCATGTCCACGGCGTCCTCGTGCTCGGCGAACCATGCAAGCGCGACCATCTCGCGGCGCTCCCGCACACCTGCGCTGCATCGCTCGGTCGGGAACCCTTTGTCGGCGTCGCGGCGCGCGCTCACGTCCACGAACACGATGGCGTCTCCGTCCTCGGCGATCACGTCACACGTCCCGGCCGGACACTTCCAGGCAGTTTCCAGCACGGTGTACCCACGGTGCTCCAGGTAGCGGCTCGCTGCTTTCGTCGCCTTGTCGTTCAGATTGCTCATGGTAGACCTCCTAAGTCTTGCCGGCCGGGCCCTCTGCCCCGCCTCGTGGCCCGTCTGCCGTCCGAGGTTCGGGCAGCCGCGCAAGGGAGGGAGCGAAACCCCGAAGGGCTTGAGTTTTCCGGAGGCCTTGGAAGGAGCGCTCCCTGCGGAAAAGTTTTCGCGGCCCTTGCGCGGGCGCGCGGTTCTCGGCGAGCATGCGGGATCAGAGGCGGGAGGGGCCGACCGGATGCGGAGGTTGTTGGCCATACGAGATGAAGGGCAGTGAAGGAGAGAGGCTTCACGCAAGCTAGAGCAAGAGAGGCAAAGGGAAAGCCCGCCGACCGGATGGCCGACGGGCTTCGATGGAGTTGCGAGCGCTTAGGCTGCGACTTGCTCATTTCTCGGGCGGATGCGGGCCATGCCGCCGTGGACGTAGTTGTTGCAGTTCCACGAGAAGTCACCGTCGTGGTCGCACATGGCCACGTATGGCAGGTCGGGGTAGGTGATCTTTTTCCTGCCATTCGCAGCCTCGACCTCCACCGCGATGCGGTTGAACTCGGGCTGCCCGAAGCCGATGACCGGGAAGGATTCCCACCTGCCGTACACGCTGTCGAACATCCACACCTCGTCGCCGACCTGAAGCTCGCTTGCCGGAACCTCCACCGAGTCCAGGAACTCGCCGAGGCGAAGCTCTTCGGGCATGGAAGCGTCGAAGCTGCGGAGCATGTCGTCGAACTGGTGCCAGTCCTCCTCCTCGGATGGCCCGAACGAGCGCATCCCGATGGGGTTCCAATCCGCATCGTACTCCGTCCGCAGGTGCTCTGCGATGCGCCACCCCTCAACGATGTAGATGCCGTTGTCGCCGGGATCCATCTGCCGATCGGTGGTGTAGGCGCCGACGCCGAGCGAGAGGGAGCCTCCGAAGAAGTTGCCCATCACCTGGCAGATGCGGGCGAGGCCGTACTCGTCCGAGCTCGGCGGCCTATAGCCCTGCAGTTCGCAGTACTTGAGCAGCGGCTCGATGGTGTCGCGCCCTCCGTTCCAGTGCAGGTAGATGCCGACCTTGCGCTCGGGCGTGGTGATGACGGCTCGATTTCCCATGATGACCTCCTGATGTTCGCGGCGCCCCTCCTTTCGGGGCGCCTCCTTGGGTCGGCGACCGCTCGGGAGGGCGTTCGGGTGCAAGGGGGGAAGCGAAAACCGCAGGCCTGAGCTTCCGGTCACGAGCGTGTTCTTTCAGCGGAAGGTTTTTCGCGGCCCTTGCGCCCGGGCGCCGTCCCGGGCAGCCTGCGCCCAAGGTGGACGCCACGTGGGGAGGGGCAGATGCCGGGAGGAGGCCTCGGGAAAGGCGTCATCCATTCGGAGCGCTTCATCGGCGGGGCCTGCCGGACCGGGCGAGGAACAGAAGCTCGCTCGCGCCAGAGTCGATGGACTCCGCGCCCCCGAAGCGCTCGCGGACGCGCTCGCACTCCTCGGGTGAGATGTCGCGGCTTCCTCCCGTATCGGGGTCGAACCCGGTAAACACCATGTCGCCGAACACGATGGCGTAGAGGTCGCCCTCGCGCACGGGGGTCCTGAAGTCAAGCTGGCTCAGGAACCCGGCGTCCTCCATGGCCTTGTCTGCATAGACGGCACGGTTGGCGTCGAGGAAGGTCGCGCCGAGCGCCCCCTCCTCGTTGCAGTAGCCCGCGGGCGCGTCGCCGAAGAGCCAGGGAAGCGGCTCGATCAAGCCGCCAACGCAGCCCTGGAGCGCCTTGAGGAAGCTGCCGTTCTCGTCGGATTCGAGGGTCTTGAGCTCGGGTTCGCGGCCCACGGGCACGACCATCACATCGAGCGTGCGTTTCATGTCGGTACCTCCTTGTCGGTGAGGATGAGAAGAGAAGGGGCCGCCCGACCCGTTGTCTGGCCGGGCGGCTGGAAGGAGCGTCAGGCCGCCATCGCCAGGACGGCATCGCCTTCCTCTTCCACGTCGAACGGCGGCCCATCAAGGGGCTGCTCGTCAACGTCGAAGGGAGGCTCGTCGTCGGCATCGGGCGCATCGGCTTCGGCGTCGCCTTCGCCGAAGATCTCGTCCTCGTCCTCGGCGGCGAAGATTCCGTGGAGGTGGTCCATCAGGTCGCGCTCTTCCTCGGAGAGCTCATATCCTGCGGGCATGAGCACGTCGTCCACGAAGGAGACGAACCCGAGCAGGTCGTCCACGTCGTAGGACCAGGGCTCGTAGTCGCACTTTAGGGTGCGGTCGGGAAGACTGGGCACGCAGGCGGGGACGGTACGCATCAGGATGAACTGGTCGAGCGCCTTGGCCCGCGACTCTTTGAAGCCCTCCCAGGCGTCGCTGGGCTCGCACTTGTAGTAGGCCTCGAACGCCTCGTGCGCCCACTGGCGCAGCTTCGACTGGCCCTTGGCCGGGAACTTCGGGTAGGCGGACTTGGCGAACTCCGCGATTCGCCCGTCCATGGCCTCAAGCGTCGCCTTGCGCCCGAGGTAGGCCTCCGTCTCCGCAATCTCTTCGGGAGTGGGCTGGCAGTCGTGGGCCTCGTCGTCGCAGTAGAAGGTGGTATCGGCGCCCTCACCCCAGGCCTGGGGCTTCACGACGGCCACGAGGCCGGGATGCCCGCACTCGCCGTTGCATCCGTGGTAGCCCTCGCCGAGGGAGTCCTTGTCGACCACCTTGACGCCGAGCGATTCCAGCCGTGCCGTCTCCTCCTCGGCGGCCGCGCGGGCCCGTGCCTTGCGGCAGATCGCCTGGCGGTCCCAGAAGCTCTTCTTGGAGAGCACAGCCACCACGTCGTCCTCGGTGAGCACGTCGTCGTAGTCGCCCATGAGGGCCACGGCTTCGAAGTCCAAGTTCACGGCGTCCACGGGCACGACCTTCGTGCCCCGCACGTAGGACTCGGCCTTGTCCTCGGGGATGTCAGCGCTCACCGCCGCGTCCGTGACCGGCACTCCCAGCGAGAGCATCGTCTGGATGCCGCGCCCGCGCTCCGCCTCGGTGAGCTCCTTGCGGTGGTTGTTCTCGGCGTTGAGGATCTGCGCGATCCTGGCGTCGTCCCAGCCGTCCATCACGTAGGCGTCGGCCTCTTCGAGTCCGAGCGTCCTCATGGCGGCGGTGCGCCGGTGTCCCGCGACGAGCTGGTAGGCCTCGCCGTCAGCCACCACGATGAGCGGCGTGATCTGCCCGTTCACCTCGATGCTGCGAGCGAGCCCGGAAACGTCTCCCAGCTCCTTTCGGTTCTGGTAGCTGCTCTCGACGCACTGGGAGAGCGGGATTCTTGTCGTTTCCATGATTTCGACCTCCTTGTCGGTTCGGCCCGCCCCCTCTGGGCGGGCCTTGTGGCCCGTGCACCGGACGGGGTTCGGGAGACGCGCAAGGGGGGAATGCGAAACCCGCAAGGGCTTGAGTTTTCCGGAGGACCTGGAAGGAAGCGTCCCGCGCGGAAAAGTTTTCGCGGCCCTTGCGCGCCGCCCGGTTCCCGGCCGAGCATCCGGGCATCAAGGCCGCCGGGGGCTCGGGGCCCTGGCTGCGGGGGTCGGGTGGCGACTGAGGGAAGCCGCCCCGTTGCGTCGATGTTCCGCTTTCGGGAACGCATGGTTTCTGGGCGAGGACGGCTCGCCTAGAATAGAGGCATGAAAGAAAAGGAGAAGACATACACCGCGTGGGGAATAGGCGAGGGCGTGCACGAGGCGCGAAACCTCAAGCCCATGCTGACGCCGGAAGAGCAGGTCGAGTTGCTGAAGACAAAGGGCGTCACGTTCGAGCGCTGCAGCGAGAAGCAGGCCATCGAGGCGCTGTCGAGATGCGGTACGTTCATGCACCTTGCCTCATGTCGCCGACTGTTCCAGAAGCACGCAGAGGGCCAAGACAAGGGCAGATATGTGGCACTGGACTTCGCCGATCTGTCCGCCCTGAACGAACTCGATGACGAGATTCGCTGCACGTTCCTGCTCGCGGCCCAAGACGTGGAACGGCTCGCAAAGACGGCTATCATAACTCGCATATCGGAAGACCCCAGAGAGGATGGCTACGGTATAGTGGCCGACTTCATGGAATCGCAGCAGGGCCGCTATCAGGGCTATATCAAGCGAGACCTGTCTTTGCGAATGGGTGCAGAGATCGAGGGCGACGTCTACTCCGGAAGGATCATCGCGCACTATAGTGGTGCAATGCCTGTATGGGCGTTTTTGGAGGTGGTCACGTTCGGAACGTTGCTCGCCTTCTACCTATTCTGTTCGGAACGATGGGAAGATGCCGCAATGCGGGAGGAGCATTACATCCTCAAGGGCGTCAAATCCGTGCGCAACTGCTGCTCGCATGGGAGCTGCATACTGAACGGGATGGAAAAGAGCTACGAGTCTGATTACACGCTGTCCAGCCTCGTCTACGCCTGGCTAAACGACAACGGTGTTCCCAACAGTAAAACGAGACGTGCCAAGCTCAAGAACAGGCGCATCCAGCAGCTGCTCGAAACCCTCGTCATGTTCGGTCGTTTGGACGGTGCGGCTCTATCTACCTCAACGGCAGATGCGCTGTCAGAGCTCCGGGTTGCGCTCCTTGATACCTGTGAAAGATACGGGAATCAAAACGGATTCGTATCGTATCTGCGGTTTCTCGCCGACCTCATTGACAAGACAGCCTGAGGATGCCATCATAATTGCAGATTCAAAAACCGCAAGGTTTTGTAAGGGCCGGTCCTGCTGGGACTGGCTCTAGTTTTATCTAGGCATGTTCCAGGATTCCGCCGAGGTTCGCCGCGCAGGTTTCCACGATGCAGCGCACCGCTGCCAGCTCGGAGGCGGTTATCCTCCGGTTGTCGGCCTTGTCTTCGAGCATCGTCAGAAGCGAGGCTGCGCCCTCCAGTTTCTCGGAGGATTGCACCATAACATTGACGAGCTCTTTCGGCGGGGCGTATTCTGCGCTTGCTGCCATGGGGCCACCTTTCCGTATTCGGGATAAGGAAGATGGTAGCCCCACGAGTTTCAGATGAGAGGCATCCACCTCAGTTGTCACCCTGTTGGGAAATGTACGTCAATTACCCAAACGGCAGATGCCCCTCGGCCTGGTAATTGACGTACTTATTCGATTAGGGTGACGCAATCCATTATAAACTGCCCGCAGACCTCTTCCGCAAACTGCATCCTTTGAGCAGAACGCCTTCGATCGCAAGTGGTCACGGTGCCGCATCTGCGGCCTCACATGAAGCGGAACACAGCGCGGAAGAGCCACTTCGCGAACTTCCACAACGTCCTCATGAAAGCCTCCCTCCGAACGGCATGGCGCCGAGAGCCACAGCCTCCTCCCTCGCCCGCACAAGGCTGGCGCTGGGGCTCCCGAACAGCTCGATCACCTTGAGATAGCGCCCGTGCCGCTCCTTGCAGACGGAGAGGTAGCGCTGGTAGCGCTCGTCGGCCTCGCAGGCGGCGAGCACATCCTCCTCCGGCGGCAGATCGCCTCCCATGGCCATGGTCGAGCGAATCACGCAGCGCTGCGTCTCCACGCGCCGCCAGAGCTTCGCGAAGTCGGGGTCGGCCTGCGCAAGCCCAGGCATATCCAATGGCTCACCGTCCGCATCGAGCAGGTCGGGCGGTATCGGCTCGTCGGCGTAGGCCGAGAGCCCTCCCTCCCCTTCGAGCCACCGCGCGAGGTTCTTGGCGAGCGTCACGTCGTCGCCGTTCCGCAGCCAATAGCTCTTGGCGTAGGCGGCATAGGCCTCGATGATGTGCTCCGGTACGAAGCCCTGCGCCACCCTTCGCTCCCAAGCCGCCAGGCAGTCGCGCTTGAAGCGCAGCGACGCGACCGGCTTGATGGACATGGCGCACAGCCGCTCGAAGGCCTCCGGGAACTCGCCCTTCCGATACGCCACGAAATCATCTCGGCCCTTCTCGTTCCCGCCCGAGTCGTCGGGGGGACAAGAGAGGGGTCGTTTATCGGAATCAAGCCCTTTATCGGATGAGTGATTTATAGGGGCCGATTCCCCAGATGTGGCTTTCCCAGATACGGGTTTTCCCGTTCTGGTCTCGACCTGGGAACTCTCGTCGGTTTCGCCTGTTTCGCCGATGCTCGGAGATGCGAGCTCCACCTCCACGTTGGCGGCGGGTTCGCGGGTGAACTCGGAGAGGATGGCGAAGCCGTCGGCCTTGAGCTCCGCGGACACCTCGCCGTGCATGGCGGGGTCGTCGAGCGTTATCCAGGTGGCCTCCTCGGCCTTGAGGAAGCGCCCGTTCACGCTCCGCTTGCGGGCGCGGATGATGTAGCCGGAGGCCTCAAGCTCCCTGATGCCCGCCGTCACTGCATCCACCCCGTCGCGCACGAGCGAGGCGAAGCCCTTGATGGTGAACACCCACTCCGGGTTGTTCTCAAGCGAGCGTATCTGGCAGTAGATCCCCTTGGCCTTCGCCGAGAGACCGTGGTCGAAGAAGATCGTGTTCTCCACGAAGGTGAAGGACCCCTTGCCGCGATGCATCACGTTGCCCATCATGCACCGCCCTGCCTGCCGCGCCTCGCCTCGGCCTGCTCAAGCAGCTCCAGGGCGCGCACGATGCGGCTCTCTATCTCGTCTCTCGTGGCGCTCGGCCTGAAGAACCGAGCGATGCTCTTCCTCGGAATCTTGAACTGCTCGACCTGGTTGGGCTTTTCCTCCTCCATGATGGAGCGCACGAGGGCGGATGTGAGCGAGCCCTCCTTGGAGTAGCGCTTCATCTTGACGGCCTGGGCGTGGGAGGGCGTGCAGGCCTGCGCTCCCATGGCATCGAAGAGCCACGTCTGCTCCTCCTGCGAGAGGTAGCTCACCTCGACGGCCGGGAGCATCTTCATGCGCCCCTCGTCCACGAGTGCGAGCAGTTCGGGGATGAGGTGGGTCAAGCGTATGAAGCGCTGCACCTTGTCCTTGCTCACTCCCAGCTCTTCGGCAAGAATGTCGCGTGACCACCTGCCGCTCGACTTCTGCGCAACTTGCGCAGAAGTGAGATCGGTGCGCAGCCCCTGGTGCTTCATCGCCTCAAGCCGCATCGAATAAGCGAACGCCCGCTCGCTCGGCAGGATGGCCTCCCTTTGGAGGTTGCTGTCCACCATGGCGATGACGGCCTCGTCGTCATCCATCGACCTCACGATGCAGGGAGCGCTCGCAATCCCCGCTAGCTCGGCAGCCCTCTTCCTGCGGTGCCCGCTCACCAGCTCGTAGCGCTCAGTGCCCGACGCGCGCACCGTCAGCGGCACGAGCACGCCGTTCTCGGCGATGCTCTCCGCCAGCCGTTCCATCTCCTCGTCGTCTTTCACATGGAAGGGATGTCCGGGAAAGGGGTCTATGAGCGCGAGCTGAATCTCCGTAACGCCCTCAAGGGTCGCGTTGTCGCGCTCACTTTGGGACGTGAACAGCTCGTCTACTGTGGGTAGCTCTATGGGTGCTCTCTTCCTAGCCACGGTCAAGTACCTCCTCTGCAAACCTCTCGAAGGCGTGAGCCACCTTCCCATCCCCGTCGTAGGAGAAGACGCTCATGCCGGCTGCAGGTGCTTCCGCCGCCGAGACCGCGCGGGGGATGACCGTATCGAACACCCTGTAGGTGCTCCCGTACCTCTCACGTATGGTCTGCTCGATATCGTGTGAGAGGTTGTTGCGGCTGTCTGAGAGCGTCACGAGGATGCCCTCCACTTCGAGAGAAGGGTTGATCTGGCGGCGCACGCGCCCGACGGTCTTCAAAAGCCCTGTCATTGCGGAGGCGGGAAGATATTCGGCCGACACAGGCACGAGCACGCTGTCGGATGCCACGAATGCGTTCACGGGAATGATGCCGAGCGTAGGTGCGCAGTCGAAGATGATGAAGTCGTAGTGCGCCTTGAGCGGGGACATCCACATGTTCACAAGCTGCTCGCGCGACATAGCCATCAGGATGGGCATCTCCATTCCGGCGAGCTCGATGTTGGCGGGCATGAGGTCGATGCCCTCATCATGCGAGAGGGTGCCCTCACGGGGATCGAGGGCGGTGCCCTCAATCATCGCGTTCAGATGGTCGGCGAGCGTCGGTGACTCTAGGGCATCGGGGTCCTTCCAACCGAGCGACTTGGTGAGGTCGCCCTGCGGGTCGGCGTCTACGAGCAGGACGCGCTTGCCCATGCGAGCGAGCGCCGTCCCAAGGTTCAGAGTGGTGGCGGTCTTGCCGGTACCGCCTTTCTGGTTGGCTACGGCAATGGTTCTGCATGGCATGATAGGTGCCTCCGTTCTGCGGTTTCCCGCATCGGGAGGTCAGAGCGTCTGTTTCAAGAGATGGCGCGGGTTTCGTGAACGCCCAGAAGACGGGATGGGCACGGGACGGAGACGGGAAAAACCGGCGTTTCTCCGTCCCGTCCGGGAGTGTTCCCGTTTCGTCTGTTTCGCGCGAATACCCGTTTCACCTGGTACTATTGTTTCACCCAAGAACGCTGGTGTCGCACGGAAAGAGCCGGGGGAGAGATTCCCAAGCTTGTATTCGCGGGTTCGAGTCCCGTCGCCCGCTCCAGAGAAGCAAGTCGAGCGCCGTCCCCTGTGGGCGGCGCTCGTGTTTTCGGCCGGCCGCGAGAGATCGAAGGAAGGGAGATCCCCCGTGTCCATCACCGTGAACATCTACTACCGCGGCACCGACGGGAGCGCCCGGCGCTTCGCCGAGGAGATGACAGCCTCGGGCACGGTGGACGCCATCCGCGCCGAGCTGGGCAACCTCCGCTACGAGTACTTCCTTCCCCTGGCAATGCTCTGTGCTATCCTGCAGTGACATGATTTCTCGTCAGAAGGATATTCCCATGGCCGTATCTTCCGCCGCCGACAACGCAGCTGCCATCGACCGGTTCCTCGGGTTCTGGGAAGGCAACCTCACGCCGATGGAGGCCATCGAGGGGCGCCATGCGGTGCGCAGCTATACCGACGAGCCGATTGCGGACGAGGCCGAGGCCGCCCTGCGTCGGGCCATCGCCATCGTGAACGACGAGACGAACCTGAGCATCCAGCTGGTGCTCGACGAGCCGCGGGCCTTCTCCGGCTTCAAGGCGCGCCTCGTGAACTTCACCGGCGCGCGCAACTACCTGGCGCTCGTAGGACCTGAATGCAAGGAGCTCGACGGCATTGTGGGCTACTACGGCGAGAAGCTCGTGCTGCTGGCTCAGTCGCTCGGCTTGAATTCCTGCTGGGTCGGCGGCACCTACAAGACGGTAAACCGCTCCTACAACGTGGATTTGGGCCAGAAGCTCACCGCCGTTATCGCCCTGGGCTATGGCACGACCGCCGGAGTGCCGCACAAGTCGAAGGCGCCCGATCAGGTGTGCCCCAGCTACAACGA
Organism: Adlercreutzia caecimuris B7; assembly: GCF_000403355.2. Taxonomy (GTDB): domain Bacteria; phylum Actinomycetota; class Coriobacteriia; order Coriobacteriales; family Eggerthellaceae; genus Adlercreutzia; species Adlercreutzia caecimuris. Next base: position 2,266,261 of record NZ_KE159646.1, on the reverse strand, counting down.
CGCGCCGGTCTGGTTCCAGCGCGGGGTGGACGCGGCCCTGCTTGCGCCCACGGCCTTGAACCGGCAGCCGTTCTCCTTCTCCCTGAGCGGCACCGATGACGAGGGCACGCCACTCGTGAGCGAGCACCAAGCGCGGCGCCTTCACGCAGATGGATCTCGGCATCGCCCAGTGTCATTTCGAAATCGGCGCCGGGGCCGCCCCCTTCGCCTGGGCCGGCCGCTAACGGCCGCACGCTCGCCGTGAAGGCCGGCAACGAGAACACTCCGAAGACCCAGGCCGTGAAGGTGCCCTGCTCTCCCCCACGGTGGCCCAGTTTATTGCTGACAACTACGGCGGAGCCGTGGTGGCCGTGTTCTAATCCCCGCCACTAAGGAGCTTCGCGCAAAAGAGACGAGAAGCTCGGCGCCCGCACTGCGAGGCGCCGAGCTTTTTTACACCCCGAGCGCAAGGCCGCAGGCGACAAGCCCCGTGGCAATCCCCGCGAGGGCGCCGGCAATCACATCGCGGGGAAAGTGCACCCCGCCAAGAACGCGGCACCAGCCGAGAACCCCCGCGCACACCGCAAGGACTGCCGCCACCGCTCCGCTCACGGAAAGCCAGCTGCTGGCGATGGCAAATGCCGAGAAGACATGCCGCGAGGGAAACGAACGCCCCGCACCCTCCCGCTCGACAAGCGGATCAAGACCGCATGCCGTGCGCGGACGGGGGGCATCCAGTCGAGCTCGGGCAATGCTCGCCGCCGCAAATCCCAGAGCCGTCACGATCAGGAGCGCCGCAGCCTTCCCCGGGCTCTGCCAAGCAGCAAACACCAGCAGCAACCCATAAGCTCCGTAGAACAGCCACTTCAACGTCTCGTTGGCACGGCGCAACCATTGCACGGCGCCGGGACGGGCACGCAAGGGGGCCGTCCAGCGCTCGTAGCGGGCGGCATAGGAATCCCGCATACGGGCCTGCTCGCTCTCACGCTCTCTCACTGGCCGCCTTCCTTCGCCCCGAATTGCCATTCTCTCCCATAATACCCCATGGGCCGAAACGACAAGCGGAGCGTCCTCGGACGCCCCGCTTCTTTGCAAGATTTTATAAAGTCGCAGGCTACTCGTTCCGGCGGCGACGGGATGCAGCCAGAGTGACCGCGGCGGCCACCGCAACCACCGAGGCGATGCCCGCAAAGGCCACGGTGCCGTCGCTTGTTTGGGGAAGCGTCAGCACGCCCCGCTCGGCGGCCTCCTGGAGCGCGGCATCGGAGTCGCTCTCACCGGAATCACTTGCATCGGAGGCATTCTCGTCGGTCACCACCGTGGCCTCATCCTGTTCGGATCCGGTCTCATCCTCGGTCGCTTCAACATCGGCAGCATCCTCGTTGCCGGAGTCGGATGCGGCTGGCCCATCGACCTCGGGAACAGACGGGCGCTCGTTTCCGGAAGTATTCCCCGAGACATCCCCCGGAGTCGGTGTGGCGCCGTCGGTGTCCTCGCCCGGCTTGTCGCCATCGGGCTGCGGAGAGGGCTCCGCGTCGGGCGCAGGCGCGGGCGCGTTGTCGGGCTGATCAGCCGGATCGGCCGCATAGAATAAGTTGATCTCGTTGTGCGAGGGCACGGCGTCAACCGCAATAGCGGCCTTGTCGGCATCCAGGTACGTAAGCCCCTCGAGCGGTACGGCGCAGGCGTCGCTGCTGATCTCCGTACCCAGGCGAAGGCTATCCACCTCGTAGGATCCCATCTTCCAAAACGCCACCGACTCGCCATCCACTTCGCCCATCGACGGATCGATGGGGGCGTCTTCCGGCGTCTCGGCACCGTCAGTCACCAGATAGTAGTTCACCGAGCTGGGGCTCTTCGTGCGGAAATAGTTCATCTGCACGAGATTCTCCTCGGGGTTCGCACTGGCGATGGGATTCACTGCCCAGCCATCGAAATGCACAAAATCGGGAATGTCCTTCGCGTACTCCCACAGATTGATCTCCTCTCCCACCTTCACACCGTCGAAGGTATGGGAACCCAGCAGTCGAAACCCAGTAGGATCGTTGAACGAGGGGTCGTCGTAGTACACCATCTCGCAGTAGTACACCGTCACCGAGGTCGTCAAGGTCTCATTCTCGCCGGCGGCCTCAGGCCGCTTCTCGGGCGCGCTCGGGGCCACGACCTCCGTCTCAGCGACGGCGGCCTCAGGCTGCTTCTCGGGCGCGCTCGGGGCCGCGGCCTCCGCCTCGGAGATGTCCTCGCCGGCAGTCTCAGGCTGCTTCTCGGGTGCGCTCGGGGCCGCGGCCTCCGTCTCAGCGATGGCGGGCGCGGCGGCGTTCTCGCCATCAGTGGCAAAGGCTGCCATGGGAGTGGCGGCCAGGCTCACGGCCAGCAGGGTTGCCAGGGCCTTTCCTTTCCATGCGCCGGAACGGTTTCGGTAGTTGGCAGATGCATGTTTCACAGATTACTCCCCTTCTTCGGCGAGCGCCCACCGCCCGTACCTCGGCGCCACGTGCCCACTCGAACAAACTATGTCTAGTTACTAACTAGAAAAATGAGGTAACACGTTGTACCAAATCTCTCCATTGCCCATGACGGTACCTGGCAAAAGCACTCTTCCCATGCCCAAAACCCACGGCCCGTACATATTCATTTCACCAGGTGAATAAAGGAAAGTTTCCCGGTTATAATTCGCAACGCCACCTATGCGCTCCGCCCTTTCCCCCTGCTTTTTTGCATTAGAGCAAAAAACTCCCCTTCCTGATACCGCTAAAAGCTGAGAGCGAGTATCATGGTTTTCATCAGTTTTTTATGCGCGAGGGCATGTTCGCGCTCTATCTCAAGGGGGTTGCTATGCAGATTATCGAAGACAAGGTGTATGCATTTTCCAAGGACAACCCACCGTGCTATACCGCGCGTCCCGGCGAAGTCATGGTGTTTAAGAGCCTCGACTGCTTCTCGGGCCGCCTCACCGACGAGACTGTCACCATGCGCGACATGGACTTCTCCTACAACATCACCAACCCCGCTGCCGGCCCCGTGTACGTGGAAGGTGCCGAGGTGGGCGACGTGCTCGTGGTGGATATTTACGACATCCAGGTGGCCGACGAGGGCACCATTGCCACCGACGACCACTGCGGCCCGCTGTTCGAAGGCACCGAGTACCGCACGAAGAAAATCAAGATCGAAGACGGCATGGCCGATTTCAACGGCGTGCGCTTCCCCATCAACCCCATGATCGGCGTGATCGGCACCGCTCCGGCCGAGGGGGCGCCAGCCGACGGCTTCGTGGGCAACTACGGCGGCAACATGGACAACAAGCTCATCACCAAGGGCACCCGCCTGTACTTCCCCGTGCGCGTGCCGGGCGCCCTGCTGCAGATGGGCGACGTGCACGCCACCATGGGCGACGCCGAGCTGTGCGGCACCGGCATCGAGATTGCCGCCGAAATCACCGTGCGCGTGTCCGTGCTGAAGAACTTCGAGCTTCACTGGCCCGTGCTGGAGACCTTCGGGCCGGCCGGCCGCTGGTACGTGAACGCGAGCGCCCAGGAGTACAACGAGGCCCTCGTGTGCGCCTCCAAGGAAATGCAACGGCTGCTCATGGCCATTACCGGCTGGGACGCCATCAACACCTATATGTACATGTCGGTGCAATCCGACGTGGAGATCAGCCAGGGTTGCAAGCCCTGCGAGGTGCAGCTGTCCCTGCGCATCGGCACACCGAAGCTGCCGCAGTTCCCGCCGCTGGTGGGCTAAAACACGACCGGGGCGCTCCGCGGGACAGAGGAGCGCCCCTCTGTCGGCCAGCTGCGCGCAGAGGATGCTGGCCCGCGCTGCTCAACCCTCGCCAAGGGCAGCACGACGTCGGGGAACGTCATGCGCCTTATGCGAGTTTTGAGGATAGAAGAGAAGGATCTGGAAGGGAAAGGAAGGAGACTCTATGTCGAAACCCATCCAAACGTCGGGCGCCGGGGATAACGCATCCCTCGAGCAGTTCGGCTACAAGCAGGAGCTGCGCCGCGGCATGGGCCTGTGGGACGTCGTGCTGTACGGCGTGCTGTTCATGGTCATCATCGCCCCGCATTCCATCTGGGGCCTCGTCCAGCAGGACGCCCTGGGCATGTCCACCCTCGTGTACATCGTGGGCTTTATCGCCATCTTCTTCACGGCGCTGAGCTACGTGCGCATGAGCAACAAGTTCCCCATTGCCGGTTCGGTGTACTCTTATGTGCAGCGCGGCATCAACCCCCACGTGGGCTTCATTTCCGGCTGGCTCATCCTGCTGGACTACTGCATCACGCCGGCCCTGCTGTACGTCATGGTGGCCAACTGGGGCACCATGCTCGTGCCGAACAGCCCGTGGTATCTGTGGGTCATCGTGTTCGTGGCCTTCAACACCTTCGTGAACATCCGCGGCATCTCCATGACCCGCGGCATCGACTTCGTCATCTTCGCCGTTGAGATTCTGGCCGTCATCGCGTTCATCGCCCTCGGCTGCAACTTCATCATGGGCGGCGGCGGAGCCGGCGAGTTCAACGCCGATCCGCTGTGGCAGCCCGGCAAGGTTGATGCGCACTTCCTGGCCGCTGGCATTTCCATTGCAGCCCTGAACTTCCTCGGCTTCGACGGCATCTCCACCCTCGCCGAGGAGACCAACGAGCCCCAGAAGAACATCGGCCGCGGCATCCTCATCGCGCTCGGCCTCATCATCGTGTGCTTCGTGGCGCAGACCTACATCGCCTCGCTGGTGCAGCCCGATTGGCAGAGCTGGAGCCCCGAGCACGCCGAGAACGCCTGGTTCTACGGCTGCGAGATGATCGGCGGCGAGCTGTTCCGCAACATCATGCTCATCATCAACATCGTGGCCATCGGCATCGCCAACATCATGAACGCGCAGCTGGCCGCCTCGCGCCTGCTGTACTCCATGGGTCGCGACAAGGTTATTCCCAGCATCTTCGGCAAGGTGCACCCCAAGTACCAGACCCCCTGGGTGGGCGCGCTGTTCATCGGCGCGGTGGCGCTCGTGCTGTCGCTTGTCCTCACCATGGCCGACCTGGCCACCCTGGTGAACTTCGGTGCCCTGGCCTCCTTCATCATGCTGAACTTCGCCGTGTTCTGGTACTTCTTCATTAAGGAGAAGAAGCGCTACTCCTTCGGCAACATCGTGAAGTACCTCATCTGCCCCTGGCTCGGTATCCTCATTCTGGGCTACGTGTTCACCGGCTTCGACGTGATGACCTACGCTCTCGGCGTGACCTGGTTCATCATTGGCTTCATCATTTGCGCAGTGAAGTCGAAGGGCTTCAAGGAAGTGCCCGACGCCTTTAAGAACCTGGACGTGTAAGCGCGCAACCGCTTACTTCCCCCCTGCGTCCCAGAGCCCCCGGCCTGCGTCGGGGGCTCTTCTTGTATACTGTGCACTGGGCGCATGTCGCGCAAACGCACTTTTCTTCTCCTTGGCTTGACCAGGCTATTTGCTTTGTTTTCCCTGTTCAGAGCCTTAACATCGCTGATGCGAAAATTTGCGTTTGAGCGAGGTTTGGCGCCGTTCAACGCGAAAAGGGAGGCTCTCTGTGAAGATTGGATTTATAGGGCTGGGGAATATGGCCACAGCCATCATCGGCGGCCTGCTGCGCGAGGGCACGGTACTCGCCGACGGGACAGCGGTAACGGCTGCCGATCTTATCGGCTCGGCCAAGACCGAGGCCACACGCCAAGCGAAGGCAACGCAGTTCGGCATTGCCGTGACCGCCGACAACCGCGAGGTGGCCGCAGTGGCCGATGTGCTCGTGTTGGCCGTAAAGCCGCAGTTCTTTCCCGAGGTAACCACCGAGATCCGCGGTGCGGTGAACGAGAACACGCTCGTTATCTCCATTGCGGCAGGGCTCACACTTGAACGCATCGCCGCGCTGTTCGGCCGCGACGAGAACACCATGCGTCTCATCCGCTGCATGCCGAACACCCCGGCCCTCGTGAATGCCGGCTGCACCGCCGTGTGCCCCGGCACCGGAGCCACCGAGGACGACGAGGCCCTCTGCCTCGCGCTCATGGAAAGCTTCGGACACGCCATCGTTATCCCCGAGCGCCTGATGGATGCCGCGAGCGCGGTGGCGGGCAGCTCGCCGGCCTTCGTGTTCATGTTCATCGAGGCCCTGGCCGATGGGGCCGTGGAAGCCGGCATGCCTCGGGCCCAGGCCTACGAGTTCGCGGCGGCGGCTGTAGCGGGATCGGCGCAGCTCGTGCTGGAGACGGGGCGGCATCCCGGCGATCTGAAGGATATGGTGTGCTCGCCAGGTGGTACCACCATTGAAGGCGTGAAAGCTCTGGAGCAGCGGGGCTTCCGGGCGGCGGCCATGGAGGCCGTGGGAGCCTGCGTCGCCAAGGCGAAGGCGCTGTAGGAAAGCGCTCTTTTATCACGAGAGTTTGTTCAACTTGTGCGCTTTGCGGCTACGGTTCTCCCACGATGTGGCTCGGAAGCGACAAGGGTGCGGTATGATGGCGCTACTTTACTCCCCGCGGAAAGGCAGTGCCATGAAGCTTTCTCATCTCACTCGCATCGCCCTCGTCGGCGTACTGGCCACCGGCCTGATCGCTCTCGCAGGCTGCTCGATTAAGGGCGGCACGAACGACCAGGGCGCCAACTCCCCCAGCCCCTCCGCCCAGTCGGGTGATCAGGCGCCCGAATCCCCTCAGCAGAACGATAAGACGGGCGGCCCTCAGCAAAACGACAACGCGAACAAGGGCGGCAACCTGCCCGCCGATGCCGTGGAAAACACCGCGATGGTGGCCTACGTGAACGGCGACCAGGTGCTCTTCGTCGACCAAGAGACCCAAACGCCTTATATTCCCACCAACATCGACGATGCGAAGATCATCTATAACGGCCAGGAGATCGACGAGGACGACCTGGTTGCCGGAAACATCGTGAAAGTGACGGGCAACGGAGTCATGGCCGAGAGCTATCCGGGGCAATACCCCGGCATCTATCAGGTCGAAGTAATCGAGCAGGGCAGCCCCGCCGATGCCGAGCAGTACGCCGACATCGTGGACACCGTCTTCGCCGCACCCGACCAGAGCCAGGTGCCTTCCGGATCTTTGGACTATAAAACCTCCGATGCCCAGGTATCCGTCGTGCTGAACCCCTACGAGTTCGAGTGGCACTGGAAGACTGAGGACGGCCAAACTTCCACGAGCGAAGTGGACGGCTTTGCCGCCGACGGCATGGGCGAGTTCGCCGAAAACGTCGCCGACGCCCGCGTGGGAGGAGCCACCGACGCCTTCATCGCCTTCTCGGTGAACCCCACCTCCGTTGAAATCGAGCGCACGCCGCTGGCCAAGGGCTCCCAGCCGAAGATCGATCCGGCCGCCGAGGATGCGAACGTGCCCTGTACCCTCGGCGAGGACGGCGCCATCGCCCTGTCCATCGAGCCGAACTACCTCTACGAGGTGAAAGCCACCTTCCCCCAAGGCGAAGCCGAATACGCCTTCTACACGCTGAGCTAGAACATCTCCAACAGCCGAACAAACATCGAGCGGGGGCGTCGGATAACCGGCGCCCCCGCTCAACAGGGAGGGTAGATGGATGCGCCCTTAAAGGCGTCAGAGATTAAGCCTCGAACATCTGATTGGCGAGATCCAGACCGTAGTACATGCAATTCACGCCATTCAGTCCCGCCAGCTCACCGATAGCATACAGCCCCGGAATCTCTTCGCCAGTCGTGCTGATGACCGCATAGGTCTCAGGATTGGTGCTGATACCGTCAAGCGAGATATGAGTACCCCACGTATTAGGGCACGCATAGAAAGGCGGCTCTTTGATGACATCTGAGGCGGAATAGAGGCTTCGTCCCAGATCGTCGGTTTCGGAAGACTCGGCGTGGCGGTTGAAGTCCTCGATAGTGGCCACCAGCGCCGCCTTGTCGGCCCCGATAGCCTCCGCGAGTTCCTCTAAGGTATTCCCTCGATAAACTCGCTGGTACTTCACCATCGATTCTTCCGGTTCTCCCATATAATCCTCTCTAGCATAGCCCGACCCGTTCTTGTCGGAAATGCGGTAGAGCACAGCGCCATCCGCATCCATAATGGCGCGGCAGATGTCATTGCGCGAGCCCGTCTCATTCACCACGCGCTGGCCCTGCAGGTTTACCAGCGGGCCATTGCCCCCGATAAGCCCCTCGATAGAACTATCCTGAGCGTTCATAATGCAGAGCATGCAATTCGGGGTGAAATCGAACATAGTGCCCCCGATGCCCATGATAAGTCGGTGACCGTCGCCCTCATGCCCGCTCGCATTCGTTGTGGGGATGCGAGGCATGTCTTTGAATCCCCACTCCTGATCTCTTTCAATCAGAAGTTCCGGACCACCGGAATAGCCGCCTGTGGCAAAGACGACACCATGGCTGCCGAGCACCTCGTAGGTCGTGCCATCGACGCACGAGCCCTTGATGCCCATCACTTTGCCGTTCTCCATGATTATCTCGCCCGCAGGCGTCTGGAAGAGGATGTCGATAGTTCCAGGAACACGCTCCATTTCTTCATCAAACGCGATGCAGTAGCCTTCGCCGTTTGAAGCCGAAGTGGGGGCTGCATACTCGGGCCACGGATACCCGCCGATGGGAAAGAGGGGGCTCCACTGAATGCCTAGCTCTGTAAGCCACTCGACCAGGGGAATGCTTCCGGCGGAATAGGCAAGGGTGCCCTCCCACGTCCCGCCGCCCTGGCCGATCATGTTGCTGATGGTGTTCCACTCCAGCGAGTTGAACGTGGTGGTGTGCCCGGCGTCGTACCACTCCTTCGCCTGCTTGCGAATGAGATCGACCGTCTCCGGGGACACATCGTAGTTGTCCGAGACCGTAGCCAGCGTTGTCTCAAGGTAGTTCTGGTAGCCGTCGTTGTTCTGCTGCCGCAACTCTTCAGGCGCGTTGATATAGGTGAGCACACCGCCCGACACGAGCATATTGCCACCGAAGTTGCCGTTCTTTTCGAAGACGACGACATTCGCCCCCAGCTGGGCGGCGCGGACTGCGGCTGCCATACCCGATGCGCCGGCGCCTACCACTACCAAGTCGGCCTCCAGCTTCTCGGTTGCCGCCGAAGCCTCTGGTCCGGGAGCGTCTTTCAGCGCTTTGACATCCCCGCCGGCCTGAGCCACGCAATCTTCCATGGCGCCGAGAATAGCCATACTCGTGAGCGTCGCGCCCGAGACGGTATCGAGCTGCAGCGTTTGGCAATCCACAATCTGCGCAGTCAGCTGGTTGATAGCCGCATCGGCAATACGCTTGGTCTCAAGCTCGGGCGTTACGCGAACCGCCTCGATACGGCTATCGGAAAAGTCGGCTTCCACCACCACGTCGCCCTTCTTCCCCAGAGCTGTGGCGCGGTAGGTTCCCGCCGTATACGACGGCGCCAAACCCATGTCGGCTGTCTTGGGCGAGGAGGGCGCACATCCCACCCCTCCGAAAGCAAGCAGCGAAATCGCTCCACCGGCGAGCGCAACGAAGCGGCGGCGGCCCATCATGAGAGGCCTTTGCTGTTGAGTCTCCATTCCATCCCCTTTTCTCGTAGGAACTATCCGCTCTTTTGCGAGAAGCGGATGCCGCGCCGAAACAGACGAGAACCCTGTCTTCAGGAGGTGCTCGAGCGGCGCCGGCAGCTTTATTCTTCCGATCTCGCAGACCGCCGTCCATGCCATACCGAGGGGTATTTGCCCCACCCTCCGAGGGTGAGACTGCCGTTTTTGTAGAAGAGGGAGCTGTTCGAATGCTATATTTATAGGTGATGGAGAGAGGAGCTTATGGGAACGTCCGTGAACATTGATCGCGGCTTCGTATTCACATGCGTCGCCATTTCGCTTCACCAGCTTTCCTATTGGATCCTCAATACCTGGGTCTTCGCACAATTTGCAAGCGAATTCACGGCTGGACCTGTTGCCCTTGTTACTACCTCGGCAGCATGCTGCCTGGCAATCCTCGCCCTTCTCTGGTTTTCTCGAACTGTCTTACGGCCGGCAGCAGTCCTTCTCTGCTCTCTTTTTCCCCTCGCCTGCGCCACATTGGTCCTCTACGGAGGCATGCAGGAACATAACTACCTCCTGACCGTGCTCGGCTGCGCCCTGTACGGAACCGCCGACTTCTGGACCTTCGCCCTGCCGGCCCTCGCGCTGAGCGGCCGGCGAGAAGGTGAGGTTGTCGCTTGCGTTTTCGTGGCAATCCTCATCCGATCGATCGTCCAGTTCTTCAGCGCCGCTCTTCCCATCGGGAACGCAATTGCTCTCGGGTTTATATTCCTCGCTTCCGCAGGAGCTGTTCTTCTTTCGTATCGCAGAGCGTTTGGGCAACTTCCCCCGCGCACGTCCTACCACTTCACCTCCGTGAACGCCGAGAAACCTTCAGCTTTCTTCTCCGCCATCCACCCGGCGTTGCTCGCGTTCCTCGTTTCCGGTATCGCCTTCGGGTTCGGTGCCGCGGCCCGCAACGGAGGGGGTGCACCTCAGGAGAATCTTCTGGCTGTTGTCCCTTTAGCTGCTGCGGTACTCGGTGTCGTCCTCATGAGAAGAGACAGGAAGGTCGATACGCTCTATTTGATCTCGGCATTGCTCATCCTCGGAGGCTTCGCGTTCTTCTTCCCCTCTTCGCTCGCAAGTTCAACTGGCATTGTCGCGAACCTGTCGGATATTTTCTTCGCAGCCGGCTACGACCTGTTCGTCCTGACAGCCTTCGTCTTCATCGCAGCCATAGGCTCCAAGAATCCGCTGGATTCGTTGCGAGCCGGGCTCGCATACTACTGCCTCGTCGATATCGGCACGGCCATCGGGGCCTCTCTGAGGCATTCCCTGTTCTCGCTCTTGCAGGAGGGGCCTGACGACTCCCTTGCATTCCTCGTCGTTTCCGCAATCATTCTTCTTTTTGCGAGCTACATCGTTGTCGTTGCAAAGCGCTCCGATCTTTCCCGCTCCATCCTAAGACTACCCGGTCTCAGCCCGGCTATGGCGCGAGACGCGAGTCTGGATATCGAACGCCGATGCCAGCTTTGTGCGGAAAAACATTCCCTTACGCCACGCGAACAGGAAATACTCGAGTACCTCGCACTCGGATACACCGCAATCGGCATTAAGGACAAGCTGACTATTTCCCAGAATACCGCCAAGTCCCACATCAAGAACATCTATCGGAAGATGGGCGTTCATTCCCAGCAGCAGCTTATCGACGCGGTTTTCGATTAAGCAGGAAGTTTGGCTTTCTGCAGACAGCCGGCCATGTACAAGGGGAGGAAGACGCTCTCCTTCCTTCCACTTTCAACTGTTTCGAGCGCAAAGCACATCAGCTATCCGCTCTCCCGTCGGCGACACTCATCAGAGGAGCACATCTGAGTATGCCCCTCGAAAACGCCGAGCCTACTCTCTAGAAGAGATTCTCACGAACCGTTGATTTTTACTCTTCGGATGATCGGGATCTGTCATCTGAAGCTTGCCCTTTTTCACGAGGGGCATCACATAGCGACTTATGGCATAGGATTTGGAACCGAGCCCCAAAGTGTCGGCTAGCTCCTCGCGCGTGCGGGGCACTGAGCAAAACGCAAGCAGATCCTCTTCAGCAACAGTTTCACAGAGTGCCCGCTGATTTTTCGCTTCTCGCTTGATCTCACGTGCCGCCTTTGCGCCGTCGGCCGCCTTCCTCAAAGTTACCTTGAACGAAGACTGCGTATCGATAAACTCCGGCTCGGGGAGCCCCGCGGCCTCCATTTGCTTGCGAACCGTGGGGATGCCCGAGTACCGGTTCTCCGTGAGACCGAGCACTTCCATTGCCGTCGCTAGTACCGGATTCCGGGTATCTGGCTGCGTATGCCCCAGTTGATCGACGCGCAACCTTCCATAAAGCCCTCCAGGACTAGCCACTTCCACGCGATCGGAATACATCGTGAGCTGGATGGGTTTCCCCTCGGTATGGATACTGTAATCCCGGTGAACCAAAGCATTGAGCAGGACCTCGCGAAGGGCGACTAGCGGATACTCAGTGACGTCTCGTCTCTGTCCCGTCTCCGCATCGACAATAGTTGTTACCTTCATGTTCGACCGCACAAAGGAAAGCGCTTCGTTCAACATCGACGGTATGGTTCCCTCGATACGCTTGTTGTCGGTAAACCGCGCTCCTTCCTCATCGGTTTCCCCGATTTCGACGCCGGGCACAGCAATCGCTATAATACACAGCTGTGGCATAAAGGCCTGCGGATAAAGGCCGAGGAGTATTTGGGCGGCGAGGGTCACACCGTCATCTTTTTCAACGCTCATAAGCCGACAGATTTTATCGTCGGAAAGCATGGCCAAATTCGGCTTATTCGCTTTGAGCTTCTGAAGGTAATCCGCGAGAAGCGACTGATCCAAGCTGTCGGCATCAGCGTCAGGCACGATGCGAATATCGTCCTGGTACTTTTTGCGGAAGGCCTCGTAACTATAGATCTCGTACTCCGTCATGGGCTGATCTCGCTCACCCACGCGTCGATAAGCTCCCTTCACTCGTCCCTTACCTCGATAAAAGCAGGGGCGTTCGGCAAGATCGATAGAGGGTATCTCCGCGGAAACTACCGCAACGCCATCGATCTCTCCCGCCGTGAACAAAGGACGCACGACAGGCTCCATCTGCTCGCATTGATCGACGACGCGTTTCTGCAAATCTTGCACATCGTACACTCCGACGGCCCTAAACGACTGCTTCTCGTCGAGCCCGAAGAGAAGCACGCCCCCTTCGTCCTGATTCGAAAACGAGGACAGGGTATCGTAAAGTCGCTCGGGGCAACCCTCGTGAGAGCTTTTCACTTCCACTGTCTGCTGTTCAGCCTGAAGCCGCTGGGTTTTCTCTACTAAATCCCTCAGTTCCTCTTCTAGCATAGACGGCTCATTTCTGTAAAATATCAAAACTGAAGTAAATTTTCTTAAAATTAGATAGATTTGTCAAATTTGAAATATTTTAACTAAATCAATTTCGTTTAGAGAAATTTTAAGAGAATTTTCGAAAACAAAGTTCTCTGGAGAATCTTATACGCGCTTTAAAATGAGCCTGTCCGAGATCGCAAGAGCCATAGTTTCGCAATATCCCCCTGATTATGCAAAACTGGGCCGGGACATGCCCGGTCCAGTTTTGTGCAAGCTTTGCTGAAAGCTGGCAGTGTCCTGAAACTACAGGATGTTCTTCAGCACGATGGACTTGGTGTGGGTCATCTCGTCGAAGGTGCTCATGACGCCCTCGGTGCCGATGCCGGAGTACTTGTAGCCGCCGAAGGGCTGCTCGAAGGAGCGGTAGAAGCTCGCGCCGTTGATGACCATGCCGCTGGCCTCAAGCTCGCAGGCGAACTTCGCGCAGGTCTTCTGGTCGGCCGAGAAGATGCAGCTGGACAGACCGAACTTCGAGGCGTTGGCTATCTCGATGGCCTCCTCGGCGGTCTTGAAGGTGATGATGGGCACCACCCGGGCCGAAGATCTCCATGTCGATGGCCACGTCAGCCGTCTTCGGCACGTCCACGATAACCGTCGGCTCGATGAAGGCGCCGTCGCGGCCGCCGCCGAGAACGATCTTGCCGCCCTGCTGCACGGTGAGCTGGATCTGCTCCTCCACGGTCTTGGCGGCCTTCTCGGAGATGAGGCAGCCGATCTGGGTGTCCTCCTCCAGCGGCATGCCCTGCTTCAGGGTGTCGATCTTCTCCACGACCTTCTTCGTGAACTCCTCGGCCACGTCCTCGTGCACGAGGAAGCGCTTGGAGGCGCAGCACACCTGGCCGGTGTTGTACAGACGCTGCGTCAACAAGCTGGAGCCCTTTTTACCGCGTTGCAGGCAGGCGAGATGCACCTGCTAGCAGCGAGAAGCAGCCCCGCCGAGTCCAGCGCATAGCGGCGAGCCTCCCGCGCCCTCCGGAAGGTGCGCGCCATCGCGTTGCCAGCGCCCCTGCTATACTGGCACGACCCCCACGCGAAGGAGGAACCCATGCGCTATCTCATCGCTTCAGACATCCACGGCTCGCTACCGGCGGCCGAAGCGCTCATTGCCCGTTTCCACAAGGAGGACGCCGATCGCATCCTGCTGCTCGGCGACTTGCTCTACCACGGTCCGCGCAACCCCCTACCCGAGGGCTACGCGCCCGCCGATGTGGCGAAGTTGCTGAACGAGTACGCCGACCGCATTATCGCCGTGCGCGGAAACTGCGATGCGGAAGTGGATCAGATGGTGCTGGACTTTCCCTGTCTTGGCGACTACGCGGTCGTGGTGGACGAGGGAGTTACCCTCTTCCTCACCCACGGACACCTCGATGTGCGCCGAGCCGTCGTGGGCCTTCCCGCCGGCTCATTCGTTTTCAGCGGGCACACCCATGTGAAGGGCATCGGGAACCCGTTCGCGTCGGCTTCCCTGAGAGACGACGCGCCCACCCACATCACCTTCGCGAACCCCGGCAGCATAGGACATCCCAAAGACGGCTCGGCCAGCTATGCCCTCTACGAACACGGCATCGTGGAGCTGAGAAACCTGTAGAGAGAACGCGCGGGGGGTTGCCGCATTCGGCACGCAACCTCCAACGGACAGCCCTGACTGTGCGAGGCTCGAGTTGGGCCATATGGGGTTAATTCTCAAAAGGTGTGTCTAAGAATCATACATTCTCCCAGATCATATAGCTCTTTTTAGGTCAAAAAGTTGGTACGGCCCAACTTTTGGGAGTCTCAAAAAGTGTGTCCGGCTTGCTCTTGACGTCCCTGTTCAGACATTCTTTTCCCAAAGAAAAGTTGAATCTGGACGGGAGCTTGGTGTGGACAATCCAAAGTGCGGCGCATGCGGGGCATCGATGAAGAGAAACGGCAAGACCGAAGCGGGTGCTCAGAGGTGGCGCTGCAAGTCCTGCGGGGCATCCAAAACCCATCGGATAGACAATTCCGCCAAGCAGCTTAAGGCATTCCTCGGGTGGCTCATGGGTAAGGGCTCGCTCAAGGAACAGAGGTGTTCGAAGGCGACCTTCGAGCGTCGGGCGCAGAGATTTTGGTCCCTTTGGCCGCTGCCGGACTTTGCCGGTGAGGTCCATGATGTCCTGTTCGTTGACGGGATCTATATCTCCAAACGGCTCGTGGTGCTTATCGCCTGCACCAAAAGGCATGTTGTGGCATGGCATCTGGCCGAGAGCGAGTGCTCGGCATCCTGGGCGGCCCTCATGGCCAAGGTGGCGCCTCCGACCATGGTGGTCACCGATGGCGGATCGGGCTTCAAGAAAGCGGCGAAGGCGATATGGCCCGACACCTCGGTACAGCGCTGTCTCGTCCATGTGAGGAGGCAGGTAATACGCAGGACGACCATGCGCCCGAAGCTCGACTGCGGCCGGGAACTGCTCGATCTTGCCCGCGCCCTTCCGAAGATCAAAGGAGCGGATGGCGCAGCGAAGTGGCTGGCGGATTATGCGGAATGGTGCTCCAAATGGGAGAGGTTCCTGCGTGAATTCACCTTGAAGGACGGCCGCAAACAATACGTCCACGAGCGTCTCAGGAGCGCGCGGCATTCCCTCAACGGTCTCGTCCGGGACAGGACGCTGTTCACGTTCGCCGAGATGCAGGAGAGTCTGGGAGGAGTATGGGACTCGACCAACAACGTGATCGAAGGTGGCGTCAACGCCCAGATTCGACTCATGCTTCAACATCATCGGGGACTTACAACCATACGCCGTGCCAAGGCTGCGTTTTGGTGGTGCTATCTGCACTCCGAGTACAAAGTCGGTGAAGCGGAAATGCTCAAGACGATGAAGACGGACGAAGAGGTCGCAGGGCTGTTCATGCTCGCCACCAATAGATCAGAGCACGAAGATGGGGCGCCTGATGAACATGGAACATCTCTGCCGGAATGGAGTGAGATGAGAATGAGTGGATCAAAGGAGACGGGTTGGTTCTAGACAGTAGTGAATAATACGCCTAGACACACTTTTTGAGACCTAACCCGCCATATGCCCCGTGGAAGCCTCCGGGCATGAAAAGGGCCCCGTTGCCGGGGCCCTTCTTGATTATGGTGGTCGGAGGGGGACTTGAACCCTCGACACACGGATTTTCAGTCCGTTGCTCTACCAACTGAGCTACCCGACCATGATCGCGGAAAGCAATCGCTTTCGACGCGAGCATATATTCTAGCGGGAGCGATGACCTATTGCAAGAACTTTTTTACGAGACGAAGGCCACCAGCGTCCCCAGCGCGATAAAAGGGCCGAACGGCATGGTCGCTTGCAACCCCGACTCCACCTCTCCATCTCGCGCGGAGCGGGATGCGGCCCCGTGGCGAACGCCGGCGTATATCAAGCTCAATGCGCAAGCGGCCAGCAGACAGATAAGCCCACGCTCGGCACCGAGAAACAGGCCGAGGGCCGCCATCAACTTGATATCGCCCCCGCCGAACGACTCTTTGTGGGTTATCGCCTCGTAAAGGACCGTCAGAATGAGAAGGCCGCCGCCGAGAATGACGGCGCCGATGATGCCGCCGGCAAACGAGGCGCCGACGATTTCCAAACCCGGGGGCACGAGCACCGTGGGAGCCGGGGCGATGAATTCGGCACCGAACCCCAGCCCCATATGCTCCCCGGCAAAGGCAAGCACTACGCGCCACACAACCCAAAGCGCTGCCAAACCGCCTGATAGTACGTTGGGGATGCGGCGCTGGCGCACATCAACCACAGTGATGGCAGCCAGGATGACCAGCACCAAGCCATAGGCGACAAGAGTGACGACCGAAACGTAGGTCATGGCCGCGGGTTACCTTTCCGCCGCCTCGGCCGCGGCCCCGTCGGCCAACGCATCGGCTGCGGCCACGGCGCGTTCGTCCGCGGCCTCCTTCTTGCATCCGTCGCCGAAGATGAGCTCACGCTCCTCTCCGGTCAGCGCCGCCCGGGCCTGATCGCGCAGGTTGTTCACACCGATGAAGAACTGGCGCATCATGACCACCACCAGATAGCGGCCCTTCGGCGTAAGCGTCAGCTCGTCGTCGTTGTCGATGGCAAAAGCTCCGCAGGTGCGCATGAAGGCCATCTCCACTGGCAAACCACGCTCGATCGACATACCGAAATCGCGCTTGAACTGACGCTTATCCAGACGCAGGCCGAACAACTGCATCATAAAGCGGTAACGCATGCGATCGCGTAAGCTGAAGGTGGTCTTGCCCATCATGGACATAAGGCCGCTCTCGACAGCCTCGTTGTACTCACGCACCGAGAAAGTGTTCACGTACAAGTTCTCGCCCAAATAGGTGATACCACCCGATCCGATGGCCGGATACTCCTCGTAGTCGACCACATACTCGTCGATCATGGCATCCTCGCCGGCGGCGCCGGTGCCGCGGCGGTTGAACGTCCAGGCGCTTCCCAGTTCGAACAAGCCAGGGGAGCCATGGGGCAAATCGCCGAGGAGAAGGTCGCAGATGATCTCATAGAAGCGCTGTTCGCGATTGTAGTCCACGGCCCCGACGGTGGCTGCCATGGAACGCTGCACCGAGGGCGACGCCATCAGCGGATAGAACGTGGTTTGGCTTGCCCCGGAGGCCACCACCATCTCGATATCGCGAATGAGCGAGTCCTCTGTCTGAGCCGGGAAATTGAATATCATATCGGCGTTCATAGACACGAAATACGGCGACGCCTCACCGATACGTTCAAGAATCTCCTGGCCACAGCCGTATTTTTCATAGCGATCCATCTGGCGCAGAAGATCATCGTCGAAAGACTGCACACCAACCGACAGACGCTGCACACGGCCCTTCAACTTTTCCAAATAGGAGGGGATGAGGTGGTTCGGGTTCGTCTCGCTCGACACCTCCCGTATGGAGAACAAGTCACGGGCCTGGTCGATAGTCTCGCACAGCTCGTCGATCATGATGGTGGGCGTGCCACCGCCGATGTAGACCGAGTCGAAATCGTAGCCGAGATCCTTCAGCATGCGCATTTCCTTACGCATGTTCTCGAAGTAGGGCACGGCGCGGTCTTCCCGGAAAGGGAAGCGGTTGAACGAGCAGTACGGGCACAGACGCTCGCAAAACGGCACATGCATGTACAGCATGTAGGGCTGCCCGGGAACAGGCGCCGGCATGCGCGTCTCGGCACACGGCTTCAATTTCAGGTAGTTTGCCGTGCAGCCGGCTACCACCTTCGACAACAGTCGTTCTGAAATCATAGGCTACTCCCAGGCCGAACGACCCTGAAGGGCCTTCTTGCCGATGTCGTATCGAAGCTGCTTGCCCTCGAAGTTGATGAGGTCGCAGGCCTCATAGGCGCGCTCGCGGGCCTCCTCGAAGGTGTCGCCAGTGGCCACCACATTCAGCACACGGCCGCCGTTGGTGAGAAGCTCTCCGTCGAAATTGCGCTTCGTGCCAGCGTGGAACACCGTTATGCCGGGCAGCTCCTCGGCCTCCTCGATGCCGAGGATGACCTTGCCCTTCTCGTAGGAGCCGGGATACCCCTCGCTCGCGAGCACCACCGAGACGGCCCAGTCGTCCGACCATTCCAGCTGAATGTCGTCGGCGCGGCCCTCGGCCACAGCTAGCATCACGTCCACCAGGTCGCTCTCGAGGCGCGGCAGTACCACCTGAGTCTCCGGGTCACCGAAGCGCACATTGAACTCGACAATCTTCGGGCCCTCCGGTGTCAGCATAAAGCCGCCGTACAGCGTACCGCGATAGTCGGTTGCAAAAGGCGCCCGGGCCGTGGCCGCGGCGGCATCTTCCATAATGGCCACCATGGCGGCCATCTCGTCGTCGGTGACGATGGGCACTGGCGAGTACACGCCCATGCCGCCCGTATTCGGACCGAGATCGCCATCATAGGCGCGTTTATGGTCTTGAGCCGGCGCCATAGGAAACGACTGGCCGGCGGTAACGAAGCACAGCAGAGAGCACTCCGGCCCGGTCATGCACTCTTCGATGACCACCGTAGAGCCCGCCTCGCCGAAGGCGCCGTCGAAGCAGGCGCGCACGGCGGCCTCGGCGTCTTCCAACGTCTCGGCCACCACCACGCCCTTGCCCGCGGCCAAGCCGTCGGCCTTGATGACGATGGGTGCGCCCTGCTCGCGCACGTAGGCGAGCGCGGCGGCTTCATCGCTGAAACGGCCGTAGGCGGCGGTGGGGATGGAGTTAGCCTCCATAAACTCCTTGGAGTAGGCCTTCGAGCCCTCGAGTTGGGCACCGTCGGCGTTGGGCCCGAACACTGGCACACCGTCGGCGCGCAGGACATCGGCCACGCCCTCTACAAGCGGCGCCTCGGGGCCAATGACTACGAGACCGATCTTCCGCTCGTGCACAAAGCTGAGCAGCGCCTCGGTGTCGGCGATGTCGAGGTCTACGTTCTCGGCAATTTCAGCCGTGCCGCCGTTGCCCGGGGCCACGTAGAGCACGTCGGTTTGCGGCGACTTGCGCAGAGCCCACGCGATGGCGTGTTCGCGGCCCCCCGAACCTAAAACCAGAATGTTCACGCTCGTTCCTTTCGCTCTTTCCAGGAAACCCGGGGCTAATCTTCCCTCATCCACACGTCGCGCAGGATGGTCTGATCACGGTCGGGACCCACCGAGATGATGCTCATAGGCACGCCGCAGACCTCTTCCAGGTACTCGATGTAGGCGCGCGTGTTCTCAGGAAGCTCCGCGTAGGAGCGGCAACCGGTAATGTCCTCGTCTTTCCAGCCCGGAAGCTCCACATAGACGGGTTTCGCGTGGTGCAGCACCGACTGCTGCATGGGGAAGTAGTCGTAGCGCTCGCCGTTGCACTCGTAGGCCACGCACACCTTGATGGTGTCGAAGGCCGACAGCACATCCAGCTTGGTGAGGGCCACATCCGTAAGCCCGTTCACCTCAGCGGCATAGCGCCCGATGACGGCATCGAACCAACCGCAGCGGCGCTTGCGGCCCGTGGTGACGCCGAATTCGTGACCCTCCGCGCAGAGCAGCTCGCCGTCCTCGGCGTCCTGCCCCTCGCCGCCGTTTTCGGGGAACTTCAGCTCCGTGGGGAAAGGCCCTTCGCCCACACGGGTAACGTAGGCCTTCTGGATGCCGAGCACACGATCGATGGCCGCAGGGCCCACACCGGTGCCCGTGGCCGCACCGCCGGCGCAGCAGGAAGACGAGGTGACAAAGGGATAGGTGCCGTGGTCGATATCGAGCAGGGTGCCCTGGGCCCCCTCGAAGAGAATGGACTTGCCCTCGGTCAGGGCCGTGTTCAGCATATGGGCGCTCTCGCACACATAGGGAGCGAGGATGCGCGCGTAGGGCAGGTACTCGTCGCAGATTTCCTCGACGGTGTAGGTGTGCAGACCGTAGATCTTCTCCAGGATGGGGTTCTTCTGGGCCAGCACCGCCTCGAGCTTCAGGCGAAAGATCTTCTCGTCCAACAAGTCCTGCATGCGGATGCCCTTGCGACCCATTTTATCCTGGTAGCACGGGCCGATGCCGCGCTTGGTAGTGCCGATCTTCTTGTCGCCGAGGCTCTTCTCATCGGCGCCGTCGAGGTCCTTGTGATAGGGCATGATGAGATGCGCGTCGTTGGAGATGCGCAGGTTCTTGCAAGAGATGCCCTCGGCCTCCAGCATGGCCA
Organism: Adlercreutzia caecimuris B7; assembly: GCF_000403355.2. Lineage (GTDB taxonomy): Bacteria > Actinomycetota > Coriobacteriia > Coriobacteriales > Eggerthellaceae > Adlercreutzia > Adlercreutzia caecimuris. The sequence goes on along the minus strand of NZ_KE159646.1, from coordinate 2,245,721 downwards.
TCTCCTTCACCAACACGCCCGGATCCACCACCACGCCGTTGCCGATAACGGGCACGGCATTCTCGTACATCACACCGGAAGGCATGAGATGCAGCGCCAGCTTCTTGTCACCGTGGATGACGGTGTGACCGGCGTTGTTGCCCCCCTGGAAGCGCACGACGTAATCGTAGTCGCTGGCGATGAGGTCGGTGATCTTACCCTTGCCTTCGTCGCCCCACTGGGCGCCGACGAGCACTGTGCTGGGCATGCTGCGTCCTTTCGTCGAGAGCCTTTTGCTCGAAGATGTAAGTATAGTACAGCTCCGAGCCGTACAAGAGGCGAAGACGGGCAACTGCGCCGGGCGCTCCCCCGACGGAGCAGGCGCTCACAACTCGATGAGCACCGCGGGAGATGAGGCCTGCTTGGCCGCCTTTTTCAATGCCCGAGCCACGCTCTCGTGGCCCGTGAAGAGGATGACCTGACGATGCTGGGATAGCTCAACGAGAGCCCGCGCGGCCCCCAATCGACGACGGTCGTCGAAGTTCACGAGGATATCGTCTGCGAGCACGGGAATGGAGCGGCCGACAGTGGCAGCGCTTGAGAGCAGGGCGATACGCAGAGAGAGGTACAGCTGCTGGCACGTGCCGAGGGATAGATGCGCGGGCGGGCGGACAATGCCGGCGGCGTCGGTCACTTGCAGCGCGCCCTCGGATGTCAGAGACACCTCGACCCAGCGGCCCTCGGTCATCAACGCGAGCAAGCGACTCGCCTGGGCGTACACTTCGGGCTGTTGGGTGGCCTCCCAGGTTGCCAGAGCCGCCTCGAGCATGCGTTTCGCCAGCAGGAGCCGCCCGAAGTCGGTCTTCGCCTCGTCGAGTCGGGTGCACACTTGCTGCACCTCTATTTTGCAGCGATCGAACTCGGTCGAGCGAGCGGCCTGAGAAAGCACGGCCTCCAATTCGCCAGCACGACGGTTCATCTCCTCGAACGCTTCGAGCAGCCCCGCCCGCTGGCGAAGCCGACGATCGTACTCGCCATCCACATCAACCTGCGATGCGTCCGGGGGCAACCCCGCCTGCTCAAGAGCTGCGGCGCGCTCGGCGGCAATCTCGCCGAGGCGATCGGACACCTGGGCCGCGCGCACAATCGCAGCTTGCTGACGCTGACGGCACAGGGCCATAGCCGAGCGCGCATCGCGGGCCTCGTCGAGCAGCACTCGTGCCTGGCGAAGCGAGCCTTCTGCCCGCGAGAGGCCCTCATCGGCCAGCTCATGGGCAACGCGTGTCGCGAACTGGGACTCCTCGGCTTGGCAGGCCTCCATTTTCTTCGCGTCTTGAACCATGACCCATTGGGCATCCTCAAACCGCTGTTTGCGGGCGGAGCCGGCCTTGTCGGGCCGAAACAGCAGCGCAAAACCCGCCACAACCATGATGAAGGCGAACACCGACAGCAGAAACCCGATGGCCATATAGCTCAACGACGCCGTGGCACGACCCTCGATGAACAGGGGAACGCCCAGCAGAAACAGCACTGCGGGCACCACCACGCAAAAGGCCACCTGGATGCGACGCTCGGCCTGTTGGTTGCGGCGATCCTCTTCCTCGTTCACCGTCTCGAGAAGCGCCTCGTACACCGCCGCCGATGACGTGTAGTTGGTGCGCGCCACATCGGTTGCATGGGCAAGCCGCTGCTGCTGGGCCGCCAACACATCCAGCCGATCGCGCAAAGAGCGGTCCTCGTTCCCCGTCATCCGCACAAGACGCTCGTCAAGGCCGCGCTCGTGCTCCTCCAGGGCCGCGGTGGCTTCGTCGCGCGATACGTTCAACCGCTCGATTTCCGCCGTGAGTTTCGTGCGCTCGGCATCAAGAGAGCAGACGGCCGCTTTGGCGGCGGCCAGCGATTCGACAAGCCGCCGGCTTTCCTCAACCCGCTCCGCCATGGCCTCCCGCTCTTCAGTCAGCCCATGCAGCTCCCGATCGTGGGCGCGCCAGCGGTCGGCCTGATCGGAGGCAATCTGCTGCTGCTCGCGCAGAGCGTTGCGCCGCTTAATCAGATGCGGAATCGAGCACTCCCCTTCTGGGGCGGTGAAGGATTCCAGCTGGGTGTTCAAGCGTGCCAGGGCCGCGGCCGGAGACGAGGCGGTTCCCGTGCTCGCAGTCAGCAGCTTCGCAGTCGTATCGGTGCTGTTCCGCAGGCTCCTCAACTCGTCGCTGTCGAGGGAGAACATGGTGTGGAAGGTGTCTTTGTCGATATCCTCCATCAGCTCGACCGCGCCGGTGACGGGCGCATCTTCTCCCTCGCGGGCCAATGTCCGGCCGTCGGAGAACAACAGCGCGCCCGAGCGGTCGCCATATTCCGGTCGGTAATCGTTGCGTGCAAGAGATCCTTTGTCCCACCCGAAGAGGATGCCCCCCACCAGTGAGGCAAGCGTCGTCTTCCCCGACTCGTTTGCACCGAGCACCACGTTGAGCTGCGATCCGAAGGGGCCGACTGTGTAATTATGAAAGGCCCCGAAGTGGCCGAGGCGCAGATATTCTAGGAAAACACGGGGGCCGCTCATCGCTCGTCGCCTCCCTGAGCGAGCAGCTCGAGCACAAGCGAGGATGCCTCCCCTGTTAAACGGCGGGCTTTCTTTTCGGAAAGACTCGCGGTCAGGGGAATTCCCCGCGCGAGAAATTCTTCCTGTAGAAAATCAATCTGACCCGCCACGTCAGAGGCGAACGTCTCGGCCGTCCGAAGGAATACCGCCGGAAACATACCCTCGGCGCGAAGGGCCTCTTCATCGCGCGGCCTCTGCGTGCGGTCGATGAGCTCGTCGCAGTAAAACTCGCTGTAGGAGTCGTTAAGAGACGCCCTCACATCCTCCAGAACCCCCGGCCGCGACAGCACCTCTGAAAGAGGGGTCTCCCCAACTAGAGTGATGTGCGTGACCATCATCTCGCAGGACACGGTGCCATTGACGGCGAAGAGTTCGCGCATCACCTTTTTCACGAGCGATGGGATGTTGGGGCAGTCGGAAACATCTACCTCAGGCTGCTCCCATACGATGGAGGCGGTCGGAACGAATGTAAGCCGAGGGCTCTCGCCAGGCCAAAGCTCTACAACGTACACACCACGCGAACCTGTTTCGCGAATATCGCGGCCCTGCACGCAACCGGAGAACACGACCCGCGGATCGTCCTCGCTGTCCTGATACCGTCGGTGGATATGCCCGAGAGCCCAGTAATCGAAGCCGGCGACGGCCAGGGCAGCCGGGTCGGTGGGGGCCTTCACCGGATCTAGATTGAGCCCCGTGTGGAGCACCCCCACGGCAAAAGAGGCCTCCTCAGCCCGCGAACCCAGGGCGGACAAGGCCGCCTGGCGCGTTAATCCCGCTGCAATGTTCTCGCGGGAAGACCACACCTTGTTCGGATACCCGCGGCCCGCAATGATGGCGACAGGCTTTCCCTCGCGCTCAAAAAGCGCGAAATCAGGTCGATCGGCAGCTAACATCGTCGCCGAAGGGGGCAAGGCGAAGAAATCCTTTTGCCAAACACTCTGAGGATCGTGGTTCCCCGTGCAAAGATACGTGCAAATGCCCTCAGCATCCAGGCGTTGCAAACCGGCGAAGAAACGCACATAGTCGCCATAGGATGCGCGCACCGAGTCGAAGATATCCCCAGCCACGATAACGAAATCGACGCGTCGGGATATCGCCGTCTCGACGACACGCTCCCAGGCGGCGGGTATCGCATCGATGAGCCGCCGCTCCCACTCATCCGAGAGCCCCCGCAGCCCACGAATAGGCGCACCGATATGCAAATCAGCGGCGTGGATGAATGTCAGCTTCTCGCCCACTGGCTAGAAAGACCCGACCCGCGAGTCATCGATGAAGTCCATGAACTTCGTGAATTCAGGATTGAAAGCCAAGTCGATATCGCGAGTGGCACCGTTGCGGTGTTTGGCCACGATGAGCTTCGCCATACCCAGATCGGGACGACTCTCGCTTTCCGCCTCGATCTCGTTCATCGAACGGTCGATGAACATGACGATGTCGGCGTCCTGCTCGATGGAGCCGGAGTCACGCAGGTCCGAGAGCATAGGTCGCTTGTCCTTGCCGCGCTGCTCCACCGCGCGAGAGAGCTGCGAGAGCGCAATAACCGGCATGTTCATCTCCTTCGCAAGGATCTTCAATCCACGGGAGATCTCGCCCACCTGGTCGTTCGTGCTCTTGTTCTTCGTACCCGGACTCGGTTGCATGAGCTGGAGATAGTCCACGACGATCAGGCCCTTCTGCCCCTCCTTGATGCCGTGGAGCTCGCGGCGGGCCTTCGCCCGGGCCTCCAAGATCGTCAGACCCGGCGCGTCGTCGATATAGAAGTCAAGCTGCGAGAGCTTTCCCGAATGCTCGGCCAACGCACCCCAGTCTCCCTCGGCGATGAGTCCGCTGCGCAGCTTCGAGAGCGATACGCGGGCCTCAGAACACAGGATACGCTGCACCAGCTGCTCGGCGCCCATCTCCAACGAGAAGAAGGTGACTGCAACCCCCGCTTTTGCGGCGTTGGTGGCCAGATTCAGTGCGAAGGAGGTCTTTCCCACACCGGGACGAGCTGCCAAGATGACCAGGTCGCCGCCGCGGAAACCATGGATCAGATCATCGACGTCCTTGAAGCCCGTCGGCACGCCAACCATGTGATTCTTCTGATTGGCGAGGATGGTGATTTGCTCGTAGGCCTCATTCACAAGCTCGTCCATTTTGCGGAAGGTGGAGCTCACGCGCTTCTCGGTCACGTTGAGCAACATCTTCTCCGCTTCCTCGACCACCTCGTTCACATCGTCGGGAGCGTCGTAGGCCAGCGCATTAATTTGCGCCGAGGCATAGACCAACTCGCGGAGGATAGCTTGGCGCTTGACGATATCGACATGGCGCTCCCAGCTTGTCAGCGAGAACGTGTTATCAGCCAGTTCGGCAAGATACGCACGACCCCCCACAGCGTCCAACTGACCTTGAGCCTTCAGCGTATCGGCAAGGGAGATGGGATCGACGGGAATGCGACGGTTCACCAGCCCTTGGATTGCCTCGAAGATAATACGGTGTGCCGGGCGGAAGAAGTTCTCCGGCTTGATGCGCATGACCGCTTCCTCAGTCACCTCGTGGTTCAGCAGGCACGCCGCCAGCACCGACTGCTCTGCCTCGATGTTCTGGGGAAGCTGCGCCTGAGGAGCGAGAGGTGCGGGCTCGGGGTGAGATTGGTCGGGGGAGGGAAATGGCATGGGGTGGTTCCTTCTCTTGATGTTTCGTACATTGTAACGTTACTCAGCACGTCCGCGAGGGGTGAAGTGTTTCACGAGAAACAAAATCGGATGGTGCGGCACCCCTCCCCGCATCTTCTCCTCCCCTTACTTTCATAAAAAAATGGCCCTCGCAAGCGAGGGCCATTGAAAGGTCTCGGGGCGAGATCTATTCCTCGATCTCAGTCACCTCGGCCTCGACCGTACCGTCCGCAGCGATCTGGCCATCGACCTCGACGGTCTCGTCAGCGGGGGTCTCGGCAACCTCGAGGGCCTCGTCGAAGGCCTCGACGGCCTCAGCAGACTCCTCGTCCATACCGTCGCCGCCCACGATCACGGTCACATTGCCCTTGATGTCGCGGTAGAGGCCCACGGGAACCTCGTAGGTGCCCACCATCTTGATCGGCTTGCCCAGCTCGACGCGGCGCTTGTCGATCTCGATATCGAGCTGCTCGGCGATAGCGTCGGCCACCATGGGGGCGGTGACAGAACCGAAGAGCACGCCCTCCTCGCCCACCTGGGCAATAACGCGCACAGTGGCGTCGTTGAGCTTGGCCGCCATGGCGTTGGCATCGGCAATGCGGGTCTCTTCGCGCTTGGCGATGTTCTTCTTGCGCTCCTCCAGCTGCTTCAGGTTGCCAGGGGTGGCCTTCACGGCATAACCCTGGGTGAGCAGGAAGTTATTGGCGAATCCACGGGTGACATCGATGACGTCGCCCTCGCCGCCCTTGCCATGGAGCTCCTTCAGGAGAATTACCTTCATAGTTTCCTCCTTCGCCTAGCGATTGCGGCGATCGCCACGACCGCTCACGGCGGGCACAGCATAGGGCATGAGAGCCATAACGCGGGCGCGCTTGACGGCCTCCGCGATGTCGCGCTGGTGCTGGGTGCAGGCACCAGTCACGCGACGGGGCTTGATCTTGCCACGATCGGTAACATACTTGCGCAGCATTTGAGTGTCTTTGTAGTCGACATACTCCACGTCGTCCTTGCAGAATTGGCAATACTTACGACGAGGCTGCTTAGCGTAATCGGCCATGTTAACCTCTTTCGTTTCGCTTAAAACGGAATGTCATCATCGTACACAGAAGAAGAGGCATCAATCACCGGGGCCGCGGGAGCAGCAGCTGCGGGCGCACTGTAAGCCGGAGCCGGGGTGCTGTAGCCCTGATTCCCATAGGTGTCGCCGCCGTAGGACGAACCCCCGCCGTTGCTGTTGCGGCTCGACATGAATTCAATCTCATCAACGATGACCTCCAGCTTGCTTCGCTTCTGGCCATCGCGCTCCCACTGGCTCCACCGCAGTTTGCCCTCAATGGACACCTTCGTGCCCTTGGACAAGTACTGGGACAAGCTGTTGGCTCGGGCACCGAACATAGTGCAGTCCACAAAGTTCGGATAATCCTCCCACTCGCCGGTGGTCGGATTCTTGCGGCGGTCGTTCACCGCCACGCCGAAGCTCAGCACAGCCATGCCGGACTGAGTGTTGCGCAGCTCGGGGTCGCGGGTCAGATTGCCGCTGATGATCACACGGTTGATGCTCATTTCTACCTCTTCTCACAGGGGGCCTCTCCTTGAGAGCCCATTTCCAAACTAGTCGCGATCGGTGCGGGCGACGACCATATGACGCACCACGGCATCATTGATGCGCAGCACGCGGTCGAGCTCGGCGATGCTCTGCGGATCAGCATGGAAATCGATGAGAGTGTAGTCGCCATCAGACAGACCGTTGATCTCATAAGCGAGTTTGCGCTTGCCCCAGTTGTCGACATTGTCCACAACACCGTTGGCCTCGGCCAGCGTGGTCTCGATGCGCTTCATCACGCCAGCGCGCGTCTCGTCATCGATCGTGGGGGCAACAATAAACAGCAGTTCATAAGCCTTCATCAGCTCACCTCCTTTGGACTCTACGACTCCGGGCTGGTGAAGGCAACACCGGAGCAGGAATAGCCTGAATAGTGTATCAGAGCGCCTCCTGCGAAGCCTTCTGCTGTCTCAGTCCACCACGGTAATCACACATTGCTTCGGTCGCAGGAAGACTCTAGCATCGCAAAACCGTCAAACAGTACCCAGGTAGTCCCCCTTGAAGCCGCCCCCGAACCACCGTCTTGTCGCTGTAGAGCCGTCCGCGAACCGTCAGAAAACCTCCCCCGAACCACATTCGAGAGAAGATGCCCCTCGTTTCCTATCAGCAAAAGAGGCAAGGGGGCTCCCTTGCCTCTGGTATACCTGGCGCCCCCGAGAGGACTCGAACCTCCGACGCACGGTTTAGGAAACCGACGCTCTATCCGCTGAGCTACGGGGGCGGATGAGAAGTGATTCTACCATGAAACGCCTCTGCTCCGCGGGAATGCATCCTAGATGTGCTTGAGCAGTTCCATCACGAAATCGCTGTTAAGGGCAAGCTTGTCGGGATCGAGATTCTCAATCACATCATCGGCTTGAGCAAAGAAGGCTGGCTTCTTGCCGTTCATACCAGCGAGATGCATCGCCTGCTGCCCGTGTTTCAGGGCATAGGCTGCGGTACTGTTGCGCCATTCCATCGTCTCCGACGGCACAGCCAGCCCCACGGCCTGTCCGGCTTTTTTAGCCAGGCGCTTCATACGACTCGATGCCTTTTTCGGCAAATACGTGCCTTCCTTCTCGATAAGGGAGAGGGCGCCATCGCCCAGGGCCTCCAAATCGACGATAATGGAGCCCTTGAGCTCGGCGGCATGGGCGTACATGAAAGCGCGCATGCCCCCATTGCCGGCCAACTCGGCTCCAAGCGCCACAAACCACACCTCGATATCGACGCGCTGGCTGTGGAACTGCTCAATCTGATCCTGGGCGCCCTCGGTCTCGAAGACGAAATCAGCGGGAAGACCCTCGGCGAAGGGGCTCACGGGTTCGGAAGGAGCCTCCTCCTCGAATACATCATCGCCAGGCTCTTCCCCCAGGGAGAAGGCACCGCCCTCGTAGCGGCGGCGGCCGCGGGGCTGCTCGTAGCCGAACTCCTGCTCCTCGGAGAAGGCTTCCTCGAAGTAATCAGGCGTGAAGGCGACCGTTTGGTCATTCGGGGCATCTTCCTGGCGGAAGCTTTCCCAGCCGCCACGGGAGGCGCCGACCTGCTGAGCCTCAAAATCATCTTCCACGTTGAGCCACTCTTGGGGCGTGGATTCCTGCACCTGCTCCTTGCGGCGCTTGCGTCCGAACAGGCGACCGAATCGGCTCTTGGGCATTTCCACATAACCTGGGCCGGCCATAGCCCCCGTCTCCGTTACCTGCTCGCGATAAGCGGTGTCATCGATATCTTCCACGTACAAGTCATCGGCTGCGGCGTTCTCCAGCAGCTCGTCCCCAATAGGAGCTGCGGCGCCCGTCGCTCCCATGGAGGAGAAAGACCCCGCAAGGCTGATGCTCCCCGACAGAGAGGGGTCAGCGGGAGTCTGGGCGAGCGAGGGCATTGACCCGCGCAAGGCGGACTCCATCTGAGGCGTCGCGATGGTCGCAGCGGGATCGGCGGCCTGCTGGGCCACCGACGGGACAATGGCGCTCAAATCATGAACGCGGCCGTCGCTAGCGGGACGCTCCTCGGCAAGGGGGGCCGCCTGCTGTCGCTCGTCCATCGAAATGCGCGGCAACTCTTGGGATACCCCGATCTGAGGAAGAGAAATGGCGCGGCGCTTGCGGCCCGAAGGAGCGGGGACCGACTCTTCGCCCGCAGGGCTCCCCTGAACAGCGGGAATGACCAGACGGCGCGAGGCGGGAGCCTCGGATGCAGCATTAGCGGGAGTGGGCACTCCAGAAAGATCGGGAAGGACCTCGGGCACGGCGGACATTGAGCCGGTCAAGGGGCGGCGGCTCTCGCGAACGCTGATGTTGGGATCATCGTCGTGAGGCAGCGAAGCCGGCGGAGCAGACTGAAGCGGCGCGGAGGAAGGAGCGGAAGTCGCGGGTGCGGCGGGGTCGGGCACTCCTCCAATCGAAGCAATTTCGGGATCGCCCGCAATTGCACGAGGTGCCGCGTGGGCGGGCGCAGGGGCCGGCGCGGAGGGCGGAGCAACGGGCGTGGCCGCGGAATCGACTATAAGGGCAGACGCGGACTCATCCGCAGGAGCGGCCACGGACTCCGAGGTGGGTACGGGAGGAGCAGCCTCGCCGATGGAGGGAACGGGCTCCGGCGCCTCGGTGAGAACCTGCTCGGCAACGGTTACGGGAATGACGCCTGTCGGCGTAGCGCCGGCAGCGGCTGAAGCAGCCTGGACCGAGGCCCTCATCCCGCGCATACGCTCGCTCAGCTCGTCGGGAGCGCTTTTTCTCGCCGTCGCGCGGGCGTGTATTTCCTCTTCGGCGTGTTCCAAGGCCGCAGCGTAGCGCGAGCGCTGGGCAGGCTTTTCAACTTTCGGCTTCTTTGCCTGCTCCTGGCCTTTCTTGAACCAATCGGGCACCGAGGGCTCCGGCGCGGACGTCGGAACCATGGAGGGGGCAACAACCGGCTCGGCAACAGTCGCAGCGATGTCGACCACAGGCTCCGCCGTCTCCTCGAAAGACGCATCCTCCTGGATCGTCGCGGGAGCCTCCACCGGAGACGCCGCCGCAGCATCAACCTGCGTTTCCTCAACCGGCTTGCCCGAGAGAGCGGCCACAGCGGCCTTCGCAGCAGCGAGGCGCTGAGCTGCCGATTCCATCGAGGAGCCTAGTTCATCAGTGTTCGAGGGGGCGTTATACACCAGATCGGCCCCTTCCGGTGCCAACCCCGCCGAAACGGCGGCTTCCTCACCGTGGATAGAAGGCTCCTCCATATCAGGCAGATCGCGGGAAGCCATCACCCGAGCGGCTACCTCAATCATGACGGCTACACCCGAAGCGTTGCAGTTGGCACCCTCGTTGTAGTCGGCGAGCTTCTCAAGCACGAACGACACCACCGGGAGAACGGCGAGGAGGGAGAGAACGCCGAGGAGCACGTCGAATGCCACCAACGCGGTTCCCTCGGGAGCCATGAAGAAGCGAATGAGAAGCACAACGGGCATAATCGCCATAGCGGCGAATTCCATCCAATAGATCGCCGGCAACGCAGACACCACCCCGTCGGATAGGTCGCGACGCACTTTGCCGCTATCGTAATTCGCCACAATAACTACCTTGCGGCGGCGGGAAGAGCGATTCGTGGAGCGGAGGGGGACGTACTTCGCCACAACATTCTGGCTCACTCCCCTATTGAGAAAGCGCGAGAGGATCGGTTTCTCGAAAATTTCGGCAGCGATAAGCAGGATGCAGAGGATATCGAGGACGATAGCTGGCACAACCGCCACTGAGAGGAACACAGCCAGGACAGTTACGGCAACAGAAACCCCCGAGAGCAGCGCACGGGGCAGGCCGCTGTCGGGGTTGCATTGGAAATCTTCCATAGTAGTAAGCAGACCCATTTCGTTGGAGAACTGCTCGCTAATATACAGAGCTGCACGCTGCTCCTCTTCGGTACCCGCCGGGCGCGGACCGATCTCCTGGGAGAGATATGCAACATGTTCGTTTAGGTCGGCCATGTCCGATGCCTTTCCTCGTTCTCAGAGGTTGTAGTTGACACAATTATTACTAGTATACGCTATTCATTTACGCTTCCCAAGTAATCACGGAGAAACGTATCAGCATTTCCAGCTTTCACCCGCTCGGCATCGTAGCTTTGCACATTTTCGGCGATTGAGGCGTTATAGAGGTCGACGACCTTCTGAGCCGGATCGTCGCCCATTTTCTCCGCCAAAGCTGCCGCTTCTTCCTCGAGTCGGTTGTACTCAGCGTTGCGCTGCTCAAGCATCTCCTTGTCACGATCGAGGTATGCCTGGTCGGCCATAATCGCAGTATTCTGCGCCTCCTCGCGTTTGGCAGCGTAGTCGATGAGATCCTGCAGATCGAGGGAAGGATACCCCTCATGAGCCTGGGAAAACAGCGAATGAGCTTCGGAGAGGAGGGTTACCGCCTCAGAGGATCGGGCCAGCGAGGCTTTTACGTTCTCCTTGCTCATATCCCTCAGCAAGCTCGTTGCCTCACGAGCGGCGGCGTCAGCGTCGATCAGCTTCTTCCACCCCTTTTGGGTCTGAGCAAAGGCCTCGGTCGCCATCAACGACTCATCGATGATGCCTACACCGGATTCGAGCATGTTCAAACGAGCCCGCGCCGCCGTGATGGCCTGATGGGCGGCTTCCTTGTCCTTGTTGTCCGACAGCGACGGCACGAGCGCCTCCAAAGCCGCGATGGCATCCTCCAACTGCGTGCGAGAGGGAGCAATATCCCCCACAACCGCCCGATAGGACTCCGTAAGCTCTTCGAACGAGGGGGGAGGAGCGGCGGCAGTCGAGGAAAAGCGGTCCTTATCGTATTGCGCCATGACGAGTTTATCGAAGGGGATCAAGGTCTGATCGCATGTGTTCACCACGTTGATCTGGGACATCAGCTGATCGCGAAACGATGTCTGCCGAACATTTACCTGCAGCAAGGTCTGGCTCACCGTAAGAGCGAGGGCGATTACCACACAAACGATGACCACTGCGGTAATAGCCCCAGGAATCTTGCGCTCTATCTGCGGGGAGAACGCCGCGGTCGAAGATTTTTCCCGCCGCTGTGCGGACGCGCCACCTTCTGGAAGAACGATGTGCTGCCCCTTGGTCGGAGTCGAACGAGGCTTCCGAGAAGATCCGAGCGTAAAAAGGGAGATTCCACCCGTCCCCGCCGTGCTCCGACGACGGTCGCGACTCTCCGCATCGCGCGCCTCCCGAGCGGCATCCAGCACGCTGAACGATATCTCATTCGAAGAGCCGTGAGTGTGACTCTTGATATGAAGGGCGTGTTGGGTTTTCTTCCGCGCCATAAGTAACCGCACGCCCTACCGATTCGCCCGCTCGATATCCGCAATGATCTCGGCAGCCGAGCAGAAGCGAATGTTCTGGCTCGGCATCGAGCGCAGAAACGTCTTTCCGTACCCCTTGGTCACCAGGCGTTTGTCAGCCAAAATGAGAATGCCCCTATCGTTTGCTTTGCGTATCAAGCGGCCTGCAGCCTGCTTGGTCTCCAATACCGCTGCGGGCAGTACGTAACGGCGCCAGGCCGCATCGTCACGGGCAGCGCGCTCGCAGGACAGGGGGTCAGTCGGTTTTGCGAAGGGCAGCTTCGGGATGACTACCCCCTTCAGCGTGGCCCCCGGCGCATCAAAGCCCTCCCAGAAACTCTTGAGGGCGAAAAGCGACAGATGCTCATCGGCGATGAAATCATCGCGCAACCCCTTTACCGAAACGCCCCACTTCTGACATACCAGGCGCAGATCGTCCTCTTTAAGGGCTGGCTGCACCTCCTCGAAGCACTTTTCCATTTCGCGACGGTTGGTGAACAACGTGAGCATAGAACCCTGCTGGGCGCGATGGGCTCCTATGAGAAGCTGCTGCAGGGCGGGCAGATATGCCGGGTCGTTCGGTTCGGGCATATCGCTGACAACGTAGATGGTCATCTGATTGTCGAAATCGTAGCTCGATGCAAGCAGAAGCTCGTCGGCCTGGGAATGCTCGCTGGTGTTCAAGCCCATGGCCTGGGCGAAGCTCGTGAACTTCCCGTCAACGGTCAGCGTGGCGGAAGCAAACACCACCGAATTAGTGTTCGCGAACCAGCTCCAATCAAGCTCCTGGCCGACGTTGAGCAGAAGCGCTTCCAGCTTGTTTTGGGACTTGTCATTCTTGCGGTTCAGGTTCGCCGCGTAAACATACTGCTCGGGGCATTGCACGCAGATAATCTCCACCGCCTGGAGAATCTCCTTGAGCTCCATGGCGATAGCGGCGATCTCGCGCTGAACAACGGCAACCCCTTCGATATCGTCCAGATAGCCGACAAGCTCCTGACATGCGGTAACGAGCTTTTCTGCATCGGCGGCCATTTCGCGGGCAGCGCTGGCAACCCCTTGGAACACCGAGGAGGCACGCACGTCGTCGTTAAGCCACAAATCGATGTTCTCATACCCCTTCGAGCGCCGATTGCCCTCAAAGTAAAGCAGATTGGGAAGACTCGCGCAGAATGTCCGCGCGGAATCGGCGAACCTCGCGCCGGCGTTACGCGCTTTAGCCGTCAAACCGTAGAAGAGCGTTGTCGAGGATTCGCTCCCCGTCACAACGACGCTCCGTTCAGCTCGAATAAAAACGTTCCTCCGCGACTCCTCAGATGAAACCCGTCGAGCCAGGGAGAGTATATTCTCCTCCGAGAGCTCCAACGAGAACGCACGACGCGCCTCCTGCTCGGCCCCATGGGCCTCATCCACGATCCAATAGCGAATAGGGGGCAACAGCCCTCCGTCGGCCGCAAGATCGCAAAACAACAGGCTATGGTTGGTCACTACGATATTCGACGCCTCAGCCCGACGGCGGGCACCGTGCACGAAACAGGACGTGCCGAAGAAGGGACATTTTCGACGCAGGCAGTCATGGCTGGTCGTCGTAATAGCCCAACGAGGGAGCAGCCGGAAGTCAATCTTCAAGTTGTCCATATCATCGTAAGCCGTCTGGTTGATAAAGGACAAAAGGCCGGCAAGAGCGGGGGCCTGATGCTTCTCGTCCTTGCCGATCGTGCGCATCCGAGGACCTTCCACAACCGCACGCTCAATCTTGTGCAAGCACGGATAATGGGAGAAACCTTTGAGCGCTGCATAGGTAAACGACGAGCCGAGAGCTTGCTCCAAGGCCGGCAACTCGTGATACATCAGCTGATCGAGCAGAGCGTTGGTCTTGGTAGCCACACCGATGTTGATCTTGTTGTCCCGTGCGGTAATAACTGAGGGAAGCAGATAGGCCATCGACTTCCCCACCCCCGTACCGGCCTCCACCATGAGGTTCTGCGAGCGGGCGAAGGCGCTGCGAACGGCTTCGGCCATGGCGACCTGCTCTTCTCGCTGCTCGTAGTCGGGATACATAGACCCCACCGCCCCGTCGGGAGCGAATGCTTGGGAAACCGTATCGCTTGTGGGGAAGACGAGCGGTTGAGGGACCTCTGAGGCATCGCTCAGAGGACGCAAATCGAGCCGGGCAACCCGCTCGCGTCGAAGAGAGCGCAGGGAAAAGGGGAGGGGCTTTTCACCCTCAGGGGTGTGGATCTGGGCGAAATACTGGAAAACGACAACCGTGGGCCACTGCTCGGGCGTAGCCATCGCGGCAATTTCGCGAAGCAGCTGAGGGGGCATAACGTCTACCGCAGCCAGCAGAATACGCAGCAACGCGCAGGTAGCAGCCACATCCTCGTCGGCACGATGGGTGGAGCGCACCTGCCCGAACGCCTTCACCAAGTCGATGAGTCGATGGGATTTCATACGCGGCAACGCGATGCGAGACAAATCGAGGGAATCGACCCAAGTGTTCTCCAACAGAGGGTACCCCGCCGGATGCTTAGTCGTGAAATTGCGGTCGAACTCGGCGTTGTGAGCCACAACAATAGCATCACCCACGAAGGCCGCCAGTTGCGCGAGAGCCTCGGAGGGGCTGGGGGCGTGTGCCACGTCACTGTCGTGGATGTTTGTAAGATGGGCCACTTCTTCCGGGATAGGCTTACCGGGGTTAACAAACGTCGTGAACCACTCGACGATTTCCCCTCTTTCCACACGAGCAGCGGCAATCTGGGTTAGCTCGTCGTGATTGAGTGAAAACCCGGTCGTTTCGGTATCGAGCACCACGACGTTTTCGTCGAATACGCCGAATTCTCCTTCGCGGGCAAGACGCGGGAGACTTTCGTACAAGGCAACAACGTCCTCGGGGGTTCCGTCGGTAATGAAGTCTTTCAGCTGGCTTTCGAGCGGGGTGGTATCTCGAATCATGATGGTGCCTATCTTCGCGGCTCGCCCTTGGTGCCGAAAAAAAGGAACCTCGTCCATACGAGTGTTCCAAGAGACGCGGGCGTCGGTTATGGTGTGCTCAACAACTCACGGTATTGTATCAGCCCGATCAGAAAGAACGCTATGGAACGCTATTTTGGTACATATCAAACATTTCGAACGGCATCTCGCCAAGAAGCGGCGGCACTTCTCGGCTCTGACAACCTGGTAGGCGACGAATACACCATCGACTGCGTACTCGAGGAAGGCGAGCACAAGGCCTGGATGGTCAACCGCTTTGGAGCGCGCGTCGGACACTTCGACCCCGGCTTTTCCCGCGAGCTGAGCCTGAAAAAGGCCCAGGATATGACATTGGTGGCAATTCTCTCATTTGTGGCATTTTCCGAACAGCCTGAACCGGGCGAATACTGGGGTCAGGCTGCGGTGCTCGGCTACACCCCCCGGGAAAAGGCAGTGTTCGAGCCCTTCGTGCAAGGTATTGCGAACCTTATGGGAAAGGGAATCCGCCCCCAAGTAGACTTCGAGGGGCGTGCAGTCGATCAGATCATCGAAAGCCGGGGGCAGTGGCTTCCCAGCAATCGCGAGCCGATGCCTGAGAAGAGGAAGGGCATGGCCATTCTCAAGCGGAAGCGTTCCTTCACGGATGGACTTGTGGAGCAGGGCCGCAAAGGGAACAAGGGCTGTTATTTTCTCAGCTGGGCCCTCATGCTCGGCCTTGTCGCTCTTATCGTATTCGGCCTGAAGGCATGCGGCGTCTTCTAACAGGCGAGCGACACAGGCAAGAAGGCCCGAGGAGAACCTCGGGCCTTCTCTTTCCCCAAGGATTAGCGACCAGCAAGGGCGCTTTCAATCAGCCTGGTACACAACTCAGGGAACTCGATACCCGCCGCGCGGCCGGCATCGGGAAGCAGAGAGGTGGCGGTCATGCCGGGAATCGTATTGGTCTCGAGAATCCACGGCGTCCCTTCAGCGTCCAAGATAAAGTCCGAACGCGAAACGCCAGTGCACTCAAGGGCTTTGTGTGCCCTCTCGGCCAGATCCTGCACATAGGCCGTTGTCTTCTCATCAAGACGAGCAGGGCAAATATGCTGTGATCCCCCGGGAGCATACTTTGAATCGAAGTCATAGAATTCACCACGAGGCACGATTTCGATGATGGGGAGGGCATGCGGATCCTCGTTTCCGAGCACAGCAACGGTAATCTCCGTGCCCTCAATAAATCTCTCGACGACAACGAGGTCATCAATCTCGTGCACGGCTTCTATGGCGCTGGCAATCTCCGCCGCGCCCTCGACGATATAGATGCCAAGAGCGCTTCCCTCAGTTGCCGGCTTCACCACACATTGCCCATTCATTTTCTCAGCAATGCTCGCCGCATCGTACGCCGCTCCGCGCTCAAGGTATGTGAAAGGAGCTGTGGGAATACCTGCCTGAAGATAAAACAGCTTAGACTTGGCTTTGTTCATCGCCGTCGCGCTCGCCCACACCCCCGGCCCTGTGTAGGGAAGCCCGATCGTCTCTAGGAAACCTTGGAGGCACCCGTCCTCTCCCCCCTTGCCGTGAAGACAGAGAAACGCAACGTCGAAGTTTCCATCGATAAGTTTCTTCAAGTCTTCCCTCGAAGCGGGGTCGAAAGCCTCAACAATAAAGCCGGCCGCCCGGAGTGCCTCACCGGCACCCTCACCCGAAGCGAGGGAAATCTCGCGCTCGCCGCTTGTTCCGCCAGCCAGCAGCGCCACACGGATCGACGAAGGATCTACAGTTTGAGCCATGCGTGCACCTTTCAAGACGAAGAATATCTGAGATAGAGTATATCAGAGGGTCGATTGTCTATAATGGGCCCATGAACAACCAACTTATAAAACTCTCCGTCGATGAGCTAACCACGCTTATGGAAACCTGGGGATTCCCCCGGTTTCGAGCGAAGCAGGTCTACGAATGGATCCACAAGCATCACTGTCCCTCCGTTGATGCCATGACGAACGTTCCGCGGGCTGTGCGAGACAAGCTCGCTCAAGCCTTTCCCTCGCAGGGCCTATCTGTTTTCGACCGGCAGATTTCAGCTGACGGGACGCGAAAATATGTTTTGCGCTTAGAGGACGGTCTTCTCGTCGAAACAGTGGGGATGCCCGTTTTCAAGGAGAGCGGCCTCTTGAGCCGTCTCACCGTCTGTGTGTCATCACAGGTGGGCTGCCCTATGGCTTGCTCTTTCTGCGCAACCGGAAAAGAGGGACTTGGCCGCAACCTATCTGCCTCCGAGATCATCCAACAGGTGTCGCTGGTTCAGAAAGACTTCGACGCGAGAGTGAGTAACGTCGTGGTCATGGGCCAAGGAGAGCCTTTTCTCAATTACGAGGAAGTGATTGACGCCCTCAAGCTCATGAATGCCTCTGACAACCTCAATATTGGAGCGCGACATATCACCATTTCCACCTGCGGCCTTATTGATGGAATCCATCGGCTCTCCCTCGAGCACGAGCAGTTCACCCTTGCTGTCTCTCTGCACTCAGCCGTCCAGGAAACAAGGGATCAGCTTATGCCGCGCGTTTCCCAACAACCGCTCCCGCTTCTGAAGAAAGCCCTGGAATCTTATATTGAGAAAACCCGTCGGCGCGTGAGCCTCGAATACCTTCTCATACAGAAGGTAAATGACTCCGAAGCGGATCTTCAGGCTCTTATCCGCTTCTGCTCGGGCCTTCTCTGCCATGTAAACCTTCTTCCCATGAACGCCGTTGAGGGGGCTCCCTATCAACCCTCTAGCATGCAAACTATCGGGCACTGGACCAATGAGCTGGAACGCCATTCCATCGAGGTAAGCATGAGGAAGTCTCGGGGAAGCGATATCGCAGGGGCTTGCGGGCAGTTGAAGAACAAGCTTGTTTCACGTGAAACATCTCACAATATCCAGGTTATGTAAAACAAATTTCTTGACCATTAACCCATGGGAAAACAAGAAGGAGGCTGTTTCACGTGAAACAGCCTCCTTCTTTACATGGCGAAAACTTCTCTTTAATCGTTTTCGCTTCCAAGAATCTCATGGATGAGCCGCTGGAGATCCTCTTCATCCTTAAACTCAATCTCGATCTTGTTTTTCCCTTTAGCAGACTTCACGCGAACATTGGTCTTAAGTGTTTCTCGGAGCGTTCTCGCCACCGTCTTGTACACCGGAGGAAGAGAGGGGCGCGCAGTTGATGACGAAGCATCTCTCTTACCGGAAAGGAGCCGAGCGAGATTTTCTGCTTCGCGTACCGTGAGCGACCCTTCGATAATTTTCTCCGTAAGCTTCGCCTTACCCTCTGCAGTGGGTACCGAAAGAATAGCGCGAGCGTGACCCGCTGTGATCTTTTCCTCATACAAAAGCTGCTGTGCTTCTTCGGGAAGATCAAGCAAACGTAGCGCATTTGCCACAGTGGATCGA
Source organism: Adlercreutzia caecimuris B7 (assembly GCF_000403355.2). Lineage (GTDB taxonomy): Bacteria > Actinomycetota > Coriobacteriia > Coriobacteriales > Eggerthellaceae > Adlercreutzia > Adlercreutzia caecimuris. The sequence continues at coordinate 2,227,218 of NZ_KE159646.1, read as the reverse complement.
CCCTTAGAGACTGCTTGAGCCACCTCAGCCTGCGTCATGGAGCGCCGTTCCATCAGTCGACGATAACCGTAAGCCTCCTCAATGGGATTGAGATCGCTTCGCTGAATATTCTCGATCAGGGCAAGCTCAAGAGCCTGATTGTCATCGACATCTTTGATGCGAACAGGAACCTTCTCGAGACCGGCAGCTTTAGAAGCCTGCCAGCGGCGTTCACCAGCGATGATCTGATACGTCCCGTCGTCCATTCTGCGAACGAGTATCGGCTGCAAAAGACCATCTTTCTCGATAGAGTTCGAGAGCTCTTCGATCTCCTCTTTCTTGAACTGCGTGCGCGGCTGATCGGGGTTGGGAGCGATCTTTTCAATCGGAACCTCGTCAGTACTCCTATCAGAGTCATCGACCGCGTCCGATACATCAGTCAAAGACACTACCTCACGGGGAATTGGCTCCGAGAGAACAACCCCGCTCAACTCCTCCTCGATGGCAATTGCAGCTGGACGAGTCGACACAGGAGCCTCACGAGCAGCCTCCTCCTCGACCTCAATCGTTACTCGCTGACGCTCCGGAGCCGGAGCCGCCGGCGCAGGTGAATCATAGGTACCGGGAAGCAACGACCCCAATCCACGGCCGAGACCGCCACGACGCTCAGGCTTAGCCACGTGAAATCACTTCCTTCGCAAGCTCGATATAAGAGAGGGCGCCACGCCCCTTCGGATCGTATTGAGTGATCGGCTGACCAAAACTCGGAGCCTCAGACAGTTTAACCGTGCGCGGGATGGGGGTTGAAAACACCAAGCGCCCGAAGTATTCACGCACTTCATCGACAACCTGCTTAGACAACGTTGTCCGGCTGTCATACATAGTCAGCAAGATACCATAGATATCGAGCGTCGGATTAAGCCGAGATTTGACACGTTTCATTGATTCAAGAAGTTTTGTCACACCTTCAAGAGCGTAGAACTCGCACTGGATAGGAATGAGCAGCTTATCCGCTGCGACCAATGCATTTACCGTAAGCAAACCCAATGAAGGAGGGCAATCAACCAAGACAAAATCATAACGGCCGCGCATACTCCCGACAGCATCCTTCAATCGATTCTCTCGGGCCATCTCGGCTACAAGCTCTACTTCCGCACCGGCAAGATTGATGGTGGCAGGAGCGATATCCACTCCCTCGGTAATATCGGGAATGATGACGTCCTCAATGGGGACGTCATTCAGCAACACATCATATATGCACTGTTGAATCAAGCTCTTCTCGATACCCAGACCGCTTGAGCAGTTGCCCTGCGGGTCAAGGTCGACAAGGAGAACCTGCTTTCCCATCTCACCGAGGGCTGCCGCCAAGTTAATAGCCGTCGTTGATTTACCAACTCCGCCCTTTTGATTGATAATGGCAACAATCTTCGTATTGCCAATCACATGGCGAACAGGAGCCTTGTCCTTGTACGACTTAAGAGGCTGCATCGGTATCGCCTCATAAGAGGAGCCTTCCCGTTCGCGGATCTGAACCTCAACCTCTTCAATATCCCTCTCGAGATAAGAAGTCTCCTCTTCTAGAGGAGGGACAGCATCTTGCTCCTGGGAAGCGCGCGCGGCGTCGATAGCCTGATTTTGTTTCGATTCTCGTTTTAGACCATCAAAGAATCCCACAGGAACCTCCTTCCTTTAATGCCTGACAGTATAGCATCGCCATTGACGGGAGAAGCCCTCTTATCGTCTATAGGGAGAAGTAATGTTTCATGTGAAACACTACTTCTGCGGCTTGAGGGGATTTCTCTGCGCCGCTCCAATCCGACGTGGTAGCTTGACGAGCGACTTACCCACTTTTTCAAAAGCAACAATAGTGCGCTTGGTCTCCCCGTCACTCAACATCACCTCTCGTATCGATATCAAGCGCATGCCGAGCATACTCTCGACACATCGGGCCTCTTTGAGTTCCTCCTCGGATAATTGTGCTTTATAGCAGACGAGAACTCCCCCTTTCACGAGCAATGGGGAAGCCAATTCGAGAAGAGCACCAAGTCGGGCGAGAGCGCGGGCAGTCAGAACGGAGAACGACTGTGGCTGAGATAGCGCCAACTCCTCAATGCGCCCACGGTACGTAGATACTTGCTCGCCAATTCCAAGTTCATCCAAAGCTGAGTCCACAATAGCCATCTTCTTTTTAACGGAGTCCACAAGAACAGTCTCGCGTCCTGTTGCCAAGGCTATAGGCACCCCGGGAAAACCTCCACCGGACCCTAAGTCGCCATAACGGCCGGCAGGGGCTCGGTTGATCTCAGGTAGACCCACCCAGGAGTCTTCCAGGTGAAGGATTTCAGCTTCCTCACGAGAGGTTATACGCGTGAGATTCGTCCTCTTGTTTGCCTCTAGAATAAGATCAAGGTAACGGCGAGAAGTATTCTCGGCGCGAGCAAAATCCATAGCAAGCTCCTCCTCTCGAGTATCAAGAACATCAATTCTAAAAGAAAGGGAGCGTCCAACGGGGCGCTCCCTTGAAAACTCGCTGAAAGAAGACGAGGTTAGCAGGGAACCACAACCACGTGCCGAGCAGACCCCTCACCTTCAGAGACCGTCTCAACACGGTCGTCGTCACGCAGAGCTATGTGGATAATGCGGCGCTCATAGGGAGTCATCGGACGAAGCCCAACCTTGCGATGCTGACTTGCTGCGCGGTTGGCTGAGGAGTGAGCGATCGACTCCAATTTCTGACGCTGCCGGTTCTTGTAACCTTCAACGTCAACAACAACCGGATAACGGAACCCGATGGTTCGCACAGTGATCATAGACACGATAAACTGCAGCGCATCGAGTGTCTTCCCGTGACGGCCAATAAGAACAGCCATGTCATCGCCGCTAATATCGAGGATAAGCTCTCCCTCGTCGCCCTCGTACTCGTCGATAGTCACTTCGCCGACATTGAAGTAACGGAGGATATCCTGAAGCGCTGCGATAGCCGTATCGGCAATGTTGTCGAGCATCTCATCGGTGACAACCAATTCGTCTCCATCGGAACCAGCTGCTTCCTCCTGTTCGGAAGACTCCTCGACTACAGCCTCCTCGGTAATCTCCGTATCCTCATTGAATTCTTCGACCATAAGGAGCTCCTTTCCTCTTCGAACGACTCCGCAGCGAAGCCTTGGATCTGCGGGCAAACAAAAGAGCATGTTTCACGTGAAACATGCTCTCAAACAATAGGGTTTAGCGCTTCTTCTTAGGGCGCTTTTTCTTCTCCTTGCGCTCCACGTTGACCTCAATGGGTTTTACCACCAGCGCTTCCTCCTCCTCGCGCTTCTTGTCCTGTGCACGACAACGAGCAAGCGTCAACTGGTTCTGGCCAATGCCGATAACCGAGGAGGCGCCCCAGAACAAGAGCACGCCAGCGGGGGAACCCCAGGAGATCCAGAGCATCATGATGGACATAATGCCGCCCATCATGAGCGTCTGATTCTTCTGCTGGGTGTTCTCTGTCTTAAGCTGCTGGAGAACCATGGGCAAAAACGTTGCACCAGCGAAAATCACCATGAGGATCAGATAGGGGATGAAGGTCCCGAACCCTTCCGCAAAGGCTCCAGATGGCGTCTGAACCAAGTTGGGGACAAGGTTGTAGAACGAATAGCTCGTTTCCCCCACACGATCGCCCATCTCGCGAAGCACCTGAAACAAAGCGATGAAGATCGGCATCTGCAGCAACATGGGCAAGCAACCAGCAAGAGGGTTGAACTTCATCTCGGCGTAGATCTTCTGCATCTCCTGAGACTGGCGCGTGGGGTCATCGGGAAAGCGATCCTTTAGAGCCTGGATTTTCGGCTGAACCTTCTGCATAGCGTAATTGGACTTCGCCTGCTTATGCATCAGGGGGGCCACAATGATGCGGAAGATGATCGTCACGATGATAATCGCGAGGCCCCAGTCATGGCAGAAATTGTAGAAGAACTGAATGACATCGAAGATCCAGTCCTTGAAGATATCCCACATAGTGTTTCAACCCTTCTTAATCCGACGACCTACGGCACGGGATCGTATCCGCAGGGGCCGCCGGGGCGGCATTTTAGTATCCGTTTCACCGTCAGCACAAACCCTTTGCGGAAACCATAGCGCTTAAAAGCGATCAGGCCGTATTCCGAGCAGGTAGGAACAAACCGGCAGGCAGGCGGAAGCAGGGGGGATATAGCCATACGGTAGAACATGATGAGGCCTACGGCGAATAAGGTCGGAACCTTCTTTGCAACCTCAACGACCTTCTTCATGGGCACGGTCCTCCCTACAGGATTCCAATCGGCGCTGCACCTGCTCGCAGCTTCGTGAAACATCCTGATAAGACGCCCTGCACACTGCTCCCCGCGCGAGAAAAATAACGTCTTTTCCCGGCCAGGGACCCCCCATCTCGCCGCAGAGGGCACGCATACGCCGTTTAGCACTATTGCGCCACACTGCATTGCCCAACTTCTTTCCTGCAATAAAAGCAACACGACCGCACTGGTCGTGTTGCTCGTCTGCACCTCGTTGTGTGTCCGAGGCCCGCTCTCCTACGATAAACGTCACATACGGTGTCTTGATCCGCTTACCAGAGGAAAAGAGCTGGGAGATTTCAGTGCTGGAGGTGATAGTTTCCACGCCTGATTTCTTCCTTAGACGGTGAGACGCTTACGCCCCTTAGCACGACGGGAAGCGAGAACAGCGCGGCCGCCCTTGGTGGACATGCGGGCACGGAAGCCGTGGCACTTGGCGCGCTTGCGTTTGTTCGGTTGATAGGTGCGTTTCATTGTTTTCTTTCCCTTTCATGGTTCAAAGAATAGCTTTCAAATTATATACCACAGACAAACCCTGTCAACGGGGAACTCTCGGTGAAATCGTAAAGGCTATTAAACCCCGTCGGCGAACGTGTCGATGTAACGTCTTCCACCTTACCCGAACACTCACATCGAGAGGGATAGCTTTTGCTCCTTTTCTTTCTTAAAAGGATAGTGGTGGTAATAAGCATGGTGGATTGGCTGAGAACTTGTTGTTCTCGCAGGTCGATCAAGGAAACAGTATGTGCCAAACCCGTTCGTTTCCTGTACCTGCAATCCACTATTTTGGGAAATCCGGCCCGTCGCCCTCTTTCCCGTCGTGGATAAAACCGGAGTTATGCCCACCCTTTCCAGTGTGAATTCGCCTTCTACGCACCGCTTACTCACTGTATTCGCTAATGATCTTCTGGAGTGCCTCAATCTCCTCCTGCACGCCTCGGTTGTCCTTCAGCATCTCCTCGACGCTGGCTACCGAGTGCATGGCGGTGGAGTGGTCTCGGTTGAACTTCTTTCCGATATCGTTATAGGGCAGATCGAGGAGCTGCCGGCATAGGTAGATAGCGATCTGACGTGGGTACACGACCGATCGGGAACGCTTCGGGCCCACGAGGTCACTTCGGCTCACCTTGAAGAACGATTCAACAGCACGCTGGATGTCCTCAATGGAGAGGTTCCGCGACGGTCCCCCCGAAAAGTGATTCTCCAGGAGCGTGCGCACTTCCTCGACGGTCATGTCTGCACGGTTGAACAGCATCATCTGGTAGATGACCTTGGTGACGGCGCTTTTCAACTCGCGGATGTTGGAGCTCGAATTCTCGGCGATGTACATCTGGATATCGCTGGCCAGGGTGAAGTTGCCCAACCCCTCGCTCCGGCTGTACTCGTCGGCGAACGATTTGACAATTCCGAGCTTCGTTTCGATCTCGGGTGGCTGGATGTCAATCACTCCGCCAGCGGAGAAACGCGAATAGTAGCGCTCGTCGATGCCGATGTTCTTCGGCATGCGATCCGCCGAGAGGACAACCTGCTTCCCCTGGGCGGTGAGGGTGTTGAACAGCTGGAAGACGATATCGAGGGTCTGGGTTTTCCCCTGCAGGTACTGTACGTCGTCGATCAGCAGTACGTCCGCTTCCTCGTAGTAGGTCTTGAAATCCTTGTAACTCGATTTCTCTCGGTCGTGAGCCCGCGCCGCCTCGACATGCTTGGAGAGAAAGTCGGCCGAGTCGGCGTACACCGTGCGCATGCCCGGCCGTGTTTCCTCAATGTAGTTTTGAATCGCCCGCATGAGATGAGTTTTGCCCAATCCGCTCTTTCCATAGATGAACAGGGGGTTCAGCGGGCTGCGGCCAGGGGATTCGGCTACCTCGACGGCCATGGAGTAGGCCATGCGGTTTGAATCCCCAATGACGAAGTTGCCGAAGGTCAACGAGGAAGTGGAGCAGCTGGGTCTTGAGGCGCCCCCTGTTGCGGCTTCTGGCGCTGGTTGAGGAGAGTAATGGTCGATCACGGCCGCTTCATCGTAGGGGGGCATATAAGGTTGGGGGGCTGTCGACAGCGGAGCGGTGCCCATAGGGGAAGAGGGTGGGAGGGGTGTTGCCCGCCCAAGCGCCCCTGCCTGGCCCGGCGCCGGCGCGGGGGGCACTGCCGGTGTTGCGGCCGCGCCCGTTGCGGGCGGGGCGGGGGGCACTACCGGTGTCGTAACCGCACCTGCCGCCGGTGCCGTAGCCGCGTTGCCGGCGGCGGGCGCGGTTACGGTTGCCGATGCGGCTTTTCGGGCTTCTTGGGTCGGGTCCACTGCTACGGCCACGACGAACTGAACGCCCGTCAAGTCGCGCAGCGCTCGTTGGATGGGCTCGACGTAATGCTGTTCGACCCACGACTTGATGAAATCGTTGTCGGCGGTCAACATGAGGAAGGAGTCACTCATAGCCTGGGGTTCGAGACGCGAGAAAAAGGCGCTCACCTGGGAGGCGTCCATGTCGGCATAAGAGCTCACTTGGGCGCTGATGGCCCTCCACTGTTCATTGAGTTTCTCGCTGTCCATACTTGTTCCCTTTACCGTTGCTGTCTGCCTGCTTGGCAAGACGCGTGCAGTTTATTCTAGCAAAAACAAACGCTCGGGCCGTTGCTACAGGTTCTGGGCTACCTGCTGGCCGTAGGGCGTCAGCGATCGCTGCTTGCCCATCTTTTGAATCAGCCCCGCTTGCTCGAGCCGTTCGAAGGCGTAGAATACGGTATTTGGCTTGCCGTCAGTGAGCTTCGCCATCTCGGTGGGTCCGAGCGGCCCTTCAGAGGCGAGCATCTTCAAATACAGTCGCTCCTTCTCGTTCAGCGCCGGTGCGGGCATTGGGGGCGCCTGGCCGTAAGCCGGCGCGCTGCCGTAAGGGGGGTAGGGTGCGGGGTAGGGTGCCGCACCGTAGGGTTGTCCAGCGGTCGGGGGGTAGGTGGCCTGGGGGTAAGGCTGCGCCGCTGCCGTGCCATAGGGATTGCCCGCTGCGGGGTAGGGAGATGTCGGCGGGCAAGTGACCGGCGCGCTATAGGGATAGGCCGGCGCCACTGTTTGCGCGGGGAACACGCTGCCGCTGGCTTCCGGAATGGGCACACCGGCCTGCGGCGCACCGTAGGGGGTCATCGGAGCCTGGATTGGAGCTTGGAACGGATCTTGCCGGCCGAGGCCGCTCTTGTCGAAGGGCTCCTCGAGCTCCTCGTCGGCTCCTCGGGCGAGGCTGATCGTGACGACGGCCCCCGTCCCCAGATTGTCCTCAATAGTAATGGTTCCGTGAGAGGATTCGAGATACTCCCGCACGATGGGGAGCCCCGATCCTACTCCGCGAATGTAGTTTCGCATCGGCTCAACTGCGGAGGAGAATCCGGGCATCTGGGCTTTCTCCTTCGAGGGGATGCCAGGCCCATGGTCGGCGAAACTGATGGTGTTACCATGATCTCGGATTGTGACGAGCACTTCCTTAAATTGAGCGTGAATGAAGTTCTCCGACACCTCGCGGATGACCGTATAAGGGATAGACCCCCCAGCCTCGCGGGCGTACTCGTAAATTCCGCTGGCGAGAGACTCGATGTAAGTTGCCGTGTCCGCCGGTTGCACTTTGACGACCCGCGGGCCGCTGAGCAGGTCGTCGTAGATAGCGATGTTTCCCACCGTATCGACGAACGAATAGTCGAAGGGGGCGTTGGGGCTCTGCGAAGGGGGCTTTGTTTCCATGGTGTTCAATCTCGTTCCGTGGTGTCCGTTTCGTATTCAATGTTTTTCGGAAGAAATTCACCGCCATTGTACCGTGTTTCAAGGCAATGCACGCAACTTATCAGCTGTTTTCATGGCCAGTGGTGAATAATCCACCATTAGTTCAGTATTTGTTGAAAACTCTTCAATAACTCACCTGCGTTTTTCACCAAGATTCATAGTTATGAACAAAAAATTCAACGAAAGTGGAAAACATTGAATAAAAGGGGATTCTCAGAGGGAGAGCAAAGGACATCATGGTGAAAAACTTTGAAGAAAATTCTTGACAAAAGGGGATAACTTGTCTTTTCTGGTTGAATCTGACAGGAAGTTCCTCTCGTTTAGAGAGTGTGTGGGTAAAGAGCGAACATTGGTATGAGACTTCGATCCCTGAATATGAAGAGAATATATTTTACCTGATCACAGGTGGTTTTATAAGTGGGTTTAGAAGGTTCTAAACGGCTCTTTAGCTGCTGTGGGCAAGGAAGGATGTTTTCCACTGAGGTTGAAAACCGCGCATCCCCCGCCTCGTTCTGGGAAAAGGTGGAGTTTTCCACAGTTTCCACCATTGGGTAAGTGGAAACTTTGCTTCGTCCCTCCACGAGGGTGATCGACACGTTGGTGTGCGCCCATGCTTCTGCCGAGGAACCTCTTCTTTGAATGCTGCAGTCGGCAAGCGCAGCGGTATAATATCGCCACTTTACTCTCGTGAGATCACTACGGTGGTGTGCATTTTCCCGTCTCCAAGGAAAGGTTCTGTCGTGAAGCTGAGTATCAACCGCACCGAGCTTGCCAATGCCCTCTCGATCGTGTTGAAGGGTGTGTCGACCCGTTCAACTTTGCCGGTCTTGTCGGGCATCCTCATCGAGGCGACAGGTGACAAGATCGTTTTGCAGGCGACCGACCTGGAGCTCTCTATCCAGTACTCTGTGGCAGCGCTTGTCGAGGAGGAGGGGCGGACGGTAGTCCCGGGCAAGCTGTTCTCCGAGATTGTGAAGAACTTGCCTGACGCCGCCGTTCATGTTGAGGCCACCGAAGATCAGGCGTTTATTACCTGCGACACCTCGTCGTTCTCCATCCGTGCGCTGAATGCCGAGGATTTCCCCGGCTTCCCCCGCGTGGAGACTCATCAGCGTATTGAGATCCCGTTCCAGCAGTTCTCCTTGATGGTGAAGCGCGTATCGCGTGTTGTGTCGAAAGACGAGAGTCGCGCCATCCTCACCGGTGTGCTCATCACCCTGGAAGGCGGGGTGCTGCGCATGGTGGCGACCGACTCGTATCGGCTTGCCATCACCGATGCTGCCCTGCCCGACGCGACAGCCGACGAGTTCCAGGCGGTCATCTCGGGTTCGTTCCTTTCGGAGATTGCATCGCTGCCCAAGACCGAATCTCCCGTCTCCCTCGCTCTGGCTGACAATCAGATTGTGGTGACATGCGAGGATACCGTGTTCATCAATCGTCGCATTGAGGGTAATTTCCCCAACTACAAGCAGCTTCTGCCCGACTCCTATACGACGCGCGCTACTATTGAAGTGGATAAGCTCGTGGCTAGTGTGCGCCGCGCTTCCTTGCTCGGCTCGAACGCTTCGCCGGTGCGATTCGATTTGAATGCTGCCTCCCAGACCACGCAGCTGACCGCCGCCTCTCAGGATGTGGGTAGTGCCCAGGAGATTCTCGCTTGTACAGTGGAGGGTGAGGATGTGGAAATTGCCTTCAACTATGCCTATGTGCTGGACGGCCTCGGATCCATCGCCACTGACGAGGTTTACCTTGAGGTGCAATCTTCCCTCAAGCCCGGCATCTTCCGCGCCCTCGCGCCCGAGAATTTCCTCTATCTCGTCATGCCGGTGCGCATTTCCTAAGAATATGTTTCACGTGGAACGCTTCCTTGTCATCTGTGGAGTTGCCCTTTGCCTCAGTCATTCCAACGGAAGATCGGCTGAGAAATGTCGCTGAGAGTGGAGCAGCTGACATTTCGGAATTTTCGCAATTACGACCAGCTGCATCTATCGAACCTGGGAGACATCACGGTGTTCGTCGGGGAGAACGGAATCGGAAAGACCAATATTGTCGAAGGGGTTCAGCTGCTTACTGCGCTGACATCGTTTCGCCATAGCACCGCCGAGCACCTGATTCGCCATAGCTGCGACTCAGCGCGCTTGGAGGCGCGGGTATCTGACGGCAATCGCGACCTGACCGTCGAGTTGCTTTTAGATGAAAAGGCGCGAAAGTACCGTCTCAACGGCAAGGCAAAGCGCTCGGCGGATCTGAAAGGGCTCGTTCCCTCAGTCATCTTCACCCCTGACGACCTAGAGTTGGTGAAAGGGCCGATGACGGCGCGCCGGACGGCGGTAGATACACTGGGATCGCAGGTGAACAAGAATTTTCACACGGTTCGCCGCGACTACGAGAAGGTGGTTCGGCATAAGAATCGACTCTTGAAGGACGATGCCGATTCGGCGCTGGTCGCCGCTATTGATGAGATGCTCGTTACAGTGGGCGCGCAGCTCACGTGCTACCGTGCCGCGCTGTTTGCTCGCCTGCAGGGCCCAATGAGCGAGAAGTATCGGCAGATATCGGGTGGCCGCGAGCTGCTTGAGACGGTATACGCTCCCTCGTGGGCCTCAGCTGACATTGACTCATTGTGTGATGGGGTTCGAGCAAGAACCTTCACGCGTGACGAGGCCCGCGCTTCTTTATCTGCGGCGCTCGAGGCGCGCGCGGCCGAGGAGCGTCGTCGTGCTCGCGCTCTTGTTGGCCCCCACGCCGACGGAATCACCTTTCTCCTTGACGGAAAGAACGCCTCACTGTATGCGAGTCAGGGCCAGCAACGTTCCATTGTGCTCGCCTACAAGCTCGCCGAGGCGGCAGTGATCGAGGAAATCCTCGATCAGAAGCCCGTGCTTCTTCTTGATGATGTGATGAGTGAGCTGGACGGCCGGCGCCGAGAGGCACTGGTGGAGGCGATGGAGCGGGGAAGCCAAACGTTTATCACTACTGCGAACCTTGATTATTTCGACGAAAATATGCTTTCCCGCGCAAACGTGGTTGAGCTGCCCTACAAACCGCAGGCAGTGGAAATATGATATTTTCCCCATAAGAGATTAAAACTACCCCTTAAACAGCGCCATACAAGCCATTCTCAGACCTCTTTTTGAAACAACGGTATGTTTGATTGGTTAGCCATGATATAATCGACGTTCAGTCAGCGCTCGCATCGGGCGCATTTTCTATGTAGAGCGAAGGAGTGTCAGTGGCACAAAAACCAGATCATTACGACGGTTCTGACATTCAAGTCCTTGAAGGGCTTGAAGCCGTTCGCAAACGCCCCGGCATGTACATCGGCTCCACCGGCCCCCGCGGCCTGCATCACCTGGTTTACGAGGTGGTCGACAATGCCGTGGACGAGGCCCTGGCCGGTTACTGCGATACTATCGAGGTGTGGATCCATCCCGATAATTCCATTTCGGTCAACGACAATGGCCGCGGTATTCCCGTGGACAAGCATCCCAAGGAGAAAATCCCCACCGTTGAGGTGGTGCTCACCATCCTGCACGCCGGCGGCAAGTTCGGCGGCGAGGGCTACAAGGTGTCCGGCGGCCTGCACGGTGTGGGTGTGTCGGTCGTGAACGCCCTGTCCACCAAGGTGGAGGTGCAGGTGCGCCGCGACGGCAAGACCTACGAGATCGATTTCGACCACGGCAAGACCAATAACAAGCTGCACGAGGTGGGCCCGGCGAAGAATACCGGCACCATGGTGACCTTCTGGCCCGACCCGGCCATCTTCACCGAGACCACGACCTATGACTACGACACCCTGGCGGCCCGCTTCCGCGAGATGTCGTTCCTCAACAAGGGCTTGAAGATCATCCTTCACGACGAGCGCGTGACCGATGCCGACGGCAACCCCCGCACCGAGGTCTTCCAGGCTCTCGGCGGCATCGTGGACTTCGTGAAGTTCATCAACGATGGCAAGGAGACCCTGAACAAGCCCATCTACTTCGAGGCCGAGAACGCTGACGGTACCGTGGAGGTGGCCCTGCAGTGGTCCAGCTCTTATTCCACCAATTCGGTCATGGCCTTCGCCAACAACATCAACACTCACGAGGGCGGTACGCATATGGATGGCTTCAAGCAGGCCATCACCCGTACCATCAACGACTACGCCCGCGCTAAGGGACTGCTGAAGGAGAAGGACAACAACCTCTCCGGTGAAGATGCCCGCGAGGGTCTGGCCGCCATCATCTCGGTGAAGCTCCATGATCCGCAGTTCGAGGGCCAGACCAAGACCAAGCTCGGCAACACCGAGATTCGCCCCCTGGTGCAGAACGCCGTGACCCAGGGCCTCGCCGAGTATTTGGAGGAGAATCCCACCCCGGCCAAGCGCATCATCGGCAAGGCCACCCAGGCCCTGAAGGCCCGCGAGGCCGCCCGCAAGGCCCGCGAGATGACCCGCCGCAAGAACGTGCTCGACTCGTTCAGCATGCCCGGCAAGCTGGCCGACTGCGCCAGCAAGGATGCCTCCCAGTCCGAAATCTTCATTGTAGAGGGCGACTCGGCAGGTGGCTCCGCGAAGCAGGCCCGCGACCGTAAGTTCCAGGCCATCTTGCCCCTGCGCGGCAAGATCCTGAACGTGGAGCGCGCCGGTCTGCATCGCTCGCTGTCTTCCGAGACCATCAGCTCCCTCATCACGGCTATCGGCACCAACATCGGCGAGGACTTCGACGCCGAGAAGGCCCGCTACCACCGCATCATCATCATGACCGATGCCGACGTGGACGGCGCGCACATCCGCTGCCTGCTGCTCACGTTCTTCTACCGCTACATGCCCGAGCTCATCAATCTCGGCTACATTTACATCGCCCAGCCGCCCATCTTTGGTCTGAAGAAGAAGAACTCCCGCAGCACCAAGGTGGAGCGCTATATCTACGACGAGAAGGCCCTGTCCGCCACGCTCGCCGAGTACGATGACCCGGGCAAGTTCGACGTGCAGCGCTACAAGGGCCTCGGCGAGATGGACCCGGAGCAGCTGTGGGAGACCACTATGGAGCCGGCCACCCGCACGCTTCTGCAGGTGAACATCGACGACGCCGTGGAAGCCGAGCGCGTGGTAAGCGAGCTCATGGGCGACCAGGTGGAGCCCCGCAAGGAGTTCATCCAGAAGCACGCCCGCGACGTCCGCTTCCTGGACATTTAAGGAGAACCTAAATGGCAGATTTTGAAGACGAGAACTTCGACGCCGACGAGCAGTCCGGGGTAGAGGCCGCCGAAGAGGACGCGCTGTACCTGGCCGAAGAGGTCGACACCGACGACGAGGGCGACGAGGATGCCGAGATTGCCTCGGCCTCTTCCACCCTGGATGAGGAGCACGCCGTTTCCGAGGAGGAGCGCGCTCGCTCTATGATGGTGGACATGCCGAACCCCCACGGCTCTATCATCGAGGGGGCCAACGGCGGCGAGGGAACCACGGTGCGCGCGGCGTTTCTCGGCAAGGAGATGCAGACCTCCTTCCTGGAATATTCCATGTCCGTTATCGTGTCCCGCGCCCTGCCCGACGTGCGCGACGGCCTGAAGCCGGTGCACCGCCGCATCCTGTACGCCATGAACGAATCGGGCTACACGCCGAGCAAGCCGCACATGAAGTCGGCCCGTACCGTCGGCGACGTGATCGGCAAGTACCATCCCCATGGCGACAGCGCTGTGTACGACACCATGGTGCGCCTGGCCCAGCCCTTTAGCCTGCGCCTGCCGCTGATCGACGGCCACGGCAACTTCGGTTCCATCGACGGCGATAGCGCCGCCGCCATGCGTTACACCGAGGCCCGCCTGGACAAGCCGGCCATGGAGCTGCTGCGCGACCTGGACAAGGAAACCGTTGATTTCCAGCCCAACTACGACGAGAGCTTGCAAGAGCCCACGGTGCTGCCGGCCCGTTTCCCGAACCTGCTGGTCAACGGCTCCAACGGCATCGCTGTCGGCATGGCCACGAACATCCCGCCCCACAACTTGGGCGAGACCATCGATGCCACCTGCCTCATGATCGACAACCCTGAGTGCACCACCGAGGAGCTCATGGCCGTCATGCCCGGCCCCGACTTTCCCACGGGCGGCCTTATCATGGGCAAGAAGGGCATTTTAGATGCCTACGAGACCGGCCATGGCAACATGACCATCCGCGCTAAGTGCGAGATCGAGGAGAAGAAGAACGGCCGCTCCTCTATCGTGGTGAAGGAAATTCCCTACCAGGTGAACCGCAAGCGCCTGCTGGAGAAGCTCGGCGAGCTCGTGCGCGACAAGAAGCTGCCCGAGATCAGCAACATCCACGACGCTGCCGACCGCAAGGGCATCGATATCATCATCGACTTGAAGTCCAACGCCATTCCGCAGGTGGTGCTGAACAAGCTGTACAAGCACACCCAGTTGCAGGTGGGCTTCGGCGCCAACATGCTGGCCCTGGTGAACGGCACCCCGCGCGTGCTGTCGCTCAAGGAGATCCTCCACTACTACATCGAGCACCAGAAGGACGTCGTCACCCGTCGTACCCGCTACGAGCTGGCCAAGGCCGAGGAGCGCGAGCACATCCTCGAGGGCTACATCATCGCGCTGGATAACATCGACGAGGTCATCCAGATCATCCGCTCGTCCCAAACGGATAAGGAAGCCGCCGCGCGCCTGACCGAGCGCTTTGGGCTCTCCGAGAAGCAAACCAACGCCATCTTGGAGATGCGCCTGCGCCGCCTGACCGGACTGGAGCGTGAGAAGATCGAGGAAGAGCTGGCCGAGCTGCGCGAGAAGATCGCCTACTACAAGCGCATCCTGTCCGACGAGAGCCTGCTGAAGCAGGTCATCAAGGACGAGCTGCTGGAGATCAAGAAGAAGTACGGCAATCCCCGCCGCACCCGCATCACCGGTGAGGCGAAGGATATCGAGGTGGAAGATCTCATCGCCGAGGAGAACATGGTCGTCACCATGACCAAGGCCGGCTACATCAAGCGCCTGCCCGTGAGCACCTACCGCCAGCAGAAGCGCGGCGGCAAGGGCATGCAGGGCGTGAACCTGAAGGACGCCGACTTTGTGGAGCACCTGTTCGTGGCCTCCACCCACTCCTACATGCTGTTCTTCTCCACCAAGGGAAAGGTGTATCGCCTGAAGGTGTACGAGATTCCCGAGGCCAGCCGCCATGCCCGCGGCACGGCCATCGTGAACCTGCTTCCTTTGGAGAAGGGCGAGTCCATCTCGGCCGTCATCGCCACGAAGGACTTTCCCGCCGAGGAGTTCCTCATGTTCGCCACGGCTCAGGGCAACGTGAAGAAGACCTCCATGGACCAGTACGACCGCACTCGCCGCGATGGGCTCATCGCCATCAACTTGAAGGACGATGACGAGCTCATCTCGGTGAAGCGCGTGGCCAAGGGCGAGAAGGTCATCATGGTGTCCTCTGCCGGCAAGGCCATTCTGTGGGACGAGTCCGAGGCCCGCGCCATGGGCCGCGGAACCATGGGCGTGCGCGGCATGAACGTGCCCGCCGATGCCCACGTACTCGGCATGGAAATTGCCCGCCCCGGCACCGACCTGTTCGTGATCACCGAGAAGGGCTATGGCAAGCGCACGAAGATCGAGGAATACCCCGAGCACCATCGCGGCGGCCAGGGCGTGTACACCATTACCATGACTCACAAGAAGGGCTTGCTTGCGGTTATGAAGATCGTCGGCGCCGACGACGAGATCATGATCGTATCCGAGGAGGGTGTCATCGTGCGCACTCCGGTGAAGGGCATCTCCGAGCTTGGCCGTTCCACCCAGGGCGTGAAGGTGATGAACGTGGCCGACAAGGACAAGGTTTGCGCCGTGGCCATTTCCTCCACGGGCAAGAAGAAGGCCAAGAAGGAAGGCCCCGCCGACGAGAACCAGCTTGACCTGCTGGACGAGGAGAGCACCGACGGATCCTTGGCCATCGACGACATCGACGGCGACGAGGGAGATGTCGAAGCGGCTGAGGAATAGCTGCTGCGCACTTTGTGTGCTATAATGCGAAAACTAGCAAAGCCCGTCGTTGGTAAACGTGGAGCGGGCGGAGCGGGTTACTAACTGAGGGGACTAGTTGCTGCTAGTCCCCTTTTTATAATCCTTCAATACCTCCGAAATCCTCAGGTGATATATGGTCGAGGAAGGTTTTGAACTCGGCCAGCTCCGCCTCGGTCTGCTGCTCTCCCCGAAACAGGAAGGGGAACGAGGCAGAATCGAGCACTGCTTCCTCAATGTAGAGGGGCGCGTCCTGGCGCAGTGCGAGGGATACGGCGTCGCTCGGTCGTGCGTCGAGTGAGATGAGCCGCCCTGCCTGGCTGAGAATCAGATGGGAAAAGAACACCTGCCCGCGCGCTTGGTATATGACGACAGAGTCTATGCGGGCGTCCAGGTTGGTCAGCGCATCTAGAAACAAATCGTGGGTCATCGGGCGCTCCAACTTTACATGTTCAAGGGCCATCCCGATTTGCGCCGCTTCGGTTGGCCCCACCCAAATGGGAATAATACGCGATTTTCCCGCCGGCGAGTCCTCCACAGGCTGCAAGACAAGCACTGAAGGCTGTGTTGGCCCCGCTACAACCAAGGTGAGTACTTTCAGGGGAACCATCCCGACCTCCTTGCTTCTCCTTAAGCCGTTACCGAGGAAAAGAGCTGACGCTCAAGGCTGATTTCAGCGCTTCTTGCCTCTTATTTTCCCATGTTTACCGCTCGCGGCTTCGAAAATGAATTTTGCAATTCGGTAAAGTTTTTTCTTGACCTACCGCATTATTCATCGTAAGATAATCAAGCACTTTTTCAAGGGCCCGTAGCTCAGTTGGTTAGAGCGCACGCCTGATAAGCGTGAGGTCGCTGGTTCAAATCCATTCGGGCCCACCATTACTTTGCGATAAACGCTCCACCGTGAGCCGAGTTAGCCGGTGGAGCGTTTATTATATTCTGGCCCGAATTGGGCTTGTTTCATCTGTAGTGGAAGAAAATGTGTTGTCACGGGGCATTAGCTCAGCTGGGAGAGCGCGGGCTTTGCAAGCCTGAGGTCAGGGGTTCGATCCCCCTATGCTCCACCAAGTATTTCAGAAGCCGGGTCGTAAGGCCCGGCTTCTTGTGTGAAGAGGCTTCTGGAAATCGAGTCCCCCGTGACGGGAGTAGCCTAGCAGGATGTCTGCGCCCGCGCCCACGGGGTCGAGATAAAGTAGACCTTCGTGGCAGGGCTTCCGCAACGTTGATTCGCCGCTACCCGATATCCGTCTCTTTACATCCACTACCGTTTACCCTCGAAAAAGTAACAAAAAGGCAACCGCTTACCTAATCTTTAGGCTCTCATTAGATAGTCAAATTGCCAAAACGCCTGACAAACAGGCAAATCTCACTATTCTTATAATCGTAGGGAAAACCCTGCGCTGCGGTTGTTCGCTTTTAGAAGAATCGACAACTGGACAATAGGTTGTTGACCCGACTACAATAGCGATCAAGACAGCACGATGTTTGGGAGTCATCAGGAGAAATACCCCAAACATCAAAGAGGAGAGTTTCGTTCGCGCGTTGGGGCTGTGGCCTCGCGCGCGTACGCGCGTATGCAGCTTAAACGGAGAACGTGAGAGAAGCAGAGGAGACGGAAGTGAAGAAGAGTCAGACTGCGGTTGCAGCCATGAAGAAGGGGAGCCTTGGCCGCACTATGCTCGCCTGCGCCCTGGCAGCAACGCTTGCCGTGCCCATGGGCACCGGTCAGCTTGTCGGCCATGCTTTCGCCGATGATGTTGTGGCAGATGCTCCGGCAGAAACCCCTGCTGTTCACGCTGATTCCCAGGACAAAATTGTGGTTCACGGTGTCGATTTCATGACGGTGAATGCTGCCGATGGCCTATGGGACTTGTTCCGCGTTGAGAACGGGGTTGGTAAGAACATCTATCTCGAGGTTGAGAAGGACGGCTCTCTTATTGCTCCGCGTTTCTCGTACCAGATCGTCAAGGGTCAGGATGCCGATGGCGAAGAAGCAGCTGATTACGCCGGCAATGCCGACTCTAGCCGCATCGCTCAGATCGTTTCGCTGAGGATCGGCGATATGTCCGCCAGCAAAGAGGCTGCTTCCCGAACGGTTCAGCAGGTGTTCGCTGACCCGAACAACTTCCCCAGCTACACAGTGAAGGTGTACGACGCCAAGCGTGGTGGGTCGGTTTTGTATGAGGGCACGATTTGCCCGGTATACGCGAAGCTCGTCGGGATTGATGGTTCCGAAGAGTGGAAGGTTATGGGCATTCGTACCGTCGGCGATCAGGATCAGTATGCCGACACGATCGGCGCAGGGTCGGTGTACTACAAGAATGTCACCGATGCTAACCCCCTGGCCTTCCGGTGCGATACCACCAACGCTGCCGGCGAACCTACGGTAGCGAGGGCCGAGAATGACAACGAGTACGTGGTCTCGTACCAGCAGGCAGAGGCAGGCGCTATCTCCGGTGCTCTTAAATATGTGGATGCCGATGGCAACATTGTTGACACTGAATTGGTCGAGAACATCGGCACCGGTAAAGAGGTGGCTATCAAGAAATCCTTCTTCAAGACCACCGAGAACAGCGAGACGGGTACGGCCGAGACACGCTACTACCGTGTCATCCAGCGGTTGAACGGCACCACGGTGACTCTTACTCCCGAGCAGGCCACCAAGCAGGTGCGCGTTATGGAGGTGGAAAACGCCAAGGCTGGCGCTTATCAGGTCACTATTAAATATGTGGACGAGAACGGCAATCTGCTGTGGTCCGATGCTGTGGATGTGAAGGGCAAGGGCTACCAGTATACGCTGCCGAATTCCTTCTCGATGAGTGCGGTGGCTGCCGCCAACAACGAGGTTACCACCGACCGCGAGAAAGGCAGCTGGGGTGTGAGCTACTATACGCTCGCGTCATGGTCGATTGCGACGAATCCCTCTAACGACAACGAGGCCATTCAGGCTCAGAGCAGTGAATCCACAGAAGACGATCCCGTGGTCAGTTTCGATGCGGGCGAGTACCCCGCCGGCCGCACAGTGACGGCGGTGTATCAGTCCCAGGCCACCACTAAGGAAGTGAACCTTACGATTGTTGAGATCAACGGTGAGACCGGTGCCACTATTGATAAGGTGAACTACACGGTCACCCCCGAGCAGTCGGCTACCTACACGCCTGCGCGCAAAGGCAACATGGTTCCGTGGTCGGGCAACATGGAGCCTATCACCTACGCTTGGGAGGATCTGGAAAAGGGCACCGATGTCCTGCAGTATGTCTACTATGTGCCCGAGGACTACATGCCGGAGGCGGCCTACGACATTACCGTGCAGTATATGAACATCGCGAACAGCCAGATTCTCCGTAGCGAGACGATTACGGTGGATCCTGCTTCCAACGATTACGTGAATATTCTCGGCGAGGGAACCTTTGCCGTGGGCTCTGACACCTACGTGCGTCTGGCCGGTCAAGAGACGGCTATCCGCCACGCCCCGTTCTCACCCGCGCGCACCTACACTATTTACTATCGCGATGTGAATGACGAGCTGAGCGCCAACATTACCATCCGCCACACGCAGATTGTGGAAACGGATCGCCCCTCGGCCACCCCGGCCCAAACCCTGAATGCGGCCCCGGTGGCTACCACTATTGTGAATGCCCCAGCTGGGGAAGCTGCCGAAGGCGGCGATGATGCTGGTGGTGCCGACGCCGCAGCGCCTACGGGCATTGACGTGGGTGTTGGCACCGGCGATGGCGAAACAATCATCAACGACGACGACAATCCGCTTGCTAACATGGCCGGGCAGGACACCGCGACCGAGCGCACCATCGTAGATGATGAGAACCCGCTTTACTCGGGTCTCGCCCAGGACGCGACTGCCCTTGGCTCGTCTATGGCCATGGCTGTGGCAGCCGGGGTCATCGTTCTGGTGGGCGTCGGAATCTTCCTCTATGGATGGATGCGTCGTCGCAGGAAAGAAGACCAGACCGCAACCGATTCGATGAACGCCTAAAGGGAGGAGGACGACATGACCAAGCTGCTGCAGAACAAACCGCTCATCAAATTCTTGGGAATCGCGCTGTCGATCCTACTCGTTGTCGCTCTCGTCCCGCAGATCAGCATCGCCTACGGGTCGAAGGACGACATTGCCGACGAGACCGCCCTTGCCGAAACGGGCGAGAACGCTGCCACTGAAGGCGAGGAAGTCGCCGCAGATGGAGAAAATGCCGCGCCTTCCGAAGAAGGCGCCGAGTCTGCCGAGGGTGATGAGGCCGCCGAAGACGAGGTCGTCACCATCGACGGCGTCGAGATGGTGTCCCATAAAGTAGAAGTCCCTGGCGAAGAACCCGAAGACGATGAGGCCGCGCCCCAGAGCGACGAGGGCATTGCCGTTGTTGCCGAGGAGCCAGATGAGAAGAACGCCACGCGAAGTGAAGACCTCGTCGGAAATTCTGACCATGAGATTAAAGCTGGTGAAGAGGTTACCAATACTAACGGTCCGCTGACCTTCAGCGGAAACGGTAAGAGCTACACTCTTACCGTTAACGGTACTCTCAAAAGCGATATCAAGGTGACCGGCGGCGCTACGCTCACCATCAAGGGGAGCGGAACGATCATCGGCTACGGCGAGGAGGGCCAGGGCTCGGTTATTGTTGTCGAGGGCAAAGGATCGAAACTCGTCTTTGGTGAAATAAAGGATGGTGTTTCTTCGGGGCCGACTGTTACAGGTGGCACTGGCCGAAGCATCCCTAATAAAAACAAATGGGTTATATGGAATGAAGTTGGCGGCGGCATTCATGTCTGTCGCGCGCAGGGTAACAGTGAGGAAAAAAATGCGTCACTCGAATTTAGGGGTGGAACCGTTTCCGGCAACACCGCTGAGGCAGGCGGTGGCATTTTCATTGATTACCGGTGTGGTTTCACCATGTCTGGTGGTTCCATTCTGGAAAACACTGCTACCAAGCACGAGGGTGGCGGTATTTTTACCTGGGGTAACTGGAACGGCAAAACGGGCAACGGGAGTCGCGGCTATGGGGAGATTACCGCTGCGACCATTAAAGGGAACAAGACTGCCACTACGACCGACTGGGGCGGCGGCGGTATCTATATCAACAACGACGGTATTCTGAGGATAGAGTCTGCTCGTATTACTCTTAATAAAGCGGAAGGCCTCGGCGGCGGCGTTGCCGGGTGCCCTCATGCGGAAATTGGCATCGGCAAGATGCAAAACGGTGCCGCGGTATATGACAATAAAGCCTTGGGTGGAGTCGGTCCCAAAAACAGTGGGTTGAAGTTCAACATGCCCGATTCGCTAACGCATACGGGTATGAAAGTTCCCTCGGGAGACTTCCTTGTCCAGGGCCTGGCCAAGGATGAAATTCCGGTATTGACTGACAAAAGTACTGATAGTCTGCCTTACGGAAACGACGGCTACAATCTCCTTCCAGGCAACTACGCGAAGGGCGAGTTTGACAGCAGTCTTGCAAAAGACTTCTACTGCACTTACGCAAGCTTTATCGCAGCGACGAACCTCAAGAGCCATCCCAAGGATGAAAACGGCAAGGAAATTGCCTGGAACGGCTTCATTGCCGGTATTGCGGCAAACAAAGTAAACGGTAAGACGGTCTCCGAAAATGCAGCTGATGGGACCCAGAGTTGGACAGCCGCTCCTATTGCCATCCCTGTAAATGAAGACTACGAGATCCATGACGCCACCCTTTGCCTGACAAGCACCGCTAAAGAGGATAAGTCTGGGATAGCGCGCACCGTTATCATTGAGGACAACGAGAGCTCAACTCACGGAGGCGGCATCGCTTGCAACGGCACGCTGCACTTCGGTGATTTCCCCCAGAAGGAAGAAATTATCAACGGCTATACGCTGTCTTTCAACAAGGAAGTTGTCAGCGGGATCACTGGCAAAAAGCTGAGCCTTCAGGAAGGGGAGACGTTCTCGTTTGTCCTGACTGACAAGGCAACGGGAGATAGCTACAAGGCAAGCAGCAACGAAAAGGGGAAGATTAAATTCACTAATCTTCCTGGTCTTAAGGATTCGGGAGAGAAGACCTTTACTCTGACAGAGGAGAAGAAAGACGGCTATACGTCATCTATTGGCGAAGGGGCCGAAGTCAAGGTTCAGCTGAATGTAGAGAAAAGCAGTGTGACCTATGGCTCTCTGACAACCACCACCTATGCAACCACGGTTGCTCCGGGCAGCATTAAGATTAATGGCGCAAATACCGATACGGTAACCAACACCCTGAATCTGACGGCTTCTGCGGAGATTCCGGTGACGAAGATCGCCGATGGTATTGGTGCGGGTGAATTCACCTTTAAGCTCAATGAGATTACTGAAGGCATCTCCAATGTTGTGGCCGACCTCGATAAGCCGGCTCTTGTCGAGGGTGTCGACTTGGGTGCACTCGCGAATGAGGGCAAGGAAAGCGTAACTGTCGACGTGGATGATTCCACCTCCAAATCGGAGCAAAACACTGGGACGTTCACGCTCAATTACAAGCCCAAAGCCGCTGAGGAGACTCACTGGTACGCTATTGCCGAACAGGCTGGCACTACGCCCGGAGTCGTGTATGACCCCACGGCCTATCTCGTGAAAATCACTACCACTCTGGCTGAGGATGGTCGCAGCTTGAGCACGAGCAAAGTTGTGTACAAAACCGTCCCCGATTCCCGGAAGCTGCAGGAAGTTTCCGATGAGATGGGCGTTGTCTTTAATAACGTTGCCACCCCCAAGGGTTCTTGGCAGTTCCAGGCCGACAAGTTCTTCTACGGTCTGGGCGCACCGGGTGACTGCAGCTTCACTATGCAGGAGATCGAGCGTGTCCCCGAAGTGGGCGAGCCTCTGGAGAACGTGCTCGTCACGAACGACAATCTTCAGAAGTGGCCGGCTTCGCTTTCGGGTGCAAAATTTAAGGATAACCATGCCTCCATCGAATTCCCGGAGATTGCCTATGAGCAGCAGGGTGATGGAGAGGGCTTCCAGAATGATGTGGGCGATCACTACTACCTGGTAACCGAAGATGGTGATGATGCTGCCAAGGACACCACGGCCTATGTCGTCAAGGTGAGCGTTACACTCGATGAGAAGAACTCCCGCAACCTAAAGGCCGACGGGACAGTGCTGTACTATGCGGATGACATCCACTCCGCGTTGAACCCGATGCCGGAGGGCGAGAGCCCGGCGTTCTACAACACCGATACCTACGGCATGATCAGCGCTGCCAGCTACAGCGTGTATGCAGCCAGCGGTGAGCCGGTGGATCAGGTGTGCTATGTGGACCCGAAGATCATCAAAAACCTTGAGGGCCGCGCCATCAAGTCCGGTGAGTTCGCCTTCAAGCTGATCGAGGTAGCCAACTACAACGACACCGAGGGCACGGTCATTTCCGCCACCACCAACGACGAGTTCGGCATGGTGGACTTCGATAAGGCGAACAACGTGTCCGGCGACCTGGAGAACCCCAGCTGCCTGGCCTACACGAAGCCCGGCACCTACTACTACCGGGTTATCGAGGACACCAGCAAGGGCGGTATGAACGACCAGTCCGTTCTGTACAGCGATCAGGTGATCACCTTCACCACGGTTATCGAACAGGATGAAGCCACGGGCCGTTTGGTGTGTACCGACATGTACTACGGCTACTGGGACAAGGCTGCCAGCAAGAACGTGCGCTACGACGAGCAGTACACCGATTTCGACACACAGCCGGGCAACATCGGCGATATGTCGAAGCTGAACCCCGATTGGCATCCGACGATTACCAACAAGACGCGCTCGATGGACTTGCAGGTGCGCAAGACCAGCGTATCCGATCGTAACGAGGGCCTGGTGGGCGCCACCTACGGTCTGTATATGGTGAACGAGAACGCCCAGGGCGACATCTGGTTGGCTGAGGCGACCTCCGAGGACGGCGGCTGGATCACCTACAAGAACGTGAGCCTGTCCACTAACAACCTGTACTACTTCAAGGAGACGGCAGCTCCGGCGGGCCATACCGTGAGCGAGTTCCGCAGCTCCTACTTCTACCTGGTTGAGGATGCCTCCTCGGCTAACGGCTACACCCTGCAGTACACCGACTCGAAGTATCTGCCCGAGGTCGCCGCCGACGATGCTGCGGTTCAGGCTGAGGTTTCCGGCACCATGCAGGCCAAGAACGCGCCGGCGGCCCAGGCTGACACCGAGGCTGCCAACGAGGCTGCGGCCGATACCGAAACGCAGCCTGGCTACAGCGCCGATGGCAACGTGCTGCTGACCTATGACAAGGACGGCGGTGTGTACGACGAGGTGACGACTCTCGAGGTGAACAAGCTGGACACGCGCACCCACGAGTGGGTTGAAGGTGCCAAGCTGATTATCCTTGAGAAGGAGTCCGGCAAGGAGATTGCAAGCTGGACATCGGGCAAGGCTCCGCAGAAGCTGGAGAAGACCCTGAATGTCGGTACCACCTATTTGCTGCGTGAGGTTGAGGCGCCGAATCAGTATCGCCTGGCCAATGACGTGGAGTTCGTTATCGACGACTACGGCAACGTGTCCATCACCAAGGGCACCGAGAACGGCAACGCCGAGTTGAGCGACAACACGATCGCGCTGTACGACACCATGCTGGATGCCGAGGAGACCGAGACCATCGAGCGCGAGAAGTCGACGACTGAGAAGCCCAACAAGGACACCCTGCTTGCCAAGACCGGCGACATGCTGCCGATTCTGGGCATTGCGCTGGTGGCTCTGGCGGCTCTGATCGTTGTGATCGTGGCGGTGCGTCGCCGCCGTGCCGGTGAGGATTCCGCTTCGAACGAGTAGCAGGTTCCTGTCGTTCGAAAACGGCAAGAGGAGCTGAAAACGCGCGAGGTCCGCAAGGGCTTCGCGCGTTTATGTTTTGTCGCGTAAAAGACCATATCAGAATGAGAAAACAGACAGGAACCATCGTAAAATATCGCTTATGAGCGAATCAGCCGCCAACATATCGAGTTCGTCTCGGGCATCCGCGCAGGCGCCGGATGATTTTTCGCGCGGCGTCGAACGCCGTCTGCGGCGGTTGCGGGTGGTGGCGCACCTCTGCTCGTTTCTCGGTGCGGCTCTGCTCGGCGTCGTTTTGGCTCTTGCGTTGTGTGCGACGCTGGTGCCGCGTCTCATGGGGCTTCAGTCCTACGCCATTGTGTCCGGTTCCATGGAACCCACGTTGCCGGTGGGCGGTCTGGTATATGCCGAGCCGTTTTCTGCAGAGGAATTGGTGCCGGGCGATATCGCTGTGTTCTGGCGCAACGGGGACGTTGTTATCCACCGTGTTGAGGAAAATGATCCTGAGGCACGCGAGCTTATTACGCGGGGCGATGCCAACGACGGCGTTGACGCGCATCCGGCTCTATACGACAACGTTATTGGTCGTGCGATGGGGTGTGTGCCGGCGATTGGCTACTTCATTCTGGCGCTGGGATCTCTGCCGGGGAAGTTCGTCCTCGGCTGGATCGTGCTCATGGGCGCCGCCCTTACCATCATCGGTACGGTTATTTCCAATCTAGCGCGACACTAGGTTGGCTATCAGTCTCGTTCCGACGACGCAGATGTTGCGAAAAGAGCCGCTTGCCTCTATTTCGTTCAAAAAAGAACTTTGACAATGCGCCGATACCGAGGCTGCCCCGAAGAAGTACGAGGGATTCTTTGCTGAATCCTTCAGCCAAGAGAAGATTGCAGCGGATGACTCGACGTTTGTCAATATTCGCTATAAGCGCGATACGAGCGAGTTCTCCATTGCTCCCTACAAGGGTGTCTATGACGGTAGACGATGCCTCCAAGTTCGCAGGCGCCGCTGATCCGGCGCTGACGGGCTCTGTCGAGGGTCTTGTGGCAGGCGACTCGCTCGGCGTAAGCTGCGTCCGCGCCAACGTCGGCAGCTGTCACGCCTACGGTGGTCACGCCGGCTCCGGCGGCTACCCCCGTGGCAACGACGCCCGTGAACGCGCCCGAGGTTATCGAGGACGACGCCACCCCGCAGGCCGCCGCGCCCGGCGAGCGCACGCCGTTGGCTGAGACCGAGGAGATTGCCGATGAGGACAACCCCTTGGGAGCCTTCGATGAGCCTCATTGCTGGATTCACTGGGTAATGCTGCTGGGCATCGTCGTCACGGCGCTCTATGCTGTGATCGTGGTGCGCCGCCGCTTGAGCCTGACTCGTGTGGGCCGAGAGCAAGCGCCGCGCCAAGATGCGTCTGGCGTTTGTGGGTGATGGCATCATCTACAACCCCGAAAGCGGCCTGGTGGTACCCGACCGCGGCGAAAATGAGCTGGCGCTGTTGCAGCGCACGCCGCTTAAAAGCGGGACTTCCTGTTTGAAAGATCGTGTGCGAGCGACCGTTGTTTCTGCATCGAAAGGAGAGTTGCCCCAGAGGCGCTCTCCTTTCTGTTTCATGCTGAAAAGGACTGCGGGATGAGACGGCGGTTCCGGGACGGCTCAAATCGCGACATTCTGGGCATCGTTTAACGGTTTTGCGGAGGTATGCTCCCCTCGTAGCGACTAGAGGAGGGAACGAAAATGAAAGACAGAATGCTCGAGTTTTGCGATTGGCCGATGTTCGACAGGATTATGATGGACGCCTCTCTCTGCCGGGAGGTTCTAGAAGTGATCTTGGATCGTCCCGTAAGCCAAGTCGAGCATGTGATTGCCGAACGAGACATTAGGCCGTCGTTCGCGAGTCACGGAGTGCGGCTTGACGCGTTTGTCCAAACCGATAACGAGGTTTATGACATCGAAATGCAGACATCGAGAAAGGGGAAACTCGGCCGTCGGCTCAGGTACTACCAAGGCTCGATAGACACCCTTTCGCTTCATCGTGGCGAGGAGTACGAGAAGCTCCCGCCGTGCTTCATAATCTTCATTTGCACATGCGATCCATTCGGCTGTTCCTTGCCTGTGTATACGTTTGACATGACCTGCGCAGAAAGTGGTGGTGTCGTGCTGGATCACGGATTCACGTGGATTGTTCTTTCGGCTCCTGCTTGGCGCTCGCTTCCGCAAGGGAGCCTGCGGAACCTGCTACACTACGTTATGACAGGCGATGCTGGCACCGATAAGTTGGTGAGGAAAATCAACGAAGCGGTGATTGCGGCCAATAACGATGAGGTGTGGAGAAGGGAGAAGGTGGAATTGCTTACTTGGGAAAGGGATATGGAGATCCAGAAGCGTATTGCTATTGAGGAAGGCATCGCCGAAGGCCGGGCTGAGGGTCGGGCCCGAGGTCTCGCCGAAGGCCGCGCTCGGGGTATCGCTGAGGGCCGTGCCGAGGGTCTCGCCGAGGGTCTCGCTGAGGGCCGTGCCGAGGGTCTCGCCGAGGGTCTCGCTGAGGGCCGTGCCGAAGGATTTTCTGCTGGTATTGAGGAGGGAGAGAGCCGTTTGGCTGCCCTTATAGCTGCGCTCATGGAGGCCGGTCGTACCGAAGACGCGCATCGTGCGGCTACTGACGCGGATGCTCGGGAGCAATTGCAGAGGGAAATAGGATCCATTTCTGCATAGCGAGGCCTTCAAAGGCCGAGGAGAAACTTCGCGATCCAGAGTGCCAGCAGGTGAGCTGGATAATAGGCGTAAAAGAACCACTTCATGGGTCGGCCCCGTTGCCCGTTGTAGTTCGCGATGAGGATAGTAGCCAGGCCGAAGCCGGCAGTATAGTAGCCGAGAACTCCCAAAGAAAGGGCGGAGGGGTCGGTGACGGCCCATGAGAGCGCTGGCAGCCCGAGGGCAAGGCCGGCCACGAGCATAGTGAGCGCCGATCCGCGCGGCCGATCGTTTAAATGCCAGAACAGCAGGATCACAATCGGGCCGATGATGCCCCAATCGCATAGGCTACTGAGGGTGATGCCGGCGGCAATGGTCAGAACGCGTAGGGCCACGTTGGGTATGTGATCGGTTGCCCAAAGCAGACCGAGCCCGATGAGTAGCGTGACGAGCACGTTGCCCATCGCCCCGAACAAAAGCGAAAAGGGAACCTGCGAGATCGCAGCGAACGTAGCGAGCCGCATGGCGTAGCGGCGTACGTTGGAGGTGTGGCGGTATCCTTCGCACAGCAAGTAAGCCATGATGGGGAACGTCAGGCCGCCGAGGGAGTAGAGCGCCACCATGGATCCCGCCGGCAGTAGTGTGCCGAATACGTTGGCAATATGGTTTGCGGTCATGCCAACGATAGCGGCTATCTTCAAGCTGAACGCGGTAACGCCGAGGGGGCGGCTCAAGGCAGTCCTTTCGAGGGAAGGGTGGTTGGTCGGCCCATTATACCGCCCCTTCGTGCAGTTGCTGGAAGGCTCGTGGAAGGAGGCGGTGCCGCGTTTCCGGCTTCTGCCGCCCTGCCTCGCTGCGCTCCCCGTTGCAGCGCGTTGCTGTATCCGCTCATTTCTTGCGGGATGCCCCGCGCCCTCTTCCGACTTCCCTCACCCGTGCTAGGATGCCCGCATGAACAGAAACGAAGCGCTCCACATACTCGGCCTGGAAGATGATGCCACTGCCGACGATATCAAAATCGCCTATCGCGAAACGGTGCAGATTCTGCACCCCGATAAGTTCGCGGGCAACGAAAAGCTGCAAAGTCGTGCTACCGAGCAGTTCAAGCGCCTGCAGGAGGCTTATGACCTGCTCAGCTCGGGCTCCGGCGGCCCGCGGGGTTCCCGGCGCTCCGGCTCGTCGCCCTCGTCCTCGTCGTCCGGTGCAGCTGCTCGCTCGTGGACGGAAACCGAAGGCGATGTGGAGGTGGAGTACGTTACCGAAGCCGAGATAAAGGCCCGTCTCTCCGGCATCGCCGCTGCCCGCGCCCAGCTGGTGGCCCAGCGCGACACGGTTACCGACGAGCGGCGCAACGGTCTTATGATGGCCGGAATCGGCGCCGTGGCCGCATTCTTCACCATCCGCCGTCCCTTCGGCATCTTCGGGTTCATTGCGGCTATTGCCATACCGGCTACCATCTGGGGCATCGTGCAGGCAGTGGGGGCCCAGAAGAGCTTGAACACCCTAAACGCCCACTTGGAAAAGCTGACCGAGGAGCGCAAGGAGTACGAAGCGTTGCTCGACGAATAGCCGTTTCCCCTTCCTGCCCGTTGGCCCGAACGCTTTCTCGCGGGCCTAGCCGCCGCGCCCGGTTGTCTGACGTCGGTCGCCCGCGGTTGTCGTCCCCGTGCCGTCTGCGGCAGTCATCCCCGATAGTCCCCGCAAAGCGCTATAATTTCTCCGCCTTAAAACGAATAGGAAAGAAGATTTATGAAGCAAGAGAACATCCGCAACGTTGCCATCATCGCCCATGTTGACCACGGCAAGACCACCCTGGTGGACCGCCTGCTGTGGGCGTCGCACGTGTTCCGCGACAATCAGCAGGTGGAAGAGCGCGTGCTGGACTCCAACGATCAGGAGCGCGAGCGCGGCATTACCATCCTCTCCAAGAACATTTCCATCAACTACAAGGGTGTGAAGATCAACGTTATCGACACGCCGGGCCATGCCGACTTCGGCGGCGAGGTGGAGCGCGTGCTCAACATGGCCGACGGCGCCCTGCTCATCGTTGATGCCTACGAGGGCCCCAAACCCCAGACCCGCTTCGTGCTGTCCCATGCTCTAGAGCGCGGCCTGCGCATCGTGGTGGTGGTGAACAAGATCGACCGCCCCAACGCCGATCCGGAAGGCGCGGTGGACAAGGTGTTCGACCTCATGGTGGAATTGGGTGCCACCGACGAGCAGCTGGACTTCCCCGTGGTATACGCCTCGGCTGTGAACGGCTACGCGCGCTTGGCCCCCGATGACGGCAACATGGACATGGTGCCGCTGCTGGACACCATCCTCTCCGAGATTCCCGCTCCCGAGGTGGACGTCGATGGCCCGGTGGCCCTGCAGGTGTGCACGGTGGATCATTCCAGCTACGAGGGCCGCATCGGTGTCGGCCGCCTGGTCAGCGGCACGCTGCACGAGAAGGAACAGGTGCTCGTGGTGAAGGCCGACGGCACCGAGCGCCGCGCCCAGATCCGCAAGGTGTACACGTTCGAGAATCTCGGCAAGGCTGAAGTGACTGCTGCCGACGCCGGCGACATCGTGGCTGTCATCGGTATCGAGGATGCCGATATCGGCGACGTCATCACCTGTCCCGACAACCCGGTGGAAATGGCCCCCATCGCCGTGGAAGAGCCCACCATGGCCGTTGTCTTCGAGGCTTCCTCCAGCCCGCTTGTGGGTCGCGAAGGCGAGATCGTGGGCGGCCGCCAGCTGAAGGAACGTCTCATGCGCGAGAAGGAGAGCAACATCTCCATGCGCATCAACGAGCTGGAGGACAAGACCGGCATCGAGGTGGCCGGCCGCGGCGTGCTGCACCTGTCGGTGCTCATGGAAACCATGCGCCGCGAGGGCTTCGAGTTCCAGGTGGGGCGCCCCCGCGTGGTGTACAAGACTGCTGCCGATGGCAGCAAGCTGGAGCCCATCGAGGAAGCCACGGTGGACGTGCCCAACGAGTACGCGGGCAAGGCCATCGAGGTCATGGGCACCGCCGGCGGCATCATGGAGGACATGTCTTCCGATGAGACCATGACGCACCTCACCTTCCGCATTCCCTCCCGCGGCACCATGGGTCTGAAGACTCGTATTCTGAATGCCACCCGCGGCGAGGCCATGCTGTTCCACCACTTCAAGGAGTATGGCCCCTATTCCGGCGAGATGGCCGGTCGCAAGAACGGCGGCATGATCGCCATGTCCACGGGCAAGGCCGTGGCCTACGCTCTGGACACCCTGCAGGAGCGCGGGCGTTTGTTCGTGGGCCCGGGCGATGAGTGCTACGAGGGCATGATCGTGGGCGAGTCCGCCAAAGAAGGCGATATGGTGGTGAACGTCGAGAAGACGAAGTCTCTCGGCAACCAGCGCTCCAGTTCTGCCGACAAGGCCATTCAGCTGACGCCTCCCATCACCTTCACCTTGGAAGAGGCCCTGGAGTACATCGAGGACGACGAGCTGGTGGAGGTGACCCCGCAGTCCATTCGCCTGCGCAAGCGCCTGCTTTCTGCCACCGACCGCAAGAAGGCCTCGAAGAAGTAGTCGTTTTGGTTCGGCCCGCGGGTCGCACAAATCTGGAATTACCTGACAATCCCCATGTCATTTACTCAGCATTGACGTGGGGTTTGTCATTTTTGTAATTGACGAACCGTGAATCAAAAGTGGGCAAATTGTGCGGCGGTTGTTACCTTGCGCCCTTGCATGGGAAAATGCGGTTCGAAATCATCTGGAACTGTGTCAAAACGCAGGCGCGAAACGAAGCTGGCAGTTCCAGTCGCCTAGAGGGAAGGTATGTATGAAGAAGCTGTCCTTTGCCAAGTCGATTGCCGTGTTCGGACTGGCCGCTGTGTGCACCGTTGGCGTTGCCGGTTGTTCTGAGGCGAGCACCGACGGCACCGGTTCTACCTATACGGGCGGCGTGGCCGCTACCGTTAACGGCACCGAGATTCAGGAAGACACGATTACCACAGCAGTGGAGAACATTCGTGCCCAGATGGGTCTGACCGAGGAGCAAGCCTGGGGCGAGTGGCTGGCCGAGAACGACTACACCCCCGAGAGCGTTCGCAAGGAGATGATCGACGGATACGTTGATCAGGAGCTGGTGAAGCAGGGGAGCGAGAGTCTGGACATTCACGCCGATGAGGCCGAAGTGAGCCAGTACGTTGACTCCATGCGTGCCAATTACGACTCCGACGAGGCTTGGGCGAATGCCCTCAACTCGGTGGGCATGACCGAAGAGCAGTACCGCGAGAACATCGCCCTCACGCTGGAAACCCAGCTGCTGAAGGAGAAGGTGGCTGAAGATGCCGCCGAGCCGACCGACGAAGATCTGCTTACCCTGGCCCAGACCTACAAGACTAGCTACGACGGCTCTCGAAAGAGCTCGCACATCCTATTCGACGCCAGCGACGAGGCCACTGCCAAAGAGGTGCTCGCCAAGATCAAGTCCGGCGAGCTCGATTTTGCCGCCGCTGCAGCAGAGTACTCGAAGGACACCGGCACTTCGGGCGATGGCGGCAACGTGGGCTGGGACAGCCTGAACAACCTGGTGACCGAATACACTACCGCTTTGAAGGAGCTGGGTAAGGACGAGGTGTCCGATCTGGTGACCAGCAGCTACGGCATCCACATCATCAAGTGCACGGACGTGTACGAGGCCCCGGAAACCTTGGAGAAACTCTCTGACCTTCCCGAGGAGTTCCAGGAGGCAGTGCGCTCTATGAGCGAGGCCCAGAACGACAGCCAGGCCTACTACACATGGCTCGAGGGCCAGCGCGAGGCCGCCGATATCAAGGTGAACGATATGCCCGAGGGGCTTCCCTACTACGTCGATATGGCGAACTTCCCGAAGGACGAGTCGAAGGACGACGGCACGGGCATTACGGCGGTTGACGAGGATGGCAACCCGGTTGACATCGATCCGGTTGCAAGCGATAGCGGCGACGATGCGGCTCAGGGCGAAAGCGATGGTACTGCCGAAGCCCCCGTGGCCGAGGGTGTTGAAGAGGGCGCCGAGGGCGCCGAGGGAGAAGCTGACGAGGCTGCCCAGCAGATGGAGAACGGCGCTCAGGGAGACGGCCAGCAGGCCGCCGAGGGAGATGCCGCTGATGGCGATGCAGCTGGCAGCGGTGCCTCCCAGCAGCCTGCGGAAGGCGCGACCGAGTAACCCTCCCTTCTATTGTTCCGAACGGAGCGTCCGCCGAGTTGTGGCGGGCGCTCTTTTTGTTTCATCGATGGTGATGAAAAAACTTCTTGAGTGGGCGGCGCTGCTGCGCTATACTTCTTAAACACTTCGCCTGTGCGAAGCAAGGCTATGTGGAGAGGTGTCCGAGCTGGCCGAAGGAGCACGATTGGAAATCGTGTATGCGCCAAAAGCGTATCCGGGGTTCAAATCCCCGCCTCTCCGCCAGAGTTAATTCGCGAGCCGTTAAGGCTCGCTTCGCTATAGCGCCCCATCATGGCGCATCACCCCATGCGGAGGGGTGGCAGAGTGGTTGAATGCGGCGGTCTCGAAAACCGTTTCACCGGTAACCCCGGTGACGAGGGTTCGAATCCCTCCTCCTCCGCCAGTTTTACCTGGTCAAATGGTACGCAATTGGCCCGAGTGGTCGCTAAGTGGTCGGGGATTCGAACCCTGCGAAGGCGAAATTGCCCAGTGGGCAGTTTCGGGTCGAGCGGAGCGAGGCCCCCGCGAGTTCGCCGAAGGCGAAGGCGCGTCGAATCCCTCCTCCTCCGCCATTTGGTTTTCCTAGTGCCGTTCGCTGATTTTGGCAACAGAATGAGCAGGTTGGTCATTTTTCCGCAGCTCTCCCTTCCTTACAATAGGGAAAATAAGGCTCGCGTCGAAGGATGTCTCCCATGCCGGTTGTTGATGCCCATTCCCATATCTACCCCGCGAAGATCGCCTCAAAGGCGTCGGATGCCGTCGGCGATTTCTATCATGTGGATATGGCTGCGCCTGTGGCCTCGTCCGAGGCTTTGCTCGCAGCCTGCGAGGGTACGCCTATCACCCATCATATTGTGCACTCGGTGGCCACGTCTCCCGGTCAGGTGGAGACCATCAACACGTTCATTGCCGATCAGTGCTTCATGCATCCCGAGTTCATCGGCTTTGCCACTATGCACCAGGACTATGCGGACGTAGAAGGGGAGATCGACCGCGCTATTCAATTGGGCTTGAAAGGCGTGAAGATTCATCCCGATACTCAGATGGTGAATATGGACGACCCGCGGCTCATGCGGCTGTACGAGGTGATCGAGGGCCGGCTGCCCATCGTCATCCACACGGGAGATTACCGTTACGACTACTCGCACCCGCGCCGGCTGCAGCGTATTCTGCGCACGTTCCCGCGCCTGAAGGTGGATGCGGCCCACTTCGGCGGCTGGTCCATCTTCGATTATGCCTTGGAGTACCTGGAAAACGAGAACTGCTTCGTGGATACCTCCAGCGCCCTGGAGTTCCTCGGGCCCCGTCGCACGGTGGAACTGGTGCGTGCCTATGGGCCCGACCGTGTCATGTTCGGCAGCGATTTCCCTATGTGGAGCCCCGCCTCTGAGTATCGCATGCTGGCGGCCATGCCCTTCACCCCCGAGGAGTTTGAGGCCATCACCTGGAAGAGCGCCATGCGTTTTATCGGGGAGGAGTCCTAGAATTCTGATGGCCCTCAAGGGGAGCTACTCCGGCGGCTTACGCTTTTCGATAGTGGAACCAGTCAGCGGAAAAGGGAGAACCCCGGCACTTTGCCCAGGCCGGGGTTCTTTACTGTTTGGGCCAGAGGGATCGATTGGCGCGCGGAAAATTCTGAGGGTCCCGCGCGCCAAAATGGCGCCGTTTAAGCCTGCTCGGCGAGATATTTGCCCGTCAGATACCCGTAGGTGAGGGCCGCGGCGTGGCTGGCTCCCGACAACGTGAAGGGGTAGTCCTCCACGAAGCGTCCGCCTTGCACGTTGCCAACGGCAAACAGGCCGGGAATGGGCTCCATGTCGTCGTTGAGCACGCGAGCATTGTCGTCGGTTACGAGGCCGCCCATGGTAACGAGCAGTCGCATGCAGCTCACATCTTCCACCGACGTGTGCTTGAGCATATCGTAGGTGATCGCGTAGAAGGGAGGATCGACCACGGGGAACATCTTCTCTGCTGCCTTGCCGAAATCCTCATCGACCCCTTTTTCGCACAGCTCGTTGTAGCGCGCGACCGCTGCGGTTAAATTCTGGGTGGCATCGGCGCTGAGTTCCAGCTGAGAGGCGAGCTCTTCGAGCGTGTCGGCTTGGGCCGAAAAGCCCTCTCCGTCGCCGTAGCTGCGAATATTTGCCATGATCACGTCAAGCATCGGGTACTGCTCGGGCCAATGGCTGTCTATGATTTGGAAAACCTTGCTGCCTGGTTGGTTCTGCATGACCTTAGCGATATTGGTCATGCTGAGGTCCTCGTTGGTGAAGCGCTCGCCGTGCTCGTTGACCTGCAGGAAGAACTCCTGGCCGAACTGGAGGATATGAGCCATTACCGCATGGGGTCCCACGTCCAGGTGGCCGCCGACGTTCATGCCCATCTGCTGGCCGTCGCCGGTATCGGCGGGGTTGCCGTCGTGATCCGTCACCTCGTATGAGAACAGGAATTTGTCCTGGTTCTTCAGAATCCACGGAGCATACTGCCCCAGCATTTTCTCGTTGTGGGAATAGCCGCCCGTGGCGAGCACCACGCCCTTGGAGACACGATAGCGCGTGTAGCCCTCGCCCTCATCATTGCGGCAGATCACGGCGGTTATCTGGCCGTCAGCAGTCTCGAGCTTCACGGCTGGCGAATAGAATTGCACCTGCGCGTTGCCGGTGGCCACGGCTGCATCGACATTGGCCTGCAGAATGGGCGTATGGGTCTCGTCTCCTCCGCTGATGCAGCAGCATCCGGCAAAGAGGCGCTCATGGTCGATGCCGAAGCGGTAGATGCCGCTCGTGAGCGTATCGGCGCAGACGAACAACTGGCTAGGATCTTCGGGAAGCTCGTCTTCCATGCCGAGCCACAGGAGTCCGTCGTATGCGGAGGTGTACCACTCGAAAGCCTCTCCGCAGTTCTTCAGCCACTTCGTGGTTATGCGATAGTCTGCGCGATGCGACATTTGCGTCATGAGCTCGTTGGCCACCTCGGTGGGACTGATGTCCTCGATTCCGATGGAGCGCGTCTTCTCGGTGCCGAAGGCGGCGAACATGTTCGAGCGAGCACTGGGCTTGCTGCCCTTCTCGACGCCGACTACCTTGAGTCCTCCTTCAGCGGCAGAACGCAGGGCTCCTACCCCCGCCACGCCCAGGCCGACCACGCACACGTCGCAATCAACCGTCTCGATAATCTTGTCCTCGGGGATGTCGGTTTCCACCAGGGTGCCAGTGTCAGCGAGGGCGGTCTGGTCGTCGCCAGCTGCCTCGGTTGGCTGCTTCGGGGCGCAGCCGGCGAGGCCTGCGCCGGCAGCTGAAGCGCCCGCCAGCCCGAGCGCTGCCAAAAAGCTTCGGCGGCTGAGCGTTCCCTTCTTCCCAAAATCCTTCATCGTCACGGTACCCTCCTTTTGTCGTGTATCAGGACAGCACCTATGTCACCGCATTGAGAAGCCGTGGAAAACAGGAGAAACGTATGAAATACAAGAAAAAGCACCCTATACGAAAAGTACGACAACCATCTGACCAGGCGGTTTATTCCTTCGAGGTCGTTTCAACGAGCGAGATAAGCTCTTGGCGCGAATGGACGCCGCATTTGGTGTAGATGTGCTGCAGGTGAGATTTCACCGTGCTCTCGCTGATTACGAGCTTCTCTGCAATGTAGGGGGCGCTTCGTCCGACGATATAGAGATTGAATACATCGCGTTCGCGAGTAGTCAGGCCCATGCTGTCGCTGAATGATTCAAGGGGACGACCCGAGAGCGAGGTGAGCTTCGCGCCGCCGCTTGCGGACAACAGCAGCGACATGGTTCGATCCTCCAGAATCCAAATGGATGCCACGACGAGCAGAAGGGCCATGAAGAGCATGGCGACCCTGCTTGCGATGTGGGGTCCGAAAAAAGCGGAAGCCAGCAGGGGGAGGGACCCTAAAGTCCCCACACACCAGGCAGTGGCTAAGATTCTCACACGAGTACCAGGATACAGCCGCCCCAGGAGCAATCCCATGTAGAGGGCGCCGCATTCCAAAAGAGAGTATGCGATGCCGGCCAACACGTAGGCAAGGTAGGTGAGAGTCGATGAGAACAGCACTAAGATAAGAGCGACCAGCGAAAGGGTCGCAACCACTTTCGTCCATACCGACAGATTGAAGTCTCGCCCGCGGTTAAAGAGCCAGAGCACGAGTGCGAGCGATATAGCGGTAATGATGACGGGGAACATCTCGCCTTCTGCCTGCTGCAGGAAGACCGAGTACTGCAAGGATCCCACCACCAGTCCGATAACAAAGAAGCTGCAGAGGATTTTCGCCAGCGAAGACGGCTCGAGGGTAAAAGACCGCTCGGCCTCCGATGCGGAAGGCGCGGGTCGCTGGATGAGGCAAAGTGCCACCGCAGAGGCTGCCACGCTCATGCCGGCGAGGACTTGGCACCATGACGCAGGCAGAAGCGAGGGGAGAATCGCCGCCGCCGATGCGAGCACCTCGACCTCTATCATCAGCTCGGCAATGCCGATATCGCGCTGGGCACAGACTGCCGCCAGCCAGCAGAAGAGAAGAACGGTTCCCCCGGCAGACATGAGGATGAGTCCAAAGATGGAGAGGGGCTCTCCCGTGCCTTGCATGGCCAGGCCCATTAGGCAGCATGAGGCACTTGCTATGGCGAGGGGAACACTCGCGAGTGCGCGTCCCCCTCGGTTGCCCGCGATGATCAAAGCGCAAGAAACGAGGGAGGCGACGGCTACGTCTACAATGGTCGCCGGTACGCTGCCTTGTCCCAGGGGAAGATACCAGGAAATCTCGCAGGGCGCCTCAAATGACTGGGCCGCCAGAAGGGCGGAGATACCCGCCACAGCTATCAGGAGATTTCTGCCGAGCCACCGCCCGTGATTGCGCTGCAACGGTATGTCCCTCCTTGTTGTGGCCCTCGATCATACGGGGACATTATACATGGGGCCGTCGCTCGGTCGAAGGGCGGCCCGAAGACCGCCCGGATACGAAGCTCTCGGGGCCGCCCGCTACTCTTCGTCGGGGCGGTCGATGGCCATGCAGATGCGGTCGATGCGCAGACGGTCCATGGACAGCACGGTGAAGGTCACCTTGGTGCCGCGATGCTCCAGCACTGCCACGTCGCCCTCGGCGGGAATGCGGTCGAACAGCTTCAGCAGCAGACCGCCGGCCGTTTCCACCTCGTCGGCTTCCTCGGGCTCGAAGCCGAGCAGCTCCACCAGGTCGTTGATGGCCAGGGTGCCGTTGATCTGGTAGGTGCCGTCGGGCAGCTCCTCCACGTCGTCGTCGGTGTCGTGGACGTACTCGTCGTCGATGCGGCCCACGATCTGCTCCATGATGTCGCTCATGGTGACGATGCCGGCCGTGCCGCCGTGCTCGTCTACCACCACGCAGATCTTCGTGCAGCGCTCCTGCATGGTTTCCAGCAGCTTCGCGATGGGAATGCTCTCGGGCACGGCGGGCAGCTCGCGAACGTTCCACTCGCTCATGGGCGTGTCCAGCGCTGTGTCCACGAGGTCCTTGGTGTGCACGAAGCCCACGATGTGGTCCTTCGAGCCGTGGCACACGGGGTAGCGGGAGTACTTGTACTGGCGAATGAGATCAAGGTTCTCCTCCAGCGTGTCCTCGGTGTCCAGGCAGATGACGTCGGTGCGGGGGGTCATGATGCCCTCGGCGTCCTTGTCACCCAAATCGAAGATGTTGTCTACGAACTCGTTCTGCTCGGGGTCGATAAGGCCGTTCTCCGTGGACTCGTCGATGAGTAGCTTGATCTCGTCGCCGGTGTACACCTCGTGCTCGTCGGCCGGATCATGGCCGAAGAGTTTCATCACAGCGTTGGTCACGCCGTTGAAGATGACCATGATGGGGTAGGTGATGCGGTAGAACACGCGCAGGGGCCCGGCGGTATGCAGGGCGTACTTCTCGGTGGAGAAGATGGCGAAGGATTTGGGGATGAGTTCGCCCACCACCACGTGCAGGGCTGTCACGATGAAGAAGCCCACGGCCACGCAGATGGGATGGATGGCGGCTTCGGGCAGGCCCAGGGCCAGCAGCGGGCCTTCCAGCACGGCGGACACGGCCGGCTCGCCGAGCCAGCCGATGGCCAGGGAGGCCAGGGTAATGCCCAGCTGGCAGGCGGACAGGTAGGCGTTGATGTGGGTCGTCACATCGCGGGCCGCCTCGGCCCCGCGGCGCTTTTCGGCCAC
Organism: Adlercreutzia caecimuris B7; assembly: GCF_000403355.2. Lineage (GTDB taxonomy): Bacteria > Actinomycetota > Coriobacteriia > Coriobacteriales > Eggerthellaceae > Adlercreutzia > Adlercreutzia caecimuris. Next base: position 2,188,309 of record NZ_KE159646.1, on the reverse strand, counting down.
GGCCATATCGATCTGGCTGCGGCGCACGCGCACCAGCGCGAACTCGGCCACAACGAAAAACGCGTTCATCAGCAGGAACAGGACAACGAGCAACAAGCAAAGTGCGGTATACATACCGTCATGCACCCTTTCGGTGGATTTCAGGCCGCTTCCCTTTTGGAAGAGCCCCTATCCGTCGACTAAATTACGGGACATATCCTAGGCGATTTCCCGCCGCATCCGCTGAACTGACACCGCTTTACCGTGAACTTTCATAGTGTTGTTGCTTTTCTCCCGCCTGGTCGCGGCCCTTCCGTCCTCTGGCGCTTCGGTTCGGCTTTTAAGTCAGAGCTCCCAAAGGACTGCGGGCAAGTTGCCAGCCCCGCAACCGTTCGGCGCGGTTCGCGGCGACGCGGGGCCTTGCAGTGGTACAGTAGGCCGGCCCCACAGAACGCATATGGCGAAGCGCGCGCAAGAGACGAGTAGCAGACGAGGTAGAAGATGAAACTGTCCCGCAAGGAATGGCTGATGTTGGCGGTGCTGGTGTTCGGCGCCTTCGTTACCGTGTTGAACCAGACGCTGGTTACGCCGGCGCTGCCGTCCATCATGGTGGAAATGGCCGTCGACCAGTCCACGGCCCAATGGCTCACCACGGGATTCACCCTGGTGAACGCCATCATGATTCCCATCACGGCATTTTTGCAGGATCGTTTCTCCACGCGCAAGCTGTTCGTGTTCTCCATGGCCACCTTTGCTGTCGGCACGCTTATGGCGGGCGTCGGCCCGAACTTCCCGGTGCTTTTGGGCGGTCGTCTCGTGCAGGCCATGGGCGCCGGCATCCTCATGCCCGTGACTATGACCGTGCTCATGCTGGTGTTTCCCGTGGATCGCCGCGGATCGGCCATGGGCATCTTCGGCCTTGTGATCGCTTTCGCGCCGGCTATCGGCCCCACGGTGGCGGGCTTCGTCATCGATCAGGCCGACTGGCACATCCTGTTCTACATCATCTTCGCGCTGTCGCTCGTCATCATTGCGGCATCGCTGTTCCTCGTGGACAACAAGGCCCCGGCGAACAAGGGCGATTCGGTGCTCGACCCGCTGTCGCTGGTTCTATCTACCCTGGGCTTCGGGCTCATGCTCTACGGTTTCTCGGCCTTGGGCTCGGCGGGACTGACCCTGGTGCCCGTGGCCACCACCGCGGTCGGCATCGTCGGGGTGGTGTGGTTCTTCATCCGCCAGACGCGGCTGCCCCACCCCATGCTGCGGGTTGATGTACTGAAGAACCGCCGCTTCCTTATCGGCACCATCATCGGCATGCTCGTGCAGGGGGCCCTGCTGGCGGCCGGCATCCTCATGCCCATCTACGTGCAGTCGCTCCACGGGCTGTCGGCTACGGTGTCGGGCCTCGTGCTCATGCCCGGCGCCATCCTCATGGGCGTTATGAACCCCATCGCCGGCAAGTGGTTCGACCGCCACGGCCCGCGTCGCATGGCCATCGTGGGCATGAGTTTGTTGACGCTCACCACCTTCGCCTTCGCCATTCTGAACCTCACGTCGAGCATTATCTACCTCACGATCGTGTACACCGTGCGCATGTTCTCCATGGCTCTCGTGAATATGCCCATTACCACCTGGGGCATGAATGCCCTGGACAACAAGGTGATGAACCACGGCACCTCGGTGAACAACACCCTGCGCCAAGTGGCGGGCTCCCTCGGCACGGCCATCATCATCGCCGTATCCACCCAGGTGCAGAATTTCGCCACGCCGGGCCTCGGCGCGGCCCAGGGCACCATGCTCGGCATCAACGCGGCGTTCCTCGTGTGCACGCTGCTGTGCTTGGTGGGCCTGGTCATGACCATTATGTTCGTGAAGGACAAGCCCGGCGAGGAGGCGGCCGTGGATGAGGGCGGCACGCGCAAGTCGCTGCTCACCTCCATCATGAAGACCGACGTGTACTCGCTCTCCCAGGAGGCTACCGTGGAAGAGGCCATGCGCCTGTTCGTGGAGAAGAACATCTCGGCGGCCCCCATCGTAGACGCTTCGGGAGAGCCGGTGGGCTTCATCTCCGACGGCGACATTCTAAAGCGCCTGAGCCCGCGCCGTAGCTCGTTTACCGATCCTATCGTGCTCATCAACCGCACGGTTCCCGACGAAGAGGGCTACGACGAGAAGCTGGCGAAGGTGATGCAGATGCGCGCCAGCGGGATCGGTGCTGCGAGCCCCATATGTGTGAGCGTGCACGCGAACCTGACCGACGTGTGCCGCGTGCTGGCCGAGAATCACCTGAAGAAGGTGCCGGTTCTGGAAGAGGGCCACATCGTGGGCATCATCAACCGCAGCGACATCACCCAGTACTCCATGGCCGCCTATCTGGCCGGCAACCCCGACCGCGCCGTGTACTGCGGCGATGGGCCGAGCGGCCAGCACGAGTGCGTGGAAGAGAAGCAGTGCGATTGCGGTTGCGAGGAGGGGAAGTAGGTCTCGTGAAAATGCAAGCAGCCCCGGCGAGCGAAGGCAACGGGGCTGCTTGGCTTGGGAAGCCGCATGGCCGGCTTCCGTGCGAGGCAAAGACGCCAGGTGCGCGGGCTGCGATTCGGCGTCGAACGAGCATCTAGTATCTTTGCCTTCGATAGTAGCCCTTTCGCCCCCGGCCGCTGTGTTCAGCGGCGAACCGTCGCCTTTCTGCTATCCTATCGAAAACCGCGGACGGCCGCCTGGGAAGGCGGCCCGTGCCGCCGATCTGCGAGGAGGCCCTATGTTCGGAGACAACCTGGAGCGCATCGTCGCCGCTATCGAGAAGAACTACGAGGCGGACGAGATCTTCTTCACGAAGCCGGGACGGCGCTTCCCCAGCCGCACGGCTATCAAGGGGCTCATCACCGAGCTGCGCCGCGTGCTGTTTCCCGGCTACTTCGGCCCCGAGATGCTTTCGCCCTCCACGAGCCCCAGCTACTTCATCGGCCAGACCCTCATCGATATCGAGAGCGTGCTGCGCCAACAGCTGATTCTGGCGCTCACCTACACCTCCGACGAGCGCGACGACCTCATCGGCAGCGGCAACCACCTGTGCGGCGGCTGCACCTCCGACACCATCTGCCAGCAGACGGCCGACATCTGCACGAAGTTCTTCGACGCCCTGCCCGAGATTCAGCGCACGCTGCTCACTGACGTGCAGGCGCTCTACGACGGCGACCCGGCCGCGGGCTCCAAGGAGGAGGTCATCTTCACCTACCCGGGCCTGTACGCCATCTACGTGTACCGCATCGCGCACGTGCTCTATGAGCTGGGCGTGCCCATCATCCCCCGCGTGATGACCGAGATCGCCCATTCGTCCACCGGCATCGACATCGGTGCCGGCGCGACCATCGGCGACTACTTCTTCATCGACCACGGCACGGGCGTGGTTATCGGCGAGACCTGCGTCATCGGCGAGCATGTGAAGCTGTACCAGGGTGTTACCCTGGGAGCCCTTTCCACCCGCGGCGGCCAGCGCCTGGCCGGCGTGAAGCGCCACCCCACCATCGAGGACAACGTGACCATCTACTCCAACGCCAGCGTGCTCGGCGGCGAGACCGTCATCGGCGAGGGCTCGGTCATCGCCGGCTCCACCTTCGTCACCTTCTCGGTGCCCCCCAATTCCCGCGTGTCGGTGAAGTCCCAGGAGATTTCCGTCCGCCAGCCGGGGGAGCGCGACTAGGACGCGAGCTCAAGGGGACTGCTGCAAGGGGAGGGCTTGTGGAACAGCTACTGAATCGGTTCGTCGGGAACATTTCCCCGGCGGCGTTGCTGGTGTCGTCGTTTTTCTGGTCGTGGCTCGACGTGGTTGTGTTCGGTCCTGCGGTCTTCTGGGCTGCTGGCGCCGAAATGCCCATGGAGCCCATGGCCGTGTCGTTCGCGACGAGCGTCGTGGTGCTGGGCATCGCGGCGGTGAGCGCGCGGCTACGCCAGACGCTGGTGAGTGTGCGCGGTTTCGCGGCTCTCGCATTCGCGACGGGAACGGGCGGCACGTTGCTGTTGTTCGCGGGCGCTGCTGCGTCTTCCCCGCTGGCGCTGATCGCCGCCGGTGTTGTCGTGGGCGTGTTCGAGGGCGTCGGCATCGCTGTGGTGGGCGCGGTGGCCACCTGCCAGGGAACGACGAACGCCCTCATTCACATTGCCGCCGCGCTGCCCATGAACATCGTGATCATTTTGCTGGCGGTGTTTCTGGTGCCGGGGGCGTCTATCGTGCTCATTGCCGCGCTGCCCCTGCTCTCGTCTCTCAGTTTCAGCGTGTATCTGGCGCGGGCGGCCAACCGCACCTCGCTTGCCGGCGTGCTGCGTCCCGTCGGGCCCCTTCCGCGACGGCCTTCTGCGCGCCCTTGGGGAGTAAATCGCACCTTTCTGCTCGTCGTATTGGCGGTTACGGCAGCCTTTGGCATGGTGAACGCCCAGACTATCGAGGTAACGGGCAACGGGCCCTTCGACGCCTACAGCGGGTTGGTGGTACGTGCGGTAGTAAGCGCCGCGGTTCTCGTGGGGTATGTGCGCTATTCGTGGCGGCCGCAGTCTATCTTCAGCGCCGCCTTGCTCATTATGGCCGCGAGCCTTATCGTGAGCGCGGCGGCGGCTGTACCTGCGATGCAGCTGCTGTTCCTGGCGGGCTACGTCTGTTTCGATCTGCTCATCTGGGCGCTTATCGTGGGAATGAACCACGGCAGCGGCGTTCCCGTGCTGCGTACCGTGTGTGTGGTGCAGGCGGTGGATCAGCTGGGAATTCTGCTGGGAACGTTCATCCCCTGGGGCGGCACTCCCCAAGTTGTCGCGGTGGCAAATGCCGGCTTGGGCGTTGTCGTCATGCTCCTGGTCATGTATTTGCTGCTGCGCGATCGCGGCGTGGTGGAGAATCTTGGCGGCAACGACTACGGATTCGCTGCGGATGATGAGGCTGCCGGAGGCTCCGGCCCCGACGAGCGGTGCGCGCCGCTCCCCTTATCCGGGGAGCCCGATGCCTCCGGCATGACCCTGCCGACGGCGCTCGATGCGATTGCGGACCGCTATTTCCTCTCAACGCGCGAGGTGGATGTGCTCTCCCTGCTTGTGGCCGGCCGTAGCGGTCCCTATATTGCCGACCATCTGTGCATCTCGGCCAATACGGTGAAGACCCACATCCGGCATATCTATACGAAGCTCGACGTGCACGACCGTCAAGAGCTGCTCGATCTGGTGCATACTGCCGATAGCTCCGCCGTCCCCGCCCAGAGCGGACGGTAAGCCTCATTACAATCGGGTGATTATGGCGAAAAACACCCGTTGGGGGCGAAATCCTTCCAGCCTCCTTGGCGTTCAATAGCGGTGTCGCCCATGCTCGCATGAGCCGAATGGAGGGGGCGGCAGACCAAGGAGGAAGGATCATCATGAGAGGACTGACAGGTAGGAAAACGGCTCTGCTGAGCACGCTGGCGCTGGTTGCGGCCTTATCCGCTGGGATGCTGGCGGGATGCGCCGAGCCTTCGGAGGGCGGCACGTCCATGGCGAGCACCGATCCGGTTACCATGACCACCAAGACCCTGGTGAAGACGGCCACCAACGAGATGACCCTCGTCGATTGGGATGTGACGGCCGACGAGAGCCCCCTGACCATCTCGAGCGACGACGCCCGGTTCGCTGATTATCTGGCCTCGCTCGAGGAGCTGACCGGCTTCGATATCGAGAGCATCACCATGAAGGTGACCGTCACCGAATTTGCTGGCGCTGAGATTGCGGCAACCCACGAGAACGTAACCGACAACATGTACCGCATCGATGCCCTGGAGGCGGTAGTCGACGGGCAGACCATCACCTACGCCGACGGCGACTTCAAGTAGCCGCTCAGGTCGGAATATCGGGCGCCGTTTGCCCGGAATCGCCGACGACGAGGCGTGCCGGCACTGCCGGATCTGCCCCGTTCATGTAAACCAAACGCTTCAATCGAAAAGAGGTATATACCATGGCAGAGTTGACGAGAAGGAACTTCCTGTTCGGAGCTGGTGTGGCTGGCGCAGCGATGGCCCTGGCGGGCGTGGCCGCCCCTGAGCGCGCCTTGGCCGCCGAGGAGGAAGAGGAAGACTGGGCGAGTCGGGTCACCGAGGAGATTTCCTGCGACATCCTGGTTGTGGGCGGCGGCTTCTCCGGTGTTGCGGCAGCGGTGCAGGCTGGCGAGTTGGGCGATAAGGTGCTGCTCATCGAGGGGCAGTCGGCTCTCGGCGGTAACGGCACTGGTGTGGAGTGCACCAACGCCTACGGGCTGCATCCCAATTCGGGAGAGGCCACGCTCGGCGAGATGGTGCGCTACGAGGCCGACGCCCAGTCTTACACGGTGAACCAGCAGTTCATCCGCGATATGATCAGCCACGCAGCCGAGAACGTGCAATGGCTCATCGACTGCGGCGTGCAGTACGAGGCCGTGGAGGATCTGGATCCGGCGTACCTGGCCATGTACAAGGAAGGCCGCTACCGCGCCGAGTTCAGCTTCGACTACGTCTACAAGGGCGGTGCGGCCGGCATCGGGTACTTCCCCTTCATGAAGAAGAAGCTGGCGGAATACGGCGTGAACTTGCGTCTGAATACCCGCGCTCGCGAGATTATCCTCGGCGAGGGCGGTACCGTGGCCGGCGTGTATGCCACCGATACCTACGGCGACACCATCAAGATCAACGCGAAGGCCGTCATCGTGGGCACCGGCGGCTTCGGCGAGGACGAGGACCGCATGGCCAAGCTCGGCATCGACCTGTCCGACATCCGCATCATTGGCACCCCCGGTCACTATGGCGACGGCGTGACCATGATGATCAAGGCTGGCGGCATCGAGCACGGCGCTCCGGCGTTCGGCTGTACCAACATCATCGGTTCGGCCGGCCCCTGGGGCCCCATCTGGGACAAGCTGTGCTGGGGCGGCCCGAGCCTGTGGGTCGATATTCACGGCGAGCGCTTCTCCGACGAGGCCTGCTCCACCTACACCCACAACTTCGAGCTGCAGAACGTGCCAGTGCGCCTAGCCGGCGGCACCTGCTGGGCCATCTACGATGCGAAGATTCTGGAGGCCATGATGGACGGCGACGAGGAATGCGCTCAGCTGTGGGCCGATATGGTGGCGTCGGGAGATGATGCCTACCAGGCCGACACTCTGGAGGAGCTCGTTGATGTCATGGGAGTTGATAGGGAGCTGTTCCTGGCTCAAGTGAAGCAGTACAACGAGATGGTGGCCAAGGGCGTGGATGAGGACTACGGTAAGGACGCCCAATACCTCATGGCCATTGAGAACCCGCCGTTCTACTGCGCCCTCATCCGCGGCGCCTTAGAGGGCCTGTATTCCGGCGGCGTGAAGACCGACCGTCAGTTCCGCGTGAAGAAACCCGGCCGCGACCAGGCCTTCCCGAATCTGTTCGCTGTGGGTGCCGACGGCGGCATGCTGTACAACAATATGTACGGCATCGACATCAACGGCTCTATGACCTGCCACGGTGTGAACAGCGCCCGTACCGCGGCCCAGACCGCCCACGCCTACGTGACCGGCGCCTAGCGACGATCCGACCCCCGCGGCTCCGAGACGCCCCGGCCCTGCGGCTTGGTGATGGCCCGGGGCGCAAGCCCGGCGGTTTCCAAAGCCTTCCCTTAGCGGTGCGCGAGTCCCCCCCCGGGCTCGCGCACCGTTTTTTCGGCGGTTCCCTTGGCGTAGCGACATCGGGAAGATTCTATGCTATACTGCTATCAATATCGAGCAAGGGAGGGCCTATGCCGAATGCGCAGATGAACTTTCGTATCGATGCGGAGCTAAAACGGCGGGGCGACGAGCGGTTTGCCCGTCTTGGCATCACGCCGTCAGACGCCATGCGGCGGCTTTACGAGTGCGCCGCTCGCTACGACGACGAGTCGGAGAGCCTGCTGCAGTCGCTCGTCGGTTCGGAGCAGGATGCCTCCGTGAGCGAAGGCGAGAAGCGAGTCCAAGCGATCTTAGACTTCCAAGCACAGACCAGGGACTTTTACAATTCTCTCGGTATTTCCCACGGGCTTTCACATTATGCGGAAACGAACGAGGAACTGAGGGAATTGGTGTACGAGGCACAGATGGAGAAGATGGTCGAAAGGGGGATTTGGTGATGATTGGCGAGAATTCCATTGTCGTTGACAAGAATATCTGGGCTGACTTTTATCTCCCTGATCGACCGCTTCATGAGCCGGCTGTTCAATTCATTAATACAGCCGAGAAGTACAGTGCCAATTTGTCTATTCCCGCTGACGCGGTGAAAGATGTGTTCTACATTTTAGGGAAGCACGTGAAGCAGCTTACGCGTGAAAACGGCGGCGTTGTCGACGAGAGCACGGCGCGTTCCATCAACGACTTCGCCTGGCAGTGCGTCGAGCACATGACCGACTTGGCGGTCTCGATTCCCATGGACGATCGGACAGCGTGGTTGACCCGGCACTATCGCGAAATCACCTCCGACTACGAGGACGGCTCGGTGCTCGCCGCCTGCGAGCTCTGCAAGGCGCGTTACCTGGTCACCCACGATAAGAAGCTCGCTGCCCAGGCCAATATCGCCACGAAGACCGCTGTCGAGATGGCCGATCTGATAGCCCACGCTCACTGCGGCTAGGACTGCACGATCTACAGGAACTTCGTCTCGTCCAGTTTGGCGAGCACCCAGTCGTTCAGGTGCATGACGGGGCGGCGCAGGACGAGGCCCAGGATGAGGCTCGGTCCGAGGAAGGCGGCCAGCAGGCCCATCTGTACGAGGTACTGGTTGCCGTAGATGCCGGCCATGGCTCCTTCCAGCGCGGGCATAGAATGGGCGAAGGGCAGCCAGGGGTAGATGGCATCGAACAGCGGCGCCGACAGCATCTGCACGGGCATGAGGCCGCCGGAGCCGGCCAGCTGCAGCACCAGCCCGATGATGGCGATGGCCTTGCCGATGTTGCCGAAGCTGACGGTAAGGGTATACACGAGGTTCGTGAATACCACGGAAGCCAGGCAGCAGGCGGCCAGGTACAGCACCAGATGCTCGCATTCCACGCCGAGGAAGAACACGTTGCCGAGCCCCACGATAAGCGCCTGGGCTAGGCCGATCAGTCCGAATACGCCGTAGCGGCCGAGGTACAGCTCGGCGGGCCGGGGCGCACGGTCGAACTTCTTCGAGAGCGCTTGCTGGCGTGCCGGCGAGACGGTCGCGCTCATGAGCGCCACCATGAAGATGGCGCCGATCCACAGGCACAGCGACGTATAGAAGGGGCTCATGGCGCTGCCGTTGTCGGCCATGGGGTACACGGTGTGCTGCTCCAGCTTCGTCGGGGCGGCGATGAATTGGGCGATAGCGGCCGGGTTGTTGCCGATGATGCGCCGTACCTCGTCGATGTCGCCGGCGCTCAGCGCCTGGTGCAGATCGTCGCGGGCCTGGGTCAGCTGGCCGGCGGCGGCGCGCAGCGTGTCGGCCGTTTTGCGCAGGGAGTCCTCGGCCGCATGCAAGCTCGCTCCGAGGGAGTCGGTAGAGTCGCCGAGACCCGCGGCGGTGCTTTGCAGGGAAGCTGCCAGGGTCGAGGTGTCGTCACCCACCTTCTGCAGACTGGCTGAAAGGCTCTCGAGCTCGCCTTTCAGCTGATCGTTGTAGGTGGCCTTCGAGGCATCGAGCGCTTCTTTCCCCTTCCCGATGACATCGGTCACCTTTTGGTGCTCCTCATCGAGCGTAGCGGCGTCCTTGCCGATCGCCGCCTCGGCGGCTTGCAGGCCTCCCTCCAAGGTTTCTAGCTGCGCGATGACCCGGTCGAGGACGGCCAGGGCCGGGCTGCTTGGATCGGCTGCGGCCAGCGTATCGCGCATCGACTGGTAGGCCTGCTGCAGCGACTGCACATCGCTTGCGGTGGCAGCGAGCACCTCGCGGGCGGCCGCAGGGTCGCTTTTCATAGTGTCGAAGGCGGTATCGGCCGCTTGGGACACGGCGTTGTAGCTCGCATCGGCACCGTCGAGCGCCTTCTGCGCCGCATCTGCAGCACTGGCCAGGCCCATCTGGGCGTCTGCCAGGCCGTCGCGCGCCTCGCTCACCAAAGGCGCCGTCTCGTCCGGCGCGTCGGCGGCCTCCTTCAAGATGGAGCCGGTGGCCGCCACGAGCGAGTCGGTGGAGCCTACCAGATCGGCATAGGCCCCGGCCTGATCGGCAGCCGCCTCCACTTCGCCGATGGCCTCATCCAGCCGATCCGTGAGGTTCTGCGCATAGGCGAGGATACCCTCGCCGCTCATAAACGACGTGAGGCTGCTCGTGGTATCCAGCGCCACCGACGCTACCGTTTCCGTGAAGGTCTCGTCGATCGTCTCCTGAAGGGTATTTGCGCCGGTGGAGGTCACGCGCTGGGCGATGGCGTTCTCCTTCTCGTTGTCGTAGTAGACGATCTTCGGCTCGGCGATGTCGTCGGAGAACACCGTCATCAGGTCGGCCGAGAACTCCTTCGGGATGACAAGGGCCGCGTAGTACTCGCCCGAGCGCACCCCCGCCACGGCCTCATCGGCGCTGACGAACTGCCAGTCGAACTTGTCGTTGGCCCGCAGCTTCGCGATGACCTGGTCGCCGGCGTTAATGCGTGACGGCAGCAGGTCGGAGGCGTAGCCCTCGTCCTGAGAGGCCACTGCCACCTCGATATTGCCCGTGTTGTCGTAGGGGTTCCAGAAGCCCAGGGTCGTGAACCAGGCGTACATGGGCGGCACGAGGGCCAGACCCATTACCACAATGGCGGCGATGACGTTCTTGAACAGGTTCCGCACGTCACCGGAGAAGATTTCCCAGATCATTCTCATGCGGAATCGCCACCTTTGCGGCTTTTTCGGGAACGAGCCGCCGGGCATTCCGATTCGCTCAGACAGCTCTCGCTCGTCGAAGCGGCCCACGGGGCTGTTTCGACGCTCTCGGAGCTCGCTCCGTCAGAGCATTCGCCGTCTCCTTCTCGCAGGGTGGCTGGCGAAATGCCTACCGCCTGCGAGGCCCTTTCCTGCAGGTCGGCCGCGCTCAGGTTCGCCAGGGCCAGCTGGCGGGCGATGCTGGCGTCCAGATAGCTGATGACAATGAGGTAGGCATCCACGGCGATGATGCCCGCCACCATGGCCATGAGCATCATCACCCGCGTGTTCACGTCGGCATGCACCAGCACCATAATGGTGAAGGTGACAACTGGCTGCGCTATGAGGGCGGCCCATCCGATGCGGCGCAGCACGGGGTAGCGGCGACGGAACCGCTCGGCGCGTAAGGTGAGCGTCCGTCGGAGATCGTCGGCGTTCAGCAGCGCGCGGATGAGGGTGCGCGTGCGGAAGCGCCCGCGGCCCTTGGCGGCGGCCTTTGCCGCGGGAGTGACCGGCTCGGCCAGCAGCAGGTCGGTGGCGCCGAGCTTCTCGTCGAACATGAGGTTCAGGTTGAAATCGGAGCGGCCCACCACCAAACCGATGAAGAAGCCGAGCGGCACGAACAGGAGCCCCAGCCAGAGCATGTCGTATAAGTAGTCCAGCCCGTAGAAGCCGCCGATGGCCTCGCGCATGGCATCGATAGAGTAGGTGAAGGGCAGCATCGGGTGGATGAAACGGAAGAAGTCGGGCATCATCTCGATGGGGAACATGCCCGATGAGCCGGGAATCTGCACGATAAGCAGGATGACGGCCACGGCCTTGCCGATGTGGCGGAAGGCGTAGGACAGGGCGAACATGAGGTTCACGTCCACGAACACGGTGAGCAGGCCCGCCCCGATGAAGGCCGCCGGGCTCTCGCATTGGATGCCCAGCACGAGGTCGCCCGCGCAGCACACGAACCCCATGGCCAGGCCGCACACCACATAGAACAGCCAGCGCCCGAAGTAGGCCTGCACAGCGGTGAACTTCGGCAGCCCCTCCGGATCTACCCGCAGCTTCACCACGGCCATGAGAATGAAGCCGGCCACCCACAATGCCAGGTTCGTGAAGAAGGGCGCCACGCCGCTGCCATAGTTTTTCACGGGGTACACAAGCTGCGTGTCCAGGGCCACGGGCGCCGCCATGAAGCTGCCGATCTCGGCGGGATCGGCTTTCAGATATTCTGCCAGGCTCTTCACGGCCGCGGAGTTCTGCAGGGAGGTAAGGTCGGTGAGCGAGCGGGCGAGGTTGTCCTCCATGGTGGCCAGGGAATCGGAGGTGGTCGCTAGCGAGGCCTGCGAAGATTTCAGCGTGCTCTCCAGTTCCGCGAGCAGTGAGCGAGCCTGGTCAAGGGACGGGGACAGGCCGCGCAGGGCCCCTTCCAGGGTTCCGCAGGCCTCTACCAGCGCATCGAGGCTGTTCGTCAGGTCGGGCAGCACGCTGCTCTGGAACGTGCCCGCGGTGGCGCGGGCGGCATCGGCCCCCTCGCCAGCGGCCTTGTCGAGCGCATCGGCTTCGTCTTCCAGCGCGGAGGCCGTGGCGGCCAGGTTGTCGTTGGCGGTGCGCAGGGCGCCTGCGGTGGCGGTCAGGCGCTCGTTGGCGGAGCGTGCCTCGGCGAGCGCCTGGGCCACGGCGGGGTCGGCGCCGGCCGCACCGGCTTGCGCTGCCAGATCGTCCACGAGCGTCTGGTTGTCGGCAAGCAGCGTCTCGGCTGCGGCGAGTGCCGCTCGCGTGGCCGCCTCGGCGGCTGCCACGTCTCCTCTTACGGTGCCGAGCGCGCGCTGTGTTCGGGTGGCGGCGGCTGAAAGCTGCAGCGCGCCGTCGGTGGCTTCCTGGGAAAGCGCGGTTCCGTAGGTGTTCGCGGTGCTCCGCACGCTGGCCAGCAGCTTCTTCGATTGACCGGCGGCCTCCAGCAGATGGGGCACGTCGCCCTGCAGGCCGGCGAGCGTGCCGTCGGCGCGACGGGCCGCCTCGCGGGTGCCGTTTACGGTGCCGACGAGCTCGCCTAAGGTGGAGCGCGTCTCGGCTATGGTGTCGTGCGCGCTCCTGATGCCGCTGGTCAAGCTGCTCTCAGCGGCATCGCCCTTGCCCTCGGCAGCCGCACCGGTCTTTTGGGTGGTTCCCACCACCTTCTCCGCCACGGTTTTCACGAAGCTCTCGTTGATAGATCGCTCTACAGCCGCAGCCGCCGCATCGGTCACCTTTGGCGCGATGGACGACGGCTTCTCGTTCACGTAGTACTCCAGCGTGGGCTGGGTGAAATCTCCGGTGAGCACGCTGGCGAAGTCTTCGCTGAAATCTTCGGGAATCACAAGCGCCGCCCAGTATTTTCCCTCGTAGACGCCGTTGATGGCACTTTCGCGATCGGTGAATTCCCAGCCCATGTCATGGTTGTCGTGCAGCTGATCCACCACGCTGCGCCCCACGTCCAGCCGCCCCGCCTCGGGGCTGTCGCAGCCAGCGTCCTCGTTGGCCACGGCCACCTTCATGGCGGCGGTGTTGCTGTAGGGATCCCAATTCGCCACCACCACGTACCAGGCGTAGGCCGACGGCATCGCGATCATGCCCAGCACGATGACGAGCGCCACGGGGTTGCGCACAACGCGCTTCACGTCTCGCGCGAAGATGGCGAAGATCACGGAGAGATATGCGATCGCGCGTTTGAACATGAGTGCCAAGACTTCCCGACCTACTAGTATATTGTCGAAAATTATCTTCGCCCTCATCGATTGGTTGGGGCGCACCGCCCGTTTGTCAACGCCTTGTGGCCGACCAGTCAAGGAAGCTGCGGTACACTGCGGGCATGCATCAAGGAGCGCCGGTGCTGGCAACGACGCCGCGCCGCATTCCCAACTGAGAAAGGAGGCCCGCCGTGGCCGACCGTACTATCGAGAACGACAGCACCGATGTTCCCGAGATTCCCGAGGAGCTCGAGCGGGTGCTCGTGTTCGCCCTGGACGAGGGCAAGGAGAAGCTGCAAGGCGGCGAAGACCTCGTTCCTTTCACCGCGCTTATCGTGAAGGACAACTTGTTCTTGGAAACCCATCCCGGCGAGAACGCCGAGGAGTGCTTCACCGCCGCCGAGGCCAACGTCCGCGGCGCTCGCGGCGCCGGCGGCTACGCCTTCTGCTACGACGGCTACATCGAGACTGACGACGGTGTGAAGGACGCCATCATCGCCGAAGGCGGCCAACCCGGTGCCGACACGGGGTACGCCGTGGCCTATCTGTATACGGTCGACGACGATGGCAACTTCACCTTCGAGTCCGAGCCGGCCTACATCGGCGAGGCTCCGAATTTCATGGAGGCCCTGAAGGAGCCGGTGGCCTACGCCGCCGACGAGATCGACGAGAAGTACGCCGCCGCTGGGGACGATGGGGAAGATGCCGGCGACGAGTGCTGCGGTGCCCACGATCATGCGGCCGGCGAATCCTGCGGCTGCGGGTGTGCCGCCGAGGAGTAAGCCGCAGAGGTTGCGGTCGCAGTTGGCCCGCCAGCTACGGCGGGGCCTACACTCCCAGTTGCGGCGGGTCTGTGAGATTCGCCGAGCTCACTGGAATGTTCTTTCGCATACGGCAAAGGTTTGACCTGTGCAAATCGGCCCAAAACGTGCACCGATGCACTTTTTTGGGTGATTTGCACAGGTCTCAGGGTTCCAAATGCTCGAAAACAGTCGATATGTACAGGTTTTTCGCGATCAACCTGTACATATCGACTCATTAGATGCATCAACGCAAATTTCGCGGCGATTTGTGCAACTACCATGCGCGACCGATGGGCACGAGCTGAGGGCCCTTGCGAGCGTCGGCGAAGTTTCTATGTAGCAAAAATGCCGGCAGGACCGATCACTGTCCTGCCGGCGTGCTCATCGTCGCGAGCATTCGACATCGCTCGAAGGGGTGCGCCCCGCTACAGCGGTGCGCCACCGGGTTCGCGCCGTCGTGGCGGCGAAGCCCGTCATTGCGAAGACCGTTAAGGAAGCCCTCGCGAACCCCAGCGAAGATCGCAGAGAAAAGAAGTGGCGCGGTGAGGAGGGGTGCCTCACCGCGCCGGAGGAGGGGGTAGCGGCATCGAGTGCCGCATCTGCTTTCAAGGGGATTGAAGCAGAGCGATGGAAGCAGGGGAACTTCCAAATCGCTGATACGAATAATAAAGCAAGACTTGTTTTCGCGTCCAGAATGTGTATCGCCTCTCCAAGAGAACGGCGCAAATTTGGCGGCGAACTGTCATCTTGGGCGAACAAGTCGCCGTTTGCGCCGTTCAGCGTGCCGCTCGCCCTCGGTAGAGCTTCCAGAAAATCTTCGACCGCTTCCTGTATCATAGATGGGAAAACTTTTGCGGAAAGGAATTCCCATGGCCGATATCGCCCTGCGCTTCTTCAAAGATATGCTCGTTGTCGCTTCTCCCGTGCAGGCGGCTTTGCGTCGCCAAGGTATCGAGGACGCACGCGATCAGGCCCTCGCCGTTTTGTTGGAGCCCGAGACCATCGAGGATGCCTATCGCCTGGAAACCGCGGCGGGGCCCCAGTGCCTTGTTGCCCCCGTGGCCGATTTCGCTCCGGCCCGTCTGACGGCTTTGGGGATGGAAGACGCCGCCGAGAAGCTGGCTCGCGCGGCGGTGGCTATCCCGCGCAGTTTCAAGCCCCAGCACCTTCTCGTGGAGATCGCGCCGTGCGGGTTGCCGCTCGATCCCTCGTCGAAGGGGTCGCTTGTGGAGAACCGCGATCAGTACGCCCGCGCCGCGAGTCTGTTCGGCCCGGCCGATTTCGACGCTTTCTTCCTGAATGGCTTCACGACAGTCGATGACCTGAAATGCGCGCTTATGGGGCTGCGCAAGGTAAGCGATGCTCCGGTTTTCGCCTCGGTGGACGTGACCGCCGGCGGCATGCTGGCCTCGGGCCGGGGAACGCTGGCCTCGGGCCGGGGAACGCTGGCCGAAGCGGTGGCCGTCATGGCCGAGTTCGGGGCCTCGGTGGCCGGATTCGCCACGCTTTCCGCCCCTGCCGATGCTGCCGCCCTGGCCGCCACCGTACGCGAGACGCTCGGAACCCAGGGCGCCGACCTCTGCATCATGGCGACTCTCGCGGTGCGCGACCGCAACGACCGTCGGCAGGGCCCCACGCCGGAGAATCCTTATTATGTCCCCGACACCATGGTGGCCGCTGCGGCCGACCTGCGCGCCGCGGGCGTGCAGTTCCTCCGCGCTGCGGGGAATGCTACGCCGGCCTACACCGGCGTCCTCGCGGCTGCGGTGGCGGGCCAGGACGTAGCGGTGGAGTAGCCGCCCCTGCGGCCCATGCGCGGGGCGCGCCTGAGGGCCCCGCGCTCGCTGTGTCCTTTCGATTCCGAAAATCTGAGTAGCCGCCGCGAAGGTAACCTGCGCTGCTGACGCTTCGTCACCTCTCATCGAAAAAACTTCTGTAGTTTTCAAATAACTAAAAACACAACTTGTTCGGTTGAACTCGAACACATTGGCGAGTACTATATGTATCCGCCAAATGAACCTATTAACACAATATATAGTGGTTCTGCTGGTGAATAACCTGTGGAAAGCATGTGCGCAAAACATTGCGAAACGCAGGTTTACCCCTCAGGAGTTTCGGAAGTCTGGCAGTGGGGAAAACATTGCCGGGCTTCTGCATGTTGTGGTTGGCACAGCGCGGAAACGTGACAGACGAAAGGAAGTACAGCGGTTATGCTCAAGACCATCATCAAGCGCGACGGGCGCACGGCGGAGTTCCACCCCCAGAAGATCGCCGATGCAGTGGAGAAGTCGTTCCAGGCCTGTGCGGCCATGCAGGATCGCGCCACCGCCGAGCAGATCGCCGCGACGGTCGTCGAGAAGCTTGAGAGCGGCGCCATCGAGGGCACCCCCACGGTGGAAGGCGTGCAGGACCTGGTGGAGGAGACCCTCATCGAATCCGGCTTCGTGCAGACCGCCAAGGCCTACATCCTGTATCGCGCCGAGCGCAGCCGCGTGCGCGACGTGAACTCTCGCCTCATCCAGACTTTGAAGGACATCACCTTCTCCAAGGCCGCCGATTCCGACATGAAGCGCGAGAACGCCAACATCGACGCCGACACCGCCATGGGCACCATGCTGAAGTACGGCTCGGAATCTGCTAAGCAGTTCTACGAGATGTGCGTCATCGACCCGCGCTACGCCAAGGCCCACCGCGAGGGCGATATCCACATCCACGACATGGACTTCTACACCCTGACCACCACCTGCTGCCAGATCGAGCTTCGCAAGCTGTTCAAGGGCGGCTTCTCCACCGGCCACGGCGTGCTGCGCGAGCCCAACGACATTTCCAGCTACGCGGCCCTGGCCTGCATTGCCATCCAGTCGAACCAGAACGACCAGCACGGCGGCCAGTCCGTCTGCGACTTCGACTACGGCCTGGCCGTGGGTGTGCGCAAGACCTACCGCCGTCTGTTCAAGAAGCACATCGCCGAGGGTATCGACCTTCTGACCGACATCGCCGACGACCGCGACTTTGCCGAGAAGACCCTCGCTCGCATCGAGGAGGAGACGGGCACCATCGCCTCGCTGGAGATGGATGCCGATTTCCGCGCCGCCGTGGTGGCCGCCCTCGTTGAGGCTGGCGCCGATGAGGCCACGGCCGACCGCATCGTGGCCTACGCCGAGAAGAACGCCTCGCGCGACACCGACCGCCAGACCTTCCAGGCCATGGAGGCCCTGGTGCATAACTTGAACACCATGCACTCCCGCGCCGGCGCCCAGACGCCCTTCAGCTCGGTGAACTACGGCATGGACACAAGCCCTGAGGGCCGCATGGTCATCAAGAACATGCTGCTGGCCACCGAGGAGGGCCTGGGCTCCGGCGAGACCCCTATCTTCCCCGTGCAGATTTTCCGCGTGAAGGAAGGCGTGAACTACAACCCCGAGGATCCGAACTACGACCTGTTCAAGCTGGCTATGCACTGCTCGGCCAAGCGCCTGTTCCCGAACTTCAGCTTCCTGGACGCGCCGTTCAACGCGCAGTACTACAAGGGCACCCCGGAGACGGAGATCGCCTACATGGGCTGCCGCACCCGCGTCATGGGCAACGTGTACGATCCCGACCGCGAGGTCACGCCCGGCCGCGGCAACCTGTCCTTCACCTCCATCAACCTGCCCCGCCTGGCCATTCGCGCCAAGGGCGACATCGACCTGTTCTTCGACCTGCTCGATTCCAAGCTGCAACTGGTGACCGGCCAGCTGGACGAGCGCTTCGAGATTCAGGCCCGCAAGCACGTGTACAACGCGCCGTTCCTCATGGGCCAGGGCGTGTGGATCGATTCCGAGAAGCTCTCTCCCACCGACGTGCAGCGCGACGTGCTGAAGCACGGCACCCTGACCACCGGCTTCATCGGCCTGGCCGAGTGCCTGGTGGCGCTGACCGGCCAGCACCACGGCCAGTCGCCTGAGGCCCAGCGCCTGGGCCTGGAGATCGTGGGCCATATGCGCTCCTACTGCGACCGCGTCTCCCAGGAGCGCGGCATGAACTACTCGCTCATCGCCACCCCTGCCGAGGGTCTGTCGGGCCGCTTCGTGCGCATCGACCGCGAGCGCTACGGCGTCATTCCCGGCGTGACCGACCGCGACTACTACACCAACGGCTTCCACGTGCCGGTGTACTACGACATCTCCGCCTACGACAAGATCGCCCTGGAGGCGCCCTACCACGCGCTCACCAACGGCGGCCACATCAGCTACATCGAGCTGGACGGCGATCCGTCGGACAACCTGGAGGCCTTCGAGAGCGTCATCCGCTACATGAAGGACTGCGGCATGGGCTATGGCAGCGTGAACCACCCCGTGGACCGCGACCCGGTGTGCGGCTACAACGGCATCATCGAGGACGTGTGCCCGAAGTGCGGCCGCTCGGAGGACGCCCACAACCAGCCCTTCGAGCGCATCCGCCGCATCACCGGCTACCTGGTGGGCACCCTGGACCGCTTCAACGACGCCAAGCGCGCCGAGGAGAGCCAGCGCGTGAAGCACGCAGTACCGATGCCGGAGTCTGCCGAGTAGCGGCGCCACGCTCAAGCTCCCAAGCTTCGCGAGCACCCCAAGCACCTAGGGCCGTCCCAGCGACGGCCCTCTTCTTGCTTTTCCTCAGAAAATGCCAGTTCGACCCTGCTTTGGCAAGCGGCGGATTCTCCCTTCTGCCATGCCTGCCTCCAACTGGCATTTTTCTGCCACTTCAGGCCCGTAATGGCAGAGAGTCTCTGTGTGCGGCGACCATTTCGACCCTTAACTGGCATTTTGAGCGATATTCGAAAAGCGGGCGCCTTCGAAATGCTGGACACATTCGAAATATCGAGAATCTTGCAGGCGAAAGGTGCTCACGCGCGCTTCTTGCGGAAACTGGCGGCGGCCAGGGTGAAGAATAGGGCGAGAGATCCCCACAGTATGGCGAGATCGAACCCTACGGTGGCGAGGTTCGCGCCACACAGCAGAATTTGCGGAACGACAAACAACAAAATGAGCTGGATGACTTGGAACGGCGTAGTGCCAAGCCCGACACCAGAAGGCTGAGCGCCACCGACACCATGGCCATGGTTATGCAGGTGAACACCACCAGTCCCACGTTGCCTTCATTGGGAAAGCCGATGAACGTGAGCGCCACCCACAGAATGATGGTCGATTGCAGGCAGGCCAGAAGCCCGAAGGCCAGCGTGTAGCCGCCGAGGATCTGCCCGGCTTTCACCGGCGTGGCGAGAAAGCGCGTCATGGTGCCGCCCATGCGCTCGGTGACAAGCGACATGCCGCTGGTGATGAATGTGAACACGCACAGGAAGATGCCGATGAACACGGGCCCGTAGCAATCGAACATGCGCCAGTCCTCGTTGCCGTGCAGGTAAGCGGTCTCCATGTCTTCTATAGGCAGGTAGTTGCTCGCATTCATCGAAAGATCTTCGGTTGAAAAGCTCAACGCCGCATCGTCGTCGAAGAGGCCTCCCAGTGCCTCGGCGAGACCGGCGCGCGCCTCAGCGGGCATCGAGATCGTTACGCCCTCCAGTGCTGTTCGGGCCTCTTCGCGCTGTTGGTTCGCCCCGTCGATGGCCTCTTCCACTTCTGCTCGCTTATCGGCGATAGTGGCTTCCATCTCGTCGGCTGCCTCTCCGCGCCCCTCGCCCAAGGCTTCGGCGCATATGGCGAGTACGGCTGCCGACTTCGTGGGAATCGGCGCCTTCCAGTTCCACCTTCAGCGTGCGGTCGCCTTCCATGGACAGAACGGCTGCCACGTCGTTGTCGGCCAGCAGCGCGCTTGCCTCGTCGGCATCGGTCTCGGTTATGCGCGCATCGATCTGCTCGAGCTGCGTTTGGAACTCGGTGGGCAGGTTCACGGTAGCGATTTTGGGCCCCACGGTGTCGGCGCCGAGAATGACTGACAGCAGCCACAGCACCACAAGAGGCGCCACGAACAGCAGCGCCAGCGTGCGCTTATCGAGCGCGAACTGCGTGAGAATACGGCGAACGATGGCCAGGGTGCTAGGCATGGCGCACCTCCTTGCGATTGCGGAGTTGCGGGGTTTTCGGTTCCTCCGTCGGTTCCGGAATTCCTAATGCCTCCAGCGCCAGGAAGGCATCTTCCAGGGTATTGGTGCCCGTGCGGGCCAGGATATCCGCCGGCGAGGCGTCGGCGATCAGCCGCCCCTCGCGAATCATGGCGATGCGCTCCCGCGCCGTGGGGAAAGGGGCCGCCTCTTCCCAGCACGCGCACGGTGCCGGAGATGGGCACGTCCACGCCCATGATGAGGTTCACGAGCGTCGTCTTGCCGCAGCCCGAGGGCCCCAAAAGGCAGAGGATGTCGCCCGCCGCCACGGGAAACGAGATATTGTTCAGCACCAGGGGGGCTTTGCGCTGTCGGGGGCCGGGGCTCCCGTAGCGGAATTGGACGCGGTCGATGGCGACGGCCGGCACATCGGCATCAGCGGGAGCGCGATAGCTGGCACGGAAGGCGTGACTCTGGATCCTCGCCGCTTCGCCGATTTGGACTTCCCTGGTCTCGTCCAGCGTAATTCCCCAGGTATCGACAAGCTTTGCGCGGCTTTGAACGGCCCCAACGCGGCGCTCGCGCAGAAGCGCGCGAAGCGCCGTCTTTTAGAAGAAGTGTTGCCCGAGCTAAGTGAGAGCTTGCCATTGAGTGCCGAAGACCTAATATTCCGCATCGTCTTCGAATACGCAAGCGGCGGTATCCTGGCCCTTATGGCCTATCGCGCCGAAACGGGTTTCGCCTGCCCCGTGGAGGCATTCCTGCAATGCCTCACCCCCGAAGTCCCCATCGCGTTGCTCGCTGTCCTTTCAGAGAAGTGATGCTCATGTCTACGTACGCCTTCCCCTTCCAAGTTTTCCGGCCTTCCTGCAGCAAAAAGACGATTGAGCGAGTTCCGTAGGTATCAAAACTCGCTCAATCGACTAAAATGTTGCTTGAGGTGCTCTTTTGGGCTCTCTCAACTCGCTCAATCGTTGTTTTTATTGCAGGAATTGCCTTCGCTTTGTTTTGGCGTGGCTGTAAAGCAGATTCGACGCCTCTTTCTTCTTGAAAAGAAAGGTTAATGAACTAACCCTTCTTTTTTACGACGGGAAAGAAAGGTTACGTGGTGGGGGATGTCGCGGAGGCTTTCAACGCCTATGAGCGCTCGCTGGCCACCATCTCGGGCGATACGGCGGCAGAGAAGCCGAACAAGCCCGTGCCTCAGAGGGGTGTGCGGATGGCCAAGGGCCACTGAAAGATACTGCTTGATGAGGCCGGAGCCGGGCCTCGCGAGAACTTACGAAAAGCACTCAAAGGTTTTCCTCACGGCTTACCGAAGCTTTACTGTGCCGATCTATCGTTGAGTTGTTCGCTGAACGATGAAACCCGAGAAAGGACTTCTCATGATAGATGATGCGATTCCGGATCTTGTATCCCGCCGCAACTTCCTGCGCGGGGCCGTGGGCCTGGCGGGAGCGGCGTCCATGGGCGCGCTGCTCGGCTGCTCCTCGGACGAGCCAAGTTCGGTGGCCATAGCTGCCACCGGCGAAGGCGGGGCGCAAGGGGACTCTGCGGCCGCAACGCCGAAGTACGTGTTCCTCTTCATCGGCGACGGCATGAGCTACCCCCAAATTCAGGCAACAGCCTACTTCAACGGCACCCAGCAGGGCGGGGAAGAACCGACCATCGGGCGCGTGAGCTTCATGGACTTCCCGGTCATCGGCTCCCAGTACACCTACGACAGCACCTCGTTCTGCCCCGATTCCGCCTCCACGGCCACCTCCATTGCCTCTGGGCGCAAGACGGCTAGCGGGGTCATCAACGTGTCGCCGGACGCCTCCGAGCACTTCGAGACCATCGCCGAGAAACTGAAGCGCCAGCTCGGCTACAAGGTGGGCGTGCTCACCAGCGTGAATTTGAACCATGCGACGCCGGCGGCCTTCTACGCTCATCAGCAGTCGCGCAAGAACTATTACGAGATCGGTCAGGAGCTTATTGCGAGCGGGTTCGACTACTTTGCCGGCGGCGGCCTGCTCAACCCTACGGGCGCCAGTGATAACCGCATCGATCTGTACGAGGCGGCGCGTGATGCCGGCTACGTGGTGGCGCGCACCTACGACGAGGCCGCCCATGTCACGGCTGGTAGCAAGGCGCTGCTTGTGGCGGAGAAGCTGGCCGACGAGGACGCGCTTTCCTACGCGATGGATGCGTCGGCCGACGAGTGGTCGCTGCGCGATTACGTGGCCAAGGGCATCGAGGTGCTGGGTGACGGCGACGCTGGCTTCTTCATGATGTGCGAGGGCGGCAAGATCGACTGGGCGTGCCATGCGAATGACTGCGCCGCCGTCATCCACGACGTGATGGCCTTGGAAGACTGCGTGGCTGAGGCAGTGGCGTTCTGCGAGGACCATCCCGACGAGACCCTGATCGTTGTGACGGGCGACCACGAGACGGGTGGCTTGACCATCGGCTATGCGGAAACCAACTACGACACTTTCCTGGCCAACATCGCGCGGCAGAAGATCTCCTATGCCAAATTCAACAGCGATTACGTGGCCGGCTATATTGATGCCGGAGCAACCTACGAGCAGGCGATGGAAGATGTGACCCAACTGTTCGGGTTGGAAAGGCCGGCCTCGGCGCTGTCGTCGGGCGCCGACGCGCAAGCGGCCGAGGCCGAGCCGGGCAGCCTGATGCTCACTGCCTACGAGGACGAGCAGCTGCGCGAGGCCTACGAGCGAACTGTGGCCGTCGGCGTCGGCGACCAGGAGGACATGACCCAGGAAGAGTACGTCCACTACGGCACCTACGAGCCCTTCACGGTGACTCTCACTCATTTGCTCAACCGTAAGTCGGGTGTCGATTTCTCCACCTACGCCCATTCGGGACTTACCGTGCCCGTGTTCGCCATGGGCGCTGGCGCCGAAGTTTTCGACGGCTTCTACGACAACACCGAGGTCTACGCGAAGTTAGCTGCGCTGACTGGCGTCGCCTAGATTGTTTTGTCGCCCTCGCCGTCTTGCTTGTCGAGATTTCTCTCCTCCTCTTCGTGACCCTTCATCTGTTTTCTCCTCTCTGTCTGGCCGGAGCGCGTCCCCTCCCAAGCGCTCCGGCCTTCTTGCGGTGAGTCGCACCATTAAGTAACTTTCCGGCATCTGAAAAACGCCGGAGCGGCCGAAGAGATGTCAAAGGTGCCTGAAGGGCACGGAAATGCCGCTTCGACCCCGAAATGGTAAGGCCGAACGAGGGTGGTCTGCCATATCTGCCCTCAACTGGCATTTTTCTGCCACTTCAGGCTCGTAATGGCAGAGGCATTCGTCGGCCGCCGACCATTTCGGCCCTCAACTGGCATCTACTCGGCGAAAGCGCGGCGCCTGGAAATACGCCCGGGCAGCTGCTCGGAGTTGCCATTGACGCGCGAGCCAAATGACAGTCAAGTAAGCGCTTCAGGCGTTTGGCGCTGGGGTTTTACCGAAGCTTTTCAAAACTGACGGGGACTCTTTACGGGTGTTGCTCGGTTCTTTTACGAAGCGGGGCCCATCATGGATGCACGGAGGCGACCCTTCCCTTGCGGGCCGCTTTCGAAAGTTGAATGGCCTTGCGGGGCGGCGGTTCTGGGATACTGCCCCGCGCACGTGAAAGGAACAATGGCATGAAAGTATCCTCTGGCACTTCTCGTTTGTCGCAGCGGTTGCGGCGTCTGGTGGCGTTCGTTGGAGCGGTGGCCCTATGCGGTGCGCTGGCACTGGCGCTTGCGGGTTGCGCGGCCGGCTCGGCCGGCGATGCGGCTGCAGCGGGTGATGCAGGCGGCGCGGCCAGCGCATCCGGCGACGGCGGCTCGTCTGCCAGCGCTCCCATCTCGGTGTATTCTCGCGAAGACGGCTCCGGCACCCGTGGCGCCTTCGTGGAGCTGTTCGGCATCGAGCAGAAGGACGCCAATGGAGACAAGATGGACATCGACCTGTTCTTCGACCTGCTCGATTCCAAGCTGCAACTGGTGACCGGCCAGCTGGACGAGCGCTTCGAGATTCAGGCCCGCAAGCACGTGTACAACGCGCCGTTCCTCATGGGCCAGGGCGTGTGGATCGATTCCGAGAAGCTCTCTCCCACCGACGTGCAGCGCGACGTGCTGAAGCACGGCACCCTGACCACCGGCTTCATCGGCCTGGCCGAGTGCCTGGTGGCCCTGACCGGCCAGCACCACGGCCAGTCGCCTGAGGCCCAGCGCCTGGGCCTGGAGATCGTGGGCCACATGCGCTCCTACTGCGACCGCGTCTCCCAGGAGCGCGGCATGAACTACTCGCTCATCGCCACCCCTGCCGAGGGTCGGTCACACCGGGAATGACGCCGTAGCGCTCGCGAGCATCACTCAACCAAGCATCCCTCCAAGGGCGGCCTTCGGGCTGCCCTTTTTGCGTCTGGCAGTCTGGGCTTGGGAAAGCGGACCGCCCCTCTCTTGGGGTGGATGACGGGAGCGGGGGGCGGGTGTGCCCCTTCCGCCCTTTTGCGCCCCGAGGCCGTGGTCGATTCAGTTTTGCGATAGACTGGGAGCGCTCATTTTTGGAAAGCGACGGGCAGTTGCGCCGCGGCCTCTCGATGGCGCGGCGTAACGGGGGCAGGGGGCAGCGGCGTGAAAGGATCCAGGATTCCGCATCTGCGGTTTCTCGGTATTGGCTTTACTCATGCGCAGATTCTCTCGCAATATGCGGGGTCGGGGCTGTTTCACAAGATGCCCGGACTCCCCATAAATACCGGGAACACGTGGTTTGCGGGGATGATCGCGGGAATTGTGACTCTTGTGGTGTGCGGGGCGGTCTTTCGCGGCTCGCGCTTGCGGTGCTTTAGAAAGCTCCTTGCGCCGTCGATCATCTTAAATATCGTGGGATTGCTTCTTTCTATCTGGCCCGTAAGCGAGGGCGTGCCCGCGGCACTCGCTTCTTTTCTCGGAGCGATGGGTCTTGGGATCGGGTCTTCGATCATGTTCCTGCTCTGGGCGGACGTTTTCAACGGCATGAAAATCGAGGACGCGGAAATCGCGCTGCCCCTTTCCTCGGTCATTGTTCTTATCTACGCGGTTGCCGCCCCTCTGCTGCCAGGAGGTTTTGACGGCATTTTGATGTTAGTGGCCCCCCTTGCCTCGGGCTCGATGCTCTATCTGGCTTTCAAAGAGTCCCCGAAGACATTCCAGCAAGACGCGGCCTCGGCTGCTCCGTCGAATGCTCCTTCATCCTTGGCACGAGAGCTGGTGTGCATTTCCATTCCGCTGTTTCTCTTCTACGTGACGCTGAGTTGGAACGGAGTTGTGTCCCAACATGAATTGGTTGGCAGCCGATCGGTTCCCGATATAGTCGGCTCTCTGACAGGTGTGCTCTGCGCCATCGGGTTCGTATTCTTCTCGTTCAAAACCGACTTCGCCGCTCTATTTCGCTGGCTGTGCCCCTTGGCGACGGTTGCTCTCGTTCTAAACTTTTGGGATAGCGAGGTCTCCTCCCTGGTAATTTGCTCGATATCAAGCGTTCTCGACATTACGATCTGGATTGTCACCTACCTCTATTGCCTGCGCAAGGCGCGATCCGACTACGATATAAGTATTGCGCGGGTCGCTGCTCTTCTGGCGGTGTCACACCTTGGAGCCATCGCTGGCAACATGCTTGCTGCGGGAGTCTTGACCCCTCTTGGGTATGTAGACCACTCAATTGTGCAGGTTATTTCCCTTGTTTTGATCTGCTCAGTGGTTTCTGCGACTATGGGCATTGTCGGCCGGCCTACGTCTCGAATTGCGGATGAGTGGCACGAGAACGCGAACGCCGTGCCATCTGATGTCTCCTCGCGATGCAAGGCGATTTCCGAGCGGCAGGGGCTGACTGCTCGAGAGCTCGACGTGCTTATCCTGCTGGCCATGGGTCGTTCGCAGCCGTACATTTGTGAGTACCTGACTCTCTCGAAGAGCACGGTCTCAACGCATGTCGGGCACATCTATCAAAAATGCGATGTCCACTCACGGCAGGAATTGCTCGACTGTATCAACGAGTAATCCCAGGTCAAGGCATCGGGTGAAATACCCGATGTAAAAATTTCCCGTACATCGCCCGATTTTCCCCGTCAAGAGCCGTGTTTCCATGGTTGGGCGGGGCCAAACGAGACGGCCCCTTGATGAGGACGGAGGATTGAAATGCAAGAGACTACCGGGGAGAGGCTTATCGGCCGCCGCACGTTCCTTCGATTGGGCGCAGCAGCAGGTATGACGGCTTTCGTTTTGGGGTCGACGGGCTGCAGCCCCATGGCCAACACCGCGCCAGAGAAGAGCGCCTCCTTCACGCCGGGAACCTATACAGCCCAGGCTCAAGGAAAGCAGAGTCTCGTGACCGTCGAGGTGACAGTTGGCGATGACGCTATCGAGGCTGTCGACGTGACCAACCACTGCGAGTCCGAGCGCATCGCCAACGCGGCCATCGCTGCTATTGCGACCGATATCGTGGAGCTGCAGTCCCTCGCCGTCGATACGGTGAGCGGGGCGACGCTGACGAGCATGGCCATTCTGTCCGCCGTCAAGGACTGTATTGGCCAAGCCGGCGGCGATGTGGCCGCCCTTGAAAAAGCTGCAGGGCGGGAGAAAAAGGATGCCACGGAGATCATTGAGACGGAGGTGGCGATCGTCGGTGCGGGCGCTGCGGGGCTCACCTCGGCCATCGCCCTTTCCGAGCAGGGAACAGATGTGGTCGTGATGGAGAAGTGCGGTTTCATTGGCGGCAGCATGCTTGTTTCCGGTGGCCGCCTTCAGTATCCCGAAGCGCCCCTGGAGTTCCGGCAGGAAACGACCGAGCCCATGAGAAGGCTCTTCGCCGAGGTTATGGAGCGGGCGCGTGCCTTGGGGGTCAAGGAAGAGCGCGTGGCCTTTGTCGAAGATCAATACGAGAAATGGTACGCCGAGGGCAACACTAAAACTTTTGACAGCGATGAGTACTACGCAGTGCTGGGTGCCGTCGGTTTCGGCAACCCTCTTGCTGCCGAGACGACGGTTGATGCGGTGGCCGCTCGTCATACCTGCGAGTGGGTGACGGCCCACGGGGTTGAGCTGGAAAAGCCGTTGTTGGGCATCATGGGCTTCTCGTGGCCGCGCTCGACCCATCCGGTAGGAAAGCCCGCAGGCGAAGGCTATGTCGACGCCCTGGAAGATTACATTGAAAAGTCGGCCTTCCCTGAGCTGGAGATTCTCTTCAGCACCTCGGCCCAGGAGCTCGTTGTGGAAAACGGAAAGATAGTCGGCGTGAAGGGACTGTGCGACGACGGAACTGCCTACGAGGTGCGCGCCAGCAAGGGCGTTATCTTGGCGACAGGCGGCTATACCGATAGCCCGAAGTGGCTGGCGCGGCTTCAGCCTCAATACGGTTTCGATGCCGAGGAGAGCGTTCACTCGGTGGCCCCCGCTGGGCACACTGGAGATGGCCTTGATATGGCCGAGCAAGTGGGAGCGTCGGTTTCGAGCTGCGGCGAGGTCATGCTCAACCCCTACGCGCATCCCGACTATCACATTGTGGGCCATATTATCGGCGACACGGGCAACCCTCTGGTGGTCAACAAAGAGGGCAAACGCTTCATGAACGAGACGGCAAAGAGAACCGACTTGGCTCTTGCCGTCATGGAGCAGACCGATCAGTTGTGCTACATCATTGCCTGCGATCAGAACTCCAACATTATGCCGAATGGCAGGAACTTCGATGGCGAGCCTGCTGAGGCGCTCTTCGAAAACGGTCTTGCCTATCGGGCAGATACGCTCGACGAGCTTGCGGCGCAGATCGGTGTTCCTGCAGATGCTCTGAAAAAGACCGTCGAGGAATACAACGCTGCCTGCGTCGCTGGGAAGCCTGACGAGTTTGGGCGAACCTACTTCGAGGAAACCGCGCCCATCGTCGATGGGCCCTTCTATGCCTCACCGGGTACGTGGGCGGTTCTCATCACGGTGGATGGCCTCACGGTCGACGAGGGGTTCAAGGTGCTCGACGACGGCGGCCGGCCCATTCCCGGTCTTTTTGCCGTGGGTGAGGTGTGCGGTCAGCCATGTTTGCAAATCCTGGGATACGGTGATGCTGTCGTGGCCGGCGTGTTGGGCTAGAAACGTCGCCGAAATCAACTAAGACAGATGGCATCGAGGCAGGTATTTGGCGCATAAGCCCTCCCCCTGGGCGGCTCTTCGGAGCCGCCTTTTTGCTTTGGGGCGCAGCGTGGCGACGCTTGCGCAGAAAAACTTTACCTTCCCTTTACCTACGGCTTACCCAGGGCGCTCATGGGGGTTCCATACTGCGTTGCACTGGAAAACTGGCGCGATGGAGCGCGCCGTCGCAATCGCTCGCATCCGATGGGGGCGGGCCGTGTGAAGGAGACGTGGGTGGAAGAGTTGTTGCAGATCGGGTTGGGCTTGTTCGGCGGCTTGGCCTTGTTCCTGTATGGCATGAACCTCATGAGCAGCAGCCTGCAAGAGGCCGCGGGCGAGCGTATGCGCTCCATTCTGGCTGCGGTGACGAAGAATCCGCTGGTGGCGGTGCTCGCTGGCGCTGTGGCCACGGCGGTGTTGCAAAGTTCGTCGGCCACCACGGTCATGACCATCGGCTTCGTGGCGGCCGGTCTCATGAACCTGCGCCAGGCCATCCCCATCATCATGGGCGCCAACATCGGCACTACCATTACGGCCCAGATCATCGCCTTCAAGCTGTCCGACTACGTGCTCGGCATCGTGCTCGTGGGCTTCATCGTCATGTCCCTGGCGAAGCAGTCGAAGGTGAAGCTCACCGGTACGGCCATCTTCGGCTTCGGCCTCTTGTTCCTCGGCATCGACACCATGGGGGCCGTTATGAAGCCCCTGGCCGAGAACCCCGTGTTCACCGACATGATCGCCCAGGTCACCGGCGTGCCGATTCTGGGGGTGGCGGTGGGTACCATCATGACCCTGGTCGTGCAGAGCTCCAGCGCCACCATCGCCGTGCTGCAGAACTTCGCCGCCCAGGCCGGCCCCGACGGTGCCAGCGTCATCGGCTTGGAGGGGGCCCTTCCCATTTTGCTCGGCGACAACCTGGGCACTACCATCACGGCTCTCCTAGCCGCTGTCGGCCAGAGCCGCGATGCCAAGCGCGTGGCCCTGTCCCACTGCATCTTCAACCTGTCCGGTTGCCTGCTGTTCGTGTGGCTCATCGGCCCGGCAGCTTCGGTGGTGGCAGCCCTCACTCCGGGTCCCGAGATCGAGGTCATCGCCCGTCAGATTGCCAACGCGCACACCCTGTTCAACGTGACCATGACCCTGCTGTGGCTGCCCCTGGTGTCGCTCATGGTGCGCATCGTCATGGCGGTGCTGCCCGACCATCCGCGCCGCCCCCGCCGCCCGCGCAACCCCGTGGCCGAGACCCCCTTCGCTCCCGACACCGCCGCAGCATAGGCTCTGCAGCGGCCAATGGCCTCGGAATCTTCCACCCTGCGCTTAGAATCTGCTTCCTGGAGGCGAGGCCCCGTCAGCTTATTGACGACTTGGGGCCTCGCCTCTTCCGCGCTGGCGGCATGAGATACAATGCGGCACGCAGACGAGAAAGGACTCCCATGGCTGCGCCGGCACTCATATATTACGTAGAAGACGATGAGCACATTCGCGATCTGACGAGCTATGCCCTGCGCCACGCCGGCTTCGAGGTGCGGGCCTTCCCCGATGGATCGGGCTTCATCGAGGCTTGCCGCGAGAAGGCTCCCGCCGCGGCGTTGCTGGACATCATGCTGCCCGGAGAAAGCGGCCTGAGCCTCGTGCAGCAGCTGCGCGCGAACGCAGCCACCGAGAACATCCCCGTTATGATGCTCACCGCCAAGGGCACCGAGTTCGACAAGGTGTGCGGGCTCGACGCCGGGGCCGACGATTACCTGGCGAAGCCCTTCGGCATGATGGAGCTCGTCTCGCGGGTGAACGCGCTTCTGCGCCGCGCCGCCCGGCCCGCCCAGGGAGCGTCGGGCTCTCCGGCTGAGGAACTTGGCTGGCTGTCCTGCGGGGCCATCTCCCTGTCGCCCGAGGCGCGCACGGCCACGGCAGCCGGGGTGGAGCTGCCCCTGACCCGCAAGGAGTTCGACCTGCTGCGCATTCTTTTGGAGCATAAGGGCCGCGTCCTCACCCGCGAACAGCTGCTCGAGCGGGTGTGGGGCGTAAGTTTCGTCGGCGAGACGCGTACGGTGGATATGCACGTGAAGACGCTGCGCAAGAAGCTTGCCGCGGCAGCGCCCGGTGCCGAGGAGGCTATCGGCACCGTTCGCGGCGTGGGATATCGGATGCGGGAGATCGCACTATGAGCGAGGTCGAAGGCGCCGGGCGGCCGGAAGCCGTCGATGCCGCAGGTGCCGCTCCCAGCCTGTCCGGGCGCATTTTGCGGAGCGTCCTTACCTTCACCATCGGGGGCATTGTGCTGCTCACGCTTATGTTCGCGGGCATTTTCTACGCCACGATGATGCAGGTGCCCAACTCCGCGGCCGTTATGGCCGACTTCTTCGGCGGCGATTTGACCGTGTGCGTGGTGGCGACGCTCATCGTGGGCGTAGCGCTCGCCTTTGCTGTGTCCCGTGCGCTGACCGTCAGCATTGTGCGCCCGCTCGACGAGGTGGATCCCGCCGACCCGTGGAAGGTGCCGGTGTACGCCGAGATGCGCCCGCTGCTCGCCCGTATCGACTCTCAGCAGCGCACCCTGCGGGCCCAGAACGAGGAGTTGGCCCGCGCCGAGAGCCTGCGGCGCGACTTCTCGGCCAACGTGTCCCACGAGATGAAGACGCCCCTCCAGGTGATCTCCGGCTATGCCGAGCTTATGGAGAACGGCCTCGTGCCACCTGAGGACGTGCCGCGGTTCGCCGGGCTCATCCATCAGGAGTCCCAGGCCATGCGCGCGCTCATCGACGACGTGCTCACGCTCTCGCGCCTCGATGAGCTGCCGCCCGATGCAGCCGTCGTTGCGCCCGTAGAGGTGCTCGGCGTGGCCCAGCGCGCCGCCGGGCGCCTGACGAAACTCGCCGACGAGCGTGCGATAAGCGTGCAGGTGCAGGGCGCTCCGGTCACGGTGATGGGCAACGAGGGGCTCATGGAGCAGATGCTCCACAATCTCATCGAGAACGCCATTCGCTATAACGACGAGGGTGGCCATGTGTGGGTGGAGGTGGACGGCTCTTCGGAGGGCGTTACCGTGCGGGTGGCCGACGACGGCCCCGGCATTCCCGAGGCCAAGCGCGAGAAGATCTTCGAGCGTTTCTACCGCCTGGAGAAGAGCCGATCGAAGGAAACCGGTGGCACGGGCTTGGGCCTGGCCATCGTGAAGCACGGTGCCCAGCGTCACGGAGGCACCATCGAGGTCGGCGGCAAGGAAGGCGAGGGCGCTACCTTCACCCTCTTTTTCCCCGCAACGGCCGAATAGCGGGATGGTCGGGGCCTCTCCGCAGCCTCTCTTCCTGCTGGGCGTCCTCATGTTGCTTCGATAGTGAAATTTCTATTTCACTATTACAACTACTATTTTGAGAGTGCGGCAATAGCCGAGGCTCTCTACCAGTTCGAGGGCTTCTCCAGGTTGAAGTCGGTGGGCTGCCAGAGGGTAACACTGCCCGTGCGGCGGGTGGCAGGTACGTCGATGAGGCGCTGGTTGGAAGAGCCGCACCACTTCAGCTCCAGCGACTTGCGGGATTCCACAAAGGGGCCGTCCACCAGCACGTCGATGGCATCCAGCAAATCTCCTACGGCCAGGTCGGCGGCAATGCCCGCGGCGAGCGCTTCCCCGGCCAGGCCGGCTTCCTCGCGCCGCGTGCGTTCGGCCCGGGCCGCGGCGGCTCGCTTCGCCAGGTCTTCGTACAAGTATCCCGTGAACGACCACACGCCGTAGCCGCGTTCCTTCAACGCGCGGGCCAGCACGGCACAGGCCTCCGGTTGCTCGAAGGGCTCGCCGCCCGAGAGGGTCACGTCGTGCACGAGGCCATTGGCCTCGATGTCGGCCAGCAGGTCGCTGATGGCCGTGACGGTGCCGCCTTCGGCCGGCTGGCTTTCGGGGTTGTGGCATCCCGGGCAGCCGTGGGAGCAGCCCTGCACGAACACGGCATAGCGCAGCCCCGGCCCGTCCACAATGGAGTCGGGCACGGTGCCGAACAGGGATATGGTCAGGTCGTTCACGTCGCTCATGGGGTCCTCGTTCATCGTGCGGGCCTCGCAGCCCGAGGCGCTTGTATCGGTTACGGGCCATCATTATAGGCTGCGCGGGCACCTCGTGTTCCGCAACACAAAGACGGCACGAAACCGTCGCCTCCGCCTTGCTTACCTTGCCGCACGGCGCCGCCCTGCTGCAGAGGATGCCTGCATCGGCTGTCCGCCCCGTTCCCTGTGACGATTGCGTAAGGTTGGGCGCTTGTTGACCAAGCGACGAAGGGTTTGTGGCAGAATATGCGGATGTGCAAATTAGTCGCAGCTTAAACATGGTAGATACAAGGAGAAGCACATGGGACTCCTCTCAAGGTTCGAAGGCAAAATGGAAGACACCGTGGAAGGTGCCGCCGACCGCATGGGCGCGGCCCCGCTGTCTCCCGTGCAGATTGCCAAGAAGGCCGAGAAGCAGATGCGCCGCGAGAAGATGGTCGGCGCAGGTAAGCAGTATGCTCCCACCCTGTACACCGTGCTCGTGAACGCCGACGACGATCGGCGCCTTCTCGGCTATTACCCCACGCTTGCCGGCGAGACTGAGACGTACCTGTCCGCGAAGGCCGCTGAGTCGGGCCTCGTTATGGACGGCCAGCCGCTTGTGCGCTTCATCGTGGATGACGATCTGCGCCACGGCAAGTTCGACGTTATTGCCGAGATGGTGGCCTCTCCCTTGGTCGAGCAGCTGCGCCAGGAGGAATACGCCCGCTACGGCATTCTGAATCAGGGCGGCCCGGCGCGTCCTGCGGCTCCTGTCGGCTACGGTTACCAGGCTCCCGCGCCTGCCCCGGCTCCGGCGCCCCAAACCATGGACTTCAGCGCCCCTGCCGAGGTTGGCTACGATTACGACGACTACGTGGCCGACGAAGAGCCGCGCCAGGCCTACATCTACGACATCACCAACGACCGCGCCTTCACCCTTCCCGGCGACGCGGAGACCATCGGGCGCGAATCGAAGAACGACATCGTCATTCCCGATATCAACGTGTCGCGCGTGCATGCGGAAATCCGGCAGGACGAATCAGGCGCGTGGATTCTCACCGACCTGGGCTCCACCAACGGCACCTTCGTGAACGGCCGCCAGATCAAGTCCGCGGCCCTTTCCGATGCCGACCGCATTATCGTGGGCACCACCAACCTCGAATTCCAGCTCATCTAGCCGTGCGTCCGCGGCCATTCGAGCTAAGGAGGATCTTCGGTGATTGATCTCGTACTGCTTATCGCGCGCCTGCTGTTCGTGGCGCTGCTCTATCTGTTCCTGTTCGCCATCATGCGCACGGGCATTGGCATGGTGAAAGGCTCCCGTAAGAAGGAGCGCACCTGGACCGTATCGGTGGAGCGCGGCCCCAAGGAGCTGCGCGGCGTGTCCATCGCGGTACACGGCCCCGTCATTGTGGGCCGCTCGCCGGGAGCCGATATCGTCATCGGCGCCGGCTACGTGTCGGGGCGCCACGCGCGCTTCCAGCTCATGGGCCAGAACCTCTTCGTGGAAGACCTGGGTTCGAAAAACGGCACAGCGGTGAACGGGCGGCCCGTTCACGACCCCGTGGCCCTGCGCGACAAGGATCTCGTCACCATCGGTGATGTCGATATTCGTGTGAGGAACCAGTAATGGCGCGCTCAAAGGGCCGAAAGAAGGCCAATTCCACCTTCGGCAGCCGTACCGATGTGGGCTGCGTGCGCGACCACAATGAAGACTCTCTGGCGGTGGCGCCCCCGCTGTATGTGGTGTGCGACGGCATGGGCGGCCACGCCGCCGGCGAGGTGGCCTCTGAGATCGCCGTAGATGTTATCTCGCAACGCTCGCCCGACCACGCCGATGCGGCCGCGCTCGGCCAGGCGGTGGAAGAGGCGAACCTGGCTGTTATCAAGGCGGCACGGGAGGGTGTGGGCCGTGCGGGTATGGGCTGCACCTGCACTGCCGCTATCCTGGAGAAGGAGCGCCTGGTCATCGCCCAGGTGGGCGACTCGCGTGCCTATCTGCTGCACCAAGGGAAGCTCCAGCAGCTCACCCGCGACCATTCTCTTGTGGCCGATCTTATCGAGGCGGGGCAGATTACCGAGGCCGAGGCCCGGGTGCACCCCCAGCGCTCGGTCATCACTCGCGCGCTGGGCAGCGATCCGCGCACCCAGCCCGACCTGTTCGAGATCAACGTGGAGGCAGGCGACCGTCTGCTTTTGTGTTCCGACGGCTTGTCCACCATGCTGGAAGACCCCGAGATCGAGAAAATTCTCAAGAACGCGAGCGATCCGCAGCGCTGCGCCGCGCAGCTCGTGAACGAGGCCAACGGTTTGGGCGGTTACGACAATGTGACTGTCATCGTGGTGGATGTGACCGGCCTGGCCGAGCAGCGTCAGCGTAAGATGACCCGCCGCGCTCGCGCGACGGCTATCATGCTCGGCGTGCTGTTGGTGGCGGTGCTGGCCGGGTGCGTGTACGGATTCAACTACCTGGCGACCAATTCCGCCTATCTGGTCGATCAGAATGGAAAAGTAGCTATTTATCAGGGAGTTCCCGGAGAGTTGTTTGGCTTTTCGGCCCACAAGCTCGTGCGCGCCACCGAGGTTTCCACCGACGATCTGCAGCCGGGAACGGCCAATCGCCTGCGTGAAGAGGGCATCAAAGTGGACAATCTGGACGCCGCCGAGTCGCTGGTGAAGGAATACGAGACCGAAATCGCCGAACGTCGCACCGCCGACGAAGCTGCTGCTGCCGAGGCCGCTGCGGCTGGGCAGCAGAGTGGCAGCGCCGATGCGCCGCCGTCCTCTGACGGGGCGGTACCCGGGGGAGCCCAGCCTGATGGCGGCGCTCCGACCTCCGGCGACGCCGCTCCAGCTGACGAGAGTGCGCAGCCTGCGGCGACGCCCGCAGCCGACCCGGCGCAACCTGCGAGGTGATGCGCTCGTGACGCGCCGCAACATAGAGCTGCTGCTTCTCGTCATTGCCTCGCCCATCGTCATCGTGCTGTTCGCGATGATGGTGGTCACGGGCGGTCAGGAGCTTTCCGTGAACACGCTGGGGGTTCCCCTCGGCATTTTCGCGGCCTTCATCGTGGCCCATCTGGCCGTGCGTTGGCTCGCGCCTGCGGCCGATCCGGCGCTTTTGCCCATCACATTCGCGCTCTCGGGTATCGGCATCGCCTTCGTCACGCGCATTTCTCCTGATCACGCTGTTGGTCAGGTTGTCTGGCTGTTTATTGGCGTGGCCCTGCTCGTGGTCACTCTGGCGCTTGTGCGCAATCTCGACAAGCTGGCCGGGTTCAAATACACCCTGGTGATCGTCGGCATTTTGCTGCTGCTCTCGCCCATGATTCCCGTCATCGGCACCGAAATTAGCGGCGCTCGCCTGTGGCTGCGCTTTGGCAGCTTCACCTTCCAGCCCGGTGAGATTGCCAAAATCCTCATCGTGTTCTTCATTGCGGCCTATCTGGCGGCCAACCGCGAGATGCTGTCGGTGTTCACCCAGAAGGTGGGTCCGGTGCACCTGCCCAGCCTGCCGACGCTGCTGCCCCTCATTATCATGTGGGCGCTCGCCTTCGTGGTGGTTGTGCTGGAGAAGGACCTGGGCTTGGCTCTTGTGCTGTTCAGCGTGTTCGTCATCATGCTGTACGTGGCCACGGGCAAGAAGATGTATCTGGTGGTGTCCATCGGCCTTGCTGCAATTGCGGCCGTGGCGCTTTATGGCATCATGGGCCATGTGCGCACCCGCGTGGAAATTTGGCTCGACCCCTTCGCCTACGCCCAGGAGGGCGGCTTCCAGTTGGTGCAGTCGCTGTTCTCCATCGCCGATGGCGACCTGTTCGGCACCGGCATCGGTCGCGGCATGGGCGGCGGCCCGGTGTCCGCCGGCGGTATTCCCGTGGCCGAGAGCGACTTCATCTTTCCTGTCATTGCCGAGGAAGCGGGCCTTATGGGCGCAGCGGGCATGCTGCTGCTGTACCTGTGCTTCGCCATTCGCGGCATCGTGACGGCGGCCCGAGCCAAGTCCGATGTCAGCTCCTTCACGGCCGTGGGCCTTACCTCCATCATCGTGCTCCAGGCCTTCATCATTGTCGGCGGCGTCACCCGCCTTATCCCCCTGACGGGCATCACGCTGCCCTTCGTCAGCCAGGGCGGCTCGTCGCTCATCGCCAGTTTCATCATTTTGGCCTGCCTTCTGCGTTGCGGCGACGAGGGCACGGGTGTGGGCGAGGAAATGCGCCAGACCGGGGCCATCGGCGCCCACGGCGGAGATGCCGTGCTCGGGCGTGTGGCGCTCGGCAAACGCCTTACCGGTACGATGATCATCTTCTCGGCGCTGTTCGCCGTGCTCGTCGCCAACCTCACTTACCTGATGGTGTTCAAGGCGCCGGAGTATCAAGCTATGCCCAGCAACAACCACACTATCGCTCGCCAGGCGAAGATGGAACGCGGCACTATTTCCACCGTTGACGGGGTGGTGCTGGCCCAATCGGTGCTTCAGGATGACGGCGGCTACCGTCGCGAGTATCCTGCGGGCGATTTGGCGGCCCATGTGGTGGGCTACTCGTCCCAGAAGTTCGGCACCGCCGGCATCGAGGCGGCCTACAACGACACGCTGCGCGGCGAGCAGAACTTCGCGAGTTTCACCGATGTGGTGAACTCTCTGGCGGGTATTCAGACGAAGGGCAACGACGTTACCCTGACCATCGACTCCAAGATTCAGCGGGCGGCTCAGGAGGCTCTGGCCGGCAAAGTGGGTGCCATTGTGGCCATGAACCCGGAAACCGGCGCCGTGTACGCCCTGGCTTCCTCGCCTACCTACGACGCCTCCGACTACGAGGCGTTGCTGACCGCGGCGGCCGACAACAGCACTGATTCGTCGGAGCTGTACAATCGCGCCACCCAGGCCCTGTACGCTCCGGGCTCCACGTTCAAGACGGTCACCTTGGCCGCCGCCCTGCAAGACGGTATCGCCAAGGCCGACTCCGTCTACGACTCGCCCGGCGAGATGGACATCGGCAACGCGCCGGTCACCAACGTGAAGAAGCGCTCCTACGGCAAGATCACTCTGGCCCAGGCCATGTGGTATTCCTCGAACACCGTGTTCGGCCAGGTGGGCGTGCAGTTGGGATCCGACCTGCTCGTGAACATGGCGTGCAGTTTCGGCTTCAACGAGCAGATTGACTTCGATTTGCCCCTGGCCATGTCGCTCATGCCTAATCCCGATGAAATGACCGAATGGGAGACGGCGTGGGCCGCCTGCGGCGAGCCGGTGGGCGAGCACGAGAGCCCAGCTGGTCCCCAGGCCACTGTCATGCAGATGTGCATGGCGGGATCGGCTATCGCCAACGAGGGGGCCCTCATGAAGCCCTACCTGGTGGACGGCATTTACAACGCCAACGGCGAACGGGGCTTCACGCCTATTCCGATGAAGCTGAAGCAGGCCATCGACAAGAAGACGGCCGAAGAGGAAATCGAAGTGATGAAGGGCGTGGTGACCGAGGGTACCGGTTCGCGGGCGGCTATTGATGGCGTGTCCGTGGCTGGCAAGACGGGCACCCACGAGCGTGGAGACGGCGACGACGACAGCTGGTTTGTGGGCCTGGCCCCGGCCGACGACCCGAAGGTCGTGGTGGCGGTGGCCATCGAGCGCGGCGAGTCGGGCGCGGGCGCCAGCGCGGCCCATGACGTTATGAAGACAGCTCTCGAAGTGACGGGGGCGCTATAGTAGAATGAAGGAACTTACGCGAGTCCATAGACACACAGCAACGCAAACGCAGCAGATGGAACGTTAAGGAGCAACGAAAGTGACCGGACAGGGAACCATGACAGGCAAGGTCTTCAACGGCCGTTACGAGATAAAAGACCGCATCGGCATCGGCGGTATGGCCGAGGTGTACCGAGCCCAAGACAGCACGCTTGGCCGTGTGGTGGCTGTGAAGGTGATGCTGCCGCAGTTTGCGGCCGATCCCTCGTTTACCCAGCGTTTCCGCCAGGAAGCGGCTTCGGCGGCGAACTTGCAGAGCCCTTATATCGTGAACGTGTACGATTGGGGCCATGATGACGACACCTACTTCATCGTCATGGAGTTCGTGCGCGGATCCGACTTGAAGACTGCTATCCAGCAGCGCGGTGCCATCAACCAGCGCAAAGCCGCCGAGATCGGCAGCCAGGTGTGCCAGGCGCTGACTGTGGCCCACAATCAGGATATCATCCATCGCGACATCAAGCCCCAGAACATTATGGTGCAGCCCGACGGCAACGTGAAGGTGATGGACTTCGGCATTGCCCGGGCCAAGAACTCCGTGAACGACAAGACCTCGGCGGTGTTGGGCACCGCGCACTATATTTCGCCGGAACAGGCCCAGGGCAAAGACCTCACTGCGGCCAGCGACATCTACTCGCTGGGTATCGTGCTGTACGAAGCGGCTACGGGCAAGCTGCCCTTTGACGGCCCCGATGCCGTGTCGGTGGCCATGCAGCAGGTGAAGGACGAGCCCACCCCGCCGTCGGCCATCAACCCCGATATCGACCCCGATCTCGAGGACATCATCATGGTGGCCCTGGCGAAGAACCCCCAGGCCCGCTTTGCCACGGCCAACGATATGCGCATGGCCCTGAACGACTATCTGGCGGGTCGTCCCGTGACGCTGCCGGGGGGCGCCGGTTTCACGAGCGCCCGCACCCAGATGATAGGCGCTCCTGTGGGTGTGAACACCGCTGCGGCCACGGCCGTTATGGGCGGCGTGGCGCCGGTGGATGGCACCCAGGCCATGCCCGTCATGCACGGGGGCGCGACGAGTCCCAGCGCCACGGGCAGCTTCCAGGCCACGAGCTATCGTGACTCCCATACAGCCCCGAAGAGCAAAAAGCCGCTGATCATTGCCATTGCAGCCGTGCTCGCTGTCGCGCTTATCGCGGGCATTGCCTTTGCTCTGGCGGGCGGCGGCGCAACCGGCGAGATGGTGGACGTGCCCAACGTGACGGGCAAGACCCAGCCTGAGGCCAAGAGCGAGCTGGAACGTGCCGGCTTCGAGCTCGGCGTGGTGAGCAGCACCTTCGATGAGAATGTGGAGCCGGGGCTGGTTATCAGCCAGGACCCGACGGGCAAGGCGGCCAAGGGGTCCAAGGTGAACCTCGTGCTGTCCCAGGGGGATGAGACCGTCTCGGTGCCCGACTTCTATAAGATGACGCCCGATCAGGCCAAGGCGGCTGCCGAGGAGGTGGGCTTGAAGGCCGTGGAGCGGGAGAGCGGCTACTCCGACTCCGTGGAAGACGGCCACATTATGGATCAGAGCCCCTCGGCGGGCTCCTCGGTGGCGAAGGGTACGGAGATTGAGTACGTGGTGTCGCGCGGCACCGAGCTGGTGCAGGCGCCCAACGTGATCGGCTCGACCGAAGAAGAGGCCAAGAGCAAGCTGCAGGCCGAGGGCTTCGGTGTGGATGTGCGCCACGACTACAGCGACAAGGACAAGGGCACCGTGTTCAAGCAGGATCCGCTGAACGACAAGGTGAAGCCTGGTTCCACGGTGAAAATCACCGTGAGCGACGGCCCCGAGGAGAATGAAGTGCCCGATGTGTCGAGTGGGAATATGTCCGAATCCAAGGCCACGAGCACGCTGAAGAACGCCGGCTTCAAGGTGAGCACCGATTCTGCCTACAGCAGCAGCGTTCCCAAGGGGAACGTGATCAGCCAGAGCCCCTCCGGCGGCACTGCGGTGCCTGGCTCCACGGTGACCATCGTCATCAGCGATGGTCCCGAACCTACCCAGGAGCCCACAACGCCCACCACCCCTGACGAGCCGGAGCCGACGCCCACGCCCAGCCCCGACGACACCGACCCGGGTGCCGATACGCCCGACGACCCCGACGACGCCCAAGCCCCCGCTAACTAGCCGCGCGCTCGGCAAAACAGCAGCCTCCACGGCAACGGCGCGCTGTTTCTGCAACAATACGATGAAGGCCGGCGACCTCCTTCCTGCAGGTGGGAGGTCGCTCCTATAATAAGGAGCCATGGAGCAGTTGTTCGGCATATTCGATTCGTTCATCCATGAGGACTGGTTCACCGCTGCGCTCGGTGCCGCGATCATTCTCGCTATCACGTTTGTGGTGTCCCGCATCACGGTATCGTTTATGCGCCGTCTGCTGAACCGCACGACGCTGCTGCCCTCCAGTTCCATCTTCATCAATTTGGTGCGCGTCATTGTGTGGGTCATCGGCGTGGGATGCGTGCTCTCCATTTGCTTCAACGTGAACGTGAACGCCATGATCACCGGCCTGGGCGTCGTCGGTATTGCCATCTCCCTGGGTTTTCAGGACACGCTCTCGAATCTGCTCGGCGGTTTGCAGGTCAGCCTGTCGCGTTCCGTGGAACCGGGCGATAACATTCGCATGGGGCCTTCGGGGGTGAGCGGCGTGGTGCAGGATGTCACCTGGCGCTACACCTCTATCGTCGACAGCTCCGGCAACCGCATTAACATTCCCAACTCGCTCATGACCTCAACAGCGGTGGCGAAGCTGTCCCCCATTACCGATGTCTCCATCAATTTGGTGGTCACCACCAACAGCGAACGACTCACGGCGGCAGCCCACCATATCGAGGATGCGGCCGAGAAGGCCGTGGCGCGGGTGAGCAAGATCAAGAAAAAGCCGCAGGTCAGCTTCAGCGCCATTACTGATTACGGGTTCCAGGGGAGTCTCAGTTTCACTATAGCCGATGCGAGCAAGGTGGGGCCGGCGAAGGACGCGGCCATTCGCGCCATTGCGCCCTACGTGCACAATCATCTGGCGGAAGAGGCGACAGACGCTCTGTAGGAAGTAAAGCCGGCAAGCTCAGAGACGGAAAGATAAAATGCCCCGCCCCCGCCAGAGGATGAACCCACCTCACAAGGTGGGTGCTCGCATCTGGGATCCTGGCTTTCGTATCAACGGACACGAATCTCCATTCCACCAGCTTCTAAAGCTCCCTCAGTTCAATACGTCGGTCCATCGCAGTGTATGGCGGGAACAGGACTTGAGTTAAGTATACGCGAAGTTGTGCCGAGGGAAAGTCTTGACAAAAACTGTTACCTAGGTTTTCCCCTTCGCGGCAACGACTCGGCACCAAGTCAATAGTTCACCAGCAAGGTCCACTTTCCGCACGATAGTATGAGCGGGCGGAAAGGAGGGCCTATGGCCACGTTCGAGGAATTTCTAAAGGTCGCCGAGATTTCCCTGAAGGACAAGACCTCCCACAAGCGCATGGACGAGATTATCCACATCATGCGCGAGTACCACGTGCTGCGCGGGCTTACTCCCGAGCGGGCCGTCGAGGTGCTTCAGGCCCTCGGGCCCACCTATGTGAAGATCGGCCAGCTGGCGTCGAACCGCTCCGATCTTTTGCCCAAGGCCTACTGCGATGCCTTCGAGCGGCTGCGCGACGACGCGAACCCCATGGCCTTCGACCAGGTGATCGAGCAGATCGACCGTGCCTACGGGAAGTCGTGGCACGAAGTGTTCGCCTCCATTGACCCGAAGCCCTTAGGGGCCGCCTCCATCGCCCAGGTGCACAGGGCCGCCCTCCTCGACGGCACTACGGTGGCCGTGAAGGTGCGCCGACCCGGTGTGGCCGAGTCCATGGCCGAGGACATCATGCTCATGAAGCACCTGCTGGCCTTGGGGGAGTTCGCCTCCAACGCCCACCGCGATATGCTGCTGTCGCTGGAGGGCTTCGTGGAGGAGATCGAGCGCACCACGGCCAACGAGGTTGATTTCACCCAGGAGCTGGGCAATCTTGTGCGCTTTCACGGCGAGCTGGCCAATGAGGAGGGGGTGACCTCGCCGGTGGCCTATCCGGCCTATTCCACCGAATCGGTGCTCGTCATGGAATTCGTGCAGGGCGTGGAAATCTCCGACACGGCCGCCCTGCGCAGCCGGGGCATCGATGTGGACGCCCTGGCCGGACGGGTGTGCCAGAGCTACGTGACCCAGGTGCTCGACAACGGGTTCTTCCACGCCGACCCGCACCCGGGCAACATTCTCGTGCGTGATGGTGAGGTGGTGTGGATCGACCTGGGCATGGTGGGCACGCTCACGGTTTCGGAGCGTATGCTCGTGGGCAAGGCGTTCACGGCCGTGGCCACCGGCAATGCCTATCTGCTGAAGGAAGCGGTCATGGGGCTCGTGCGGGCGACGGGGCCGGTGGATCACGGGGCCCTGCTCGCGTCGCTGTCGCGTCTTCTGGCCAAGTACAGCACCGCCGAGCTGGAGGAGATCAACGTGGGCACGGTGCTCACCGAGGTCATCGAAGTGCTGCGCGACCAGAATATGGTGATGACCTCGTCGGTAACCATGCTCGCCCGCGGCTTTGTGACTCTCGAGGGGGTTATCGCGCAGATTTCGCCGTCCACCTCGGTTATTGAGATCGTGTCCAAGCACGTCATTGCCCAGCAGGGCGATCCGAAGATGCTCGGCACGCGGGTGCTCGATCTGGTGGTGTCGAGCGCCGCCTCGGTGGAGGCTCTGGCAAAGCTGCCCACCCAGCTGTCGAACACGTTGGAAATGGTGGATCGCGGCCAGATCAAGGTGAACGGCTCCGTCGATGTGTCTTCCCGTATTCTGGCCACGGCCTACGCCTCGGTGGGGCGCCTGTCCCTGGCGCTGCTGTCGGCGGGGCTGTTCATCGGGTCTTCCATTGTGTGCACCACCGCCATGCAGCCGCGGTTTTTGGACGTGCCCCTGCTCGGCGTGCTCGGCTACCTGGGCGCCTTCGTGCTGGGAGGCTATACCGTGTTCCGCATCATGGTGTCGCGCCACCGCCTGCTCAACGACGAGGAACCGCGATAGAGGGTCGGCGGCCATGCTGTCGGGCACGAGGGCACAGGCCGCCGGCGCGGGCGAGGTTGTGGGGCCGATGGTGTTTCTGCGTTACACCGGTGCTGCTCGTTTGATGGGGTGTACTGTGCAGCGCAGCCTGCCTTCTTTGACGAGGAGCGTACTGCGTAACGCCGCGTCTACAGCTTTCCGGAGCCGCGGGCGGGGTGGCGGCGCGTGATAAAATGACCCTGCAACTTATTTATTGTGAGTTGGCGGGTTAGCATTCGCGAGACCCGGGGAATAGGAGGCCGTTATGTACAAGAAGATTCTCGTCCCCTACGACAAGTCCGAGCCGGCCCAGCACGCGCTGTCGGCGGCCCTCGATCTGGCTGCCGGGGTGCCCGACGCCCAGATCACCGTGCTCTCGGTGGTGGATTGGCACGACTTCAACGCCGAGACGTTCAAAATTGCCTCGCGCATGTCCGGCGTCATGGGAGATGCCATGGACATGAATGTGATGGCCGAAGTGGAAAGCGAGGCCATCAAGGCCGACACCGACGCCATTGCCGAGAGCATCGCTTCGCTGGTGGGTGATGCAGCCGGCGTGGGTATCGCCGTGGTGAACGGCTCGCCCCACGACTCCATCACCGCCTATGCCGACGAGGGCGCCTACGATTGCATCGTCATGGGCCACCGCGGTCTGGGCGCGGTGCGGGGCATGCTCGGCAGCGTGTGCTACTCGGTGCTGCACAAGACGAACGTGCCGGTGCTCATCGTGAAATAACGAAGCGCTGATTAAGGTCGACGAATTGGACAAAAAGCGACGGTTCTCGTAGTTTGAGATGCAAAAAGCTACGAGAACCGTCATGTTTTGACCGAAAAGGCCGGAAATTAAGGGATGCGACTACGAAAACCGTTCCTTTTTGGCCATTTGAGGCATGCGAACTGAGCAAGGCGAGGAAGACCTATGGGTAGATCAGGTGGTGGCGGGTTTTCCGGCGGAGGCTTCTCCGGCGGGGGCGGTGGCTTCGGCGGCGGAGGAGGCTTTTCGCGCGGCCCGCGCGGCGGTGGCCGCTCGGGTGGGCCGGGCTTGGGCGGCGGTCGTTCCAATGGCGGCTTCGGCGGGTATCCAGGCGGCTATTACGGTGGAGGCTTCGGGGGCAGCAGCTTCTGGGGCGGTTTTCTTGGCGGCCTGATGGGCTCTAGTCGTGGCGGGGGCGGCAGTTCCGTGCCGCCGCAGATGCCCCCGCAGCCGAGCGGCCCCCAGCAACCGGGTTCGGGCGGCGGCCCGAATGCGCCGCAGCCAGGATCGCCTCAGGGAGCCTCGCCGAATGGCGGATGCGGCTCTGTTTTCATCGTCATCGCGGTTCTTTTGCTGGTGGCGTTACTGGTCGTGGGCTTGGGCGGCGGCGGGTGCTCAAG
Source organism: Adlercreutzia caecimuris B7 (assembly GCF_000403355.2). Classification (GTDB taxonomy): domain Bacteria; phylum Actinomycetota; class Coriobacteriia; order Coriobacteriales; family Eggerthellaceae; genus Adlercreutzia; species Adlercreutzia caecimuris. The sequence continues at coordinate 2,143,599 of NZ_KE159646.1, read as the reverse complement.
CTCGTCGGTGGCCGCATCTACGGTGGAGCGCGTGGCCCTTGAGCCAGGCGTTGCCCAGGAAACGGGATACTTCACCGATGAAGACGGCGACTGGATTCACAACACGGCCGTGCTTCAGAAAGGTCTGCGCCATTTCTACGAGGAAACGGGAGTGTGGCCCTATGTATATGTGCTGCCCAACGGCAGCGTGACGTCCACGTCCCAGCTCACCACCATGGCTCAGGAGCTTTACGGCCAGCTGTTCAACGACGACGGCCATTTCCTGCTGGTCTTCTGCGATAACAACGCGGGTGGATTCAACTGCGGTTACTGGGCCGGCAGTCGCGCTCGCACGGTGATGGATGACGAAGCGGCCGAGGTGCTGGCCGATTATCTGTGGAAGTACTACCAAGAGGCACCCACTGAGGAAGAGGTCTTCTCGGAGGCTTTCAGTGATACGGCTGACCGTATCATGACGGTGACACCCTCGCCGGTGCCGATTATCGCGGTGTGCGCTGCGGTGATAATTGTCGCCGTCGTCGTGTTCGTCATCGCGCGGAACCGGCGCCTGGCGAAGCAGCGGGAGGCCGAGCGCATGCAGGAGATTCTGAATACGCCGCTGGAATCCCTCGCCGATGCCGAGCTGGCGGATTTGGAAAAGAAATACGCCTCTTCGAATGGGGGGTCCGACGCGCCGCCCGTGCAGCCCACGAGGCCGTCGCAACCCTAGGAATTGCCGCGGCAGCGTCGGTGGTCCGGCGCGAAAGCCGTGAGGAAGAGACCTCCGCGCCCGCTGGCGCTTGCCGACAACGTCCCGCTTCCGCGCGGGGCAACCGAACCGGGCCGATTCGGCCAGATAGGAGATGCACCATGGGTATCCTCGATCGCTTCACCTCCATCGTGAAGGCGAACATCAACGAGCTGCTGGACAAGGCGGAAGACCCCGAGAAGATGGTCGACCAGTACCTGCGCGAGATGACCGAGTCCCTCGCCGAGGTGCGCGAGGCCACGGCCGGCGTCATGGCCGAGGAGCGTCGCTGCAAGAAGCTCGTGGACGAGAACCGCGCCGAGATGGAGAAGTACGAGGAGCTGGCCCGCAAGGCCCTGGCTGCCGGCAACGAGGCCGATGCCCGGGTGTTCCTGGCGAAGAAGCAGGAGCTGGCCGGGCGCAGCGAGGGGCTTGTCGTGGCCTTTGAGGGCGCCAAGGCCAATGCCGATAAAATGCGCCAGATGCACGACAAGCTGGTGGCCGATATCGATGAGCTGAACGCGCGCAAGGCTGCCATCAAGGCCAAGGCCGCCGTGGCCAAGACCCAGTCCAAGGTGAACGAGATGACCTCCGCGAGCGATCGCGCCGAAGGTGCCCGCAGCGCCTTCGACCGCATGGAGGCCAAGGCCGACGAGATGCTCGATCGCGCCAACGCCGTGGCCGAGCTGTCCGAGAAGCCGGCCGACCCCACCGAGGACTTGGCCAAGAAGTATGCCGAGGCCGGTGCCACCGCCGCTGTGGACGACGACCTGGCCCGCCTCAAGAAGGAGATGGGTCTGGAATAGCGCCGCACCTCGCTTCCGCGAAATGCACCTGAGGGCCCCCGATCGCCTTGCCGCGCGGTCGGGGGCTCTGCTGTTCCAAAAGCTAAAGTGAAACCTGGGGAAAGACGAAGCACTCAGGTGAGAGCCAGGTGCTATGGATGCGGCGGGGCGCAGCCGCCCGCCAGAGCAGATTCGCCTTACCCCGGGCTCTCCCGCACGTATTCCTTGAATCCCGGCAATTCAACGGTGTAGCGGCTTTGGCCCACATCTCCTACCACGCCAGCTTCGATGAGGCGCTTCTTGTACTTCGAGGCGTAGTTGCTCTGCACCCCCCATGCGCTTGGCAATGTCGGCAAGGGTACTGGGACCCTCGTCGGGCAGCATGGCCTCCAAAAAGCGCAGGTCACCGTTGGAGAGCTCGCGATAGGTTGCCGCCAGAACGCCGTCGCGCAATTCGTTGGTAGCGAGGCGAATGCCCCTCTGCGCATCTTCAAGGGCAATGGGGCTCGCGAGCGATTCTTCCCACATCCAATAGCCGACAAGCTGCAACATGTAGGGGAACCCGTCGATCGCCGCAACCGCCGCCGCCATGGCGTCTTCATTGATGGTCGCGCCCTCGTCTGCAAGGGTTTTGCGCAGGGCAACCTCGACGTCCGCGTTGCCGATACGTCCGATATGGCGGTGTCGGGCGCGGCGGAGAAACGACACGATCTTGCTTGAAACCATAGCCGACACCTCCGAGGGAAGGCCTGCCATGACGAGGGCCGCAGGTTCCCCCTCGGTCAGAAAATGCTGAAATGCTTGTGTGAGCGTTTCCAACTCCGCGCAATTCCGCTGAACTTCGTCGACGGTTATCAGGATTCCCGATCCGTAAGGTTCGAGCTGGGCGAACAGTCTGTTCATCTGAGTGCGCCAATTTCCCGCGTAGGGCGTGCCCTGATCGAATTCAACGGCGAAGTTCGATCCGATGGATAGCGACTTAATACGCGTAGGAGTGGAGGGGTCTATCAGGTCGGCTGCCGCTTCTTGCAGGCGCTCGATGACATCGACGAGCATCCCGTCGTTGGCGGTAACCTGGGCTACGATCCATCCGTGGGCTGTCGCCTCTTGGCCGATGCTTCCCAAAAGCGCGGTCTTCCCCGTTCCTCGGGGCCCTACGAGCATGGTGACGAGATCGGGGCTCGTTCTTCCCTCGTCGGCAAGCGCCTTGGCCATGGCAGTCAGAAGGGATCCTCTTCCAGCGAAGTGGGCCGGTATTCGACCGAAAGAGGGAGTGAAGGGGTTGGGGGCTTCCATGGATTCCCTTTCGCATCTTTCGCAAAGTTTCGCAACATTCGCAAGAAGGCTATAGGACTGGTAGGCGCGTTTTCTGTTTGGGGAGACATGCCGAAGCGCACGATTTGGGCGAGGTGCTGTCTCTCTGCCACAAGACGGGAGGGTTCGTCAGCCTGACGGGCACCTCGGATGCCATCGAGCTTACCGAGCGAGTGGCGGGTGGTGACGAGGCCTGCCGCCTCGCTTGGGATGCTATGATCTATCAAATCGGAAAAGCCATCGGTTCCATGGCCGTCGTGCTCGAAGGACGGGTGGACGGGATCTTGCTCGGCGGAGGCATGGCCCACTCCGAGGACTTGGTGCAGCGCTTGCGCGATACCTGCGCGTGGATCGCCCCGGTAACTGCTTATCCCGGCGAGTTCGAGATGGAGGCGATGGCCGCCGGCGCCCGCCGAGTGCTGTCGGGGGCTGAAGAGCCCAAGCGCTATACGGGCGACCCGGTCTGGAATCCGCCGACGTGCTGGATCGACTAGGTCGAAGCCGACGGGAAAAGCAGGGTAGGGCGGTCTTTTCGGGAGGGCTGCCCTTGCGCTTTGCGGCTTAGTGCCTAGGGGGCCAAGCTGGCGATCGGGATGACGCAGACGCCGTCGTCGCGAACATAGGCGTGCTGGCCGAGCCCCTCCACCACCGCCAGAAACGCGGGGGGCTCCGTTCCGACGGCTTCCATCTTGGCCTTGAGGCGCAGGAGATTTTTAGCGGCTTGGTCTGCCTGGTTGTGCCCGAGCTTTATTTCGAGCGCTGCCCACTTTCCGTCATAGGACTCAATGATCGCATCTACCTCGAGATCGGTGTTGTCCCGATAATAGCGAACCTGAGCCTCGGAGGCTTCGGCGTATACCAGCAGGTCGCGCAGGCAAAGGCACTCGAAAAGGAACCCGAAGGCGTTGAGGTCGCCAAGGAGCTTCTGCGGCGTGGCGCCAAGGATGGCTGCCGGCAGGGAAGGATCGACGTAGTGGTATTTGGGCCGCTTGTTGATGCGGATCGAAGATCGCAGGTTCGGAGACCATCCAGGGATTTCTTCAATAACGAAGATTCGTCGAAGGGCCTGAAGGTAGTCGTCGACTGTCTCTTTGGAAAGTGCCTCGTTCGTTGCGTCAGCGGTCATGTCCCGAATCATGGTTTTGGTAGTTGCCGCCTGCTCCGCATTGCGGGCGAGCGAATGCAGGAGCCGACTGATTTTCTGCGGATCGCGGGCCACATTGTCGACCCGTGAGAGGTCGTCTTCGGACACCTGCCGCACGTAGCTGCGGGCAAGTCGCGATGCTCGACGCAACTCCATATTCTGGACAGCGGGCCAGCCGCCACAGATGACGATGTCGCATAGATCTTCCAAGGACATGGGAAGGGCGTTGCCGTCGGGCCTTTCTCCGTTGAAAAGTCCTCGCAGCGATATGGTCCCCGAGGATCGGCCTGCTTCGAAGAGGGTCATGGGCCTCATACGAACCTTTTCGATGCGGCCAACGCCGCTATGGTGAGGTTTGGCCTTGCGAGGAACGGCGGATCCCGTGAGTATGAACGTATCCCGCTTGCCGCTTCTATCGACGGCGTTGCGGACGGCGTCCCAGAGGGAGGGAACCTCTTGCCACTCGTCGATGAGGCGGGGGTGGGCGCCTTGGAGTGCCTGGTGGGGAGACAAGCGGGCCAGTTCCTGGTTTTGGAAGGCCCCCTCGGTATCGAGCAGGCATATTTCGCTGTTGCTGAGACTACGCGCCGTCCATGTCTTTCCGCAGTATTTCGGACCCTCGATGCATACAGCGCCGAAGTCTTCCATATTTTCGTAAATGAATCTATCGAGAACCCGAGGTTCGTAGCCTGCGTTGATGAGGTTTCCACGCTGGGGTTCTGTCGGCACTGCGATCATTGAACCTCCCGGTTATCTAAGGAAATGATAAAGACGAAGAGATTTCTACTCTTCTTTTTTCAACCAGTCTACTCTTCTTTTTTCAACCAGTCTACTCTTCTTTTTTCAAGGGCTTGCCAGGGTGGCGAAGCCGGGGCAAGGACTCTGTGCTCTCGGAAGTGTTCCGAACGCGGGCTCTATCCTTCTAGATATTCCCAGAATGCAAGGGCGGCTGGCGAGAGCGGGTCGCCCTTGCGTTTGACGGCATAGGTGCCGAAGGGGACATCGGGGCGCAGGGTGACGGGTACAAGGGGGTAATCGGGAATGGGCTCGACGTTCTCGCTGGGTGGCAGGCCGAACATGAGCGCGTCGTTTTGTAGGGCAACGCCAGTAAGCAGATCGATGTTTGACGTGGTCATGAGCACATTTGGCGCAACGCCGAGCTCGGCGCAGGTTTCCATGAAATAGCGGTGCAGATGGTCGCGCTTACCGAAGGTGACGAAGGGCTGGCCGTCCAGATCGCGGGCCTCAAGATGGTCGCGCCGGACGAGGGGGTTGGCGAGGGGCACGTGCACGTAGGTGCCGGTTTCCACGATGAGGGCGTAATCGAAGTCGCCCAGGTACGCAGGGGCCGATCCCACGATGCCGATGTCGGATTCGCCGGATTTCACCATGGAAAGGGCCACATCGGTGGGGGAGCTCTCCACGGAAAGCAGCATGTTGGGATGGCTCTCGGCGAAGCGGTCGATGAGGTCCTTCGGAAGCGTGAGCGCTGCGCCGGGCACGAGCGACACCGATAGCTGAGGCACTCGCTCGCTCCGGCCGCCCTCGCCGAGGTAGCGACGCTCCAGGGCGCGATAGGCCTCTACCACTGGCCGAGCGTCGGCCATGAGGGCGCGGCCGGCTTCGGTGGCCTCCAGGGCTCCATCGCGGTTGGCGATGAGCGCCTCGCCTAGCTCCTGCTCCAAATTATGAACGGCCTTGCTGAGCGCCTGGCGCGTAATGAACAGCTCGTCGGCGGCCTTGGTGTAACTGCGCAGGCGCGCAACGGCAATGAAATAGTCCAACTGGCGAATGTCCACGGCTTCCCTCCCCTGTGGCTGTGGCATCGGGCCGGCGATGTTCCGGCCTCCTTTCTTATTACCGCAACCGCGCGGCTCAAGGCAAGCAAAAAACGGTTGCGGGAAGGCAATCGGAAGGTGCTTTGTCAGGAAGCGGCTCGCGGCTAAGATCGGCATTGTTCGTTCCGGCGCAGCTTTGCGAGAAGCCGGGCGAGCGGAAAGGGCCGCCGAGGGGGCGGCTGAATCCACGGTTCTCGGATGCGGGGCTGCGACTGTCGGAGCCGCCGTGCGAGGCCAGAGTCATTGGAGGGAACTATGACCCAGAGCAATTTCTCCCGTCGCGACTTCTTTAAGATCGGCGCCGTGGGCGCCGCTGGTGCCGCCGCAGCGGGCCTTGCCGGCTGTGCGCCCGCGGGCGACAAGGCCGCCGGTACCGCCGACACCGGTGCCGCTGCTGGCAGCGAAGGTGCCGTCAGCACCAACGATGTGGTGCTGAAGCTTGGTGACGAGCTGCCGAAGTGGTCGTTCATGGTGGCGCCCGATCCCATTCCCGAGGATCAGATTACCGAGGTGAAGGAGAACGATATCATCGTCGTGGGCGCCGGTATGTCGGGCCTGACCACAGCCGTTGCCGCCGCCGAGAAGGGCGGGAAGGTGACGCTGTTTTCCGCTTCTAGCGGTCCCATCAGCCGCGGCGGCTCCAACTACGCCCGCAACTCCAAGGTGATGGAGGAGCTGAAGGTGGAGCCCTTCAACCCGACGCCGTTCTACTACCATGAGATGCGCGCCGCCTCCTTCGCCGTTGACCAGCGCAAGTGGATGCGCGGCTACAATGAGTCCGAAGAGGCCATGAACTGGATGATCGACATCGCCAATGAGGCGGGGCTGCAGGTCATCCTCGAGCGCGACAACAATTTCGATCTGGGCCCCCACTACGCCCATGCCTTCTCGACGCTGGGCGACTCGGCCATGGTGTCCACGGGCCAGCAAGGCGCCGTGGAGGCCCTTGAGAAGAAGGCCTTGGAAAACGGCGTGGAGATTATCTACGACATGAAGGCCGAGCAGCTTATCCGCGAGGACGGTGGTCGTGTGACCGGCGTCGTGGCCAGCAAGATCAACGGATCGGGCGAGGGCTACGTGCAGTTCAACGGCAAGTACATCGTGCTGGCCACGGGCGACTACTCCACCGATAAGGAGATGCTTGCCTGCTACTGCCCCGAGGCGCTGCAGTACGTTGGCTTCGAGCAGGGCGAGACCGACTACAACACGAGCTTCCAGATGGGCGGCATCTACGGCGGCGACGGTCAGAAGATGGGCCTGTGGATCGGCGCGGCCTGGCAGCACGCGCCGGCGGCTCCCATGTACCAGGGCGGCTGGGGCGGCGGCCATGAGCCCTGCGGCTTCCACTGGGGTCTGAACGTGAACACCCGCACCGAGCGCTACCAGCGCGAGGACGTGTCGGCTCCCTACACGGCCCACTATCTGCTGTCCCAGCCCGACAACATCGCCTACGGCATTTGGACGAAGAACTACCCGCAGACGATCATCGATCGCGGCCAGGAGTGGTTCCTGTTCGGCAGCGACTACACCCTGCCGCCGAAGACCGCCGAGGAAATGATCGCCATCTGGGACGCCGGTGTGGAAGAGGGCTCCTACTACAAGGCCGACACGCTGGACGAGCTGGCCGGGCAGCTTGATCTTGACGCTGCGAAGCTGAAGGAGGTCGTGGCCCGCTACAACGAGCTGTGCAAGAAGGGGGTCGACGAGGACTTCTACAAGGATCCCACCTACCTGGTGGAAATCGAGGAGACGGGCCCCTACTACGCCGCGAAGAACACCTGCACGTTCATGACCATCATGGGCGGTTTGCGCACGAGCGCGGACATGGAGGTGTGCGACGAGGACGACGAGCCCATCCCGGGTCTGTTCAACGTGGGCTGCATGGTGGGCGACATGTACGCCAACGAGTACAACTTCGCCATCCCCGGCAACAGCTACGGCATCAACTGCCTCACCTTCGGCTACACGCTCGGCCATCGCCTGGCCGCCGGCGACTTCGAGTAGCGGTAGCCAAGCGCTGACGGGGTGGCCGGGTGCGAGCGCGTCGGCCGGTACAAGCAATTGCCGGTCGCCGAGCCGCCGACCCCGCACGAGCACGAAACCATACCCTCCCTTAACGCGGGCGTCCCTCGGGGCGCCTGCGTTTTTTTGGTGCCAGCAATAGTTGGTGAGGGACGCGTTGCTTCAGAAGTTCATGATTTCTCATAGACTTTGGAAGTTGGAAGACGCAGAGTGAGCCGGTCGCGTCTTTCGCAAACTTTTGCAACTTTCGCAAGGAGGTTTTTCCCTACCAGCTCCATTCCAGAAGGCGGCTGAGGAAGCGTTGCAGCTCGGGGGTTTCGGGGTGCTCGAAGACGCGCTCACTCGGGCCGTATTCCGCCAGGCGGCCGCCGCAGAGGAACGCGACGGCGTCGCAGGCGCGGCGGGCGAAGCCCATCTCGTGGGTGACGATAATGAAGCGAGTGCCCTCCTCGGCCAGATCGCGCACCACATCGAGCACCTCGGTGGTGAACTCGGGATCCAGCGCGCTTGTGGGCTCGTCCAGCAAAAGCAGCCGCGGTCGTGCGGCGAGGGCCCGGGCGATGGCGACACGCTGCTTCTGGCCGCCCGACAGCTGCGCGGGCCGCTTGGCGGCGGCATTGGCGAGCCCCAGGCGTTCGAGCAGCTCGCGGGCGCGCTTTTCGGCGGCGGCCGGAACCATCTGGTGCACCACGCGCAGGGGTAGCGCCACGTTCTCCAGCGCGCTCATGTGGTGGAACAGCCCGCTGTCCTGGAAGACGAATCCCAGGGTGGCTCGATAGGCGCGCAGGCTCTTCTCGTCGGTGCCGATGGGCTGCCCGTCCACGGAGACGGTGCCGCACGTAGGCGCCTCCAGGCCCCCGATGATGCGCAGCAGGGTGGACTTGCCGCCGCCCGACGGCCCTATGATGGCCAGCGCCCGCACATCCTCGTCGAAGCTGATGCCGTGCAGCACCTCGGTGCCGTCGAAGGACTTGCTCAGGTTCGCCAACGTCAGCCGCAGGGGCATGCCTGCGCTGGCAGCCGTCCTAGCGTCTCGCCCGCCCGCGTTCTGGCTGCCCGCGTCCGGCCCGCCTGCGGCGGTCGGCTGCCCCGCTTCATGCCTAGTGCTCATAGTCGAGCCTCTTCTCGAAATGACGGCTCACGGCCATCAGCGGCAGGGTAAGCGCCAGGTACAGCGCCCCCAGTAGCAGGAAGCCGCCGAAGAAGTTGTAGTTCGTGGCCGTGATCTCGCGGATGGTCTGGGTCAGCTCGATGACGGCGATGACCGACAGAAGCGACGAATCCTTGATGATGGACGCCACCTGGCCCGTGAGCGCCGGCAGGGTACGGGCCACCAGCTGGGGCGCCACCACGTAGCGCAGGGTCTGGGCGCGGGTGAATCCCACGGCCCGGGCCGCTTCCAGCTGGCCGGCATCGAGCGACAGCAGGCTGCCGCGCAGGATCTCCGCGATATAGGCGCCTGAGAACAGCGACAGGATGATGATGCCCGCCAGCACGCGGTTATCCACGCCCCAGGCCGTTCCGATGATGTAGTAGAAGAAGTACACCTGCACGATGAGCGGCGTGCCCCGGATGATCTTCACGTACAGGTCGCACAGGTAGCGCACGGGCAGCACGCGCGTCCCCTGGCCGGCGGCCACCGCAACCCCGATGATGAGGCTTATGACCAGCGATGCCGCCGAGATGCCCACGGTCATGCAGAAGCCGTCCCAAATGCGCACGCGGTACTGGGCGATGAAGTCGAAGTTCAGCGCGATGCCCGCCGCCGCGAGCGAGGCCCACACCACGGCCACCACGGCCACGCACACGGCCAGGTAGTTGAGCACGGCCTTCGCCGCCGGCGCCGGCATGCCGGCACGGGCGGTGAAGGGACGGAAGAGGGCGGGCGTGCGAATCATGGCAGCCTACTCGAAATCGAAGAACCACTTGAAGCCGTACTCGTCGAAGGCCTTCTTCTCCTCGGCGAGGTACTTCTCGGTCAGGCGGTCGAACTCGCCATCGGTCTTCGACTGGGCGATGAAGGCGTTCAGCTGGTCGAGCAGCGCGGTGTTGCCCTTCTTCACGGCGATGCCCCACTCCTCGGCATCTTGGAAGGGAATGAACACCGCCTCGGTGGTGTCGGGGTTCGCCTGGTGGTTGCGGTAGATGGTCAGCTGGTCGTACAGGAAGCCGTCGGCCTTGCCCTGCACCACCTCGGTCACGCACGCGCTCTCGTCGGCCAGGCGCACGATCTCGGCGTTTGTGAGGTTCTTCGTGGCGTACACATCGCCGGTCGATCCGGTTTTCACGGCCACCTTCTTGCCCGGCTGGTTCAAATCGTCGATGGAGGCCACGCCGGAATTCGCGTTCGCCAGAATAGCCAGCTGGGCCATGGCGTAGGCATCCGAGAAGTCCACCGACTGCTTGCGCTCGTCGGTGATGGTCATGGAGCTGATGACCAGGTCGGCCTTGCCTGTCTGCAGCGCGGGGATGAGGCCGTCCCACGCGGTGTTCTCGATCTGCACGTCGTAGCCGTAGGCCGCGCCGAAGTCGCGGATGAAGTCGACGGCAAGGCCCTCGGGGTTGCCCGCGTCATCTTTCGTCTCGAAGGGCGGGTAGGCCAGCTCCATGGCCACGCGCAAGGTGGAGCCCTGGTCGGTGGCATTTCCATCGGCCGCTGGATCGGCCGTGCTATCGGCGCCCGCCCCGCCCGACGCGCAGCCGACCAGCATGCAGGCGCAGACGGCGAGAGCGGACAAAGCCAGTGCGACGGCATGGCGCAAGCCGCGTTTGCGGTCGCTCGGGTGCAGGTTGGGTGCGGTGCTCGCCGAAGAGATCGATGTGGCCGCCGCGTGAGCTTCGAAGATGGAAGGGTTCATGGGACGCTCCTTTGGAATTGCCGCGGGCAGTGGCTCGGCCCGCATTCGTTCGCATGGATTCCATGGTACGTCAGCCTCGCGATGACGAAGCATCGCTGATGCCAATCGTCAACGTTGCGATACGTTCGCGAGATCGGGGAAGAAGACAGAACCGTTTCCTTGCCATATGGTGCGGGCGTTCGGGGGCCCCTATAATGAGGAGAGGTGCCTCGTCACGCCTGGGCGGCTTCGAGAAAGGAGTTGCCTATGGATCCGCAAACCGTGATTGCCGTGTGCGATCTGATGCTTGTGGTGATCGGAATCATCGGGCTTGTTCTGATGAGGAAGGAGTGACGGACGGTGTTTGGCCAAAGAAGAAGCCGGGCCACCCGCTAAAGTAGTCCCGGCTTAATCAAACAACCGACGCCGCCCGGCAGAACGGGGCACCGTCTGTCTGCATTATAGCATGGAGGCTGTGGCGGCACAGCCCCTGTTTTGGTTCGGAAGGGAAACGTCATGGGCAGCAAGAAGCGCTCGGCATGGCAGAAGCAGAAGGCGCAGTTCGCCGCATCGCTCGGCGAGGGTGATTTGCTCGCAGAACTCGGCCTCGGAGGCGATTCCGACCACGATCCCTTTGCCCGGGAATCGGCTGCCCGTGCTGCGCGCGATGAGGCCCATGAAGCGGTTCTGCGCCGCAAGGCCTGCGAGCGCAAGAACCGCTATGCTAGCCGCTACGAGGCCGAGCTCACCGCCGCAGAGTGCGCCGAGCACGGCGCTCCGCCGCTGCACGTGTACCAGTGCCCCTACTGCAACGGCTGGCATCTCACCTCCAAGCCCGAGCGGTAGCGGCCCCACGCGGCGGATCCTGCCAGTGCAGTTCGGTCTCTGGCTCGCAGCTTGCCTGTACAAATCGACCCCCAGCTTGCATCAATGCATCAAAAGGCTCGATTTGCACAGGTGAATGCATGAAAACGGGCGATATGCACAGGTTTTGCGTGGTGGAGACCCACAAACCTGTACAAATCGGCCCGAAAAACGCATCGATGCATGATAGGTCCCGATTTGCACAGTTTCTCGGGGGGAAGACCCGCCGGAGTGCGTTATGCGGAAACATGCGGCGAGGCCAGGGCGGGGGCAGGGAAAGGTTCGACAAAAGATACAGCTACGAAGGGAATCGGAACCAGAGGCCGCTGCGTTGGGTAGCAGCGGCCTCTAGTAAGGGGAGGGTATAGGTAGGATCTAAAAAGCGGCTTGCCTCGCGGAGGGGTTCGGTGTTCCTGTAGTCCGGTCTGTTGTCGGCCATCATGTGCTCAGCGTATACGCCCACCCACTCGAAGAAGGCCAAGAGCCTGCGCGGATGGTCTCCGTGGTCGGACACGGGTTCGCCCCAGTCGCGCGGGTCGGTCGTTTTGAAGCTGCCTGACGGCTTGCGCGCTGCCCCGGTGATGCCCGCCCCTCCTCGGCGTCGGCCTTGTATTAGGATGCTGTTTCATGGGAGCCCTCTGCTATGAGCCTCGATAGCTCACAGCTTGGTGGATGCCTCCCATTTGTCACTGTCTGGATGTAAACAGCGTCTCAGCGCTAAACAATTAGGTCGCCGGCCTTAATCCAAATATGGCCAAGCTGGAGTGAAGCCCGAGCAGGGGAATCTCGGCGTAAAGTTTTTGGGGGGCGCAGCGCGGCGTGAGCCGCGCCGGGGACGAGGGAGGGCGCGGCCCTTCCGAGGACCGGCCTGTCAATGAGAAAGAGGTTCCCCTATCCTTTTGTTCGACCAAGAACGGAGAAAAGGAGAACCTCGTGGACAATGATAGCAGCTTGAGGGAGGCGGCAGTGGCCTCGATGGCGGAGATGTTCCTGTCCAGCGCCAGGGGCGCTGCCGACTTCGCGGCCTTCGAGGACGCGGCCATGGCCGCCGGCCACTCGATGATGGCCGAGGCCATGGGGCGGGCTCTCGAGGCCAGGGACGCGGAGCTGTCGGCCGGCAGGCCGGCGGGGCTGCGCCTGCGCGACCTCAGGGAGCGCACGCTGGCCACCGAGGTCGGCGACGTCGCCTTCTCGCGCCGCCGCTACCGCGACGGGTCCGGAGGGGCCGTCTACCTCCTCGACGACGCCCTCGACCTGCCCTGGGGCGCCCGCGTCTCCCCGGGCGCGGCGGCCTTCCTGGTCGCGGCCGGCACCATGGCCTCCTACGCCCGCACCGCCTCGCTGCTGGCCCGCCGCGGCTCGCACGTGAGCGCGACGGCGGTGATGGGCTGCCTGCGGTCGGCCGGCGCGCTGTGCGCCGAGGAGGACGAGGCCGCGGCCGAGTCGCTCTACTCCGACGGCGTCGTCCCCGACGCCGAGCGCGAGCGGGCCTGCCTGCTCGTGGAGGCCGACGGCACCTTCTTCAGCGTGCAGCGCCCCGCCGAGGGGGCGCCCCGCCGCGTCGAGCTCAAGGCGATGGTGGCCTACGAGGGCAAGGTGGCCGAGGGGCGCAAGGTGCGCCGGGTCGCCCCCTTCCACCACGCCGTCGTCGGCACCGCCGGCGAGCTGTGGTCGCAGGGCGTGGCGGCCATGGGCTCGCGCTGGGACCTGTCCAGGCTGGAGCGGGTGCACCTGGGCGGCGACGGCGAGCCGTGGTGCTCGGCGCTGGGCGCGTGGCTCCCGCGGGCCGAGGTCGTCTTCCGCCTCGATCCCTTCCACGTGAACCGCGCGATCCTCGCCGCGCTGCCGGACAGGCGCCTGGCGGCGATGCTGATCGGGCTGGTCCGCGACGGCGGCGCGGAGGCGGCCGTGGCGCTGCTCAAGGGCGCGCGCGACCTGGGGCTGGCCCGGGGGCGGACGGGCGGCGCGGCGATCGGGTACCTGGAGGGGAACCTGGCCTCGGTCGCCGCGGCGGGGCCCTCGCTCGGCACGATGGAGTCCGACAACCAGCACCTGTACGGCGCGAGGATGGACTCGGTGCCGTGCGGGTGGTCGGAGGCGGGCGCCTGCGACATGGGGCGCCTCGTGAGCCGCCGCGAGAGCGGCCGGGCCGTCCCGCGCATGACCCGCGGGCGCTCGGCGACGCCCCGCCGCAGGGGCCGGCGGGAGGCCCGCGAGCTGCGGTCGCTGGAGCGCGGCGGGGCGAGGGCCTCGGAGGTGGTACAATCCGTCGGGAGCGGGTACGAGCCGCCCCATCGCGCCAGCGTGGCGCAGATGGCGCCCGTCGTGCCGCTCGCGGCCGGCCTGGACTCGGGCATGGCCTTCTAGGATGCGGGAGCCTCCGCCCCCATCAACTTTACGCCGTCCAGGGGAATTGTGTGCCTTTTTCGCAACGTCGCCCATGGAGTATACTGCGCTCTAAAGGGGCGAAAGGCCAGGGACAGGGGAGGTCCCCTGTAAGAGGTAGGGAGGCGTCTCATGAAAGCCAATCTTGAGCTGAGGCTTGCCCTGCCCACCACCATCGTCATTTCTCTGCTTCTCGTTGTGAGCGTCGTGTTCGATGTCTGGCTGCAAAAGCGACAGGCGGAAGAAACCCTGTTCGAGCAGGCGTATATACTCTCCCAAGAGATGCAGTCCGTATGGGACTTCGTCTCGGTGAACCAAGACACCATCAACACCAATGGCGACGGCACCTACACGTTCAAGGGTCTTCACTGCTCCATCGTCGGCACATCGGTCGGCGCGCTTTTTACCAATCGCACCGATTACGTCATTCGCTACGTTTCAGATCGCCCGCGTAATGCAAAAAACTCGCCTGACGCGTTCGAATCGGGAGCCATAGACGTATTCAAGGGCAATGAGAACCTGGGGGAATACGCTTCGTTCGATACCATGAAAGACGGCGAAGACTACTACCGCTATGCCGTGCCTCTCCGTATGCAGGCGACATGCGTTGATTGCCATGGTGCGCCGGCAGGAGAAATCGATGTGACGGGCTTTCCCAAGGAAGGGCTCGCTACAGGGGATTTGGTGGGTATCGCAAGCATCTCCATACCCGTGAAGGCCTATCAGGAAAATCTTGCAGATCAAATTATCCAACAGGGTTTTCTCTCTTTTGTGGTATTGGCTGCCTGTCTGCTCACGGTGATATTCGTGACCAGGCGATATGTGATCAAGCCTCTTGGCAGCGTCGCCTCGGCCGTGCATAAAATCGGTTCGGGAGATTTGGACGCGCGCATCGAAATCGACCCCTCTACGACGAAGGGGGAGATTCGCATGCTCTCGATTTATGTCAACGACATGGCCGACGATCTTGATTCCCTCCACAAAGACCTCGAGAACCTCGTAGAGGTTCGCACTGAGCAGTTGGGCGAAGCCAACGAGAAGCTGACAACCCAAGCCCGCGAATTGGCGTCCATGAACGAGCGGTTGCGCGCCAACGACCTGTACAAATCACATTTCTTCACAATGATGAGCCATGAGCTGCGCACTCCCATTACCGCCATTCGTGCCTATATCGACATGCTCGACGATCCGAAGGTTCTTGACGAGGGCGCCCGGGGCAACGCCGTGGATGCGATCCGCACCAACGTCCATACGCTCTCGAGGCTTGTGGACAACATTCTCGATTCGGCCCGGATCGAGGCGGGCGCGGCCCAGCTCGAGAAAAGCGTTGTCGATACCGCCGACATCATGAACGAACTGGCCCGATCGCTTGAGCCTTTGGCGATGGACAAGGGAATCGCCCTGGAAATTGTCTCCGACGATGACGTGCCCCTTCTTCTCACTGATGAGGAGAAGCTTCTCCATATTCTCGAAAACCTCGGTTCGAATGCCATCAAGTATACCGAGCGGGGAGGGCATGTAAGGGTAGGCGTTCTTCTTTCCGACGATGGCATGGTGAGATTCGAGGTGGCCGATGATGGGGCGGGCATCTCGGAGGACGACCAGCGGATTATCTTCGACAAGTTCACGCAGGGCAAGGGCCTGGTGGCGCGTCCGGTCAGTGGCAGCGGCTTAGGCCTTGCTCTGGCAAAGGAGTATGCAGAATTTCTCGGGGGTGGTATTCTGGTAAGAAGCGAGCTGGGTCTTGGTAGCACCTTCACGGTTTTCATACCATTTGAAGAGCCCGATTTCGATCTCGAATAAGCCTATACCTCGAGTCTAAGGGGGGCCTATGGCCGAGAAGACGATTCTTATTGTCGATGACGAGAAGAGCATTCGCGATGCCGTGACGTTCTACATGAAACGAGAGGGGTTCGGGGTTATCCCGGCAAAAGACGGCGCCGAGGCTTTGGAAATCTTCGAAAGAAGCCATGTCGACCTTGTTATTCTCGATATCATGATGCAGGGTTACGGCGGGTTCGAGGTATGCTCCGCCATTCGGGACAAGAACAGCACCTTGCCCATTATCATGCTATCGGCGAAGAGTGATTTGGTGGACAAGAGCCTTGGGTTCAAGTTAGGAGCCGACGACTACATCACCAAGCCCTTCGAGCCAGCTGAGCTGGTCATGCGCGTCAACTCGTGCCTTCGGCGGAGCCAGGCGTTCGTCTCGGAGGGATCGTCGGGCAATGGGGACACGGGCGCGACTATCGTCTTGGGGGATCTCGTGATAGATACTCGCACGCGCCAGGTAACTGCACAGGGGAAGCACCTTGATCTGACGGCGAAGGAATACGGCATCCTGCTTCTTCTCGCTCAGCATCCCAACGCCGTTTTCACGCGCCAGCAGATCCTCGATGCAGTCTGGGGGTATGAGTATTACGGGAGCGCCGGGGTTGTCGCGGTATTCATTCGCAAGTTGCGCGAGAAGATAGAGGCTAACCCTTCGAAGCCCGTTCACATCATCACCGAGTGGGGCGTCGGCTATCGCATTGTGTGATCGCGCATTCGCGGTAATAAATGGTAATAATTATTAATACCTCCTTTAATTGAAATCTAAGAAATGCCCCGTACTATACGAGGTGTCATGGGTGCGGCGTCGAGAAGCGCTCGGTTGAAGAAGCAGGTCTGCCCTTGCGTCCTATCGCGCGACGCGCCCGCATGAGGAGAACAGGAGGAACTCATGGGAAAAAGGGAGAAGCTGGGTGCGGGTTCTGTGCCGACGGCAACCCGAGCCGACGGCGGTCCGACGATTAATCGAAGGGAGTTCGCTGCGGCGGCGGGTGCCTCTGCTGTCGCTTTGGCCCTTGGGGGATGCGCTCCGAAGCAGGAGCCTCACGCTATGGCCGATACGAGCGCAAAGGACACCGTGGCGGCCACTCAGGGGGAGGCCCTTGAGAAATTCACGGTCACCAGCGGCTACAACTGCTGCTACTGCACCATTCAGGGCTATAAGCGAGATGGCTCTATCGTGTACATAGAGCCGGGAGAGCTGCCCCGTATGCCCGAGCGCAATCATGCTTGCCAGCGTTGCATGGCCTGGTGGCAGCGGGCTGTCGATGAGAAAGAGCGCGTCATGTATCCCATGAAGCGCACCGGCGAGCGCGGAAGCGGGCAGTTCGAGCGCATCTCCTGGGACGAGGCTATCGATCTTGTGGCCGAGAAGCTCAGCGCCGCCATCGCGAAAGACCCCCGATCGGCCAGCTTCTACATCTTTACCGGCAACATGTGCACCTTCGATTGGTTCGCTCCGGCGCGCATGGCCCATTGTATCGGCGCGACTACCTGGGCCATGGAGGGCATCATGGGCGATCACGCCACGTCGGTGGGGTTCACTATGGTTACCGGCAATCCCGATCCGGGCCACGATGCGCTCGATTTCATGAACTCAAACATGATCCTCTTTTTTGGCACCAATATGGTCGATACCATTGTCCCCTCGGCGCGCTTTCTCGCTCGGGCGAAGGAGAAGGGCACGAAGCTCGTTGTCTTGGATCCGCGGCTCAGCTCGACGGCTGCCATGGCCGATCAGTGGATTCCCATCAATCCGGGAACTGATACGGCCCTCGTTCTCGCTATGATGAACGTCATCATCAAGAATGACCTGCACGATAAGACTTGGCTCGCCAATTATTCGTGTGCACCGCTGCTTGTCTCCGATGTTGATGGGAGCTATATTCGCACCAAAAGCGGTGCCTATTGCGCTTGGGACACCTCGGCTAACGCTGCGGCTGAGGCCGCACCGTCGCAAGGCGAGGACGACGGCACCTCGGGGCCGGAAAGCACCTGGGCCCTCACCGGCCACTTCGAGGTGGACGGAGTGCCCTGTCATCCGACCATGGACGACCTCGTGGCCGAGGTTGCGAAATGGACTCCCGAGCGAGCTGCCGAAATCACCGGCGTCGACGCTGCTACCATAGAGTCGCTGGCCCTGGACTATGCCAAGGCTCAACCGGCAGCCATTCAGACCTGTACCGGATCGTCGCGTTATTACCACGGCTACGAGATATCCCGTGTAGCGGCGACGCTTTCCGGCTTGTGCGGCTACACCGGCCGCGCTGGCGGCGGCGCCTCGCGCAACAATGGCGGCGCCCCCATTGATGGTGCGTCCTTGAGCTTTACCGGCTCGTCGGGGTCTGATGTTCCTCTTATGAACTCGGCTGAATGGGACGTAGTGGGCGACGGCGAGTCGTTCGGTACGTTCATGGGCGCGACATTGGCCCTGTACAGCACCGACCCCGAGGCCTATCGTAGCGCCCGGGTTTTCAAGAGCTCCGAGATCTACGATGCAGCGATCACGGGGGATCCGGTTCCCATCGACTTCCTGTACATCGCCACGGCGAATTTCATCAACCAGAGCCCTGACGCCCACAAAGTCATAGACGAGGTCTTTCCCGCCATCGACTTCATCGTAACTGCCGACCCGTTCAACACCTGGACTGCCCAGTACTCCGATCTTGTGCTTCCCGCCTCGACTTGGCTTGAAAACTGGGACATCTCCACCAGTGGCACCGGCCCTTATATTCGCGTGAACAAGCCCGTCATCGAGCGCGTGGGAGAGAGCAAGTCGGACACGGAGATCATGACCCTGCTCGCGAAGAAAATCGGGCAGGAGGCGGCTTGGAACAAGACGGACGAGGAGTGGGTGCGCACCTTCCTCGATAGCGACCATCCCGCTTTCGAGGGTTGCAATATCGATGACGTCATCAACGAGGGCATTCTCGCTCGCGCGGATGGCATTTATGATCGCGCCACCTATCCTTTGGGTGATAAGGTGTTCGCAACTCCCACGGGCCGCTTAGAGTTCTATACCGAGCTCCTCTACCCCTTCGGCGCCCATGTTCCCACATATCTGCGCGGAGAAGACAATCCCGAGAACCAATTTGCAGACAAGTACCCGCTGATGTTCATCCAGTACCACGATCGCGCCCGGGTTCATACCCAGCATGCCAAAGTGAAGCTCCTCGAAGTACTGGAAACCGAGCCTCACCTGCATATCAACCCCGACGATGCGGCAGCTCGCGGCGTTGCCCACGGAGATGTGGTGCGCGTCTTCAACGACCGGGGGTCGTTCAAGTGCAAGGCGCTTGTGACCCCCGGCATCGTGAAGGGCGCGGTCGCCATGGGCCAGGGTTGGGAGCCGCGGGACTTCATCGAGGGTCATTACCAGTATTTGACCCATTACGCGAAAAACCCCGTCGAAGAGGCCATCAGTATGACCAACGCCGCATTCTACGATGTGCGTGTCGAAATAGAGAAGGCCTAAGGAGGGATAGCGATGAGCACGGCTCAGTATGGAATGGTTATCGATTTGCGCAGCTGCACTGGATGCCAAACGTGCGTCGTTAGCTGCAAGACCTCGAATGAGGTGCCGGAAGATGGCTGGTGGAGCCATGTGACGGACTACTATGGCGGCGAGGTGTATGTGGCCTCGACCGACGGCGGGAAGGTGTCCATGAGGTTCCGACCGACCCTCTGCAACCACTGCGAGAACCCGGCCTGTGTCTCGAATTGCCCCACGGGTGCTATGCACAAGAACGATGAAACGGGCATTGTCGCGGTGGATCAGGGCATTTGCATCGGCTGCAACACGTGCGGCAAGTCGTGCCCCTACGGTGTTCCCGTTCTTCAAGCTGAGCGCGGCGTCATGGGGAAGTGCAATCTCTGCGCGGGCCGCATCGATCAGGGCAAAGACCCCTTCTGCGTCCAGGCCTGCCCGACGCGCATTCGCAAAGTGGGGCTGATCTCGGATCCCGAGAGCGAGGTGTCCAAGCTTATCGCCGAGAGCGGTGCGCAGGTATACCAGCCGGAGAACGGGACGGGCCCTTCGGTGTACTACATCCTTCCCGCCTGACCGAAGGGCACAGAGCCTTGTCGCCTTGCGCGGACGCCACTCTCCCGGCGTCCGCGCTTTTGCGTTCGTGGAGACGCCTGTTGATCAGCTGGATGGATGCGAGGATCCGCGGGCGTTGCCCATGGCGAAGATACTCCAAGGAGCGAAGGACGGCTGGTGTTGGCGAGCCGGCACCTATCGAGTACTGGGCACCTCTTGCCACTCGTCGATGGGGCGGGAGATGGTCGCCCTGGAGCGCCTGGCGGGGAGACAGGCGCTCCAGTTCTTGGTTTTGGAAGGCCCCTTCAGTGTCGAGCGGCATTCCCTCCTCTGCGGTGACTTGCGCCACTACCCATCCGTGGGCCGCCGCTTCCTGTCCGATGCTGCCGAGCAACGCGGTTTTGCCGGGGCCCCGAGGGCCAATGAGCATGGTGGTGAGGGTGCGGCTCTAGTCGTTCTTACGCCGGTTGCGGTGGCGCAGGGCGAAGGCGATGGCGGCTACGATGCCGGCGGTCACGGCGACGGCTGCCACCACGGCGAAGGCTGTGCGGTCGCCCGTTTGGGCGAGCTTCTCTCCCTCGCGCAGGCCCGTCTCGTAAACGTTCTTCACATAGTCGGTATCGGTTTTGCTCACGGGGTTCTCGATCATCTCATCAGTGATCTCCACCTTTTCGTGGGCATCGCCGGAGGCTATGAAGTCGTTGACCACCTCGTCTTTGCTGGGAACGGCTGCTTCGATTTCGTCTTTGTTGAACGTGGTGTCATTCGGCCGATCCGACGGGGCCGACGTGCCGCCATCGGGGGTTGAGGCGGAACCGTCGTTTGAGCTATCGGCGGGCTCGTTGGAGGGGTTGTCTTCGCCGCTCTGGTCCGGCGCCTCGCCGCCATCAGGCGACGTGGTGTCGTCGGGAGCTGGAGCGGCGCCGTTGTCGGGTGTGGTTCCGTCATCGGGCTGAGTCGTGCCACCATCGGGTGTGGCTTCACCATCGTCGGGTTTCGTTTCGTCATCGGGGGGCTTTACGCCATCGGGGATGTTCGGGGAATTGGGAACGTAGAGCACGTTGATGACGTTGTCGTCGGGGTTCACGCCCACGCGGATCTCGGTCGGGTAGGTGTCCACCACGTAGGTGCCGTCGATCTTGTACTCGTAGGCATCGCCCTTCACGAGCTTGTCGAAGCGCTGGTCAGTGAAGGTTTCGGAGCCCATCTTGATGAACTTCACGTCATCGGGCTTCAGGGCATCTTTCCAGTTGTCGGCCGATAGATCGGCGTTTTCCATGAGGTAGTAGTTCACCGTGTACTCGTTGTTCCACAACTTGAAATAGAACAGCTTGATCACATTGTCATCGGGGTTCTCGCTGAGGGTGAGGTTCTGCGGCCAGCCGTCCCAGAAGAAATAACCGGGAATGTCGACTACGTAGTCCCAGGCGTTCAGGGTTTGTCCGACGTGCACGTCTTTGAGCTCGTAGGTTCCCAGAAGCACGCGACCCTCGTCATCGGGTTCCACGTCGCCGTCATCGTAACTGACGTTCTCGTAGTACATGATGGTGGCCGTGGTGGCTGCGGCGTCGGTGCTGGCTTCAGCGTCGCTGTCGGCTTGTTCGGCGCTGGCGGTCTTGTCGGCTAGTTCAGCGCTCGGGCCGGCGTCGGGGGCGGCGCTGCTGTCGGCTGGTTCGGGGCTTGGGGCGTCCTTCTTTTGCGTCGGCGACGTTTCGGCGGAAGCATCGGCTTCGTTCGAGGTAGCTGGCGCTTCTTCGCCGTCAGCGTTTTCCGCGGCCTGTTCCGTCGGGGAAGTGGATGCGAGGTTGCGGCCGATGTCGTCTGCCGGCTGGCTTGCGCAGGCGCTCAGGGAGGCGGCCAGGCATCCCGCAAACAAGCACGAGAGAAGGACGGGGATGGGTTTTCTCGTTGAAGCAGCCATGGCGCGCTCCCATTCTCGACGTAGCGAAGGTTCTTCCTCACTAAAAAGGTCATCGCAAGTATAGGAAGGCGGGCTCGTGCGCCCCGCGTCCTCACCCAACCTGTCACCAACCCTTCCGCAACCTGTTGTTCCGCGGACACTTCATAAGAGAACTTGCGCACTTTGAGGCCCGGTGGCCAGCGCGTGGCTTCTCTGGCCTGTTTCGGCGCCTACGACATAATGCGGCCCGACCCCGAGCTGATTGGGGCCAACGGCGCTGCTCAGATGGCCATGGTGGGCAAGGCCCTCGTGTCGGTGCGATGGTTCGCCGGGGCCGACAGGCCATTTCGGCCCACACTGACCAGGCGCAAAAGGAGTTCTACGAGCTCAATCTGGGTTTCCCCAAGCGATCGCTGCGGCATCTGGCGGTCTTGGGAAAAAACAAAAACGCCCTCCGAAGAGGGCGTTTGCTTTAAAGTGGTGCGGGCGAGAGGACTTGAACCTCCATGGGGTTGCCCCCATACGGACCTGAACCGTACGCGTCTGCCAATTCCGCCACGCCCGCAGGTGCTGTTTCGGCTTTGCCAAAAGAGCATAGTAGATAATACCCGACTTAGGGGACCCGTGCAAGAATTTTTTTCGGGAAATGTCTGAATGCGCCTATTCCCCGCGCAGAATGGCGTCAGCGGTCTCGGCAAGGGCGGCATCGGTCTCGTCCTGTTGACGGCGACAGGCCTCCCCCCCCTCGCGCGGGAGAACAGAGAGCGCCCGCATTCAGGAGGCGCCGCCGATAGGATTGCCCATATCCTCGGGAGGCGCCAAGTCGGCCCTGCAGATCTGCGATGTGGGAAACGCCCGCTGATTCGGGTCGCGAGTTTCTGAAGTGCCTGATTTTGTGCGGTAAACTCCGCGAAGTAGATTCGGGCGCGCAGTTTCGGGGTGTAGTGAGGGCAAAAAGCAACGGAAATGCGGTCTTTCTGGGTGAGACCGAGGTGATGGAGTCTATCTCGCGGAGTTTGCTGCGCAAAAAGGCCCATTACGGAAACAGGCTTCCTCGGGCTCACGGCGGAAGGGTGCAGTGCGTTTCCCGCTATTCCCGTTAAATTCGTCCAAAAGCGGGGAGGGCCGTTGGCTGAAACGAAATCTCCGGCCCCCTGCGTCTTCCGGCTTCGGCGGCTATAATAGCGAGGATCGAAGCACAAATCGATGGAGTGCAGACGCAGGCGCACGAGGAAAGGACGCGACCATGGCAGAGGCAACCCCGGTAGTGGGCATCATTATGGGATCGGAATCGGATATGCCGGCCATGGAGCCGTGCATGGCCCAGCTGGACGCCATGGGCGTACCCTACGAGGTGAAGGTGGCAAGCGCCCACCGCAAGCCGGCCGTGGTGCACGAGTGGGCCGAGACCGCGGCTGATCGCGGCATCAAGGTGATCGTGGCCGCTGCGGGCAAGGCCGCGCACCTGGGCGGCGTGGTGGCCGCGTTCACGCCGTTGCCGGTTATCGCCGTGCCCATGAAGACGAGCGATCTGGGCGGCCTGGACTCGCTGCTGTCCATGGTGCAGATGCCCTCGGGCGTGCCCGTGGCTTGCGTGGCCATCAACGGCGCGAAGAACGCCGCCATCCTGGCCGTGCAGATGATGGGCACGAACGATCCGGCCATGTTGCAGAAGGTGGCCGACCTGAAGGCGGAGATGGCCTCGTAGCCATGGCCTCTCTGGAGGAGTGGGGAGACGCGCTCGCGGCCCTGAAAGACTGCCTGGGCTCAGGGCCGCTGGGCGTTGGGGAAGTAGAGGCGCTGCGGGTTGTGGCCCGACAGCAGCCCCTGTTGGCGGGGGAGTTAGCCGTGGGGCTTTCGCTGCCGCCATCGCGTGTGGCGGCGCTGGTGCGTTCGCTGATCGAGTTGGATGTGGTGGCCGAGCGCGTCAGCCCGAAAGACCGTCGCCGCAGCCTGCTACGCGTAACGGCCCGCGGCGAGAACGTGCTGTTCGAGCTGACCCAGGCATTGGGGGCCGACGGGCTGGATTGCTGCTTCGCCATCGCCCAGCATCTGCGCCAGGCAGCGCGCCGTGCGCGAGAGCGCGGCGCTGCGCTGACCGTGGGGCAGGTGGCGCTGCTGGCGCTCGCGCGGGAGCAGGAACTGCTTTCCGTGGGCACGGCGGCCACGTGTTTGGGGATGGGCCAGTCAAGCGTGTCCATGGCGGCCCGTGCCTTGCAGCGCCGCGGCCTCGTGGCGCTTCGGCCGTCGCCTCAGGATCGCCGTCAGCACCTTATTGGTATAACTGCTGAAGGACAGCGGCTTCTATCTGCGATATATCAAAAGGAAAACTAATATTCCCATCTGCTGGGCGCCGCCGTTTACGGCCCATTTTCCCGTGGCTATAATGCGCAGTGTTCGATGGCACCCTGTTCCCCGTCGCGTTGGAGGAGAGCGCGGCGCCCGGAATGATCTCCTTTGCCATCGGCGGTTGAACCCGCGCAATTGGGCCGGGCGGAAGGTTCCCGCCCCGGTTCTCCCATGCGCGGCACGGACGGGATGGCTGTCGTGGCACAGCCGCCCTCGAGAGGATAGGGGAGATTCTATGGCAACCTCATTGACCCGCCGCACCTTTCTGAAGGGAACGGGCCTCGCCGCCGCGGGCACGGCCCTGGCCGGCACTCTGGCCGCCTGCAGCCCTGGCGGCGACATGCAGAATCTGGAGACCGATCAGAACGAGAAGAAGGAAACCAAGCTGTCCGTCACCGGCGACGAGTACTTCTGCACCTGCAGCTGGAGCTGCTCGTTCTGCCAGTACAACATCTATGTGCGCGATGGCAACGTCGTGAACATGCGCCCGAAGAAGGACTATCCCTTCCGCACCTGCCTCAAGGGCAAGTCGCGCATCACGCGCACCTATTCCGAAGCGCGCATCCAGTATCCCATGAAGCGCGTCGAGGGCACGCCCCGCGGCGGCGGCCAGTGGGAGCGCATCACCTGGGAAGAGGCCGGCGAGCTCATCGGCGAGCAGTGGAAGAAGACCGCGGAAACCTACGGCCCGCTTGCGAACTCCGTCTACATGGGCGGTGGCGGCGCCCAGGGCTCGCTCCATGGTTCCTCGGGCCTTATCATGCGCATGTTCAACGCCACCGGCTGCACGAAGTGGGACTACTCCTTCGATAACGCCACCAACACGGGCCTGACCCGCGGCGGCATCCAGTGGTTCGATCAGAACGAGCCCACCGACTTCGTGAACTCCGACTACATCGTCATGTTCGGTGCCAACCCCATCTTCGCCCAGATCCAGATGGCGAAGTTCCTCTTCGATGCCCAGGACGCCGGCGCGAAGGTGGTCGTCATCGACCCGCACTATTCCGCCACCGTGGCCAAGGCCGACAAGTGGATTCCCGTGAACATGGGCAACGACACGGCGCTGTTCCTCGGCCTCATCAAGCGCTTCATGGACGAGGAGACCTACGCGAAGGACTTCGTGCTGAACCACACCTGCGCCCCCTACCTCATCGACAAGGAGACCGGCATGTACGTGCGCGGCTCCCAGTTCGGCGAGGGCCTGCACGAGGGCCCCGTGTTCTGGGTGACCGGCGAGCCCACCGAGATCGACCCCATCATGGTGTGGTCGGAAAGCGAGAAGAAGCCGGTGCCCTTCGATACCTGCGCCGACCCGGCATGGACCTGCCCCGACGACAAGTACATCACCGCCTGGGACAAGTTCAAGGACCATGTGGCCGAGTGGACCTTCGAGCGCGTGGCCGAGGTGTGCGAGATTTCCCACGAGGACTTCGACTTCCTCTACGACGTGCTGCAGCCCGCTAACAAGGTGGCCCACTACATCAACTTCGGCACCGGCGCCTACGAGAACGGCCTGCAGGCGGCCTATGCCATGACGGCGCTTATCGCCATGACCGGCAACTTCGGCGAGCCGGGTCGCTCCGTCGGCGGCTTCGACATGATGTACGGCAACTTCTTCGGCCATGCCTCCGCCGTGCCCTCCAACGGCAATATGTGCAAGGCGGTGACCTTCCTGGCCGCGGCCGACATCATGAGCTCCGGCAAGCTCATGGGCGAGGACTACCCGGTGAAGACGCTGTGGGTGTCCCATGGCGGCATGATCGGCGGCTCGGTGAACTCCAACCGCGTGAAGAAGGAGATCCTCGATCCCATGGAGATGATCATCGTCGAGGACAACTTCATGACCGATACGGCCCGCTATGCCGATATCCTGCTGCCGGCCTGCGATATGTACGAGTACGAGGACGTGGTGCCCCTCGGCCATATGCGCACCGTGCGCCTGTCCGAGAAGTGCATCGAGCCTATGTACGAGGCCAAGCCCGACGCTGAGATCACCCGCTTCATGGCCCCGTACCTGGGCGTGGGCGACATCGTGAACGAAGTGGACGACGATATGTGGTGGAAGGGCACCTTCGAGGATGTGCCCGCGGCGGTGGAATGCGGCATCACCATGGAGACCCTGCGTCAGAACAAGGAGATGCGCTATACCAAGGAAGAGCCCTATATCGGCAACGTGGGCCTCACGAACTTCATCACCGAGACCGGCCGCCTCATGTTCTACGTGGACACCCCGGCGCCGCGCACCCCGTCCAACTACGACATTTCCAACGTGGAGCGCGAGCAGATGCCCACGTGGTTCGAGAACAAGATCTCCGGGGCGCACTCCGAGTACGCCGCCGATTACCCGCTGACCTGCATGTCGTGGCGCAACCCCTCCCGTGTGCACATGACTATGTTCATGGACACCTGGGCCCGTCAGTTCAACGACCAGCCCCGCCTGTTCATCAACCCCGCCGACGGCGCGAAGTACGGCGTGGAGGACGGCTCGGAGATCTTGGTGTCCAACTGGCTCGGCGAGTGCGTCATGGTGGCCAGCTTCAACAGCGGTATCCGCGAGGGCTGCACGGTGTACTACAAGGGCTACGCCGAGAACGAGACCAAGCGCGGTTCCATGGGCTCTATCACTACCGACTACGCCGACCCCTATGCCGTGAACTGCTCGTTCTTCGACAACCGCGTGAAGATCGAGCCCTGGGACGGCTCCGGCGCCAACGATGAAGCGGCATTCACCCCCACCATCCAGGGTGCGGAATAAGAAGGGACGGGAATATTCATGGCTAACAAATACGGCATTGCGATCGATTACCGTCGCTGCATCGGCTGCGGAAGCTGCTCGGTTTCCTGCAAGCTGGAGAACAACCTGCCCAACGACGTGTGGTACTGCACGGTGAATACCGTGGGCGGAGCGGGGAAGGATTGCCCCGGCGGCTCCTATGGGGCCAACACCATCGCCTACCAGCCCCTGCGCTGCCAGCACTGCGAGAACCCGGCCTGCGTGGCGGTGTGCCCCACCGGCGCCACGGCCAAGGACGAGGAAACGGGCATCGTCACCCAGGACACCGAGACCTGCATCGGCTGTCAGAGCTGTGTGGAGGCCTGCCCCTACCAGGCCATTGGCGCGGGTGTGCGCACCTACCTGGAGGCCGAGCCGGAGTTCCTGGTGGGCTTCCCCGTGGGCAACAGCGAGGCGCCGGCCCACGTGAAGAACACCGTGGAGAAGTGCAACCTGTGCTATCAGCGCATCTCCGAGGGCGACCTGCCGGCTTGCGTGGAGGGCTGCCCCACCTATGCGATGACTTTCGGCGACCTGAACGATCCGGAAAGCGACATCTCGAAGCTCATCGCCGAGCGCGAGAGCGAGCAGCTGCTGGTTGACGCCGGCACCGGTCCGTGTATGTACTACCTGAAGTAGAAGGTGCGGGGCCTCGCCGGGGAGCGGGGCCCCTCTCTGCGTTACCATAGGGATGCGCAGCCAACGGGAGAGGGGATATTCCATGGCAACCGTACTGGGAACGATGGCGAAACTGCTGGCCGTGGCCTGGCGGCCTCCGACGGCCGGCCCGTGGATCGAGGCGGTCGTCTCGGGCATGATGGCTCGCGATTTGGCGGCGACGGCGACTGCGCTGGAACTTCCGCCCGCGGCCATCGAGGCCTGCGCCGACGCCCTTGCCACCTACGAGGGCGCCAACGGCGACGAGACGATGCACGCCCTGCGCCGCGAGGAGACGCGGTTGTTCATCGGCCCCGATCCCGTAGTGGAAAACGCCGAGGGCACCTGGTTGCAGCGGGAGCACGGGGTGAGGCACCCGATCCGCATGATCAACAACCACACCAAGGCCGTGGCCGATTTCATGGCAGGCTGCGGCGTGGTGCGCAAGGCCCACTACAACGACTGCATCGACTACCTGTTCAACGAGCTCGACTTCTGCGGTTATCTGGCCGACGGGGGCGAAGCCCTGGAACAGCGGGGCATCGATGGCGCCGAGCGTTTGGAGGCCTTCGCCGCCGAGCATTTGTCCCAGTGGGTGCCCGGGTTCTGCGCCGAGGTCGAAGGCGCATCCGTCGAGCCGTACTATCGAGGGCTGGCGGTGCTGACCGGGGCATTCGTGCGGGCTCTCTCGTGAATGCGAGCGAGCGCTACGGCAGCGACCGGCCCATCAAGGTGGACATCCTGTTCGCTGAGGATCGCTGCATGCATCGCAAGAGCGTGTTCGCCCGGTGCGATTCCTGCGTGAGCGCCTGCCCGAGCCATGCCATCCATCGGGAAGGGGAGGCGGCCGTCCCTCGGTTCGATGCGGCGCTGTGCCTCCATTGCGGCACGTGTCTGTCGGCTTGCCCCTTCGAGGCCTTCCGGGCGACGAACTTTTCCGAGCGGCGAGCGCTCAAGCGCATGGGCGGCCAGGGGCCGGTGCGCGTGCGCTGCTGGTTGCCTCACGGCGAGCTTTCCGCCCTGGCTTCGCCCACCGACACCTACCAGATGGCCGTGTGCTTGGCGGCCCTCACGCCTGCGGCGCTGTTCTCCATGGCCTGTGAACGGGAATGCACGCTGGTCACCGATCGCTGCGAGGCTTGTGCGCTGTATCGAACCGTGGGTCCGGTGCTGCGCGGGAACATGGAGCGGGCCCGGGCGCTTCTGGGCGACTGGTATCGGGCGGAAAACCTCATCGACAGCGGCGGGATCGCCTTTTCCGGGGGCGAGGTCGCTGCCGAACCGCCCGCGCCGGCCGAAGGGGCCGCTGCCCAGCCGCCCGCGCCGGCCGAGCCGCTCGCGGCTGAGGTTGCCGCTGCGACGACGGCTGGGGCATCGGCTCCGGCTTCGGCCGGCCCTGCGCCGCGATTTGCGGTTCCGGCGACAGGTGCCGAGCGCGATGCGGGGGCCGAGGCTGGCGTGTCAAGGGATGGGGAACGCGGCACTTCCGGCTTCCGCTCTTCGGCTCGGGCGCTGTTTCGCCGGGTAATGGCTGCGAAGGACGAGACGGTCGACGGGTCCGAGGGCGTCGGTTCTCCCTCCCGTTCGGTGAAGCGCCACGCCATCGGATGGCGGCTGCACCTTGAGCGGTACTGGCGGGACGAGGCAGCTCGCACCGATGGGGGCACTTACCAGTGGCCCGTGCAGCAGGTAGATGATCGGCGCTGCGCCGGATGCGGCACCTGCGCCCAGATGTGCCCCACCGGGGCCATTCAGCTGACCGCGGAAGACGGCGCGCTCGTGTACCGCTTCAACGCGGGGCTGTGCTCCGAATGCGAGCTGTGTCTGCGCTCCTGCGCCCAGCGGGCCATTCGGCGCGGCGCTCGGGCAGCGGCCAACCCCTTCGAGGCGCGGGAGGCCTATCGCCAGCCCATAGCTCCCTGCCGCCGTTGCGGCGATCTGGCCCCGGCCCGCTCCCAGGTTGATGGCTTGTGCCGCCCGTGCGCCTTGGAAACGGGGGCGGCATCATGGGCCCCGGCGGGTGAGCCCCCTTCCTCGTCCGATGAGGGGACGGCTTGCCCATGATGCCGTCCGCGGAGCGTTTCCTCCTCGTTCAGCGTCTCTATCGATTTCTGGCGCGAACCAGTCTGACCTTGGGCGATGTGACGCTGCTGGAAGGGGCGTGTCTGGCCCTGGCCGCCCAGCGCCCCGAAGGTGTGGTGGCCGCTGAGGCCGCGGCCCTTCTGCGGGTGAGTCGGGAGCAGCTCGATAAGGCCACGGCGGTGCTTGCGGATCGCGAGCAGATTTTCTGGGAGCGCAGCCCTCGGGATCGGCGCACCTTCGCGTTCCGCGTTACGGCCAAAGGGGCCGATGCCGCGGCGCTTCTCGACGAGGGTCTGGCCATTGCGCTCATCGGTCGGAGCCGCCTTCTCACCGAGGCGGGCTTCGATCGGTTGGTGACCCTGCTCCACCGGTGCTTCGGGGAGCCGGGAGCGGAGGGGGCTGCCTTCCTGCTGCCGGCGCCCGCTCTGGGTGCCCTGGCGTCCTGGGGCGCGGCGGTGGCCCAGGCCGGGGCCCAGCGCGGCGTGCCCTCGGGCCAGATCATGGTGTTGGGACACGTTCACGGCCTCGGTGCTGCGGTAAGCGTCGCCTCCCTGGCGGCGGCCCTGGACGCATCGCTGCCGGCCATGCGGCTGCAAGTTGAGAGGATGGTGGAGAAGGGCCTGGTAGCGTTCGACTCCTCCTGCGACGGGGTGCGCTTGGAGCCGGCGGGGGCCCAGCGCCTGTCCGGGGTGCTCTCCCACGAGGCGGTGGAGCGCGTGCGGGATGCCGTGGTCTCCCCCTGGGCCTGCGATGCGCACCGAGCCGAGGCCTTCGACGAGCTGATGAGCTTGCTGGACTACGTGTTCGACGGCGGCGAAGAGGGCCCGGCCTTGGCTCCCGTTCGCCTTGGCGCGGCGAGCCGTCCCTCGGCTCTGGCGGCTCTTTATGCGCTGCTCGCGCGCCTGTTCTCCTATCCCGAGCATCGCCAGGCCGAAGAGCATACCTCCCTGGAGCTGCTCGATCGGGTGCGCGGGCTGCTTGCGGGGCTGGGGCTGGGCGAGGGGCTGCCCGTCGACCTGGCCACGCGCTTTGAGACCTGGGCCGCCGCCAGCCCGACGACCCGCGCCCGCGATCTGCGGGCCGAGTTCACGCGCCTGTTCTACGGCTATCCCCGTCTGGTATCCCTTGTCGGCTCCCGCTGGGTGGTCCAGGGGCGCACGGAGTTCTCCCGGGCCCATGGCGAGCGGGCGGCGGTCGGCTTGGAGTACCGCAAGCTGGGCCTGAAGAACCGTCCCGGCAATCACGACCCCTTCGACGCCCTCGTGAGCGAACTGGATTTTCTCTCCTATGTGACCTCTCTTGAGGCTCGCGCCTTCGAGGGGGGAGATGCCGGCAGCGCCCGGGAATGGGAGCGCTTGCGCCTCGATTTCTGCACCCACCACTTCGGCGAGCTCGCCCGGGGCTCTGCCCGGGCTATCACGCAGCACAGCGACAACGCCTTTCTCGCCCTGTATGCCTGGCTGCTCGATCTCGTGGCCGACGGAGCCGCCTGAGGCCATGCGGGGCTGCCTGAGGTTCAAACGGTCCTCTCCCCGTGCGAGGTGCTGCCTGCGCATTCGGTTTGCACGGACCCTCGGGGCCGCTCTCGCATCTCCCGAGGGTCTTCATCGGCCGCTCCCCTGTGGCCCCTGATATACTGGGGATAAGACCCGAGGGAATGAGAGCGGTTATGGCGAAGAAACTTCTGATGGGCAACGAGGCATTTGCCCACGCGGCCCTAGAGGCCGGGGTGAACGTGGTGGCGGGTTATCCCGGCACGCCGTCGTCCGAGCTGGTGGAAACCGTGGCGAAGCTGCATGGGGCCGGCACGGCCCGGGACGTGCATGTGGAATGGTCTACCAACGAGAAGGCGGCCCTGGAAATGCTCGCGGGCGCGTCCTACTGCGGGGCCCGGGTGCTGTTCACCTGCAAGCAGGTGGGGCTGAACGTGGCCTCAGATGCTCTCATGTCCCTGAACTACGTGGGGGTGGGCGGCGGCTGTGTGCTGTTCGTGGCCGACGATCCGGGTCCCATTTCCTCCCAGACCGAGCAGGACACGCGCCGCTTCGGAGCCTTCGCGAAGGTGCCCGTGCTCGACCCGGCCACCCCTGAGCAGGGCTTTGCCATGATGGGCGCGGCCTTCGACTTGTCGGAGCGCTACCACACGCCGGTCATCGTGCGTCCCACCACGCGCATCAACCATGCGTCCACGTTTTTCGAGGTGGCCGATGAGACCCACGGCCGCCCGCTGCCCGCCGAGGGCTTCCAGAAAGATCCGAAGTGGGTCATCTTCCCCAAGCGGGCCTTTGAGGGCCACGGCGAGATCAACCGCCGCCTGGCCCAAATTGCCTGGGACTACGCCTATGATCCGGCGCTGGCGCAGTTCAACGAGGTGTTCGAGGGGGGCGGAGAGGGAGCCGCCGCAGCCGCCTCCGCTGCGACGACCGGCACGACCGGTGCCGTGCAGCCCACAGGCGGGGAAGGAGCCGGCCGCACTTCCGCTGCCGGCCAGGCCGCAAGAAATGCGGCGCCTGCGGCGGCGGCCCCGGAAGCGGGCACCTCGGGGGTTGAAGAGCCCCGCGTGGGCATTGTGGCCGGGGGCGTGTCGGTGGCCTATGCCCGCGAGGCTCTGGCACTTTTGGAGCGGGAGGCTGCTCGGGCGGGCGTTTCTGTGCCCCGTTACCGCTTCTTCGCCGTGGGCACGCCCTACCCCTTCCCCGTGGAAACGGCGGCGGCCTTTGCGGAGGGGCTTTCCGATGTCATCGTCTTCGAGGAATTGGATTCGGTGCTGGAAGAGGAGATGCAGAAGTTGGCCGGCGTGCGCCACCTGTCCCTGCGCGTGCACGGCAAGCTGACCGGTGCCGCCAACGACCGCGGCGAGAACACCGCCGAGAACATCGCCGGCCGCCTGGGACGGTTCTTCGATCGAACGCGGGCTGCCCTTCCAATTCCGCCGCACGAGGACGGAGGCACCTCCACGTGCTCAAGCAAGTCCTCGCTTTCGGAAAAAATGGGATCAGAAGTGTATCCCATTTTTTCCGAGTCTGCGGAATCTGCGCGCGAGGAGGTGCCTCCGTCCTCGCGCTACTCGTCTGAGGTCGAAAGGACTGATTCCCTCGCCGCCCTTGCGGCCCGCACTATCGGCGCGAACCGCCTCAGCTATGACGGCGTGCTGCCCGTACGGCATCCCGTGCTGTGCGCGGGATGCCCCCATCGGGGCAGCTTCTACGCCGTGAAGCAGGCGCTCAAGGGGCGCGAGGCGGTGCTCTGCGGCGACATTGGCTGTTACACCCTCGGCAATGCCAAGCCCCTCGATGCCGTGGACACCTGCCTGTGCATGGGCGCTGGCATCACCATGGCCCAGGGCTTCTCGGTGGTGGAGCCCCATAAGAAGTCGGTGGCCTTCGTGGGCGATTCCACGTTCTTCGCCAGCGCGCTCACGGGCATTGCGAATGCCGTATACAACGGCCACGACGTCACCTTCGCCATTCTGGACAACGCCACCACGGCCATGACGGGCAGCCAGCCGCATCCCGGCACCGGCGTTACGCTCATGGGCGAGAAGCGGCGGCCCATTGTGATCGAGGAGGTGCTGCACGGCTTGGGCGTCCAGCACATCGGGTTCGCGAATCCGCACAGCGTGGAGATGTCCGTGGCGGCGGCCCGCGCGGCCATCGATTACGACGGGCCTGCGGCCATCATCTTCCGCGCCCCGTGCATTCAGCTGAAGAAGCCGGCGGAGCCGGTGCGCATTAGCACCGAGCTTTGCGCCGGTTGCAAGAAGTGCATCACCTCCATTGGTTGTCCCGGCATCGGCTTCGACGAGGGGCTGCGCGGTCCGAAGTCGGGCGAGCGCGGCCAGGCCTTCGTGGATGGCAGCCTGTGCGACGGCTGCGCCCTGTGCGTGCAGGTGTGTCCCTTCGGCGCCATCGAGGGGGCCGTGGGCTTCGGCGGTGCGGTGGCCGTGGAGCCGGCCAGATACACCCCAAATCCCGAGCCGTTCCAAACGGGGGAAATCCCCGTGGTGCTTGCCGACGAGCGGAACGATTTCCAAGAGACGGAATTGCGCGGCGAGCCTGACCAGACGCCCGGCGAGGCCCTGGGCGCGGCGGAAGGCTCACTGGAGGAAGGGGGTGCCCGATGATCGACATTCTGTTGGCGGGTGTGGGCGGCCAGGGCACGGTGCTGGCGGCGAAGGTGCTGGCCCAGGCGGCGCAGTCCAAGGGCTGGCAGGTGCGCACGGCCGAGACCATCGGCATGGCCCAGCGCGGCGGCAACGTGACGAGCCATGTGCGCATGGGCTCAGGTGGTGAAGAGGTGCTCTCGCCGCTCATCACGCCAGGCACGGCCGACATGGTCATTGCCTTGGAGCCCGGCGAAGCGGCCCGGGCGCTGCCGTTCCTGGCTCCGGGCGGCGTGCTCGTGACGGCTACCACGGCCATCCAACCCGTGACCACGGCCCTGGCCGGTGAGCCCTACCGCGCTGGCGATGTGGTGGCGGCCCTGGCGAACTCGCTTCAGGCCGAGGCCCCGCGTGAACAGGCAGCCGCCGCCGATGCGGCCGATGAGGCGGCTGCGAGCCTCGACGCCGCCGATGGGGCGATCGCCATAAAGGACACCCAAGCTCCCGGCGTGGACGGTTATCCCGTGCTTCTCTTCATCCCCGTGGACGACGAGGCGCTCGTGGCGCACCTCGGCGCTGGCTCCCGCAAGTCGCTCAACATGATGCTGCTCGCCGTGGCCGTGGCCCAGGGCCGCATCCCCCTTACCGTGGCCGAGCTGAAGGCAGCCGTGCAAGCCTGCGTGAAACCCCAGTTCGTCGCCATGAACCTCGAAGCCATCGACCACGCCGCCGACGCCTACGGGTAGGCGCCCTGCTTCTGTTAGCTTGAAAAATCTCCGATTCTAGAGAAAAATTCGTGAAAAAATCTCCCAAATTGGAGATTTTCTCAAGTGAGCGATTGTCTCAAGCGAAAAGAGACGTCGCGACCTTGGTCCTCCAGTCTCGGCGCGCCATGCTATAATCGTCGCCGTTCTTGCACCTGAGGGGGTGCCTCGAATCGATAGAGGGGCAGGCTGGTATGGGTCGCTTTGCATTTCCAGATATCGAAGAGGGAGGAATCGCCTTGGGGTGGCCGGCGGCGAAGTACCTCCCCTACGCATTTTGGCGCGCATGGTTTCTCGTTATGTACTCTTCGCCGATTTGGATGTACTTCGCGCTTCCCGACGCGGCGAATCCCGGCCTGCAGATGCACTACGTCTCGACAACGTGTTTCATCGTGATCTCGGTGCTCCTGGCCTTCTTCCACATTCGCGCGGTGGGGCTGCTCTCCTCGCGGGTGTTCATGGTGCTCATGGGGGTGGTCGCGGGCACCGGAGTCGTATTGGAGTTCGGCGTGCTTGCTCTGTGGGGCAGCGCCGACAACGGCTTGTTCTGGGTTGGCGCCGCTCTCACCGGCCTCGCTACGGCGCCTATCGCGGTTCGCGCGGGGCAAATCTACGCCTCGGTGCGCGTGGGCGCAGCCGTTACGGCTACGCTGCTCAGCGATGTGGCCGCCGGGCTCATCTTCTTCTTCGCTGTGGGAACATGGCCCGCCATCGGGCTTTTGCTCGCGGCAGGTCTGCCGCTGCTCTCCGCCTTGACCCTTGCCATTTCGAGTGTGGGCGACGATGACAGTGCCGCGCCTGAAGAGCCCGTGGACTTCACGAGGGCACCGGTCAAGCCGTTCTCCTACTTTCTCGTGGCGGCCTTTCTCATCGGCGCCGTTGCCTTCCTGCAGAACAGCCTCGGCGGGTCGTGGCTCGATCAGGCGAGCATCGACAGCGGCTCTACCCTGGGGGTAAGCCTGCTCATTATGGCCTGCTTCGTGCTCACTGTCGCCTTCGCCTGCGTGCAGAAGATACGCCTCGAGGCCTTGTACCGTCCGACCATTCTTATGCTGAGCGCCTGCGTGCTCTTCGCCTACCTTATCCATTTCGGCAGCCCGGTGGCCATGGGAGGAACGCTCCTCGTCTACTGCCTCTTCTCGTCCTATATCTGGGTGCTCATGGCCTACCTCGGCCACGGGCGCTACTTCTCTCCGATACAGGTCTTTGGGTACGGTCGCGCGGTCTATGCCGGGGGATCGCTTATCGGCGGCCTTGTCGGAGTCTATCTGCTGCCCTCGCTGGAAGCGACCCAGGGCATTCCGGCCATTGCCGTGGCCATGGTGGGCATTCTTCTGCTGTGCGCCGTTGCCATTCGCCCTAAGGACCTCGCGTCGATTCTCGTTCAGGACGACGGGGAGGACCGCGTTCGGGAAGAGGGGCGGGCCCGCGTCCGCATCGAAGAACCCGCGTCGTCTTCTTCGGCGCACGGCGATACGGAAAGCCCGGCCACCCCCGGCGATGTTCACCTGTCTCCGCGCGAGATGGAGGTTTACGCGCTTATGCGCGACGGCCGCGATGCAGCCTATATCGCCGACAGCCTCTGCGTCTCCCGCAATACGGCCAAGACCCACATTCGCAACATATACGGCAAGTTCGGAGTTCATACGCGCCAGGAGTTCATCGACGTGATGCAGGGAAGGGCGCCGGGGCAACCGTAAGCCCGCCTCTCCCGCCGCCCGCCATCGCCGAGGTGCGTTCGCAAAGAACCACGTCAGCGGCCTAACCTCGCCTATCACCCAATGGGTGATAGGCCCTTACCTGGGAAAATCATGCCTGTGGGGGATTTCTCACCCTTTTCCTCATCGAAATAATAGCAGTCGCTAGCGCATCGCTATTTCATTTCGAAGAGGAGGAGATCAATGACGCGTGAAGGCTTGACAAGACGCTCGTTCGTAAAGACGGCTTCGCTCGCCGGCGCTGCGGCGGCGCTCAGCGTCGGGTACACGGGCAAGCTCGCCAAGGTGGAGCAGGCCTGGGCCGATGATGCCGAGAGCGCCTCGACCGACAGCGGCCGCAAGACCTATGTGACGACCTGCCGCGGATGCATTCAGGCGTGCCCTGCCCGCGTGTATGTGGAAAACGGCATCGTCACCAAGATCGAGGGCCATCCCTACGGACCGACGTCCCTCGGCTCGCTGTGCATGAAGGGCCTCAATCAGCTGAACAACTGCTACAGCCCCTACCGTGTGCTCTATCCGCTGAAGCGCTCGGGCGCACGAGGCGCGGAGGAGATGGCCTGGGAGCGCATTTCGTGGGACGAGGCTATCGACCTGGCCGCGACTAAGATCGCTGACGCCATCGAGAAGTACGGGACCTACTCCTTCTTCACGTCCTCGGGCGGCGGCGGAAGCTATTCCATGCGCCAGGCCATTACCATGTGCCATTCGCTCGGCTCGCCCACGGTGTTCGAGCCCGGTTGCGCCCAGTGCTACCTGCCGCGCTACTCTATCGCCCTGTTCATGTACGGCGGCATGGACCAGTCCATTGCCGATGCGGCCGTGCAGGAGCCCTTCAAGGGCATTGCCCGTCGCTGGTACGAGAAGATGGGCACTTGGGATCAGATCGACGATGAGAACAAGAAGGGCTACGCCGACACCATCGACACCCAGATGATCGTGCTGTGGGGCGCCCAGCCGTCCGTTTCCCAGACGGCCCAGTCCGGCCGCGGCATGGCCGAGCTGCGCGAAGCCGGCTGCAAAACCGTGGTGGTGGACCCCAACATGAGCCCCGACGCCGTGAAGGCTGACGTGTGGCTGCGCGTGCGGCCCGGCGCCGATGGCGCCCTCGCCCTGTCCTGGTGGAACTACATCATCGAGAACAAGCTCTACAACGAGGCCTTCGTGAAGGAATGGACGAACTTGCCCTTCATCATCAACGAGGATACGAAGCTGCCCTATCGCGCCACGGACATCTGGCCCGACTACCGGCAAAGCACGCCTGCCGACACTCCGGCCTACGTCTGCTTCGACAACAAGACTGGCAAGCTCGTGCCGTTCGAGTACCAGGACGCCACGGTGGATCCGGAGATCTTCTGGAGCGGCACCATCGACGAACTGGGAGGCGCCGCCGCCCGCAGCGCCGGCCAAATCTACAAGGAGGCCGCCTCTGAGTGGACGCTCGAGAAGACCGAGGAAGTTACCTGGGTGCCGGCCGAGGTGAACAAGGAGGCCATCGAGCTGTACGCCGCGCCCCTGAAGGAGGGCAAGTGCGGCGGCATCTGCCACGGCGTGTCCTCGGACATGGAGCAGATCGCCCACCAGCTGCCCGTGGGCCTGTGCGGCCTGGACGCCATCATGGGCTATGTGAACAAGCCCGGCTGCACCCTGACGCAGAACTCCCGCCCCAAGACCGACGAGAACGGGCTGGTGCCACGCCCCACGACCATCTTCCAGTACCGCAATGTCGATATCGTGCACGACTGCGGCGTCGGCTACATCGTGGGCAACTCGCCCGAGGAGAACGCCGCGCGTTTGGCCGACTTCAAGGACGATCCCGACGGCTTCCCGACGCCCCACTCCTCCCAGCTGCTCTACATCACTAACCAGTTGCGCCTCGACCGCCTCGGCATGAAGAACCACAAGGGCCTCTACCACTGGGAGCACAGCCACATCCCCAGCGTGCTGGAGGCCATCCGCACCGGCGAGCCCTACAAGCCGCGCGTGTGGTTCGACATGTCCGGCAACAAGCTGGCCATGCTCGGCAACGCCTCGTCTTGGTACGACGTGTTTCCCGAGATCGACTTCTGCATCTGCCAGTATCCGATGATCACTTCCTTCCAGGCCGAGGTCGCCGACCTCATCTTCCCCTTGGAGGAGTGGCTCGAGGTCACGAGCCACGATGGTCGCGACATCACCTACTCCGGCGAGCTGAAGGATCCCTCGCCCGATACCACCAACGCCAATCAGCTCAACTTCAACTTCGGCATGATGCCCATCGTGCACTTGGGCGAGACAGTGGGCACCTTCGTGCCGCCGAAGAAGGTTATGGGCAAGGTGGCAGAGATCCTGAATGCGAAGCTCGAGGCCGGCCAGGACATCGTGCTGGGCGCGGTGGGCCAGGCGACTGGCCGTACCTATATGGAGAATCCCACCACGGCCAACGACGGCTTCCTCTCCACCTCGAAGGGTGCGAGCTACCTGCACGACATCGACCGCAGCAAGTTCAACCTGCGCTTCCCCCTGCCGCCGGGCATCATGTTCGGCGAAGAGTCGGAGGAGCGCATCCAGCAGTCCTTTGCCGAGCGCTTTGGCGCCCCGGACATCGCGGCGCTGCACGAGCATCCCGAGCAGTACCAGACGCCCGTGGCCGGCGAGGGCGGCGGCCGCCTGAAGGATGACGGTACCCACAGCTGGTGGAACGACCCCAACGACTTCTGGGTATACGACCAGCACGAGATGACCGCCGTCGACGGCCTGAAGGCGGGTTTCGGCACCGAGAGCCGCAAGTTCGAGGTGTACGCCCAAATGCTCGTCCAGCTGGCCAACACCGGCTTCCCCTGCTGCTACCCCCGCGAGCAGCAGCCGGTCGATCCCTCCATCGGCCACGGTGAGTACCAGGGCACCTACGCTCCCATCTGCCAGCACATCGAGCCGGCCGAGACGCCCATGGAAGGCGAGGAGGGCTACGATGCCGAGTACCCGCTGGTGCTCACAAGCGGCCGCGTGTGCTACACCCACCACGGCACCCAGCGCCAGGCTCCCTTCATGCGTGAGATTTGGCCGGCTCCCGACCTGCGCATGAACTCCAAGACAGCCAAGAAGTACGGGCTTCAGCACATGGACTGGGTGAAGGTCACCTCCCGCCGCGGTTCTACCCACGCCCGGGTTTACCTCACCGACGGCATGCATGAGAGCGTGGTGTGGATGGAGCGCTTCTGGAATCCCGAGTGCTTCGACAGCTCCCAGGAGACGAGGACCGGCGGCTGGCGCGAGTGCAACGTGAACATCCTCACGAAGAACACCGCGCCCTTCAACGAGGTGTACGGCTCCTACACCAACCGCGGCTTCTGCGTAAAGGTAGAGAAGGCCGAGCGTCCTCCGCGAGTGTGGGTTGAGCCCGAGGAGTTCGAGCCGATGATGTACACCCACGGCAACCAGTTCTCCGACTCCAACCCGTATCAGGAAACGCTATCCGACCCGTCCGCGAGCTGGACGCCGGTAGTCACCTTCGACGAGGCCCATACCTTCGCCGACGAAACGTTCAAGAAATAGGAGGGAAGCATCATGGCGAGAAGAACGCTCGTTATCGATCTGAACAAGTGCTCCGGATGCGACTCGTGCACCGTAGCCTGCAAGTACGAGAACAACGTGAAACTGGGCTCATACTGGAACCGCGTTCTGGCGGTGGGTCCCACGGGCGAGTATCCCAATATCGAGATGTACTGGATGCCCATGCAGTGCCAGCAGTGCGAGAACTCGCCCTGCGTGAAGGTCTGCCCCACGGGAGCCTCCTATCGCGACCCGGAAAACAATGTGGTCATGGTGAACAAGGAGAAGTGCATCGGCTGCCAGTATTGCATGTACGCCTGCCCCTATGGCGTGCGCCAGTTCAACGAGGACGAGGGCGTTGTGGAGAAGTGCACGCTGTGCAACCACTTGACGGCCCATTCGGATGGCGTTGAGAACCCCAACGACAGCTTCGACCCCGATCATGCGGTGCCTCCCTGCGTGCACAACTGCTGTTGCGGTGCGCGATTCTACGGAGATCTGGACGACCCGAACTCGGCGGCGTCCCGGGCCATCGCAGCGGCCGGCGGCGAGGACTCCGAGAACGTCCACACCATTACGGACAAGTCGGGAGCCAAGCCCACGTGCCGCTACATCTTGTCCCCGTCCATCGCCACTTGGAAGGAGCTGTAAATCATGGAGGTAGGAATTCAGTGGCCGCTCGTGCTGTTCACGCTCATTGCCGGCGCGGGTTACGGCCTTCTGGCCACGACAGGCCTCGCCCGGCTGGCGGGCAAGCAGGGCGATGAGACGCGTACCTGGGCCCTTGCCGCGACGCTGGTGCTTCTTGTGGTCGGCGGCCTCATGAGCGTGTTCCATCTGGTGCACCCCGAGCGTTTCATGGGGGCCATCACGAACCTGTTCTCGTTCTCGGGCATCGCCCTCGAGCTGATCAGCCTCGGCATCGGCGTGGTCGTGGCGGGAGCCTTCCTCCTGCTGGGTCGTGCCGGCAACGCCGCCGGCGAGCGGGTTTGCGCCGGCATCGCCATCGTCGTGGGCCTCGGGGCGGCCTTTCTGCAGGGCTACGCGTACTTCGAGGTGGCGGCCCAGCCCGGCTGGCACTCCCTGGCCTTGGCTCTAGGCTACCTGTTCACGTCGCTGACGGCGGGGTCTTTGGTCTATGCCGGCATCGCCATCGTCAAGCAGGACGATGCAGCCACGATCTCTCTGGTGGGCAAGGTGGCCATGGGCCTGGCGGCTTGCGCCGCCGTGGCCGCCGCGGCCTACGCGGCGACGCTGAGCGGCGAGGGGCTGCTCGGCGGCACGGCCCTGGCCATGGCTGCGGTGGCGATCGCCTGCGAGCTGATCGCCCTGGGCGCCGGCGCCTGGATGGCCTTCAAGGCTCCCTCGGCCACCGTGGCCGCTGGTGGTGTGCTGGCCGGCGTGGGAGGATCGGTCGCGGTGCGCGTCCTCATGTGGATGGTGGCCGCCTACGGCTTCGACTTCCTCTGGATGGCCACGGCCAACCGCGGGCTGCTCCTGTTCTAACGACGCGCGGGCTGCGGCGATCTCTCTCCCGCCGCAGCCCGCTCCTTCCCCTGGCGAAAGCCGGGCACCCTCAGTCTCTTTGATCTATCGGCATGAAAGGCGGGAACCTCATGACTGACCTGATGAAGAACGGCAATCCGGATCAGATTCCGGATGAGCCGGCCAACCGCGACCTCGCGAAACCCTCCGATAAAAAGGAGCTCAGCTTCGATGAGAAGGTGGAGGCGCTCGATCGCTTCATTCACTTCGAGCCCCTTATTCGCGAAGTTGACTATAAGACGCTGCTGTTTTGCGAGACGCGGCGCAACCTGTCAGACATCGAGGAAGCCATGGCCTCCTTCCCCGAGTTCAAGGGGGCGACGCGCGATCAGTTCGCGCTCGTCACCGAGCTGGTCGACCACTACGGCCTGGCCTTCTTCGAACTCGATGCCGAAGGTCGCGTCGTCACCGAGGCGGACAAGGACGGCTTGACGGAAAACGAAGTAGACGACCTGGTGGTAGGCTTCGCCTACGAGACCACCGAGGTCGGCCGCGCTGTCGCCGAGCGCCTGGATCCCCATCGGCGTTTTGCCGAGCTTGTGGAGGCGGCCCCGGAGCGGGAGCCGCTCTATCGGGCGCTGCTGAATTTGCTGCGCGTGAAGCGCACCTTTGCGGAGGTGGACAGCTATGTGCGCGGCTCCGAGGGCGCGATGGTGCTTGCTCAGGCCGGCGTGGGCGGCATGCAGCCGTCGGTGTTCGTCGACAAGCTCGAACGTGCCGGCGTGCTGTTCTACGACGGCGGCTGGCAGGCTACCGAGGCGGGAATCGAAGTGCTTGACGGCGTCCGCGCTGCGGCTTAGGAAGGAGACGATCATGACCATCACGAAGGTGAGCGCTGAAACGATGCGCACGCTCTGCGATATTCTGGAAGACCGCGCCGATTTCTATCTCATGCTCGCGGGCTTCTACTTCAAGCCCCTGACCCAAGACCAGATCGATGCCCTGGCCGAGCAGGATTACACGGCCTACATCGAGGGGGACTCCCTTATCGACGAGGGATTCGACGACATTCGCCGGGTGCTGCGCAAGCGCCATACGGGCACGCGCCGCATTCTGGCTACGGAGTGGACGAGCACGTTCGGCGGTGCCGAGGCCTACAAGGGACGCTATTGCGTGCCGAACGCCTCGGTGTTTCTCGACAAAAGCGGCTCCACCTACGGGTGGCCGCGCAACGCGGCGAGCCGCATCTACCGCGAGCATAGTCTGCGTCTTCAGGGCAACAGCGGCATGCCCGAGAGCCATCTGTCCTTCGAGCTGGAATTTCTCGCAACGCTCTCCCGCGAGGCGGCGGCCTGCCTGCGCTCGGGAGATACTGCAGAGGCGGCGGCCCTGCTCGTCGATTCCCAGACGTTCATTCGCGAGTCCGTCCTCTCGTGGTTTCCGGCCCTGCGGGACTTGGCTCTCCGCATGTTGAAAACCCGCTTCTACCGGGGTGTCCTGAGGATCACCGAGGGCTATCTCGATTTGGACTTGGAAACGCTGGAAGATGTGCTGGCCGAGCTCGGCGGGGCGCCGATTTGCCCTGCGGAAACGACCGAGGCGGCGGCGTAATGGGTCCGGTCGTTTCCCGGCGCTCTCTTCTGGCCGGCGCGGCCGGGGCGGCGATGCTCCTGGGTTTGGGCGGTGGCGCGAGGTACGCGTGGGCCGTCTCCGAGCACGAGCTTCTACGCCCGCCCGGCGGCCAAGATGCCGAGCGCCTTACGAGTTTGTGCATACACTGCGACCGTTGCCGCCAGGCTTGCCCCATGGGGGCCATTGAAAGCTGCAGCATCGAGGACGGCCTTCTGAACGTGCGCACGCCGAAGGTGAACTTCCGGCAAAGCGCGGTGCAGCGCACGCTCGGCACGAACGAGTACCACGAAGCCACGACGGGCTATTGCAATTTCTGCGATCCGGATGGCACGGGATGCGCTACGAAGAAGTGCATTGCCGCCTGCCCGACCGGAGCGCTCGCCGCTTTCGACGAGACGTGCGAGAGCATCGGCAAGGCCGTCATCGACCCGGTCTTCTGTATCAACTATCCGCAGATGGGCCAGTCGCCTACGGGCTGCCGGCTCTGCATCGATGCCTGCTCCTACGAGGCCATCGTCATGAACGACCTGCAGCGTCCCGAAGTTATTGCCGATATGTGCAACGGTTGCGGCAAGTGCGAGATGGTCTGCCCGAGCGGCACCTA
This sequence comes from Adlercreutzia caecimuris B7, assembly GCF_000403355.2. GTDB lineage: Bacteria > Actinomycetota > Coriobacteriia > Coriobacteriales > Eggerthellaceae > Adlercreutzia > Adlercreutzia caecimuris. The sequence continues at coordinate 2,100,214 of NZ_KE159646.1, read as the reverse complement.
TCGCGCGCACATCGGCGAGAGCGCCCTGGCAGAACAGGCCGCAGCGGGTGTGACCGACTACCAGGCGAGCCTGGCGTACCTGAGGACCTATGGCGTCATTCCTCGCGGCATCAACGTGCTCGCCTCCGAGGCCTGAGCTGTAGCCGAGGCGGGCGACGCCGATCGTGTGTCGAGCAAACGGATCATTCACGAGGGGATTGGAACCGACTATGAATACTGAAGCAATGCTGGACGACGAAGTGAGCGCCCCCGCGTCCGCTACAGCTATCGCCGAGCAGGCGCCATCCGCAAGTTCGGCCGCGGCGCTGTCCGATGGGCGCCCGGTACGCAGGCCGCTGATACGCCGCGTTGTGCTTGGCGCCCTGTTCCTCGTTGTAGCCGTTGGCATCGTTCTCGGCAGCGGCTTGGGAACGCTCTCCTCGTTCGGTTGGGAATCCATTGCGACCATCTGTCCTTTGGGGGCCCTCGAATCGATGCTGGCGGCAAAGCTGCTCATTCCCCAGGCACTTGCATTCCTTCTCGTCGTTGTCGCGGTGGGCATACTGCTTGGCAAGGTGTTCTGCTCGTGGGTCTGCCCGGCGCCCCCGCTGCGCCGTATTTTCGACGTGGTGGCCCGCAAGACTCCGACCATACGCGCGGGGCGGAGCAGAAAGGCCGACGGCGAGGTGACGACGTCCCTTTCCGTGGCCAAGCCCCTTTCCCGTCGCGAGCAGCGTGCCCTCAAGGCCGCCTGCTCCTCCTCTTCTGCTGACTCCGCGGCTGGTGCGGGCACCCCCTCTGCATGCGCCAGCTGCGTGTCGGGTTGCGCGAGCGCGAGCCGGCCTGTCCTGGATTCCCGCCACGTGGTGCTGGGCGGCTCGCTGCTCTCCGCGGCCATTTTCGGATTCCCCGTGTTCTGCCTCGTGTGCCCCATCGGGCTTACCTTCGCGTCCATTATTGCCCTGGTGCAGCTGTTCGGCACGCAGACTCTTTCATGGGGCCTGGTCCTATTCCCACTCTTCCTGATTCTCGAGCTGACGGTATTGCGCACGTGGTGTTCTCGCTTTTGTCCGATGGGCGCCCTCATGTCCCTGTTCGCAAAGCCGAACCGCGCGTTCCGGCCCAAGGTGGATGAGTCGAAGTGCCTTCGCTCCAAGGGCATTGACTGCCAGGTGTGTTCCGGCGTCTGCTCCGAGGGCCTTGACCCCCACGGCGATGCGGCCATGCACGAGTGCTCCAAATGCCGCGACTGCGCGGTAAACTGCCCCGCCGGAGCCATCACCTTGCCGATGAGGTAGGCGTTCCCGGACCGCATAAGCGCTTTCCAGCGGCGTGAGCATGTCGGCCTTCGCGGCTGCTCCCTCCCTTGGCGTCCCTCTCGCTGCCCCTCGCGCTTTTTGACGAGGCTTCGCGGCGCTCCGTTCCCAAAATAATACCTTTCGGATGAGCCTATTTCACCAGATCGTCGCCTTTGTGGGACAGACGGGGCGGCGCCTGTTCCCTAGCATGTTCCTCGTGCGTGGCGGCATGGGGTCGCCCCGCTGAAATAAGGAGGAATTTCATGGGAGACAACAAGGGAATGGATCGCCGCGGCTTTCTGAAGACCGCTGCATTTTCAAGTCTGGCGCTGGGCGGGGCTGCGGCCCTGGCCGGCTGCGCCCCGGCGGCGAGCACCGATGGCGGCGCCGCGCTGAGCAGCACCGGCGACATTGCCTGGGATAAGGAAGTGGACGTGCTCGTTCTGGGCTCCGGCACGGGCGCGTTCGCCGCGCTGGTGGCCGCGGCCAAGGGCGCAGGCTCGGTGTGCCTGGTGGAGAAGGGCACCATGTGGGGCGGCACGGCGGCCACCTCGGGCGGCGGCTTGGCCGTACCCCTGACCTACGCTGCCGCAGATGCGGGCGTCTCCGACAGCAAGGAGGAGATCGTCAAGTACTTCAAGAACGCCTCCGATGGCCGCGTTGACGAGGCCGTGCTGAACTCCTTCATCGACAACGGCAGCGACTTCATCGACTGGATCTCCGAGGAGATGGGCTGGAAGTTCGTGGCCTCCCCGCTGTTCGGCGACTACTACGAGCCCATGGAGGGCTGGATTCCCATGGGTCGCGGCAGCCTGGGCGCGGCCAACGCCGACGGCCCCATGATCGCCTCCCAAATGTGGGAGGAAATGAAGGCGAAGATGGAGGGCTACGGCGTCGAGATTCTTATGGGTACCGAGGCTACCGAGCTCATTACCGATGGCGCGGGCGCGGTGCTCGGCGCGGTTTGCGGCGGCCAGAACATCAAGGCCGGCTCGGTCATCGTGGCCACGGGCGGCTTCGACCACAACGACGAGATGCGCGCGAAGTACCACCCCTTCAAGATCATGGCCACCAATGCCGTGCCCACCAACACCGGCGACGGCCAGCTCATGGGCATGGCCATCGGCGCCAATGTGTCCTACATGGACCGCTGCTGGGGCGCCCCGGCCATCCTCACCACGGGCGACGATCCGGCCACGCTCATCGCCGAGGGCACCATTGCCCAGGAGATCGCCGGCACCGACTGGGCCATGTACCGCGGCCTGCCCGGTGCTGTGGTAGTGAACAAGAAGGGCCGCCGCATCGGTAACGAGGCCGGTCCCTACGACCTGTTCAACCAGGCTTTCGCCTACTATGACACCGGCGAGCCGGGCCATGTGAACATCCCCGCCTACTTCATCTGCGATGCCGCCTGCTGGGCCACCTATTCTCTGCCGGGGCACACCGTGGGCGCCGTGGGCGAAGGCGACGGCAGCTACTTCGACGAGACCTACGGCGGCGAGGCCACCGATCCCGCCGAGGTGCCCGCCCACTTCGTGCAGGCCGACACCTTGGAAGAGCTGGCCGGAAAGCTGGGCATCGACCCGGCCGGCCTGACCGCCGAGATTGCTGCCTTCAACGAGAACGCCGTCAAGGGCGCAGACCCGGTGTACCACCGCGGCGAGAAACACCTGGACATCAACACCACGGGCGTTATGGCCGGCAGCCGTACCGACCTGGCCAACCCGGTGCTCGCGCCTCTGGCCACCGGCCCGTTCTACGGCGCCATCTACGTGCCGGGCACCTGCGGCACGGCCGGCGGCCTTACCATTAACGAGAATGCCCAGGTCGTAAACACGGCTGGCGAGCCCATCGAGCACCTGTACGCCGTGGGCAACTGCTCTTCAGGCGTGTCCGGCGGCACCTACGTGCACGGCGGCATCAGCCTGGGTTCCGGCGGCGTTATGAGCTGGGTGGCCGTGAACCACGCGATGGGCGCCACTGCCTAAGTGCTTCTGTCGCGGGTCGGCGCCGGCCCCCCTCCCACCGTCGCCGACCCCTCTTTCATAGATCGGCCCCGCTTTTGCGGGGCCGATCTGCGTAACGGGCCCTGCACCTGAAGCGCCCTTTGCCCAATGGGCGCTTCAGGTGCAGGGCCTAGTCCCCAGGGTGCTTCAGCCGCGGGCCCCCGGTCCGCGGGTGCGCTTCGGGTTCGGGCCCTGGTCCGAGGGACTCTTTGGGCACAAGGCCCCTCCCCGAGAGGTGTTTTCCCGAAAGACCTCTCGCCCGAAGGCCCTCACGCTCGCAGAACCGCTTTCTACCTTTCCGCCAGGTGACGCTTGAAATAGTCGATAAGTTCCTGCTTGGAATGGACGCCCAGCTTCGCGTAGATGCGCTTGGCGTGGGTGCGGGCCGTGCCCTCGGAGATGAACAGCTCCTGCTGCACGATGCGCAGGGAGCGGCCCTCTAGCAGCAGGGCCGTCACCTCGGTCTCCCGCTTGGTGAGCCCGGCTTCCTGCGCCACCTCTTCCAGGGCCATCTCCTGCCCCATGCTGGCCGTGCGCCCCAAGGTATTGATCCACACACCGGAGAAGGCGAAGAACCCTACCAGGGTCAGCAGGCAGACGAAGGACGACAGGTCTACGAGAAAAGCTTCGGGGATCAGGGGGAACTGGTCGCGGACAAGGGTTCCCGCCACGATGCCGAAGCCCCAGCTAAAGTTCAGCAGGGCAAAGTAGCTGGCCTTGCGCAGGTCGATCCCGAAGGCTGTTATGACGCCGAGCATGATGAACAGCAGCTGGGAGATGAGAAACAAGGGCGCGGGATGCGCAAACAGCTGGCCGGGGGATGTGGCCATGGACACCGTGCCGAGGGCCACCACCAGGCCCGTCGCGGCGCCGGTCAGGCAGGGCGCGATGCTCGGGGGCGACAGGCGCACTTTCTTGGGCAGAGGTCCGAGGCGCTTGCAGGACGGCGCAGGCGTATTCGTGCCGAAGAGCATGGCCAGGGGCGCCATAACGACGAGGAAGTCGTAGACAGGCCGGGGGACGAGTAAGAGCACCAGGTTCAACAGATAGAACAGCAGCAATGAGCCCGAAAGCGCCACAGACAGGGTGGAGAAATCATCGCATTTCGCGAGAGTTTCCAAGCGCAGCAGGGCTGCAAAACCGCACAGCACGGCCAAGCCCAGAACCAGGGCCGCGTGGGCGAACTCCGGGGCGGCGGGCAGCTGGGGCAGCAAGGTGAGCCCAAGCCCCACGGCCGCGGCTGCCAAGGCGGTTCCCACGCGCAGTGTCCGGGGGATGCGATCCCATCGGGCCCAGGTGATGCCAATGACGAGGGCGCCGCTGAGCACGAAGCTCGGCAGCGCCAGCATGGCCGGCTCGATGAAGGACGCGGTGAAGAGGCTGTCGTAGTTTGCTTGGTGCAGCCATAGCCAGATAATGGCATCGGCCAGGGCGATTTTCGCCGCCTGCATGCGGTTGACCCCGTGGGCCCGTAGGTTGATTTGCATCGTTCCCTCCCTTGAAATCAGCAAATCATATCTTTTGGACGAGGGAAAACGCTGAAGTACCCGCTTTCGTGAGACAGACATTTTCCGGCCCGCTGGATATGCTTCCAGTAGGTTCGGTCCTGGGTCTCAGCAGTATGTTTGTGGAAGAAAGATAGTGCGAAAACCTGGGGCCGAGCCTATCTGTTGGAGGTTTGTTTGTCAAGAAAGGGGATATGCTATGAGACAACTCCCATCGCAGCTCTCGCGCCGCTCGTTCGTGGCCGCCGGAGCCTGCGCTACGGTGGCCTCCCTCGGCGTTCTGGCCGGATGCGCCACCGAGACGGCTGCCGCACCGGAGCCGAAGGAGGAGGCGCCCGAGTCCGCGCCCGAACCTGCGTCTGAGCCCGCGGCCGATCTGGCCGATACCGGGGAGGAGAGCGTCATCTACATCGTGGACCGCCTGGTGGCCAAGCCTGGCGAGGGGAAGGCCGTGCTGGACGACTTTATGGCCAACATGAAGCCGCTCATCGAGGGCGCGGGCTGGCGGTTCAAGCGTGCTACCGTGGCACCGGCCATGTGGCTCGACACCGACAGCAACATCATCGAGATCGAGTGGACCATGGGCGACATCGTGCAGGAGGCATGGGCCTACTCGTCGGGTACGCGCTACAACCCCGAGTACGTGCAGTGGTGGACCGACATCCGCGATCGCCTGGTGTCCAACGATCGCGTCTATTCGGCTCCCGAAGGCTACATGGAGGTGCTCAACAATGTTTAATGCGGTATTTTCGGTGACCCTCGCCGAGGGGGCCAACGCCGAGCAGTACGTGGCCGATGCCAAGGCGGCCGCCGAGGCCGTGAGCCCGGTGTTTCTGGCCGATATGGTGCTCGAGCCTCCCATGCCCGGCGGCAACTTCTTCTGCGAGGTGGGCTTTGCCGATCAGGCCGCCTACGAGGCGGCCAAGGACGGCGAGGCCTGGGGTGCGCTTACGGCGCTCATGAACGACAGCGCATCGGTGGCCAACTGCGAGTTCATCGCTTTCGGCGAGGGTACCCTCACCCTTCAGGAGAAGGAGAAATCCACCTGCCATCGCGTGTTGTTCTTCAGCATTCGCGAGGGGGCCGATCCGGCCATGGTGGAGAAGATGGAGGCTCACATGAACGATATGTGCGCCCATGTGCCCGGCCTGCGCAACTGCAAGTTCGCCCCGGTGGTGGAAAGCTCCGGCACCGATGAGTGGGCCTACGCCTACGAGTGCGACTTCGACGAGCCCACAAGTTTCTTGGGCAAGTACATGTCCACGCCGTTCCACTTCCTCTACATCGACAAGTTCTTCGAGCCGGCTTGCGGCGAGTGGGTGGCCAACCCCAACTTGTGCACCCCCTATCTCGCCCAGGAGAAGCCCTTCCTCGCGAGCTTCGAGTAAGAGGTCAATTCCGCTCTCCCCCGCGGCCGCCGGAGCCTGAGGCCTGGGGAAGGCTTCGAGTAGCCATGAGGCGCTAGGGGCGGTGCTGAATGCTCAGAACTGCCCCTGCGTATCTCTCTATCAGATGCTTCGATTTCGCCCGATTCTTCTGAACGACGCGGTGTGTCGATCGGTGCAGGTACCCCTCTATTGGCCACGCCGCTATTGAAGGGTGATGGTCTCGCGTAGTTTGCCTCTTCCATATTGGAGGGGCAAACTCTTATGCATCGTCGGCGGCCTTCAACAAGGTGAGCATGTCGGCGGGGGTGATCGCCGCCACGGGCGCATGGGCGCGGAGCTTTTTGTCGTTCGTGATGAGGTAGTCGGCTCCCGATCGTTCCACGGCCGCCAAAACGAGATCGTCTTCAAAATCGCGATGGACTTGGTGGAAATATCGGGCGACCGTTACGTCGGAGGTGTCGGCGGGAACTGCTGTCCCCTGTTCGTTCAGGCTGAGCATTGCCTGCCACGCGAACTGTTCTGCGATGGCCGAGCGCTCAGAAGTAACGTCCTCGCCCGCTTCGCGAATTTGCCGTTTGAGATGGGCTCCAACGTGGTAGTAAACATCGCGTAAGGTGAAGATGGAGAAGAGAACGTCGACGCCCTTTTCCCGGCAAGCGTCTATGAGCACTTGTGAGGTTTGCGAGCCATCGCGATCTGCGAGAAAATTGTCAAGGCATACATTGGTATCGATGAGAATTGAGGATGGGGCTTGTATCATCGGAGCCCCCGTTCTCTCTGGCGATCTAGCCATGCTTCTTCCTTCAGCTCGTCGTAGTAGGCAAGGCGCTCCTCATCATCCTCGGGCAAAGGTGCCGGGGCTATACCCAGGGCGTGATATGCTTCCTCCATAATTTCCCATCCTCGGCGCGTCGGCTCCAAGATGACGTCCTGCGCTTCGCTTTCTCCTTCGAGTTCTTCCATCAAGTGTCGAAGCGTCTCTGGTTCATTGGCATGGCGGCTCGCATAGCGCCACAAGGCGCGTACCATTTCCGAGGGGGAGCTCCCGATGCGCTCGAAGGCGCGATCGCCCTGCTTTTTCAGGGCGGCATCGATGCGCACGTTCATCTGCACGGTTTTCGCCGGGGAAAGCACGCCTACATTCGAAACATTCTTTTTCGCCGCTGCTCGCTTGGGTGCGGCCTTGCTCGGGGCCTTTTTCGCGCTCTTCGCCTTCTTCGGTTTTTCCAATGTTGCTGTTGCCATGGCGATCACCTTATCAGCTTGCGTAAAGATACAAGAAAGTATAGCGTATAGTATATAGAGTTGATAAGACCGATGATTCCCTCTCTTGCGGTTAACGTTCCACCTTATTAAGTTCAATAGGATGGAACGGGCGCGCAGTGGCACTCTACGGAGCAAGGCGCACGCGTATGACGGCCCCGGTAAGGCAGCCTTTCAGGCGGCTAGGGAAACGAGCGCAAAGCGAGGGCCTACCTGGGAAATTTGGCTGATCTCGGGGATTCTTCGTTTAGGGCTCCAACTGGCAGCCGAAACGGTTGATAGATTGTATGCCCTTCGGCTCGTCCCGGCACCCCGCGTGTCCCAGGGGAAATTGAGGTGCGTCTGCGGGGCGAGTTGGTGCCGCTCACTGCCAAGGAGTTCGAAATCCTCTCCCTTTTGGCCGAGAGCCCTGGCGAGGTTTTCACGCGTCGCCGCATTTACGAGCATCTGTGGGGAGAGGCCTCCGAGGTGGACGAGAACTCCATCACGGTGTTCATGCGAAAAATTCGCGAGAAAATCGAGGACAGCCCCAGCGAGCTCCGCTATCTTCTCGCCGTCTGGCGCGTCGGCTACAAGCCCGCAGGCGGGTAAACCGAGGCCTCTGCTGTGGAAGCCTACGCCGTAGCTCAGAGCCACGGAATGCTGGGAAAAGCAATGTGCCGGTGAGGTTAAACTTCACCGGCACTTCTGGGCTAAGGAGGTTTTCGGACGTTAGTTTCTGTCCATAAGGGCTAGGAGTTTCTTGAAGTCTTCGTCAGCTTTTTGTTTTCGCTCTTCCAGCTGCTCTTCCAGTTTTGCAGCCATACCGCACTCCTCCCAGCGTTCGAGGGCTTCCTTTTTGTCGGCAAGAGCCTTCTGCACGATGGTGATGTAAGATTCGGCGCCAACAAATCTGAGGGAAAAGCTGCTCCCATGTTCTTCGTATTCGTCAAGAACGGTGTCGATTATTTCGTCCAACTTGCTAGCGAGATCGAGGACCGCTTCTTGTGCCGGCATCTTTCCTGTGCTGCTGCTGTCGATTTCTTCTGCGGTGCAGAAATCAACAATGCTTTGAACAAGGAAACGACTTTCCTCAGAGCAAAGTGTGGAGAGAGTTTCTTGCACAGCTTTGACCCAGGGATAAGGAGAAGGGATGATTTCCAAAAAGGATGTCATTTCGCGGTTTGAGAAATATCGAACCAGCTCATTAAAGTTCTTGCTGCCAATTTCAGCGTCGAAGCTTACGTAGAAGGCTGTAAAACCCTCCATACAGGTGCGCTCGAGGTCGTCGTCGGGATTCATGGAGGGCCTGCAAGCCTGCAGATCTTCAACGAGTCGAGGGCGGATCTTCTTGGTCTCGGCGATTATGTGTTCGCCCACTCGCTTCCTTAGTTCTATCGTTTTTTCGAAAAGGCCTGAGCGTAAAAGCTCTGCTGCTCTGCCCACTTGGGCTTCCGCAATCCAGAACTCTGGGTCTGCCTCGAAGGAAAAGGGCAGTTTCCTCTCTTGCGCGAGCTGGCGCAAGCACATGCCAAGGTAGGCTGAGGTGCTGATGCCCATGCTGGATAGAGTTGCCTCAGCGGCTTCTTTTACTACTACGTCGATTTTGAAATTCACCAAGCTCTGTTCGTTGCGCTCTGCCATTGCAAGCCTTCCATTGAGATGTTTTGTTTCGCCGACGGGACTCATCGTGTTCTGGGTAGTGCGAATAGGAGATGAAGTGCTCATTAAAGCTCCTTGATTATAGTTATGAATAAATACTTTTTCAATACAATATAAAGAACAACAATTTTAAGGACTGGAGGAGGCCGAATCATGCTCTCGGGGAAGAGGGGGAAGTTTGTCTTGCCGGCTTGCATCTAAGCCGCCTTTTCCTGAGACACGTTGTCGTGTCGATAGCGTAGGCGCAGCAAACGAGAGGCGCTATGGGCGAGCTTGCGGGAAAGCGTTCCGCGCCGCGCGACAATTGTGACGTGTGTCCCCTTGTTCTCGAGCGCCTGGGCCTCTTCGGCAAAAGCATGATCGCCGGAAACAATGACAACTTCTTGGAAACGTTCCTCTACGCGCTCTTTGCGGAGCACAGTTTTAAGTGCAAGGTCAGCGCCGTCTTTTCCATTGCGCAGAACGATGCGAGCGTTCGGAACTTGGAGGGCCACTACGAAAGCGTTCTTCGAATGGCTGACGCCGATCACCAGGATATCTTTGTCTGACAAGTGGCACTTTGATGCGATGTGTCGCATATGGCGCGCAACGGTTTCTTTGGTGAGCATGCCCGTTCCGACAACGTTTTCGATGTCTACGACAACGAGCTTTCGCTGTTCCTTTTTCATCATGAGCTCAAACCGCTTATTCATTGTAGAACCTTTCTTTATTCAGTATTTACCTGATGACTCTATTATCTATACAACAACTTTACTGTCAATAGTATTCTGAAAGATTTTTTAAAGTCAATTTAAAGAAAAAGAAAAGAACGAATGGGTATTCTCATCTGCTCGATTTGCTAACCCGGCTTGACAGCAAGGGCTCCAGATTGTATTTTGAACAGAAAAAATGTTCAAAATACAATCTGGAGCCCTCATGAAGCTGCTATCTGTATCTTTTAACCATGTAAAACTGTTCGAAAATGGAATATTCGAACTCGATCTGTTCGCCAGCGACAAAGTGCCTGCTAGTGATGAATCGGTGACGCTTTTGGAAAAGCCGCTTGCCATCAATAATGTTGTTGCTTTGGCTGGCATTAATGCCTCGGGCAAAACGACGGCGCTTCGGCTCATGGCCCTTGCCCTCTCGGTGGTCCAAGGAGGCCTTACGTTGCACTCTCCTTTTGCCGGCCACGTCGAAGACCTGTTCGACGCTCCGCCCCGCATGAAAGCGGTACTGTGGGAGGAGGGACAGGTTTTTATTCTCGACTCCGTTTTGGCCTATCGTGACTCCGCGCCTAGATTGGCACGGGGAAACTTCATTTTTGAGGAGGAGGTACTTTATCGTTTTAAGGGAGCTCCCACGAAAGCGCTTTTTAGGCAGGGGGCTGATGCGCTCATTGACCATTCGGAAGAAATCATGCGCAGAAGTACGCTTGACCATGCCAGCAAGATGTTTCTTGCTGATAGCGTAAGCATCATGACCTCACAATCTGGAACGATCGCTTCTGCATATCACGCGTCGGGAGACGCGCCGCTACCTACCAGTGACAATCTCCTCGATGTGACCGATATTCTTCGAGCATTTGACGCCGATATCGAATTTCTTCGGGTGCAGGAGGACGGGAATCTATTCGAACTGAAGTTCAAACGCGATGAGCGGCCGGCGCTGTTGTCACGCAAGGAACTGGAGCACGTCTTGTCTTCAGGCACATTGCGTGGACTCAGCCTCGTTCAGTCGGCTGTTTTCTCCCTTGCTTGCGGGGGTTATTTTTTACTTGATGAGATCGAGAACCACCTCAACAAGCAGCTGGTACATGTCATCGTAGACCTTTTCGTGTGCAAGGAGTCAAACCCCTATGGGGCTGTTCTTATTTTTACCACCCATTACCCTGAGATACTCGATTCTATTCACCGTAAAGACTGTGTATACTTTCTTGCCCGTGAAGCTGATGGAAGAACATGCATCGTTAAGTACAGCGACCGCGTCGATCGCATCGAAAACAAAAAGAGCGAAGTGTTCCTTTCGAACTACATCAAAGGGACGGCACCGCGCTTCGCGGACGTTGCTGCCCTGAGAAGCTATGCGAAATCGATAACTGGGGGCTTGCATCATGAGTGATCTGGCCCTTCCTGATCGGGCGCATGTTCTGTTCGTTTGCGAAGGAACGTTCAAACAGTATCTTGTTGAGACGTTGTTGAACGAGAACAGGCTTATCGTTGCGTCAGACGCCGTGATAGGTGTAACTCGCACGAGGAGTGCGGCGCAAATTCAAGAGCAGTATCTAAACTACGATTACGACTGGCCTCTGGTAATTCTGCGAGTGCTTGATTCTCGGCGTGAGAATTTTGCGTTGGGCCGCTTGTATCGCGAGCGCTACCCCGTGTTCAACTTCTACACTCATCCCGAGATAGAGATGCTAATTATCGTGCGTGAGGACTGCTTCGCTGATTACAGCAAACATCACAAGTCCTCGATGAAGCCGAGCGAATACTGTATGCAGAAATTGAAATTCGGGGATGTGAAATCGAGGACATTTCTCGAGAGCTATTGGACAGCAGAATCGCTTGTGCAGGCAATCCGCTCTTATGCCGCTCTTGCTCGCATTCCCAAAGGGGAATTCTCTCTCGCAGATTTGCTCAAGTAAGCTCGCTCTTCGGTCTCGGCTCGCTAGGAGGTCGAGGCCTTGCGAGTCCCGCTATCTGCTCACCGTCTGGCGCGTCGGCTACAAGCTCGCGGCAGAATAGGATGTCTGGGCTATTGACGTCTCTCGGTTTCTCTCGGGAGCTCTAACGCTTCCGTCGCCGCGTCCTAATCCCAACCGTCAAGGTCAGCTTTCCGCTTGCGACCTTGCGTTTTTCCCTTGCGAGATTGTGGTGAATCACGCGTTTCTTTTGTTGCCGATTTGTTAGAATGGAGCATACTCGAAAAACTGTGCCCAAGGAGAGACGCGCACCTATGGAAATGACGACCGAACAGCTCGACCTTATCACCAGCGAGCTGGCCACCATCAAGGAACGCTCGCCGTTCTACGCGAAGAAGTTCGAAGGTATCGACGTGGCCGCCGTGCGCACCCAGGCCGACTTCGAACGCCTGCCCTTCTCCGAGAAGGACGACCTGCGAGGTGTGTACCCGCTCGGCCTGCAGGCCGTGCCCGACGAGGAAGTGGTGCGCATCCACTCCTCCTCTGGCACCACGGGCACGCCCGTCATCATCCCCTACACCCAGCAGGACGTCGTCGACTGGGCCACCCAGTTCGCCCGCTGCTACGAGATGGCCGGCATCACGCCCCTCGACCGCATCCAGATCACCCCGGGCTACGGCCTGTGGACCGCCGGCATCGGCTTCCAACTGGGCGCCGAGCGCTTGGGCGCCATGGCCATCCCTATGGGTCCGGGCAACACCGACAAGCAGCTCCAGATGATGCAGGATCTGAAATCCACGGTCATTACCGCCACCAGCTCCTACGCCCTGCTTTTGGCCGAGGAAATCTCCAAGCGCGGCCTGCGCGACAAGATTCACCTGAAGAAGGGGGTCATCGGGTCGGAGCGCTGGGGCGAGAAGATGCGCAACCGCATCCAAAACGAGCTGGGCATCGAGATCTACGACATCTACGGCCTCACCGAGGTGTACGGCCCCGGCATCGGCATCTCCTGCGATGCCCACGCCGGCATGCACATCTGGGACGACTTCGTCTACATCGAGATCGTGGATCCGGAAACCGGCGAGAACCTGCCCGACGGCGAGGTAGGCGAGCTGGTGCTCACTACGCTGCGCAAGCAGGGCGCCCCGCTTATCCGCTACCGCACCCACGACCTCACGCGTATCATCCCCGGTACCTGCCCCTGCGGCAGCCGCCATCCGCGCATCGATACGCTCACCGGCCGCACCGACGACATGTTCAAGGTGAAGGGCTGCAACATGTTCCCGGCCCAGGTGGAGGAGGTCATCAAGGCCACCGACGGCACCAGCTCCGAATACCAGGTGATGATCGAGGCTGTGAACGGCCACGACGTGCTCACCGTGCTGTTCGAGACGCCGCTTGAAGGCGAGGCGCTCGCCCGCTGCGAGGAGGAGCTCGCGCTCATCTTCAAGGCGAAGCTCGGCTGCACGCCCGAGGCCAAGGGTGTGGCCATGGGCGAGCTGCCCCGGTCCGAGAAGAAGACCAAGCGCATCTTCGACAGCCGCTACTAGGGCTGTCGGGGGTCGCAGGATGAAGGGAGGGCTTCAGCTCTCCCATACGAGAAGGAACGACAGGCGCGGGGGCGCCTGAGAAGGAAAGGCCGGCGGGTTCGTGGGGACGGAGCCGCCGGCGAGCCCGGGATGGAAGGAGAAAGCCATCATTACGAGCTTGAACGAGAAGCAGACGATTCTCATCGTGGACGACTCCATGCTGAATCGGGCGCTTCTGGCTGATATGATCGGCGACGCCTATCGCATTGTGGAAGCCGAGGACGGCAAGCAGGCCGTGGCCGCGCTTCAGAAGGAAGGCACGGGCATCTCGCTCGTGCTGCTGGACTACGTCATGCCGCAGATGAACGGCTTCGACGTGCTGGAAGTGATGAACCGGAACGGCTGGATCAAGGACATCCCGGTCATCATGGTGTCCGCCGAGTCCGACGCCGCCTATATCGAGCGCGCCTACGAGTTGGGCGTGACCGACTTCATCAACCGCCCCTACGATGTGAACATCGTGCGCCGCCGCGTTATGAACACCCTCATGCTGTATCAGAAGCAGCGCACCCTCATGGGCATGGTGGCCGATCAGATCTACGAGCGTGAGAAGTCGAACAACCTCATGGTGTACATCCTGTCCCACATCGTGGAGTTCCGCAACGGCGAGAGCGGCATGCACGTGCTGAACGTGCAGGCCATGACCGAGATGATCCTCACCCAGCTGGTGTCCATGACCGACCAGTACCCGCTGACGGCCGAGGACATATCGCTCATCACCATGGCGTCCAGCCTGCACGACATCGGCAAGATTGCCATTCCCGAGGAAATCCTGAACAAGCCGGGCCGCTTTACCGACGAGGAATTCGCCATCATGAAAACCCACTCGGCGGTGGGTAGCGACATGTTGGACGACTTGGAACTGTACAAGGACGAGAAGCTGGTACGCGTGGCTCGCGACATCTGCCGCTGGCACCACGAGCGCTGGGATGGGAGGGGCTACCCCGACGGTCTGGCCGGCGAGGAGATTCCCATATCCGCCCAGGTGGTGGCTTTGGCCGACGTGTACGATGCCCTTACGAGCCCGCGCGTGTACAAGCCCCCCTTCAGCCATGAAGAGGCCCTGCGCATGATCCGCGAGGGGGAGTGCGGCTCCTTCAACCCGCTCATTCTGGAGTGCCTCACTGCCGTGGCCGGCGACTTGGAGAGCCGCCTGAACCGCGGGGTCACGGGGCGCGAGATCTCCGTTGACGCCCTGCGCCCGCGCGGAACCGATGTGGACGAGGGCTCGGCCACCGCTTCCAGCCGTACCTTGGAGCTGCTGGATTACGAGCGCATGAAGTACCACTTCTTCGCCTCCATGAGCAATGAGGTGCAGTTCGAGTTCACCGAAGAGCCGCCTATGATCGTGCTTTCCGACTGGGGGGATCGCAAGCTCGGGTTACCCGAGATCGTGATGGATCCCTACCATGACGAGGGATTCTGCGCTGTGTTTGGTCGGGAGAATCTGGAGAAGCTCAATCGGCTTCTGCGCGCCACCACTCCGGAGAACCCGGTCATCGACATGGAGGTGGAGGTGACCGTTGAGGGCGAGACGCGTTGGCTGCACGCGCTTGTGCGCGCCCTGTGGTCGGAGGATGCCGAGCCGGTCTACCTGGGCTCTATCGGCAAGTTCATCGACATCGACGATCGTCAGGCCGAGCTGCGCGACTTGCAGTTCAAGGCTTACCACGACCCGCTGACCGAGGTGGTGAACGGCGCGTTCGCCCGCAAGGTCATTACCGAGCGTTTAGGCGAAGGAGATGAGTGCGACCGGGATACCGATCGACATGTACTTCTGCTGTGCGACCTGGACTTCTTCAAGCAGGCCAACGACACCCGGGGCCATCAGTTCGGAGACAGGGTGCTCCAGCACTTCGCCTCGCAGCTGCAGGAAAGCGTGCGTGGCCAAGACGTGGTGGCCCGCGTGGGCGGCGATGAGTTCCTCGTATGCATGGATTGCCCCGTAGACCCGCGCCCCCTCATCGAGCGTATCCACGGCTCGCTTGAGGGCGAGTTCGAGGGTTTCCCGCTGTCGGTCTCTATGGGCGTGGCCACGACCGACGACGGCGTGCGCGATTACGACGAGCTGTTCCGCCGGGCCGATGTGGCGCTGTACCACAAGAAGCGCGGCGGTCGAAGCGGGTTTGTGTTCTACGGCGATCTGACCGACGAGGAGCGCGGCTCTCTGCTGGAATGCGAGCACACGGCCCTTTCGGGCATCGACGCCGATGAAGAGGGGGATGCGTCCCCCGCCGACCGATAAAGGAGCGAGATTATGTCACTGGAAATTGCCTACGCCGCCATGGGGGGCGATCTGGAAACGGTACGTGGCCGCCTGATGACCGACGAGCGCATCGAGAAGTTCGCGAAGATATTCCTGCAGGACACTTCGATGCAGACGCTGGAGAATGCCCTTGAGGCGGGCGACTTCTCCGAAGCCTACCGTGGCGCCCACACCTTGAAGGGCGTAAGCCGCGATTTGGGCTTCACCCCGCTGTTCGAGGCTGCCTGCGCCCTGTCCGACGCTCTGCGTCTGGACGATGCCGGCACGCCGGCGAATCTGGCGGCGGTGCCCGAGCTTCTGCCCGCGGTGCGCGACGCCTACACCCTGGTGGTCGACTCCATCGCCATCATCTAGGAGCTGCGCGAGAGACGAGCGAGCGCGGCTGCGCGACGGCGCCCGAGACCGCCGACCCGATGTCCCGCACCCGCACGATGACTTCGACAAAGGAACGAACGCATGATGGAAACAGATAACAAAACGAGACGCGGACGCATTCTCATATCCCTGGTCGCCCTGGCCTTGGTGATCATCGCGTTCTTCCTGTTCATCACCATGAACAACGAGCGTATCTCCGAGCAGAACGCCAAGTATCTCCAAGGCTCCACCGAGCAGTCGGCCCGCCGCATCAACGAGTGGATGACCGACTCCCAGACCGAGGTGAAGCTGCTGGCCTCCATGTACGAGAGCACGCTTGGGAGCGTGGAGGATATCGATGTCGACAGCATCAAGCAGCTGGCCGAGTACACGAAGTTCGACTACACGACCATCTCCCTGTCCGGCGGTCGCACCTTCGACAACACAGGCAAGGAGGGGGACGCCTCCGACCGCGAGTACTATCTGCAGGGCATGGAGGGCGCCTCGGGAGTGTGCGCCACCGACCACTCGCTGTTCTACGACGATCTGTCCGTGATCTTCTACACGCCCCTGTACTTCCAGGGCGAGGTGGTCGGCGTTATCAGCGGCGCCTACCGCGAGGGCTCCATGGAGGAGTTCCTGCGCACCTATATCTTCGACGAGCAGACCAACACCTACCTTGTTGAGCGCGACGGCGCGGTGGTGGCCCATTCCTCTACCACCTACAGCAACAACGTGCACAACGCCGTCGACCTGTACCTGGAAGAGGACGGCTCGGGCAACATTTCGCGCACTGAGCTGGAGGAGGCCTTCCGCAACGGCACCTCGGTCACCTTCATCTACCAGGGCGACTCCGGCTCTGGCACGGCCTATGTGATGCAGGTGGCCAACTACGACTGGATGCTCATGCGCACGTTCCCCGCCTCCATTACCGATGCCATGCAGGCCCGCGCCAATCTGGCCGGTCTCGTACTGGTAGCCCTGGTGGGCGGGGCGTTGGCCCTGCTGGCGGGCTTTCTGCTCGTGCAGACTATGCGTCAGCGCTCGAAGCTCATCAGCGAGAGCGAGCACGTGACGAGCATTGTGAACTCGTCGCTGGCGCTCTTCCAGCGCTTCGCCGTGATCGATCTGGAGAAGAACACCTACGAGTACTTGAAGGACGAGGGCATCAAGGACGATCTGCCCCGTAACGGCGAGTATCATATGTTCCGCTACTACTGGGAAACGCGCTTCTGCGACGACGGCGAGCGCGACCGCATGAAGGTGGAGCTGACGCCCGAGTACATTCGCGAGCACTTGACGCCCGAGATGCCCTACCTGCATCTGGAGTACCGCCTGCACGATCAGGAAACCGGCGAGGTGAAGTGGAACCAGGCCTCCATGATCCCGCTGCAGCGCGATTCCGCCGGGGTGGTGACGAGCGTGCTTCTGTCGGTTCAGGATGTGACCGACGTGAAGGAGCGCGAGATTGCCCAGCACAACGCGCTGCAGGACGCTTTCAACGAAGCCGAGCGGGCCAGTCGTGCCAAAACCGACTTCTTGAACTCCATGAGTCACGACATCCGCACGCCCATGAACTCCATCATGGGGCTGACGGCCATCGCCTCTATGTACGTGAACGACCCGGAGCGGGTGAAGGACTGCCTCACGAAGATCACCACGTCGAGCCGGCATCTGCTCGGCCTCATCAACGAGGTGCTCGATATGGCGAAGATCGAGAGCGGCAACTTGGGCCTGTCGGAGGAGGACTTCGATCTGCCCGAGACGGTGGAGAGCCTGCTGTCCATCATGACGCCGCAGATCAACGACAAGAAGCTGAACCTCAAGGTGGAAATTGCCGACATCAAGCACGAGCACGTGGTGGGCGACCCCATGCGCCTGCAGCAGGTGTTCGTGAACATCATGGGCAACTCGGTGAAGTTCACGCCCGAGGGCGGTACCGTGAGCCTGCGCATCAAGGAACTGCAGAGCCGTGTGAAGGGCTCGGGCTGCTACGAGTTCACCTTCTCCGATACGGGCTGCGGCATGTCCGAGGACTTCGTGAAGACGGTGTTCGAGCCGTTCACCCGCGCCAACGACTCGCGCGTGACGAAAGTGGAGGGCACCGGCCTTGGCATGTCCATCGTGCGCTCGGTGGTAAACCTCATGAACGGCACCATCGACGTGAAGAGCAAGCTCGGCGAGGGCACCACCTTCACGGTAACGGTGTACATGAAGCTGCGCGAGGGCGACGAGCACGATCTGACGCCGCTGGAGGGCTTGCGCGTGCTGGTGGCCGACGACGAGGAAGCGGCCTGCGAGAGCGCCTGCGAGGTGCTGCGTTCCATCGGCATGGAGCCTGACTACGTGATGTCGGGCGACGACGCCGTGGCCGCCGTGCGCGATTCCGAGAAGAACGGCCGCAGCTACGTGGCTATCATCCTGGACTGGAAGATGCCCGGCAAAAGCGGCATCGAGGCGGCCCGTGAGATTCGCGAGATCGTGTCCGAGGACATGCCCATCATCATTCTGTCGGCCTACGACTGGACCGCCGTGGAGCAGGAGGCGCGCTCGGTGGGCGTCGACGCCTTCATTGCCAAGCCGCTGTTCCGTAGCCGTCTCGTGCACGTGATGAAGGGGCTTATCGCCAGCGATGAGCCCGAGCCGGCCAGCGAGTACGAGGTGCTTCAGCAAAGCGATTTCAGCGGCCATCGCATCTTGCTCACCGAAGACAACTCCATCGCTGCGGCCATTGCGCTCGATATCATGGGTATGACCGGGCTCGAGGTCGATCATGCCGAGAACGGGCGCGTGGCTGTGGACATGCTGCTGAACGCGGAGCCGGGCTACTACGAGCTGGTGTTCATGGACATTCAGATGCCGGTGATGAACGGATATGAGGCGGCCGCCGCCATCCGCGCCGCCGCCGAAGGGAAGGGCCCCGACGGCGAAGCCATCGATCCGCGTCCCGACCTGGGCACTATTCCGGTGGTGGCGCTCACCGCCGATGCCTTCGCCGACGATGTGGCCCGGGCTCGCGCGGTGGGCATGAACGCCCATATGTCCAAGCCCATGGAGATCGAGCTGTTGGTGAAGACGCTGAAGGAGTGGCTGTAAGCCGTTTGCGCATTGCGCGACGGGCTGCAGGGTCATTTGGCTGAAGGAGGTGAGATGCGCGTGATGCGGCAGTGCCGGCGGCGAGGCCGCCCATCCCGACGGTGGATCGTGCTCGTAAGCGCGCTTCTCAGCATGCTTTTGCTTGCCAGCTGCGGGGGTGCGGCCGGCGCCTCCGGGGGATCGGGCGGAGGCGGCGCACCCGGTGGCGAGGGGGCCGGCGGTGACGACGGCGGCTCCACCTCGGGTCCGGCGTTCACCGTGCCCGACTCGGTGACTCTTTCGGCTTTCCACAGCGATGCCGCCCAGACGGGCAACGGCTGCGCTATCGATACCTCGGCGGTGGCCGAGGGCTACGTGGGTGCGGCGGCCCAGAGCGACAGCCGCCTGAAGTTCCAGGTCAGCAAGGGCGAGATGAGCTACAACTACGATCTGCCCGGCGACAACACGCCCATCGTGGTGCCGGTGAACATGGGGGATGGCCCCTACAGCTTCCGCGTCATGCAGAACACCTCCGGCAGCAACTACGTCGAGCTGTTCAGTGTGACGGAGAACGTGAAGCTCTCCAGCGAGATGGCGCCGTTTTTGGTGCCTAATATGTTCACGGATTACGACGAGTCGTCGGCGGTGGTGGCCAAGGCCCGCGAGTTGGCCCAGGGTGCGGCCAACCAGGGCGACGTGGTGCGAAACATTTACGAGTGGGTGGTAGACAATATCGCCTACGATCACGACAAGGCCGCCGAGCTCGCCTCGACTACCGGCTACGTGCCCGACCCCGATGCCACCCTGGCCTCCGGCACGGGCATCTGCTTCGACTACGCCTCGCTCGGCGCGGCCATGCTGCGTTCGCTCGGCATACCATGCAAGGTCGTGACGGGTTATGTTTCCCCCGATGATGTATACCACGCGTGGAACATGGTATATATTGATGGGGAATGGGTGAGCGTGGAAATTAGCATAAAACCGAACAGCTGGACGCGGGTGGACCTGACCTTCGCCGCAAGCGGAGCGGCCGGCACCATCGGCGACGGAACCAGTTACACCGATCGATACACGTACTAGGGAGAGGCGAGAGGACATGGCCAAACCGAAACTCGACAGCGCGGGCATCAGCCTTTTCTGCGAGAGCGTCGCCATGATGCTGGCGGCGGGCATTCAAACCGACGAGGCAGTGGGCATGCTCTCGGAGGATATGGGCGATGCGGGTCTGCAGGCCACCTGCGCTGCGGTGTATGGGCACCTTAACGGCGGCTCTACGCTGGCTGATGCCATGCAGGCGGTCGGTGCGTTCCCCCGCTATGCGGTGGATATGGTGCGTGTGGGCGAAACGGCCGGTCGCACCGAAGAGGTGCTACGGTCTCTCGGCGTCTACTACGACGAGGAGGACCGTCTGTTCGCGAAGATCCGCTCGTCGGTGGGCTATCCGGCAGCGCTTCTGTGCGTGATGTCGCTCATCCTGGCCTTCACGGTCATGGTTATCCTGCCGGTGTTCGACGACGTGTACGCCTCCATCGCCGGCTCGCTCACTGAGGGCTCCTTCGGGGCTGTAGGGCTGTCGGTCGGCATCGGGTGGGTGGCTCTGGGCGTCACGCTCATCTGCACGGTGGTGGCCCTCGGCGGTGTTATCGCCTGCCGCTCGGAGACCGGCCGCATGGCGGTAATGCGCCTGTTCGAGAAGTTCCCGGGTACGCGCGGCGCTATGGAGCAGCTGGCTGTCTCGCGCTTTGCCTCGGCCCTGGCCGCCTACACGGCTTCGGGCGTGAATACCGACACGGCTATGAAGGAGGCGCTGGAGGTGGTGGAGCACGCGGGCTTGCGGGCCAAGGCCACGCGCGCCTACGCGCTCATGATCGACTCCTCCGAGCCGCGCTCTCTCGCTCAGGCTATCAGCGAGGCCGAGGTGTTCGAGCAGATTCACGCGCGCATGCTCACCATCGGCACGCGCTCCGGTTCTCTCGATGCGGCCCTCGATCGGTTGTCGGCCAACTTCTTCGACGACGCTATTCTGCAGATCGATGGCGCTATCGACAATATCGAGCCAGCTCTGGCGGCCTTCCTCACCGTGGCGGTAGGCGCCACGCTCATCTCGGTCATGATGCCCCTCATCGGCATCATGGGATCGATTGGCTAGCATTATGATTCACGGGAAGACGGCCCAGATGAAGCGACGCCGGCGCTGGCGTGTGGCGCTGGCGCTGGTGGCCTGCGTGCTGGCCGGCGCGCTGTGGTTCGCCTGGGATTCGGCGAACGTGCAGGCCGAGGCCCAGAGCGCACTGTCGGTGCGCAACGCGGTGATGGAGGCTGCCATGCAGTGCGCGGCTGTTGAGGGGGCCTACCCGGCATCGCTGAAATATCTGGAAGAGCATTACGGGCTTATCGTGAACCACAGCGACTACGCGGTGACCTACGAGGCCTTCGCGTCGAATGTGCCGCCCAGCGTGGTGGTGGTGCCCCGATGAGCGCGCAGGAAAAGACCGTGGCGCTGGCGGCTGTCTCCGAGGGGGGAGCCAAGGCCTACGGCGGCAACCCACGGCGCCGCGCCGAGCGCGATTTCGGGCGTGTGTTCACGGGCATCCTCTTCGCGTTGTTCGTCATCGCGCTGCTTATTGCCATCCTCGTCGGCACGGGGGTGTACCGCGCCCTGCACCAGGAAGGGGAAGTGGCCGACTACCAGCGCCTCGCGCTGACGCTTCTGGCCAACGATGTGCGCGCCAACGACCAGGTCGGGGCGGTGGTCCGGGCCTGGGTGACCGACGAGGCCATCGAGATTGAGGAGGCCGTAGCCGGGGCTGGCGGTGCGATGTCCCTTGCAGCCGAGGTGCGCGAGGTGGAGGGCAACAAGCTGGACGGCCCCGCTCTCGTGCTGCGGGAGACGCTTCCTTCCGGCGTGTATGAGACGCGTCTGTATCGCTACGACGGCGTCATTATGGAAGAGTACACGCTGGCCGACGCGCCCTACGAGCCGGGAAAGGCCACGCCCATCGTGCGCTCCTCGGTGTTCGATTTCTCCTATAGAGACGGCCTTCTGACCATTGTCACCGATGCCGGCGAGGCATCCGTGGCCCTGCGCAGCGCGGGAGGTGAGCAGTAATGGCCGAGGGAAGCAGGAAGCGCCGCACCATGAGCGATTACTCGGTGGCCGCCCATGCTCAGGGCACATCGGCCGCCGATGGGCGCATGGAGCGCTACCACCAGTACGTGGGCCGTCGCCGTGCGGAGCGGCGCGTATGGCCCGGTGCGGCATTCATCGTGGAAGCCCTGCTCTTGCTGGTGTTTCTGACCGGCTCGCTCGCCGTGCTCATGGAGCTGAACGCCGACGCCGATCGGGCGGGGCGGCAGAGTGCCGACCTTCTGGACGCCATCGTGCTGGCCTCGAATGCGGCCGAGGAGTACTCCGCCGATCCCGTGGCGTTCGAGCAGGCCTATGCCTCCGACCCTGAGTCCGACCGCTGGTTCTCGGCTTCGCTCGATGCCGTTCCCAATGGTGAGAGCGTTCTCAGGATCAGCTGCGATTTCATCGAAGAGGAGACAGGTGCCGGCGCGATGCACTACCTGACGCTGGAAGTATGGCAGGAGCGCGTGCTGTCCGATCCTGCCCAGATGATGGAAGAGGGCGTCATGGTGGAGGGGCCGGGCGGCCTGTGCTTCCAGCGGTGGGATGAGGCGCCGGTGTACACCTTGGAGACGGCGGCCTATGTGCCCGGCGGTGAGGGGGTGGTGTCCCGTGGCTAAGCCCCATGGATCGGTGCGCATCGGCCCCATCAGCCTGTTCACTCTGATCATTATCTTGTGTCTGGCGGTGCTGGCGGTGCTCTCGCTTACCACGGCCCGGGCCGAGCTGTCCATTACCGAGCGCCAAGCGCAAACGACCACCGAGACCTATGCGCTGGAAACGGCGGGGCAGGAGTTCGTGGCAGCGGTGGATGCGGCCCTGGCCGAGGGCGGGTCATCCGCGCTGGACGAGGTGCTGAGCACCTATGGCGTGACCGAGGCCGCCGCCGATGCGGAAGCGGCTGCCGATGCGAGCGAGGCTGCCCCGGCTGCCGGCGAGACCATCGAGGACGAGGGCGTTTCGGGCGCGACCGCCGATGAGGGCGGCAGCCTCATGGTGATCGAGTGCCCGGCCGGAGACCCAGTTACCGTGACGGGCTCCTTCGACGGGAGCCTCATCACCGCCACGTTCTCGCTGGAAAGCGGCCGTTCCTTGGCGGTGGCCCTGCGCATCAACGACAACGACACCTATCGCATCGAGCAATGGAAGATGACGACCCAATGGACCGACGACGGCACAGGCGAGAACCTGTGGCTCGGGTAGAGCGAGGAGAAAGCGAACCTATGGAACTGAAGACACTGCTGCAGGAAATGATCAACCAGAAGGCTTCCGACGTGTTCATCGTGGCCGGTCTGCCGCTCACCTACACTGCCGACGGCCGCCAGGTGCGCCTGGACATGGCACCGCTCATGCCTGCGAACACCAAGGAGCTCGTGGAGGCTATCTACCGTTTATCTGGTCGCGATGTGGCCATCTTCCTGGACGGCCACAACCACGACGACGACTTCTCCTTCGCCGTGGCCGGCATGGGCCGTTTCCGCGTGAACGTGTTCCGCCAGCGCGGCAGCCTGGGCGCTGTTATTCGCGTCATTCCCTTCACGCTGCCCAACCCCGCCGACTACCACATCCCCGAAGACGTGATGGCTTGCGCCGACTTCCAGAAGGGCCTCGTGCTGGTGACGGGCCCGGCCGGCGCCGGCAAGTCTACCACGCTCGCCTGCATTATCGACAAGCTGAACAAGAACCGTACGGGGCACATTATCACCATGGAAGACCCCATCGAGTACGTGCATCGCCACGAGGGATGCATCGTCACCCAGCGTGAGATTCCCTCCGATGTGGCCACCTACGCCGAGGCGCTGCGAAGCGCCATGCGCGAGAGCCCCGATGTGATCCTGCTCGGCGAGATGCGCGACCAGGAGACCATCGGCACGGCCATGACTGCCGCCGAAATGGCGCAGCTTCTGTTCTCCACGCTGCATACCACCGGCGCGGCCAGCACCATCGACCGCATCATCGATGCGTTCCCGGCCAACCAGCAGCGCCAG
The DNA here is from genome assembly GCF_000403355.2 of Adlercreutzia caecimuris B7. GTDB lineage: Bacteria > Actinomycetota > Coriobacteriia > Coriobacteriales > Eggerthellaceae > Adlercreutzia > Adlercreutzia caecimuris. The sequence goes on along the minus strand of NZ_KE159646.1, from coordinate 2,076,109 downwards.
ATCCGCATGCAGCTGTCCCTCGTGCTGCAGGCGGTTGTGAGCCAGCAGCTCGTGCCGACGGTGACCGGCGGCATTGTGCCCGTGTTCGAGATCATGACGGCCACGCCGGCCATCCGCAACCTCATCCGCGAGGAGAAGACGCACCAGATCGACTCGGTTATCGCCAGCTCGTCCCGCGCCGGCATGCGCACCATGGACCAGAGCCTGCACCGCCTCGTGAAGGAGGGTACGGTGTCCAAGGACGTGGCCCTGCAGCACGCCATCCACCAGGAGGCCCTGAAGAAGCGCTTCGAGTCCGAGGGCCTGTAGGCGACAAGATATTCCCTTCGCGCCGCCGACTTCGCCCGGGGTGGCCATCGAGACGAGCGCTTAAGCCAATGAGAAGAGGGCGCCCCTTTGAGCGCCCTCTTCGTTCTCGGGATCAGCGGGATTCTCTTTGATGTGGGTCGCTTGGTTGAGGGAAGGGCCGCTCGTCGGGGCGTTGCCGTCGGGGTTTTCATGGGGACGCTTTCTCTAAAGCGCAGTTGCTTCTCCCGCTCGTAACAGGTTTCTGCGGTATTATGACTGGTTAGATAAATGCGCCTCTTTTCGGGCGCTTGCGGGAAGGATGAGAATTTGAGCACCTACGATTGGAAGGTCGGCAAGGAGTATCGCGAGATTCGCTACGAGCTGTGCGACGGCGTGGCGAAAATCTCCATCAACCGGCCCGAGCGGCGCAATGCCTTTACGCCGCTGACGGTTATGGAGATGTACGACGCCTTCTCCGAGGCGCGCGACGATGCGAGCGTGGGGGTTATCCTGCTCACCGGCGTGAACCACGGCGGTGCCCACGAGGACGAGGCGTTCTGCTCCGGCGGCGACCAGAAGATCCGCGGCAACGGCGGCTATGTGGGCGAGGACTCCATCCCGCGCTTGAACGTGCTCGATTTGCAGCGGCTCATCCGCGTGGTGCCCAAGCCCGTCATCGCCATGGTGAATGGCTACGCCATCGGCGGGGGGCACGTGCTCTCCATCCTGTGCGACCTCACCATTGCCGCCGATACGGCGAAGTTCGGCCAGACCGGCCCTAAGGTGGGCTCCTTCGACGCTGGCTACGGCGCGGGGTATCTGGCCGCCATCGTGGGTCAGAAGAAGGCCCGCGAGATCTGGTACCTCTGCCGCCAGTACACGGCCGCCGAGGCGCTGGAGATGGGCCTGGTGAACAAGGTAGTGCCCTTCGACGACCTGGAGCGGGAGTGTATGGATTGGGCTGCCGAGATGATGCAGTTCTCGCCGACCGCCCTGCGCTTCATGAAGGCCTCGTTCAACGCCGCCACCGACGGGCTTGCGGGCATTCAGCAGCTGGCCGGCGACGCCACGCTTCTGTACTACACCACCGATGAGGCCAAGGAGGGCCGCGACGCCTTCAAGGAGAAGCGCGCTCCCGACTTCACCCAGTTCCCGAAGTTTCCGTAGGATCTCCTCGGCCCGATGATCGACATTTTCGAAAGTACCGCGCAGGCGCGCCCCGAGTCGGTGTTCTTCTCCTACGTGAATCGCGCGGGGGAGGAGATGTCGTTTACCTATCGCCAGACGCGGCTCTTGGCGGCTCAGCTGGCGCGCCGGCTGCGCGACAAGGGCGTTTTCCCAGGTGACATGGTGGCGGTCGATCTGCCGAACTGCCCGCTGTACGTTATTCTGGCGCTGGCGGCGGCCTATGGCGGATTCGGGCTGGTGGCGCTGAACCATCGGCTCACCGACGCCGAGAAGCTGACGCGGCTGCTGGAGCTGGAGCGTTGCGGCGTGCGCATTGCCCACCGGGTTGATGCCGACAGCGAACCGCGCCTGTTCGAGCAGGTGTGCAACTCGCTTCTGCGCGGCGATGCGCGGATGGGGCGCGTGGATGATTCCCTTGGCGGGGTGGTGGAAGATGCCATCCATTTCGCGGAACGGGCGGCCCACACCTTCGATCCCGATCATCGGGCGCTCATCATGTTCACCTCCGGAACAACGGGAAAGCCCAAGGGCGCTGAGCTGACCTGGACCAACCTGGTGGAAGCGGCTCAGGCTTCCAACCGCGTGCTCTCGCCCCGCAGCTTGAGCCGGGGCCTGTGGCAGGCAGTGCTTCCGTTCTTCCACGTGGGTGGTTTCCAGGTACTCGTGCGCAGCGTGTGCAGCCGCTGGCCGCTGCGCATCTACGAGGGCTTCGACGCGGCCCAGGTGCTGCGCGACGCCGCCGAGCTGCATGCGACTCACATTTCCGTGGTGGATAAGATGCTGCAGGATATGGTGCGCCACGGCGGCGCTGCTTTGGGGGCCTACCAGTGCATCCTGCTCGGAGGCGGCCCTCTGAACGCGAATACGGTGGCCCAGGCCTTGGCCGCGAAGGCGCGCGTGTTTGCCAGCTATGGCATGACCGAGACGTCCAGTCAGGTGGCCAATACGCTCATCACGTCGCAGTTCACGGGCGGTTTGCGGCTGTTGCCCGGTTACTCGGCGCGCATTGTAGAGCCCGACGCGGAAGGGTTCGGGCGTTTGGCCCTGCGAGGGCCGGGTGTGTTCGGGGGCTATGTGAACGCGCGGGCGGCCTTCACGGTGGACGGGTTCTTCCTCACCGGCGACACGGCGGCCCTCCACGAGGGGTGCCTCTACATTCGCGAGCGCACGGCCGACATGTTCGTGTCGGGCGGCGAGAACGTGTACCCGGCCGAGATCGTGGACGCGCTTGTGCGCATTCCGGGCGTGGCCGATGCCTACGTGTTCGGCGTGCCCGACGTGCGCTGGGGCCGTCGCCCGGCTGCGGTTGTGGAACTGGCACCCGGCGCACCCCCGCTTTCGGCGGGCATCATCAAGGACGCGCTGGCCCGGCGCCTGTCGCGGCTCTATATTCCCGAGCAGATCTGCATTGTGGACGATATGCCGCGCACGGGCATCGGCAAGATCGATCGCACGGCCTGCGAGGGGCTCTTTCGCCAGCACATCGATGTGAAGAAAGTGGTGCTGCACCGGGTGCGGCTGCCGTTCTCGAAGCCCTTCAAGACGCCGAAGGAGACGCTGACCTACCGCGAGTCGGTTATCGTGGAGGTAGTGGACAAGAAGGGCCGTGTGGGGCTCGGCGAGTGCACGGCCTTCGATACCGACTGGTACCTTCCCGAGACCCTCGGCGACGATATCCAGGTGATGCGCGAGGTGCTGGCGCCCCGGGTTATCGCCGGCACCTACCTGCACCCGCGGGAAGTGGCAGCTGACCTAGTCTCTATTGAGGGCATGGAGCGCTTCCCTATGGCCATGAGCGCCATCGAGATGGCCTGCTGGGATTTATACGGGAAGGTGGTTGAGCAGCCGCTGTGGGCGCTGCTCGGCGAGGAATTCGATCGGCTCACCCGCGTGGCCGCCTTCTGCGAGGAAGAGCCGCCGGCAGTGGGACAGGCCGCGCTGCCTGCCCGGCGTACTCGACCGCGTCAGGTGTACAGCGGCGCGGTGGTGGGCATGGGAACACCGGCCCGAACCGTGGCCGAGGTACGCGATTGCGTGCGCCAAGGCTATCGGCGCATTAAGCTGAAGGTGGCACCTGGCAAGGGATTGCCGGCCGTGCGCGCTGTGCGCCGGGCCTTCCCTGAGCTGCTCATTACCCTGGATGCGAACCAAAGCTTCAGCCTGCATCATATGGCCGAGCTGCGCGCTTACGACTCGCTCGACATCGGGTGGATCGAGGAGCCGCTTGACCTGGCATCGGCCGGGGTGAGCCGCCACGAGCATGGGTTAGCGCGGCTCGCGTCGTTTCAGCATACGCTGGCCATGCCCATCTGCGTGGACGAGTCCTTCCTGAATGCCGAGGAGGCCGAGCGCATGTTCGCCTACCCCGAGCTGCGCTGCGCTATGGTGAAGATCGGGAAGTTCGGCGGCATTCAGCGCTCTCTTGAGTTCGTGCATCACGCGCTGTCGGAAGGCCGCGAGGTGTGCATGAGCGGCATGTATGACACCGGTATCTCGCGATTCGCCCACGCGGCGTTCCAGACGCTGCCCGGCGTGGTCATTCCCGGCGATTTGGGCGCTACGGCCCGCTATTTCGATGCCGACCTCACGGTTCCGGCCTACGAAGCGCCCCAGGGCATCATCACGCTGAACGCACCGGGCCACGAGCATGGCATCGGGTGCGATTTGGAGCCGCAGGCGCTGGCGGCCCATCGGCAGCGTCGGTACTCCGTCGAGTAGCATTGCCCCGACATCGTCCTCGTAGATTCTTTCGTCCGTTTAACAGGCGGGCAACATTCGCGCAGTCGCACCATTTATACTGGCTGTGTTAGGCAATCTTTCTGAGATGGAGGATTTCGTGGGCGGCTTCTTCGGTGCGGTTTCCCAGCGCGACGTGGTGCTGGATGTGTTTTTCGGTGTGGACTACCATTCCCATTTGGGTACGCGACGGGCGGGTATGATCGTGCGCGATCACGCCGATGGGTTCCAGCGCCAGATTCATTCCATCGAGAACACGCCGTTCCGCACGAAGTTCGAGGACGATATCGTGCGCTTCCACGGCACGAGCGCCATCGGCTGCATCTCCGATGCCGACCCCCAGCCGCTGCTGGTGCGCTCGCACTTGGGCACCTTCGCCATCACCACCATCGGCGCCATCAACAATGCCGAGGAGCTGGTAGAGGAGTACTTCTCGGGACGTACGACCCAGTTTATGGCCTTGAGCTCCGGCGCGGTGAACTCCACCGAGCTGGTGGCGGCCCTCATCAACCAGAAGGACGACCTGGTCAGCGGTATTCAGTACGCCCAGTCGAAGGTGGACGGGTCGCTCACGCTGCTCATCATGACCGATGCGGGCGATCTCATTGCGGCCCGTGACTTCATGGGGCGCCTGCCCGTGCTGGTGGGGCGCGACGAGAACGGCCATTGCGTGGCCTTCGAGAGCTTCGCGTACCACAAGCTGGGCTACCACGATGAGTACGAGCTGGGGCCGGCCGAGATCGTGCGGCTGACGCCCGATGCGGTGGAGGTGCTCGCCCCAGCCCGTGACGAGATGAAGATGTGCGCCTTCATGTGGGTGTACTACGGCTACCCCAATTCCAACTACGAGGGCATGAACGTGGAAGTTATGCGCTATCGCAACGGCGCCATCATGGCCCGCGACGAGGCCGCCCGCGGCACTCAGCCCCAGGTTGATTACGTGGCCGGCGTGCCCGACTCCGGCGTGCCCCATGCCATCGGGTACTCCACGGAAAGCGGCATGCCCTTCGGGCGCCCCTTCATCAAGTACACGCCCACCTGGCCGCGCTCCTTCATGCCGGCCAACCAGGACCTGCGCAACAAGATTGCCAACATGAAGCAGGTGCCGGTGCCCGAGCTCATCCGCGACAAGAAGCTGCTGTTCGTGGACGATTCCATTGTGCGCGGTACCCAGCTGCGCGAGACGGTGAACTTCCTGTACGATTCGGGTGCGGCCGAGGTGCACATGCGCAGCGCCTGCCCGCCCATCATGTACAGCTGCAAATACCTGAGCTTCTCGTCGAGCAAATCGGACATGGACCTCATCGCCCGCCGTGTAGTGGACCAGTTGGAAGGCGAAGAGGGCGTGGCGCATCTGGACGAGTACGCCGACGCCACCACCGAGCGCGGAGCGTGCCTGCTGAAGACCATCTGCGAGGACATGGGCTTCGACTCTTTGAGCTACCAGAGCCTCCAGGGTATGATCGAGGCCATCGGCATCGACCCGGAGAAGATCTGCACCTACTGCTGGGACGGCCGGGAGTAAAAGTTCATTTCTGCATTCACGACCGTAGTGCTGTTCTCAAAGGAGCCGACCCAGGTTGGCTCCTTTTTTGCAGCACTCTCGATCCGCTCTCTATTCACTCTCGAAAATGCTCTCGATAGAGGGTGCGACTTCGAGAGTGAATAGAGAGTAATTTCGAGAGCGGCCGGAATATCGCACCGCCTGTGCCGTGATCGGCCCTTGTTCGTTGACTTGCGTGCCCTATCTTAGGGCAGTGTCGGCTTCGTCAAGTTCGAGGGCGGCGGCTTCGGCTGCCGCTTTTGCTTGGAGGGTATAATCCTGGCTGGCTGGAGCGGTGAGGCCTTCATCCCGTTCCGCAGCTTTCTTCTCGGCTCGCAGGGGCAGGTATTCGCTGATAACGATGCCGGCGAAGATGAGGGCGAAGCCGGCGAACGACGAGAGGGTGAGCACTTCGCCGAGCAGCAGGATGGAGAACGTGACGCCGAAGATCGATTCGGTGGCCAGAAACAGCGACGCCTGGGCGGGATCGACCCGGGCCACGGCCATGTTCTGGAGGCCCAGGGCCACACAGCTGGCGAATACCGTGATGTAGACAAGGCTGATCCACGTGTCGGCGCCGAGGGCGGCGAAGCGCGGCGTGGGCTCGGTGACAGCGCCGACGATGAGGCCGAGGATGCCGGCGGTGACGAACTGGATGACCGTGAGCAGCGTCATGGAGCGGCCCGGGGCGTACTTCGCCGTGTACAGCACGTGCAGGCTGAGGAAGAACGCCGAGGCCAGGGTGATGAGGTCGCCGAAGCGCAGCGAGAAGGCGCCGTCGCCGCCGTAGGCCACGCAGGCAACGCCTGCAACGCAGAGCAGGGCGGCGGCGATGTTGAACCGGGTGGGCCGCTTCGCGATGATGATCCAGCCGAGGAACGGGATGATGACCACATAGAGCGTGGTGAGAAACGAGCTGTTGGAGGCTGTGGTGTCGGTAAGCCCGGTGGAGTTGCACCAGTAGGAGGCGAACAGGAGCGCGCCGAGCACGGCGCCGTCGCGCAGGTGCCCGCGCTTGTTGCGGGCGTAGGCCTGGCGGATGCGCGGCAGGGTGACGGCTCCTAAGATGAGGCCGGCCCCCAGGAAGCGCACGCCGACGAGCCACGAGGGCGGGAAGGCGTCGACGGTGGACTTGATGACCACGGTGCCCATGCCCCAAATGGCTGCCGACAGGAGCAGCGCGGCCTTGTAGACCCACGGGGGCACGTTAGTATGTCGCATGAGGGAAACCATAGCTGTTGCATCATAGCACGGGCGAGCAGTTTCCAGATTTTGGGACAAAAAGGCCTCGAGTGAGCGGCGCGCGCTGTTTTTGGGCTGATTTTCGGGCGTAAAAGAAGGAATATGGGCTGCCGCATCGGTTGAAATTAACGAATAACAGATATTTCAAGAGAAAATATCGCAAAAACGAGCTCACTCGAGGCCTTTTTGTCCAGCAAAGCTGATTCTGCTCATCTCCAAAGATCAAGCGGAAGCTTTTGTGTGCAGGAATTGTGCTGTCATTGGCGTAGGGAATTTTTTTCTTGCAATTGGCTGGGATCAGAGTAATATATATCCTTGCCTTTGAGAGGCAACCCATTGCGGGGTGGAGCAGTCTGGTCAGCTCGTCGGGCTCATAACCCGAAGGTCGGTGGTTCAAATCCGCCCCCCGCGACCAAGAACTTATAGGCCTCCGAGTGAAAGCTCGGAGGCCTTTTTGTTATATCCTGCGAAGTTGTGGGCGTTGGGGGGGGTATTGTGGCGAAGCCGGAGAATACGTTACTGCTCTATCGTGACGAAGATGGAGAAACCAACGTTTCAGTGCTGTTCAGCGATGAAGATGTCTGGCTGACTCAGAACCAGTTGGCTGAAGTTTATCAAACGACGCGTCAAAATATCGGACAGCACATCAAAGGTATTTTGCGGGATGAAGAACTTCCCGTGGCAACTCGAAAGAAATTCTTTCGAGTTCGAGCTGAAGGCATGCGCGAGGTGCGCAGAGAGATCGAGCACTATAATCTCGACATGATCATTGCCGTAGGCTATCGCGTCCAATCTCCCGTCGCCACCCGTTTTCGCCGATGGGCGACCGCGAGGTTGCACGAGTACATCCAGAAAGGATTTGCGCTTGATGACGAGCGCCTCAAACAGGGTGGAGCGCGGTACTTCCGAGAACTTCTTCAGCGCATTCGTGATATTCGATCGAGCGAGCGCAATTTCTATCAACAGGTGACAGACATTTACGCCACCTCCATTGATTACGATCCGCGATCTCTTACGACGAGGAATTTTTTTGCGACCGTGCAAAATAAGCTGCACTATGCCGTTCATGAGAACACCGCTGCCGAGGTGATATACCGAAGGGTGGACAATGAGAAACCCTGTGTGGGCATGACTAACTTCAAGGGTTCTTATGTTACCGAGGACGATGTGAAGATAGCGAAGAACTATCTTAGCGAAGCGGAATTACAGCGTCTTAATCTATTGGTGTCGCAGTTTCTCGACTACGCAGAATTCCAAGCGCTTGAACAAGTTCCTATGAAGATGGAAGACTGGATTCAAGCACTCGATGATCTGATTGTGCGCTTAAGGCGAAAGCTATTAGAAGGAAATGGGAGCATATCGCACGAGCAGGCGTTGGAGAAGGCACAGCGCGAATTCGAGATATACCGCGACCGAGAGATGAAGCAGCTTGAAAGCGATTTTGATAGAGCCATCAAGCAGCTCTCCTTTTGGGAGAAGTAGTTGACGAGCCGAAGCGAACAGAGCGAGAGGGGCAGCCTGCCAGAGCTTGAAGGCTAGCCATTGCCCCGATGCAGGATCACCGAGCTTTGCTGCATATAGGCCTGATTGACCACAAGCTATATAATTTATGAATAAGGATTTGCGGGTAAGGTGGTGAAATTGTGGGCAGGCCAGAAGACAAATATGTAAAGCTTCCTGCGATTATTCATGCCACGCGCATTGGGTACCGTTATCGCTCCATCAAGGGCGATGTTTCAGGCATCGATTACGATGCTGACACGAATATCTTCTTCGAGCCGTTTCGCGCGGCGCTTGAGCGCATCAACGGCAAGCCTGTTGATGTCGACAAAGCCCATCACCTGGTAAGCCAGTTGAAGCTCAAGCTCTTGGGCAACGACTTGGGCTGCACGTTCTTCGCCTCCCTTCAGTCGAGTGTGGAGGGCTACCGCCTTATCGACTTCGAAAACCCCGCTAACAACGATTTTACCGTGGTTGCCGAGCTGCCCTACGCCAACGGCGAGGATAGCTTCAGGCCCGACATCACGTTCTTGGTGAATGGCATGCCTCTAGGTGTTGTGTGCCAATAGGTTGTTTACGCCGACGATGCGCGACATGGGCGGCAGGCCCCCGCAGGCGCTGTGCGGCCTGTCCCAATTATAATGCTCGATGAAGGCGGGGAGGGCGGCGGCCCTCCCCGCCTCGCTCTCCCACGCCCTGCCGTACTGCCACTCCTGGGCGAGCGTGCGGTTCATGCGCTCGACCTTGCCGTTCTGCCAGGGGCTGAAGGGCCTCGTGTAGACGTGGCGGACCCCGCGCCCCTCGAGCAGCGCGTTGAACTCGCCGCTGCGGTAGCCCGGCCCGTTGTCGGTCATCACGCGCTCGACCGAGACGCCCATCTCCCCGAAGAAGCCCAGGCAGCGGCCCATGAAGGCCGCGCAGGTGCCCTTGCGCTCGTCGGGCAGCAGCTCGGCGTAGGCCACGCGGCTGAAGTCGTCGACGGCGACGTGCAGGCACGCCGTGCCCGCCCCCGGCCTCGGCCGGCCGGCGCGGCCGCGCGCCCGCCAGCCCCCGCCGTCGGGGACGCGGGCCACCTTCTTGACGTCGACGTGCAGCAGCTCGCCGGGGGCCTCGCGCTCGTAGCGCACCGGCGTCGCGGGGCCGCGGCGCCGGACCTCGCCGGTCACACGGTCGACGTCGGCGAGGCGCGGCATCCCGCGGCGGGCCACTATCCTGGCGCAGGTGCGGGCGGGGACGCCGGTGGCCGCCGCCAGCGCGAGCGGCGCGAGCAGCATGGACGCGCGGGCCTCGGCGACGCGCTCCTCGGCGTCGGGCGGCGTGAGCCTGGCGAGCCTGCGCGGCCGGCTGCTGCGGTCCGCCAGCCCCTCGCCGCGCCGGCTGCGGCGCAGCCACTTGCACGCGGTCTGGCGGCTGACGCCCATCTGGCGGGCGGCGTCGGCCACGCCGACGCCGGATTCTATGCGGGAAACGAGGGTTTCCCGCCCCCTCGGGGTCAGCTTTGCGTTAGGATGCGATGGCATGGGAGGCCCCCTTCGCTGCGAATCTAGACAACTCACAGCTTGGCGGAGGCCTCCCTATTTGTCGCCACCCGGATGTAAACAACGTCTTGGCACTAAACATCTAGGCTTCATGGAAGTGAAGCGCGAAAACAACAAGGACGGCATTCTAGCCGAGCATGATCGGATGCACGTGCGCTTCAAGAACGAGGCCTACCATCACTTCGCGAACATCGTGCAGATCATGGTGTTCTCCAACAACCAGGAATATGACGACGAGGAGCGTAAGCCCATACAAGGCTCCTTCTATGCGGCGAGCGCCTATGGGCGCCTGAAGTTCAACCGTTTTCGCGAGGAGGATCCTGAGGGGATGGCGCGCCTTGTGGCCGATCGCGATTCGGCGATAGAAAAGTTCGTCCTGCGCGACAACAATATGGCGAGTATCTACGGTACGGCGGAGCTTGAGAGCTCCATCAACCCTACGACTCCCGCGAACCGAATCATCACATCTGTCTTCTCGCCTGCGCGATTCCTGTTCCTGCTGCACTATGGCATCGCCTATGTGGAGAAGGTGAGCGACGAGGGCATTAAGCATACCGAGAAGCACGTCATGCGCTACCCGCAGCTCTTCGCCACCATGGCGGTGCGCCGCGCCTTGGAAGAGGGGCGCACTAAAGGTGTCGTTTGGCACACGCAGGGCAGCGGCAAGACGGCACTCTCGTTTTTCCTAACGCGCTACCTGCGCGATTACTACCAGGCGAAAAATCATGCTGCGCGTTTTTTCTTCATCGTCGATAGGCTCGACCTGGCCGACCAAGCTAAAGGTGAGTTCGAGGCGCGCGGCGCGGTAGTGACCCTTGCAAACAGCAAGGAGGAGTTCGCCCGCTCGCTCAAGGGCATCGGTGAAGACACGAGTGTGGTGAGCGCTGGGCGCGTGCCCGCAATCACGGTGGTGAACATTCAGAAGTTCGATGAGGGAGCCGTCGTCGCCGACTTCGACTACGACCTGGACGTGCAGCGCGTCTACTTCATCGATGAGGCGCACCGAGACTACAAGCATGGGGGCGCGTTTTTGACCAATCTGGTCACATCCGACCGCGAGGCCGTGCGCATCGCCCTTACGGGCACGCCGTTGGTAAACACCAAGGATGGCCGAAATGACACTAAGCAAGTGTTTGGACCCTACATACACAAGTACTTCTATAACCAGTCCATTGCCGACGGCCATACGTTGAAGCTACTGCGCGAGCCCGTGAAGACCGAGTTCCGTTTAAAGATGCAGGAGGTTTTGAAAGACCTTAAAGAGGTGAAGAAGCTTGTCGACATGGAGAGGGTGTACGCGCACAAGAGCTACGTGGATCCCTTGTGCGACTATATAGTTGATGACTACCTGAAAAGCCAAATCACCCTGGGCGACGAGAGCATCGGCGCCATGGTGGTGGCGCGCAGTTCCGCACAGGCTCGCGCCATCTACGCACGTTTGGCCGAGCTCGACCCCGATGTTTCCACCGAGCTGGTGATCAACGGAGAGACCGAATCGCGCCACCGGCTTGACTCCGAGCTGATCCTGCACGATGAGGGCACTAAGGAGACTCGGCGCGCCATCTGCGACAACTTCAAGAAAGACGACAGCCCTATCAACATCCTCGTGGTGTTCAACATGTTGCTCACGGGCTTCGACGCGCACCGACTGAAGAAGCTCTACCTGTGCCGAACCATCAGGGCGCACAATCTCTTGCAGGCGCTCACGCGCGTGAACCGTCCCTACAAGGATATGGCTTTCGGCTACGTGGTGGACTTCGCCGACATTACCGAAGAGTACGACAAGACTAACCGGGCCTACCTGGCCGAGCTCACCGAGGAGTTGGGCGACGCCGCCAAAGATTACAGCAGTCTGTTCGAGGACCCCGAGACCATCAAGACCGACCTGGCGAAGATCAAAGACCTGCTGTTCTCCTACACTACCGACAACATGGTGGAGTTCAAGACTGAGATAAGCACCATCGATGACAAGGCCATACTTTACGAGCTGCGCGCGGCGCTGGCCCGTTACAAGGACTTGCGAAACATGGTCAAACAGCAGGGCCGCGAAGAGTTTTACGACAAGTTCGACGTGGAGCGCGCCCGTGAGATGCTGGGTGAGGTGAGCCTGCGCATCCAGACCATTAACAACAAAGAAGCCCTGGCGCTTGAGGATATGTCGACCGGCGCGGTGAATCTACTGCTGAGCAAGATGGAGTTCCATTTCCGCAACATCGGCAGCGAGGAGCTAGAGTTGGCCGACGAATTCCAGGATAAACTTAAGCGCACCTATGAGTCGTTCGCTCACAACTTTGATGTCAAAGATCCCGAGTATGTGAACCTGCTTGAAGAGCTGAGGAGCCGCTTTGAAAAGGTGAACATTGAGGAGATGGCGAGCGCTGACATGGTGGAGAGCACGAAGGAGCTCGATTCTCTTCGTGCGAAGATGAATGACCTCAACCGGCGCAACGCCGCTCTTGCTAAAAAGTACGACGGCGACGAGAAGTTCGCGCGCGTCCACAAACAGGCCATGCGAACACCGCCGCCCTTAACCACGAGCCCTGCCACGATGTTCGGCATTTTGAGCAGTGTGAAGCGAGAGGCCGACGAGGCCGTTATGAACAACCGCAACGTGTTGGGCAATGCTGCCTTTTTTGCCAGACAGGTGCTTCGCTTGGTGGTGGGCGCCTGCAAGGACGCGGGCGTGAAATACAATGCCGTTCAGGTAAAGAGCGTTGCCGATTGCGTCTCAAAGGAATACGTAGACGAGAGAGGACGTGCCGCTTAAATGGCAGAAGAGAACCGCCTTCCCGGAACCGACACCTTGGCTGACACCAAGGCCATGATCGATGGCCTGAAAACCGTATGTGCCAATGCCGGCCTGGCCAACGACAGCTCGGAGTACAAGATCATCACCGAAGCGTTTCTGTATAAGTTTCTAAACGACAAGTTCCTGCACGAGCTGAGGCAGCTCGACGAGTTCAAGGGCGTGGAGAACGTGGAGCGCGCCTACAGCGTCATGGACGAGAATGATCGCGAACTCGCTTTGATGGGGCTCCCTGAGGGTACGGCATTGCTTAAACCCGAATATCTGATCTCCTGCCTGTTCCAGCGCAAGGATATGGAGCGTAGTGAGAAGGGCGGCTTCGCTGAGCTACTCGACAGTGCTTTGGCTGGTATCGCTGACGACAACGTAGACGTGTTCAGCGTGAAGACCGGGCAAGGGCAGTCCATCCGCCTGTTCGGAGGCGTTTCGCGCTTTATCGTGGAGGAGGGCAAGCGCGACAGCTTCTGCGCGCAGCTGGTGACCAAGCTGGCGGCGTTCTCGTTCGAACGCGCCTTCGCCCAAAAGTATGACTTTTTCGCGGCGGTGTTCGAATACCTTATCAGTGACTACAACAAGGACAGCGGCACCTACGGCGAGTACTTCACGCCACATTCCATCGCCAACATCATCGCGAGGATCTTGGTGCCCGAGGGCACCCGCGATGTGGCGGTGTACGATCCTGCCGCAGGCACGGGTACGCTGGTGCTGGCGGCGGCGCACCGCATTGGCGAGCAGAACTGCACCATCTACACGCAGGACCGCAGCCAGAAGGCAAACGAGTTCATGCGTCTAAACCTCATCCTGAACAACTTGGTGCACAGCCTGCCCAATGTGGTGCACGACGACACGTTGGAGAGCCCCCGCCATCTTGCCGTTGGTGGCAACAGCATCCGCAAGTTCGATTACGTCGTGAGCAATCCACCCTTCAAGGCTGACTTCTCCGATACTCGCAACAAGCTGGCGGGTGACGCTTACCAGAAGCGCTTCTGGGCGGGCGTACCCAACATCACGAGCAAGCCCGAGAAGATGGAAATCTACCTCATGTTCCTACAACACATCGTTGCGAGCATGGAGGAGAGTGGCTGCGCTGCCATGGTCGTGCCCACGGGCTTTCTCACGGCCAAGGGCAAGATTCCGTTGGCCATCCGCAAGCGTATGGTGGACGAGGGGATGCTGCGCGGCGTGGTGAGCATGCCGTCGAACATCTTCGCCAACACGGGCACCAACGTGAGCATCGTGTTTTTGGACGCTTCCAGCAAGCACGAGAAAGCAATCCTCATGGACGCTTCCAAGCTGGGAGAGAAGAAGAAGGTCGACGGCAAGAACCAGCGCACCTTCCTTTCCGACGCGGAGGTCGAGCGCATCGTGGAGACCTTTAATGCCGCAGAGACGCAGGAGGATTTCAGTGTTCTCGTCGATTACGACACAATCAAGGAGAAAAATTACTCTTTCAGTGCGGGCCAGTACTTCGAGGTGAAGATTGACTACGTCGATCTCACGCCGGATGAGTTTGATGCAAAGCTTTCCGAGCACATGACCAACCTGCAGGATATGTTTGCTCAAGGTGAGAAGCTGCAAGCAAGTATCATGGAGCAGCTTAAGGGCTTGCGCTATGAATAAGGTGAAACTGGGTCAAGCGGTCGATATCCTCGATTACAAGCGCATACCAGTTTCTTCCGCTGAACGAGCTAATCGTGAAAAGGTTTACCCCTATTACGGCGCGCAAGGTGTAGTCGACTATATTGATGATTATATCTTTGACGGGGAGTATGTCCTTGTTGCCGAAGACGGCAACAACTTAAAGACTTTAAGTGAACCCATAGTTACATGGGCTACAGGCCGGTTTTGGGTTAACAACCATGCGCATATTATCGGGGGTAATGGCACTGCCGATATTCGTTACGTTTATTATTACCTGATGGCCTCTGACCTACGAGGCTTGATTACTGGCAGCGCTCAGCCCAAACTCAACCAAGAGAATCTCGCTTCTTTTGAGCTTGAGCTTCCAGGCAGAGAGGCCCAGGTAAAGATAGCAGAGGTGCTTCGCTCCATCGACGACAAGATCGCGCTGAACAAGAAGATAATGACGGAGTTGGAGGATACCGCTCGTCTCATCTACGATTACTGGTTCACACAGTTCGATTTCCCCGACGAGAACGGCAAGCCCTACCGCTCCAGCGGCGGCAAGATGGTCTACGACGAAACCCTCAACCGCGAAATCCCTGAGGGATGGGAAGTGACAAAAATAGGGAAGCAGTGCGAGCTTAGACTGGGTGGAACCCCTGACACTTCAGTTCGAGAGTTTTGGGGCGGGGGTATGCCTTGGCTGAACTCGGCCGAGGTTGCGGTATCTCCGATTCTCAGGGCCGAGAAAAACATTACGAAGGCCGGTGTAGAGAATTCGGCAACGTCCTTCGCTCCCGCTGGGTCGGTCTTGCTCTCGATAACTCGTTATATACGTCCTTCCATCCTTGCTATAGATGCGTGTTTTAACCAATCGGTCGTTGCAATTCTTGAGAACCGGACTTTGCATACAGAGTTTTTGTATCCGTTCGTACAATCTCAAGTTCCTCGGTATCTCACGCTAAGAACTGGCGCTCAGCAACCGCACATCAACAAAGTGACCGTTTCTGAAACTTGCTTCAGCATGCCAACCGAATTGATTTTAGCGCGGTATTACGATAAAGTTGCCCCAATTTTCAATCAGTTGATTTTGGTTGCAAAAGCAGTTGATCGGCTATCTGCTTTGCGTGATTGGCTACTGCCTATGCTTGTGAACGGACAGGTTCATGTTGACTGACATGCAAGGTGAGACTGATGGCTTCACTCGCAAGAGCATTGATATACTGAATGAGGCTGTGCTGAGCGGTGATGCACAGCGCATCGAAGAGGCTCAGTACAAGGCGCTTCTCGATAGTGTTAGCCTTTTGGGCGTCGTTGTTAACTATCTTACTTTGGAGCGCGCTGGTTGCCATTTCGACTTTGGTTCAAGCACGATAAAGAAGGGGACCGTTCTCTATCGTGTGCGCGATTATAAGGAAGGCGCGAATTATTCGCATCCCTCGGCGTGGAGCGCTCCTCCTATGCGCAATCGCGGTAGAGCCAACCATCAGGGTGAAGAGTCTCTTTACGTCGCTAGCCAAGAATTTATTTGCTTGCTCGAGACTCATACGGCTCCTGGCGCAAAGTACGCGCTTGCGCGTTATGAATGCGCCGGAGACATAACGGTAGGCGGTTTTGTAAAAGGGAGTCAATCCAACGCTCTTCATGATGTGGCTGGCCTGATTCTGAATGCCTTCCTTATAGCGCCCTCGCGCAGCGAACGAAACAGTGATTTGTTTGACTATTTAGATGGTCGTTACGGACGCATTAGGCTTGAGGATTTGTGTGGGATCGACCTCGCTCGCGAGCGTGGTGGGCTGGAACTGCCTTTCAAATTTGCCGTTATGAACCAGCGAGACCAATTGCATGAGTTGACCAATGAGCTGTGTGATGTTCTGAAGAAAAGCAATCCTTGCGGCATTCGTTACAGTTCGTGTTATGTGCCGGTGGAAACCGCCGGGATAACAAGCAATGCATTCAATCTTGCGCTTTACCGCGATGGCATTGATAAGCTTAGATTTATTGATAGCGAGATTAAGACCCGCGATTCGAATTTCACTTGTGTTGACATCGTTAAGTGCTTGGTGGAGGACGATACGGATAGCGATTAACTCGTCTTATTCTTATGATCGCCTTCCCCGCCTCGTCCAAGCTGCGAGCGTGGGGAGCCGTTCTTCTCAGGGCTTGCTTGGTGTGCAGTGGATACGATTAGTGGCTGAGCCTTCAGCGATGAGCAGCCCGTCATCAGCAAATTGAGGGATCAAGCGTCGCGGTGTTAGCTCGCTGATTTCAAGCTTCGCAGCGACCTCAAGGATTGCCCGTTCTCGTGCGTTACGGCCGGCAGCTGCCTGTTGGAATTTGAGCGAGAGGCTGGACGGTGCTGACGAGGAGAGTTCAACTGAATCTTGATGGATGGAAGGCAGGTGCGTTCTTCCGATTCTCCTATTGTCCGTATCGACTTAATATGGGAAGATATTCAGCGTAAACGGACAAAAGGGGTGATGGGCGTGCAAGCTATCGTCGACTTGGCGGAATCGAACGGCGGTCTGGTGACGACGGCGCAGGTTGTGGGCGCTGGGATTCCCCGAGCGCGAATCTCGGACATGGTGAAGACGGGCGATCTTGAGCGTGTGCAGCGCGGTGTCTACTGTTTGGCAGGCGCATGGGAGGACGAATTCCTTGCCACCCAACTCCGCTTCCCCAAAGGCATCCTCTCGGACGGAACTGCGCTCTATCTCCACGGTTACGCCGATCGCGTGCCGTTTCAACTCACGATGACCTTCCCGCGCTCGTACGGGGCGACCAAGGCGCGCGAGGCGGGCATCGAGGTGCGCACGTGTGCGGATGAGGTGCTCGGTCTGGGACTCACGGCGATCAGGACCCCGTACGGTAACGAGGTGAGCGCCTACGATCTGGAGCGCACGCTCTGCGACATCGTCCGGGGACGTCGTGTCGTTGACGTGCAGGTGGTCAATCCGGCGATGAAGCAGTACGCCCGCAGCGGGGGGAAGGACGTTCAGAAGCTGCTGGATTACGCGCAAGCACTCGGTGTAGAGAAAAAGATACGCAACTACTTGGAGGTGCTGCTGTGAGGACCAAAAATGCAATGCAGCTCAAGGCTATTATTGGCAATCGCGCCAAGGAGAGCGGGGTACCGCCGCAGTTGGTGATGCAGAACTATCTGCTCGAGAGGTTGCTCGAGCGGATATCTCTCTCTCATTGTGGCGGAACAAGGTCGTCGTCAAAAGGGGGGGCATGCTCATCAGCTCGCTGGTGGGGGTTGATAGGCGAAGTACCAAGGACCTCGACGCGACAGTTCGCGGCTTCCCGCTTGCCCACGAGAGCGCAGAGAGGGCATTCCGCGAGATTGCAGCCGTAGAGGCTGATGACGACTTTTCGTTTGAGTTCGTCCGCACTGAGGATATTCGCGAGGCCGACGACTACCCAGGTATACGCGTGCACCTATTGGCCAGCTATGACAAGATGCGTTCGCCTGTCACCGTCGATGTGACTACAGGAGACAAGATCACGCCCGATGCTGTTGAGTACAGCTACCCACTCATGTTTGACAACCGCTCGCTCTCGCTCATGGCCTACCCGCTCCCTACTACGCTGGCGGAAAAGCTGGAGACGGTTGTGAGCCGCGGTATCGCGAACACGCGGCCGCGCGACTACTACGACCTGCGCACGCTCTGGCTCACAAGGAAGGCGGAGGTGGAACTGGGTGTGCTCCGGGATGCCCTTGCGGCTACGTCTGAGAAGCGCGGCTCATTTGGCGGGATGGGTCGCTACCGTGAGGTGATGGCTGAGGTAACTTCTGACGCTGTCATGCAGGATCGATGGACGGCGTATGCCCATAGGTATCCGTATGTGGGAAGCATGACCCTCGCTGAGGCGTGCGAGACAGTTGTGGCGATCATGGAGGATATCAGCTGGTAGGCGCGCTTGCGAATTTGCAGACACCCCCACCGCAGTGACGCGGCACGGAGGCGATGCAACGCGGATCCAAGGTATGGGAAGGAACTTACTTCACCACGGCGAGGTTCACGCTGGCGAGCAGGCCGGGGATGCTGCGCACGGCGGAGCGGTTCCATTCCTTGGCGCGGTCGGGTAGCTCCTCCCAGGGCACCAGGTAGGGGCTGCGCTTATGCTCCACGTCTTTGGAAGAACCGTAGCGCCAGCCGGCCTTCTGCCGCTCGCGCAGCCAACGGCGATGCTCCAGAATAGCGAGGCATTCCACTTCGCTGGCCGTGAAGGCGGCCACGCAGCGATCGGGATAGCAGCTGCCGGCGGGGAGCACCTCGTAGCCGAGGGTGTCCAGCTTGCGGTGGATGCTGCTGATGTAGGCGATGGATGAATCGCGCAGGTCGGCAGGAAGGCTGGCAAAAGTGGCGAACTCCTGGTCGGCCTGGGAGGCGATGCGGTCGGCGGTGTAGCGCATGAACGAGGTCTGGGCCAGCTCCGTGATGGCGTCGGTCTTCCCGGCATAGCCTTGCAGCGACAGCAGATCGGGCGAATCTACCAGCAGCGGCCGGGCGCTGGCCGGGCCGTAGAGGGAGCAGACGAGGATATTCCAGATGAGCTGCTCCTTGCTGATGAGCCATGGTGGCAGTGTGCCGCCGTAGCCGTCGGTCTCGAAGTTGGGACAATCCTCGCGGGCCTGCTGCACCAGGGCAATAAGCTGGGGGATGGCGAAATCGGCGAAGGGGCTGGGGTCGCTCGAGAGGTCGCGGTGGTAGGCGTCGAGCGCCTCGTAGCAGGAGTCGTGAAAGTACTGGCAGACGGCATCGTTGAAACCAAGCTCAAGGAAGCGATCATGAAGCGCATCGATGATGGCGCTCATGACGTCGCAATCGTCCCACCAAGGGCCGCTGACGAGGTCTATGCGATTCTGCAGGCACCAGGCGGGCAGAATGGAGAACAGTACGGTAAGCGCGACGGGGCTTGCCGTACTGAGCGTTTCGTAGGCAGCCGCTTCGGTTTCCATGGTTTGCAGGAGGAAGCGCAAGTCGGCGATGCTCTCGGAGGGTTCTTCCCCGTGTTGCTCTAGCTGCTCGATGGTTGTTCGGAAGTCAGGCAGCGGCCCTTTGCCCGCGCGCGTGCGCTCGTGGGAGCCCCGGCGGCGGTTGAGGGCGAAAGGCGGACAGAAGCGCTCGAAAGTAGCCACCGTCTCGTCGGGCGAGAGCGTGTTCAGCTTCAGGGTGTGAGCGGTCCACACCGAGACGGCATCGAGGCAGGCCCGGGCGCTTTCCGGATGCGTGCAAGCAGCGATGATGCGCGTTTCGTAAGCGGCGCGCCAGTAGTTGGCGTTGAACAGCAGCCGATCGACGGCCGCCTGTGTGCCGCGACGCAGTCCCGCAGCGTCGGCTGACTCAAGGCGCGGGGTGCCGGCTAGCTCCTCGTCGCGCTCTTCACGGAAGGTAAGGGACAGATAGGTCGCCAGAGCCACTTTGACGACCTCGATGGGCTTGAGGGCATCGCCGCGCTTCGCCGCCTCGCGTTTGAGGGCTGCTGCCACAGCGTCTACGGGGCGATTGGCCACCGAGCGTCTTTTGCAAGCCATCGTTGGCCAATCCCTCCTTTCCTCGAAAGCGCAAATCTGCCGTTTCCCAAACGATATGCTGCCTATGATACCCGCTGGCGAGCACTCCGTTGGGCAATGAGGGGTGGCGCTATGGAAAGCGGAGAGATAATGATCAGAGCTCTCTTAATAGCTGTCTGCGAGAGTGGAGCATGCTTGTTCCAATAATTCATCCAGAGTGAACTCAGTTCTTTGATCGTCGGATACGATATCGAAGCGATAGGCAAGCATGCGTTCGGGTTGGTTTGCGGCGTGGATGAGAGCGATCGCTTCCCCATTGCTCCTCATGCCGACGGCGGCTTTGTCGATTTGGTAGGGGATATGCAGCTCGTTCGCGTTACCATTCATTGTTGGAGAGAGTTCCAGGAATCGTAGTGCGAGTGTTCCGTCATTGAGGACGAGGAGAAGACAGTCGGAATTTTCAGTTAGGTAAGCTTCACTTGCTGCGACGATGGAGGCTGGAAGCTCTTCCCGATAGATTTCATCCCCCGAAAGGGGGTCACGTACAGAAAGTATTGCTCCCGCAGTGCATACGATGGCCAGATTGCCATCGGAAAAGACAAAGCAAGGCAAATTTGGTGTTCCGTTGAAGCCAATGAGGTTCGAGGAAGTGCCCGCAACGGAAAACGTGTAATTCCCCTCGTCATGCCAGAGTGGCTCGCTATGCTCATGGGTATTCCAAGCGGTGAATCCATAGGGGACCGTTCCCCCGCTTCCTTCCTCGGGGAGGGAGGCCGAAGCGCAGAATAGAATGCCGCCGAATTCGCGGACGGAATATGTGATGCTTTTCAAGGGATTGAGCTTGTAGGCGGTGCAGGTTTCTGCGTTTAGGTCAAAGCCAAGAACTCCGCCTGGTATTCCAAGGAAGATCTGGTTACTTTTTGAGGCAAACCAGCTCGGCAACGAGACTTCAGGGACGGAATCGAACCCTAGGTGTTGTGTGCCAATAGGTTGTTTACGCCGACGATGCGCGACATGGGCGGCAGGCCCCCGCAGGCGCTGTGCGGCCTGTCCCAATTATAATGCTCGATGAAGGCGGGGAGGGCGGCGCCCCTCCCCGCCTCGCTCTCCCACGCCCTGCCGTACTGCCACTCCTGGGCGAGCGTGCGGTTCATGCGCTCGACCTTGCCGTTCTGCCAGGGGCTGAAGGGCCTCGTGTAGACGTGGCGGACCCCGCGCCCCTCGAGCAGCGCGTTGAACTCGCCGCTGCGGTAGCCCGGCCCGTTGTCGGTCATCACGCGCTCGACCGAGACGCCCATCTCCCCGAAGAAGCCCAGGCAGCGGCCCATGAAGGCCGCGCAGGTGCCCTTGCGCTCGTCGGGCAGCAGCTCGGCGTAGGCCACGCGGCTGAAGTCGTCGACGGCGACGTGCAGGCACGCCGTGCCCGCCCCCGGCCTCGGCCGGCCGGCGCGGCCGCGCGCCCGCCAGCCCCCGCCGTCGGGGACGCGGGCCACCTTCTTGACGTCGACGTGCAGCAGCTCGCCGGGGGCCTCGCGCTCGTAGCGCACCGGCGTCGCGGGGCCGCGGCGCCGGACCTCGCCGGTCACACGGTCGACGTCGGCGAGGCGCGGCATCCCGCGGCGGGCCACTATCCTGGCGCAGGTGCGGGCGGGGACGCCGGTGGCCGCCGCCAGCGCGAGCGGCGCGAGCAGCATGGACGCGCGGGCCTCGGCGACGCGCTCCTCGGCGTCGGGCGGCGTGAGCCTGGCGAGCCTGCGCGGCCGGCTGCTGCGGTCCGCCAGCCCCTCGCCGCGCCGGCTGCGGCGCAGCCACTTGCACGCGGTCTGGCGGCTGACGCCCATCTGGCGGGCGGCGTCGGCCACGCCGACGCCGGATTCTATGCGGGAAACGAGGGTTTCCCGCCCCCTCGGGGTCAGCTTTGCGTTAGGATGCGATGGCATGGGAGGCCCCCTTCGCTGCGAATCTAGACAACTCACAGCTTGGCGGAGGCCTCCCTATTTGTCGCCACCCGGATGTAAACAACGTCTTGGCACTAAACACCTAGGTCTAGGCTCTGGCATTCCCTGACGTTACTTGTTGCGGCATCTATAACGGCAACATCCAGATTACCGTCTCCCATAAATGTTGTAAGGCCAAAGGTATCTTCATCTTGAGCGGAGGCGAAAGAGTCAGCGCAAACCTGTTCGTGTTCCCATACCAGGGTTCCCGTTAAGGCGTCGAAGCAGACCATGCTTCCATTGGCCTGCTGGCTCATCAACAAAAGATGCCGATCCCCCGTTGCTTCTAAGGACCATTCTGAAGGTGTTAATTCTTCTGGATGCTCAGCGTAGTCACCGAGATGAGCTGTAGCTGTGAGCGCGCCCTTAGATAAGCTGCGGAATTCAATGAGTCCAGAGTCGTTGAGCGTGGCAAACCAGTCGCCATCGACATCGTGGGCGACTGAGACAATATCTGAATCGGAGTCAATTGCATAGAGAGGGCGCCAAGTCTGATCGGGATCTGGATACACAAGAAGTGCGTTTTCAAGCGCCTCTTGAGCTTCGGGAACAAGGGGCCTGCTACGATCCGCTTCCGAGCTTGGAAGAGCGTCCAAGGCAGACTGGATGGCTTGCAGGCGCTCGCCGCGTGCGAGTTGTTCCTGCGATCGGGCTGCGAGGTATTTCGATTCAGCGATGAGCGCCTCCTCGGAAGAGCGTGCAGTTTGGTGGACTAGTACACTTATAAGTGCAATGAGGGCTAGGATGGCAAATGCTGCAGCTGTGATGAGCCTACGTTTTCGATTGCGGTGACGTCGGCGCAGGTCGTCATAGTTGCAGTTGGCGACGGCGGCTATGATACGCAGAAGCTCGGCCTTGCGCTTGTTTTTGGATTCGGGACGTAAGTCGGCTGCGAGGGGCTCGGCGGGCATTTCGCGCATGATGCCTGCGGCATCGGGCATCATGCGAGTTTTCAGGATGGGAGGGATGCTTTCCTCCGAACTGCCCGCAGCCAGCACGCAGATGATGCGCTCGCGGCCGTGAAGGGCTATGAATGTCTCGATTTCCCTCTGGATCCAGGCGCTTTCTTGCGTTTCCGGCGAACAGACAACGATGAGCGAACGTGATTGAGCTAACGCCTCTTGGATGCTGTCAGGTAGCGAAGGGGAGGCCGCGAGCTCGTCCTCGTCACGGAAGCATTTACCGAGGGAGCTGCTGGTCTTTGAGCGGATGGATCGCGCTGCACTGTTGCCCTCGTCGCCGGGCTGTTTAGCGACGACTCCGCGCGGCAGACGATAAGTCTCGATGGCTTTCTGCACCTGCTGGGCAACCTCGGTGTCTCGGGGTAAATGCCGATAGCTGATAAAGGCGGCGTAGGTGAAACTACTCGGCTCCTCATACTCAGGCAGCGACTCTCCGCGCCGCACACAATGCACGGCACCATCGGGAGAGAGGCTATGGTGGAGG
The DNA here is from genome assembly GCF_000403355.2 of Adlercreutzia caecimuris B7. Taxonomy (GTDB): domain Bacteria; phylum Actinomycetota; class Coriobacteriia; order Coriobacteriales; family Eggerthellaceae; genus Adlercreutzia; species Adlercreutzia caecimuris. The sequence goes on along the minus strand of NZ_KE159646.1, from coordinate 2,052,681 downwards.
GGACGATTCATGCGAACAATTATAGCGTGGCGGCTGTTGGAGTGCAGTTGAGCTGCTACGGCTTCTCATTGGGCAATCGGTAAAAGCGTCTAGGCGTAGCATTCGTTCAGCTAGGAGATTCGGCTGAGAGCGAAAAGGCAGATAGTATGAGGAAAATTGTTGGGTGGGGCGCTTCTGTTATGGATTCTGACCCCAAGAGAGTCGAAGCAAACGAAGCAGTCAAGGTCATTCCGAGCGAGGAGTGCAACTCGCTGTATGAGGTTCCTCTAGCGGAGATGAGCGGCTTTGAGGACAGAGAATTGCGGGGTTTGGCCGGATCTGAAGACCTTCCCGCTCAATCGTATTCTAATTCACCCTCTTCCCTAAAGGAGACGAGTCTTTTCGAAGCGGAGGAGGCGCCTGTCTCGGGCTGCATGCTGGAGTTGCGCTGTCGTCCTCGCGAAGATATGGCATCAGTTTCTAGCAATTTACGCTCAGGGGGCGCCGTTGTCGACAGGCCGTATGAGGCAAAGATTATTCAGGCTCTAGAAAAACTACGATTTGCGTGGATCAAGGAAAGGTTTGGCGACGTCTATTACGACATCTCGCATGCCGAAATGGACGGTGTCAAATCGTTGATAAATCAGGCCGCTAAGGTGGAAGATCTCGACTACTTTCAAATATCCCTTGCTTTGCTCGAAATCAGCGAGCAACGTTTCCGGAGTCACGATGACGAGTATCCTCGCACAAAAAGAGGTGCGGCACCGCATTTGCAAGAGCTAACTACCTTTATAGACGAAAAGTCTCAAGGGCTTGTTTGATTCATGCGGGGCATGTGATCTGATGGGCGCAAGAAGGACTTTGGAGATCTTCACTTTTATCGATACGTGTAGTCTTCTCGAATCGTGCTGGAACAAAGCCGATGGGGTTTCTGGTGCAGAGAGGTTTGAGTTTTCGCAAGCGAAAGCAGATCGGTTTTGGGGAACAGAGTTCCGGTCGCTTGAGACCGCGGGGAAAGTAATTATTCCCAAGCGGAATTACGACGAGCTTAATAAGCACGCCAATAACCTGGAGAAGCTTGATCTGTCGCAACGAGCGAAAGTGATTTTGAATCGTATAAGGTTGCTAAGCGCAGAAGGAAGAGTCGAGGTGGTCGGAGACCCCAATGATCCTTTTGCAGATGCCATTTTGCTCTCAGTGGCGTTAAAGTTTCGCACTCAGCGAAACATGATATTTATTACGCAAGATAGAAATTTAGCCGAGGATCTTGAATCAATTAGGCGCTTTAGATCGGTTTCGCCTCGAAAAGGGTATGACATAAAAATTAGGCGTGTTGCGAGAAGTGGCGCAGTAGAGCCTCATCGTGCGTTTGGGGGTATGCGCGGGCATGTTGGATCCCGAAAAAAAAGCACAAACGATAGAGCTGATCAAGTCGCTGGTTTGAATTGGTGGAATGCATAACTATGACAAAATCAAGAGCAGCCGATTCGTTTAAGCCGTCCAAGAGGATTCAGCCAGCTGGATCCGTTTTAAAACTATCCGGCGAGCTTCCTGGGGAGGGAGCCCGGAAAGGGGTGAGGCTGTCCATCCCCGTGACGGCGACAGACGGTCAGCGAGAGCGAAGTATATGGCTCACTCAAAAACTCGCCGAAGGCGGCGAGGGGGCAGTATATAAGACGAGCGTTAAAGGTTATGTCGCAAAGATTTATTTTCAAGATCGGTTGACAAGTGACCGCAGGGAAAAGCTCGAGATTATGATCAGTAAGCCGGTTTCGTGCCGGGGTGTGTGCTTTCCGGAAGCTTTGATACTCAATTCTCAGAGTGAGTTCGTGGGCTATCTTATGCGCGAAGCAAAGGGACATGAATTGGGCAAATCGGTTTTCCAGCCAAAACTCCTTTTGCAGAAGTTCCCAAAATGGAACAAGCGAGACCTGATAGACCTCTCTCTTACGATTTTGGAGAAAATCAAATATCTCAATGATCGGAATGTGATCATGGGCGACATAAACCCTGCAAATATTCTGGTTGTCTCTCCCGAAGAGGTCTATTTCGTCGACTGCGATAGCTATCAAGTTGCAGGCTACCCTTGCCCAGTGGGGACGGCGAACTATACTGCGCCCGAGGTTCAGGGGCGCGATTATAAGACCTTCTTAAGAAGCCAAGAAATGGAGAATTTCGCCATAGCGACTCTATTGTTTATGATAATGCTGCCTGGTAAGCCTCCTTATTCTGCGGTAGGCGGCGCTAGTCCTGAGCAAAATATTGCAGAAGGTGTTTTTCCCTATCCTCATAAAGAGACAGAGACTGATAGAACCCCGCCCGGGAAGTGGGGTTACATTTGGAGTCACATGTCTTACAAAATTAGGCTTGCCTTTTACGAAAACTTCAAAAAGGGAGAGAGTCATTTTGCGCCGCAAGCGAGATACAGCGTTGACCAGTGGATAGGAGCTTTCAGGGATTATAGGTACGCTATTGACAGGATGGTGCAGAATGACCCTATGGCACTCGAAGTGTTCCCTTCCAGAGAGAAGATGAAAGAATGCAAGGAATGCCATAAGATGTATGTTCCGAACAGGGATAACTATACCCCCTATTGTCCTGTGTGCGACTCAAAACATAACTGGCCAAGAAGAAACAATCCGGAGCTATCCCGACACAGGGCGAACTCGGCATCCGACAGTAAACGTTGTCCTTACTGTGGTAGCGTTCGGATTCCTTCACATTGGCGCTATTGCAATGACTGTAAGGACAAGGTTGTCGCGCAGCGTGAATGCGTAAACTGCCATAAGAGCTTTCCCGTTACGGTGAGCTTGGACGCTTGGGAGAAAAGCAGGGGAGCAAAACGCAGGCAGTGCGATGTGTGCAAAGAGGCTGGCTGCACGGAGGATCCGTGCAGGCATGCGACGACGGTCTCAAGGGCAACCCCAAGTACGTCGAAAATTCAGCAATCGAAAGCACCGGGACAGCCAGGTTCAGAAGGCTGTTACATAGCGACTGCCGTTTATGGTTCTTATGACCACCCTCAAACAATTTTGCTTCGGAGATATAGGGATGAAGTTCTCGCCAAAAGAGTCATAGGTCGACTCTTCATCAGGCTGTATTACTGCATTAGCCCCTGTTTGGTCAAAGTGCTTGGGAGTTATGACACGTTTAATAATTTTTGGAGAAAACGCTTGGATGCAATGGTTGAGGGTATCCGGGCAAAATATGGACTAGATATATAAGAGAGAGGACTAGGGATGAACGAAAACTTACTTGAGCTTGAGGACTTGGTGGACAATCCGACTCCGCGTGTGCCAGTTAGCCTGTGTCTAGACTGTTCTGGGTCGATGTCCGGGGCGCCGATCGCCGAACTCAACGAGGGCGTTAAAACGTTTTATGAGGCCCTAAACGCCGACGAGATCGCCCGCTATTCAGCGGAAATTAGCATTGTTACTTTTGGGCCGGCGCAACTGGAGACCGAGTTCCAGACGCTTGATCAAAACAGTCGGCCTCCCTTCCTTACTGCCGGAGGTTCCACTCCTATGGGCGAGGCTGTGAAAATATCCCTAGACTCACTCGAAAATCGCAAAGAGGAGTATCGGCGAAATGGGGTTGACTACTATCAGCCGTGGCTAGTGCTGATGACAGACGGCACTCCATACGGCGGGTCTCAGACGATGCTTGATGAGCAGATACGTAGAGTTCAAAATCTAGTTGAATGTAGGAAACTCACGGTATTTCCTATCGGGATCGGATTCGAGGCTGATATGAACGTTCTAGCGCGGTTTTCACCGGGCCGAGCTCCTCTCAAACTAAAGGGGTTGAACTTCAAAGAGTTCTTTGCCTGGCTGAGCAAGTCGGTTTCGAAGGTTTCTCAGTCGACGCCTGGTGACAAGGTACCTCTCGATGTGGAAGGCTTAAAGGGATGGGCGGAGCTCTAAAGTTCAGGAGGCTTAAAAGGCGGCGGCCTGCTTCGGTTCGTAGCCAGTGCGGTTTTGCCGCGCGCACCCGCTCTCACATGCGCCCATGGAGGATGGCGTGCGCTTGTAATGTTGGATCAAGCCATCTTGGATCAGGTGCTCCTTGTCAAGACCAGGTTCGAATGGAGCGATTTCAGAATGGGGTTCATGTAATAGCCTTGGCCGATGGAGCGGGCTCCGCGCGGTACTCGCATTATGGGGCGTTCGTGGCTGTCAAAGATGCTCTCCGATTACTGTCGGAGCATTTCGGCGAGGCCTTTGGCTCTCAAGAACAGAAGGAGAGTTTTGCGGGCAAGCTTATTAGGTATATCCAAAAGGATCTAATTGAGCTGTCTAGGATAGGGATCAACTTGACCGAGAAGGAACGTGAAGCTGGCGGTGTTCCCTGCAGGCAGCAGCTCCCTTTGGTTCCATGCGCTGCCAGAGATCTTGCGTGCACTATTTTGGCGGTCGCAGTCAAGGAGGATAGGTTTGTTTCAATTCACCTTGGTGATGGCGTTGTCGGAATGGAGTATACGCTTATGGGGAGAAAAAGACTCTCAGTCATAAGCGGACCCGAGAATGGTGAGTTTGCGAATGAAACTCATTTTGTGACTTCTGGCGAGGCCCCTAACAAGGTTCGCATCAGGTCGGGGAAATTAGAAATGGGAAAAAATAGCCATGTGACTGGGTTCATTGCGATGTCGGATGGGCCCGAGGTCGCGCTGTATGACAAAAAGGATAATTCTTTGGCTGTGGCTTGCGGGAAGTTGTTTGGGGCGTGCAGAGAGCTGGATGCTGAGATTATGGAAGCAAAGTTGCATCACACAATCGAGTCGGTCATTCAGCGCAAAACGAACGACGACTGCTCTATAGCAATTCTTGCTAGATGAGGGACCTGATCCTCGAATGAGACTAATTGCGCGGTGGAATTCTTAGCTTGAGCGGAAAGAATGATGACACTCGAGATGGTTCCTCTGCAGGTTGCCGTATTCTGATTGTAGATCAGAAAGCCTGCTGATGGCTGCTTGCAGCGGAGCGTCCGTAATGACGACGGAGGTGGGCTTCGAGCAAAATAAAAGCCCCAGAAGATGAGTTGTATCCCAATTCTTGGACGGGGCAATTAGCTGCTTAGACCGCACATAGGGATTGACCCTGGAATTCCTCCGGAGTCAATCTCCTCAGTTTAACCTGCCTTTCCAGTACTATGTTTTGCGTCGCTCAAGGTAAGTTCAAGTTGGTTCGAGCTCCTCGTCGTCTCGGCCGACAGTGTAGTTGCAGCTAGGCTGCCCCATTGATAGCAAGTGAGCAGCCAATTTCCATATGTAGCCTTAGCCGTCACTTGCTCGGGGTTTTGCGGCAAGGACGATGTTGCCTCGAAGACGATTCCCGCTTCAAAGGAAGTGATCCACAAAACGTTTGCTACTCAAATCGACGAGTTGAAAGCGTGGAGGACCAGTGTGCTTGCCAGCCTGGAGATCGGTTAACGCAGCGGAGGAAGCACCATGCGGAAGGCGTCGGGTTCGCTGACGTCGGGCAGGCGCAGTGCTTCGGAAATTTAAGGTTTTAAATATGCACTTTTACAAATATTTGGAATCAGGAGGAAAAGGAGAGCACACTTACAGCGCGCCTGTGCGGTAGGCCCGGATGGCGGCGAGGGTCACATCGGCGAAGTGCTGGATGGCGCCCACTTGAACCCATCGGCCGTCTTCCCGATAGCGCAGGGAAAGATTCCTGTTGCGGCCAACACGTAAGTGCCCGATGGAGAGGGTCACGTTGCCGGGGATTTCCCGGGTGTCGATATGGGTTCTGGTGCTCGAGCCGCCTAGGGCCCAGGCGGCGAGGCCGGCATCTGAAAGGCTGCCTGTTTCCTGATAGACGGCCAACGCCGCAATGGCGCCGAACCCGTCATCCTTTTCCTCCGTTTGATAAACGTGTCTCTCGGTGCGTCCCGGCAGGCCGGCGCACACTATGTGGGATCGCTTCGTGAAGTGATAGCACTTGCCGTTAACCGCAATTCCCCAGGTGAAAACCTCCCACGTGCCTGTTCCGTCCTTCGCCTGAAAGCATGCGAGTGCTTGGCCGGTCATAGAGCCCCCGTCCGTTTGTGTCTAGCGCCGCGAGTTTTTTGCGGTGCTTCCGTTTTTCGAAGTGGTGCTTGATTGCGACTCTCGACGATAGATGCGGCTCGGGCCGTTGCCATGGGCAAAGAGCACGCCTTGCTCGACGAGGTCTCGCATGATGCGCTGGGCGGTACGGCGGGAGATTCCCGCGTCAACCAAATCGGAGGTTCGCACGCCTTCGCTTCTTGCGGCCAACTCTAAGGCAAGTGCGGCGTCGTCCAGGGCTTTCTCCGCTGTCTCGGGGGGCTGGGCAGCGGGAAGCTTTTCGGCAGAAGAGCTCAAAGGCGCTGTCGGCACGAAGGCCCGGAACACCAGTCCCTCTTCCAGTTCGGGGTCGCGCCCGGTGTAGAGGCGGGAGTTCTTGAACAGCTCGCGGGTGCCGCTGCCCAGCTCTTCGGCGAGGCCAATGTGCGAGAAAAACGACGCGATAAGGGGATTTTTGGGCAGTGGGCTGAAAGCGTTGGGCTCAAGCGGCCCCTCGAAAGAGGCACGACTTGCGTTTTCGGTACGGATGCCCTCCGCGTCAATGATGATCTTGGCGGGGAAAGGGCTTGTGAACTCGCGGTGGATGAGGCAGTTGACGAGCAGCTCTCGCACAATCACGTCGCGAGCGCTTACGGCGAAGTCGCCCTCCATAAGGAAGCGGTCGAGCAGATGCTTGCGGCCGAATGCGGCGAGGTCCTGATAGGCATCCACCAGGTTGGTTGTCGCGGTGAGACGGTCGTCGTAGCGCTCGGTATCGCTGAGGCGGACGAGGGCGTCGGTTTTGTAGGTCGGGCAGAGGGAGCGAATGACCGCGTCCTTCCCCAGGAGCACGATGGCTGCCAGGTTGTATCCGATTTTTCCCGTCATGAAGTCTTTGCCGTAGAGGCCGGCCGATTCCACAAGCTGCTCGTTCGATAGGTGCGCCCACGGGTGGTCCTTGCGCTTTGCGAGCGCCATGCGGCGGGCGTTGTCGATGAGATCTTCCCTGAGGTCGTCGAAGGTGACATGCTCGAAAATACGCTGCTCGGTGAAAATGCTCTGCTTGCGGATGCAGAGCTCGGCCAAGGGCGCGCTTCCGCGTACGACGATGTCGGCATCCCCGCGACGTTCGAAGACCTTGCCCTTGTAGCTGTGCATTTGGGGACTATTGGGAACGTCTACTTTGAGAATCTGACGTCCGCCAACTTCGATGTGCTCGAACTCTACGGCAATGGGCATGTCGAAGGCATTGGGGTTGTTGAGAACGTTGAGGATGTTCCGAGATATGGGCAGCACGCTGTCGGCTGCTATGCCGCGCAGGCCGCCGTTGTCTTCTACGCCGAGAAGAATGCTGCCTCCGAAGGTGTTGGCGAAGGCGCAGATAGATTCGAAAAGATCCTTCTCAGGCTGGTTGCCGCATCGCTTGAATTCAACGCGGTCATTCTCGCCAGCCGCAATGATGTTCTGTAGCTCCTGTGCGTCCATGAATCCGTCCTTTCGGAATTGCGCCATGGCGCGATTATGGCGCGATTATGGCGCGATTGGCGCGATTATGGCGCGATTGGCGCGATTATGGCGCGATTGGCGCGATTCTCGCGGGCGCGCTGGCGCGATAGCGGCGCCTCGGCTTTAGCCTCGGTCGAAGAAAGGGCTTTTGGAGCTGATGCTCACGGGGATAGCGTACACCTGCCCTACTTCCTCCCCGAGCAGGCCAAGGCGGGCGGCGGCGGTGCCGGCGGAGAACATGATGCGGGTGTCCACCCCGTACAGCTGGGCGCGGGACACAGCGGAGCCGAGAGCGATGCCCACATCCACGGCGTTAATCTCGCAAGGGGCTTCCGCGGGCTTCTGGCCGCAGGTGGGAAAGCCGCAGTAGCCGCAGTTCAGACCCTGCATCTTGGCGCGCGTTCCCACGAGCACGACGCATTGGCTGCGCCGCACGCAGCCCGCATCGCGCAGGAAGAACTGGTGGCCGCGCTCCTTGCCGATGGCTTCCATGGCGCAGGCCAGCGTCTCCCGCTCGTCGCCGTCCACGACGGCGCATTCCACCACGTCGACGCCCTTGCCTTTCGGCGCCGTGCGCGCCGCCACCAGCATCTTCTGGGCGATGTCCAGTGCCTGTGCCTCTCGAATGGCGCGCTCGTCGTAGATCATGGGGTGCCTCGCTTCGCTCTCGATGGGGTGGTGGACCTCATGATACCGCAGCGTTGGCCGCAGGGGGAGGGGGCTAGTCGCGCTCGCAGCTTGCCCTTCTTGCTCGTGGCGAAGGCAACGTAGCCGTTAGCCTGGGGCTGCGCCTACTTCAGGTAGCGGGTGGAATAGTTGTCGAGGTGCTTGCCGATGTGCGAGACGATGATGCGGCCGGTCTCTTCGTCGAAGGCGAAGTAGAGGCGCAGGCTGTTGGGGCTGGCGTCATCGTTTCCCTTCGCCAGGTGGGCCTCCGCGTTGATGGCGCGGCCCTGGTAGGTGTCCTGGTACTGGGCCATGAGCCGGCTGTCCTTGCGGGTCATCTTGCCCGCGCTTCGCTTCAATTCGAAGGTCGATTGGCTGTTGAACTTCTTGGCGTAGTCGCCGGCATCGTGAGAGGCGAAGAGGGGGTACGCGATGGCGCACAGGTCGTGCAGGGCGTTCCAGACCAACGCCGGCTCCGTGATGCAATCGCTCAGCGACTGATAGGCGCGATCGGTGAAATCGACGCGATCGCCGTGGTGCGCGCAGAAGAGCCGAAGGATATCTTCATAGGGCAGCGGCCAGCAATGCAGGTCGTCGGCGCTTTCTGTCTGCCGCCCCGCCCGGCTGAGCTGGCCCTCGAGGGTCGTCGCCTTCGCTTGGGCCAGGTACAGCTCGCTTTCGAGCTCGTCGTTACGGGCCTTCAGTTGGTCGTTCTCGTGGTGCAGCTCCTCCAGAAGATCGACGGCGACGGCCTTCTCCTCTTCGGCCGCCTCCACCATGTCCAGGGCTTCCGAGACGGATTCGTCCTTCACCTGCTTCGTGTGGATGAGCCAGGCGCGGCGCCGCTTCACTCCGTCGGCCCGCAGCATGGTCTCGTAGAAGTGCACGTCCTGGGCCAGCGCCCGCCGCAGGATGCCGATGAAGGCCTCCTCGCCCATGGCCTCGATGTCTCGGGCCGGGAAGAAGCGGTGGCGGCCCGCGTCGCCGGGCTCTTCCACGCGCGGACGGCCGGCGTATACGCGCACGGTGCCATGACAGCAGCGAAAGGCCAGGTCGGGAATGCACGCGCGCATCTCCTGGGTGAATGCCCCGTCCTGGGAATAGCACACGAAGGCCGAGGGGCCCAAGGCCGCGGCCACCCGTTTCGGGTCTACGGCGAAGAAAGGTTCGTCGCTGCCGGGCTCGAAACGGGGGCTGATGTAGACGAGGGGCGTCTCCCGCTCGCCATCGGCGATGAAGTTCCACAGATCTTTGAACTGCCCCACGTGCAGCAAGGTGGGCTCAAGGGACAAAGGCCGGCCCGAGGCGGTGCTGATGAGGCGGTCGTTTTCCAGAATGGTCCGGATGAAGCCGGGGAAAGTGAGCGAGGGCTCGGGCTGGCAGGGGCCGAGGAAGCCCGGCGTGTCGCCATAGGACAGGGCGACGGCCACCGAGCCCGCATCTACGGCCGTCCAGGCGAAGGAGATCTCGGTCGTCCAGTGACGCGGGGCCGCACCAGGCTCCTCGGCGATCTCCTCGATGGTGAGGGCCCAGTAGTTCCCGCCGTCTTCCAGGCACAGCTCCGAACGGAAACGGACGGGGCAGCCTTCCTGGAAGGGCACGCGGCCTGTTCGCTTGAGGGCGCTCCAGAAGGCTGCTTCCCGGGGAAGGGCCGGGTACTTGCGCGTGGCCCACGCCCGCAGGCTGCACAGAAGGCTCCACAGGGCATCGTCGCCCTCATCCGTCGTGCGAATGTCGAACGCCGTTTTGTAGAACATGGTCTTGTTCAGATCATGCATGGAAGCCTCTTCTCGGTGCGATTCCGTCGAGCAGTTACGATGATGGTTTCCATAATAATAGGACGGGGCCTGGGGCCTCAAGAGATTGTGGGCGAAGAGGTGTTTGCAGGCATGGCTGCGAAAGAGCCGAAGGGGGCCGGCGGCGGTATCAAGCGAATGGGCTGCCTGCGAGCGGGCCCCGCGTGAGGAGTGGCGCGGGGCCCGGGGAGGAAGGGCGGAAGGGGCCGGGTGGTCGGCTGAGCTGCGGGGTTCGCGCGGTGCCGCCAGTTGCCGGGGAGGTCACGGTTGGCGGTGCGCGGCCCCCATGGCGGGCGGGGTCGGGTAGCATGGGGCCATGACCGTGTTTGAAGCCCGACATATCGGCGTGCAATACCAGCGCAACGGAGAGCCCTTCGCCCCTTTCTCGGACGTGAGCCTTGCCTTGGAGGGCGGCCGGATGTACAACCTCACCGGCCCGTCGGGGTCGGGGAAGTCTACGCTGCTGGCGGCCTGCGCCCTCATGCTGCCGCGCTCGGGCGGATCCCTTGCCTTGAACGGCGTGCCCTTCGATCGCTTTCATCCCACCGAATGGCGCCGGCGTGTGTGCCTGGTGCCCCAGGCTTCGGCTTTGGTGCCGGGCACCGTGCGGGACAATCTGCGGTTTCCCTGGACGCTGAAGGTGAATGCCGGCACGGAGCCGCCGAGCGATGAGTTCCTCGAGGAGCTGCTGGCCCTCGCGCAGCTTAACGGGGTGACCCTCGACCACAGTGCGGCCCAGCTCTCGGGCGGCCAGCAGGCCCGGGTGGCGCTGCTGCGGGCCTTCGCCACGCGCCCGACCGTGATGCTGCTCGACGAGGTGGAGGCGGCCCTCGATGAGGAATCTGCCGTGGCGGTGAGCCGCCTGACCCGGGCGCTGCTGACCGGCGCCACCACCTGCCTGCGCATTCGCCACCGGGCCGACGACGGCTACGCCTGCGGAACGTTCACCTTGGCCGATGGCGCGATCAGCTACGAGGCCCATCCCGTGACTGCCGACAACACCCCAGTGGCGGGGACGGGGGCCGCGGTCGGGATCCTAGAGGGGGCGAGTCGATGACTGGCGGCGTGGTGAACATCGGCTACGGGGAGCTCGTAGGGGCGAGCCTGCTCATGCTGGTGGCCGGTATCGTGTCGTGGCGGCTGCGGCTTGGTCAGACTCGGCGCATCGCCGTCTCCACGGTGCGAGCCTTCGTGCAGCTTCTGGCCATGGGGCTTCTGCTCGTGTACCTCTTTCGCTATCAGACCTGGTGGCTCGTGGGGCTCGTGCTCGTGGGTATGTGCATCGCGGCCGCGCAGATTGCCACAGGGCGCACCAAGAACGTCATGGGCGGGCTGTGGGCCGACACCTTCGCCTCCATCACGGTGTCTTCGCTCGCCATCTCGTTCATCGTAGTGGAAGGCGTTATCCACGCCGATCCGTGGTACAACGCCATGCAGCTCGTGCCCATAACGGGCATGATGCTGGGCAACACGCTGTCCGCCTCGGCCGTGGCCACCGATCGGCTGCTGGCCTCCATGGATTCGCGGGCGAGCGAGATATACACCATGGTGGCCCTGGGCGCCACGCCGCGCGAGGCGGCGTTTCCCTCCATCAAGGCGGCGGTGGGTGCGGGTATGACCCCGACGCTCGCCCAGCTATCGGCTGCGGGCATCGTGCAGATTCCCGGTATGATGTCGGGCCAGATCCTCGCCGGCGCCGACCCCATCATCGCGGCGAAGTACCAGATCGTCGTGCTGCTCATGGTGTCGGCGGCCACTACGCTGTCCATCGTCGTGATGTGCTTCCTTGCCTACAAGAAGCGCTTCGCGGCCGAGGGCTACTTCCTCGACCCTGCCCTGCGCGACGATATCGGCTCCCGGGGCTCGGGACGCTAAGCCGGTCTGCCTGCGGCCGAGGCCCGGCGGGCGTGCGGGCCGCGGCGATGAGCGGGCCGTTTCCTTCCGCGATTCGCATGAAGAGGCCTGCGAAGCGCTGAGGTGGTTTACAATAGGCGCCGTCAGTTTTTAAGTTCTTTGGGAAAGAAGGCTCTACCGTGCCGGCACGAACCATGACTCCGCGCTCCTGCGCCCCCGCGCAGCGAGGGGAGACGGCACCCGCGATCGCACCGGTCGCGGCCCTGCTCACGCGCCGGGCGTTTCTGGGGGTTGCCGTGGCGACGGCGTGCGCGGGAGCGTCGCTGCTCGTGGGCTGCGGCTCGGGCGGAGCGCCGGGCGCGGCGGCTCCGGTCGACATCCCCTGCCCCTATGATTGGGCGAATTTGCGGTGGGAAGAGGGGCGGCCGGTCTATTACGAAGGAGATCAGGCGCGTTCCCGGTGGGGTGTGGATGTGTCTGAGCACCAGCGCGCCATGGATTGGGAGGCGGTGGCCGGGGCCGGCGCGCAGTTCGCCTTCGTGCGCATCGGCAACCGCGGCGCTACCGAGGGCAAGCTGGACGTGGACGAGTTCTTTTTCCAGAATGTAGATGGAGCGACGAGGGCCGGTGTGCCGCTGAGCGCCTATTTCTTCTCCCAGTCGGTTAATGAAGACGAGGCTCGTGAAGAGGCGGCCTTTGCCATCGAGCAGCTGCGCGTCGCCATGGAGCAGGGGGCCTCCTTCCAATTCGTTGCCTACGACCACGAACCCGTGGATATCGAGGGGGCCCGGGCCAACGACTTGCCGGCGGAGCAGTTCGCAGCCAACGCGCGCGCCTTCTGTGACACGGTGGCCGAAGCGGGGTTTGAGCCCATGGTCTATGGCAATCAGAGCGATTTGGGCCGTCTGACCGTAGAGGAGCGCCGCGCGTGGCCCCTGTGGCTGGCAGAATACGGGGTGGAGGCGCCGACGGCACCCTACGCGTTCGCCCTGTGGCAGTACACCAACAAGGGTACCGTGCCCGGCATCGACACCGACGCCGATCTGAACATCTGGTTCGAGACCCGCTAGAAGAAACTCAACAGAAGGAGCTCCATGAACATCAACAAGGCCATTCTCCATGTGTTTGACTTCGTGTCCTGTGTGAACGTGTTCGCCCAGACGGAGATGGACTTGGGCAACAAGACGGCGAAGCGCTACGTGACGAGCCAGGCCAAGCGGGCCGTGGGCAATCTGGACAGCAAGCGCGGCACCTTCGCCGAGAACAGCCTGTTCGCCGAGGAGCTGCGGGCCTACTTCCGCGGCGAGCGCGACTTCGTGGGGCTTACCCGGCAGATCGGCGAGTTTTTCGTGGGCGAGTTGTCGCGTATGGAGAAGACGCCCTCGTGCGACCTGCTCGTCATCGACTTCGAGGGCGACCTGGACCAAACGGTGCGCGAGATGACCGACGAGGAGGCCGAGGCCGCCTTCAAGGGCCGCGGCACGCGGTACTTCGCCATCATATTGCTGGAGGCCCGTCAGGCCTACATGCACGAGGTGGGCTCCAACGATTTCGGCGATGCGGCCACTACCATCGCGCGGCACCATGCCATTCTGCCGAATCCGTCCCAGAAGGTGGCGTCGTTCGCGCTCATCGACGGCGATGCCATGACCGTGTGGTTCGTGGACAAGGAGCGCGAGATTGCCGGCGAGAAGCGTTGGCTCATTCCCGACGGCCTGCTGCAGTGCTCCATGGAGGCCTCGAGCAAGGAAGTGCTCGAGGCCGTGACCACCGTGGTGGAGGAAGTGGCCGAGGAATACGGGGCGAACACGGCCCGGGCGCTCGCCCGCGCGAAGTCCTACGTGGCCGAGAACGCCGAGGACTCCGACGAGGTGGACGCCCATGAGCTGGGACGCGAGGTGTTCGCCGACGAGCCGGTGCTCCAGGAGCGCTTCGATCGCGCGGTGGACGCCGGGGCCATTCCCGAGCGCGTGGTGGTGGAGAAGGCCGTGGCGAAGCGGGTCACCAAGAACCACAAGATACGCACCGACACGGGCATCGAGCTGACCTTTCCGGCCGAGTACGGCGAGAACCCCGACTTCATCGAATTCTTCAGCACGCCGGACGGCCGCATCGAGATCGCGCTGAAGAACATCGGCGCCATCGAGAACCGCTAGGGGATCCGGGGCACGGTCGAGCGTTAGGGGGGCATCGAGAGATCCCACGGGGTGGGCATCCGCGAGCCGCGGTTGCGGCTGGCCGCTAGCGGGGGGCGCCGAGCCGATCGATCAGCTCCTGCTTCGTGTGAACCCCCAGCTTCGCGTAAATGTGCTTGACGTGGGTCTTTGCCGTGCCCTCGGAAATGAAGAGCTGGGCCTGGATGCGGCGCAGGCTGCGACCCTCCAGGAGGAGCGCCGCCACTTCGATCTCCCGCTTGGTGAGGCCGTGCTGGGCCGCCACGTCCTCGATGCGCTGTGCCGTCGTGGTCGACCTGTTCTCCGGCCGGTCGATCCAGGTACTTTGGAAGAGAAAGAAGCTCATCATGCTGGCTGCAGCCAGGACGAGCGAGAGGGTCTCGGGCACTTGGAATCCTGCGCGCAGCGTCGTGGTTCCGAGGAAGGTTCCCAGAGACCACGAGAGGTTGACCAGGGAAAAGTAGGCAGCTTTGGGGAAGCGCAGGCCCGAGGCGGCAATGATGGCCAGGGCCATGTAAAGCAGCAGCATAGCCGGGTAGGTGGGGATGGGGTTCTGGAGCAGATCGCCGAGTCCCGTGGGCGTGCTGAGGGTGCCGACTACGAACACGAAGCCGCCGGCCACGCCGAAGATGCCGACGAGGATGTTGGGCACGACGGCGAGGGAGCGCAGCGAGAGCGGGCGCAGGTTGGTGGTGGGGGCAACGCTGTCCCTCAGGTTCACGAGAAGCACGCAGGGTGCCGCGATAATGAAGGTGCCTTGGAGGGCCGGCGATGACTGGGTGAACAGAAGGTTGAGTCCGTAGAACAGCACGAGGGACGCGGTTAGCGCCAAGGCGAGCCCGTGGATGTTGTCGGAGCGCTCGAGGTTCTCGAAACGGAGGAGCTGGCAGGAGAACGATCCGATGGAAAGGGCGCCCACGAGGGCGCTGCGCAGAGGATCGCTGTGGAGATCGAGGAAGCCGATAGCCACAAGCAGACCGCAAAGGGCGCTCGTGGTGAGGGGCGCTGCGATATGGAAGCGGCGCGGAAAGCGATCCCATTTCAAGAACAGGATAATAGTTGTGGCGAGTAGCCCAAAGAGCTCTCGATGGGACGGCCCGCTGCCTTCCGGCATGAGAAAGGATGCCCCGGCAGCGTGGGACATCTGGTAGAACCAGACCCAGATTACCGCGTCGATGGCGGCGATATTGAGCGCGTGCGAGAATCCGACGCTCTTCGATTGCAAATGCACTTGCATGGCCCCTCCGTTCAAAATCGTCCGTTTCGGATGACCCCTGGCGGCTCTATAAGCAGTTTTGCGAGATCGACGCGCGACTGCCCAGGCCGTAGCATCCGAGGTGTCCGATTCGTCGGCGGAAGACCCGGTGATGGGAAGCTCCCCAGCCCTCATCGACCGTTGATTCTAGCGCTTTTTCGAAGGCGATGCCAGGCCGCCATGGCCGGCGCCGGCGAATCGGGTTGGAGAAAAGATTGGAGGATGCATGGGAAAGACGCAGACAGTAACGCGCAGGGGATTTCTCAAGGTCGGTGCCGCGGCGGGTTGCGCAGCGGCTACTCTGGGCGTGCTCGGCGGTTGCGCCGGGACAACGACGGCACCGGAGCCGGGGCCCGAGCCGGTAGCAGAGCCGGAGCTTGCGGAAACGGGGAGCGAGAAGGAGGCCGAGGCCCCTGCTGGCGGAGAGGCCGCCGCGCCGATGATCTACCTCATCGACCGTTTGGTGGCGAAACCGGGTCAGGGCCGGGCGGTGTACGATCGTTACCTGGAACGCTTCCAGGCTATTGCTGCCGAGAAGGGCATGGCCCTTGAGCACGCCATCGTGGCTCCGCCGCTATGGCTCACGGATCCGGCGAGTAATAACACGCTCGAGTTCATCTGGTCCTTCGAGGGCTATGGCTCCTTGGCGGCGGCCATCGCCTACGGCGATCCCAGCGTGACCGCCTGGTGGCGCGAGCTTGAGGAGCAGCTTGAATCGCGCGACCGTTCCTATTTCTCCAGCGAGGCTGATGTGGAGGTGCTGAACCGATGATTAATGCCCTGTATCTGGTGACGTTCAACGAGGGCGTCTCCCCTGAAGAGAAGACGGTGATGCGCGACGAGGCTCGGGCGGCGTGTGAGGCTGTGGCGCCGGCGTGGCTGTGCGACATCGTGCCCGACGATTCTCCGACCAATGCGGGGGATTTGTTCTGCGAGTTGGCTTTCGCCGACCGCACCGCCTATGACGAGGCCGCTGGATCGCCGTCGTGGGAGAGTTTGCGGGAAGCCGTGTCCGACTCGTCCCTGGCCGCCGACGTCACGTTCCTCGCCTACGGCCCCGGACAGGCCAACCTCAAAGGTGGCGACAGCACGTGCCATCGCATCATGCTCATGCACCTGGTGGAAGGCGTGGCTCCCAAGATGGTCGAGGCCATGACCCAACGGGTGCTGCAGGTGGGGGAGTATGTCCCCGGCTTGGTGAATACGCAGATCTCCGAGGTTTTCGACTCCAGCGGCGCGGTGCCGTGGAACTATGTTTACGACTGCGATTTCGATACGGCCGCTACGTTCCTGGGCAAGTACATGACCTCTCCCTACCACTGGGGTTATCTGCGGCTCGTGCAGTCTGACTGCGTGGAATGCGTAGCCGATAAGCAGATGACCCCCTACATTCCTGCCGAAAGGGCGTTTCTGACGGCCCTCGACTAAGGTAGGGCGAACGGGGCGGGAAGGGGAGCGGCGGTTCGCTCCGCCGTTCCGCTGTCTGCTCTGCCGATGTGCTGTTGGGGTCCCGTCGGTCGCCGCGACGGGGCGGCGACTGCGGCTCTGCCTTGGCCTCTGGTCGCTAACAGTTCGCTGGCGTTCGGAAAAACCTAGGGTCGTGCCTGCGGCGCAAAGGGTAGAATCGGTTGCGATTACCCAGTGGAAGGAGCATTCCCATGACCCATGCGCCCCAGGCAACGGCCCTCTACGAGCGACACGAGGCCTATATTCCCCGCGTGGCGGCCATCCATGACCTGTGCGGCTACGGCAAGTGCTCGCTTGGCGTAGCCATTCCCGTGTTGTCAGCGGCCGGCTGCGATGTGTGCCCGGTGCCCACGGGCCTGTTTTCCAGCCACACGGCCTTCCCCGGCTGGTACATGCATGACACCACCGACATTCTTTCCGACTATCTGGCCGCTTGGCAGGGTATCGGCGTGGAGTTGGATGCGGTGTACTCGGGCTTTCTCGGCGCGCCCGAGCAGGTGGACATCATCAAGCAGGTGTGGGACACCTACCCGGACGCGCTGCGCGTGGTGGATCCGGTGATGGCCGACCACGGCAAGGTGTACCCCACCTACACGACCGAACTCGTGGCCGCCATGGGCACCCTGGCCGACGGGGCCGACATTCTCACGCCGAACCTCACCGAGGCTGCCATTATCCTGGGTCGCGAATGGGAAGGCGCCGACGTGGACGGGGAGACCGTGCGATCTATCATGGGGGCCCTGCGCGAGCGCGGCGCGAAGAACGTGGTGCTGAAGGGTATCGAGCACGGTGACGGCCTCATCCACAACTACGTGTGGGGTGATTCGGTTGATTTCACCGAGACCACCAACGCGAAACTCCCCTATATGCTCCACGGCACCGGCGACGTGTTCGCCAGCACGCTTTTGGCCGCTGCCATGGCCGGTCGCGACTTGGCTTGCGCCACGGCCTTCGCCGCCGACTTCACCGCCGACGCCATGGTGGTGTCCGCCAAACAACCCGACTTCGAGGCCCGCGGCGTCTCCTTCGAGCCCCTCCTGGGGAAGGTAACGGCGCTTTTGGGCTGAGCGACAAGGAGGTGAGGAGGGGCTGTGCGGTGATCCGATGCAGCCCCTCTTTCTTGACAGCGGTTCTTCTGCCATCTAGAATGTATGACATGTCATACGAAAGGTGGTCGCCATGGAATCGGTACTCACGGTGCGTTTGGACGGCGCGGTGAAGGAGCAGGGGACCGCAGTCATGCAAAGGTGCGGCTACACGCCCTCGGCGGCAGTGCGGCGTCTGTTCGATTACGCGGTGCGCCACGACGCGCTGCCTTTCGAGGCTCAGGAAAAGCCCTCTCGTGAGGAGATCCGCCGTCGCGTCGCCGCGTTCGACGCCTGCCATACGACAGGTCCTGCGCTTTCCGACGACGAGGTTCGTGCCCAGCGATTGGGGGAGCGCTATGGAACTGATGCTCGATAACAACATCGTGCTCGACCACATCCAGCGACGCGAGCCCTTCTACGAGCTGTCGCGGCGCGCGTGCCTGCTCGGCATTGTGGGAGAAGCGAACACCTACATCAGCGTGAGCATGCTGACGGATTTGTTCTATCTGCTGCGGAAGGACTTCGGAAGTAACGGGGCCCAGGCTATGCTGGAGAACAACCTGTCGTTCTTGAAGCTTGTGAGCGTGACGCCCGAGGATGCTCAGGTGGCCCTTCGCGCACGATGGAACGATTTCGAGGACTGTCTGGTGGCTCGCTGCGCCGAGAAGATAGGCGCCGACTACATCGTCACGCGCAACGTGAAGGATTTCGCCGCCTCGAAGGTGGAGGCGGTTACGCCCGAGGAGTTGTTCGCTCGCCTCGAGCAGCAGGGCTTCATCTACGAGGAGATTGACTGGTAGGAGTGGGGAGAGCGAAATCGCGTCTGGGGAGCGCATTGAACGGCTTAGGGCCCTCGGCGAGCAGAAGCGCGCACTTGTGAGTATGGTTCGGGGAAATGGCTTGGGCGCTTTGGACAGAGAATGGGCTTCCGGTTTCTATTCGTAGAATGCCCCGTTTTCGAAGGTTTTCCGATTACTAGTCGGAAAATTTTCGAAATTCGGGATTTATCCGATTACTAGCAAGATAAAATAGCACCGTCGGCTACAAGGACCGCTTTAACGGGCAAGGAGGGCGATACCATGATTCGACGACCGTTCTACATGGACAAATTTCGCGATCTGCACTCGTCCGAGGTAGTAAAAGTCATCGTGGGCGTACGCCGGTGCGGCAAATCGACTTTGCTCAAGCAGTTGCGCAATGATTTGGTGGAACAGGGCGTTTCTCCCGAGGCCATCATCTATATTGATTTCGAGTTGCCCTCAAATGCTCCCCTTACGGATACCTCGGCGTTTCTTTCCTTTGTCGGCGAGCGAGCGCGACAACAGAGCCAGTCCTACCTTTTCGTTGACGAGGTGCAGGAGCTTGAAGGATGGGAAAAGGCTATCAACGGGCTTAGGGCTGAGTTCGGGTTGAACATCTATGTGACGGGATCGAACGCTCGCATGTTCGCGGGAGAGGAGTCGACGTATTTGGCGGGAAGGTATGTGAGCGTGCCCGTATTCCCGTTGTCGCTTGCAGAGTTTTGTCAATTTACCAGTGTCGAGGCGTCCGACCCCCGGGCGGTTGAGGGGGCCTATCAACTTTGGCTGCGGGAGGGGTCGTTTCCCGCTGTGGCCCTTGCTCCCAACGAGGCGCTCAAGCAGGCCCTTCTCGACGGTATTTACGAGTCGGTATTCACGCGCGACATTATCCTGCGAGGTAGAATTCGCAACGAGGCCGCATTCGTGCGCGTTGCGTCCTTCGTCCTGGAGAACATCGGGAACTTGACATCGGCTTCGGCCATTGAACGGGCGCTGAAATCGGGCGGCCACCGGGTGGGGGCCGAAACCGTCGACAGTTACCTGCGCCTTATGCAGAGCGCTCACCTGCTCTATCGCTGCGATCGCTTCGACATACGGGGGAAGGAGCGCTTGCGCACCAACGGGAAGTACTATGTCGTGGATCCGGGGCTGCGAAATCGCGTCATCGGGTTTCGACAGAGCAATCATGGTCACGTTACCGAGAATATGGTGTACCTTGAGCTCGTCAGGCGGGGCTACGAGGTAAGTGTCGGAACGCTTCCCGGCTGCGAGATCGACTTCGTGGCGCAGCGGGAAGGAGCGCTCCACTACATCCAGGTGAGCGAGACGGTGGCCGACCCTGCAGTTCTTCAGCGGGAGCTTGCGCCTTTCGCGAAGTTGAGGGACGCCCATCCGCGGGTTCTCATCACGAAGGACCGGTCGGACTATGGGCAGGAAGGCGTCCGCCACATGAATCTCTTCGACTTCTTGTTGGGCGAGAAGCTGCCATAGCTTTCTAGAGACCGTCTGGGGCGCTGGTCGAGAGGGGCTGAGGCGTTGGCAAGGCGTCGCCCGCATGTCATCATGATGGGACGTTCTTCAGGCCGCCCCTTGGGTCAGGCTGCCTGGTTCTGGCAAAAAAAGGACGCGCCCCGCGGGAGGGAATGCGGGGCGCGTAAGGGGAGGGTGAAGTTCGGGGGCGGATGTCGACCTTGGATCGAGACGGACGGCTTTCAGGCCGCCTCGGTCCGATCGGCGCCTAGTTCCCGGCGGCGTGCTTGCCGGCTACGCGGCCACTGGTCATGGCGTTGCCCATGTTGTTGCCGGCCGAGGGGCAGTTGTAGGCGTTGCCATAGCGCTCGCCCATGGTGTTGCCCACGGCGTACAGGCCGGGAATCACATCGTTCTTCGAGGCGGTCAGCACCTGCATGTTGCCGTTCACGCACAGGCCGGCCAGCGTGTTCAGGCCCGGGCCGTACAGGTTCGGCGTGTTCTGGGCGGCGATGTAGAAGGGGGCCTCGTCGATGGGGATGAGGTTGTCGGCCGGCTTGCCGAAGTCGGTGTCCTTGCCGGCGGCGCACAGCTCGTTGTAGCGCTCGACGGCGGCCTTGGCGCTCTCCAGCGCCTCGCCTTCCAGGCCCGCGTTCGCGAGCACTTCCTCCACCGTGGAGCCCACGAACACGTCGTTGGTCATGGCCATGCCGCGGTTGGCGATTTCCAAACCGCGCACCGTCACGGTGCCGGCCGCGGGATCGGCGGCATCCATCTGGGTCTGATATTCCTCGATACCCTCGGGGAATCCCCAGTTGGGAGCGCCGTGATCCAGGCCGCCCGCCTTGATGTAGTCCATGTGCTTCTTGTCCATGATGGCAAAGTTGCCCTGCATGGCTCCCTCCAGGTTGATGGGCTGGCGCACGGACTGGGCCAGCACCAGGCCGGCAAAGGATTCGTTCATGAAGCGCTCGCCCTTGCAGTTCAGCCACAGGCAGGGCGTGGATCCCCAGGGGCCGAACGAAATGGAGGGTGCATCGCCGGCTACAGGACGCGGATGGCTCTCGATGGCACCGCCGGCCCAGCAGCCCATCTTGTGGCCTGAGCCGTCGCAGTCGGTCATGCCTGTGAGCATCTCGCGATCCACGCCGTGGCGCATGGCGTTCTCGGCGCATTCCGAGCACAGTTCCCATACCATATCGGTGTTGGCACCGAAGTCGCCTGTGGCCAGAATGACACCTTTGGCAGCGTTGAACTGCACGTAGTTGCCGTCGGCGTCCTCGGCGATAACCCCGGTCACGGCGCCAGAGTCGTCCGACAGGCAGCGCACGGCAGTCATGCCGCAATGCCACTCAGCGCCCAGATCCTCGGCGGCGTCGCGGCAGTAGGTTTCGATCTCGGTGAGACGCGACACCTCAGTCAGCCCCGCCTTGCCCACTGGCTGCGCGTTCTGGGTGCCCACGGTTTGCACGGTGGAGGCCCACATCTTGTAGCCGGAGATTTCCACGGGATAGTCCGAGCCATTCGGCTTGTCGTAGGCAATCTGCACGATGCACTCGTTGCCGGCATAATCGAACACGTTGGAAGTGTCGGGGATGAGCGAGGCCAGATTGTCCATCATCTCGCCGGAGTTGTACACGAACGAACGGATGACCTCGGTGTTGCAACGGCCGTTTGCGCGGCGTACGTACTCGTTCACGATCTCGTCCAGATCGTAAGGTCCGAAGCCCCAGCTCTGCAGCAGCTGGGAGTTGTAGGAGCAGATGTCATCGCCGCGGTAGACGATCTCGCCGTCGTTGTGCTTTTCGATGACGGCCACCTTCGCACCGGCCTGGGCTGCCGCAAGCGCCGCTTGGGTGCCGGCGTGGCCGCCGCCGACCACCACGACATCGAAGTCGCTTGTCTGGGTGATGGCGTCGGCCGCCACTTCGGGGGCCTCTCCCAGCCAGTCCTCGTCGCACATGTAGTAGTCGGGGCGTGTGGCGGCGGCGCCCGTAGCGCTCAGCTCTCCCTCGGCGGCTCCGGCAGAGGCGGTCTCCTTGGTCTCGGGGGCGCAGCCGGCCAGGCCCATCACGCCCAGCATGCCGGCGGCACCGGCGCCGGCGAGGAAGTTCCTACGAGACAGTTCCATGATTCCCTCTCCTTATCAATCGACTATCGGAATCGGCGGCTCGACGTATCGGTCGGGCCTCGTGCCCCATCATGGCAGGCGCAACGGATCGTCTCTATCCGCAAAAGCGTCGATATTTCCCCCGCAGACGGTGATGGCCGTCTCAACGCTTTTACGTATTTTGGTGGTTGAGATCAGCAAAACACCAGGTGGGAGAATGCGAGGGAGAGTTGATTGGCCGCAGGGCTGCTATAATGCCCTCCAGTGGTCGCGCCGCCTCGCCCCACGCGATCTGGCGGTGCTTTGGGAGGGAGCGCGCAGGCGACGGCTCTCGGCGACAGGGTTGCCGGCGCTGCTGCGCACAAGGAGAAAAGAGCGAGCTATGGCGAAGTCCGCCGATATGCCCGACGCAGTGCCGCGGGCCCCTCGTCCCTTCCGCGGCGATGGGGATGGCGCCGATCCGTCACGCGGGATGCTGGCTCTTCTCGTGCTCGGGTTGGGCTGCCTGTTCTCGTCGCTGCTCATCTACTCCGGCACGGTCATCAGCTTTCTGCGCTTCCCCGTCTTCAGCCTGGCCTTGGGCCCTGCAGGTTTCATGGGGATGTTCGCCGAGACGACGCTTCTGGTGGCTACGCTGATCGCGGCCGTGCTGGCGGCGATGAGCCTGCGCCGTTCCCGTCCGCTGCCCTTCATGGCCCTCGGGGCCGTGGCGGCCGTGGCGTACCTCTGCTGCGCCCTCGGCTTCGGTTTTGCCTGCTACTTCGCCGTCGATATCCCGACGGTCTATCTGCTGCTCGGAGCGGCTGCCGCGGTGGCCGACTGCGGGATGGCGCTCGTGTGGGGCCGCGTGTGCGCACGGCGGTTGTCCATCCGTCTGGCCCTGGTGGTGGTCGGCGCCGCTTCGGCGCTCTCGGCCGTCCTGTGCTTCCTGTACGGATGGCTCCCGTTGGAGGGAATGCTGGGGCTGCTGTTCGTGTGCTCGGCCGTAGCGGCGGTGGTGCCCCTCGCGGTGCACGAGCCGCCTGCTTCGCAAGGAGAGCCCGCCGCTGCCGACCGGCCCGCCCTGGCGTCGCTGTTCGATGTGGCCGGCATGCCGAGCCTGGGGCTGGTGGCCTTCGCCTTCGCCATGGCGGTGATGCGCACGGCCTTCAACGAGGGGCAGGGCGCCTACTTGGGGGCCCTGGCGCTGTCGGGCGCGGGAGTTGTGGCCTTTGCGTTGCTGAAGCGCGGGCCGTTTCTGCTTTCCGGGGGCCTGCAGCAGACTTTTCTCCCCATCTTCGCCCTGGTCGTGCTTGCCGGCGTCAGCATTACCGCCACGCTTGGATGGGGCGGCGGGGCGTCCGACTGGCTCACCTACGGGTTGTACTCGATGGCGGCCGTGCTCACCTTGGCCACGCTCTGCGCCGTGGCCCATGCGGGGGAGTTCTCGGCCGACCTCGTGTTCTCGGTAGCGCTGTGCGCGTTCTGCGGTGCCTCGTTTCTGGGGCAGCAGGTGGGCGGCGCGCTTCCCGACGAGATGATCTCCGTCACGGTCACCCTCACCACCACGCTCTACGCCTTCGCGCTCGTGCTGGTATCCCACGTGCGTCGTCGCTCCGAGGCGGATGGGATCCTCGGCGATGCGGGGGCTTCTGGGGAGACGTCTCCGGTTCCTGCGGTTGGGAGCGGCGCCCCGGCTGCGGGGGCCGAGGAGGCCTCGTTGCCCGATGCAGCACGAGGATGCGAGCCTCGGGGGTTTGCCGGCCGTTGCGCCGAGCTCGCCGACGCCCACGGCCTGACGGCCCGCGAACGGGAGATCCTCACGTACTTGGCCGAGGGCCACAACGGATCCTACATCGCCAGCGCCCTGTTCATATCGCCCAACACGGCGCGCACCCACATCCACAACATCTACCGGAAGCTCAACATCTCTTCACGCGAGGACATCCTGCGCCTTACCCGCGAGCCGCGCCCTTGACGGGCGTGGAGCTGTTCGCCGACCAGGGGTGCGGTACAAGCATCGCTCCCCCAGGGTGAAGGCGGCGCGATAGCGCGGGGTTGCGTCGGGGGGGGGTGCCTGCGTACGTGGTGAGGCGCCCCCTCGATTGGGGAAGCGCAAGGTTGCGGCGTTACTTCCGCACGGCGTCCTTGATGAGGTCGTTCAGCTCCTCGTCAGTGAGGGCGTAGTGGTATATGGTGCTGTAGTATGCGCGGGTCACGTCCTCGATGGAGTCGTCGAAGGCGTCGGGGTACAAAAGGCGCGGCAGCCACTGCAGGCCCATGAGCTGGTTCACCGCTGGCGGGTTGTTCATCCAGCACCACGGATCGTTGGGCACCTGGTAGTAGTTGTCGTTGTCGATGGCGGCAATGCCGGCCCAGGCCGGGTCGTCGCCCACGGTGTCGTAGATGCTGCCGGTCTGGAAGATGATGAGGTCGGGGTTCCACAGGGCGATCTGCTCGAGGCTCACCTCGTTGCCGTTGCCCTTGCCGGACACGTCGTCCACCACGACCACGTTGTCGGCCACCATGTCCATCACGGCGCCCTGGAACGAGGTCTTGGCGATGGCGTTCAGGCCGTTGTCGCCGAGCAGGTAGGCCATGCGCACGCGTTGGTCCTCGGGAATGCCCGCCATGGCAGTCTCCACGGTTTTGTAAGCGTCGTCGCAGTAGGCGGAAAGCTCGTTGCCGCGGTCTTCCATGCCGAGCAGCTCGCCCAGGCGCGCGTAGGCCGCGCCGTAGTCGGACAGCTTCGCCTCGATGAACACCACGGGAATGCCCAGCTGCTCCTGCAGGGCGTTCAGGTCTTCCTCGGCCCCTTCTTTGGCCTCGCCGGTGTCGATGATGACCTGCGGTGCGGCGGCGGCCACGGCCTCGCGGTTCAGGCTGTCGGTGGCGCCGAGCACGGCCCCGAACACCGGGTAGTCGGCGAACTTCTCGCCGAAGATCTTCAGCTGGTCGTCGGTCAGCTCCTGAGCCAGGCCCACCATCTTGTCGGGGGCCATGGTGAGCAGCACCTGCTGGGCGGTGAAGCCCGACGGGCAGATCTTGTCGATCTGGGCCGGCAGCTCCACGGTGCGCCCGAGGTCGTCGGTGAAGGTGATGGTGCCCGCAGCGTCGGCGGCCGCCTCGGCATCGGCGTCCACCTTCTGCTCGACGGCGGGGGTTGCCGGCGCATCGGAGCCGTCGGCGCCGTCGCTGCTGGAGCAGCCGGCAAGCGCGAATGCCAGGCATCCGGCCAGGGCGAGCGTTGCGGTGGCGCTGGCCAGCGCGCGGCCCTTGTTCCTCAAGGTTCTCAACATGTGGTTTCCTTTCCTCCCAAGTCAGGAACGTTCTATCTCGCGAACGGGCACGCAGACGCGCACCTTGTCGCCGTAAAGGGAATTGACCTCCACCTCGAGGTCGTACAGCTCGCTGATGAGCTTGGAGGTGATGACCTCGTGGGGGTTGCCGAAAGCCGCAAGCCGCCCCTCGGCGAGCACCATGGTGGCGTCGGAGTACAGGAAGGCGTGGTCGGGGTTGTGGGTCGATTGCACGATGGAGAGCCCCTCGCGCGCGAGTTGGCGCACGCAGGAAAGCACCCGCATGGTGTTGCCGTAGTCCAGGGCGCTCGTGGGCTCGTCCATGATGATGGTGCGGGCGTTCTGGGCGAGCGCCCGGGCGATGAGCACGAGCTGCTGCTCGCCGCCGGAGATCTGCGTGTAGGTGCGGTGGGCCAAGTGTTCGATGCCGATGCGGGCGAGCGCCTCGTGAGCCCTTTCCAGCTGGGCCGGGCCGGGGGTGGCGAGCATCTTCAGGTCGTTGCCGGTGGCCATGAGCACCACGTCCACCACCTCGTAGTCGTACACCGGCGCATGGGACTGCGGAATATAGGAGATCTCGCGGGCGCGCTCGCGAATGGAAAGGCGCCTCAGGTCCTTCCCGTTCACCGCGATATGCCCCGTATAGCCGGGGTCCAGCCCCAGGATGCAGCGGAATAGGGTGGATTTGCCCACGCCGTTGGGGCCGAGCACGTTCACGAGCGTGCCGTCGGGAATGGAGAAGGTCAGGTCGCGCAAGATCTCGCGGCTTCCGTAGGAGAAGCTCAGGTTCGTCACTTCAATGCTCATAGCTTCTTCTTCCGGGTGATGAGGTACAGGAAGAAGGGTGCGCCCACGAAGGCCGTGAGGATGCCGATGGGAATCTCGGCGGTCGTGGCCAGACGGGCGATGTCGTCCACGATGAGCAGGAACGTCGCGCCCATGAGCATGGAGGCCGGGATGAGCCGGCGGTAATCGGCGCCCACGAGCATGCGGCACAGATGGGGGATGATGAGTCCCACCCAGCCGATCATGCCGGTGACGCAGACGCTTGCAGCTGTCACGAGGGTGGCGGCGATGATGACGACGATGCGGGTGCGCTTGGCGTTCACGCCCATGGTGGCGGCCTCGTCGTCGCCCATGGTGAGGATGTTGATGCGCCAGCGCAGGGCGAACAGGGTGGCGCAGCCTAAGAGCATGATAGGGAAGACCATGGTGATGTCGCGCATGCTGGCGCCGGTGAGACTGCCCATGAGCCAGTAGGTGATATCGGCCAGCTCGTCAGTGGGGTCTGCCACGAGTTTCGCATAGGAGACGCCGGCCTGGAACAGCGACGACACCATGACGCCGGCGAGCACCACCACCATCATGTGGTTGCCGCGGGCCCGCGCGCTGATGAGCAGCACTAAAAGCACGGTGAGAAGCGAGAACCCGAAGGCGAACACCGAGGTCATAACGGAGCTGAGGCCCAAGAGAATGGCCACGGCCGCGCCGAAGGCGGCTCCCTGGCTAGCGCCCAGGATGTCGGGGGACACCAGCGGGTTCTGGAAGGTGCCCTGGTAGGCGGCGCCGGCCACGGCCAGGCAGCAGCCCACCATGAGGGCGAGCAGCACGCGGGGCAGGCGTACGTTGAAGAAGAGCGTGGCCTGCTGGTCGGACCAGATGGGCTCCTGGGGTACGACGAGGTTGGCGAGCATGGCCGCCGCCTCGGCGAGGGAGATGGGGTAGCGCCCGAGCAGAAGCGACACGGTGGCCGCCACCACGAGGAGCGCCGCGAGCCCGGCGACAACGCAGCGCGCCCGCGCGGTGGCGTGGGAGTGCCGAGGCAGCGCGACAGTGTGGCCCACGGCGATGTACCCCCCTCTCTCTTATTGAATCCGGTCTCGATGATGAGCGAGGTGATTATATACTTAGTTGAGTATAATTTACAAGTGAGAATAATAAGGTACTATAGTAGGAGGAAGAGAAAACGTGGAAAGGCGGAGCCATGGGATGTCCCGACCGAGATTGCTGCAGTGCCGGCGAGATGACGGGGACGCGATTCCCCGACACCTTCGGCGCGAACACGCCGTGGAAGCTGTACAACCATCTGATCGCCGGCATTCCCGAAGAGGTGCTCGTGCGCGATTGGTGCCTGGGCACCCATTGGTCCTATGTGACCGCTGACAGCGGCATGGGGGTGAGCTTCACGACGAGCGGCGGCTCCCGGCGCCGGTATGCCGATGACTTCCGTGGCCGTCCGCTGCGCGAGATGGCGGAATTGGCGAAGTCGTGGTGCTTCGAGGAGGCGAGCCTGGGTGTGGCCGCCCTGAACGCCTGGTACGCTCAGCGCGCGCTGTTGGATCCCCTCGGGTGCACCTACGACGCCGCGGTGGAGGTCCCCGACGGAACTATTCGCAAGATGGACGCCTTCGAGATGTATCGCCCGCGCATTGCTGCTGCTGGCGGCAACGCGCGCGTGGTCGTGGTGGGGCACTTTCCCCACGTGGAGCGCATCGAGGAGTATGCGCAGCTCGCCGTGCTGGAGCGGAAGTGCAGCCAGGCAAACGACGTGCCCGATCCGGCGTGCGAGTACGTGGTGCCCGAGGCCGATTACGTGTTCATGACTGGGGTCACCCTCATTAACAAGACGGCTCCCCGCCTGCTGGACTTGTCGGCGCAGGCCACGACGGTGCTCGTGGGACCGAGCGTGGTCATGGCGCCGTTTTTGTTCCGCTGGGGCGTAGATATGCTGGCCGGCAGTGTGGTGGCCGATCCCGAGAAGGCGGCGTTCGCGGTGAAGAACGGCGCGGGCCAGTTCTTCGGCGAGGCGCTGACTATGGCCGCTCTGCGCAACCCTGAAGTCTAGGGGCTTTCCCCGCGTGGGTTCTGCTGCCGAAACGTAGGACGAGGCGGGGGCGCGATGGGGAGGCGAATGCGAGAGGTTTTCGGATGCTGTTTCTTTTAACAGGCGAGGTTCAGATAGGGAAGACGCGTTGGCTGGAGGGGCTCGTTGCCGATCTGGCCGAGCGCGGCGTGCCGTGCGCTGGGGCGCTCGCGCCGGGGCAGTGGGTGGCCTCGGCGGGGGAGCGCGCCGACGGAAACGGCTACGAGAAGCTCGGCATCGACAACGTGCTCTTGCCCGTCGGCGAGCGTGTTCCCTTCGCGCGCCGGGGTGATTTGGCCCGCGCCGACGGCACCTTCGATAAGGACTCCCAGGCCGCCCGGGCGGAACTGGCCTGGCATATATCCGACGCGGCCATCGAGCACGTGAACGCCCACTTCGAGAAGCTGCGCTCTCTGGCCTGCGCAGAATCTGCCCCCGAATCGGAAGGGTCGCCCCGCCTTCGGTGCCCTGGCCTGCTCGTCGTGGACGAGCTGGGCCGTCTGGAAATCTGGCGCGGCGGCGGCCTGACCGAGGCCGTGGCCCTGCTCGCCGAGGGCCCCTCTGCGGTGTTTCCCCATGCGCTCGTCGTGGTGCGCGACTACCTGGCTGACGACGCCGAGGCCCTGCTCGCCGAAGCGTGGCCCGATCGCATGCGCATCGCTCCCGACAAGGAGGGCCAAGTAGCCGTCCTGTCGGCCGTGTTTGCCAGATGTAAGAGCACGTACGGAGATGAGCGCTAATCGCTTTTGCGGTGCGTGCATCTCGGTTGGGTCTCGTAAGAACTTGCGGATGCAGGCTTCCGCTTTCAAAGCGTGGACCTCACTTTCCTGGAAATAGTATCGTAAATATGTTATATTTTGCCTATGTGGACCGTGGATTATACATATGTAACCGAATGGCTGGCCTCTCTTGACCCTGAGACGAGGGACTGCGTGACGGCTGCTGTTGAGGTGCTTATGGAATTCGGCCCTGCGCTGGGACGTCCGCTTGTGGATACCGTGACGGCGTCTCGGCACAAGAACATGAAGGAGCTGCGGCCGCCGTCGCCGGGTATGTCGGAGTTCCGCATCCTTTTCGCCTTTGATCCTCGGAGAAAAGCCATCCTTCTTCTGGGCGGAGATAAGAGCGGGATGGTGGAAAGGAAGAAGTCAAGGCGCGATAAATGGGGCGAATGGTACAAAAAGGCCATTCCCATTGCCGACGAAAGGTATGACGAGCATTTGAGGTGGTTGAGCGAGAAAGGCAAGAAAGATGGCTGAGATGGGCTTCAGCGAATACATGGAAACGCTTGGTGCTGACCGGCAAAATGTCGATCGGCTTAAAGCGGAGATGATCGAGGCGGTGGAGGAATACAAGCTGAAGGAGATTCGCAAGACGCTGGGCATGACTCAGACGGCTCTCGCTTCTGCGGCGGGTATCTCGCAGAATCGCGTATCCGATATCGAGAACGGCAGGACGTCTTCGCTGCGCATCGGCACGCTATCGCGTTATGCCGATGCCCTCGGGTGTGACGTAGAGATTCGCATCACGCCTCGGAAGAAGGAGGCTGTGGCGTTTCCTGCAGGCTCCGTCCGCTTGGCCGTAGGGTAGTTCCAGCGGCTTATGCTTCTGCTCGAGGAGGGCCGAGCGGGCGTCGCGGGATGAGGCTCGTGTCCACCGAGCCTCCAACGATAGGCTTGGCAAGCGACGTGACGGCGCCCTGTGACGGGTAATGCTCGTCGCAGCAGCGACGCGAGCACACCCCTATCGACGGCCTGTTCGCCGTGGGCAACGTGTCCGGCTGCTTCTACGGCGGCGTGGACTACCCCATGGACGTGCTCGGCCTTTCCATCGGCCGCGCCATCACCGGCGGCTACCTCGCCGGCAAGCACGTGGCCGCGCTCTAGTCGGCATCGGGGCGGCCGTGCGGTTTCGCACCGCTTCCAAGGGACGCGTCCCCCGTCGCCGCCCTCGCGGGGTGCGCCGCCTGCACCCACATGTTCTCGCCCTCCCCTTGG
Organism: Adlercreutzia caecimuris B7; assembly: GCF_000403355.2. Classification (GTDB taxonomy): domain Bacteria; phylum Actinomycetota; class Coriobacteriia; order Coriobacteriales; family Eggerthellaceae; genus Adlercreutzia; species Adlercreutzia caecimuris. The sequence continues at coordinate 2,022,350 of NZ_KE159646.1, read as the reverse complement.
CGAAGGCCCGCTTCCGGCGGGCCTTCGCTTTCTTACGACATTGAAAGCCGTCGTGTAAGGACGGAAGGAGGGAAAGCGGCTATACTGGCGGTAGACCATTTCGATACAGGAGGTATCTGCTATGACCGAATCGCAAAATGCGCCGCAGGGTGAAAGCTACGATCCCTACCAGGGTCAGCAGTCCTATCAGGCCGCGCCCCAGCAGTCCTATCAGGCCCAGCAGCCCTACCAGGCCAGCTACGAGCAGCCGCAGGTGGCCTATCAGCAGGTGTACGCCCAGCCCGTGGCTCCGGCGGCGCCCGCGGCTCTGTATCCCATGACCGACACCGATCGCACGCTGCGCCTCGTGGCGTTCATTTTCGTTATCCTGTCGCTCGTGGGCTCGTGCTGGCTCATCATCCCGCTGGCGTGGATGATTCCCATGGCCGTTATCAGCTGGGGCATTTACAAGGGCACCAAGGCCAACACCGTGGCCTTCGGGGTGTGCACGCTGATCTTCTGCTCGCTGGTGGCCGGCATCCTGCTTCTGTGCTCCAACAAGGACCGGTAGCCTTTCGCAGGGTGCTCGGTCTTCCCATTGCTGAAACGAAACGCGGGCGCTCCGAGAAAGGGGCGCCCGCGTCGTTGTCGGCTGCATTGCAGTAGTCATCGGCGTCGAACGGCCTTGGAGAACACTGCGTCGGACGTGCGCCACTTCTCGCGCCGTGCGCCCGCGAATCCGCGAGCGGCGGGTGCTTACTCCTCGTACAGGGAGAAGTCGTCCTTGCCGACGCCGCAGACGGGGCAGACCCAATCCTCGGGAATGTCCTCGAAAGCCGTGCCGGGCTCGATGCCGCCGTCGGGGTCGCCCACCGCCGGGTCGTAGATGTAGCCGCACACATCGCAGATGTACTTGTCCATGGGAGCCTCCTTGCTCGCTTGAATCCGTCTTACCTGCCGCCGTCCAGCCCGGGCCGTCTCGAAGGCTTTTGGGTCCCGAGGCCCCCGCGCATCACGTGGCCGGCGTCACGGACTCATCATGACACGGATTTCAACGGCATCTCATCATCTTTCCCGTTTGAAACCAGATGGTGAATCGGAAGGTGCCAAAGGGTGTCCTCTGCAGTCATTTTTTTGCGAAGATGCCCAGATGGAGACAAGAAAAGCAGCGGATAACTAATCGATGACGGCGGGGCAACGAAAACCGTGGGAGTCACCTAAATGCCCAGGAAGAGCGCAGGATATGGAATGAATTCATGGAACCCATGCGTCCGAGGATCCGAAAAAGCAAGTGTGCCTGCGGCGGATGCCGAGGGTGCTGACGCTGTGGGCGCGGCGCGAAGGCGGCCGACGGTACGTAGCTAGTAGCGAAGCGGGCCGCGCCTCGGGCGCGGGGAGCGGCCGGTCAGGATAGAGGTGTTCTTCATGGGCAGCAACGTAAAGACGACCGCGGGCGTCCCGGCAAAGGCCCCTGCGGCAGTCGCGGCCGTGACAGGCGGCATGCCGTCGGCGACGATGGTAGATCCGGGAAAGGCCGCCCGCTTGTCGATGCGTGAGAGCAGTGGCGAGAAGGCGACGGAGTCGGCTGTGGCCACGAAGCAGAAGAGCGGCGGCCCCTTCGAGCAGACCCTCACGGTGAAGGACATGGTGGTCTGGGGCCTTATCTGTATGGTGCCCATTTCCCCCATGGCTATCTACGGCGGCGTATTCGCCGATTCCGGCGGCATGCCCACCTTGGCCTTCCTCATTGGCTTTGTGGCCGTGCTGTTCTCGGTGTTCTCCTTCGGCATCATGATCAGGCACTTCCCTTCGTCGGGCTCCATCTACACCTACGTGAGCCACGTGTTCGGCAGGGCTATGGGTTTCATCGCCGGATGGCTTATGCTGCTGCAGTACCTGGTCAGCCCGGCACTGGTGTACCTCATTGCGGCCATCGCCATTCATTCCATGGTGCCGAGTATCCCCATCTTGGCCTTGTGTTTCGCCTTCCTCGTAGTCGCGGGCGCGGTGTCGGTTATCGGCATGAAGACAGCCCTGGTGGTGAACAAGGTGGCACTTGCGGCCCAGCTGGTCATTCTGGCCCTGTTCGTGGGCTTCGGCATCGCATTCGTGGCGCAGCATCCCGAGACGGCCAGCTTCTCGCCGACCAACGTGTTCAATCCCGACAAGTTCGAGCTGAGCGGCACCATGTCGGCCGTGTCTTTGGCCGTGATGTCCTACGTGGGCTTCGGCGCCATCGCCACGCTGACTCAGGAGGCCAAGGACCCCCAGCACGGTCCGTCGCGGGCCATGATGGTGATGGCGATCATACTGTGCGTGCTGTATGTGGCCCAGTGCTTTATCGCCACCTGCGTCGATCCGACCGGGGCGGGCTTTGCCGGCGACACCGACAATGCCTTCTACGCAGTGGCTAAGATGGCCGCCGGCCCGTGGCTCATGATCCTGTGCGCCGTGGGCGTGGCAGTGGCCCAAGGTGTGTTCACTGCCATTGCCCAGCAGAACTCCATCGCCTTCGTTATGTTCACCATGGCCAAGGGCGGCTGTCTGCCGAAGTTCATGGCGAAGATGGACAAGCGGACGAATTCCCCGCTCAACGCCGTGTTATTCATTATCGCCCTATCTGTGGTGCTGACGCTGATCTTCCATTTCAGCGGTATCAACATGAACACGGTGGCGAAGATTCCGAGCTTCGGCGCCCTTTTCACCTACACCATGCTGGATGTGAGCGTTATCGCGTTCTGCTGGTTCCAGCTGAAGCAGCGCAAGGGTGTGAAGGCCCTGTTCATGCACTTGATCTTTCCGGCATTGGGCGCGCTTGTGTGCTTCGTTATCATGCTCTCGGTCGGTGAGGTGGTTCTCACGGCGGGCGTGGCGTTTATTGTCATTGGCATCATCTACTATCTGGTGCTGACGAAAGTGCTCCATCGCGAGATCAACCTCGGGTAGGATGCGAGCCTTGGGCCGCCGGCGTCGCGCTCCGAGCGGCTGCCTTGTGCGTCTTGGGCCGCCAGCGTCGCGATCCGGGCGGCTGCCTTGTGCATCCTGCGAGGTGATGCGTCTCGCGGTGGTCCGCGCACTGCGAAATGGCGCGCGTGTGGCGCGTTTTGGCGCTTTCGGTGCATCTCTAGACGCACAAAGCGTCGTTCCTTGGAGGAAATGGCGCAAGCTTTCGTTTTTGGTGCAATTGAAACGCCGCCACGACGTTGGGATTGACTTTCGGAGACGCCCTATGCACCAATTTCGAAAAAATGCGCCAGATTTGGGGTGTGGAAGCAGCGCATGGGCAAATGGCGAGGGGATCGTGGAAAAACCTCGTGACGGCTACGCGGGCTCGTGGTACACTGCGATGCCCACGAGCCAGTGCGAATCCTGCTTTCGTCAGTCCACGCTCGGAGGCTGTGTCCGGGCCTTCGCATTCCAGATTCGCAAGATCCTCTCACCACGGACCTGAGAGGAGTGCGCCATGGTTCGCCCGTCTTCCGCTCGTTCCGCTCAAATTGTTTGCTTCAGCCACGCAACGGCTTTGGAAATACTCCTAGCTATGCCGTCCACCCAAAGGCAGCATCCTGTGCGAAGCCGATCGTATCCTGCCCAGGCGCCATCGCTGTCGGAAGTGTGCCAAGCGCGCGACCGTGTTTTGGAATGCATTCCGGGGCTCTCCCTGTCGACGCCCTTGCATGTGACGAGCGCCTCAACGTCCCACAACCACCGTACCGATGCCGTGGCCTTCCATCGAAGCGAGGGCTCGTTTGTCGGCACGGGGCTGCTTTCGGTGGGAGAGGGCGTGAGGACAACCACGGCTGCGACCCTGTTTGGTGGAGCAAAATGGCGTTTTTGGTGCAACGAATTTTGGTTCGGGAGGGCGAGGGGGCGAAATCTGGTGCGAAAGTTCGATTCTGGTGCAAATTCGGCAGCGGAAGAGGCGCTGGAATGCTCTCCAGATGGAGCGTATGCGCCAGAAACGCAATAATGCGCCACTGAAGGAGGGGTCGAGCTGCCTTCGGGAGATGTTGGGCCGTTCTGCGTTGTTGCGCCGGGGCTTTTGACGGCAGCGCTTCGGCGCGGTGGGGTGTTGTAGGCTGTCGCGCTCCACCTAGAGAGTGGCGGCGAGGGCGGTTTCCAGGAAGGCGAGGTCTTCGGCGGTGGTGGACCAGCTGGTGACGAAGCGGATGGCGGCGTGGGTGTCGTCGACCCGCTCCCAGAAGCTGAAACGGATGCGCTCGGCCAAGGCCTCCATCTGGGAGTTCTCCAAAATGACGAATTGCTGGTTGGTAGGGGACTCGCGGAAGAAAGTGCAGCCGGCCTCGCTCAGGATGCGGCGTAGCTCGGCGGCCGCATCGATGGCGGTGCGTCCTACCTCGCCGTAGAGGCCGTTGGTGAAGAGCGTGTCGAACTGCACGCCGAGCAGGCGCCCCTTCGCCAACAGTGCCCCATGCTGCTTCACGTGGGTGAGGAAGTGACGCGGCATACCACCGCGGGGAAACACCACCGCCTCGCCGCAGAGGGCGCCGCACTTGGTGCCGCCGATGTAGAAGGCGTCGGTAAGGCGCGCGATGTCGGGCAGCGTGACGTCGCTTTCAGGGGCGGCCAGGCCGTAGGAGAGGCGCGCGCCGTCTAGGTAGAGGGGAATGTGGAAGCGGCGACAGACGGCCGAGAGCTCTTCCAATTCGGCCAGCGAGTACAGGGTGCCCAGCTCGGAGGGGTGCGCGATGAACACCATGCCGGGGAACACCATGTGCTCGTAGTTGGCGTCGGCGTAGAAGCCCTCGAGGTAGGCTTCCACCTCGGCGGCCCGCAGCTTGCCATCGTGCTCGGGCAGGGCGATCGCCTTGTGGCCCGTGGCCTCGATGGCGCCCGCCTCGTGCACCGCGATGTGCCCGGTGTCGGCTGCGATCACGCCTTCGTAGCCGGCGAGCAACGACGAGATGACCACGGCGTTGGTCTGCGTGCCGCCCACGAGGAAGAACACGTCGGCGGTGCCGTCGGCGCAGGCAGCGCGGATGCGCTCTGCAGCGCTCGCGCAGAACCGGTCGGTGCCGTAGCCCGGAGCAGGCTCCAGGTTGGTGGCGGCCAAGGCTTCAAGGACGCGCGGATGCGCGCCGGTGGAATAGTCGTTCTCGAAGGAAATCATGGGGCTCCTCGGGATGGCGGGAAAGGGACGGGGCGCGGTATGTGTTGCAGCCCATGATAGCATTCATCGAGGCAGTCGGTTTTCTCGCTTGAAGGTTCCGCATCCGCTTGCCGGCGACCTCTCTGGGTCCAGCGGCCGTTCCCTTTCGGCGGCTCCGCTCGGCCCCGCACGCTCCGCATTCGCGATGCGCTTTGGTTGCCGCTCCGTCTTCTTCAGCGAATCTTAAGGAAATCCTCCCTTGACAGACGACGCTCCCGAATATACTATGCAACACATAGTATCATGCAACAAAGGGTATTTGCCGCGAATGAGAGAGGAGGCGTGATGGACGCTCAAATGAAGCGTGGGTTTCTGGAGGCCTGCGTGCTCGCGGTGCTGAGCCGCGGGGAATCCTACGGTTACCAGATCATCAAAGACGTGCCGCCGTCGCTGGGTCTCACGGAATCGACGCTGTATCCGCTGCTCAAGCGGCTGGAAGGCGCGAGCTGCATTGCCGTGCGCTCCGCCGAGCACAATGGGCGGCTGCGCAAGTACTATCGCATCACAACCGAGGGCCGCGCTCGCGTGGAGGCTTTCATCGAGGAATGGAACGAGGTGGAGGCCATCTACCGCTTCGTGCGCGAGGCCGCGGTCGGCGGTGCACCTGTGACGGTCGTGCCCGCAGCTGCCGCTGTGCCTGCTGCGCCCGCTCTGGCTGCCGCATCTGCGCCGTCTGCGTCCACTGGGATCACCGAGACCGCCATGACTACTGCCGCGGCGACCGTCCCAGCTGCCCCGTCTGCCCCATCGCCGACGAAAGACCTCCGAACTGAAGGAGCTGCATCATGAACAAGCAGGAATACCTTGCCCAGTTGCGGGCGGCCCTCGCCTGCCTGCCCGAGGGTGAAATCGAGGAGTCGGTGGCCTTCTACACCGAGATGATCGACGATCGCGTCGCCGACGGCCTCACCGAGGAAGAGGCCACGGCCCAGCTGGACGATCCGAAGGCCGCCGCACGGGCCACCATCGCCGATCTGCCCGTGGTGCCGCGGACCGTGGTGCGCACTAAGCAGAGGAACCGTGCGCTGTACTGGACGCTCGTCATTTTGGGATCTCCGCTGTGGCTCACGCTGCTGCTCGCCGCCGGTATGCTGGTGCTGGCGGGCCTGCTGACCATTTGGTGCCTCATCCTGGGGCTGTGGCTGTTGGCAGCGGGATTGCTGGCGGGCGGCCCGCTCGGCATCGGCGTGTGCCTATGGGCGCTGGCTGTGGGTCAGCCAGCCTATGGTGTGTTCGAGCTGGGATCGGGCCTTCTCTGCTTCGGTCTGGGGCTGTTTTGCTTGCACGGGGCCGTGGCCGCCAGCAAGACGCTCATGCAAGTGTCGCGCCAGTGGATCGCGAAGGCCAAGGCGCCCTTTGTGAAGGTGAAAGAAGAGGGCGCGGCCGCCTTCGTCGGAAAGGAGACCGTCCATGAATCTTAGCGAGAAGCTCCCTTGGCTCACCTGGAAGAACGTCCACCTGGTGGCGGTGGCCTGCATCGCCGTGGGGTTCATCATCCTCGCGGTGGGCATGGCGATCATCGGCTCCATCGTGGCCGGCCTCGAGAATCCCAGCTGGCAGGCCGTGGTGGACCTGCTGAGTTTCCCCGGGATGCCCAGCGACACCTGCGGCATTCCCGAGCCGCCGGTGATTTCCTAGCCACAGCCGCTGGTAGACGCTGCTCTAGCGGATGCTGTGCCCGAACCGGATGGGAGCTCGCGAGGGGCGCGCCGCCTGAGGGGCGCCCCTCGCACGATTCTACTGTCCCAGCGCCTCCTCCCAGGCGGCTTCCTTGAAGCCGGGGATGGCGGTGGCGGCGGTTACCAGCAGCGGGCGCTTCACGAGCATGCCGTTGGTGGCGAGCAGGGCGTATTGTTCCTTCTCGGACAGGTCGGGCAGCTTCTTCGACAGCTCCATCTCGCGGTAGAGCATGCCGCTCGTGTTGAAGAAGCGCTTCAGCGGCAGCCCGCTGCGCTCGTGCCATTGCCGCAGCTCGTCGGCGGTGGGGCTATCGGTCACGATGTCGCGGTCGGTGTAAGTCACGCCCTGCGCATCGAGCCACTTCTTCGCCTTCTGGCAGGTAGAGCACTTGGGATATTCCAGGAACAGAACGGTATCGGCCATGGGGAGACCTCGCTTTCTTGTGCGCCATGGGAGACGGAGTCGATATATTCTGGATTACAATTATACTTACTATATTTAGTATAGTTTGACCAGATTCTATATCTGATATACTCTGAACAAAATTGGAATGGCTCTCAGAGGGACGGCCAGCGCTCGACGGCCATCCTGCGAGGTCGAAGCGAGGTACTCGATGATCGACAATCCATTCACGCCGGTATTCGGGGGCAAGCCCGATTCGTTTTTCGGCCGCAAGGAGCTACTGGCTCGTTTCGATCGAGCGCTCGAGGTGCGCGGCAGCGACGATCGTTCCCTGTTCCTCACCGGCACGCGCGGCAGTGGCAAGACGGCTCTTCTGGAACAGCTATCCATGCGTGCTGTTGCTTCCGGGTGGAGGGCGATTGACATCGGGGCTGAACAGGCTCTCCAGGCGCTCCATCGTGAGCTTGCGGGCTATGATGAGGTAACCGAGACCGTTTCCCCCTCTCTGGAGGTCAAGGTGCTCGGATCGGGCGGCAGCGTTTCGGGGAAGAGCACTGCTCGCACAACGCGCTATGAGATGGCAGATCTCGCATCGCTGCTTCGGAAGGCGGCCGAGAAGGAGAAAAAGGGCCTCTTCGTCTCCGTTGATGAAATTCAAAAAGTGCCTCGCGAAGAGGTTGCGAGTCTGTGCGAGGCGTTTCAAATGGCATCTCGCAAGGGCCTTGATGTCATCCTCACGGTAGCAGGCCTTCCCTTCTCCTACGAGGCGATCATTCACCAAGATGGCTGCACGTTCATGCGACAGTCGGTGCATGAACCGCTGGGGCTTTTGGATGTGGAAGAGGTGCAGGAAGCGTACCGTGCCTCCTTTGACAAGATAGAGCGGCTGGAGGTACGCCAGGATGCCTTCGGGCGACTCGTGCATTTGAGCAGCGGCCATCCGTACATGATGCAATTACTCGGCTACCAGCTGATCGAGCAGGTGGCGCGGCGGGATTCGAGGGAGATCGTCGTTGACAAAGCGGTCGTAGAGGCGGTGGCGCCTGCGGCTCTCGATTCCTACGAGCGTCGAGCCCTGCGGCCCCTTCTTGGCGAGCTGAGTGAAAGAGAACGCGCGTATCTGAGGGCCATGGCCCAGGTGGCAGACAATTCCCTTTTGTCTTCGACAGGTTCGGTGGCAGAGCATATGGGGAAGACGGCCCAGCAGGTCGCCCCTGCACGGCAGTCGCTGATCGACAAGGGGATTATCGTGTCGGCAGGCTATGGCCTCGTGCGATTCGGCGTTCCGTATCTGCGCGCCTACATGGCGAAGCCGAGCGAAGAGGAGGCGAATCTTGCGCAATTGGAGGCCTGGGGCATCTAGGTCGTTCGGCGTTCTGAGGGGGGGGGCTTGTGTGCCACCGGTTTGAGATGGTGAGCGGGGAAGAGGCCGATGCGGTGGTGGATTGGCTGTACGCGGTGCGCCGCGCGGCGGCGCTTGGGGCGGGCGTGGCGTCGGTGCCTCCGCTGTCGTTCGGGCGCCCCGCCGACATTCCGCTTGAGGCTATCGACTGCTATCCGGGCGCGGAAAGCCCGGTCATCATCGCGGAGGGCGACGAACTTGCGCGCGCCGATCTGGCCTGGGGTGTGGAAGTACCCTGGAAGCGAGGGCTCGTATTCAACGCGCGCATCGAGTCGGCCCTGGGCGGTTCGGGCCTGTGGCATAAGGCCATGGAGCAGGCCCGCTGCATCGTGCCGGTGCACGCCTTCTATGAGACGCGGAACGTGGACGCGCCCTCGGGTCGGCGCCCCCAGTACCGGTTTTCCGCCCGCGGAAGCGAGGCGCTGCTGCTAGCCGGCCTGCGCCTGGGCGACCGCTTCGTGCTGGTGACCTGCGAGCCCGATGCCGTGGTGGGCGCCGTGCACACGCGCATGCCGCTGTCGCTCACGGCCCCGGAGGCACTCGTGTGGCTGAACGGCGCCGCTGATGCCCGCGCCCTGCTTGGCCGCCACGCGCCCGTTCCCCTTGTATCCGCGGAGGAGCCCGTGCCCGCACAGCGCCCGAAGCGTTCCGCCGACCCCGACCAGCTGTCGCTGTTCTAGGATGCCTCGGGCCGCGGGCTCATCAAGTGCTCCACGCTGTGGAGCGTCATGGACCCCAGCAGCTGGGCGGCATCTTCCACGGGCACCACCTTCCCCGCGCGCACCCATTCGCGATAGCACTCCAGGGCCATGTTGCGGATGAGGGCGCAGACCAGCTCCTCCTGGTCGGGCGTGATGCCCTCGCGCCAGAACAGCTCGTCGGCGAAAGCGCGGTAGCGGTTCATCTGGGTGGCGTAGATGCGCTCGCCGAAGTCGTAGAAGCTCGGCGAGCAGACGAGCCGCTCGATCATGGGCGGCTGGGCGGCCAGGTAGCGGAAGAACCGCCGGGCGTGGCCGTCCATATCCCACGGATCGTCGGGGGTCTTCTCGTAGTAGGCGAAGAATTCGTCCATGATGCCGTTCATGATCTCGTCGTAGAAGGCCTCGATGGTCTCGTAGTGCAGGTAGAAGGTCTTGCGGTTGATGCCGGCGCGGTCAGTGAGGGCCTTCACGGTGATCTTGTCGAGGGTCGTTTCGGCGATCAGCTCCTCGAAGGCCCCGCGCAGGGCGTTGCGCGTGCGCACGACGCGCAGATCGCTTTTCCTATCGACCATCGTCCCCTCCTCGCGGCCCTGCTTCTTCTCGTTGTTCGTATCTTAGCGGGTATAACGCCGTTTCGGCGATCTCGTTAATGCCCACATTTCCAAAAATGGGGTATAAGCCCCGCTCTCTCTCAAATGGGCAGTGATTTCCCTGTTGACGCTTCGTAGACTGCACCCAGGAATCGCCGCTGGCCTTGGGGAAGGCGCGAGCGGCTAAAGACGGGTACGAGAAGAGCAGGAGGATACCATGGAGCAGAAACCGAGGAGCGGCGTGCTCAGCCGCCGCAGTTTCCTGAAAACCGCCGCTGCCGTCGGTGCGGTCGGCTTCACGGGCGCGAGTTTGGCGGGCATCGCCGAGGCAGCTGGCTCGCCGGCCGCGGGATCGGCGGGCGAGACGCAGGCCTTCACCTACCACAACGAGCACTGCCTGTGCAATTGCATGCTGCAGTGCACCGTGCGCGACGGGCGGCTCGCGATGATCCAGCCGCGGCCCAACGAGGACCATCGTTTCCAGAACGTGTGCCTGAAGGGCCTTTCCGAGGTGCAGAACATCTACGGCGAGGCGCGCATCCAGCGCCCCATGAAGCGCGTGGGCGAGCGGGGCAGCGGCGAGTTCGAGGCCATCAGCTGGGAGGAGGCCTTCCAGATGATCGCCGAGAACTTCAAGGCCATCCAGGACAAATACGGCAAGGATGCCCTGTGGATCCAGTTCTCCACCGAGGCCTCGCAGCGCTTCCCACCGCTTCTGGCCAGCGTGCTGGGGGCCCAGGCCGGCGGCATGAACGGCTACGACATGGGCCAGGGCAACGGGCAGATCATGGCCTTCTCGCCCTGGATCGGCATGTTCGCGCAGAACACCATCTGGGAGTGGCCGGAGGCCGCCGTGGTCATTCTGGCCAACACGAACCTGGTGGAGACGAGCCTCACCTGGTCGCGCGGTATGCTGGACGCGCAGGAGGCGGGCACGAAGTTCATCTGCCTGGACCCGCGCTTCAGCCCCACGGCGGGCAAGGCCGACCAGTGGGTGAACCTGCGGGCCGGCACCGACCCGGCGTTCTTCCTTGGCATGACGAAGTACATCCTGGACGAGGACCTGTTCGATCGCGAGCACGTGCTCGCCCACACGTCGCTGCCGTTCCTCATCGATGCGGAAACGGGCGCGTGCCTGGTGGACGTGACGCCGGGCACCGATCCCGAGACCGGCGAGCCGGTGGAGTTGAAGACCTTCTACGTGTGGGACAAGAACGCGAACGCGGCGGTGCCCCAGGAGACCGCGGGCGTCGCTGCCGCCCTGGAAGGCGAGTTCACCGTTAACGGCACGCGCTACCTCACCCAGTTCACGCGCCTGCGGAAGGACATGGAGCCCTACACCTTGGAATGGACCGCCGCCACCTGCGACATTCCCGCCGATCTCGTGGCCGACGTGGCCACCCAGTACGCGGCCGGTCCCTCCATCATCGATAACGGCGTGGGTGGCATCGACAAGTTCGGCAACAACGACGTCGCCGGCCATTGCTACGCGCTCATCGCCTCGCTCACGGGCAACTACGGCAAGCGCGGCACCGGCTGCGGCATCTACGGCTACCACGTGACGCCCTACGAGGCGCACCTGGGTGCCTGGCCGCTTCCCGAGGGCATGGCGCCGGCGCCCAGCCCCCAGGGCTTCTACGATGTGGTCAAGGGCGATACCATCCACGGCGCGATGTTCTTCGGCGACATTCCCACCCAGAAGGCCGCGAACTGGAACAAGACCCTGGAGTGGATCGACTCGCTCGACTTCGTGTGCCTGGCCGACATCTACCACAGCTCGGTGACCGACTTCGTCGATCTGGTGCTGCCCTCGTGCAGCAAGTTCGAGTGCGCCGACGCCGTGGGCGGCATCAAGTGCGCCAACGCCCATATTCTGGCCAACCTGAAGGTGCTCGATCCGCTGTTCGAGAGCAAGTCGGACTTCTACATCGAGAAGGGCATCGCCGAGGCCATGGGACTGGGAGACGTGTTCCCGGCCGACGGCGAGGAGTACGCGCGGGCGCTTTTGACTACCGACGACCCGCAGGTGGCCGGCTTCACCTTGGAGAAGCTCCAGGAAGCCGGGGGCGCTTTGCGCCTCATCGGGTCGGAGGACCTCATTGCGCCCGAGGTGGGCTTCACCTACGGAACGGCATCGGGCAAGCAGGAGCCCTACTACGAGGCGCTGCTGCAATTCGGCCAGGCGTTCCCCGCTTGGGAGCAGCCGTGCGAGGCCTATCCGGAAAACCCGCTGCGTGAGAAGTACCCGCTGCAGTTCAACCAGGCCCGCTCCCGTTTCCGCGTGCACTCGGCCTACTCGGGTGCGAAGTGGATTCAGGAGGTGAGCGAGCCCCATATCGAGCTGAACCCGGTGGATGCCGCCGCCCGCGGTCTGGAGGACGGCGATGCGGTGGAGGTGTTCAACGACCGCGGTTCCTTCCGCACCGTGCTGCGACTGAACGAGTCGGTGCGCCCCGAAAGCGCCTTCATGGTGGAGAGCACCTACCGCCAGTACCTGGACGGCACCATTATGCAGGCGGTGTCCAACGATACGCTGAACGAGCGCGGTTACGCGCTGCCCTTCGGCCCCATGATTCCCTACAACGATACGCTCATCGAGATCAAGAAAGCTGGTGAGTAGCCATGACGAAGCTTGCCATCGGCATCAACCTGCGCCGCTGCATTGGTTGCAACACCTGTGCGGTGGCCTGCAAGATGCAGAACAACGTGCCCGACGGAATGCTGTGGAACCGGGTGCTGACCGAGGGCTGCGAGCAGTTCGACGGCGCCGAGGGCGTCTACCCGCACCTCACGCGCACCTACCTGCCCCTGGCGTGCCAGCATTGCGAGAACCCGGCTTGCGAGCGGGTGTGCCCCACCGGCGCCACCTACAAGGATGATATGGGCCGCGTGGAGATCGACTACGACAAGTGCATCGGCTGCCGTATGTGCATGGCCGCCTGCCCCTACAACGCCCGCACGTTCAACTGGAACGAGCCCGTGCGTGCCACGGGGGCTGCCTATGGGGATGCGCGGGTGCCCGAGCGCAGCCGCGGCGTGATGGAGAAGTGCACCCTGTGCAAGGAGCGCACCGACGAGGGCGAGGTGCCCATGTGCGTGCACTGCTGCCCCGGCGATGCGCGCATCTTCGGCGATCTGGACGATCCAGATTCCGCCGTGTCGCGCCTGCGCCGCGAGGGCAGCGCCGAGGTTCTGCTGGAAGATAAGGGCACGCGCCCGCAGGTTTTCTACGTTCGCTAGGGGGATTGCGCTATGACTTCGTTGATGAAAAACCCGCTTGTCGTCGGGTCGGGCGTGCTGGCCCTCGTGGGCGCCGGCGTGTACGTCTACCAGCTGATGTTCGGGCTCGGCATAACCGGCATGAACAACTCCACGAGCTGGGGGCTCTACCTCACCTGCTTCATGTTCTTCGTCGGCTTGTCCGCCGGCGGCCTCATTGTGGCCTCGTCGGCCTCCATCTTCGGCATTAAGAAGTACAAGGCCGTGGCGCTGCCGGCTGTCATCCTGTCGCTCGTGTGCATCTGCTGTGCGGGAGTCTGCGTGCTCGTGGACCTCGGCGGTATCCAGCGCATCTGGCGCATGGTGACGGGGCTGAACTTCATGTCGCCTCTGGCCTGGGACATGATCGTTATCACGCTGTACCTGGTCATTAATCTGGTGTACCTGTACTTTATGTGCTCGGCGAAGGCCGATCCGGCGAAGGTGGCGGTGGTGTCGCGCTTCGCGCTGCCGGTGGCCATCCTCGTGCACTCCGTGACCGCGTGGATCTTCGGCTTGGAAATTGCCCGCGAGGCCTGGCACACTGCCATTTTGGCGCCCATCTTCGTGGCCTCGGCTTTGGACTCTGGCCTGGCTCTGCTGGTGCTTGCCCTGTTCGGCCTCCGGGCGCGCGGCGTGTTCCAGACGCCCAACGAGCTGATCACGAGTCTGGCGGGGCTTTTGTGCACCTGCATCGCCGTGGACGCCTACTTCATCGGCTGCGAGATACTCACAACGGCTTACAACGGCACCGAGGGCGGCCTGGCCGTGGTGAACACGCTGCTGTTCGGCGGCACGGCTCCCTTCTTCTGGTTCGAAGTGGTGTGCGGCCTGGTGATTCCCTTCTGCCTCTTGGTGTTCGCGAAGAACCGCCGCAACATGAAGATCGTGGGCGTGGCGGCTGTGCTCGTGGTGGCCGGCGTGTTCTGCAAGCGCTGCTGGCTCATGTTCACCGGGTTCGCCACGCCCAACATCGTCGGCGGCCCGGGCATCACCCTTGGCAGCGCGGCGGCCCAGACCGGGGGTGCTGCCGATATGTGGGCGATCATGGGCGTGTATGCCCCCACGGTGCCGGAGGTCGTGCTGACCGTGGGCATCTTCGCCCTGGGCGTGTGCGCGTTTGCAGTGCTCTGCCAGAAACTGCTGGGGAAGTAGCGCGTCGCGCCAGAGAGGGAGGCGCCCTGAAGGGCGAGGGAAACGTCATCTGAGAGTGGGGGCGGCTTCGGGAAGGGGCCGCCCTCACGGTATTGGGGCAGGGAGGCGCCGCTGGCTCGTTCAGTTCTGGATGAGTCGCTTCCGGTCAGGTAGAATGCATGTCAACCAATGAGAAGGGGGAAGACATGCAGCCTATTCGAACTCGTCTGCCTTTCGGGAATACCTGTGCCGTCGCGTTTGCCCTTGCCGGCATCATGCTCGCCATTGTGGCGGCCATGGGCGCTTTCGCCCAGCAAGCCTATGCCGTTGCGGATGATGCGGCCATGCAGCTTCTGGGCGAGTCCTACTACACGCAAGACGCTGCTTCGGGTACGGTGTATGTGATTCGCGGCGATTCGGGGCTCTACGAGGTTTCCCTGGATGTCGGGGATCGACAGGTCGATGGCGACGTAACGGCCGTATCCAGCAATCCCGCTGTGGCCACGGTCGCCGTACGGAGCCCGTGGTGGTATTCCACGAGCGCCTCCCTCGTGATCACGGCCTGCGCGGTGGGAACCACCACGATCAGCTATCAGGCGCCGTGCGACGACGGCACGGTGGTATCCGGCACGTTGAACGTGCGCGTATTCGATATTGATCTGGGAAAACGCTCCTTCACCGGTTTCAATTACGTCTTGTACCCGGGTCTTACCGCCACCCCCAAGGTGAGCGGTCTGCCGAAGGGTACGTGGAAGAGCTCGAATACGGCGGTGGCGAAGGTAAGCGCGCGGGGAAAGATAAGCTACAAGGGCTTGGGCGCCTGCGAGGTGCGCGGCACATTCGGCCCTGTTGACGTGGTCATTCCCGTGGACTGCACGTACAAGAAGGCCTACAAGGCGGTGAAGAACGGCTTTGCCGATGCGAATGCGAAAATAACGTACAGCCAGGCCAAGCGTATGGCCAAGAACTATCGTGACTGCAGCTCGTTTGTGTCTCGCTGCTTTTGGGACACGTCTCTGAAGCGCAAGATTTTTGCGCTGGGAGGCACTTCGGCGAAAAGCTGGGCGCTTCCGGCGGCTGATCAGGCAAAGTGGCTGAACGGACAGAAAAAGTGCGTGGCGAAGAAGGGCGTTCCGGCATCGCGGCTGCTGGCCGGCGACACGGTGTACACGCAGACAAACTACGCAGGGGTGAACAAGCGCTACCGCAATATCGATCATGCCACCTTGTATGTGGGCGCGGGCATGGTGCTCTCAACCGGCGGCGGCAAGAAGCACGACATCTACCTGCGGAATTACCCGGAAGATCCTACAGGCACCTATGTGAAGTTCATCGGCCGCCCCTGCGCGGAGCCGGCGCTGAACATGACGAAGGCCACGCTCACGAAGAAGAAAGGCGCCAACCACACCATCCAGCTGAAGATGCAGTGGGCGAAGGGGAAGGTGAAGTGGTCGTCGTCTAACAAAAAAGTGGCTAAGGTGAACAGCAAGGGCAAGGTGACGGCCAAGAAGAAGGGCACGGCCAAAATCTCCGCAAAGGTGGGCGGCAAGACCTATAAGTGCAAGATCACGGTGAAGTAGCTCGGGCGACAGGCTGGCAACGGTCTGGTGGGGAATAGCGTCTCACCTGGGGCGATGGTTCTGTGGGTCTTCTACAATCAGCAAAGCGTCTCTGTGTCCCGCGATGGGGTCAGGGAGAAATATTTTTTCAGCTAGACTACCTTCCTGAAAAGAACAAATGTTTGTGTTCAAAGGAGGGGATCATGGGAACGCCGGAATGTTGTCCCCAAGTGCTTTCGGTATCGCGGCAGGCGCGCAGCTGGGAGGTGCAGCAGCGCGTGCGGGATGCGGTGGCCTCCCTGGCGGAGGAGGGGAGGAGGCCCTCGTTCTACCAGGTGGCACAGCGGGCAGGGGTATCTCGTAGCACCCTGTACCGCAATCCTGCTCTTCGGGAGCTGGTGGAACATGCCCGAACCGAGGCGGCCGGTCGCTTGGGGGAGGCGAGCAGCCGCTGGGAGAAGGAAGGCGGCAGCTTCGCAGAGAGTCCCTTGACGGTCTCGCGCTATCTCCCCTGCGAGCTCCCCCGTTTTCTCTACGGCGTCTGCCTCCTTGAAGGAACAGCTGCGGCCGATGGCGGAGGATAGGTACGCTTTCGCCCCCCCTCAGGTGGCGGCAGATAGACGTCCCGACATCCTGAAGGTGATAGCGCAGATGGCGAGGGCGAAGGCGATGTCCGTTCTGCGACACTGTTCGCAGGCTGCTGAACGGCAGTGCTTGCCTGCGCTGCCGTGGCCTTGCGCAATGAAGCGTACGGCCCTGTTGTCGGCTAGCGGGATGCCGCGGGGCCGTGACCATGGCCCCGCGGGCGCGGCCTGTCGTCGTTGCGATCGCGGGCGAACAGGTAGACGGCCAGAAGCCCCACCACCACGATGGCCGTGCCGATGGCGCAGACGGCTTTCAGATGAATGGCCGGAATACCCACGAGCATACCGATGATGTAGGGCACGAGCCACAGCAGCCACACGACGGTGCTGAAGGTATGGAAGCGACGGCGCGCCTGCTGGCTGCCGCGCAGATAGGTGAAAGTGGCCCACAGCGCGTGCACGATCATGAGCACGATGGCCAGCGCACCGGTGAGGCCGTGGATACCAAAGCCGGTGGCGTTCGATTGACTGGCGATGTTGCTCATGATGAGGGTGCCGGTGGTATCGCAGGCAAGGCCTGCCCAGAATAGCAGGACGTACTTCAAGTTAAGCGAACCGTGACGGCGTTCACCGAAAACGCCCCACGTATAGAAGAGGAGTGCCAGCGAAATAGCCACGGTGGAAACAATAAGCTCGGGGGACATGAATCTCCTTTCTCAGATAAGGCATAAGAGCGCCAAGCTCCTATCATGAACGATGTTCATTAATGAACAATGTTCATGATAGGAGCAGCGGACAGCGAGGGCAAGGGCGATTGTGCGGATTCGCAAGGTTTTCACGGACTTGTTACGCCGCGGACATTCATAATGAGCACTGTTCATGTTGGTATGCTGGAAAGGACAGGTCATGGGGAATCGCCCTGTTATCAGCAAAGATCAGATTTTGGGTGCAGCCTACGAGATTGCCACCACGCAGGGTTTGGGTGCGCTGAGCATTCGGGCTGTTGCGACGGCGTGTGGGGTGGCGGTGGGTACAGTGTACAATTCGTACCCCACAAAGTCCGATTTGGTCAACGATGTAGTGGGCCGGTTCTGGCAACGGGCTCTTTCCGGCTGCATGGCCATGGCCAATGGGGGCGAGGAGGCGGAAAGTGCTAATAGCTCCAGTCCATGTAGTTCGGCAGAGTTCGAGCACGACGACTTCGTGGCGTTTTGCCGTCAACTGTCCGGTGAGGTAGGTCGGGCTTTGGAGGAGTTCCGGTCCGATTTTCTTGAGGGGCTTGCTGCGCTCGGGTCTTATGATTTGGCCGGGGCACGCCGTCGTGAGGCGGCGAGTTTCGCCCATGTGCGCCAGGGGCTGCAAATGGCTCTCGAGCGTGATCCTGCCATCTGTCGGAAGAAGCTCGTGGGCGCGCTTGCCCCCGATCGCGTGTGCGATCTCGTGTGGGAGACCATGCTGGATGCTGCGCGCCGCAAAAAACCCCTCGACGAGACATTGTTCGCCCTGCTACGCGACGCACTGTACAGCTAGGGCAATAAACTTTGTCCTTACAAGCAAAATAATTCAGTGGGAGAGGCCCGGTGCATCTCACTGCCGGTCAAAGTAGTCGCGGTCGGTGAGGCAGTAGGTGCGGATGTAGCCGGCGGGGGAGACCACGACGAACTCGCCGGTGCTTTCCAGGAAGTAGAGGTCGTCGCCGTCCTCGGCTTGCAGCTTGTGAAGTGAGGCCGGATTGGCAATAACGGCGTTGGCAGCGGCAAGGTATTCCTCGGTGGTGTCGCACCTGGTTTCCCAGCCTCGTTTCGGTCGATCTCTTCCGTTTCTTCGTTTGCTGCATGCTGGTCGCCCTTTCGTATGCAGTCATTGGTCGGTGCTGCGTGGTGCGTTGCTTGTCTGATGACTGATGTCAATTGCTTAGAGTCTACCAAACAGCGCACTTCCACCGAGACCTGCATGCCAACTGCTCTACAATGGCTACTAATCCCATCGGCCTCACCGCGGAAAGGCTTCCATGAACGATATCCAGGGCATTTTGTTCGATGCCGACGGCACGCTGATCGACACCTACGATATTATTCTCACCTCCATGCGCTACACCATCAACGACGTGCTGGGGCGCGACCTGCCCGACGATGCGCTCATGGCCGGCGTCGGTACGCCCCTGCGCGATCAGATGGTCGGCTTTGCGGAAGGCGACGAGACCTTGGCCGAGCATTTGCTGACGACCTACCGCGAGCACAACGTGGCCGTGCACGATGCGCAGGTGCGGGCCTTTCCCGACACGCGCGTGGCCCTTGAGCGCATGCGGGCCGCGGGCATTCCGATGGCGGTGGTCACGTCGAAGCGCCACGCCCTGGCCGAGCGAGGGCTGGCCATGAGCGGCATCGCCGAGTTCTTCCCCGTGCTCATCGGCCCCGACGATTGGCCCGAGCACAAGCCGGCGCCCGGGCCGCTGCTGCGTGCCTGCGAGCTCATGGGGCTCGACGTGACCCGCTGCCTCTATGTGGGCGACAGCCCTTTCGACATCCAGGCCGGCAACGCTGCTGGCTGCGCCACGGTGGCCGCCCTCTGGGGCATGTTCCCCGCGGAAGCTCTTGCCGCCGAGAATCCCACGATAATGTGCGCATCGCTGAGCGCGATGGTGGAGCGCCTGTCGCTTTGAGGACGCCCTATCGCTGCCAGTGCTTCAAGTGGGGGACGATAACGCCCATGAACGAGACGGCCTCGTCCTGCGACATGCCAGTCGCCTCCATGAGGAAGGGGGTCGTTTTCTCGATCAGCTCGTCTTCGCTTTGGTACACGAATTGGCCGCTATCGTAGCACCACTGGCAGTAATCCGGGTTCTCTGCACCGTCGGCTTCGGTGCCGCGGGGCATGTTGGGCACCGTGAAGGGGGTCCCGCAGCATTGGCACAGCTGTGTCGTGTCGATGTCGAAGAGCCGGATCGCGGGGATGTCGAGCACCGTCGCGATCAGCTTGCGCATATCCACCGACGGCTCGGTCTCGCCGTTCTCCCAGCGCGATACCGCCTGCCGCGTGACGTAGAGCTTGCTGGCGAGTTCCTGCTGGGTCATTCCGCGCTGCTCGCGCGCCTCGACGAGCGTTTCCTTGAACGGCATGAGTGCCTCTTTTCTCTCAGTTTCGGAACTGACTTCATTCTGGCTGGGCGGACATCCTCATTCAAGCAACGTTTTGTTGCGCTGAAACCTTCTCTCGGCGCAACGTCGTCATCGTCGGGTTCCCGCCGCCCATTCGATGCAGCCCGGCTGCCCCCTAAGCCCGGCACCTCATCTACAGCCCCAGCTCGGCCTCTCCCCACTGCTTCATGGCCAGAAGAATGGGAACGAAGCTCTCGCCTCGGGGCGTGAGGGCGTACTCGACGCGCGGGGGCACCTCGCCGAAGTCCGTGCGGGCGAGGAAGCCGTCTTCGACCAGCTCTTTGAGCTGCTTGGAGAGCGTGGATTCGGAGATATTGCCGATGCAGCGGCGCAGCTGGCCGAAGTGGCGCACGTCTTTCAAGGCGATGTAGAAGAGGATCTCTATCTTCCATTTCCCGCCGATCATGCGCTGGATGGTCGAGACCGATCGGCAGCGCTCGATCTCCTCGCCGCGCCTTTGCGCCATGGGCTCCTCCTTTATGCACTACAGAAAAAGACAGTACTTCACGGTTCGTAGCTCTTCTCCCATGATAGCAGCATACAGCGGGACTGCCGGCGGGCAGTTAAGGGAAAGGAAGCGAGCTATGCACTACACGGGAACTATCTGGCGGCCGCCCTACGAGGCGGATTCGCTCATCATCGAGGCCACGGCGGGGTGCACCCACCATGCCTGCAAGTTCTGCACGCTTTACGCCGATTTGCCGTTCAAGTTCAGGCCATCCCCAATCGAGCATATCGAGGCCGATCTGTTGGAAGCGCAGACTTGGTACCACGACCCGCTGCGCAAGGCCGAGGAGCGGCTCTTCGAAACGCGGCGGGCGAGCTGCGAGCGCATCTTCCTGGCGGGCGCTAATCCCTTCGGACTCAAGGCGAAGGGGCTGCTTGAGATAGCCGGTCTGGTGCACGAGTACTTTCCGGAGTGCCGAAGCATCGGATGCTTCTCGCGCATAACCGATGTGGCGCGAAAGACCGATGCGGAGCTGACCGAGCTGGCGGCGGCCGGCTACGACGGCCTCACTTTGGGGATCGAGACGGGGGACGATGACGCGCTCGCGTTCATGAACAAGGGCTATGGGGCCCGCGACATCGTCGAGCAATGCGCCCGGCTCGATGCGGCGGGCATCTCCTACGCCTTTTTCTACCTGGTGGGCATTGCGGGGAAGGGGCGCGGGCTTGAGAGCGCCCGGCGTACGGCCGCCGTGGTGAACCGCACGCATCCGTGGCTTATCGGTGCCAACATGCTCACGGTATACGAGAACTCCGAGCTGCACCGGGAAATCGTCGCCGGCAACTGGCAAGAAGCGGCCGAGGTGGAGAAGTACGAGGAGGTAAAGGAGCTGGTGGGCGCCCTTGCCGCGCCGGCTGAGTTTGCCATGCTGGGCGCTTCCAACCCGGTGATGCTGCAGGGCCGCTTGCCCGAGCAGCGGGAGCAGATCCTCACGGCTCTCGACGCCATTATCACCGACATCGGCGAGGAACGCCTGCGGAGCTACCGCACCAGCCTTCGGCACTTGTAGGTGTTTCAGACGCGAGGGCTTTCCGAGAGTCCGAGCTTGGTGTGAAGTGCCGTCCTCCTATGCTGCTGCTCCCTTGACAAAACAGCAAACGACAGTAAAACTTCGACTGCTCCGTGCCCGAGGGGCGCTTACTTCCCCTGTTCGCGATGCGGAAGCGCGCTGGTGCCGTAGAGGCGGATTGGGCCGCCGTCGAGCTCGTTCACCTCGCCCACGTACTCCCAGCCGCATTTCTCGTAGAACCCTACCAGGTCGGTAACCAGGTACAGGTGGCTGCGGCCCATGGCTTCTCTCTTCTCATTGGCTCGCTCAAAGATGATAGCCTAACGGTCCGGCGCAACGCCCCGCAAGGATGCTGCAAATGAAATCACACTTCGCTCGCTCTGGACGATGGGGCGTGCTCAGCGAACGCACAGTTTGGCAATGCCGTCGCATCGCTCCGTGTGCCAGGCAGTTTGCGTGACTGCGTCGGCCAGCTGCCGGTCGTGGGTGACGAGGAGAACCGCACCGGGGAAATCCGCGAGCATCCGTTGGAGCGCTTCGATGGAGCCCACGTCCAGGTGGTTGGTGGGCTCGTCCAGCACGAGGAAGTTCGGCTCTTGCACCAGCTGCTCGGCGAGCAGGAGCTTGCGCAGTTCGCCGGGGCTCATATCGTCGCCATCGAGCAGCCTGTCGGGGTCTGAGTTCAGCTGAGCCACAATGGAAAGGATGCGACCGCGCCGCTCCGGGGATTGCTCGCGGAGTTGGCCCAGCGCGCGCTCGCGCTCGCCAACTCCGACGTCCTGGGGCACGAAGGCCATGCGGACGCTTTCGGGAGCCGATGCAAGCGCCGCGCGCACGACCAGGCTCTTGCCCGTGCCATTCTCGCCTGTCAGCACCACGTGCTCGGTCGGTCCAATCCAAAGCTCCGGCACCTCGATGGCGAACTCGCCCGCGCGCAGGGCCTTCGCTTCCAAGTGGGCCACGAACGGCGCTCGCGTTGCCTCGCCGAATACGCTGATGCGGTGCTCATAGCGCTTTGCGACGAACTGCCCCGCAAGAGCCCCCTCGGCTTGGGCGAGCCGCCGGTCCATGGTTGCCGAGAGCCTTCCCGCAACGCCGTCTTTTCCGGAGACGATGGCCCGCCCGATTTTCTCGCGGCCGTCGCTGTCGCCCTTGGCCAGGTTGCGCTTGCTCCGCCTGCCCCGTTGCCGGGCAGCCTCCTCACTTCGACGTTGCGCCTCTGCTTTCAGGCGCTTTGCCTCATGTGCGGCCTTTTCGCGCTGGCGAAGGGCGGAGGCCCTCTCGCTTTCCGCTTGGCAACTGGCCTTCGAGTAGCCGCCCGGGCGCATCACCCAGCGGCGATTCTCGCACACCAGGCTCTGGCCGACGAGGCTGTCCAGCAGATCGCGGTCGTGGGATATGAGGATGCCGATGCCGCCAAAATTAGAAAGCGCTCCCTTCACAACGTCGCGCGTCACGGCATCTAAGTCGTTGGTCGGCTCGTCCATGACCAGCACGTCGGGGCTCGTAAAGAGAGCGCAGGCGATTTGGAGTCGCTTCCGCTGGCCGCCCGAGAGCGTCTCGTAGCGCCAGAACCACTCGTCTTCCAAGTGCAAAAGCCGCCGGATACGTTGGCCGTCCTGACCCCAATCCGACGCGAGGTCGGCCAGGTTGGGCGGCGCTTGGGTGGAGTCCTGCTGGCAGTAGGCGGAGAACAGCTGCGGGCTCACCGAACCGGCATCGGGTTGAAGAAGGCGCGCGGCGATGCGGGCGAGGGTGCTCTTGCCGCACCCGTTGTCGCCGATGATGCCCGTCCAGCCAACGGGAAAAGTGGCGCTCACATCGGTAAGCGCGGGCGCAGTACCGCCGGGATAGGTGTAGCTGATGGAGGTGAGATTCAGTTGCATGGCGAGCTCCTTGGGAAGGAGGTCGCGCCGAGGTGAGGCTCGCGGTATGTCGGTTCTGGGAAGAAGAAGCAAAGGCGATGCGGCACCCTGAAAGCGCGACCGGGAATGCGGAAATGGTCGAAGGGGCGCCCGAATGGGCATCGCTAGTTCTTCATCAAACCTAACCTAACTCGAAGCGGAACTTGCCAAAGGCTCCGCTGAATGACAAGGTGCCACGATTATAGCATTCCGCGACGAGGGCGGGCCAGGTTTATGCGGGCACCTTGTGGCAGTCGAGGCTTGCGCGCAGCAACTTTTCTTGTTTTCGCAAACCTCCAGCAAGAACAGCCGGGCCCTCTGCCGCAAACGGCTCCGTCACTCGGGAAGCTTGCAGACGTCTACCCAGGTGCCGTCGGTGATCTCCTCCAGCTCGCCGGGGGAAAGCTCGATGGCGCTGTTCGAGCTTCCGCAGGCGGGGAACACGGTGCTGAAGCGCCTGAGGGATTCGTCCAGGTAGATGTCGCACTCCTCGTTCACGCCGAAGGGACACACGCCTCCCACTGCGTGTCCGATGCGCGCCTCGGCTTCATCGGGGCTCAGCATCTTCGGCTTCGTGGCGAACTGCGCCTTGAACTTCGGGTTGGCGATGCGGGCATCTCCCGCGCACACCACCAGGGCAACGCGGTCGCCGACGGCGAAGGAGAGGGTCTTCGCAATCCGCGCGGGCTCGCACCCCACGGCTGCAGCCGCCAGCTCCACCGTGGCGCTCGATGTGTCGAATTCCATCACCGCATCGGCCTTGCCGAACTTCGCAAGATGCTCTTGCGCCTTCTCCAGCGACATGATTTCTCCCTTCGCTTAATCGCCGTCGTAGCGAGCGAGGACGTAGTGCTCGATCAGCGCGTTCACGGCATCGGGCTTGTCGCAATTCGAGTTGTGGCCGGCTCCCTCGATCCAGTGGACGGGACTGCCGACGCGCTTCTCCCATGCGCGGTTGTAGCGCTTAGCCGAGCCCGCGCCGTCCTTCTCGCCGCATAAGATCAAAAGCGGGCAATCGATGCGGTAGGGCCGATTTGCATCAACGGCATCGGCCAGCACGCGGTACCCGTGAGCGGCCAGCTCGCAGTATTCTCGCTTCTCGTAGTCGAGCATCATCTCGCGCATGACAGCGCGCCCGTACTCGGATGCAGCGGTGCCGCTCGAGCCCAGCGCCACCAGTGCCTTCCAGGGGATGGAGAGATACATGAGTTTGGTGTGACGAAGTGCCGCGAGCTCCCACCCGCTGTAGTAGCTGCGCTGCAGGGGGCACGAGTCAATCGAGACGAATCCGGCCACCTCTCCGGGAAAGAGATCCAGGTACGCCTGGGCGAGGTAGCCGCCCATGGACTGGCCGATCAAAATGGGCCGCACGATGCCCTCCTGCTCCAAGATGTCGTGCAGCCAGCGGGCCAAGTCGTCCAGGCTCCAGTCGAGGGCGAAGGGTCGCGACTCTCCATGGGAGGGGGCGTCCCATACGAGCAGGTTCGCCTTGCCGGCGAAGTAGTCGGTCTGCTTCTCGAACAGCCGATGATCAGCGGTGAGCTCCGGCAAGAATACGAGCCAGGGCCTCTCGCTCTCTTCGGAGCGCGAAACCCAGTACACGATGTCGCCCATAGATGTCGAGTAGCGCTGCCTACGCATGCATATCCCCTCGCCTGATCGTCGCAAACTAAGGCAAAACTATACCATGCCCGACGCCGCCCTGCGATGGCCGAGCCCCTTGCGCAGCCGAAGCGGATCCGGCTTGCTCTAGGGGCCCCGTTTACTTCCCTGGGTGCATTTCTTTGCCGATTACATCGGCTTCAGGTTTCGATTGAGCCTGTCAACCATCCAAGCGAGACGCTTCTCGCGACCAGCGTCGGTCTTTGCATCAAGGTAGGCCCTCGTGTAGGTCTTCCTCACCGAAGGCGACATACCGAGGAAGTTCGCGTGCGCCTTCTCATAGGGCTCAAGAATCTGCGCGATACGCTCGATGTCCTCGTCGGTGATGCCAGGAGCCTTCGGAGCATCCCACTGTCCGTTGGCCTTCGCTTCCTCGATCTTCGAGCGCCCATGCTCAGTCATGAGTCCGCGCTTCTCAAGCTCGGCTACGAGCTTCTTGTTCTTCTCAGACCACTTGCTGTTGAGCCTACGTTGAGAGAAGTACTTGCGATAAGAGACGTCGTCGATCTTCTGCATCTGCCCGTCGATCCAGCCAAAGCAGAGCGCTTCTTCCAGGGCTTCCGATGCCTTGAGCGTCTTAGGGCCTCCTGCCTTGCCGAAGATGAGCCAGACACCATCGTCGGAAGATGCATTGCCTTGCAGCCATTTTCTGAACTCGCCCCTGTCGGCGAATCGCAAATCCTCGCTCACGCTTGCCTCCTGCCTACAACACAATACGCCCTTCCGTCCATGATGGACTTGATTTGAACGGTAAAGCCCGCAATCTCCGCAGCCGAAACAACCTCTTGTTCCGTACGCATCCTATAGCCGAACTGAGTGTGAGAGTAGGATTCGAGGGCTCGGTTCGTGTAATGAGTGCTGATGAAGATGCCCTCGGGTTTGAGCACGCGAGCAATCTCCTCGAAGCCCGACGCCAGATCCTCCCAGAAGTAAATCGTGTTGATTGTTAGAGCCTTGTCGACTGTTGCGTCTTCGAGTGGCGTATCGTCAACCGGACAGCGAAGGAGCTCCACGTTCGTTCCGGCAAGCCGACGTTTCGCGATCTCAAGCGCATCTTCCGAGATGTCGGTTCCTATCAAATGGCAATCACACGCATGGGCGATCCGCTCCAACATGATCCCGTTGCCGCAGCCTATGTCAAGTATGATGTCGTCGTTTCGAGGACGAAGGAGCCTCTCTGTCGCTTCGTACATCTGCGCGTTCTGACGGTTCATGACGGCCATAACGATGCGCCCGCCTATACCACGGGGGTTGGCGAACTGCTTGGCGATGTACTCGTTGATAGACATTCTGGTCTTTCCTCTTTCCACTGAGACAAATTGTCCCATTAGCTCTGAACTGGTATTTCTTCGTGAAAACGGCTAGTCGGCAGTTTTGGCGTCCTTGACCGCGTTGGCCAACGCGCGAAGAGACGCGAGCGCGTCTTGCCAACTGACTGACTCAGCGAAGGCGTTTGCCGCCTGATATCGGCTCCAGTGCCCCTCCATCATCTCGCTTTGCGCAAGCAGGTCTATCATCTCGTCGCTCCGGTCGAGCGGCCACGAGCATGCCTCCCTTGATGACGAAGTCATCGCGATAATCGGACACGGACAGTCTCTCAAGCAGGCGCTCCATGGCGTAGTGACGAAGGAGCATCTGTGCCGTGGCGCCATCTCCTTTGGCGCGGTTCCTGATGAGGTCTTTGATTCTCCGGGCTCCCGTGATCACAGTGCCACCTCCATTACCTCGTAAACGCGGGATTCTATGTTCATCGCGCGCGCGTAGTCAGACAGGCGTGCGAGGTTCTTGTCCCTTGACCGCACATAATCGCGAATAGCCTGTCGGAACACTGCCGGATCGAAAGCGGTACGCTTGCGGATGAGGTCGCAGATAGTGCGCTCCTTGTCGTAGGCCATCACTTTGGCACCGCTCGGCGTTTCGACCTCCGCGAGCCCCATCTCGTACCACTCCGGCTTCGTGTAGTAGATGCGCACGCCTTGGGCCTTCAGGGGGCCGGCGTTGTAGCCCGAGTCAACCGTGACCGAGACTGGAATCGGCTCGCGGTCGGTCAGGTCATGCAGGTAGAGCGCCGATTCATGGGAGAACGCGGCTTTAGGGAAGCGCTTCTGGAGGAGCGCCATTTCGTCTGGGAATACATCAGGATCAATGTAGACCCCACGCGATGTTCGCTCAAGGCCGTGTCTGCGGACGTAGTCGGAGAAGGCCGGGCGCGTAGCCCCTGCCTCTTGCGCCTCGGCAGAGGTTATGATCCCCGCGTTGGCTTCGAGGATAGAATTCAGTGTCTTGTCGTATTTGGTAATCATTTTACAATCACGCTGATATTCTAATACATATTCAGCATGATTGTAA
The DNA here is from genome assembly GCF_000403355.2 of Adlercreutzia caecimuris B7. Classification (GTDB taxonomy): domain Bacteria; phylum Actinomycetota; class Coriobacteriia; order Coriobacteriales; family Eggerthellaceae; genus Adlercreutzia; species Adlercreutzia caecimuris. The sequence goes on along the minus strand of NZ_KE159646.1, from coordinate 1,995,301 downwards.
ACTATAGCCTAGTGGCAAACTGGTAGGCAAGCCCGGTTCTTTTTCGTCCAGAAGATCTTACTGCGCTGATGCTTTCGGCCCGGCCGTCGCAAAATCGCGTTACAAGAGCGGCAGTCAACCGTCGGTTGATTTAACGGCGGGCAAAGTCAATCGGCTCTCGCTTGCTGCGATTTCTTAGTGCGGAGATAATTGAAGGTGTCGAAAGGACAACCGATGAACCGTTCCCTTTTATCCGAGCGCATCCTAGAAGAGCGCATCCGCAACCATCTTACGCAGGAGGAACTTGCCTGCCGACTCGGCGTGTCGAAAGCGGCCGTATCGAAATGGGAATGCGGCCAGAGCTTGCCCGACATCGCCCTTGTGCCCCAGATAGCCTCCCTATTCTCTGTAACCTTGGACGACTTGTTCGGGTACGAACCCCTGGCAAGCGAGGAAAAGCGGGAAGAGGTCACGGAGTGGCTGCAAGCGCTGCTTGCGGAGGATCCTGCCCAGGCTGCCACGTATGCCGAGCGACAGTCTGCCCGATACTGGTCCGATCCTGAGCTCCTCAAGGCTGTCGGCCTCGCGCTCTATGTGAAAGCGATAGAGCCGAGCATCTCAGACGAGGCGAATTGCCCCGAACCCACATCGCGCGTGGCCGATCTCGCTGAGAGGATCTTGCGCCGCGTGCTGCAGCTCGATCCAGACGGCCCCTCCACAGACTTCGTCTTGCAAGCGCTCTGCATATTGCTCGCGTCCGAGGGGAGGGAGGGCCAGGCAGACGAACTCATCGAAAAGATGGTTCCCGCCAAGCCGAACATGGCCGCAATCATTCTCGCAGGCATTGCCATAAGAGCAGGGAACTCGAAGAGGGCCGAGATCGCGCTCAAGCGCCAGCTCCTCTTCTCGCTCCTCGAAGTTGCCAGCTGCGCGCAGGCTTTGGCCGGGGTCGAGGGTGTAAGCGCCGAGGAACTCGAAGATATCCTTGTTCTCGCGGCGGCCATTCAAGCGCCGGATGGGTTTGCGGCGCTCTTCCCAACGCTTGTCCCAATCATTCGGATCGCGTTGGCGACGCAGCTCGTGGAATCGGGGGATAGCGACCGCGCGCTGGCCGAGCTGGAACGGTTCGTCGAAGACCTGGAGCGCTGCTGCGAGACGTTTGAGAACCCGCAGAACCCGCCTTTCTTCAAGCCTGTCGACGAGTTCTTGTGGCGGAACGGAGACGAGAAGGCGGACGAGGCGCGAGGGGAGGCTGCGGCATCGCTACGCTCGTCCTTCGTGAGCAGCATCACATCGAACGAGAGCTGGGGCACGCTTCGTGGCAACCCAAGGTTTGATGCGGTCATGCGCCGTCTGGGGGAAGAGGAGGTCTCCGTATGAGCGCCATCGATTTGGTCTTGAGATACGCGATCATCTCGGTCGCCTTCCAGCTCGCTTGCGCCTGGGTGCACACCTTCCAGTCGCCCTGGCCCCTGGTCGACGCCTTCGAGCTTGCGCCAACCGCAGAGGAGCAGCTGTTCAAGTCGCTGGGCATTCGCTTCGACCCCTCAACGATTGGTTTGTATCAAGTTATGACGTCTCATTTCGCGGCCTCTTTAATCGCGGCGGCAAATGCCTTTGGGTCGTCAACGCTCACACCGACGGCGCGCACGTGCTTCGTGCCCAGAAGTGTCCGAACTTCAACGGGGCTCCGCATCGCCAACCACACATTCGGACGATAGAACGCGCCGTAGTTGAGCCTGTCCGATTCCTCAACATGCCCGATTTCGTTATCCGAAAGCGCGACCATCTCGATATGAGAGACGGGGATGACGGTCTCCATCTGAATGCCGCATTCCAGACGCGCCGAGCCTTCCCCAACCGCAATAGGGCGCAGTATGCGAGCGCGCGCGTCGCCCACGAGCCAAATAGCCGCATAGACGGAAAGCGCCGTAACGACGATAGCGGCTGGAACGCTCCACTGTGACACCAGGAGGTGTACCGCGACGATCTCCACGGGGAACGCGAGCGCGAGTCCGAGCATCATGTTCATGTAGCCGCCGGCGTTATGGTAGCTGAACGCCCGCTCGCCTGGCAGCACGTAGGGCTTCTTTCGCCACGAAAGCAGCGCGTAGTACCAAACGCCCAGCTCGGCCGCCGTCATGTTAGCGGCGACGTCTTTGCGGACGAGGTAGAGCATGGTCTCCCTGAACCAGACCATGGGATCGGAGCTCTCCGTTTTGGCAGCCTTGAAGGTGCGAGTGATTTTCAGGCATTCCCTCACGGCGACGGCGAGCTCCACGGGAATCAGCGCGGAGAGCAGGGCCGGTAGGATGCCTGCGTTTGGCGATCCGAGTGCGAGCACGCTCAGCGCATAGCCGATCCAAATAACGGGAACGACCGAGAGCAGCGTGAGCCTTCTCGGCCTAACCACAAGAAGATAGAAGCCAAGTGGTATCCCCACCATGAAATCAAGTGGCAGGGCGATGCCCTCGATGTGGCTCGGTATGCATGGAGCGGAGGCGACACCATAAGCGTAGAGGGCCACACACAGCGCGCAGAAGGCGATCAAGCTTACTCGTCGGCTTCTGGCTACGCCCATCTTCCTCCCCTTCCGAACAGATTAGACTCCTTCAAGTATAACCATCGCGCAAGGATATGCCCTTTGGGGCGCGATGCCTAGGGTTTCTTCTGCATGCTTTGCAATGTTAAGCTATGCTGCCGGTTCGGGCGTGATGCGTGGTCGCGCCCAGCCAATACTCGCACGGGATATGAGAGGACGCGCCTTCTCCTGCCCGGTAACCTGGATGCGAAAGGAGGCGTGGATGAGCCAGCTTGAGAACTTGAACCGAGCCATGGGCTACGTTGAGGAGCACCTGGACGGGACGCTCGACCTGAAGGAGCTCTCCCGCATCGCCGGATGCTCCCAGTACCAGCTCCAGCGGATGTTCCCCTACCTGGCGGGCGTGACGCTTTCGGAGTACGTCAGGCGCCGGGCGATGACGAGCGCCGCATACGACCTTGCGTCAACCGATGCGAAGGTGATAGACGTGGCCCTGAGGTACGGGTACGACTCTCCGACGTCGTTCAGCAGGGCGTTTCGAAGCGTGCACGGCGCGTCGCCGAGTGAGGCGCGCCTGCCCGGCACTACGCTCAAGCTCCACCCACGCCTCGCGTTCACGCTATCCGTGAAGGGAGAAGAGGCAATGGACTACAAGATCATCGAGCAGCCGTCTTTCCGCGTGGTCGGGATACCGTCCGATAACGGGACATGGGACGTCGAGAGCGCCGGGGCGAAGGCCACCGAGTACTGGGCTAAGATCGGGGCGGACGTCCACAAGGTGCTGAGCCTGATGGACGGCAGCGAGCCTGCGGGCCTGTTGGGCGTCCAGTTCTGCGACGACGGCGAGTTCGACTGCTACATGGCCTGCGTGGCCACAGGCCAACCGTGCCCCGAGGGCATGGGGGAGCGCGTCGTCGAGGCGGCCACCTACGCGGTCTTCGAGTGCGTCGGGCCGATGCCCGATGCCATGAACGAGCTGTGGCATCGCATCCTCGCCGAGTGGCTGCCGGCCTCTGGGTACCAGTGGGCCTCGGGCACCGACGTCGAGAGGTACTTCACGCCGGCCATGACCGCACCGGACAGCAAAAGCGAGGTCTGGCTTCCCGTGGTCAAGGCCTAAGGCCCCTGGCCGCGTTCGCCGACGGCGAGCTGATAGTCAGCAGCAACCATCACGTAAGGAGCGAGGAGTCCCATGCCGTTCGACTACAAGAAAGAGTACAAGGACATCTATCAGCCGTCGAAGAAGCCGGCTCTCATAGAGATGCCGCCGATCAACTATGTGGCGGTGCGCGGTAAAGGGGATCCGAACGAAGAAGACGGCGAATACCAGCGTGCCCTCCAGATGCTCTACGGCATCTCCTTCACCATCAAGATGTCACCCAAGTCGGGTTACGACATCGAGGGGTATGCGCCCTACGTCGTTCCGCCGCTGGAAGGCTTCTGGACTTTTCCGGAGCCCATCGAGCAGCTGGACCCGAAGCGCAAAGCCGAACTTGAGTGGATAAGCTGCATCCGGCTGCCCGAGTTCGTAACGCCCGCCGTGTTCGACTGGGCAGTGCAGGAGGCCACGCGCAAGAAAAAAACTGACTTCTCGAAGGTGGAAATGATCACGGTGGGCGAGGGGCTCTGCGTACAGTGCATGCACATTGGGTCCTACGACGACGAGCCTGCGACGATCGACGCGCTGAAAAGCTATGCCGAGTCGGAGGGCCTGCGGTTCGACCAAAGTGAGAAGCGCCTCCACCACGAGATCTACCTCTCGGATCCGCGACGGGTTGTCCCCGAGCGCCTGAAAACGGTTCTCCGCATTCCCGTGAGGCCCGCCTAGGGCAAGCGTGCCGTAAGCCGCATATCTAGCTAGAAGCGAAGGCCTGCCATGAGCGAGTCGGCAGGCCTTGCTATTTAAGCGTTTTCAATTCTCCTAAAAATCGGACTAATGCGACTATTGTTCTGGTCTGTAATACGCGGTAACCTCGAAGCACGTTTTGCGCGAAACATCTAGGGACAATCGCATATGAAGGAGAAGGCATGGCTGAAAGAAAGCTGGCTTCGGTTCAATACGTCCACGATGTCGCGCCGATTGAGGGAGCCGATCGCAGTATGACATCGCGGCGCCCGTTTACAGCCAGATCGCTCAAGGCCCGCTTTCCATGAAGGTCATTAGCAACGACTACTTATTGCGAGAGAAATAGGGGTGACTATGGGAAAAACGTTGGTGGTAGGTGACCTGCACTGCAAGATGTCGTTGGTGCTGCCGCGGGTGACAGATACGGCACTGAGCCATTGCTGCGACTCCATTGTGCTGTCAGGCGACCTGTGCGACGACTGGGGCGTGGACGGCCGAGCCATGGTGCGGCAGCTGGAATATGCAGCGGAATGGAAGGCGAAGGCAGAGGCCTTGAAGTTACGGGTGACCGTGCTCATGGGGAACCATGATGCGGCCTATCTGGGGCTTGCGAGCTATGGTTTCACCAACGAAGACGTGCGCGAAGAAGTTGCAGCGCTGCTTTCCGATGGGCTGGGTGTAAGGGTGGCCGCAGTCGTAGGTGGCCGTTTGGTAACCCATGCGGGTCTTACAGGTGCGTGGGCGCACCGCGCCGGCATTGAGGAAGGCACAGAGGCGGGGGACGTTGCCGCGCACTTGAACGACATGTATGTCGATCGGGCGCAGTGGCGATCGCTTATTTCCTGCGGCCCGGCACGCCACGGTTGGGGCTTGCCGGGGCCGTTGTGGGCTGATCGACGCGAGTTGCTGTGCGATCCGTTCCCTGGCCTATCTCAGATTGTAGGGCATACGCCAATCGAGACAGCATCGAGCTACGAGGCTGAATCAGGCGAGAGTTTCTGGTTCCTCGATACCATGAGCCTGTATCGCAGCGGTCGGCCTATCGGTGATGCGACGGCGTTGGTGGTGGGGCATGGAGAGACGGAGGTTGTGCCGCTGTTTGATGAGTGGGAAAGTGCGGTGATGGATTTCTGCGAAAGGTGACGAATCGGTTGGCTGCTTCAACCGGCGGAATTAGCACAAACATACACATGAACCGAGTTAGTGTGTATGTTTGTGCTATCATCTGCACTATGAAAGACGTAGTGCTCACATACGAAAGCGCCCTGGAGAAAGCCGGGTCGAGGGGCGCGCTCGAGACCAAAGTCAGAAGCGGAGGGCTCTTCAAGATCGGCCGTGGAATCTACTCCTCAAGCGAGCACCCCGATCCTCTTGTCGTTGCCCATGTTCTCTATCCGGACGCAGTCATCACGATGGACAGCGCGCTTGCATCGTACGGACTGACTGATGTCCCTCCCGACAAGGTGCACCTTGCAACCGCTCGTGACGCAACGAGGATTTCTCGCCCGGGCTATCGCCAGTACTTCATGGAGCGAGAGCTCCTCGATCCAGGGGCGGTCGAGAGGGACATCGGGCACGGCATCATCCGCATATACGATCGGGAGCGCCTGCTCGTTGAGGTGATGCGCCGCCAAGCGACGCTTCCACTCGACTACTACAGAGAGATCATAGCCTCTTACAGGCGCATATCCGAAGACTTGGATATCAGGCTCGTGGAGGACTACATGGCACTGTTCAAGAGGCAGGACGCGATGTTCGGCATACTGCAAAGGGAGGTGCTCTAGGTGGAAGACCTCGCAAGGATCAGGGACTCCTACATAAACGACGGCCTGAGCTACGCGCAGGCGGAGGCCAGATGCGCTCAAGATGCGATGCTTGACCTTATCACCAAGTCGACGCTCGTCGACAACATCACCATCAAGGGCGGCGTGCTCATGCAGCACGTCTCCAAGGACGCGCGCCGCGCCACGACGGACTTCGATCTCGACTTCGTACGCTATCCGATAGCAGATACCTCAATTAAGAAGTTCATCAAAACCCTCGACACAGGGGGCTCTGCCTTCTCCGTCAAGCTCACTGGGAGCATCGAGGAGCTCAAGCACCAAGACTACAGCGGGAAGCGTATTCACGTGATCATATCGGACGACCTGGGCAACTCCATCGAAAGATATCTACTACCTGCTCGCCGTCAAGGGCGTAGACCCAGAAAAGCTTGGCGATGCCCTAGACGCCCTCGTGCTCAACGACGCTTCCATGCGCGAGCGAAGCTATAGCGACATCGCAAGCAGGCTTCGAAGTGTGTTCTCTAATCGAAGGTTCGCAAGTCAACTCTCAAGAGCCAAGAACGACTGGCTTGAAGTCTCGCCAGGGAAGGCGACTTCAGCAATCGTGAAGTACTTCTCCGAATAACTCGTAGGTCTGCGAACGAATGCATACATGGCTCAAGGGCTCGGGGCCCAATCAGAACATCATCACGAGCAAGCCACACGCGACCGCTCGCTAGCGATAGCAATGGCTATTTGCTGTTGATGAATCGCCCTTTCTGCTATCCAGTATTCCAGTAGGTTCCTTTGGGCGGATTTGTGCAACTATCCACAATGGCGAACAATTGAAGCAGCAAGACGTGACATATTGCATCTCCAGCATGCAAGCAATGGCTTGGTGGAGCAACGTCAAGCCATTGCTTTGTCTCGATTCAAAATGAGTCAACCCCGATAAAACGCGTTAGAAAAGCACGCTTCTGAACTGGCGTTTTACTCCCACTCCACCGTGCCGACAGGTTTGGGGGTGAGGTCGTAGGCCACGCGGCAGATGCCGGGGACCTCGTGGGTGATGCGGTCGGTCATGCGCTTCAGCAGCGCCCAGTCCAGCTCCGGCACCTCGGCGGTCATCACGTCCACGGTGTTGATGGCGCGGATGATGGCCGGCCACTCGTAGGCGCGCACGCCGTCGCGCACGCCGGTGGCGCGCACGTCGGGTACCACGGCGAAGTACTGCCAAGCGCCCACGTTCGCCGCCTCCATCTCCTCGCGCACGATGGCGTCGGCCTCGCGCAGGGCCTCCAGGCGGTCGCGGGTGATGGCGCCCAGGCAGCGCACCCCCAGGCCCGGGCCGGGGAAGGGCTGGCGCTCCACCATGGACTCGGGCAGGCCCAGCTCTCGGCCGACCACGCGCACCTCGTCCTTGAACAGCAGCTTCACGGGCTCCACCAGCTCGAACTGCAGATCGTCCGGCAGGCCGCCCACGTTGTGGTGGGCCTTCACGCCGTCCTGGGATTCCAGAATGTCGGGCCAGATGGTGCCCTGGGCGAGGAAATCAACCTCGTCGCCCACCTTGCGGGCCTCTTCCTCGAACACGCGGATGAACTCGCCGCCGATGATCTTGCGCTTGGTCTCCGGCTCGTCCACGTCGGCCAGCAAATCCAGGAAGCGGTCGGTGGCGTCCACGTACACCAGATTCGCGTCCATCTGGTTCTGGAACACGTCGATGACCTGCTCCGACTCGCCCTTGCGCATAAGGCCGTGGTTCACGTGCACGCACACGAGGTTCTTCCCGATGGCCTTGATCAGCAGCGCCGCCACCACGCTGGAGTCCACGCCGCCGGACAGGGCCAGCAGCACCTTCTTGTCGCCGACCTGCTCTCGAATGGCGGCCACCTGCTCGTCGATAAAGGCTTGGGCCAGCTCGGGCGTGGTGATGCGCTCCATGTCGTCGGGGCGAACGTTCTCATCCATGGGGACCTCCTCGGGGGTCTGCGTCGGCTTTTCCGTTGGGGGAATTATAGCAGGGCCGCAACAAGGGGTTTACAGGGCGGGGAAGTGATCGGCGTGCGCCGCGGGGGCCTTCCATAATGGTGAGCGGGAAGGTCGCGCATGGCGCCCCCTGCGGCAGTGAGCGGAAAGCAGCCGCAGTCGGTAGCGGACGGGGCTGCGCCCAGGCTGCCGCAGATATCCCGCACGGCCGCGAACGGAAGGCGACTGCGGCCGGTGGCGGGCTGCGCCTACGTCCCAAGGCGAAAGGAGGCATGGTGGAAATACTCGAGCTGGCTCTCGTCGTGCTGGCCTGCGTTATCGGGTCGGCGGTTCTGTGCCAGGTGGTGCCCCGCCTCTCGCTTCCGCTCGTGCAGATTGCCGTGGGCTGCGCGGTGGCGCTTCTCGTGCCGGCCATCCACGACGTGCACGTCTCCTCCGAGCTGTTCCTCGTGCTGTTCATCGCGCCGCTTCTGTTCAACGAGGCGCGCAACACCGAGCCCCGGGAGCTGTGGGAGAACAAGGGCGCCATTCTGTCGCTGGCCGTGGGGCTCGTGCTGCTTACCGTTCTCGCGGTGGGCTTCGCGCTGAACTGGTTCGTGCCCTCCATTCCGCTTGCTGCCGCCTTCGCGTGCGCCGCGGCCCTCGCTCCCACCGACGCGGCGGCCGTGGGCGCCCTCGCCTCGTCGGTCAGCCTGAAGAAGCGCCAGTCGACGTTGCTGTCCGGCGAATCGCTCATCAACGACGCCTCGGGTGTGGTGGCCTTCCAGTTCGCCAGCGCGGCGGCGCTCACGGGTGCATTCTCGGCGATCGACGCCGGGGCGGAGTTCGCGCGACTGTTCTTCGGCGGCATCGCGGTGGGAGCAGCCTTGGGCTTTGCCGGCCGCACCGCGGCGCGGCTGCTGCGCCGGGGCGGCTACGAGAGCACCACCACCAATGTGCTCTACGAGGTGTTCTCGCCCTTCTTCGTGTTCCTCTTCGCCGAGTGGGCCTCCACGAGCGGCATCCTGGCTGTGGTGGCCGCCGGCCTCGTGATGGCCGAGCGCCAGCCGCGGCTCACCTCCTCGGCCGCCGCCCAGCGCCAGATCGTCTCCAACGGGTTCTGGCACATCATCGTGTTCCTCATCAACTCCGTCGTGTTCACGCTGCTCGGCATGGAGCTGCCCCAGGCTTTCACGCCGGCCATCGCCGACCGCTTCTCGCCGCTGTTTTTGCTCGGGGTGGTCGCCCTGGTCACGGTGCTCATCATGGGGTGTCGCTTTATCTGGGTGCTGGCGATGGAGGCCGTCCACCGCCTGGCCCTGCGCCGCCGGCGCGGCCGCAAGGGCGGCAAGCGGGCCCGGCGCGCCTCGAAGCTGGAAACGGTGGAGACCAACCAGCCCTCGCCCACGCCGCACCTGCGGCAGCGGCGACCCCACTGGCGCGAGCGGGTGGGCAGTCTGATGCGCAATGCCCTCGTGCTCACGGTGGGCGGTCCCAAGGGCGCGGTCACGCTCTCGATCATCTTCACGCTGCCCCTTGCCATGAACGACGGCACGACGCCCTTCCCCGAACGCGACCTCATCGTGTTCCTCACGGCGAGCGTCATCCTGTGCACCCTGCTTCTGGCCGACGGGCTGCTGCCGCGGCTGGCCCCGCGCGCCGCCGACAGCACAAGTGACGAGGAGCTGCGCCGGGCCACCATGCGGGTGCTCGAGGGCACCCTGCGCGAGCTGCAGGCCATGCTGGACGATGAGGCCGACTCCCGCTACGACCCGGCCCTGCGCCTGACCATCGCCCAGTACCGCATCCGGCTCATCCACGAGCGCGAGGCCTCAAGCGACGGCTGCGGCCGCAAGCTCGACGAGCTTTCCCAGACCGTGCGCGAGGTGCAGCAGAAGAGGGCCGACGAGCTGCAGGATGCCGCCGGCCTCAGCGTGAACGTCAGCACGCCCTACTACGCTGCCCTGCGCCGCATCCGCCGCTCCATCGGCTACGACGGCACCGACGTGAACGTGGGCTCGCGCTTCAGGAACCTGCGCGGACGGGCGGCCCTGCTGTGGCAGCGCACGAAGCCCGACGGCGTGGAAACCGATCAGGACGAGCGCGTCTACTACGACAGCTGCCTGTTCGCCATTCAGCTGGAGCACGCGGCCATCGACTACCTGCAAGACGTCATCGCCCAGGACGAGGACCGCAGGAAGTCGGCCGCCGTGCTGCTCGGGGAGCATCGCATGGCCCTCAACTCGCTGTGGAACCGCATCAACTACGGCCAGGGCGTGAAGCAGGCCGACCGGTCCGACCTGACGATGGGCCCCCACGCGGCGCTGCCCGAGGGCATGGAACCCCTCTTCGGGAAGCAGTTCGCCGAGGCCGCGCGCTACGCCGACGAGGTGGACGCCGACGCGCTCACCATCGAGCTCGACCAGATTCGCCATCTGCTGGAGCACGGCGAGATAGCACTGCCCGTTGCCAACGAGCTGCGCCAGCGCGTCTACGTGCTCCAGATGAGCCTGGGGGCCTAAGCCTCGTCGAGGGCACGCACCGAGCGCGGCAGGTACAGCACGAGGCCCAGCGCCAGGCACGCCAGGCCGTCGACGAGGAAGAACGGCGCAATGCCGATCTGCTCGGCCAGCACGCCGCCGATGGCCACGCCGATGGGAGTGGCCAGGCCCATGGCGGCCGTGAGCAGGCCCATGGCGCGGCCCATCTTCTCGTCGGGCACGTGGCGCTGAGTGAGCGTGAGCAGCGGCCCGTTGAACCAGGCGCAAGCCACGGCCATGGTGCCCATCATCAGCACGAACACGGGGAAGCCGTCGGGCGGCAAAAGCCCGCAGACCGCGGTGCACGCACCCACGATGACTGCGGCCACAGCGATGAGCCCTGCCAGGCGCCGGCCGCCGCCCCAGGCCATGAGGATCCCTGATCCTACGAGCATACCCACGCCGAAGGCGGCTTCACCGATGGAGGCGTCGTAGCCGTTGCCGCCGAAGTGGTTGTAGGTCATCAAGGGACACATGGCCGACAGCGGGCCGAAGATCATCATGCCCACAGTCACGCCGCCGATGAGCAGCAGAAGCCCGCGGGTCTTCGCAACGGCGCGCCAGCCCTCGCGCAGGTTCGCCAGCACGTGCTGACGCTCGGCCGACGGGTCTATGACGGTGGGCACCTTCGCCAGCAGAAGCCCCGCCACGGCGATGCAGGCGCCGGCGAAATCGAGGAACATCACCGATGAGAAGCCGAGGGTGGTGTACAGGAAGATGCCGAAGGCCGGCGCCCCGATGGAGGCGACGGCGGCCAGTAGCTGATCCAAGGTGTTGATGCGCAGCAGGTGCTTGTCGGGCACGAGCATGGGCATGGCAGCCATCATGGCCGGCGTGTGGAAGGCCTGGCCTACCGCGCGGGCCACGCACACGGCCAGAAGCAGCGGGATAGACACGTCTCCGGCCAGGATGAGCAGACCCGCTGTGAGCGAGATTACGCCCACGGCCCCGTCGGCGGCGATCATGATGAGCTTGCGGTTGTGCTTGTCGGCTACGATGCCGCCGAAGGGCGAGAGCAGGCCGATGGGCAGCATGGCAGCGATGTTCATGAAGGCCAGCACGAGCGCGCTGCCGGTGGATTCGGTCACGTACCACACCACCGCGTAGCCGGCGGCGAAGCTGGTGATCATGGAGGCGGCCTGCCCGGCCCAGATAAATGCGATAATGGCCAGCCAGTTCTTAGCCAAGGGGAGGCCGGCCGCGCTTAAGGGCGCGTCGGAGGCAGAAGGGGGCTGGGGGACGGTGCGGGGGTTCTCGGCCATGGGGAATCTCCTTCGAGGTATAGCTGGGGCGACTGCTCGCGCGGAGCATCGCGACGAGTGCTGCCCAGTGTGAGGTTGCGGATGCGGTTGCGCTATCGCATCCAGGTTGCATATGCGCGCGCAACGAAAAGTTGCCCTGACGGCAACGAGCGCTTTCGGCCCGGGGCGTGCCCGGCCGACAGCAAAGCGCCTATGTTAGAGCAGAAGCATCCCGGCCATCAAAACACCTTACCTCGGTCGATTCCAAGTTCGCCCAGTGTAGGAAACGGGTCGGATGCTGTCAAGCATGCGCTTGGGAAAGCACTGATGACGAGGACGACAATCGCTATACTGGTGTGGCAGTGACGAAGGGGGCATGAGTATGGTTCAGCTTACGCGGGAAAATTTCGATGAGGAGGTTACGGAGGCTGTGGGGCGTGTGCTCGTGGACTTCTGGGGCCCGGGGTGCGGGCCCTGCCGCGTTATGGAGTCGGTGCTCGAGGCGGTGGCTGCCCGTCATCCCGAGGTGAAGGTGGCTCAACTAGACGTGGCGGAGCACCCCGATATCGCGTGGGCATTCCGCATTGTAAGCGTCCCGACGCTGCTGCTGTTTCGGGACGGCGTGCCTGTAGGGGAAATCGTGGGCGCCGTTCCCGCCTCACGAGTAGAGAAGCTCTTGGCTGCCGCGTAGGTTCGTTTTTGAGCGAATAATCCGCTGCTGACGTGCTATCATACATGGATTAACATGTTGGAATGCCTCCGCAGGGAGCGATCATCCACGATCAGTTGAGGAAGAGGGAACTCGCATGGTGTCCTTGAGCCGTATCTTTCGTCGGGGCGAAGCGTCCGGAACCGAAGCCGACAGCGTTCCGACGAACGCAGCCGCTCCTGCGAACGTCTCCGATGCCGCCGCAGATGCCTCTTCAGGTGCGGTATCGGCGTCGGCCGCAGGCCCCGCGGAAGCGTCCGATGTGCTCATGCTCGCTCGGGAGTTCCTCGGCAATTTCCCCGGCGGTATGTTTCGCTATCTTGCGGAGGGGCCAGACACCCTTGATTGCGTGAGCGCAGGAATGCTCTCTCTGTTCGGATGCGCCGACGCCGCCGCGTTCAGCGAGCTCACTGGAGACACCTTCACGGGGTTGGTGCACCCCGACGACCGGGAGCGGGTGTTGCGCGAGATTCGGGAGCAGGTAGCCGAGCGCAACGACGACCATGTGCGCTATCGCATCCTGCGCGCCGACGGCGAGGTGCGCTGGGTAGAGGACTGGGGGCATCTGGCCGCCGATGCCGAGGGCAGGCGCTGGTTCTACGTCACTCTCATGGACATCACCGATCAGGTGCGCGACGAGGGCGACCTGCGTCGTGCCAACGAGCGCCTGGAAATTCTCACAGCGCTTTCCAACGATGTGCTCTTCGATATTGAATGCGCCACGGGTGCGGCTCATGTGTACGGCGACTTCGAGGGGCGTTTCGGCCGCGCGCCGGAGCAGTCCGACTTCGTGGTGCACCGCCGTTGCCAGAAGCCCTGCAACTTGGACATCACTTCCTACGACCTCTCGCCGCTCATGGAGCAGATCGGCGAGAACTCCCTGGTCGACTTCGAGACCTCCACACCGGGTTCCGATGGAGAACCGGTGTGGTATCGCTACCAGTCGGTGGTGCTCTACGACGAGGAGGGCGGCCCGGTGCGTCATGTGGGCCGTTTGCTGGACACGAGCGAGGCTGCCCAGCGCGAGAGCCAGTTTCGCCGCAAAGCCGAGCGCGACGGCCTCACGGGGCTTTACAACCGCGCCGCCGCCCTCGACCGCATTGAGACGCTGCTCGCAAGCGAAGACCGCCCGTGTACGCTCATCGCCGTGGATGTGGACGATTTCAAGGGCGTGAACGACACCTACGGGCACTTGGCGGGCGATGCGGTGCTGAAGGAGCTGGCCGCGTTTCTCTCGCAGGTGATGCGCAAGGAGGATGTCGTGGCCCGTATGGGCGGCGATGAGTTCCTTATCTTCGCGCCTGGCTTGGCTGCTGGCCCCGCCACCGACCGCGTGCTCGAGCATTTGGCTCGTGGCCCGTTTGCCACCCAGCGTGCCACCGACGAGGCCGCCAAAGCCGCAGGATCCATGGCGGCCCACGCGACGCCCACCATCAGCATCGGCGCCGCCTGCTGTCTTACGCCCCCGATGCCCTTCGAGGAGCTGTACGCCGTGGCCGACAGCACGCTTTACCAGGCGAAAGAGGCCGGCAAGGCCCAGTACTGCCTGACGGTCATCGGCTAGGTATCGGCTAGCCCTTCTGCAGAAGCGGCCCCTCGCAGCGGGTGCGCGGACGTGTATCCGCGGTTGCCACCAGGTGGGCCAGTTCGTCGACGGAGCGCGGGAAATGACAGCGATCGAGGTCGCACTGATCGAAGAAGCGGTGATCGACCATGGATGCCAGGAAGGCGGCCAGGGGGTCGTAGAACCCGTCGATGTTCAGCAGGAAGCACTCATGGGGCCCCATATCCAGGCGCACGCGGGTGAAGATCTCCGTGATTTCTTCCAAGGTGCCCACGCCGCCGGGTAGCGCCACGAATGCGTCGCCCAGCTCGATCATCTTCGCTTTGCGCTCGCCCATGGTGTCGCACACGATAAGCTCGGTCAGGTCGTGCTGGGCCACGCCGGCCTCGATGAAGAATGCTGGCTCCACGCCGATAACGGGTGCACCGCCTTCGAGCGCAGCGCGAGATACGGCGCCCATGAGCCCCACGGAGCTGCCGCCGTAGACGAGCGTGTGCCCATTCTGGGCGATCCAGGTGCCCAGCGCGTGGGCGGCCTCGGTGAAGCGCGGGTTGTCGCCGGGGTTAGACCCGCAGTACACGGTGATGTTCATGACGCTCTCCTCGGTAGTGGGTTTCGGCTGATCGGAGAATCTAGAAGCATAGCACGACATTTTCGCAGCGGCAAACGGAGCGAGGGAGGCGGCCAAGCGACCCTCGGGCCAGTGCAAGTGGCGTGGCGTGCCGGCGTGCAGTGAGGGCTTCGGCCTCGCCGCCGCGGTGCCTTACGGCCCCCAATCACTTCCCTTACTTTGCTGTCACCTTTGCTGCGTGGCCAGCGCGATCGCGCTATGCTGGCTCTTGTCCGATACGAGAGAGAAGGAGCGGACCGGTGGGCGCCATCAAGCATTTCCTGGGAAACTACAGCGAGAATTTCGCCGCGGCGCTCATTCTGTGGCCGATGGCGTCTTTTGTTCTGACGCTGCCCATTCTGGCCTATCTCTACCACCGCGATGGACGTCTGCGCTTCGGCTCGTTCGCTGGCACCTACCTTACGGTGCTCTACGTGCTGGGCCTCGGATGCTTCACGCTGTACCCGCTGCCCTCTGGCGATGCGGGGCCGGGGATCACCTACGGTATTCCTCCGCAGTGGGCGCCGCTGAACTTTGTGAACGACATTGCGAAGGACGGCCTGCGGGCGGTGTTCCAGCTCGCCTTCAACGTGGTGTTCTTCGTGCCGCTCGGCTTCATCGCCGGACGCCTTTTGCGCCTGCGCTTCGCGTCGTCGGTGCTGATCGGACTTGCCGTCTCCGCATTCATTGAGACGGCCCAGCTCACTGGCTTATTCGGTGTTTATCCCTACGCTTATCGGTGCTGCGATGTGGACGATATTGCCGCCAATACGCTCGGCGCAGCGCTCGGATGGCTATGCTCTTGGCTTTTGGGGCGGGTGGTGCCGCCGGGCAAGCTCGCCGAGGCCGAACCGACCGATCGGCCGGGGTTTGTGCGCCGCTGTGTGGCGCTCTGGCTCGATCTGGTTATCGTGTGGCTCGCGGCCGTGGTGCCTTACGGCGTGGTGGCGCTGGGGCTGGAGGCGGTTGGCGCATCGGCCCTGCAGCTGCCCGGGCTCACAGCGGCTCAAACGGTAGACGCGGTCATGGGTGCCTGCGCTGTGGTGGCCTTCGTGCTCGTAGAGCTCATCATCCCCTGGACCCACGACGGCTCCACCCCGGGCGGCGCCTTCGTGCGCATGACCTTCGAGACGCACCCGCGCACTACGGGCTACCGTGCGCTGTTCTATCTCGTGCGCACGGCCACCCTAGTCGCAACTCTTTTCGTGTGGCCGTGGCTCGTGCTCCCGCTGCTTCTGTTCTACCTGGTGAAGCGAGAGATGCCCTACGACCTCATCCCCTGAGGCGGCCGCCTGGCCAAAAACGGCCATTTCTCGTAGTGTTGGAGATGCGACAAGGGAGATTGCGAAGGGCGCACCTGGGAATAGAGCGCGCTGGAGTCGGGCAAGCTTCGGACAATCTACGAGAAGCGGTTGTTTTTGGCCAATTCTCGCGAGGGAGGCTGTTTTGTGCAGTCGCTCAGCAGCTTGCGGGGTGTTTTGGCCCCTCGCGGAGGCGAAACGGGGCGGTAACGGAAGCCGTGCCATAATAGGCGAGGTCGGCTCGCGGAGCGGCCGCGCCGGCAGCCACGCAGCGCGCGTGGCGGGGCGCGCGGCGCACGGGGCGGGCGGACCTGCCTGTTCGCCGCGATGATGCGAGGTTTGCCAATGAGCGATACCAAGACCGTGCCCACCATGGGCGCCGACGATGCCCCCGACGCCGTCTACGATGCCCGCACCTTGGGTGCGCCGAAGATGACCATCTTCGGCATCCAGCACATGTTCGCCATGTTCGGCGCCACTATTCTCGTACCTACGCTCACGGGGTTGTCGGTTTCGGCGACGCTTCTGTTCGCCGGTTTGGGTACGCTGCTGTTCCACTTCCTCTCGAAGGGGAAGGTGCCGGCCTTCTTGGGCTCGTCCTTCGCGTTCATTGCCGGATACGCGGCCATCGCTCCCAACGGCGAGGCGCACCTTCTGCCCTATGCGTGCCTGGGCGTGGCGTGCGCGGGCCTTCTGTACCTCATCGTCTCGGCGCTGTTTAAGGTGTTCGGGCCCCAGCGCATCATGCGGTTCTTCCCGCCCGTGGTCACCGGTCCTATCGTCATCTGCATCGGGCTTATTCTGGCCCCCTCGGCCATCGCGAACTGCGAAACGAACTGGCCCGTGGCCCTCGTGGCCATTGCCATCATCGTCATCAGCAACATCTGGGGCCGCGGCATGATCCGCATCATCCCCATCCTGCTCGGTGTGATCGGCTCCTACGTGGCAGCCGCTTTCGCCGGCGTCGTGGACTTTGCGCCCGTGGCCGATGCCGCCTGGATCGGCCTGCCTGTGCTGTGGGACAACACGGTGTTCGCCCTGTTCGGCCCCAATTTCGATGCGGGCCTGGCCATTACCGCCATCATCACCATCATGCCCTTGGCCTTCGCCACCATCATCGAGCATATCGGCGACATGTCGGCCATCAGCTCCACCTGCAACCGCAACTTCATCGCCGAGCCGGGCCTGCACCGCACGCTGCTCGGCGACGGCCTGGCTACTATTGTGGCGTCGCTGTTCGGCGCTCCGGCCAATACCACCTACGGCGAGAACACCGGCGTGCTGGCCCTGACCCGCGTGTTCGACCCGCGGGTGGTGCGCATCGCCGCCTGTTTCGCCATCCTGTTCTCGTTCTGCCCGAAGTTCGCGGCGGTCATCTCCTGCATGCCGGCCTGCGTGATCGGCGGCGTGTCCCTCGTGCTCTACGGCATGATCTCAGCAGTGGGCATCCGCAACCTGGTGGAGAATCACGTGGATTTCATGATGAGCCGCAACGTGCTTATCACGGCGCTCATTTTAGTGCTGTCCCTCGGCATTGCCTCCAGTGCCGCCGGGGCCATCGTTTTCGAGGTGGGCGGCGTGACCGTGGCCCTGTCGGGCCTGGCCGTGGGCTCCGTGGTGGGCATTCTGCTGAACATCATCCTGCCGGGGAAGGAAGAGGGTTGGGACGGCGGTCTGGCCGCCGAGGCCGAGGCCGACGATGTGCCCTTGCCCCTGGAGGCCGAGGTCACGAACCTGCCTATTGCGGACTAACGCGGCGAATTCCAATCGACTGAGCGCGTGCGGGTCGTTCTCGCACGCGCTGCGTTAGTCGCTGTGGGGTGCCCCTAGGCGTGCTTGGGAAGCCACTGGGCCAGGACGACGGCCTCGTTCTCCTGTTCGTTGCGGGCGGCGTACAGCAGGGTGACGCGCGGATACGCCGCCACCTCGGGGCCGGCAAGCTTCTTTGCGAAGGCGAGCGCCTCGGGGTTGGCATCCAGCTCTTCCACGTACTTTGCCTGGAACATGTCCCACTTCGCCGGGTCGTGGCCGAAGGCCTTCCGCAGCTCGGTGGAAGGGGCCAGACACTTCGCCCACTCGTTGTAGTGTACACGGGCCCGGGTCAGGCCGCGGGGCCAGAGCCGGTCGACGAGCACCCGGTAGCCGTCGCTTTCCTCGTAGGGCTCGTATACGCGCTTGATGACGATTTCCATGAGTGGACCTCCTAACGGTTGCCGCCATTATCTCGCTCCGTGTGCGACCGCCGTTCGCCTGGCGTGCTCCGTAAGCAAACCGCCCCTGCTCTGTTACGGAACAGGGGCGGGTTCAGCTTCAGTTGAGGTTCGACAACGCTTTGGCTTTCGCGCCGATAGCTTGCTCTGTCCGCAGATGCGAACTTGTGGCGCCGCAACTCGTGATTCGGGGCCGGGGCGGGGCTTGGCAGCGTAAACTTGGCCCCGAATCGCGAGTCGTGACGACACGACCGCCGATTCGGGGCCAAAGGGGCGCGAGCCGAGAGCTATGGGCCGCGAGCCGCGAGCTGGGAGCTGTGAGCCGCAAGCTGTGGGCTGTGATCCACGCTCCTGTTCGCGCTTTCTGCGGCGGCGCCTCCTACAGTGCCAGTTTGTAGATTTCCGCGGCGTCTTCCAAGGCCAGCTTCTTGAAGCTGCCGAAGGGCACGCCCTTGTTCTGGGCCAGGGTGGGCAGCATCTTCTCGATATCGGCTTCTTCCACGCCCAGCTCGGCCAGGGTGGTGGGCATTCCCAGGCTCGCGAAGAAGCTGCGGGTCTCGTCGATGGCGGAGAGCGCGTCGGCGTTCACGTCGCCAGTGGGCACAAGCCCGAACACTGCCTGGCCGTAGAAGGCGAAGCGGGCCGGGTTCTCGCTGTGCACGTATTCCATCCACGCGGGGAACATGACGGCCAGGCCCGCGCCGTGGGTGATAGCGGGGTCGAGCGCCGACAGCTCGTGTTCAAGTCCGTGAGTGGCCCAGTCCTCGTGACGCCCCACGCCGGCGAGTCCCTGGTGGCAGAGCATGCCCGTCCACATGATGTTCGCGCGGGCGTCGTAGTTCTCCGGATCGGCCAGCACCCGCGGCGCCTCGGCGCGGATGGTGTTCATGAGCGACAGGTTCAGGTTGTCGGTCACGGGCACTGCGCCCACGTCGTCGAAGAAGCGCTCCAGCAGGTGGCAGTACATGTCGGTCAGCCCCGCGGCCGTCTGGAAGGGCGGCAGGGTGAAGGTGAGCTCCGGGTTCATGAAGGCGAACTTCGGGCGCTGAGCGTTGTTGGCGTAGCCGGTCTTGCGCCCCAGCTCGTCGTTGGAGACCACGGTGTTCTTCGAGGCCTCGGAACCGGCAGCTGGAATGGTGAGCACCACAGCGATGGGCAGCACGTCGTGATCGAGTGCCTTCGTCTCGAAGAGCTCCCATACGTCGCAGTCGACGCAGGCGCCGTTGGCGATGGCCTTGGCCGAGTCGATGACCGAGCCGCCGCCCACGGCCAGAATCCAGTCGACGTTGCCTTCCTTGCACAGCCGCACGCCCTCGCGCACCAGCGTGATCTCGGGGTTCGGGCGCACGCCGCCCAGCTCGATATGCTCGATACCGGCGGCATCGAGCGAGGCGCCTACGCGATCGATGAGTCCCGAGCGCCGGGCGCTCTCGCCGCCGAAATGCACGAGCACGCGGCGGGCGCCGGCTTCGGCCAGCTTGGCACCGACCTGCTCCTCGGCGCCGCGGCCGAACACGAAATGAGTGGGGGAAACGAATTCGAAGTTCTCCATGAGGATCCTTTCCATCAGAGAGCGCCCGCACCGGCCGCTAGGGTGCAGCCCCACGCGCGAGACGCCTAGGGCCCAGTATACTGGTAGGGAAAGATAATCGTCCATGGAAAAGGAGACGCTCATGACCGTTTTGTTTGTGAATGCCTGTCTGCGCGGCGAGCAGTCGCGCACGCTCACGTTGTGCCGCGAGTACCTGGAGGGCGTCGACGACGTGGAGGAGGTGAATCTCGCCGAGCTGAAGCTTGAGCCCTACTACGGTCCGTCGGCGGCCTACCGCGCCCAGTTGGAGAAGGACGGCCAGTTCGATGACCCGATGTTCGATTTGGGTCGGCAGTTCGCCGAGGCCGATGAGATCGTCATTGGCGCGCCGTATTGGGACTTGTCGTTTCCCGCGGCGCTGAAGATCTACATCGAGCACGTGGCCGTTATGGGCATGACCTTCCACTACACCGAAGAGGGCCGCTGCGAGGGGCTGTGCCGCGCGAAGCACCTCACCTACATCACCACGGGCGGCGGCGAGGTGAGCGCCATGAACTACGGTTACGAGTATCTCTGCGGCATCGCCGGCATGTTCGGCATCCCCGAGACCCGCTTCGCAGCCGCCGAGAACCTGGACGTGGTAGGCGCCGACATCGAGGCGAACCTGAATGAGGCTCGCAAGGTGCTCAGCCGTCTGAAGGCGACGCGGTAGGGAAGAGGCGCTATCGCGCGATGCGGGTGAGTAGTTCCACCTTCTCACGCACGGCGTCGACGATAGTGGCCACGCGTCGCTCGGGAATATTGGGATTCTGGGAGAGGATCGCGCCCACTTCCTCGGGGTAGCCGTCCAGCATGACCGGGTCGAACCAGTCGAAATAGCCGTCGAACAGGCGCAGCTGGTCGACCGGCTTCATGCCGTTCATTTTGAAGGGCTTGGCCATATACAGGAAATCGCCGGGCACTTCCAGGAATTCCGTGTCGGACCACAAGCACGAGCCGGAATCGAACACTGGCGCGATGCCCGTCACCTCAAGTGTCTCCACGTTGCGGATGATGCCGAAGTTGCGGTAGTGACGGTCGCGGTTGGCCAGCACGAAGTCGCCGGCGAACATCTTGGCCAGCGAGGTCATGGTGGCGTCGGCGTCAAGCCCCAGATCCTCCAGGCGCTTCACGTAGAAGCGCAGATCGGACAAGTTGTTCGGCTGCTTCACGTTGCGGATGGCGTCCCAGGCGGCCACCAGTTCCTCGTCGGGCCCCAGCAGGTTCGGGCAGGCAGAGTACACCCGGCGTCCGTCCTCGAACAGCGTATAGGGAGTGAACTCGCCGGGCTCCATCAACCGACGGTGCAACGCCGTAGCGGCCACCTCGTTGTAGGGCTCCTGATTCACGAAGCCCACTCCTGACTTCAGCAGCACGCGCTCGCCGTTTACGATCTTCCACTTCTTCAGAAGGTCGCCTCCCAAGGTGCTGTTGGGGGAGGACAGGTTTACCGTGCGGTAGTCCGGCGCATCGGGGGAAGACCCCGCTAAGTCCTGGCCCAAGGTGAGAAATCCCAGGTCATCAGAGAAGTCGTTGTCGAAGAAGTCGACGGCGTCCCACGAGGCGGGATCGTCCTCGTCGTTCAGCCAGTAGCGGTCGGAAAGCGACAGCCCGAAGCTCTTCTCGGCGAGCACCAGCGTGCTTTCCAGCTGCAGGTTCTCCAGAAGGCGCTTGATCTGCGCGCGCGAGGAGGGAATGGCGCGGTGGCGCCACCAGTAATTCAGCTCGGCTTCGGAGAGGTCGCCTCGGCGGTCGACGAGTCCGAATGGCGCCGCTTCGGGGGCGAACACCTCGCGGATGCGCACGGCCTTGTGGTCACCCAGGTCGTAGTCGAACGACAGCACGGGCGTGTTTTTGTTCATGAGCACGTAATGGGCAAGGGTCACGAGGTTCACCGCCTTTCGGAGCATGGGGCGCCGCGACTTGGGACGCGGGACGTCGGGACTGAGGGTTCGGCGTTGAGCCCATTATACGGGAAACCGTCGACCTATGCCGACCTACGCCGCTGCGGGTTCGATGGGGCACGCCGTCCTACGCAGCCGCAGGCTCAATAGACCGGTAGCAGCGGCGGCGCACGATGAAATAGGAGACGAGCATGGCCACGATCATGAACGACCAGGTGACCGGATAAATCACCATAAGGGTGTCCCAGGTGCCCGAAAGCGGGAACACCCAGGTCACGAGCGCCACGCGCAGCACGCAGGAACCGAGGATGGTGATGACCGCCGGCAGGGTGGACCAGCCCATGCCCCGCATGGCGCCGGCGGGCACTTCGTAGAAGGTGGTCAGGCAGTCAGGCAGCTCCACGAACCACAGTCGCACGAGACCGAAGCCGAGGGCGGCCGCGTCTGTGGTGAACAGCCCTAGCGCCCGGGTGCCCAACGCCGTGAACGTCACGCCCAAAATGAGCGACGAGGCGAACCCGAACAGCACACACCAGCGGAAGATGGCCCGGCAGCGGTCGGCGTTCTTCGCGGCGAAGTTCTGGCCGGTAAAGGTGACGGCGGTCTGGCCGAAGGCGTTCACAAAGAAGTAGGTGTAGTACTCGAAGTTCAGCGTGGCCGCCGACCCCGCGATGGCCGCCGAGCCGAAGCCGTTGATAGTCGCCTGCACAACGGTGTTGGAAAGCGAGAACACGGCACCCTGGATGCCGGCGGGAACGCCGATGCGCAGAATGCCGGCCAGCTCGGGGCCGGAGATGCGCAGCTCGCGTAGGTGCAGGCGGAAGGGGCCTTCCTCGCGCATAAGGAACGCCACCACGATGACGGCGCTCAGGGCGGCGGCGATGACGGTGGCGATGCCGATGCCCGCTGTGCCCCAACCGAACAGGCGCACGAAGGCGAGGTCGAGCACGAAGTTCACCACAACGGCGGCAGCGAGGGCGTACAGCGGTCGTTTCGCATCGCCGTGGGCTCGCAGAAGTGCCGAACCGAAGTTGTAGATGGTGAGAAATGGAATGGCGCAGAAGTAAAGCCGCACGTAGGTGAGCGCGTCGGCGAGGGAGTCTTCGGGCATGCCAATGGCGTCCAGCACCCAGGGGGCCAAGGCGAGCCCCGCCGCTCCCAGCGCCACCCCGGCGATGAGGGAGAGCGCCATGGCCGTGTGGACGCTCTTCTTGATGCTGTGGAACTCGCCGGCACCCACATGCATGGCCACGACCACGTTGGCGCCGATGGAAAGTCCCACAAACAGGTTCACGAACATAGCCGTCACCGGGTTCACGCCGCCGATGCCCGCGAGCGAGAAGCTGCTGACGAACTGTCCGGCAATGGAGGCATCCGCCGAGTTCAGCAACTGCTGGAGGATGCTGCTCAGCGCCAGGGGAATGGCGAACCGCAGAATCTTGCCCGGCAAGGGGCCGTTGAGCATGTCGATACCGCTATCGCGTTTGGGGCGGCGCGCACCCTTCTCGTTCGATATGTCTCGCTGCGAAAATCCCATAACGAGCGAATCATAACGCGGCCACCTCGGTCGCGCCCGACGATTACGCCATCGGTGCGCGATACCCTCGAGATGGCATAATGCATCCCTCGCTATCGCCCCCGGAACTCATTGTAGATCTATCTATCGGCGTCCACCTTTTCGTTGCATCGTTGCAAGCATTGTGGAACGCAAACTATTTGCGCTCCAAGCACCTGTGACGAAAAAGCGAAATCATACGTATCGTTGCAAATGCAAGGTCGTACGGTCAGCGGTCTTCTGGTGGTACACTGTGTGCGTCCTGACCTATGTTGCCCTATGCGAGGATGTCCCGATGACTCTGGATCTAATGCGAGAATACATCGTCTTTGCGAAGCACTTGAATTTCAGCCATGCGGCACTGGAACTTAACCTGACGCAATCGACCCTAAGCAAGCACATTGCCGCACTCGAAAAGGAGTTGGGCTTTCCCGTGGTGACCCGCGGTCGCGAGCTGTAATTTACCGCCCAGGGAAAAGCCTTCCTCGAAAGCGCCCAGAAAGTCGTGCACCTCTACGACGCCGAGCTCTCCTCCCTGAAGGAGAGTTTTGCGTCAAATAAAGGACCCGTGCGGCTTTACGAAGGGATGGCTCGCTGGACGAAATTCCTCGATTCGGTCAGTGATATTCCAATCACGTTTGTTGAGATGCGGGCGGGCGAGTCGGTCATTGGGGGTATGGAGAAAGGGCGGATGGATATTGGATGCGGTCTCGATTTCTCAATTAGCCCTCATATGAAGGCGAGCGCTGCTGGGAAAGGAATCGAGACGATGCACCTTGCCTCGATTCCCATGGGCATTCTCATGTCGCGCAATCACGAGCTTGCGCGACGCAAAGCGCTATCGCGCGAGGATTTGCAGGATCGAACTTTTGTCGTACTCGACGGGGCCTTTTTCGATGAGACTAGCGCGTTTGCCAGTACTTTCTTTGGTCAGGATCTTGGTTTGCGATTCTCTATCGTACCGATCTCGGGGAGTTTGGCAAACATCGATTATCTGGACCTGGGGGATAAGCTACTTCTCTACAGTCGAGAAATCTTAGAAGCTCTTTGTGAGCATAGGGATGATTTAGCTAGGTATTCGTCTTTGGATGGCGTGCCGCTTGAAGCGCCTATGGCGCTGTACTACCGCAAGGATGAGTCGGACCCCGATACCTTGCGGCTCATTGCGTGCGCTCGTCAGTTTTTCTCTCTGGCGTCCTAGAGCGAAAGAGCATCGCAAGCGATCGCTGCGATGCTCTTTCGAAGGGGAGGGAAAGCTAGGGATTTAGAGCGAAGCGAGGTAGCTCCCCACGAGGCGACCGGAGGTCAGCGCCCAAGAGAACTTGCCGCCTGCCCCCGTGAGGAAGTCCTTCGCAAGGCCATGAGCGCCTTCGCCCGTGGCATAGAGGCCGGGAATGACCTCGCCCAGGGTGTCCAGCACCTCAAGCTTGTCGGTGACGCCCACACCGAAGGCGCCCGACATGACCGTTGCGTATACCGGGCCGATAATGCGGTAGGGAGGCTTGGTGAGGCCGGCCGTTGCGATGCCAAAGTTGGTGCGCCCGAAGTCTGGATCGCTTCCTGCGGCGGCATTCGCGTTGTACTTCTCGATTTCCGCCGCGAGGCCCGCTGGATCCACGCCGGCGGCTTCGGCCACCTCTTCGATGGTGTCGCCGAAGAAGACCTTGCCCTCCTGACCTTCAAGCTCGGAGAACGGGCCATAGCCGGAGCCGCGGATGGTGAGCATCGGCTGCGTGCTCATTTCAGGAGTCTCGGCGATGGCCGCGTCGTACACGAGGAAAGCCTGGCGGTCGGTCAGCGCGTCAACGGTAAGAAGCATCTCGCCGGAGGGCGTGTTCTCACTGGCAAAGCGCTTGCCCTGAGAATCGACGAGAATGGCACCCATCTGGTTCATGAGCAGCTCGTACCAATGCGAAGCGTTGCCGGCCGTGCAGAACAGAGCCGGCGCGGCTGCCATGGCCGTATACTCAGTGGTGTCGGCGCCCACTTTGCACATCATGCGGATACCGGTGCCGTCGTTGAGCTTATTGGAGGCTTCGACATTGGACTGGGCGAGGGTGTAGATCTTTTTGCGCCACTCTTTCGAGGCCTCGATGGATCCTGTCGCCATGACGACGCCCTTATTGGCCTTGTAGTATGATCCACTGGCACCTTCGGTTTTCACGTCAACGACACGGCCGCTTTCGACAATAAGCTCGGCGCCCTTCGTGTTGAACTTGAGATCGACTCCGGCCTCTTCCAGCTGAGGTTGAATTACGGAGGGCCATGCCGATGCATCGGGGTAAAGCATGTGCAGTCGAGCGACAGGCTGACCCGGCTGCTGGGAGGGGCCGACGATGTCTACGCCGTGCTCCACCAGCCAGTCGACCGTATTACCCGCCTCGGCGCAATGAAGCTCGGTGATGCACCAGTCATCGCCGACATGCTCTACGTGGTCGGGGCCGAACATAGCCTCCAGGGAAGCTTGGGTGTCGCGGAGAAGCGCGTCGCCGTTGTCGCCCTCGATGCCAGCTTCGGCCTGCATCTTTGTGCCGGCGCCTACGATGGCGCCACCGCAGAGCGCGCCGCTGCCGCCGATGGAATTGTTGGCTTCAATGACGATAACCGAGGCGCCGGCTTCCGCAGCGGCCAGGGCTGCGCACGAGCCGCCGGTGCCGCCGCCTACGATGACGATGTCGGCTTCCTGATCCCAATCGACCGACGAGGCAGAGCCTGTGTCTGCCAGGTTGCCGGCGTCGCTAGGGCTGCTGGGGCTGCAGGCGGCCAGCCCCATGGCGGCCGTGGCCGCACCGGCGACCAGGGCGCCCTTCATGAAGTTCCTGCGCGAAACCTGCTGCAGAGAATTCTGTTCCATTGGTCCTCCTCCTAAACGTAGAACTGCGGCTTTTGCCGTGGCGAGCAGTTTAGGAAGTTGGCCGAGAATACTAAAAATTCAAATGCTGCAACCCGGTAGTCGGAAATGGAATACCTCAAGGGAGCTGAGGCTGTCAGCGAGCGATCAGCGTGACTACGACAATACGCATCATTGGGGAGCAAAACGATGCGCACGAGCAGCTTTGCGATGTCGCAATGAAATGATGGTAATGCCCTTTTGAGGAGTGAAATGTCGTAATAAATGGGGAGTTTATTACGACATTTTCAGAAAACGATGGCGCATCGTCTAAGCGATTCCTGTAGCTGCGAGTCCGTTTTCCTTTCTGCAAGCCTCCATGCACTCGAGAATGATGGCTGCACCTTCACGCACCCAATCGCTGGCGTCAGCTGAATACGTGAGCGAGGTGGGCATGCCGAAAGGCTTTCCGTCCAGTTCTTCGAAGAGCGCCACGTCGGCGCGGTCGGCGAACCAGTGGCGATTTTCCGATAGCCCGCAGATGTGGAGGCTATCGCCGTAGGTGGCGAAGGCCAGGCCGCTCATGCCGTTGATGGGCTGAAGGCTGAAGCGCAGATTCAGATTGTCGCCTAACATGCGCTCGTAAAGATAGCGGATGCGGTCGTAATTGTGGGCATCGTTGATGATGATGGATGCGCCGCGAAGGTCATTGCGCGAAAGCGCGGACTTGCTTGCCAGGGGATTCGACGCCATCATGCTGATACTCATGCGGAAGGCCAAACACGTTTTTGTTACCAGATCGAGAGCGCTCGCCTCCTTTACGAGTGAGGCAAAAGGCGTGTAGTCGTAATCGAGCACGATGTCGGCCGCGCCATTGGCGATGGGCTGGAAGATGGGATCTCGGTAATCGTGATCGACGAAAGCAAAGGGCATGGGCAGCCGCTCTTTAAGTTTGGTCGCAAAAAGAGGAGTTGGATATTGAACAGCGATGCGAAGAGTGGCGTCAGGATCGCCCATCTCTCGGCACCGTGCCAGTGTCTCGTCGAGTTCATCCAGCAGTGTTCGGGCTCCGTCGAGAAAAACGGCCCCTTTATCGGTGAGTCGGTTGCCCGCTTTCCGGTCGATGAGCGAAAAGCCCACGTCGCTCTCGAGCGCAGCAATATGGGTGCTTAGCGTTGATTGGGCGATGAACAGCTCTTTGGCGGCATCGGTGAAGCTTAAGTAGCGAGAGAAAACGACGAACTCTCGCAAGTACTCGGTTCTCATAGCGAACCTCCTCCCTTGCTTTTTTGCATTATCGCATGTTGCGCAAAGCAAGAGCACGACGTCCGAGACGGCGATATCGGATTTCACGAAAAGCCATCATGAAACGTGATAGCGGATCGCGCATTTGCATTTAGCTATCGGCCTGGCGCCAGCGCACTATGGAGTCGTGCCGAAGGGCAACTAATGT
Source organism: Adlercreutzia caecimuris B7 (assembly GCF_000403355.2). GTDB lineage: Bacteria > Actinomycetota > Coriobacteriia > Coriobacteriales > Eggerthellaceae > Adlercreutzia > Adlercreutzia caecimuris. Next base: position 1,967,716 of record NZ_KE159646.1, on the reverse strand, counting down.
AAGGAAAGGGGACAATCATGAATCTGAACGAAGGGCTCAATCGTCGCAGCTTTTTGAAGGGCGCGGCTCTCATGGGTGGAGCCGCCGCTTTTGCCGGCATGGTTGGTTGCGCGCCCCAAACGTCCGCTTCTCAGGAACTGAGCTCCACGAGCGATTCGGCGTGGGACAAAGAAGTGGACGTTGTGATCGCCGGCGCCGGCGGCGGTGGCCTGGCTGCGGCTGTTGAGGTCTCTGCGGCGGGCAAGGAAGTTGTCGTGTGCGAAGTGATGAGCAGCGCCACCATGTCCAATTCAGCCCTGTGCGCCGGTATGATTCAGGGTGCTTGCACGAAGCTGCAGAAAGAGGCCGGCATCGATGATTCGGTCGAGGAGTTCGACAAGTACCTGACGGCTGTGGCCGAGGGCTTCGAGAATCCCGAGCTGCGCCGTCTGTACGCCGAGAAGTCCGGCGAGACCATCGATTGGCTAGCCGAGCAGGGCGCGGCTCTTTCCACTGAGCGCCTGTCGACCCAGGGTACCATGGTGGACTACTACACCGATGTGACGCCCGCCGTGGCCCGCATGCACCAGAACGCCGATGGCAGCGGCGCTGGTTTCACCGAGCCGCTGCGCAAAAAGGCTGAGGAGCAAGGTGCGGAATTCATGTTCGATACCCAGGTCACGCGTTTGCTGACCAACGCTGACGGCGAGGTGGAGGGCGTTATCGTCGCAGATGGCGGCAAGGAGCAGCGCATCAAGGCGCGTCTGGGCGTCATCCTGAACACGGGCGGTTTCTCCCGCAACGCCGACATGGTGCGTAGCTTCATGTCGCCGGCCATGCCGGGCATGTTTAACGACCGCCCCGTCATGGGCTCCTATGGCTCGCCGTGGCAGCAGGGCGACGGCATTATGATGGCCTGTGCGCTCGGTGCCAAGCTGGTGAATCCTTGGTGCGCCTACAATGTGGCCCCTGGTCTGGAGCGCAAGGTTGAGGATAATTCCGCAGGCTACATTTCCATGCCGGGTATATTTGTTTCTACTGACGGCCAGCGCCACGTTCTGGAGAGCGGTCGTCCCACCGAGAACGTGGTGGGCGATGTTTGGAAGCAGCCGAACGGTTATGTGTGGAACATCTGGGATCAGGGTCTCGCGGATGCGACCGCTGATTTCGGAGGGCCGATCATGTACTGTAGTGACGGGTTCGAGGAAGAGCTTTCCGGCGGCTATGTCGTCAAGGCCGACACCGTGGAAGAGTTGGCGGCAGCCCTTGATTTGGACACGGACGCTCTTAAGAAGACTATTGACGACTTCAACGAGGGTGCGGCCTCCGGAGCCGATGCCCTGGGTCGCCAGAACGCAATGCCCCTGACGCAGCCCCCGTTCTTCGCTGGTCGCGTTATCGCCGTCTCGCCCGATACGGCCGGTGGCGTTGACGTGAACACCAACACCCAGGTGCTCAACGTGTTCGGTGAGGTTATCCCGCGCTTGTACGCGGTGGGCAACATGGTTGGCGGCTTCAAGGGCAAGGTGAACGCCGGCTGCGGCCAGGCGCTCGGCTGGACCTACACCTCGGGACGCATCGCCGGTCAGCACGTGGTGACGCTGGAGCCACTTGCGTAACTATTTCGATGTCGCCTGCCGAGTCCTCCCCTCCCGCTCGGCGGCGCGACCCAATGAGGCGAGGGCGGCCCGGCTGTCGGGCGCCCTCGCCGGTATGGCTAAGGCAGGAGTGGGCGGATTGTCGGAACGCAAGCGAAAGACAGGGGAGTGTCATGATGGAGAATTCGACGAATGAACGGCAGGATAACCGCGAAATGGATCGACGCACCGTGGTGCTGAAGGGAGCCGCAGTTGCCGCTGGTGCTTTGTGCGGCGCGAGCGCCTTGGGCCTTGCGGGCTGTTCGACGCCAATGGCCGATACGGGGGAGCAAACTTCCATGGATGAACTGATGAAAAAGATGCAGGAGCTCGAGGATCGGCTCTGGGTTGCCGAGGCCAAGGAAGAGATTCGCTACAAGTTGTGCATGTACGCTCGTGGCGACGATCGGCAGGATGCCGCCATCGGCAAGCCTGTCTATGCCGAGGACAGCTACGTTGATTTCGGCACGAGCCCGGAATTCGGCGAAGTGTTCAAGGGCTCGGGCCAGGAGTGGGCCGAATATTGCGCGAACACGATCGATAAGGGCATTACGGCTAATGGCGGTTACTACGCGCACCAGATGTACAACATCGCTATTACCGTGAATGGCACGAAGGCCGGTTCCGAGACCTACGCGAACGCACCGGTGATGAGTCCCAACGAGGACGGCACTTGGCACGTGCTCCAGACGGTGGCCCGCTACTGCGACAAATGGGAGTATCGCGATGGGGAATGGGTCATCGTCGAGCGTATCGTCACTAACGATTTCGGTTGGCACCTGACGTCGGAGAAGCTGCAAATTCCCTACGGCTGCGCCTTCGACGAGACCGATCCGTCCTACGGCGCTCTCGCCTACGGTGCTTAAAAAGTCGTAGCGCGCATACTGTTTGGGATGTTAAGCTTTAGCGAGCTGGCATCGATGGAAGGCCCGTCCTCATGCGGGCCTTCCATCGTATTGGATTGCTGCGGAGGAAGGCTCGTCGGGCTGCGATGGCCGATCGGAGCCGCACGGCACGAGGAGGGGCTATGGATATTCAGCAGATCAAGTACTTTTCTCGGGTCTATGAGATGCGCAGCTTCACGCAGGCGGCCGATTCTCTGTTCATTTCACGGCAAGCGTTGCGCAAGTCGGTGGCGCGGCTGGCTCAGGAAATGGGGGAGCCGCTGTTCGAGAATCGGGGCAACGTGCTTTTTCCCACGGCCGCGGCCGACCTTCTGTTCAGCGCCTCGCGTCCGGTGTTGAGTGCGTTCGCACAAATGGAGGTCGAGCTGAACCTCGGCAAGCTAAAGAGCCAAGGGATCGTGCGTTTCGGTCAATCGGTGGAGGCAAGCGACGTTATGACCTCGGGCGAGATGAGACAGGTCATCGACTTTTCCTCGACAAGCGAGCTCGTGACCAAGGGAATGCGCTTCACCGAAGCAAACTGCGTGGAGCTGCGCCAACAAATCCTTGAGGGCGATCTTGATTATGCGAGTCTTATCGCCACAGTGGTGAACGAGTCCCTCTTTGATTACGACACGGCCATTGGGGGACGCATCCACATCGCCGTCCGTACTGATGATCCCCTTGCTGAGAAAAGCTTCATACGTCTCGAGGATTTGGAAGGACGCCCCTTCACCTCTCAAGGAGCTGGATTCGATGTGCATGATCGCCTGGTGGAGGCGACCGAAGAGCGCGGTGTCAAGCTTAACATTGTGTGCACGCGTTCGGGTTTGCACAATCGGCTCGAAATGGTGCAAACCGGGGTGACGCTCACCTACGCCTACCGCGATCTGAAGTTTCCCCGTGTTGCTCCGGACGTGGTGTGCATTCCTCTTGAAGAGGCTCCCATGAAATGGTTCTACTGCACCATTGCGAAGAAGGGGCTCGGCGACCCCTATCTGCTGCGGTTTTTCAGCGGCAAAGAAGATTTCGTCCTCTGGAAGGACTGACGGCGGTTCGTCTCCATATCTAAGCGAGCTCCTTCGTAAACCAAAAGCTCCCGGCGAACAACTTAAAGATTCTCCCCTCAAGCCTCGCGCGATTTCAGAATGAGGCCAGAAGATGCCCGTCAATAACGCGACGGGTACACGAGACGAGGAAAGGGGATATCTTGGAGCCTGTTCAGAACACGACGGGAGCTCTAACGCGAAGAGGGTTCCTCAAGACCACGGCCGCGGCCGCGCTCGTTGCGGGCGGCGTTTCGGCTGCGGGGTTCGCGGCCCTTACGCCCAAGACGGCTTCGGCCCAAAGCGACGAGAAGATCTGCACGACCTACTGCAACGCCTGCATGGGTTGTCCGCTGGAGGCCGTGGTGCGCGACGGCAACGTGGTGCTCACGCGCGCCAAGGAGATCGAGGGCGCGCCCATCGACCAGAAGCGCATGTGCGCCCGCGGCGCCTCCATCCCCACGCTCATCGTGCAGGAGAAGCGCATCCAGTACCCCATGAAGCGCGCCGAGGGCACCGAGCGTGGCGCCGGTCAGTGGGAGCGCATCAGCTGGGACGAGGCCATCGACACCATCTGTACGAAGATCAAGGAGTACCAGGCAGAATTCGGCTCGGGCAGCGTGTGCTCCTTCACCTACGGCACTACCGAGCCTCGCAACATGTACAATCTCAACCGTTTGGAGAACGTGGCCCAGTTCTCGCACCAGAACCGCACCACCGACTTCGCGCTCACGCAGGGTACCATGTACACGGCGGGCGGCTTCTACTATCAGGGCGGCGCCGACATGGATCTCGTCTCCCAAATGAGCACCTTTGTCGTGTGGGGCCATAACCCCATCGTGTCCTGGCCTAACGCCTGGCACTACATCGCCGACGCGATTGAGAATAACGATTGCAAGCTCATCGTCGTCGACCCCAACAAGAACACCATCGGACAGAAGGCCGACTTGTTCGTGTCGCTGCAGCCCGGCACCGATGCCGCGCTCGCTCTCGGTTTGGCGAAGATCATCGAGGAAGAGGGCAAGACGGATGATGCCTTCATGCAGCAGAAGTCCTGCGCCCCGTTCCTCGTGAAGGAGTCCGACGGCCGCTTCCTGCGCAAGAGCGACTTGGAAGAGGGCGTGGCGGCCGATGCCGACGACTTTGCCGTGTGGGACGAGGCCACGAATGCCATGGGCTACGCCTCCACGGCGCAGAACCCCGTGCTGCGCAAGAAGGGCATCGAGGTCGCCGGCCAGCGCTGCAATACGGCCTACAGTCTGCTCATCGACCGCATCAGCGAGTATCCCATCGAGATGGTGTCCGAGGTGACCACCGTTCCCGAGGAAACCATTCGCACCTTCGCCGACCTACTTTGCCGTCCTGGCATGGCCGACATCTTCCAAGGCTATGGCATCGACCATTACGGGCACGGTTTCAATACCATTGCGGCAGTGAGCGTTTTGCGTATTATGCGCGGTATGGTGCCTGAGCCCCGTATGAGTTACCCGCTTAATTCCAGCGGCTTCGATGAGACGGAAACCGAGCATCCCGCCATCGTCCAGTCGCTGGGTACCTTTATGTTCAACGACCTGCTCGACACGGGAGAATACACATTTCCGGGCGTGACCGCGCACATGGGCGAGCAAGTGATGGAGCTTCCCGATGTCACGGTAGAACAACCGCTCAAGATGCTCATCTCTTTCGGTGCGAACATCGTGAACTCAGCTCCCGACCGTAACAGGACCATCGAGGCGTACAAGAAGTTCGATTTCCTTGTGACTGCCAACATCGAGTGGTGTGATACGGCCGACATTTCCGACATCGTGCTGCCCGCGGCCACCATTCAAGAGGTAGGCGGTCCCATCGGCATGAATGGTTGTCTCGTGTGGGCCGATAAGGCCATCGAGCCGAAGTTCGAGGCCAAGTCCGACTACGACATGGCGAACCTCATCGGGCGCGGGCTCGGCTTGGACGAGTGGTTCCAGGAAGAGTTCGACGAGGGCATGAAGCACGTGGTGAACACGGCCATGGGAGCTGCTATGGGCATCGATGCCGACAAGCTGAAGGAAGCCGGCGTGATGTACGTGGGCGCCGTTCCTATGCCGGCCTACATGACTATGACGGGCAAGCTGCAGTTCTATCAGGAGAACCCGGGCCCCATCGAGAACTATGGCCAGCCCATGGATCCCGCGAGCATCGCGCTGCCCCATTGGGAACCGCCCATGGAGGCGTGGCCCGTCACGGCCGGCGGCTTCGACACCAATCCTCTGGCGGAGAAGTATCCGCTCATCGTGACCGCCGGCACCCGCCGCTTCCGCGTGCATTCTTACTACGGTCAGAACCCGTTGCTGCGCGAGATGGAGATCAACGAGCCCTGCGTGCGCATCAATTCCGTCGATGCCGAGGCGCGCGGCATCGAGGACGGCAGCTACGTGCGCCTGTTCAACGACCGTGGCCATGCGGTGGCCAAGGCCACCTTCAGCGCCGGTATTCGCCCGGGCTGTCTGGATATCGACCGCGGCTGGCAGCGCTCCCAGTACATAAGCGGCTGCAATAACGACCTGACGAGCAAGCAGATTGTGGACTGGACCTGCCCCACCTACTCCTACCACGATTGCCTCGTGGAAATTGAGCCGTGGGACGGCGTGGTGGCGGAGTCTCAGGAATAAGAGGAGGAGGAACCCCATGAGATACGGAATGGTCATCGACCTAAAGCGTTGCTCTGGCTGCAAGACCTGCTCGGTCGTGTGCAAAGTGGCCAACAACATTCCCAACAACATTATCTGGAATCGCGTTCTCACCGAGGGCGGCAATGCCCCGGATACGGCCGGGGGCACCTGGGACAACCCCGAGATGCAGCATTGGCCCGTGGCCTGCCAGCACTGCGAGAATCCGGCCTGCACCAAGGTGTGCCCGGTGGGCGCCACCTGGAAGGACGAGCAGACGGGCATTGTGCGCCAGGATTACGACAAGTGCATCGGCTGCCGCATGTGCGTGGCCGCCTGCCCCTACACCGGCGTCCGCTCGTTCAACTGGGAGGAACCGGCCTACTACGCCGACTTCGCCCTGGGCGACGCCGATGCCGCCAAACACGAGAAGCACACCGTGGAGAAGTGCATCTTCTGCACCCAGCGCGTGGCTCGCGGCGAGCAGCCGGCTTGTGTGGCCGACTGCATCGGTCGTGCCCGCCACTTCGGCGACCTGGACGATCCGAACTCCGAGGTGTCCAGGCTTCTGGCCAGCCGCGAGTACACGCAGCTGCACACCGAGTTCGGCACCAAGCCCTCTGTCTACTATCTCGTCTAGGAAGGGAGTACGCTATGAACGATGCGAAAGGAAGCGCCGCGTCCCATCGCGGACTGACCGTGGGGATCATCGCTTGCGCGGTCGTGGCGGTTATCGGCGTTGCCCTGTGGATGGTGCAGCTTTCCGGCGGCATGATTCAGACCGGCATGCGCAACCTTGATTCCTGGGGCTTTTACATCACCCTGTTCATGTTCTTCGTGGGCTTGTCCGCTGGCGGCCTTATCATCAGCTCCATCCCCAACGCCTTCGGCATGAAGGGCTTCGGGGACATCTCGCGGGTGGCCATTTGGACGAGCATCTGCTGCACCTGCGTGGCCATCGGCTTTGTGGTGGTTGACTTGGGCGGTCCCTTGCGCCTGTGGGAGCTGTTCGTTTATTCCAACCTTTCATCGCCGCTCATGTGGGATATCATCGTGCTTTCCACCTACCTCATTCTCTCCATCGTGTACCTGTGGGCCTACCGGCGCGAGGATGAGGGGAAGATGTCGCACACCGCCATCCGCGTCATCTCCATCATTGCTCTGGTGGTGGCGGTGGGCGTGCACACAGTGACGGCTTGGATTTTCTCGCTGTCGGCGGCCCACGAGTTCTGGCACACCGCCCTTATGGGCCCGTGGTTCGTGGCCTCTGCGCTGGATTGCGGTACGGCGCTCGTGCTCGTCGTCGTCATCGCCCTGCAGAAGGCCGGGCGGCTTTCCATCGAGCGCTCCTCCATGGTGAACCTTGCGAAGATGCTCGCGGTGTTCACTTGCGTTGATCTGTACTTCTTCGCCTGCGATCTGCTGACGAGCGGCTTTCCCGGCGGTGAGGGCGCCGATGTGGTGGCCATGCTCGTGACCGAGCCTCTGGCGCCGTTCTTCTGGACGCAGATCGCCTGCATGGTGCTGGCCTGCGTCATCCTGTTCGTGCCTCGTCTGCGTACCAAGGGCGGCGTGGTTGTAGCCTCGGCGCTCGTGATCGCCGGCGTGTTCTGCAAGCGCTGCGAGATTCTGGTGGGTGGCTTCCAGATTCCCAACATCGAGTTCGCCGACGTGGCCAACCAGATGACTATCACGAACTGGGACTCCGGCATGTCGCTTCTCGGCTACCAGGGCCTCGTGTACTGGCCGACGCCCCTGGAGTTCGGCGTGGCGGCCGGTGTCGTGGCCCTCGGCGGCTTCCTGCTGCTACTGGGTCTGAAGTACCTCCCCCTGCACCTTAAGGAGAAGGTCGCCTAATCGGCTGCTCCGGTACAAGATAGCTCTCTCTTCGAAGAGCCGCAGGCCCCGCAGCTTGCGGCTCTTTTGTTGGGAAGGAAAAGAAGAGGAAAGGGTACGCGGTGAATTTGAGTTCGAAAGAAGCTAAGCGGTCGCGGGGGCAAAGGTCGGCGAGAAAGAGGCTGCTGGCCGCTGCGGTCGTAGGTGCCGTTCTGGTCGGTGCGCTGGGGGTGGGGTTTGCGCTTGCGCCGGATTCGGGGCTGCATCCCCTGACGGCTGACGCTGCTTGTCCGGTAGCGGGTTGCACGAACGGCGCATGCCACGGATACGACGCCGTTCCCGAGCCCGACGGGCGCAGCGAGATGCGCTGCCCCGAGGCTGGCTGCACATCGGTTGAGTGTCATGGGTGGGAGACGCTCGCGGGGCGCTACCACCAGGCCTCCGACATGTCTTTGAATCTGTGGATACTCATGCCCGTAGTGCTGGTGCTGGGCCTTTGGGTGGTATCGCGTCGTTTGTCGAAAGGGGAGCGGCATGCGGGCGCCTAGGGTCATTTTCGATATTGTGTTGCTGGCTCTCTATTTGGTGGCGGCGAACCCGGCGTTGACGGGAGTGCCCTTTCACGAATATCTTGGGGCGGGCATCTTCGTGCTCATGGTTGCCCATGCTGTGGCGAGCGGTGAAGGCCTGGGCGGCCGCGGTCGTTGGGCGCAGCGCGTGCTCAACGGGGCGTTGCTGGTCGCGCTCGCGTTCTGCGTCGTATCGGGAGCTATGGTGTCGGGGACGCTGCTGCCTTCTTTGGGCTTCTATGCGACGGGCTACTATTTCTGGGGCCCATTGCATGCCTTATCCGCCAAGGTGCTGTTGGCCGCCCTGCTCGTGCATGTTGTTCTGCGCGCACCAGGGGCTCTGGCGGTGTTTCGTCATCGGGAAGCGCAGGTGGAAAAAAGGGTTAGTGGTTGAATGTGCGCGGAGCTTGAGTTTGTGTGCAGAATTTTGCGATTGGTAGACCTCCTGAAGCCAAATCGGACTCGAATGAGTCTTCCAATCGCAAAATCCTGCACAAATTAGAGCCATGGGATGCTGCCAATCGCAAAATCCTGCACAAAAGCCTATGAAGGCCGTGCGCCGAATGTCCTTGTGCGATAGTTTGGAAGGTGCCAGTGGTGTTTAGCCGGCATTCTATTATTCCAACTCCCTTGCCAGGTAGCGGCCGGTGAGACTGTCGGAGTTGGCAGCCACCTGGGCGGGCGTGCCCTCCGCGACGATGCGGCCGCCCTGCTCGCCGCCGCCCGGGCCCATGTCGATGAGGTAGTCGGCGTTGGCGATCATATCCAGGTCGTGCTCGATGACCACCACGGTGGCGCCGTGCTCGATGAGGTTCTGCAGCACGCCGATGAGGGTCTCCACATCGAGCGGATGCAGCCCGATGGTGGGCTCGTCGAAGACGAAGAGGGTGTCGTCCTGGTTGCGGCGCATCTCGCTGGCGAGCTTCAGGCGCTGGGCCTCGCCGCCGGAAAGGGCCGGGGTGGCCTCGCCCAAGGTGAGGTAGCCGAGCCCCAGGTTGTGCAGGATCTCCAGCTTACCGTGCACCTTCTTCAGGGGTGCGAGGGCCGCAAGCGCCTGGTCCACCGTAAGCGAGAGCATTTCCGGCAGCGAGAGGGTGCGCACGCCGTGGAAGTCGGCGGCATGATCGCCTTCGTGGAGCGCGGCTGCTGCGGCTTCCGCGCCTTCTGCCGGGTTGGGCGCTCCGGGGTAGTCGTCCACTTCCATCTGAATGGCCTCGGCCTCGTGCCCGTAGCGGCTTCCGCGGCAATCGGGGCAGGGGATGTCTACATCGGGCAGGAACTGCACGTCAAGCGACACCTGGCCGGTGCCATCGCAGGTGGGGCAGCGCAGCGACCCGGTGTTGTAGGAGAAATCGCCGGCCTTAAGCCCCGCCGCCTTCGCCTCGGGTAGCTTCGCGAAGGCGCGGCGCAGCTCGTCCAGCACGCCGGAGTAGGTGGCCACGGTGGAGCGCACGTTCACGCCGATAGGCGTGGCGTCCACCAGATCGACGCGCGCGATGCCCAGCGCATCGACCTCCACCACGTGTCCGGGTAGCGCCCGCCCCGCCAGCTGCGCCTTCAGGCCGTCCACGAGGCTTTCCAGCACGAGGGTGGTCTTGCCCGAGCCGGATACGCCGGTGATACAGGTGAGACGCCCCTGGGGAATGCGCGCTTCAAGCGGCTGCACTGTGTGGATGGCCCCCGTCTGCAGGCGGATCGCGCCCTCGGCGAAGAGGTGCTCAGGTGCGACGGGCGTGCGCACGCGCACCTTCGCCGTGCCGGCCAGAAACGGCCCGATGCGGCTTTCCGGGTTCGCCTCCACGGCCGCCACCGAGCCCTGGGCGATTACGTGGCCGCCCTCGGCGCCCGAGCCGGGTCCGATCTCGATGAGGTGATTCGCGTGGCGCAGCACGGCCACGTCGTGGTCCACCATCACCACCGAGTTTCCGTCGGACAAAAGGTCGTCCATCACGCCGAGCAGCCCCTCCACGTTGGCCGGATGCAGCCCGATGGAGGGCTCGTCCAGCACGTAGAGCACGCCAGTGGTGCGGCTGCGCACGGCACGGGTTAGGGCCACGCGCTGGCGCTCGCCGTTGGAAAGGGTCTCGCTGGCGCGGTCGAGGGTGAGATACCCCAAACCCAGCTGCCCCAGGCGCTCGATGGGCTCGCGCATCTCGCCGATGATGGCATCGGCCATGGGGCGCATGTCAGCTGGCAGCCAGGGCGCCACCGTGGGCAGCCAGTCGCGCAGATCATCCAGGGTGAATGCCGTCACCTGGGCCAGGTTCAGTCCGTCGATCTCGCTGCTGCGGGCCTTCTCCGACAGACGCGTGCCGTGGCAGGCGGGGCAGACCGACTCGCAGAGGAACTTCGCCACGCGGGCCATGCCCTTCTCGTCCTTCACTTTCGCCAGGGCGTTCTTCACAGTGTTCACGGCGCTGTAGTAGGTGAAATCGAGTTCGGTGGCGTGGTCCTTGCCCTTGGGCACGTACAGGATGTGCCTCTTCTCCATGGGGCCGTGCAGAACGATGTCCTGCTCGGCGGGGGTGAGGTCTTGGAAGGGCACGTCGGTGCGCACGCCCATCTCGCCGGCCACCTGGCTCATGAGCGACCACATGAGCTGGCGCCATGGGGCCACTGCGCCCTCGTCCAGGGAAAGGGTGGGGTCGGGCACCAGGGTGCTCTCATCGATATCGCGCACCACGCCTGTGCCGCCGCATTCGGGGCACGCGCCGCCGGAGTTGAAGGCCAGATCCTCGGCGCCGGGCCCGTAGAACTTCACGCCACAGGTGGAGCAGGTGATGGGCTGCTCGGCGGCCACGGCCAGCGAGGGCGCGTTCGCATGCCCGTTGGGGCAGCGGTGGCTGCCCAGGCGCGAGAACATGAGGCGCAGGTAGTTCAACAGCTCGGTGGAGGTGCCGAAGGTGGAGTGCACGCCCGGCACGCCCGGGCGCTGGCGCAGGGCGAGGGCGGCGGGCACGTGCAGCACCTCGTCCACGGCGGCGCGGCCGGTCTGCGAGATGCGCCGGCGGGTGTAGGTGGAAAGGGCCTCCAAGTAGCGGCGGCTGCCCTCGGCGTACAGCACGCCCAGCGCGAGTGAGCTTTTCCCCGAGCCCGACACCCCGGCGATGCCCACCAGTTGGCGCAGCGGCACGGCCAGCGTGAGGTTCCGCAAGTTGTGCACCCGCGCCCCGCGTATCTCGATGCAGTCGGGCTCGGTGAAGGTGGCGGGGGCATTGGCGAAGGAGGTCATGGGGGCTCGATTCTCTAGCGAGATATGCAAAGCGCCCCACCGAGGCGGGGCGCTGTTGTTTCTGGAGCCAACGAGCGGATTCGAACCGCTGACCTACGCATTACGAGAGGCAAAAGACCAGATCAGATAGGGTTTCTCGTATCCATCTGCGCTCGCACAGCGCCCTATCGTGGTCGTTTAGGGTCATTCGCGTTCTTTCGTGTTCGCGCGCGTTGGCACACGATTGGCACACGCCCGGAGGCTCCAGAACTTGAAAGCTGAAGGGATGATACCAGATGATGGACAGGGAAGACGAGCTTACTTTCCAGATGGAAAAGGCCGCAAGCTCTATGGCTGTGGTGGAGGCAGTGCTCAGGGGTATTGCCGACTGCTGCGAAACTTCCGGCAATGGCGCCCAGGGCGGCAGGGGTACTAGTGATGAGCTGTTCGGGTGCGCGTATGTGCTCGAAGGAGTACGGGACAACCTGCGGGCCGCGATGCTCGGGAAAGGAGAGTAGCCATGGCGACGATGCGCGAGAACGATTTGGAGAACATGGCCATTGCCGCCCGGTGCGTCGTGGCCTCAACCGTCGTGGCGCTGGCCGACCTCGCGGAGGTTCGGGCGCTCCAGGACGTGCAGAGCCACGTTAGCGGCATGATGGCCGATGAGGTGCTGTGGGGCTGCATCGAGAACCTTAGGGGGCTGAATGCGAGGCTCCAGGCAGAGTTTGAGAAGGGGGCGAATAGCCATGCTGGCGACTAAGGAGGGGCTCTACACCCGCGAGGATTTCACCGACGAACTGGAGCACGGGGGGGGGCACTCTCCGCAGCCTCCATGCTGGACCAGGCCGACGGGCTCGCCCTCGTGTGCGCCCTGGCGCTGGACAGCGCGGCATACGACGGCCCGGACGATGACGGGGAAGTGCTCGGCGAGGTGACGCGGATGTGCTCGCGGCTTCTGGTAGAGGCCCGGAAGGCCATCCGGGTGGCGGACGATCTCCTGGCCGAACTGTAGGGCGCCGCCTCCCCAAAACCTCCCCATAGCGAAGGCCCGCCGATCTGGCGGGCCTTCCTACGTCACGCGACGCCTTTTTTATTGGCTTGACATAGTTGCTCCATCTCCCGCACCTTGCGTGCCGCGCGCTCCTTGCGCTTCTGGGCCGATTTGCGGGCCCGGTATTCCTTTCCCGCCTCCCAGTCGCTCAGGTCGGCCAAATAGGCCGTAGCGGCTGCGACGGCCTCCCTCGGGGGCATTCCCGACGTGTCCGGGGCGAGCGGCGGGGCGTCCCGCACCCTGCCGCCCCGCTTGGACTCGAACCTCGCGTAAGTCTCGCGCTGCTCCAGGGGAAGGCGCTCCATGAGCGCGGCGGTCTTCGCCTCGATGCGCTGGAGGTAGTGGCGCGAGCGGCACTTGTCGCAGCGGCCCGACTTGTCCACCCTCCGCGCCCAGCTCGCGCACTCGTCGCACCAGAAGAGCGGCGTCCCCACGTACACGAACGGCACCCCCAGGCGGGCGCACTCCCCGGCCACGTCCCGCGCGTCGCGGCGAAGGTGGCGGGCGAGGTCGGAGAGCGGCACCGTCCCGGCGTAGTCCCTCACGAACAGCGTTTCATCGAGCGTCCAATCTCTGAACATGGCGCGTACCTCCATCTGTGATAGCATTCCGGCTGCGCAGCGGGAGCCGCCCGAAGGGGGCGGCTCCTTTGGTGTCCGGGGAGGGGCCACCTTGGCGAAACCTTAGCGAAGTGCGGGGGCGAACCTTGCCAAAACCTTGTCTGCCCGGAGGGGCGGGCCTGGGCAAAACCTGGGCAAGGCAAAGAGGGCGAGCCTTGGGCAAACCTTGGGTGGTTCCCTCGGCTTACTTTGCGCCGTACCGCTCTATGGCGCCCTCGGCCTCCTCCATGGTCTTAGACCAGCCGCCGCCGGGGATGAAGCCGAACTCGGGTTCGCCGCTCACTTGGCCGTCCTGCTGAACGGTGCGGTAGTTTATGACGCGCTGCTGGCGCGTCTCCTCCCACTTGTCGATGCTGGCCAGCAGGTCGGGGAGGGCCGGGGGAGCCGTGACCTTCGCGGAGATGATGCCCTCGCGCTTGGCCAGCTCCGCCACGTTCGCCTCCGCTGCCGCGTTCCCGGCGACGGCGACGGCGGCGGTCACTATGTCCGACTCGGTGAGGGTCGAGCGCAGGGAGAGCGTCTGGAGGTAGGCGAGCTGGCCCTGGGAGGGGGCGGCTGCCAGCGCCTTCTCCACGTCGCGCCGGAGGTCGGCGAACAGCGGCGCCTCCTTCGCCAGGCACCGCTCCTTCGCCGCCGTCGATGCGGCGATGTACTCAGATGTGGCCTCGTGGTCGCGCTTTGCCTTGAGGTCGGGGAGGAACTGGCGGTTGTCCTCCAGCTTCCCCAGGTACGCGCTGTAGAGGGCATCGACAGTGCCCTTCATCTCGTTCTCGACGGCTTCCAGGCTGTTCTGGTAAGTGCCCATTCGGGCTCCTTTCTCTCGTGGCGGCTTCCTCGCCGCCTACTCACTAGCAAGGTTGACTCTTCAGTGTCCTCCAACACCTCCCCCTTCACTGCGGCCCCTTCTGGTTCCTGCCTCTGGTTTATTCTGGTTTCGGACAGAAACCCCAGGGAAATTGGAAAAAGTGCGGGGGCATTTCGGGCAAAGTGCGGGGGTATTTGCCAAAAGTGCGGGGGTATTTGCCCCCGCGTTTCCCATACGAAGCGCGGGGGATGACAATTTCGCTAGGGCGGTTCGTCGGGCCTCTCGGGCGGTAGCGGCATCACGGCGAAGAGCGCGGCGTGGCCCTTGATTCCGTCGTGCACCTTCTCGATTAGGCCGACTTCCTGGAGCCCGCGAATGGCCCTCTCGGCCCCCCGGTCTCCGGCGGCGAGCACTGATGCCGCCCAGTCCCTCGGAAGCTGCACCGTCTGCACAGTCTGCTCGTCATCGTCTATCAGATCGAAGCGGCCCTTCGCCACTAGGTAGTCGTGCAGCCATCGAGTCTCAGTTCCCCGCAGGGAGTCGCCGTCCTTGATCTTGCCCACGACTTCCGGCCACAGCTGGGGCCAGGTCGCGTTCTTCCTCCCGGCCATGGCGGCCTCCATCGCTATTCGCTCGGTTGACGCCCTCACCAGTCCGAATGGCTCATCGGTTCGAAGCACGACTAGCCCTCGATCTCGTCCACCATCGAGCGGCGCAGCCTCATGTATGGGCGCACCTCGGGGTGGTCGTCAGCGATGCGGCGGGCGAGCGCCGGGGCTATCACGTTGTTGATTCGGGTGCCCCGCCCCCGGCGGTCGGTGAAGTCCTTGCTCCGGGCCTCCTCCAGAAGGAGGCGCACCGAGAAGCGGCGCTCGGCCCCCGCCTCCTCAAGGGCGCGGCGCTCGATGTAGCATAGGGCGTCGGGGTTGGCGTCCATCCAGTCGGCGCACTTGGCCGCAAGCTCGGCCCCGCGTGCCGCGCGGTACTCGCCCTGCATCGCCGTTGCCATGGCCAAGTCGCGCTCGATCTCGGCGCGGGTGCGCCGTGCATGTGCCCGTGCATCTGCTGGCGCATATGCTGCTGCAAATGCTGTCGGTGTCCCTGGTTGGGCTTCGGTTGCGCTTCGGTTGGCGTTCGGCTGGCCTCCGGCTGTGCTACTATGGCAATGCCCGATCTGGGCGGGGCTGGCCGCTGTGCTCGCCAAAGTGTCGCGGTCGGCCCCTTCTCTACCTTTCACGCTTGCCCCTCTCCACGAACTCGGCGAAGTCGGCCTTCGCCACGTACCAGAACGCCCCGATCTTGAAGGCGTTGGGAATCTCGCCCGACCTCATCAGCTTGCGCACCGTCTTCGCGCTCTGGCGGATGATCTCGGCCATATCGTCAGGCGTCAGAAGGTCGGGGTAGCCCTCGAACATCGCCGCCGTTTGCGGGGCGCTGGGCGCCTCCACGATCTTGCAGCCCGGCGGCAGCTGCACTACCGGGGCGCTCATGCGGCTTCCACCTCTTCGAACAGCTCCATAGGGTCGCCTTCCCAGCCCAGGGCGTCGGCGATGTTCTGGGCCTGGGAGCGGTACATAAGCGCCTGCTTTTCTGCACGCGATATCGTGCTGGCGTCAACGCCGCTTTCTCGGCTGAGCGCCCGCTGGGAAAGCCCCTTTTCCTTTCGTAGCATGGTCAATCGTTGCATTTTGCTTCCTCCAATCATTAGGGGTTGACCTCATATGATTGATAATGGTAATGTACGTGTACACTCAAAATCAACCTAAATAAGTAAAATTTACTTGAAAGGAGTGCTAGGATGAGTTCCACCCTGTTTAACTGGTCTTTGTACGGGGCAATGGTTCACCACTTGCGCAAGCGCAAGGGCATTAAAAACATCGCGGATTTTTCTCGGACGATTTACCGCTTTACTCATTGCGAGGTCAACAAGGATGTTCTCGCGCGCATTGAGCAGGGGCGCCAAGTTCCAACAGCAACGCAGTTCATGGCAATAAACCTATTTCTTTTCGGGAAAATCTGGGCGGATGATTATCCGGAATTTTCCGCTTGCGTTGGCTCTTCCTGGCGATTCTATAACGAGGAAAAGCGAAAGGTGCTGCTTGACCCCTCTCGGTCTTCCTGGTGGCGCGGCTCCCCCGAAAGAGTATCCGACGATGGAAGAAAATTCGTTATTGATATAGATAACCGAGTTTTCCCCTTGATTTACGACCTTGACCGATTCGTCCCGCTGGAACGTCCGGAGATCGTGAGGGCTTCCAATGAGTTCGGAGCTTATACCTGCGAGCTGTACGGCTGCGCTGATGACGGGCTTTTTGTGGGCCGCATTCTTGAAAGCGACGAATACGAAGAGGCCAAACCCGCCCGCTAGGGCGTTTGGAATAGATGCGAGCGCAGAGCAGACAAAGGAGGTGAATTGATATGGCGAAAGGCGATGGCGGCATCCAGGAACTCCGGCGCGGCGTTTGGCGCGTGTCGGTGTCGGCTGGCAACAATCCCGCGACGGGCAAGCGCCAGCGCGTGACGCGCGTAGTGCACGGCACGAAGGCAGAGGCCCGCAAGGTTCGCGACGATATACGCCGGGGACTCGACAACGGCCTGAGGCCGGACGGCGGGAAAGTGCGCTTCCTGGAGTTTGTGACCACGTTCAGCCAGGCGCGGCGCACCGCCGGGAAGGCATCGGAAGACCGCATAGCGAAGGACGAGAAGAGCCTGAAGCTGTGCGGCGAGCTTCTGGGCGACCCGCCGCTGTGCAAGGTGGACGCGAGGGCAATAGAGGCCCTTTACCCCGCCATACGCGAGCGGCGCGAGGCCCAGGGGTTCCGGTGCGGGAACACCACCCTTCACGGCTACCACGTGCTTTTGAAGTCGTTCTTCCAGAAGGCCGTTGACTACGACCTCATAGGCCGCAACCCGTGCAACCGGGTGGAGGCCCCGAAGGCCGACAAGCCGCAGCGGCGGGCGCTGTCCATCGATGAGGTGCGGCGGCTGCTGGCGGCGGTCGATGCCGAGGAGAGGAGCGCCCTTGAGGCGCTGGCGGCCAAGGAGCGGCGCCAGGCCGAGTGGGGCGTCGCGGAGGATCGCGGCTACCTGCTGGGAATGCGCGAGGTGTGCCACGTGCTGGCCGTGCGCCTGGGCATCGCGACGGGTATGAGGCTCGGCGAGGTGCTGGGGCTCACGTGGGGCGCGGTCGATTTCGGGCGCGGCCTGGTGTCGGTGGCGCGGACGCTCAAGGCCGACGGCACCTTGAAGGAGCCGAAGACCGAGGCCGGGAAGCGCGTCGTGGCCGTCGATGCGGTCACCATGGCGCACCTCAAGGCGTGGAAGGCCCTCCAGGCCGAGACGCTGGACACGCTGTGCGTAGACGTGGGGGAGGCTTCCCCGGTGCTGTGCTCGGCCACGGGCGGCTTCCTCGGCATCGCGAACTTCGAGCGGTGGTGGAGGTCGTTCCGCGCCGAGGCGGGCTTCCCCGATCTCCGCTACCACGAGCTGAGGCACACCCAGGCGACCCAGCTTCTCGCCCAGGGCGTGGACGTGAAGACGGTTCAGGCGAGGCTCGGCCACTCCGACGCTTCGCTGACGCTGAACTGGTACGCCCATGCGGTGCCGGAGAACGACCGCGCCGCCGCCGACAGGCTGGGCGAGCTGTTCCGCGAGGAACCGAAGCCGTGCCGCATCGTGGAGCTTAAGAGCGCCTAATCTAGCCCATTGGCACACGATTGGCACACGCGGCAAGTTTTTGAACGTTGAAAAAAGAACAGGCCAGCAAGATTTTCGCCTGCTGACCTGCACAAATTCTGGAGCCAACGAGCGGATTCGAACCGCTGACCTACGCATTACGAGTGCGTTGCTCTACCAGCTGAGCCACGTTGGCATACGCGCTTCTTTCAGAAGCGACTGCAAAGTATAGCGAAAGCGAACGGGTTTCGCAAGGAGAAAACGCGAGGTCTTCGCAGGGCGGCGAGCGGGCCGCGGGCGACTGCTGCCTTCTCGCCGCCCCATCTCCTGGGCTGGGAAGCGAATCATGAGGTAGAGCGCGGCGATGGCCGCGAACGGCATCATGCGCGGTCGGCCGCCGGCATCATTTGAATCTGGGAAGGATTATAGGGCGGCGCGCGCACCCCACGGTATACTGGGCGTCATGAGAAAAACCGCAGAGGGGAAATTGTTACCCTCCAGATAAACGTTGAGGTGCGCATCATGGGCTTGAGGTTTACGCTCGCGAAGGCGGCTGGGGCCGTTTCCACCTGGGGGCTGCGTCATGTGGCCCACCGTCCGGCGGCAAATTTGCCGGGGAAGATCGCGCTTAAGGTGGACCCGGTGCTGCTGGACGAGTTGCGCGGCAAATGCGCCGAGGGCTCGGTCGTCACCGTGGGCACCAACGGGAAGACTTCCACGAACAATCTGTTGGCCGATGCCTTCGAAGCGGCTGGTCGCACCATCATCTGCAACCGCACCGGGGCAAACCTGGCCGCGGGCATTGCCTCGGCGCTGCTCCAGCAGCCGGCGGCTCAGTGGGGTGTGTTCGAATGCGATGAGCTGTGGCTTGCTCACGTGCTGCCGCGCCTGCGCTCGAATTATGTGCTGCTGCTGAATCTGTTCCGCGACCAGCTGGATCGCTGTGGCGAGATCGACCGCATCCAAACCTCCATTGCCGGCGCGCTCGCCGCCTCGCCCGACACGGTGCTCATCTACAACGCCGACGACCCGCTGTGTGCCCGCATTGCCGATACGGTGGACAACCTCTCTATTCCCTTTGGGCTGGCCGAATCCATGGACCTGGCCCAGAATACCGTGGCCGACGCGCAGATGTGCCAGAAGTGCGATGGCATGATCCAGTACCGCTACCGCCAATACGGCCAGCTCGGTGATTATTTCTGCGAGCGCTGCGACTTCGCCCGACCCGAGCTTGCCTATGCCGGCCGCGATATCTCCCTCGGCGCGGGCGGCGTGACCATGGAGGTCTGCGGGCCTGCGGCCTGCGAGCGGGTGCGCACGCCGCAACCGACGCCCTATGCGGCCTACAACCTGGTGGCCGCCTACGCGCTCTGCCGCGAGACGGGCATCCCCACCGCTGCGTTCCAGCGGGCGGTCGAGGCTTTCGATCCGCGCAACGGACGCTTGCAGCGCTACCGCCTCGGCGGCCGAGACGTGCTGCTGAACCTGGCGAAGAACCCGACGGGCTTCAATCAGAACCTGAAGATCGTGGAGGCCGACCGCGGCCCCAAGATGGTGGCGTTCTTCATCAACGACCAGGTGGCCGACGGCCGCGATATCTCGTGGATTTGGGATATCGACTTCGAGGAGCTGGCCGACCGGCCCGATACCGTGGTGTTCGCCGGCGGTTCGCGCGCCCACGATTTGGCCGTGCGCTTGAAGTACGCTGGTATCGAAGCCCCTGTCGTCGATTCCATCGATGACGCCTTCGTGCGCCTCGGGGCGCTCACAGCCGCAGACGTTATGCCGGCCGATGCCGCCGTGTACGCCATCGCGAACTACACGGCGCTGCCCCCTGTGCATGATGCCCTGAACGCCATGGAAGCTGCCGAGGCTCTGCGCCCCGCCGCAAGCGCCGAGGCTCCCGCAGGCGCAACGGCCACAGTTCCCGCGGCTCCCGCAGACCCCGCGGGTCCCGCTCCCTCCGTTGGCGATGGCGACTCGTCCTCCGCCGAGCCCCCCGTGGTCATCGCTCACATGCTGCCCGACCTGCTGAACCTCTACGGCGACGGCGGCAACGTGCGCATCTTGGAGCAGCGCCTGCGCTGGCGCGGCATTCCCGTGGAAGTGCGCCGTGTGGGCCATGGCGAAACGGTGGAGCTTTCCGAGGTGGACCTCGTCTTCATGGGAGGTGGCCCCGACCGCGAGCAGAAGCTGGCGAGCGAGCAGCTGCTGGCCATGCGCGACGACCTGGCCGCCTACGTGGAAGCCGACGGCCCCCTGCTCGCCATCTGCGGCGGCTACCAAATTCTCGGCCGCCAGTGGCTGTGGGGCGACGAGCTCGTGCCCGGCCTCGGCATCATCGACATGGAAACGCGCCGCCCCGGAACCTCGGCCGACCGGCTCATCGACAACATGGTGCTCGAATCGCCGCTGGCCACGCACCCGGTGGTGGGCTACGAGAACCACGCCGGCCGCACCTACTTGGGCCCGGGCGTGGAAGGCTTCGGCCGGGTTGTGTCGTCGTGCGGCCGCGGCAACAACGACGACGACCGGGTCGAGGGGGCACGCTACAAGAACGTGGTGGGCACCTATTCCCACGGCCCAGCGCTTTCCAAGAACCCCGAGGTGGCCGACTGGATGCTTGCCCGCGCTTTGGATCGTCGCGCCAGGCGCACGGGACAGGCGGCTCCGAAGCTCGTCCCGCTGGACGATGCGGTGGAGCTTGCGGCCAACGAGGTCATGGTGAGGCGCCTCGCAAAGTAGCGGCGCTTTTGCTCGGTCACAGGTCTCGCCCGCTTCCCTCGGTGTTTGCCGAAGGGGGAATTGTGGGTAAAATAGCCGCGTCCTATGGCTTTTCACTGGTAAAAAGGGCGATTTTCTTGCGTCGTGTATTTCTTTTATACCAAAATGTAACCTTGATTTACGCTAACCGCGACGACGAGGTCTATGGCCGTGCGCCATAGCACATGAAACAGGAAAGCGAGACCGCCACAGATGACCGAAACGTCAGGAAGCAACAACCCCCGCGCCCAGCGCGGCAGCCATGCCTCCCAGCCTGTCGGCAAGACGAACAATCCGCGGCTTTCCCAGCCGGTGGGCGCGTCCAACAACCCCCGCCATTCCCAGCCGGTGGGCGCGAGCCGCTCGCAGCCGGTGGGGCCGCAATCTTCGCAGCCCCTCAACAGCGTGAACGTCCCTGCGAATGTCGTGCCCGTGCTTCCGGAGGGCAATCCCTATTCTCGCGCGGCGGCGGGCGGCGATTACGCCCAGGATCGTCGCCGCAAGAAGCGCAAGCGCATCGCGCTCGGCGCGCTGGCCGCCGTGCTCATGCTGGCTTTGGGCGGCGTTGGTATGGCCTTTGCCTACATCAACCAGATCGAGTCCAACTTCAGCGAGGATATTACTCCGGAGGTTCAGGAGGCTCTCGAGAAGCCGGCTGACTACGACGGAGGCACGTTCTACATGCTGCTTATGGGCACCGATAAGTCGAAGGAGCGCGAGAAAGGCGAATATGCTGGCGATACGTTCCGCTCCGACTCGATGATCCTCACCCGCGTTGACCCGGAGAACAAGAAGGTCACCATGGTGTCGCTCCACCGCGATACGGAGACGGAAATTGAGGGTTACGGCATGCAGAAGCTGAATGCGTCCTACGCCTTCGGTGGTCCGGCCGGCGCTATTAAGGCCGTCTCTCAGATGGCCGGCGTGCCCATCTCCCATTACGCCGAGATCAACTTCGACGGCTTCAAGGACGTGGTGGACGCGCTCGGCGGCATCGAGGTGGACGTGCCCATGGAGATCGACGACAAGCGCGCCGGCGGTCACGTGGACGCGGGCAAGCAGACGCTCAACGGCGACCAGGCGCTTATCCTGTGTCGCGCACGCCACGCCTACGACGAGTACGGCGACGGCGACCGCTACCGCGCGGCGAACCAGCGCCTGGTGCTCGGTGCCATCGCGAAGAAGATCCTCTCGTCGGACGTGGCCACCATGGCGAGCACCATCGAGGCGCTGTCCCAATATGTGACGACCGACTTCAAGATCGCCGATATTTTGGCGTTGGCGAACTCCCTGCAAGGGCTCGACCCCTCGAAGGACATTTACTCGGCCATGGAGCCGACGATCAGCGAGTACCGCAACGAGACCTGGTACGAGCAGCTGGACGTCGAGGCATGGAACACCATGATGAACCGCGTGAAGCAGGGCCTGCCCCCGACCGAGACCGATCAGGTGGACGAGCTGAACGGCACGGTGCTCGCGAGCGCGGGCGATGGCTCCGGCGGCACGAGCGACCAGGAAACGGGTGTGCAGGCGGCCGACGGCACCTCCACGACGGGCAAGACCTTCGGCGAGACGCGCACGGGCATTGTGACCATTAAGAACGGCAACGGAGTGAACGGCGTGGGCGCCGAGGCCTTGGAGCGCATCAAGCCGTTGGGCTATACGGCCGATGCCAGCAACGCCAACTCCTTCAGCTACGATGAGACGGTCGTCGTGTTCGATACCACCGACCAGCGTGCCTATGCCGAGGAGCTCATCGACGCGCTCGGTTGCGGACGCGCCGTGCAGAACAAGAACGGCGAGTATGTCTACGAGGGCGATTTCCTCATCCTCATCGGCTCCGACTGGAAATAGGAGCCTCGCGAGCAAGCAAGAGAGGGTCCCGGGAATCCCGGGACCCTCTTGTCGGTAAAGGAGACCCATGCGATTCGTTTCGTGGAACGTGAACGGCATCCGCGCCGTGCTGAAGAAGAACTTCCTGGAAGTGTTCGATGCCTTCGATGCCGACATCTTCGCCCTGCAGGAAACCAAGTGCCAGGTGGGCCAGGTGGAGCTGGACCTGCCCGGCTACCACCAGTATTGGAGCGCCGCCGAGAAGAAGGGCTACTCGGGCACGGCGGTGTTCACCCGCGAGGAGCCGCTGCGCGTACTGCACGGCCTGGGCAACGACTACCTAGATACCGAGGGGCGCATCGTGGCCTGCGAGTTCCCCCAGTTCTGGTTCGTGAACGTGTACACGCCGAACTCTCAGAACGAACTGGCGCGCATCGACCACCGCATGGAGTGGGACGACGCCTTCCGCGACTTCTGCAAGGGGCTCGAGGCCGGCATGCTGCCAAGCGGCGAGGCGAGCGAGCCCAAGCCCGTGGTGATGTGCGGTGACTTCAACGTGGCGCACCAGGAGATCGACCTGAAGAACCCGGGCCCCAACCGCGGCGCCTCGGGTTTTTCCGACGAGGAGCGCGGGAAGTTCACCGAGCTTTTGGATGCGGGCTTCACTGACACGTTCCGCCTGCTGCATCCCGATGAGACGGGGCGCTACAGCTGGTGGAGCTATCGGTTCCGCGCGCGGTCCACGAACGCGGGATGGCGCATCGACTACTTCCTCGTGAGCGATGCGCTGCGCGAGGCGGTCGTAGCCGCGAGCATCTACGACGACGTAGAGGGGTCGGATCACTGCCCCGTGGGCCTCGATCTGGATCTTGCGTAAGGCCGTCTGCGTCTCTCGCGGCTGCTGATGGACGGCGCCGGGGCACCCGCTGCGCCCCCCTCCACCGCGCCCTGTCCCGGCCGCGTGGAACCTCGTTTGAAAGGACCGTCATGCTGCGCATTACCGTTATTGCCGTGGGCAAGCTGAAGGAGAAGTTCTGGACGGCGGCCTGCGACGAGTACCTGAAGCGGCTGCGACCCTACGCCAAGACGGCCGTGGTCGAGATCGCGGATGTGGATCCGGCCCGCGCGGGCGGGGTGGATGCGGCGCGTGTTCGCGAGGGCGAGGGCATTCTGGCAGCGGTGCCGGAAGGGGCGCGGGTCATTCTCATGGCCATCGAGGGGGAGCAGCGCTCAAGCGAGGGCTTCTCCCAGCACCTGGACGAGCTAGCCCTGCGCGGCGAGAGCGATTTGGCCTTTGTTATCGGCGGGTCCGACGGCGTGAGCGATGCCGTGCGCGCCCGGGCTGACGAGACCTTCTCCTTCGGTCCCGTCACGCTGCCCCACAACCTGGCCCGAGTAGTGCTGCTCGAGCAAATCTACCGCGCCTTCAAAATCTCCCGCGGCGAGCCCTACCACAAGTAGGGGAGGCTTGTTTGGACAAAAAGCGACGGTTCTCGTAGTTTAGAAGGCATGATGGGGCGCCATCGTCGAGCGGGACCAGGGAAAACGCTCGCGGGGTACTTTGCCAGACTACGAGAACCGTCGTTTTTTGTCCATAGGAGATGGCCGCGGTTCTGCCAGGAAGCCCTCCTCGCCCATGGCATCACCGTTTTGCAGCCCTACTTCTCCACCACTTCCACGGTCACCGCGGCCGGGGCGGACAGCTCGGCGGTGCAGTGGGGGCAGCGGGTGGCGCCCACGTTGATCTCCTCCAGGCAGAAGGGGCAGGTGGGAGCGTGCTCGATGACCTCCTCGCCCTTGGCGTTCCTGAGGAAGGGCAGCTTCGCCGTGCCGTCCTTCATCTTGTTGAAGGCCTTCACGATCATGAACACCACCCAGGCCACAATGAGGAAGTTGATGATGGCGCTGATGAAGGCCCCGAAGTCGATGCCGTTGGCGGTACCTGCCACGGGGATGGTGAGGCCGGCCACGTCGGTGCCATTGCCCCCGGTGATGAGCTTGATGAGCGGGTTGATGATGTCCTCGGTCAGCGACGTGACGATAGCGGTGAACGCCGCGCCGATGATGATGCCGACGGCCATGTCGATCACATTGCCGCGGTTGATGAATTCCTTGAACTCGGCGAGGAGGCCTTTCATGGGCAGTCCCTTCTCGTGTGATGCCTTCCGTCTTGGTATTATCCCGCTCTTTCGCCGCGCGTCTATAACGTCGTGATAACATGGCCCCAACCGTTTACAAGGAGTTACGACAACCGTGGATACAGCGAAGATTGAAGCAGGCGTGCGCCTGATTTTGGAAGGTATCGGGGAAGACCCCAACCGCGAGGGCCTGCTGGAAACGCCCGCGCGCGTGGCCCGTATGTACGAGGAAGTGCTCGGGGGCCTGGAAGAAGACCCGTCGCGCCATTTCGACGTGACCTTCGACGAGGGCCACAGCGAGATCGTGCTGGTGGGCGACATCCCCTTCTACAGCATGTGCGAGCACCACTTGGCGCCGTTCTTCGGGCGGGCGCACGTGGCTTACATTCCCGGGGAGGACGGCCGCATCTGCGGCATCTCGAAGCTGGCCCGGCTCGTGGACGGCTTCGCCAAGCGCCCCCAGGTGCAGGAGCGCCTGACCGGCCAGATCGCCGACACCCTGGTGGAGGCGCTCAACCCCGCCGGCGTCATTGTGGTCATCGAGGCGGAGCATTTGTGCATGTCCATGCGCGGCGTGAAGAAGCCAGGCGCGAAGACGACGACCCGGGCCGTGCGTGGCTGCTTTACGACCGACGCCGACGCTCGTTCCGAGGCCCTGGCGCTCATCTTCCGCTAGGGGCGAAGGGCGCGGGCTGCAGGGCGCGGAGAGCCTCAAGGGAGTGCTTGTCGCCTCTGTCCCCGAGGTGATCTTGCGGGCGTTTCGGATGCCCCGCAGGGCAAGGGCCGGGCCCTTGCCGCCCACGAAGGTAATCGCGCGGCCCTCGGGCCGCCTGAAAGAGAGGAACCATTATGAAGTGCGTCATCTCCGTTCTGGGCAAGGACCGCTCCGGCGTCGTTGCCGCCATCGCCACCGTGCTGGCTGACTGCGGCGCCAACATCGACGACATCTCCCAAACCATCCTCGGCGAGGGCCGCATGTTCTCCATGACCATGATGGTGTCGCTGGATGTGGCCACCGCCGACTTCAATACCGTGCAGGAGCGCCTCACCGCCACCGGCGAGAGCCTCGGCATGCAAGTCCTCATCCAGCGCGAGGACGTCTTCCAAGCCATGTACCAAATCTAGCGCCGACGAACCACGCAGCGCGCCGGGTCGCGATCTCTGCACCAGGTCGCGAGGGCTCGCTGCTGACGGTGCGCTAGCGGGGGCGGTGGACTTCGCCCCAGGTGCACATTTGGTCGAGCACTTCCATGAGCGAGGCGCCCAGCTCGGTGAGAGAGTACTCCACCTTCGGGGGAATCTGGGGGTACTCGGCGCGCGCGATAAGGCCGTCGCGCTCCAACTCCTTCAGGTTCACCGACAGCGTCTTGTCCGAAATGCGCCCCAGGTAGCGGCGCATACACGCGCAACGAGATCGCTATCAACATCGGCAACCACAAGACCACCGAGAACATCCTGGCCAAGGGCGCCTTCACCGTGGCGCCGGCCGATGCGGCCCACGTGGTGGAAGCCGACTACTTCGGCATGGCCACCGGGCGCACGGTGAACAAAGCCGAGAAGTCGGGGCTGACCTTCGTGCGGTCGGCGCATGTGGATGCGCCCGTTATCGAGGAGTTTCCTCTTACCATGGAATGCATCGTGCGCGACGTGCAGGACTGGGGTGGCGAGAAGCGTTTCATCGGGGAAGTGGTGAACACACGAGTTGACGAGGCGATCCTCGACGAGGAGGGCCGAGTGGACTTCGACCGCATGCGTCCCATTGTGTACGACTCCACGCGCCGCATCTACCGTGTCGTTGGCGAGGAAGTGGGCGGCGCCTGGGATGCCGGCCGCGCGCTGATGTAGTCGACGCAGCGGCACGCTGTGTTGTTGCCTCGCGAGGGCGCCTGTTTCCGCGACGGGCGCTCTCGCTTTGGGTAGGTGCGACCAAAAAATCACATTTTCCAAGCTATTTTGTGCGCTCGCTGCTTGGTTGGTAGCCTGCCTCTAAAGAAATGCCAGTTCAGTAAGGGATGCAACGATCCTTCCCGATCGCTCTTCGCTGACTGAAATGGAAAACATGCTTTTTTGGGCGCCATTTTCTGGAAAATGTGATTTTTTGTACGCCCAGATTTCTGAAGAGCTCAATTCTGCCCATTATTTCACAATTTCCAAGCGTGGCCTATGAGATGTCCGGATGGGGGGGGCGGTGGCATTGCAGCGCCCTCCCGGCGGGGCCGCGCTCGTGTACAATGGGGGCACCGAACAGCACGAGCGCAAGGCGGGAAAACATGGCGCAGCCGACCGAGAAGCAGAACATCGCCCAGAATGCGGCTGAAGGCTGCAATACCGTGACGTTTACGGCAACGGATGGCACGGTCGTCTCCTTCCCGCTCGATTTCCTCATCGAGCGGGGCGCTATCATTGCCGACAAGATCAACGGCGAGAGCATCGCCGATGTGATGGGGTGCTCCAACCAGCTGTGGATTCCCGGTTTCCCGGCTAAGTACTTCATTCGCGACATCGCGAAGATCGATTTCACGCGCGAGGACGAGGTGCCCCCGCTGCCCGACTTCACCGATGACGGGCACGACTACACCAACCGCCCCAACGTTTCCTGCAAGGCGGAGTACGTGGGCCGCGTGGGCGAGCCGATGGTGTTCGAGGGCTGGGCCGACGACTTTGACAAGCGCATCGTGGCCGTGGAATTCTCGCTCGACGACGGCATAAGCTGGACGCGCCACGAGACGACGGGCGCCGATGCGGTGCGCTGGGTATGGTGGACCTTCGAGTGGACGCCGCAGGAGGAGGGCATGTTCGCCATGAAGGTGCGCTCAGTCAACGAAGACGGCAAGGCAAGCCCCATCCCGGCCGTTCATAACTTCCAGGTAATGGCGTGATAGAATCTCGCGATGCGCAGGCGGCGATTGCGCTGCCCTGCGTCTAACCGCGATTTCAAGAGGCGAGATACGGCAAGCGAGATATACCTATGACACGAATCTATACGTGCAACATTCCCATTGAGGCCGATGTGGTGGATGCGTTCTGCGCGCTGCAGAAGGGCTTTACCGACCAGTTCGTGTACTACGACAAGGCCCGCGCCTGCCGCTACATGGGGCTGGGCCGCTGCATCGCGCTGCCGAGTTTGCGCGAGGTGGAATACGAGAGCGGCGAAGGAGCGGAGGCGCGTGCGCCTCGGGGGGTCGGGGACGGCTTCGGCGCGGGTTCCGGCGCGGCTCCCGATGGCGCGGCCCTGGAAGGCGCAGCCCAGCCGCCGGTGTTCTTCTCGTTCAACCGCTTCGACGCCACCAACCCCGCCCCGGCTGACGAGCTGATGGCATCGTTTCCCCGGCTGCGCTTCATGTTGCCGGAAATCGTGCTCATCGAGAACGAGCGCGGGCGCTTTCTGCAGGTGAACTCGCTGGGGCCCGTGTACCCGGGGCGCGTCGCCCGCTTCCAGCGCATGGTGGCCGCCGCGCCGCGCCGCCGGGCCGAGGCGATCCCCTTTACAGTGGAGCCCGACTCCCGCGCCGTGTGGGATGCCGAGATGGAGGAGGCCCTGGCCGCCATCGCCGCAGGCCGCGTGTCGAAGGTGGTGCTCTCGCGCCGCCAGCGCCTGGTGGCCGCGCGGCCCTTCTCGTCGAAGGACCTGCTCGTGAATCTCATCGACGGCGACGCCCGCGGCACGGTGCTTTTGTACCGCTATGCCGATGTGTTCTTCTGCGGCTGCACCCCGGAGCTGCTCGTGCGCAAGCAGGGCGACCGGGTGGAATCCATGTGCTTGGCCGGCACGTGCCCCGCAGGCGCGACGGATGCGGAATCGGAAGCGCTGGCGGCGGCCCTCATGGCCGACGGGAAGAACCGCGCCGAGCACGATTACGTGGTGCGGCTCATCCGCAGCGTGCTCGAGCGGGTGTGCTACGACGTGGACGTACCCGCTACGCCCCAGATCATGCGCCTGGCCCACGTGCAGCACCTGTTCACGCCGGCGGCTGCTCGGGTGCTCGCGGGCGTCACGCTGGCCGATCTTATGGAAGACCTGCACCCCACCCCGGCCGTGGCCGGCACGCCGGTGGGCGAGGCGAAGATGCTCCTGCGGTCCATCGAGCCCTACAACCGCGGCTTTTTCGCCGGAGCCTGCGGCTTCGTGGACGGCGCCGGCGATGGCGAGTTCTCCGTGGCCCTGCGCACGGGCGTCTTCGACGGGGAAATGGGCTGGGTCTACGGCGGCTGCGGCATCGTGGAGGGCAGCGATGCGGCGGCCGAGTACGACGAGATCGGCCTGAAGCTGCGCACCATCCTGTCGGCTTTCGGGGCCTAGGTTCGCAGCGCCCCCCTTGATTGGTTGCCGCCGGGCCGTCCTTGGGGATGATGCTCCGCGACCGTTCGCTCCTTCGGCGCACTGCGCCTTCCTGTCGCCTTTCGCCCGTGGCGTTTGGGTGCATGCTTGTCCCGATGACGGCGCGGAGCGCTATCATAATGCGCAACGACAGGCGGAAGGACGCACTATGACGACGAGTACCCATCAGACCGACACGGCCCTCTTTGTGGCGGCTTTTTTCGACGAGCTGTGCCGCTGGGGTGTGCGCGACGCCGTCATCAGCCCCGGTTCGCGCTCGACGGCCCTGGCTATGGCGGCCTACGAGCTGTCGCGCCGCCGTCCCGACGATTTGCGGGTGTTCGTGGACATCGACGAGCGCGGGGCGGCCTTCCTCGCCTTGGGTATGGCGAAGGCGAGCGGGCGCCCGACGGTGCTCGTGTGCACGTCAGGCACGGCGCTGGCCAACTACTACCCGGCAGTCATCGAGGCGGAAACGTCGCGGGTGCCGCTTATCGTGCTGTCGGCTGATCGGCCGCCGCAGCTTCAGGGCCTCGGCGCCCCGCAGACTACCGACCAGCTGAAAGCCTACGGCGACCATGTGCGCTCCTTCCGCGCCATGCCGCTGCCCGGCGGACGCGACCGTGACATCGCCTTCGCGCGCCAGGCGGCCCGCGAGGCGGTGCTTTCGGCCCTCGGCCCCTCGGCCACCATGGGATCGGGTCCCTCGGCGGCCTCGGCCCTGCGTTCCGGTTTGGACGATTTCGCGGCTCTGGCCAACTACGACGCGAGCGTGCAGGTGGCCTCGCGGGCGTCAGCGCATTTCGCCGGCCCCGTGCATCTGAACTTCCCGTTGGAGGCCCCCTTGAAGCCCGATTTCGGCAACGCCGACATCCAGGCGGCGTTCCATGGCGCGCGCGATTGCTTTGCCGTGGGCGCGCGCTCGGTGCCGGTGGCCCGGCGCAAGGACGATGCCGAGGAGGCGGACGGACGCCCGGTGCTGGGCCCCTTGCTGGGATCGACCGGGCAGCTTTCGAGCGCGCATGTGGCCGTCATTGAGGAGGCGCTGCGCAAGCGACCGACCTTGGTGCTCGTCGGCGAGGGGGCCTGCGAGACGCTGGCCGAGGCGGAGGAAATTGCCGCTTGGGCGCGGCGCTGGTCGTTCCCGCTTCTAGCCGACCCGCTTTCGGGGTTGCGCTCGCTGGACGACCCGCTTGTCATCGACAACTACGACAACCTCTGCCGTCATGGCAGCTGCCCGCGACCCGAGGTGGTCATCCGCTTCGGGCGCTATCCCGTTTCCAAGGCCACGGCGGCCTTCCTCGAGCGGGTGAGGCCGCTGTCCATCGTGGTGGATGTGGCCGAGACGCGCGACTTCAACGTGTCCACCGACGTGTTCGTGGGCACGACGCCGCTCGGTTTCGTGCGCAGCGTGTGGCACGGCGAGGGCCGCAAAGTGCAGCGCGCCTTCGCGGCGGAGTGGGTCCGCGCCAACGATGAGGCGCGCCTGCGCATCCTGGCTGTGGAGTCGTCGGTGGCGAGCGCTCTGGCCGCAGATGAGTCGCTGCCGCTGCCGGGGGATACGGTGGCCATGCCGTTGCCCGGTGGCACCCCGGTGAGCCCCGCCACCCCAGCGCCGGCAGCGCCCGAGCCGGTGGAAGGCGCCTATGTGCGCGCCCTTCTGGAGCTTATTCCCGAGGGGTCGTGCCTGTTCTCGGCCAACTCCATGGCGGTGCGCGCGCTGGATACGTTCTACTTGAAAGACGGCAAGCCCATCGCCGTCATGGCGAACCGGGGCCAGAACGGCATCGACGGGGTGACCTCCACAGCCATCGGCGCCGCCCAGCACTTCGGGCAGACCACCTTCCTTACGGGCGACTTCACCCTGCTGCACGACCTGAACGCCCTTGCCCTGCAGCGCGAGATACTGATCGAGCATGGTTCGGCTGCGTTGGGAACCTACGGCGGGGACTGCCTTGCGACGGAAGCTGGCGACGAAGAGGCGCCCCTGAGCGCCGACGACCTCCTGGAAGAGGAGGCGGGAGCCGAGGGAGCGGCGCCCTCCATCGTGATCGTGCTGCTGAACAACAACGGCGGGGCCATCTTCGATATGCTGCCCCAGGCCTCCGACGACCCCTACTTCGAGCGCCTGTTTCTGGCGCCCCAGGATGTGGACTTCCAGGCCGCGGCCGATGCCTTCATGGTGCCCTCGGCCCGCGTGGGCTCCGTGGAGGATTTCCGCGAGGCCTACGCCGGCTTTCTGGGACACCCGGGCATCAGCCTCATCGAGGTGCAGCTGCCCCTGCGCGGCGTGAAGGATCGCTACGCTCCCTACCAGGCCTAGGCGGCCGCAATGCGGGAGGAGGAGAACGCTGTGCCGGAAGGGCAGCGGAAGGCTCCGGCAGCTGGACTGGGCTGGCGGAAGGAGTCGGTCGCGGGGCGGCCGGAGAAGGCCCCGGTCATCCTGCTGCACGGATTCGCCCAAACCCCCGCATCGTGGGATGGGGTGGCCCGGATTTTGCAAGGGCAGGGTCGGCGCACCTATGCCCCGAACCTGTTTGAGCCGGAGAGCGGCCTTGCCCTTCGTGCATGCGACTGCGGGGAAGCGTTGACGGCGCCTGGTGATGCGGCTTACGACCGAGCCGGCGGCCCAACGGGCGATCTGGCCGCCGACCCGGCTCGTGACGTCGCCGACAGTCCGACCAGCGATCCGATCAACCATCCGATCGCAGACAAGCCGACCAGCGATCCGGCTAGCCACCCGACTAGCCATTCGGTCGCCGACCCCCTCGCTTCTATGGGGGCGGTGTGCGACCGTGTGGCTGCTATTGTGCGCCTGGTGGCCGCGGCTGAGGGCGCCCCGGTGCTCGTCGGCTACTCCATGGGCGGCCGCATCGCCGCCGAGACGATGGTGCGCCACCCCGGCCTTCCCCTGGCAGGGCTCGTGCTGGAAAGCGCCGGGCTCGGTCCGGCCGACGATGCGGCCCGCGCGGCGCTGGCACGGCGCAACGGTGAATGGGCCGCACGGCTGCGCGAGGGAGGCGTGGCGGCCTTCATGGACTGGTGGGAGACGCTGCCCTTGTTCGCCTCTCAGCGGGAGTTGCCCCCGGCCACCCGCGCTGCCATCCGCATCGGTCGCGAGGCCCATGGTGCCGAGACTCTCGCTCGTTCCCTGGAGGCTTGGGGTGCGCACCATCAGGCGGCGGAAAGCGAGACTGTGGCTGCTCTCGCCCAAATGCGCGTGGCCGATCGTCCAGTTCTCTATTTGGCGGGGTCTCGCGACGAGAAATACGCTGCCCTTGCCGCCCGCGTTCGCGCTGCCGGTCTTCCTGCCATGCTCGTGGAAGGTGCTGGTCATAACGTTCACTTGGAAAAGCCCGAGGTATTCTCAAGGGCCGTTGCGCAGCTTGCAGGGGCACCCCCTTCGGGTCCTTCGCCCTCGTAGTGCGCGACGCTGGCGGGACTGGAGCTGTTTTCTGGCTTGGAATTCACGACCTTGGTCCCAAAACGGAGCAAAAGGACGCACATTGTAAGACACGTACAGGGAAAATGCCGCTGCTGTAATACAGTAGGGCTGCTTTCGGCTGTTTTTCTGCTGCCGAAGGGACCAAGGTCGTCAATTCCAAGCCAGAAAGCGCAGGGGGAGCCCTTCGCTGAAATAATGACCCCCGAACCTTCTTTATTGTGCTAAAGTAGCGGCCATGAATTTCGTGCAGGGACATAAAGGAGGCATGGACGACGCGGCGTTGGCCGTGGCCAGCCAGCATATTGCCCAGCAGTCGTGCGGCGTGGTGGCCTGCGCTCTCATGAGCGCGCACAAGGCCGCCCAGTGTTGCACCGCCGCTGCCGAGCGTGCGCTGGCCAGCGCGCACAAGGCCGCCCAGTGCATCGCCGAGGCTGCCCGCGCTGTGGCCAGCCAGCACTTGGCCCAGCAGTCCCCGCGCGAGGTCTCCCCACAATTTGAGTTCCGATACCAATAGCACACGGGTTTTCGCCCGTGGCTATTTTTTTGTAGCCGGGGGCGAAAAGTCGTGTGCGCCTTGCGTGTCGGCCTCGCATAGAGGGGTCGCGGGCGGCCGGGGCACTCGGTCGCCGCATCGGGTCGCGTACCTGCGGGGACAGGCGGGCGACCGGCAATATTCGCGCGTTTGAGAAAGAGGAGAGACATGATCGCGAAAATCCTTTTGGTCGTGGCCTTCGTGGCCGTGGCCGTGGCGGTGGGCATCTACTGTCGCAGGCACACCGGTACAGTGGACGGATTCATTCTGGGCGGCCGCAACGTGGGCCCGTGGATGAGCGCCTTCGCCTACGGTACCAGCTACTTCTCGGCTGTGGTGTTCGTGGGCTACGCGGGCCAGTTCGGCTTCAAGTACGGCATCTCGGCCACCTGGGCCGGCATCGGCAACGCCATTCTGGGATCGCTGCTCGCCTGGTGGGTCTTAGGCCCGCGCACCCGCGAGATCACGCACCGGCTGGGCGCGTCCACCATGCCCGAGTTCTTCGGGAAGCGCTACGATTCCCGGGCCCTGCGCATTGCGGCGGCGGCCATCATCTTCGTGTTCCTCATTCCCTATACCGCGAGCGTCTACAACGGCCTATCGCGCCTGTTCGGCAT
This sequence comes from Adlercreutzia caecimuris B7, assembly GCF_000403355.2. GTDB lineage: Bacteria > Actinomycetota > Coriobacteriia > Coriobacteriales > Eggerthellaceae > Adlercreutzia > Adlercreutzia caecimuris. Next base: position 1,934,106 of record NZ_KE159646.1, on the reverse strand, counting down.
GGCCTTCGCGCTGCCCTACGACGCCTGCGTCATCGGCATGGCGGTGGTCACCTGCATCTACGTGGTGCTCGGCGGCTACATGGCCACGGTCATGAACGACTTCATCCAGGGCATCGTCATGCTACTCGGCATCATCGCTGTCATCGTGGCGGTCATCCTGAACAACGGCGGCTTCTCCGAGGCCATCGTGTCCCTCTCCCAGATTCCCGCCGAGGGAAGCGCCATGCAGGGGCCCTTCGTCAGCTTCTTCGGACCCGACCTGTTCAACTTGCTCGGCGTGGTCATCCTCACGTCGCTCGGTACCTGGGGCCTGCCCCAGATGGTACAGAAGTTCTACGCCATCAAGACCGGTCCCGCCATCAAGCAGGGCGCCATCATCTCCACCCTGTTCGCCTTCGTGGTGGCCGGCGGCTCCTACTTCCTCGGCGGCTTCGGGCGCCTCTACGAGGGCCAGATCGAGTACGCGGCCAACGGCACGCCGGTGTACGACTCCATCATTCCCACCATGCTGTCCACCTTGCCCGACGTGCTCATCGGCCTGGTGATCGTGCTCGTGCTGTCGGCGTCCATGTCCACGCTGTCGTCGCTTGTGCTTACGTCGTCGTCCACCCTGACCATCGACTTCATCAAGGGCAACCTCATCAAGGACATGTCCGAGAAGCGGCAGCTGACCTGGATGCGCGGGCTGCTCGTGGTGTTCATCGCCATCTCGGCGGTCATCGCCCTGTTCCAGTACCATTCCAGCGTGGTGTTCATCGCTCAGCTCATGGGCTACTCCTGGGGCGCTCTGGCCGGGTCGTTCCTCGGTCCTTTCCTGTGGGGCCTGTACTCGGGCCGCATCTCCAAGGCGAGCGTGTGGTGCTCGTTTGTCGTGGGTGTGGGCCTGACGGCCGTGAACATGGGCCTGGCGCTGTCGGGCGGCGTGCCGCTCATCGCGAGCCCCATCAACTGCGGCGCCCTGTGCATGCTCATCTCCCTGGCCATCGTGCCACTGGTGAGCCTTGTCACCCCGGCGGTGCCCTTCCAGATAAAGCCGCCCACGCCGGATGGCGCCATCGACCGCGAGTACGACCGCGAGCTCGCGCAGGAGGAGCTCGCCAGCGCCAACGCCGGAGCCGCCGCCGACGTGTAAAAGCGGCGTGCAATCCGCGCGCTTGCCTAAGCGTTGGAACGTCAAGGGCGCCGAATCTTCGGGTTCGGTGCCCCCTTTCTCACTCTTGAGCCGCGGATTGCGCAGATTTCGACGGCTTTCGTAATTGCCCGCGGCTCACAGACACCGTGCGTAAGAGTTTTCCCAGGTCGAAGTTTTCTGTAACGACGCGAGGGGTGCTTCGAATTACGAAAGTTGTTGATTTCTGTGCAGAATAGGGAAGGTCCCGCAGCTTGTGGGGCCTTCCCTATAGGAGGGCGGTTGTTAAAAGAAGCGAGCCTAAAGGATTTAGTGTGCTGCTCCGCCTGCTGTGTCCTGCACTTCGCCGCCGGTGAAGTCGACGATAGCGCCACGGGCCATTCGCTCTTTGGCAAGGTAGCGGTGGCACTCGAGGTAATCGTTGGGCAGCTCCGGCCAATCGTCGCGCACGCGCAGGATACGGGCGTCGGCAGGACACACGCGGATGCACTGGCCGCAACGGACGCATACGTCGTTGTGGTTGCATACGCCGTCTTCCAAGGTGATGGCCTCCATGGGACAGCGAGTCACGCAGGAGCCGCAGGCGATGCACTTGTCGGGGTCGTAGTCGAGGTTGTAGGCGTTGAAGTTCTTGCCGGCGGGCTTGTTCTGGCCCACAGTGTCCTTGAAGCCCATCAGATTGCCGCAGCTAGAGCCGTGGCAGCTGCACATGATGTCAACGTCCTTCGTGCAGATGGACTCAACAACCATACCGCGATCGATGATGTCCTCGTAAATCTCGATGGCCTCTTCCTGGGTAATCTGCTCCCCAATGCCGTTTTCGATAAAGTACTCAGCCATCTCGCCCAGCGACAGGCACGTGCGCTGCGGATGCTCTTCGGGATAGGGAACGCCCAGGCCTTGCCACATAATGCGGCACTGGCACGGCGAAACGGTGATGGTCTTATGACGGCGGATGATGGCACGCCAATCGTTGTACGGTGCAAGCTTATCCTCGGCGACAACGTCCTCGCCGATGGGGTAGGTGCGGAAGAGCGGGAACGTGTTGTCGAACTCTTGCGCCATGCCGTCAATGCCGTTGACGCCCTTCGCGTTGAACTCGGCGACGGCCTCATAACCGCCGCCCTCAGCACCGCCGTGGGCGAAGAACTCGCGCAGTTCCACGAACTCCCACCAGCCATTCACGTGGGGAAGCAGCTGGTAATAGTCGCATCCAGCGCGGTTCATATGGTAGATGAGGCAGCGGCTGGCCATGTCTTTGAGAATTTCGGCGCACTCTTCCTCAGAACGGCCCGACACGTTCGAGTAGTCGTAAGCCGTGAAGGTCTCGAGCATCGGCATCTCAATCTCATGCTGGGCGTCTTCCTCGCTCCAGGCGAACATGATCATCTCGTAGGACGTGGAGCCCACCTCGCCGCCGAGGCCCTTGCCCATGCGATTGATTCGGTTGCGCAGCTTCACGTACACCGCGGGCACCACGGTGCCATCGGGCAGGATGGCGTCGCCTACGTCCTGGGGCTCGTCGAGAAGCTTCTGCAACCACGGATCGGACTTGTTTGCGTCGGCCAGGTCTCCCGCAGGTGTGGCCTGGGCGATTGGCTCGGGAGCGGCAGGTGTCTCTTCTCCAGAGCTTGCCAGGTTCTCTTCGGGCTTCGCTTGTTCGGCGCAGCTGGCGAGCATGAGCGCGACTGGAACGCCCAGAGTGCTCATCGTTGCGCCCTTCAGGAAATCGCGACGGCTAAATCCACCCGCTGTCACCATTTCCTCCATAGTTTCCCTCTGATCGGTCATAAAAATCTCCTCCTGCTCCAATTGTCCCCTCGGAGCTGTCTGCCCGTAGGGGGCCTGACGAGCCTAGAGTATCAACCGAAAATCCTCGGTACAACAGACAATGCGCACATATGTGTCTAGGCAACGTCCACGGATCTTCGGGGTTAATTGAGCGCCGAAAAGTTGAGATTCACCGGTTTGCCCTATATTTCATTCGTCATAGTGCAGAGTGGAACGTAGGGCGGTAAAAAGTCGGGTCTGGTTCCGTAATACACGTCAACGACAACCTCGTCGGGTGGAGAGGTCATGTTGCTAGCGCACCACTCGAGAAAGATGTCGGTGCAGCCGTATACGTAGGCGTCGATAAATGCTTTGCGTGGATCGTCCTCGGGCGGCTCTTCGGTTTGGAAGACAAGCTTGTAGTACCCTCGCTTCAAAGTTCGCATATGCGTATCGCGGTAGCAGTTCTGCCCAGTGTGATGTGGCAGCTGGCTGAAGAGCGCTCTGTGCTCGCGGGCGAATTCGAGTGACTTAAGCGACCCCTCCCGAGTGTTAAAGACATCGAGGTTCTTTTCGAAATGGTAGATGAAGACGTAGGATATCAAGTCGTTGATGTCGCGGAAGTTGTTGTAGAACGTCTGCCGCGCTGTGCCCGTCTCTCGCAGGATGTCACTCACGGTAACCTTGTTCAGGGGTTTCAGTTCGCACAGCTTAAAGAGAGCCTCCATGTAGCGCGTCTTAACAGATATATTCTCGTGTTCTGCCATGGCAGCTCCCACCCCCGAAGCTTCCTGTCCCCTGAATAAAGTATAGAATAATCTACCGCTGTATTGGAAAAATGCGGCATATTGCCGATAGACAATCTGGCCTAATCCGTCTATTTACGCTTGATATTCTCGGTGCGTAGAATGCAGTTATCGTGTCTTATTTGGGGGGGGGGAGATCCGAAGGTTTAACAGGAGGGGACCTATGCACGAGATGGCACTGGTGCGCAGCATCATGGAAGTGGTGATCGAGGAGGCCGAGGCCGCCGGGGCCGCTGAGGTGACGGCGGTTCATCTCGAGGTGGGCGAGGGCCGCGATATCGTGATCGACCTGTTCGAGAGCCTCTTCCAATTCCTTGCCCGGGGCTCGGTGGCTGAGAATGCGCGGGTCGTCATCAGCGCGGTGCCCTACCGAGTGCGCTGCAATCGGTGCGGTGAGGAGTTTCACCTCGATTTCAAGGATCGACTCTCGCAGACCTGCCTCGGATGCGGGGCAGACCGCGACTACACGCTCATAAGCGGAAACGAGCTCTGCATCAACAAGATAGAGGCTATTCCGCGAACGTGGTGACACCTGTTTTACTCTCCCCTGAAAGCGCCGAGCCCGCGGGCTCGGCGCTTTTTGCGCATTCCGTGGCTCTTTTCCCTTACCAACTCGGATATACTTATGTCCATCTGTCATATCGAGCGTCCGGGGGAAGCGGGGAAGGGCGCCAGCGGAAGGAGAGTTATGGAAGGATTCGATCTCATCGCCACGGGGCTGTGGTCCATCGTGCCGCCGATTCTGGCACTGGTCCTGGCTCTTATCACCAAGGAGGTGTACTCCTCGCTGACCGTGGGCGTCTTTACGGGCATGGTGATCTACCAGTTCACGCTGAACGGCGCCGGTGGCGAGCAGCTGGTGGCCTCGTTCACCATGGTGCCCCAGATGATGGCCGAGCAAATTGCCGGCAACGGGGCGCTGTTGCTGTTCCTTGCGCTTTTGGGGGCGCTCACCGTGGTCATCGCCACGGCCGGCGGTTCCCGGGCCTACGCGGAATGGGTGACCACCCACGTGAAGAACGCCCGGGCTGCCTCCATCCTCACGGCGCTTCTGGGCATCATCATCTTCGTGGACGACTACTTCAACTGCCTCACCGTGGGTGCCGTCATGCGCCCGGTGACCGACAAGTTCAAGGTCAGCCACGAGAAGCTCGCCTGGATCATCGACTCCACGGCGGCCCCGGTCTGCATCATCGCGCCGGTGTCCTCGTGGGCCGTGGCCGTGGGCGGCTACATGGGCGAGGACGGCTTCAACACCTTCGTGGCTTCCATCCCCTACAACTTCTACGCGCTGCTCACCATCTTCTTCGTGTTCTTCATGCTGTTCATCCAGAAGGACTTCGGCCCCATGGCGGCTGCTCAGGCCGCGGCTGACGATCGCATTCCGGCGGCCGGCTCGAAGCTGGAGGCCGTGTCGCTGGCCCGCATCGCCGATAAGGCCCAGGTCGATCTGGAGGGCGCTCCCAATATCCCCACGGTGGTGACCGAGGAGGGCGATATCGACGATGCGGCCGCCGGCGCCATCGAGGAGTACAAGGGCCTCAACATCTCCGATCGCGGCACCATTTGGGACCTCATCGTGCCCATCCTCGTGCTCATCGTGTTCTCCATCCTGGGCATGATGTACATGGGCGGCTTCTTCAGCGGCGTCGACTTCGCCACGGCTGTGGGCGAGAACCCGGTCATGGGCCTGTGCATCGGCGCGGTGGTGGCCCTGTGCGTGGCGGCTGCCATGTTCCTGCCGCGCAAGCTCATGAACCTCGGCGGATTTGTGGAGGCCATGTCCGAGGGCGTGCGCTCCATGATCGGCGCCATCATGATCCTCGTGCTGGCCTGGTCCCTCGGCGGCTGCTGCCGCTACCTGCTGGGCACCGGCGAGTTCGTGTCCGGCTTCCTGAACGGCCTGGGTGTGGGCCTCGATCTTCTGCCCGCGGTCATCTTCCTGGTGGCGGCGTTCATCGGGTTCGCCATGGGCACCAGCTGGGGCACCATCGCGCTCATCCTGCCCATCATCATCGGCGTGTTCGATGCAAGCGACCCGCTGTTCCTCGTGGCCGTGGGCTCGGCTCTGGCCGGCGCGGTGTACGGCGATCACATCTCGCCCATCTCGGATACCACCATCCTGTCCTCGGCCGGTGCCAAGTGCAACCACCTGCGCCACGTGGCCACGCAGATTCCCTACGCCACCCTGGTCATGGTCATCTGCTTCGTGGGCTACATCATCGCCGGTATCACCAAGACGCCGTGGATCTCCCTGGGTCTGGGTCTCGTGCTCATCGTGGTGGCCGTGCTCGTGCTCACCAAGATGGAGGCGAAGCGGGCTGCTGCCGAGAAGTAGGCTGCCTGGCGGGTTTTCCCGTTTCCGCGAACGCGAAAAGGCTCCCTGCGGGGAGCCTTTTTCGTGGAGTGATTCGGACTGAGCTGGGGGCGGCGGTCGTTGGCGGCCCTGGGGGGGGCGGCTTGCGTTCCCGACACTGACTCAAATCATGAAAAAGCCCCTGAACAGGGGCTTTTTCTGCGGGTGATTACGGAAGCGGCGCGGTCCTAGGCCGCGGCAGCGGCCTCGGCGAGCAGACGCTGACTCTCGGCGATGAGGCGCCCGGCCAGGAATTCCTTGCCCATCTTCTCGTCGCGGGAGCAGTCGAGCAGCATCTCCAAGGTGATGCTGTCGAAGTAGGCGTCGTAGCCGTCGAGCACCAGGTCGTAGGCGCGCTTGATGCCCTGGACCATGGGAGCGCCGGCGCGATCCTTGCGGCGGGCGCGCGTGGTGTCCTTGGCGTCGTCGTCCAGGGCGTTCACCACCTGCAGCAGCGTGATCTTCGAGGGCTCCTTTGCCAGGCGGTAGCCGCCGTGCTTGCCCGGGCGCGCCTCGATGATGCCGGCGTTGCGCAGCAGCTGCGCGAGCTGAATGAGATAGTCGCGGGGGATGGACATATCCTGGGCGATATCCTTCGACGAGCAGGTTTGGCCCTGCGCGGCCAGATACAAAACGGCACGCAGTCCATAATCGGTTGATGCTTTGAGTTGCACTGCAGCCTCCTAACGGGTCGACACCTCGGGGCTTGCAGCGTGCGTTGCGTGCTCGGGAGCACTCGGCGAATCGCCGGCGCACATGGCCCCCAGGTGTGCCAGAAAGCGGTCCTTTTTTGCCTTCCGACACTTGCAGTATGCGATGGGCGGCCCGCTAATACAAGGGATGTACCAAACGATGAGCGCACCGATTCGCATACGTTGCCGCCACGTTGAAATCGCTGCCGATTTTGCAGGCAGAGGGAGTTCGCGCCGGCACGATGCCGCGGGAGGGGCGCCGTGCCGGGGTTCGCGCCAAGAAGGGGGTGCTTTGCTGCGCCCGCGCTCCGTCAGGCAGGCGCTAGGCCAGACCCATCACCTGCATGACCAAGAGCACCGCGGTCAGGATGGCCACCACACCCACGGTGGCCCACAGCAGCACCTTCGACACGCGGCGTGAGCGGTACGCGCCCATGATGCGCTTGTCGGCCGAGATGATGGCCATAAACGCCAGCAGGATGGGCAAAATGACGCCGTTGACGAACTGGGCCGTCAGCATCATGGCCAAGAGGTTCACATCGGGCAGGAGCACCACGATGGCCGAGAACGCGATCACGAAGGTGAAGATGGACTTGAACGTGGGGGCCTCGCGCCACTTGAACGACACGCCGGCTTCCCAGCCGAAGGCCTCGCAGATGACGAAGGCCGTGGTCAGCGGCAGCACGCAGGCTGCCAGAAACGATGCGGCGATGAGGCCCACGGCGAACAGGGCCTCGGCGTAGGGGCCGGCAAAGGGGGCCAGGGCCGCGGCGGCGTCGGCGGCCGAGTCGATGGAGATGCCCGCGGGGAAGAGCACTGCGCCCGTGGTCACGATGATGAACCAGGCCACGATGCAAGCGGCGATAGTGCCCGAGACGGCATCCACCCGCTGGGAGAACAGATCCTTGGTCGTGAGGCCTTTCTCCACCACATTGCTCTGGGTGAAGAACATCATCCAGGGGGCGATGGTGGTGCCGATCATGGCGATGACGAGCGAGATGAATCCCACATCGCCCACCACGGTGGGCACCACGGTGTCGTGGGCCGCCTCGGCCCAGTTCGGCTGGGCCAGAAACGCCGCTACGATATAGGTGATGAACACGAGCGACAGGGCCAGAAACACGTTCTGCACCCGCTTGTAGGAGCCGCCCACCACCAGCAGCCACACGGCCAGGGCCGCCACGGGCACCGAGATGTACTTCGACACGCCGAACATCTCCATACCGCTGGCGATGCCGGCGAATTCCGAGAAGGTGGTGGCCACGTTGCCTATGAGCAGGGCCAGCATGGCGAAGGCCGCAAGCCGGATGCCGAAGCGCTCGCGGATGAGGGCCGCGAATCCCTTGCCGGTGACCGCTCCCATGCGCCCGGCCGTGGTCTCCACCACGATGAGCAGCACGCACATGATGGGGATGACCCACAGCGTGCCGAAACCGAAGTTGGCGCCGGCCGTGGAGTAGGTGGAGATGCCGCCGGCGTCGTTGCCGGCCATGGCCGTAATGATGCCCGGACCCATGGCCGCCAGGATGAGCAGCAAACGGCTGGGCGCGCGCTTGGCGCCGACGCCCGGCTGCTCGCTGGCGGGAATGCCGGTCTCGGCCAGCTCGGAGGCGGCCCGGGCCATCTCGCGCTCGCTGCCGGTGAGGGACGGGGCTGCCGCAGCGCTGGTCGTCTCACGCTTCTTTGCATTCACGGATATCGCCTCCCTTGCCTAGTAGTGCAGGCCGCCGATGTGCAGCGAGCCGGCCAGTTGCAGGAGGATGATCGAGTACAGGAACAGCCCCAGCAGCACCGCCACGGTAATGCCGGCGATGGACAGGGCGCTCATCTTCGTCTTGTCGCTGGCCACGTCGTCCTCGATGGCATCCCAGGCGTCGTCGGTGGTGACGATGCCGAGCAGGGTGCCGTGCTCGTCCACCACGGGCATGGCGGGAATGTCGTACTTGAAGATGTCGGCGGCCACGTCCTCCTCCTCTTCGGAGGGCAGGCAGCTGATGATCTCGTCGTACATGATGTCGCCCATGAGCCGGTCGGCGTTGAAGAGAACGAGGGTGCGCAGGGAATTCACGCCGAGCAACTTGCCGTACTCGTCGGTGACGTACACATAGTGCACCGTGGGGTGGTCGTCGGGCAGGGCGCGCAGCACCTCGATGGTGTCGCCCACGGTATAGGTGCGGGGCACGGCCACGAACTGAGTGGTCATCATGCCGCCGGCGGTGCCGTCCTTGTAGCCGAGCAGACGGCGAATCTCTGCAGCGTCCTCCACGCCCATGAGGCGCAGCAGCGTCTCGGCCTTCTCGTAGGGAAGGTCGCGCACGATGTCGGCGGCATCATCCGGGTCCATGTTGCCGATAAGCTCGGCGGCCTTGGCATCGGGCAAATCGTCGATGAACTCGGCCTGGTACTCGTCTTCCATCTCGGAGATGGCCTCGGTGGCCCGGGCGTCGTCCAAATGCTCGAAGACGCTCGCGCGCTGCTGGGGGTCCAGCTGCTCTAAGATGTCGGCCACGTCGGCGGGGTGCAGCTCGTCCAAGCGGCGGTGGGTCACCGACAGCTGCACTTCCGACAGGTCGCGGTCGAGCAGATCCATGTAGTTCCAGGCGATGAGCTGCTCGTCCACCTTCTTATGGAACAGTTTTGCCACGTTTACCACGGCCCGCTCGATCACGGGGTGCAGCCCGCGCAGGATGCCGCGCACGCCCACCTCGGCACCGAGCAGCCGCAGCTGGGTGCCCGATTGGGACAGCTTCAGGTCGTTCACGCGCACGACCTTCATGCCCTGGGTGTCCACGATTTGGCGGTCCATCAGGTCGCGGGCCAGCAGCACCTCGTCGGGCTGCAGGTAGCTGAAACGGATGTCGTGGGCATCCACGGACAGCGTGATGCCGTCCTCGTCGAAGGTGTCGACGTATTTGCGCCACGAGATCATGAAGGGCACGCGCCCGGGGCCCTGGAAGGCCAGGCTCGTGATGCGCGGGAAGACCTCGCCCGTGGAAATGGCCAGGTCGGAAATGGTGCCGAGGCGCTCGCCGGTCGCATCGACGACGGGCTCCCCGATCATTTGGGACAAATAGAGCATAGGTGTTCCTCCGTTGGCGAACGCTGGGAGGAATGGGCAAACGGGGCGCTTATCGCGCTGTCTGCTGCAGAGGCCCAGCGCACAGTAGTCGTTTCTTCCGACTACCGCCACGGGGAAGGAGCCGGAAGGTTACATACTGTGAGGTTTCGATTTTCGAACCTTCACGGTGTTCCTTTCTGGTCGGCCTACAAAAAAACCGCTCGAAAGCGGCTCATGATGCAAAGTGGTGCGCCGTGAGGGATTCGAACCCCCGACGTACTGATTCGTAGTCAGTCCCTCTATCCAGCTGAGGTAACGGCGCACTTCAAAACAGCAACGACTATTTAACCATCTCCTTCGGGGCTTGTCAACGACTTTTTCAAACTTTTTTGAAAGGCCACCGTTCGCCGTGGGAGCGGGGTGGGGGTTATGGCTGGGCGCGGGCGCGTCTTGCTCGCACGGTACAATACACTGATACACTGCGGCCGCATCGCCGGCCCCGCTGGGAGAGGAGAGCCCCATGGCCATGGAAATCGACGAAGCTGTTATCCGCGTGGACAACTGCGCCGATATCGACGGCGCCGAGCCCATCGAGATCAGCGAGGACGAGGCGCGTCGCGTGCGCCTGTACGAGAACTTCTACCAGGTGAACACCATCGACCCCGAGCATTATCAGACCTACGACGTGAAGCGCGGTCTGCGCAACGCCGATGGGACCGGCGTGCTGGCGGGCATGACCAACGTGTCCAACGTGCACGGTTATGTGGTGTCCGACGGCGAGAAGATGCCGGCCGAGGGAAGCCTGCGCCTGCGCGGCTACGATATCTATGATTTGCTGGGCGATTTGAATCCCGAGCGCCGCTTTGCCTACGAGGAGGTGGCCTACCTGCTGCTCATGGGCGAGCTGCCCACCCGCGAGCGTCTGACCCGCTTCGTGGAGGTGATCGATTCCCAGCGCGAGCTGCCCGACGGCTTCACTGCCAGCACCCTTATGGTGGACACCTCTCCCGACATCATGAACATGATGTCCCGCTCCATCCTGCGCCTGTACGCGGCCGACGAGTGCGCTGAGAACCGCTCGCCGGAGCATGAGATTCATACGGCGCTGTCGCTCATCAGCCGCCTGCCGCGCATCATGGTGCTCGCCTACTACGCCAAGCGCGCGGCCTTCCACCACGACTCCATGATCATGCACCGCTTTGTGCCCGGGCAGTCCACCGCCGAGACGATCCTCTCCATGCTGCGCCCCGACCGCGCCTTCACGCCGGAAGAGGCCCGCATGCTCGACATTATGCTGAGCCTGCACGCCGAGCACGGCGGCGGCAACAACTCCACCTTCACCACGCGCGTGCTGTCTTCATCCGACACCGATCCCTATTCCACCTACGCGGCGGCGTTCGGGTCGCTCAAGGGCCATCGCCACGGCGGCGCGAACCACCAGGTGCGCGCCATGCAGGCCGAGATCAAGGAAAACGTGAGGAACTGGGAAGACGACGACGAGGTGGCCGCCTATCTGGCGAAGATCGTGAACAAGCAGGCCTACGACAAGACGGGTCTGGTGTACGGCATGGGGCATGCGGTCTACACGCTCTCCGACCCGCGCGCCATTATCGGGAAGCGCTTCGCCGAGCAACTGGCCGCCGGCACCGAGTACGAGGCCGAGCTGAACCTGCTGAAGTCCATCGAGCGCCTCACGCCCGAGGTGTTCGCCCGCGAGAAGGGATCGAGCAAGGCCCTATGCGCGAATGTGGATATGTACTCCGGTTTCATCTACTCCATGATGGGCATTCCCGAGGACCTGTTCACGCCCCTGTTCGCCTGCGCCCGCATGGCCGGCTGGGCCGCCCACCGCTTCGAGGAGATCGCCGCCGGCAAGCGCATCATCCGCCCCGCCTACAAGAACACCGTCCGCGGCACCAAGCCCTACGTGCCGATTGAGGAACGATAGGGGAGGGGGCGCTGAAGCCCTCCGCCCGTTTCATTTCGCAAACGAAACGCCCGCCCGAAGCGACAAACGTTTCAGGCGGGCGTCTTCCAATCTCGTGAGAAGCTCTGGTTTTCGGGGCGGGTTAAGGTTGAACGTCAGGCCATCTGAGCCTTTCTCGGGCGTCCGACTTTCGGAGTTTCGGATAGGCGTTTCTCTATGCTCGCAACGCTGACCCAGGTGCGTCGGCCTTCGCGATAGCCGTCCAGCACGCCGGCATCGAGCATATGGGTAATTCTGCCCGGCGATACGCCGAGGCGCCGTGAAGCTTCGGCGGCACTTATCACAGCGCCTTCCACGATGTAGGTGGGATCGGCTTCGAAGAACACCATGACGCTATCGGTGCCGGAGGGGTGCGAGTGGTGCTGGGGCTCGGGAACTGTTTCTCCGCGGCCGAGAAGCGATGCTACATAGGTTTTGGCGGCATCAGCGCCCATCGCCACAGCGTCGTGGAATGTGTCGCCGCACGAGAAGCACCCCGGAAGATCGGGGAACTCGACGGAATAGCCTCCCTCGTCCTCGGGGGTGAGAAAGGCCTGGAAGATGTACTTGCCCATGTCTGCTCGATTCTGTCGGAGGGGGTTTAAATCCACCCTGCGGTCTTTGCTATGTTTCGGTATGTTCCGAGAGGTAGCTCCCTTTTGGAGGTGGGAACAACGATCATGATGCCGTCTTTACGAAAAACCTTATGGCTGCCTTTGCCGCTTGCCTCAATCCAGCCCTCTTTCCTCAGTCGCTTCAGAACCTCTCTGACCTCCTGCTCCTTTGGCATGCCGTCCCCCTGTCCGATAATAATATAAAATATTGATATTTTTAAGTCAATAGAATGATGCTGCTTTGCAATTCCCGCTTTATGATGAGATTGATTGAATTAGATATGAATCGATATAGATATTCAAGGTAGTGTGCCGAACGTTGGTGTAATTGCCTAGAACCTGGCCCCTATTCTAACCCATCGCCTATGCCGCCCTCCTTCCGATCGGGTTGTCGGCAACCACTACTTCTATGATGCGCTTGGCGTGCTCCTCGGCAGTGCCGTCGTAGGACGGCGCCGGCAGCGGCGTATTCGATGACGATGTCGCCAGCGCTATCGACTCCTCCGTGAACCATCTCCTGGACGCCCAGTCCTCGTCCATCTCGGAGAACACGGCGCCCAGCATCCGTATCAGCGACCTCCTGGACGGGAAGACCTGCACCACTCGGCTGCGGCGCTTGATCTCGCGGTTGGCGCGCTCCTGCACGTTGTTGGTGCGCAGCCTGCGATGATGGGCGTACGGGAAGTCGAGGTAGGCCAGGGCGTCGGCCTCGGCGTCCTCCAGTAGATCTGCCGCCCTGGGGCAGATACCGGCCATCTCCCCGCAGGCCAGGTGGTACAGCTCGCGCACCAGCGCCGGGTCCCGCTCGTCGAAGACGGCGTGCAGGATGGCCAGCACCGCGGCCCTCTTCTGCCGCGTGGGCGCGCAGGAGGCGGCGTTGCGCATGAGGTGCACGACGCAGCGCTGCCACGCGGCTCCCGGGAACACCTCCTCGATGGCGCGGCGCAGGCCCTCGTGGGCGTCGGACGTGACGCAGAGGACGCCCCCGACCCCGCGCTCGCGCAAAGAGCGCAGGAAGGCGAGCCAGCCCGCGTGCGACTCGGTGTCGATGGCGTCGAGGCCGAGCAGCCGGCGGTAGCCGTCGGATCCCGCGCCGATGGCCGTGACGAGCGCGCACGACGACACATGTCCGCCGTCCCGGCACTTGACGTAGGTGGCGTCCACCCAAACATAGGGAAAGGCCACGTCGGACAGGTCGCGGCCCTGCAGGTCGGCCACGATTTCGTCCAGCGACTCGCAGATGCGGGATACCTGGGATGCGCTCATGCGGTCTATCCCCAGGGACGCGGCCACCCGCTCCACCTTCCTCGTGGACACGCCGTTGGTCACCATCTCGGACACCGCCGCGATCACCGCCCGGTCGACCCTCGAGTAGCGCACGAGCAGGTCCTCCGGGAAGTAGCTGCCGCGGCGCAGCTTGGGGATGCGAAGGTTTATGGCACCCACACTGGTGACGAGCGTGCGCTCGCGGTAGCCGTTTCTCTGGTTGCCGTCGGCGCAGGCGTCCTCGGCCTGCGCGTCCATGATCTCGTTGACGAGCGACTCGGCCATTATCCGAATCAGCTCCTGGATGTTGACCATGCCGTCGTCGAATCTGGGAATCTCGGCCATGGCGGCCGTGCCGTGCTCTAAACTGTCCATATGCGGCTGTCGCCTTTCTGCTGAATCCGTCAATCTAGTCAATTGAAGATTCTAGGCGATGGCCGTTCCTCATGCATCAGGAGAAACGACCGTTACACCAACATTGGGCACACGATCATATTCAACATACTTCGGCAAACATTTTTTATAAAATGCCGGAAATGACCTTCTGTGTACTGGAGTCGGGACATCCAGCAGTGAAATTCATGCCATAATGACGACAATCTTGTTGTCGAGAATTGTGAGGACCAAGATGTTTCTTGCTCACATTGCAGAGGATGGTCGGGAGGAGGCCGTAGAGGATCACCTTTGTGCCGTTGCGGAGCGGGCTGCCGATTTTGCCGCTCGCTTCGGCTCAGAAGGGTGGGCCTACAACATGGGAGTTCTCCACGACATCGGTAAGTACACTGATGCGTTTCAGCGTCGCATTAAAGAGAACGGGCCGAGGGTTGATCACTCGACGGCGGGCGCGAGCATCATGGCTGACAGTGGCGATCTTGGCGCTCTTTTAGCCTATGCGATTGCCGGGCATCATGCGGGCCTGCCCGATGGATGTCCCACGGGTGAAAATATTCAGAGGGAAACGCAGGACTCGACGCTGACAAAGCGACTCGAGCGTTTCAGGGCCGAGAACTCGTCGGGCGCGACTTGGCTCAATCGCGCGTCCTTTAAGCGGCTTGGACTGCGTGGCTCCCCAGGAACGCCCACGCCTCTTGTCGGCGCGCAGAAAAGCGGCGGCTACGGTGCAGGCTTTTGGGTGCGCATGATGTTCTCGTGCCTGGTTGACGCCGACTTCCTGGCAACGGAAGAATTCATGCAAGGGCATGAAAGGAAAAGCCTTCCCTCGGCGTCGGCTGCTGAGTTGCGCGATACGTTGGAGGATAGGCTGTCGATGTTCTACCCTCCGCGTACGCCGCTCAATGAACTGCGCTGCCGCATTCTCGATGATTGTCGAGCAGCGGCGACTGGTCAGCCGGGGTTTTATGCGCTGACTGTTCCCACCGGGGGTGGCAAGACACTCGGCTCATTGCGTTTTGCTTTGAATCAAGCTGCGCTTAGCGGCCATCTCGGGGCCAAGGTGATATACGCGGTTCCCTACACGTCCATTATTGAGCAGAATGCCGATGTCATTCGTGGGATGATCGGACGTGAGCAGGTGCTTGAGCATCATTCGGGGTTCGACTTCGATTCTGTGGATGAGAAACCTGAAGGGCAAGAGCATGTTGTTGCCCATAACAGGGAGCGACCAACTGGTTTGGGAGATGCGCTGCGGCTTGCTGCTGAGAATTGGGACGCTCCAGTGGTGGTCACTACCAATGTCCAGCTTTTCGAGTCCCTTCATTCCAACAGGACTTCGAAGTGTCGGAAGCTGCATAACCTTGCGAAGAGTGTCATTGTGCTTGACGAAGCGCAGATGCTGCCAGTGGAATACCTCAAACCATGTTTGGCTGCCCTCGAGGAGTTGGTTGCGCATTATGGGTGCACCGTAGTGTTCTGTACGGCCACTCAGCCGGCTCTCGATGGGATCATCGAAGATCTGCCGCGGCCAGTCGAAATAAGCCAGGCGGGACTGGATTCATTCGAGAAGCTGAGACGCGTGACCTATTGCCTGGAAGGCGAACTTGATGACGCGCGATTGGCTGAGCGACTTCGCAACGAAAAGCAGGTCCTCTGCATTCTCGATAATCGTAAGCAGACGCGAGTCGTCTTTGAATCGCTCGATGATGACGGTACCTATCATCTGAGCACCCTTATGCACCCCGAGCATCGTCGGACCGTGATTTCGGAAATTAGGCAGCGGCTTAAAGAAGGGCTGCCCTGTCGGGTGATTTCCACTAGCTTGGTGGAGGCGGGGGTCGATCTTGACTTTCCCGTGGTGTATCGAGCAATGAGCGGGCTCGACAGCATTGTTCAGGCTGCAGGAAGGTGCAACAGGAACGACGGCCGATCTTCATCCGAGAGCCTGGTGCATATATTTGAGCCTGACGATTCGTACCGAAGGCCTCGTGAGGTTTCTCAACGGGCGGCTGTCGGACGGTCGGTGCTGAGAAGCGTTGGGTATGCGGACGGAGGCGGTGGACTCATCGAGATCGACTTAGGATCGCCTGAAATCATGAGGGAATACTTTGCGCGTCTGTATGATATCAGACGCGATGGGATGGACAAGGGCGGCGCCTACAAGAAGCTGGCCAATGATCGTGGTGGCTGGGGGTCATACCCCTTCAAAAGCGTAGCAGAAGAATTCAAGCTTATCGAGAGCGCCGATTGCAGTGTGATTGTGCCAAGTGAGGCCATCGAGGAGGAAATCGAGCTGCTGCGTGAGGGGGTTGCAGGCCGAAACGCCATGAGGCGGTTGCGGCAGTATTCCGTCAACGTTTATCGGGCGAATCTCCCATCGCTTGCCGGAAGTGTCGAGCAAGTCGCCGAAGATGCTTTTCTGCTTGTTAACGCGGATCGGTACTCCTCGGCATGCGGTCTCGACTTGACCGATCGCCATGGAGAGGGGCTGATGTGGTGAGATATAGAGGGAACATCTTGGTTCGTGCCGGCCCATGAAGTTCCTGCGGAGCGAGGATCCCGCTTCGCGCTAGTTTTGCAGGGTTTACGTGAGATGAGGAAAGGAGGTGCAGGTATGTCCTATGGAGTGAAGGTTGAGGTGTGGGGTGACTACGCGCTGTTCACGCGCCCCGAACTATCGGTCGAGCGTGTGTCCTACGATGTCATTTCCCCGTCGGCGGCTCGGGGTATCCTGGAGAGTCTCTATTGGCATCCCGGTATGAAGTACCAGGTCGATCGCATCCACGTGCTCAATCCGATTCGGTTTACCAATGTTCGACGCAACGAGGTGAAATCGAAGGCGCTGGCGTCGTCGTTCCGCGCCGTTATGTCGAACGGCGGCGATCTTCCCGCTATCTATACGTCCGAGGATATCCAACAACGGGCATCCATGATGCTGAGGGATGTGCGCTACGTCATCGAGGCCCATTTCGATATGACCGACAAGGCGCAGCCGGGGGACAACCCGGGTAAATTCAAGGACATTCTCATGCGCAGGCTCAGAAAAGGGGCATGTTATTCGCAACCATATTTGGGGACGCGCGAATGCAGCTGTCACTTTAGGGAATGGGATGCCGTAGAGCCCCCGCGAGGGTTCTACTCCGACGATGGACGACGTGACTTCGGCATTGTCCTCTATGACATGGATTACAGCAATCCAGGATCCATTTCTCCCATGTACTATCGGTGCATTATGGAGAATGGTGTCATCGATGTCGCTGGGAGCGAGGTGCTGCGCTGATGCTGAGGTCTCTCGTCGACTATTATGAGTATCTTCTCGATAACGAGGTCGAAGGAGTTGCACGTCCCGGTTGGTCCTCGGTGCCCGTGGGCGCTCTCGCCGAGGTAGATGGGGCGGGAAACCTTGTCGGCATTATTCCTGCTGAGGATAAGGCGGGATGGAAGCGACAGGTGCCGCAGCGCGTCGAACGTTCCTCGGGCGTGTCGGCCAATCTTCTCTGCGATACCTCGTCCTATTTGTTTGGGGTGGACGCAAAGGGCAAGCCCGATAGGGCGGTGAAGTGCTTCAACGACGCGAAGGAGAAGAACACCGCGCTGCTCAAGGGCGTCGACTCTCCGGCGGCGCGAGCGGTTCTGGCGTTCTTTTCTCGCTGGGAGCCCTCCCAGGCACCCGATCATCCGGTGATAGCTTCCAACAAAGAGGTCGTGCTGAGTGGTCGCAACATTGCCTTCTACTTCAAAGGCAAGGAAGTTCTGGAAGACGACGAAGTTGTCGCAGCGGTAAACCGTGCTGCTCAGAGATCAAATACGGGTGCTGCGGCGGAAATGCGCTGCCTGGTGACGGGGGAAAGGGCGCCTGTTGCCCGACTCCATCCTAAGATCAAGGGTGTCCTGGGCGCACAGTCAAGCGGAGCCTCGTTAGTGAGTTTCAACGCGGCTGCCTTTGAATCGTATGGGTGTGAGGAAGCGCAGGGGTTTAATGCTCCGGTGAGCGAATATGCGGCCTTTGCCTACACGACGGCGCTGAACTATTTGCTTTCTGATCCGATGCACCGTGTGCGCATTGGGGACACGACGGTGGTATTCTGGTCCGTCGAAAACGACCGTGAGGCGGCGTCGGTATTTCGGGAGGGCATAGACCCCGGGTTCACTCTGCGATTGCCCGGAGCGGGGGATAGCCCGAAGAAGAATCCAGAGCAGCAGGCTCGCGATGCGGATGCGTCGCTCGATGCCACTATGGCCTCGATTGCCAAGGGGAGGACCTCCGACGGCGTATCGCTGGATGTTCCGTTCTTTGTTTTGGGCCTTGATCCGAATGCAGCTCGAGTCTCCGTCAGGTTTTTCCTCCAGGACTCGCTCGGGGCCTTCATGGCGAACATAGCCGAGCATTACAAGCGGCTTGCTATCGCGCATGGACCGCAGCAGAGCAATTACCTCTCCCCCTATCGCCTGGTCATGGAAACGCAGAACTCCAACGCAAAGAGAGGCGATGCTGCCAGTATTCTGGCGGGCGCGTTGCTGCGTTCCATTTTGACAGATGCCCCTTATCCTGCGGCACTTTATCAAAATGCTCTTCTGCGCGTCCGAGCGACCCAGGATAATGATGAGAAGAAAATAAGAAAGGTCAGTTACGGTCGGGCGGCAATCATGAAAGCTGTTCTCATCAAGAACTACGGAGTAAGCGAGGAGGTTCTCACGGTGGATTTGAATGAGGAAAACGCGAGTGTTCCCTATCTGCTAGGCAGATTGTTCAGTGAGTTGGAGCAGACGCAAGCCGATGCGGCATACTTAGATAGGCGAAAACTGAACGCCACCATTGTCAATCGGTATTTCAACGCTGCCTGCGCAACGCCGGCGGTGGCGTTCCCGGAAATTATGAAGCTGAATATGAAGCATCTCGATAAGCTGTCGCGGACGGCGAAGGGCTCACGGCATGCCCGGACCATCGGAGAGCTGACGGAGGCGATACGCGCGCAAACACCCTCTTTTCCCGCTCGTTTGACCATCGAGGAGCAGGGCGATTTCATTATCGGGTATTGGTGCCAGCGGCAGAGCGGCTTTGCGGCAAACAACGAGAGCAATCATTCCGGCGAGGAGGAATAGCATGAGCGAGCCCATTAAGAACCGTTACGATTTCGTCGTTTACTTCGATGTAGAGAACGGCAATCCCAACGGAGATCCCGATGCGGGAAATATGCCGCGTGTCGACCCCGAGGAGGGGTACGGTCTGGTGACGGATGTCTGCCTGAAGCGCAAGATCCGAAATTACGTTGAGGCTGTCAAGGAAGGCGAGCCGGGATTCGACATCTACATCAAGGACAGCGTCCCTCTCAATGCGAGCGATCGCAAAGCCTATGAGCATCTTGGCATCGACGGCAAGGAGATCAAGAAGCTGAGAAAGGACGATCCCGAGCTCGATGTCAAAGTGCGCGATTTCATGTGCGAGAACTACTACGACATTCGAACATTCGGTGCGGTTATGACCACCTTTGTCAAGGACAACCTCAATTGCGGCCAGGTGCGCGGTCCTGTGCAGCTGACATTCGCGCGCAGCGTCGAGCCGATCATTCCCCAGGAGGTGACCATTACGCGCGTCGCCATTACGACGGACGCCGATGCTGAGAAGAAGAACACCGAGATGGGTCGTAAGCATATCGTGCCCTATGGGCTTTACCGTTGCGAGGGATTCGTATCTGCCAACCTTGCCCGGAAAACGACAGGCTTCTCCGAAGAGGATCTGCAGCTGCTCTGGGAGGCTATTATCAATATGTTCGACCTTGATCGCTCTGCAGCGCGTGGAAAGATGGCGGTGCGTGAGCTGATCGTCTTTCGGCACGATAGCGAGTTTGGCAACGCGCCTTCCTACCAGCTCTTCGATGCGGTGACCATAAAAAAGAAGGAGGGAGTGGAAACGCCACGCTCTTTTGCCGATTATGAGCGAGCGGCGGTGGACGAGGGGTCCATTCCCGCTGGCATCACGGTAGAGAAAAAGCTCCCCTAGTCTCATGACCTATGACGATGACGAGCTGCTGCCCCTTTCCGGCATCCAGCACTATTCGTTCTGTCCGAGGCAGTGGGCCCTCATTCACGTGGCTCAGGAGTGGGCCGAGAATGCCCTGACTGTCCAGGGAGGTATCGTGCATAAGCGTGCCCACGATGCCTCCCTTCGGGAGCGGCGCGGCGATACCATCGAGCTGCGCTCTGTAAATGTCTGCTCCCGCCGCCTAGGACTTGTCGGGCAATGTGACGTTGTCGAGTTCACTCAAACGGAAAGTGGTGTGACCCTGGCCGGCGAGGAGGGGCTATGGAGTGTTTTCCCTATAGAGTATAAGCGTGGGCACAGAAAGTCGATCGATGCCGATCGGTTGCAGCTGTGTGCGCAGGCAATGGCGCTTGAGGAAATGTTGTGCTGCGAGATAGGTGAAGCGTGTCTTTACTACCATGAGACGAGATCGCGTGAACGGGTTATTCTCGATAGCGCGTTGCGCGAGGAGACGCGGCGATGCGCTCGAGAGATGCATCGGCTCTTCTCCCGGAAGCATATTCCCAGGGCAAGGTCGCGTCCCTCGTGCCGATCGTGCTCGATCAAGGACGTGTGCCTGCCTGCTACGGCAAAGCGGGAAAGTGTGAGCGGCTACTACCAGCGACGAATCGGGGAAGTGCTATGAGACGTCTTCGCAATACGCTCTATATCTTTACCGAAAATGCCTACCTTACACTTGATGGAGAGAATGTTGTGGCGAGGGTGTCGGGCGACGAGATAGGCCGGATTCCTCTCCATACGCTTGAGTCGATCTTTTGCTTCACGTATCCCGGAGCGAGCCCGCAGTTTATGGGCGTGTGCTCCGAGCGTGGGGTGTCATTGGCATTTTTCAGCCCGCAGGGGCGTTTTCTGGCACGATCGTATGGGAAATGCCAGGGAAACATACACCTGAGGCGTCAGCAGTATCGTTTGGCCGATGAAGAGGCGTGGTCGCTCGGTGTTGCGAAGCGTTTTCTGACCGGAAAGGTGTACAACTCGCGGTGGGTGCTCGAGCGAGTGGTGCGTGACCATGGTTTGAGAATCGAGGCTGATGCGGTGCGCAGGGCTTCGGAGCGTTTAGTGAGGGCTCTTGCTGCGATAGGGGAGTGTGGGGATGCTGCCTCGCTCAGGGGGATTGAGGGCGATGCGGCGTCGATCTATTTCTCTGTATTTGATGAGATGATCCTGCGTGACAAGGAGTCGTTTCGGTTTGTCGGCCGTAATCGGAGGCCGCCCACTGACCGGGTGAACGCTATGCTCTCGCTCTTCTATAGCGTCCTTGTGACAGATTGCGCTTCTGCGTTAGAGGGGGTTGGCCTAGATCCGTACTGTGGGATCATGCATGTCGATCGCCCGGGACGAGAGTCGCTGGCGCTGGATCTCATGGAAGAGCTGCGTCCCGTGCTGGTTGATCGGTTCGTGGTGACCTCTATCAACAACCGGGTGGTCTCTCGCAAGGATTTCGTCGAACTGGAAACAGGAGAGGTGCGTCTTGCCGACGCGGGCAGAAAGAGACTTTTTGAGGCATGGCAAGAGAGGAAACGCGAGCAAATAACTCATCCGTACTTGAAAGAGAAGATTGACAGGGGCCTGGTTCCGCATGTGCAGGCATTGCTCCTTGCGCAGTATGTGCGGGGAGATTTGGACGATTACCCGGCCTTTTTATGGAAGTGATCAAAATGCTGACGGTTATTACCTACGACGTGAATACAGAGACCGCTGAGGGTCGAAGGCGATTGAGGAAAGTCGCCAGGCATTGCGTCAACTATGGGCAGCGTGTCCAGAACTCTGTGTTTGAATGTGTGGCAGATGCTGCCACAATGGTCAAGATAAAAGCAGATCTGATTGCCATGATGGGGGAGGATGACAGCCTGCGCTTCTATGACTTGGGCAACAATTACGCTGGGAAGATCGAGCATTACGGCAGTCATGAAACTTATGAGGCAGAGGGCTTTCTCTCGTTATGACCCGTTCCGAGCGTAACGGCCTGGTGGGCGCTGACTTATCTGACGAGATCGGGCGGACGGTGCGAACATGGGGCGTTCAGAATAACTGCGTGAGGTTCGCACCGCTTTGAGGCGTGATATACGTTTTCAAGAGGTTGGTATGCCCCCAATACGGGATGCAGTTCGGCATATCTTGACATCAAGCACCTTAACAATGCAATATGTAGCGGTCGCTCCCCGCAAGGGGAGCGTGGATTGAAATCCTATGCCTTCCGCGAGACCAACGCAATCCGCCGTCGCTCCCCGCAAGGGGAGCGTGGATTGAAATGTAACTAATGTCACCAAGTGTAAGTGCGTCTCTCGTCGCTCCCCGCAAGGGGAGCGTGGATTGAAATCAATATGGGGAAGTACTATCAAGTTCAGGTCTGGTCGCTCCCCGCAAGGGGAGCGTGGATTGAAATTATTACTTCATCCAAGATGTCCAGTACGTCGCACGTCGCTCCCCGCAAGGGGAGCGTGGATTGAAAT
>NZ_KE159646.1:1144257-1910734 GCF_000403355.2 Adlercreutzia caecimuris B7 | reverse complement strand
CGTCGCTCCCCGCAAGGGGAGCGTGGATTGAAATGGGACCCAGTACGAGGATCTCGAGTCGAGCCTCGTCGCTCCCCGCAAGGGGAGCGTGGATTGAAATGGGACCCAGTACGAGGATCTCGAGTCGAGCCTCGTCGTTCCCCGCAAGGGGAGCGTGGATTGAGACAGTGGGGCGGTCTGCGCCACGGCAGCGATGAAGCCTCCTCTCTGCGGGAAGGGTGCAAGCGTTGTTGGGCGGAGTGTTGGAAGTTCGGCGGGCAAATTCTTTTACGCCAGCCCGCTCGGGTATGAAATTCGCACGTTGTTTAGATGCTCGACATGCTATTCGTCTACCAGCTCTTCTCGGAGACGCGCGCCCTTGAATATAGGGGTGCTCCTATGCCCCCTACGGCTTGCGGTGGGGAGGGCTGGGGGCACAAAAAAACCCGCCCCCGATGGAGAACCGAGCGAGCGGGCTTGAGACCCCGAGGGGCGCGGTTCGGTTCCGCGTCCCTTGGTTTGGAGCAGTATACACCCGATGAAAGGGGGAAGGCTGTGAAAGAGTATCGGTTCAAGCCCCCCGGCCACGGCGGCTGTCAAGTACGTCGGCATCGACGAGGAGCAGGTTTTGGAGCAGTGGCATTCTGACTAGTGCTCAAACTCGCATGTCCCTGCCGCGCGGGCTCGGTCGAGGTGCATCATCCCGGGGGCATCTTCCGCGACGGCCGTGGCGCTGGCGGAGCGGTCGACTGCTTGCGCGTTGCCCCGTCCTCCGCCTTGTCAATGATTTCTGAGCGTCGTATAATGCCGTTCAGCGGGAGATCTGCTTCCCCACTCGGCAATTGGAGCCGCGTTTGGGATGCCAGCTCTTCCGATTTTTCGGGTTAGGTCTCAAAAAGTGTGTCTAGGCGTATTATTCACTACTGTCTAGAACCAACCCGTCTCCTTTGATCCACTCATTCTCATCTCACTCCATTCCGGCAGAGATGTTCCATGTTCATCAGGCGCCCCATCTTCGTGCTCTGATCTATTGGTGGCGAGCATGAACAGCCCTGCGACCTCTTCGTCCGTCTTCATCGTCTTGAGCATTTCCGCTTCACCGACTTTGTACTCGGAGTGCAGATAGCACCACCAAAACGCAGCCTTGGCACGGCGTATGGTTGTAAGTCCCCGATGATGTTGAAGCATGAGTCGAATCTGGGCGTTGACGCCACCTTCGATCACGTTGTTGGTCGAGTCCCATACTCCTCCCAGACTCTCCTGCATCTCGGCGAACGTGAACAGCGTCCTGTCCCGGACGAGACCGTTGAGGGAATGCCGCGCGCTCCTGAGACGCTCGTGGACGTATTGTTTGCGGCCGTCCTTCAAGGTGAATTCACGCAGGAACCTCTCCCATTTGGAGCACCATTCCGCATAATCCGCCAGCCACTTCGCTGCGCCATCCGCTCCTTTGATCTTCGGAAGGGCGCGGGCAAGATCGAGCAGTTCCCGGCCGCAGTCGAGCTTCGGGCGCATGGTCGTCCTGCGTATTACCTGCCTCCTCACATGGACGAGACAGCGCTGTACCGAGGTGTCGGGCCATATCGCCTTCGCCGCTTTCTTGAAGCCCGATCCGCCATCGGTGACCACCATGGTCGGAGGCGCCACCTTGGCCATGAGGGCCGCCCAGGATGCCGAGCACTCGCTCTCGGCCAGATGCCATGCCACAACATGCCTTTTGGTGCAGGCGATAAGCACCACGAGCCGTTTGGAGATATAGATCCCGTCAACGAACAGGACATCATGGACCTCACCGGCAAAGTCCGGCAGCGGCCAAAGGGACCAAAATCTCTGCGCCCGACGCTCGAAGGTCGCCTTCGAACACCTCTGTTCCTTGAGCGAGCCCTTACCCATGAGCCACCCGAGGAATGCCTTAAGCTGCTTGGCGGAATTGTCTATCCGATGGGTTTTGGATGCCCCGCAGGACTTGCAGCGCCACCTCTGAGCACCCGCTTCGGTCTTGCCGTTTCTCTTCATCGATGCCCCGCATGCGCCGCACTTTGGATTGTCCACACCAAGCTCCCGTCCAGATTCAACTTTTCTTTGGGAAAAGAATGTCTGAACAGGGACGTCAAGAGCAAGCCGGACACACTTTTTGAGACTCCCAAAAGTTGGGCCGTACCAACTTTTTGACCTAAAAAGAGCTATATGATCTGGGAGAATGTATGATTCTTAGACACACCTTTTGAGAATTAACCCGATTTTTCTTTATCCACGTAGATCAGCTCCCCTGCTCTACGGTAGGTCGCGAGAAGTTGCCGGCGTTCCTCTTGCCGCAGATGCTTGCCAGATGGTTGGTATCTACTGTCTCCGCCTCGTACCCGATTTTCTCGTTAGGCCGCATAATCACCATAAGTGGCTCCCCGTCGTTGTTCATGTGGGGTAAGATCGGCGCGATCGATTCCAGGTTGGTCGATCCCTCAAGCCCCTCTGAGACGATAGCGGGCGTGGCCGGCATCCGAACTCGCGGTGCAGCGTGGATATCTGGCATATCGCCGGCTGAGAGGCAGCCCTGGGTATACAATAGGGGCATGAAGAGCAAAGGCGTAATCATAATCGAGCCCGGTGTCGATGTCTGGCCGCACGAGGAGCGCACGGCCGAGGCTCTCGCCGCTTCAGGCATGACCGTGCGGTTCCTTCGGCGCCAAGAGGGCGACCATATCCGCACTCCCGACGTTGTCGTTGACGGTGAGCGGTGGGAGATGAAGTCTCCCCAGAGTTCCGATATGGACAAAGTCCGCAAGACCCTCCGTAGCGCCCTGGGGCAGTCCCGGAACATCATCTTCGACTCTAGGCGGATCAAGGGCGTCCCTGATTTCAAGATCGAGCGAGAGCTCAGGAAGCAGGCCGAAGCCATCCGGCAGATCAGGAGGCTGGTTTTTGTGAACAAGAAGCGGGAAGTCATTGACATAAAGTAGAGGCGCGATTATCCTTGCAGTCAGAAAAGCACTGGCATGGTGTCCACCTACACCATCGTCGGTGCTTTACTTTTTGTGCTCGTAACCCTCATTCTACGGCCGCTATTCGGTGAGGCCAATCGCTAGCGTGTCAACGGGGAGCGGGCTTGTGCCAACTCGTGCGGAAAACGTTGCATTCGGGGAAAGCAAACGGCTACGCTGCAAGGTTTGCATTTGAAAACTCTGAAATTCCCTGATTTGACCTAGAAAAACATGGCGGAGGCGGTAGGATTTGAACCCACGGTACCTTTCGGCACGACAGTTTTCAAGACTGCTTCCTTAAGCCACTCGGACACGCCTCCGCGTTCGGTGAAGCGCAACGCGACCTTCGCATTGCCGCAATGAAGCGGGAAAAGCATACCACATGCGCCGTCGCGCCGTGCGCCAAATCTCGCAACCGGGTCGCGAAGGCAGTGCCGCTCGTCGGTTCTAAGCCTACCTCTCTACCAGGTCGATGAGTTCTTGTTGGGAGTGAATGCCCAGCTTCTCGTAAATGTGCCGAATGTGCGTGGCCACCGTGTTCTTCGACAAGTACAGCGAATCGCGAATGTAGGGGCGACTGCGACCTTGGGCCAGAAGCAGGAAGATATCGGTCTCGCGCGCGGAAAGCCCGAAGGATTTCGCCACGGCGCTGCGGTGCTCGATGACCGCGTCGACCTCGGAGGCGTAGGACGTGGCAACGGGCGCCCCCTCGCCCGCCTCCTTCGGGCCGGCTTCCGCGTCCGGCGCGGCGCTTCCCTCCAAGGTGGCGTCATGCCGCGGTACGAGCAGCGAGGTGAGCGAGAACAGTCCGAGCATAACAAGGCATCCGAAGGTGGCGCTCGCGGTATCTGCAGCCAACTCCTGAAGGGCTCCCATCATGCCGTAGCCGACGAAAACGCCACCGTAGGCAGCGCCCGCTCCCAGCCCTACGTAGAAGCTCGTTGAAAGTGCGGTGCGCTGGGAAAGGCGGATGAAATAGAGCATGGAGATGATCTCGATGCCCGTGAAGATGGTGTTGAGCAGCACTCGCGCTATGAAAGCGGCGGTCTCGCTCGACAGAGGGATGATAACCAGGCCGACAACGAAGGGCACGGTGATCCATCGGTAAAGCGCCGCGACGTTCACGCGGTGCGAGAACAGCACGATGCAGACGGAGAGGGCGACGGCGAACAACATGCCGATGACCGTCGCGTAGGCGTCGATGGTTGCCGAGAGCGACACCGACGACATGGCCGGCGCAGCGCAACCGAGAGTATAGAGCACGAAAACCGCTACTACCATGCGCAGCACCGTGAAGGGGCCGACGGTCAGCGGTTTGATGTCCGCGGAGTCTTCGGGCGGGATCGCGCCCATATCCAGGCTGCGCCGCGACAAGGCCAGAAGAAGCCCCGAGGCGATGGGCAGCAGCGTGACGATCAGGCCGGCGGGCAGGGGCGGCAGCTCCGGAACAACAAGCGCTCCCAAGAGCGTGGCCACAAACGAGGCGGGGATCATCGTCTCGACGATAGACGTGCTGATGCGGGCGAACAGGCAGCCCCATAAAATGACAAGGAAGGCGGGGCCGAGACCCGTGCCCACCCCGGCAACGAGCGTGCACAACCCGTGAACCCAGCCCGATGTATATCCGCAGCCGATGAGGGCGATGCTTCCAATCGAGCAGAGCAACGGCGCAGCCACGGTAACGCCCGGAAGCGATGAGAGTTCGCGCTGCCGTCCGATAAGGGCGATAACGAGGCAGGCAAGGGGCGTCAAGAGGGCGGAGAGAAACCACGCGGGATCGGTTTGCAGGGCATTCGCATGCGCGCTTGCTGGCAGGGGAATGTCCCACAGGCAGATGCCCCAGGCATAGATGAGGCCGAATCCGAGCAGGCGCGCAGGAAGGTGCGCGTCGAGTCGCTCGAGAACGGTCGCAGATTGTCGCGATGCTCCTTCTGCCACGATCCCTCCTTCAATTGCAGTGCCTACCATACGGGAAAACCTTGCGGGGGCCATCACCTCAGCACGGTGATTTTAACAAAGAATGCCCAGTTCGGAGCCATCGCCTCTCTTTGCGGCGATGTACGCTGACGCCTCTGCGCCTAAAGTGCTCCTTGCAAATGCCGCAGCTGGCAGGACGCGCAAGCGCTGGCTGCGGGGGAGGACTCGAAGGAGGAAACTCATGACTCAAGCAATGGATCGCCGCTCTTTTCTCGGTCTCGGTGCGCTTGGCGCGCTTGCTGCAGGCGCTGGACTCGCCGGCTGCGCGCCGCAGCCGTCGGGTGCGGGAGCCGCCCCTGAAGCGCTCGGCGAGACGGGCGAGGCGGCCCCGGCAGGTATCGCGCGCAAGGAGGGCAGCGAGACCAAGGAGTGCGATGTGGCCATTGTCGGCGCTGGCGCGGCTGGCCTCATGGCAGCGCTCAATCTGGCGCGTGGCGGCAAGAAGGTCGTCGTCATCGAGGCGGGCCCCTCGGCGGCCATTTCCAACTTCTCCATGTGCGGTGGCCCTACGGCCTGCGAGACGAAGCTCCAGGCGCAGGAGAACGCCACAGTGACCCTGGACCAGATCTTCACCTACATGAACGACTTCTCGCGCGGTTCGGTGAACAGTGCGCTGCTGCGCAACTGCCTGGCGCATACCGGTGAGGCCATCGATACCATGCTCGATCTCGGCATTGGCATGGAGCTCATCCCCGACACCTACGGCGTGGGCTTCCGCGGCCGCCATTTCTTCATGGAAGACGGCGAGGGTCGCACGACTCCCATCGTGGCTGATATCGAGGCCCACGGCGGCGAGTTCCTCTACAGCACGCGAGGCGAGAAGATCATCATGGAGGATGGCGTCGCGAAGGGCGTGCAGACCGACGCGGGCATCGATGTTATGGCTCCGGTTGTGGTGGTGTGCACCGGCGGTTTCGGCGGCAACGAGGAGATGCAGCTGGAGAAGCTGAACACGACGGTATTTCCCTTGGGCAGCACGCTTTCCGACGGCACGGGCATCAACATGGTGCTCGATGCCGGCGGCGCATGGGATCGCAACTTCGCAGTGCTCGGCAACGAGTGCGGCGCGGTGTCGAAGGCCACCACGAGCCCCTTCACGGAAGACTGGCACAACACTAACGAGCACTTAGGCTACTGGCTGTTCGGCGGCTTGTACACCGATCCGGTAGGCGAGCGTTTCATCAGCGAGGGCAAGATCGCCCAGTTTCCGCTGGCGGTGGGCGGCGAGGCGCTGCTGCGTGCCGGCAAGGCCTACGTCATCATGGACAACGACTACTACCAGGCCGTGCAGAACGAGGGCATTTACGCCTATCTGGGCGAGCCCGAGGCCTGGATTGCGGGTCCTGAGGCGGGCTACTACAACGTGACGCCCGAGAACGGCGAGGCGCACCTCCAGGAAGCCATCGAGCAGGGCTGGGCCGTGAAGGCCGACTCCATCGCCGAGATCGCCGCGGCCTTCGATCTGCCGGCACTCGAGAAGACGGTGGAGAGCTACAACCGTTTCTGCGAGGCCGGCGTCGATGAGGAGTACGGCAAGGAGCCGCACTTCCTGAAGGCCGTGAAGACCGCTCCGTTCTACGCCTTCGAGTACGTTCCCAGCTGCTGGGGCACCAACGGCGGCGTGAAGGTGGACAGCCACTTGCGCGCCGTGGACAAGGAGAACAAGGCCATCCCCGGCCTGTACGTGGCCGGCGTCGACCAGGGCAGCGTGTACAGCGTTCCCTACTACACCAACGAGGGCTCCTCGGTGGGCCTGGCCCTGGGCTCGGGCGCCTACGTGGCCGCCGAGATCTTGGGAGCCTAAAGGCTGCCGGAAGCAGCACTCGCATCATCATCGCCTCCTCGGGCCTTCGGCCTGACGGAGATTTGGAAGAGCGCGGCCGACCCTCCCCGGCCGCGCTCTTCTATCTCTTCCGTTCTCGCCCCTCTGCATGCTCCACGTTGCTCTTATGACGCAAATGTGTCCAGAAATGTAACGCAAATCTCTCCGATAAAATGCCGCAATTCAGTGTAAACTACAACGTAGATGCCATGATTGCATAGAAATTGTTAAAGGAGTGATCAATAATGCGGTATCGCAGTCGCATTGCAGACCAAGAGCTCGAGCTTCGCCTGGAATCTTTCGGCGCCACGCTCATCGTGGGCCCTAAAGGCTGCGGCAAGACCACTACCGCTAAGCAAAAAGCTGCCAGTGTTGTGGAGTTGCAGGACGAGGACAAGCGCGACAACTATCTTGCCGTAGCGAGAATGCAGCCGTCGCGGCTGTTGGAGGGGCCGAAGCCAAGGCTTTTCGATGAGTGGCAAGACGCGCCGAAACTGTGGGGTGCCGTTCGCAAATCGGTGGATGATGAGCAAAAGAACGGGCTCTATATTCTTACGGGATCGACATCGCGAGAAGTGGAGACTCCGCACACAGGCACCTTGCGCATATCAACGATGAAGATGCAGCCGATGAGCTTGTTCGAAAGCGGCGAGTCGGACGGCGCTGTCTCTCTCAAAGCGCTTTTCGACGACCCGTCGAGCTACGACGGTTGCATTTCGAAGCTCTCTGTCGACGAGCTGATTGTGGCGATATGCCGAGGCGGATGGCCGCATGCCGTCAATAACACGTCCCTGCGCTCGCAGCTGGCGGTGGCCAAAGATCTTTTTCGCCAGACATGTTCTGTTGACATGTCCAACATAGATGGGCAGAAGAGAAACCCTCGATGGGTCGAGGCGATTCTGCGCTCCTATGCACGAAACCTATGCACGTTGGCAGAGACGAAGACAATCTATGGTGATGTGCGGGCAACGGCGGAGCTGTCCGAATCGACGTTCTACGATTATCTTGAGGCGCTCGAGAAGCTTTATATTGTCGAGGATGTTCTCGCGTGGTGCCCTGCCATTAGATCAAAAACAGCGATTCGTGCTTCGAAGAAGCGGAATATGGTGGATCCGTCCGTTGCCGTTGCCGCGCTTGGGTTGAGCCCGGCATATTTCAATGAAGACTTCAAAACGCTGGGATTCCTCTTCGAATCTCTCTGCATGAGGGATTTGAAGGCCTACTCCTCTGCCCTCGGGGGCGAGCTATCGTATTATCGCGATCGGTACGGATTGGAGGCCGATGCGGTGCTCCATCTTGGCGATGGGCGGTATGCGCTCGTTGAATTTAAGCTCGGCGAAGGCGAGATTGATGAAGGAGCGAAGCATCTTCTTGAAATCGAGCGGCTTGTTTCCGAGCACAACAAAAAGGAAAAGCAAGTCCCGCTGCGTCTTCCCGATGTGAAGCTCGTGGTTACAGCTACCGAGTACGGCTATCGTCGTGAGGATGGTGTCTGCGTGGTGCCGATTGGGTGCCTGAAGCCGTGATTTTCCGTTCGGATCTGTCGAGGCTGCCGATCTCCGCCGCGGCCTGACGGAGATTTGGAAGAGCGCGGCCGACCCTCCCCGGCCGTGCTCTTCTCGTTCGCTATAATTCCCGCTATGAACGAACATCGCACACCTGAAGAGCAGCGCGCGCTCGACGAGCAGTACATGGCCCTGGCCTTGGAAGAGGCGCGGGCGGCCGCGGCCGCGGGCGAGGTGCCCATCGGCGCGGTAGTGGTGCACGAGCCCATGGACCGCGGCACGCGGCGTCCCTTGGCTGAGCCCCGCGTCATCTCTCGGGCCCACAACCGGCGCGAGACCGACCGCGACCCGGCGGGGCACGCGGAGTTTCTCGCTATGAAGGAGGCCTCCCGCGTACTCGATGCGTGGCGGCTTTCCGACTGCACGGTGTATGTGACCCTTGAGCCCTGCATCATGTGCGCGGGCCTCATGCACCAGACGCGCGTGGCCCGCTGCGTGTACGGCGCGGCCGACCAGAAGGCCGGTGCTGTGGGCACGCTGTACGACATCCATGCCGATGAGCGCCTGAACCACCAGTTCGAGGCCGTGCGCGGCGTGCGCGAGGAAGAGTGCGCGGAACTGCTGCGCGATTTCTTCGCCGCTCGGCGCGGGAAGCGCGCGGCGACACGAAAGGAAACCGAATGACCGAGAACACCCAGCGTAATCGCGAGGCGGAAGTGAATCTCCTGGCGGCGGCTCGCGAGGCCCAGTGGTCGGCGGCCGCCTTTATGGGGCCGAATGCGGTGAAGGTGGTCTCGCCCGCGAAGGTGAACTTGCTGCTGTCCATCGGCGCGCGCCGCCCGGACGGCTACCACGATGCGGACACCGTCATGCACGCCTTGGCCCTGCACGACACGGTGTACTTGCGCGTGCAGCCGGCTTCGGAAGACGAGGTGGCCCAGCTCGCCGAGCAGGCTGCCGCGGGGCGCGTCGACATTGCGCTCGGTGGCCCGGCTGGCAACTTGGCCGTGGCTATCGACCTGGCCGATCGCACGGGGGCAGACCTGTCGGTGCCCGCGGCGGACAACCTCGCGTTCAAGGCCGCCGATGCTCTGGCCCGGGCGCTCGGCCGCGAGGGGGCCGAGATCGTGCAGTTGCGCATCGAGAAGCACATTCCCGCCGAGGGCGGTTTGGGCGGCGGCTCGTCGAACGCGGCGGCCGTGCTCGTGGGACTGGCCTCGCAGTGGGGCGTGAGCCCCGACGATGCGCGCGTGGTCGCCACGGCCCAAGCGCTCAGCGCCGATGTGGCCTTCTTCCTGCAGGGCGGCTGCGCTCAGCTCGGCGGCGCGGGTGAGGTTCTGCAGCGCATCCTCGAGCCTTCCCGCAAGGCCGTCGTGCTCGTGAAACCGGCGGGCGGCGTCTCCACGGCTGCGGCCTACCGCGCCTTCGACGAGGCGCCCGCACCGGTCTCGGCCGCCCTGCTGCAGGCGGCCGCCGCCGCGGCAAGCGCCGATGGGGTGCCCCTGGCAAACAACCTGGCTTTCGCAGCCGAGTCGCTGCTTCCCGAGCTGGCCGGGGTGCGTGCGTGGCTTGCCGACCAGGTGGGCGCCGAAAACGTGCTGCTCTGCGGCAGCGGGTCGGCCACCTTTGCCGTGGCAGAGTCCTTCGCCGAGGCGAGCCGCATCGCCACGGCGGCCCTCAGCCGCGGCTGGTGGGCGCGCCCGACGAGCTTCAGCGGCTTGCGGGCCGCCGTGGTTCCCGGAAGGTAATGGCCATGGGACTTCTCGCTCGCCTTTCCCGCGTGGTGCCCCTGGTGCTGGTGCTGGCCCTGGTGGCCGGCGTCATCTACCTGGTCGTCACCTACCGCCATTCTCCAGCCCGGGCCAAAGAGGTGCTCATTCGCCTGTTCACCTGGCTGTGCGGTGCCCTCAGCGTATGCTTCGCCCTGGTTTCGGTGTACGCCTTTTTCGACAACGCGCCGGCGGTGCTCGATCTCACGCTCAGCTTTCTCGCCGTCTCTCTGGTCGGGCTCGGCATCACCCGCCTCGCCAACCGCCGCTTCCTGAAGCACAACCCCGCCTATCGCAAGAAGCGTCTCGCCGCCACCACGCGCCGCCGCTGGCCCTGGGGGCGCTGAGCTCGCTTCGCAATTCCGCCGCAGGCTTCATCTGCCTTGCCAATTCCCCAGGTCATTGCCACTTGCCGTCGATTGCGCGTTTGCGGTTCCGCACCAGAAGAACTATTATGATCCGACAGAGAGAAACGCTGGGGAGAGCCCTGCGCAGGCGGGGCTGGAAAAGAGAGGGAATACGATGACGGCATCGAAGATGATGCGCACCGCCATGGCGGCGTTTGCGGCCGTGCTGCTGTGCGCCTGCGTGGCTGCGATGACGGTCGAGGTGCAGCCGGCTTTCGCCGACGCGCCCGCGAAGGGCTGGCAGACGGTGAACGGCAAGAAGCTCTACTACAAGAACGGCACGCCGCTCATCGGTAAGCAGAAGATCGGCAAGAGCTACTACTTCTTCAGCAAAAAGGGCGTCATAAGAACGGGCACGGTGAAGGACGGCGCCACTACCTACTACTTGAACTCCAAGGGCCGCATGGAGGCCTACAAGGTAAAGAGCACCTTCTACAAGCCAACGGGCAAGAAGATGAAGGATTACGAGGCCAAGGAATACCGCACGCTTCTGACGGCGCGGGACAAGGTAGCCGAGATTACCAAGAAAAGCGACAGCAAGGCTACCAAGCTGCTGAAATGCTTCAAGTGGGTGCAGAAGGGCTATTACCATCAGTACCGCAAGTTCCGCAACTACGAGGGCTGGGCAGCCGATTTCGCCAACGATCACTTCAAGAAGAAGTGGAAGGGCAACCGCAGCGGCTGCTGTATGTCCGACGGCGCGGCCTTCGCATATTTGGCGCTGGCCATCGGCTACGACAAGGTGTACGTGGGCGTCGACAAGGCTTCCGGTATCGGCGGTCACGGCTGCGCGAAGATCGGTAACAGGTACTACGATCCGCTCTTTGCCGAGGCGAAGAGCTTCTCGAAGTACTACGGCGGGAAGAACGCGGGCATCTTCAACCGCTCGGTGCAGCTGCTCGTGCCGTCGGCTTCCAACGGGTACGCCACCTCGAAGTACGTCGGCGAGAAGCCCAAGAGCTCCGAGGCCGAGGTGAACGCCGCTGCCAGCAATGGCTTGGTAAAGGTGGGCGGCTCCTACGTCTACTACCAGAAGGGCAAGAAGCTGAAGGGCGCCTGGAAGACCGTGAAGGGCTCCCGCTACTACTTCCAGAAGAACGCCAAGGCGGCCACGGGTCCGGCGATCGTGAAGGGCAAGCGCTACGTGTTCTCGGCCAAGGGCAAGCTGCTCACGGGCAAGAAGACCCGCACGGTGAAGGTGTCCGGCGACATGTATCGGGTGACGAAGACGGGTCGCGCGAAGGCCGGCTGGACCTCCAACAAGCAGGGGCTGTACCTGGAGAACGGCCGCCGCGCCACGGGCCTGTCCTGCTACAAGGGCAAGCTGTACTGGTTCAGCGGCAAGGGCGTCTACGACGCCGAGAAGACCAGGGCTATTCAGGCGGCTGCCAAGAAGGAGGGGAACGCCGCCGAGCTGCTGAAGCTTATCGGCACGCCGACGAAGAAGAGCTCGGTGACGGGATGCAACCCGGTGTTTCTGCCCGACGGCACCGATGTGTGGGGCAAGGATGTGACCTACACCTTCAAGAACGCCAAGTTGGCACTGCTGAAGGGCGAGGACGGCGTAACCTATTTCCGCTCGGCCTCCCTGGATTAGTTTCTCCCCGGGCCCCGCTCCTCGTTGCCGAGGGACGGGGTCCTTTTCGTCTTCCGGCCGAAGGGCTCCAAGGGGCGCACGAGGGAGGCGTCCGGCGGCAAGGATATCCCCGACCACTTATCGACCACTCGGGAAGAGCTCGTGAAAAGAAAACGCTCCCTGATCAGGGAGCGTTGGCATTCAAGTGGCGGAGGAGTAGGGATTCGAAGCACGCGCTCTTAAACTCTACTGTGCTGACCCACCTTAAATTAACACACGTTTCCCCAGGTCGCAATCCCAACCAGTAGGTTTCGATCACGTCCAATTTAATCTTTCCGACCACTTTTCGACCACTTTTACAATGCTCTCCAGAAGGACATAATTCACGCGATTTCGTACGTTTGTACTTTTGGAGGTAGGCATGAAACAAATACTAGGAAAGGGGTCAATCGTACCCGCCAAGGATAAAGACGGGAAGATCATCCCCCACCGTTGGCGCGTGAGGCTGCGCTACACCGACGACGATGGCAAGCTGAAATGGACTCCGCTGCGAACGGTGCGCGGAACGAAGAGCGACGCTCAGCGAGTAGCCGAGGAGATACGCCAGGAGTATGAGGCCAAGATCAACTCGATAGGCACTGTTGCCAGCTACGCGAGGCAGTGGCACGCTGATCGGAAGCGGTCTGGCACCTACGCCGAGAACACGATCATCCGTGATGACTCTGTGATCGATCATCTCTGCGAGGCTTTCAAAAACGATCTCATGGAGGAGCTGAAGCCAGAGGCAGTGGAGAACGTTTACCAGCATTGGCGCGATATTGGATGGTCGGAAGATGCTATTTTTAAGCACCATTCAAAACTCTCTCAGATATACCGCCACGCAAAGAAGCGGAACAAGCTTCAGTTTAATCCCTGTGACTGTGTGGATGTGAGGAGACCGAGGGAGAATACGAAGCACTCGTTAAGCCTTGCGCAGTTCAGGAAGCTGGTGACTATTCTTGAGGAATCGCCTAAGTCGGGCGAGATCGTAGCCGTCTACCTCGCTCTCATGACGGGTGCGCGCAAGGGTGAGGCGCTGGGCCTGGAATGGTCGAACGTCGATCTCGAGAACAGGTGCATCCACATGCGGTACCAGTACTGCCGACGGAAGTCCCACAGGGCGCTGAAGACTCCTCACTCGATCAGAACCATCACCATCAGCCAGCGCGTCGTTAACTTCCTTGCTGATTGGAGGGGATGGCAGTCCGAGCATATATTCGGCGGTGAAGAAGTGCCAGGGCATTACCCCGTGTGCTCCCACTACAGCTGCACCAGGGACTTCGATTCGGCGCACCTCGTTCTCTCGCCCTTCAGGAACTGGCTGATAAAGTTTTTCATGGCGAACGGCATCACCTATGAGGACATGGGCAAGGTGAAGCCCTTCACCTTCCACGAGCTGCGCCACAGTCATGCCAGCCAGGAGGCTGCGGCGGGTGTTGACGTGAAGACTCTGCAATCTCGGATGGGCCATGCCGACATCACCACCACGCTGAATATCTACGCTCACGTGATTGATGAAAAAGAGCGCCAGGCCGCAGAACTCCTCGATGCGATACTGGATTAACGTGCTGCGGTCGATGAGCGAGCGCTGGGCTGCGGAGCCCTGCGGAGTGCCGTGCGGAGCGAACAGGCAACGGAGCAGAGGGCGTAGCGCCACTGAGAGCGAGCGGATGACCGCTGTAGCGTCCTCTCCCGTCTTCTGTGCTCTGATACTCGCGACCACCTCACCCCTGGCCCCTCGTGCTGGTTGTGAACCCCTGGGAGCCATGCGCTCCGTCCGAACCAGTACACGCCAGTTTAATGCTCTGGACGGCACGATCGCAGGCTCATATCATGCGTCTCGTTCTAATAATTGATGTGATACCGAGAGTATCACCCGTAAGAAAGGACTCGACATGATTGAGCCAACTTCCGCATCCTGCCAGACTCCGACCCTGGGCCAGTGCGCACCCCGCATGACCCCTGACGGCACCAATGCCGCGCCCTCGCTGGTAGAGCGGTACACTCCCGATGACGGCTACGACTACCCCATCTTCGTTGATGGTGTCATCGACGTGCAGAACATCGCGGGAAAGAACGACTTCGGCTGCTTCAGCGTGAAGCTCGTCGGGGCCATCCGCGACACTGGCGAGCGCTTTAGCAACTACGCGAGCACGCCCACCCGTGTGAACGTGTTCAAGCACGGCGACCCGAACCCCATCGACCCATCCCTTGTTGACGGGAAGAAGTGGAACGGCTCGGCCCTCGTGTTCCCCTACACCACGAACTCGGGCAAGCAGGCATGGCGCTTCGAGGCGCTCTCGTTCGACCTCGATGCGGGTCCCA
Source organism: Adlercreutzia caecimuris B7 (assembly GCF_000403355.2). GTDB lineage: Bacteria > Actinomycetota > Coriobacteriia > Coriobacteriales > Eggerthellaceae > Adlercreutzia > Adlercreutzia caecimuris. Next base: position 1,896,357 of record NZ_KE159646.1, on the reverse strand, counting down.
TCATCGAGCGCGTACCTCAGTCTCACGCCACCAACCCGTTCATGGCGGTGTAGTAGGCCCCATGGAGGCTGGTGGAGATCGCAGGATGACGACAGGGCGGCTACGTGCTGCCCTTTCTTTTTGCCCGCTGCATCGGTGCTAGGAGTTTTCGCTGTTTTTCGGGGGCAAAACCTCATTTCGCCCCTTGCGCGCGGGACGGTGGTCTTGTCGATAACCGTCCCGAAACATCAAATCCCCTGGTAAATCCCCGAAAATCTCTTCTCTGTCATCATCCCTCAATCCATCTCCACCAGGCTATTTCCGCGAGGTTTTGGCCGAGGTTTTGGCGAGGTTTTGGCTGAGGTTTTGGCCCTAAACCTTACCCCGAAACCTCTTTTTACCCCTAAAGCCTCATTCAGCAGTGGTCAGTAGTGCTCGCTATCGCTCGCAGCCACCGCTCCACGCCTACGCCCCCAGGCTCCTGTGCCTTCTGCCTTCGGCGCGGCACATACGCCCAGGGCTACGGCGCTCCACGTTGGCCTATTCATGCATACATCCGTGCATAGGTATAGAGCAGAGCATATACGCAGGTCAGCGTGGAATAAGTGATATAAAACTGAACTAAACTCAGTTAGGAACCACAACGAATAAGGAGTTGATTATATGGCAAATGTATGCAAGAACGTGAACGGTAGTTCTTACTTGAAACCTGAGTTCTGGAAGGCCCAGAACAAGGAAGATCAGGCGACACTCGATGAGCTGGTGACCAGAGCACGCGACACTAGTATCCCCGATGCTGAGGCAGTGAGGGGCCTAGCTGATTTTATCGTCGCTCAGGCCGAGGCTGACGGAATAGAATTTGAGTGCGCCTATTTTGCTCGGCACTTCAAGGACGAACCAGGAGCAGCGGATATTACCGACCCCAGCACGGGCAAGAAATATCCCCACCTCCACTTCGTGCTGCATATGGCTCCTGCTGAGAGCGACGATGACCCTCACGCCAAGGGGTGCAGTTTCGTCGAGTGGGAGCGCTACATCGGTATCAACCGCAACCTCATCAAGAAGCTGAAGAAGGGCGGTGTCGTAGAGCAGAACAAAGACAACGCTATCAGCTACCTCACGCACATCAAGTATCCTGAAAAGACCCAGTACGGCCCCGAGATCGTGTACACCGCAAGAGGCCATGACTACACGGGGGTCTACTCCCAGCGCTACTCTGACTGGATGGCAGGTCGCGCGGTAATCAGCCAGAAAGCTGCCACCTCGAAAGAGCGCAAGGCTCTAACGTTTGATAAGATCAACCACGGCCAGCTCCCTTACAGAGAGCTTATTTCAACGGATGAGGGCCGCTTGCTTTATTCAAGGTACTCGAAGGATATCAACGTCCTCTACGCCACTGTCGCCGAGGCAGAGCGCCAGAAGAAGATGGAGTCGTACACTGATAACCCTTTTGTCCGCACTAACATCTACTTTACTGGCGACGCTGGCCACGGGAAGACCTGGACTGCTGGTCAACTCGCCAGGCGCATAGTCGAGTATATAAGGGCGGCAACGGGAGAGGAGTGGAGTATCTTCGACCCCGCTGACGGCCCCAACCTCCTCGATGACTACGCTGGTCAGGAGATCATTATCTTTGACGATCTGAAGACCAGCGATATGAGCTGGGAAAAAGTGAAGCGCTTCTTCGATCCCTATCGTACTGTCAGCTCCTTCGGTGCGCGATACAAGAACGGCGAGTTCTGCTCGAAAGTCAACATTGTTGCCAATACGAAGAACGTCTACGAGTACTTCTACTCCAACAAGCACCGCGACTACGACGAGCACATTGACCAGGGTTTGAGGCGCATTGACTTTTGCGCGGAGACCTACTCGCTCGATGCGGAGAGCGCTTCTGACAACCTCGACACTCCACCTACTAACGACAGCCTCCGTATCTCCTTGAAGTATGTCAAAAGGCTCCCCGCCAACGACCCCATGCAGCTGAAGATCATGTACCCGAGCAGCGCCAGCGACCTGAACGGCTACACGGTACGCTACATCCATCGGGTTCCCGATGACCTGCCCACCTGGCTGCGCCCAGACGATGCCATCGCCCTCATCATGGAAAAGGTCATGAAGAACAACGGCATCCCTTACCAGCTGCCGCCTAAGGTAACTCAGAGCATCGCTGATACTCTCGCCCTTAATGAGCAGTTCAACCCAAGGCGCAAGCGCTTCATTAAGGAGATCGGGCTGATGAGCGAGGCTGGCGCTCCCGATCTCAGTAAAGAACCTTCCACGAGGTGCATATACCTTTCTCCCGAGCACCTGCTTCTCCATGCGGTGTTCGGCACCTACGCCCTAGATATTCCCGTCCCCGCCGACTCCAAGAACAACTCCATCAGCTGCGACCTTTACCAGCTTCGCGACTACCTCGATATGCTCATCCAGCAGGAAGCCGCTTACGCTGATGAGTTCGCAGCCACCGCTCCCCCGCCCCTCGACTTCGGCGGCAACGTATTCACGATGCCTGAAGAACAGTACCTCGATAAGGTGCGCGAGTACGCACCTCAACTAGTAGAAAGGCTATAACCATGGCTAACATTCAACCCTTATCAGAAGTGGAACCATTCGATTACTTCGCTCAGGAGGAGGACGAGAATATCCTCGATGACTTCCCGCCCCAGCCAGCCGACGAGAAGATCGACATCAGCACTTACATCGAGATCGGCCGAGCCTACAACCAGGAGCGTCGGCGCACTGGCAACGCAGACCTGGACTTTAATGAATTCAAAGCTCAGTACCTTCGAGAGAACGTCAGCGACTTCTCGGGCACCCACACCACCACGGGGAAGACCGATCTCAGCCCCGACTCCCTCTTCTACGAGATCGACGATTTCTTTTCTGACGGAGTGCATCAGACCTACGATGCCAGCGGTCGCAGAGTCCTCGATGCTGGTGAGCCTGAGGATGACTTCCTCGCCTACCAGCGCTCTGTGATGGAGTCCGACGATGAAGAGTGGAAGAGACGCTACCTTTCCATGCAGGCCGAGATGGCAGAGCAGAGAGAGCACGTGAATCGTCGCAGGATGCATGGAAACCCGTTCCTCCACGAGGAGAGGGCGCTGAACATCGACCTCGACCGAGAGCTGATGAAGCAGAATGCCAGGATGGACGAGCTTCGCCAGTACGACGAGGCGGCGGACTACTTTGACAGAGAGCCAGAGTTCGATGAGGCGGCATACATGAGAGAGCGGGAAGATGACTACCCGTGGTAGGGGGAACTCCTACTCTTGGCTGGTACCACTTCGGCAAAATCAACGATCGAACAACGATATTGTAGTGACAGTCCATTTCCCTAGGTGATAGAATAGCGCCGCTACGACCAACCGAATACTGTGAAAGCAAAGGGATTGCCCTATCTAAAACCCGAGCAGAAGAGCATCTGCCGTTGGGTTTTTGTAGGGTTCCCTACTTTCACAGCTCACGGTCGTAGCAAACTGAGGTGGATGCTCTTCTTCTTTAGTTTGCCAAGGCTTCCCCTCACAGTCCGTTACCGTGAAAGGGGAAGTAATGAGAGGCATCAGTTTCGCAAGAAAGAGCTCGTTCCTTGCACTGGCGACTGCACTGGCGATCGCAGGCGGCGCTATGGCTGGGTGCAGCGGCGGCAACCACGATTCTGTAGGTGGCAGCGCAGCCGGAGAGGCACAACAGTACTCGTTTGCTCCTGAGGAAGTGCTGCCAGACTTGCAAAGGGAATTTGAATCAAGTTCGATAGTTGAGAGGGGCGTAGTTTCCAGCAACTACGTCAATGAATCACCTTATGAGGTCACTGCTCTTGACCTCCTCAGCAACACCGACACCCCCGACGGCACCGAGTACGAGTTCACAGCCACTATTGAGAATGACAACTTCATCACTGATATGACGGTGAATGCCCTGCAACAAGACACCCGCTATACGTTCGATGTAGTAGATAGCACCACAACCCCTAAGAAGGGTGTTGACTACGACAATGAGAACGGAATCATGGAGGCCACTTCTGTACTTGCTGAAGACGGAACGACCTGCACTGTCGAAAATATAGAGTCCTACGATTACTGGTTTGCAACTGTGACGAAGGGCGGCATTTACACCTATAAATTCGATAAGACTGGCTGGCTTTTCGACAGCACCGATGCCGCGGAGAAAACCGAGTACAAGGACATTGAAGGTACTTATGTTCAGCCAGCTGGCGAACTGGTGACGTACTCCGATTTCAAGGTGTCCAACCTTGTCCCCTCAACTGGCGCATTCCATATCTCTTTTACGCAGCAGGAATACGTTAACAGCTTCAAAGAGACCATGCAGAAGACATCGGTTGAGCTTGATGCGGGGATAAAGCCCGTTGACGGCTCGTCGGAGGATGGTGCCATGGATGATGGAATCATTTACGAGTTCCAAGCCCACGGAACAACCGACAAGGGCGATAAGACTGCATCGATGAACGGCTATCTCGGAGTCGATAAATCTGGAAATAAGATCCTCTACATCACCGATTGTTCCGTTGACTCAATTCTCGTTACTGGTGTCGGCGACCAGAATCGCATCACTGAGATATCTGACTGGGCAATGCTGAAGGAGTAAGCCCAGCTTTAGCACACGCGTATACAAGAGTAAGAAGACGGCATGAGGGCTGTCTAAGAGCATAGATCGAAAGGAAAGAATTATGGGTAACGAAGTAGTGAGCAGTGAGTTTGATGCCTCCGTCATCACGCGCGACAACGGCGCTGGCGGCCAAACCACGAACATCAATGTGCAGATTCCCCAAGTGCAGAAGAACGGCCTCGGTACTGCCGGCTTTGTGTGCGCCTTGGTGGGTCTCTTCCTTTGTTGGGTTCCCATCTTGGGCTGGGTGCTGTGGCTTCTCGGCGCCATCATGTCTGTAGTGGGAATCTTCCGCAAACCCAAGGGCCTCGCCATCGCGGGTACCGTTATCTCCTTCATTGACATTATTGCTCTTGTTGTGATTGTGGGCGGCATTGCGTCCCTGGGTGCATCGCTGATGTAGTCATCCCGATTCGCTTGATTTCATCTGAGATAACAGACCGTTGACACGCCCTCTTTTATCTGGGCAAGGGAAGCGCAGCCTGACATTGGCTGAATGAGATACGACAAAGGTAGGACGCAATGAACAAACTTAGACTATCATCGGCAGTGCTAGGCTGCATCTTGGCAGCGAGCCTAGGTTCACTGTCGGGCTGTGTCGACGAGTCCGCTGCATGTCGCGAGGCTTTTGAACAGAGCGATTACGTCAAAGCACTCATTAGCGACAATCAGTACTTGATTGACACTCCCAACGTTGTGACTGAGTATGAATGTGAGATGAGTAAAGGGGGCGACTACGACCGCGCCTACATTACCGCCACGGTTGAAGACGAGAGCCTACGAGCCGTTGTCACGGTGTCGGGCGCGAAAAGCTCCGACGGTGTTTATAACTTCACTGAGGCGAGTACCCCCATTATTACTCCCAAGAAGGGTATCGACTACATAGAGCAAGACTCCCCGTTTGTCGATGGCGACGGGTACACGGTTGAGTTTGACGAGGCTGCGAACAAGGCTGTTGTCACGCTGGATAATGTGGCTGTAGAAGACGCTGTGCAGTTTGCGGTTCTTTGCAGCGGCACCATCGAATTTGATTGGGATGACGGCATCTGGGTTAAGGGCAAGGAAGACACTACCCTGGACGTCAGCATAAAGCCTTCAGCGATCGAGGGCACTTGCATTCCCGATGACCCGAATGCACCTGAGATAACAATCAGTAATGTCAACTCAACCACAGAATATAATGAAATTGCTGGGGTTGATGCGTACAGCTGCGGTATCACGTACTCCTTTATGGGCACCGAAGGGTCCGGCCCAGGCATAGTTTACGCTGGAGAGGATAACGGCGACTATATAGCCTTCGTTGCGTATTACAACACAGACGATTCCCCCTCCTCTGTCGCGTTAGCTTTTGCAGGTCTTTTCACTGAATCTGGACTCAAAGATTTGACTTACTCCTATGCAGAGGACACGGATGCCGCATCGAACGACGATTCGGGTTCTGACGGAGGTGCGAAGAGTTTCGAGGGTATCACCTATACCAAGCAGTAGCCTACGAGCCTGAGAAATGAGATTCTTGCGCCCTCTTTTCGCACTCAGTCGAGATGACGCATGATGCTTGAGCGCCTGGCCTTCACATTTTAGCCAGGCGCTCTTTCTGCATCTCCCTCTTTCTTTCAAGAGCAATCACTTTTCGTTAAATAGATATAAAAGGTGCAGGTCAGAGCACCTTTTCTTTTTGTGCAGTTAATGATCATAACGAAAGGTGAAAACCATGAGTATTACAACAGTAAATGAGAAGAAAAAGGGCATAGGTGCATTAGCGGTGCTTCTGTGCGTCCTCGCCGTAGTGTGCACGGGAACCCTTGCCTACTTCACCGCGAAGGACACCGTTATCAATGATTTCAGCATCGCCGACGGCATCAAAGTCAAGGTAGTTGAGCCGAACTGGAACCCCGACGAGGCGGTGAACCTCCTGCCCACCCAGACCGTTCCGAAAGACCCCGCCATCCAGAACCCCAACAACATCCCGATCTACGTCACTGCGGAAGTGACCATTCCCACCAAAGACATTATTACCGCCGAGCTGGACGGGACCCCGAGGCCCCAGCAGGTGACCGATCTCTTCTCCTACGAGGCAAATGACAAGTGGGTGCTCGACGATGTGATCACGGGCGACGGCACGGTGATCTATCGTTACATCTACACTGAGCCATTGGAGCCAGGCGACACCACCCAGAGCATCTTCGACAGCGTGACGGTCTGCAACTACGTGAACGGGCAGCTCACCCCCGACGAGCTCCACCAGCATATCATCGTAGTCGGCTTCGGTGTCCAGACCGAGGGCATCGAGACCCCTGAGGACGCTGCTGCAATCCTCTTTACCCAGAGCACGCCCAAGGTCACTTACGCCGTCTTCACGGCCTCTGATGGGTCTCTAAACTTCTACAAGCGCACCTCCATGCCCGAGTCTGGGAGCGGCATCGAGGTGTACCCCGTAGACGAGGAGGACTGCGACTACACCGACGGCACGGCACCTTGGAATGCGCACACCCGCGAGATCAAGAGCATCACAGTGGTCGATGACGGCATCAGCCCCACCTCGATGGGAGAGTGGTTCGCTGGCTGCGAGAACTGCCTGACCATCGACGTCACGAAGCTGGACGTTGAGAGGGTGCGCACCTTCTGGGCCACCTTCGCGGCTTGCGCCTCCGTAGAGACCCTAGACCTCTCCACCTGGAACGTTCCCGCAGATGTGGAAACAACTAACTTCATGTTTCACGAGATGCGCGACGTGGTGACTATCTACGCCAACGATTCATGGGAAGCCATCGCCGATGATACCAGTAGGCCCACGAATACTACCTTCACCAGCTGCCCGAAGCTCACTGGCGGCCAGGGAACGACCTTTCTGAGCCATCTGCCCCTCTACAACAGTTACCAGTACGCCCGCATCGACGGCAGCTCAGGCAAGCCAGGGTACTTCACTGAGAAGACCCCGTTCGATCTGGGCAATCCCGATTCCGACGGCAGCGCATTCGCGGTGTACCACAGCGCCACCAAGAGCCTGAAGTTCTACAAGCGCGACACCCTTCCCGCCAGCACCCAGACCGAGATCGTCTACCCCATAGACGAGGAGAACTGCGCCTACGGCAACGGCGCTCCATGGGGTAGCAATTCTATCGTGACCGTCACGGTGGTAGACGAGGGTATCCAGCCCGCCTCCCTCGACGGCTGGTTCATGTTCCCTGCGACCTCCTTCGACGTTGCGAAGCTGGACGTGCATAAGGTGACCAGCGCCAATGTGGCGTTCGCGGGTTCCAACGCCTCGGTGCTCGATCTCTCAAGCTGGAACGTCGCCAACCTCGCCGAGGCCGATCAGATGTTCGCGGGAATGTACAACCTGACCACCATCTATGCCAATGACTCGTGGAACGGTGTCACTGGCTCCATGACCTTCTTCGAGAACCCTCTCCTCGTTGGCGGCCAGGGCTCGAAGTGGTCTTGGAACGCCTGCTCTGGCACCTACGCCCGCATCGACGGCGGCGCAGATAACCCAGGCTATTTCAGTTTGAAGTAGTTTAATTTCTGATAGAAAAATGGGAGTAGTGCTAGTGCAGTCTCCGCCCGCTGCTCCCATTTTTAAACCCCCAGGATCAGTGAGGCTTGCTCATTATAACACCATTGTTTCTCCTATTCGTTGTGGTGTCCTACCTGCGCTTTCTCTCACTTTCGTTGTGATTTGCTTACGGCGAGCCTCACTGGCTCTGTGGGTTAGTTAGCCGTAGATAACTTTTCGATAATAAAAAGTAAACTCGATTAAACCCAGTTGGGAGGCAAGAGCCATGAAGATCGCACTGGAAGTGTCCGAGGACGCAATGGACAGAGCCTGCGGGTTCGTCCGATTCAACGGCGGAGAGAATGCGGTTCTCGATATTGCCGTAATCGACGCTGAGGCCAACGAACTCAACGGCCTCATGTTCCAGACGATCTACGAGCTGGCCGAGGTTCAGCACGAGGCTGAATCAGATGCCCCCAACACCCACATGATCAAAGCGGCACTGAGGGGCCTTCTTGAGACTTATTCCACTGTCTTAGACGAGCTGGAAAGCACGGGAACCCTCGCCGTTTTAGATAGCAGTGAATCCGAGTGCAGTTCGAGTGAAGAAAACTCCGAATAATTGTTGTCTAGTATTGAAAGGCGGAGCAAAAATGAGTAATTGGAACGTGAATCTAACTGGTGTAATTGTGGCCTCAGGCCAGCCCGTCCCCATGATGAAGTGGGAGGGGAACAAGCCGACCGACACCCCTCAGACCAACGCCGAGGGAGTGCCGCTGTACAAAATCCCTCTCTTGTACAAGCCCAAGGGTGCGGCCGACTACGAGAAGATCAGCGTCGAGGTTCCGAGCGCCAAGGCACCAGAGGCCATCCCCGACTTCACGCCCGTGCAGGTCAACGGCGCTAAGCTGCGTGTGAACACCTGGACTGACGGCAGCGGGAAGACCCGCCTGTCCGAGAAGCTGAGCGCTGCATCAGTCAAAAGAGCCTAACCGTAAAACTAGGGGGTCGCATGGGAACGTCTCCTGTGCGGCCCTTCTGCATTCAACGAAAGCGAGGCTCTGATGGCAGCACTCCCCACTATCACGGGGCGTGAGACCATTGCGCCCCCGATCGCAACGAAAGTTCATGTCACCCCCCTTCCCGAGCCTCAAGGACTGATGGCCCTGCTGAAGAGGAGGAAGCGCAGACCCATCCCCATCGATACCCTTGTAAGTAATTTTTGGTACGGCATCATGGCCCGTTACCGCACGTACCCATGGGATAAGTTCATGGATATGGCCGCTCTCGGAAATCTGGATACCTTGGAAACCAAGACGGTCTACCTCGATCTGGAATGCGTTCCGTCTCTAGAGGCCCTGGAGACCCTATGCAAGCTCGTTTATCCCCAGGGCTTCGAGGTCGTGCCCGTGAGGGTGCAGAACTCGATGGGGGACCTTGAAATAATGTCTAACAACGAACAGGAGAAAAGTTATGAAAAAGAACTCAAACCCGAGAAATGACAACGACTACGGCATCTTTAATCGAATCGCCTATGGTGACGATCAGAGCGAGCAGCCCAAGGAGATGTGGAAACCCCAGCGCACCTCCAATGTCTCCTATGCCCTTCTTGTTGCTGCCTTCGGGTTCATCATATTATGGGCTATTGATTGGGTAGCTCATACGGAAGCAGTAGCCCAGCTCGGAATCGCGGTGCTCATTGACGCATTAAAGTCAGTGCATGAGCTGATCGCGTTCCTCCTCTCACCAACATCCCTTGTCATCGGCATAGTCCTTCTCGTTGCTGCCATTGCCATTGAGATGTGGGAACAGACCAGGACACCACCCCCGATGTACAGGGTGCGCGATGAGCTGATTACCGCTCTTATCGACTCAGGTATCTTGCGCCCAGATGTCGAGCGAATGAACACCCAGATTCGCATATTCCCGTCGAGTCACTACGACAGGGCGAATCACTGCTACTCCCTTGAGTTCGAGCTGAAGTCAGTAAAGGCGACACCCGAGCGCATGGAGAAATTGCAGGAGGGATTGGCCAGCGCGTTCTATAAGGCCCAGGAAGTGGAGCTGGAACCCTCCCGAGACAAGCGGGGTAACCAGGTAGCCTGGCTCCTCCATATCTTCTATGACGTTGACCCCTTCTCCAAGACTCTTGAGCAGAACAACCCATTTGACGATGACCCCCTGGCCCCAGCACCTAAGACATCGAAATTGAAGCAGATCATGAAAGCAGGTAGATAATTATGGCAAAGATCAACAAGGCCCAGGCCCTGAAGTACAAGTCGATGCGCGATAGGTACCGCAGCGAGCGTGCCCCCTGGTGACCGAGCACAACGCGAGAATGGCGGTGCTCATGAAGATGATCGACGAGGAGTGCGCCTCCCACCAGCGCAAGCTCTCCTATCTTGAGAGGGAGTTCGAGTACAACGTCCAGAGCATCGGCGACGAGAGCGGGGTGATCTAGATGGATATGCTAGTCGGATATGACAAGATGAGGAACGAGGTGCGCATGCAGCTGGGCGACCCCATGAGGATAGGCCTCCTCGCATCCTCTGGCTCGGGGAAGACCACCTTATTGCAGAACATCGTGCTCATGCTCTCACGCGAGCTGCGCGAGAAGGTGCAGTTCATAGGCTTCGATCCGAAGCTGACCTCCCTGTTCTCCATCGAGCCGAGGTTCAGCGTGCCAGTGTTCACTCAGCCCGCGACATGGCTCCCGACGATGAACAAGATAGAGCAGATCATGAACGACCGACTCGCCGAGATGAAGGCGCGGGGCTGGGCCAAGATAGACCCAGTGAGGCACGGCGGCGAGTTCCCGCAGATCATAGTCGTCGTGGAGGAGCTTCCCTCGCTCATCAACAACACGGAATTGAGCAAGAACGAGCAGAACGCCATCCGCGAGTGGTTCGGCTCCTACCTGCGCATGGCCCGAGCGGCGAACATGGGCATCCTCGTGGCATCCCAGACCTTCGACTCTGGCGTGACCATCGCCACCAGCATCCGCTCCCAATTCAACATAAGGTTCATAGGGCGCTGCTCCATCGGCGACGCGAACCTCTTCTGCGAGGGGCAGACCGACAAGTGCAACGTGCTGAGGCTCGCTGGCCCAGGTGAGTTCTACTTCGCGCAAGACGATTTCAACCAGTGGGTCAGGTTCAAGACGTGGTACACCGATGAGGAGAGGATACGAACCATGGCCCAGGCCTACTCCGTGGACAACCGAGACATCGGCCTCGGCTGGCGTGTGAGCAACCCCTTCGAAGACTAACGAAAAAGTGCGGTAGGGCTATAACGCTCAACCGCACTGCTACATTCAATGAAAACACCAGGTCAGCTATAGAAAACCATTCCTAGTAGACCTCATTTGGGGACACCTGTATCTCCTGCTCACAGCATAATTAACTCACACTGATAGAGCGTCAATAGAAGGAGCAAAGATGCAGGTAATCATGGAATTTAACCAGCTTTTCGATGCGCTGGTGCCAGCCCAAGGCAAGGCAGGAACCCTCGGCGGTGAGTTATTGCGAGCAACGGCCAGGCTCGGTTACCGCTACCTCAATGATGGCGATATGGTAGGCCGCGACTACGGCAACGAGACGTGCAACGCAGCCGCCAGGTTCATCGACGAGTGCGTAGACCAGGACACCTCTATTCCTGGAATCATCGACTCCCTCTGGTGCTCCTACGACCCCATGTACGGCCAGCAGATCGAGGCCCTTGCTAATGAAATGGTCATCTACATCAAGGAGCGCCCCTGGCTGGTGACTGAGCCGTGTACTTTTGACTTCTGGGATTGGGCTAAGCCCGAGGATTGCGACTACGACGAAGAAGAGGAGGAGTGGTAGCCATGGAGTTCAACACAACCTTCATGCGCGACTTCACCATCGCGGAGCAGTTCGGCCCAGCGGCAGTCCAGGACACCTACGAGAGGGTGTTCCAGCAGTGGCACGACGATTACCGCTACCTCACTGACCTGGTATTGGTGCTCAATCGCAAGCTGTGGAAGCACTGGGAGAAAGACCCAGACTCCCCCTTTACCGCGCTCTACAACGAGCTGTGGGCAGCGGCCAACGATTACGCACTCGACAACCTGAAGGGGCCTCAGCTGGCCTATTTCATCGAGCAAGTCGACTAGACAGATCATATTAAACGTGCTATATTGCAGGGTGCTCAGGTACCTGGCACGCCACCAAGACGGTCGCGTAGACCAGGGAGGACACCTGACCCCATTAGGGAACGCTGCCCGCAGTGGCGTAGGCACCCTCCGCTATTGATGCGATTATCCAAGTCCTCCTCTCTTATTCGTCGTGGGCGAGCTATGCCCACATGTCCTGAGAGGAGCATCTAATGCGCTCTTACTATACTTGGCGTCACATCGCGAGAGAATTCTGCTGCGGCCGTAACAAGGCAATGAAGATCCTGCACATGCAGCCTGGCCGCATCTACGTCGGTCGGACTCCAATGGTCTCGAAGGAAGACTTCGAGAAGTGGTTGGAGGAATGCGACGGCGAGATCAAAGTGGAGTGGTGATTCCGACCACCTGCACGCGAGATGCGCAAGGCCCTGGCGACGCTCGAATGCGCCCAGGGTCTTTCTCTTTTTCGGCTTATTCGGGTTTGCTGCGATGCGGTTCAGACCAAAATTCCCGACCACTTACCGACCACTTGAGCCAGCTGCGTACCGTTTGAACAGGGAAAACTGGCGGAGGAGTAGGGATTCGAACCCTAGATGCCCTTGTGGGGCATACTCACTTAGCAGGCGAGCACCTTCGGCCTCTCGGTCACTCCTCCGCGTAAGTTCGTATCTTACCCGAGCGGCGCGTTTTCTGCAACGGCATATTCGCCACTTTCGCAAAGACTGCCCTTTGTGGCGGCCCTACGGCTGCGGAAAGGGGCGATTGGGCGGGAAAGCCCCGCTGGCGGCCGCAGTTTTTGGTACCCTACGCACAGAGCATTGAAGCGGGCCGCGTGGGCGGCCGCGCAGGCGCGAGGAAAGGAAACGCACGTGATTGGTCGCTACACCCGTCCGGAAATGGGCCGTATCTGGGAACTCGAGAACAAGTTCGCCATCTGGAAGGAAATCGAGGTTTTGGCCTGCGAGGCCCAGGCCGAGCTGGGCCAGGCGGGCATCACGCGGGAAGAGGCTCAGTGGATCCGCGATCACGCCGACTTCACCGTGGAGGAGATCGACGAGATCGAGAAGGTAACGAACCACGACGTCATCGCCTTCACCACGTGCATGGCCAACTACATCGACGCCGACATCCCCGAGGGCGGTGACAAGCCGAGCCGTTGGGTGCACTACGGCATGACCTCCTCCGATCTGGGCGACACCGCGCTTTCCTATCAGGTCACCCAGGCCTGCGACATCATCATCGAGGACATCAAGCGCTTGGGCGAGACCTGCAAGCGCCGCGCCTTCGAGTTCCAGAACACCCTCTGCGTGGGCCGTACCCACGGCATCCACGCCGAACCCATGACCTTCGGCATGAAGTTCGGCAGCTGGGCCTGGGCCTTGAAGCGCGCCCTCACCCGCATGGAGGAGGCCCGCGCCGTGGCCGCCACCGGCGCTATCTCCGGTGCGGTGGGCACCTACTCCTCCATCGATCCTTATGTGGAGCAGTACGTGTGCGAGAAGCTGGGCCTTACCCCCGACCCGCTGTCCACCCAGGTGCTGGCCCGCGACCGCCACGCCCAGGTGATGGCCGCTCTGGCCGTGACCGCCTCCACCCTGGAATCCATCGCCATGCAGGTGCGCCTGCTGCAGCAGTCCGACGTCATTGAGGCCGAGGAGCCGTTCACCAAGGGTCAGAAGGGTTCTTCCGCCATGCCCCACAAGCGCAACCCCATCACGGCCGAGCGCGTGTGCGGCCTCGCTCGCGTGGTGAAGGCGAACGCCCAGGTGGCCTTCGATAACGTGGCCCTGTGGTTCGAGCGCGACATCTCCCATTCCGGCGCCGAGCGCGTGGTTTTGGCCGACAGCTTCACGGCGCTGGACTACATGTTCGCGAAGATGCAGTGGATGCTCGACGGCCTGCAGACTTACCCGGCCAAGATGGAGCACAACCTGTGGCGCACCCGCGGCCTCATCTTCTCCAGCAAGGTGCTGCTGGCCCTGGTGGACGCCGGCATCACCCGCGAGGATGCCTACGTCATCGTGCAGCGCAACGCCATGAAGGTGTGGGAGGACATCCAGAACGCCGTGGACGGCCCCACCTATCGCGAGCGCCTGGAGGCCGACGACGAGGCCGCCGCGCTGCTCACGACCGAGAAGCTCGACGAGATCTTCGACCCCTGGGATTTCCTCACCCGCAAGGACGTGGTCTTCGATCGCCTGCAGGAGCTGGAGTTCTAGGAGCTCGCGCTGAGCGACGGTAAGCGGCTACTGGGCAGTGGTGGCTTCGCCCTTCAGCATGGCGATGCCCTGGGCGATGACGCTCTCGTCCATGGCCCCCATGCAGGCGCCGATGATGTTGCCCTCGGCATCGATGAGGTACGTCTGCGGAATGGAAGTGACGCCGAAGGCGGTGGCTGCGCTGTTGCCCGCGTCGAAGTAGGCGGGGAAGGTGTAGCCACCCTCGGCGAGGAACGCCTTGGCGGCCTCCTCGGACTCACCGCCCATGTCCGTCATGTTCACGATGACGAAGTCGACATCCTGGCCGGACTGCTCCCAGGCCGCCTGAATGGCCGGCATCTCGCTCTTGCAGGGGCCGCACCAGCTGGCCCAGAAGTTCAAGAGCACCGGACGTCCCTTGAAGTCGGACAGGTGAAGGGTCTTGCCTTCGCTGGTGGTCATGGTGAAGTCGGGCGCGGGCGTGGTGGCCGCGTTGCCTCCATTGCCATCGCCGGTGTCGCTGTTGTTTTCCGCGGGTCCTTCGGTGCTATGGACGGCATCGGTGCCAGTCACCTCGATGGACTTGTCTTCTGCGGCCGGGGCCAGCACGCTGTATGCGACACCGGCGCCGATGAGCAGTACGGCAAAGGCAACGGCGGCGATGGCGATGCCCCGATGGGCCTTGCGGTCGCGGGCCTCGCCTGCGGGAGTGGCCGCCTCGGCAGCTCGGGCCGCAGCTTCGGCTTCCAGGGCCGCGCCGATCCGCTCGCCGCGCTCTGCGGGGGTGGCGGCCTCGTCCTTGTTCTCGTGATCGTTCATGGAGCGTCCTTTCTCTCTCGTGCAGTTCTAGCTCAGCAGGCGCAGAAACCCGCCGAGCAGCCCCGTGGCCATAAGCACACCCACAGCCACGAGGAACCAGCCGCACACTTTGTTGATGATATCGTAATGGCGCTTGATCGCGTTGAAAGCGCCCTTCAGCTTGTCGATGAGCACGGCGGCAGCCACAAAGGGAATGCCGAGGCCGGCCGAGTAGCACAGCAGCAGTATGACGCCCTGCACCACCGAGGCCTGCTGCGAGGCCAACATGAGCGCCGAGCCGAGAAACGCGCCCACGCACGGCGTCCAGCCGATGGAGAAGATGATGCCGAACAGCACCGACGAGAAGAAGCCGAGCTGGCGGCCGGCCAGTGGATTCTTCCCGCCACGGAACAGGTTCACCTTGATGAACCCGAGGAAGTACAGGCCGAAGGCGATGACCACCAGACCGCACACGACGTTCACGACGCTCTGGTACTCGATGAAGAACGCGCCCACGGTGGAAGCCAGGGCGCCCATGGCAATGAAGACGCACGTGAACCCCAGCACGAAGCCGAGGGCGTTGCGCAGCACCACGGAGGTGCGCACCTCCTCGCCGGCGGCGAAGTAGGTGACGTAAATGGGGATCATGGGCAAAAGGCACGGCGACACGAAAGTGATGATGCCTTCCAGGAATGTGATGAGGTAGGTCACTGCGTGCTCCCATCCGTGTTGCGCTGCCGACGATCGTGCGGTCTATTATTCCCGAAAACGGCCGAAGGCGCGATGCCCTTCACAGAAAGTCGCCCGTCCGTTACGGGGAGATGCCTCTGTCCGAGCCTAGCTGGGACACGCTTGCCCGGTAAAGTGCCCCGGCAGCCGTCCTGTTACCGCGCCTCGACGCCGCGGTAGTATTCCACGCCGTTGTCGGCCTTGAAGGTGAACACGGTGAAGTGCGGGTACACGAGACGCCCGTCATCGCCCAGGATGCTGTTACCGTCGGCGTCGGTCATCTGGTAGCAGCTGGCGCTGTAGGTGCGCTTCTGCGGGCTGCCCAGAAGCTTCAGCAGGGGCGCCGCATCGGCATCGATGCGCGCGGCGCTGCGCAGCTGCTTGGTCTTCGCCGCATCGTAGCGGCCCTTGGCGCTGAAGGCGTAGAATTTCTCGCCTACCACGGCGGTGCCGGTCATCATCTGCCCGTTCTTGGCGAAGCGCCGCACTTTGGCGCTGTCCCAGCCGGCCTTGGCGCGGCCGCTCTTCGTCACGCGGTACGTGTCGCCCGCCACCTTCACGAGACGGGTCTTCTTCCCCGTCAGCAGCTTGCCGTTTTGCCCGAACACATACCAGGCGCCCTTGATCTTCGCCGGCCCTGTGGCGGCCTTGCCGTTGGCGAGGAAGTAGTACTTCGCGCCCTTCACCGTCTTCCACTGCTTCTTGACGGCCTTGCCGTTCTGCACGTAGTAGCGCTCGCCGCCCATCTTCACCAGGCCGCGCTTGCCAGCGAAGCGGCTGCTGGCCGTCGATGCCTTCCCGCCGAGGGCCTTGGTGCGCGGCGCGATAGTCACGACGTATGTGCGGGCGTTCTTGTAGCCCGGCGTGCCGCCCTGGCCGCTTCGCGCATAGGGAAAGGCGAACAGGTCCACGCGGCAGTGCTTGGCCCATTCGGGGTCGTACACCTTGCCGTCCGCCTCGGCCCAGGAGTGGCCGCCGCTGGAAACCACCTTGCAGCTCTTGCAGCCGATGGCGTTGGCGATGTAGGCGAAGGCGGCGGCATAGGAATGGCAGCTGCCCGATTTCTTGTCGAAGATGTCCAGGGCGAAGGCCCTCTGCCAGCCCGACTTCGACGAGAAGCCGCGGAAGGCCCGTTCGCTGTATTTGTCGCGCAGCAGGTTGAAGCAGGCGCGCAGCTTCTTCTTCTGCGACCAGCCGGGCTTGGTGTTGCGCTCCACGAACGCCGTCGCCTTCGCGAGCACCTTCAGCTCGGCCTTCGTTTGATCGTTCAGCACGGCACGGCCCTGCTTGTCCAGCTTCACACCGTTGACCACCTTGCCCGTCACCATGGCGCCCTTGGCCTTGTTGGCCACGGTGAAGTAGCGGTAATGCTTGCCCACCTTGTGCCAGCCGGTCAGCTGACGACCCTTCTTGTCGAAGAGATACGTCTTGCCGTTGATGGTGCGCAGACCGCCCTTCTGAGCCACGCCGTCCACCTTGCAGTAGATGCGCGACCCCTTCTCGACCCACTGCACCGATGGGGCGGCAGGCTCGTCGGCGAAGGCCGGGGTGGTCGTTGCCGCCATAGCCGTACCGGCCAGGAGAAACGCGGCGAGAAGGATGGCGAGGGCAGTGCATACGGAATGCTGCAGCAAGCGGGAACGGGGCATCGAATGCCTCCTTGCGGACTCGGTAACCATTACCTTCCAGCATATCGTATTGGGGCACAAAAGGGGAGGGGCGGAGCGCGGGATTGTCGTACAGGGTAGCGGAGGCGGGACGACCTACCGGGTAAGCTGTCCCACTTTGGTTTCGGACACGAGGCTGCCGGGGGACTTCGGTCGGGGCCGTTGGTCGAGCGGGCCCATGTGAACCAGGCGGTGGTGAGTCGGGTGGAGCGCGGTCGCGGCAATGTGGCAGCCAACCTGATGGCAGATCTTGCCGAGGCGCTCGGCAAGCAGGTGTGCGTCACGTTGGAATAGCCACAAGAAAGGGGCGACCGCCGATCTCGGTCGCCTCTTTCTGTGAAACGTGTAGCTTGGCACAAGGCTGCTGGATGGTGCGGAGCGGGGCAGCCTGCCGAGCGTGCTGTCCCGCTCCATTGCGGGTCGCGATCCTTAGGCCTTAGGCTCCTGCTGGGTGATGCAGTGGATGTTGCCGCCGCCGTAGACGACCTGATCGGACTGGACGCCCACACACTTATAGACGCCCTCGCCCCACACCTCGTTACTATACGGCTAATGGCGGCATTGTGTTCCCGCTCTTCGGCGATGAGGTGCATGATCGCCAGGCAGCCGAAGTGCTGGGCGAGGCTTACCCCGACCGCGAGATCGTGGGCGTTGCGTGCCATGAGATGTTCCTCGGAGGCGGCAATATCCATTGTGCGACGCAGCAGCAGCCAGCCGTCGGATAGCCTTCTTGCCTGACAAGAGCATTTTGAGGGCGCCGGAGGCCTAGAGGCAAACCTCCGGTGCCCTCTCCTTGCCGGAGAGCGGCTGGGCACGCAATTGTTATCGGCGCGCTGATGCTAGCTATCCCCAAAGGGGACGTCATCGAACGCGGCAAGTCTCTCGGCGATAATCTCGGGTGAAGGAAGCTGGTCTCTTAGCTCCTCGGGCAACGCACGACTCAAGCTGTAAGTAGCCACGCCGATGGGTGCAGACGACTGGCGCAAGGCATACTCCACATAAGTTCTGTCCTTGCTCTTGCAGATGATGATGCCAATGGACGAGTTCTCATCGGGGAGGCGCACCTGATCGTCCAGCGCAGAAAGGTAGAGCTGCATTTTCCCCGCATATTCTGCTTCAAATTCGCCCACTTTCAGTTCGACAGCCACAAGCGACTTTAGCCCTCGGTGGAACAGCAACAAGTCAATATAGATGTCTCGCTCTCCGGCCTTCAGATGGAATTGACTGCCGACAAACGCGAAGGCACCTCCCATTTCCGCGAGGAAGTCGCGAATGCGCGAAACCAGTTGAAGCTCGAGCTCGTGCTCGGAGTACTCGGGAGAAAGCTCGGCGAAGTCGAAGGCATACTCATCTTTAACGGCAAGCTTTGCCTGCGCCTGTCGTTCAGGCGGAAGCGTGGCTTCGAAGTTCGTCTGGTTTGAGAGAAATCTCTCATAGGCACCGGCCTCTATATAATTTGCGAGGAGCCGCTTGGTCCAGCCATATCGCGCCGCCGCTTTTAGATAAAACTCACGCTGCAGGTCATCATCGCATTTGTTCATTATCACCAGATTGCATGACCAGCTGATTTCTCTCACCAAAAGTGACAGTTTCTCGCTGTCGCGATAGGTGAGATAGAAGTTTCGCATTCTCCATAAATTGACTGCTGAATAACCTTTGGCGCCGGGAAACATTTTCATGAGTTCATCAGAGAGGCCCTCTACGACCGATTTTCCCCATCCCTCCAGTTCTTGCCGGGCGCATATTATCTCGCCGATGCGCCAGTACAGATCTATGGTACTGGTATTCAGCCGCCTCAGAGCACGATACTGCCGCTCGTTGATAAGATGAGCTATCTCTCCGGCCAGCTCGCGCACGACCGGCTTCTCGATCTCTTCCATAAACGCCTCGTCTCACTACTGTCACCATTGGTGATAGAAAGTTAATAGGCCGCCATGATAACGTATTCAGCCGCCGGGCGCCCCTCGTCCTGGCTACCATGAAGGACGACGCCCTTTCCGTAGCCGCCCTTGCGGAGGGGGCGACTTGGCGCGGAGCCCCCCCCACGAAAAAAGGCGGCTCCCGGACTGGGAACCGCCTTTCGCGTTCTGATACTTCGGTCAAGACCGCAATTCGGCAGGCGCCCTTAGGCCTTGGGCTCCTGCTGGGTGATGCAGTGGATGTTGCCGCCGCCGTAGACGACCTGATCGGACTGGACACCCACACACTTATAGACGCCCTCGCCCCACACCTCGTCGTAGATCTGCTGCAGCGTGTCCACGGCAAGCTGGTCGTTCTCGTCGCCATACTGCGGCACGATGACGCCGCCGTTGGTCACGAGGTAGTTCATGTAGGAGGCGATCAGCGGCTCGTCGGCCACGCGGGGCTCGGCATTCTCGTCGATGTCGATGGTGTCGCAGGATGCCTGGTCCATGTACAGGGGATTCGCCGGCATGGGCAGCTTGTACACCTTGATGGCGCGACCCTTCGCGTCGGTAGCGTTGCTCAGGGTTTCATAGGCCTCATGACACTGGCGGTAGAAGGGGTAGTCCGGATCATCGGTCCAGATGCAGGCCATGACGCCAGGGGCGATGAAGGTGGCCACGTCGTCGATGTGGCCGTTGGTCTCCTCGGGGTCGATGCCCTCCTTCACCCAGATGACCTTCTCAACGCCCAGATAGGCCTTCAGGTGCTCGTCCATATAAGCGCGCAGCTCCTCGCTCCAGGGCTGGAACTTCTTGGCGTAGACGGGCCAGATGGTGTCCTCGTCGGCCTCGTCGGCCAACACGGCAGAGGCGGTGCGGCCCGGGGAGAGCAGGCACTGGTCGGTCACCACGAGGGTGCCCTCGCCGTCCACGGTGATGGAGCCGCCCTCGAGAATCATGTCATCGGGACGGTAGCGGCGGCAGTGCGACAGCTCGGCCATCTTGCAGGCAATTTGGTCGTCGGCCCTCCACGGGAAGTACAGACCGTCGACGAAGCCACCGTAGGCATTGAAGTGCCAGTCGCAGGCACGCTTGTCGCCCTTGCCGTTAATGACGTAGGTGGCCCCGGTGTCGCGGAACCAGGCGTCGTCGGTGGTCATCTCGATGACGGTCACATTCTCATCGTCCTCGAAAACGGCCTTGCAGTTGGCGTAATCGTCCTCGTTGGCGCACATGACGACCGGCGTGAACTCGGCGATGGCCCGAGCGATGGCAGCGTACTGCTTCTGAGCCGGCTTGGCGCCATGGGCCCAGGTGTCGGTGCGATGGGGCCAGCCTATCCACACGCGATCCTGCGGGGCGAACTCGGCGGGCATGAAGAAACCGTCGGCGGCGGGGGTAGAGTCAGACTCAAAAATAGTCTTCATGGGGAAATCCTTTCGGAGTGAAATGGCTTCGGAGCAGGGACGCGTCGGAGGACTTGGCGCGCCCCGGCACCACTTGGTCAGAGGCGGCCGGCACAGACCCGCCTCGGTTCCACGGAGGTCCTGACGGTTAAGGCTACAGGACCTTCTCGGGTTTGCCGCCGTTGGCAGCGAGGATTGCCTCGATCTGGGCCGGGTCGGCAGGCTCCAGCGAGTCGGTCTCGCCAGCGGCCTCGGCAGCGAGGCGCTCGGCAGCCGTGGCCTCGGTGAGGCCCGTGAACTCCTCTTTGCGGCCGCGGGCGCTCACCACGCGCACCACCTCGCCCATAAGGAGGAATATGATGAAGATGGCGATCATCGGCACCTTGTCCGCTACTTCCTCGGCTGAGAACGGCACGATCGTGGCCACGACGGCCAGCACCAGCTCGATGACCGGGATGGCCAGAATAACCTTCATAGCTGTACCCTGGAAGGGGAGGCGATACACGCGCGGACGGTTCGCATCCACCTTGCGCAGCTTGATGAACGCCGGGAACATGGGGATGTAGGTGAGCAGCAGGAACACGACCGAGGTGGCGAACAGCGTCCAGAACAACCCGTTAGAGATGGCCTCGTTGGGGATGAGTTGGATGAGCAGCACGGCGGTAGCCACGATGCCGTTCACAACGGCGGCACCGGTGGGCATGCCGGTCTTCGGATTCTCGTGGGCGAAGACCTTCGGCATGTTCTGGTTCTTCGCGGCGTACTGGGCCACGGCGTTCACGCCGAAGGACCAGGAGGCCATGTTCGCGAACAGGGTGATGAGGAACACCACGGCGATGATGATGAAGATGGGGGAGGCTTCGCCCACCATGGTCATTACGGCCACGATCATGCCGAAGTCGGGGTCGATCTGGTCGGCCGGGATGGCGGCGCCGACGCCGAAGCCGCAGAACAGGTAGATGGCGCCGATGGCCAGGCCGCCCAGGATGATGGCCTTCGGGATGTCGCGGGCCGGGTTCTGCATGTCCTTGGCGAAGGTGCAGACCACCTCGAAGCCCGTGAAGTTGAAGATAATGATGGACAAATAGCCGAGCGCGGCAGTGTTGGTCACGTCGGGCAGGAACGTCTCGGGGGCCATGGATCCGGCAAATCCGTTGGCGCAAGCATACCAGATACCGAGCACACCCACCGACACGGCCACGAGCACCTTCAAGACGGCTCCGCCGTTCAGAATCCACTCGGAGTCGGACACCTTGGAGAAGCTCATGAGCACGACAATCCACACGAATGCGATCTCGATGGCCAGCGTGAGCGCCAGATTCGACTCGATGTCGGCTCCGAACACCATACCGAGGATCGGCGGAAACAGGGTGGCCAAGCTGGCGATCCACAGCGGGAAGTTGATCCAGTAGTACCAGCTGATACGGGCGCCCCACTTGTCGCCCAAAGCATCGCGCACCCAGTCGTAGATGCCGCCCTCAGAGTCGTAGGCGGTGCCGAGCTCGGCCGCCACCATGCCGTAGGGCAGAAGGAAGGTGATGATAAGGAAGATCCACCAGAAGAACTGCTGGTTGCCGATGGCAGCAGCCGGCGCCGCCGCCTCGCACACGAACACCACGCAGATTACCGACAGAATAACGGACACGAAGGAGAATTTCTTCTTACCACTCATAGTGTGGCTCCTTACTTGGAAGATAAAGGCGGGGGAGCCGCAGCTCCCCCGACCTGGTACGTCTTACAGACCGTGCTTACCGAGGGCCGCCATGCGCTCATCGATGGTGGCGCGGTAGGCCGTGGCCTTCGCCTCGTCGGGCTCGCTCTGGGGGCACAGAGTGGCCAGGATGGCGCGAATGGAGTGCTTGCGGTTCTCGGCCTCGTCCCAGCACAAGCTGCGCGCGGGGTCGTCCATTACCTCGTCCACCACTTCTTCGCCACGGTTGGCGGGCAGGCAGTGCATGAACATGCTGTTCGGACCGGCCACATTCATCATATCCCAGGTCACCTGGTACTTCGGATAGAACACGTCCATGTAGCTGGAGCTGGAGACCTCCTCGTCGTAGAGGCCGTACCACACATCGGTGTACACGAAGTCGGCGCCCTCGATGCAGGAGATGTCGTCGGAAATGGTGATGGTGCCGCCGGAGACCTTGCAGTTCTCCTCGCCGATAGCCATGAGCTGCTTGCCGAAGGCAGCGCGCTCCTCATCGGTGCCTATATGCAGGGCGCCGTCGGGAATCTGATGCCCCTTCGGCCCGAACTGCACGAAATCCATGCCCATCTTCGAGCAGATGAACATGAGCGACACGCAGGTCTGGGTGGCATCGCCGATGAAGGCAAACTTGCAGTCCTCGATCTTCTTGCCGGCGGGCAAGTTCTCGATCATGGTCATGAGGTCGCCGAGCTCCTGGGTGGGATGGTTGTACTCGCTCATGCCGTTGATGACGGGGGCCGCGGAGTACTTCGCCAAGCTCACTACATCCTTATGACGATCGACGCGGGCCATGAGGATGTCGACGAGGCTTCCCATGACGCGGCCGGAGTCCTCGATGGACTCATGGCCACCCAGCTGGATGGAGCCGGGGCCGAAGAACTGCGCGTGGCCGCCGAGATCGGTCATGGCCGTCTCGAAGGAGATGCGGGTGCGGGTGGACACCTGCTGGAAGATCATGCCGAGGGTCTTGTTCTTCAGCAGCAGCGGGTACTCGCCGCCCTCCTTGATGAGCCCCTTCATGGCGATGGCCAGATCTACCATGCCGAGCAGCTCCTCCTTGGTGAAGTCGTTGGTGTCGATGTAATCCTTGACCATGGAAATCCTCCTTAGGGATATATCCGCGGCCTTCGGTCGGAAAGACCGCGGGCGACTTGTCGCGGAGGAAGCGGCGAGGCCGTGCCAGCCTGACCGTCCCCTGATGCTCCTCCGCATCCGTTGGGGCACAGCATGGGGGCGGCGCGGCGGCTTGGGAAGCATTAACCGGGATTATTTTGCGTTCAGGGAATTTCACACCCGCGTCTATATCCAAAATAATCCCGAAGTTGAGGGCCCTGAGCGGGCAGTTGTGGTTCAATGGGTCTCAGTGCGAACGGAGGTTTACGCGGCTCGCATAGCGGGTGCATCCAGCTTCCTAATCCGGATTAGAACTTGGAAACGCACATTCGGGGCCAAGGAGCGGCACGATGGAGACAGCTTTCTACCTCTACACCATCCTCATCATGGTGGCTTGCGTGGCGGCGGGGTCGGTATGCCTATCGGCCTACTTCGTCTCGCGGCGGCGCGCTTATTTGTACGCAGGTGCGCTCTTCCTCTTCTACTTCCTCGATATGGCCCTCATCTTCCAGTACGAGTACCTGGGGCAGAACCTCGCCTACTCCTTCGACTCGTTCTACGGAATCGATCGGCCGCTGATGCGCACGGCGCTGGCAGCGGGCGCCTTGCAGTCGCTGTGGCTGCTCGTGTGCGACTTCGAGAACGAGCGCCGCCCGGTGCTTCTGTGGCTGCCCCTGGCCTTGTTCCTCGGCTCTTGCGCCCTCGTGCTCGGGCTGCTGCCCGAGGGCCCTTTCCGGCAGTGGCTGTACTTCAGCCTGCGCCAGCTGTTCCTGCTCTGGGGCATCGGCTATGTGATATTCCGCTACTGCACCTGCCAAAGCGACATCGAGCGGGCGCGCATGCGCCGTCAAGAACCGCTGCTGTTCGCCACCTTCGCGTTCGTGCTGTGCATTCTGGCCGAGGACATCTTCATGATGCTCATGCTGGATCCGGCCACCATCGCCGATAGCCTTCTGCCCCTCTACCTCTCGGAGCGCAACTTCTCCGAGAACTTCCTCGTGCTGGCCTTCGCCTTCTTCGCCATGCGAGCTGCCGCTGAAACGCTGTGGCTGCGCTTCAAGGAGCCGCCGGCGGCTGACAACCCCGATTTGCAGTCCTACATCGACGAGCTCTTGCCCGCCTACTGCGAGCGCCACGGCCTGACGGCCCGCGAGCGCGAGATTCTGGAAATGGTGCTCGAGGGCAAGGACAACCAGAACATCGCCAGCACACTGCAGCTGGCCTTGGGCACCGTGAAGGCCCACGTGCACAACATCCTGAAGAAGACCGGCCACGCCACCCGCCAAGAGCTCACCCAAGACTTCTGGAAGGGCTAAGGCGATCCGACCAGATGGCCGCACAACGCAGCGGCCCATCTCGCCGCATCGAGGAGCGAGAAGCCGCATTCATTCCTTGCGCCTAGCGCCTCGTCCGTTGACTTCAGCTGTCGCGGTTATTAGAATTGTACGGTGTAACACCGTACTTTAGGAGGAATCATGGCGACGGCCGCAGCTGAACCGAAGAATTCTCGGCTCGATTTGCGCATGACGAGCGACCAGAAGCGCCAAATTGAAAGGGCTGCTCGCCTCAACGGCGTTACCGTCTCCCAATGGTCCCTTGCCCATTTGATTGCTTCTGCTCGCGAAGACATTCTGGAGAGTTCCCAGATCATGTTGGAGGAGAGTGTCTTCGACGAGTTCCTGCAGCTGCTTCAGGGCGATCCGACCCCGCGTTTCGATGAGTTTGCAGAAGGCAGCACCCGATGGGAGCGCTAGAGTTCAGCGAGCCCCGGATACTGCAACCCCAAGATGACGTGTCGGGGTTTTGCTGCGGAACGGAGTTCATAGACCAATGGCTCGCCACTCATGGCCTCACGGCTAAGGAGCACGGCACTGCCGTTGTCTATGGGACCTTCATTTCGCCATCGGACGGAAAGCAGGAGCTTGCGGGATTCTGCTCCCTCAGTTCTTACGCCGTTGCCCGCAGCCGTGCCAAAGGGTGGTTGGCGCGGAATACTCCGGCCTCCATCCCTGTCATTCTTCTGGGCATGCTTGGAGTCGATGCGCGTTATCAAGGTTGCGGATTGGGGCGCGATTTGCTGCTTGACGCGGCGAAGCGAAGCAAGGCCATCGCCGAGCAGCTCGGTGCCAAGGCCCTTGTTGTCGATCCCTACGATGAGAGTGCGCGTAGTTTCTACGAGCGCTACGGCTTCCGCGACTTGGGAGACACCGGCAGCATGTTCGCAAAACTTTAGGTCTGAGTCGGCTTAGCGCAAGCAAGCCGTCAGCCTGATCGCGTCTCTCTTCGCCCAAACGGCCGCCACCGAGCCGCTTCGCTGCGCCGTTTTCTATTCAAGAATCGCGGGGCGCCCCTTGTATTCAGTTTGCGATGGGGTGCCTCAGCGAGGATGAAGAAGGGGTGCTATACTTCCTCGTAGAGGCCGCGTTTTCGGCGCGGAAAGGAAGAGAGAGGAGTGCGGGAATGGAGAGAGTGAGAAGCAAGTGCGGGAGGGTGGCAATGCTTGCCGTGGCGGTGTGCGCTGCGGCGCTGCTGATGGCGGCGGCGCCGGGCGTCGCCCATGCGGCACCGAAGACAAGCGGTGGCGCGCAGGTGCATACGTTGAGCGAGAATGTGACCTATACCCAGTACGACATCACCGGCGACAAGAAGCCCGACAAGATCAAGGTGAAGGCGACTTACGACGGGTACGGGTACCGCAGTCGCATCGTTGTGTACGTGAACGGAAAGAAGGCGTTCTCGAAAAGCACTTATTTTTACGGTGTGGTGGCCCAGCTGATCACGCTTAAGAACGGGAAGCCGTTTCTGTTTCTCGAGGCGTGGTCGGACAATGATGACGCCGATGTTCGCGGCCTCTTCAAGTGCTCCAAGGGCAAATTGAAGCAGGTTGTCGACTGCAATAACGGGTTCGGTAAGAAAATTGGCACCCATCGAGGCGGCGAGATAAAGGCTGTGACGGGGAACAAGATCGTGGTATCGCACCGAATTATGTCCTACATGGCAGGAAATATTTCCGGTGATTTTACTTACAAGTATACGAAGGGAACACTGAAGAAGACGAGCAATACTGGTAAGCTTTCCGTGGGTAATCGCAAGTCCAACACCTACAAGGCCTTGAAGAGCATGAAGGCCTACAAGAGCACGAACTGCAAGTCGACCAAGTTCACCATTAAGAAGGGCCAGAAGGTGAAGTTCCTCAAGGTGTACGTAAAGGGCAATACGGTGCGCTTCCAGGTGAAAACCGGCGGGAAGACCGGGTGGATCAAGGTGGCCGATCGCTATGAGAGTCCGCTCATGTACCGCCAGCAGGAGTCATGGGGCGCAACCTATCGACCGCCCTTCAAGGGGCTGTTCCTCGCGGGATAACCTCTCAGGCGAAAGCCGTACAGCAAAAGAGCGCTCCGGGGTGGGGCGCTCTTGTTGTTAGGTGACTCAGATTGAGGTGGGCTCTTCGGGGTTTTCTTCAGCCTTGCTTTGGGCTTGGGATCGGGATGGGGATCGGGTTACTTGCTCTCATCCTCGTCGTCATCGTCGAACAGCGACCAGTCGTCCTCGGTCTTCTCGTGATTCTTGTACTGTTTGCGCGTCTTGCGCTCCAAGATGAGGCACACGATGATGCTGATGACAAGGCCGCCGCCGACGAGAATACCGATACCGGGCATGGTCTCGAACAGGAAGTGGTAGAGCTCTTCGAAATTCATGGGGCTGTCCTCGTCTTCTCGCGCCGGCACGAACCTGCGGGCCGCTGCGGCGGGTCGGTGATGTGCTGCGGAAAGTATACTATGCTTCCCCCGCCGAAAACGCAATCTCCACGTGCGATAGGGCATATTCCGTCGGTGGTTTTGAGGTGTCTTTCGGCTCGCTGCCCGCCCTGGCTGCTACCAGGCGCGATGGTTGCGCTATACTGGTCGAACGCAAAACGCCCGACTCCGAGGAGCAACCTATGCTGGACATCAAGTACGTACGTGAACATCTCGACGAAGTAGCCGAGGCCATGAAGAACCGCCATGCGTCCTTCGATCCCGAGCAGTTCTCCGCCCTTGACGTTCAGCGTCGCGAGCTGATTGCCGAGGAGGAGGCCCTGCAGGCCGAGCGCAACCGCATCTCCAAGCAGATCGGCGCCCTCATGGGCCAGGGCAAGAAGGACGAGGCCGAGGCCGCCAAGGAGCAGGTGCGCCAGATCAACGAGAAGCTGGAGGCGGCCAGCGCGGCCCGCACCGAGGCCGACGACGCCCTGAACACCCTGCTGATGAGCGTGCCGAACCTGTGCGACGCCTCCACTCCCATCGGCGAGGACGAGGACGACAACCCCGAGGTGCGCCGCTGGGGCACCCCGCGCGACTTCGCCGTCGAGGGCTTTGAGGCCCAGGCCCACTGGGATCTGGGGCCGGCCCTGAATATCATCGACTTCGAGCGTGGCGTGAAGCTGGCCGAGAGCCGCTTCTACGTGCTCGGCGGCGCTGGTGCCCGCCTGGAGCGCGCCCTCATCTCCTTCATGCTGGATCAGCACACCGAGCGCGGTTACAAGGAGTGGTGGGTGCCGGCCATGGCCAACGCCGCCACGCTCACGGGCACTGGCCAGCTGCCGAAGTTCGAGGAAGACCTGTTCCACACCACCGAGGGGCTCTACCTCATTCCCACCGCTGAGGTGCAGCTGACCAACCTGCATGCCGGCGAGGTGCTCGACGCCGATCAGTTGCCGCTGCACTACTGCGCCTTCACCCCGTGCTTCCGCGAGGAGGCGGGCAGCGCCGGCCGCGATACCCGCGGCATCATCCGCGTGCACCAGTTCTCCAAGGTGGAGATGGTGAAGTTTGCCACCCCCGAGACCGGCTTTGCCGAGCTGGAGTCCATGGTGGAAGACGCCGAGAACATCCTGCAGAAGCTGGAGCTGCCCTATCGTGTCATCAGCCTGTGCACGGGCGACATCGGCTTCTCCTCCGCCAAGACCTACGATGTTGAGGTGTGGCTGCCCAGCTACAACGCCTACAAGGAAATCTCCTCGTGCAGCTGCTGCACCGACTTCCAGGCCCGCCGCGCCAACATCAAGTACCGCGATCCGGCCAACTTCAAGGGCACCCGCTTCGCCTATACCCTGAACGGATCGGGTCTGGCCGTGGGCCGCACCATGGCCGCGGTCATCGAGAACTACCAGAACCCCGACGGCACCATCACGGTGCCCGAGGTGCTCGTGCCCTACATGGGCGGCAAAACGGTGATTGGGCCGGAAGAGGTCTAAGGGCACCATGGGTATGAGAACGCGCGGGTCGGGGAGCAACGACCCCCGGCTGCGCGCCCGCGAGGAGCGCGCCCGCCGCGAGGCCGCGGCTCTTCCGCCGGAGCCGGCGGCTCCTCCCGCTTCGGCTGCGGAGGCCCGGGCTGCTCGCGAGGCTCGGGCAGCCGGCAGTGCCCCCACCAAGCGCAGCGCCGCCCGCCCGGGCTCATCGGCTCGTGGTCGTGCGGCGGCCCGTTCGTCCGAGGGGGAGGCGGCCCCCACGCGGCGTGCGCGAACGCAGCCTTCCCCCGAGCAACGTCGCCGGCGGCGACGGAAAATCGTCGCCGTTGCCTGCTCGGCGGTGGTGCTGGCCCTGGTGTGCGCGGTGGTCGGCGGCTTTTCCTGGCTGCGCTGGTTCTCCGCCGACGATGCGGCCGACATCCAGGGTACGTGGTATCTGGCCGGCACCTCTACCCCCATTGAGATCACCGAGGACCGCATCAACCTCACCAAGGACGTGTCCTACCGCTATGCGCTCGATACGGGCGACAAGACCATCGCGTTCACCTTCACCAATCTGGCCGGATCGGGCTGCTATCGGTTCTCCCTCGATCGCAACCAGCTGGCTCTCGTCGACGGCTCGTTTACGGGCGGCGATACGCTGGGCCGCGACATCGGCTGGACCTTGGAGGCCTTGGTGAAGAAACTGCAGGGCGAGACGCTTGCCCCCGCAGAGGCGGGTGCCGAGGGGCTTACCCTGCTGTCGCGCACCCCGTCGGGCGGCGCCTGATGGCGACCCTCGTCGTCGAGCGCGTGGCCATCGAGCGCGACCGCATGGCGCTGCTCGTGCGCGTGGCGGGCGGTCCTGCCGCGCATCTGTCGCCCGAGGCGGCCGCGCGGCTTCTTCAGGCGCGCCCTCGGCTGGCCCGGCACGCGTGCGTGAACGCCCAAGGCGAGCCGTTCGGGGCCATTCTCGACCGCACCTCTCTTCCCCATATCCTGGAGCACCTCATCATCGATTTCCAAGCCGAGCTTGCCGACCGTTCGGCGGCAACTTTTGTCGGTACGACGGAATGGCTGAACGAGCGCGAGGGTCTGGCCCGCGTTGAAGTAAACTTTACCGATGACCTCATCGCTCTGGCGGCCTTGAAGGCGGCCCGGGCGCTTATGGAAGGGATGGTGGATTAGCCATGTCATCAGCTCACATCACCTTCGACACCACCGGCGACAAGATCGCTCGCCGCGTGCGCAAGATGCGCCCCTCGGCCGTGCGCAACCTCTTCGCCGCCGCCACGCGCGACGACGTGATCTCGCTGTCGGGCGGCATGCCCGCCGTGTCGCTTCTGCCCGAGGAGGACGTGCGTCGCGCTGTGCTAGCCGCGGTGGAAAGTCCCCAGGCCCGGGCCGTGTCGTTGCAGTACGGGCCCACCGACGGCCTGGCCGGCCTGCGGGCCGTACTCGCCGATATGATGCGCGACCTGGGCATTCGCGTGAAGGCTGACCAGATTCTCGTTACATCGGGGGCCCAGCAGGCCCTCACGCTCATCGCCGAGGCCTTCATCGACCCGGGTGACATCATCATCACCGAGGGTCCCACCTATCTGGGGGCGTTGCAGGCCTTCTCCGCCTTCGAGCCCGATATCCGCGCCATCCCCTTCGACGAGGACGGCATGCGCATGGATCTCTTGGAGGCCGAACTCGAGCGCATCGGCAAGGGCAATCCGCGCCTGAAGTTCTGCTACACCATCCCGAATTTCCAGAACCCCGGCGGGGTGACTATGAACGCCGAGCGCCGGCGCCGCCTGCTGGAGCTGGCCGACGAGTACGGCTTCATGGTGGTGGAAGACGACCCCTATGGTCGCTTGCGCTACGACGGCGGCCATCAGGTGCCCTTGAAGGCCATGGACGATTCGGTCATCTACCTGGGCACTATCTCGAAGATGCTCGGGCCGGGCCTGCGCACGGGCTGGATTGCGGCGCCGGAATCGGTGCTCGCCCGCGTCAACCTGGTGAAGCAGGGGGCCGATCTGTGCGGCAGCGCCTTCGACCAGCTCGTGGTGCAGCACTACTTCGCCGATATTCCCTGGCAGCGCACGCTGCAAAAGTTCATCGCCCTGTACAAGGAGCGGCGCGACACCATGCTGGCGGCCCTGGACGAGTTCTTCCCGCCCGAGGCCTCCTGGACCCATCCCGCCGGCGGCATGTTCCTCTGGATCACCCTGCCGGACTATATGGATACCGATTCGATGCTTGCCGAGGCGCTGGAGGCGGGCGTAACCTATGTGCCAGGGAACTCCTTCTTCCCCGATGGCGTGACCGGCAAGAACTCCATGCGCGTGAACTTCAGCTTCGAGACGCCGGAATCCATCACCGAGGCCATCCGCCGGCTGGCCGGGGTCATCGAGGAGCGCCTGGAACTGTACCGCGTGTTCATCAATGCCGGCGCGCTGCCGGGTTACGGAAAGGAGGCCGTCATGGCCGAGAACGAGCGCGAGAATTGGGACGAGGTCATCGTGGCGTCCGAGCAGAACGAGGAGGCCGTCATGCAGTCTCACGACGGCGATGCCGCCCAGATCGAGATTGCCGAGGACAAGGTGGCCGAGGCCGAAGAAGAAGCGGCGGAATAACTGCGAACGTTTGGCGGGGGCCAGGGGGCATACTCCGCGGTCGTCCGGACGCGGCTGCGGGATATACCTCCGTGCTCAGACAGTCCTCGCTTGGTGCAAGTGTCCGCTGGACACTTGCAGTCGCTGCGGAACTGCGCGCGGAGGCACACCCCGCATCCGTGCCCTACTCACAAGGGAAAGAGAGGCAACATGAAAGTAGCAGTGCTGATGGGAGGCAAGTCCTTCGAGCGTGAGGTGTCGCTGGCATCGGGCAAGGTGGTCTGCGAGGCCCTGGAAGAGGCCGGTCACAAGGTGGTGCCGCTGGACACGAACGCCGACTTGGTGCCCACCCTGCGCAGCGAGCGCCCCGATGTGGTCTACAACGCCCTGCACGGCAAGCACGGTGAGGACGGCACCATCCAAAGCCTGATGGAATTCGTCGGCCTGCCCTTTGTGGGCTCGCCGGCCAGCGTGTGCCATCGCGCCTGGAATAAGGACGCGCTGCACTCGTCGCTGGAGAAGTACCGCGACGTCACCGGCGAAGAGGGTATCGCAAGCTGGCCCCAGGGTGTGTACCTGTCCCGCGACGCCTTCAAGGACATGGGTGCTGCCACGGCTCTCGACCTGGTGGCCGACCGCGTGATCGGGGGTTACCCGGTCTGCGTGAAGCCGGCCCACGGCGGAAGCGCCCTTGGCGTGCACAAGGTGAACTCCCAGGACGAGCTGGGCGAGGCGGTGCTCGACGCGCTCTCCTTCGACGACGCGGTGAACATCGAGCAGTGGATCGACGGCGTGGAGGTGTCGGTGGCCATCCTCGGTACCGGCTGGGACGCCTATGCGCTCCCGCCGGTGGAGATCGTGGCCCGCGAGGGCGAGTTCTTCGACGCCTCCGCCCGCATGCGCAACGACGCCGTGGAGTTCTTCTGCCCCGTGCGCCCGGCGTCGCTCTCGCCCGATGAGGCTACGGCCCACGCCATCCGCGCCGAGATCGAACGGGCCGCGCTGGAAGTGTATCGCGCCTACGGCGCCCGCGATCTGGGCCGCGTGGACCTCGTGTGGGACGGCGGTGCCGCCCGCTGCTTCGAGCTGGACGTGTCCCCGGGCATGACGCCGCATTCCCTGTTCCCCATGGCCTGCTCGGCTGCCGGCCTCACCCTGCCCAAGGTACTCGACACCCTGGTGGAAGAAGCCTACGCCCGCGGCGCCAAGTTCTAGGACGCTGCATCCTGAGTCCGCTTTTCAGCGCAGAGCCGTATGTCAAGAAGAAAGTCTTCGGCATACGGCTCTTCTATTTTCCCAGTCCAAACTATGAACTAAAGAAACTAAGATGAACTAAAAACAAGGCGAACTAAACAAATCAAGATAAGCTAAGAAAACTAAGCCATATTTCAGGATATCGCGAAGCCATATGTGCTAGATCGTGTTATACCTTTGCACTTCTTTTTTTGCTCCTGTCTGTTGAGAGCGCTTTCTTTTAGATGGCTGAAATAAATATAGAATACAACAGAAACCTCCCGGAATCTTTCTTCGGTAACGGTCAAGCAACTTTGCTCATTTAAATTAAACTAAAACTTTAAATACTGATACGCTTTATCGTGCGATCGATTGCTGATTAGATAAATCCTATCCAGGAGGTATGTAATGAAGTCTACATCTAGCATTACAACGTTCGATTTTAGGCGGAAGGCACTGATCGTGGCCTTTGTTGGTTTGCTGTCAGTGTTTGGTACTGCGACGACAACTCAGCACGCATACGCTAGTGACGCAAATACTGGCTATGGTTTCTATTTGGAGAGCAAAGGCTCTACGGACGGAACCGAGTGGCGCCACAAGGCGGCGGCGGGAAGTGCTTATATCCACATCATGTACCATAACGGGCATCATTGTCGCTTGTACATTGATGGGGCTCTCGATCGCGAAGGCAGGGGTTCCAAAAATTGCATGGTCGGAAAAGCCTACGATGAGCGAGATGGGCAATATCGAATTCGCAACACTGTGCGAGATTCCCGACATGGCAATGAGGACTACAAATGGGCTCGTCTGACGGCATGGGCGCCGTTTGGAACTGGAAGCACCAATGGTGTGTGGAGTCCGGATTGCAGCGAGGCTGCAGCTGACTTGCCGGTCCTGAACATAGATTAAGGCTTGGCTGATAGGGCGGTGCGTCCGCCGGTGCCGACGTGACGCTCTGCTCTATCGTGAGGCATTCTGCACTAGTACCGTATCTGGCTGCTGCTATGGTTTTGGGGATTTGGAGCTGTTAATTCGTATGCGTCGAGTATTGTCACTGGAGATTCGAAAAGCTTTTTGCGGGAGATGGTTTGCGATTGCTGTGGCAATCGCACTCGTGCTTGCCGGCCTTGCGGCTGTAGAATCGATAAATCAGTTCGAAGTTATCGGCTTTAACACAGCCAATACAGATGCGTATCCCTATTATTCTAGTTGGAGTTGCTATGCTGCATGGCTCGGGGTAGGGGCGTGGGGCAGAGCGGGATTCTATTACCTCTTCTTCTACGGAATGGTGTTCATTGCGCCTTTTGCGTATAGCTGGTCTAGTGTTACGGAAATGCGGTCCGGCTATTACTGTCAGGAGATTACCAGGTGTCCTCGCTGGCAGTACTACTTTAGTAAGCTGATTGCGTCTTTTTGTGCATCTGCTGCAGTGGCCGCCATTGCTTTGTTGTCAAATATGATTTTTGTCGCATGCTATTTCCCGGCATTTATGCCTAATGCTTATGATAGCTTGTATACGGGAATGACGTATAGCGAGGTTTTTGCCGATGTATTCTATTCCAACCCTGCATTTTTTGTCTTTTTGAGAACCTTGTTTGATTCGTGTCTGTGCGGAGCATGGGGTGCCTTGGTGCTCAGTATCGGCTGGTTCGTCAAGAGAGTTTCCTTTGCGCTTATTTTGCCCTATTTCTTTCTGCTGATACTTGAATTTTGCAACCACTTCTTCTTTGCGGCTCTAACTTCGGTTCCTATTTTCGAGTTTAGCATTTTTCAGATACTCCAAGGATGGAGCTTTGAATATGCGCATGAGCCTATAATTTCGGTTAGCATAGTCGCTCTTCTTATTCTTTTGTCCGCAGTGCTTGCTTTTTCGCGGAATCGGAGTGGTGCGCGATGATTGGCGTCTACAACGGTCTTCGGTTTGATTTACGAGCTGGAAAGCGATACCTGCTCCTTTCTGTTGCCTTAGGAGCTACGGTCGCCTTTACTGTTATATTGGGAGGATGGGTCAAAGCCTCTGCCTACCAGATTGATTGGAGCGAATTCACTCTTGGCGATAACGCTCTCCTTATATTGGCTGGTCTTCTGCCTCCTGACCAGATCGAACGAGATTCAATTCTTTTTCCAATCGGTTGGATGCTGTTATGGACGGCGTGTGCTCTTGCGCCAATAGCCTATGTGGGTAAATATGGCAAAGGGTATTTTGGCGTGAGTTCTCTTCTGAAATCGAAAAAGCGCTCCTCGTGGTTCTTGGCGAAATGTATCTGGGCGTTGATTGCGACATTTTTGTTTTGGATAGCGGTAGCAATTACGGCAATGTTCTTAACTAGTATCAATTCGGGACACTTTTCTTTGGAGGCTTCCAGTTCCATCGAAGCCATCAACTTATCACGAAATGACGAACTGTTAGATAGTCCATACGATTTGACCTCCTTCTTGCTAATGATTCCGCTCATAGGGGCCCTTTTCGTTCTACCTCTGGTGGTAATTTCGCTTTTAAAGAACGAATTGTTCGCTTTTTTGACTGTGTTAGTGTCGTTGCTCCCTGCCCTGCTAATTGTGTCCGGTTTTATTCCGGGGGAGTATTTGATGGCTGTACGATCGGATTGTTTCTTAAGTACTGGGATTTCATCGATTCAATCCTTAGCATATGCGGTATTGGTCGGGTTTTTTTCAACTTTGGTTGGGGCGCTAATTTTTCGTGGCAGCAATATTGTAGGGATGGTGGAAACTTATGATTGAAGTAAGTAGTTTTTCTAAAACCATCAGAGGCCACAAAGTCCTTCGAGAAATCAATCTAACGGTCAGGCCTGGAGAGATTGTTGGCGTAAAAGGGCCTAATGGTTCTGGGAAAACTATGCTTCTTCGAGCAATAGCTGGTTTAGTCTATTCCGATGCAGGAGCAATCTTTATCAATGGAATCAAGCTCGGTCCGGGCGTGCCGTACCCTGTCAATCTTGGGCTCCTAATCGAAACGCCGTCATTCCTCGCTCACTATACAGGGCTGGACAACTGTCGACTTTTGGCATCAATTAGAAACACCGTTACGGTCGAAGACATCAAGACGATTCTGAGGCAAGTGGGCCTTGATCCGCAGGATCGCCGCCCTTTTCATAAGTACTCGCTTGGAATGAAGCAGCGTTTGGGCTTGGCTGTTGCATTTATGGAGAGACCCGATGTGGTGCTTTTAGACGAGCCTACAAATGCACTCGATCAAGATGGCGTTGAAATGTTCAAGTCGCTGATATGCAAAGCCAGGGGATGTGGGGCAAGCATAGTGATCACCTCGCATGATGATAAGGTTTTGGGGATGGTATCCGACAGAATGGCTCTTGTGGAAGAGGGCAGGCTGATAGAAGAGAAGCCACCGATGCGCGACAGCAATATATGTTGCAGCCAATCGATGGGAGGGCGAGATGAGTGACGCTTTGAGGAGGGCGCTCCGTATTTCTGTGCCAATTGTCGTAGGTCTTCTTGCGATAGCGTGTTTTTTGCGCATTGATTACGTCAATGCGCATGCGCCTCAGATTGTTGAGGAAAACTACGAAAATGCAGACTGGGTTGACCTCGATGGATCGTTTGCTGGTCTGGCAGATGAAAAAACCAACGGACTCTCATTGAAATTGGAGTCTTCTCAGATCATGTCACCCAAGCAGTTTTTGGAAGCCTACGGTGAAGCATCGGTCGATCTAAGCAAAGATATTCTTGGCAAATATGACGACATCAAGGTGGAGGAAGCCGACACTTTATCGGTTCTTGTCGTTAAACTTGCAGTGAAATGCGCTCCCGAGAATAGCGATGGATACTTTGCTGCAATTGACTGGCGAGCTATAAGTTCGAAAAATCCTAGCTTGTCGATGCAGCCCGATTGGGATTTGTGGGAAATTTCAGATCCGAAAATGACTGATCAATCTATGTTTCGCATAGAGCCAGGTACTGAGTTTGACTTAGTCGTACCGTTTAGCATTCAAGCTGAGGAGCGGTACTTTGAAGCTAGCAATTTACGAACTCGACTGCCACTGAAGGAGGGTGAGTACAAACTTGTGGTGACAAATTCGCCGATACGAAAAATCATTTTGTTTTCAGCTGGCTATAGGAGTTAACGAGAGTGCGAATATCTAAATGAAAGGGTAACTATGAAAAACTGCAAAGCAAAGTTGTTGTCGATCCTTCTGATAGTCTGCATGTCAGGTTTGTTTGCCCTAAGTGGTTGTCAGCCAAGTTGTCAACCGCCGTCAAGCTCGTCTGATGATGGGCAAGGCGCAACCCCGAATTCAAAAACGGTGGAGGAATCAGAAGCCGACCGGGAAACGCCTTCTCTTCCCGGTGTGAGCATGACTGGTGCGCTTACGCTTGATTCCTCTAGTCGCGATAATCTGGGTTGGTCAGGGGTCATGAACGTCGAGATCAAATCTGCAACGATCTATCGGAGTTACAACGAAGCTAAAGATCACGTTGGGCATCTTGTCGCAGGAAAGGATGCTTTAAAAGATGCCCCTATACTTATTTGCGAAGTGTATCTTGATAATCACGATGCGAAAAGCGACGCACAGGACGAGAAATTCCGGGCCAACTTTATGTTCCTAGGCCCCGATAGAATCCCCGTCACGTTCTTTGCTGCACCTGAGCAATCCGAACGTACAGACATCGGCGGTTCGGATTCTATGACATTCTCCCTTCCAAAAGGAGACTCAACGATCATATACGTTGGGTTTTCCGTGCCTCAAACATGGTTCGATGGAAGCGCGGACATGAACAACCGGGACTATATCGCTTTTGGCGGCAGTAAGGAAGAGTATCATCAGGTGGGAGAGGGTGCCGTTCCTAATCATGATTTCATTTGGCTTACTGCCAGCGTGTGTGACGGTAAAGACCAGTCGAAGACCGAGAAGTAGTAAGGGTGTAAATCAAAACTTTAGAGCAGCCTCTCGAGCCTTCTGAAGCACAGGGGATTCGAGAGGCTGTAGATTGGATTCTTCAACCTGCGTAGGAGCGCCAGTTCATTCGGGGTAATCATCAACGAGGGTTATGAGGTCTCCTGGCGTGCAAGAGAGTGCGCGGCACAGTTTCTCTAAAGTTGAGAATCGAAACGCTTTGACTTTTCCTGTCCTAATATGGGAGAGGTTCACCTCAGACGTATCTATGGCGGCGGCTAGCTCCCGTGCCGTTATTCCTTTTCGTTCAAGCATTTCGTCAAGGTTGATGCGGATAGGCATTAGGCAAACCTTCGCTAAAATAACTCATCAGCTTGTTCTTGGAGCGCCGATCCATAGCGAATTATAGAAGCAACCAGCATAAGGATTGTGGCGGCAAATGCCGTTCCGATATCAAAATATATGCCTGCGGTAAAGCCGTTCTCTGCAATGCTGATGGCCACCTCACTGCAATCTATCAATGTTCCGAAATGCTGAAGAAGAGGGAACCAGAAAGCATTAACAAGGACATAGATCCAGAGAAAAATTGCAGAACCCATTAGGCGCTTTGATACCGTGGGGACAAATAAAGATGCGCCGATTGTAATCTTATGAGCTGCTGAAATGCAGGTAAGGGCCGCGATTAGAAAAGCAGCCCACTCCAGAGTACCAGGGACAAAAAGATACCAATCCTGGACTTCTTCCGATGCGGATGATTTAAAAGCAGCGAACAAGTAGGCCAAGACGTTGAAGGCGCAGAAAAAAGCCATCACCGTAAATACGACAATTAGAATCTTGCCAAAATTCCTGACAGCATTTCGAGAATTCTCAATCTGAGCGGCTTCCAAGTTGGCATCCTCCGCAGGAAAAACTATCTAAACGCATGTGACGTGGGCTCTGGCGGAGTTTTCAAGAACCCCGCCAGAGACATTTCTTCTACCCCGCAGAATAGCAGAAACCAAACAGGCCTATCCATTCACAAGGCTTTAACACATTTCCGGACAGATGAAACAACATAATCTAACTCCTATCTTCTAGGGCGGCTTTCAACCGCCTGGCTGCCTCGTTGTAGTATGCCTTATGCATTGCGCAATAGGCGTCTTTTCCAGCTATTCCGTTGCCGGATGCTACTGAGCGCGCACGACAGCCGCCGGCGCAGAAGGGAAGGGCGTCGCATCCTTTGCAGCCATTCAGTTGGCTGGTTGTTAGAGATACACTCTCAGATTTGCTCGAGGCAAGTATTTCCTCCAATGATTTTTCTAGTAAGTTGCCTAATGCGAAGCGATCGTCGTGCATCATATGGCAAGGAAAAAGCGTTCCGTCCGCTCCAACGCTAACGACTCGCGCTCCGGCGCCGCAAGTGTCGCGACAGCGAAGGCCAACACCAACAGGTTCTTCCTCAGCCACAGTTGCTAGGCCTTTGTCGGCAAGATCCCACAAAACGGTGGCGGCTTGTACCAAATCATCATCACGAAATGCGAGGTCTTCGAATTCGGACATCCCATGAGATGGTGGCGAAAGAAGGCTGTAATTCATCGTCGCCCCTAGCCGATTTGCTAGGCGAACATATTCATCTAAGATTTCTATGTT
Source organism: Adlercreutzia caecimuris B7 (assembly GCF_000403355.2). Lineage (GTDB taxonomy): Bacteria > Actinomycetota > Coriobacteriia > Coriobacteriales > Eggerthellaceae > Adlercreutzia > Adlercreutzia caecimuris. The sequence goes on along the minus strand of NZ_KE159646.1, from coordinate 1,857,041 downwards.
CCTGCGGTGAACGGTGGCTGTAAGAACCACGGGAATGTTTGCTTTTTGAAGAAGCTTAACAAATGAAACAAGTTCATCAAAGCGTTGGCTGCCACGAACGAGGGCTTCGTCCGAGGAAGAGATTCCATCAAAAGAAACAGATACCTTTTTTACAAATGGAGCAATTCCGTCAATTGTATTCTGAGCATAGATAGTGCCATTGGTGAGAATATTTATTTCGGGAATGCCATGTGCTCGGCTGGCTAGCTGAGCAATTAGAGGAAGATCTTTTCTGAGGAAAGGCTCCCCTCCAGAAATATTCAATGTCCGTACGCCCATGCTCGCAAGTTGCGCGATAATGTCATCTATCGCGGATAAAGATAAATCGGTTGAGCGATTGCGATCAGGGCCGTCAGAATAACAACCTATGCAATGGAGATTGCAGCGCTGAGTTATATGGAGGTATGCGGCTTCAAGCGAGCGTGGATAAGGTTCAGCTAAAAAGCCGCCCATCTCTAAATGCTCAAAAAGGTCTGGTTGTTCGCGAGCCGCCTCGTCAATGCTCGTTCGCCCATCTTCGATTCGTTGGCAAAGGTCGAGTCCTTTGTCGCTTAATCCAATCACATCTCCCGTATCTGCATTGCCAATCATGGGGATATCGGCGAATTCGAACAATTTGATGTGAGGGCCGAACTTCATACTTCCTTCTTCGGTTGAGTATAACGAAAAAATTAAATTTATAATTTAATTTTAGAGAGATTACTTTGAGTTTTCCAGCTTTTCGTCGATGTCTCCATGAAAGATATTAACGAAGACTTTGTTCGGCTAGGTTTTACGGCGACGATGTATGGTCTTATCTCGTGCGTGTAATGCTTGGATTTGGATCGCGACAGTGCGTTTTTGCATGCTTCGTGGTTTTAGAAAACTCTTGCTGCGTTTTACCATTTTCGTACGTGTTTAAGAGTAGGGGCTTCCGATTTTCTGAGGGAGGATGCGCATGGGATGGCGTCAGAGGATCCGGCGGTGGTGACGTAAAAAGCGATACGGTCGTTTCGAGACGTTTGCCAAACAAGCGCAATTGCTGAAACTGTCAGGCGAGAATTTCGAATGCATAATGGAGTTCATCCGAGAGCTCGAACGTCAGTTGCTCGCCAGAGGGAAGGCCAAATCAGCAGCGACGGTCAGTGCCGCCTTCTCCACGCCACAGCCCGCATCTCCTGCACAAAACAACAGGGAAGGAATCGAATTCTGCACCCGCGGCTGATTTCTTGCATGGTTTTCGTGCGGCCACATCACGATCAAGCAGCCTGCATAGCAATTTGCCATTGGATTTCGGTGGTCTACGTGGCTTACAGGGGGGGGCGGCAGAGATCTTCTGTTTTTGGACGTTGAGTCATCTTCCTATAAAAATGGTTGGGGATCGCTTGTTTTTGCGCTTTTAGCAAAGTGAGTTTTGCGAGTGGCTGAGAAGCGATGACGTTTTGCCAGGTCAGCGATGAGTGCTCTGACTGTGCGACAGACGCTTGTCGAAAAATGGGCGATCTTCGGCCACGAGATGTAGCAAAGCGAGCGATTTTCGACCAGTTTTTGGGCCGTGAGCGCAAAATGTATAAAAACGAGCGAACTCCAACCACTCGAAGGGCTTCCCATAGTTGGTCTACCTTGATGAGCTTGACAGGATGCTTTATTGCTTTGCACCCCATGCCGCTTTTGCGCACAGGCTGAGGTTTTCTGTGAGAGATTTACTTATCGATGATGTTTGACGCTTTGTTTACCGTAAGGTGAGAACCGCGCATCAACGGCTGCGGTCGACTTGCGCGCACTCTATAATGAGCGAACTTGATATTCCGTCGATAAAGGAGGCAGTCATGGCCAACAAATTTGGAATGTTTCTGATCGGTGGCGTCGTCGGTGCCGTCGCAGCTTTGCTGGCTGCGCCGCGTCCGGGCGTGGAGACGCGCGCGATGGTGGCCGACAAGGCCAACGAGTTCGTCGGCAATGCCCAGCAGTGGGGCGATTCGGCGGCGGCCGGTGCTCAGCACATCTACCAGGAGGCTGCCACCAAGGGCGCCGAAGTGGTGAACAACGTGACCGCCCGCGGCCAGGAGATCGCCTCCGAGGCGGCTGCCCGCGGCGCCGATGTGGCCGCTTCCATCCAGGAGGCTGCCAGCAACATTTCCCCCACCATCAACGAGAAGGGCGACGAGCTGCGCGACAAGATCGAGGCTGCCCGTCAGCGCATTGCCGATCAGGTGGCCAAGAACGCCGGCGAGGACGCCGATGCGGTCTCCGATGCCGCTGAAGATGTGAAGGAAGCCGCCGCCGATGCGGGCGAGGCCGTGAAGACCGCCGCCCACGAGGCGAAGGAAACCGCGAAGGACGTGGCCGAGAAGGCCGCCGACAAGAAGGACGAAAAGTAGATCATGGCCAAGCGCTACGGCACCACCGGCGAACTTGTCGGCAAGCGCGTGCTTCGCGACAAGAGCACGCCGAAGAAACCCGAGGCGGTCGGTCGGTTGGGGAAGGTGCGCCACTGCGTGTTCCATCCCAACCAGCGGCGCTTCGTCGGCTTTATCGTGAAGCGGCCCGACCTGCTGTGGATGTTCCGCCGCAAGGACGTGTTCGTGGCCTACAACGGCTACGACGTGATAGACGGCCGCATTGTGGTGCTGCAGAAGCCCGAGGCCACCGACAAAGGGGCCTGCCGGGCGCTCGGCGTCGACTATGACGACTGCGTGCTGTGGGCCGACCTGCCGGTTATCAGCGAGGACGGTACGGTGTACGGCATTGTGGGCGATGTGTCCTTCGACCCGAAGACTGGCGAGGTGCGTTCGCTTACGGTGAGCCAGGGCGCCACGGCCAACGCGCTGCTTGGCGTGAAGGAGATTCCCGGCTCCATGATCCGCGGCTTCAAGCGCGGCATCGGCACGGCGTTGGCCGTGAACGGGGCTGCCGACGAGGAGAACCCGGTGCTCGGCGCCATCCTCGTGGGCGATGAGGTGGCCGAGCTTGCGGCCGAGGGTGGCCTGGCTGCCAAGGCCGGCGAGGCCACGGCGGTGGTGGCCGACCGCGCGCGGGAAACCGTCGAGGCGGTGAAGCCGGCCGTGTCGGGCGCCACCAAGGCGGCGGGCAAGGCCGTGAACGCCGGCGCCTACGCCACGGGCCGCCAGATAAAGCGGGCCAGCGGCATGTTCTCCGCCTTTAAGGAGGAGTACGACAAGGCTCGCAAGGACGACGATTAGTGCGGGACAGTCTTACCTGGTAAGACTGTCCCAGTATGGCGGGGTGCGTTGGCGCGAAGATCCGGCTGGGCGTTTCGGGCTCTTCGCGGGCAGCCCTTACGATTTCGTCACTAAGCTATAGAGTTCTTTAAGATGCGCCCCGCCCCGCGGGGCGCTCCGTTACACTGGAGCCCATGAATACACACGATAACAAATCCCCCAAATCCGAGCGCCTCCAGAAGCTGGAGGCCAAGGCCCACCAGGAGAAGTCCGTCGCCGGCCACGAGATGCCCGCGGCGAACATCTTCAAGTTCGCGGGCCTCATTGCGTTTTTCGTCATCATGATCGTGGTATGCGTGGCCGTTTGGCCCATGATCCACGAGCTGTTCGAGCCCGGCGGGGTGGATCGCGTCACCTCCGACATTCGCAACGCCGGCCCCTGGGGCTTCCTCATTCTGCTGGCTATCCAGTTCCTCCAGATCGTCGTGGCCTTCATTCCCGGCGAAGTGGTGCAGGTGGCCGCCGGCATGATCTACGGTCCGTGGGTGGGCGCGCTCATCATCTGGCTCGGCTGCATCATCTCCAGCTCGTTCATCTTTGTGCTCGTGCACAAGCTGGGCGCCCCCTTCGTGCAGGCCATGGTGCCCGAGAAGTACATGGGCAAGTTCCGCGAATGGGAAACCTCCGAGAAGTTCAACGTCATCGTGTTCATCCTGTTCCTGATCCCGGGCTTGCCGAAGGACGTGTTCACCTATGTCACGCCGCTCACGCACATGTCCATGCGCAGCTTCGTGCTTATCTCGAACTTTGCGCGCATCCCCGGCATCGTGCTGTCCACCTATGCAGCGTCCGGGCTCGTGTCGGGCAACATCATGGAATCGGTGGCCATCTTCGCGGTGACTGCCGTTGTGGCCGTGGTGGCGCTCATTGTGTACAGCCGCATGACGAAGAAGCCGAGCGCGCCGAAAGACAGCACGCCGAAGGAGTAGGGCCGTTGCGGGCGCACCGCGGGCACGCTGCAGGTGATGCTGCTCCGGGCGCACAGCGGACGCGCCGTGGGGCGGTGTGGGAGCCTTGCGGGTGCGCACCGTGGCGAAGGAGTAGGGGTTCCTGCGGGCGCTGTGCAGGTGCGCACCGTGGCGAAGGCCAATGGCAGGGTGGTCTACGGTGCTTGGTCGGTTAAGAGGTCCATCGTCGTGCGGTAGCGACGGCCGCCCTTCGCCACTTTCTTTGTGAAAGAATGCGCGGTCAGGGTTTGTTTCTGTACAATAGTCGCCGTTATTGATACGAATTCCAAGGAGGATCCCCATGCCGAAGATCACCCGTGATCAGGTGCGCGTTCCCGCCGACGTCATGCCCGAGATGCGTGACGAGTACATTTCCAATTACATGAAGGCCACGCGCGAGACCGGTCGTCTCATGCTGTTCGCCTGCGATCAGAAGATCGAGCACCTGAACAAGGACTTCTACGGCGAGGGCATCGACATCGCCGACCTGGATCCGGAGCACCTGTTCAAGATCGGCTCCGAGGGTGTCTGCGGCGTGCTCGCCGGCCAGCGCGGCCTGGTGGCCCAGTACGCGGCCGATTACCCGGAGATCAACTACCTCGTGAAGATGAACTCCAAGACCAACCTCGTGGGCACCAAGCAGGAGGATCCCTACTCCCCGCAGCTGTACGATCTGGACGCCGTGCTGGCTATGAAGGAGGCCGGCGTGAACGTGGTGGGCCTCGGCTACACCATCTACCTCGGCAGCGAGTACGAGGCCACCATGATGGCCGAGGCCGGCGAGCTTATCGCCCAGGCCCATGCCAACGGCCTCATTGTGGTGCTGTGGATCTACCCCCGCGGCAAGGCTGTCACCGCTGAGAAGGATCCGGATCTCATCGCCGGTGCCGCCGGCGTGGCCCTGTGCCTCGGCGCCGACTTCGTGAAGGTGAACCCGCCGAAGCCCGAGGACGGTACCCCGGCTGCCGAGGCGCTGAAGATCGCCTCTACCGCCGCTGGCCGCTGCGGTCTGGTGTGCGCGGGCGGTTCCACGGTGGATGCCGACACCTTCCTCACCCAGCTCTACGATCAGATTCGCGTGGGCGGGGCCGTGGGCAACGCCACGGGCCGCAACATCCATCAGCGCTCCCTGGACGAGGCCGTGCGCCTGACCAAGGCCATCTCCGCCATCACCCTGGCCGACTGGACGGTGGCCGACGCCCTGGCCGTGTTCAACGGCGAGCGCGACTTCACGCTGGCCGACATCTAGGCCGCTGGCATAGTGCTTGCAGGAAAGGCTTCCGCGAGGGAGCCTTTCTTTATGGGATAGAGAAGGGAGCAGTGGCAATGAGCGCGCTTGATGGATTGACGATGCGGGTTACGCGGCCGTACCGCGAGGAGGACGTGGCCGCCATGATGGAGATTTGGAACGCCGTGGTGGAGGCCGGTCGCGCCTTTCCACAGACCGATCCGCTGACGGCGGAGGAGGCGAGCGCGTTCTTCGCCGAGCAGTCTCATACGGCGGTGGCCACGGTGGCTGGACGCGTGGCGGGGCTGTATATCTTGCATCCCAACAATGTGGGGCGTTGCGGGCATGTGTCGAATGCCAGCTACGCGGTGTCGTCGGAGGTGCGCGGCCACGGGGTCGGACGTCTTCTGGTGGAGGACTCGCTGCGTCAGGCGGCGCGTCTCGGCTTTCGCGGATTGCAGTTCAACGCGGTGGTGGCCAGCAACGAGCGCGCCATCGCCCTCTACGAAGATCTGGGCTTCCAGCGCATCGGGCGTATTCCCGACGGTTTTCGCAACAAGGATGGCGTCTACGAGGACACCTTCATCTACTACCACGAGACTGCTTAAGCGCTCCGTCGGGCCGCCGCCCTTGCCTGCGACGAAAAACGGCTCCCTCGGGGGAGCCGTTTGAGGTTCGCGGCACCCGGGGTGTTTCGATAGGGAGCCGCGCACTGCGAATGACGGCCCCTTTCCCGCTGTGGGTGTCAATTTCCGGTGGATCATTGGCGTGCGGCGTTGTGGGTCTGCGGGGCCGCGGCGATTCGCTGGCGTGGAGTCGCTAAGCTGCGAGGTCAATCGGGCTTGCGAGTGAGGGCGCTTGCGAGTTTGCGGGTGAGCCGCCGTATGAGGAGTATCGGTGCGGTCGGCTGAGGTTCTCCCAGCGCGATTTTCGGCGCTGCGGCTCGGATTTTGTTTCTGAAGAGACCGATTTTGTGCAGTAAACTCCGCGAAGTAGACGTAAGGTCTCCGGAAGGGGTGGCTGGCTTGGTTGAGATGCGGTCTATACGGCGTTTTCCCTGGTGTTATACGGCCGCAAAGCCGTTCGAGCTGGAATGTATTTCGGGGAGCATCTATCTCGCGGAGTTTGCTGCGCAAATTTCCCCGTTTCGGAAACACGAACTGGTTCCACGAGGGAATCGGGCACACCTCGATCGGAGCACTGAACCTCAATCGTTACCCTTCTTGTGTCGGCTGCGGCATAGGAAGCGCAAGCGCCATTCCAAGGCAATTCCAAAAGCAAGCAAGTCCCTCATGAATGGTCGTTCGGTTAATTTCGCGGCATGGCCTGCCGAGCGTCGAATCGGCACAGTATCCTGCACCAATGAACATATATCCGAGTCATACCTCCGCCCTTCTCCTGTGGCGCGCTTGGTCGGTGGCGCATTCGATTCCGTTGAGTGAGTTTCACCTGTCCGGTAAGCGCCGAGGCGTCGACCTGCCCGCATCAATGCTCTCCGGCTCTACGACAGTGAAGATGTGCGCGTCGACGCACGAAGATATAGCGTATGTTCTCGGGAAGCTTCCCCCGGAGTCGCGCGCGTTGCTCGCGGGATGCGAGCCGGTCACACCTGGGGGTCTTCCCCTTGAGGTGCTCGTGGGCAAGAAGCCCGGTGTGCGATCGGCGGCCTCGGTGTGTCGGCGCCAGAGCGGCCGCAGTATGCCGCGCAATGCGTTTCTCGAGGTCGCGCCTGGAGTGTGGGCCGCGTCGCCCGAGTTGGTTTTCGCGCAGATGGCGTCGCGGCTCACCTATGGAGAGCTGCTCGCGCTCGGCTATGAGCTTTGCGGCAGCTACCCGATTGAGGGAAGCGGAGGCGACATGGTGCGCCGCCCCCTAACGACTCCGGAGCGACTGCTGGCGTTTCTCGAGCAGCTTACCGATGTTCGTGCTATCAAGTTGGCGCGCTCGGCGGCGAAGCAGGTGCGTCGTAAATCGGCGTCCGTTATGGAGACCGAGCTGGCCATCATTGCGCTCACTCCGAGGCGCCGAGGAGGGTTGGGGCTTCCCGATGCCCGCCTGAACGAACCTCGCGCACTGGGCGATCGGGGGCGTCGTATTGCGCGACAGAAGTATGTTGTCGGGGATCTGTGCTGGTGGGAATGCGGCATTGTGGTTGAGTACGATGGTCGCGACGCCCACAGCGGCAGTCTCGCCCAGGCGCGCGATTCGCGGCGAAGAGACGCGTTGCTTGCCGAGGGCGTCGATGTGGTCACCGTGACGTCGGCGCAGTTCTCGAATGTGTATGAGTTCGCGAGCTTGATGGGCAAGGTGTCCGAGAAGACGGGGAAGCGCTTTCGGGGGTGGCTTCCCGGGCAGATTGAGAAGCACACGGCTTTGCGCTGGCAGGTGGGGAAATTCCATCGCGAGCAGCTCTGAGCCGAGGCGCGCAATGCCCCCTGTCTGTCGACCGGTCGCCGTGGGCCGTTCTTCTTTGGCGCGGAAGGTGACGGGAGGGGGCAGGCTCGTGCTCCGGGAGAAGATGGCCTTTGCCTTCCCGGGTTTTGTTTCCGAAAGGGCCGATTCTGCGCAGCAAACTCCGCGAGGTAGATGCGCCTCCCGCAGAGACGATCGTACACCGCCCTTTCGCGCTTTCTCCACCTGGAAAAACGCGGGCAACACCCGCATCTCGATCTCTTCCTGGCAAGGACAGGCGAGCTCGATGTCTATCTCGCGGAGTTTGCTGCGCAGAATTGCGAAATAGGGAAACAGGGGAATGAAGCCGATGGCTGAGGCGCGGAGGCGCGGAGGCGACGGCCGCGGCCTGCAACGAAAACGACTCCGTCCGCCAGCTCGCTCCCGACGAAAAACGGCTCCGTCGGCCAGCTCGCTTCCGACGGAAAACGGCTCCCCGAGGGGAGCCGTTTGAGGTTCGTGGTGCCCGGGGCGGGATTTGAACCCGCACACCTTTCGGCAACGGTTTTTGAGACCGTCGTGTCTGCCGTTCCACCACCCGGGCCTAGGCGCATCTACGCAGTATAGCGGAAACGCGGTGCGCCGTCGAGAAGAAACCGTCGAAGGCCCGCACGCTGGCGCCATGCGGGGCGGTTCGCTATGCGAGCCCCAGCCACAGCATGATCTTCGGCACGTAGCCCATGATGAAGATGATGATAATGAGCGTCGGCAGGCCGAAGGCAAGCCAGCCGCGGGCCCAGCGGGGGAATTTCGCGCCCGTGCCCGTGTCGGCCTCGGCGAGGAAGTTCTTCCAGCCCCAGCCCTTGCGGGACACGCAGAACACCACGTACAGGAGGCTGCCCAAAGGCAGCAGGTTGTTCGACACGATGAAGTCCTCGATGGACTGGATGTCGCCGATGCCCGGCACGGTGACGCCGGCAAGCACGTTGAAGCCCAGCGCGCAGGGCAGGCTGAGCACGGTGACGAGGATGGCCGTGCGCTTGATGGCGTCGCGGCGGGAGAGATCCCATTTCTCCATGGTGAAGGTGATGAGGTTCTCGAACACGGCGATGATGGTGGACAAGGCCGCGAAGCTCATGAACACGAAGAACAGGGTGCCCCACAGCTGGCCCAAGGGCATCTGGTTGAACACGTTGGGCAGGGTGACGAACACGAGCGAGGGGCCCTGGTCGGGGGCCACGGCGAAGGCGAAGCAGGCGGGGAAGATGATGAGGCCGGCGAGAATGGCCACGAGCGTGTCCAGGCCGCAGATACGCAGGGCCTCGCCGGTGAGCGAGTTCTGCTTGCCGATGCGGCTGCCGAAGACCTCCATGGCCGAGATGCCGAGCGACAGCGTGAAGAACGCCTGGCCCATGGCGGCGTACACGGCCTCGCCGAAGCCGCCGATGCCGCCGGCGAACATGCGCCCGAAGTCGGGGACGAGGTAGAAGGCCAGACCCTCGGCGGCGCCGGGCAGGGTGACCGAACGGACGACCAGCAGGCCCATGACGCCGAGCAGGCAGATCATCATGATCTTGGTGATGCGCTCCACGCCCTTCTGCAGGCCGAAGCTGCATACGAAAAAGCCGATGACGATGACGGCGAGCATCCAGCCCACCATCTCGGAGGGGTTCGCCAGCATGGTGCCGAACACGCCGCCGACGCCCTCGGGATCCAGCCCGTCGAAGGTGCCCGTGGCCATCTTGGCGGTGTAGGCGAGCATCCAGCCGCACACGGTGGTGTAGAACATCATGAGCAGCATGCAGCCGATATACCCCCACCAGCTGAACCAGTGCCAACGGCGAGAGGGCTGCAGCACGTCGAAGGCCAGGGCCGCCGAGCGCTGGGAGGCGCGGCCCACGGCGAACTCCATCACCATGACCGGCAGACCCAAAATGACGAGGAAGATCAGGTACAGCAAAATGAACGCCGCGCCGCCGTACTCGCCGGCGATATAGGGGAAGCGCCACACGTTGCCGAGGCCAATGGCACAGCCGGCTGAGATGAGGATGAAGCCGAGGCGGCTGGCGAAGTGCTCGCGGGGCGCGGCGGCGCTGCCGATGCCGGCGGGGATGTCGGCGCCGGCGGGGTTGCTGTCGGCGGCCGGAACGGCGGCGTCGCGGGCCGGCGCGGGGATAGAGGCGGGATCGATGGACACGGGAACCTCCTGGGTTGGGCGCGCGGGCGCCCCTCGGCACGGCGAGTGACCGGGCGCGACGGCCGCTGCGGGAATGGCAGGGCCGATGGCGGCTCGCGGTCATGGCGGCGGTGCACTCGCCGCGCCGGGAGATGCCCGCATTTGAACGAAATTGCGCTGCCATTGTAGCCGAAGGTGAGAGGTGCGGTCATGGTAAGGCTGCGAAGTGCAGGCAACGGCTTTGTGTCTGGCGGGGTCGGCGCGGTGTGCCTTTCGGCAAGGTGGGGCATAATAGACCCATGAGCGATATACTCACATATCTGGAAACGCAGCTGGCCACCTTCGACGAGGAGCCTTTCAACGCCGTGGACTCGGCGCTGCTCGCCCAATTCTGCATGGCTCGGGGCGAGGGCATCATGCCGCGGGTGCTGGGTTGCGGGGAGGAGGCCGCCGCAGCCGCGGGCGAAGGCGGTAACGGTGCAGAAGCCCAGGGCACGCGACGCTTTCGGGGGTTATCGGCGCTGCGGGCAAAATGGCGCCGCGTGCGCGAGGGCGGCCTGAAGCGGAGCGGCAAGCGAGGGGGAGCGGACAAGGATGAAGATGTCGTGCGCGACCGGTTCGAGGCCGCGCAGATGGCGGACGCTCCGACAAGCCCGGTGCGCTTTGCCGACCTGCTGCGGGCAGAGCTGTTCCCCACCATGTTCTCGGGTATGCATGCGGCGCAGATGAAGCAGCAGCTTTTTCTCATGGCCGCGAGCCCCCGTTTTCGCGACCTGCTCATGTACGATCATGCCGCCGCTTTCGACGAGGATCTGGGGCTCCAGTTCGCCGCCACGACCTATGTGTGCCCGGGGTGTTTCGCCTACGTGGGCTTCCGGGGCACCGACACCACGCTCACCGGCTGGCGGGAAGATTTCAACATGGCCTATATGGTGCCCGTGCCGGCCCAGGATATGGCGGCTCGCTATCTGACGGCCGTGGCGGCCGACCCGCGTCTGCCCGACACGATCATAGTGGGCGGCCATTCCAAGGGCGGTAACTTGGCCGAGTACGCGGCGCTTACCGCAGCCCCGTCGGTGCAGGCCCGCATCGCGCACTTGTACAGTCACGATGGCCCGGGTTTCATGGCCGCTACGTTCTCGGAAGACGACTACGCGCCCCTGGCCGGCCGCATGACCAAGCACGTGCCAGAGGATTCCATGGTGGGCATCCTTATGGAATCGGGGATGCCCACCCAGGTGGTGAGTGCTGCCGGACGGGGTTTCGAGCAGCACTCGGTGTATCGCTGGGAGGTGGCATCGGGCGAAAGCGCTGTGGCCGAGGGCCCGTTGGGGAAGAAGCCGAAGGCCTCGAAGGCCGCCGACGCCGAGGGCGACGAGGTCGTCGGTTCCGCGACTGTCGAAAGCTCTGCGGCCGGGACGGCTTTTGTCACGCTGCCGGGGCTGCCCGAGCGCACTCAGCGCCGGGCTGAGGCTCTGAAGCGCTGGCTCGCTTCCATGGACGGAGCCGATCGCGAGCGCATGGTCGATGCCCTCTTCGATGCGGTGCGGGCCGCCGGCGTTACCGATGCGGCGCAGATATTCGAAGGCGGCCGCGAATGGGCGATCTTGCGCGATGGCGTGATGCGTGCGCCTGCCGAGGGCCGCACGACCATGCTGAATGCGCTGCGCGGGCTCACCCGCGCCTTCAGCGATGTGACCGCCGAGCGCAACCACGCCCACCGCGATGCCCAGCGCAAAGCCAAGAGCGGCTAAGCGCAGCCGGCACCCCTATCGTCTATGGCGCCCGGGCCTAAATCCAATGGACGCGCGTCTCGTCGTAGCGGGTGGAGCCCTTGGGCTCGGGATGGTTCAGGGCGTGGCCCACTGCCACGAGGGCGAACGGTTCCACCTCTCTGGGGCCGCCGAGGGCGACCTTCACCGCCGCGATGCGGTCGGGTTCGGGCGCAATGCCGAGCCAAACTGCGCCAAGGCCTATGTTTGCGGCCTCCAGCAGGATGTTCTCCACGGCAGCGCTCATATCGAGCGGGGTGCAGCGTGGGAAGCGCAGCCCCTCGGTGCGGGTGCACACGGCAATGACGCACGGGGCCAGCTTTGCGGGTGCTGCGTAGGGGGTTGTCGCGGCCAGGGCCATGCGGGTAGTCTCGTCGCGGGCGATGAAGAACTCCCAAGGTTGTTGGTTTCCGGCCGACGGGGCGGCCATGGCGGCGCGCATGAGCCGCTCGATATCATCGATGCTCACCGGCTCGTCGGTGAATTGGCGCACGCTGCACCGCTTGAAAATGGCGTTCATGAAGCAGTCCTCGATCCTTTTCGCCAGTAAAAATGCCGAGCCGACGGGAAAGAGCGTGGCCTCGGCATGGAAGCGCGCTTCGGGGGCGCGCGGATTCGCATCGCACCTTGCCACTGTAACGGGCGCGTGCGTGGTGGGGAGTATGCGGCCGCTCCCCTTTACTGACCTGCGATCTTGTTGCTACGGAACTGAAAGAAAAGCGGACGGCCCCTCGCAGAGCCGCCCGCTTTGCAGCGTATCAGGTGGCAGGGTCGTAAGCGACCCCATTGCCCTACAAGTCGCGCTGGTAGAGGTCCTCGTAGGTCTCGCGGCGGGTGACCACGCGCGACACGCCGTCGCGCACGAACACCACGGCTGGGCGCGGCTGGCCGTTGTAGTTGCTGGCCATGGTCATGTTGTAGGCGCCGGTACCGAAGACGCACACGATGTCGCCCACATCGGCCTTCTGCAGCGGCATGTCCACCACCACGGCATCGCCGCTCTCGCAGTGCTTGCCGCACAGCGTGACGATCTCGGTGCGCGGCTGGGATGCCTTGTTGGCGATGGTGGGCTCGTAGTCGGCGTGGTAGAGCGCCGTGCGGATGTTGTCGGACATGCCGCCGTCCACGGCCACGTACTTGCGGATGCCCGGCAGCGTCTTCAAAATGCCCACGGTGTACAGGGTCACGCCGGCGTTGGCTACCAGGCTGCGGCCCGGTTCCACCAAAAGACGCGGCAGCGCCAGGCCGTGGCGCTCGCACAGGTCGCGCACGGCGGTGCAGGTGACCTCGGCGAAGTCGTCGATAGAGGAGGGGGCGTCGTCGGCCAGGTAGGCGATGCCCAGGCCGCCGCCCAAGTCCAGCTCCTCGATCTCGTAGCCGTAGCGCTCGCGGATGCGCGCCATGAACTCCACCATGACCGCCGCCGCCTCGCGGAAAGAGTGCAGGGCGAAGATCTGCGAGCCGATGTGGCAGTGCAGGCCCGCCAGGCGCACGTTTTCCGCGGCCAGCACGTCGGCGACGCAGGTGAAGGCGAAGTCCTCGCGCATGGTGAAGCCGAACTTCGAATCCTCACAGCCGGTGCGGATGTACTCGTGGGTGTCGGCCTCCACGCCGGGGGTGATGCGCATGTAGATGTCCTGCACCACGCCGAGGCGGCCGGCGATCTCGTTCACGCGGGCCAGCTCGATGCGGCTGTCCACCACGATGCGGCCCACGCCCGCGGCAATGGCCTCTTCCAGCTCGCGCGGCGTCTTGTTGTTCCCGTGCACGAACACGCGCTCCATGGGAAAGCCCACGGCCTGAGCGCAGGCGAGCTCTCCGCCGCCGGACACATCCAGGCACAGCCCCTCGGCCTGGGCGATGCGCACCACTTCCTTGTTGAGGAAGGCCTTCGAGGCGTAAATGACGTCGGAGTTCTCGTAGCGGCTGCGGAAGGCCTCTCGATAGGCTTCCATGCGATGACGCAGGTCGGCCTCGTCGAACACGTAGAGCGCCGTGCCCTCTTCGCGGGCCAGCTGAACCATGTCGACGCCGCCGATGAACAGGTGGTCGTCGCGCACTTCCGCAGTCTCGGGCAGTACGGCGCCCAGCTCCATGGTGGTGCGCAGGTCGGGCTTCTTGGTAAGGTCGGAGGCAGGCAGGGCCATTTCCGCTTCCTTTCTTCTCGGGCGTCAGGTGTGTCTTTCGCCGAGCGCTCGCAGGCATCTCGGCGGGGGGGCGGGTCCGCACCCGTGTTTCTCTCGTGAATGGCCGTATCTTACCAGCCTGCCGGCTGCCTGCGTATGTCCGAATCGTTAAATCGCCCAACCGGTAATTGAGCGGCTTCATTGGAAGGCGAGATGCGAAATCGCCCGGCAGCTCGCTCGGTTCACGCAGTTTCGCTCGAGGGGCAGGCGCGTTCTAGCAGGGCGCCCCATGAGCCTTCTTGTTAATTGAATGATAATAAGAAGGCAATAAGAAAGCGATGAGACAAAAGACGCTGACCAGGTGTTTTTCTAAGAACTACGGGAGGGGCGCCCCGTTTTTGTTCTTCGGTGTTAATAAGAAGCGCTGCTGAAGTGCCGTAGAATTTGAGGAGCTGTTGAAAGGGTGTGCAAGAGCGAGGGCTGGGCCGTGAAGCGACGATTCTGTGGTATGTTCTCGCCAGTGAATAATTGCTGCTGCGGCGGCGCCCGATGAAAGGACCCATCATGGCGAAGACCGAACCTTCTGTTGATCAGTGGCTGCGCGAGGCCAAGGCCGATCCGGCGGCAGCCCAGTGCGGCATGTTCCTCACGCACAACGGCGTGGTGCGCGTAACGCCCAAACAGCAGGTGCGCGAGGGTGTGGAAGGCCTCGGCGAGGTGGTGGCCGTAGAGTTCTCCTACGATGCGGAGGGCCTGGCCGCGGCCGAGGCTGAGGCGCTCACCTGGCCGGGCGTCTACTACGTGCGCACGTGGCTGAACGAGGGTCGCTGTAACGTGGGCGATTCGCTCATGTACGTGCTCATCGGCGCCGACATCCGCCCCAACTGCATCGACGCCCTGCAAAAGCTCGTCGGCCACATCAAAAACGAGCTCGTCGTGGAGAAGGAGATTTTCGCGTAGAAGTCTTTGACGGAGCGGGGGGGGGAGAAGTTTGGCGAACGGGCCTTCTCCCCCGCTTTGACGTGCGGTTTCCTCCATAGAGCTAGTTGTTATACTTTCAAGTATTATACTTAGAATTATAAAACTTGATGCTGGAAGGATGGCCCAGAGCGGGGCTGGATAAGTGCTCGCGATGTTTGCTTGACTAAGCGCAGACCGTCATCCCTGTCGGCGTTTCTCAATTTCGAACTATGTTTTCTCGCCCGCGACGAGCTCCTCGTGCTCTGCTCGCCTCACCAGACTGCATTCGATTGGTTTCCGCATCTCTTTTATTTCTCTATTTCGCAATTTTGCGCAGTAAACTCCGCGAGATAGACACCTTTGTCGCAAGACCTAACGCGACTCAGTTTTCCGAACTTTTTTACCTGGGAAAACGCCGTCGAAGTATAAGTTTCAACCCACATGTAGCGAAGTCGGCGACGCGCAATATCTATCTCGCGGAGTTTACTGCGCAAAATCGGCCATTTCGGAAACACGCGCCGACGTTCGCCTCCCTTTGACGCTTCAAAGGGAAAGGCGGAGAAACTCAGACGGCCGTGAATACGGCCCTCTCCCCTGAGCCGTCGCGGCTTTTGCGCCGTGCGCCCTTATAATCGTCCGATCAGAGAGAACCTTCGCGCTCGGGAGAGGACGCAATATGGCAGTGAAGATCGGCTTGGTGGGCACCGGCACCGTGGGTGGCGGCTGCATCGACATCATCTTGAAGCACGGCGACGCCTTCCGCCGCCACTTCGGCATCGACCTGGAGCTGGCCCGCGTGTGCTCGCTCTCATCGGAAGAGGCCGAGGCCCACGGCGTGGGGCACCTGTTCACCGACAACTTCAACAACATCATCAACGACCCCGAGATCGACATCGTGGTGGAGCTCATCGGCGGCACCACCATCGCCCGCACCGTGGTGCTGAACGCGCTGGCGGCGGGGAAGAATGTGGTCACGGCCAACAAGGCGCTCATGGCCACCCATGGCAAGGAGGTCATGGATGCTGCGGCAGCCGCGGGCAAGGAGCTGGCCTTCGAGGCGTCCGTGGGCGGCGGCATTCCCATCATCGACCCGCTGAAGCACTCGCTTATTGCCAACGAGATCACTTCGGTCATGGGCATCGTGAACGGCACCACCAACTACATGCTCACCCGCATGGCCGACAACGGCCTGTCCTACGAGAATGCGCTGGCCGAGGCTCAGGAGAAGGGCTTCGCCGAGGCCGACCCCACGGCAGACGTGGGCGGGTTCGATGCGGCCGCCAAGATCGCCATTCTGGCCTCCATCGCCTTCAACTCGCGCGTGACCTTGGACGACGTGTTCACCGACGGCATCACCAACATCTCGCCCGTGGACATCGAGGCGGCTCGCGACATGGGCTACGTCATCAAGCTTTTGGCCATCGCCCATCGCCGCGAGGGCGGCGTGGACGTGCGCGTGCATCCCACCATGATTCCCGAGAGCCATCAGCTGGCCACGGTGAACGGCGTGTTCAACGCCATCTACGTGGTGGGCGACTTCGTGGGCGAGACCATGTTCTTCGGCGAAGGTGCCGGTGCCGGTGCGGCGGCCAGCGCGGTGATGGGCGATGTGCTGGAAGTGGCGCGTCACATTCAGCAGGGCGTGGCTCCCATCGTGGGCTGCACCTGCACTGATGAGCTGCCCATCCTGCCCATGGACGAGCTGGTCATGCGCTACTACCTGCGCTTCTCGGTGACCGATCGTCCCGGCGTCCTGGAGACCATGGCCGGCGTGTTCGCTCGTCACAACATCTCGGTGAAGTCCATCGTGCAGCGCGGCCGCTCGGGTGCCGAGCGGGTTGACCAGGTAGTGGTCACCCATCGCTGCAGCGAGCGCGACATCCGCGAGGCCTTGGAAGAGGCCCTCTCCCTGGACAACGTGGTGCTGGACACTCCCTCGGTCATCCGCGTGGAGGAGTAACTTGTTCCGTGCGCCCTGACGGGGCGCACGGGCCGCCCGACGCTGCGAGGCTCTGGCCCGTTTCATCTTCACCCTTGTTTTGCACGCGGCGTTGGCCGAAGCCGGCTTGGCGCAAAGGCGGGCGAATCTGAAACGCGCCAGAGCTTCTCGCTGACTTTGCCAGGAATGTGAGGTTGCAGAAAATGAGTGGTATCGGTGTTATCTTCGACTGCGACGGGACGCTCGTGGATTCCATGGGCGCGTGGCACGACGTGGACCGCACGCTGGCGGCCGAGGCGGGCATTACGCTGACCAAGGAAGACGCCGACGCCATCACCACCATGTCGCTGTCCGAGGCCTCCGCCTACCTGCACGAGCAGTGCGGCCTGGGGGTCAGCAGCGAGGACGTGCTCGCCATGATCTTCGAGCGCATGCGCGCCTTCTACGCCAACGAGGTGGAAGCCCGGCCCGGCGCGCTCGCCTTCGTGCAGGGCCTGCACGCGCGCGGCGTGCCCATGGCCGTGGCCTCCTCCACGCCGGCCGACATGCTGGCCATCTGCGTTGAGCGCTGCGGGTTCGCCCCCTATATGAAGGCCGTCGTGTCGGTGGACGACCTGCGCACCAGCAAGCGCGAGCCGGCCGTTTACGACCACGCGCGCAGCTTCCTCGGCACCGACCGCGCCCACACCTGGGGCTTCGAGGACGCCACTTATGCCCTGGACACCCTGCGGGCCGCGGGTTTTCGCACCGGCGCCATCTACGACAACGACATCTCCGGCACCCGCGAGGCCCTGCTCGCCCGCGCCGACTTCCTCATCGCCAGCTGGGAAGACCTCAGCCCCGACGAGTTCCTGGAGAAGGCCGGGGAATAGCCGCGCCATAAAAGTATTCCTCATTCGGTATATTTTCCTCCACGCTATTCCGCAAGAAAAGTATTCCGCACTCGGAACATTTATCAACTTTTGCGCTCTCTTCTGGCGGCTCGGCGTAAAGCGACATTATTGTAAGGGACGCGCAACGGGCCGGTAAGTTGCGGCTGTCATAGTGGTCTCATCGAAAATGTTCCGCACGGAAAGGAGATCTACCATGATTGCCATCGTTGCCGGAGTCGCCCTGTTCGCCCTCGCCACCGCCGCCATGGCCGGCTGCATCGGCGCCGCCACCCTGTAGGGCATGTCGCACCCCTTCCTCCAAGGGCCGATCCACTGGGTCGGCCCTTTGTGTTTGCCCAGTTCATACGCGCTGTTAGCGATCGTTGCTTGCCTGGCGGCGCGAATATGGTAGCGTGGTGGGAGAGAAGCGATGAAGGAGGTGGCCATGCTGAAGGACAACCTGCGGAAGTACCGTGAGCAGAAGGGGTTCTCCCAAGAGCAGCTGGCTGACGAGGTGCATGTGGTGCGGCAGACCGTCTCGAAGTGGGAGCGCGGGAAGTCGGTGCCTGATGCGAGCATGCTGGTGGCGTTGACCCGGGCCCTCGAGGTAACTGCGGCCGACTTGCTGGGAGAGTCGGTCGTGTGGGCGCAAAGCCAGGAGGAGCTGGCCCTTGAGGCAGGGCTTTTGAAGGAGCGCGTCTCGCAGAAGGATCGTAGCGAGCGCATCTACCGCTGGTCTGTTGTGGCTCTTGCCGTTGCTTGTGCGGTGGTGCTGGCGACGGGCATCGTCTACGCGCTCGCCAACGAGGCGGGGAAGTTCGCCAGCGGATTCGAGCACGGCTTCAAGCTGGAAGGCACGTGGATATCCGAGCGGCCTGACCAACGGTCAACCTATCTCTCCTTTGGCTTCGCCGACGACGAGGGCGGGGTGTGGCAGTTGGCTCGTCTTGACGAGGGGACGCCGCCTGTCAACGGCTACTTCAGGAAAACCGGTGATCCGAATGTATATGTGCTGCAGAACGAGGAGGGCCAGGAGGTGGGATGGGCACACGTGGCCTTTACAAGCTCCTTCGGTGGAAACATCGACGGGCTCGCCTACGTGCAGTACCAAGACACGTGCTACCAAGTGAGGCGCATGGACGACTTCGTCAATCATTACGCGCAAGACTATTCGTCGGCATGGGGCGTGATGGCGGATCGTGCCCGGGAAGGGGCCGCTGAAGGCATACAGGGCTCCGACGATTGGCTGAAGGAGTGGTTTGCCGAGTAGCCAATCCCGTGCCGCACCTCTCCCTCCAAGGGCCGATCCACTGGGTCGGCCCTTTTCGTTTGGCCGTACCCAAGCTCTCGCGACCTGCCGTCCAGGTCGCACCCGTTGTCGGACAAGCCGGCGCCGACCCCTCCGCAAGCCCTGCCGTCTCGTCTTCGAGCGGCGGGGCTTTTTTATGTCGCCAATCGTCGAAAAAGTCAACGATGATGAATTAACTTATGATAGTATTATTCGTTACGAATAATACTATCAAGAAAGGAGGAAGCGTGAACCTGACTTTCAAAGGGTTTCTGCGTTTGCACTGTCGTGAGCTCACCGGCTTGAAGACCGACAACCTGCGGAAACTCCGCGATTCCGTCGCGACGTCCATGCCGGCTGCGGCCGAGGCCCTCATGGTGTTCGCGGCGGTTCAGGGCAAGGCCCGATACCTGGCCGCCATCAGCGAGGGTACGTGGATGGAGCGCAGCTACGCGCAGATGGCCGACTGCTTAGACGATCCCGAAGAGGTGTCGTTCTTCCTGCAGTCGGCCGAAGCGCCGCCGCGGTATCGCGCGGTGTGGAGCGCCTACATAGCCAAGCGCTACGCCATCGCGGGGGAGCGCCTCGTTATTGCGGGTATGAGGGAGAAAACGTTGCAGGCCATGAAGGGCCGCGGTGTAACGGTGTACCGCCTCTGCAAGGACTTGGGCCTGAACAAGGGAAACATCTACGCGTTTCTCGGCAAAGGCGACGATACGAAGGTGAGCCAGGGCACCGCGCGGCGCATCCTGGAGTACGCCTGCAAGGCTTCGTAGGGGAGAAAGAGGGCGCGGGGCGACCGGAAGGAGGCGCCCCGCGCGAGAGAAGAAGGCTATTTGTCGCCGAAGGTGAAGATGCCGATCTGCGTGGTGCCGTCTTCGGCGTACACGGGAATGGCGTCGGAAGCATCCTCGGCGTCGAACTGCTCCCAGTAGGCGTAGCCGTCGATTCCGGAATCGGCCACGATGCCCACCAGATCGGGAACGGCCCCGCGCTCGACATCCTCGTAGGTGCCGAGCGTCTGCCCGTGCTCGTTCACAGAAAGCTCGGGAGCGAGAGAGCGGGTTCTAATGGGGTTGCAGGAAAGCTGTCCCTGAACGTTCTTGATTTGCACTCGACCCCGAGAGGTGCAGCCGAGGGTAACCGCGGGGGTTTGCTTTTTTACGGTAAGGCTCGTTCCTTTGGAGTTGCTCATCCAGTTGCTTGCCGCTGCAATGGCCAGGTTGGTTTCTTTTACTGCGATAGCGCGTGCCTGCATTGTTCCAGCCGAGACGGTCTTGCTTGCAGTTATCTGCGTATATACACAAGGATCCGAGCCTGCGGAGAAACCAGATTTATAAGTATAGGTAACACCGCTCACTGTCTTCTTAAGAGGTGTTCCCCATTTTATTATGGCTGCAAAAGCCGAGGCAGGATGCGCAAAAATACCGAGGCAGGTAATTCCTGCGGCGATTAAAAAGCTTCGGCGATCAATGCCCGTGCTGCGTTTTTCAGAGCTCATTGGTCCTCATTTCGGTCTAGAGAGAAATAGGTAAGACGGAAGCCGGCGCGGCTGTACAACCGATCAGCGATGTCCTCGCGCGTTGGATAGTCGTCAAAGTTGATCGTGTAGGCGACGGGGCTGCCCGCTGACGGCGTGACGACAATCTCGCAATTGCGAAGGTCTTTTATCATGTTGATGGCATCAGTCGGATCCCATGTCCAGCCCGATGGAACGGTGGTTCCGTTCATGAAGTCTGCATGGGTTAAGCTGGTGCGGTAGATGGCGTAGGCGCTCACCTGCCCAGAAACGATCTTTGTTTGGATCGAGGCCGACCCGGGCTCCGATTCCTCGCCGGGAAACCATTCGGTTGACAAGAGCGTGTTTTCTGCCCCATTAAGACTCACCGTTGCGTCTCCCGCGGGGTTCCCCGGCAGTGCAAGCAGAATAGGCACGGTGATGTAAACACCGTCGTCGGCTTCAAATATCCCCTCGCTATTGTGATCGAACTGGATGCGCTGATACGGAAGGAGGGGAGACGATGCGGTGGCGATGCTGTGTTCTCTATCGACGGTAGGGGCAATGCCCGCCACCGCGAACAGCGCGACGCCTACGGCCACGACGGCGCAGGCGGCGGCCCTCAGCGCGAAGGGCGCTCTCATGCCGATCCAGCTCGGGCGCTTTTTGGGCTTAGGCGCAGGCAAAGCCGTCTTCTCCGCCATCGGGGCGACGGCTGGAGCCTCGGCTGCGGCGGCCTCTCTTTGGGCTTGCTCGGCCCTCAGAGCCCGAATGATCCGCATCGTCTCGTTGCGGGCCTCGTCCCCGAAGGTCAGCGTGCGGGTCTGCTTGCGGTACGTCTCGAATCGTCTTCTTGTCGATCTTCTCACGGTCTTCCTCCTTTCTCTGTTTCAGCTCGGCTTCAACTAAGCGTTTCAGCTTCTTGCAGGCGCGGCATAGCCGAGTGCCGGTCGCGCCGTAGGACCACCCGGTGATCTTCGCGATCTCCCGAAGTGACAGGTCCTCGGCATACCGTAAGTGTACGGCGCGCCGGTCATCTTCCGAGAGTGTGGCCACGTGGCGCCAAAGGAAGTGGTCCTCGTCGAGCTCTACTTCGCTTTGGCTGAGCAGCGCCCGGTCGCCTATGAGCCGCTCGATGGCGTCGGGCTCGGTCGGATCTACCAGGTCGATGGCTACCCTTTTCTCGCGCCGTTGGCGGTCGATGCAGTCGTTTTGCACCACCCGAATGAGCCAGCAGCGCACGTGGTCGTCGTCCTTGAAGTTCGTCTCGCTTTTGAACAGCTTGATGAATGCCTCCTGCGTCGCATCGCGTGCCTCTTCCTCGGAGTTCAGCATGCTGCATGCGGTGCGAAACAGGGCGTCGCTGTGGGCGCGCATGGCGTCTTCTATGAATTGGTCGCTCCTCAAAGGCCGTCACCTCCTCTCCGGGTTGCGGACGAGCCGTTGCGCAATGCGCAGGAAATTTCTTCCTACTCTCTATCACGTTTGGGAAGGCGGTTTTATTACAGAAATCCAAAATATTTTGAAAAAGATCATATTTAGCCGTTGAACAGGAAATTTTCGAAATTTTTCACGAAACCTGTAATAATTCCCGCCTCCCGTTCGTGTCTAGGGGTGAGAGGAAAATTTCCGGAAAATCTCAGTACTCTCATTCGACATGTCGAAAGAAAGGGGTCTTCAATGAGGAGCTGTGCTTTAGGATCGAGTGTAATGTCGGTGGCAGTCGCTGCGCTTTTAGCGCTTTGCGGTTGCTCGTCCCCGTCGTCCGAAGAAGCGGATTCTGCCGGAAAGGGAAACGGCGAGAGCACTGTTTTCGCGCAGGCGGTTTCCGAGGTGAGCAGAGAGGGGTCGAGTGCGGAAAAGGGGGTCAACTCCTCCGGTCAGACCTATGGGTCCGCGCTCGATGTGGTGATTCCCGCCGACTTCGACGGAACGGTGGAGGAGACGAAGCAGTTCTATCCCGACTTAATCGCTGCCCAGAACTCTGATGGCGTAGAAGGCTACATCACTGTCGACGACTTCTTCGGTGACATGCCCTCCTCCCCAGAAAGGGCCGTACAGGGCGAGTACAGGAAAACGCTGGATGGCGTTACCCTTTTCGACAAGGACGGCAAAACGATTCTCGGAACAATGTGAATGGAAAGAGGCTAATTATGATAAACACCGCAATGTCGCGACGCGCTTTCATGGCTTCGGCAGTGGGTGCTGCCGCCCTCCTAGGCGTGGCTGGTCTGCCTGAGGCTGCGCACGCGGCAACGTCGTCCTCGATGAAAAAGGTAGTGTCACGAAAGTTGGTGTAGCGCCCCGATCGGCGAGGGCGGTCGCAGACTGTCCGAGCCGATCGGGAACATCGCCAGAGAACCCCATTCTACACTATCGTCAGGCCGCCCTCCTCTCGCATCCCTCGTCGGCAAGGACCACCGTTATTATGCGGGCGGCGTGCTCGGCTGCGGTGCCGTCGTAGGACGGGGCGGGCGCCGGGGCCCATTTTGAGCGGTCCTCGTAGGCCTCCGCGATGGAGTCGCCGTCGAACCACCGGCGGCACGCCCACTCCTCGTCCATCTCGGAGAGGACGGCGCCGATGAGCCTGATCAGGGACTTCCTGGACGGGAACACCTGCACCACGCGGGCGCGGCGCTTGATCTCGCGGTTGGCGCGCTCCTGCACGTTGTTGGTGCGCAGGCGGCGCCGGTGCGCCGGAGGGAAGTCCAGGTGGGCCAGCGCGTCCGGCTCGGCCTCCTCCAGGAGATCCCCCACCGCCGCGTTGGCGGCGCCCAGCTCCCCGGCGGCCAGGTGGTAGAGCTCCCGCACCAGGTCGGGGTCGCTCTCCGCGAACACGGCCGAGAGCACCGAGCCGATCAGGCGCCTCTCCCGCCTGTTTCGCCCGAGCGCGCAGGCGTTGCGCTCCAGGTGGACGATGCAGCGCTGCCACGCGGCGCCCGGGAACACCTCCTCTATCGCGCGGCGCAGGCCCGCGTGGGCGTCGGAGGTGACGCAGAGCACCCCGGCGACGCCGCGCTCCCGCAGCGAGAGCAGGAAGGACCGCCACGAGGCGTAGTCCTCGGCGTCCACGGCCTCCAGGCCCAGGAGGGCCCGGTGGCCCGTGTCGGCTGCTCCGATGGCGGTGGCCACCGCGCAGCTGGACACGTGGCCGCCGTCGCGGCACTTGACGTAGGTCGCGTCTATCCAGAGATACGGGAACCGCACGCCCCCGAAGGAGCGCTCCCGCAGGTCGGAGACGGTCGCGTCCAGCGCCTCGCAGATGCGGGACACCTGGCTGGCGCTCATGCGGTCGGCTCCGAGCGTGCGGGCGACCCGCTCGACCTTGCGCGTGGAGACGCCGCTCGCCACCATCTCGGCCACCGCCGCCACGACCGCCCGGTCGACCCTGCTGTAGCGGTCGATGAGGTCGTTCGGGAAGAACGTCCCGCGCCTGAGCTTGGGTATCCTGAGCGTGATCGGCCCCACGCTCGTGAGCAGGCGGCGCTCGCGGTAGCCGTTGCGCTGGTTGCCCTCGGCGCAGGCGTCGTCGGCCTGGGCGTCCATCACCTCGTTGACGAGCGCCTCCGCGAGCGTGCGCACGAGCTCGTTCAGGTTGACCATGCCGTCGTCGAATCTGGGAATCTCGGGCATCGGCCCCTGCAAAGCTGGTAAAGTGTCCATTGCGGTCATCGCCTTTCTCGAATCGTTTACTTCGCAATAAAGGATTCTAGCGATGGCCGTTTCTCATTGGCCGGCTATTCGGCCGGAGAAACGATCGTTACACCAACATTCGGCACACGATCATGAAAAAGACCATTGATGGTCGGCAATATACAGTGAAGGCGACGGCCCATACGCTGGGCAGTGCCGGCTATACGTTTGGCACCATCTCAACTTCTGCGGCTGTTGCGGCTGGTCGCATTGGGGTCGAATCGCGACTATTTCGTGCCGGCGGTAATCTTGTTTCAGCGGGTAAAGTCATTTCAAAAAAGAAGTGCGCAAGCGTAGCCGCAGGTGCCTCTTATACAATCCCGTCAAACGCCTATGTAAGAGGCGTTCAAGCGACTGCTACGGGATTTGTCTGGCGTCCCAAAACGGAGAGCTATGCATCATTTACATGTGCGAAAACGCCGTATGCGATGGCTTCTAAGGCTAAAACTCAGATAGAGTACGGCGTAAACGAAGCCGATCAAACGCTTGGAAACCTGTACCTAGCCACTGTTTGTGAGGTGGCCCCTCCGGATCTGGTTGCCGCCGAAGGCATCGGTGGTCGAGAAGGCTATATTTATTATGCGGACCTGGAGGCCACAACCCCATCATCTCCCGAAGAGGCGATGAGGGCGGCTGGTGGTGCGCCGGTACGCATTCCCGTGTATCTTGCGGATGGAGTGACGAAAATCGACGAGTTCGAGATTCACTTCGAGTAGCGTAAATTGGATCCGACAAGCATGCAAGTAATTGTTGGCGCTTGCATCGGATACGTTCGGTCCATAGAGGATCGCAAGGGATGAGAGGAAATCTTTCCCGAGGGCCCAGCCTCGGTCAGTGACGACTGGCTGGGGCGACACGATTGAAGAAAGGAAAAAGAAATGGCTCAGAAAGTGTTGGGGCAGCATAATGGCCTATGTATTGCGCTGGCGGTAATGCTTGCTTTGGCGGCACTTGCGTTGGTTCCTGCATCGCAGGCACATGCGGCTGAAAAAAGTTGGTCGTTTTCTTTTCTAGGAACAAAGACTTTTTATTCATCCATAGCTCAAAAAACAGTGACAGGCAGCGCTTCAGCGACAATCCAGAAAGCAAGGTCAAATGTGTTCATGCTTAAAAACGGAAAAGTAGTACTAAGAGTACGAAATTCAAAGAACGAAATGGCCTCAGACTCTAAAACATATACGTCATACTGCACAAAGAAGATGGCATATTGGTCAGGTTTTGGTGGTAAGAAAAACTATTACAAGTTGGCTGGCCAACTTGATTCAACAAGCGGAACGAAATCGGCTTATGCGGGTGGGACGTGGCGCCCATAAAGCATAGCCAGCTGCTTGGGCTAGTTTGATGCAAAAGGAGAGGTTAGCGAGAAATGGTTAAAAAAAACCGCGGAGTAGCAATTGTCGTTGGCCTCTGCTTGATACCGTCGATGCTCTCGGGTTGCTTGTCCGAGAGCATCGACGGAAGTGTCGTGGCGGCACCTTCGTTTGAGTATGGGATAGATACGACAACGTACGATTCAATGCGTTCAACAACCCCTCACCATATTAACGAGACCGTGGCCGATGCGATTTTCGTTGATGCCGAGGTTATACTTCCCGAAGCCATAGGGGTTGCCGTTTATAATGCCGAGCCAGCTCTTTTGGGTGTTCAAGATAGGGCATTCCGAGCGTTTTTTCCGGAAGAACAGCCTGATGAAGTACCCGCCGATTCACTTTATTGGAAATATGACGACTTGACTGACCTTCAATATGAGGAGGATGGGGGCGACGGTATTCTTGTGGGATGCGATTCTGTCGGGTTTAGCGTGGGCGACTTCGTCGAACGATATGACGCAATAGATTTTAACATGCCCGACGGGGCTCTCTTGGCTCCTTACGCGCAGGAGGAGTTAGTCCAGTTTTCCTCTCAAGAGGCCGTTGAGCATGCTCAAGCCCTTCTGAGAAGTTTTGGCATAAACGAGGTGTCGTCGATAGAGGTTTATGCATTAAGCGCGGGCTCAATGCAGCAGGTCAAGGAAGATTATGTTCTGAGTATGCAGAGGTCTTACGAAGAATTGGACGATTTTGACACTGGTGTATATGCGCAAGACTTGGCGGAGCTAGAACGTATGCGCAACATTGTTTACACAACTGAAGACGAGATGTACTCAGTGCATGTGCACCTGACGTCAAAGGGGGTGCCACTAAATACTACATCCTATGGCAACAGGCTTGGCATGCGCTACGAGGGGGATGAGCATGTAGATATGAGCTTTCTTCATATATATGTCGGAAAAGAAGGAATTCGGCGCGTTGACTCAAGAAATCTCTTCACAGTTGGATCAAAGATTCAGGGTAAAGATCGTTTGATTTCTGTGGACGAAGCGCTGAACGTCTTGGCGACAAAGTTTGGCTCGATCGTGGGAACTGATTCCATGCACATAGATGAAATTTCTCTTGAATACTGCGCAATGCCCGATTCGGGAAGTGAAACGGGCATCGTGTTGGTGCCGGCCTGGGTGTTTCAGAACGCCGATGACCCCGATTACGGCATTCGCGTTAATGCTTTGACGGCGGAGGTGATCTAGGGCCATGGCGTCTCTTGCCTCCGAAATGCGGCGCGCCTTCATCTCGCCTCTATTCTTAGTGGGAGTGGCGGTGTCCTTTGCGGGGCTGCTCTTTTCGGGTGTTCCGGACCTTTCCGCAGGGGAGGCCTCGTCGATGGACGCCCTTGCGGTTTTTCGTTTTGCCTACTGCTTCAACAACTCTTTCTGGTTCGTGGTAGTTGGTGCGGCCCTGCCCTTTTCGGGCTCCTTCTGCGAGGACTACCGCTCGGGCGAGTTGCGCTTCCTGCTTGTGCGCGAGAGCCGGTGGCGCTATCTGCTGAGCAAGCTTGCGGCGTGCGCTGTGTCAGGCGGCGCTGTGGTAGTGCTTGCGTGCAGCTTGTTCTTCGGACTGTGTGCGAGCCTCCGTCCCGAAGTGGTTTCCTTGGAAACGGGGGAATGGCGAGATCTGGCAGGCTACGAGCCTTTTGTCGAGCTGCTCGTGGAGGGCAACACGGCTCTCTACTGGGTGCTGTTCTGTTGCTCCCAGTTTTGCTACGGTGCTTTCTGGGCGGCTTTCGGGTTCACGGTTTCCCTGTTCGCGCTTTATCGGTATGCGGCCTATGCGGCGCCTTTCATAGGGGCAATCGCCTTCGTGCAGATCATTCACCTCGGCCTGTGGCCCGCGCGGCTCAACTTGGCCTCGTTGGCCTATGCCCAAAGCTTCGGGGGTTCTCTCCAAACGCTGCTGATTGTGGCTGGGGTTTACGGGGCGCTCTGTTTTGTGATGCTGCTGGTGTGCGGGGGGCGCTTAAAGGCGGTGGTGGACCGTGCGTAATAGACCGATCGGAACTGGCGGTCTTCGTGCGGCGTGGATGCTGACGCGATCCGTCGTGGCTCGTGTCCTTCTTTCCAGGCGCATGCTTCTCGTCCTGCTCGTTGAGGCGATGCCGCTCTGGGATTTGCTGTCTCCCATCGGCGGTCTCGTAACCGAGCTTGGGTATCGGGTTGGGCCATGGCTCTTCACCTTCGTGGCCAGCGATCCCGTTTGCCAGGCGTTCTTCGCTTTTGGCCTGCTGTTTTTGCTGGCCGACGCTCCCTTTGTCTCAGCCGATGAGGCCATGATCGTGGTGCGGGCAAGTCGCGCACGGTGGGCGGCGAGTCGGCTTATGGCGATCGCTCTGATAACAGCTGGCTACTACGGGTGTCTTCTGGTGCTGTCATGGCTGCTCGTGGCTCCTTGGATGACATTCACGTTGGATGGCTGGGGCGTGGTGATTACGACGTTGGCCGAGACTGATGCGGCCCAAGCGGCGGCAATGAGCCTGGGCTTCGATGCCGGCATCGTCGGCTCGCTGCCGCCATTAGGTGCGTTGGGGCTGACACTTGGGTTTGAAGTGCTGGGTGGCGTGCTGCTCGGGCTGATCATCGCGGCGGTGAATGCTTGTACGGGTACGCGCATTGGGCTGGCGCCGGCGGCTTTCGTCGTCCTCTTCGATCTGCTCGCGCTCAACACGTTGCCCTATATCGTGTTCAATTTCTCCCCTGTTTCCCATGCCCGTATACAGCTTTTGGATTTTGTGGGCACGTCGGCGTATCTTCCAACGGTCGGAAACGCGCTCCTGTTTGATTTGACGGCGACGGTGGTCGTCGGTGCGATTGCGGTGTGGGCCATGAAGCGAATGGATATTCAGCTACAGGTTCGAGATTGATATGGGAAGGTGAAGAGCATGCAGCAGAACCGGGGAGTGATCAAAGCATCTATGGACGTAGTAGCTGTTGAGCGGGGCATCGGTCGGTCTGGAGGGTTTGATGGGGTCTCGCATCCGTGCGCCCTTGCCTTCGATGGTCTGACGAAGTGCTACGGCGAGGCCACGGTGCTCGATGGCGTCTCGGCCTCTTTCGAGGCGGGGAAGATTCACGGACTCATCGGGCGCAACGGCTCGGGCAAGACGGTGCTGCTGAAATGCCTGTGCGGCCTTGTGCGGTTCGACGAGGGGAGCATCCAGATTCGCGGCGGCGAGGCGGCACCTTACCGGCGGCTGCCGGAGGGTATCGGCGTGATCATCGAGACGCCGGGCTTCTCGCCTCAATACAGCGGTCTACGCAACCTGATGTATCTAGCACGGCTGCAGAACCGAGCTGGCAAAGAAGAGGTGCGGAAGGCGATCGAGGCTGTGGGCCTTGACCCCGACAGTCGCAAGCATGTGGGGAAGTACTCGCTGGGTATGCGGCAGCGCCTCGGCATTGCCCAAGCGTTCATGGAAGGGCAGGATATTTTGCTTCTAGACGAGCCGATGAACGGCCTCGA
The DNA here is from genome assembly GCF_000403355.2 of Adlercreutzia caecimuris B7. GTDB lineage: Bacteria > Actinomycetota > Coriobacteriia > Coriobacteriales > Eggerthellaceae > Adlercreutzia > Adlercreutzia caecimuris. The sequence continues at coordinate 1,828,062 of NZ_KE159646.1, read as the reverse complement.
CAAGCAGGGGCTTGCCGACATGCGCCAATTGTTCCTGCAGCTGAAAGAGGAGGGGCGTACCATCGTGCTCGCAAGCCACAGTAGCGAGGACATCGGCATTTTGTGCGATACCGTGCACGAGCTGGAGCACGGCCGCCTGGAGCGGATACGCTAGGAGTCGGGTGCGCGAGGCCTTGGGGGTATGGGCCGGTGGCTGGCATGAGCCTTGCTCGTGTGGCATCTGAACAGGAAATTTTCGAAATTTTTCACGAAACCTGTAATAATTCCCGCCTCCCGTTCGTGTCTAAGGGTGAGAGGAAAATTTTCCCGAAGATATGTCTCCGAAGTGAATGACGATTTACGGCAACGGGGCATAACCACTTGTAAGTGCGAAAGGAGCTGCGATGACAGCCTTGAAAAGGAATGCCGGTGCGTTTCTCCTCGCTGCGGCTATGGCAGTGTTGCTGTGTTTGGCGGTGACGCCAGGATCGGCTTTCGGAGACGATGCTATTTCCAAGACGACCATTGGTACGGCGGCGGAAGAGTATTTGGAAAGTATGGCTAATTTGCTCGCGACTGGTACTCCTGAGCAAGAATCCGCCGCCTTCATCAGAGCGAAGAAATCTATTTCCGATTCAGAAATGCAGCGGGAATTGCGGAAGGAGATTTGCAATTGGAGGGAGCGACTAAAGCCAGATGTTGAGTACTCTTCGGCATCTTCAAATCTCACCATCGAAGCTCAACGCGTTGACGAAGACGGAAGAATACTTGTTGATGCCATAGAGGAAACCATGCTTATTAATAAACATTCTGGGGTTGAGCAACGTTTCGGTGGTCGCCACGTTTTTGTTTTTGAGGGTCAAGGGAAGGATTGGACGCTGGTGGAGGATCGCCAAATTGATCCAACCGGCCTACTTCCCGAGGGAAAGGATTTGAGATTTGTTTATGGCGGCGAAGAGGAAGTTTCTCCCGGAGAAGAGGGCGATGCTGTCGCGCTAAGTGAGATATCTGGTGAACCCGTCGACTGCTTGCCTGAAGTGGAGGCATCCACTGCTAAACCTGAAGATCTTGGCGAGGATGCATCTCAGATTGCCCCTCAAGCGGTTGCTCCGACCGGCTATGACGCTATAAAAGCGGCGAAATATCTTGAGAAGTACTATCTGCATCCAAATATACATGCGATGTGTAAAAAACGGTTTGAACTGGTGAAACCTTCGGGCTACTTCGCCCAATCGACCACATTTGAGGCGATCGCGGCAACGTTTCGGCCCTCGAGAACCTCGTCGATAGCGCCCTCGCTCTTGCCGTCGAGGTAATACGCGAGCTCTCCGGTTCCGCTATCAGCAACGAACAAGCTGACAAGCTCGCCGTCCCTTATAACCGCATCGAACATGAGGCTGTCGTCGGTGTATCCGCTTACCTTGCCGCCGTGGTTCGTCGTGATGGTGATCATTGCCGCCCCTTCCGTCGTTTCCTTATGTCTTAACTATAACGCAAACGTTAGAATAAGGCAAGCGAGAATGGCGAGAAAGTTCAGGAAATATCGCGCCGGGAAATGCGGGCGACGATCGCGCAGGACACGTGGAGGAACGCCCGCCATGCGTAGAGCAGGCCGATCCATGCGAGGCGAAGGACTGCAACGACGAACAGTACGAGGCCCACGGCCAGCAGCGTGCATATTGCAAGTGTCAACATAGCAATCTCTTATATCACGCTCGGCTTATCATCCACTCATAGAGCGGTGCGGGGTTTTCGTATTCTGCCGGCACGAAAGCGACCTCCTCGGGGTGATCCATCTCGTCGATGTCGAAACGTCGAATCACAAACCCGTCGTGCGGCTTTGTAAGCTGGCCGGCAGTGCCCCATTCGATCTGCATCTCCGCTGCCTTCCACGGTTCACTAAAGTACTTCTCCCAGTTTGTCATAGCTCCTCCTTATGACTTCCGGCGCCGTCGCTGTTCGATCGTGCGCAGCCGTCTCCTTACCATCTACGCCCGGATCGCGGTGGGTTCTTCGCGCGATCCTTCACGGCTTCCGCCGATACCATCCACATCTTCCCGAACTTCTGGGCGGCAAGGTTGCCAGAAATGCAGAGCTGGCGCACCCGGCTCTGGTTTACCCCGAGCTCTTTTGCGGCGTCGGCAACCGTCATCCATTCGCTCATACTGCCTCCTCCCGTTTCCAGTCAAACACGATGCACTCGCCCTCGTCGGCGTTTCGGTCGATGATCCAGATGTGATGGTGTATCCAGTATTCGGCATCGCCGTTGTTTGTCGCCAGCCTCTCCGCCATCTTTACAGCTGCGCGCAGGTCCTTATATACCGAGCGGTTGTCATTGAACCTGCGATCTCCTCGGACCTTCGACGTCGCGTCGATTTTCAATAGATACGGCTTCTCGTAGCGTGTCATGTTCACTCCTCCTTATCCCGGACAAAACCTTACTTAGCGGCCGCGCGCCCGAGATTGAAAGCATCCTCGAGCGCCTGCTGAATACCCCAAACAGAACCCCAGAAGAAGTCCTCGTCGTCGCACTTGCGCTCCTCGAGGTCGCCACGGCCATCAACCCCCGGCAAGTTCTTCGCTGCGATCTCGTAGATGCTGCGCTGCTGAGCTTTCGTCAGCTTCTTCTCGATTCCGCGCCCGAAGTTGAAAGCGCCCTCGAGTGCCCACTGGGTTCCCCATACGGAAAGATCAAGAAAGTCGGCGTTGTCGCTGTGGCGGGTCTCAAGGTCACCTCGCTCGGCAACTGCTGGCATGTTCTTCTCGGCAATCTCATACAGCTTGCGAGCCTGCGTTTCGGTCATCTTCGTCATCGTCTGCCCCTTCCGTCGTTTCCTTATGTCTTAACTATAACGCAAACGTTAGAATAAGGCAAGCGAGAATGGCGAGAAAGTTCAGGAAAAGTTCGGCGAAAGTTCGGAAGCTACCGCAGCCACACCTCGATGTGGGGCTGGCCGCCCTTCTCCTTGCGGTATTCGATGCGATCCAGCAGGCGCTTCAGCACCTCGTTCACCTCGCGGGCGCGCCCCTCGTAGTCCTCGACCTCGGCGATGGCCTGCCGCAGGTAGGTCATGCGCTGCTCGGTGTCGAGCATCCCCTCTGCCTCGCCCCGGAGCATGGCCGCCTGCTTGCGGTCCTCTTTGATGCGCTCGTCGAGCCGGACCTTGCGCGCGTAGAAGTCCTCGTCCTCTATGAAGCCCTTCTCCACGAGCCGGAACAGCCGCTCGATGCCCGCCTGCGCCTCGGCGGCGTCGGCCTCCATGAGGTCCGCCCGCTTGAGCGTGGCCTTGCGCTCGTCCTCGCCCTCGTCGTCGGCCACGGCCATGTCGGCGCACACCGCCTGCAGGCTCTCGGACAGGAGCGCCATGACGTCGGCCACGGTGGCGCCCGTCTGCCAGCACTCGCGCCGGTTCACGCTGGGGTGCGTGTAGCGCTCGGGTATGCCCTCGCCGCACGTGACGCGGTGCATGGCACGCCCGCACCCGGCGCACACCAGAAGCCCGGCGAGCGGATCGCGCTGCTCGTACGAGCGGCGCTTGCGCGTCTCGTGGGTGATGTTCGCCACGGCCGCCGCCCACAGCTCCTCGGACACGATGCCCTCGTGCAGGCCCTTCTCGAGCACCACGTCCTCGTCGTCGGCGCGGTAGCGCCGCTTCACCTTCTGGAAGTCGGAGGTGAACTCCGTGACCGTTTTCTGCAGCCCCCAGCGTACGTAGCCCTTGTTCACGGGGTTGCGGATGATCTGGGCGATGGTTAGGGCCGTCCACAGGCCGCCGGTGGGCGACGGGACGCCGCGCGCGTTCAGGTCGTCGGCGATGCGCCCGCAGGTGGTCCTGCCGGCGGCGAGCTCCTCGTACCACGACACCACGAGCGGCGCGTCGGAGTTCGGGCGGATCGTCTTGCGGCGGTCCACGACGATTTTGTCCCAGCCGAAGGGCGCCCGGGCCGCGAGGTACTGGCCCTCGGTCGATTTATTCACCTTGCCGTTTGCGAAGCGGTAATTGATGCGTCCGAGCTCCTGCCGCCCCATGAGCAGCTCAATCTCGAGCATGAACATATCCTGCTCGATGGTGGGGTCATAGATGCGCTGCGGTGTGATGATGAGCGTGCGCGAGTAGGTGAACGACGAGAGGATCGTGCCGCGATCCACGGGGTCGCCGCGTGTCAGGCGCTCGCCGGACACCACGAGCACCCCCACGTAATAGCCCGCCGACACCTTCTCGACCAAGCGCAGGACGTTGTGGCACTCGGCGAGAATCTCGCCGGACTGCAGCTCGCGGTAGATGTCCTCCTCCGCGATCCTGATGCCGAAGCTGTCCGCGAGGCGGTTCAGCTGCCCCTCATGGTAGCGCAGCGTCTCGTACTGGCCCTCGGCCTCCGCTTCCTCGTCCTCGCGGCTTTTTCGCAAAAGCATCGCATAGCGCCCCGGGGGAAGCGTGATAGAATATGACAAACCGCTCCCTCCTTAACTGGTTGGGCAGATGGTTTATTTGGCGAGACCACGCGTAGGGCTGCAACCCGTAGCGCGTGGTCTTTTATTTTGTCAGGCGTCCCACATGTGGCCGCAGTTCTGACATACGGCAACCGCCTTGTTCTTCACCTTCGTCTTGTTCGTGCCCTTGCTCTTCTTCCAGAAGAGATTCGACATGCCAAGCGTGCTAACGGCAGTGACAGCGCGCGCGGCATTGTTCATATGGCCTCCGAAGCCCACGCCCTTCTTCGACGTTTTCTCCGAGTCTTGTGCCATCTGGACAATCACGTTCTCCGAGTTGCACTTCGGGCATTCCATGGTTTCTCCTTCCGCCCTATGCTTTAGGCTCCCATCGCGGTCTGTAGCGGTATATCTTCTCCGCTATTTTTTTCTACCCTAACGTCAGGGCTGCCGGCCATGAGCCGGGCCGATGCCACCAGCGTGTCCTTGCCGCCCTCGTTCATGCTTTCGAAGTAGCCGTTGAGGGCCGTCTGCCTCACGTCCGAATACTCCGGCGCCGTGGGCGGCGTTCCGTAGTAGAGCTCCTCGGCTGTCATCCCTAATCCCTCCGCGATCTTGATAAAGATGCTGATGCCGATGTTTTCGAATGCCGTTTTTCCGCTAATGATCGCGTAGAGCGTTGACGGCGTTATGTCGTTCTCCCTTGCGAAGGGCGCAACCTTAATCCCTCGCTCGGAGAAAAGGTCCTGGATGCGGTTAGTCATGGTTTGGGCCTCCTCTCGGGCACTGATTATACATGAGGGCAGAAGAAAATTACACTAAAACTAAAAATCTCCCGTTTGTACCTTGCCATTCTTTAGGAATAGTGTATTCTCTAACTCGGAAGTTATGCCACAGCATAATTTCGGCATCTTGAGAATCGAATAGGCACGAACATGGCGGCAGAAACGGAGCTGCCCATGAAGATAACGATAGAGGGCGATCCGTCCGAGGTTCGCGACGTCCTCAAGGACATAGAGGGCCACGAACGGATCGCCCCGGAGGGGCTGTTATCGACCCGCGAGCTCGCCAAGCTGCTCGGCATCCATCCGAGCCGCGTGCAGAGGCTCGCCTCAGACGGCATCTTTGACAGGATGCAAGACGAGAATGGCTACAGCGCCTACGACGCTGCGGCGTCGGTGAAGAGCTACTGCGCTCACATGAGGGCGAACGTGCACCGCAAGGATGCGAAAGAGGTCCTCGCTGCGTATCGCGAAGCCGAGCCGAAGCTCGTCGAGGTCATCCTCGAGCAGCTAGAAAAGCGAGCAGAGCCTCTGTCTTGACGTTCACGAGCTCGTCGGCGTAGTCGAAAAGCAGCTCGATGGTCTCGGAGTCGATGCCGTGGCTTTCTGCCGCGCGCTTCAATCTATCCTGCGCGGCTTTGAGCTCGCCGTCGATCGCCAAACCGTAGTAGTAATCCCTGAAATCTTCCACGTTTCACCTCCTCTCACATGCACGAAAGATTCTACCAGCCGCCATGTTCGCGCCTATTCGACCGACAGGAAAGGAGCAGAAGATGGCACGCAAGCTACCCCCGGTATACCCCAACCTCGCCGCCGAGATGACGCGCGACAACGTGTCGCGCGAGGACATCGCGCGCGTGGTGGGAAAGACGTCCGAGTGCGTCGGCGGGTGGATCACCGGCAAGTCCGGCGAGTTCCCCATCTCCGGCGCGATCGCCGTGCAGGCGACGTTCTGGCCGACCATCCCCATGTGCGAGCTGTTCAAGCGCGTGGAACCCGAGGCGGAAGAGGTGGCGGCATGACGATCGAGACCATCGGCATGTGCGCGCTGGCCGCGATCGTCGCCGCCGTCGTTCTGGCCGTGTGCATCGTGATCGTGGGCATCGCCGCGACGATCGCCGTGCGCCTCTACCGCGAAGCCGGGAAGGGGGCCGGAAATGGCCGTCGAGATATTCACGATCTCCGAAGCCGCTGAGGTGATGGGGATAACCCAGAAAGCGATGCGCCGGCGCGTAGAGCGACGCTGCATCTCCTGCCAGAAGATCGGAGGGCGCTGGATCGTGGCGCTCGACCCCGACGACTTCAGGAAGAAAGAACCAACCGCCAAATAAGCCATCTGACCGAACACAAGGAAATAGGAGGGGAACCATGGCAAAGAAAGCCGCCGCAGACGCGACCGCCATGCGCGCAGGCGTCCACGACGTATCGTGCGCCCACGGCACCGCCCGCGTCCACGTACCCCGCAACCGCACAGCCCGCGACATAGCCCGCGCGTTCCGTCCGCTAACTCACGGGGCGCTTCAGGGGGTGGTCGCGGATGCCGCGTAAAAAAGAATGCGCCCGGCTCGCTAAAACCAAGGGCGCAAACGTCATAAAGACGAGCCCATTTTACCAGCAGGCCGCTCCCGCGCGCAAGAGGGAGGTGGTCTAGCGTGGGAAACATCATCACCATACCGAGAGGGACCGCAGCAGAGGCGCCGAAGCGGCGCAACCCGCTGCGCAGCATGGTCCCGTTCCCCATCATCGGGGCGAAGGACGCCCCGCAGAAGATCGAGCGCACGACCTTGCGCCGCAACGTCACCACCGAGAGCGATCCGGTGCCGTGCCCGGACGTCCGGGCCATCATGGCCGAGAACGCCCGCCTGCGCGCCGACAACGGCATCCTGCGCAACCAGCTGAAGGTATACGAGATGCGCTACGGGGCGCTCGCATGAGCCCGCAGCTCTCGTTCGACCCCATGGGCTACGACTTCATCATCGTGCGCAACGTGGGCGTCTTCTGTCGCCTCGAGCCGTGGAAGCTCGAGGGCAGGCTCGAGGACGCGATGCACGGCGTCGTGGAGGACCTCTTCAACTCGAAGGAGGCAAGCTACGGCGAGGGCGAGTTCGCACTCGGCTTCATCGCCGCGCTCGACGTGCTGGCGCGCGGGAACCTCCGGCTCGCCAAGGCCGAGGACCGCTCGGAGCTCGCCGAAACGGTGCAGCGCGCGTTCCGCGCCATGCACGGCAAGATGGAGCCGGACCGCATAACCGACGTCATGGAGAAAGCCTGCGAGAAGATCGTCGAGCACGATCGGGAGCGGGGGCGCAGGTGAAGCGCCGCAAGCTCGTCAAACAGGACAAGGACGGCATCTACTTCACCCGGCCCTACCTCGGCATGAACAAGGTGACCAAGAAGCCGATCCGGCCGTACAAGCGCTTCCCGCAGGCGCGCACCGAGGCCGAGGCCGAGAAGCTCGCCGAACGGTGGCTCGAGCAGCAAACTGAGGCAGCCAAGTTCGGCGTCTCGTCGCGGATCGTCGAGCTCATCGAGAGCTACATCGACCTCATGGCCGCCCAGCGCGTGCCGAAGAACACCATCAAGACGCACCGCTCAACGCTGCGATGCTATATCGCGCCCAACGTCGGCTCGATGCGCGCCGACGAGTTCACGTCGGCCACGGCGCAGCAGCTGTACAGCGTGGTGCTCATGCAGGAGAGCCGCCGGGGCGGCACCATATCGCCCAACACCGTCCTCAAGATTCACTGGCTCCTGCAGGGCGCGTTCAAGCACTTCGCGGCCCACGGGATCGTTGACAACAACCCGATGCTCTCCGTGCCGTCGTGGATGCCCGACGTCGCCGAGGCGAAAGCCTACGACGAGGCGCAGGCGGCGAAGCTGACCGCCTACCTCAAGGGAGCGATGCGCTGCACCGACACCTCCCCGGAGGCGATCCGCGCGCGCATGGTGGCGTTCGCCACCTACATCGGCTACTGGCACGGGACCCGCGCCGGCGAGACGTGCGCCATATCCACGACAGACGCGCAGCTGTGGAGGTCTAACCTGCACATCCACTGCACGATGGTCGAGGACGACGGCGAGGTCATCCGGCAGGAAAAGACCAAGGGCAAGAAGAGCCGCAACATCACCATCTACGAGGACCCGGTGGCCGAGTTCCGCCGGCACCTCGAATGGGCCGACGAGGTGGTGCCCCATGCCGGCGACGTGCTGCGCATGGTGGTGACCACGCCAGACGGCGGATACATGCGCGCCTCGGACCTCTCGCACTACTTCGACGACCAGATACGCGATCCGCTGGGGCTTCCGGCGGACACGCACTTTCACACCCTGCGGCACACGCACGCCACGTGGATGATCCTCAACGGCGCCAACCTCGTCGAGGTGAAGGAGCGGCTGGGGCACGCCAAGGAATCAACAAGCCTCGCCCTCTACGGGCACCTCATGCCCGGCCGCGACGCGGCTGCGGTCGAGGCGTTCGCCGAGTTCGCCCGAAGGGCCGAGCAGATGGAAGGAGGTGCCCTATGAAGGAACAGAAGATGGGGATCGACTACTTCTGCATCGAGACCGACATCAAAGACGACGACAAGGTGTTCGCGCTGCGCTACCTCTACGCCACCAAGGCGGGAGGCTACGATGCGGGCGCGGGCTATGCGGCGTTCGGACGCCTCATCGACCTGCTGGCCGACATATACCGCGAGGGCTTCGCGGCGGAGATGTCGCTGCAGCGTCGCGTGCGCCTGTCCCAGCAAATGGGCTACACGCCGGAGGAGCTGGACGCGTTCATAGCCGACTGCGTGGACGTGGGGCTGTTCGATCGCGGCATATGGGAGCAGGCGAAGGTGCTCACCTCGCGCGGCATCCAGCGGCGCTACTACATCGTGGCGAGCCGGCGAACGGGGACCATCCCCGAGTCGCAAAGGCGGTGGCTTCTGCCCGACGAAGAGGGCGACGGGGGCAAGATGCTGCCGCCTGCTACAACGCCGCAACATGATGTTACATCTTGCACACATGATGATGCACCATGCGACGACATGCCCGAAGCCGACGAGAACGGCGAGAAACCGCAGGCAGGGCATTCTGTTACATCATGCACACATGATGCTGCAACGTTGCAACACGATGAGGAATCCTGCCCCCTAAGAGAAGAGAAGAGAAGAGAAGAGAAGGAAAGAGAAGAGAACTTAAACGAAAGAGAAGATGAAGAGAAGGCCCGCGACATCGACGCGGCCATCTCGAACCTCTCCAAGGCTCTCCGAACCCCTCCCGACTCGCGAACCAAGCGCCAGCAGCAGCCATACCCCCTCTCCTGCCTCTCGCAGATGCGCGGCGAGGCCCTCTACGACGACGGCATGGGCAAGATGCACGACACCCCGTGGGACGCCCTCGTGATGCACCTGCGATACAAGGCCCCGGACTGCGACGTCGCCAGCTTCGCCGCCGCCGTGTCCGCCACATGCCCCGCCACATGCCCGGAGGACGCCGAGTGCACCGGTCGGTGCTTCGAGCTCATATCCGGCGCCCTCGACAAGTTCAACCGAAACAAATGCGGCTCCCCGATCCCGCTCGTGCGGAAGGTGCTCACCGAGGACCGCGAGAAGGGAGCGAGATGATCCGCGAGACCCCCAACTTCACCTTCGAGCAGGAGCTCGCCTGCCCCCGCTGCGGCGGGATGCTCCGGAAGCTCTACGTGCAGGACAACCGTGGCCGGCACAAGCGGCAGGTGCAGACGGGCAAGCGCCCCGAGAAGAAGGGGCCGTGGGGTCCCGACGACGTGCTGGAGGAGGTCACCGAAAAGACCGGCCGCTACACCGCGCGGCGCACGGGACGGGTTTGGGTGCACAAGGTCGAGTTCATGTGCTCGAAGTGCTGCTGCCACATCTCGCGCGGTCAGGCCGTGCCCCACGAGTTCGCCGAGGACGAGCTGCCGTACGACTTCTACCAAGAGCCGTACGGCGAGTACCTGCCCGAGGAGGAGCCGAAGCCCGAAGAGACCGCGACCGATCCGGGCGACCCCTACGACCTGTCCGACCTGTTCTAGGAGGCGACGACATGACCAAGAAACGACGCAAACCACCCATCGCGCGCATCGCCTGCGGCATCGTGATCGCGCTGTTCGCATACGCGGCGATCCGCGAGTCCGAAAGGGTCACCCGATGACCGCGCCCGCGTTCGACACGCCGCTGCACATCCACCACGGGGACTGCATCGACTACCTCGCCGGGCTTCCCGGCGGCTGCATCGACCTCGTGGTGACCGACCCGCCCTACGGCATCGCCTACAAGACCGGGCACCGCACCGAGCCGCACCGCTTCGCCCGGGAGATCGAGAACGACCGCGACCTGTCGGTCGTGGAGGCCGTGGTGCCGCACCTGTACCGCCTGCTGAAGAACGACTCGGCCTGCTTCATGTTCTGCGCGTGGAAACGCCAAGACGAGGTGGCCGAAATACTCGCAGGGGGGGGGTTCACGGTGAAGAACCGCATCGTCTGGGACAAGGGGACCACGACCGCAGGCGACCTGAAGGGCGCGTTCGGCTACCAGTACGAGGTGCTCATGTTCGCGACCAAGGGCGCGCCGGCCATACGCGGGAAGAGGTGGCCTGACGTGTGGAGGCACATGCGCGTGTCGGCCGACAAGCTGCACCACCAAAACGAGAAGCCCGTGCCGCTGCTCGAGCAGGCGGTCCTGTCCATGAGCGACCCCGGCGACACGGTGCTCGACCCCTTCATGGGGTCAGGCTCCACGGGAGTGGCCTGCCTGAACTGCGGGCGCGACTTCGTGGGCTGCGAGATCGACCCCGGCTACTTCGGCGTCGCCCGCGACCGTCTGGACGCCGAATCAGCGCAGGGCCGCATGTTCGCGGGGTGCTTCTGATGCGGTACGTGAGCCTGTTCTCCGGCATCGAGGCGGCGAGCGTGGCGTGGAGGCAGCTCGGATGGGAGCTCGTGGCCGTCGCGGACATCGACCCGTTTGCCTGCGCGTGCCTCGCGCACCGATTCCCCGACGTCCCCAACCTCGGCGACGTCTCGACGATAGATTGGAGCGAATATGCCGGATCAGTTGACCTTGTGGTCGGAGGATCACCTTGCCAAGCGTTCTCGATTGCCGGAAAGCGAGCGGGACTCATGGACGAAAGAGGTCAGCTCATGCTCGAGTACGTCCGAGCTGTACGGGACCTTCATCCGCGCTGGGTGCTATGGGAAAACGTGCCTGGAGTATTTTCCCAGTCGGGAGGAGATGCTTTCGACACGCTCCAAAGGGAGCTGGAGCAATGCGGGTATTCGTGCGCATGGCGAACTCTTGACGCTCAATTCGCCGGAGTGGCACAGCGGCGCCGTCGCATGTTTCTTGTCGGACATTCTCGAGTCGGATGTGCCGCCTCGGTACTCTTCGAGCGCGAAAGCCTGCGGTGGGATCATCCGTCGAGCCACCACAAGAGACAAGCCCTTACCGCTGCTGCTGGACGATACATTGCGCCTGCAGGCGATCAGAAAGCTCCTCGCTTCGGCGGAGTCGGAAGGTACCGGCGGTCCGACCTATACCCTCAAGATGGCAATGTGCCGGCATCTGGGCCTGATCCTTCCGGAGCTACCGCCGGGGTGACCTACTGCGTGCAGGGCGACATCGCCCGGGGTGCGCACTTCGGATGCAACGGGTCGGGATACTCGGAGGAGCTCTCGTACACGCTCAACACGATGGACGTCCCGGTGGTCACACAGCAGCCCGTGCTCGCATTCTGCGCCGGCCAGTCAGCGACGTCGGGATCCGTCGCCGTCGGATGCGAGGTATCGCCGACGCTGCGGGCGGCTGCAAGCGGAACCAACCAAGTGCCCACGATATGCCTCCCGGCAGGAGCGAACCCTGAAGCCGCCGCGATCGAGCTCTGCCCATCCCAAACGGCGAGCCAAGGCAAGACCCCGCCCGTCATCTGCGTCGCGGACAGCAACGCGCGCTCGGCGATAGACGTGGAGCTCGCCGGGTCGCTCAAGGTGGGCGGCGACGTTCCGTGCGTCGCCATCAACTGCAGGAACTACGACGTAGTGACCGAGATGTCGGGCACGCTTCTTGCAAAGCCCAACGGCGGCTTCTCCATGAACTACCAGAACCCCATCGCATACCGCGACCCTTCGCTCGGGATGGTCATCCGCAGGCTCACGCCGGTGGAGTGCGAGCGCCTGCAGGGGTTTCCCGACGGATGGACCGCCGTCCCGTTCAGGGGCAAGCCTGCGGACGAGTGCCCGGATACGCTCAGGTACAAGGCGCTCGGCAACTCCATGGCCGTCCCCGTGATGCTCTGGATAGGAAAGCGCATCGAGACGGTTGAAAGGATCGAAAAGGGAAAGGAACAGGAATGACAAAGAGAGACGCTCAGACAAACGACGCGCGACCGGAGATGTCGTGCCCACACTGCGACGACGAGGAGCTCGAGCTCTTCTCCGGGGAGTACGAGCCGAGCGACCCGTTCTGGTACGTCGCCTGCCTCGAGTGCGGTGCCGAAGGACCCCACGGAGGGACACCCGAGGATGCCTGCAAGCTCTGGGACGCGAAGCACGGGCGGCACAGGATCGGGATGCGCTACACCCAGCCGCTGTGTGCTGACGCCGCAGCGTGCGCAGCCGCGCCGGCCACTGCGACTCCGGCGGAGATCGAGAAGGAGCGCGCCCGCAAGCAGAGGTTCTACGACCTCGCGGGCGGACTCCTCAAGCCGGGGGCATAGATGCCGCGCAACGAGCTGACCCCGGAATCGCGCAAGGAGCTGTCGCGGAGGCTCCTTGCCGCGAAGAAACGCAGCGGCGTGAAGAACCTCACGAAAGCCGCGAATCTCTACGGGGTCGATCCCGCTACCGCGTTCCGCGCATTGCACGGCGTCAGCAGCCCCAGCGCTGCGACGATCGTGGCGATGGCCGATATGTTCAACACGACGCCGGGCAAGTTGCTCGACGGTCTGGAGGTGAAGTGATGAGGATTTACGTGATAGGGCCGGTATCGAACATCGAGAACGACAACCGCCCGGCGTTCGAGCAAGCAGCCCGCGAGCTGCACGAGGCGCTGGGGTGCGAGGTGGAGATACCACACGACACGATCAAGCCCGGTACCGGATGGGAAGAGGCCATGCACCAGTCGCTCTCGCGCCTCGCGAAAGCCGACGCCGTGGCGATGCTCGACGGGTGGACCTCGAGCCGTGGCGCGTGCCTCGAGTTCCAAGTGGCCGAGATTCTGCGCCACTACGGCCTCGCCGAGGTGCGCACGGTCAAGGAATGGCTCGACGGCGCGCCCAAGGCTGCGTGATCCGCGTGAGCGATCCGAAAACGACCCCCCCCCCCTTATCCTAGACCCCTGCTGCGGTGCCCGAATGTTCTACTTCGACCACGAAAACCCGCAGGTGCTCTTCTGCGACATCCGGGAGGACTTCGCCAAGACGCTCTGCGACGGCCGATCGTTCAAGGTCAAGCCGGACATGGCTGCCGACGTCACGGAGCTGCCGTTCGATGCCGGCACATTCCCCCTCGTGATATTCGACTCTCCACACCTCCTGCGCGGGAGCGGATGGATGGTCGACAAGTACGGCAAGCTGCCGAAGGACTGGCGCGAATGGATGACGCGCGCGTTCTCCGAGTGCTGGCGCGTGCTTCGCCCGGCAGGCACCCTCGTTTTCAAATGGAACGAGTGCCACGTGGCGCTATCTGAAATCTTGAAATGCGCCCCGGCGAAGCCGGTGTGCGGAAACCGAAAGCCGACGAACAGCAAGACCCACTGGCTGCTGTTCTTCAAACCCGAATAGAAGGAGCCAGCAATGCCAAGATTCAACATCGGCGACAAAGTGCGCCTGAACGACAAGTACATGGACGCCCGCAGCCATGTCGGCGAGGTGTTCACGGTGACAAACGTGGCCACGATCGGAGGGCAGGAGTGCGTGTTCACCGATCCTTCGCTGGGAGGGGCGTATGCGGCCGACGGCTTTGACCTAGCCCCCCCAAGACAGCGAAATGACCCTCGAGCAGCGCTACGAGAAGCTGGCCGAAGTCGCACGCGAGATGCACGACGCGATAGCACCCATGCACGAGTGCTGCTGCGAGGACACCTGCGTGAACCTCGGCGAAATGGGCTGGGGCGCTGACTGCTGCTTCGTCACTTACCACGAAAAGCTGAAAGAGCTGGGGGTCGTCGAATAATGGACGCCGTGCTGACCGTCAAACAGCCCTACGCCGACCGGATCATGGAGGGCACCAAGCGCTACGAGTTCAGGCGCAAGGCACCCGCCCGCGACATCGACGGCCTGTACGTCCACATCGCCGGCACCGGACCGTACGCGCAGGCATACGTGGGCGTGAACTGCGTGCACACCGGCACGCCAGAGGCCATCTGGGAGTACTGCAGCGAGTGCGCCGCGATCATGCCCCCGGGAATATCGCGCGAGGACTTCTTCGCTTACTTCGACGGATGCGAAACCGCCACGGCCATCTCGCTCGCCCCGCGCCCGCAGGTTCTGAACCCGCCGATCCTGCTCGAGTACCTCGGCCTCAAGGGCGCCCCGCAGTCGATCGCCTACGCGAAGCCCCAACAGCCGGAGATCGGCGACTACACATGCCCCTACTGCGGACACGAGCAGCAGGCGACCTACGACGAATGGGAGGGGTCGGACTTCGAGGACCGCACGACCGTCTGGTGTCGGCGGTGCGGCCAGTCCTTCGACGTCTACCGCGAGTGGGTCGCCTACTACACGAACGTCGATCCTGACCCGTTCTCCATGTGCCCCGGCTCTGAAAGCACGGAGAGGTTCCGCGACGGATGGCGGTGCCGCATCGGCGGATGCGCCGCCATGAAGGAGGACTGATGGAAACGATCGAGAAGAAGCGCCTGCTCTACAAGAGCAAGGTCGAGTACATGGACGGGCCGGGCGTCTACACCATGAACCACGTGCAGGGATGCGCCCACGGCTGCCGCTACCCGTGCTACGCCTACCTCGCCGCGAAGCGGTTCGGCACCGCCTCGAGCGAGGGCGAGTGGATGACGCCGAGACCCGTCGATGACGTCATCGGGAAGCTCGTCCGCGAGCTCGACGCGAAGCGCAAGGAGCCTGTCGAGCGCGTCCATATGTGCTTCACGACCGACCCGCTGCCATGGTCCGTCGGATGCTCGAACCGGCGAACCATGGAGCTCATCCATGCGGACACCCTGCGGGCCGTGGGCGAGCTCAACGCGCGCGGCATACCGGTGACGATGCTCACCAAGGGCGCGCTCCCGCGAATCGAGCGCGACTTCTGCGAGGGCGACGACTTCACGACCCTGCGCGCCAGCAGCGGCGTCGCGGCGAGCATGTACTCGCAGGAGCTCCACCCGGACAACCTCTTCGGCATATCGCTGGTGACGCCCTGCGACGAGTTCCGATCCGCATGGGAGCCGGGAGCCGCACCCGTCGAGTTCCGCGCGCGGTCGCTGCGGATCATGCACGAGGAGGGATGCCGCACATGGGTCTCGATGGAGCCGTTCCCCACGCCCGCGATCCAGCTCGAGACATGCGGCCAGACGTGGGATGCGGCCGAGGTCCTCTCGCTCGTCCCGTTCGTGGACCGCGTGGTGTTCGGCCGCTGGAACTACGGCCCGAAGGTCACCGCCGAGGATCGGGAGTGGTGCCTCCGGCAGGCCGAGGCCGTCAGGAAATGGTGCAAGCGCTGGGGAGCCGAGTGCCACATCAAGAAAGGAACCGAATGATGGAGATGAAACCGAGCACGCCGCTCAAGGGATGCGAGAAATGCGGCGGCAGGGCGCACCTCGAGCCGATGCGCTTCCATAGCGGGCACGAGGGCGTCGTCGTGAAGATCGACCACGATCCTGCCTGCTTCTGGTCGCTGCACGAGCCGCCCATGGACACGATGTACGTGAGCGAGGAGGCGGCCATCAAGGCGTGGAACGCTCAGGCGCCGTCATCGACCGGGCTGCGAGCCGAGGACCTTCAGGGCTTCGCGGACCGCATCGCCCGGATCGTCGGCGCCCCCGAACCCGACTGCCCGTGCAACCTGACGGACGTCTACCACATCGCCAAAGAGAGGCTCGCGCGCCCGTTCACCGGCGTCCTCGACGCATCGGGAAACCGGATCCGGGTCGGCGACCGCGTGGAGCTCTTCGGCATCGCCGGCGAGGCGGCTTTCGAGTGCGGAGCCTACGGCATCGCGTTCGAGGACGTCATCGACTGGGACGCCATAGCGGGCAAGATCAAGGAATGCACCGGCTGCGACAACCGCCCGGACTTCTGCTTCAACGACAACTTCATCAGCTTCTGGGAGCTGCTCTGGAACTTCAACTGCGACGACGACTGCTGCGCCGTGGTCGAAAAGGCATAGGAGGAAACATGGAGAACGGAAAAGACGTAACGACCGACGCGCGAAAGCAGGCGCGGGCAAGGTTCGAGGCCATGGGCCTCACCTACGCCGACATCACCGACGGCGAGCTGCTGATGCTCACCATGACGCTGAACAAGGCGTTCAAAAAGGCGCGCAAGGAGGCCCTGACCCCCGTGCGGTCATCCATGACGCTCAGCCGAAAGACGAGGGTGAAGCACAAGAGCAACGGCACGATCGCCGAGGCGTACTTCTTCATGAACGCCCACTACTTCCAGATGCGCGAGTGCATCTCGTTCAACCGCGACGGCTTCATCGGCTTCTGCGGGTGGGCGGACGACAACAACACCGCGCCCGTCGTCGAGGGCTTCAACGAGTGGCTCGACCTCATGGCCGAAGCCGGGAAGGAGCAGGCGCGATGAAGGTGCTGGAGCTGTTCGCGGGCACGCGATCCATCGGCCGCGCTTTCGAGCGCCACGGCCACGAGGTCCTCTCGGTGGACTGGGACGAGCAGTTCCCGGACATCGACATCCAAGACGACGTCATGAACGTGTACGCCCGCGACATCGTGGAGCGGATCGGGCATGTGGACGTGGTATGGGCCTCTCCCGACTGCACCACGTACTCGATAGCGGCCATATCGCACCACCGCACCCGCGAGGACAGCGGAAACCTCGCCGGTGTGAGCGACTACGCACGGGCGTGCGACCGGGTGAACATGCACCTGCACAACCTGATGCTGATGCTGTCCCCCCCCCCTATGGTTCATTGAAAACCCGCGCGGCGGCATGAGGAAGATGGACTTCATGCACGGGCTGGAGCGCTACACCGTGACGTACTGCCAGTACGGCGACGACCGCATGAAGCCGACCGACATCTGGACCAACCACCCGGACCCGCGCTTCAAGCCGATGTGCAAGAACGGCTACCCGTGCCACACCGCCGCACCGCGCGGCGCCAAGACCGGAACGCAGGGCCGCTCCGGATCGGTGGAGCGCAGCCGCATCCCCGACGAGCTCTGCGAGCACATCGTGACCATATCCGAGGAGCACCTCTCCCGGCTCGCGAAGGAGGGCAGACTATGGCAGCCGAGCTGAGACCTTGCCGCCGATGCGCCTGCGAACCCGTGCGGACATCGAAGAGGACGCGAAACGGGGTGCGATGGCGCGTGTCGTGCCCGAGGTGCGGGCGAGCCACGCGACCGCACCGACCGAACGGAGGCGACATCCACGAATGGAACTCGGAGAACTGACGATCGACATCCCTGCGGACCTCGGCAAGATTCCCGCCCGAGAAGCGGCAGAAAACCTAACTGAACTGGGAAAAGCAGGTACAACGGCCCGGGAGTTCGCCGAGCACGCGCTGGCCGTTTCGCGTCGGATCGCGCAGGCCATGGGAGGCGAAGGGCAAAACTGCCAAAAGTCTGCCAAAAGTCCGAGGGGGTCCGAAACCTGAAAAGCGCGAAACGCCAAGGTCAGCGCATGCGCGCACCGCACCCCGCATGCCCGATTCCCAAAGAACAGGTAATTCTTTGGAGAAGGTGAGAAGGAAGGAGGCCGAAAATGGCCGTTTCGATAGGTTCAAAGCTCGCTCTCAAGCGCGGGCAGCGCAGCTCTTTCATCGAGAACCTGCAGGTCGTGACCGTAAAACATGCACCGTTCAAGGCAGGGGGCATCACCTGCGTGACCTTCGAGGAGGTCCCGGGCGTGTTCAACCTCGCCCAGTTCCGCGAGGTGGGGCAAAAACGGCCCGAGACCGTGCCAAACGGGGAATGCGCCGAGGGTGCGGTTTCGCCTGACTTCGACGGCGTGCTCGACGCGATGGGAGGCCTCGCTGACGTGATCGCCGAAGAAGCAGAGCGCATGGCCGGCGGCATCGTTGACGCATACGAAAGAACCCAGCGCAAGCAGCCGAAAGGCCGCCAGCGCGTGGCCCCGCGCGGAAAGAGGCGCCGCAAATGAACATCACCAAGCACGACCGCGCCCGCCTCGACAAGCTGAAAGCGCTCGCCGATCGCGGCGCGACCGAGGGCGAGCGCAAGGCAGCGCGCGAGGCCATGGACCGCATCATGGCGAAGTACGGGTACCGGCGGAAGGAGAAGCCGAAGCGCAAGGCGCCCCCGAAGCCGGCAGAACCCGCAACCGCCGGCGCTGCCGTGTCGTTCGAGGAGCTGGCCGAGGCCATGCGCCAGCTCGGCATCGACATCAACGCGTTCCTCGCGCAGGTTTCCGCATCGTCCGAGGAGTTCATGGAAGCGCTCGAGAAGATCGCCAGCGCTCGCGATTGTGGAAAACTCTGAGCCATATTCCGAAAACCCGGCTCCCTCGAAACTTCATCGTTTACCGCCGTACCACCCTGTGATATAAAATGAAGGGAAAACGCGGCAAAAATAGGGGAACGAGGTATGAATGGCGGTAACCGCGCGCACCATGCGCCAGAGGCTCGATGCGTATGTGGACTTGCGAAAAGAGCTACGGATGCAGGCGATGCGGCTCGACCAGATGCGTCAGACGATCGGCGACATACGCTCCCCTAAGTACGAACCCGGCAAGGCGTCGTCCGGGCCGGGCGACGGAGTGGCCCGTGACGTGATCGCGCTCGAGAACCTAGAGCTCCGCGTGGCGGAGCTCATCGACCACGAGGAGTCCGAGCACGACGACCTCGAGCGGATGATATGCCGCGTCACCAACGCCCAGCAGCGCGCGCTCCTGCGCCTGCGCTACTTCGACCTCAAGGACTGGGCGGATATCGCGTTCGCGTTCTTCGGCGATCGCGTGGACTACCTCACCGAGGAGCACGACTACGTGGCGAAATGCTACCGGCTCCACTCCCGCGCGGTGTCGTCTCTGGTCGCCGTCCACCGCCGCATGTTCGCCTGATTCCCCCGCCCTTCATAATTCCTCCACAAATAAAAGCCCAGTTCAGCCGTCAAAGTTGTGGACACTTTGAGAGTAAATGAGAGCAATGTGGAGCAATGTGGACACATGGAGAGTACCTCGGCGAGTTTTAATAACATCCGCCGCGAACCGTCCGAAAGACGCACGCCGCCCGTGGCGATCCGGGTAATCCTTCACCCCTCACGGCCACGGGCGCGCGGCCTGAATCTAGGGAGGTGCCCACATGCTGAAGCTCGAAGCGAAGCTGCTGGACAACAGCCTCTCCCAGAAGCTCCTCAAGAAAGAGCAGGCCGCACGCAAGGCGATGAGCTACACCATGAAAGACCTGAAGCGGCGCGCCCCCACCAAGGTGGCGCAGGCCGTGGTGGATGTCTACGCCGTGAAGCAAGGCGACGTCAAGCCGGGCAAGGGCGGCATGGGCGGCGGTGGCAAGGTACGGGCATCCGGCGAAACAATAGATGAGTTCGCCCTCACCTACACCGGCTCGCCCATGACCCCCACCCACTTCAAGATGACGCCCAAGGCGCCCCCCGGTGGTGGCCGGCGGTACACCGTCAAGGCCACCATCAAGAAGGGCAGCAAGGTGACCATCGGCCACTGGGCAAAGCCCGGCAGCGAGGGCGGAGCCTACGCGCGCCCGGGCGACTCGCCCTACTTCCTCGCAGGCGGCAACGGCGGCTCGACCCTTCCGTTCCAGCGCAAGGGCGACAAGCTCGCCAAGGTGTTCCGCACCGTGTCGATCCCTCAGATGGTCGGCGCCGACGAGGTGGCCGAGCGCGCCGTGAAAGACATCGGCGAGCTCGCGGAAGAAAGACTCAATCACAACCTCAAGCGATTCCTCGAAGCCTCATAGGTTCTTCCGGCGACGAGAATCGCCTGGGGTGCTTGCGAGCCCAGAAAAAGTGAATTTTTCCAGTTTTGAAAATCTAGCGTTTCGCTACGCCTGCCACGGCGAGCGGAGGGAGGGGTGCCGTCATGGCGAAGCCGATGGAGCTCGGTCTGGTGAACAGCGCGACGGTCGCCGCCGCGTTCGGCGTTAGCGAAAGGCGCGTCCAGCAGTTCGCCTCCGACGGCATCATCGACTTCGTGAAGGTCGGCAAGACCAACCGCTACGACCTGCTCGAGACCGTGCGCAAGTACGTCGCCTACCTCAAGGAGGAGGTGACCACCGACGAGGTGACCAGCCTCGAGGAGCGCAAGCTCAAGGCCGAGGCCGAGTACAAGGAGATGAAAGCCGCCGAGGCGCGCATCCACCTCGCCGAGCTCGAGGGCACCATGCACCGCAGCGAGGACGTCCGCGCCGCGACCGAGCAGCTCGTCTACACCGTGCGCTCGATGCTCGTGGCGATGCCGGGCAGGCTCGCCGTGGACGTCGTGGGCGCATCCGGGGCCGACGAGGCGAGCCGAATGATCCGCCGCGAGGTGGAGCACGTGCTCGAGGAGCTGATGGGCTTCCGCTACGACCCGGAAGTCTACGCCGCGATGATGCGCGAGAGGAAAGGATGGGGGGAGGTAGCGGATGACGAGGACGACGCAGCAGAGAGTTGACGACCTGAACGCCGTCTATTCGCGGGCGGTCAGGTCCTTCTCCCCTCCGGAGGACTTGACCGTCGACGAATGGGCGGACAGCTATCGCAGGCTCTCGCCCGAGAGCTCGGCGGAGGCCGGGCCGTGGCGCACGTCGCGCACGCCCTACCTCGCCGAGCCGATGCGAGCGTTCACCGATCCGAAGGTGCGCCGCATCGTCATCGTCGCCGGCTCGCAGATCGGCAAGACCGAATGCGAGCTGAACTGCCTCGGCTACCTCATGGACCAAGACCCCGGCACCGTCATCTTCGTGCACCCGACGCTCGACGACGCGAGGAAGTTCTCGCGCCTGCGCATCGCGCCGATGATCCGCGACTGCTCGCGGCTTCGGAGCAAGATAGAGGACGCCCCGTCCGGCAAGGACGTCTCAAAGACCATCCTGCAGAAGAGCTTCCCGGGCGGGATGCTCATCATGACCGGCAGCAACGCGGCGAGCGCCCTCGCGTCCACGCCGGCGCGCTACGTCATCGGCGACGAGCGCGACCGCTGGGCGACGTCGGCCGGCGAGGAGGGCGACCCGTGGGAGCTGGCGGCCCGCCGTCAGACCACGTTCTACAACGCCAAGGCCATCGAGGTATCGACGCCGACCATCAAGGGGTCGAGCGCGATCGAGTACAGCTACAGCAAGGGGACGCAGGAGCGATGGTGCACCCGCTGCCCGCACTGCGGCGAGTACCACGACATCGTGTTCGACAACCTGCGGTTCACGCCGCACGTGGAGAAGGTCAACGGCCGGAAGGTGTGGAGCATCGAGGGCGCCGTCGAGTACGCGTGCCCATCGTGCGGCTGCATGTCATCCGAGCAGCAGATGCGCAAGTCGCCCGCGAAGTGGGTGGCGGCGAACCCCTCCGCCATCGACGAGGGCGGCGTGCGCAGCTTCTGGCTGAACGCGTTCGTCTCGCCGTGGCTCTCGTGGCGCGAGATCGTGGTGCAGTTCCTGCAGGCGAAGGACGACCCGAACCGCCTGCAGGTCGTCTACAACACGCTCTTCGGGCAGCTATGGGAGAACCGTGGCGACCTCGTGGACGACGACGAGATGCTCGCCCGGCGCGAGGACTACGGATGCCGCGACGACGGCACGCCTGTGGAGCTCCCCGACGGGGTGCTCTGCGTCACGTGCGGCGTCGACACGCAGGACAACCGCCTCGAGTACGAGGTGGTCGGCCACGGGCGCTGGGGCGAGACGTGGGGCATCGAGAAAGGGATCATCCACGGGCGCCCCGACTCGGACGAGACATGGGCGCGCCTCGACGGCGTGGTCGGCCACGTCTACCGCTTCCGCGACGGTCGCGGCCTGCGCATCTCGATGACATGCATCGACTCGGGCGGCCACTTCACCCAAGAGGTCTACGAGCGCACCCGCGCCCGACAGCCCTCCCGCGTGTTCGCGGTGAAGGGCAAGGGCGGCGAGGGCGTCCCGTTCACGGCGGTGCCGACGCAGGTATCCATCCGAGACAAGCGAGTCAAGGCGTGGCTCTACACCATCGGCGTGGACGCCGGCAAGGCGCAGATCATGAGCTCGCTCAAGGTCGCGGAGCCGGGGCCTCGCTACTGCCACTTCCCGAAGCGGCCGGAGGCGGGCTACGACGAGACGTTCTTCTCCGGGCTGCTCTCCGAGCGGCTCGTGCTGTCGTCCTCGCGGACCGCGAGCAAGTGGCAATGGGAGAAGCTGCCCGGCCACGAGCGCAACGAGGCGCTCGACTGCAGGAACTACGCGATCGCAGCCCTGACGATAGTCAACCCCGACTTCGACAGGCTCGAGCAGGCGATAAAGGGCGCGCCCGCGAACGCGGCCGCGCCGAAGCCGAAGAAGAAGAAAACCCGCCGGCGCAAGAGCGCGCTGGCCGACTCACTGTAAGGAGGCGATGCGCATGGCGCGAATGACCACCGCGCGGAGGGAGCGGCTCGTCAAGAGGCGCGAGAGGTGCGTGGAGCAGCTCGAGAAGCTGAACGACCTGCTCGACATGATGACCTCCTCCGACGTGCAGAGCTACACCATCGGAAGCCGCAACCTCAGCCGATACAAGTCGGTGGGCGAGGTCCTCGCGGCGATAGAGCAGGTCGAGAAGCGCATCGACGAGATAGACGCCGCCCTCGCCGGACATCGCCGCAAGGCTGTGGCCGTCGTCATCAGGGATGTGTGATGGCGATGGCGAAACCGAAGAACAGGCAGCGCGGAAAGACCGCGCGCTTCAAGGCGCAGGGCTACGCCGACGCCGGCGCGAGCCTGACCAAGCGCTCCATGCGAGACTTCAAGGAGCAGAGCGGGTCGCCCGCGCGCGACATCGACGACAACAACGAGACGATGCGCCAGCGGGCGCGCATGCTCTACATGGGCGCGCCGATCGCCACGAGCGCCATCCGCACCGTGCGCACCAACGCGGTCGGCGAGGGGCTGTTCCCCAAGCCCCGCCCCGACCGCGACGTGCTGGGCATGAGCCAAGAGCAGGCGCAGGACTGGTCGAAGCGCGTGCAGCGCGAGTTCGCGCTGTGGGCCGAGGACAAGATCGCCTGCGACGCCACCGGCGTCAACACCTTCTACGAGATGCAGCAGCTCGCCATGCAGTCGTGGCTCATGTCCGGTGACGTGTTCGCGGTCATCAAGCACAGGAAGCCGCAGGCGCTGCGTCCGTACCGGCTGCGACTTCACCTCGTGGAGGCCGACCGCGTGGCGACCCCGACCGCGTACGCGACGGGCCTGCCCGACGCCTACACCACCGGCGTCAACAGCGAAAACGACAACAAGATATACGACGGAGTGGAGATCAACGGCGACGGCGAGATAGTCGCCTACCACATCCGCAAGGGCTATCCCGGCGACTTCACGGCCGGCGCCGTGCAGTTCACGCGCGTGCTCGCCATGGGCCGCAAGACGGGGCTTCCGAACGTGCTTCACGTCATGGAGAGCGAGCGGCCGGACCAGTACCGTGGCGTCAGCTACCTCGCGCAGGTCATCGAGCCTCTGCTGCAGCTCCGGCGCTACACGTCCAGCGAGCTCACCGCCGCCGTGGTGGAGTCGTTCTTCACCGCGTTCGTCAAGGTGGAGGGGGCCTACGAGAACCCGTTCAACGAGACCGGGACGGGCGTCATCGGCGCGGACGGCGACGACGAGGAGATAAGCCGCGACCCCGACGAGTACGAGATGGGGCCGGGGCAGGTCAACTTCCTCGAACCCGGCGAGGACATCACCTTCGCCGACCCGAAGCGCCCGAGCTCGGGCTTCGAGGCGTTCATGCAGGCGATGTGCCGGCAGGTGGGAGCGGCGCTGGAGATACCCGGCGAACTGCTCCTCAAGACGTTCAACTCCAGCTACTCGGCGTCGCGCGCGGCGCTCATGGAGGCATGGAAAGCGTTCCGGATGCGGCGGGGCTGGTTCGTCGCCGACTTCTGCCAGCCCGTCTGGGAGATATGGCTCTCCGAGGCGATCGCCCAAGGGCGCATCGACGCCCCGGGCTTCTTTGCCGACCCGATCATCCGCAGGGCCTACCTCGGATGCGAGTGGGTGGGGCCGAGCCAAGGCCAGCTGGACCCGACCAAGGAGATAGCGGCCGAGGTGTCCGCGATCGACGCGGGCATCACGACGCGCGAGGCCGCCGCGATCCGCATCAACGGGAGCAACTGGGACGAGAACATGGACAGGCTGCACCACGAGGCGCAGCGCATCGCCGAGCTCGAGAGCATCGGCGCGACCGAAACGGAAGGAAGGACAGAAGATGCCCAATAGAATCATGGCGGCCATCCGAGGCCGCAAGGCGAGAGCCGCCGCCATCAAGCCGCAGCTCGCCGCGACCGACCTCGGCAACGGCGAGGCGGAGATCGTCATGTACGGCGACGTCACGGAGAACGAGCCGGTGAACTGGTGGACCGGCGAGCCGACCGGCGAGCTGACCATATCCGCCCAGCGCTTCATCGACGAGCTGCAGGCGATCCGCAACGCGTCGCACATCAGCGTGCGCCTGAACTCAGGCGGCGGCGACGTTTTCACGGGCGTCGCGATCCACAACGCGCTGAAGGAGCTGCCGGGCACCAAGACGATCCACATCGAGGGCCTCGCCGCGTCCGCAGCGAGCATCATCGCCTGCGCAGGCGACGAGGTGGTGGTCCATCCCGGCAGCATGTTCATGATCCACAAGGGCTACGTCGGCATGTACGGATGGTACACGCCCGACGAGCTCGCGCTCACGCAGAACCAAGCGGAGGCCATCGTCAAGTCCATGACCAACATCTACACGGCCAAGACCGGCCGCAGCGAGGACGAGATCGGCGAGCTCGTGGCCGCCGAGACGTGGTTCGTCGGACAGGAGATCGTGGACGCGGGATTCGCCGACACCCTCGCGGAGCCAGACGATGACGACGACACCGACCAAGGGGAGGTCGACGACGTTGTGTACGACGCAAGCGCCCGCACGCTCACCGTGCGCGGCATCCGCCACGACGCGTCGATGTTCCGCAACGTCCCCACAGCCGCAGTCCACGCGGCACAGGCAGGGCTACACGCGGCCGGAGAGACACCGGCCGCTGCAGCGATAGATAAGGCAGCGCCGCCCATGGCGGCAAAAACGAAAGGAGAGACGCATATGGAAACCGTAGCAGAGCTGCGAGCGTCGCATCCCGAGCTTGTCGCCCAGATCGAGGCGCAGGCTGCGGAGAACGAGCGCGAGCGCATCAAGGCCATCGACGAGATCGCCGGAAGCGTCGCGCCCGACATGGTTGCCAAGGCGAAGTTCGAGGAGCCGATCACGGCCGGCGAGCTCGCCGTCGCATCCATCAAGGCAGGAAAGGACAGCGCGTCCAAGTTCCTCGCCGCCATCGAGGAGGACGACGACGAGTCTAAGGCCGACGACGTTGACTCCGACCCCAACGGCGGCGGAGAGGGCAAGGACGACGAGGACAAGGAAGCCGAGGCGGCCATCAAGGCAGCGGCCGAGGTAGCCAACAGCCTCGCAGGGAGAAAGGCACGCTAATGACCAAGCGACTCGACAACATCATCGGCGAGCAGGACTACAACGGCCTGCTCGCATCCACCACTCCCTCCGCGATCGTCGCCACGGCGGAGATCGCCGCAGGCGAGGCGGACATCCCGGCGGGCACCGTCATCGTCAAGGGCGAGGACGGCAAGTACAAGCCCGCATCGGAGGCGCTCACCGCCGAGAGCATCGTGCTGGTGCTCTCCGAGGACGCGCCTGCCGCCGGCGGCATCGCCACCGGCTACAAGACCGGCAACTTCGCGCGCGGCCGCCTCGTCGCGGCCGAGGGCTACACGCTCACCGCGACCGACTTCGACTACATGCGACAGGCCGGCATCCTGTCCGAGGACGTCATCGACTAGGAGGAGATGCAAATGCCTTACAACATCTACGAAACTGCCCGCCTCATTCAGGCGGTCGAGGGGATCAACCCGGCGGACTCGTTCCTGCGCGACCGCTACTTCCCCTCCAACGGCACCGCCGACATCTTCAACAGCGAGAAGGTGCTCTGCGAGTACAAGGACGGCGACATGCGCGTGGCGCCCATCATCCTGCAGCGCCAAGGCGGCATCGCGCTCTCGCGCACGGCCGCCCGCATGTTCGAGTACGAGCCGCCCACCGTCGCCCCCAAGCGCCCCCTGACCCTCGACGAGGTGAAGGTTCGCGGCTTCGGCGAGGCGCTCTACGGCGACAAGTCGCCCGCGCAGCG
Source organism: Adlercreutzia caecimuris B7 (assembly GCF_000403355.2). Classification (GTDB taxonomy): domain Bacteria; phylum Actinomycetota; class Coriobacteriia; order Coriobacteriales; family Eggerthellaceae; genus Adlercreutzia; species Adlercreutzia caecimuris. The sequence continues at coordinate 1,801,371 of NZ_KE159646.1, read as the reverse complement.
CGCCCAGATCATGGTGATGCAGGACCTCATCGAGCTCGACAACTCCATCACCCGCCGCGAGGAGGTCATGGCTGCGTCCACCCTCCTGAACAACGGCTGCACCATGAAAGCGATCGGCGACGACGCGAGCAAGTTCGAGGAGTACGAGGTGCGCTTCTACGAGGGCGACGTCAACCCCGCCTCCTACGCCGTGGCGAAGAAGTGGGACGACCCCGACGCCGACATCCTCGGCGACCTGAACGCCATGGCCTCGATGCTGACCCGTCGCGGCCTCGCCGCATCCGACTTCGTGTGCGCGCCCGACGTCGCCGACTCGGTGCTGAACAACAACGGCGTGCAGCGCATGCTCGACAACCGCCGCATCGAGATCGGCACCGCCGCCCCGAAGCTCGAGGCCACGGGCGCCGCTGTGGTGTGCCAGCTCAACGTGCGCGGCCGCATCATCAGCATCATCAGCTACGATCAGGTCTACACGGACAGCGACGGCTCCACCAAGCAGTACATCCCCGCCGGCTGCGGCTCCATGACCGCGCCGAACGCCGGGCACACCGTCTACGGCGCCGTGACGCAGGTCGAGCAGTCCGACGGCGAGATGCACACCTACGCGAAGAGCCGCGTGCCGAAGTACATCGCGGACGCCAACGCCGACACCCGCGAGCTGCGCCTTACCGCCCGCCCGCTGTGCCTGCCCTACAACCGCGACCCGTTCATCTCGGCGAAGAGCCTGACGAGCGAGTAGGCCGGAGAGGACAGGAGGGAAACCATGATCCAGATCACCAACGTGGGCACCTTCGGCCGCCGCGTGGGGGCGAAGGTCGTCCCCACGACGGCCGCCGACGGCCCGTTCGAGACGGACAAGGCGACCGAGGCCATGCTCGTGGCCCAAGGCGTCGCCGAGTACGTCGATCCGACCGCAGCCGCCGCGAACGCTTCCCAGACGCAGCAGGCGGCTCCGGTCAGCTACGACCGCATGCGGAAGCAGGAGCTCTTCGACCTCGCGAAAGATCGCGGCCTCTACAACGGCCAATACGACGACATCGCGGGCAAGAAGCTCATCGAGCTCCTGAAAACGTCCGATGAGGGCGCGTCTGACGGCCGAACGGACGACGACCCGACCACGAACCCGGAAAACGGGCAAACGGCCGCCACAGGCGACGAGAACGGCCAATCCGGCGAAATCGACCCTGAAACCGCCGAAAACGGCGAAAACGGAGCCGAAAACGGCGGGAATGACGCCGGAAGCGACGGTTCGGACCCCGCTGGCGACCCCGATGGCGCCGGGTCCGAGGGCGAGGACGGCGAGCAGCCTCCGGTCATCGACGCCGAGGGCGTCGTCGAATGACGGCGTTCAAGGAGCTCGTGGAGGCCGACCGCTCCCGCGTGTTCCTGTCCCCTGATGACTTCGGCGAGGAGCACACCGTAGACGACGTGCTCCTCACCTGCGTGCTCGACACCGACGTGCGGTCGACCCGCGCCCCGGAGCTCGGGGTGGAGTCCGGCGACGTGCGCCTGTTCGCCGCCGCCGAGGAGATCGGCCAGCGGCGCGAGGCCGGCGACGTCATGGACGTGGACGGGTCGCTCTACACGATCACCTCGTGGCAGGAGGACATGGGCGTCGCCCAAGTGTCGCTCTCGAGCGCGCGATCCGCCTACTAGCAAGCGAAAGGAGGTCGCAGCCGTGACCGTGACAGAGGGAATACACGCCCTCGCGAAGTGGCTCGAGAGCGAGGTGTGCCCGCACATCAAGCTCAAGGTGCCGTCGAACGAGAGGCAGACCGCAGCCTACGACTACCAGCTGGCGAACCCGTCAGTGCACAAGATGTACGCGCCGCCGGCGAAGCTCGCGCAGCAGGTCAACCGGGAGATATGCCCGGGCATTCTCGTCCACCTCGTCAACGGCCGCGACATGCCGCGCGAGAGCGCCCGCGACTTGAGGTTCCGGCTCCTGCTGAGCGTATGGAACCCCGGCCTCCACGCCGAGGACGCGGGCGCCGACGCCGCTCCGTTCGAGGCCAACGCCGACGGATGGAACGACGTGTGGAACTTCATGGACCTGCTGCTGCAGCGCCTCCGCAACGCGGAGCAGATAGGCGAGGTCCTCCGGGTCAAGGCCGAGGAGGGCTTCGACTACAAGCCCTACCAAGAGGACGGCGCCATCATCGACTTCTACCCGTTCTACTTCGCCGAGCTCGAGTTCTCGTGCGCGATGGCGCAGGCCCCGCCGTCGAAATACTACGCCGAGGAATACCTGTAAACGACTACGCGCCGCCCGGACCCGGGCGGCGCCTTGCATCTAGGAGGTGCAGCAAATGGCAGAATACAAGCATGGCGTGTACGGCAACCTCTCCGACTCCGTGGTGGAGTCGATGGTCACCGTCTCCACCGTGCCGGTCTACTTCGGGACCGCGCCCGTCAACCTCGTGCGCGGCTACGCGGAGGCCGACATCGTGAACGCGCCGGTGCGCCTGACGTCGCTAAGCGACGCCCGCGCCCGCATGGGCGACTCCTCCGACTGGGAGGCGTTCACGCTCTGCGAGGCCATCGCGGCGCACTACAACACCACCGCCGAGGCGGTCGGCCCCATCTACTTCGTCAACGTGCTCGATCCCGACAAGCACCGAGCGAAGAAAGAGACCGTGGAGGTCATCGGCCTCGTGAACGGCACGGCGTCGTTCGCCACGGACCGCGCGATCCTCGACACGATCACGATCGCGGCCGAGGGCGCAGACGAGGGCGCCCAGCCCTACGCCGAGGGCGCCGACTACACCCTCGCCTACAACCACAACGCCGGCAAGGTGGTCATCACCGCCAAAGAGGGCGGCGCGATGGCCGACGGCAACATCGCGGTCAGCTTCTTCGAGGTGACCCCGGAGGCCATCACCTCCGAGGACATCATCGGATACACCTCCGACGACGGCCAGTACTTCGGCATCGACGCGCTGCAGCTGCTGTATCAGGAGCAGTTCGTCGTCCCGAACCTGCTCGCCGCGCCGGGTTGGACCGACGACCCGGAGGTGTACTCGCGCCTCGTCAAGGTGGCGCAGAAGATCAACGGCCACTGGGACGCGTTCGTGGTAGCCGACCTCCCGCTGCAGGACGGCAAGAGCGCCGTGGACACCATCGACAAGGCGATCGCATGGAAGGACGACAACGCCTACGACTCGGAGCGCTCGGCGGTGTGCTGGCCGCAGGTGAGCGACTACACCGGCCGCGTGTTCCACCTGTCCACCCTCTACGTGGTCGAGTCCCTGCGCGCCGACAACGACAACGACGGCGTGCCGTTCGAGTCCTGCTCGAACAAGGCGATACCGGTATGCCGCCAGCACTTCGGCGACGGCGTTCCCAATCGCGGCTTCGACCAAGTGAGGGCGAACGGCCTCAACGAGCGCGGCATCACCACCGCGATCGGATGGGCCGGCGAGTGGGTGCTGTGGGGTCCGCACACCGCAGCCTACCGCTTCGGGTCCACGACGATGGACGCCCGCTCCATCTTCGCCACGGCCATCCGCATGCTCTTCCACATCACCAACTACTTCCAGCTGGAATGGGCGACGACGATCGACGAGCCGATGACCCGCGCGCTGCAGGACCGCATCATCAACCGCGAGCAGGCAAAGCTCGACGGCTACGTGACGCAGGGCGCCCTGCTCGGCAAGCCCACGGTCGTGTTCGACCAAGCGAACAACCCCGACTCCTCCATCATGGAGGGCGACTTCCGCTGGGACATCTCCGTCACCCCGACGCCGCCGCTCAAGTCCGCGAGCGTCTACGTCGCCTACACCGACGAGGGTTTCAGCGCCTACTTCGAGGACGGTGAGTAGACATGCCGAAGTACCTAGACCTGCGCGGCCCCATCGCCGCGTGCACCATCTACGCCGGCGGCGAGCTCGTCGCCCGCGACGTCACCGTCACCCTGCCGGCCGTCACCCCGACCACCGGCGAGCTCAAGGGCATGGGCACCATCGAGATGCCGAACCCGACGCAGCTCGAGGCCATGGAGCTGGCGCTCACAAAGCAGGGCATCGACCGCGAGCTCGGGAAGCTCGCGAACATGAAGGCCCAGGACATCGAGGTCCGCTGGGTCCAAGACGTCATGAAGAGCGACGGCACCACGGCCCCCGAGGGATGCAAGGCGTTCATGCGCGCAATCTCCAAGGGGCTGCCGGGGCTGTCCGTGGAGCCGGGCAGCGTGTCCGAGAACGAGATGACGTTCTCGGTGCTGCGCTACCAGCTCTTCGTCGGCGGCAAGGAGATCGTGCTCGCCGACAAGCTCAACGCCATCCTGCGCGCGAACGGAAAGAACTACACGTCGGGCATCGACTCGCTGCTGTAGCGCGCAAAGGAAAAGAACCGACCGACGAGGGCGCGGGACGATCCCGCGCCCTCCTCTTTTTTCAGGAGGGAAACCATGCAAGGAAAGCTCGAACTGCACGCACCAATCGAGATCGACGGCAACGAGGTCTCGGAGCTCACCTACGACCCGAGCCAGATCACCATCACGCAATTCGCCGCCGCCGAGGCCGCCGCGAAGAAGAAAGCGGCGAACCTCGTGGCTATCGCCGAGTTCGACTACACGTTCCACTTCTACCTCGGCGCGTACTCGATCATTGCCGCCAATCCCAGCATTGACGTAACCGACCTCGAGCGCATCAAGGGCCTCGACATCATGCAGCTCATCGAGGTGGGCCGTTTTTTCACTATGAGGTCGGACGAGCAAGAGGACGGCAAATCCGACGAGCAGCCCGCGACTACTCCCGAGAGTTCTCAACTTCCATCCACGACATCAACCGCATGCGCCTCCTCGACTTCCTCACCGACTACGGCGAGGCCGTAGAGGAATCGAAGGAGCGCCGCAAGGCGCACGAGGCCGAGATAGCAAAGGCCCGGCGCAAGACGAAAAGACCCAAGCGCAGGAGGTGAACACATGGCAGGCGGCAAGACCCTCGAGCAGGTGATCGCCATCGCCGGCAAGCTGGAGCCGTCGCTCCAGCAGTCGATCGGCAAGGCCGACAAGCTCACGAGCGGCATGGGCAGCAAGCTCAAGAAAACCGCCGCCATCACCGCAGGCGCTTTCGCGGCGGTGGGCACGGCTGCGGCCGCCGCCGCCGTGGCCGGCGGCAAGTACCTGCTCGACCTCGGCACGAAGTTCGACGAGTCGGCCGACACGATCCGGATAGGGACGGGCGCCACCGGCGACGCCCTCGCCGCGCTGCAGGCCGACTGCGACGCGGTGTACAAGGCGATACCGGGCGAGCTGGAGGGCGCATCGACCGCCATCGCCGACTTCAACACGCGCCTCGGCCTCACGGGCGAGCCGCTGCAGAAGCTCTCGATCCAAGCGAACCAAGTCTGCGACATGCTCGGCGAGGACCTTCCGACCGTCATCGAGAGCTCGTCGCAGGCGTTCCAGCAGTGGGGCCTGTCCGAGGACGAGATGTCGGGCAAGATGGACTACCTGTTCAAGGTGTCGCAATCGACCGGCATCGGGTTCAACGACCTCGCGACCAAGATGCAGAAGTACGGCGCGCAGCTCCAAGAGCTCGGCTTCGACTTCGACCACGCGAGCGCCCTCATGGGCCAGCTCGAGAAAGCCGGCGTCAACACCGACGAGGTGCTCGGCGCGCTCAAGAAGTCGGTCACCACCATGGCCCAAGACGGCCTGTCGGCCTCCGAGGGCATCGCCAAGTACACCGAAGAGATCAAGAACGCGGCCACCGCCGAGGAGGCCGCGACGATCGCGGCCGAGGTGTTCGGCTCCCGCGCGGGATCGACGCTGGCGTCGGCGATCCGCGACGGCACGCTGTCGGTGGAGGACCTCACGGCAGAGCTGCAGGCCAACGGCGAGACGATCAGCGGCGCCGCCGAGGACACCTACGACTTCGCCGAGCGGCTCGAGATGTTCAAGCACACCGCCGAGGTGGCGCTCAAGCCGCTGGCCAACACGGTGTTCGACTCGCTGAACGCGCTGATGCCGATCGCCGCGCAGGCGATCGAGGCGTTCCTGCCGGTGATCGAGAACGTGGCCTCGTCGGCCGCCCCGGTCATCGAGCAGATCGTGTCGGTCGTCTCGCAGGGCCTCGAGCAGATGACGCCCATGATCGTCGAGTTCGGCGCGCAGGTGGGGCCGATGCTCTCCGAGCTGGTGAGCTCGCTGCTCCCGCCGCTGATGGACCTCATCATGCAGCTCTTGCCGATCATCATGCAGATCATATCGGCGGTGCTGCCGGTGGTGACGACGCTGCTCTCGGCGCTCATGCCGATCATATCCTCGGTGGTGAGCGTCATCGGGAGCCTGCTCTCGGCGCTCATGCCGATCCTCGACCCGCTCCTGCAGATCGTCCAGATGCTCCTGCCGCCGATCGCCGGCCTCATCACGGGCATCATGGCCGTGCTCCAGCCGGTCATCGGGGTCATCGAGGGCATCGCCGGCGCGATCGGCACGCTCGTGGGGTGGATCAGCCAAGTGATCGACCTCGCCGGGCAGGCCGCGAGCGCCCTCGGCGGCATCGGCGACTTCATAGGCGGCGGCATCGGCGGGCTGCTCGGCTTCGCCACGGGCGGCTTCACCAACGGCCTCGCCATCGTCGGCGAGGACCCGCGCTACCCGACGGAGGCCGTCATCAGCTTCAACCCGGCCTACCGCGCCCAGAACCTCAAGTACTGGCGCATGGCCGGCGCGATGCTCGGCGCCGCCGGCGGCTCGACGGTTCCCGTCTACGGCTACGCCGCAGGAGGGTTCACCGGCGAGGTCGGCACGTCGCTCTTCAGCTCCGATTACGGGCTGTCGGGCGGTGCCGTCGTGGACTCGACGACGTACGACCTGTCCGGCCTGACGTTCTCCCCGCAGGTGAACATCAGGGGCAACGCCGACGCCGAGAGCGTCCTGTCGGCCGTGCGCGAGCTCGAGCCGGAGTTCGTCGACCTGATCCTTGACGCGATATCGAAGAGGGAGGAGGGCGCATATGCCTAACGCAACGGCCACGGTGGTCGGCTACGAGGACTACGTGGCGCGCCAGAACGACTCCTTCGACCTGCTGGCGCTCCAAGCCTACGGCGAGGAGCGCATGGCCCACATCATCGCCAAGGCAAACCGCGAATACGTGGGCGTGCTCCTGTTCGAGGGCGGCGAGCGGCTGCGCATCCCGATCGTCGAGAAGGTCGAGACGCCCGAGACGCTCCCGCCGTGGAGGCGATGACCCATGTCGACGCTTTCAGTGAAATACCAAGGGGCGGAGATATACGACAAGGTGAGCGTCGCCCGATGCTGGCACGACATGAGCGCATGGGGCGCCCTCGACGAGCTCACCATAACCTTCGGCGACACCGACAACCTCTGGGACGGATGGGCGCCGAAGGACGACGACGTGATAGAGGTTTCCGACGGAGCGGCCCGCACGGGGAAGATGTACGTGCGCGACGTCGCGCCGAGATCGTCGGCCATGGACATACGCGCCTACCCGGTGCCGCACGCCATGCGCGAGGCGAAGTGCCGCTCGTGGGAGTCCATACGCCTGCACCAGCTCATCGCGCAGGTGGCGCAGGAGGCCGGGATGTCCTACGAGACCTACGGCCTCGCCAACAGCCTCTACGCCTACGTCGAGCAGCGCAACGAGAGCGACCTCGCGTTCCTCTCGAAGCGCCTGACCTACGAGGGCGCGTCCCTCATCGCTTTCGACGGCAAGCTCATCGCCTACTCCGGCGCGTGGGCGGAGTCGCAAAGCCCGGTGAAGCGCCTCGAGATAGCCCCGGGCAAAGACTACGAGTTCGAGGACTTCACCGCCCGCGCATACGGATCGTGCCTCGTCACCGACGGCTCGACGAGCGCGACGTTCTCCGCCGGCCAAGGCCGGCAGCTCAAGCGCGTGCTCGACGACCGCATAACCGACCTCGCCGAGGCGACCCGCTTCGCGCGCGGACTGCTGCGCGAGGCGAACCGCGAGGTGGCCACGATCAGGCTGCGCACCGACACGCTCCTGCGCGAGTGGGCGCCCGGATCGGTTCTCGAGATAGACGCTCCGGCAGCGGCGTCGTGGGACGGCAGGGCGTTCGTCTCGCGGCTCCGGCATGACTACTTCGACTCCCGCTCGAAGATATGGATGACCAAGATGCTAGGAGGCTACTGATGGGCGTATACCTCGCAACCGTCTCGAGCATCGACAGCTTGGACGAGAACGGCAACCCCGCCACGGCGCGCGTGCTCCCGCACACCGCCGGCGGCGTCGTGACGATGCCCTTCGCGGTCTACTGGCCCCTGCGCGCCGGCGACGGCGCGGTCTCCGAGGGCGACGAGGTCATATGCCTGCAGCTCGACGACGGCAGCGGGCTGATCCTGTCGCGCCCCGACGGGACGTTCACCCAGACGATCGGCGGCACGACCGCCGCGCAGGGCGACTTCACTGCAGCGGGCGCATCGCTCAAAGGACACACGTACGCAGGGGCGCACGGCGAGACCGCGCCGCCCACGGCATAGGGAAGGAGGACCGGCCGATGGCTATCCAGATAACGTGGCACTCGTTCAAGTGGGGCTTCGATACCGGCTGCATCCGGTCGGTCGAGGACCTATCGACGAGCCGCTCCATCAACGTGGAGCGCAACCAAGACAAAGAGGGCGAGCCAGCGACGCAGACCGTGGCGCTCGAGCTCGCCTCCCTGTCGTTCTCCTACACGGTGTCGGCCGCTGCCGGCGGCAGCCCCCGCAAGGAGTTCGAGGCCATAAACGACTGCCCGGGCGTGCACGCGCCGCTCTACCTGAACGGCTCGAAGTTCATCGCCAACGAGATGATGCTCAAGTCGGTGGACGCGTCCGACTGGGTGCTCGACGCGAAGGGCCGCCCCACGTCGGTGCGCATCTCGGTGAAGTTCGAGGAGTACGCGGTGGACGCATCGGGGCTGAAGCTGCAGAAGGTGGAGCGCAAGAGCGCCCTGCGGCCCGGCGTGCGGACGCAGCCCAAGGCGACGAGCGCGCTGTCCGTGGGCGCCACGAGCGCCCAGAAAGCGTCCAAGGCAAAGACCAACAAGCAGATGAAAGGGTGGAAATGATGCTCGCACAGGGCAACAGCGACCCGCGCGTATGCGCGCTGAACCTGCTGCGGACCATCCGTGGCGAGGTTCCCCTCGAGCGCACCAAGGGAATCGACCGCGAGCACATCGACAAGCCCATCACGCAATCCGACGAGCTCAAGGCCGACGCCGAATGGGTGCTCGAGACCTACGAGCCTCGCCTATCGGGCGAGGAGATCGCGCTTCTGGCGGCCGACGCCGCCGGCGGCGATTACGCGCTCGAGGCGAGCGTGCGGTGAAGGGAGGCAGCATGGAGCAGATAGAAGTGGGGTCCACGGACCTCATCGTTTCGGACTCCGGGTCGATATACGACGCGACGATAGGAGCCCTAGAGCAGGCGGTCGCAGAGCCGCTCTACCCCGGCGACGAGCGCCGAATCTTCGGCGAGGGCATGGCCGCCGTGCTCTCCCGCGTCCACGGGACGATCCAAGACGCGGCCCAGCAGGTCATGCTGCGCTACGCGCGGGGCGAGGTCCTCGACGCGCTCGGCGCGCGCCTGCGCGTCTTTCGCCTCGACGGCGACGCGGCGCGCACGGTGCTTCGCTTCACGCTCGGCGCCCCGCAGGCGCTCTCCGTAGCCATCCCCGAGGGGACCAAAGCGACGCCCGACGGGAGCGTCTACTTCGCGACCGACGAGACCGCCGTCATCGAGGCGGGCGCGACATCGGTCGACGTGCCGGCGTCATGCACCGAGGTGGGCGCGGCGGCGAACGGCTACGGCACCGACGCGATCACGACGATGGTCGACCTCATCCCGTACGTGTCAAAGGTCACCAACGTCACCACGTCAGAGGGCGGCGACGACGGCGAGCCGTACACGGTGGCCGGCGACGACCGCTTCCGCGAGCGCATCCTGCTCGCGCCGTCGCACCTATCGACGGCGGGGCCGGAGAAGGGCTACGTCTACTACGCGAAGAGCGCCGACGCCGGCATATCCGACGTCGCAGCCATGAGCGAGACCGAGTGGATGAGCCGCGAGCTCCCGGTCTCGGCGGGACGCGCCTACATCGGCGGCGAGCTGCTGATCCCCGAGACGCTCACGATCAACGGGCAGGCTGACGGCTTCGAGTACGACTACGAGGACCACCTCCTCACGATCCGGCTCGGCCCGGAGCTCGCCGATGCCGATACCGTCCTCGCCCGATGGCAGCACAAGATGGACGGCCGCGTGCGCATCATCGTGCTCATGGAGGGCGGGGGCTACCCCGACGAGGACACCCTCGAGAAGGTCCGGGCGGCCGTGTCGGCCTCCGACGTGCGCCCCCTCACCGACGTCGTGGACGTTGACGGACCCGAGCTCGTGCCCTACGACATCGAGCTGGAGTACTGGACGACGCCCGAGGACGAGGCGACGGTGGTGCGGAGCGTCGAGGGCGCAGGCGGCGCGATCGAGCGCTACATCTACGAGCAAGGCTCTGTCCTCGGGCGCAACATCAACCCCGACATGCTCGAGAGCTACATCATGCGCCCCGACTGGGACGACTCGCTCAAGGGCGCCATCCGGGTCGACATGACGTCACCGCAGCACCTCGAGCTCGAGGGCGACGAGGCGGCGTGCTTCTCCGGCAACATCAAGGTCACCCATCACGTCACGACCAAGGCGCGGTGGTCCACATGGACCTAACGAACTGCCAAGTGGTGAGGATGCTGCCGACGTGGATGCAGGACGACCGCGCCGTGGGGGCGTTCGCCTCGGTGGTCGATGCGGCCGCCGCGCAGGCGCACGGGCGCGCGCAGGTGCTCACCCAGTGGGACAAGATCGACGAGCTGCCCGAGGACGTCCTCGACGAGCTCGCGTGGGCGCTCGACATCAGCTGGTGGGACTCCGAGGCGTCCATCGAGACCAAGCGCGCCCTCATCAAGGACTCCGACTACGTGCACTCGAAGCTCGGCACCGTCGCCGCCATGGAGAACGTCGCGCGGGCATACCTCGGCGACGGCGAGGTGCTCGAGTGGTTCGACTACGGCGGCCACCCGCACAACTTCAAGATAGCGACCGGCAACCTGCCGATGCTGCAGGCGAACCAAGCGCGCCTGCTGGACCGGCTCATGCAGGCGAAGCGCCACTCCTCGAAGCTCGAGAGCATCCTCGTGCTCCTCACCGGCGACGTCCCGCTGTGCAGCGGGACCGGCTTCCGGGAGTCCACCCACGGCGTCCACTTCGCCGCGCGCGAGGGCGCGTGGGCGTTCGCAGGCGTCGGGATGGGCGGGGCCGACAGCTACGAGGTGTGCATGATCCCGTGGCAGAAGCTCGACGTCCCCGCGCGGGGCGGTCAGGCGCACCGCATATCAGACCACACGACGCTCGTGATGCTGCCCGTATGGCGCATCCCGGCTCGGACATATTCAGGGCAGGCCGTAGGCGAGCACGATCGCGTGGTGATCCGAATGATGTCGGCGGGAGCCGACGACGAAAACGAAAGGAGCGAGTAATGGCGGAATTCAACAACTCGGCGATGACGCGCTGGGGAAACATGGCGGCCGCGCAGGCGCTCGCGGGTAAGAAGCTCGTATTCACCCGCATCGCTTTCGGCGACGGCTACGTTCCCGACACGACGTCGCCAGAGGAAATGACGGACCTTGTGCACACCTGCGCGAGCTTCGCCGTGACGCGCGTCAAGGTGCACCCGGAGAACACCGCGACGATCGGCGGCACCTACATCAACGACGAGCTGGAGCACGGCTACTGGTGGAGGGAGGTGGGCCTGTTCGCGATCATGCCGGAAACCGGGGAGGAAATCCTGTTCTCCTACGCCAACGCCGGCGAATACGCCGAGTGGATACCGGCATCCGACGGCACCACCGTGTTCGAGAAGCGCATGGACCTGTTCGTGTACGTCGGCAGCAAGGCGTCCGTCGAGCTCAAGGTCCTCCCCGACTCGTTCATCACCACCGAGCAGCTCACGGAGGAGCTCGATGCCGTCTGGAAGGTCCTCACCTTCATGGAGAACGGCCCGTTCCTCGAGGCCATCGGCATGGGCGGCGGAACCTCCGGCGACGGCATAGGCCAGCCGACGTACCTGCCCGACGAGCCGTTCCTGTCCCTGCTAGGCATGCTCGGCGAGAACACCTCGTCGAACCTGCAAGCGACCATCCCCGGCAAGCCCGAATAGAAAGGAGCCACCATGGCTGACGAGACCACCACCCCCGAGGGCACCGAGACCGAGACGCCCGACACCCCCTCGACCCCGACCGCCCCGGACACCGAGGCGCCCGTGTTCGACCCGACCCGCACGCCGGTGTCGGTGGCGAACATGCAGGCGTACGAGAAGCAGAACAAGACCCGGTTCGAGCAGCTCGAGCAGCGCGACTACGACGGGCGCAACCTCTCGGAGGTTTTCGCGCTCGAGATCGTGGGCTACACCGACGACGCCGCGTGGTTCAACGCGCGCATCAAGGCCGGCAACTTCGACGGCATCTACGTCAAGGACTACTTCGACATCAAGCTCAGCGACGGCAAGGTGATGCGCTACCGCATCGGCGCGATCGACCCCTACCTCAACTGCTGCGACGAGGAGATCACCGACCACCACGTCATGATGGTGCCCGACACCGTATGGCCGGACAGCGTGGTCTGGAACACCACGAACAACAACAACGGCAACGCCTCCGAGAAGCACCCCTACCTCGCGAGCAACCTCCACAAGTGGCTGAACCAGACCTTCTTCCCGCTGCTCCCGCAGAAGTGGAAGAATGTCATCGCGAACCACCGCACGCTGCTCGAGGAGCGCTACAGCTCCACGGCGGCCCTCACCGAATCGACCACGTGGTCGTGGGCCGACATGGGCAAGGTCTGGGCGCTCTCCGAGACCGAGGTCTACGGCTTCAACGTCTGGGGCAACGGCTACAGCGTGGGCATGGACTGCCACTTCCCAATCTTCCCGGACACCGCCTCCCGCATCCGCCGGAACCCCGACGGGGACCGCTTCATCTGGTGGCTGCGCGGCGCTCATTCGGGGAATTCCGCGTCCGCGTGCGGCGTCAACGGCACCGGCAATGCCTACACCAACACCACCTCGCACACCGGGGTGCGCCCGCTGCCCTGCTTCCGTGTCGGCGTGTAGCGCCGACACACACCGGCTATGAACGGCCGCCGCGTCATGCGGCGGCCTATCCGTCCCACGAGAGGAGGACCGCGTGAGCGGAGTGTACGAGAGCGACCGCAAGCCGTCGCCGTGCGACCACATGGCGCTCGCGCGGTCGATCCGCATCGAGATGACGGCCCTGATGGCGTCCGAGAAAGTGGTGCCGAAGAAGCACCGCCTGCTGCTGTCGGTCCCGACGATCGCGACGGCCCGCGAGCTCGTGAACAACGTCGAGACGGCCGAGGCGTTCTACCCATCGACCGCCCACGGCGTGCTGTGGCGCAAGCACTACCTGACGCTCGCGATCGCGAACTGCTACCAGCTGACCCAAGACCTCCAAGTGGTGAAGGACCTCGGCCTGCCGGTCAACCTGAACCGCTACGAGAAGATCGCCGGGATGCTCGGCAAGGAGCTCGACACGCTCACCTCGCGCAAGCGCAACACCAAGCTCACCGGCAGCGCCGGCATCGACGAGCGGATCGCGAAGCTGCGCTACGACCTCGCCGAGCTCGAGGAGATCGCCTCCGACCTTCCGGTGCCGTGACATGCGGTGCTGGTTGCAGCTTGACCCACGCTTCAACTGGTGGCTGCGCGGCGCTAATTCGGGGAATTCCACGAACGCGTGCAACGTCAACGGCAACGGCAATGCCAACAACAACAACACCTCGAACACCGGGGTGCGCCCGCTGCCCTGATTCCTCTATCGGCCAGACCGAGTAGGCGGCGAACCGCCGCCGAAAGCCGTGCCTCAAAGGAAGGAAGCTGCAACCATCGGCGCATATCGCCGTAAATATGCACCCCGCGAGGAGCGGCGAACGCTGCTTGCATGGCGGCGCCCTCGGGCGCTCGGCGCCGTTTCATGCCGCCACCTCAAAGCAACTGTCCGAGCGTCCATTGAGAGTTGTGCGGGGTGCCCTATGAAATCAGAAGAACGCCGCGCGATCCGCCGCGCCAGACGAGAGGAGAAGCGCCGGCGCAAGCGCGAGGAGCGCGCGAGGGAGTGCACGCTGGAGAAGGTCGCAGACCTGAACAGCCTCTACAAGGCGCAGCGCGAAGCCGCTCGCGGCGTCGGGTGGAAAGCGAGCACCCAGCGCTACCAGTGGCACTGGCTCCTCAAGATCGCGGGCGCCCGCAAGGCCCTGCTGGCCGGCGAGGAGATATGCCGGGGCTTCCACGAGTTCGACATCACGGAGCGCGGCAAGCCGCGCCATATATCCTCGGTGCACTTCTCCGAGCGCGTGGTGCAGAAGTCCCTCACGCAGAACGTGCTGGTGCCCGCGATAGTGCCGAGCCTCATCCTCGACAACACCGCGAACATCAAGGGGCGGGGCACGGCGTTCGCGATCGAGCGCACGAAGATGTACCTCGCGCGGCACTACGCCGCCCACGGCGCCGACGGCTACGTGCTGCAGGGCGACTTCAGCAACTACTTCGGGTCGATCCCCCATGCGGGGGTGTTCGACCTGCTCGAGCGCCACGTGACCGACCCCGGCGCGAGGGCGCTCGCCCGCCACATGGTCGAGGTTCAGGGCGAGGTCGGGCTGGGTCTGGGAAGCGAGCCGAACCAGATATACGCCGTCTCGTACCCCAACCCGCTCGACCACTTCATCGCCGAGTGCTGCGGGGTCGGGGCGTACGTCCGGTACATGGACGACTTCATCATCATCCACCCGGACAAGTCCGACCTGTGGGCCATCGCGGCCGCGCTCTATGACATGACGCGCCAGATGGGCCTCGTGTTCCACCCGAAGAAAACGCACGTCACGAAGCTGACGCGCGGCTTCGTGTTCCTAAAGAAGAAGTTCACCTACGACCGACAGACCGGAGGGGTGGTGGTCCGCCCATGCAGGGAGTCCGTGACACGAGAGCGCCGCCGCATCAAGCGGCAGGCGGGGCTGGTCGCCTCCGGGAAGATGACCGCCGAGCAGCTCAACCAAGCCTACCAGTCGTGGCGCGGGTCGCTGACCGACCTGAACGCGCACCGCACCAAGCTCGGCATGGATGCGCTCTTCGCATCCCTGACACACGGCGCAACCGGGAGGGCGGCCGCATGGCCGCCCCCTGATGGCGAAATGCAAACCGGCCCCGGAGGGGCCACGCAAGCGAAAGGAGCAAGCGAATGGACGAACTGAACAACGGCCTGCAGGCGCAGACCAACGAGATGCGCATCCTGCTCGAGCAGGCCGGCGACATCGCCGGCAAGCGCGCGGCGGGCATCATCGACGACGCCGAGCGCATCGAGCTGGAGGCGCGCCGGATGGCCTGCCTGACGGTCATCGCGCGCAACGATGCCGGCGAGCTCGTGTCCGAGGCGGAGTTCGAGGCGATCCTCGAGGAGAAGCGCGAGCAGGCGGCGCTCCCCACGCAGGAGGAGCAGAACGCAGCCGACATCGCCTACCTGATGATGACGGGAGGTGAGTGGGATGTCTAAGACCAAGGCCACCGACCATTCCCCGCGCTTCGCGCTCATCTCCGGCTTCTACAAGCGCGGAACGTGGAGCAAGAAGCAGGTGGAGAAAGCGGCCGAGCTCGGCCACATCACCGCCGAGGAGCTCGCCGAGATCGTCGGCGACGACGCCGAGTAGCCCCCGCACCGCGAAGCGAGAGGGGGTGAACTATGGAACAGGCAGCGACCGCCTACATCGAAGGACTGACCGCCGCGACAGACGGCCCCATGTGGGTGTTCGCCATCGGCGTTCTGGCCATCTTCGCGGTGGTGCTCATCAAGGCGTTCCCCATGTACCGCGAGTTCAAGACGCGGCAGCTCGACATCGAGGCCGAGCGCGAGAAGCGCAAGGCCGAAGAGGCGCGCATGCGCGACGAGCGCGAGCGCGAGAACGCCGCAATCGCCGCGCGGCAGGTCGAGGCGCAGGAGCGCTCGACCGCCGCGATGAACGCCATGACCGCCCAGATGGCCGTCATGGAATCGCGCATCGAGCTGAGCCAGCAGGGCTCGGCGACCATGCAGAACAAGGTGGACGGCATCGCCGTGGAGGTCCACGACATCCACACCGCGATCGTCCACGGCTAACGAAAGGAGCCAACAATGAACGGAATCGAGGCAATCGCGCTGCTCGTCACGGCACTGGTGGTGCCGTACGTCGTGGCGCTCATCAAGAACAAGACGCTGACGGGCAACAAGGCCCGCTGGATCGCCATCGGCGTGTCGGTTCTGGCCGGCGTCGTCACGGCGTTCGTGTCCGGCATCCCGGCGGACCCCATCGCGTGGATCACCTGCATCGTGGCCGCCATCGGCGCCGTGCAGCTCGCCTACTCGGCATTCAAGTCCGTGGGAATCACCTGCGGATGGCTCGACGCCCTGCAGGGCATCGCCAAGGACAGCGACGACCCGCTGGTGGCCGCCAAGAACCAGTCCATGAAGGACACCGCCGAGAACGCCGCAAAGCACGCCAAGAAGAACAACTAGGGCAACGGGGCGCACCGGCGGCACGTCCCGCCGGTGCCCTATTAAGGAGCGAACATGGCTAAAGAGGACTTCATAGCCAGCATCGCGCCGATCGTGCAGCGCTACGCCCCCGACTACGGCATCCTGTGCCCGTCGGCGGTCATCGCGCAGGCGATCAACGAGAGCGGCTGGGGCGAGAGCAAGCTCGCCTCCAAGTATCACAACTACTTCGGTATGAAGTGCGGGACCAAATGGACCGGCCCCAGCGTGAATATGTCAACGCAGGAGGAGTACCAGCCCGGCACGCTCACCACCATCTCGGACAACTTCCGGGTCTACGGCTCGATGGACGAGGGCGTGCGCGGCTACTTCGAGTTCATCCAGCTCGCGCGCTACCAGAACCTGCGCGGCATCACCGACCCGCGCACATACCTCCAGACCATCAAAGACGACGGGTACGCGACCAGCTCGGCGTACGTCGCCAACTGCATGGCTCTGGTGGACCAGTACGGCCTCACGGCCTACGACACGGGAGAAAGCGAGGGAAGCATGGCTGTATATCTTGCGCAGGCGTCCTGCGACGAGAACGGCAAGTACGTCGGCGGGCAGGCCGGCAACCAGAGCGGGTCGGAGCTCAGCATCCGCGCGTACTACGCGTCGAGCTCGAACCCGTGGAAATGCTACCGGCCGAAAGACGCGACGGTGGCTAAGAAGATCGCCGAGAACGCGTCCGGCGCGGTTGCGAACCGCAACATCGGATACGACCAGAACGAGCGCAACACCATCCGCACCAAGGCGCAGAAGGTGAACCTCGTGCTGGCGGCCATCAACGAGGCCTGCGAGTGCGACTGCATGTCGCTCGCCGGCGAGTGCGCGATATGCGCCGGCGCGTCCGACGCGATCCTGTTCGCCGGCGGCAACCTTCCGTGGACCGGCAACGCCCACGCGAAGCTGCTCGAGACCGGCATGTTCGACTACAAGGGCTCCGGCCTCGCCGAGTCCCAGCTGTGCGTGGGCGACATCCTCGTCCGCGACGGCCACGCCGTCATCGTGGTTTCGGGCAAGGCCGCGACCGGAAGCGCGCCGACCCAGACGGTCGTGTCCGGCTCCATCGAGGAGCTGGCGCGCGCTATCTGGACCGGACGCATCACCGCGACCGGCGAGGAGCGCCGCAAGCTGCTCGGCGACAAGTACGACGCCGTGCAGGCGAAGATTCAGGAGCTCTACTACGGCGGCAAGCCCGTCGAATCGACGCCGACGGCCACGAAGCCGGCATCGAACACCATCCGCCCCGGCACCTACAAGGTGCTCGTCAACGGCCTGCGCGTCCGCAGCGCGCCGCGCCTCGGAAACGACACCGACACCGGCAAGCACTACGACGCAGGCGAGCTCATCTACTCGGTGGCCTCCGACATCGTGGAGGCCGACGGCTGGTGGTGGGCGCACTACTCCTCGTACAGCGGCAAGACCCGCTACGTGGCGATGTCGTCCACCGACGGCACGAAGAAGTACCTCGCCATGGTCTAAGGGCGAGGCGACACGCAATGCACTACGGGGCCGCCCTTCGGGGCGGCCCTTCTGCGTTCTACGGAGGGATCATGGAACCGACTTTTCAGACGATGCAGGGGGACTGCATCGAGATTATGCGCACTCTTCCCGACGCATCGGTGGACCTCGTGCTCGCCGATCCGCCCTACAACATCAAGGTGCGGGGCGAGGAGTGGGATAACCTCGGCGCAGGCTATATCGACTGGATGATCGAGTGGCTGCTGGAGGCTCAGCGCGTCCTGAAGCCGAACGGCGTGCTCTACATATGGCACAACGACATGCCCCAGATAGCCCGCCTACTGGTGGCGATGGAGCAGCGCACCAACTTCGCGCTCATGTCGTTCTGCGTGTGGGACAAGGGGCAGTACCGCGCCCAGTCGTGGAAGAACCGCGACCCCGACTCCGACACGGCGCCCCGCTCGTGGTTCAACGTGTGCGAGTACTGCATGCACTTCTTCAATGCGCCGAAGGACGCGGACAGCGCATGGAAGCACACCGGGCTGGACCGCATCAACTCGAACCCGGAATGCTACCGGCCGATAAAGGACTGGTACTACGCCGAGCTCGAGCGCCTCGGGATAACCGAGGAGGACGTGGTGGAGAAGTACCGGCAGGCGACCGGCAAGAGCGGCGCCATGTTCCGGCACTACTTCAAGGACTCGCAATTCGCAATCCCCACCGAAGCGGTCTGGCAGGCGGCGTTCGAGCCGCTGGGCTTCGACGCGACGCCCCTGCTCGACCTCGTGAAAAAACCTCACGGGGGGGGGGTCGCTCACAGACGAGTCCGCCGCAGGAGGATACGACGCCCTGCGCCGCAGCTACGACACGATGCGGGAAAGCTACGAAGCTATGAGGGAGGGGTACGAAGCGCGGCGCCAGTCCTACGAGGAAATGCGCAACTACCACCGCTGCGATCCGGAGCACAGCAACGTCTGGCGCATCAACACGCTCTCCGGCTCCGATCGCATCCACATATGCCAGAAGCCGGACGGCATACTCGCCCGGATCATCCGGGTGAGCTGCAGGCCCGGCGGCGTGGTGCTCGATCCCTTCATGGGGTCAGGCTCCACGGGCGTGGCCTGCGCGCACGAGAAGCGATCGTTCATCGGCATCGAGCGCGACGACCGCTACTTCCAGCCGGCCACCGATGCCATCCAGCGCGCCTACAACCAAGGCGTGCTCGACCTCTGGCAATAGAAAAGCCCCCGCCATCACGGCGGGGGCTTTTTCCTGCTCCTACCACTCGCCCTCCCACGCTTCGCGCGGAGCGTAGGGGTTCTCATGTCGTGGCGCCGGGTTGCAGGCGAGCCAGATCGTGTCGGCTCCATCGTTGCTCTCGCACCGCGTCGCCGTCGCGATGACCTCAGCCAGCGGCCAGTTCTGCTGGTGGGCCATACGGATGGGCAGCTCCCCAAGCCCGCATTCCACCATCTCGTCCAGCAGGTCGCGCAGCTCTTCGACGGTTCCGAATGCCATGGCGACCACCTACTCCGGAAGGGTGAACGCCACGTCGGCGTCGCCCACGTAAAGATGGAACTCGAACTCGCAGCACCCGGTCGCCATCGCCGACGCGATCACCTCGCCGTCGCTGCATGAAATCTCGGTGACCTCCGGATCGGCGAGCTGTGCGCACCTAATGACGGCATCAAGCGGGCTGAGGGCAATCTCGGTGCGCTCATACGACGGGCCGGTCATGGTGTTCTCGCTGCGGTCGAAATCGTAGAACTCGACGATGTACTGCATGATGTGCATCCCTTCTCTCGGGTTTTACACATCCGATGTATATCCAAATGCGCAATATCGCAATTTTGATAAGCGTGGTGGCGATTGTACAAATTTTGCAAGTCAGGCTCTTTACGCGGGTGGCTGGAAAATGAAACGTAAAGGATCCTATGAAAAGGACTACAATTATTGGTGGTACGCGAAGACGACGCAATCTAAGAGTTGGGTCAACGTGGTAGGGTTGGGTTCTTTTGCCAGACTAAGTCATCGATGCTCAATGCTTAATAATGTCTGGAAGCTACGGCTTGGCGATATGTTACAAGTGCAGCCGCAAGGGTCGAAGGTGAAGACGCATACTATGATGGTATCGTATGTAAAAAATGGAGAGCCCTACTTTACGTATCGTTCAAAGAGTAGCTATCGGGTTTCGCTGAGCACGGTTTTAAAGAAATATCCTGGAGCGAAGTTTTTCGCATATGATATCCAATAATGTTTGCGGCTGAAAGGGCAAAGGCTTAGGTTTGTGGCAGAGAGAGCGGGAGAATGGTGGCGAAGTGAGATCAAAGAGAAAAAGGCATTTTACTATCGATCATCTTTCCCCCATTGCGCTCGTTGCTGTCTTCGCTTCCTTGGTTCTTGTTGTTATGTGGGTGCTGCTTTCGGTCCCCATTGTGAACAGTGAAGAGGACTGTGTTGGAGGGCCTCGCACAATAGTAGAGTGGATAGAATGGTCTGGCGAATGCGCTAATGATCAACAAAACGCTCGAACTAATTCAATCGAAGCACATGGGTCCATATGATGGTCTCCTTTGCTGCGGGTGTCGGCCTGCGCAAGGATGGTGTTTGTGCGCGACATGCCTCCAGCGGCCGACACAACAGCCATAAGGCGGCGCTTAATTTTGGCTGCGGCCGCGGTTTTCGCCTTGGCCGGGCTGCGCGAGTGCGTGGCGGCACGTGGGGAGGTGCGCAGATGCCCGCAGGGGATTATCTCAATCGGCATTTATGAAGCCGATGCTGGCAGTGGTTCTTTCGCTTGCCGCATCTGCCGCAATGGCAACTGAAGCTTATGGAGCGACGCTATTTACGTATAAAGGCACGGGGATTCAAAACTTGGCGTCGAAGAATGAAAAGCAGGTAGTGTCACGAAAGTTGGTGTAGCGCCCCGATCGGCGAGGGCGGTCGCAGACTGTCCGAGCCGATCGGGAACATCGCCAGAGAACCCCATTCTACACTATCGTCAGGCCGCCCTCCTCTCGCATCCCTCGTCGGCAAGGACCACCGTTATTATGCGGGCGGCGTGCTCGGCTGCGGTGCCGTCGTAGGACGGGGCGGGCGCCGGGGCCCATTTTGAGCGGTCCTCGTAGGCCTCCGCGATGGAGTCGCCGTCGAACCACCGGCGGCACGCCCACTCCTCGTCCATCTCGGAGAGGACGGCGCCGATGAGCCTGATCAGGGACTTCCTGGACGGGAACACCTGCACCACGCGGGCGCGGCGCTTGATCTCGCGGTTGGCGCGCTCCTGCACGTTGTTGGTGCGCAGGCGGCGCCGGTGCGCCGGAGGGAAGTCCAGGTGGGCCAGCGCGTCCGGCTCGGCCTCCTCCAGGAGATCCCCCACCGCCGCGTTGGCGGCGCCCAGCTCCCCGGCGGCCAGGTGGTAGAGCTCCCGCACCAGGTCGGGGTCGCTCTCCGCGAACACGGCCGAGAGCACCGAGCCGATCAGGCGCCTCTCCCGCCTGTTTCGCCCGAGCGCGCAGGCGTTGCGCTCCAGGTGGACGATGCAGCGCTGCCACGCGGCGCCCGGGAACACCTCCTCTATCGCGCGGCGCAGGCCCGCGTGGGCGTCGGAGGTGACGCAGAGCACCCCGGCGACGCCGCGCTCCCGCAGCGAGAGCAGGAAGGACCGCCACGAGGCGTAGTCCTCGGCGTCCACGGCCTCCAGGCCCAGGAGGGCCCGGTGGCCCGTGTCGGCCGCTCCGATGGCGGTGGCCACCGCGCAGCTGGACACGTGGCCGCCGTCGCGGCACTTGACGTAGGTCGCGTCTATCCAGAGATACGGGAACCGCACGCCCCCGAAGGAGCGCTCCCGCAGGTCGGAGACGGTCGCGTCCAGCGCCTCGCAGATGCGGGACACCTGGCTGGCGCTCATGCGGTCGGCTCCGAGCGTGCGGGCGACCCGCTCGACCTTGCGCGTGGAGACGCCGCTCGCCACCATCTCGGCCACCGCCGCCACGACCGCCCGGTCGACCCTGCTGTAGCGGTCGATGAGGTCGTTCGGGAAGAACGTCCCGCGCCTGAGCTTGGGTATCCTGAGCGTGATCGGCCCCACGCTCGTGAGCAGGCGGCGCTCGCGGTAGCCGTTGCGCTGGTTGCCCTCGGCGCAGGCGTCGTCGGCCTGGGCGTCCATCACCTCGTTGACGAGCGCCTCCGCGAGCGTGCGCACGAGCTCGTTCAGGTTGACCATGCCGTCGTCGAATCTGGGAATCTCGGGCATCGGCCCCTGCAAAGCTGGTAAAGTGTCCATTGCGGTCATCGCCTTTCTCGAATCGTTTACTTCGCAATAAAGGATTCTAGCGATGGCCGTTTCTCATTGGCCGGCTATTCGGCCGGAGAAACGATCGTTACACCAACATTCGGCACACGATCGAAAAGCAGATTACAAAAGGGAAAACATGCTATGTGAAGCATAGTCAGAAGCCTGATGCTCCAAATGCTGTCTACGGAATGAAGGTGTCCATTCAGAGACATAATGGGTGGCTGAGTTGGGACACCGTGCACTCGAAGACGTTCTATAAAACAGTGTCTGGAAACAAATCGCTGCGTGGTTATTGTGAGCCTGGTAAATATAGGCTTTATTTTAAAACAACGACAGGCTGGAAGATGTCGATTAGTGGGGCCTTCTGCTACTAAATGACACTAAGCGTAAGTTTAAGGGTAGTGCGATCTCAGTCTGTGCTGTGCGCTGAGATCGCGCATCTTCGCATATGTGGGAGGAAGTGCTGTGTTCGCTGGACGAAGAAGTCTTCTCGTGGTAACCCTGGCAGGGATAGTTATAGCGGCAGTGCTCTTTGGTGTGTTGGGCGTAAATGCGAATGAGAATGCACCCGTCTTAGACGGATCGTTCGATCAAGTCGCGATAAGCGAAGAGGATATCAGCAATGTGCTGGTTGAACGACCGATGAGGACATCGAAAGAACCGCAGCTATTGAGAGAAATGGATCACCGGGCACCCCTTGTAATTAATGGGGAAAGCGTATCCTTTTCATGCCTGGAGGAAGAGTCCGACGGGTCTATTTGCATTTCGGGCTTTCCTTTGGAAACAGTTCAGTGGATCACGAAAAATGGAGGGAAAAATGCATTGGTAGTTGTGGGAGCCAACGAGAGGGTGGGCGGCATTCCTGTGACTCACGGATTTCCTCTTGTGGTCGATGAGGCAACGCGTTTGCTGAAAAACGGGGCGCCCATTGCTTATGATGAATTCGAGAGCAATGTTCTTTATGACTTTTTCTACTATAGCGTCAAAGGAACGTTTATGGTGCAAGAAGGTTGGTTGCAGGCTGTCGAGTTGAATTTCGTTGAATGTCCGACTCCGGATCTCCTGGATTTGGTTTTCGACTGCACGGATTTGGAGCCGCTCGCTGAGTCCAATCAACGCGACGCGGATAGCTTTTGCATTGACGAGGGTGAAGAAACAATTTTATCGGGAGAAGTGGCTGCCTTAGTGGAGCATGCGGGGGAAACCCCATACCTCTCCTTTCAAATAGATGACAACTTAGGGGGAGCTCGTGTGGGTCATGCTGTGCGTATTGATATGCCCAAGGGCATTCCAGAAGGCTTTAATGAGGAGATGGCAAGCAAGATGGGGAGGGCCAAGATTGTTGTTGAACTTAAGGAAGGAGCCCTTGAATTTGTTGATATCGTATGAGATGCGGAGGAGGTAGCATGGCGGCTGATGAGAGGAGGACGAGCATGCCAGGCAAGGTCATGAGGGTATGCGTTTCGGCCATTGTGGCGATTGCCTGGTGGCTTTCGCTTGCGTGGGTTTTGGGCGGCCAAGCTTTCTCGAGCGTTGACATGCTGCTGCGCCCGTTCGGACTGGACGATTTCACCGGCGCCATCATGCTCGTTGCCGAGGTCGCCTCGTCGGTTGTGCTGCTCTTTGCCTGCTACCAACTGATATCCAATCGGCTAAATGTGGCGTTCTGGCGGGTGCTGGCGGCGGCCTATGGCGTTTGCCTGTTTGCTGTTGTGATGCTAAAGAGCGTGGGGGTGCGGGAGGTCAACTTCAACATGGTCGATCTGCTGCCCCAGCTGATCGAGTATCCGGCGTCCGTGGTGGTGAACTTCCTCCTCTTCGTGCCGGTTGGAGCGCTTGTGGGCTGGCGATTTCGGCGCCCGCTTATCGCCTTGCCGCTCGGCTTGCTCGGCATTGCGGCGGTGGAGGTTGTCCAGTACGCGCTTGGCCTTGGCATTGCCGACGTGGTGGATGTTGTCGTCGATTTCGCCGGGCTTTGCTTGGGCTATCTTGTTGCGGACGTGCTGCGGCTTGCCGGTGTCGGCTTGAACGGAGACGGCGCTCATGTGCGGTTCGCGCGCAGCGCGCCGAGGGAGGGTGCCGTGAGGACTGCGGGCATGCGGCTTGGATTGGCTGCAGCTGCAGCTGTGGCCGTGGCGGTGACGATCGGCGTTGCTCTGGCGCATTACGACTACGACCCGTACGCTTTCATGGATGGAATGACTCAGGAAGAGTTTGAGGCAGCCATGATGGACGGGGAGATATAGCTGGAATATCGCCAGATGTAGAGATTCGTGCGGGGCTTGTTCGCGGGCCTGTTGAGATGGAAAGGTGCTTGATATGAGGCTGCTCTCTTCCATGACCGATGCGATCGCGGTTGCCTTGGCCGGGCAGGCGGCCATGCTGCGGGCGTTCTTCGACATCTACGAGAACGACGACGAGAACGCCGCCATCGTCGACCGGGCCCGGCGGGAGGGGCTGGGCGCCGTCGTGGCCGACCTTCCCGACCAGAGCACGCTGGCCGAGTCCGCCGGCCGAGGGCAATGAGGCCCGCGCCGGCCTGGTAGTGAAGTTTCTGAGAATTCTCAGTTTCCCTGTAATATTTCGGCTCGCTCAAACGTGTTGTGTAGTGAGGGGCTTTTCTCTCGTCGGTCGCGCTGCATTGTGCGGTCGAGCATGACGGGTTCAGGGCAGGAGGCCGAACAATGAACGGCAAGGGCTTAGACGAGCTCATTCCGAAGCGATGGGTTGCGATTATCGTGGGGGCGGCTGTCGCGTGCGTGGCTGCCATGACGGCGGCGAGCACTTTGGCTGGCTGCACGACCGCTGTGAACACGCGGGTCGATATTCCCATGAGCCGGGCGGCTGTGGGGGTGATCGACACGTCCAGCACCGAGGACGTATCGCGCATCATGTTCTACGACGAGAACTTGGGCGAGCTGGGCGAGCTGCCCTTCCAGAAAGGCGGCATGGGCGACGGATGGGCTGATGCGTGCGTGTGGGGCGATGCGCTCTACGTGGCGCCCCAGGGCATCGACAAGTTCGAGCCCGGCCCTACCGACGAGGTGCTCGAGGTTTCGCTGCGGGATGCGGCGGTGCACCCCTTTGCGCTGGGCGAGGACCATGCGCGCCTCGATTGCGTGGCGGCCAACGATCGCTATCTTTTCGCCTGCTCCAGCGCTGTGGGCGGCCCGCTGGTCCGCTACGATAAGCAGACCGGCGAGGTGAAGGAGCTGCCGCTGCCCGAGGGGATGGCGACGAAGCTGCTGTGGACGGGGCGCTCGCTGTTCGTGTTCGGCACCGATGACGGGGCGCCTGACGCGGATGCGCAGGCCGATGTTCCGCCGGCCTCCTCGTGGGTGCTTCAGCTGGATGAGAATCTGAATACGGAGCGCGAGTACGACCTGTCGTCCTACGGGAGCGAGGTGCGCCGCGCCGTGGCCTGCGACGGGGTGCTGTACGCCGTGTGCTCGGCTGGCGCTGCCGGCGCGAACGAGTCGGGCGCCGGGCGCGCACAGGCTGGCAATATCGTGCTGGTGGACACGCACACCGGCGAGGTGGCGCCGTATCCGCAGCCAGTGGCGGATGCCCTTGCCGTGGCTGTGCACGACGGACACCTGTATATCGTGCGCCAGGATATGGTGGCGCCGACAGGGGCGGCCGTGCTGAGCGTGGGCGACCTGGACGGCGGCAACCTGGAAAGCTACGAGCTGGAGCACCTGGCCGACCAGATGGCGATACGGGGCGATCGGCTCTACCTGGCCGATGCCGGAGCGCGCATGCTGTATGGCTACGACCTGGCGGCCCTTTCCGGCGGGCAGGCCGCCGTGCCTGCGGCGTCGACCGAGTTCGCCGCGCCCGACGGTACGCACACCTACATCACCAACCTGTTCCCCGCCGGCGCCTGAGCGCGAATACGCCCCGCCCAAACGTCTCGCCGGGCAGGCTGAATATGCGCTGTCCCTATGGCGCCTCGCGTATAATGGCGTTCTAAGCGGCGCGCGTGCGTCGCATTGGGCGGTGGCGGTCATGCGGGAGGGGCGAGGACGTTGTTCGGCTGGTTGGACAAGATGCGGGGGCGGCCGGAGCGGCAATCGTTTTCCACACGCTTCGGCGAGGCCACGGTGTACGCCATGCCCGCCGAAGACGGTTCGCTCGTGCGCATGCTGAACGTGGGCGGCGTGCTGCAATCGGCCACCTACACCGACGAGCGCTGGGCATGCTGCCCCTTCGCGTATTTGCGCGCCTTCGACCATCTGTTCGAGGCGACGCTGCCCGAAGCCGCGCGTCCGCTTGTCCCCGAGCGCGTGCTCATGATCGGGGGCGCGGGCTTTGCCTACCCCAAGCAGCTGCTGACCGCTCATTCCGGCGTGAAGCTGGATGTGGTGGAGATAGATCCCGCCATGGTGCAGATTGCCCGGGAGCACTTCTTTTTGGATCGGCTGGAAGCACAGCTGGCCGCCGAGGGGCGTGCCGATAGCCTGCGCATTTTCGTGGAAGACGGCGCGGCGTTCCTGCAGGACGGCACGCGCGGCTTCCCCCTTTACGATGCGATTATCGTGGATGCCTTCGTGGGCCGCGAGGCGGTGCCCTTCTTCGCGAGCGATGCGGGCATGGTCGCGGCGCGCAAGCGGCTCGCACCGGGCGGGCTGCTGATGGCCAACTGCGTGGTGGAGTTCACCGGCGATGCCATGTACCAGCTGTTCAGCCAGGTGGAGCGCTTGCGCGGCCACTTCGCCAACGTGTACGTCATCGACGCTGCCGACGAGGAGTTCGGCGGCGCCGACAACTACCTCGTCATCGCCACCGATGGCACCTACCCCTTCACGAACGTCATTCCCTACGGCGAATAGCCCGACGCCCTTCGCACGGGCGCGGATCTGGTTGATCAGAGGCCGAGCTCCTTGCGCAGGTGATCGGCCAAATAGGGAACCGCCATACGCACGCTCATGCCGTTTTCCTTTCTTTCCTTATTTTTCCTTTTCAGTCAAATGGCGGGGCGGGGGGTGCGGGGATGGTCGGCGTCGTTCGGTTCGTTGGCTTGCTGTCAACCGGCTTGTAACGGGGGATTATCGGGTTGGCAGACGTTGGGCGCGGTGGTCATGGTTACGTGGGACGCCTTTCTATACTGGAACCGAAAACGGCACCGAACGGGAAGGGAGACGGCCATGGGCGACGGGAAGCGCGCGCGGGACATCAAGCGCGAAGTGGCCTCCGAGCTGGAAAAGGCCGTGGAATTCGAGAAGGCCGATTTAGCCGAGACGCGGCAGGAATGGCACGACCAGCTGCGCAACGACGGCGCGCAGCTGGCAGCTGATGTGGCCCGCGACAAGGAGAAGGTGCGCGAGGCGCTCGATGACGTGCGGCACCCCGAGCGCCTAGCCGAGGCCGCCGAGGAGAAGCTTGCGCAGGCCGCCGAGGATGTGCGCGAGGTGGCGCAGGCCGTGGAGCACCCGAGCGAGATCGTCGCCGAGGCCAAGCATGTGGTCGCCGAGAAGAAGGTGGCCTTCGACGAAACGACGGCCACTATCGCCGCCGAGTTCACGAGCCCCACCGACAAGAAGCGGCTGCCCGCGGTGCTGCGCGTGTTCGGCGTGCTGCTCATCGTGGGCTCCGGCGTGGCGCTGCCCGGCATCGGCAAAGCCATCTATCAGGCTGTGACCATGTTCGGCTCCGGCGCCATGAGCGGCGATGGCATCTCCACCATCGTGGTTACCTTCCTGCATCTGGCGGTGCTCGTGGCCCTGGCCGCGACGTTCATCGTCTTCGGCGTACGGCTTCTGCGCAACCAGCGGCGCTGGGCGGCGCTTCTGTCCTACGGGCTGTACGTGCTGCTCATCTTGGGCGGTCTGTGCTCCATCATGCTGTCGGGCATGAGCATCGATCTTGTCTTCTACCTGGTCATGCTGGTGCTCACCATCGCGCTGCAGAGCTATCTGGACCCCACGCTTTTGGAAGAGCGCCGCGCCCACCGCAAGGCCCGCGAGGCCGAGGAGCACAAAGAGGGCGAGGACGGCACCCTCGGGCGCGACCCGACGGGTAAGGGCTACATCGCGCTGAACTTCTTCAACCTGTTCTGGATCTTCGTGGTTGCCAGCGTGCTGGGGCTCATCATGGAGGAGATCGTGCACTTCCTGTTCGTGGTGCCGGGCCAGTGGCAAGACCGCGCGGGGCTTCTGTTCGGGCCGTTCTCGCCCATCTACGGCTGCGGCGCGGTGCTCATGACGGTGTTCCTCAACCGCTTCCACAAGAGCAACTGGCTTGTCATCTTCCTGGTGGCGGCGGTCATCGGCGGCGGCTTCGAGGCGCTCACCAGCCTGTTCATGCAGTACGCGTTCGGTGCGGTGGCCTGGGACTACTCCAATATGCCCGGATCGCTGTTCGGCGGCCGCACCTGCCTGCCGTTCATGGCCTGCTGGGGACTGCTCGGCGTGGTGTGGATCAAGCTGCTTTTGCCCTTCATGCTGCGGCTCGTGAACTTCATTCCGTGGAACTGGCGCTACGTGCTCACCACGGTGGCCGCCTGCTTCATGCTGGTTGATGCCGTCATGACGCTGCAGTCGCTCGACTGCTGGTACATGCGCCTGTCCCACGACCCGGTGGACACGCCCATCCAGCAGTTCTACGACCACGAATTCGGCGACACCTACATGGCCGACCGCTTCCAATCCATGACCATCCATCCCTCCGACGCCGTGCGCGGGAAGTAGACGCGAAAAATGGCGCAAAATTGCGGAAATGGTGCAAGGCGAACGCTGTGAGCGTGCGAAAGCGGCGAAGAAGGGCTTCAAAATGCCGTTTTTGCTACGTGAAAGTGCGCTTGATGGGGAGAGATGCGGCGGTTGTGCACCAAAAACGATATTTTGCGCCACATTTGAGCCAATTGACTGACAGCGAACAGCTCGTGCGCGTTGTGTGTTTGGTGTCACGTTGTGCTCGGTGTCACGCTGTGCGCTCGGCGTCATGCTGTGCGCTCGGTGGCACGCGGGGCGTTGGGACGGCTGGGGAGCAAAGGCTGGGGTGAGCGGGTTGTCCAGGGGCCGGGGCATCTTTGGGATACTGCCAGTGAAGGTTGCGCTGGTGCGGCTCTCGGCCTAGCCGATGGCGGGGGCTTGGAAGTTCCTATGGTCTGTGGCCGATGGGCGGGCGCGTTCGCGTCGGCGGCTTCCTATAATAGGGGACTGCGATACGGAGAAGGAACCGCGCGGCCGCCTCTGCCCTGCATTCCAGGCGGAAGCGGTGCGCGCTGCAATTGGAGAAGGAGCGCCCCATGATCGAATCCATCGGAACGACCTGCGTACAGGGCGGCTGGCGTCCCGGCGACGGCGAGCCGCGCCAGGTGCCCATCTACCAGAACACCACCTGGAAATACGACACCTCCGAGCACATGGGCCGTCTGTTCGACCTGGAGGAGTCCGGCTACTTCTACACGCGCCTGGCGAACCCCACCAACGACGCTGTGGCCGCGAAGATCGCCGCGCTGGAGGGCGGCACGGCGGCCATGCTCACCTCGTCGGGCCAGGCGGCGAACTTCTTCGCCGTGTTCAACATCGCCGGCGCGGGCGATCACGTGGTGGCCTCCTCGGCCATCTACGGCGGCACCTACAACCTGTTCGCCCATACCATGGCGCGCATGGGGCTGGAATGCACCTTCGTGGACCCGCACTGCGCCGACGAGGAGCTGGCGGCGGCTTTCCGTCCCAACACCAAGTGCGTCTTCGGCGAGACCATCGCCAACCCCGCGCTCGCCGTGCTCGACATCGAGCGCTTCGCTGCGGCGGCCCACGCCCACGGGGTGCCGCTCATCGTGGACAACACCTTCCCCACGCCGGTGCTGTGCCGGCCCATCGAGTGGGGCGCCGACATCGTGACGCATTCCACTACCAAGTACATGGACGGCCACGGCGCCTCCGTCGGCGGCGTCATCGTGGACGCGGGCACCTTCGACTGGAACGCCCACGCTGACAAGTTCCCCGGGCTCACCACGCCCGACGAGAGCTACCACGGCGTGGTGTACACCGAGCGCTTCGGCCAGGGCGGCGCCTACATCACCAAGGCCACGGCCCAGCTCATGCGCGATCTGGGGTCTATCCAGGCGCCGCAGAACGCCTTCCTCATCAACCTGGGCCTGGAGAGCCTGCATCTGCGCATGGCCCGTCATGCCGCCAACGGCCGTGCCGTCGCCGAGCACTTGGCCGCGCACCCGAAGGTGTCCTGGGTGCGCCATCCCTCGCTTGAGGGCGATTCCGAGGCGGCCCTGGCCGAGAAGTACCTGCCCGAGGGCAGCTGCGGCGTGGTGAGCTTCGGCGTGGCCGGCGGACGTGAGGCGGCCGAGACCTTCATGGCGAACCTGAAGCTGGCCCAAATTGCCACCCACGTGGCCGACGCGCGCACCTGTGTGCTGCATCCGGCCAACGCCACCCATCGTCAGATGAACGATGCCGAGCTGGAAGCGGCTGGCATCACCCCCGACCTCATCCGCCTGTCCTGCGGTATCGAGGACGCCGCCGACCTCATCGCCGACATCGATGCGGCCCTGGCCGCTGTGCGATAGACGCGCCGCATCCTTCCGTTCGCGTCGACGCGGCGTCTCCCGTTCGGTAGGATGCCGCGCCGAACCCACCGTCAGGCAAAGGAGCCCCTATGCCCATCCGCATTCCCGACGCCCTGCCCGCCACCGCCGCCCTGGAAAGCGAGAACATCTTCGTGATGACGGAGCATCGCGCCATGCACCAGGACATTCGCCCGTTGCGCGTGCTGCTGCTGAACCTCATGCCCACCAAGATCACCACCGAGACCCAGATCCTGCGGCGGCTGTCGAACACGCCCATCCAGGTGGAAGTGGAGCTGCTGCAGACGGCGAGTCACGATGCGAAGAACACGGCCGCCGAGCATCTGGAGGCCTTCTACACCACCTTCGACGAGGTGCGCGACGAGCATTTCGACGGCCTCATTATCACCGGGGCGCCGGTGGAGAAGCTGGATTTCGAGGAAGTGGACTACTGGCCCGAGCTGTGCGAGATCATGGAGTGGTCGAAGACCCACGTGCATTCCACGTTGCACATTTGCTGGGGCGCCCAGGCGGGCATCTACCATCACTACGAGGTGCCCAAGCACGCTCTGCCTGAGAAGATGTTCGGCGTGTTCCCCCACGAGGTCGTGAAGCGCACCTCGCCCCTCGTGCGCGGTTTCGACGACGAGTTCTTCGCACCGCACTCGCGCTTCACCGAGGTGCGCGCCGCCGACATCGAGGCTCATCCCGAGCTGGAGCTCATCGCCGTGTCCGACGAGGCCGGCGTGTACGTGGCGAAGTCCATCGACTCGCAGAACTTCTTCGTGTTCGGGCATCCCGAATACGACCGCGAGACCTTGAAGGCCGAGTACGACCGCGATGTGGCCCGCGGCATGGCCATGGCGCTGCCGGCTCACTACTATCCGGATGACGATCCGGCGCGCGAGCCTGCGGCCACGTGGTTCTCCCACGCGCAGCTGCTGTACACGAACTGGCTGAACTACTACGTGTACCAGACGACTCCCTACGACATCAGCCGCGCCGGCGAGCGCGCGGGGGAAGAGGGGGCGTCGCGGTGAGCATCGATCCGACGCGCGACCCCCACGCGCGCATCGTGGTGAAGCCGCTGCCGAGCCAAGTGGCAGCCGCGAAGGCGAAGGCGGCGGCGGAGAGTGCGGAAGCCGCCGGCGGGGTTGGGGCTGCCGGGGTTGGCGCGACGGCGGCCGGCGCGACGGCGGCTGGCGGCCTTGGGGCGGCTGGCGGGGTTGGCGCTGGCGGGGTTGGCGCGAAGACGGCCGGCGGTCCTGCGGCGGCTAGCGGGGTTGGCGCTGCCGAGGTTGGCGTGGAGTCGGCCGGCGCGACGGGCTCTGTCCCCCCGCCCTCTGCGTCCCCGCGCATCGCACCCCCGCGCGTTGCGTCTGACGACCCCTTCCTGCGGGATGCCAACGAGGACGACGACGGCTACGACCCCTATTCTGACCGCCCGGCTCCGCCGGAGCCTCTCTTCCAAGAGGATCCCTGGGCCTAAGGTTCTCAACGAAAGCCTTTCGGCCGCGTATCGACCGATTTGGAGGGCCTTTCTTGTTGGGTGTCTTCTTTTTCTGCTGTCACTTTCGCGCCGTCACCTATGCATATCGGCTCAAAAAATGCATGAGTGCGTCCTTTGCGCCGATATGCATAGGTTTGCAGGGTGCAGCTGGGTCGAATCTATGCAAAGCGGATGCTTTTATGCAGCTAACCTGTGCATATCGTTTCAAAAGTAGCAACGGCGTTCATTTGGGTTCGATACGCACCGCCGCTGTGCCTTGATAAGCGCAGGAGCTGCTTGCGAGCAGGCGAGAGCGTGGCGCACCCTCGTCTTCTTATCCCACCCCTTTACGGGAATTGTGCAACCTGTCAAAATCGCCTTGGAAACTGGGCGCGATGGGAGGAGGAGCGCGATGGGCGAGAAGGCGATGGCCACGGTCGCGAGCGCAGGAGCGGCTGGCGCGAGCACAGGAGCGGCTGGCGCGAACGCGGCGGAAGCCAAGGTGGCCGCGGGCACGCAGATGCCGCCGACCGAGGCGACCGCGGGCACGCAGGCGCCGCCGGCCGAGGCGACCGTGAAGATGCCGGCGGGGAAAAGCCACGTGCTGCGCGGCATCGTGTTCGCGGCGCTCGGCGGCATCTGCTGGGGCTTCTCGGGCAACTGCGCCCAAATGCTCACGGCCGAGCTGGGCGTGCCGGTGCTGTGGATCACCGCCGTGCGTCTGACGGTGGCCGCCGTTATCTTTTTGGTCATCTGCCTGGTGCGCGAGCCACGCCATCTGCTGGCGGCCTTGCGCGATGGGCGCAGCCTCGCCTACATTGCCGGATTCGCCATTCTGGGCGTGCTGCTCACCCAGGTGAGCTACCTCTCGGCCATCGCCTACACCAACGCCGGCACGGGCACCGTGCTCGAGCGCACGGGGCTCGTGCTCATCATGGGCTATGTGTGTCTGCGCACCCGCCGTCTGCCGCGCCCGCGCGAGGCGGCGGGGCTCGTGCTCGCCATCGGCGGCACGGTGCTTATCGCCACCCAAGGCGACTTCTCGCGGCTGGCCATCGCGCCGGCGGGCCTCGGATGGGGTCTCGTGTCGGCGGTGGCGCTGGCCTTCTACACGCTGATGCCCGGCAAGCCCCTGGCGAAGTGGGGCAGCTTCATCGTGACGGGGCTGGCCATGGCCATGGGCGGCACAGTGGCCATGGCCGGCGTGCAGCCGTGGACCCTCGGCGTGGAGGTGACGCCGGCGGTGGTGGGCGTCATGGCGCTCATGGTGCTCGTGGGCACCTTCGCCGCCTACCTGTTCTACCTCCAGGGCATCGCCGACGCGGGTCCGGTGCGCGCGGGTCTCGTGGGTTGCGTGGAGCCGGTGTCGGCCACCATCATCTCGGCGGCGTGGCTCGGCACCGCGGTCACGCCGATGGACGTGCTCGGCTGCGCCATGATCGTGGTGATGGTGTTCCTCGTCACCGACCGGGGTGGCGAGGGCGACGGCGATCATGTTGCGGAAGGCGGCACGGGCGCGGCGGCCAGCCGCTACGACGGCGCTCGCGGCAACGTGCCCGTGTTCCAGGGGCGCGCGAGCGAGCTGGGCTATTACGCGGCTCGGGTGGCCACGCGCGAGGATGTGCCACGGCTGCAGCAGCTTCTGGCCGACGGTCGCCGCACCATGGCGAAGCTCGGCGTGAAGGAGGGCACGAAGCGCTACCCCTCGTCGCGCCGTCTCTTGCGCGCGGTGGATGCCGGCAGCGTGTACGTGGTGGTGAGCAATCCTGCCTGGCTCGGCGTGGAGGCCCGCGAGTCGGAGGAGGCGCCGGCGGCCGGGGGCCTTTCCGCTGAAGGCGCCACGGCAGTCGAGTGCCTTTCCGCTGAGGATGCTGCGGAAGGTTGCGGGGATGGCCCCGCGGGGAAGGTCGGCGAAAGCCGCATTATCGGCATGTTCGACGTGGACGTGGAAGGCGACGCGGCCTACGAGGAGGGGCGCGGGCTTACCTGGATCACCGAGGGCGACGGCAACTACGGGGCGCTGCACTGGGTGAACGTGGCGCCATCGGCACGCCGCTGCGGTGTGGGCGCCTACATTCTGGGAACCGCCCAGCGCATCGCCCGCGACGCCGGCTGCCACAACCTGTGCTGCGACGTGTACGAGGCCAACGCCCCCATGCGCGACCTGCTCGTCCGCGAGGGCTGGACCGTCGCCGGTACCATCGCCCTGCGCGACTGGCACGGCCATGAGTCCCACCGCCTCATCTACGAGAAGCTCTACTGGTAAGGCTCCGAACTGCCAGAGCGCAAGTCAACCTGCTTCTCCCGCCAAGCTCGTCGGCTGCCCTTCCTCTTTTGTGCCTATTCTAAGTATCGCGGCCATATTGAGCGAAATTGTTATACTGAGAGGGTCTCTTGCGGTTGAATCGCAGGGAGATCTGAGCGCTGTGCATTCATGGCGCCCGTGTTTACTTGACGGGCAATTTAGTGCTTAAGGAAGATGTTCGATGAGAAATAAAGACGAGCTCCCTTCTCCTGCGAGTACCCCGATTTTCGATGAGTGGTCACTCAAAAACCCATGGACGATTGCTGCGCTGATAGTGATAGCGGTCATCGCTTGCATAATGCTAGCGACGTTCCAGTTCGGTATG
Source organism: Adlercreutzia caecimuris B7 (assembly GCF_000403355.2). GTDB lineage: Bacteria > Actinomycetota > Coriobacteriia > Coriobacteriales > Eggerthellaceae > Adlercreutzia > Adlercreutzia caecimuris. The sequence continues at coordinate 1,766,368 of NZ_KE159646.1, read as the reverse complement.
TCGAGAGATGTTGCGACGGTGATGATCGATGTGCTGTATGGTGGCTTTTGGGCTTGCGTAGTTGTAGATGAAATCAGGAAGAAGCACTACGGAAAAGCACTTGTAGCCTTCGTGCTTTTGATTGTCGGCGTAGTTGGATTCTAACTCTCAAGGATCGATGCGTCGCCGACGAGCCTTGGTATCTCGCGCCTGTGGCTCGATGGGTAAACAGGGAGAAAGGTCCGCATGGATGAAAAAAACGAACGGGTTGGATCGGTGGTCTCGCGCTGAAAAGATCGCAGCTGCTGTTTCGGTGGTTGTGATGGCGTTGCTTGCTGCGCTCTCGCTCTTCGGCTTTCCTGGGGACGTGTGGCGCATTGGCTGGGGTGTCATCACGATGGCCTGGGGCTGTTATCTGGTAGTGCGTGAGATTCGGGCTAAGCGGTATGTCTATGCGGCGCTCGACATGTGCGGTATAGCGATTGACTACTGGATATTCTTCGTTCTCTTTCAATAGTGCTCGAAATTAGAACGCGCGGCCGACCGAGCAGACTTGAGTTGCCCGGTCGGCCGCATTGCGCAAAAATCTCATTCCTGTGAAAAATTCTTTCCTCCTGAATCGTGTTATAGGTGAAGGGCGGCAGGACTGGTGCCGACGATGCGATTGGAAGGAGGTGCGGCGATGGCCGGGTTCGATGGACGCATCGAAGAGCTCGTGCGCGAGTATGGACGCATGCTGGTGCGGCTGGCGGCTTCGCGGCTTTCTTCCGCGGCCGATGCCGAGGACGTGGTGCAGGACGTGTTCTGCGCGCTGGTAAGCAAGCGCCCCGAGTTCTCCGATGCGGAGCACGCGAAAGCATGGCTCGTTCGCGCCACCATCAACCGGGCGGCTGATGTGCGCCGCCGGGCGGCTAGGCGCAACGTTCCGCTCGACGAGGCGGCTCCGGTGCCCGATGTGGCGGCTTCGGCTCAGGGCGGTCTGGAAATGCTCGCTTGCGTGCGGTCCCTTCCCGATAAATACGCCACCGTGCTGCACCTTCACTATTACGAGGGCTACAGCCTGCGAGAGATAGCCACCCTGTTGGGCGTGCCTGCGGCCACCGTGGGCACGCGTTTGGCGCGGGGCCGGGCGCGATTGCGGGCGATACTCAAGGAGGAATCCCTATGAAAGAGCGCGTGAACTGGAACGACTATCGGGCGGCCATGGACGACCTGCCTGTTTCCAACGATTTCGAGGCACGGGTGTGCGCGGTAGCTTCCCGAGTGCCGGCGGCCGCACCCCCTAAGCGCAAGCAGCATGCGGGTTGGGGCGGCCTCGGGCGCTCGCGAGCTGCGTTTGCGAGAGCCGCGATGGTGGCCGTGGCGTGCCTGGCTCTGGCGGGCACAGCCTATGCGACGGCGTCGCTGGACGATCTTGCCGCCATTGTCGCGGGCGCCGGGGACGAGGAGGCGGCCGTCGCTTTCGCCGAGGCCTTTGCCGAAGGAAACGGCGTGGCCGTAGACGAGACCCAGCGAGTGGGCGATTTCGACTTCACGCTGTGCGGGGTGGCGATGGGCCGCAATTTTACTGCGACGTCGCCCGAGGTGAAGGTGGACCGTACCTATGCCGTGCTGGCCGTGAGCCGCGCCGACGGCGAGCCCATCACTGACGAGGCGCTGGCCCAGGCTGACGAGGCGTGGCTGGCTAGCGGTACGCCGCAGGCGGACGGTTCCATCGAGATAGACCACTCGTCCACCAACCGCAGCGAAGACGGCTTCAGCGCCGGCGGCCCTGCGCTTGCTGATTTGTTTGTCGCGCCGGTGGTTGCGGGCGATGATGACTGGTCGGTCGGCCGGAAGGAATACGGCTTGGTGAGCTATGACGCCGATGGTATCATGTACCTCCTGGCGGACGTTGCCGACCTGCGCGATGTGGGCGGCCGCGCCTACCTGGCCGTCTATCGTGGATGGGGGCAGTTTCCCGGCGACGAGCTCTTCGTCCAGAACCCCGACGGCACCGTCTCCTTCGCCGAAGGCGTAGCCGGAGCCCTTTTCGAGATACCGAAGTTCTAAGGATCGGCTCTCTTCTAGAAGAAGACCATGGGCATGAGCGGCGGCGGCCCCTACAGGTTGTCGGTGTCCAGGCAGAGGGTGAAGGGGCCTCGGTTCACCAGGCTCACGTCCATCATGGCGCCGAAGACGCCGGTGTCCACGCGGGGCACATCGCGCCGGGCGAGGGAGACGAAGTGCTCGTAGAGCCGCTCGGCCTCGTCCGGCGCGGCGGCGTCGGTGAAGGAGGGGCGGTTGCCCTTCCGGCAGTTGGCGAAGAGCGTGAACTGGCTGACTACGAGCACCTCGCCTTCCACATCGGCCAAGCTCAGGTTGGTCTTGCCGCTCTCGTCCTCGAACACGCGCATCTTGCGGATTTTCTCCCAGAGCCGCTGTGCCTGGGCCTCGTCGTCGCTATGTCCCACGCCCAGAAGGATCAGATACCCGCGGCCGATGCGACCGACGACGTTCCCTTCCACGCTCACGCTGGCTTCGCTCACACACTGCACAACAGCTCGCATCGGGGATCATCCTTTCGGGGACGGGCGGTCTTTGCGGGGCGGGGTGCACGTGGCGCCCCGGTTCTTTATAGAGCAGAGGCCGTCCCGCGTCAACGCGATGCAGCCGGCATCCGGCGAGGGTGAGTGATTCGCTCGAGAATAGAAGTGACTATATGACTAGTCACTTAGTCAAAAAGGTGGTAGAATCAGTCGCATAGAATCAACTCTGGAAGGGGGTTCCGTGGCAGCGAGTATTGCCCTGGCAGAGGCGAAGGCGAACCTCTCCTCCGTTGTACGGTGCGTGGACGAAACGGGGGCGGAGTTCGTGGTGACGGTGCGAAACCGGCCCTGCGCTATGATCGTGCCCATTCCCAAGCCGGCGCCACGGCAGTTGAGAGCGGCAGGAGCGCTGGCCGGAAGGCGGCCGGTGGCGTCGCGCGAGGCCGAGAAAGCTGCCTATCGGGAGGCGTTGGAGGCCAAGTATGTCGACCTTCCTTGATACGAACTGCCTTCTGCGTTACCTGCTCGCCGATATCGAGGACCAGTTCGAGGCGGTGCGCCTTTGCGTGGAGCAGGGTGCGTGCACGGCGCCTGAGTTCGTAGCGGAATGCGTGTACGTGCTCGGCGGCTCAGTCTATGGCTTCGACCGGGCCGATGTGGCGAACACTATGGGCTTCCTTCTCGACGACATCGCCTGCGAGCACGAGGCCGCCATGCGCTACGCTCTTGGGCTCTACCGGGATCACAGCCTCGATTTCGCTGACTGCATCCTCGTCGCCCGCTCGGTGGTTGAGGGGGCTCAAGTTCTCACCTTCGACAAGAAGCTCAACCGCTTGCTGGAAAACCTGTCCTAGAAGAAGATCATCAGCATGCCCAAGGCCAGGCCGACCATGACGGCGAAGGCGGGCAGCTTGCTGCGGTAGATGAGGTAGCTCTCGGGCATGATCTCGCCGAACACCACATACAGCATGGCGCCCGAGGCGAAGCCGAGGGACAGGGTGAGGCCCAAAGGCCCGATGTCGCCCAGCCAGAAACCGAGCCACGCCCCGAGCACCGTGGGCAGGCCGCAGGCCGCCGTGAGCAGGGTGGCCTTCACGCGGCTCGTGCCGCCGGAGATGAGCGGCACGGCCACGGCCATGCCCTCAGGGATGTTGTGCAGGCCGATGAGCACGGCCATGATCATGCCGGTGCCCCACATAAGGTCGCTCGACACGGCGAAGCTTGCGCCGATGGTCATGCCCTCGGGGATGTTGTGCAGCGCGATGGCGCAGGCCATGACCACGCCGGCCACGAACAGCGACAGCCGCGAATCGTTGTGACGCTTGTGCATGTTCAGGTGGTCGGCGTGTACCAACTCGTCGATATCGTCGTGGGTGTCGGGGTGGGCCGCGTCGGCGGTATGGGACACCTCGGCCCGCGTCTTGCGGTCGATCAGGTGGTTCAGCAGATACACCACGGCCACGCCCAGGGCCACGGCCAGAATCACCAGCAGCACGCCGTGCTCGACCACCTGGTTGGCGGCCTCCTCGGCCTCGGCCAGCAGGTCGAAGCACACCATGGCGGTCATCACGCCGCCGGCGAAGGCCAGAAGCAGGCTGATGGTACGGTTGGACTCGCTCTTGAACAGGGCGCCGATGAGGCCGCCGAGCCCCGTGCCCCCGGCACCGGAGATGAGCGTGACCAACGTGATGAACGCGAACGGCGACATTGCTTCCATAGTATGCAGGCTTCCTTACACCTCAAGGTTTCACACAGCGCCCACCATTGTGCGCCAACCTGTGCGGCTGCGGAAGCGCCTCCTGCCCAAACGTTAGTCGGAGGTAACATTTCCCACGGCAACGGCGGCCGCACGAACGGGCTGCCGGCGAGAGGGGAAGCCACCAGGGGGTATAATCGACGGCGGGTCACCCATTCCGAGGGTGCCCGATATGGGAAGGAGGCTGGCTGTGAGCGAGGGAAAATCGGAGCGGAGAGGTCTTCTGTGGTGGATCGAGCACGAGAACACCAATGCGTTCTGGAGTGCGAGAAACCCCTGGATCGTCATCGCACTTGCCGGGACGGCGATCATTGTGCTCTGCATGGTCGGGATGCATTTCTGGGGCGTGCCTCACGGGGTGGCAGATGTGACGGTAAATATAGTCTTCTACGGTTATCTGGCCGCACTCTTTTTCTGCGAGGTGAAGACCGGGCGTCGTGTCGCGGCCCTCGGCGTTGCAGTCCTCGCGGCGTTCAACCTCCTCCTCTGGGGAATGTGAACCTCCTGGTGCCCACATTGATCAAAATGTTATTTTATGTACATGAAAATGTACATAAAGATAGCTATAATGGGCCTATGATTGACGCGACAAGGAGGAGTCTATGACCGAGATGACCGCAACGGTAGCTGAGACGCGGGCGAACTTCTCGAAGATTGCCGCGACGGTGCGCGAGACCGGGCAGCCTGTGACCGTGTTCAAGAACTCGAAGCCCTGGGTACTGGTTGCCCCCATCGAGAGTGGTTACGGTGATCGCATTCCGCATATCGATTGGGCTGCTCAGGATGTAATTCGGGTGGATCCGGAAACTCGCCGGACCGTTTTGCCCGCTGATTGGGATAACGAAGAGGACGATGGGGTTTACGATGCCCTCGTGTGATCCGAAGCCTGGAGAAATCTGGCTCGCCTACGTGGAGTTTCTCGATCATCCCGGCATCGGCAAGGTTCGTCCGGTGTTCGTGATTGATGTTGAAAGCGAAATGTGCATTGCGATTGCCGCAAAGGTTACATCGAAGGATTTGAGCGCAGATGGATCGGGCAGGTGCGTTCCGATCATCGACTGGCGCGAGTGCGGGCTGCTTAAGCCGTCTTACCTGCGGATTGACCAAAAGCTTGAGGTTGCTTTCGAGAATCTTTTGCGCGATGAACCGCTGGGAACCTTATCCCCGGTGTATCTGGAGCTCGTTGTGGGGGCATTGAGCGCATAAGGTGCGCTGGCCGAACCAGCCATAAAGCCGACGAAGCTGCGAGAGGCATGTCCGTGAAGGTAAGGGCGGCCTTCGCCATCGTCGCAGCCTGCGCTAAGAGGGATCGGGCACCTGCGTCTGATGCGGCCGATCTCGACTCCATCAACGCTTACGTTGGCCCTCCTCGCGCCTCTCAGCGGGAAAGTTTTGACGATTGTGGGTATTCGTCGACCGTCTCCGTTGACATAAGCGCGATCGCGCGTGAAAATGCAAAAGTTCGCTTTCAAAAGCCCCGTAAACGCATGGGTTCAAGGAAACGCAACCGCCAAGGGTTGTCCAGGCCCGCGGCACCGCGTGTCGGCGTAGGAAACCGACTTCCAAGGATCGTGCACTTTTGAAAACAAACACTCTGGAAGACGGTTCCGCGCTTCCAGGCAGCGCGGCCGCAAGGTCGCAACGCACGGAGAAGCGGAGGCTTCACCCGTCGGACAGAACCTGCAAGTTAATGGAGGAAACAGTGAAGACGTATTATGCAAAGCCCGGTGAGGTTGAGCGCGAATGGGTCATCATCGACGCTGAGGACCAGGTCCTCGGTCGTGTGGCTGCCTGCGCCGCTCAGATTCTGAAGGGCAAGCACAAGCCGCAGTACACCCCCCATGTGGACACCGGCGACTTTGTCATCATCATCAATGCTGACAAGATCAAGGTCACCGGCACCAAGGCTGCCACCAAGACCTACTATCGTCACAGCGGGTTCCCGGGTGGGCTCAAGCAGGAGACGTTCACCGAGGCCATGACCAAGCACCCCGAGCGCGTCATCGAGCATGCCGTCAAGGGCATGCTGCCGAAGAACACGCTGGGCCGTGCGATGGGCAAGAAGCTGAAGGTGTACGTTGGCGCTGAGCATCCCCATATGGCTCAGAAGCCCCGCAAGATTGAGTTGGAGGGTTAATCATGGCAGATGAGGCTTTGTACTACGGCACTGGCCGCCGCAAGAACGCGGTGGCGCGCGTCCGTCTCGTTCCCGGCACCGGCAAGGTGACCATCAATGGCCGCGACGGCGAGGAGTACTTCGGTCGTGAGGCGCTGTTCAACTTCGCGATGACCCCCTTCAAGGTGACCGACACCGCTGGTCACTTCGATGTGAAGGCCCGCATCGACGGCGGCGGCGTGTCCGGCCAGGCCGGCGCTCTGCGTCACGGCATCTCCCGCGCTCTGCTGGAGGCCGGCGACTACCGTGCCGAGCTGAAGAAGGCTGGCTTCCTGACCCGCGACGCCCGTATGGTGGAGCGCAAGAAGTACGGTCTGAAGAAGGCCCGCAAGCGCCCGCAGTTCTCCAAGCGCTAAGTTTGGCCGCGCATCGGCTGCCGATGCTGCGAGATACAACCTGCAGAAAGCCCGCTCCCCGGAGCGGGCTTTTTCGTGTCCGCATCCTTGCGTCTGCAGCTATCTCAAAGGGTAGTAAATACTTTCTAGTGCACGATTAATTGCTTGAAGGAGCGCCGGGGTTTCTGAGAACATAGCCATATCTGGAGGACAAAGGGGACGCGAAAGGGGAGGTTCGTGGAATCCAAACCGGCATATCGCTCGGCGCCGCTGTTTGATCGCGCCTTGCGTATTGCCTCCGAACGCGCCCAGACATGCGAGACGCTGGCCGGCGCCTTGGGTATTACCCCGGAAGACGCGGCGCTGTACTGGTTTTCCGTGAACAGCCTGCGCCGCAGCCTCGGTCACGATCTGCCGCCCCTTGCCGGCGCTTCTGCCCGCTGTTGGTATGATCCTACCTGGCGTCTTGAGGCTACACTGGAGGAATTCCAGGTGAACGAGGCGCTGGCCTCGCACTACGGCCGCATCTTCTACGATCCGGAAGGCGGCCATGTGGAGCTGAACGTGGCGGCCAACGAGGTGGTGTACGCCATTGCGCTGGAGTATCCCGAGGCCGACCTGGATCGTCTGCGCCGGGTGTGCGTGCACGCCTGCGAGCCTGAGAACGGCTTGGAGCTGCTGGCGGCCAATGCGGGAAAGATGCTACTCGCCATTGAGGAATACCGCGACAAGCCCTTTACCCCGGCTTGCATCGAGGGCTTCTACCGGCGCCTGGTGGCAGGCATCGAGTTGCGCGAGGTTGGCGGGAGCGGCTCCCATCCGGAAGGAGGCGGCCCTCGCGCAGAGGAGGGCGCGCCTGAATCGGATGCGCCGGCCGCCGCGCGGACATCCGCTGCTGAAGGTTGCACGGCGACTATGTCCGAAGGTGTCGCGCCCGAGGCGCCCGGGGCACCCGAAGTCTCCGAGAGCGCCCGTGCTCCCAAAGATGCCGAAGGGCTGCTGCTTCTGTGCTCCTTCATCGATGGGCAGGAAGGCCCCCTAGCGGGCCAAAGCGGCGATCACCAGTTGATTGTCGCGCTGACGACGTTGTTGTTCGTGCGTGGAGCCCGCCTGTTTCCGGTGGCCAATGCGACCTTCGCGTTCTTGCTGTACTTGTTCGTTCTCCATCGTGCGGGCTACCACTTCTCCGCCCATGTGCCCATCATGCGGCTGCTGTACGGCGCCGAAGGTGGATCGGCTGCGGTCGACCGCGCCCGCTACGCCGCCCTGGATGGCAGGAGCCTTCCCGCTGATCCCGCTGATTGGGCGGTGGAGTGCGATGGCACCTACGATTGGACGCTCGTGTTCGAGCGGGTGGGAAGCCTGCTTGTCGAGGAGCAGCGCTGGGTGATGACGAAGCTTGAAGGCATGAGCCGGCGCCGCGATCGGCTGCGGGCGATTATCGATGCCGACGGCTCGATGAACGCGCGGCAGAAAGAGGTGCTGCTGGAGGCCATGCTGCACAGCAACGCCGAGTTCACCTACGATATACACATGAAGCGCTATGCCATATCCTACCCGAGCGCGCGCAGCGATTTCGGCCGCCTGATCGATCTGGGGTTCCTCCAGCAGGGCGATGACGGTGTGCGCCACTTCTTCTTCGCTGCCGACAACCTGCATGAGGCATGCATCGCCTATCTGCGCGAGCACTGCGCCGATGCCTATCTGCGCTACTACGACGAGTCCGGCGCCCTGCGACCGGAGTTTCGCGCTACCGACGAGGCGCCGGCGCTCTACAACCGCGACATCGGCTTCTACGAGAAGGCGCTGCTCGACAAAATGTACACCGAGCATTACGACTTCCGTCGCGCGTCCATTGCCGACGCCGACGGGTTAGTGCGGCGCAGTCCCACGCGGGATTAGGCGCTGCGGCCGCCCCTCGGCAGGCCGCAGCGCTTTCCACCCCATCCATCGACGATAGCCCGGAAAGGAGGCGCGAAGGCGTCAGGGTTCGCTATTGCCAACTTCAAAGGAGGAGACATGAGAAAGCAAGCAAGGAAGCAGAGGGGCTTCTCGCGCAAGGCTCGCCTGGGCGCGTTGACGCTGGCCTGCGCGCTGGCGCTCGGCTGTGCAGCGTGGGGGTGCGCTCCCGCCGCATCGACGGCCCCGACCGACGGCGGTGACGAGGGGGCTGCGGAAGCCCCCGCGGTGGAGCCTTCCGACGGCTACAGCGATCAGCTGGCCTCGGCAAGCGGGTATCCCACCGAGGGCCGGTTCGTGGACGGCGTGACGGCGCTGCCCGATTTCTACCAGAACAGCGAGAAGAATGCCGCGAACGCCGAGGCGAACCAGCCTGAGCGCTACACCGATCGCAACGGATTCACCGTGCAGCCGGTGCCGGCTGACGCGCGCGGCTTCAACGCCACGTATCTGAACGCCGAGAACCGCGGGTGTACCTCGTGCCACACCATGGAAAACGCCATCATGAGCCTGCCCACCTACCACCGGCTCATCTTCTTCGGCTATCCCACCGAGCAGACCTTCGCCAACTGCATCGCGTGCCATTCGGAAACCTACCAGGGCACCAACTACCTGGGCGAGGCCGTGCACAGCACCCACATGGGCAGCGCGATGTTCGAGAGCCAGGGCGGCAACTGCTTCTCGTGCCACTACAACGACGTGAAGACGAGCACCCTGAAGCGCTGGGACGACGCGAAGTACAATCTGTACCAGGGCTTCACCGACGTGACGGCTGAAGAGGCCCAGGCGAGCGTGAGCTACGACCAGACCACCATCACGCCGGCCGAGAACCGCTTCTTCAAGACGGTGAAGGACGAGCCGGCCGAGTGGCTCGTCGATGACGCGAACGTGGATCCGTCCATTTACGAGAACTGGACGGTGTCCATCGACGGCGACTGCGAGAACCCCGTTACCATGACCCTGCCCGAGATGGTGGAGCAATTCGGCACCGTGAAGCAGGTCATGAAGATGGACTGCACCATTAACGGCGTGGGCCAGGCCACCATCATGCAGAGCGAGGTGGAGGGCATTCCGCTGTCGAAGGTGATCGAGTTCGCCAAGCCGAAGGCCGGTGCCAACATCGTGAGCCCCATCGGCTCGGACGGCTACGACTACGCGCAGATGCCCATCGACTGGGTGGTGGATAACGACGCCATTCTGGTGACGAAGATGGATGGCGAAGTGCTGCCGAACACCCAGGGCTATCCCTGCATGGTGTGGGTGTACAACACCTCCGGTGGCAACTTCGTGAAGCGCATCAGCAACCTGACGTTCATGACCCAGCCCGAGGACGCGCTCATGTCCCAGGTGTATCTGGGCGAGTTTGCCGACGACTGCACCGGCGAGGTGTACTCCAAGCCCAACAGCGCCGTGCTGAACTACCCTACAGGCGTGGTGCTCACGGGCGACGAGGCGTCTCCGGTGCATCTGGAGGGCTTCGCCGATGCCTTCAACGAGCCTATCAAGAAGATCGAGTTCTCCTTCGATCACGGCGCTACCTGGCAGACGTTGGACACGCCGAACAACGACTCCAAGTATTGGACCTACTGGCGACTCGACTTCACGCCGCCCGAGCCCGGTTCGTACCTGCTGAACATCCGCACGACGAGCATCGCGCCGGACGGCACCGATCATGTGTGCCAGTACGACACCCAGTTCATGTTCACGGTGGAATAGGGGGAAACGATGAAAGACTTGAAAGCGAAGGGGCGCGCGGCGGCCGGCGTGCTTGCGAGCGTGACCATGATCGCGTCGATGTCAGCGGCGCCGGCGCTGGCAGCCCAGCCGGCCGATGGCGCGGCGGGTGCGGACGACGCTCGCGAAGTGACCGGTGAGAACGCCGTCGCGACGACGATGGTGAAGGCTCGGGCCGAGGGCACGTTCAGCTACGACCAGGATACGGTGACGCCGAATGCCACCATCCGCACGCTGTTCCAGAAGGCGGTGCGCGCGATTTGCGGCGCCGGCATTCCCGTAGCGTCGGAAAACCCGCTCGGCTGGCAGATTACCGTGTCGGGCGCGGTGGACGATGCCTACACGGCCTCGGTGGGGGAACTGGCCGACGATACGGCGGTGCAGCAGAAGATGACCTGCACCTGCGGCGGCAACCCGGCGGGCGGCCGCGCCATCGTGACGGCCGATGTGAAGGGCGTGCCGGTGGAGGCGATGCTGGCGCGCGCCGGTGTGCAGCCGGGTGCCAACGCGGTGACGTTCGTTTCTGCCGACGGCGCCGAGACCATGCTGCCGCTCGGCTACGTGGTCGGGCGTCATGGAGTGCTCAGCTACGAGATCAACGAGGAGGACCTGAGCGCGTCGGTCGGGGGCAACAACCAGCTGTGGATGACCCGCACCCCGGCCAACTACTTCGCCCGCGATGTGGTAGAGATCGTGGTGTCGGTGGAAGACGAAGCGCCGGCAGCTCCCGGCGAGACCGACGAGCATCCGAACAGTCCGAATGCCGGCGTGCTGGCCGGGGCTCAGGAGTAGGGCCATGGCTGTTGCGACGGGCGTCCGCCTTGCGGGGAGCGCTATGATTGTCGTCGCGTCGGCTTGGAGCCTCCGATGATCGCGCCGATGGCCGTGGAAGTGGGGCGCCCGGTGCGCTTCACGGGCTACGCCGAGGATTACGGCGTGCCCATTGTGGCCGTGCAGTTCTCGCTCGACGGGGGCGAGACGTGGACCGACTATGACGTGTCGGGCTCCACGGGCGACCGCTGGGTGCACTGGACCTTCGAGTACACGCCCGAGGTGGCCGGCTCCTACTGTCTGCTCGTGCGCTCGGTGAACGATCGCGGCGAGGTGAGCCCCGAGCCCGATACCGCGACCTTCACGGCCTTCGAGCCTGAGGAGGGCTTGCGGGGGTAGAGTGGCTCGGGCGGCGTGGACGGTGCAGGGTGGCTGCGAGGCGATGCGGCTGGCGCTGGCCGACGCTTTCGGCTGCCGATGGACCTACGGCCGCGCTCGCTGTAGTCCGCGATTGCCCTTGACGACGAGCCGTCACGGAAAGCCCGCTCCCCGGAGCGGGCTTTTTCGTGTCCGAAGCCAGGAGGACTCGTTCCCCGACCTATGGAGTCATTGTTGTTGATTTGCTACAGGCGCGCACCTCTTTGGATGCGTGGGCTTGCGGGGGCTCGCCAACTGGTACACTGTGCCGCGCATTATTTCCGAACGGGTATTTCTCCAGGTGAAAGCTGAGAAATAAGCTCAGAGATAGGACGGCTATGGCGCAGCAAGCGCAAGAAGCGCGAACCGACTGCTACGCGGCGGTGGACATCGGGGCCTCGTCGGGCCGCGTGGTGGTGGGCTACGTGGAAGACGGGCTCATCCGCCTTCAGGAGGTGCACCGGTTCGACAATCGCCAGGTGCGCCGCCACGGCCACGACTGCTGGGACGTGGATCTGCTGCACACCGAGCTTCTTCGGGGGCTTGCCTGCTGCAAGGAGGCCGGCTTTGCGCCCAAGACCGTGGGCATCGACACCTGGGGCGTCGATTTCGTGCTGCTGGACGCCGACGACAACCTGGTGGGGGATGCCGTGGCCTATCGCGACGCGCGCACGAACGGCATGTACGAGGTGGCCGATGCCATCATGGCCCCGGAGGAACTATACCGCCGTGTGGGCCTGCAGCGGCAGCCCTTCAACACCATCTATCAGCTGCTGGCCCTGCAGCGCGAACATCCCGAGCAGCTGGAGGCGGCCGACACCTTCCTTATGATTCCCGACTACCTGAACTTCCTGCTCACGGGCCAGAAGGCGGTGGAATATACCAACGCTTCCACCACGGGCCTGCTGAACGCGGAAACCGGCGCGTGGGACGAGACAGTCATGGCCGCCTTCGCCATTCCGCGGCGACTGTTCCCCAACGTGACCCATGCCGGCGCCAGCCTGGGTTCGGTACTGCCCGAGGTAGCCGAGGTCATCGGCTACGAGCCGCGCGTGGTGCTGCCGGCCACCCACGACACCGGTAGCGCGTATCTGGCCGTGCCCGCCTGCGAGCCGCCGGCGGTGTTCCTCTCGTCGGGCACCTGGAGCCTGCTGGGGGTGGAGAACCGCAGCCCCATCTGCTCCGAGGGCGCCTTCCGCGCGAACTTCACCAACGAGGGCGGCTACCATTTCCGCTACCGCTTCCTGAAGAACATCATGGGCCTGTGGATGATCCAGTCCATCCGCCGCGAGCTGAACGGCATCGCCTACGTGGTGGACGAGAAGGCCATCCGCAAGGGGCGCCTGCATCAGTACATGCGTGTGGAGGGCCTGGGGCACGAGGTGGGGTTCGCCGACCTCATCAAGGCCGCCGACGAGGCCGAGGCTGCCGGTGTGATCGCCTCCATCGTGAACGTGAATGACGACCGCTTCCTGGCTCCCGACTCCATGATCGAGGAGATCTGCGCGGCCTGCGAGGAGGCGGGCCAGCCGGCGCCCGAGACCTTGGGTGAGCTCATGCTCTGCGTGTACGAGAGCCTCGCGCGCTGCTACCGCGACGCCATCGAGGGGCTCACGGCGCTCGCGGGCCATGGCTACGCCTCCATCAACATCGTGGGCGGCGGCTGCCGCGACGACCACCTGAACCGCCGCACCGCCCAGGTGTGCGGGCTGCCCGTGTACGCCGGCCCCGTGGAGGGAACAGCTCTGGGCAACCTGGCGGTGCAGATGCTCGCCGACGGCGCGTTCCCGCACCTCAAAGCCGTGCGGGCTGCCATCGCGGAGAGTTTCGAGGTAACGAAGGTGGAACCGTGATGGGTTGTCCGGTCGCAGCTGCGGGGCAAGGGCGCCGTGCTCAGACAGTCCTCGCTCGGCGGAAATGCCCACAGGGCATTTCCGTTCGCTGCGGAACTGCGCGCGGACCCTCGCCCCACATCCGCGACCTGCTCGACTGCGGTTGAGCGTAGAGGAAGCGGTCGGTGCTCTGACCGAGCGAGTTCCGCAGCGACTGGAACAGGACTTAATGTCCTGCTCCACAAAGCGAGGACTGTCTGAGCGAATTGGAATACCGGGCGGTTCCGACCTCGATGAGTTACTGCCGTAACAGGACGAAACGAAAGGACGTCTAAATGACTACCATGTACGAACTAGCGAAAGAGGAGTACGCGGCCCTCGGTATCGACACCGAGGCCGTGATGGCCAAGCTGGCGGGAAAGCCCATCTCGGTGCACTGCTGGCAGGGCGACGACGTGCTCGGCTTCGACCAGGAAGGCGGCCTGTCCGGCGGCATCCAGGCCACAGGCAACTATCCCGGCCGCGCCCGCACCTTCGAAGAGCTCACGACCGACTTCGAGGCGGCCATGGCGCTCGTGCCCGGAGCCAAGCGCATCAACCTGCACGCCTCCTACGCCGTGTTCACCGACGAGAACCCCTGGGTCGACCGCGACGCGTTGGAGTACAAGCACTTCGAGCCGTGGGTGGCCTGGGCGAAGGCACGCGGCTTCGGCATCGATTTCAACCCCACCATCTTCGGGCATCCCATGATGAACAACGAGCTGTCGCTGTCCTCGCCCGACGCGGCCACGCGCGACTTCTGGATTCGCCACTGTAAGGCCTGCCGCAAGATCTCCCAGCAGATCGCCGAGGCGCTCGATGACGAGACGCTCTGCAACATCTGGATTCCCGACGGCCTGAAGGACGTGCCGGCCGACCGCTACGGGCTGCGCGAGCGCCTGCGCGATTCGCTGGACGCCATCTACGCCGAGAAGTACGACCGCGTGATCGACTCCTGCGAGTCGAAGGTGTTCGGCATCGGGCTGGAATCGATGACCGTGGGCTCCAACGAGTTCTACCTGGCCTACGCCGCCACACACCCCGGCGTGTACGACCTGCTTGACCTGGGGCACTTCCACCCGACCGAGAACGTGGCCGACAAGCTTTCTGCCCTGCTGCTGTTCTTTGACAAGGTGCCGCTGCACGTGACGCGCCCTATTCGCTGGGACTCCGACCATGTGGTGCTGTTCGACGACCCGGTGAAGGAGATGGCCATGGAAGTGGCCCACTGCCCCGGTGCCTGGGAGAAGGTCATCATCGGACTGGACTTCTTCGACGCCTCCATCAACCGCGTGGGCGCCTGGGCCATCGGCACTCGCGCCATGGAGAAGTCGCTGCTCTACGCGCTTTTGCAGCCGGCGGCTCAGCTGAAGGAGATGCAGGACACCTACCGCTTCACCGAGAAGATGGCGCTGTCCGAGCAGGCGAAGTCCATGCCCTTCGGCGCCGTGTGGGACGAGTACTGCCGCCGCGAGGGCTGTCCCACCGACGGCGAGGTGTATCCTCTCGTTGCCGCCTACGAGGCGAAGATTCTGCCAACCCGACAGTAAGAGGAGCAACCATGGCATTTATCGATCAGGCACAGGATTTGTTGGCGAAGGGGGCCAGCGCGGCCCGCGGGGCGGTGTCGGGCGTGGCGGTGGAACAGCTCGGCTTCGTGCGCGGCTTCGTGCGCCTGTGCAGCGACGGCTGGGGCCAGGGTTGGCACGAGCGCAACGGCGGTAACCTCACTTACCGCATGACCGAGGCCGACGCAAGCGCCGCGCGGCCCTTCTTCAACCCGGAGCCGAGTCCGTGGGTACCCATGGGCGTGCAAGCGGCCGATCTGGGCGGGGCGTTTTTCCTCACCACGGGCTCGGGGCGCTACATGCGCAACGTGGCCGCTGATCCGGCCCACAACATCGGCATCGTGGAGATCAACCCCGAGGGCGACGCCTGGCGTATCGTGTGGGGGCTGACCGACGGCGGCCGTCCCACCTCGGAATTCCCGAGCCACTTCATGTGCCACGCCGTGCGCATGCGGGCGACGGGCGGCGCCTCGCGGGTGCTCTACCACGCGCATCCGAACAACGTCATCGCCATGACCTTCGTGCTGCCCCTGGAATCGCGCGCTTTCACCCGGGCGCTGTGGAAGGCCATGACCGAGTGCGTCGTGGTGTTCCCCGGCGGCGTGGGCGTGGTGCCGTGGATGGTGCCGGGCGGCGCTGACATCGCGCGGGAGACCGCGGCCATGATGGAGACCTTCGACGCCGTCATCTGGGCCCAGCACGGTCTGTTCGCCTCCGGGCCCGACTTCGACACC
Organism: Adlercreutzia caecimuris B7; assembly: GCF_000403355.2. Lineage (GTDB taxonomy): Bacteria > Actinomycetota > Coriobacteriia > Coriobacteriales > Eggerthellaceae > Adlercreutzia > Adlercreutzia caecimuris. Next base: position 1,750,540 of record NZ_KE159646.1, on the reverse strand, counting down.
ACCTTCGGTCTCATGCACACCGTGGAGAAGGCCGCCGACATCTACGTGCGCGCCCGTTGTATGAACGGGGGCTCCGACGATTTTCTGAACACCATCACCGACGACGGCCTTAAGGCTATCGCCCGCGAGTTCGCCATTCCGCTGAACGAGGCCATGCTGGAATCCCCCGTGGCCGGCGAGGCCATCGACTAGAAAGGTTCCAACCGACTATGGCACTGTCCCAAGAGAAAAAAGGCACCATTGCCGTTTCGCTGACCAACTTCCTCGACTCGGGCTGCATCGTGGCCTCGTCGGTGGCCTTGGCCGCCTGGGCCATCGCCTTCAACTTCGACAATGTGTGGGTATCCATCTTGGGCGCCGTGGGCGCGAACGCCTTCGGCGCGGCCGTGGGCGCGCTCATCGGCGGCTTTCTGGCCGATCGCTTCGGGCGCAAGTTCATCTACACCTACAACCTGCTCGTATACGCCGCCGGCGTGTTCATCATCATGTGCGCGGTGAACCTGCCTATGCTCTGCCTCGGCATCGTTGTCTCGGGCCTGTCGGTGGGTGCCGGCGTGCCGTCGTCGTGGAGCTACATCTCCGAGATGTCGTCCTCCACGAGCCGTGCTGCCAACATCGGCATCAGCCAGTTCGCCTGGTCCTGTGGCCCGGCGGTCATCTTCGTCATCGCGCTGTTGTTCTCGTTCGCATTTCCCACGTTCGGGCCGGACGGCGCGCTGCTGCCCGCGGGCACCTACGGGCCCTTCGACGGCCTGTTCGCCATGCGCCTTCTGTTCCTTATCTTGTTCGTGGTGGCGCTCGTGGCGTGGAATTTGCAGCGCAAGCTGGAGGAGTCGAAGGACTGGACCGAGAAGCAGCAGGCCGGCGCGCCGCGCGACACGTTTGTGGCTATGATGCGCCGGGCGCTCACGAACTCCGTGAACGTGAAGTCCATCGTGTTTCTGGTGGCGGTGTACCTGACCTGGAACATCGTGGCCGGCACCATGGGGCAGTTCATGCCCTACATGTACGCGGCGGCGGGGCACTTGGACGACACCACCATCTCGCTTCTGCAGGCGGTCATGTGGGTGCTCACGGCGGTGGGCTCGCTCGCCATCTTCTCGAAGTTCGGCGACCGCATCCCGCACCGCATCCTGTTCGCGGCCACGGCGCTCATGGCCCTGGCGGCCTGGGTGGTCATGGTGTTCTTCGGCATGCAGCTTGAGGCCGGCGCGGCCGATAGCTGGGGCTGGCTTCTGTGGGTGTTCGTGGCGCTGTGGGGCATTTCAGCCGGCTTCTCGGCCCAGTGCTTCTACGCGCTGTGGTCCACCGAGCTCTTCCCGACGCTGTACCGCGGCGGCGTGCAGGGCATCATGTTCTTCCTGGTGCGCGGTGTTTTGGGCATCTGGTCGCTCGTAGCGGTGGCGGGGCTTGGCGTGGAGACGCCCGCGGGCTTCGTGACGGCCGGCATCATCATGTGCGGCTTCCTTCTGGTGTCGCTCGTGGTGGGTGTGGTGTGGTGCCCCAACACCCAGGGCCGCACCCTCGACGAGATCACCGAGGAACGCTACGGCAAGCACGTCGACTAGGGGAGTGGCGACAATTTTCAGCGCAAATCAGGGGCGACCTTCGGGCCGCCCTTGTTGTCTCCAGAAAACATCGGTTTTCTCCGGACGACGCCCGGTTTGCCCAGCGGATAATCTCTTCACCCGCCGTTGCCTTCCTCCGAATATTCGTCCTATGCCTTTCACAAAAATAAAACTGATGTTCTATTACTGCTTGCATCGGTCGGTTTGAGAGATTATAATGAAACAAACGTTCGTAGGATATTCATCAGAGGAAATATAGGCTGGGGAGCCCCTAACCCGCTCGCGGGGACAGCCGCCGAGAGAAAGGGGCTGCCATGGCCGGTCGACTTCCTATATCCGACAACTTCATGTTCGGGCGCGTGCTCTGCAATGAGGAGGTATGTCGCGGCTTCCTGGAGCGCGTCTTAGGCATTGATGTGGGCGGCATTGCCTATCTCAACCGGGAGCAGGTGTTCCAACCGGCCGCCGATGCCCGTGGGGTGCGGCTGGATGTGTACGCCGAGACGGGCGCGGGCGTCGTCGATGTGGAGATGCAGGCGAACCCCCACACTGCTCCAGGGCGCCGGTTGCGCTACTATCAGGCCGGCATCGACTCGGGGCTTATGGACCGTGGCGCCGCATGGAGAGATTTGCGCGACAGCTACATCATCTTTGCCTGCGACTTCGATTGGTTCGGCGCGGGGCTTCCCGTTTACACCTTCGAGAATCTGTGCCGCGAGGATCCGTCGGTTAGTGCCGCTACAGGCGCCGTTTGGAAGATCCTGAATGCCCGGGCAGCCGGCTGCGCTCCCACCGAGGGGATGCGCAATCTGCTAGAATACCTTCGAAAGGGTGCCGTGGCCCCAGGCGACAGGCTCGTTACTGCTATGGATGCCGAGGTTTCCGCAGCCAATGAAGACAGAGAGTGGGTGGGCTCCGTGATGACCGTAAGAGACCTGATGGAGGACGTTCGCCTTGATGCTCAAGAGCAGGGTCTGGCCGAAGGCAGGGCGCAGGGCATGGCTGAGGGTATGGCCCAGGGCCGCGAGGAAGGACGTGCGGAGCTTGCTGCCCGTATGGCGGCCCTCGCTGCTCGGCTCGCGGAGGAGGATCGCGCCGAGGACGCCTTTGCCGCTATGGCCGATCCTTCGGCGGCGGAAAGGCTTTTCCGAGCTTATGGTATATAGCGGGGCTCCATCTCGCTTCAGGTAGAAAGCGCACAGCACAACGCCACCATTGCCTCCCTCCGAAAACCTCCCGAAACAATGCGCCGTTAATTTGGTCAATGCCCGATGAGAGGCGGGGGCGGGGGTGCGTCGTGGTATTCTTGCCCCACCATTTCGGAGCGAAGGAGATAGGATCCCTATGTCGAAAGTCACCGATATCTACGGATCCATGGTGTTCAACGAGCACACCATGCGCGAGCGCCTTCCCAAGGCCACCTACAAGCAGCTGATGCGCACCATCAAGGAAGGCGCGCCGCTGGACGAGGACGTGGCCAACGTGGTGGCGCACGCCATGAAGGAGTGGGCCATCGAGAAGGGCGCCACCCACTACACCCACTGGTTCCAGCCGCTGACGGGCATCACCTCCGAGAAGCACGACAGCTTCATCGACCCGACCGACGACGGCCTGACCATCATGACCTTCTCGGGTAAGGAGCTCATTCAGGGCGAGCCGGATGCCTCCAGCTTCCCTTCCGGCGGCCTGCGCGCCACCTTCGAGGCTCGCGGCTACACTGCGTGGGACCCCACCTCCTACGCCTTCATCAAGGACGAGGTGCTCTGCATCCCCACCGCCTTCTGCAGCTACACCGGCGAGGCGCTCGACAAGAAGACGCCGCTTCTGCGCTCCATGAAGGCCATCGACGTGCAGGCCCGCCGTGTGCTGGCGCTGTTCGGCGACGACTCCTCCGAGCGCGTGACCACCACCCTCGGCGCTGAGCAGGAGTACTTCCTCATCTCCGAGAAGGACTACGAACAGCGCATGGACCTCATGATCTGCGGCCGCACGCTGTTCGGCTACTCGCCGTGCAAGGGCCAGGAGCTGGAGGAGCACTACTTCGGCGCCATCCGCCCCACGGTGAACAACTTCATGAAGGAGCTCGACGACGAGCTGTGGAAGCTCGGCGTGTCAGCCCGCACCAAGCACAACGAGGTGGCCCCGGCCCAGCACGAGCTGGCACCCATCTTCGCCGAGACGAACCGCGGGGTAGACGAGAACCTGCTCACCATGGAGAAGATGCGCCTTCTGGCCAGCCACTACGGTCTGGTGTGCCTGCAGCACGAAAAGCCCTTCGAGTTCATCAACGGAAGCGGCAAGCACAACAACTGGTCCATCGCCGTTGGCGGCAAGAACCTGCTCGACCCGGGCGAGAACCCCATGGAGAACCTGCGCTTTCTGGTGTTCCTCACCTGCGTGATCGAGGCCGTGGACGAGTACCAGGAGCTTCTGCGCATGTCGGCGGCCAGCGCCGGCAACGACCATCGCCTGGGGGCCAACGAGGCGCCCCCGGCCATCGTGTCCATGTTCCTCGGCGACGAGCTGGGGGCCATCGTGGACGCGCTCGTGGACGACCACGACTACACTTCGGCCGAGCGCGTGTCCATGGACCTCGGCGTGGACGTGCTGCCGAACTTCATCAAGGACAACACCGACCGTAACCGCACGAGCCCCTTCGCCTTCACGGGCAACAAGTTCGAGTTCCGCATGCCCGGCAGCGCCCAGAACCTGTCGGACGCGAACATGGTGCTGAACACGGCCATGGCGAAATCGCTCAAGGGCTTCGCCGACCAGATGGAAGGCAAGGAGGGCGAGGCCTTCGAGGCGGCGGCCATCGACTACATCAAGCGCACCCTGACCGATCACGCGCGCATCATCTTCAACGGCGACGGCTACGCCCATGAGTGGGAGGAGGAGGCCGCCCGCCGCGGGCTGGCGAACCACCGCACCACCGCCGACGCGCTGCCGTGTATGGTGGACCAGAAGTCCATCGACCTGTTCGCCGAGTTCGGCGTGCTCACCGAGACCGAGCTGCGCAGCCGCTACGAGGTGAAGCTGGAGAAGTACAACAAGATCATGAACATCGAGTGCCGCACCATGAAGCGCCTCGTGCGCCGCGACTACCTGCCGGCCATCAACCGGTACGCGGCCAAGCTCGCCCACGGCATCACCGCCATCAAGGAGGTGCTGCCCGACGGCGACACTTCGTTTATGGAGGAGAAGCTGCGCCGGCTCGTGGCCGGGGCGGCCGAGATCAACATCCAGCTGGAAAAGCTGCACGGCCTGCACCGCGCCTCAGTTGATATAGCCGATCAGCAGGAGCGCGCGAACATGAACGCCCACGAGATCGTGCCGGTGATGGATGCCCTGCGCCACGCCGTGGACGAGATGGAGATCATCGTCGAACGCGAGGCGTGGCCCGTGCCCACCTACAACGAGATTCTGTTCTATGCATAAGAATGCCCGCCTGTCCGGCGACGGCCGGGCGACATGCCTCCATGCTCAGACAGTCCTCGCTTGGTGGAAGTGCCCACGGGGCACTTCCAGTCGCTGCGGAACTGCGCGTGGAGGCACGCCGCCCGGCCGTCGCCTCCGGGGTCCTCGCTGACTTCCTGGGGCGCATTCCGGAGACAAAAGGGATGATATATAGGGAGGGCCCGCATTGCGGGCCCTTCGTTTGCATGGAGTCGGAGTGTTGCGCACCTCGCCTCCGCGGTTATTTCGTAGGGGGCCTTCAGCCGATCTTCTACACGCCCTGGCGGAGGCTGGCGGCGACGGCGTGGAGGATGTCGTTGCGCTGGGTTGAGGCCACGAGGCTCGCGAGCGGGGCGGCGGCGAGCGGCATGTTCTGGTCGCACAGCAGCACGAGGGCGCGGCCGACCACTTCCATGACATCGTCCAGGGGTGCGAGCGGCACGCCGGCGGTGCGCAGGCAGGCCGTGGGATCCCAGTCGTTGCCGGGCACGTTGTTGCCCATCTCGCTCAGCAGGTCGTTGCGCTCGCGCTGAGCGGCCTCGCCCATGGGGCTTCCTTCGGGCACCCGCAGGTAGCAGGCCAGAGCCTCGCGCAAACGCCCGGTCTGCCAGTAGGCGAAGGCCAGACGATAGAAGACGTAGGAGATATCGTTGCCGGTTACGGCCACGCGCAGGGCGTCTTTGGCCACTTCGATGATGCGGTCGTAGTGGTCGCCTTCCGCAAAGCAGGTGATGAGGTCGTTGTAGGCCGGCGCGCTCGTGGGCGCCAGTTCGATGCACACGCGGGCCTGGGCCTCGGCGGCGTCCAGATCGCCCATGTCGCGGTAGATGCGCGACAGCGACGATCGGGCCGCCTGGCCGATGTCGGACATGCGCTGGTAGCGTACGGCGGGGTCGCTCTCCACGACGCTCGTGAGGTAGCGGGCGAAGACGTTCTCGCAGTACAGCGGCTTCACTGTCACGCCGGACTCGCGCAGGGCACGGGCGGCTTCCTCTTCCTCGGTGGCCTTGCTCGTCTCGGCCACGATGTCCTCCAGTTGGGCGACGGCCAAAAGCAAGGAATCGTCCTTCTCGTCCATGATGGCGCGGTAGCGGGCGGCTAGGTCGGCATCTTGCTCGCTCATCACATCCAGCTCGCGCACCGTGTCGGCGTGCAGCAGGTCGCGCAGCTCCGGAGAGAGCTCGCGGTCATCCTCGGCCACGGGGGTGCGCACCACGGCCAGCTCCACCTCCAGCGGCTCCACCGGCTGCAGGCTGCCGTCGTCGGCCAGGTTGAAGGCGCTGTTCTGCAGATGCAGCATATCGAAGAGGGCCGCCGGATCGCATTCGGTCTCAGGCGCGCTGAAGCGACCGTCGCGGATGGCGGCCATGGTGCCCATGGTGAAGGGGATGCGGGCGAACTCCAGTGACATGATGGTGGCGCCGGCGATGGAGCCCTCCTTCCCGTTCACGATGACGCGGGTGATGCCCACCGAGGAGCCGAAAGCGGCCGAGGCGATGAGTGCGGCCAGGCGCAGCCCGTAGGCTGCGGCGGCATTGGCGCGCTGGGCGGACACGTCGACCCACTGGCCGGCGGCCTCGTCGAAGCGCGACTTGAGGAATACGTCGGGCGCGGGCATGGACACGTCGGCCACAATGGTGCCGGTGCCGGAGTCGCAGACGAAGCGGTACTCGAGGCGGAAGGGAAGCACCATCTCCTCGCAGGCCGCGGCGAAGCGCGTGGACAGATCCCAGTTGCCGCCGCGGATGCCCGTGGTGCCGTACTGGGTGTCCAACTTGTTGTCGTGGTCGGCGGCGCCGAGGTAGTGGCCGGCGTCGTTGGCGATGGAGCGCAGCACGCGCCAGTCGGCCTCGCTGCACTGGCCCTCGGTGAAGGCGTTCGCCGGCACCGCGCCATTGTCGTCCTCCATGATCATGGAGATCATGGCCAGGCGGTCGAGCACCGATTCGATGCGCAGGATGGTGCCGCGTGCGCCGGCGCTGATGGTGCTGTCGTCGAAGACCGACCAGAAGAGGTTGGTGGTGTTCAGGCGGCGCAGCTCCACCGGGTGCTCCACGGCGATGGCGCGCAGGCTCGGTGCGTCGGCGTCGGACAGGAGTCGGGCGGCGTAGGCCTCGAAGCCCGAGGCGGGGCTAGCGGCATCGGCCATGGACACGCGGAACAACAGCCCGTCCACGGCGTCGGGCAGCGGCGCGGCCGTAAACTCGGCCAGCACGTCGCGGGTGGTCTTATCGCTCGGATCGGGCGTGCTGCCTTCGCCGGCGCTGGAGCGCGACGTGCCGTCCGGCCCCCCTTTGCCCTCGTCGCGGCCGCCGTTGTTCTTCTTGCGGAAAAAGTCAAACACCCTGTGCTCCTTCCCATGGGGAAGCTGTAGAAGTCAAGTCGGTCTATTGTCCCATATCCCCGCGTTAATAGGAAGGGAGGCTTGGGGAAATCGCCCGACCTCACCACACATCCCCACAGCGGTCTGTGCGTGATGGAAGGCCTTGCGGGCCGCGGGAGCGGTTGGCCGCGGGGCGCGTACGCGGCTAATCGAGGGAGAGCTTGTAGCCGAGGCCCCAGACGGTTTGCAGGTAGCCGTCGGTGCCGGTGGGCTTCAGCTTGCGGCGCAGGTTCGAGATGTGCACGTTCACGGTGGAGTCCTCCACGGAATAGGGCTCGCCCCAGGCCAGCTCGAACAGCTCCTGTTTGGTGAACACCTTCTGGGGGCGCGCCATGAGCAGCTCCAAGATGTTGAACTCGGTGCGTGTGAGCGCGACGGGCTCGCCAGCCACGGCGAAGGTGTGGCCATCGGGATCGAGTTCCCAATCGCGGAAGCGCAGCGAGAGGCGGCTGTTCGCCGGGACGGGGATGTCGGGAGCTGTCGCGCCTAAGGTTGCCGGGCTCCCATCGCCCGCCCTCGCTGCGACGCCTTCGCTGTCTGCCGGCCCTAGCGCCGCGAAGCCTTCGCTGCCCGCCGGCCCCGGCGCCGCGGCGTCCTCGCCCGCTGCGCGCCTGCGATGGCGCATCTGCACGTTCACGCGGGCTGTGAGCTCGTCCAAGTCGAAGGGCTTGGTCAGGTAGTCGTCGGCGCCGAGGGTAAGCAGCATGACCTTATCGGCGGGGGTGATACGGGCCGAGATGACGATGATAGGCAGCGTGGCACTTGCCGCGCGGATACGCCCCACGACGTCCTCGCCGGTCATGCCCGGCAGCATGAGATCGGTAATGACCAGGTCGAACGGCACGCTGCCGCCGCCGTGTTCCAGGTGCAGCATCCCCTCGGTGCCGGAGAACGCCCCGACGCAGCAATGCCCCTGGCGCGTAAGATGGGCGCAGACCACCTCATTGATGGAGGGATCGTCCTCGATGACCAGTATGCGCAGCGATTCGCTCATGGCGCCAGCATAATACGGCGAAGCGATCTGCGCGACTCTTCTTCAAACTTTCTTAAATCTTCGGCAGAGGTTTCTTAAATTCCGCGCTGCACACTGAGATACGTTGGAAATGCGGTATACCTTGGAGACGAAAGGAGAGACGCCATGGAGCGTGCGAGGGAAAGGGTCGCATCATGAACGCGATAGAGACGCGCGGGCTGTCGAAGGCCTACGGCGGCCGCCGGGTGGTGAGCGACTTCGACATGACCGTGGCCGCGGGCGACATCTACGGTTTCGTGGGGAAGAACGGCGCAGGAAAATCGACGGTCATGAAGATGATCTGCGGCGTTGCGGCGCCGAGCGGCGGGGAGGTCGTCCTGTTCGGCGGCGCGCTCGAAGGCTCGGGAGCGGGGAGTGCTCCGAGTGACACTGGCGTTGGCGGCCCGGTCGCGGGCAGCGCGGCGATCCGGCGCATCGGCGTGCTCATCGAGGAGCCGGGGCTTTTGCCGAACCTGTCGGCGTACCGCAACCTCATGGCCAAGGCGCTTGCCTGGGGCATCGTGGACGCGCCGGCTCGCTGCGAAGAAGTGCTGCGTCTCGTGGGCCTGCAGGGTGTGGGGAAGCGCAAGGTGCGCGGCTTCTCCCTCGGCATGAAGCAGCGGCTGGGGCTCGCCCTGGCGCTGCTGGGCAACCCCGACGTGCTGTTGTTGGACGAACCGTTCAACGGACTGGACCCCGAGGCGACCCGGGCCATGCGCAACCTCATCGTGCGCCTGAACCAGACGCTGGGCATCACGGTGGTGGTGAGCTCGCACGTGCTCGATCAGCTGGACCGCATGGCCACGCGCTACGGCGTGATCGCCGATGGGCGGCTCGTGCGCCAGATGAGCGCCGAGGAGATGGCAGCGGAATGCGGTCGCAGTCTGCGCGTGCGCACGGCGGACACGGCCCGGGCGCTCGCGCTGTTGCAGGAGGCCTTCCCGACCGTGGCGTTTCGCGCCGAGCCGGATGGCACGCTTGTGGCCACGGGTGCCTACGATGCGGAGGCCGTGGCGCGTCAGCTTCAGGAAGCCGGTCAGGTGGTGTTGGAGTTTTCCCAGGAGCAGCGCGACATCGAGGACTACTTCGTTGAGCTGATGGAAGGGGGCGCGACCCATGTTTAACCTGATGAAGAGCGATATGTACCGTTTGGTGCATGGGAAGATGCTGTGGGTGGTAACGGCCATCGTGGTGGCGGTGTCCGTTCTCGTGGTCGCCATGATGCATGTGGTATCGTCGCCGGAGTTTCTTTCCATGACTGCATCGGCCGTGGATATGACGGTGACGGCCTGCGAAGACGAAGGAGCCCGTGGCGCGGCTTCGGGCGATGAGACCGAGGGCCCGGCCGCGGCCGCGGTATCGGTGGCAGCTGCGGCGGAAGCGGTCGAGGACGTCGCCGAAAATGCTGCGGAAGCGGAGAAGGGTGCTGCGTCTGGCTCGGCTTCGGCGGAGCTGTGGGCCTCGGTCGCCGAGGACCCCCAGGCCCTGAGTGAGGCCGATTTCGAGGACGTGTCCCGGGAGATGCGCACCTTCACCACGCCTGCGGACATGTTGGGCGACTCGGTGGTGTCGGGCGGCATGCTGACCCTGATCGTCGCCCTGGTAGCGGCGCTGTTCTGCGCCCAGGACTTCACAACGCGGTTCGCCCGCAACCTCGTGATGGACCGTCGCGGGCGCATGCGCTACTACGGGGAGAAGATCGTGCTCGTAGGGGTGCTGGCGGCATTCTTCCTGGCTGTGGTCTCGCTGACCAGCGTGGCGTCCTTCGCGGTGGCGGGCTTTACCTACGAGGCCGCGAACAGCCTGACTGATCTGCTGGCGTTCTTCGGCCTGACGTGGCTCGTCATTTTCGCCTATGGCTGCTCGGCGGCGGTTATCGTGTGGATCAGCCGCAGCGCCGGCGCCGGTGTGGCCTGGGCCATCGTGGTGTGCTCGGGCTTCTTGGGCGCCGCGGTGGGCCAGGTGCTGTTGTCGCTTGCCGTTGTCGCTCCGTGGCTCGGCGCCTTGGAGCCGTGGTTGCTGTCATCCTGCGTGCAGGATCTGGGGGCCTTTGCGGGCGTGCTGCTCGGCACTCCGGCCGCCGCGCCCCTGACCATGGCGCCGGTGGCGGTGCAGGTACTCATCGCGGGCGTGGTTGCAGCCGGGCTGTGCGGCGTCCTGGCCTTAGGCGTGCTGCGCAAGCGTGACCTGTAGGGGGGGGAAGGCTCATGACGCTGGCGGTATGCTTCGGGGGTTTGGCCCTGTGCGCGTTTATCGTGCTGCTGCTGTACGGGCGCGAGCTGAGGCGCATGGCGGTGTGGCTGCGCACGCGCGACGGGCGATCGAACGGGCGCATGGCCACCGAGATGCCCGGCGCGGGGTTTACGGAGCTTGCCCGGGCGGTGAACGACGCGCTGGATGCGGCTGAGGCCGAGCGCCAGGATGCCGCCGCAGAGCGCCGTCAGTTCCAGCGCGACCTGGCGAGCCTCTCCCACGACATCCGCACGCCGCTCATGGGCGCGGCCGGCTACGTCTCGCTGGCTGCCGACGAGACCGACGAGGATCGCCGCGCCCACTATCTGGGAGCCGCGCGCACGCGCCTGCAGGATATGGAAGGGCTGCTGAACTCGCTTTTCGCCTACACTCAGGCGAGCGATCCCGATGCTGACTTGGATATGCGCCCCGTGGCGGTGATGCCCGTGCTCGCCACGGTGCTGGCTGGGCAGTTCCCCGCCTTCGAGGGACGCGGCTGGGAGCCGCGGGTGCGCTTCGCCGACGAGTCGTTCACGGTGGAGGCCGACGAGGCGGCCCTCGGGCGCATGGCGGAGAACCTGGTGAGCAATGCCCTGCGCTATGGGGCGGCAGCGCCCTCCATCACCCAGGAGGGCCGCACGCTCGTGTTCTCCAACGCGGTGGCCGACCCCGGGGCCTTGGACGTGAGCCGCCTCTTCGAGCGCTTCTATCGGGCCGATGCCGCTCGGGTCCAAAGCGGCGCGGGGCTCGGCCTCGCCGTAGTGAAGAGCCTCGCCGCCGCCCAGGGCATCGAGGCGACCGCCGCCCTTCAGGGCGATGTGCTCTCCATTGCGTTGGAGTTTCCGGTTTGACGGTTTGAGCGAGCGCGATCGGTCGGTTGTTTCCGCTGATCAAAGGTATCGTTTGGGATTTTCGAGGGAATTCACTGGGGATTTTCGAGACACCCTGCACGAAAAGCGGGCCATCCGGTTGGAGTCGGCCCGCAGGGGGGGGGCGAGATAGGGCCCGGGTGACCTGAGGGGAGGGGGAAAGGTCGCCCGGGCGAAGGGGGAGGGAGGGAATGGCTCCGGTTAGAGGGCGCGCCCGGCGTCGTTGCCGGCGCGGACGGCCATGGCGATGTTGAAGGGGCTCGCGCAGTCGCCCACGGCGTAGGTCTCGGCGACCGACACCTGGGAGAGCAGCTCGTCGTTGGGCAGCATGTCGGCCGCATCCACGATGGCATCGCAGGGGATGCGCACGTCGCAGTCCATGTCGCCTGCGTGCACGGTGGCGAAGCCGTCGGCCACCGAGGTGATGGAAGCGTGGGTGTAGGGACGCACGCCCAAGGCGTACAGGCTTGTGGTCATGAAGCGCTGGGCGTGGTGGGACTGCTGCATATCCAGCTCGTCCACGCCGCTCGGGGTGACGATGGTCACATTCTTCTTGTGCACCGTCATCCACAGCGCCATATCGAAGGCCTGGGCGTTGGAGCCCCAGACGATCACGTTGTCGCCTTCCACGTTCATGTAGTTCTCCAGGGGCACCACGTTGCCGCCGGACACTTCCAGCGCCCCGCGCAGGCCTCCGGTGGCCAGCACGAGCGCGTCGGGCGCTTCGCTCGCCACCATGTCGGCAGTCACCTCGGTATTGCAGCGCACGTCCACCCCGGCCAGCTCGCACTGGCGCTCCAAGTAAGCGCGGTAGTCGTCCAGGTTCTCGTGAGGGCCCTTGATCTGGGAGGCGAAGGACAGAAGGCCGCCGAGCGACCCCTTCTTCTCGCAGAGGGTCACGGAGTGCCCGCGCAGCGCTGCAATGCGGGCGGCCTCCATGCCGGCAGGGCCACCGCCCACGACGAGCACCTTCTTGGGCGTGGCCGCCGGCTCAAGCTCGTAGGTGGCAGGACCGCCCTCGCGCATGACGCGCTGGGTGAGGGCGTTCACGCGGCAGCAGCCCATGGCGGCGTTCATCTCGTTGCTGCCGATGTGGCAGTGGAAGCAGCGCGTGCAGGGCATGATCTCGTCGGCGCGGCCCTCGGCGAGCTTGTTTACATACTCGGGGTCCACCGTCAGGGGGCGCGTCATCATGTAGAAATCCACCATGCCCGAGGCCAGGGCCTCCTCGAAGAAGTCGGGGGCGTGGGCCGGGTCCATGTAGGTGACGGCGCCGCAGGGGATGGAGAGCGCCTCCTTGTAGCGGGCCACCATGTTCAGCGTCATGCCGGCGCCGCTATGGTTGCCGATGAGCTCGCCGCCGAAATGGCGGCTGAAGTCGAACTGGGTGCCGAAGCCCGTGGCGCCTTCGACGCCGTTGACGATGAAGTACAGATCGCTGCCGAACTGGCAAGGATGGTTGCTCAGAGGCCCGAGGCGCAGGTGCATGGAATCGGCGCCGGCAGCCTCGAACTGCTGGGCGAGCGCGATGCCCTCGTCTACCGTGGTGGTTTTGCTAAAGGGCTTGGTCAGGTCGCAATCCAGATCCATGAGCGTGGGGTTGTTGGTGAGGTTGTCGCTCTCTTCGGCCAGGTCGATGAGCACCTGCACGACGAAGTCGTTCCCGCAGGCGGCCTTGATCTGCTGGATGCACTCCACCACGAAGCGGGCGCGGTTCTCGATGCTGCCGGCGCCGTACTCGTCGTCGCGATCGTTGTGGAAGCGGGAGAGGAACTGCTCGCCCTGATTGAAGCCGGCGGCATTGATTTCCATGGCCTCGAAGCCCATGGATTGCAGCTGGGCGGCCAGGGCGGCACCGGCGGCCTCGATGCCCTTGATGGCCTCCACGGTCAGTTCCGAGGGGGCCACGCCGAACGGCGCCCACTGGAAGCCGACGTGGGCACCGTGGGATTTCAGCTCGTCGGTCAGATCGGTGAAGAAGGCAACGGCTTCTTCGGGCACCGGGCCGCCGTCGGCGGGCATGGCGAAGGCCTCGCCCTCCACCCAGATCATCCCTGCGCCGCCCTGGGCGAAGTTCACGTAGTACTGGCGCAGCTCGTCGGTGTAGCCGGCCAGGTAGGTAGCGCTGCCGGCGGCGCTCTTCACCACGCGGTTCTTGATCTCGAGGTTGCCGAGCTTCCAGGGAGAGAACAGCGTGGCGAAATCGGTGGTGCTTGCGCGGTAGTCGTAGTCCTGGGGGTTCACAAGGGCTTGGTAGATCACGTCGCTCTCGCTGCTGGTACCGGCCGTGCTGGCGAGCTCCCCGTCAGGTGCGGCGGCCGGCGATTGGGGCGCGCAGCCGGCAAGGCCCGCCCCGGCCAGTCCGGCGCCGAGCGCTGCCAGGCCCGTTCCGCGCAGGAACGAACGACGAGATACGGAATGCTGGGTCATGGTTTCTCCTCCTCCTTGGATGGTGCCCGCGGGCACCGGGGACAACGGGGCCATTCAACCATGGGGAGGCGGGGACGGGAAGAAGCGAAGATCTTGCGGGATGCAACTAAAGGTTTCATCCTGAGAGAGGTGGCCGCGAGGCTCTGATCTGTGGGAAGGGCGTCCAGCTGTGGTGATCGCGAGGGAGCGTCCGCGCGGTGGTGCCGCTCGTGAGGAGAGGGGTTCTCGCGGCCGCAAGAGTCGTGCGTTGCGGGCTACTACTGGTTCGCAGACGCGGTGAGGAAGGCGATGACCTGGCGCTCGACCTCGGTGAGTTCTCGCTGTCGGGCGAGCAGCTCCACGCGCCAGCGTACCGTGGGCTCTGGCACGGGGAAGGTGGTCAGCCCGGCTTCGACGAAGGGGGCCAGGGCGCTTTCCGGCGCCAGAGCTGCGCCCTGGCCTGCGATGACCTTCTCGGTAATGAAATCGTAGTCGGTGTACTGGGTGTTCGTGTGGCGCGTGAGACCCCGCTCGGCCATGGCGCGGCCGAGCCCCAGGTCGTTCGGCCCGCGGTCGCCGGGCAGGAAGAACGCGAGGCTTTCAAGGTCTTCTAACGTGCAGGTGTCGGGGTCGAAGGAGACGAGGGTATTGTCGGCAACTACGAAAACGCTCTCTTCGGCCACGGGCCAGCGCTGGTAGGAGCCCTCGCGCGGGGCCGGGCACAGCGCGAAGTCCACCTCGCCCGTTTCGAGGCGATCGAAGCATTCCAGGAAGTAGTGCTTCTCGATGAAGAAGTCCAGTGCGGGGAAGGCCTCCTCCAAGCGGCCGAGCAGGCCCGCAGAGAGCGAGCGGAGCACGCCGTTGGCGATGGCGATGCGAATGGCGGGGTGCTCGGCCTGGGCCGCCTCCGCGCAGGCCCGGCGCAGGGTTCGCTCGTCGGCGACGATGCGCTGGGCGATGGGATAGGCGGCATCGGCGGCGGCTGTGGGGGTCACGCCGGCCTCGCTGCGCTCGAACAGTTGGGCGCCCACCTCGCCCTCCAAGTGGGCCAGGGCCTTGCCCAGAGCCTGACGCGACACGAAAGCGCGCTCGGCCGCCTTGGCGAACGAGCGCGCCTCGTAGGCCAGGCAGAACCACTCCAATTGGTTGATGTTCACGGAGCCTCCCCTCTTCGACGGGGCATCATACCACGGACGGGAGAGCCAAGGGCGAGATTCGGCGAAGGGGGAGGCGGGCGATCTGGATAGGTCGCCCGCCTCGGGGAGGGCGCGGGCTGTCTGAGTGCGCCTCAGGCCGTGCCATATGCGCTACGTGCCGTTTTGGGCCTCGGGGGCGAAAGCGGCCCTCCTGTTACCTTGCAGAAGCAAAATGGCGTGTCCTCCTCGGAGCTGAGGAGGGCGGCGGCGTGCACGACGACCATGTGACAACCCTGCTCCGGCGGGAGGTCTCTGGGGAGCATGCGGATGCTCAGGTTGTTCGGCCCCGAACGCCGCTCGCGCCATCCCGTCAGCCATGCCCACCAAACTATCTGCTCGTTTTTGCTCGATATGCATAGATTTGGCCCCTCATAATGGCCAAATCTATGCATATCGAGGGATTCTGCGCATCGAACGGAGGTGCGGACAAAAACTTGGACCGGCGTCGGTCCGGGAAGGAGTCCGCATGTACGACAGGGACACGATCGAGCTGGCGCTGCTCGCGCTGGAGGAGGGGATGACCCAGGTGGAGGCCGCCGAGTTCTGCGGCGCGTCCAGGGGCGCGGTCCAGCGCTGGGGGCGGGGCCTGCTGCCCCACGCGCGATGGCGGGCGTCCGGCTCCGCCGCAAGACCTCCACGGGGAGCTGCTAGGATGGCCCCTCCCGATGCGGAGGAGGACCCGTTGAACGAGGCGGAGAGGGCGGCCTACGAGGCCGCCATGAACGAGAACATGCTGCTCAGGGCGGTGTTGGACGACCTAAAAGGGGCAGGCTCGCATCCGGGTTCGATATCGAACAGGAGAAAGTGCGAGCTGGGCGAGAGATTGCGCGCGGCGACAGGCCTGCCCCTCCGAGAGATCACCGCTTTCTTGAGGATCTCGAGGAGCTCCTATGAGTACCACCGGGCGCGCCTGGGGCGGCCCGACAAGTACGCCGGGCTGCGGGCGCGCGTGCGCGAGCTGTTCGACGAGGGCTCCCGCGCGTGGGGCTACCGCACCATATGGGCCCGCCTGCGCCGCGAGGACGTGCGCGTGTCGGAGAAGGTGGTGCGCCGGCTGATGCGGGAGGAGGGCCTGTCCGCGGCCTACAACAGGCGCCGGCGCAGGGGGTGGAGCTCCTACGAGGGCGAGGTGTCCGCCGCCCCGCCCAACCTGGTCGCCAGGGACTTCTCGGCGGCCGCCCCGGACGAGCTGTGGGTCACCGACATAACCGAGTTCCGCATCCCGGCCGGCAAGGCCTACCTGAGCGCCGTGGTGGACTGCTTCGACGGGCGCCCCGCCGGCTGGAGGATAGGGGCGTCGCCCACGGCCGACCTGGCCAACGGGTCGCTCGAGGACGCGCTCGCCGGCAGGCGCCCGGGGGCGCGCACCGTGGTGCACAGCGACCGCGGCGGCCACTACCGCTGGCCCGGCTGGATCGCCCTGTGCGAGGGGGCCGGCCTGGTCCGCTCCATGTCGGCCAAGGGGTGCAGCCCGGACAACGCGGCGTGCGAGGGGTTCTTCGGCCGGCTCAAGAACGAGTTCTTCCACTACAGGGACTGGGAGGGCGTCTCCCTGGCGGAGTTCTCCGGGCGTCTGGACGCCTACCTGCGCTACTATTGCTCGGGGCGCATCAAGCGCTCGCTGGGGTGGCTGAGCCCCGACGAGTACCGCGCCTCGCTTGGGTACGCCGCCTAGGCGGTACGGAAAAACGTCCGCACCCCCAACCTGCACATATCGGGGCTTTTCTTGCAGGTCTGAGCAAAGAGTTCCGATATGCATAGATTTGGATTCGTCGATAGGCCCGGCCCCATTGGCGGGACCGAGGGGGCTGGGCCGGGCGTTTCCCCGACGTCGGGGGACTGAGCCGATGGCGTCAGGGAACCCCGCAGGCGATTCGTCGCAGAAGGGTCACCCCGGGTGCCACAGGTGGCCCAAACGCCCTGGATGCCCCAGACACCCCAGGTGCCCCAGACGCTCTCGACGTCGGGAAAACGCCCGGGGCGCTCGGGGCGCATCCGAGGCGTCAGGGGCTTGCCTCCTACAGCTCCACCTCGTCGATGAGGAGGATGAGCTCCTGCTGGTTGTGCACGTTCAGCTTGCGGTAGATGTGGCGGATGTGGGTCTTCGCCGTGCCCTCGGAGATGTAGAGCTGCTGCTGGATGGAGGCCGACTTGTAGCCGCGGGCCAGGTAGTAGAGCACCTCGCTTTCACGGCGCGACAGCAGGTAGGTGTTGGCCACGGCCTCGCAGCGCAGGCGGAAGCGGCCCATGCGGGCGCCTTCGTCGTCGGCCTCGGGCGCCCCGCCGAGCATGGTGCGCCGCGCCTCGGACACGGGGACGGCGCTGGCCGCGGAGGCCGACGGCGCCGCGGGAGCGGCAACGGTCGCAGCGCCCAGCGGCGCCGCAGCGGTGGCCGAGGGGTCGGGAGAAGCAGGAACCGAGGGGCTTGCAACGTTGGCGCCCGCGCTTGCTGCGGGAGTTGCGCCCGCGCTCGAGGTCGTAGGAGATACCGGGGCAGCGGAGGCGTCCGTGCCGGTCGCGCTTGCGGCGGGCGATGTCGCGGCCGTCGGGCCGGGCGCAGCGGCGGATGCCGGGTCCATGCTCGCACCGGCTGCGCCCGCAAGTACCGCCGCGCCGCCGAGGTCTGCCGTCGCATTGGGAGCGGTTCCAAGCCCGTTCCCCTCGTCTTCTGCGGCCAGATCCCGCGACGCCTGGCAAGTGGCGCCGGCCTTCTCCGCCGGCTCTGCCGCCGCGTCAGCCCCCGCAGCCGCGCCCTCCCCGTCGCGGTCGGCAAAGTTCGCCACCACAAGCGGTGTGCCCGGCGTGCGGGCGGCCAGCTTCACGCAGGGGGCCGTGGACACGATGGTCATCATCTCGCGCTCCTCGGGCAGCAGCGCATAGGCCACCATCATGGCCACGATCACCAGGATCACAAGGCCCGTCTCGCCTACGGCCGGAATACCGGGCAGGGCGGCGCTCGCTACGGGCAGAAGCGACCCGCCGAGGGTCGCCAGGGCCATCACGCCGCGTCCGAGGCCGAACACGAAGATGGGCGAGAGGCGGAAGCGCTGCGAGAGCTCGGCGAAGAAGATCCACATGAGCGCCTCAAAGGTCATGTACCCGATGAGCACCACCGAAGTGGTGAGCACCGAATCGGAGCCGGCGGATACGGGGATGAACACGGCCGTCACGGCGATGAAGGGAATGAGCGGGCGGAAGAAGGTGTGCCAGCGCTCGTTGCCGCCAAGAGCCAGAAACGTCACCATGATGAGCACCATGGCGCAGCAGGCGGTGACGAAGAGGATGGCCTGATCCTCGAAGCCGTCACCGGGCAGCACCGTCTCGATGGAAGTTTGGCGTAGCACGCCTAGGGCCACGCCGAGGAAGAACACCGGCAGCCCGAAGCGGAACACGAAGCGCGCTTGGTTAATGGGCAGGGGGCTGAAGACGAGCCGGCGGTTGTCGAAATCGAGGCTCACGTGGGAGCGCAGCACGAGCAAAAGCGCCATTTCCGCCACGGGAATGAGCGCGCTCGCGATAGCGCCGATGGGGAAGGGGAGTTGGTGCAGCACCACGCCGTAGATGCCGAAGCCGATGGCGATGGACAGAGCCCCGTTGATGACGATGGAAGCCGAGTCGCGCCGTGCGAAGGCGATGCCCCAGGCGATGAGCAGTACCGAGGAGCCCGCACCGGTGAGCACGCCGGAGACGATCTGGGTCATCTCGGTGTCCCATCCGGCCGATGCGGGCAAGAGCAGAAGCAGAGTACCCGCGGCGCCAAGCGCCGCCGCGCTGGCGAGGGTCGCCGTGGCGTGGAAGAAGCGGATGAGCTTCGTGTCCAGCGCGCTCGCGACAAGCAGCAACACGCCGTATACGAGGATGGACATGAAGTAGGCCAGCGACAGCTCCTCGTTCAGAGGGCTTACTTCCAAGGGGGCCGTGCCGAAGATGCCGCCCTTATCGAACATGGAGCTGTAAATCCAGGCCTGGTGCAGCCCGTAGCCGAGCGAGATGAGGCTCAGCTCGCCGAACGAGGCCTCTTTGCCGAAGTCGATGCTGATGGTGACGCGCGGTACGTGAAAGCCCATGATCCCCCTTGGCGTCGATTCCCCTGCTGTTTCTTCTCGTCTTCTTAACGCTGAGTCAGCGGATTATAGAATCGCACGCTGGCCAGCGTCAAGCGTCTCGTGTGCCATGTCGGCCCGCGAAAAGGGGGAGGGCCGCCGCTGGTCGACGACGGCCCTCCCGAAGGTGGCGACCTACTGGGTCACCGTGATCACCACGTTGTCGTAGCGATCGACGACGGTGCTGCCGTCGCCCTTCGATGCGGCGGTGTAGGCCTCGCTCACGTTCTGCGACGTGGCGGCGTAGGCGCCCTCCGCATCCTTGTAGGCCTGAACCTCTCCGGTCGGATACACGGCAACCGTGTAGTTGTAACCGTTGGCCGCGAGATACTCGGCGACAGACTGGACGTCGTAGTTGTGGATGGCGTCCAGACCGGCCTGGTTCTCGCTGGAGATGATGCCCTCGTTAAGGACAACATCGGCCGTGCTGCCCGCCGGAACGAACATCAGGTCGGAGTGCACGTCGCCCCCCACGGCGGTCTCGTCGACCACCATGAAGACCTCGTAGGCACCCAGGCCCTGCGATCCGTCCGACACGCCGTCGTCGTGCACATGGTAGAAACCATAGGCCGGGACGGCGATCAGGGCCGCACAGAGGCTGGCCATAACCGCGATGGCAAGAGTTTTCTTGCCGAATGCTGCGTTGGTCATAAGTGCTCCCTAAAACTCGGTAGCCCCGCAGTTTCGCAACGCACCCCCATTATGGCGTGCCCGCGCGAAACGTCAAGGCGAAAAGGGGCCTTGTCGTGCGGAATCATCCTCGCTTGCTTCGCAAATCATCACGAGAGGATGATGCCGTGACCTCCAGATACGACCTGGCCGTATGAAGATGCCCCCGGCCATCTTCCTACAATAGATGGCGAAGAGGATAGAAGAAAGGAAGGTGCCCCATGGCATATTCTGCAGCGAAGACGACAGGGGAGGACACTCTCGACTTGCTCGCCTTCGACGACGAGTTCGACCCCTTGGCGGTGGACGATTCGATCATCGACCAAGAGTGGATGGACGACGAGAACCCCTACGACACCATCGACTACCCCACGATGCGCAACATGCCCGAGACGGTGCACCACGATCCGGTGTACTCGCCTGAGCGCCAGGGAAGTGCCCGGGCGGCCCTGCAGGCGCTCATCGTGCGCAATCCCAATCGCCGACCGGTGCTGCTGAACATCATCGGCCTCGCCGAGGGCGGCTGCGCCTCCAGCGTCATCTCCGAGCGCGTGGAGGAATGGCAGCGCGACAACTGGTCGGTATACGCCCCTATGACGCTGTGCCGCATGCTGGAGCGGGCCGGCGCCCTTACCCTGGAGATGCCCGAGACCGCCGAAGAACAGGAGAGCGCCGAAGAGGGCGTGAGCTACCTGGAGATCAAGGAGACGGTGGATCCCATCTGGCATGCCACCGCAGAGGCGCTCAAGCTGCGCGCGGAGTATATGGGCGGTGCTCAGTTCCGCGCCATTGTGCTGGAGTCGGACGAGTCCCGCTACGCCGAGGTGTATGAGCGGGTGATGGACGCGCTGGCCGAGGAGCCCCGCAAGCTTGCGGCCATCGAGGAGCTGACCGACACCATGGACATCACGAAGTCGCCGCGGCGCTTCGGCCAGCATTTCGTAGACATTCTGGAGGCGACCGACTGCATTTTGTGGGGCGCGGGCGCTTGGAACCTGACCGATCTGGGACGCGCGATGCTCGCTGAGCTGAAGGCGCGCAAGGAGGCGTAGATCATGGCTGTGATGGAAGACGTGAAGACGACCGAGGACGTGGATCTCGTTGAGTTGATGAACACCCGCGCCCGCTCCTACGGGATGCTCGCCCGCCTGTTCCGCGAGGAAGTGGACCTGGCGACTCTGCGCGAGCTGCAGGGCATGCGCTTTCCCCAGGCCACGGGCAATGCCGCCGTGGACGAGGGCTATCATCAGCTGTACGACTATCTGAAGCGCGCCTGGGACGACTCGGTGACCGAGCTGGCCGTGGACTACGTGAGCACCTTCATCGGACACGGCGTGAACGGCTACTCGGCGGCCTACCCCTACGAGAGCGTGTACACCTCCGAGCGGCGTCTGCTCATGCAGGAGGCCCGGGCCGAGGTGCTGGCCACCCTGCGCGAGAACGAGCTGAAGCGCGGCGACTGGAACGAGGCCGAGGATCACATTGCCCTGGAACTCGAGTTCATGCAGCGCATGGCCCTGCGCGCCGCCGAGGCCTTGGCCGAAGACGCCGAGGACGAGGCCGTGGCCTATCTGCGCACCTCCTACGACTTCCTGGAGAACCACCTCATCAACTGGGTTCCCATGGTGGTGACCGATATGCGCATGCACGCCCGCACCCTGTTCTATCAGGGCTTGGGCCAGCTCACCTTTGGCACCATTCAGGAAGACGAGGCCGTCCTGCGCGAGCTTCTGGACTCCGTGGAGGCCTAACGGCCCCGGGCGGCTCGGGAGGCATCGCGATCGCGCGCCTCGCTGCAGCCCCATCCCTTACCAACCCCTCTCTTTCCCCTCCTTTCGAGTCGACCCCGCCTCCCCCTTATGCGGGGTCGACGCATATCTGGAGGTGGCAAGCGCAAGGGTGGTGGATCATGGCCGGAAGCAGTCGGAAGCAATCGGAATTACTTTGGCAAAAAGAAAAGCCCCGATGAGGGGCTTTTCTTGCGATTCAGGCAAGGGGGGGGGTTAGTCGATGCCCGCATCGGCCAAGAGGGCCTGGCCTCCCAAGGTGATGGGGGCCGCCCCACCGGCTTCCTCTAGGAAACAGGTGGGGCGCAAGGTGGCCACGCGCTCGCCGGATTCCATGCGTACGCGGGAGACCTGCATCTTCGTGCGCTCGGCCAATTCCAACGGCGCCTTGCTGAAGGTGGAGAACATCAGCGCGTCGCTCGCCTTGCCGGCTGCGGCGGCGAAGGCGCGCCGGCCGGTCTCGCGCACGCGGGCGCGGTCGGCGTCAGTGGAGACCACCTCGAAGGCGTCGCGGGCCGGAACGAATCCGTCCACGCAGCCCACGGCGTACACGGCGCGGTAGGAGCAGCCGCACATCTGCTCGTAGGAGCTCACGCGCACTGCCCGGGGGTTGTCCTCGTGCACCGGAGCGAACTGGGTGGCGCGGGCCGCGGCGTACAGGGCCGCCGCATCCTCGTCGCCCACGATGCGGTCGGCCAGGGCCGTGAAATCGCGCAGGCCCTCGGCGCCCACGGCCGCGAGCAGGGCATGGCCGCGGCGGGCGCGGTTGGCCTCGATGAGTGCGCGGCCGGCATCGTAGCGCTCGGCCAGGCGCTCGGCGCGGGGGTAGGGCTCGGCCTCGCCGGCGGCGCGGGCCGTGCTGGCGGCGTCCAGGGCATCGAAGATGGTCGCGTCGTGCTCGTCGCACCACTCCAGCAGGAACTTCCAGCCATCGGACAGCGTGAGGTAGTTTCCGAAGCCGAGCCAGGCGCGCCAGGCGAACAGATCCTCCGGGTCGGCGATAAGGTTCAGCGCCGTGTAGGCCGCAAGGGCCTTGGCGCGGCTCATATCGCGGGGGTCGCCGGCCAGGCGCTCGAAGCCCAAAGACGACACGGCAAAACCGCGCTTGGCGAGCATCTGCGAGAAGGCGTGGGCCCACTGCTTGTTGGGGGCCACGATGCACGTCTCGGCCTGGATGGCCTCGGGGTTCTCGGCGTTCAGGGCGAACAGGTAGCGCGTCAGGCCGTTGAACTCCTCGTCGGGGGTGCTCCACTTCACCGTGGCAATGTCGCGGACCTCGCCTCGGCGCTCGCCGGCGGCAAGGGCGCCCTCGTTGCCCGCGCGCACCACGGCATCGCAGAAGCCCGTGATGTCGGGGTTGCCGAAGGCGGCATCCAGGTTGAACACGGTCACGCCGCGACGCAGGGCATCGAAGGTGGCAAAGCCCTCAGGCGCGGGGAATTCGGTGGCCACGGCCACCGTCTCGTCGGGGTTGCCCGCCACGATCACCTGGTCGCGGGCCAGCAGGCACAGGCAGGTCTGTTGGGCGGCCGACAGATTCTGGAAGTCGTCGACGAGCACGTGGGCAAAACGCTGGCGCGCCTCGGCTCCGGCATCGCTTTGCAGGTAGCGCCCGCAGAGGTAGGCCACCTCGGCTTCCAGCATGGCGTTCGTGCGGGTGAGCAGGCGCCGAGCCAGATCGAGCGTCTCCTGCTCCTCGCCGGGCACCACCCATTCCTCTTCGGGTGCGCCCGCGCACCACTGCTCCTGGAAGTGGCGCAGCAGCGAGCGCAAACGCCGGGCCGGGGTGCCGAGGGTCTTCATGTCCTCCAGGAAGAAGTTGCACTCGAAAGACGTCAGCACGCGCGGCGTGCGCCCGGTGGCCGCGCGCGCCTCGGGCGTATCCAGCACGGCCAGACATACCGCGCGGGCGCAGGTCACGTTCGCGCAGGCCGCCAGTGCCGCCGCATCGGGCATGCCGGCAGCGGCGAGGGCTTCAGCCAGCCGATGGCGCGCCACCCGGGCGGCCTCGGCCGTGGAGGTGGCCAGCAGAATGGCCTCGGGCGCGACTCCGGCGCTCAGCAGGGCGGCGGCGCGGCGCACCAAGGCCTCGGTCTTGCCGGAGCGCACGGGTCCGGTAATTTTGGCGATACGGCCGTCAAAGGCCGCGATCTCGGCGATCACATCGGTCATGGCAGCCTCCTATTCGGCCAGGACGCCGCGGATGGCGTCGAAGTCGCGGGTGGTGCCGTCGGCGTATATGACGGTCCACTGGTCGAAGGCAATGGGGAAGTCAGCCTCGGGCAGCGCGTACTTCTTCTGAATGTCCTCGCCCAGATGCGCCTCCTCGGCGATGCGCTCGGCCACGATCTGCTCGGGGGTCTTCTCCAGCTCGCCGCGCTCGGCGGCCTCCAGATCGCGGGCGATGCGGGCCTGCACCACGATGTCGGCGGCCTCCTCGGCTTCCTTGGCCGCCTCCTCGGCTTCGGCCACCAGGGCCGGCGAGGCCATGAACGCCGCCTCGGCTGCGGCCTCGGCTTCGGCTGCCTCGGCTGCTGCGGCCTCCTCGGCGGCGCGCGCCGCCTCCTCCTCGGCCACCTTGCGGGCCGCGAGCGCCGCCATGCCAGCGACGTACTGCGCCTCGTAGGACGCATCGGAGGGCAGCTGCACAGCTACCACGCCCTCGCCGAGGGCGCCCTCGTTCAGGGCCGTGCGCACGCGGGTCACCCACACGCTGTCGGCCGGATCGATGCCGCAGGAGGAATCCAGGCGCAGGCGCACCGTCAGGCGACCGCCCGCAAGCTCCACCTCCAGCCACGTGAAGAAAAGCTCGTCGCGGCCTTCCTCGCGTTGGCGGCGGTTGAAGATCTTCATCTGGTTCTCAACGGCGTGCACCTGGTTCAAAAGCCAGTGCTCGATGGAGTCGTTCCACAGCGCATCGGCGCCTTCGGCCGTGGAATCCAGGTACTCGCGCGCTCCCACGCGCACCATCATGCGGATGGCGTTTTCCGGCGCTCCCTCGCCCGCCGGGTGCGTGCGCACCACCGGCGTTCCTAGATAAGAGTAGCAGCGGTCGATTTCCAGGCGCAGATCGTTGTCCACGAGGCGCTCGTCCAGATCGAGCAGCAACGCCATGGAAGGATGGGGTTTTGCCATCGGGGGTCTCCTTTCCTGTTGGCAGCCAGCACGGGGCCAAGCTGCCGTCTATCCTCTTCGCCGACCAGTATAGGAGGGGCGCGAACAGGGAAATCATCCCGAAAAGATGAGCTTGCGGATGATTGCGCGGGCCCGAATCGGCCTGCTCTTATGATTGCGAAACGTAACGGCTCCGTATCATTTCCCACCGTTGGGCAACAAAACATCGGCAGCTTGCCGACAGCCGCGGCGGCCATCCCTCCCATCCATCCTGGGGGGCGCGCCGCCCGAGGCTCCGCCGGCAGCTCCCGGTGTTTTGTTGAAAGCTATCTACTCTAAGAGAGAGGAGGGACCCATGGCTAAACTTTCACTGACTCGTCGCAGCTTCCTGAAGGCAGCCGCCGTCACGGGCGCTGCGAGCACCTTGAGCTTTGCCGCCGCTCCGTCTGCGGCTTTGGCCGAGGGCGTCGACGAATCAGCTGGTGAGGTCAAGCGCATCCGTTCCTGCTGCCGCGCATGCGGTAAAGTGGAATGCGGTGTGTGGGTCACCGTGCAGGACAACAAGGTCATCAAGGTTGAGGGTGACGAGTCCAACGCGCACAGCCGCGGTCATTGCTGCGCCAAGTCGCAGTCGTCCATGCTGGCTCTGTACCATCCCGATCGTCTGCGCTACACCATGAAGCGCACCAACCCCAAGGGCGAGGACGATCCCGGTTGGGTCCGTGTGAACTTCGCGGAGGCCATGGACGAGGTGGGCGCCAAGTACAACGAGCTCATCGAGAAGTACGGCGGGAAGTCGATCTTCTCCATGGGCGGTACCTCGCGCGTATGGGCGCAGCCGCCCTATGGCACGCTGAAGTCGGTCTTCGGCACCCACAACTTCCATTCCGCCTACGAGATCTGCAAGGGCCCCCGCCACTTCGGCGGCGTGCTCACCGATGAGAAGGGCTCGCCCTGGATGGAAGTGGAGCAGGGCCCGATCGTGTACGTGCAGTGGGGCACCGCGTCGGAGTACTCCAACTACGACTCCACCAATCGTACCGTCGTCGACTGCTCGCAGCGCGCTTACAAGCACATCCTGGTGGACCCGCGCATGAGCCCGCTGGGCAAGGAGGCCGACATCTGGCTGCCCATCCGCGTCGGCACCGACCTGGCGCTGTCGCTGGGCTGGCTGAAGTGGATCGTGGACAACGACGCCTACGACAAGAACTTCGTGAAGCGCTGGTCCAACGGTCCGTTTTTGTACAACCCCGAGGCCGACGGCAAGACCTACAAGGGCTACTTTCTGGAGATGAACGGCGGCATTCACATGACGAGCCGTCTTCTCACCGAGGCTGACCTTGATCGCGAGTGGGTCTCCCAGTTCTGGGAGCCGGCGCCGGAGCAGTACTCCTACCGCCGCTTCATCTGCTGGGATGCCGCTAACGAGAAGCCGACCTATTGGGACGCCGAGGAATGCCAGTGGGAGGGCGAGAAGCACAAGATCCCGACCACCGGTACCTGGATCGAGCACCCCTACAAGCCCATTATCGCCGATGCGTGGCTGCCCGACCCCTCCAAGTTCGCCGACCCGGCCGACCCGGCCTACGACGCCTACTGGACCGGCAAGGGCAACGAGAAGGGCAAGAAGTCCAATCCCAAGGGCCTGCCGAAGGACCCGGAGCTGTGGCCCGACGGCGTGCAGGTGAAGTTGAAGAACGGCACCATGATCGAGGCC
The DNA here is from genome assembly GCF_000403355.2 of Adlercreutzia caecimuris B7. Lineage (GTDB taxonomy): Bacteria > Actinomycetota > Coriobacteriia > Coriobacteriales > Eggerthellaceae > Adlercreutzia > Adlercreutzia caecimuris. The sequence goes on along the minus strand of NZ_KE159646.1, from coordinate 1,724,025 downwards.
AAGTCCGTGTGGCAGGAGTGGGAGCACAACCTGGAGGAGTACACCCTCGAGAACGTGTCCCAGATCACCGAGGTGCCCGCCGACAAGATCGAGGAGGCGGTGCGCACCTACACCACGCGCCTGAACCCGCTTCACGGCAACGGCGGCATCCACTACCAGCTGGCTCCCGACCAGACCGGCCACGCCGTGCAGAACACCCGCGCCCTGCAGCTCATCGCCTGCCTGACTGGCAACTCCGACGAGCCCGCCGGCAACCGCGGCTCCTCCAAGGCCCAGGTGGACGGCTGCTGCGGCCGCGCCAACATGATCGTGACCGATCATGAGCCCGTCGACTGGGGTATCCGCGAGGGCATCGGCACCATGGAGCTCGGCAACACCCCGCGCGATCTGACCATCGAGGACCAGATCCCGCTGATCCAGAACTTCGTGAAGTACCTGCAGGCGGAGAACTCCCCGCTCATGGAGCGCTACGGCAACCACATCCCCACCGATGAGGAGGCCCGTATCATCGCCATGCGCAAGGGCGGCGATTACAAGGGCTCCCGCGCCTTCCCGGGTCTGAAGACGCCGTTCGAGAACAACGCGGACCAGATCTCCGCCGAGCGCTTCCCGCTGCTGCGCTTCTGGAACTCCTGGACCGACGCTTCCTCCATCTGGGACGCCATCCGCGAGATCGATTCTCCCTACAAGCTCTACGGCGGCATCTGCATGTCCGGCGACTTCATGAACCAGTCCAACCTGCTCGAGGCGTGGGACGCCCTCACCCAGCTCGACTTCTGGGTGGACATCAACCTGTGGTCCTGCCCGAACAACGGCACCGCCGACTACGTTTTCCCCTGCACCCACTGGCTGGAGACCAACACCGGCCGTGTGTCCCAGGGTGCCGGCGGCATCTTCGGCGCGGGCCAGCGCTGCGTGGAGCCCATCGGAGATGTGGTCTTCGACCCGACCTTCGTGGTGTGCCTGCACAAGTCCATGGGCGTGCCGTTCAACGACCGCGACCCCGAGTACGACGAGTGGCTGAACCTCGACTACCACGACTTCATCCAGGCTGGCGGAAGCGTGGGCTACGAGGAGCAGGAGTACCGCGTGCTCAAGGACGCCACCGACTGGTGGAAGACCGAGGAGTACCCCGATGGCCCCGACTTCCCGCAGTACGCTGCGAAGTTCCAGGAAGAGGGCTGGTTCGACTGCCGCAAGTGGCATCCCGAGCGCTGGGGCACCTACCGTCGCTGGGAGATGGGCTACCGTCGCCAGCAGGCCGGCTACAACCTGTACGCTGCCGTGGACGAGAAGTGCGCCTTCGGCACTCCCACCGGCAAGGTTGAGATCTGGTCGACCATCTGCGAGTCCTATATCGGCGACACGGTGACCGAGTCCTACGTGCTGGAGACGCCGGGCACGACGGTGAAGGTGGGCGACAAGACCCCGTACTTCGCCGAGGTGTGCTCGCCCGAGCGTGCCGCCTACGCTGGCGACATTCCGGACATCGACAAGTTCCCGCACTGGTTCGAGGCCAAGAACTCCCGCGTCTCCAACCCCGAGTGGTACGACGCCAACCTGGTGGACGGCGCCTCCTACAACAGCGAGAGCTACCTGAACAGGCCCTACCACCTCATCGAGGGCGTGGGCACCGGCCAGGCCACCGACAATGGCGACACCGACAACCTCGAGGCCTACAAGAAGGCCGTGAAGGAGAACCCGGAGGCCACCTTCATCTGCACCTCCGGCGCTCGCCAGCCCGTGTACTTCCACTCCGAGCACCGTCAGCTGCCCTGGTGCCGCGAGCTGTGGCCGTCCCCGCGCTTCGAGATGAACCCGAACGACGCGGCGCGCCTCGGCATCGAGCAGGGCGACTGGATCTGGGTCCGCACGCCGTGGGGCGCCATCCGCGAGGTGGCCGACCTGTACTACGGCATCAAGGAAGGCACCACCAACGCCAACCATGCCTGGTGGTACCCCGAGATGGACCACGCCGCCCATGGCTTCGAGCTCGTCGGCATCAACTGCACCATGGACAAGTACGCCCAGTGCTGGATCTGCGGCGCCTCCCAGCTGCGCGGCAACCCGATGGTCGTCTACAAGGCCACCGAGGAGAACTCGCCGTTCGGCAATCCGGTGCCGTGCGATCCGTGGGGCAACGAGGCCATCACGAACGCCAACGACCCGCGTCTGAAGGAATGGCTGGCCAACGACCCGCGCCTGGACGACTCGAAGGTGGAGCTCACCTACGCGAAGTCCGATGCCAAGGGCCTGCAGACGATCAGCCTTATCAAGGAATAAAGGAAGGAGGTAGAAGCTATGTCCAACTACGCAATCATCACGGACCTGAACCGCTGCACCGGCTGCCTTGCCTGCACCGTTGCCTGCAAGGCCATCAACGGCGTCGACGTGGGCAATTTCTGGATCAAGACCCTGCGCGTCGGTCCGCACCCCATCGAGGGCGGCTCCGGCACCTACCCGGACGTGGAGATGTACTTCCTTCCCGTTCAGTGCCAGCACTGCGAGAACCCCGAGTGCGTGAAGGTGTGCCCGACCGAGGCCTCGCACGTGGCCGCCGACGGTACCATCCAGATCGACAAGGACAAGTGCATCGGCTGCCAGTTCTGCGCCATGGCCTGCCCCTACGGCGTGCGCTACCTGAACGAGGAGGAGCGCGTCGTGGAGAAGTGCACGCTGTGCGAGCAGCGCATCTCCCAGGGCGAGCTACCCCAGTGCGTGGCCCAGTGCGGCGCCCGCGCCCGCTTCTTCGGCGATCTGGACCAGGGTGTGGCGAACTTCGAGGCGCCGGCCCATCCCGACAGCCCGGGCTGCCAGTACGACGAGATGACCAAGACCCGCGTCAAGCTCAAGGACTACGTGGAAGCCTTTACCGAAAACGACATTCACCATCTCACCAACAAGGGCAACGATCCCAAGATCATGTACTTGCTGCGTGAGGGCCGCAAGTGGAGGGAGTAACTACCAATGGAAATTCAGTGGCCCCTTATTCTCTTCACCTTCTTTAACTGCCTGGCCTCCGGCATCTTCCTCGTCCAGGGCATCCTGACCCTGGCGGGCAAGGGCAAGGCCATGCAGCTGGCCTCCTGCGTGAGCGCCATCGTGGCTTTGGCCGTGGGCGGCCTGGCGGTGTTCTTCCACCTGGAGAACCCCCTGCGCATGCTGAACGGCTTCGGCCACATCACCTCGGGCATTACCATCGAGCTGATCTTCGTGATCATCTTCGGTATCGCCGTGGTGCTGTACTTCCTCATGATGCGCCGCTCCGAGGAGGGTGTGGCCCCCAAGTGGTGCGCCATCCTGGCCATCGTGGTGTCCGTGGCTCTGCCGTTCGCGACGGGCGACTCCTACCTCATGGCCGCCATTCCGGTGTGGGACACCATGCTGCTGCCCGTGTACTACGTGGCCGCCACGGTGATGCTCGGCGGTCTGGCCGCCATGATCATCGCCGGTGCCACCAAGGCCGAGGACGCCGTGAAGCTGTCGAGCACCATCGGCTTCATCGGCACGGTGTGCGTGGCCATCGTGACCGTGGTCTACGCCGTGGCCATCTCCGGCATGGGCGAGTCCTACACCACCATGGAGTACTACTTCGACCCGACCCTGCCCGACGTGCCCATGCGCGGGGCTGAGGAAGCTGTCACCGGCGCCATCATGACCGGTCAGCATGCGCTGGCCTTCTGGCTCGGCTCCATCGTGATCGGCTGCGCTGTGCCCGCCGTGGTCACCTTCCTGGCCATGACCGGCAAGATTGCCGCCGACAAGGTGCTCGTGGCCGCCGTGATCGCCATCGTGTGCGCCATCATCGGCACCATCGTGTGGCGCGTGCTGCTCTACGAGGTAGCCGTGAACGCCCTTATCCAGTTCCAGTGGGCGAACTAGCGTAACGGAGGCGGCCCGTTCTGGTCGACGGGCCGCCCTTTGAGGAACTTGAGCGAGGTGGGCTTTTTCATATCGGACAAGCCCCGCAGGCAACGCACCGGCCCGCCTCGCTTCTCGGCAGCGCTTACGAAATGGCTTGAAAATCAAGGTTGCGCCCGACCACAACCTTGATTTTGAAGCCATTTGAGCGAGAGTGAAGAGGAGAATCCATGGCTGAGGAGAAGAAAGAAGCGGCGGCGGTGCCCGGGGACGGTGCCGTTGAGTCCAAGCGCGCCGAGCGCGGCGGTATCTCGCGGCGCGGATTGTTCATCGGCGTGGGGTCCACGGTGGCCCTGCTGGGGCTGGGCGGCCTGCGTTATGCGGGGCACAACCCGCTGAACCGACCGCCCGGAGGCACTGACGAGGCGCATCTCGTATCGGGCTGCATCCGCTGCGAGCGCTGCTACGAGGCCTGCCCGCGCAAGGTGATCGTGCCCGCGAAGATCGAGGACGGCCTGCTCGGCATGCGCAGCCCCATGCTCGACTTCAACACGGGGAACTACTGCGACTTCTGCTACGAGGAGAACGGCGGCGTGCCCCAGTGCGTGGCCGTGTGCCCCACCGAGGCCCTGGAGCTTCCGGCCTCCTACACCGTGGGCAACCCCGAGACCGGCGAGACGGGGGACATCGTCATCGGTACGGCCGAGATCGACCCGCGCACCTGCCTGGCCTACCGCCTCACCGGCTGCCGCGACTGCTACGATGCCTGCAAGTACGGCGCCATCGAGCTGAAGGACGAGGGCGGCGCGAACCCCATTCCCTACGTTATCGAGGACCGCTGCAACGGCTGCGGTGCCTGCCAGGCCGTGTGCCTGTCGCTGTCCTCGGGCTCCATCAAGTCCAACGAGCGCGCCATTGTGGTGCGCCCCATCGAGGCATAGGGGGCACCTATGAAGACCAAGAACCTGCGCACCATCATTGCCGCCGCTGTATTTGCCGTCATGGCCGGCGGCCTTATCGCCGGCGTGAGCACCGGCACCCTGTCCGGCTTCGGCTGGGACACCATCGCGGCGCTGTGCCCCTTGGGCGCGCTCGGCACCATGATCGCCACGAAGACCATGATTCCCCGGGCGGTCATCTCGCTTGTCGCCATGGCAGCTCTCGTGCTGCTCGTGGGCCGCGCCTTCTGCGCGTGGCTGTGCCCCACCACCCTCATCTACCGCATTCGCGACTACTTCCGCTCGCCCAAGAAGCGCAAGGCCCTAGCCGAGCAGAAGAACGCCGAGATCAAGGCCATTTCCCAGCAGGAGCTGGACAGCCTGAAGCCGGCCAAGGATGCCAAGGACGCCAAGGGCCACGCCTGCGGTGCCTGCGGGAAGTGCCAGCCGGTCAAGCATGGCAAGCTGGACTCGCGCCACGCGGTGCTCGGCGGCGCGCTTCTGTCCACGGCCGTGTTCGGCTTCCCGGTGTTCTGCCTCGTGTGCCCCGTGGGCCTTACCTTCGCCACGGTGCTCGTGCTGTGGCGGGCCTTCTCGGCGGGCGATGCCACCATCGGCATCATCCTCATTCCGGCCATGCTCATCGTGGAGCTCGTGTTTTTGCGGAAGTGGTGCACGCACTTCTGCCCGCTGTCGGCCCTCATGAACCTGGTGGGTCGCTTCTCGCGCACCTTCGTGCCGGTTATCAACGATGAGAAGTGCTTGGAAACCGCCAAGGGCGCCTCGTGCAGCAAGTGCGCCGAGGTATGCCAGTTCGACATCAATCTGCGCCATCCCGAATTCGGCGAGCTCACCACGGCCGACTGTACCCGTTGCCGTGCCTGTGTGGACGCCTGTCCCACCAAGGCCATCACCATGCCGGTGTTCGCGCCGTCGAAGAAGAAGGGCGCGGTGGAAGTGCTGGAGCCCTCCTTGGAGGATTTGGAGCCGAAGCTGGACTAGGAACTTGGGGCAGCGGCCCGCGGAACCCGTGCTCGCCGCCCGCTTCGCGCTGCTCCTGCTGCGAACGCGGCGAGAGAAGCAGAGGGGATGACGCACGCTAGTCGGTACTATCCCCGCATCGCTGCTGCTGGCGTGGAATCTGCTTCTTTTGAGCCGCGTTCTTCGCAGGGCGCTCAGAGGTCGGCGAGCACGGGTTCCGCGGGCCGCCTGCGCGATATCATTTTGAGCAGAGTGCAGGGCGCGCAGAGGTCGTCGGCCACGGGCGCCGGAGCCCGACGGTGGCGAGATATTGAAAACGAAGCTGATCGGTGCTGGTTGAGGGTTTTGGGAGAGGCCTTCGATTGGCAGAAGAGGAGCGATCATGGTTGAGAAGATTGATGCAGCGGCCCATCGGCATGTGGGGGCTGCTTTCGAGGCGGTGGACGGCGAGGCGATTCGTGTGCATCGCGAGCGGTGCGCCAAAGTGCGCAACCGCAACGTGGAATGCTTGAAGTGCGCGGCCGCTTGCACGTCGGGCTGCATCGCGCTGGTGGATGGCGAGCTGGTGTTGGATGCGGCCCAATGCGTAGGCTGCGGCACCTGCGCCACGGTGTGCCCCACCTGCGCGCTGGAGGCCCTCAACCCGAGCGACGCCGAGCTGAAGGCGGCGTGCCTGAGCGCCGTGCGCGACGGCGAGGCGGTTATCGCCTGCAGCCAGGCGCGGGCGGCTCTTGGCGACCGGCTTGCACCGGGCGCCTGCGCGTCGGTGGTATGCGCCGGACGGGTGGACGAGTCGCTGCTGGCGGCCTTGGCTGCCGAGGGAGTTTCCCGCGCGACGGTGCTGTGCGGGCGGTGCGACCGCTGCGCCCAGCGCCATGGGCTCGAGGTGGCCGAGCTTGTGGCCGAGACGGCCCGCGTCCTGCTGGGCGCGTGGGGCTCCTCCATGGATATTGTCGTGACCGACGAAGTGCCCGAGGGCGTGCTCGCAGGTGGTGTGTCCGCCGAGGCGGCCCGCGCGGCCTGCGATGTCTTCTTCGCCGAGGAGCGCGCCTGCGAGCCGATACGAGCGGGAAAGGGCTCCGCTGGGTTGGCAGACGCCGCGGATTCGGGCGAGGTCGCAGCGCCTCCTGCCGGCACCGTCTGCGCCGCTGAGCCCAGCATTTCCCCCGACGCCGCCTGTGCAGCTGCCCCGGGCGCTTCCGCCCCTTCCGCGTCCGTGTCGCTCTCGTCGCCCGAGGCCGAGGCGGCCGATGTCACCGCGGGCCCCGGCATGCGCTTCTACTGGAACTCCGGGCACACCCGCAAGGTGGCGGCCCATTCTCTTCACGTGATGCGCGACGGCACCCTGCCGCACTTCGTGCCCGATCGGCGCGAGCGGCTCCTCGACGCGCTGGCGGCTTTGGGCGAGCCGACGGCCTCCTCTGTGGAGTGCCGGCTGGCCGGCGCGGTGGTGATCGACGCCACCCGCTGCGACTCCTGCCGCATGTGCGCCACATTCTGCCCGACCGGCGCTATCCGCAAGTTCGACGACGCCGACGGCGCCATCGGCGTGGAGCATGCGCCGAGCGACTGCGTGAAATGCCGCAGCTGCCAGGACGTGTGCCGCAACGACGCCATAACCGTGATCGATACGGTGCCCACGCGCTGGCTGCTCGGCGGCGAGACCCACCGCTACACCATGACGCCCCGTGCCGTGGCCCTTACCGACAACCCGCACCAGATTCTGGACACGTTCCGGCAAACCTTCAACGGAGACATTTTCGAGAGGTAACAGGTCGCCTTCTCCCTGCACCACCCGGCGACCGGTCTGCCCTGCCCCCGAGCCCCCTATCCTCTTCACGGCTCGGGGGCTTTTTTCGCAGCTTCGTCATCAAGGCGACCGAGCTGAGGCTCATGCGTCGGCTGCTTGGTGCTGCTGTGGGCCCTGTTGCCGTGAAGCGGTTTCGGTTCGCGTGGGCTATATTTTCGGAAGGGTCACTTTGGGGAGTTCGGCTTCGGGGATGAGCACCTCGTCAAGGCAGAACAGCGCGTACCAGGGAAGGTAGACGACCTTCCCCCGGACCTCAATGTTCAAGCGGGATAGGACGATGCCGCGTGGGATGCGGTACTCCTCGTTTTCAAGCAGCTTGGTAAGCGAGGCGTGGGCGCGGGCGCTCGTTCCAGATTTCACTTCGATGGGAACAACCTCGCCGGCTTTCCCCTCGATGAGGAAATCCACTTCGCCACGTTTGCGGTTCATATAGTAGTACAGGGAAAACCCCATGGCGGAAAGCTGCTGGGCAACGGCGTTCTCGAAAATGGCGCCTTGGTTCACCTTGCGCTCGTCGTAGAAAACGGCACGGGCGAGGCTTTGCGGGTAGCGGCTTATGAGCATGCCCGTGTCAGACTCGTAAAGCTTGAAAACCCCGGGCCTTTCTGTGGCCTTGAGGGGGCTTTTCGGATCGCTCACCTGGTCGCATTTGTAGGCAACGCCTGCGGATGTGAGCCATACGAAGTCCTTGCGGTACGCCTCGTAGCGCGCGTCGTCGTCAATGGAGTTCAGCACGAATCGACGGGTGCGGTTGTCAAGCTGCAAAGGCAGTTGGTCGAAAATAGCCTCCACGTTGAGGGCCCGGCTGCCAGCGTACTTCGTGATGTCGTGCTGGTAGCTTGCGACGAGTTGGAATTGGAAGTCGCGAACCGCGGCCAAATCCCCCCGTGCGTCGAGAAACGTTTGGACGGCTCCGGGCATTCCCCCGACAACGACATAGGTTCTCAGGTAGGACAGGAACGCCTCGTGCAGATAATCGGGGATAGGGGAAAGCGCGCCGCATGCCCGTCGAACGGTGTCGAGGCTTTCGTCGCTTACCCCGACGGCCCATGCGAACTCCTCGAAGTCCATGGGCTGCATGACCAGCTCGGTGACGAACCCAACGGGGTAGGAGCGGATTTTCTTGAGCTCGGTGCCGAGCATCGATCCCGAGAAGGCGTAGCGGAAGCGCCCGTCCTCTACGAGGAACTTGGCCATAGTGATGAGATCGGGTGATTCCTGAACTTCGTCGATGAAGATAAGCGTCTTTCCCGGAACGAGGGGGGTGGGGGAGAGCAAGCTGATACGGCTGATGAGCTCTTGGGCATCGCGCGATGAGGCGAGGGCGTCTTTTGCGGCGCTGTCGCGGTAGAGATTGACTTCCACGAAGACATCGTACTCGGTTTCCCCAAGGTGACGGATCAGGGTGCTCTTCCCGATTTGACGGGCGCCGCGCACAAGGAGTGCCGTATGGGGCGATGCTGCGCTCCAGCTGAGGATGTCGCTAAAAGCCTTTCGTTTGAACATGGTGCTCCGTTCGCCAGTTTGGATAGCAGTCGATGGGATCTACGAGATGCAAAGTTTTTTCATGCCAATATCCTACATTATGCAAAGTTTTTTGGGATGGAAATCCTACATTATGCAAAGTTTTTGTCAGATCGGGTTGCGATCGACGGGATGCGGGGCGCTTACGCGAGGGGCAGGCGCAGGGTGAAGGCGGTGCCCTCCTCGGCGGTGCTGCTCACGGTAAGCGCGCCCTTGTGGGCTTGGGCGATGTCCGCCGCGATGGCGAGCCCGAGCCCGTAGCCTTCGGGGACAGCTGCCTGGACGCCGGCCTGGGTGCGGGCCTTGTCGGCGCGGTAGAAGCGGTCGAACAGATGCGGCAGATCTTCCCTGGCAATGGGCTCGCCGGAGTTGCGCACGGAAAGCACCGCCTCGGCGCCTTCGGTGCGCAGGGTCACTTCCACCGTGCCGCCCTCATCGGTGTACTTGCAGGCGTTGTCCAAAAGCACGGCGACGAGCCGCTGCAGCCGCGAGGCGTTCCCCCGCACCGATACGCCCTCGGCCACGGCGGCCTCCCAGACGAGGTTTCGCTCGAAGGCCACGGCCTCGAAGGTAAGCGCCTCGCCTTCCACCAGGCGGCTGAAATCGAGTGCCGGCGCCGGCTGCTCGGCGCTCGCTATGGCCGCGGGTCGCGCCAGATCGAGCATGTCGGTCACGAGAGCCTGCATGCGCTCGGCTTCCATCTGAGTGCTCTCGATCCACTGGCCCTGGCTCGCCACGGTTTCCCCGCCGCGCTGGCGCAGGATGGCGTTGTTGGCGAGAATGACCGTAAGCGGCGTCTTCAGCTCGTGGGACGCATCGGCGATGAACTGCTGCTGCTGGCTCCAGGCGCGCTGCACCGGTCCCAAAGCCCAGGTCGACAGCTGCAGATTCAGCAGGAATAGCACGCCGAGGGCCGCCACGCCCACACCCGCCAGGCCCCAGGCGAGGCCCTGCCATGACGAGGCCGCGCCGCCATCGGCGAAGGCCACGATGAGCCCGTGCCCCGCTTCCCGCTTGGCGAAGAACAGCCCGGCATCGGCGAGGTAGCCATGGCTTTGGGGATCCGCTGCGGCCAGATTGAGGGCGCTTGCGAGCAGCGAATCGGGTACGGCGGCGCTCGATTGGTCGACAATCTGGGCGATCGTGCCGCTCTCGCAGTAGTAGGTGGCGACGGGCAGCGCATTGTCGCCCATGCCGTGCGGGCCGCCGATCTGGGGCGGCGCGAACTGCTCGTCGCCGGTTTCGGGTGCGCTGTCGCCGCCTGCGCTGCCGATGGCCAGGGGCGCCTCTTGCGCGGAGGCGCCATCTCCGCTCGGCGCCGCGGGGCCTTCGTGCTGCGCCACCGCATCGGGGCCGTAGGTCGCCGTTCCGTCTCCCGCGCCGGCGGTCTCGCCGGTTCCGTCAGGTGCGGGCAGCAGTGGGCCGTGATCGGGCACGAGCTGCGGGCGCTCCCCGGCGCGGTTGACGGTGATGGCGAGGGTGCGGTACACCTCGTCCACGTCGCTGCGGTAGTCCATGTAGCAGATGGTGGCAAAGGAGGCGGCCAACACCACGCAGGCCAGGGCCATGTTCAGGGCGATGAACTTCAGGCGCAGCTTGCGCAGCAGGGGAGCGGCGGCTTGGCTCATCGACCAGCGCTCTCGGCGAGGCGGTAGCCCACGCTGCGGATGGTCTCGATGCGCGCCGTGGAGCCCACGTGCCCGATCTTCTTCCGTAGAAACGAGATATAGGCCTCCACGTTGTTCTCGCTTGCGTTGGAATCGGGGCCCCACGCCCGGGCGATGAGCGCCTCCTTCGACACCACCGCGCCCGGCGACCCCAGAAGGATGCGGGCGATGGCGAACTCCTTCTGCGAGAGGCGGATGGTCTCGGCACCGCAGGTCAGATCGAGGCTCTCCAGGTTCAACGTGAGGTCTCCCGCCGTGAGGGTCTCGAAGACCACGTCGCCCTGGCGCCGGGTGAGGGCGCGCAGGTGGGCCATGAGCTCAGCCGGCGAGAAGGGCTTGGTCATGTAGTCGTCGGCGCCCGCATCCAGCCCGGCGATCTTGTCGGTGGTGGCGTCGCGGGCGGTGAGCAGCAGGATGGGGGTGCTCACGTGGGCGCGCCGCAGGCGCTGGGCCACCGCGAAGCCGTCGACCTTGGGCAGCATGACGTCCAGGATGATGACGTCGTAGGCGCCGCTTCCCCCGTAGTCGATGCCCGCCTGGCCGTCGTGGACGGTATCGACGATGTAGCCGTTGTCCTCCAGAATGCGGGCGAGTGCCTCGGCGAGGCGAACGTCGTCCTCCACTACCAGTACATGCACGCGCGTCTCCTTTGCGCCCTCGGAAATACTGGGGCCATTGTACCGCGCCGCCTTAAGGCAAGCTGAAAGGAAGCCCCGCGCTTCAGTGACTTTTCAGGAAGAATGCCTATGATGGCCGCCGTCGAAAACGAGGAAGGACGGCTATGGCCTACGACAGCGTGTTCAAGCGCGTGGAGAAGAAATACCGCACGACGCCGCGTCAGCGGACGGCCGTGGAGGCGGCGGCCTGCGATACGGGCGCCATGGCGGTGGACGCCTACGGGCGCACGCGCATCACGAGCCTGTACCTGGATACGCCCGAACGTGCCATGATCGCCCGCTCGGTAGAGAAGCCGCTGTACAAGGAAAAGCTGCGCCTGCGCGCCTATGGCGAGGCGGCCGGCACGGCGCTCATGGCGGCCTTCGGCGCCGGGCCGCTCGTGCGCAACGCCGACCGGCCGCCGCTGTCCGATGCCGAGGTGGAGGCCCGGGCGGCCGCTGTGCCGGGCGGCGAGGCGACTGCGGTGTTCTTCGGTATCAAGAAGAAGTTCAAGGGCATCGTGTACAAGCGCCGCATCGCGCTTGCCTTGCCGGCGGCCGTGGCCTTCGTAAGCGGGCTTCCCTACGAGCGGGTTTGCGTGCGCTGGCCGCTTGCCGATGCCGAGCAGGCCGCTGCGGCCCTTGCCCCCGCCTCCCGTCAGATCGCCCGGGAGTTGGAGGCCGCCATGGACCGTTGGCTGCCTCTTACGCCTTCCATGGGCATTGCCTGCGACCGCGAGGCGTGGGGCGTGCGCTGCGCGCTCGCGGGGGAGCCCTCGGCGGCCGGTTTCGCGGCGCGCGACACGGCTGCGGCTCGCGTTCCTGCGGCGGCGGACGGCGTAGCCCCTGCCGCGGCGCCTACGTTCGATCCCGCGTTGCGCCTCACCTTCGACGACCGCCTGAGCTATCTCGATTGCCACGGGCACACCTCGTCTTGGCAACCTATTGTCGCGCCGGATGAGTCCATCTTGGAGATCAAGAGCGCCGGGCCCTACCCGCCCTGGCTCGTGGCCGCGCTTTCCGCCCAGGGCATCTACCCCGCATCGTTCACCAAGTACGGCAACGCCTACCAACGGTGCGAGGGCACCGCCCTGCAGCAGGCCGTGGCCGTCAGCTAGCGTACCGACAAGAGAAAGGATCCCCATGCTCGCCACAACATTCAGCTCGATCTTCGGAAGCGCCGATTCGCTCGTGGGATCGGTGGCCGCATCCGACTTTCTGCTGTGCTGCGCCGCGTCGGTGGCGCTCGGCGCCATCTGCGCGGCCGTGTACATGTTCCGCCACAGCTACACGAAGAACTTCGTGGTCACGTTGGCTCTGCTGCCGCTGATCGTGCAGATGGTCATCACCCTGGTGAACGGGAACCTCGGCGCGGGCATCGCCGTTATGGGCGTGTTCAACCTGGTGCGCTTCCGTTCCATTCCCGGCTCGGCGAAGGACATCGGCAGCGTGTTTCTGGCCATGGCCGTCGGCCTGGCCACGGGCATGGGCTTTCTAGGGCTCGCCTGCGTGTTCACCGTAGTGGTGGCCGTGGTGAATCTGCTGTTCGTGCTCACTCCCTTCGGCCGGCCGCGCGAGCCGGGCAAGACGCTGCGCATCACCATCCCCGAGGACTTGGAATACGACGGCGTGTTCGATACGGTGCTCGGGCGTTATGCGGCCGAGTCGGAGCTGGTGGAGGTGACGACCACCAACATGGGCAGCCTCTTCCAGCTGACCTACCAGCTGCGCATGCGCGAGCCGGGGCTTGAGAAGGCCATGATCGACGAGTTGCGCTGCTTGAACGGGAACCTGAAGATCTCGCTGGGCATGACGCCCCAGGCGCGGGAAACGCTGTAACGGCTGCTGGGGGCCGCGTGGGGGCGGTTCCTGCTGGGTCGGTTCCCGATGTCTGCGATCGGCACCCGCTGGGGCGGTTCCCCGGCAGTCTGATCGCGGCCGACTTCGCTTGGGCCCCTCTGCGAATGCGGCCAAGGAAGCAGAGGAGATGACGCACGCGCTTCGGTACTATCCCGGAGTCGTTGATGCTGAAGTGGAATCTGCTTCTTAAGGGCCGCATTCTCCGAGGGCGCTCAGACGCCCGCGATCAGACCACCGGGAAACCACCTCGTGGGTTCCTGAATGAAATGGAAATGCAATACGTTACTGGGAGGATTTGGATGATGAAGACGAATATGATGAACGGCACGGTTGAGCGGCGGCGACGGTGGGCGCGCGGGGCTCTGGCTTCGGCGCTGGCGGCTACGCTGGCGCTGTCCGGCTGCGCGGGCGGCACCTACGACGACAATGCCGCCGAAAACGGCGGCCCGACTGGCGAGGGCGGCGCGGCAGCCAATACCGAGACGGTCGATTGGGATGCGCTCATCGATATCGCCGGGATGGACTTCGACTATTCCGATCGCGACAAGGACGCTTCCTACGATGCCGCCTCGGCAACGAAGATCGTGCTTTCGGGCGCGGGTGCGACCATTGAGGGCGATGGCGCCTCGGCGGACGGCTCCACGGTGACTATTACGGCCGCCGGTACCTATGTGGTGTCGGGCGAGCTGACCGACGGCGCTCTTGTGGTGAACGCGACCGACCAGGACAAGGTGCAGGTGGTGCTCGACGGCGCGACTATTCGCCACGGCGACGGCGCTGCCTTCGAGGTGCAGCAGGCCGACAAGGTGTTCGTCACCTTGGCCGAGGGCTCGCAGAGCACACTGGCCGACGGCGCGACCTATACGCTGGCCGACGGAGAGGACGAGCCGAATGCGGCGCTGTTCTCCAAGGACGATCTGACCATCAACGGAAGCGGTGCCCTCACGGTGGAGGGCAACTACCGCCACGGTGTGAACTCCAAGGACGATCTGGTCATTGCCGGCGGCACGCTGACCGTGACGGCCAAGGAGGACGGCCTGCGCGGCAAGGACTGCGTGAAGATCGCCGACGGCTCGCTCACGGTGACGGCCGGGGGCGACGGGGTGAAGTCGAACAACGACGAGGATCCGACGCGCGGTTTCGTGTCCATCGACGGCGGCACCTTCGCCATGGATGTGCAGGATGACGGTGTGCAGGCGGCCACCTATCTGCGCATTACCGGCGGCGAAGGGACGGTGAAGGCTGCCGATCACGCCTTGCGCTCCGAGGTGGAGGCGGCCATGACCGGCGGCTCCTTCACCGTTGAGGCTGGCGGCAAGGGCATGAACCCCGAGACCCGCTTCACTATGGACGGCGGCACGCTGAACGTGACCGGCAGCGACGAGGGCATTGAGGCCGAGAAGGTGATTGTCAACGACGGCGAGCTGAATATCGTGGCTACCGACGACGGCATCAACGCCGCGGTGGCCGAGCGCTCCGACGAGAGCGCCGAGGCGGCCGGCGGTGCTGCGGGATCCGGGGATGTTGCGGCCGACCAAGGAGGACAGCAGCTGGAAGATGGGCAGCGCACGGATGGTCAGGCGCCCGAGCCCCCCGAGGGCTTCGACCCGCAGAGCGGCGAGCGCCCCGAAATACCCGAGGACTTCGACCCCTCGCAGCTGCCCGAGGGCGATGCGCCCGCCATGCCCGAAGGCGAGCGCCCCGAAATGCCCGAGGGCGCGGAGGAGGGGCAGGCGCCCCAGCGTCCCGAGGGTGGGCCCGGCGCCGAGGACGGAATGCCCCAGGGCGGCCGTGGCGGCATGGGCGCGGGCGGTCCGGTGGCGGCCAATGCGAGCGAGGAATGCCTTATCCAGATCAACGGCGGCAAGGTGACCGTCGACGCCGGCGGCGACGGGCTCGATTCCAACGGGTATGTGGAAGTGAATGGCGGCGTGGTTCTCGCAAGTGGCTCGACCGGCGGCGGTGATAGCGCCCTCGACTACGAGTACGGCGCCACCATCACGGGCGGTGCGGTGATTCTCGCCGGCGCAACCGGCATGGCCGAGACCTTCACCGAGGGCGCGCAGCCCTTCGCGATGGTGGCAGCCGAGGGATCCGCGGGTACGAATCTGGCCGTGACCGACGAGGCCGGCACCGTGCTCGTCAGCTACACCGTCCCCAAGGCCTTCCAGTGCGCTGTTGTGTCCGCTCCCGGCCTGACCGAGGGCGCAACGGGCAAAGTGGTTGTCGGGGGTGCGGTGGCGGGCGCCGATAGCGCGGGCTATGCCACGGACGCCATGGTCGAGGGCGGCACGACGGTGGACTTCACCGCCTCCACCACGCCGAGCAACGAGGTTGGTCGCATGGGCGACGGCGGCCGTCGCGGCGGTCCGCGCGGGGATGCCGTGCGTGGCGGCCAGACGCGACAAGGTGCCGCCGCGCAGAGCCCGCAGCCCGAGGTAGTCGCCTAGCGCCGTTTCTCCCCACGGGCGGCGCTCCGGCTGCTTTTTGGCTTCTTTTGAACGGTTTTGGAACCGAAAACGCCGTTTCGGCACTCGCTGAGAGTAGTCGGGACGGCGTTTCCCCAGGTCGCGCATTTCGCCGATGCCGAGATTGCCGCCTGTCGGTTCCAAAGTCGTGATTTTCAAGCCAAAAACGCGCCCATGCGCTACGTTCTTCCCAGCAGAACGCGATGGGCGCCCCGAATCGGCGCGCCCATATCTATGCGGCCGCTGATGCCGCCTCTTCGAAGGAGCGTTCCTCTTCGCTGACGAAGGCTTCCGTCAGCGCGAGGACGCCCCGGTAGAATCGGGTTTCCACCATCAGCCGCGCCTGGGCCAGAAAATCCCGTACCCACGAGGCCACATGGGCCCGGAAGAAGGATCGTTGGCGCTCGAGAAGCTCTGCGGCCTGGCCTTCGTTTCCCGCGCGCAGGGCCGCGGCGGCATCGTCGCAAAGACGGCCCAAGTAGGCGAAGATGAACGACAGGTGGTCCTCGGGCAGGTCGACGCCCTCGGGAACGCGCAGTTGGTGCGCGCGCAGCTCCCGGTATACCTCGCTGCGAGCCTCGCCCATGAGCTGGCCTGTCCCCTGGGTGCGAAACAGCGATTCGAAGGGCTGGGCCGTGCGGCCCTCACGGGTGCGGATGCCGTAGAAGGCACCGGTGAAGTCGGCGGCCAGCTCCTCTTTGGTGCCCGTGTGCCGCAGGCGCAGCGCTCCGTGCAAGTCGCGATAGGCCGGCGCGAAGGGGGATTCGCTGTCGCCGGCCAGCCCGGCGAGGTCGCTGGCGGCCAGGGCGTCAATCTGCTCCTCGGACAGCGGCTGATAGTACAGCGAGGCGAGCAGACGGTACAGGGAGGCGCGATCTTCGAGAAGGTCGGTGGCGCAGGCGAGGTCGGTCATGGCGGTCTCCTTAGGTGACGAGTGGGTGGGTTGGGACGATTCCCTTGGCGGACCGTCCCACAGGGGCCGGGGGAAAGTACCGGGAAGGGCTTCCCCCCGGCCGGGGAACAACGCTACAGGTGCAGCATCACGCTGGGGATGCCGTGGGAGAACAGGTCGATGTAGCCGGTGGCGCAGGCCCACATGAGCATACGCAGGGCCACGCCCCCGATGGCGGCGCAGGCCACGCCGGCCACGGCCAGGGGGAGGGGTGCCTTCGCGGCCAGCGCGGTCATGCCGGCAATGGCGCAGGCCAGCACGCCGACGACGCCGCACGCCACGGCCCCGCCCCAGAACAGGACTCCTTGGGCCGCGACCGCGTCAAGGCCGAGGAACAGCCCGTAGGCGAGAATGCCCACGGCGTCCATGACGGCGCAGACGAGCACGGCCGGCCACAGCTTGCCTCCCAGCTCCACGGCACTGGTCGCCGCCCCGTTGGCCGCTTTGCCGGCCGGCGTCTTGGTCGCGGCCGCTACCAGGGCGTAGGCGAAGGCTCCAAGGGCCAAGGACGTGCCCAGGTAGGCGACAGGCAGCGTCTCGCTGTTCCATGTGGGCTGGGCGTCGATCACATAGCCGTGGCCGCAGAAGAACCCGATGGCCACACCGAAGATCACCGCCAGCACCGCCACGACCCGCACGGCGCCGTCGCGGCCCTCCTCACGGGTGAGCACCAGGTAGGCGGCGCCTGCGATGAAGCTCGCGCCCAGAAGCATCAGCTCGATGGAGATGCCCGAGAACGACAGCAGGTTCGTCACAGCGCTGATGGCGTTCAGCGGAGAGGCCAGGTGGGCCACTGAGCACAAACCGCCGATCACGAACAGGGCCAGTGCGCACCAGACGGCGCGGCGGCGCACCGTGCGCGATCCGCCGAGCAGTTGGGAAAGTCCGGCGAAGGCGAGCATAGCGCCACCGGCTCCGGCCAGCAATGAGAACAGGACGAGGGGCCATTGGATCGCCATGGTTACACCAGCTCCTTCCAGGAAGCGAACTTGGGGGACAGAATGTAGCGCGTGAGCGGCTTGGCGTCATTGGGATCGGGCAGCGTGTGGATGGCCTCCTCCGGATACTTCGCCAGTTCGCGGCTCACATCGGATTCCGGATCGTCGTAGTCGCCGAAGAAACGCGCGCCGCAGTTGCAGTTGTGAACGCAGGCCGGCACGCCGTCGCCGTCAGCGGTGATCTGGGCGCACAGCGTGCACTTCTGCACCACGCCGGCATCCTCGTTGAACTGGCGCACGCCGTAGGGGCAGGCGTAGATGCAGTACTGGCAGCCGATGCACTTCTCCTTGTCGATGAGCACCATGCCGGTTTCGGGGTCGCGGTAGCTGGCGGCCGTGGGGCATACGTGCACGCAGGCCGGGTTCTCGCACTGCTGGCACTGGGAGGGCAGCCAGTACTTCTCCACGTTGGGGAAGGTGCCCGTGGGGCCCACGGCGATCACCTTGTTGTAGAAATGGCCCAGGGGCAGGTCGTTTTCCAGCTTGCATGCCACGATGCAGCTGTCGCAGCCGGAGCAGCGATCCAGGTTGATCAGCAGACCCTTGCGCATTTAGAACACCTCCTCGGTGACAGGTTCGCCCGAAAGCGTGGGCATGAACGGTTGGAACTGCTCGCTCTCGATCCAGATGCGCTCGGGGCGCTCGGTCTTCTCGATCTTCACCGTGAAGGCACGGTAGCTGTTCGTAGCGAAGCAGGGGTTTTGGAACTCGTCGGCGGACATGATGTTGTAGCCGCACTCCTCGATGCCGGGGGTGATGGACTCCTGGGTCTCATCGAAGCACTCGGGGTTCCAGAAGCGCTCGGTGATGAGCACACCGGGGGCAATGCCCTGGGTGAGGTAGGCCCGCGCGTTGGACGATCCGCGCCGCGAGGTGATCTTCACCCAGTCCAGGTGCTCGATGCCGTACTCCGCTGCCGTCTCAGGATTGATCTTCAGCTCGGGGGCCGGCATGACCTCGCGGATGAAGGGCGCGTGGCGCATGGTGCCGTGGTGGAAGTGGGGCAAACGTCCCGTGGTGATAACGAGCGGATACTCCGGATCGTAGCCCGGCTGGCCCTCGACGGGGCTTTCCGTCGGCTCCTTGAAGGTGCAGATGGGGTCGTAGTCGTCGCAGGCCGGCTGATCGAAGGGGTACATGTAGGGGAAGCCGGTGCGGGCCAGGCGCAGCATGGCCTCGGAGTACACATCCACCTTGCGCGACATCGTGGCGAACCCACGGGGCAGCCCGTCGCTCACCGGCTCCTTGTACTGGTAGTAGGCCATGTAGTCATCCATGGGCTCCTCGGTGAAGCGGTGGTCGATGTCGTCGAGCATCTCCTGCCAGCTTCCCTTGCCCATCTGCTCGGCCCAGGCGGCCCGGGCCGCCTCCAGGCTCTCGAAGAACGGCACCTTGTAGGCGTCGGGGTCGAACACGTTCTCGGCGCCGAGCTTCTCCACGGCGGCCTCGGCCACCTGGTAGGGCGACACGAAGGGGTTCACGGTCTCGCCGAGGTGCGTCACCTGGCAGCGGGCGTAGTGGCGGTTGAAGTGGGTGCCCGGCGCCTCGTAGGAGTCGTATTCCAGCCACTCGGTGGTGGGCAGGAACAGGTCGACGGTCTGCACGGTGAACGAGGTCATGTTGGGGTACTGCTGGATGACGAAGTCCTGCTCGTCGTAGGCCTTCTTCCACTCGAGGGAGGGCCCCATAACGGCGTACTTGTTGCCCGACATCTCGTACATCACGCGCGGGCGGTAGGGCTCGCCGGTGGTAATGGCCTGACGCAGCTCCTTCGGCGCGCAGGTCTGCCACTGGTGGATGCCCTTGTGCTCGTTGGCGCCCATGGTGTCGCAGCGGGACTGGAAGAAGTAGCGCTGCATCTCCTTGCCGTCGCGGCCCTTGGCGTCCCAGTCGGCCACGATGGCGTCCAGCAACCGATCGTTCTCGGCCTTGGTGAGACCGGTGGTCCAGCCCAGGCCGTAGCGCTCGAAGGTGGAGGAGAACACGCCCAGGCGCTGGGTCGGGCGGTCGGCGGTGCGGCTGGCGGCGCCGTGGTTCTGGAAGGCGGAGCAGGGGGACTCCACGTAGCCGAGCAGCGCGTCGATGGCGAGCGCGCCCAAGGGGGCGGTGGAGGAGTTCTCCTGGTGGTCGGAGAACACGCCGTTGGACAAGCCGCCGAAGTCGGCCTTGGCGTACAGCTCCACGGCCTCGCGAATGCGCTCGGGGTCGAGCCAGCAGGTCTCGCCGGCGGCCTCCAAGGTCCAGGGCTCGGCCTCTTCCTTGTAAATCTGGCCCGCCGTCTTGGCCCCCTTGCCGTTCACGGTGGCGGTGGCGAAGATAACCGGGTCGACCGCGCAGTTCTCGGGGGCGGTGAAGGGGAAGGGCTGGACGGAGTTGGTTTTCGCGTCGAAGCACACGTAGGCCGGGGTGTCGTAGACGCCGGCGGGGTCGGCGGCCGGGTTCACGTAGTCGGGCCATACCTCCTCGGCGCGATAGGCCAGGCGCGTCTCGGGGTTGATGAGGAAGGGCAGATTGGTCCAGTGCTTGACGAACGCCTCGTCGTACAGGTTGTTCTCGATGATGTGGTGGATCCACGACAGCATGAGGGCGCAGTCGGAGCCGGGGCGCACGGGAAGCCACACATCGGCTTTAGTGGCCTCGGCGGTCATGTAGGGGTCCACGACGATGGTCTTCACGCCGAGGTTCGACCGGGCGTCGGTCAGCCCGTGGCCGCCGTGGGCCGCCTTGGAGGAGTGCGGCTGGCTGCCCCACAGCACGAAGACGCGCTCCGTGTCGTCACGGCGGGTGCCGTCCAGCTCGGCGTTGTCGGTGATGCCCACCCAGCGGTCCACGTTGTCCATGTCAACGCAGCAGTTGAAGCCCACCGAGGTGGTGGAGACGAAGTCGCGCGGCATGGCGCACTGGCAGGCGCCGGAGGCGAGGGAGTTGCAGCCGCCGAAGGTGTAGTCGAGGCCGGAGGTCTCCCATTCGATGTAGGCACCGCCGCCTCCGCGGGCGCTCCAGTAGGAGTAGGGGCCGTACTTCTTCACGGCCGTGGCAATCTGCTCGCCGGCCAAATCCACGGCCTCTTCCCAGCTGATCGCCTCCCACCGGTTCTCGCCGCGCTCGCCGACGCGCTTCATGGGGTGCAGCACGTGGCGGGGGCTGTAGACGGTTTGGATCTGGGACAGGCACTTCAGGCACACGCCGCCCTTGTTCAGGGGGCCGTCCGGGTCTCCCTCGATCTTCACGACGCGGCCGTCCTCGGTGTACACGCGCACCGGGCAGCAGTTGGTGCAGCCATGGCAGGCGGTCTTGTGCATCACGCGCTCCACGGATCCGGCGGCGAAGGCCTGATCGGTCGTTTCGAGCAGCGGGATCGAGCCGGCGGCCGTCAGGGCCGCGCCCGTGGCCGCTGCGGCCTTCATGAAGCCGCGTCGGCTGATGGTTCCCTTGGTCATGGGGTCCTCTCTTTCCTCTCTACGGTCAAAATGGCGTTCCTAGCGAAGTTGCTGCAATACCTTCATTCCCCTCTCTGTGATCTTCCATCCATCGTTCCAGGCAAGGCCGCCCGAGCGTTCCAGTGCGTCCACGAAGAAGCTCGGCTGCAGGGGTTGGCTTGAGGTGGTGCTCGCGAAGGCAGCGGCGGGTCGGGTGCGCAACAGCGCCTCGATCTCCTTGAAGGTGCGCTGCTCTCGGCAGAAGTCCATAAGGTCCAGGTAGGTGGTAAGCCGCTGGGGCACGAGATCGAAGAGGCGTTGCAGCCGCTTCTCGGGCGCGAGGTCCTCGGCCACCTGCTCGCCGACCGGCGTGGTTACCACGGCGTAGGCGAAGGTGGCATCCTCGATCTCGTCGGGAGTGAGCCCCGCCCTGGCCTGGGGCGTCAGGGGCCGGCCCGTCTCGTCCAGCTCCAGCCAATACAGGCCGCCGGCGTGCACAAGGGTGCGGATGAGCCGGTAGGGGCTTTGGGCCACCGAGGAGAACTCGGGGCAGGTTCGGGCCGCCTCCTCGGCTTCGGCGAGCGTGCGCTGGGTGGTGCAGAAGGCGAGCAGCTTGAGGAAGATCTCGCGGTGCAGGGGCGCCCGGTTCACCGTCTCGGTGAGGGCGGCCACGGCTTCCTCGAAGGTGGCCTCGGCGCTGGCGTCGGCTTCGGGTGCCGATGCGGGGTCGGCGGGCTTGGACGCAAGATCGCCGTCGGCGGCATCGCAGGGCGCGGGCGTGTTAGCGGTTTCCACGGGTCAATCCTTTCTTCGTGAAGCGGATGGCGTCTGCGGGGCAGGCGGCGGCGCACTGGCCGCAGCGGGTGCACTCGGCCAGAGCCCGGTCGCCCAGATCTCCCGCCGGATCGATGAACTCGGGGCAGGCGGCGGCGCACACGGTGCAGGGCGTGCCGTCCTTGCGCAGGCAGAGGTCGGGGTCGATCTTGGGCCGCGTGGCCTTGTTGAAGTTGGCCACGAGCCCCATAAGGGCGCTGATGGGGCAGAAGCGGTGGCACCATTTCCGCAGCAGGGTGAGCTCGGCTACGATGATGAGGGGGAACACGATGAGGTCCAAGGTGGGCTCGTTGAACCCGACGAGGCGGTAGAGGGCGATGGCCGTGGCGAAGGTGAGGCCCACCGGGCAGATGAGGCAGAACACGGGAAACCCGCAGATCGCCGCCGACACAAGCGAACCGCCGAGCACCACATGGCGCCCGTCCACCTTCGCGAACCGTCGCTTGGCGGCGCCATCGGAGGAGGCAAGGGGCGTCTCGCCGGGCTTCTTCTCGCCGCAGCCCGCACAACCGGCGCACGCGGCCAGGCGCCCGCTCACGTGATGGGCCGCCTCGATGCGCGCCGCCTTGTCGGCCTCGCGGCGCTTCTTGCCCGACAGGAACCGGTCGAGCGGCGGGATGGGGCACACCCAGCTGCAGAAGGCCTTGCCCACGAGCAGCACCGCCGCGGCGGCCACGGCCAGGATGATTACGGCCCGCGCCACGAAGGTCCCGGCGCCGAAGAGCGATTCCAACGCGCCGAGGGGGCATACTGCCGCAATGGACTCGTAGCCCACCGAGCACAGGGTGCCCGAGCTGATGCCGGTTACCAGGCCGATGACGAGAAGGGCGAACACGATGCCCGGGACGTACCGACGCACGCGACTCACCTTCGAGCGGCTGCCCTCCTCCGGCTGCGCGGAAACCTCGGCGCCGTTTTCGGGGGTTGTCGACTTAGCCATGCCACACCTCCACATTGATGCCGCGCTTGTTGCTGGCGTCGTAGTTGCGATAGGCGCTCGTGGGGCAAACGTACTCGCAGGCGCCGCAGCCGTTGCAGCGCTTTTCGTCCACCACCAGGCGCCCGTTCTCGTCCAGGGACAGGGCGTCCCACTCGCAGGCATCGATGCAGGGCGCGTTGCACGTGCCCGAGATGCCGTACAGCTGGCACTCGGCCTCGTCTACCACGGCCATGCCGATCTTGTCCACGTAGGGGTCGAAGGCCGTAAGCGCCCCGGTGGGGCAGGCGGCGATGCAGCGGAAGGCGCCGTCGCACATGTCGCAGTAGCCCTCGCGGAAGTCCATGATCGGCAGCCGCGCCCCGATAATGCCGGGGGTGAGCCCCTCCACGCCGATGGCGGCAAGCGGGCAGGCCGCCCGGCAGCGGTCGCAGCGGATGCACGCGCCCCAGAACCGGTCGGCGTCCTGGCCTCCCGGCGGTCGCAGGCGATCGGTCTCGCCGCCGAAGGCCGCCGTGGCGCCCCCGAAGGCCAGAAGCCCTGCGGCCATCGCGGCGCCGCCGATGAGCGACCGGCGGCTAAGGCCCGGCTTTTGGGGGCGTGTCGCCCCGCCGTCCTCTTGGAGGCTCGCGGCGGAATCCGTTTTCTCCCTCGTCTTCACGCTCTCCCCTCTCCTCGTCTCTTCCCGCGCCCCTATCGGCGCGGGGAATCTGCTACACTTCCGGGAGGCTCATCCACTCGTCAAAGCCGAGCCTCCCGTTGGCATCTAGGTTAGGGGCCGGCATTCGCGCTGAACATTCTCCGAAGCGCTGTAAATTGCCATAAGCGGGCCTCCACCAAAACGCTTAGGGATTGTGTTTCCGCAGGTGAAAAGAGGGGTAATGGTTGGAGCGGGAAAAGATGCATCAAATGAGGGGCGCGTGGGCGGCCCAGCGGGCCAGGCGGCGGAGAGCCTCTTTCCCGTGCGCTTTTTGGGGTTCGGGTTCTTCTGGGCGTGGCTCCTTTTGGCGGGGGTGACCCCCTCTCCGCTTATCGGGGCGCCGCTCTGCTTTGCGAATGCGCCGTTCGAGATGGTCGAGCTGTCGGTGCGGGCGCTGGTGCTCGTGGCCGTGCTCCTCGCCTCGCGGTGGCTGGCCTCCGTTGCCGGGCAGCGCGGGCTGCTCGTGCTCGGAGTTGCGGCAAGCGCCGCGGCGGCCCCGCTTGTCCTCGGCCTCGGGGGTGCCGGCGCGGCTTCGGCCTCGGCGGTGGCGGCCGCCATCGGCGAGGTGTGCATGTTCCTGCTGTGGCTCTGCTTTTTCGGGTACATGAAGGTGGGCGAGACCTTCGTCCTGCTCGTGGGGTCCTACGCCATCGGCTCGGTGCTCTTCCTTCTGACGGCGGCGCTGGGCTTCAACGCCATGGCAGCCGCATCGGTGCTGTTCCCCGTGCTGTCGGGAACGGCCTTCGTGCTCTCCCAGCGCCTCATGAAGGCGCGGACGGGCGAGGAGCTGTTCGTCGAGGAGCCGGTTTCGGGCGACGGTGCCCCAAAGGCGGGGGAGGCCCTGCCGTCGGCGGCTGCCGTTGCGGCGTCTCGCCATGGGGCAGCGGGCGGCGCGGAGAGTCCCGTGCGCCAGAAAATGCGCATTGGCGCGGCGCTTGCCCTGTACTCGTTCTCCTTTTCCCTCTCGTGCGGCATCGCCCTGTTCAGCGGGGAGGGAGTGATCGGGGCCTTCACGGTGGAGCCGGCAGCCATGATTGTGCTGGGGGCTATCTGCGCGGCCTTCTTCAAGTTCGACCGTCAGCCCGATCGACCCTACAAGCTCTATCGGGCCGTTGCCCCGCTTATCGGGGCCGGGTTCTTGCTGATGGCCGTCTCGCCCCTTCCCGACGAGGTGGGCGGCTTCTGCGTTGCCCTGGGCTACGTGCTCTTCGAATTGCTGGTTCTCAACGACTGCTGCAACATCGTGAAGGCCAACGACGCGTCGCTTCTGCGCGTGATGGCGGCGGCCCGGCTGGCCATTACGCTGGGAATGTTCTTAGGCTGGCTGGCGGCGTTTGCCGCGGCCTCCTTGGCGGGTGCGGCGGAAAGCGTGTCGAGCTTGGTGGCCCTCGGGCTGTTCGCGGCTCTGGTTTCCGTCTCGCTGGTGTTCACCGAGCGCGATATGACCTCCTTCGCCGCCGTTGCCGACGACCGGGCCCTATCCGAGGGCGCCTTGGAGGGTCCCACCCGCGAGGAGGCCTTCGCCGCCTTCGCCGAGCAGCAGGGGCTTTCCCGGCGCGAAGCCGAGGTGGCGTCCTATCTGCTTGCGGGGCGCACGACGAGCTTCGCCGCAGAGAAGCTGTTCATCGCCGAGTCCACCGTGCGGGCCCATGTGCACAGCATCTACCGGAAGTGCGGCGTGCACTCCCGCATGGAACTGATGGACGCCTTTGACGAATGCTGGTCGTTCAAGGCCTCGGATCTTTAGCTTACGGGCTTGCTCTGGTAGTCGCCTAGCGCCGTTTCTCCCCACGGGCGGCGCTCCGGCTGCTTTTTGGCTTCTTTTGAACGGTTTTGGAACCGAAAACGCCGTTTCGACGCTCGCGGAGGGCAACCGGATCGGCGTTTCCCCAGGTCGCGCATTTCGCCGATGCCGAGATTGCCGCCTATCGGTTCCAAAGTCGTGATTTCCAAGCCAAAAACGCGCCCATGCGCTACACTCTTCCCAGCAGAACGCGGCGGGAGCGCCGTCGTGCGGCTCGTGCGCCGCGCCCGTGCTCCCGTATCTACGCTGCCTGCGGCTGCCTTCCCGGTTCTGCCGCGCTCCACGGTACGAACTCGAGAGAGGAAGGGCATGCGCACCCCGTCTTTGGCCCCGCTGCTGGCCGTGTTCTACGGCTGCGGCTTTCTGGCCGGCTTCAACGAGAATCTGGTGAACATGGCCCTCGTGGCCATTATGGGCGACTTCGCGGTGGACGCGGTGACGGCCCAGTGGCTCGTCACCGGCTACATGATCGCGGTGACCGTGGTGGTCACCTGCATGGCGTATTTGTACCGCCGCCTGCCTATGCGCACGCTGTTCTTCGCGGCATCGGCCCTGAGTATTGCCGGTTCGCTCGGCGGCCTTGTCGCCCCCAACTTCGCGGTGTTGCTGGCGGCGCGTCTTGTGCAGGCCGTGGGCACCGGCGTGTTCATCCCGCTTATGATGAACGTCATCGTCGATCGGGTACCCCACGAGAAGATGGGAGCCTACCTGGCCATCGGTTCGGCCATGATTACCGTGGGGCCCGCCACCGCCCCCATCGTGACCGGCTTCATGGTGAGCGGTCTAGGCTGGCGCAGCGTCTTTCTCGTGCCGCTGGCTGCCGCCGTGCTCCTCGTGAGCGCGGGCGCCTTCGTGGTGCGCGACGGACGCGAGCCGGTTGCAAGCCGCTTCGATGTGCCCTCGGCGCTGCTCGTGGCCCTCGGGGTGACGCTGCTGTCGGTGGGCCTGTCGGAAGTGGCCCTGCATCCGCCGGTGGGCGCGGCGGCGCTGGCCGGATCGGCCGCGGCCCTCGGCGCCTTCGCGTGGCGCCAGGAGAGGCTCGCCTGCCCGCTCGTGTCGCTCACGCCGTTGCATCGCCGGGTGTTCTGGCCGGCGGCAGTGCTCGTGATGATCACCATGATGACGTATTTCTCGCTCTCGGTGATGGCGCCGCTGTACTTTGAGGAAGCCGCCGGGCTTGCTGCCAGCACGGCGGGCCTACTCATGGTGGCTCCGGTGTTGGCGAACGCGAGCGCGGCCGTGGTGGCCGGGCGCGTGCTCGACCGGCGCGGGGAATGGCCCGTGCTGCCGGCGGGCCTCGGACTGGCGACCGCGGGGCTTGCCGTGACCATCGCCGGCGCCCTCGCGGGTTCGGTGGCGGCGGCCACGGTGGGCATCTTCTTCGGCTACCTGGGCACGGGCATGGTGCTCTCGCCGGCCCAGACGGCAGGGCTGCGCCGCCTGCCCGACGAGCTGGACTCCCATGGCGTCACCCTCATGTCCATGGCCGTGCAGCTGTCGGCGTGCCTGGGGCCAGCCACCTACATCGGCGTCATGAGCGCTGCCACCGCAAGGGCCGCTGCCGCCGGCGCTCCTGCGGCCCAGGCGAGCGCCGAGGGATTCGCCTGCGCCATGGCCGTCGCCGCTGCCGTCGCCGCCTGCGGTTTCGCGGCCGCCATCGCCTACGCCCGCTTCATGCGCCGCGCGTAAAGCGGGCACGACGGCGGCTCCGGCTCACGCTGCCGCCTTCGGTTCATGGCGGCGACCATTTCACGGGTTGAAGTGAGATATTCCGCCTGAAAAGTGGCACAAATGCCAATTATTCGGGGGTGCGGACGTTTTTCCGTACCGCCTAGGTGTTGTGTGCCAATAGGTTGTTTACGCCGACGATGCGCGACATGGGCGGCAGGCCCCCGCAGGCGCTGTGCGGCCTGTCCCAATTATAATGCTCGATGAAGGCGGGGAGGGCGGCGGCCCTCCCCGCCTCGCTCTCCCACGCCCTGCCGTACTGCCACTCCTGGGCGAGCGTGCGGTTCATGCGCTCGACCTTGCCGTTCTGCCAGGGGCTGAAGGGCCTCGTGTAGACGTGGCGGACCCCGCGCCCCTCGAGCAGCGCGTTGAACTCGCCGCTGCGGTAGCCCGGCCCGTTGTCGGTCATCACGCGCTCGACCGAGACGCCCATCTCCCCGAAGAAGCCCAGGCAGCGGCCCATGAAGGCCGCGCAGGTGCCCTTGCGCTCGTCGGGCAGCAGCTCGGCGTAGGCCACGCGGCTGAAGTCGTCGACGGCGACGTGCAGGCACGCCGTGCCCGCCCCCGGCCTCGGCCGGCCGGCGCGGCCGCGCGCCCGCCAGCCCCCGCCGTCGGGGACGCGGGCCACCTTCTTGACGTCGACGTGCAGCAGCTCGCCGGGGGCCTCGCGCTCGTAGCGCACCGGCGTCGCGGGGCCGCGGCGCCGGACCTCGCCGGTCACACGGTCGACGTCGGCGAGGCGCGGCATCCCGCGGCGGGCCACTATCCTGGCGCAGGTGCGGGCGGGGACGCCGGTGGCCGCCGCCAGCGCGAGCGGCGCGAGCAGCATGGACGCGCGGGCCTCGGCGACGCGCTCCTCGGCGTCGGGCGGCGTGAGCCTGGCGAGCCTGCGCGGCCGGCTGCTGCGGTCCGCCAGCCCCTCGCCGCGCCGGCTGCGGCGCAGCCACTTGCACGCGGTCTGGCGGCTGACGCCCATCTGGCGGGCGGCGTCGGCCACGCCGACGCCGGATTCTATGCGGGAAACGAGGGTTTCCCGCCCCCTCGGGGTCAGCTTTGCGTTAGGATGCGATGGCATGGGAGGCCCCCTTCGCTGCGAATCTAGACAACTCACAGCTTGGCGGAGGCCTCCCTATTTGTCGCCACCCGGATGTAAACAACGTCTTGGCACTAAACACCTAGGCGGCGTACCCAAGCGAGGCGCGGTACTCGTCGGGGCTCAGCCACCCCAGCGAGCGCTTGATGCGCCCCGAGCAATAGTAGCGCAGGTAGGCGTCCAGACGCCCGGAGAACTCCGCCAGGGAGACGCCCTCCCAGTCCCTGTAGTGGAAGAACTCGTTCTTGAGCCGGCCGAAGAACCCCTCGCACGCCGCGTTGTCCGGGCTGCACCCCTTGGCCGACATGGAGCGGACCAGGCCGGCCCCCTCGCACAGGGCGATCCAGCCGGGCCAGCGGTAGTGGCCGCCGCGGTCGCTGTGCACCACGGTGCGCGCCCCCGGGCGCCTGCCGGCGAGCGCGTCCTCGAGCGACCCGTTGGCCAGGTCGGCCGTGGGCGACGCCCCTATCCTCCAGCCGGCGGGGCGCCCGTCGAAGCAGTCCACCACGGCGCTCAGGTAGGCCTTGCCGGCCGGGATGCGGAACTCGGTTATGTCGGTGACCCACAGCTCGTCCGGGGCGGCCGCCGAGAAGTCCCTGGCGACCAGGTTGGGCGGGGCGGCGGACACCTCGCCCTCGTAGGAGCTCCACCCCCTGCGCCGGCGCCTGTTGTAGGCCGCGGACAGGCCCTCCTCCCGCATCAGCCGGCGCACCACCTTCTCCGACACGCGCACGTCCTCGCGGCGCAGGCGGGCCCATATGGTGCGGTAGCCCCACGCGCGGGAGCCCTCGTCGAACAGCTCGCGCACGCGCGCCCGCAGCCCGGCGTACTTGTCGGGCCGCCCCAGGCGCGCCCGGTGGTACTCATAGGAGCTCCTCGAGATCCTCAAGAAAGCGGTGATCTCTCGGAGGGGCAGGCCTGTCGCCGCGCGCAATCTCTCGCCCAGCTCGCACTTTCTCCTGTTCGATATCGAACCCGGGTGCGAGCCTGCCCCTTTTAGGTCGTCCAACACCGCCCTGAGCAGCATGTTCTCGTTCATGGCGGCCTCGTAGGCCGCCCTCTCCGCCTCGTCCAACGGGTCCTCCTCCGCATCGGGAGGGGCCATCCTAGCAGCTCCCCGTGGAGGTCTTGCGGCGGAGCCGGACGCCCGCCATCGCGCGTGGGGCAGCAGGCCCCGCCCCCAGCGCTGGACCGCGCCCCTGGACGCGCCGCAGAGCTCGGCGGCCTCCACCTGGGTCATCCCCTCCTCCAGCGCGAGCAGCGCCAGCTCGATCGTGTCCCTGTCGTACATGCGGACCCCTTCCCGGACCGACGCCGGTCCAAGTTTTTGTCCGCACCTCCGTTCGACGTAAAAGTGGCACAAATGCCAATTATTCCGACGTAAAAGTGGCATCAAGGTGTTCGCTGGCTGTTAAAGGTCTAGGGGTGCTGATGCAGGGCAGTACATCTGATTTCTCTGGAGTCCCTTGTCCCATGCTCCATCGCTTTAGCGCGTTGGAGTACAATGGTCTGTATTGATAAAAGGCTGGCGGCAAGCCTGCGGGCTTGCGAGGTATGGGAGGAAGTCGATGGCTGATATTCGCACGGCGGACGTGGATGACCTGCTGACGGTTTTGGCGACGCTTGACGAGCCCGATGACATTTTCGCCCTGCTGGAGGATTTGTTCACTGTGCGCGAGATTCGCGAGACCTCCCAGCGCCTGCTGGTGGCGCGCCTGCTGGCGGCGGGGAAGTCCTATGCGGCCATCGAGGCGGAAACGGGCGCCTCGGCCACTACCATCGCCCGCGTGTCGAAGTGTCTCAGCTACGGTTCCGGCGGCTACAAGCGGGCCCTGGAGATTCTCGAGGAGAAATAACCCCTCTTTGACGCCGGCGGCTGATCGCGAGGGCAGCTGATCCCGGGGTTGTCGCCCCCCGGTGCCGACCGCTTCGGCGCGTCCCGCAGCCACCTCCTCGGCAGCATGCCGGGCGCTTGTGCCCGGAGGCGGGGCCCCAAAAAGAAGTGAGGCGGCCTGGGGAGGGCCGCCTCTTGCAGGGGTTCGAGAACGGACTGGGGAAATCTCGTTCTCGGGGAAGCGGGCCTGTTGAGGGGATGCCCGCTTCCAAAAGAGAGAAGAAGGAAAGGAAAGGGAAAGAGGAAAGATACAGGAGGATTTCAGCTCTTTTCCGTTTCGCTGAGTGCAGTATAGGCCGCAATCCCTGAGGTACAAGGTCGAGGAAGCCCATAGTTACCTTCGCGTAAATAAGCGTCCATCTTTCTGTGACAAATCGCCGCCACAGCAGGAGGGAGCGGGGGAGGGGTCTGGCGAGATTCCGCTTCTGGATACTTGTGGAGAAAATGTAAACCATAGTTAACACCCTTGCAGCTAGAGAAAAGTTAACGTATTATAACTTTCGTCGGAAGGAGCAAGGCGACTCCGAGAGAAACTCCTCGGGCGAGATGCCTTGTACCGGACGACACCTCCTCTCTTCTTGTTTTACTGGGTGGCGAAGCATCTCCTCGTCTCGCTATCGCCACAACGAAAGGACTCGCGGGACTCCCCCTCTCCGCGGGTCTTTTTGCATTCGCGGCATTCCGTGCGGCCGGGCGGGAACCATGGGGTTGACATGACGTTAACCATGAGAGGGAAGGTGCGCATTTCCCCCGTGTAACGCCACCATTTCAACGAAAACAATCCCATGGCGCAGCCGTGACGAAGGCTCTGCGAGCTGCCGTTGCGCGTGGTGCGCCCTCATCATTTACTTGCGTGCTCAACGAAGGACACGCATCCCGTGAGGGAAAGCGATTCGAAAGCAAGGGAATGGTGATTGATATGAGAATTCGTACCATGGGCATGGTGGCGCTCTCGGGTCTCTTCGCCTTGAGCCTGGCGGGTTGCGCCGCCTCCTCGACGGAGTCTTCTGCAGTGCCGGGGTCTCCCGAACAGACTCAAGCTGCTCCGCAGGCTGTCGAGCAGGCGGATGCTCAAAAGGATCAGCAGGCTGGTGAGCAGGCGGCCCAGGGCGGCGCGGTGACGGCCGAGTCGGCCGATGAGGCCACGGCCGAACAGGAAGCAGCCAACCCCGCTGCACTCCAGATCGTCGATTCTGGCTGGTTCGCTGCTGACAACGGCATGGTCGACTTTGCCGTGAAGGTGCAGAATCCGAACAAGACCGTCGAGGCGGTGGATCCCGTCATCGAAGTGGTCGGCAAGGACGATGCAGGCAACGTGATCTTCGACGAGACCATCGAGACGCCTGGCGTGCTGCCCGATTCCACCTATTACTATTCCTATGTGGCCGGCTCCACGGCGAGCAAGGGCACCGACTCCACGACGAGCGCCAAGCCCGCGACGGTGGACTTCGCCATCAAGACCCCCGAGGGCTCTTGGCAGGCCACCGGGCAGAAGCTGGCCGACGTGTACGCCGTCGCCGACGGGGGAGCTGCCGACACTGAGTTCGGCGCCAAGGAGTTCACGGGCACGGTGACCGCGAGCGAGCAGCTCGACGGGGCCGATCAGTCCCGTGTCGATGTGATCCTGCTCGATAAGGACGGCAAGATCGAGGGCGGCTACTTCAAGATCGTCGACACCGAGCCGGGCCAGGCCGCCGACTACGACATCTACGCCGTGGGCGCCCCCGAGTTCGCCAGCTATGCCGTGTACGCGAGCCCCTGGGCCGAGGAGGCTGCGGAATAGGGGTGTAGGCTGCGAGACGGCCGTGCGCCGTTGCGGCGCAGTTGTGCCAGAGGCGCACGTTGCCACGGCATGAAACCGAGAAGGGCTCCCTGGGGGGGAGCCCTTCTGCATAGGCGGGGTTGTTGAATCCGGAGCGGCTGCCGCCGCGTGATGCGGGAGCGAGCCCTTACGACGCGTCGCGCAGGAAGGCCTCGTAGCCGCGACGGGCCTCGTAGATGTCGGCCTTGCTCGTCACTTCCCAGGGGGCGTGCATGGAAAGCACGGCTACGCCCGAATCGATGACGTCCATGCCGTACTTCGCGGGGATATAGGCGATGGTTCCGCCGCCGCCCGCATCCACGCGCCCCAGCTCGGCGGTCTGGAAGCTCACGTGCGCATCGTCCATGATGCGGCGCACGAGGGCCACGTACTCGGCCGAGGCGTCGTTGGAGCCGCTCTTGCCGCGGGCTCCGGTGTACTTGTTGAACACGAGGCCGCGGCCCAGGTAGGCGGAGTTCTTCGCCTCGTAGACGCTCGCGTAGGCCGGGTCGAAGCCGGCGGACACGTCCGAGGACAGCATGCGGGAACGGGTCAGCGCTCGGCGCAGGGCCAAGGGACCGTCTTCTCCGGCCAGGGCCATGATCTCGGCGATGGTGTTCTCGAAGAACATCGATGCCATGCCCGAGGCGCCCACGCTGCCGATCTCCTCCTTGTCCACCAGTACGCACACGGCAGTGCGGGCGGGCACATCATCGCCCAGGGCCAACTGGGCCGCCAGCGACGTGTAGGCACAGACGCGGTCGTCCTGGCCGTAGCCGATGACCATGGAGCGGTCCAGTCCCAAATCGCGGGCACGACCGGCCGGCACTACCTCCAGCTCGGCGGAGAGGAAGTCCTCCTCGGCAATGCCGTACTTGTCGGCCAGAAGCGACAGCACGTGGGCCTTCACCGGGCCCTTGCCGGCCGTCTCGCCCGTAGCTTCGGCGGCTTCCGCTGTCTCGCCGCTCTCATCGGCTGAGGCTTCGGCGTTCGCGTTGGTGGCCGCCGCCTCCACCAGCGGGCGGTTGCCCACGAGTACGTCCAGGTCCTCGCCCTCCACCACCTTCGCGCCCTTCTTGTCCAGTTGCTGGGTGCCCAAGTGCGGCAGAAGGTCGGTCACGCAGAACACCGGGTCGGCGGGGTCCTCGCCGATGTTCACCTCGACTACGGTGCCGTCGGTTTGCGCCACCACGCCATGCAGGGCCAGGGGCAGGGCCGTCCACTGGTAGTTCTTGATGCCGCCGTAGTAATGGGTGTCCAGAAGTGCGAAGTCGTTGGCCTCGTACAGCGGGTTCTGCTTGATGTCCAGGCGCGGCGAGTCGATGTGGGCTCCCAGGATGTTCAGGCCCGCAGCCAGGGGCTCGCTGCCCACGTGCACGAGCACGACGGCCTTGCCCTGGGCGCAAGCCCACAGCTTGCTGCCCGGGCCCACTGGGGTGCCGGCGGCGATGCAGTCGGCCAGGGAGTCGTAGCCGGCGTTCTCGGCGGCGGCGATGGCTGCCGTGGCGCATTCCCGCTCGGTCTTGTTCTCCGAAATGAAGTCGATATAGTCGGCGGCCAGCGCCTCCAGCTCGGCCAGGGCCGTCTCGTCGTATTGCTTCCAGGCCACGTTTCGTTCCACAGCTGCCTCTTTCTCGCGGATGCCAGATGCTGGGCCCAGTATGCTACGAAACCGCAACGGATGGGCATGTCCCCAAGGAAAATCCAGGGCGCGCACCCATAATGGCCTTTGGTGCGGAGCCTATGCGCGGTCAGCGGGCGGCTCCCGTGTTCCCCCTGTGAAAAGGGGACGGGAAATGTTGCTTTGAGGTTTCACGCAATATCTTCGTACTATAATGATCGCTGCCATTTTCGGGTGGCCGAAACAAGAAGACGAGTCAGAAGGAGCGATTCCATGAATCTGCGTGACGTTATTCCTACCGCTGAGAACTCCAGCAACTTCAACGTGGTTCCCGAGGCCATTACTGAGGTGGGCACCACTCTGGAGAACCTGAAGGCCGCCGTCTGCGGCGAGACCGGCGCTTCCGCCAAGTACGCTGCCTGCGCCGTGGCCGCCAAGGAGCAGGGCTTCGACCAGATCGCCCGCCTGTTCGAGGCCACCAGCGCCGCCGAGCAGATCCACATCGGCCTGGAGGCCGGCGTGATCGCCGAGATGGAGCCGGGCTACGAGCGTCCCGCCGCCCCCGAGGCCGAGGGCATTGCCACCGACCTGAACCTCATCGCCGGCGCCCTGGGCGAGATCTACGAGACCTCCGACATGTACCCGAACTTCATCAAGGTCGCCATCGATGAGGGCAACAAGAAGGCCGAGATGGTGTTCACCCGCGCCAAGCTGGCCGAGGCCGTGCACGCCGAGCTGTACATGGACGCCTACAACAACATCGACGCTCCCACCGACGAGGCCTACTACCTGTGCCCCATCTGCGGCTACATCCACAAGGGCGACGACTTCGAGAAGTGCCCCATCTGCTTCACCCCGGCCGACAAGTTCCGCAAGTTCTAATTCCGCAGCGGAAACCACGCCACTCAAGCGGTCGTCTCATCCCGAGGCGGCCGCTTTTTCGTTGTCAGAGGCCAAGTGCTCGCGCACGAGGTCGCAGAACAGGCGGGCGGCCGGGGTGAGCCAGTGGGTCTTGCGGTGGCCGAGGTAGACGGGGAAGGTGCGCTTGCCGAAGGGGTCGGGAATCTCGACGAAGGTGCCGCGCGCCAGTTCGTCGGCAACAGCGAAGCGGGGGAAGACGGAAAAGCCCATGGCCATGGCAACGAGGCGCTTGATGGCCTGGGAACTCCAGAGTTCCATCGTCTCAGCGAGTATTACGCCGCGCGCGTCCAGGGTTTGCTCGAGGGCGATGCGGAACACGTTGTCGGGCTCGTCGATGATGAAGGGGAGTTCCGCCCGCTGCCCCGCGGACTGGAAATCGGGGAGGGATAC
The DNA here is from genome assembly GCF_000403355.2 of Adlercreutzia caecimuris B7. Lineage (GTDB taxonomy): Bacteria > Actinomycetota > Coriobacteriia > Coriobacteriales > Eggerthellaceae > Adlercreutzia > Adlercreutzia caecimuris. The sequence goes on along the minus strand of NZ_KE159646.1, from coordinate 1,689,168 downwards.
GCCCGGCGCGGCCACGAGGGTCGTGCGAATCTGCCCCACCTCTTCGATGGAGAAATCCTCGGGCTGCCAGTCGAAGGCGTAGGTGAGCCCCAGATCGCAGGAGCCATCGCGCAGGTTCTCGGACACCTGGGCGCAGGTGCGGTCGCGCAGGCGCAGCGTCACGCCCGGGGCGCGCTCGCGGAACGCGGCGATCACCTCGTCGAGCGCATAGCACAGAAGCGTCTCGGCCAGATCCACCCGCAGCGTGCCCCGCAGCGCCGTCTCCTCTGCGCCGAGGGCGGCCAGGCGATCGGCAGCGGCGATTATCTCGGCGGCCTGGGCAAGCGCTTCGGCCCCCTTCTGCGTCAGCACCATGCGGCGCCCGATGCGCTCGAACAGCGGCAGCCCCAGATCGCGTTCGAGCTGCTTGATGTGCACCGTGACCGTCGACTGGGTGTAGCCCAGTTGGTCGGCCGCCTTGGCGTAGGTGCCGCAGGCCACGACGGCTTGGAAGGTGCGCAGGCACTTGATATCCACGATGATCCTCCTCTTCGGCGCGCTTCGCGGGCGGGGGTCGGCCTCGCCGCGCGCAGGCTCCAGCATACGCAACATTGATTGATTTAGTCAAACATATTCTTCTCAATCATTCATTATACAAATGCGTTGTGGCGTCCTATGCTAGAGCCAACGGAAAGACAACGGAAGGGGAGCACCCATGGAGGCAACGGGAATGACGATAGCGGCCACCTTGGCAGGGCTGGCGTTCTACTGTTTCGTGCAGGGCATCACCCCGGGACCCGCGAACCTCTGCTCGTTGGCGACGACGCTGCGCTACGGCCGGACGCTTGCGCTGCGCCAGTGGTACGGGCTCATCGCCGGCTTCTACGCGGTGTCGTTCGCCTCGGTGCTGGTCGTGTGGACCGTAGGCCAGGTGGCGTCGGGCCTGATGGGGTGGCTCACCGTGGCGGGAGCGGCCTACGTGCTCTGGCTCGCCTGGACTATGGTGGCGCCCAGCCGGGAGGGGCACGCGCTCTACGAGGCGAAGCCCACGGCGGCCTCGGGCTTCCTCTTGCAGATCACCAACGTGAAGATACTGGTGCTGTGCCTGACGGCGCTGTGCTCCTACGTGCTCCCCTTGAGCGACCACCCGCTGGCGCTGGCGGCTGCGGGGTTGGTGATGCCCCTCATCGGCGTCGGCTGCAATCTGGCCTGGATCTACGCGGGCGAGCTTCTGCGGTCGTTCTACGAGCGGCATCGCCGCCGTGTAGACGGGGCGATGGCCGCCTCGCTTGCACTGTGCGCCGCGACTATGGTGGCGCCCCTGCTCGGAAGCTGAGACCCCGCGGCAGCGGGCGCGAAGCGAGCTGTGGGAGCTCCTTTTGGCTTAGAAATCACGGTTTTGTTACCAAAAGCCGCACGAATGAGGTGCCAGGTAATACAGATGCGACCGTTTCCCCAGGTGGCGTATTACGCCAGGGGCGATTTCGCGCTCGTGCGGTAACAAAACCGTCGATTCCAAGCCAAAATACGTGAAATTTAGTTCAGGAAGGAAACAGGTGACAAGGGACGGCCGTTTTCGGGAGAGCGCCCTCGTATGATGGGGAGGTTTCCTATTCGCCGGGCAGAGGGTCCGGCTGCGTGAAAGGACTTCCCCATGCGTCTGCAGGACAAGGTAATAGTAGTAACGGCGGCCACGCGCGGGATCGGCGCGGCCATTGTGAGGGCGTGCGCCCAGGAGGGGGCGACCGTCTATATCGGTGCCCGCAATATGGAGCGCGCCCAGAACGAGGTCGACGAGATGACGGCGGCTGGCTTTGCGGTGAAATGCGTGTACAACGACGCGTCCAAACCCGACAGCTACCAGTCGATGATCGATACCGTAGTGGCCGCCGAGGGGCGCATCGACGGGCTTGTGAACAACTTCGGCGGCACGAACCCCGCCGAGGACAAGGACCTGCTGAACACCTCCTACGACGACTTCATCAGCGGAGTGGACGTAAACGCGGGCAGCGTGTTTCTCGGCTGTCAGGCGGCGGCGCGCGAGATGGTCAAGACTGGCGGCGGTTCCATCGTGAACATCAGCTCCATCGCCGGCAGCGTGCCCGACATCAGCCAGATTGCCTATGGCACGGCGAAGGCGGCCATCAACCATATGACGAAGTCCATGGCCGTGCAGCTGGCCCGCGCCAACATCCGCGTGAACGCCGTGGCGCCGGGTATGACCGCCACCGATGCCGTAGCCGATAACCTCTCCGATGAGTTCAAGGCCTTCTTCCTGCGCCACATTCCGCTGGGCCGTATGGCCGAACCCGAGCACATCGCCGCGGCCGTGGTGTACTTCCTCGGCGACGAGAGCGCTGCCACCACCGGCCAGCTTATCGAAGTGGCCGGCGGCTTCGGCCTGGCCACGCCCATCTACGCCGACGCCATGGATGCCGCTGTGGCCCGGTAGGGGGCCGCTGGCGAAAATATAAAGCGGGTCGGAGCGGGCCTCTGGCGCAGGGGCCCGCTCTCGTCCTATAATGAATCAATTATTCATCCAGGGCACCGAGTGGAAAGAAGGAGCGCACAGCTATGGCCTACTACTTCGAGGAACCGTCCCGTACATTCAACGAGTACCTGCTGGTGCCGGGCCATACGCCCGCCGATTGCGTGCCCGCGGCGGTCAGCCTGAAGACGCCCCTGGTGAAGTACCGCAAGGGCGAGGAGGACTGCCCCCTCGAGCTTTCCGTGCCCATGGTGTCCGCTATCATGGCCGCCGTGTCCGACGACAAGATGGCCGTGGCCCTGGCCACCGAGGGCGGCCTGTCGTTCATCTACGGCAACCAGTCCATCGAGGACGAGGCCGCCATGGTGGCCCGCGTGAAGGACTACAAGGCGGGCTTCGTCACCTCCGACGCGAACCTGTCGCCGGATATGACCCTCGAACAGGTGGTGGACCTGAAGGAGCAGTTCGGCCACTCCACCATGCCCGTCACCGCCGACGGTTCGGCCCATGGCAAGCTGCTCGGCATCGTCACCGAGCGCGACTACCGCCTCTCCCGCATGGAGCTGACCGAGAAGGTGGCCGACTTCATGACCCCGCGCGAGAAGCTCGTGGTGGCTCCGGCCGACACCTCCCTCAAGGAGGCCAACGACATCATCTGGGAGCACAAGCTGAACTCCCTGCCCATCGTGGACGCCGACGATCACCTGGTGGCGCTCGTGTTCCGCAAGGACTACGACTCCCACAAATCCAACCCCGATGAGCTGCTCGACTCCCACAAGCGCTACATGGTGGGCGCGGGCATCAACTCCCGCGACTACGCCGAGCGCATTCCGGCGCTCGTGGAGGCCGGTGCCGACGTGCTGTGCATCGACAGCTCCGAGGGCTATTCCGATTGGCAGAAGATGACCATCGAATGGGTGCGCGAGCACTACGGCGATGCCGTGAAGATCGGCGCGGGCAACGTGGTGGACGCCGAGGGCTTCCGCTTCCTGGCCGACGCGGGCGCCGACTTCATCAAGATCGGCATCGGCGGCGGCTCCATCTGCATCACCCGCGAGACCAAGGGCATCGGCCGCGGCCAGGCCACGGCTACCATCGAGGTGGCCCGCGCCCGTGACGAGTACTTCCGCGAGACCGGCGTGTACATCCCCATCTGCTCCGACGGCGGCATCGTGTACGACCACCACATCTCGCTCGCCCTGGCCATGGGCGCCGACTTCGTCATGCTGGGCCGCTATTTCGCCCGCTTCGACGAGAGCCCCTCGGCCAAGGTCATGGTGAACGGCACCTACATGAAGGAGTACTGGGGCGAGGGTTCGGCCCGCGCCCGCAACTGGCAGCGCTACGACTTGGGCGGCAAGAAGAAGAACCTCTCCTTCGAGGAGGGCGTCGATTCGTACGTGCCCTACGCCGGCAGCCTGAAGGACAACATGGCCATCACGCTGCTGAAGCTGAAGAGCACCATGTGCAACTGCGGCGCGCTCACCATTCCCGAGTTCCAGGACAAGGCGAAGCTCACGCTGGTGAGCGCCACGTCCATCGTGGAGGGCGGCGCCCACGACGTGCTGCTGAAGGACAAGGCCCCCTACGCGAGCAACACGCGCTAGCTAACTGCTCCACGAGCAAGCCCTGATCTGTCGAAGGCGGTCTCCGAATAGGAGGCCGCCTTCGTGTTGGAACTTATATATACGTGCACGGCGCACCGAAAATCCGCTGGTTGTGTCTAAAGTTCTGAGAAATTGACGTTCTCGTGCCGCCTTTCTTGACGGATGCTATACTTCCATTTCAATGGATAAGACCGCCTATTTTGCGAAGGAACGGAGGCGATGTGGGCGAATTTTCGATCGGCATAGCACTTTTTGTGCTGATCATCGTCGTAGGTCTTGTAATCGGCCTGCGGCTGAGCTCGACATCGCCTCAGCGCCGTGCCGTTGCTGCTGCATTTGCGTCGATGGCTCTGGTGGCTGCCCTGTTCTGGGTTGTCGCCATTAATGCCTCCCAGGTGTGGTCGGCCCCCTTCTTCGCCATTGCCTGCATTGTGGTGCCCATTGCCGCCTACATGGGCGTGATGAAGGCGGCCAAAGCAGCTCAGGCTGCTCGGCGCCGTGAGGAGCCCACGCTACGCGCCCGCACGACCGAGCCGCGGACGCGCACCGTGAAGCCGGGCGTCGGCGTCGATGGCGCACTCATGCCCGTGACCCCCAACCACCCGGTGAACGAGTTCCGCTCGCTGCAGCGTCCGTGCCCGCCGGTCGAGGACTACGAGCTCGAAGACGAGGAGCTTCCGACTGTCGAAGAGGGGGCGCAGGAGGAGGACGATTCTGCCGAGGTTGTCGAGGCGGCTCGGAACGAGAACGTCGAGTGTGCCGACGGCCCCGATGTCGCCGAGCCTTCGGATGCAACCGCCCCCGACCCCAAGGCCGAAGCGTTTATCGAGGATTATCTGATCGAGCAGAACGAGGCCGACGACGGCATCTTCGAGCCGGAGGTTGCTCCGTCGCTCAAGCCCCCGCAAGGGCCTTCCCACAGTACGTCTACGATGATGCTCACCGTTCCCTTTGCCGAGGGCGACGAGCGCTACCTCGTGGTGTCTGACACTGAGACGGTGCCCAATCCCATTCTGGCCTATAAGCGCACGACGTCGTCTCATCTGGTGCCGCTCGGCTCTCCGCGTCGGGGCGCTCATGCCAAGCCGGCGCCCGAGCCGGACGTGGAAGCCGCTTCGGTGGCGCCTGCCATCCCCGAGGCCGTGGCCGCTCCCGAGGCCGAGGCGGAGGAGACCTTCAAGCTGCGCAAGACCGTGCTCGATCCGAATGCCACCGGCGAAGTGGATTTCTCCGCCATCTTCGGCACCGCGGAAGAGCCCGCTTCGGGCGACGATTCGCAGCTCGCCCTCGACTTTACGGCCGCCCGCGGGCTTGCGTCGCCGGCTTCCGTAAAGCCGAAGGCCGTTCCGTCTTCGGTTTCGCAGGCCCCCGCGGCGCCTGTTGCAGCTTCCGTGCCGACCGCATCGCCGGCTCCGGCTGTGTCCGCGCCCGAGCCCACGCCTGCGCCCGCGCCCGAGCCCGCACCCGAGCCCGCACCCGAGCCCACGCCTGCGCCTGCGTCCGCGCCTGCTTTTGCCGTGGCGTCCGCCGCGCCGGAGTCTGCGGCCCCCATCGCAGGCGTTCCCGCGCCTGCCCCCGCAGCGCAGCCGCAGATCGCCCCGCAGCCTGCTCCCGCCCCGCAACCGGCGATCGCTCCCACCGCGCCCGAGCCCGTGCCCGCAGCGGAGCTCGCGCCTGCAGTTGCGCCCGAGCCTGCGCCGCTGTCCGCTCCGGGCATCGAGGTCCCCGCCGATTTCGTGCCGGCGGCTCCCGCGCCCGCCTCGACCCGCGAGGCTCGCTTCGAGGAGTTCCTCGCCAAGGCCCAGGGTCTGCGCGACAAGGGGCTCTATCCCGTGGCCGCCCGTCTGTACGGCGAGGCTGCCGCGGCGGCGCCGCAGGACTCGGACGCCCGTCGCGCCCGCTTCGAGGAGATGGCCTGCTATGTGAAGGCGGGCCAGGGCGACAAGGCTCGCGCTCTTGCCGCCGAGCTGCGCACGTCCAGTGTGCTGACGCGTGTGGAGCGCATTAAGCTCGACGCCGTCGAGAGAATGGGCTAGGCCATGGCTCCGCGATCCCACGTGAAACAGCCGATGCCCGACGACCGTATGGCCGGCGCGCGTCCGCTGCCCGAGCACCCCGCGCTCGGTCGGCGTCCGCGTTTCCCCGCCGCCTCGCCCTATGCGGCGCCGTTGATTGCCGTTTGCGCCGTGGCGCTGTCGGCGTGCATGGCGTTCGGTAATCCCGTTATTTGGGAGAGCGCGGCCCAAAAGGAGCCCGCTCCGGTCGACGAGCCCGCCGCAAGCAATCCGGCGCCCGCCCCGGAGCCCGAGAAGGCCGAGGAGGAGCCCGCGCCCGAGCAGGAGACCATCGGCGAGTACCAGGCCATCTCCCAGAGCGAGGATCCTGGACGCAGCGAGAATATTCGCCTGGCTACCGAGGCCATCGACGGCACCGTTATCGAGCCGGGCGGCACGTTCTCCTTCAACGACGTAGTGGGCAACACCTCCGCCGAGCGCGGCTATCAGGAAGCGGCGGTTATCCGCAACGGCGAAGTGGCCCAGGGCGATGGCGGCGGGGTGTGCCAAGTGTCTACGGCCCTCTACATCGCCGCGGTGAAGGCCGACATGGAAATCGTGGAGCGGCACCCCCACTCCGTTCCGTCCGATTATGCCCCCATCGGGCTGGATGCGACCATCGTGTACGGCTCGTTCGACCTGCGCTTGAAGAACAACACCGATCATGCCATAACCATCCATGCCAAGGCCGTGGGCCAGACGGTGGACGTGAGCATCGAGGGCGATCCGCTGCCCGAGGGGCGCACGGTGGATGCCACGTCCCAGATCGTCAGCCGTTACGAGCGCGACGACGCGGCGGGCACGCTGCGCCAGTACTACGTGTCCGAGGCGTTCCGCGTGTACTACCAGGACGGTGTGCGCACGACGCGCGACTTGCTCTCGAGCGACATCTATCAGGTGGACGAGAACACTCCGGTCACCACGTCCGAGGGCAGCGTCGATCCGAACAAATAGCGGGCTGCGGATTTTCCGCCCAGACCTCCCAAAAGGCCCCCAGTTTCCGCTGACGCGGGCGCTGCTTTCGTATACAATGGGGCCTATCTGCAAGTTATGAGCTTTCGGTCGCCCGGGCGGCCCGCTCCCTCCGAGAAAGAGCTGAAAATGGAAACCAATGAGTCCATTCTCGTTCGCAGCGTCGTCGGCCTTGACGATCGTCGGGTCATCGGCAAGATGCGCGAGCTGCGCGTTGATTGCGACACCCTTGCCGTAAGCCACTACATTGTGGCGAGCGCCACCACTACGGCGCCGCTCGTGCTTCCCTTCGACCGCGCGCTGGCTGTCGGCGACACCTTCGTCACGGTGCAGTCGCGTGAGAACTTCCTGCCGGCTTCCGATGGCAGCGCCCAGGCGCTCATCGCCGGCGGTTTCAAGTTGGTGGGCGTTGAGGCCTACAGCCGCACCGGCGATAAGCTCGGCGCGGTGGCCGGCTACGAGTTCGATCCGGTCTACGGCACGGTGACGAGCATCACCCTGGAGGATGGCTCCGTGTACGCCGCCGACACCTTCGTGTTCTTCGCTCCCGAGTTCGTCTTCGTTGACAACGGCGCCAAGACCGCGGCCGAGCTGCGCTCCTCGGGCGATGTGGTTGCCGAGGAGACGGTGGTTGAGGAAGTGGTCGAGGAGGCTCCCGCTCCGTCTGCTGCCGAGGTGGCCGCGGCGGTGGCCGTGGCTGCGACCGAGGCCGAGGAGGAGGCCGAGGAGGCCGCCGAAGAGGTTGCCGAAGAGGCCGCTGAGGAAGCCGCTTCCGATCTGTCCGCCGAGGACGCCCAGCTCGTCGAGCTGCTCGTGGGCGCCACGCTCGTTGACGACGTGACGAGCGAGGACGGCGCCTTCACGGTGAAGAAGGAAACGGTGCTCACCCGCGAGATCGTGGACGAGGCCATCTCCCACGACGCACTGCTGCTGCTGACCCTGGCCGCCGATCTGTAGGCCGCCCGAGCCCGAGCAATTTCACCTGGCGCCCTTCTTCGAGAGGGGCGCCTTTTTTGCGCACTTATGTCGTCTGCAAGCCTTCGAACAGGGCACGCAGGTCGTCTTCGAAGATGCTGTGGGGCAGGCGCACGAAGGCGATGTCGTGGGTGATGGGCGCATCGGAAAGCGGAATGACGCGCAGGGCGCCCTCCCGCACCTCGCGTTGCACGGCCGATTCGTAGACAAACGAGATGCCCAGGTTGCCCGCCACGAAGATCTTGATGATGTCGAGGCTTTCCACCACGCAGGTGTCGGAGAAGGCGGCGGGGGAGAGGTTGTGCTTGGCGAGCGCATGGGTGAGCACGTCGCGGCTGCCGCTGCCCTCTTCGCGCAGGATAAGCCGCTCGCCCAGCAGATCCTGCATCGATGCGGGCTCCGTGGCGAAAGCGTGGTCGGCGGCGCAGATGCACACGAGCCGCTCGGTGCGGAACGTATCGCCCGCAAAGGCGCTCTTGTCGAAGAGTCCTTCCACGAAGGCGCAGTCGATGGCGCCCTGGGCAAGCAGGGCCAGAAGCTGCTGGGTGCCCCCCGAACGCACCGTGGCCCGAATCTCGGGATGCGCGGCCAGATAGCGCACGAGGGGGGCGGCCACTACGTATTCTCCGGCGGTGAGGGTCATGCCGATGCGCAGCTGGACGGCTGCGCCGTGGGCCACTTCGGCGATGCGCTCGTGGAGCAACGCGTCGTCGTGGGCCATGGTGGCAAGGGCGTCGCGCAGCACACGGCCCGCTCGGGTGAGCTCCAGCTTCTTGCGGTGGTAGGTAAACAGCTTCGCGTTGTATTCCCGCTCGAGATACGTGATGTGCTGCGACACGGCCGGCTGCGTGAGAGCCAGCTCCTCGGCGGCGCGGGTGTAGTTGAGCGTCTTGCAGACGGTGAGGAAGGTCTTCACGCGAAAGTCTTGCACCGAGCTTCCTTTCTTGAAGTTGAGAGCCGCGGCCGCGGGGGTGCACGGCCGCATGATGCCTGGTAGTCTAACCATAACATCAAGTTATGACAACATAAATATATATAAGTTTTCTTTTGGTAAGGAACCCCGCATAATAACGGCAATGAATTTCCTGCGGCTCGCTGCGATCTTTCCGGCGATCCGTGGTCGAAACCCCCTCATCAATCAATGAGCCCCGAACGAAAGGCAGCCTATGCGCGACATTATCAAAAAAGTACCGATCCCCACTGCTGGCGTGGCCCTCGGGTTGGCGGCTCTGGGCAATCTGCTTCAGCCCTATACCGAGATCGCCCACGGACTCTGCGGCGGACTCTCCCTGTTTCTGGTGAGCATGCTCGTCGCCAAGGTGATCCTGTTCCCGTCCATGATTCGCAGCGATCTGCAGAACTCCATTCTGGCCAGCGTGTCGGCCACGTTCTTCATGACCCTCATGCAGCTGGCAGGATACCTGGCGCCTGTGGCCATTGTGCCCGCCTTCGGGCTGTGGTGCGCGGCCATAGTGGGCCACTTTACGCTGATGGCGTGGTTCACGGCCCACTATATCCGTCGCTTCAAGCTCTCCGAGGTGTTTCCCACCTACTTCATCTGCTACGTGGGCATCATTGTGGCGGCAGTCACCTCGCCTGCCTTCGGTATGGAGGCCTTCGGCCGCGGCATCTTCTGGTTCGGTCTGGCCTGCTTTGCCGTGCTGCTGGCCACGGTGGTGGCCCGCTACCTCAAGCACGAGATTCCCGAGCCGGCCCGTCCGCTATTCTGCATCTTCGCGGCTCCGCTGGGCCTGTCGCTGGTGGGCTACCTGGCCGTCACGCCGAATCCCGACCCGCTGTTCGTGGGCGTGCTCATGGGGCTCGGCCAAGTGATGCTCGTGGGCGTGGCAACCCAGCTGCCGAAGTTCATCGCCTTGAAGTTCTACCCGAGCTACGCGGCCATGACCTTCCCCTTCGTGATCTCCGCCATGGCTTTCGGCAAGGGCGTACAGGCTCTCTACGCCGCCGGCGCGACCATTCCCGCGCTGCCCGTAGTCGAGGCGCTCATCGCCCTGGAGACCGTGTTCGCGGCGGTGATGGTCACTTACGTCTTCGTGCACTACATGAAGTTCTTCTTCGGCACGCCGAAGGGCGCTCCGGTTGCGGCTCCGGCCGTAGAGGCCCCCGTGGTGCTCACCGCCGAGACGGCCGAATAACTCCGCAGTTTCTCGCCTCGGACGCCGCTGGCCTTCACGCCGCGACGCCCGACGGCTCCTCCTCTCTCTCCTGAACGCCCCGGCACCCTCCGGGGCGTTCCCCTTTTCAGGGCCCTTTGACTTGGAGAGGGGGGGAGGGGGAAGGAACAGGCGACCGAAGGGGAAGGAGCGGAGAAGGCGAGGAGAGGGGGCGGGCGGCCGAGGGGGGGGCGGGCGGCCCGGTTAACGTTCCATGGCGCGGTTGATGGGAAAGACGGCCGGCTCGATGTCCCGCATTACTCCTCGATGGCGCGGGCGATGAGGGCGCGCAGCTCGTCGATGCCGTCGCCCTTCTCCGACGAGGTGACCACCATGGGCGTGCCCTTCGGCAGGTCGAGGGCCTTCTTGATGGCGGCTCGCTGCTTCTGCTGCTGCTGTTTCGAGAGCTTGTCGGCTTTGGTGAGGGCGATGGCGAAGGGAAGCTCGGCCTCTTGGAGGAAGCGTACCATGTTGCGGTCGAGCGCCGAGGGGTCATGGCGGATGTCGATGAGCGACACCACGAGCGCGAAGTCGCGGTCCTGGTTGTAGTAGCCCTCGATGAGCTCCGACCAGCGGCCCTTCTCCGACTTCGACACCTTTGCGAAGCCGTAGCCGGGCAGATCTACCAGATCACGGCCGTCCACATCGTAGAAGTTGATGGTGGCCGTCTTGCCGGGCGTTGATGACACCTTCGCCAGGCCCTTGCGGTACATGAGCTTGTTGAGCAGCGACGACTTGCCCACATTTGAGCGCCCTGCGAAGGACACCTCGGGGCCGGTGGACGCGGGCAGCTGCGCGGAGGTGCCGTAGGCGGCCTTAAACGATGCGTTGTGGAAGTTCATGGGTGCTCCTTCGGGGACGGGGCGGTATCGCGCGTTCGGACGCGGCGGTGCGGTGCCGCACGGCCGCGCACGGCGACTGATCGCTTGCACGGACGGATAGCGCTGCTCGCTCGCGCGGTTGCCCAACGGTGCGCGCCCGCGGGTGCCAGGCGCTGCTCGTTCGCGCGGGTGCCAGGCGCTGCTCGCTCATGTGGATGCCCAGCGGCGGTCGCCAGCGTGCGGACAGTCAACTTGAAACGACGGTTTGCGGCATCTTCGCCTCATGACACGTATTTTGGCTTGAAAACGACGAGTTTGGAACCGAAAAGAGGCTGAAATCGGCTGCGGTAATACACGAGCAGGGAAAATGCTGCGTCAGTAATACGCTTTACGTTGAGAATCGAGCCTTCGGGTACCAAAACCGTCGTTTTCAAGCCATTTCGCGGCCAGCAAGGCGGAGAATGGTTCCATTCATGGTAGCCGAAAGACGAACCACGCAAGGATGGGAGCAGCGGAATGGCAGAAAAAGGACGCAGCGACAAGCTGGAAGTGGCCCGCATCACGGGCGTGCAGGGGATTCGGGCGGCCATGGCGCGTCTGGCCGACGACGAGGCCGAGGTGCCGCTGCCCACCGACGAAGTGGATGCCCCCCGTCCGGTGAAGACCTGCGCCGTCTGCGCTGCCGACAATGACGGCACCCGCGACACCTGCTGGAACTGCGGCGCGTCGCTTCGCCGGGTGCGGTAGGCGGAAAGGTCCCCGGCCCCGTTCACTCGGACAGACGCCGCGCCTTCCATAAAAGGTCACTTATGCCGTCCATGGCGATGGCCTCTATGGGCAGGGCCGGAGCGGTCGCGCTGGCGGCATGTGCCTGCTCCGATTATAGGAGGCCCCGGCCCTCTTCTCCGTTCGGGTTTGCGGAAGCCCCCGCTTGCATTGCTAGAACGCCGCTCTCCAGGCGGGGAAAGCTCTCCAGGCGGGCGCGGGCCTTCCTTTGGGGAAAATCACGGCTATAATGGGGCAATCAATTCGCGGTCGGGAGCGGGCGACGGGCGCGGTCGGTGCGGGGGCACGGGCCGATGCGGGCGTCTGCGGGCCCGGCCGAGCAAGCCGCGAGCATTCGAGGGAGAGCCATGAAAGCCTACAATCCCCATGAGATCGAGCCGCGCCTCCAGCTTGCCTGGGAGGAAGCGGGCCTGTTTTGCGTGCCGGAGAACTCCGACGCGCCGAAGAAGTACGTGTTGGAGATGTTCCCGTACCCCTCCGGCGACATGCACATGGGCCACGCGAGCAACTACACCTACGGCGACGTGGCGGCCCGTTACGCGAAGATGCAGGGCTTCGACGTGCTGCATCCCATGGGCTGGGACGCCTTCGGCCTGCCCGCCGAGAATGCCGCGGTGAAGCATCACAGCCATCCGGCCCTGTGGACCTACCAGAACATCGAGACCCAGCGCAAGAGCTTCACGCGCATGGGATTTTCCTACGACTGGGACCGCAAGGTGGTGGCCTGCGACCCCGAGTACTACCGCTGGGGCCAGTGGATCTTCCTGAAGTTCTGGGAGCGCGGGTTGGTGGAGCGCCGCAACAGCCCGGTGAACTGGTGCCCGAGCTGCGCCACGGTGCTCGCCAACGAGCAGGTCATCGAGGGGCGCTGCTGGCGCTGCGACTCCGAGGTGGAGAAACGCGATCTCACCCAGTGGTACTACAAGATCACCGATTACGCCCAGGAGCTGCTGGACGACCTGGACCAGCTCACCGGTTGGCCCGAGCGCGTGAAGCAGCAGCAGGCCAACTGGATCGGCCGCTCCGAGGGCGCCAATGTGGACTTCATCCTGTGCGATGCGGACGGGAACGCTCCGGCCGAGCCGACTGAAGACGACATCATCACCGTGTTCACCACTCGCGCCGACACGCTGTTCGGGTGTAGCTTCTTCTTGCTGGCCCCCGAGAGCAAGCTGGTGCCCCAGCTGGTGGCCGGCACGGAATACGAGCAGCCCGTCATGGAGCTCGTGGAGGCCGCCAAGAAGGTGACCGCCGTGCAGCGGGCCCAGGGCGACCACGAGAAGCACGGCGCCTTCACGGGCCGCTACGTGGTGAACCCCATCAACGGCGAAAAGGTGCCCGTGTGGGTGGCCGACTACATCGTGGCCGACTACGGCACCGGCGCCGTGATGGCCGTGCCCTGCGGTGACACGCGCGACTTCGAGTTCGCTCGCAAGTACGACCTGCCCATCATCCCCATCATCCTTTCCGAGGACGATCCGCTGTACCCGTCGTTGAAAGACGAGCAGAACCGCGTGGTGACCGAGGTGGACTGGCCGGAGGCCTACGCCGCCGAGGGCACCCTCGTGCAGTCGGGCCCCTACACCGGCATGGCCGGCGGCAAGCACTCCGAGGGCGAGGCTGCCATCGTGGCCGCCCTGGAGGAGGCAGGCCGCGGCAAGCGCACCGTGGAGTTCCGCCTGCGCGATTGGCTCATCTCCCGCCAGCGCTACTGGGGCAACCCCATTCCCGCCATCCACTGCGAGGCGTGCGGCGTGGTGCCGGTGCCCGAGGAGGATCTGCCCGTGCGTCTGCCCGAGGACATCGACCTGGCCGCCGGCGAGACGCTCGCCACCCACGCGGGCTTTGCCGAGTGCACCTGCCCGGTGTGCGGGAAGCCTGCCCGGCGCGAGACCGACACCATGGACACCTTCACGTGCTCCAGCTGGTACTACATGCGCTACACCGACCCGCACAACGAGCACGGCCCCTTCGATCCGGCGAAGGCCAACGCCTGGATGCCCGTGGACCAGTACATCGGCGGCATCGAGCATGCCATCCTGCATCTGCTCTACAGCCGCTTCTTCACGAAGGTCCTGCGCGATTTAGGGATGCTCGACTTCGACGAGCCCTTCACGAACCTGCTGTGCCAGGGCATGGTGCTCGATGCCCACGGCGAGGTGATGAGCAAATCCAAGGGCAACGTGGTCTCGCCCGAGGCCATCATCGCCGAGTACGGCGCCGACGCGGTGCGCACCTACACGCTGTTCCTCGGGCCGCCCGAGAAGGAGAAGCTGTGGAACGACGACGGCCTGCCGGGCATGTACAAGTTCCTGAACCGCCTGTGGCGCCAGGTGCACGACCTGGCGGGCAAGGCCGGCGATGAGACGCTGTTCCAGCAGAAACCGTCCGACGAGGCGGCCGTGGCCGCGGCGAAAAAGCTTGTGCGCGAGCGCCATCGCGTGGTGCAGAAGGTGAGCGCCGACATCGAGCGCAACAACTTCAACACCGCCATCGCCGCCATCATGGAGCTGTCCAACGCCGCTGGCGAGTACCTGCGCGCCTTCAGCCCCGACACCCGCGCCGCCTGCCCCGACCATCGGGCGCTCGACGCCGATGTGGCCGAGACCCTCGTGAAGCTCATGGCCCCCATCGCGCCGCATATCACCGATGAGCTGTGGCGGGAGGCCCTCGGCCGCGAGGGCTTCCTCTACGGCGAGCCGTGGCCCACGTTCGACCCCGAGCAGGCCCGCGCCGACGAGGTGGAGCTGGCCGTGCAGATCTGCGGCAAGCTGCGCGCCCGCATCATGGTGGCCGCCGACACCCCCGAGGCCGACGTGCTGGCCGCCGCCCGCGAGGCCGTGGCCGACGCCATCGAGGGCAAGGCGGTGAAGAAGGAAGTGTACGTGCCCGGCCGCCTCGTGAACATCGTGGCGGTGTAGGAGCCGCTGCTGGACAGGCAACACACGTGAAGGCGCTCGCGATGCTCAGCATCCGGGCGCCTTCTTACGTCTGACAGGATCCTTGTCGAACGAGGGCTTGGGGATCAGCCGAGCATCGTGTCCAGGGCCTCGAAGAGCTTGTCGATTTCGATGGGCTTGGTCAGATGCCCGTCCATGCCGCAGCGCAGGGCCTTTTGACGATCTTCCTCGAAGGCGTCGGCGGTCATGGCCAGGATGGGAATGTGCGCCAAGCGCTCGTCTTCCAGAGCGCGGACGGCGCGCGTGGCCTCGTAGCCGTTCATGACCGGCATCTGCACGTCCATGAGCACCAGCTGGAAATGGTCGGCGCCAGATGCCTTCAGCAGATCCACTGCCTCCTGGCCGTCCACGGCATACTCCACCGTGAAGCCCTCGTCTTCCAGAAGCGTGATGGCTATCTCGCGGTTCAGGTCATTGTCGTCCACAAGCAGCAAATGGCTGCCGCGCATGGCGTGGGAGCGGGTGCGGGCGGCCCGTTCGGCCTGGGCCCGCGCCGCCTGCGTGCCTCTTGCGTCCAAGGCGAGCAGCAGCTCAATGGTGAATGTCGTGCCGCGGTCCTTTTCGCTTTCCACGGTGATCGTGCCGTGCATCATGTCCACCAGGTTCTTCGTGATAGACATGCCCAGGCCCGTGCCCTGGATGCCGCTGATGGTGCTCGTGCGCTCGCGCTCGAAGGGGTCGAAGATGTGATCCACGAACTCGGGGGCCATGCCGATGCCCGTATCGGACACGGTGAAGCGGTAGCGGCCGCAGCCGGCCGGCGCTCCGGTCAGCTCGTCGACGGCTACGCGGATGAACCCGCCCGGATTCGTGAATTTCAGCGAATTGCCCAGCAGGTTCAGCAGGATCTGGTTGATGCGCAGCTTGTCGCAGCACACGTCGGCGTGGGCAATGCCCCCGGTGTCGATGGTCAGATACAGCTGGCGTGCGCTCGCCTCGGCCTGGATGATGCTGTAGAGGTCGTCCAGCAGGGTGATGAGGCTGCAAGGCTGCTCGTCGAGCGATACCTTGCCGCTTTCGATGCGGCTCATGTCCAAGATGTCGTTGATGAGGCTGAGCAGGTGGGCGGACGACGACTGGATCTTGTCGAGGTACTCGCGCACGCGCTCCGGCTGGTCGATGCGGCTGCCGGCCAAGGTGGTGAAGCCCACGATGGCGTTCATGGGCGTGCGGATGTCGTGGGACATGTTCGAGAGGAAGGCGCTTTTGGCGGCGTTGGCCTTGTTCGCCGCCTGCAGGGCCTCTTCCAGAAGCGCCCGCTTCTTCACCTCGTCGCGCGTCTGCGCATCAACGCTGCGGAAGCCGAGCACGATATCGTGGCCCTCCTTCCAATCGCCGGTGCGCACGGCCGTGGCTTGGCAGTACTCCATCTCGGCGTCGCGAACGATACGGTAGTTCACGTGGGTGCGCGTGGTCTCGGCCAGCACTTCGCGCAGGTAGTCGGCGGACAGCGTCTCGCGCATGGTGGCGCGATCGTCCTCGTGCACGGCGCTCTCCAGGTAGGCTCCAATGCAGGATTCCAGCTGCAGGGGTCCGGCGAACAGCTCGTCGAGGTGGCGCATCTCGTCGCCGCTCACGCGCAGCGGCATGCCCTCGCCGGTATCCAGGTTGAACGAGCACACGATGAGGTAGTCCTCCGAGAGCGCGTGGATGAGCTCCTTCTGGTAGCGCTCCTTCTGCACCTCCTCCAGCTTCCTGTCGGTGTAATCCAGAAGGAAGCGCTGGAACAGAAGCTCCCCGTCGCTCTCGATGAGCTTCACGTTGCCGAGCACGTGCAGGATGTCGCCGTTCTCGTGGCGCACGCGGTACTCGGTAGACACCGAGTCGCCGACGTTTTTCAGCAGGGCGATGCTTGCGCGCAGTCGCTGGGCGTCTTCGGGCAGCACCGAGGGGGCTACCATATCGAAGCCGTGCTCCATGAGGCTCTCCTCGGATTCGTAGCCGAGAATTCTCAAGGCGGCCTGGTTCACGCCGATCAGGCGACTGCCATCGAAGGAATGGGTGATCACGCCGCATTCCATGGTGGTGAAGATGGTCTCCAGGGTGCGGTTCTTCTCGACGATCTCGTTCTCGAAGGCGCGCTCCTGGGTGACGTCTATGCCCACGCCCACGGTGCCCATAACGGCGCCGTCGATGTTGTACAGGGGCGACTTGTAGGTGGTGAGCAGGCGGATGCCGTCGCTGGTCTGCACCGTCTCCTCCGAGACGATGGTGGACTCGCTTTCCATCACCTGGCGCTCCGACTCGATGCAGGCCGGATCGTCGGCCTCGACATCCCAGATATAGGCGTGGCCGCGGCCCTGCACGTCGTCTTTGGCCTTGTTCAC
This sequence comes from Adlercreutzia caecimuris B7, assembly GCF_000403355.2. GTDB lineage: Bacteria > Actinomycetota > Coriobacteriia > Coriobacteriales > Eggerthellaceae > Adlercreutzia > Adlercreutzia caecimuris. The sequence goes on along the minus strand of NZ_KE159646.1, from coordinate 1,672,025 downwards.
CGTGGCGCAGAAGGCGTCGTTGACCTTGTGGTGGATGCCGTCCTTCGATTTGTACCACACCAGCGACGGAATGGAGTTGATGGTGGCCTCCAGATACTGGTTGTCGCGCCAGGCGTCGGCATCGCGCTTGCAGCGATCGAGCCAGCGCTCGAAACGGTAGGAGAGCTCGCGGGCGGAAAGCGGCGCCACCCAGATATCGTGGATGTGGTCGAGCAGCGGCGCCAGCTCGTCGATCTGCTCGCGGGCGGCGATGATGACGATGCAGGTCCGCGGCTTCTTCGCCTCCAGGGCCTTGCGGACCCAGGCGAGCGCATCATGGCCGGTCACGTCCACGAATAGCGCGTCAGCTTCGGCCATGGCGGCCGTATCGGGCGCTTCGAGTCGGCGGAAGCGGTGCGAGAAGGAGGGGCGGGGCTTGGCGGCCTCGGCCACCGACGCGAACCCGTCGGCCACTCCGACGAGGCAGATATGAACAGGGCAGTGGTACATGACGCGTGTCCTTTAGAATACGCCCGGCAGATTACGGCAACGTTACGAGAGGGCAACGTTTCATTCATCGTAGTATACCAAGTTTGATGCCAAGTTTATCTGCGCATTTTAGCGAAGACGCTCATCGCAGCCTAAATTTGCTATAGTGAACCTTCCTTGTCCTTGTTGCCGCTCAGGAGGTGTTCCGTGTCCCGCGAAAGCGCTCGCCGCCCATCGTTTACGGTTCGCGTGCTGCGGGTCGTGGCCTTTGCGGCTCTTGTCGGCATTCTGGTTGTAGCAGCTGCGAACGCGATTACCGTGGGTTCGACGCGCGGCAACGTGCACACTGTGGCGCAGACCGCCGAGCTTTTGGAGGACGACCCCGCCGATGCCGTGGTGGTGCTCGGCGCGAGCGTGCATGCCGACGGTACTCCGAGCGATATCCTGGCCGACCGCCTGGAAGTGGCCGTGGACTTGTACCGCGCGGGCGCCGTGCGGGCTGTTATCGTGAGCGGAGACAACCGCTCGACCCACTACAACGAGTCGGATGCCATGAAGGCCTTCTGCGTTGAGGCGGGCGTTCCGAGCGAGGATGTGTACGTGGATCATGGCGGCCTGAACACCTACGAGTCGATGTACCGCGCTCGCCACGTCTTCGGTGCCGAGCGCATCGTGGTGGCCACCCAGGCATACCATCTCTACCGCGCTATGTTCACCGCCAACTGCCTGGGTATGCAGGTTTGGGGTGTGGCCTGCGACAAAGGCGCCTACGACAACCAGCGGATGTACAGTGCGCGCGAGGTTATGGCCCGCACCAAGGACTTCTTCGCAGCTCTGCTGCGCCTGCCTGTGGAAACCGACGGCGAGGTGGTGTCGCTGCTCGATTCCGGCGACACGACCTAGGAGGCCCCATGCCGAGCGTATTTTCGGAACTGAGCCAGTTTGCTCGAAATCTGCCGCCCGAGGCCGCGGCGGCGCTGAAGCGCGCCCGCAACAAGGAGCGCTACCGGGCTGCGGTGGAGCGCACGTGGCGCAACCGCCCGGAGGTGGCGCGTTTCGTGCTGGCCCACACCAACGGTATCTACATCGCGAAGGACGAGCGGCCCCGCAAGGGCCCCGATCGCCATCGCGATTGGTGGGTGTTCGGCATCTACCTCGATGACGCCGCGGCGCGTACGGAGGTGGATGCGTGGCAATCGGTGCTGCTCCAGGCGCTGAATGCCGAGGGGCTATCCGTCGACGACCTGCGTTTTCTTCCTGCCAAGTGGGACATGCGCACGCGCAAGCTGTTTCCCGAGCTGTCCGGGGATGGGGCGGACGAGGCTGTCGTGGCGGCCCCCTGGGCGGCCCGGCATCGCGAGGAGGAGGCCTCCCGTGGGCTCGATATCGTGAAATGCGCTGTCTGTCTTGTCTTCGAGGACACTGAGCGGGCCTGGGCGCTTTTGGAGAAGGTGCGGGGGGCGGCGCTGGACGAGGTGCTGCTTCGCGAGCCGCGGGCCGACGGCTCGCGCCGCGACGAGCGCCGCAGCGGCCAGAAAGGCTACTGGCTCACCTTGTATGTGGACGACGTCGAGGGTATCGAGCGTCTCGTCGCCGTCTTCGGCGATGCCATTCGCGACCGCGCCCGGCGTCTCGGGCTGCGCATTCGCAAAATTGTCGTGCGCAAGGCCCCGCCGTCGCTTGCGGGTCGGTGCGCCTTTTGCCGCCAGGGCCGGTCGATCCCGCTGGGCAGTCTGGATGCTCGGAGCAGTGCGGATGCCTAGCCGAACTGCTTGAGAGACGCCTCGTTGCACAGCGAGATGCGCAGCTCCCAGCAGTTTCCCAGGTTGTAGATATAGAAGAGCGGCGCGTCGCGGCCGATGAGGACGTTGCCTACGGGTACGTCGCAGGCCCGGTATATCTTGCGGCATCGGGCCGCGGTGGAGTCGTTGATGCGGAACAGCTCGGGATCCTCGTAGCGGTTGCTGCCATGGCTGAAGAAGTAGTTGTGGCTACCGTCCCAGCCGAACAGGCCGGCAATGACCTGGTGCAGATCGGCGAGGGAGTCGTCGGAATACACGCGGGCGTTCCGAAGGAGCGCCGGTTTGGTGTCGATAAGCTCGATGGCAAGATCGAGCGGGATGCTCTTTTCGGCCGCGCGCGGCGTCCCCTGAGCCTTTATGCGCGGATCGACCGGAAACTTGATAATTTTCGCCGCCATGGCCTGCGCCTTTCCCCGTGGTCGACAATGGCTGTGGCGCGCATTGTAGCAATTCCTGTTCCGTCTTGATGCGCGACGGTTGAAATCATGAAAAAATACGGTGATTATCAGGGGATTATCGGTTGTTTATGTTGAGTCAACAAGTCATGGAATCGGGGTATTTCATGAGGAGCGGGCTGTGCGATGCGGCTGCGACATCGACGGGTATAATCGGGAAAATAAGAAGACAACCTCGAAAGGACGAGCGTGGCGGAACGGAAAAAGAAGACGACCAAGGCCGATGCCACGCGCCGCCAGCTTCTAGATGCGGCTCTCGCCGTCATTGCCGAGCGCGGATATGCCGAGGCTACGGTGGATCGCATCGTGGAGGTAGCCGGTGTTTCCAAGGGCGTGGCCTATTACCACTTCTCGAGCAAGGCCGATATCGCCGAGAGCATTCTCGTCGAGGGCATCGGCGACCTTATCGTGTCATTCGGGGTGATTGCCGAAGATGCGCCCACGGCCACCGAGGCGCTCATCTCCATGATCGAGGTGTTTGCCTCGGTTATCTTCGAGAACCCCTCTTTCGGTCGGTTCTTTGTGGCCGAGCTGTGGCGCCCGGGTCGCGCCTGGTCCGAGGCGATGCGCGGTCACGAGCAGCGCCTGCTGACCTTGTTGCAGGCCCAGCTCGTGCGCGGCCAGCGCGAGGGCACGGTGCGCTCCGAGCTCGATCCGGCCTTCGAGGCCGTGGCACTTGTGGGCATGGTGCTCACTACCACGCTCTACTATATCGGCGAGGGGGAAACCCGGGGCGATTTCCTGTCGCAGCGGCAGCGTTTCGTGGCCCGTATCTGCGACTTCGTGCACCACGCGAACGTGCCGCCGGTCTCTTGAGCGCCGCATACGCGCGCATTTGACCCGCACGGGCGCGGGGTAATCGGGCGCTCGGCAAAATCGCGGTATGCTGGGACGGCAAGTGATCCCGGAATGCCCGAGCTTTCGAGAAGGAGCGCCCCATGTACAAGATCCACTGCCTGAACAACATCTCGCCTGAGGGCCTGGCCCTGCTCACCGACGAGTACGAGCTGACCGATAACGTGGAAGAGGCCGACGCCATTCTGGTGCGCTCCGCCGACATGCACGTCATGGACATTCCCGCAAACCTGAAGGCCGTGGCCCGCGCGGGTGCTGGAGTGAACAACATCCCGCTCGACAAGTTCGCCGAGGCCGGCATCGCCGTGTTCAACACGCCGGGGGCCAACGCCAACGCCGTGAAGGAGCTCGTGCTCGCGGGCATGCTGCTGGCGAGCCGCGACATCATCGGCGGTGTGGAGTGGGTGCGCGCCAACGCCGACGACGAGAACGTGGGCAAGTCCGCCGAGAAGGCCAAGAAGCAGTTCGCCGGCGGTGAGATCATGGGCAAGACGCTGGGCGTCATCGGCCTGGGGGCCATCGGCGCCAAGGTGGCCCAGGCCGCCGAGGCGCTGGGCATGAAGGTCATCGGCTACGATCCGGCCATGGACGGCATCACCGTGCACGAGAAGGTTTCCCCCACGGTGGAGTTCGCCGACGACCTGGCCAAGCTGTACCCGGTCTGCGACTTCATCACCATCCACGTGCCGGCGCTGCCCGCCACGAAGATGATGATCAACGGCGAGGCCCTGGCGCAGATGAAGGACGGCGTGGTGTTCCTGAACTTCTCCCGCGACGTGCTCGTGGACGATGAGGCCATGGCCGCCGCCCTGGAGAGCGGCAAGGTGTCCGCCTATGTGACCGACTTCGCCAACCCGGCCGTGGTGAAGATGGAGCGCGCCATCGTCATCCCGCACCTGGGCGCCTCTACCGCCGAGGCCGAGGACAACTGCGCCAAGATGGCTGTGGAAGAGCTCATGGCCTACCTGGAGCGCGGCGAGAAGATCCACTGCGTGAATATGTAGCGAGCTCGCACGACGGGCGGTGCGGGGAGCTTCCTCTCGCCTGTTGACGGTCTGAGGTTGGGGCAGTCTTCGGGCTGCCCCCTTTTCTTATGGCTTCTTGCGACTTCAGAACGGTGGCAGAAGAGTATAGACACTATATTTACGCTTGAATTTACGCTACAATTTCTTCTAGTCTAGTAAAGGAGGCTGCAATGACAGTGTTGACGGCTACGGCAGCAGAGGCTCGAACTAATTTCTCACGCATTGCCTCGGCGGTAAGCGAGACGGGGGAGCGTGTGACGGTGTTCAAGAACTCGAAGCCTTGGGTGGTGATTGCGCCCGCCGATGAGGTGGATGCTGACTATGTTGAGCTGGTGCGGAGCGGCATTCTCGAAGGTCGCGAGCAGATCGCGTCGGGTCTTGGCATCGAAGGCACCGATGCTCTTCGCAAGACGGTTGCCGAACTGCGAGCCCAGCATGACTAAGATGGTTTACTCGCCGCGGTTCGCCCGGGAGCTCTCCCGAGTGGCCTCTGCGCGAGTGGATCAGAAAATCTACGACACCTTGGATATCATCGAGGCTGTTCCCTCCATTGGCTCGCGGAATATTCCCCGGATGATCCAAGTAGAGTTTGGGGAAGGTGTCCTTAAGATGGTCGTCGATCCCTTCGATATTTTCTACGAGTATTTCGATGCTCTCGATACGGTGTACGTCTATACCCTTGTTTTTCAGCGACAGGCTCGTTGAAATAGCGGGAAAATCATTTTTTGGAGGTTGGTATGAGCATGGAGCGCCCTTGTGTTTTGGTGGGTGTGACCGGATGTATTGCGGCCTATAAGGCCTGCGAGATCGTGCGCGGGCTGCAGAAAGCGGGCGTGCGGGTGAAGGTGGTCATGACCGAGCACGGCACCCATTTCGTGGATCCGGTAACTTTCCGGGCGCTGACCCACGAGAAAGTGGCCGTGGGGCTGTTCGACGATCCGAGCGACCCCATCCACCACATTTCGCTGGCCCAGGAGTGCGATGTGTTCCTCATCGCGCCCTGCACGGCCAACGTGATGGCGAAGGTGGCCTGCGGCATTGCCGATGATCTGCTGTCCACTACGGCCCTGGCGACGACCGCGACGTTGGCCATCGCGCCGGCGGCCAATGTGCATATGTACGAGGCCGCGGCCACCCAGGCGAACATGGCCACGCTGCGCTCGCGCGGCGTGCTCTTCATCGAGGGGGATGCGGGCTATCTGGCCTGCGGCGATGTGGGACGGGGACGCTTGGCCGACCCCGCCATCGTGGTGCGCGAGACCCTGGCGCTTCTGGCCGAGCGCGTGGGGCTGGACGCTCTGCGCGGGGCCTGCGAGCAGCATGGTGAGATTCCCTTCACGGCAGTGCTCGAGCAGGTGAACGCGGCCCGCGAGACGGCAGCTCCCGCGGAAGAGGCGGATGTGCCTGCGGGGGTTGAGACCGATCCCGACGACGCGGCCGCCACCGCGCCCTGTGCTGCTGCGAACGCCGCGACTTCCGGTGTTGCGGGTGCGCCTCAGCCCGGTGCCGTCGCCGATGGCGCGGCTGCCATGCCTGCCGGCGCCCTGGCCGGGCGCACGGTGCTCGTGACGGCGGGCCCCACGGTGGAGCCCATCGATGCGGTGCGTTACATCTCCAACTACTCTTCGGGCAAGATGGGTTACGCCATCGCCGAGGCCGCGGCGGCCGCCGGAGCGCGCGTGGTGCTCGTGTCGGGGCCGGTGGCCTGCGCGGCGCCCGCCGGTGTGGACGTGGTGCCGGTGAAGACGGCCCGCGACATGCTGGCCGCCGCCTCCGAGGTGTTCCCTGCCGCCGACGCCGCTATCTTCGCGGCGGCTGTGGCCGACCTGCGTCCGGCGAATCCGGCCGATCGCAAGCTGAAGAAGGGCCACGACGATGAGGCGCTGGCCAACGTGCCCCTCACGGAGAACCCCGACATTCTGGCTACCCTGGCTGCGGGCAAGCGCGCCGACCAGTACGTGGTGGGCTTTGCCGCCGAGACCAACGACGTGCTCATGAACGCCCACGCCAAGCTTGTGAAGAAGAACGCCGACATGATCGTGGCCAACCAGGTGGGCGATGGGCTCGCCTTCGGCACCGACGACGATGAGGTGTGGCTGGTCACGGCCGACGACGAGGTGCTTCTGCCCCTTATGAGCAAGGCCGCTGTGGCCGGTCGTCTCGTGGAAGTGGTGGCGGCCCATCTGGCCTAGCCATTACGCTTCCGTAAGCAACCCCAGGTTTTTCGCGAAAGCGTCCCGCAGCTGGGGCGCTTTCGCTATGATGGTGCCCGAACGAGAAAGGGGCATTATGCGCGTGCTTTTGGTGGAAGACGACGGCGCCATCGTGCGCACGCTGTCGGAGCTGCTGGCCGACGAGGGGTTCTCGGTGGTTGCCGAGGCAACCCAGGACGGGGCCTGCGGCCGCCTGGCCGCCGAGAGCTTCGACATCGCGCTTTTGGACGTGACTCTGGCCCAGGGCAACGGGTTCGCCGTGTGCGCTGCCGCCCGGGAAGTGGCGCCGGACATGCCGGTCATCTTTCTGACTGCCTCCGACGACGAGTACTCCACCGTGGCCGGTCTGGACATGGGGGCCGTCGACTACATCGCCAAGCCCTTCCGCGCCCGGGAGCTGGTCTCGCGCATGCGCGGGGCCCTGCGGCGTGCGAGCCCCGCCGACAACGTGCTGACTGTGGGCGATGTGCGGCTGGATGTGAGTTCCGGCGCCGTGACCCGGGGTGGCGCCGAGGTGTTCCTCTCGGCCCTGGAATACCGGCTGCTCCTCTACTTCTTGCAGCACAAGGGCAAGCTCGTTACCCGCGAGATGCTGCGCGATGCCATTTGGGACAGCGCCGGCGAGTACGTGTCGGACAACGCCCTGAACGTGTACATCAAGCGCTTGCGCGAGAAGGTGGAGGCTGACCCGTCCGATCCGCAGATCATCGTGACGGTGCGCGGGCTCGGCTACAAGGTGGGGGCATAGGGTGGGCTCCCTCTCTACGCTGCTGCGCCAGGCGGCGGTGCTGGCGGCCCTCTGCGCGGTGCTGGCGTGGCTGGCCCCGACCGATGCGAAGCTGTGGGTGGTGGCCATGGGGCTGGTGTCTCTCGGGCTTTTCTGTGGCATCTCGCTGTACCGCCATCGCCAGATCATGCGCCTGGCGGCCGAGATCGACGAGGTGCTGCACGGCGGCCGACGGGTGGACTTCTCCACGTGCCGCGAGGGCGACGTGGCTATTCTGACGAGCGAGCTGGCGAAGATGGTTGCGCGTCTGGGGCGCACGCGTGACCAGTTGTCCCACGAGCGCAACGCCCTGGCCGACGCCCTGGCCGATGTGTCCCATCAGATTCGCACGCCGCTGACGGCCATCGGCCTCATGCTGCCCCTCATCGAGCGCACCGACGACGGGCGGGAGCGCCGTCGCCTCGTGCGCGAGCTGGAGGGGATGCTTGACCAGGTGTCGTGGCTCGTGACCACGCTGCTGAAGATCGCCAAGGTGGATGCGGGTGCCATGCATGTGGAGCGGCGCGAGGTGCGCGCCGGCGAGGTGGCCCGCCGGGCCGTGGGGCCCTTGGCCACGGCCATGGACCTGCGCGCCGTGAACCTGGTGCTCGACCTGGATGAGGCTGCCACCTTTGTCGGCGATGCCCCGTGGAGCGTCGAGGCGGTGGAGAACATCGTGAAGAACTGCATGGAACACACCCCCGCCGGCGGCACGGTGACCGTGACCGTGCGGGAGGACGCCCTGGCTACCACCTTGGCGGTGAGCGACACGGGCCCTGGCATCGCCGCGGAGGATCTGCCCCACATCTTCGAGCGCTTCTACCGCGGTCGCGACGAGGGGGCTCGGGGTGCGGAAGATTCAAGGAACGCGAACGGCCTTCAGGGCGGGGAAGGCAGCAGGGGCACCGGCGCTGCCGGAGCGCACCCGTCCGTGGCTGCGGCTGTTGTCGATGAGGTGCGCCAGCCTGCCGGCTTCGGTATCGGCCTTTCCCTGGCCCAGGCCCTCATCTCGGCTCAGGGCGGCACGCTGCGGGCCGTCAACAATCCCGAGGGCGGCGCCCGCTTCGAAATCGCCTTCCCGAAGCTGGTGGTGTAGGGGCTTCTCGTCTGCGCCCCCTCGTGGTTGGGTGCGTGCGGCCCCTCCGATTCGCCGTGCTTTTCGCTTACACTTCCGTAATGGGCGCGTTATGGGGCGGCAAGGGGGCTTGCCCATACTGTTCCGTAGATTGGGAAATCAGGAGAAGAAAGGCATTCGGTATGGATATTCTCACCGTCAGCCACTTGACGAAGATCTACGGGGAGGGCGAGGCGGCCACGCGGGCCTTGGACGATGTGTCGTTTTCCGTGACCGAAGGCGAGTTCGTGGCCATCGTGGGGTCGTCGGGCTCGGGCAAGTCGACGTTGCTGCACCTCATCGGCGGGGTGGATCGGCCCACGTCGGGCCATGTGCTGCTGAACGGCGCCGATGTGTACGCGCGCAGCGATGAGGAGCTGGCGGTGTTCCGCCGCCGCGAGGTGGGCCTGGTGTACCAGTTCTACAACCTGGTGCCCGTGCTGAACGTGGTGGAGAACATGACGCTGCCCGTGGCTCTGGACGGCCGCACCGTGAACCAGGACCGTCTGGGCGGCCTGCTGGACCGGCTGGGTCTGCGCGGCCGCGAGGGACATCTGCCGCGCCAGCTGTCGGGCGGTCAGCAGCAGCGCGTGGCCATCGGACGAGCCCTCATGAATGCGCCGGCCGTGGTGCTGGCCGATGAGCCCACGGGCAATCTGGACACGGCCAACAGCCGCGAGATCATGCAGCTGTTGCGCGACTCCAACCGCGACTTCGGCCAGACCATGGTGGTGATCACCCATGACGAGGAGATCGCCCTGGCCGCCGATCGCATCATCGCCGTGGAGGACGGCCGCATCGTGCGCGATGAGAGGATCCGCCGATGAACGCCATGACCACCTTCACCATCAAGAGCCTGCGGGCCAACAAGGTGCGCACGCTGGTGACCATTGCCGGTGTGGTACTGGCGGCGGCGCTGCTGACGGCGGTGCTCACCAGCTACACGAGCTTGCAGGCCATGCTCTACGAAGCCGAGACGCGCATAGCTGGCACCTGGATGGCCGAGGTGCAGGGTGACGACTTCGACGGTCTGGCTGCACAGGCGCAGGAGGCCCAGGCTGCAGGGCAGGTCAACGATGTCGCCTACCTGCGCGACGCCGGGTTCGGCGAGCTTACCGAACAGCAGCAGAACTCCTTCGGCCGGTATCTTCGCCTTGCGGATTTCTCGGGCGACATAGAAACGCTGTGCTCCCTGCGGCCGAGCGAGGGGCGCTTGCCCGAGAAGGCCGGCGAGATCATGCTCTTCGATACGTGGCGCACCGCCGGCGACGGCGTGGAGGTGGGCGACACTATCACGGTGCCCGTAGGCGAGCGCGTGGCGGTGCTCGCTCCGGGGCGCACTGGCTCGATGACCCACGGCGAGGTGCCGGCGAGCGGCGGTTTCGTCGGCGGGATGGAGGCTGCCGAGGACGAGATCGCTGAGGGCACCGTGCTTGATTCGTCCATAGGGTATTTGGATGCCGCCCTCGACGGCGGCATCTTCAACGAGGAGCTGCGCGTTACGGGCGAGCGCACCTATACGGTGGTGGGATTCTACGACAATATTCCCTATGTCGCCTCTCACGGCTACGGCATGACGGCCTTCACCTGCGATTCTCCGGACGATGAATTGACGGGGCTGAATCGGGCCTATGTGACCATGGCCGGCGTGGACAGCACGGCCGCGGTGGAACAGCGCATCGAAGAGGCCTTCCCCGACCGCTATGCCGAGTTGCACATGGGGCTTTTGCGCTATATGGGCGTGCGCACCGACGGTGCCATTTGGGACACGTTCTTCAATATCGCGGCGGTGCTGGCCGTGGTCATCATCGTGGCCTGCGTGTCGCTCATCTACAACGCCTTCGCCATTTCCGTGGCCGAGCGCACCGGCCAGTTCGGGCTTTTGGCCTCGGTGGGGGCCTCGCGCCGGCAGCTGCGTCGGGCCGTGGCGCTGGAGGCGCTTATCGTGGCGGCCATCGGCGTGCCGCTGGGGCTTGTGGTGGGCATCGGCGGCTGTGCGGTGACATTTGCGGCCCTCGGCCCGTCGCTGGCCACGATCTTCGGCGCGGCCGAGGTGGGCTTCAACCTGTCGGTGGCGCCGTGGGCTCTGGCGGTGGCGGCCGGCCTCACGGTAGCCACAGTGCTGTTCAGCGTGTTCGTGCCCGCTTGGCGGGCGAGCCGGGTGAACGTCATCGATGCGCTGCGCGGCAACCAGTCGGCCCGGGCTTCCAAACGCGGGGCGGCGCGAGCGGCGCGGGCGGCCAACCCGGCCAAGCTGTGGCGCGGCCGCGGCATCGCCGGGCGCGTGTTCGGCATGGGCGGCCTTCTGGCGCGCATCAACGAGAAGCGTGGCGCGTCGAAGGGCATGGTCGCTTCGGTATCGCTGGCCCTGGCCATCGTGCTGCTCATGACGGCCGGATCGTTGTCCACGTTTTTGGGGACGCTGACGAAGGTGGCCGGTGGCCCGGTTGATGCGGGCGATGTGGGCGTGGTGGCGATGTTTTCGGACGATACGGTGCCGGGCGGGGATGGGACCGAGGGCGCGGACGCGGCTGGCAATGCGCCCGGAGCCGAGGGCGCGGACGCTGGCGCTGCTGGCGTGGATGCGAGCGCCCAGGCCAACGGCGATTCCCTCACCTTGGAGGCCGTGGTCGAGGCCCGTAACGCCCGCTTCGCCGAAGAGGCCGCGGTCTACGGAAAGGCCTGGGAGGTGCTGAAGACGACGCCGGATGCCGAGCCGGTGGGCTGGCGTCTGGATGGGGGTGTGTCCCTTATCGTGCCCGAGGCCATGGTCGGCGATGCCTTCAAGGCCGATGGGGCCCTGCACGGGGGGCAGATGGCCGACGGCTCCTTTGCCGTGATGGGATCGGTGGTGTACTTGGAAGACGCGGCGTTCGACCGCTGCGTTGCCGACGCGGGGCTGAACCCCGCCGACTTCCGCGACCCGACTGAGCCGCGGGCTCTGGGGGTGGGGAAGGCCTATGGGAACAACGGCGCCGTGTACGAGCTGCTCGACGTGCTTACGGCTACGGGCACGGTGCAGGCGCTGACAGCCGGCCTCTGCGAGGGCGAGGTCGTGTCTGGGTTCGCCGTGGCCTATGAGGCAGACGGCGCGAACGGCGCGGGCTTCGACTTTGTGCCCTACGTGTTCGAGCCTGATGGGGCTGACGGCGGGATGACGCGCAACCTCGATCCGGCCGATGTGGAGACGGCCACGACCCCTGTAGAGGTTGTCGCTGTGCTGGACGAGGCTCCCGAGCTGGTGGGCATGTACGGAGAATCGGTGCAGCTCATTGTGCCCATGTCCCTGGCGGCCACCCACAGCCTCGGTATCATCGACCCCACCTTCCGCGCCTCCTTCGACGCGCCAGAGGGCCGTTCGGGCGAGGTGGGGGACGACTTGGTGAACGCGGCGGGCACCTTCTTCCACGACGAGGCTCCCTTCGAGGTGGCGTTCCTCGCCATGAACGACTATGCGGGTGATGTTGCCAGCAATCAGACGCTGGCCATGGTCGTCAACGTGTTCTGCCTGCTGTTCACGGTGATTCTGGCGCTCATCGCCATGGCCAATGTGTTCAACACGGTGACCAACGGGCTCATCCTGCGCCGCCGCGAGTTCGCCGTCATGCGGTCGGTGGGGCTTTCCAACCGCCAGTTCCGCGCCATGATCGTGGACGAGTGCGTGGCCTGGTGCGCTCGAGGCCTCGTGCCGGGTGTGCTGCTGTCGCTTTTGGTGTCCTGGCTGCTGTGGGTGGCGGTGTCCGGCTCACTGTCGGGCCTTTCCTTCATGGTGCCCTGGGCCTATGTGGCCCTGGCCTTCGCCATGACCGCGGCGGCCGTGGGCATCTCGGTGGCCTACGGCATGCACCGCTGCAAGGCCGACAACGTCGTGGAGGCCCTGCGCATGGACAGCGTGTAGGAGTCCATTGCGGCTATGCGGGCGGCAGCCGCGAGCGTGCCGCCCGGGCCCCGAGCCGGCAGCTGCCTCTATGCTGCTGCCGGCTTCTCTCCTCGCTTGCGGTAGCCGTAGCGGCCGGAAAGGGCGATCATGAGCGTGGCGGCCACTAGGCAGGTGAGCGCGTCTCCTATGGTGACCGACAGCCAGATGCCGTCGATGCCGAACAGCATCGGCAGCACGATGACGGCCGCCACCTGGAAGACCAGGGTGCGCAGAAACGAGATGAGCGCCGAGACCAGGCCGTTGTTGAGCGCCGTGAAGAAGGCCGAGGCGTAGATGGCGAATCCCATGAACAAGAAGCACAGCGCGTACAGGCGGTAGGCCTTGGCGGTCAGCTCCAGCAGGGCGGCGTCGTAGCTGACGAAGATGGCCGACAGGGGCGCTGCGAGGGTTTGGCCGAGCAGGAACATCACCACGCTGGCCACGGCGATGAGCCCCAGGCTCTTCCACAGAAGCGAGCGCATCTCGGTGTGGTTCTGCGCTCCGTACTGGAAGCTCATAAGCGGCGACGAGCCGATGGAGTAGCCCATGAACACCGCCGCGAACACCATGGCCGTGTACATGATGACGCCGTAGGCCGCCACGCCGTCCTCGCCGATGAAGCGCAGCAGCTGCCAGTTGTACAGGATGCCCACCATACTCATGGCGATATTGGTGACCATCTCCGAGGAGCCGTTGGCGCAGGCCTTCCCGATGACGGGCCAGCGCAGGTGCGGGCGCACGAAGTACAGGGGCGTGGAGCGCTTGCGCGCGAAGTACACGAGCGGGATGCCGCCGCCGATGAGCTCGCCGATGTTGGTGGCCAGGGCCGCGCCCACCAGTCCCCAGCCGAACAGGCCCACGAACAGGAAGTCGAGCACGATGTTCGTCACCCCGGCCACCACGATGACGTAGAAGCCGTACTTGGGCTTGCCCGCTGTGACGAAGAAGCTCTGGAAGGCGTACTGCAGGATGAAAAACGGCATGGAGATCATCATCATGCGCCCGTAGAGCGTGGCGTCTTTGGCCATTTGCCCGGTGGCGCCGAGCACGGCCGCGGTGGGTTCCATGAAGAACCAGCCGCCCACGGCCAGCACGCTGCCCAGCACGAAGGCGAAGATGATGAGCAGCGAGAAGTGGCGCCGGGCGCGGGCATTATCGCCCTCGCCCAGGGTCTTGGCCACGAGCGCGCTGCCGCCGGTGCCGATCATCATGCCGAAGGAGGCGAGCATCATCACGGGCGGCAGGATGAGGTTCACGGCAGCCAGGGCCGTCTTGCCCGCGTAGTTCGACACGAAGAAGCCGTCCACGATGGTGTAGCACGAGGTGAAGATCATCATGGCGATGGTGGGCAGCGTGAATTTGATGAGGGCGCTGGTGGAGAAGTGCTTGGACATATCCACGGACATGGGAAAACCTTTCAGAATAGTGCGATGGTGCGGAGGGGGGTGCCAGGGCCGGCGAGCGGGGTGCGGATCGGGCGCTCGGCGGGCCCCGAGCGAACGGGCGGGCGCCGGCTAGCGGAAGGAGAGGGCCGACAGCCTCGTGTCGAGCGCGTCTATGTAGCGCGCCATGGCCTCCGTGAGCCAGCGCTGCTCCTCGTCGCTGAAGATGGCCACGGCGTCGCGCTCGGCGGCGAGCACCGCGCGGATGGGCTCCGCGTACTCGCTGCGGCCGCGCTCGGTGAGGAAGGCGCGCATGGTGCGGGGGCTGTCCCCGCGCAAGGCGATGAGCCCCTTGGCCTGCAGACGCTTCACCGACGAGTGCACGGTCTGCTTCGAGGAGAATCCTCGCTCGCATAGTTGCTTCTGGGTGAGGCCGTCTTCCTCCATGAGGGCGTACAGGATGTCGAAGGCGCAGTCGGCCAGGCCCATGCGCCAGGCGGTCTGGCGGTACAGCTCGTCAGCACGGCGGTAGAAGTCGTCGATGGCGCGGATGGTCTCGGCGGTGCGCTCCGGGGTGGGAGCGGTGCTGGTCTTCGATGCGGCGATCATAGGTTCCCTCAAAAGAAATGGTCTGATTTCGGACTAACGAGTTCGCTAGTATAGTCCGAAATCAGACCAAAGCAAGAGATTCACAAGGTTTTCAGAAGGGGCTTAGAACTCCCGTCCCTCGTAGAGCTTGGCGGATAGGAAGGCGCTGGCGATGTAGAGGATGGCGACGGCGGCCAAGGTCGCGCCAGCGGCGACGAGGTAGTTGCTGCCGGTGTCGAGCCACGCGACGAGATCGCTCACGAGGCCGTTGGCGAACAGATAATCGGCGTCGAAGAAACTCACGCAACCGGCGATGACGATCACCACGACGAGGGGCACAATGCGGGCGGCCTTGGTCATGCCGAAGCGCATGATGAGCGGCAGCGCCACGACCATGGCAATCATGACGATGCCCACGGAGCCCGCCGTGGCGCCCACGATGGCGGCCGGCGGGTTCTCGGCGGGCGCGAGGCTTTCGGGCACCCAGGCGGCGGGCAGCAGGCCCATCACGGCCAGCAGCGCGAAGGAGAGCGCCAGGGAGAAAACGAAAGCGAGCACCGTGGCGATGGCAACGCTGGCGTAGCGGCCGAACACCACCTGGCGGCGCGTGATGGGCAGCGTGAGGCGGAAGCGTTCCCAGCCGTTCTGCTCGTCTAAGGCAGCCAGCGAGAACAGGCACATGAACGGTATCATGGCGCCGATGGCGGCAGAGGTGCCCACGGCCCCCATCACGTAGCTCATGAACAGGCTGACGACCAGGCAGATGCCGACAAGTTGCAAAAGCGCGCTGCGCAGGGCGGCGAAGTCGGATACGATCATGGTTTTCATCGGGATTCCCCCTTCAGGGTCAGCGTCATGTAATCTTCGATAGTAGCTTTGTCCACCACCAGGTCGGGGAAGGCGCGGGCGACAGCGAAGCGGTCGGGCACGAGCACGTCTGTGCCGTAATCGTGCCGCATCACGTGGGCTGCGCCGGGGGCCACAACGCCGCTGGCCAGGAGCGTCTCCACCTCGGCAGCGCGGCAGCGGGCCACGCCGGCCTCGTCGGTGATGACGTCTTTCGGGGAGGTGAACACGATGGCGCCGTTGTCCACGCAGACGATCTCGTCGGCGATCTTCTCCAGGTCGGAGGTGATGTGGGTGGACATGAGGATGCCGCGATCGCCCTCGGCCACGAAGTCGCGCAGAATATCGAGCACCTCGTCGCGGGCTATGGGGTCGAGCCCTGCCGTGGCCTCGTCCAGCACGAGCAGCTCGGGATGGTGGGCCAGGGCGAAGGCCAACGTCAGCTTCATGCCCATGCCGCGCGACAGCTCGCTCACCTTCTTCTTGGGGGACAGCCCGAAGGTGCTCAGGAGACGGCTGAAGTGGGATGCGTCCCACGTGGCATAGGCCGCGCGCCCGATGAGGCCCGCGTCGCCCACGCGGCAGGTGCTCGGGAAGGCGCAGGTGTCCAGTACCACGCCGATACGGCTCTTCAGGTCGTCGAGGGCCGACGAGCCGGGCGTGACGGCCTGTCCGAACAGGCGCACGGTGCCCTCGTCAGGGGCGATGAGCCCCAAAGCCGCCTTCAGGGTGGTGGTCTTGCCGGCGCCATTGGAGCCGATAAATCCCACGACGCACCCCGGTTCCACGGCCAGGTTCACGCCGGCAAGTGCGAAGTCGTCGTAGCGCTTGCCCAGGTTCTCTATGTCGATGAGGTTGGTCATGATGTCTCCTCGTTCGGGGCCGCTTGCGGCCCGCGGGTCAGTCTTCCTCCAACAGCAAGTCCAGCATGGCGTGCAAATCGGCAGGGCCGATGCCCGCCGCAGCCGCCTCGGTCGCGGCGCGGGTGAGGTGGGTCTCCACTTGGCGGAGGCGCTCCTCGCGCAAAAGCTCCAGGTTGCCGCCGGCAACGAAAGAGCCCTTGCCCTGCACCGTGTCGATGAAGCCGGCTTCCTCCAGTTCCGCGTAGGCCCGCTTGGTGGTGATGACGCTGATGCGCAAATCGTTGGCCAGGGCGCGGATGGAGGGCAGCGGGTCGCCTTCGGCCAGCTCACCGGCCATGATGGCCCCCTTGATCTGGCGGGCGATCTGCTCGTAGATGGGCTCGCTGCTTCCGTTCGCTATGATGATGTCCAAAGGTCCTCTTTCCCAGGTCGTGCCCTTTTCCGCATCGGCAAACTGCGCTGGTTGCCTGAGGCGGGAAGGGGCGTTTCCCTGTTCGGCTTTCCCGTGCCGGCGTCCCGTCATCGCGGAAAGCGTGAATAGTGTATATACCCTATAAGCACAGTATATACACACCTATATACACTCGTCAAGGGGATTGGCGAAACTCGCCGAAACTATTCTTGTACGATAATTCAAGAAGAGCTACACTGGGTAACAACAATCATCTATTTGAGCGGAGGAGCATCCGTGGCAAAAACGAATAGCGTCATCGACTGGGAGGCCTACGGCACGATTCTGAAGGCGGCTCGCCTTGCCAACGGGTATAGCCGGGGCAAGCGGTTGGTGGAGGCGGTGGAGGAGCGCACGGGCATGAAGATCTCGGAGCGCACCATCTATGCGCTCGAGGATGCGAGCCGTGCCCCCTCGGCCGATATCTACCTTGCCCTGCAGCAGGTGCTGCCCGAGCTGAACGACCCGGACTACATTCGCCCCATCTTCCGCAACGCCAACATGAAGGTGATGATCGTCGAAATCTAGTCGAGACCTGCGCACTGCCGGCGCGGCGCATGCGGCGCCGGCAGCGCGCAGGGGGCCGGGCGTGCGAGAGCGCCGGCGAGCGTGCACGGGCGCCGGGCGTGCGCAGGGGGGGCCGGGCGCGTGGGGCAGCATGCTGCTGCGATCGGTGCGCTCCTTAGGCGCCGTAGCGCTCGGCCACCCAGGCGCGGGCCACTTCCACGAAGGCGCGGGTGGCGGCCGAGGCAGTGCTTCGCGAGCGGACGGCCAGCGAGATGTTGCGGGCGCACTCGCGCTCGGCCGGCAGCACGGCCAAGGGGAACAAGGGGCGGCTCAAGATGAGGCTCGGCAGGACGGAAAAGCCCAGCCCCGCGCTCACCATGGACATCACCGCGTAATCGGAGTCCACGGTGAAGCGCACGTTGGGCTCCACCCCGTTGGCCTCGAAGAGCGCCTCCATCTCCGAGGGGCGCGCGTTGCCCTGGAGCTGGATGTAGGGCTCGCTTGCCAAAGCTTCGGTGGGGAAGACTTCGGCTTTTGCCAGCGGATGGTCGGGCGGCAGCACTACGAGGAGCGGGTCGGTGTGCAGGGGCGCTGCGTCCAGGTCGCGCCGCTCGGGGGCGATGGAAAACGCGCAGTCGGCCCGGCCCTCCCAGGCTGCTTCCACGAGCTCCTGCTCGTCGTCGATGCACAGAAGCTTCAGGTCGATCTTCGGATACTGGGCGAGAAACGCCTTGGCAATGCCGGGGAACCACTCGATGGCTACGCTCGTGAACGAGCCGACGCGCACGAGGCCCCCTTCCCGGTCGTTCAGCTCGCGCACGCGGGTGGCGAGCGCGTGCTCATCGGCGTTGATCGTCTGCACAAGGCCGAGCACCTCGCGCCCCTCGGTCGTGAGGTGCACCCCGCCGTACTCGCGCACGAACAGCGTGAGGTTCAGCTCCTTTTCCAGTGCGTTCACCAAATAGCTGATACCGGCCTGGGTATAGCCCAATTCCTCGGCTGCCGCCTTGAAACTTCCCCGGCGCGCCACGGTAATGAACGCATCGTATTTCTGATTGGACACGGGACGGCCCCCTTTCGTCGTGCACGTGCACAAGTATAAGACTTTCTTTAAAAGTTTTACAAGAAGTCCCGTTTTACTTTCATTAAGGCGGAACTTAGTATGTCAATCGCTCCAAATTCAAAGAAAAGGCGCCCCTGCGGGGGCTTGGTATTGTGCGCTTTGAGGAGGGTGCGCGGCCGGAGCCCCGGCTGCGCACCACGGGAAGCGAGAGGAGGCATCATGAGCCAGTGGAAGCAGGCGCGGTGGCCGTTCGTGGCCTTCGTGCTCATCGAGGTGGTCATCTTCGGATCGGGAAGCGCCGTGACGAAGTTCGCCTACGAGTCCATCACGCCTTTGTGGTGTTTGGCCGTGCGCTTCGGGCTCGCCACTGCGGTGTTCGCCCTCTTCTTCGGCCGTCGCATGGCACGGCGCCTGCACGGGGTGCGTGTGCGCACCTGGCTGCCCCAGGCGCTGTGCATGGCGGTGTCGTATCTGTGCTGCAACGTGGCCCTCGACCTGACCACGGCTACCAACGTGGGCTTCCTCGTGGCGCTGCCGGTGGTGTTCGCACCCATCCTCTCTACGCTGGCGGAGCGCGGACGCTACCCGAAAGCCATCATTCCCTTCCAAGTGGGCGTGGCCGCGGGGCTCTACCTGCTGTGCAGCCAGGGCGGCAGCTTGGCTGTCGGCGCGGGCGAGCTGTTCGCGCTGGCCTCGTCGGTGGCGCTGGCCGGGGCGCTCGTGTTCGGCAAGCAGGCGCTGGTCGAGCTGGACGCCGTCACCGTGGCTGGTACGCAGATAGCGGTGGCTTTCGCGCTGTGTCTGGGTTGCGCGCTTCTGTGGGAGCCGGCGCTGAACGTGGCGGCGGTGCGTCCGGTGGCCTGGGGCATCATCGCGTTTCTCGCCCTGTTCTCCACCTGCCTGGCGTTCTTCCTGCAGAGCCTGGCGCTCGATAGGCTTTCCTCCACCACGGTGTCGCTGCTGCTGACGGGCGAGCCGGTGTTCACGGCACTGTTCGCCTATCTGTTCTTGGGCGAGATCCTCTCGCCGATGGGCCTGGCGGGCGCGATGCTCATCGTGGGCACGGTGGTGGCCGCCACCTACGTGGACGGCCGTGCAGACGCACCGGCCCACGAGGCAGCTCCGGTGCCGACGCGTCTGCCGCGCCGCGTGGTACGTCCGCGCCTCTTCGTGCGCCGGGTGCGCGAAGACCGCATGGCCGCTTAGAGGGCCCGCGTCGCATCGCGGCGGCCGCAGAAGGACGGTCGCTTCAGCTGGCCGCTTCCCATTTGCGCGTATGCGGAGCTCGGCATGTTCGATTGGGCGGTCGCCCGCGGCGCCGCGCAGGCTTTTGGAATTGCGGGTTTGGGGGGGTATCGCTGGGGTTTGCCATGGGGTGCCGTTGTCGGATCGGGACGGCGGCGCCCTTTTCTATTCCGCGACGATCACTCCCAAGCGCCGGGCGAGGGCGGCGGCCTGATACACGTTCATTTTCGTGCCGTAGATTTCCGCCATGGTGTCCGACAGCGCCACGCCTTCCAGCTGGCAGGTGGTGAAGTCGATGCCGAGCAGTGGCGTGCGGAAGAAGCTCGTGCCGATGAAGCGGTCGTCGTCGAGCAGCACATAGTGCAGCTCCATCTCGGTCATGTCGGCGCCGGAGAAGTCGCAACGGGTGGCCTCCATACCCCACCAGCGGCAGCGGTTCTGGGCGCTATAGGCCAGCGTGCAGTCGGTGAAAGCCACCTGCTCCAGGTTCGCCTCCATGAACGACGCGCCGGTAAGCTTGCAGTTCTTGAAGGTGCAGCGGGTGAATCCGGCGCTGTCAAAGTAGGTGTTGGCGAAGTCGCATTCCTCGAATACCGTATCGGTGAAAAGCGCGCCGGAGAAGTCGCAGCAGGATAGGAAGCAGTTGGTGAAGCGGGCGTGGCTCGCCTCCAGTTCCGAGAAGTTGCCGTCGGCGATGATGAGGTCGCGGGCGTCGATGGCCTCGAGGGGCTCGGTCGCGCCGTCGAGCAGCTCGTCGGCCTCCAGGGCGCGCAGCTCTTCGGGAATGGTCGGCAGCACGAGCGCGCGCTGGGCTGCAGCGCGGTCGAAGGCGGTCTGCACGGTATCGGGAAGCGTGGCCATGGGCATCCTTTCGTTGGGGAGGTGCCGCCATTGTACTACGGGTTGCGGAGCTGATCGGGGGCCTTCGATGGGCGATCGTGCAGTCGCGCTCGGAGCCCCTTTGTATCTGAAAAGCGGAATCTTGTGCAGTAAACGCCGCGAGATAGACATCGTCGGGCTGGGAAACGCCGAAGAGGCAAAGCTCTTGTTGAAGGCTTCTGAGTTTTTCCAGGTCAGAATTGTCCGGTAGGGCGACATGGCAGAGAGCTTCAGCCAGGATATCTATCTCGCGGCGTTTACTGCACAGAAAACGGCTCTTCGGAAACAAAAAACGATCAGTGTAGAAACGGCTGGAACGAGATGACTTGAAAGGTCGCCTGCGGATTCCCTGCCGATGCGGCGGTGGAGGAGGCACCGAGCGATCCGGTGACGGAAGGCTAAGTCTCGGTTATACAGGTTTGTTCGGAAGGCGGGTCCTTCGGGACCCGCTTTTTCTCGTGGGACCGGTTCGAGAGCGCAAGGCCCGCGATGGTGAGCCCAAGACCCCCGACGATGGGCGCAGTGAGCGGCTCGCCCAGCACGATGACGGAGGCGGTGCCCGTCAGTGCTGGCACGAGATAGATGTAGGTGCTCGTGACGACGGCTCCCAAATGCTTCACGGCGAAGTTCCAGGTGACGAAGCAGGCGGCCGAGGCACCGAGACCGAGGAACAGCAGGTTTCCCGTCACGACGGGCTCGGCCAGGGCGGCCAGGGGCGCGGGCCCGGCGACGAGGAGCGCGGGCGCCATGAACAGCAGGCCCCAGCCGAAGATGCGCTTGGTGGCGGCCAGGGTCTCGTAGCCGGCCTCGGCGATGCGCCCCACGATGGTGGAATAGATCGCCCACACGACTGCCGCGGCAAAGGAGAGCCCGCAGCCGATGAAGTTGGCCTCGGCGCTGCCGGCGAGGATCGCCTTGCCGCTGGCGCTGCCGACGAGCACGATGCCGGCCATGGCCAGGGCGAACCCGAGAGCGAAGGGCGCCGGGGCGGCGGGGCGCGAGCCCCGGGCGAGCATGATGAGGGCGCAGAACAGGGGAGCCGTGGCCGCGATGGCGCCCACGGCGGTGGCGCTCGTGAAGGTGAGGGCGATGTTCTCGAGCAGGAAGTAGCAGGTCACACCCGCCAGGCCCGCAGCGGCGAACAGGCGCTCGTGGCAGCGGTCGGCCAGGGGCAGACGGCGGGGACGCAGGCAGCACAGGGCGAGAAAGCCCAGGGTGAAGCGGATGACGAGAATCCACAGCGGCGTGAGGCCGGCGGCGATCAGCACCTTGGTGGCGACGAAGGTGGTGCTCCACACGAGAATGGTGAACAGGGCGAGCAGATGGGCTTTCATAGGTGCGCCTTCTGTCGGCTTGCGATGGGGCTGCTCTTCCCGGTGACCGCACGCTGATAGAAGCCGGGGGTGACGCCGAGGCGCTCCTTGAAGGCGCGCGTGAGGTGCGCCTGATCGGAAAAGCCGGCCTGGAAGGCCGCGTCGGCGCAGCTGGCTCCGCGGGCGAGCAGCTCCCGGGCCTGTTCCACGCGCAGCGAGGCCAGGTAGCGCATGGGCGTGAGGCCGAAAGCGGCGGTGAAGGTTCGCAGGGCGCGGTACTTGTCCAGCCCTGCGGCCTCCGCCAGGGCGTCCAGGCGCACGGTCTGGCCCACATGGTCGCGCAGATAGGCGGCCATGGCATGCGCGGCCTCGTCGCGGGGCTTGAGATCCGCAGGGGCGCAGAGGTGGTCGATGAGCAGGTAGAGCGTCTCCTCTATGGCTCCCTCGTCAAGAGGGGTCGCATCCATGAGCGCGGCGATGTCGTTCATATAGGC
The DNA here is from genome assembly GCF_000403355.2 of Adlercreutzia caecimuris B7. Classification (GTDB taxonomy): domain Bacteria; phylum Actinomycetota; class Coriobacteriia; order Coriobacteriales; family Eggerthellaceae; genus Adlercreutzia; species Adlercreutzia caecimuris. The sequence goes on along the minus strand of NZ_KE159646.1, from coordinate 1,649,777 downwards.
TGAGGCCTCGGCGCTCTCCACGATGGGGCCCTCGAGGGGAGGGCAGTCGGGAAAACCCAGAAGGGCCACGCTGTCGTAGACGAGCGGCACGGGGCCCTTCTGGATACAGCCGTGGGCGTCCCCGGCGTTCAGCGCGAGCAGCTGGCCTGCCTCCAGGCGGTAGGCGCGCCGGTTGCACTCCATGAGGCGGCAGCCCTCGCGCGCCAGGCCGATGACCGGGTAATCGTGGGCATGGGCCGCGAAGGGTCGGTCGAGGCCGGCAAAGCGGCGAAATTCCAGCGCGCCGCCGAGGGCGCGTCGTACCGATTCCCGTGCGTGTCTGACATCTTGCTCCATGATGGATGCCATGGTAATCCTTCTGCACGGGTGCTTCTTGCATGAAATTGCACTGGTCGAAAGAGGCCGGGGACGGCGGGGGGGGGGTCGGCGCGGCGGTTCCAAAGGTCGGCCGCGCTTGCCGATGCGAAACCAGGGCGGGGCCGCTCTGCTCGGTGGGGTACAATGGAGCTTGTCGCGAAAGGAGTGTGGGCACCATGAAGCAGATATGGGACGGTCTCATCGTGGAGCATCCGATTGCCAGTGTGATAGGGGCGCTACTGGTCGTGGTGCTGACCTGCGGATCCGCTGGCTGAAAAGCGCGCGGGAAGGCTCGGGGCGCCCGGCGCCCGTGAGGTTATCGTCGGCATGTTTGCCCCGTCGGCGAACTTGTGGCACAATATTCATTCGCGCGAGTGTCTCGCGCAGCACCAAAGGGTCGCGTGGCGCAGCGGGAGCGCAGGTGCCTTACAAGCACAAGGTCGGGGGTTCAAATCCCTCCGCGACCACCATGCTCATAACAAGAAAAACCCCAGTTCATATGGGGTTTTTCTTTTTGATAATCCGCTATTTCTAGCTATATTTTTGGCAGACTTTGGCAGACGAATGCCCAGTGAAGCGCGCCTGCCGAAAAAGTCAAATTGTTTCTATGGCAGATTTTGGCAGGCGCAGATCATGCCTTCTTTGCGTAGGTGCTGCCGCTGTGGCGGATCTACAAGCCGAGCAGCTTGCGCCAGGTGTTCCGGCCCACGATGCCGTCCGTCGTCAGGCCCTTGGCCTTCTGGAACTTCTTCACGGCGGCGAGGGTGCCGGAGCCGAACGAGCCGTCGGCCCCGTACTTGCCGCACGAGTAGCCGATGGAGATGAGGCGCTGCTGCATCAGCTTGGTGATGTTGCCCTTCGACCCCTTGCGCAGCGTTGGGCAGCCCGAGAGGGTGTTGGGGCCGGCGATGCCGTCCACCTTCTGCTTGCTGTAGCCCTGCTTGTTGCACTCCGTCTGGAGGTTGCGCACCCAGGCGTCGCCCTTGGCCGCCGGCTTCGCCGTTGCCGGCTTGGATGCGGTGGTCGGCTTGCTGGCGGCGGGCTTGCCGGACACCTTCCCTCCCATGGTCCTCGCCTTGAGCCCCGCCCACTTCGTCGAGTCCACGTAGGGTGCCGGGCACTGCTTTCGGCTCGCGTCGTAGTGGCGCACCACGTTGAGCTTTCGGCCGAGCACCGAGCACAGGTGGGTGTAGAGGGCGGCCAGGGACTCGATCTGCGCCTCGGTGAAGTCCTCGCCGTCCGACACGACCTCGATGCCGACGGAGTTCGTGTTGGTGATCCCGTACTTCCCGCCTCCGTCGCCGCAGTGCCAGGTGCAGTAGCCGTCCAGGACGTTGTTGTACTCCCAGATGTCGCCGTTTTTATCGATGAAGAAGTCGGCGCTGGCTCTACGGTCGGCCGCTGCGAAGTATATGCAGTTGTTCTTGGCCGACCCCTTGCCGCCGGTGTAGTGCTCCACGAAGTTGACGATGGACTTCAGGCCGCCCGCCCTCTTGGACCTGTTGTGGGAGCCGTGGTAGGTGTTGATCTTCAGTGCCATGCTACTCGCCCGACCTGTCGTCGTCGTCGGCGCGCTCGGCCTCGATCTCTGCGATGGCGGCCGCGATCTCCTCGTCGGTCGCCTCGCCCCTGATGTTGTCGACGGCGCCGACCGCCGCCGCGACGATCTGCTCGTCGCTCATGCTCTCGCTCATTGATCGCTCCTTCCGCTGAAAGCCATTTCGTCCATTTCCTCGATGCCCACCGTCACGTTCGGGGCAGCCGGGTCGTGGGCCTTGATGCGGTCCACGAACGGCAGGGAGGCGATGACGGGGTTGATGGCTCTCAGGTTCTCCAAGATCGACACGACCTCGATGAGCGCGATGATGGCGCACACTGCGGCCACCGCCGGGAGCTCCGGCATCGTGAAGTCGCTCCCCGGCATGCTCTGAGACACATCGGCGTTGATGATCTTCGCGCCCACCTCGTAGGCGACGGTGAGCACGATGAGCCCGCAGAACCCGGCCTTGTGCCACAGGCCCTCGCGCATCTTCCCGCTCATGATCTCGCCCGCCTTCGCCGCCCCGGCGAATCCCGTGAGCATGTCCAGGGCCATCATGGCCACGGCCACGAGCACCACCTGCCAGTGGGCAAGCAACGCATCCATTGGCGTCCTTTCTCTCGGTTTGGTCTACATTGGGCATTGTCTCGAACGTGTCGCTCGAGAGGAGACCCCATGAACCCCGTGACATTGACCATCGGAGAGATCGCCTGGAGCCACTACCTGCCGGCCAAGCGCCAGCGGAGGCGCACCAACACGTGCGACGGCTACGAGAGCAGCATCCGGCTCTACGTCGCGCCCCGCTGGGGAGGCATGGCCATCGCCGAGATCGAGCCGGATGACGTGCAGGCATGGGTGGACGATCTGGCCAAGACCGACGCAGGCCCCGGCGGGGCCTGGAAGGCCTACAAGTGCCTGAGGCAGATCGTCAGATGGGCGCTCGCCAAGTGGAAGATGCGCGTGTACGACCCGACCCAGCACGTCGAGAAGCCGCGCGTCCCCGCCTACAAGCCTGAGACGCTGACGCATCGCCGGATGAAGCGCCTGATCCGTGGCATGGTCGGATGCGAATGCGAGCCGACGTTCGTCCTGAGCGCGGCCCTGGGCCTGCGCCCCGGGGAGAGCTACGCGATCAGGTGGGAGCAGATCAACTGGCGCACGGGGCTGGTGCCCATCCGCGCCACCTTGCAGCTCGCCAGCGACGGGCTCAACGAGTGGCCGACTAAGACCGCTAAGGGAGAGCGCGACCTGTATCTGCCGCCCTGGGCGCTCGACCGACTGCACCAGGTATGGGTGGATCGGGGCCGCCCGAGGGGCCGCATCATCGGCGGGATGAAGCCGGGGCAGGTCACGTACCGCATTCAGCGGTGGATAAAGCAGCACAGATTGCCACGGGTGACCATGAAGAACCTCAGGCACACCTGGGCCACCATCGCCGCCCAGTCCGGCGTTACCATCGAGCTGGTGGCATCGATGCTCGGCCACGCCAACGTAGGCACCAGCTACAGGTATTACTACGCCCTGACGCGCGCCGCCGTCACCAGGGCGCAGCGCAGGGTGTCCAGGCGGCTGCTCGGCAAGACGAGCGACGACATGTACAAGGGCATCGTCCTCGCGCCGGCCTTCCCAGAGACATTGCCTGCGGCTGCCTAGGTGATTCCGTATCCCAAGCCACGTCTATCCGCGCAAATTCGAAGACGTTATTTGTGCAGAAGTCTGTGGTCGTCAACGTTGCGGCCCTCAACCAAGGCGACTGCGTGAAGCCGTCCGCGACCTTGCCGGCAGTGTCGGGGACTAACTCACCTAGTGGTCAGACGAAGGCGATATTCAGGGCTGCCTAGGCATTCCGTATCCCAGAAAGATGCGGTCGTCCCGGACACCGCGAACTCGACCCACAGGATCGGCCAGGTCAGAATATACGTTGACGGGCATACGGCCCACATCTCGGGCCTGCTCGAATGCGTGTACGCACACACGGCGTCGGAGTACACGCACCTGATGTCGAGCAGCGCGCTGCCGACTCCGAAGGGCGGAATCGTCTACTGCGAGACGCCGGCGGGCGTGCTCGCCATAGATGCCGGCCGCATCAGGGTGCACGGGGGCACCACGGGCACGTCGTACCGGTTCCACGACTCCTACGCTGTCTAGAGCTGCTTCCACTCGCTCCATGTGCCGCCGTACTCGGCCCTGATGTACAGGCCGACGAGGCCGCTGCCGCCGTTATGCGCGAGTATCTGGGTGCAGTATCCCGAGCCGCCTACCGGGTCGAGCACAAGCAAGTTGAACGGCCACTTCACCGGCGTATTCGACAGGGAGGCCGCATCGGCGTACAGCATGCACCTGTACATGCCCGGGTTGACCACGCTGTTCAGGTTGGTGTTAGCATAAATTCTCTGGCCCTTATATATCTGGGATACGGAATGCCTACAAGATCGGGAAGACCACGCTCCCGCTGATGTACCCGCCTGAGGCGGGCATCGACACGGCGGCGGAGGTGCGGTTCTCGATGTAAAGGGTGCCGTCCGCGACGCGCGCGTTCACCTCGTTGCCGGGCTTGTCCTCGCACGTGAGCCGGTTTCGTGCCGTTACGGCGGTCTTGACGCCGCCGGGAAGCGCGGCCGACACGTTGCCCCACCGGTAGAGCGTGCCGATGCTGCCGACTGCGCCCACGGTCACGAGTTTGTGGGATACGGAATGCCTAAGCCGTCGGGAAGCACAGCGTGAAGAAGTTGTTCCCTGGCTTTGCGTGGACTACGACGGTTCCGTCAGTATTGGCACCGGCGTAACCACCAGTGACCGTCGGCGCTTCCGCATGCACGCCCGGCCGACACCCCGCCGGCAGGGTCAGAACAGTGACGTTCGACTCGCTCGTGGCGACGCACCTTCCGGCAATAACGACGATCTTTCCGAACCTTGCCCATTGGATGGTCGATGACGATGTTCCAGCTCGGGATACGGAATCCCGGAGGGTCGAATAGCACTTCGCGAGGCTCACGCTTCCGTCAGCTATCTTGGCCTGAGTGACGGCACCGCTCGCCAGCTTGGCGGCGGTCACGGTGCCGTCGGTGAGGTCTGCGCCGCTGTGCGTGTGGACCAGCTTGGCGTAGATGCCGCCGAGCTTTCCCAGCACGAAGCGCAGGATGCGGCGGGTCACGAGCTCGCCCTCCGCTCCATCGGCCTCGGATCCGCCGAACAGGGCCTCTGCCTGGTCCACCGTCATGGGGTCGATGACCACGTCCTGGGAGCCGTATCCCTCCCACCGCTGGCCCGCGGCGTCCCACAGCCACTCGTCCCAGTGGTTGTTCTCGGTCGGGTGCGATGCGGGAGTGAGGTAGTGCGTGCCGGCGTGCGGCTCGGCGATGATCGGGTGACGCGTATCGGGATCGTACTCGCCGTCGGCGCAGAAGTAGTACAGCAGGCCGTCGGCAAGCTCCTCGATCTCGGCGAACTTCGCCCGGCGGTAGGCCTCGGCCTCCTCTCGGCCCAGCTCGGCCAGGGCCCGGTCCTCCTCGGCGGCCTCTCGCTCCTCCTCGGCCGCGAGGCGGTCGAGCTCGGCGGCGCCGCGCTCCAGCTCGGCGGCGAGCCGCTCGGCCTCCGCCGCGTCGCGGCCCTCCTCGGCGGTCAGGCGCAGCAGCTCGGCCGCCGCCCGCGCCTCCTCCGCCGTGGCCCGCGCCGCCTCGGCGGTCTGCCTCGCGTCCTCGGCCTGCTCGTAGGCGACACGCGAGGCCTCAAGGTCGGCCAGGGCGGCGTCGAACTCGGGGAAGTAGTCGCCGTCGCGCAGCTTTATGGCGATGCCGCGCCGGATGCTCAGGGGGATGTTCGGGGTCGATGCCGACCAGCGCGACTCCGGGTCCTCGTCGGTGATGCGGAAGTAGGCCATGTCGATGTTGCCGGCCGTCTGCGTGATCTCGGGCGGTATCTCATAGCGGATGACGCCGTCCTGGGGGGACGGGACGCTCACGTGGCCGCCGTCGATGGCCACGGACCCGTCGGGGAGCTGGCAGTAGAACCGCACTGCCTTGCCCGTGAGATCGATGACCTCGGACTTCTCGCGCAGGCTCACCTCCAGGGCGTAGGCCAGCGCGTCGCCCTGGCGCAGCTCGATGCGCTCGTCCAGTGTGGCGAAGCGGTCGTCGCCCTTCTCCACGTCCAGCGTCAGTGTGATGGTCTTCAGCACGGGTGCCTCCTACAGCTTTCCGATTACGTAGCTCTTGCCGTTCGCGGCCGACATGGCGAGCACGCGGTCACCGTCCGCGAGGCCACCGACGTGCTCGAGCACGTCGCAGTCGACGGGCTGCGCGCCAGCGGCGGGGTCGTCGCGGTAGACCGCCCCGCCCGAGACGGTGGCCTCGAAGAAGGGGTCTCCGCCGCCGTCCCCGCCCCATATGATCTTCCTAACGTCGCTCGACGGGATCACCACGCGCCTCCTTCCACCGTGGCCCTGAAGCCGGCGTCCGCCTGGCTCACGGCCCTCGTCTTGACCGTCAGGCCGTCGCCTCCCAGGGACAGCCTCATGTTCGACACGCGCCCCAGCCAGGACAGCCCCGAGCCGCGGTACTCGATGCCCACCGGAGACTCCGGCCTCAGCGGGACCCACGGGTGCTTCCACTCGACGTACTCCGTGCCGGCGGTCTCTCGCACGAGCCGCGCGCGGGCCTCCTCCTTGAGAGCCGACAGCTTCTCGCCCCACGTCGCGCCCGCCAGCTCCGTCACCTTCTCGCACACGGAGACCTCGTACCCGCGGGCGAGCCGCGAGGCGGGGGAGGCGGGGTCGTCGTTGTAGGCCGAGGCCCACAGGGTGCGCCCCTCGCCCTCGTATCGCAGGTGCACCGCGTTGGCGGTGTCGGCCGCGTCGTTGGCGAGCACCACCTCGGGCTTCATGATGGACAGGGGGCCGTCCTCGAACGTCCACACGGGCGCGTCCTGCGTCGCGCTCCCGCGCGGAGCCATGACCACGCCGCCCATGGCGTCCGGGCGGCACGGGGCGAACCCCGCCGACGACAGCAGCGAGTTGCACACCTCCAGCCAGTCGGTGCCGAAGTCGAAGCACACCCCGCGGCCGACCCTGTAGGGGGCGGCCGGCCCGTTGGTCGGTATGCCGGCATCCGCGGCGATGTCGGCGGCCCGCTCCACCGCGTTCGTGTAGCGCGGCACGTTGTACGGCATGCGGCACCGGCCCTTCTTCAGCACGCGCAGCACGCTCTGGAGCGTCACGCTGCCGGACACGGTGCCCATGTCGTGGGTGGGGTCGCTCAGCACTGCGAAGAACGTGCCCAGGGCCTCCTCGTAGGCGCCGCCCTCCTCGTCGGCGAAGCGGTAGTAGACGCGCACCAGGTCGCTGGTGTCGGGCAGCGCGGCGCCAGAGAACGAGAGGGACCCCGACGCGCCCAGCTCCGACGAGGAGGACAGCTCGATCGAGCCGCCCGTGAACATGCCGTAGTCCTCCAGCTCGTCGAGGTGCCCGGCCCTCCCCGGAGCCCACCTCACGCGGCGGTAGGCGATGGACTCCTCCCGGTAGCCGGTCCAGATCACAGCGCACCCCCGTCTATCCTCTTGACCTTGGCCGACGCGGTGCCCCAGCGGGTGGGGTAGCGCAGGTCGGCGTCGAGGTCGATGTCCACAGTGCACCAGAACACGGAGCCGGTGAGCGTCTTGCACACGCAGCGGCCCCAGTCCATGGCCTCCGCCAGGGCGGCAGCCTCCTCGGCGGTCTTGACGTTGAAGCCGATCGTGCGCTCCTCGCTTCGGCCGCCGCCGTCGTAGAGCACGGGCCAGGGCCGCCCGGCGTACTCCTCGTACCGGCGGCGGGTGCGGGACAGCGCCGCCGACTCGGTGGGGCTGTGCATCCCCCTGGCGACCCGCTCAAGCCCCTCCCCGTAGTAGACGAAGGCGTAGGGGGTCTTGAGGGAGCCGGGGTGGTCGACCGTGCGGTAGGTGCCGGCGCGCGAGTACACCGCGGTGCGGTAGGCGAACTCGGTGTTGAGCGGTGCGAAGCGGTCGGTGAACACCTCGCCGTCCGCCAGGTCGGATGCGATGAGCACCTGCTCGGAGCCGGTGACGCGCCAGATGTCTATGCCGTCCACGTCCGCTCCGTCCTGGTAGTCGGCGACCCGCGGCGTGAGGGAGAGCCACCCGCGCTCGCGGTCGGCCTCGATCTCCAGCGACGCGCGCTTGGGCAGGTCGAAGTCGGTGAGTATGTCGATGGAGGCCTGGGCGGTGAGCGACGTGGTGGAGCGCACCGTGGCCGTGAGCGTGTAGCGGGCGTTGTTCTCCGGCGCCCACTGGCGGCGGTTCAGCTCGCCGGCGATCTGGCCGCCCTCGGCCGCGCCGAGATCGCACGAGTAGACGCCGGCCCCGGTCGCGTCGGCCACCGACAGGGTGCACTGGGCGAGCGCCCCCGACTCGTCGGTGTAGTCGAGCAGCAGGGCGAGCGGGAAGTCCGCCACGAGCGCGTAGGGAAGCCCCTCGCCGGGCTCATCCTCGCCGTCGCCGTCGGGGTCGGCGGGCACGAAGTCCTCGTCCTGGTCGAAGTCGCCCTCCTCCACGTCCTCGGTGCCGCCCTCCCCGCCGCCGGATAGGATGCCGTCCAGCTCGGACGGGTCTCCGAAGTAGCCCGACGCCCCGGGCAGCACGAAGGCGACCGACGGCGCGCGGCACACGGTCATGGCCCGCGTCTCCGACCATGGGGACATGTTGTCGTTGTCCGGCGCTGCCGTCGCGCGGTACGCGCCGCGGGTGCGCACCGACCAGGACACCTGGGTGTTCAGCGGCACGCCGAGGGCGGCCAGGTCGAGCCGGCACGATGCCGCGGGGCCCGAGACCGCCACCGTCCTGGATGCCGAGCCCCACGCCACGCGCACCTGGGCGGCGGTCTGGGCCGAGCCGTCCACGGGGTTGTGGCGCCACGACACCTCGACGGACATGCCGTCGTCGCGCACCACGGCGCGCGCCTCGGGGGACAGCAGCAGCGGGGCCTTGGGGCGCCCCTTCGGGACTATGCGCGGCGAGAGCGCGGTCCAGGCCGAGCGCAGCGCGCCGGTACCCTCGCCGTGCACGTTCCGCGCCCGGTACTGGAGCACCGCGTCGACGGGCGCGGCGGCGTCGTGGTAGGAGGCCTGGAGGCCCGCCAGCGACACGGGGTCGGCCCACTCGCCGTAGTCGGCGTCGTACCGCTGCACCTCCACGGCCGTGACGTTGCGCGCCGTGTTGGAGAACCGGATGGTCGCGGTGCCGTCGCCGAGCCGGTCGCCCGAGGGGGTCCCCGGCGCGGCCGGGGTCGTCACCGCCGTGCCGGTGAGGGCGAAGGGGGAGTCGCCGGCGGAGTTGCGCGCGCAGACGCGCCAGCGGTACGAGTGGTTCGCCGCGGTGCCGTTGTCGGTCCACGAGTCCACGGCGCCGACCTCGGCCACCAGGGACCACGCGCCGCCGTCGGTCGACCGCTGGACGACCATGGCGGTGGCGCCGCGCCCGGCGGTGACGTCCCTGCGCCACGAGACGATGTGGGACCCGTCGGACACCCGATCCGCCTCCGCGTCCGAGGGGGCCAGGGGCTTGAGCGGGGCGATCTTGATGTCGCCGGAGTATACGGGCGACGAGAACCCCTTGTCGTTGTGGGCCTCTACGCGGAACTTGTAGGTGTGGCCGGGGACAGCGTCGTAGACGTAGGAGGCGGCCTTCGAGGAGGAGACCTCCTCGAACTCCTCGCCCCCGTCGGTGCGCACATAGACGTACACCTCGCTGTACTCGCGGTTCAGGCTCTCGTTGTTCTTCCAGCGAAGCTCGATGCGGCCGGTCTTCTCGTCCTTCTTTGCCACGAGCCCCGACACGGGCTTCGGCGCGTTGGGCCTGGGGATGTTGACGGTGCCCGAGTAGACGGCCTTCGCCTTTCCCTTGGAGTTCTTGGCGATCACGCGCACGCGGTACTTGTGCCCGGCCTTCACCGATATGTCGAGCTTCGAGGTGGAGCCGGACACGGCCTTGCCGCAGGTCTTCCACTTCGCCTTCTTGCCCGAGTCCGTCTTCATCTGCACGATGATCTGGTCGTAGGGGCGGGCGGTGGACTTGTGGTTCACCCAGCTCGCCCTCAGCTTGGAGGCGCTTACCGCCTTCAGCTGCACCCCCGTGACCGGCTTCGGCGCGTATGTCTTCTTGTCTGCCAACTTATGCCCCCTCCTTGGCCTGCTTCAGGTAGCGCATGAACATGTCGAAGAACTCCTCGTAGTCGGCCGCGCTGGCGAACTTCGAGGCGTCCATCACCACCGTGCCGATGGTGATGTGCGTCCCGCCCCCGCCCGGCATGTTGTCCGCGACCTCCCGGGCGAACGGGCGCATGTGCTCGCCCTGGAGAGGGACGACGGCCTCCCGGCCCGCCTCGCCCACGCCGATGACGCTGGGGCCGTCGAACACGCCGCCCTTGGCGTACCAGTCGATCTTCAGCGACGGGATTGACCCCTTCAGCAGGTCCCCTATCTGCCACCCGCTCGGCGAGATGCCGAAGTGGGGCAGGGGGATGTGGGGCCACGAGATCGAGAAGCTGAAGAAGCCCTTGATGGCGTCGATGATCCCCTTCACCGCGGACTTGGCGGCATTCAGAGGCGTCTCGATGGCCTTCTTCGCCGCGTCGAACACCGAGCGCACCTTCGAGGCGACCCCGCTGAACTCCAGGAAGCCGCCTATCTTCCTCGCAGCGTCGGACACGAACTGCTGGACGTGGCCGATGGGGTCGCTGATGAAGCCCTTGATGAGCTCGAAGGCCCCACGCGCGGCGTTGGCCGCGTCGTGGAAGCCGAGCAGGTCGGCCACCGTGGCCACGAATCCCGTGACGAGCCCGAGGGGCGTGGCGATCGCGCCCTGGACGACGGCCCCGAGGCCGCCGAACAGCTGCCCCATGCCCTCGCGCACGCGGTCGCCGTCGCCGGAGAGGATTCCGGCCACGGCGTCGATGAAGCCGCCCACCATCTGGCACACGCCCTCGAACATCTGCCCGAGGCCGCCGAGCGCGCCCGTCAGGCCGCCGACCAGGCCGAGCAGCGCGCCGAGCGCGACCATGAGCCTGCCGCCGATCAACTCGACAACCGGCTCCAGCTTCGGCATCACGTTCTCCCCGAACCAGGCGAAGAACTCCTGGAGGGCCGGGAACACCGTCCCGACGAGAAGCTCGGCGAGGGCGCCGAGCGACCCTGCCAGGAACTCGCCCACTCCCTGGGCGAACTCGGACAGCACGGGCAGGGCGTTGTCCGCGAGCCACGAGCAGAGCTCCCGCACGCGGGGAACGACCTCCTCGGCGATCCAGGATGCGAGCGCGCCCAGGGCGGGGACCACGGTGCCGGTGATGTAGCCGGCGATCCCCTCCAGCACGGGCTGCGCCTTGTCCCCGACCCATTGGGCGAGGTCCCTTACGGCGGGAGCCGCCTCGTCTCGAACCCACGCGGCGAACTCCCCGACGGCGGGGACGACGGTGCCGGTCAGGAAGCCGGCGAAGTCCTCTATCGCCGGCACCACCACGTCCTCGATGACGTCTCCGGCCTGCCGGGAGGCATCGGCGAACACGCCCGACAGCATCGAGGCGGCCTCGTCGACCATGGGGCCGAAGCTGTCGGCGAGCGCGGAGCCGAGCGCGTCCACGGCCTCGCGGAAGGGCTGCACGTTGTCGTAGGCCCACATGCACGCCTCGGCGAGGCCCGCGACGGCGGCGATGACGAGCACGACGGGGTTCGCGGAGAGCGCGGCCAGCAGCTTGGGGAGCACGGTGAGGAACGTCGCGATCTTCGAGAAGTTCATGGCGGCGACCGCCGCCGCTATGGCGCCTGCGGCCACGCCCACCTGGGGCAGGTGGCCCAGCATCCACTCGATGGCCGGCACGACCGACCCCGTGACGAACTGGACGGCCGAGCGCAGCGGTTCCTGGAGGCCGTCGTATATCTTGAGCGCGGTCTCCTCCAGGGCCGAGTTCATGGCCGCCAGGTCGCCCTGGAGGTTGTCGGTCATGGTGTCGGCGAGCGCCTCGGCCGCGCCGCCCGAGGCGTACAGCTCGTCGCGGAAGCCGGCCATCTCGTCGGCCCCGGCGTTGAGGAGCAGGTTGAGGCCCTTGATGGAGTCGGCCGTGAACGTGCTCTGCAGGGCGGCGGCCTTCTCGGCGTCGCCCATGCCGTCGGTGGCCCTCTCCACGTCGGCCAGGATGGCCGCGAAGTCGCGGTAGTTGCCCTGGGCGTCCATGACCTTCACGTTGGCGTCGCCGATGGCGATGGCCCCGTCCTTCATCTTGGCGGTCATGTCGCGCATCACGGCGGTGAGCGCCGTGCCGCCCTCGGATCCCTTGAGGCCCTGGTTGGCGAGCATCGCCAGGGCGGCCGTGGTGGTCTCCACGTCCAGCCCCGCGGCGTTGCAGTTCGCGGCGCAGTTCTTGAAGGCCTGCCCCAGGCCGTCCACCGTGGTGTTGGCGTTCGCCTGGGCGTAGGCGAGCACGTCCACCATGCGCCCGGTCTCGGACGCCTTCATGTTGAACGCGCTCAGGTAGTCGGTCACGAGGTCGGAGGAGGCGGCCAGGTCCATCTGCCCGGCCTGGGCGAGCGTGAGCACGCCGCCCACGCCGTCGAGCATCTGCTGGGTGTCCCATCCGGCCAGCGCCATGTAGGACAGGGCGTCGGCGGCCTCGCCCGCGCTGAAGGTGGTGGTCGCGCCGAGCTCGCGAGCCTTCGCCTCCAGGGCGTCCAGGGCCTCGCCCGTGGCGCCGGAGAGCGCGGACACGTTCGACATGGACGACTCGAAGCCGGAGCCGATCTCCACGACCGAGGCCGCGAGGTCCTTGGCCTTGCCGACGGCCAGGGCGATGCCCTGGCTGGCGAGGTTGGCCATCGTGGCCTTGAGGGTGCTGTACCCGCCGTCCGCGTCGCGGGCGGCGTCGCCCAGGTGCTCGGTGCCCTCGCCGTCGATGGCGGCGTCCGCGCGCTTGATGTCGTCGAGGGACGCCTTGATGCGCTTGGCGCCGGCGACGGCCTCGCGGTCGTCTATGTTGACCCTGATCTTGATCTCGTCGGCCACGGGCTACCCCCTCCCCGCGGCGCGCCGCGCCGCGGCGAACATGTCGGCCATGGCCGCGTCGGCGGCTCTCATCGCGTCGCCCTCGCCGCCCTCGTCCTCCAGGGCGTAGTGGGCGGCGCAGGCCCGCCACGACTCCATGGCCCCGTCGCTCTTGCTCACGTGCTCAGGGGCCTCGCCCCGGTAGATGACGGCCTGCTGGAAGGGGGTGGGGGATGTGGTCTCCATGAGGGACGCAAGGAGCCCGCACATGTCGGCGAAGGACATGCGGTCGGCGCACTCGTCCCAGTCGAGCCCGTAGGCGGCCAGCAGCGACGCGCGTATGCGGTGGGCGTCCTGGGTCCACGAGAACCGCGGCTCCTCCCACTCGGGGGAGTGGCGGCGGTCGGGCGTCGCGTCGAGGCCGCACACGTCCCACAGGGCCGAGCACACGAGGTCGGAGATGTTGTCTTCGAGGCTGCCCGGCTCGCACGCCGCGGCGAGCACGGCCTCGTTGTCGAAGTCGAGGAACAGCTTCTCAGTGACGGCCCGCCACGCCTGGTCGGGCCCGTCGAACGACGACACGACCGCGACGACGTTGCGGGCCGAGTCGCATATGCCGATGTCGCGGCCCCGCCAGCGGTACTCCGCGACGTGGCCGCGCTCGGGGTCTACCCGGTTAGTCCTCGTCAGGTCGCAGCGCATCTTCGTCCCCCTCGGGGCGCGCTGCGATGGTTCCGATGATCTTCTTGCTCTCGCCGATGACCTCGTTGCGCTTGGCGATGCACTCCATCACCAGGGCGAGCAGCGGGAGCACCACGAGGTTGCGCGTGCCCGCGCCCATGGAGCCGTCGCATCCGCACAGCTCCATCACCTCGTCGAACTGGGCGTCCCCGAGCACGAGGCGCACGGCGGGCTCGATGGCCTTGCTCACCTTGCGGTCGATCTCGGCGCGGTCGCGCTTGTCTGCGGCCTTCGCCGCCAGGGCCTCCAGGGTGGCAACCTTGGACTTGGCCTTGATGCAGGCGTCCGCGACGTCCTCGAGCCGCTCCTTCGACAGGTCCAGCCTCAGCTCGGCCACGTTGCCGCCCACCTCGACCTCCACGGTCTCGACGGGGGAGTAGAGCTTGATCCTCTTCATCTTGTCTCCTTGTTCCATGCGCTGCGAGACAAAAGGAAAGGCCGGGGCGCAGCGCGTCGGCCCCGGCCTTGCTCGGAATGTTCTCTAAGGTGTCGCCTACGCCTTGGCGGCCTGCGCCCCCGCCGTCACGGTCACCTCCACCTGGGCCATGACCGACGGCTTGGCGGCCGCCTTGACGGTCACCGTGGTCTTGCCGGCCTTGAGGCCCGTGACGAGGCCGTCGGTGGTGACCTCGGCGACCTTGGGGTCGAGCACGGCGCAGAGCACGCGCTGGGACGCCGTGGCGGGCGAGACCGAGGCGCCGATGGCCGAGGTGCCCCCGACGGCGACGGTGACGGCCTGGGCCGTCACCGAATCGGGGAGGTCGGTGCCGGCGCTCTCCTCGACCAGGCGCGGGGAGCCCTTGCAGCTCAGCTTGCAGCTGAACTCCGTCTTGGCGTTGGCGTCGCCGGTGGGGTCGCTGGCCTTGATCTCGTGCACGGTCACGTCGCGCTCGACCATCTCTCCGGTGGGCCCCGTCATGCGGATCTTGGTGAGCAGGGCGTCGCCCGTCTCCTCGTCGAGGCCGGCCACGAAGTCCTGGGCCGGGTCGCCCGGGCGGCGGTAGCCGCTGACGTTGTAGGCCCGCGCGATGGCGTCCACGGACGTCTCGGCCTGGCCCCCGCCGTCGAAGAAGTACTCCTCGGAGGTGGTCTCGCTCTTGTCGGCGCTGATCGACTTGATGCCGGGGCCGAACCACGCCCACGTGGGCGCGCCGTCCTGCGGCGTGGTGTCGATCTCGCAGACGTGCTGGTAGTTCATCGCGTATCCGATGTCCATGGCTTACGCGTCCTTTCTCTCGATTGTCAGGTTCATGTCGAACGCCCACGCGAGCCGCCCGGATTCGTCCCAGGTGACCGGCGAGGGCAGTGAGATGTCCATGCCGGTGAGGCGGTAGCTGCCGTTGGCGGACTCCGGCGGGTCGGCCCTGAGGGCGTCGAAGGCGGCGGTGGCGTCCGCCATGGCCTCGAAGTCGCTGTGCCGCAGGCACACGACGGTGACGCGCGCGGCGATGTCCATGGACATGTCGAAGAAGCACTCGGGGCGCATGGGCGCCGCGAAGCTGAGCACGGTGAACTCGTCGTGCCTGGCGGCGTCGGCGAGCCTCGCGTAGACGTTGCCGATGCCGGCGGCCTTCAGGCGGGACCTCACCGACTCCATCAGATCCAGCTCCATCACAGATCCTTCCCGTACACCTCGGCGGCGTACTCCGTCAGCTCATCGCCCCGCTCGGCCATCATGGCCTCGTCCCAGTGGTCCGTGGCCATGCCGGCGGGGTCGGTGTGGGCCATGGGGACGTAGTAGTGCCTGTCCACGTAGGGCGTGCTCCACGAGAGCATGCCGGCGGCGAAGTCGCTCGACACGAGCGCGGACGAGCGCAGGATGCCCTCGCGCACGGGCACGTACGGGCGCATGAGCAGCTCGGCCCTGCGGGACACCTCCTCCAGGCAGTCGCGGGCGCGGCTCCCGGACGCGATGGCGTCGATGCCCGGGGTGTCGATCGCCACGGTCACTTCAGCACCACCTCCCAGTGGTGCACCCGGCCCCCGCACATGATCGCGGCGCACTCGCGCACCACGGCCTCGGTCTCCATCCCGTCCACCTTGACCAGGGACCCCGCGGGCACCTCGAAGGCCCCCTCGCTCGCCCTGGGGTCGATGAACAGCGTCCCGCGCACGGGGTTCTGCTCTTGGTGGGGGGAGCCGCCCGAGTTGGCGGTGCCTCCGATGGAGGATGCGGGCTCGTAGCAGACCCGCCCGATGGTGACGGGCTCCTCGTACTCCCCCCTGTAGAACGAGTCCCGGGGCACGCGCACGGTGCACGCCTGGCGCAGCAGCCTGCGCGGGATGGGCATCATGCCGGCACCCCCTGGTAGAGCAGCGACGAGCCGGCGAGCTCGCGGCGGATCGCCCGGCCCATGTCGGCGCCGTAGCCGGACGACGCCCCGGCCGTGGCGGAGAACTTGCCGAGAGTCACCGATGCCACCGACTCGCCGATGCCCCCGGACGCGCCGTAGGCGTCGTCCACCTCCACGGCGGCGCACACCGCGCGGATGTAGGCCTCCTCGTCCTCGCCGTCCTGCGGCTCGTTGAAGCCGATGACGTCGCGGACCGCGGACGCCGCCGCCCGGAGGGACGCCGCGAAGGCGTCCTCCCCGAGCGTTCCGCCCTGGCCTCTGTAGAGGTCGTATGTGACGGAGGGCAGTGGCATTCTCTAGCCCTCCCCTCCGTCGGCCTTCCCGGCCTCGTCGGCGGCCTTTTTCTCCTTGGCGGCGCTGTCGGCCTTCGCGCCCTTGTTGTCGGTCGCGGTCTCGGTGATTGCAGCGCCCTCGGCCTTCCCGGCCTCGTCGGCGGCCTTATCCGCCTCCCCCTCTCCGGCCCTGGCCCCCGCGCCCTTGGGCGCTGAGGGCTTCTTAGCCTGCTTGGGCTTGGCGGCGGCCTTTTTCTCGAAGGTCAGTCCCACGGTCTTCATGTGCTTCCTCCTTACTTGTGGCTCAGGTAGATGCCCGCGCGCTTGTTCTCGTAGCCGTCGACCACGCCGTACTTGCGGTACTTCACGATGCTCGCGTCGGCGTCGGGGTTGATCTCCGGGCCGATGACGGTGGGGCCTGCAACGTGGCGGTCGAACTTGATGAGCGAGGGCTTGTGGACGATGAGGAAGTTGATGGGCTTGGACAGCTCCGAGGCCTTCCAGCCGCCGGCGATCTCGTCGCCGTCGCGGCCGCTCAAGAGGTCGATGGCGGTGTTGAAGCGGCCGCGCGGGACCTTGACGATGCCGGCGAAGCCGTCCAGCGCCTCGCGCGACTTGGTGGTGTCCAGCGCCTTCACGGACTTGAGCAGGGTGGAGGTGGTGAACAGGTAACGCTGCTCCTCGGGCACCTCTTCCTCGTCCATCTCGGTGGTGGCGGTGAGGATGGCCTCCAGGAACTGCACCCCGTTCTCGATGCTGTCGGTGTTGTTGGTGATGCTGTCCAGCCCCGCGATCTTGGCGAAGGTGAAGGCGTCGCCCTCGGGCGCGACGTGCTCGCGCATCAGGATGTTCGCGGCCTGCCCGAAGGCGAGGTCGAAGGACTCCTGGTTGTCCATCTCGTCGACCATGATCTTGGTGCCGCGGTCGTAGTCGGCCGTCACGGTCTTCCAGACCAGGTTCACGCCGCTGTTCGCGGTGTAGCCGCTCGCACGGTCGTAGTCGCCCAGGCCGCCCACTTCCATCTGCGGGTAGCAGAACTCGTGGACGTTCTGGGTCGGGCGCAGCTGGGAGGGAGGGCTGGTCAGCACGGAGGTGACCGATGCCTGGCGGTACACCTCGTCGAGGATGGTCTGGATGCCCTGGGGCAGGGTGATCTGGTTAGGCATTGAAACGCTCCTATTCGTTGGTCAGCCCGAGCATTTCGCGCATCTTCTTGGTGCGCTCGTCCTCGGGGTCGGGGGTCCCCTTCGGGTTGCCGCCCGTGCTCTTGCTGTTGTCGGAAGAGGCGAACAGGTAGGGCGCGGCCCCCTTCAGCTTCTCCACGTCGCCGTCGAACTCGGAGAGGCGCGCGGATGCGGCCACCACGTCGATGCAGCCCGCTGCCTTCAGCGCGTCCTCCGCCTTCGCTGCGGCCTGCTCGGCCTTCCAGGCGTCGAACTCGGCCTTGAGGCCCTTGTAGCCCTCGGCCTCCGCCCTCGCGGCGTCGCGCTCGGCTTCCAGCTTGGCGATGTCGCGCTGGTGCTTGTGGGCGTTCACCGTGTTGCCTGCCGGCGGTGCGGACTGCGTTTGGGTGCTCTGCTGAGCCTGTGCGCCGTTGTCGGTTCCCTGCGCGGCGCTCTGCTCGGTCTGCTGAGCCTGCTGGCTCTGCGCGCCTGCTTCCTGCTGAGCCTGTGCGCCGTTGTCGGCATTGTTCTGATCTGCCATTCTTCCAACCTTTCTCCGGGGTTTGTTTGCCGCGCTTCTCTGCGCGCTTCGGCACCCGATTGCCGCTCGGGCGGGCGAGTGAGACCGTTGCCGCCGTCTCTCGCGATGGTTGGAAGTGTCCCGAAGGTGTCGCCAGGCGGGGAAGTTGCGGGAAGTTCGGGGAAGTGGCAGGGAAATCTGGGCATGAAAAAGCCCCGCCGTGGCGGGGCTTGGCAACAGAGCCGGGCGTACCGTCGCCCTGTATCCTGCTGTTCGACTAGGCAGCGAGTGCGGCTGCAAGGAACTCGTCGCGGGGTGCCAAGTCGTAGTGCTCCACGTGGTAGGTGTCTCTGGATGTCCAGGAGAAGATGCCATCATCGAACGCGAGGTAGTCGATGCCGATCTTCATCTCGCCAGTCACGACGTCGTCGAAGAACCCGGCCGCCACGGCGTCGTAGCGGAAGGATCGCATATAGGACAGCAGTGCCTCCTTCTCGCCCGACTTGTAGTCGTGGGTTACGAGGTCGTCCTTGCTCTCGTAGTCTGTGAATGCGTCGATCATCGCTTCCTCCTCGGGTCGAATTGTACCATGCTTCCCGTATTCACGCCCTTCTTCTTCCCGATGGTGAAGGAGCCGTCATCGTAGAGCCACAGCATCCCGTCGGGCGCCGTCACGGTCGCGCCTAGCTCGTCGGCGAGCCTCTGGGCGAAGCACTCTCCGTGCTCGTCGGCGCGCCCCGTGCAGCATGACAGCAGCCGCACCGGCTCCCCGTGGTAGTCGTTCCTTGAGCGCAGCACGTCGGCGATCAGGCGGGCGTCGGTCCTTTCGAGGTAGGGGAGCGCGAGCTGCGGAGATCCGTGCATCACCACGTCGTAATGCCCGCCGCTTCTTCTCGCCTCGTGGGTTGCCCTGCCGACTTGCCCGAGCCTTCCCCGGTCGAACACGGGATACTTTGCGCGAAGGCACTTCTCCTTCAGCTCCGCTCTCTCAAGTGCCCTCCTCTTCGAGGCCGCGCTGACGGCGATGCCGCCCTTCGGCATATCGCCGGCCCACTCCCTGGCAGGGTGGCGGTGCAGCACCTTGGCGCCCGGCACCCTGCTCCGTGCGTTGGCGGCGTCGATGTACTCGCGCATCTTCTCTTGGCGATCGCGCAGCTTCCGCTTCGCCCCCAGGTACTCGGCCAGGCTGTCTCCGTCCCGCCTCTCGTCGTAGACGAGCCGCGCTCCCCGCAGCTCGCGCTTGGCCTCGCGTATCTTGCGCTCGCGGTACCGCTGGCCCTGCTCAAGGGCGTACACCTCCTCGCCGAGTAGGCCGCACGCCGGCTTCGGGTCGGGCTCGTAGGCGCGCGGCATCCCGTGGCGGTAGGGGCCGAAGCTGTGCCGGCAGTTCGCGCCCCCGAGGCCGTCCACGCTGCCGTAGCCGGTCGCGGCGTAGAAGTCGGGGTAGCGGGTGCCGTCGATCTCGATGTCGCCGACGAGCGAGTAGCAGCGGCCCTGCCACGCGCGGTGCTCCGGGCGGCTGTCCGGGTGGCTCGACACCTCCACGAGCTGCACGCCCACCTCGCGCATGCGCTCCTCGGCCATCCTCATGCCGTCCTGGGCTATCTGGGTGCGCACGTGGCGGCGCACGGCGACGTCGATCCTGTTCTCGACGGTCACCGCCCCCGTCGCCCGGTTCTGGTACGTGACGATGCCGATGCCTTCCCGCTCCAGCTTGCGCACGGCCGAGTGGATCGCGCGCTCGGGGTCGGACGCGCCGGCGTTGACTCGGGTCACCGCCTCGATGGACGCGCCCAGGAAGGCCCGCTTGGCGCCCTCGACCATCTGGATGTTGTCCCTCGCGAGTATCCGGGCCACGCCCTGGACGGTGGCCCTCACCTGGCGCGGCCACGCGGGGGCGCCGCCGCAGCGGGCCACGTCGTCGGCGTCGGAGGCCTCCAGGTACCTCTCGGCCGTGGCGAGCACGGCGGCGTCGATCTCGGCGCGGTGCTCCTCCAGGATCGCCATCAGCTCGGCCGTGCGCGACTGCGCCAGCAGGTTCAGCGCCACGATGTCCGCCTGCCCGAGCCCGCCCCCGGACAGCAGCGCGGCCGCGAGGCGGTCCAGCATCCTCGCCTCGATCTCGCCGTACACGGCGGCCACGGCGTCGCCCGCCGCCTCTATCTGCTCGGGGGAGAGCATCAGTAGCCGGGGTCGATCGCGGGGGCCTGGTCGGGCACGGCGGCCTCCGCCTCCTCCTCGGAGAAGCCGCAGTAGTCGGTCAGGTATTTCCTCTTGAGCGCGGGGATGCCGAGGACGCTGATCTCGGTGAGCGCCATATTCTTGTCCGTCTGGGTGTCGGTGATGATGCCGTCGTCGAAGTCGATGGACACCTCGGCCATCGGGTCGACGGCGGTGTTGCAGAGGTGCCGGCACACGCCGGCCACGCCCCGCACTAGCTCGCCGATGGACTTGCGCAGGACGTTCTGGTGCTTCTTGAGGGTCCGGGCCAGCATGGAGGAGTCGCTGACCACCTCGGTGGCGGTCTTCAGCCCGTCCTTGTGATCCCATGCCCAGTACTGGTCGCCCAGGCCGCAGGCGATGGAGAGCATCTTCAGGCCCGCGTTGATGGCACGCTCGTTGTCGGCGATGCGCATGTCGGGCTGCACCACCTTGAGCGGGTCGGTCCCCTCCTCGCCGGGAGGGGTGCGGAAGGTGATATCGTCGGCCTCGCCGAACGCGGCGTACTCCGTGACCTTCTTGCCGTCTGCCGCCTTCGTGGTCTTCTTCTCGATCATCGTGTCCGTCACGAACATCTTCGGGCGGGAGACGCGCAGGTGCACCAGCAGCGAGGTCAGGGCCTCGTCGGTGGCCTTGATGGCGCTCACCCCCTTGTCGAACACGCTGGCCCCCATCGCGCAGTAGCTGAAGTGCGGGTTGGGCACGGCGGGCTTCACGAGCGCGAACGTCTTGTGCGGCGATCTCGTGTCCAGGTCAGAGGTCACGCCCTCGGGGAACACCATGCGGTGGCTCCTCGCGTCGAAGAGCTGGGTGAGGATGTGGTAGGTGCCGCCGAGCAGGATGTGGGCCTGGCACTGGTCGTAGTCGCGGCCGCCCAGCTCCACGCGGGTGACGAACGCGCACTGGGTGCAGCTGTCTGCAGACCACGTGAGGGGCATCACCTGGTGGGCATCGTAGCCGTCGATCCTCACGCGGGCGTCGGGGTGGAGCATCCCGTCGTCGCTCACGTCGTCGACCCCCACGGCCCACGCCCCCGTTCCGAGGGCGAAGGCCCGGGTGGTGAAGTCGGCCTGGGCGACCCCGAAGCTCCCGAAGTGCGCCGCCAGCACCTCCCGCATGCCCCCGTCCTCGGCGGTCATCTCCAGCTTCTCGTTCATGAGCAGGTCGCTCCACGCCTCGGCGGCCAGGGCGGCGGGGTGCAGCGTCTCCCGGTCGCTCTTGAAGAGCTTGAACCCGCGGCGCGCGCGGTAGTGGTACCACAGGTTGTCCGCCGTGTACCAGCCCCAGTACTTCGCTATGGTGCCGGCCATGCGCACGTCGGGGCTGTACCCCAGCATCTTGAGCCATTCGATCGCGTAAGCGTAGGTGCCGCGTTCCTCTGCCATCAGAGCCCCTGCCTAATCCATACGGACGCGGCGTAGCCCACCGCGTCGATCGTGTCGTCGTTCACCTTCGGCAGTGTCTCGGTAATGTCGCCCGCGGGCGTTACGACGTACTCCAGGGCGGGGAACTGCTCGGCGGCCATCGGGCACGTCTCTGGGTTGATGACGATCTTGGCCAGGCGGTTGAGCCAGCGCACTCGCTCGGCGGGGGAGTTCACGCCCTGCTTGTACGCCTTGCGCGCGTTCAGCCCCTGCTGGCGGTAGTACAGGATCATGCCCTTGGCCGCGCTGTCGCACCACAGGTCGGCGTCCTCCTCGCCGAACTGCTCAAGCCGCTCGGCCAGCAGCGGGGCGGTCTTGGTATCGTGGGCGTCGTGCCCGGTCGCCGTGTCCTCGTCGAG
Source organism: Adlercreutzia caecimuris B7 (assembly GCF_000403355.2). Classification (GTDB taxonomy): domain Bacteria; phylum Actinomycetota; class Coriobacteriia; order Coriobacteriales; family Eggerthellaceae; genus Adlercreutzia; species Adlercreutzia caecimuris. The sequence goes on along the minus strand of NZ_KE159646.1, from coordinate 1,627,808 downwards.
CAGCCACAGGACGCCCTCGTCCACGTCGTAGGCCACGCGCATGTGCACCCACGGATGCACCGAGCCGGCGTCCACGCCGTGGCTGATGTTGTCCAGCGCGTCGCGCTCCTCGTCGGTGATGGGGCGCACCTCGATGATCTCAGGGTCGATCACGTTGGCACCTGTGCCCGTGGCCTCGCCGTCGTACTCGTGCCGGTACGCCTTCGGGTTACGCTTCCTCAGCGCCTCGGCAACGGCCACGAAGGCATCGCCCAGCCATTCCCTGGGCGCGTCGGTCCAGTGGGAGCGGTGCACGAGCCTGCCGTCCTGCGGCTCGCGGCTCTCGCGGTTCACCCACGCGTTGACGCTGATGGGCGGGTTGTAGCTGAGAAACGTCCAGGTGGGCAGGTCGCCGCCGCCGCGCAGCACCGTCTGCTTCACGTTGCGGATGTAGTTGTAGCCGGGGAACTGGCTGGCCTCCTCGAACCACACGTAGGCGATATAGCCCTCCTCGGGCGTGAGGCCCTTGAGCGGGGAGTCCTCCGGGTTGATGTTGTCGGCGCCGAAGAAGTAGATCACGTTGCCGGTGGGCTTGTGGGTCGTCTGCAGGGGCGACTTGCCCCAGGTGAACTCATCGGCCACGCCCATCCTGCGGGCCGCCTTCTTGATCTCGGCATATACCGACGTGCGCAGCTTGTTCGTGCGGTTGCGCATGCAGAGCGCGTTGCGGCCCTCCGCAGAGGTGACGCCGCCCACGATCTCCGTGGCGATGGTTGATGACTTGAGCGAGCCGCGCCCGCCCTCGAACCAGTACTCCTCGTGGGCGTGCTCGGCTATGTCGCGGTGCACATCCACGAAGGCGCGCCCGAGCAGCCTGCCGAAGTCGTACACGCGGAGGGCGCCGCCCGGATTGTCGCGCTCCTCCGGCAGAACGTCGAGCAGCTTCGCGCTGGTGTCCACCATGGCCTTCACGGCGTCCTTGTCGATCACGCCCCGTCGAGCCTTCTCCACGGCGATCTTGGCCGAATGCGCGTTCAGGGCCGCCATGCGGTCGATCACGGCCGCACGCGACGCGACGGCCTCCTTTGCGGCCGCTTCCTGAAGTTCGGCGAGCCTTGCGGAAACCTTGGGCAGCGCCTCAAGGCGGCAGGCCTGCGAATCCACGGCCGAGTCCTTCCACTTGGCCGACTTCGGGTATGCCTCGCGGTACGCCTGGCGCTGGGACAGCCCGCGGGCGCGGGCCTGGCAGTATTTCTCCTGGGGCGCGGTGAGCATCAGAACCGCTCGCGGTGCGGGGTCACGCGCTTGCACCACGGGCACCACATGGTCTTGATGTGGTTCTTCTTCCTCAAGTGGCCGCGCCTGCGGCGCACGGGCATCATCCCGCCGCAGCGTTCGCACTTCATCTGGCTGAGTGGCATGGGGCACCTCCTTACTCGGGAGGGGATTGTCGCGAATCTGTCGCACAAAGAGAGGAGCCGCCCCTGGGGGAGGGCGGCTCAGAGAGGGAAGGGCAGGCAGCGGGGTGAAGGAGTCCGAGGAAGCCCCCGCGCCTGCAAGTGCATGTTCCGCCATGTGTCGCTAGCGCACGACCGTCACCTCACCGGGACGCGAGGGCGAGGAGGGGCTGGGCCGCGCTCGCTCATAGCTACCATCTCCTTTCGTCAAGCCACTCGCCGACCTCGCACCGCAGGCGGCCGACGTAGTACGCGCCGCCGCGCCTCGGGAACTGGGGGCCGACCCGCTCGGGCTTGGCCCCCACCGTGCAGCCGCCGCGCTCGGTGGCGCGGGTGCAGTTACGACGGCAGAAGTTGCGGCGCGACTGCGCCATCGCCTCGATCATCGCGTACCTCCTCCAACCACTCTCCCACGGTCTTGCACGGGATTCCGCACGCCACGGCCACGGCCCTCTCAAGGCACGCGCCATCGGATGCCTCCCAGCCTTCGAGGAGGGCCACGCCGTCGTACGCGAAGCCGCCCATCCACCATGTGAGATCGTTGATGCACGCGCGCATGGCCTTCTCGTGCGTCGCGGAGAGCGGGACGATCTGATGCGGGATGATAGCCGTGTGGCCGGCATCGACCAGCGCCCGCTGCGCCGACTGGAACGCATCCAGGTTGCGGTTATCGCGACCTGTCACGGGGCCGGAGACATAGAGTCTGCTCATGGCTACTCGCCTCCCTTGCGGGCGTCGGGCGGGGTGTGGGTGAGAGATGCATGGTTGACGTCAAAGGCGATGCCGTTGTAGATGCCGACTGTCACCAGATCCGCCAAAGGCTTGACCTTCAGCACCGTATAAACCGAGCCGGTGTTCTTGCTGTACACCGTCTCCCCCACCGAGATGGGCTTCCCGTCGGCGCCAAGCATCTCGGGGCCGGGGCGCTTCACGCGCTGGCCGGGGAATGCATTTTGCATGTTCCCGCGGGCGTCCTGCATCTGGCAGCACTCGCCGGAGCGCGTGAAGATGAGCTTCTCGACTTCGTGCAGCTTGTCGGTATCTTCGCCGAACCGCACCGGCTCGCCATCCTCGTAGCGGGGGAGCAGGATGAAGCAGCGTCTCAGGTACTCGCGGAACTTCTCGCCGTCGCGGGGCTCGGGCCAGTCCTCGCCCTGCCGGATGGCGCTCCGGAACCACCGCATGGGCTTCTTAGACTCCTTCACGGCGTCCCTGCGGGCCGCCTCGATCTCGGCGTCGATTTTGTTTGCGACAGCTTCAAGCGCGTTCGCCATCTCTGCCCCATAGTTCGGTGTTTCTTCAGTGCCCGCTTTCATTCGCAGCCAGGTTATGGCGTCACTGGCGCATTCCTCGTCTTCAACGGTTCGCGCAATATGGCGCAGCAGCTCGCTTGCGGTCATGTCCTTGGGGTCTTTCCGCTCCATGGCTACAGCTCCTCGATCTTCTCGGCGACGAACTGCTCGAACTCGTCGCAGGCCTCGGGGTCGATTTCCAGGGCGTCGCACCACTCGCCCCTGTCCTCCGAGTAGCCGTCGTGGTTGCAGATGCAGCGCCAGATGTAGCTGGCGGTTTCCTTGTCGATCATCGTTCGTATCCTTCCTCCCGCAGCATGTCGATGTGAGGGTCGTCGTATTCGTCTTCCCATTCGGGGTCTTCGCCGGGCTCGTTCCAGGGGGCGCGGGGGTCTCCCGCCCAGGTTCCGTCGGGGTAGTTGCTCACAGCCGCCTCCACCCGTCCATGCCCAGGGCCGTCAGGTAGTCGGCCGGCTCGTCCAGCAGCAGGTACTCCCAGTGGCCGCCCTCCCAGGGGCAGGGGAGGCCGCCCAGCGGCTCCTCCAGGCCGCGCACCTCGGCCCAGCGGAAGTGCAGCCGGTTGTGGTGCGCCAGGCCGTGGCAGTAGGGCCTCCCGTCGGCGTCGAGCAGATTGCTGCCGAAGCCGCACAGCGTCACCGTGGGCTTGGGCACCTCACGCCCGCTGGCGTCGAACAGCCTGCCGGCGCCCCGCCTCACGACGTGGTGCTGCTCCAGGGGCGAGGTGCGCCCGCAGACGGGGCAGTAGGGGAGCCGGGTGCTCGGCCTGCCCATCATCGGCCACCACATCCGCGGCAGAGTCGTGACCCTAGCCATTCAAGCCACCCCTCCCGCAGATTTCGCGCGCGAGACGCGCTCGTTGGCCAGGGCGCAGTACTCGGGCGACATCTCGAAGCCGATGAAGCGGCGCCCCGTCTCTATCGCCGCCACGGCGGTGGTGCCCGAGCCCATGAAAGGGTCGAGCACCACGCACCCGTCGGGCGCGATCTCCATGAGCGACTTGATCAGCTCCAGGGGCTTCTGGGTGGAGTGCACGCGCTCCTCGCGGACGGGGGCCGGCACGGAGTAGAGGCCCGGCAGGTACTTGGCGCCGGCCACGGGAGCGCGGTCGATCGCGCCCTTGGTCGCCCATACGGCGTACTCGCACTCGTTGCGGAAGCTGTTGGGCTGGGGGCGCGACGAGGTCTTGCGCCACGGGACGATTCCCCGGAAGACGAAGCCCGCCGCCTGCACCGCGTCGGCCACGTTGGCAAGCTGCCTCCAGTCGGAGAACACGACGGCGCTGGCGCCGTCCTCCATGGCGCGGTAGCACTCCGAGAGCCACAGCACGGACCACAGCACGAAGCTGCGCTCGTCGCGGTTGTCGCCGTAGAAGTCGGGCTTCTTGGCGAAGCCCCGGGTCTGGTACTTCTCGGAGGTCGCGCCCGAGCGGTCGCTCCGGAACAGGCCGCCGCTGGAGTAGGGCGGGTCGGTGAGCAGCATGCCCACCGACCCCGACGGCACGCCGCGGAGCGCGCCCAGGGCGTCGGCCTGCTCGATGACGTCAATTCTTGCCATGTATCCTCCAATCGTCGCCGTCCATCAGGACGGCCTCGGTCGTCTCCCTGAGCCGGCTGGCGATGGCCACTCCGGACCCCCCGTCGCTCACGCGGACCGCGACCTCGTTGCGGGGGAAGTTGCTCGTCACCACGAAGGGCCTGGGGTGGACGAGGGTCTGGGAGTTGTAGCGGTCGTTGAACAGGTCGAACAGCTTCTCGGCGGCCCTCGGGGTGGCCGCGCCCTCCTTGCCCAGGTCGTCCACGACGAGCAGGTCGCACCTGGCGAGGGCCGCCAGCAGCTCCCTCTGCGCCTCGCCGAACTCGCGCAGCTCGTCCAGCAGCTTGGTGGCCACGGCGAACCGAACGCTCATCCCGTTGCGGAGGCAGATGAGGGCGGCCGCGCAGGCCAGGGTGGTCTTGCCGGTGCCGTTGCCCCCGTGCAGGTACAGCCCGTCGCCGGCGGCGATGCGCTCGGCCAGCCTCCGCGCCCAGGGGTGCCGGGCGTCGCGGAAGCGCGGGGGGATGCCGGAGGCGTCCAGCTTGCGCTCCCACGAAGCGGCGGAAGCAGCCTCGTCGGCCCTCCTCCGCTCGGCCTCCCACTCGGCCCTGGCGGCCGCGGCCCCGTCGCACCCGCAGGGCTCCCAGCCCGCGAACACCTCGCGCCCGTTGAGGTCGGCGGTGAGGGGCTGGAGGACGCGCCCGCAGTGGGGGCACGGCTTGGGGCCGGAGACGAAGCCCCTAGGCGTAGTCTGCATAGCGGTCGGCCTCCTCCCGCGCCTCGATGGACTGGTGCATGCACTCCTCGAAGTGGTCGGGCGAGAAGAGGAAGCTCGGCGTGCGGCACCCCTTCCACCTCGTCTTGGCCAGCTGGTCGCACTTGTAGGCGACCATGGCGCCGACCTGCTCGACCGTGTAGGAGCCCTCCGCCCGCTCCAGCGTGCGCCGGCACTTCTCGGGCATCGTCGTGTAGGCCGTCCCCCTCGCGTCGTTGAATGCGGCGAGGCAGCGCATCCAGAACGGCGCGTCCTCGATGCTGATCGCGGGGGGACTATAGGGGGGTATATCTACTCCTATCTCTTTCTCTTTCTCAGCATCGAACGACTCCGATACTGCTGCATATGCACGCGCATATGCTTGCGCATCTGCTCGTGCATCGTGCCCGTGCGTTGCGGCGGCATCGCGTCCGTCCGATGCCGCCCTCTTCTTGCCCCATCTCGCCTCGGCCATCTTGCGCCCCTTGGCGCTCGCCTCGTCGCTCAAGTCGATTCGCTGCTTGAAGGCGATGAAGGTGGGCAGCCACGCGGGGCTGCCCTTCGGCTCCTTCTTCTCGAAGCGGTACTCGGCCAGGGCGTAGAGGAACGGGGCGCGCTGCTTCTCGGGCATGGCCTGGCATGCCGCCCAGAAGTCATCGTGGATTACCATTCCCATGCGCCTGCCCCCTTAGAACGGGATGTCGTACTCGGACAGGGGCAGCGGCTCCTCCACGAGCTCGTACTCGGGCTCGGGCGCACCCAGGGCGTCCACGATGGCCACGGCGGAGGCGATGTCAGCCGCGTCGTACTCCTCGGGCGGCTTGGAGATGGTCTCCCGCACCTTGGCCATGGCCTCCTTCACGGGGACGCCGCGCTCGTCGCGGGCGCGGACGAGCGCGAGCTTGTACTCGTCGATGGGCCGGGCCGCCGGCGGCTCGGGAGGCGCCTGGGCCGCCTCGACGGCCACCGCTGCGGGCGCCTGGGGCGCGGGCTCCTCATAGGACTGCTGCGGCGCGGCCTGGTCCATCTCCTCGGCCCCGTAGAGGCCCCCCAGGTCCTCGGGGAACGCCTCGCGCAGGGCGTGGCAGATGGCCACCTTGCGGATCATGGTCGCCGGTATCTTCAGCCAGTTGCTCTTGCCGGTGTTGTACTCGGAGAAGGAAACCTCGTCGTACATGGGGGCCTCGTAGCCGGCTATGTACACCTTGCACCAGCCGCCCACGACGATCTCCCCGTCGAGGAGCATGGAGCCTTCCCGGCGGTGGAGCTTGCCGTCAGTGCCGAAGATGGTGATGCCGGCCTCGAACCCCCGGAACCTGGGATTTCGCTGCGCTCGCTTGGTGAACGTCTCCTTGCCGGCGATGATGGTGGCCGGGCTCGTGCCGTACTTCACGAGGTAGGCGTCCTTCGTGAAGGGGTTGAGGCGCTGGGCCTGGCACAGGCGCAGGTATGTCTTTATCTCCTGCGCCGTCACGTTCGACGTGGTGGTGCCGTTGGCGGCCATGAGGTCGCGCACGTCCTGCTCGGTCACCTCGATGTCCTGGCCGTTGTCGGCCTTGTAACGCACTATCTCGCTAGTCATGTCCGATCACCCCGGTGCAGACGATGGATGCTCCCGTGAGCCCCAGGCCTTTGAGGGTGCGGGCCACGGAGGTGGCGAACTCCTTGGTGCCCTCGAACTCCATGGACAGCGCCCATCTGAACCGATCGGCCGCAGGCTCCGCCCGGGGCGCTGGCTCCGGCTGGGGCTCGGGCTCAGGCTCGGGGGCCCTGCGCTCCTCGGCGACGAGGCGGGCGGCTTCCTGGGCCGCCTTGAACTCGGCCATCTCGCGGTCGCGCTCGTTCAGCCTGTCCTCCAGCTCAAGCGCGGCGATGAGGTCGAGGGTATCGGCGTAGTGCTTGACCACCTCGTCCTTGTGGACGAGCTCCTTGGTCTGCAGCGTCTTGTAGCCCTTGAGCGCCTTCCCCACCTTCTCGTACAGGGCGTCGGCTGCCTTCGCCTCGGGCGTGGAGCGGTTGAGCCACGCGTCCTCGAGGACGGCCGCGAAGGGGATGACGTCGGCGATCGGGCCGGCGCAGCCCTCGTACTCCTCCGCGAGGACGGCGCGGCGCAGCTCCTTGAAGCGGGCATCGGCCTCGTCGACCTGGACCTTGAGGACGGCGCGCGCCTCGTCGATCTTGGCCGTGATCGCCTTGACCCTGCTCTCCAGCGCCTTGAGCGGCGCCTCGTACTCGCGCTTGATGCGCTTGCGCTCCGCCTCGATAGGGTTCTTCAGCTTGTTGAGGTCTGCCATGCACTTGCGCGCTTCCTTGACCTGCTCGTAGTCGTTAGGGTCGATCTGCGCGCCGATGTAGGGCGCGATCTGCTGTTCGACGAAGGCGTTGAGGGCTTCGAGGTTGTCGTCGATCACGGCCGGCGTGTACGTCACGGCCAGCTCGCCGGTCGGCTCGATGACCTCGGCGGCGACTTCCACGGCATCGCTACTCATCTGCGTCCTCCTTCCCGATGGCGTCTACGCACGTCTGGTACAGCTTCTGCTCCGCCTCGGGCGGCTCGTAGCCGCACAGCTCCATGGCGTCGGTCAGCGCCACGAAGCTGCGGCAGCCGTCCGGGTCCGGGCTGTCGCTCCACTTGCCCCACGGCTTGGCGCTCGCCTCGCAGAACGCGGCGACGGTCACGGCGGGCCCGATCGGGATCTCCGCCCCGTGCGCCTCGCAGAACTTGATCACGTCGTAGTCGTACACCTCGATCTCGGCGCCCGCCGGCAGCGCCTTGAGGATGGCGGCCGGGTCGATCTCCTCCAGGTGCTCGGCGAGCCACTTGGAGCGGGACTTGTCGGCCTCCTCGAACTGGGATCCGGCCTCGTCGCGCCGGGCGAGCATCTGCTCCCTCTCGGGGTCGGCGGCCTTCCCCCCGCCGGGGAAGTAGAGCCACGCGCAGGTGTTCCACTTGTTGAACTCGGCCTTCGCGCCCGGCTCGATGTCGATGTCGGCGAGGTCTCCCGGGGATTTGAGGAGCTTCTTGTAGTGCATGCCGTCCGGGGTCCCGTCTGCGACCTCCACGCCCGCATCGGCCAGGGCCGCCTCCATCTCGGCGCGCCACCGCGCACGGGCCGCCGCCGCCCGCCGCTGCTGCGCCTCGTACCTCCAGCCGCTCGCCCCGGCGTCCAGGATGGCCTTGGCGGCCTCGGGGTCGCCCTCGAACTCGCCCACGGCCTCCATCCAGTCCATGGTCATCTGCTCCATGGCCTCGCCGGCGCGCTTCGAGCCCTTCCGGATGCGCTTGACGCGCTCGGCGTCGATGCCGGTGATCCGGCCCACGTACTCGTCGTCGCCGAACAGGGTGAGGGCCTTGAATATCTCGGCGCGCTCCTCGGCCTCGTAGGTCTTCTTGGTGTCGGTGCGCCAGGCGGCCTCCACGACCGCCCCGGCGTCGCCGTCCTCCACCACGGCCGGGAAGGACTTGACCTTGAGCAGCTTCATGGCCTCAACGCGGGAGTTGCCGGTCTTGATGCGGTAGACCCCGCCGTCGCGCACGAGCACGACGGGCTCGTCGGGCAGCTTGGTCTCGGGGTTGAACGACTCGGCCAGGCGCTTGACGTAGTCCTTGTTGGCCTTGAGCGAGTAGTCGCGGCGGGCCATCGAGTTGCCGTACTCGTCGGTCAGGGGGTAGACGTCCTCGATGCTGACGGTCTCTATGCTAGCCACGGGGCACCTCCTTCACGATGGCGGCGCTCACGACGCTCACGCCCATGGCCTCCAGCTGCGCGATGACCTCCATGGCGGCCCCGACGACCTCCTCGGGGGGCTCGGCCGCGCGATCGGCGACGGCCTTGGCGTTGGCCATGAAGTCGGCGAAGCCGGCCCCGTGCATGCCGTACTCGGGCCCGCACGAGAGGAACGCGAGGGCCGCCGCGGCGCCCTTGCCGAAGTCCCCCATGCCGGAATCCGGATCGGAGGCGTCGATTTCGTCGATCAGCGCCGTGGCCACCTCCACGGGGATGTGGGGCCCCGCGGCCATCATCGCCTGCATCTTCTTTTTCTTCATTTCTCTGCTCCTATCTGGGTAACCCCCATTGATTTCAGTTTTTTCTGGATGCGCTCCTTGCGCTTCTGCGCCGCCTTGACCTCGCGGCGCAGGTTGCGCGCGACGGCCTGCTCGACCGCCAGCGCGTGAGCCTCCTCGCGGTAGGCCCTGCGCCACCTGCTCATGCCCGACGTGTCGGGCGCCTCCGGCAGCGGCTCGGCGCGGGACTCGAGCATGGACTCGGTCCGCGCGTAGACGGCCCGCTCGGCGGCCGGCAGCCGGGGGAGCATGGCCGCTATCCTCGACTGGATGGCCGCCAGCTGCTCCCGGCGCCTGCACGGCTCGCACAGGCCGCGCCTGTCGATGGTCCCCGACATGCACCCGCACCGCGGGCAGGGGGAGAGGGACGGGCGGTAGCACCTCAGGTCGATGTCGGCGCCCGCCGCCCGCATGGCGGCGGCCTTCCGCTCGACGCTCTTGGAGGACCGGCGCAGCTTGAGGCATATGTCCCGCTTCGGGATGCGCCCCGCGCTCGCCGCGAGGTACCGCTCCTCCTCGACCGACCAGTCCCGCCTCTTGGCCCCCTTACGCATGGCCCGGCCTCAGATGGTGCGCGAGGTAGTACGCCCCGTGGCACGCGGCCGCTCGCAGGTGGTCGTTGGTGCAGTGCTCGCACCCGGGGTAGGGGTTCGCGCCGCGCTCCATGAGGGTGCGAAGGTCGGCCGTGTTGCCCCGGGACTTCGGGTTGAGCACCTGCCTGCTGGTCTGTATGGCGATCTCCTCGCCGCGCAGGGCCGCGTGGAGGTAGCCGCACAGGTACGGGGTCTGGAAGACGTAGCCGCCGCCCTTGCCCGGGTAGCCCAGGAAGCCCTCTATGACGATGACCTCGTGGGGCTTGTCGGCCACCCACGCGCTCAGCTGCCGCGCGATGTTGTCGGCGCGATCGCGCAGGGCGTACTGGTCGGCCTTCACCGTGCTCTTGTAGCGCAGGGTCTTGGCGCAGATGATGCGGCGCTCGTTCATGTACACGATGCCGGTGTTGGAGGTGCCGGGGTCCACGGCCACGATGTTCATGCCGACCGCCCCCTCTTGGCAGCGGCCTCCCACGTGGGGGCGCGGAAGAACGTGTTGCGCGCAACCTGGTCGTGCCACAGGGCCTCGAAGTCGATGGAGCCGTCATCGAGCGCCTTGGTGGTCTTCGGGAAGATCACGGCGGCCAGGGACGGGCGGAACATCAGCAGGTAGCGGCTGAGCACGCTCCACAGGTTGTTGTCCATGCGGAACTCGCGGCACAGCGTGATGTCCAGCCCCTGCTGCGAGGCCAGCACGTACAGGTCGCCGCGGCGGATGCGGGGCCAGCCCGACCAGGCCGCCTCCTCGCAGAGGTTCACGAGGCGCAGCCACTTGCGGGGGTAGTCCCCGGCGATCCAGGCCAGGGCGTGCTCCACGCGCCGCTCGGGCGTCATGGGCACCCCGTCGTAGAGGGCGGTCTCGATTCCGTCAGCGTTGCGCATGGCCAGCCCCCGATGCCCCCAGGCCCACGTTGTAGGCCGTGTCCCACAAGGCGATGGAGTAGCCCCACACGGCCAGCAGCAGCGCCAGGCACGCCAAAAACGGCGCGGCCGCGCGGGCCAGGGCCTTGATGCGAAGCCCCGCGATGCGGTACACTTCCGGCGTCGCGTAAGGGCGACGATGCACCTTCCGGCGCGGGATGCGATTGGACCCGCCCCGCGCCGGCATCTCGATCTTCCTCATACGCACTCCCTCCTCATCAGGTACTCCGGCAGGGCCCCGATGCGAACGAGGCGCTTCCTGCCGCACGGTATCTGCGGCAGCGGGTCGCGCTGGTCGTGCGCCCACTCCCGCATCTTGTCCCGCGACACCCCGGCGATCTCCGCGGCCCTGTCGATGGGCGCGTAGAGCGGGAACTCGGCGGGCACGGGCCACTCGGTGATCATGCCGCCTCGTCCTCCTCGTACTCGAAGCCGGCGGGCGGCAGCTCGAAGGCGATCGGCTCACCGTCGACCCAGAACTCCTCGTCGAAGGTCTCATCCTGGCCGTCCAGGACCTCGCCGCTGCTCGCATCCACCGGGATGACCAGCTGGTCGCTGGTCATTTCGAGCGTGGTGAAGGTGCCCGTCATAATGGCCAGCTGGGGAAGGGCGCCCTTGTGCTCGGGGTCCAGCTCGAACTGCATGACGGTCTTGCCGCTCTTGATGTTGCAGCCCTGGAAACAGGCGCGCACTTTCACGCGGTTCTCCATCAGAGCACCTCCTCGGCGGCGATGACGGTGCCACCGAAGTCGGGGGCGGCGTAGTAGCCGTTGTCGGTCACGGCGTCCAGCACGCAGCTGGGGGCCTTCGAGACGGTCAGGCCGCAGCCCGCGCCGCCCGGCTTGCGCTCGATGGCGACCACGGCCCGGGCGCCCTCGGACAGGGCGTCGGCGATGAGGCCGACCACCTCTCGGATGTTGAGTTCGTTCATGTGTTCCTCCTCTACAGGTTGTTGATCTCTTCGAGCAGCTTGGAGCCGATGCTTGAGGCGTCGCGCCTCGCCTCGGCGTCCAGGATGGCGGCGTACGCCTTGCCGAGTTCGGCAACGGCGTACGCGCCGCCGGGGTCCTCCGCCGCCTTCCATGTGGGTGCTCCTTCCTTGGTCGGTTAGCTTGCTTTCTCGTACTTGCTCTCGTCGCGGCCGAAGAGAGAGCCGATGGGCATCTTGAACGCATCGGCCAATGCCCAGGCGTTGTCGAGGGTGATGCCGCTCTTAGCGTTCTCGTACGAGCCGATGGTGGTTGCCGGGATGCCGGTTTCTTCCGCAAGGTCATCGCGGCTCCACTTGCGTCGTGCACGCTCCGCGCGGATGCACTCTCCGACTTGCTCCTTGGTGCATGCCATGTTTTCCTCCTTCCTGTGTTCTCGCAGTGATCTGGGGGATGCAATGCCTTGGCGGGATTGCATCTGCCAACTCAGTGCGGGTGTGGAATGAGGGGCTTGGGAACCGAATAAGGAGGGCGGCAGGAAGGGGGTTCGCTGTGATCCGGGACAGCGGCCTTTACTAGTTTCTTGAACAGCGATTGCCGCCCTCCTTATTCGGTTCCCAAGCTGCCCCGCGTTGTTAACGTCGCCGCGGGTGGCCTGACGGGGCGCCTAGCGCGCGAGGATGGCGCTGGCCAGGTCCTGGTGCACCTTCTCCTCGGACACGCCGAACAGCTCGGCGATGAGGCTCTGCTGGGCACACGCCTCGGCGGCGGCCGGCTGCACGAACGTCTCGCGGTGCCTCTCCCTGAGTTCCGGCGATACCGCGCGGTTCTTCTCATGCGCTTCCAGGAACCGCTCCTCAGCATAGGAGGCGATCTCGATAGCCTGGCGGTACAGCTTCTCGTTCCTCATCGCTTACGCCTCCTCGCAGAACTCGGCCTCTAGGGCGGCCACGATCTCGTTGGCGACGTCGGCGTAGTGGGGGACCGTCTCGCCGTAGCACGGCCCGCGGTCGTAGGCGTAAACCTCGCGCCCCTCGGCGTCGCGGATGACCAGCTTGGAGACGTTGCCGCCGTCCTCGAATCGTGGAGTGGGGATGCCGAACATGCTAGGCTCGGCGAACACCTTGGCCTCGAAGGTGTACCCGTCGTGGCTGCCGCTCACCCAGTTGCTGCGGCGGGCGTCAAATGCGTTGCGGTCGATCTTCATTGCGCTGTTCCTTCCTTCGTTTTTAGTTCGGAGCGAACTAACTAATTAGCTATCTTACTCAGAACGAGCAAAGTGTCAACAAGATTTTGTAAAAAAGATTGCTAATTTTGTTCAGTGCGGGTAATATCTCGCTGCGAGAGGAGGTCCCGCATGAAAACGCAGCTTCAACGAATTAGAAAAGACCGGGGCTTCAAGAGCGCCAAGGCTTTCGCCGAACATATCGGCATGAGTAAGGACACCTATACAAACTATGAGCAAGGGGCCAGACCCATTACTTTGGAACTTGCTTGGGAGTTTGCTGATGTTCTGGGGTGTACCCTAGACGAACTTGCCGGCCGAGATTTTAAGGCTGACAGTTATGCCGACCCACGGCAGGCCGTCATGAACGATGACTACGCCCGCCTCTCAGATGCCGGGAAGGACGCGGCCGCCGGGGCAGTGAGGGGCATCCGCGCATCCGAGGGCGCGCGAGCTCAGGCAGCGGGGCCTGAGGATAGTGCGCCGTCGCTGAGGAGCGCGTAGGGAGATGGAGTAGGGAGGTGATGCCGTGATCTCGTTCGAGCAAACGATCCTGCCGGGGTTCGTCATCACGGTGATGACGCTCGGCGTGGCGGCGGTGGAGCTGCTGCTGAAGTTCCGCAGCCGCCGGACGTGGCGGGACGCGGTGCTCCAAGAGATCGAGATCTACCGGCAGATGGAGCAGTCGAGGTCGCTCCAGAACGAGCGCGATGCGATGAGGGCCCTGAGGAAGTCGATCGTCGGCACGGTCGAGGTCAAGGCGGCATCTCGCGGCAGACCGGTTCCGCTTGTCGTTAGGCTGCTCGGGAGCGTTTCGATGATGCTGGCATCAGTTGCCATAGGACTGTGCGTTGTTGCCGCATCTGGCATGCTCGGTTTCTTGTCGGGTGAGATCGTCGAGGCTGTGCTCTTGTTCATATCCGCATCGTGCGGCGTGGAGATCGCAGTGAATATCGCAAGCGCCGTCCGTGCGCGTACGGGAGGATGATCCGGGCGCATCCTCCATGTAGATCCTGAACGCCGCGGCGGCGAGTGCGGCGCAGATCGGCACGAGGATGCAGAGAATTTTCGGGACTATCATAGCGGCCTCCTATCATCTGCAGACATGGTAGGGGAGGAGTCGCCTACAACGAAAAATGTTGTCAAGCGGGTTTGACAACAGAAAATGTATACAGGCGAGCCCCGCTGAATCTTGGCGGATGGCGCGGGGCTCAAAGCAATACCGACCGATCAACGGAAGGCTAGGTGATTGTACCATGTCCGTGAGGAGGCTGGACAGCGGCCTGTGGGTCGCCGACGTGACCATGGGCCGGCGCCTCGACGGCTCGCGCGACAGGCGCACCAGGCAGTGCCGCACGAAGGCCGAGGCGGAGCGCGCCGAGCGGGCGTGGCTCGTGGAGAAGGAGCGGGCCCGCGGCAAGTCCTACGGCCGCATAGCCCTGGCGGAGTTCGTGGCGGACTTCTTCTGGCCGCAGAAGACGCGCCTGAAGGGATCCACGGTGAAGGGCTACAAGCGCGACCTCGACCTCCGCATACTGCCGGCGCTCGGCGGCATGGCCATGGAGGACATAGGGCGGCTGCAGATACAGCGCATGCTCATGTCGTGCCCCACGAGGAAGACCGCCACCAACGCCCGCGAGACGCTGTCCTCGGTCATGTCCCTGGCCGTGGAGATGGGCGTGGTCCCCGTCAACCCCGCCGGCTTCCGGTACGAGTACCCCGCCGCCTCCCGGCCGGACCCCGAGGCCCTTGGGGTGTGGCTCACCAGCTTCGAGAAGATAGGCCGCGTGGTGGACTGGGTGCACCGGGGATGGGAGGGCGCGCCGGAGGAGCGCATGGTGGTGCTCGGGCTGCTCTTCGGGCTGCGCAAGGGAGAGGTGCTGGGCCTGGATGCGTGCGACGTGGACATCGCCGGCCGCAAGATCGGGATACGGCAGGCCTACACCGAGGGCGAGCACGGCCCGGAGCTGGGGCCGCCGAAGACCCCCAAGGCCGTCCGGGACGTGCCCATGATGCGCAGGGCCCGCGAGATCATGGAGGGCTGGGACCTGCCCGACGGCCCCGTAGTGCGCGGGCTCGACGGGGGCAGGATGAACCCGTCCACCGCCAGGGGCAGGCTCCAGAAGGTGTTCCGCGACGGCGCGAGGTTCGACGACGGCACCCCCGTGCCGCGCATGACTCAGTTCTCCATGCGCCACAGCTTCGGCACGAGCTGCATCACCGCCGGCATCGAGGTGTCCAAGCTGTCCCGCTGGATGGGGCACGTGGACGTGACCACGACGCTCAACCGCTACGTGAAGCACCGGATAGCCGACCTCTACGAGGACGCCGACATCATCGACGCGGCGCTCGGATAGGCCGTGGAGGGCTTGTGAATTTGGCAGACATGGCAGACCGAAGCGGAGTTTCCCCAGGTAGAAAGCTCATCGGCGGTGGGTTCAAATCCCTCCGCGACCACCAGAAGTATTCGCAGGTCATCGCTTATTTTAGAGGCGGTGACCTGTTTTCGTTTTCAGGGTTCGTCCGCACCGAATCTGCAAATCAACCGCGAATGGCGCAGGGTTCACGCTGTGGGTTCCTCCTGACGAGCCGCATCCATAGATGTGCCAATCACGCGCCAACGGCGCCGTCGGCTGCAGCGGCTTGTTGTTGCAGCCGCTGCCTGCTCGTGCGCCAAATGATCGTCTGGGGGCATGGCGCGCGGCATACCCTCCCCCAGTGCTTGAGGCTTTCTGCGGTTCGGGGGAGGCTCGCGGACGGCTCCCGAGCGGTTTGTAGACGGTGGCCGGACGGTTCGGGGGCGGTTCCCGGACGGCTCCAAACGGGTCATTCTCGAGATCGTTTGACGGTTATGCGCGGGCATAATGCCCAGTGTTTCCTGAGAACACGAGATGGGATGGCTCATGAAGAAGACAACGCTGGCCGGCCTGACCTGCGGGCTGTGCTGCTCATTATGCGTCGGGCTGTACATGGCCGAGGTGCGCGGGGAGGTCGATGAGGCGCGGGCGGAGGCCCTTGCGCGTTACGGAGGAGAGCAGGTCGAGGTGTGCGTGGCCACGCGCGATCTGGCGCCTGGCGAAGTGGTGGACGGCTCGGCGGTCGCCACCAAGATGTGGGTGGCCGATTTGCTTCCCGACGGCGCGGTGACAGAGCCGTCGGGCATTGTGGGGCAGCGCTTGGGCTCGCCGGTCATCAAGGGCGAAGTGCTCAGCGTCCGGCGCACCGAGGCGCAGGAGGCTGATATCAGCGTGCCGCAGGGCCTTGCCGCCATCAGTGTTCCTGCGCGAGCGGTGCAAGCGGTGGGCGGCTCGGTGGAGGCCGGCATGCACGTGGATGTGTACGCTACAGGCCCTGTTTCTACGACGAGGCTGGTTGAGGGGGCGCTCGTTCTCGCCTCGAGCGCGTCAGCGGAGACGGGGTCGGCCGCCGCGTCCAATGCATGGATCACCCTTGCCGTGGCCCCCGAGCGCGTGCAGGAGATCGTGTCCGCCGCACAGAATCTGGAGCTGTATTTCGCCCTGCCCGCTACGGCGGGATCTGAGTCCGGAGGCGCGGAGGCGGCTTTAGATGGCGCAGTCGAGGTGCCTGCCGACGGCGGCGCGGTGCCGAGCGATACACCGGCGTCGGAGCAGGAGGCGGCGGCGATTGAGGCGCCGCCTGCGGAGGAAAGTGCGCCGAGCGAGGCGCCGTCAGCTGAGGGGGCGGTTCTGTGAGCGCGATGGTGAGAAAGCTGCTCTGCGCCGATGCGGAGCAACAGGTGGCGTTGACGAGTCGAGGCCTTGACCCGACCCTCCTCGAAGCTCCATGGCTCACGGTGTGCTCCCGTGCCCGCGCTGCACGTGAGGCGATTGCCGCATCCCCGGCGATAGAAGAGGCCATTGTGCTGTCCAGCGAAGAGGTCGAGGGGATCAACCTCGCCGCCGCGCTGAAGGTCGACGCTCCCGCCTGCCGCGTGTATTTGGCAGCCTGCGAGGAAACGGGGTCGGTGCGCTCCCGTCTGGCTGCGGCGCACTTGGACGGCGTCCTCTCCCTGGACGAAGTTGTGCGGCGTCTGAGCGCGGAGGTCGTTCCCGATACCGCCGCCATCGCTGCGGACGACGCTTCGGGGAGGAGTCGGGAGGAAGAAAGAGCTGGGGGGTTTCTGCTAACCGTGGTCAGCGGAAGCGGGGGTGTCGGGAAGAGCACGGTGGCGACCGTGTTGGCCCACGGAGCGGCCCGACGCGGCTTGCGCTGCGCTTTGATCGATGCCGATCTCCAATTCGGCGATCTAGGTGAAATCGGTGCGGCCGATGCGCATGTTTCTCTTGACGCTCTGGCGGAAGATTCGGCGCTGCTTCCTGAGGTGTCGGCTGGAGAGGTTGCGCTCATCGAGGCGCCGGGCCGCCCCGAGTTAGCCGAGGTGCTTGCCGGGCCGCTCGATAGGGCAGTGCAGGAGGCGCTCGGCCGCTTCGATTTCGTAGTCGTCGATACGGGAGGAAGCTGGAACGAGCAGCAGGTGCGCCTGCTGGAGCGCAGCGCCGCTGTCGTGTTTCTCATCGACCAGCGAGCATCTTCGGTGCGTGCTTGCCGACGGGCCCTCGACCTGTGCCTTCGCTGCGGCGTTGCCACAAGCTCGTTCGTGCTGGTGCTCAACCGATGCGGCCGCCATGCTCCCTTCACCTCTATCGACGTGTCGAGCGCTCTTCAGGGAGCTCCGGTGATAGAGCTGGCCGATGGCGGTCGAGAGGTTGAGGAACTTTTGGGCGCGGCCTCGGCGCCGGCGCTCTTTGCCTCGGGCAACGACCTGTGCGCGAGCGTGGATCGTTTGCTGGGCGAATTGCTGCCGAGGGGCACGGCGCTTTGCCAAGGCGTGGCTCAGGAGGGGGTAATCGCGCGCTGGGGGCTGAAGGGGGCCCGCGTGCGTGAGAAAAAGCACATGCGCAGAGCCTCGCGCCGCCGGAGCCGGGCGCAGCGTGATGAGATACGAGTGCCGCTAGGCGAGGGGAGGTGAGCGTCATGTCGCTGCTCGAGCGTGTGCAGGCGATAGAAGACGAGCGAAGGGGAGAGGACGATGGACGCGTCCGCATCGGCATCGAGACGTTGCGCTCTGCGGTGGGGGAGATCGTGCCCTTGGACCGCGTGGCGGCCATGGCGGACGAGAGTCCCGAGCGGGCACGCAACGAGGTTCGCGCCGCCTGCCGCCGCGCGGCGATGCACGATCCCTGGCGTGCCCTCGACCCTCTTGTCTTTCGCGGGCTTGTGAACGGGCTTATCGATACGATCTTCGGCTTCGGGCCGCTCGATGCGCTCATTCACGACGAGGCTGTAACGGAGATTATGGTGAACGGTACGCACAGCGTATACGTGGAACGGAACGGGCGCCTTGAGCTCGCTTCGGTGAAATTTGAGAGCGATGACCAGGTTAGGGCTCTTATCGACCGTATCCTCGGTCCGTTGGGCCGCCGTATCGACGAGTCGTCGCCGCTGGTGAGCGCACGGCTGCCCCAAGGGCATCGCGTGCATGCCGTGGTGCCTCCCCTTGCCATTGACGGCCCGTGCCTGACCATCCGGTCGTTCACGCGCAAGGCCTTGAGCCTCGTTCAGCTGAGGAACCTCGGCTCGTTCGACGAGACAGTGGAGCAGTTCCTCGTCTGGGCAGTCAGTGCTCGCAAGTCCATGGCAGTAGCGGGAGGCACCGGCAGCGGCAAGACCACGCTGCTCAACGCCCTCTCGTTCCATATCTCCTTCGGGGAGCGGATCATCACGATCGAGGACGCCGCCGAGCTCAAATTCGACGAACATCCTCATGTGGTGCGCTTGGAAGCCCGGGCGGCCAATGCCGAGGGGACGGGCGAGGTGACCATACGCGAGCTGGTGGCTAATGCCCTGCGCATGCGCCCCGACCGCATCATCGTCGGCGAGTGTCGCTCCGAGGAGGCCATCGATATGCTGCAGGCCATGAATACGGGTCACGACGGGTCGTTGACGACGTTGCATGCGAACTCGCCGCGCGAAGCGGTCGATCGCTTGGTGACCATGGTGCGCTACGGGGTGGAATTGCCGGTGGACGCCATCGAGGCGCAAATCGGGAACGCCTTCGATTTGGTGATCCAGACGTCGCGCCGCCCCGACGGCACGCGATGTGTGGCAGAGATCGCCTCCATGGCGTTCGACGTCGATCGGCGACGGTGCGCCCTCACGACGCTGTACCGGCGCGAGATGGGGCAGCAGACAGGGCGCTGGTTCGACTACCCGGCCTGGATCGACGATCTTCCGGCAGCGGCCGTTGCCGACAAGAAGGAGGTGAAGCAATGGATACGCTCGTTGGATATACGCTTGTCGGCGTGATGTCAGCGGCTGGAGCGGGCTTTTCCGTCGGACGAGCCTGGATTGATCGTTCTCGTCGGAGGGAGCGTGCACAGAGGGCTTTAGGCGGGGAGAAGCATCGGGGGCGGGCCGGACGTATGGCGGAGCGGCTCCGACACGGGGTAGCCCCCTTGGTTCCCCTGGCCGAAGCGCTTTTACGCCGCCCTTTTGTTCGGCGCGTGGTGGACTGTGAGTGCCTGGCGCTGCGCGCGCGGGGTATCGACGTTGCCCGCGTGCCCCTCCTGTCGACGACGATCGCGGCGACGCTCGTCCTGGTCGGTATCGGATGGCTGGCGACGGGATCGCCTGTGTTCGGCATCGCTGTCGCCGGATGCGCCCTGGTGACTTTCTCCGGCTGGGCCAAAAGCGATGCGGAGCGACGGGCGTGCGCGCTGCGCGACGAGATTCCCGACGCCCTGCGTTCGGTTGGCGTCTGCTTTCGGGCAGGTCTGTCCCTCATGCAGACGCTTCGCCAGACGGGCTCTGAAATGAAGGGGCCGCTGGGCGACCTGTTTCTCGCATCGGCCCGCCTGCTGGAGACAGGGGCGACCGCTGGTGAGGCGCTGGCGGTATTTCGCTGCCGATCGGACGCTTCGGAGCTCGCATTCATTGCCGTGGCGCTCGATGTGCAGCATGCGAGCGGCGGTAGCCTGGCCTCGGTGCTCGATGCCGCTCGCGAGTCGGTAGAGGGGGAGATCGAGCTCGAGCGATCGCTGCGGGTCCAGACGGCTCAGGCGAAGTTGTCCGCTCGCATCGTCACCATCATGCCCTTTGTGCTCGTTGGCATTTTCTCGCTTATGAGTCCGGGGTTTCTTGCGCCGTTCTTCGAGAGCCTGCCGGGAATGCTGCTGTTGGCGGCGGCCCTGGCGATGCAGGCCGTCGGCGTGCTGGCCGTGCACCGCCTCCTCGATGTGAGCGGGGGGTGAGCGCTGTGGGGGAAGGAATACTGGGATCGATTCTCGCGGCAGGAGCCGCGGCGAGCGCCTTCGGCGTCGGGTGGATGCTCTGGCGTCTTGCGGAAACCTGGAGGCGCCGGGTGCGCTATCGGGCGGCTGTGGCCGAGAGCGTGGGCGGATCGGGGGAGCAGAGGATGTCGACCGAGACTGCGGGACGTCCGACGGTTGACGAGCAGATCATTGCCTACGGGATCGAGGTGTCACAGCGCCTGCTGAGTCCGTTGGCCCGCACGATAGCGCCTTTGGCCCTTCGGCGTCGAGGGGGCGTCGAGGCCCGTGCAGCACCCGCCGGGGTTGCCGGCCGGCTCACCGATGCGGGGTTTTGGGAGGCGCGCTTTCGGTTGGCGTTGATGGGGGCTGCGGGAGGTGCCGTCGTCGGATGCCTGGTCACGGTGGAGCTCGGCATGCTCCTGGCGATAGCCGGCGCCGTGCTGGGGTGGCAGGCGCTTCCGCGGGCGCTCTCGGTGCGCAGCCGCCGCAGAGCCGAGGCTATGGAGCGCGACTTGTCGGAGATGCTCGACGTCGTGGCATTGGGGATGCGCAGCGGCCTGTCGTTCGACAGGAGCCTCGAGATGTACACCGGCCACTTCGAGACGATGCTCGCCGAGACGCTTCGGGCGGCTCATCGGCAGTGGGCATGCGGCCTTATCGCACGCGACGAGGCGTTGAGGGAGGTGGCGGCTTCCTACGCCTCCCCTCTCCTCGCGCGGGTGATGGAGAACATCGTTCGCTCGCTGCGGTTCGGTTCAACGCTGGCGGACAACTTGGAGGATGCCGCCCGTGAGGCGCGTGCCGGATACAAGGCCCGTAAGCAGGAGCAGGTGGCGAAGGCGCCCGTGAAGATGATGGTGCCTACCGGCGTGCTCATCTTGCCGGCGATGCTGATGTTGGTGCT
The DNA here is from genome assembly GCF_000403355.2 of Adlercreutzia caecimuris B7. Lineage (GTDB taxonomy): Bacteria > Actinomycetota > Coriobacteriia > Coriobacteriales > Eggerthellaceae > Adlercreutzia > Adlercreutzia caecimuris. The sequence goes on along the minus strand of NZ_KE159646.1, from coordinate 1,606,842 downwards.
CGGTCCCGTTCTGCTCGAGTTGGCAGGAGGGTTTTGATGGAGAACAGACATGGAAAGGAAACGCATTATGAAAGCAATCGAGAAGACGATCGCCGCGGCGCGCCGCGGTTGGGAGATGGCGGGCCGCGCGACGATTGGAGCTTTTGTCTCTGCCCGCGCGAAGCTCGCCGAGGCCAAGGGGCAGGGAACGACCGAGTACGCCATTTTGGTCGGCGTGCTGGTGGTCATCGCCATTATCGCCATCACCTTGTTCCGCCCCAAATTGCAAGAGCTCTGGGATGCCATTGCGAGCGGCATCAACGGGCTGTAGGGGACTGCGGACAGAGTACGGTCGAGTATGCCATCGTGGCAGCCGCCTTCGTCTGCGTGATTCTGGCGGGAGGGGCCGTGTGGCGCATGCTCTCGTCGGGGCTCGTAATAGACCATGCGCTGCTCTCCGCCTCTCATCATATGCAGGGTGCGGCTAGCTGGGTCATCGATGTGTTCAGTTTCTAAGGAGAGGAGACGGAATGCCAGGGCGTGTCAGGGCGGGCAGGCCTCGCGAGTGCGGGCAGACCACGGTGGAGGCAGCCTTTGGATTGCCCATTGTTTTTCTGCTTGTGCTGTTGCTCGCGCAGCCCGGCATCGTTCTCTACGACCGTATGGTTATGGCCTCTGCGGCTTCAGAGGCCTGCCGTCTGCTGGCGACCGGAGAAGGGGATGCGACGGCCTGCGTCGATTTCGTCAAGCGTCGCCTGGGCGCTATTCCCCAGCATGACAACTTCCACGTGCATCGTGGCGGATGCACGTGGGAGGTGATGTGCGAGGGAGGCGGTTCGGCCGATCGATCGCGGGTGGTGGTGCGCACCGAGGTTCGCCCGCTGCCGCTGCTCGATATGGGAGCGACGCTCCTCGGGCTTGTCAATGAGCGCGGCAATCTCGTCATCGAGGTGGAGGTCGAGGCTCCGACGCGGGCGTCATGGGCACAGGAATCCCTTGGGGGAAGTCATCCGAACGATAAGGCAGGTGCATGGCGTGATGAGAGTTGAACGGTTTATTCGGGACGAGGAGGGGCTCACGACGGCGGGTATGGCCGTGGCGCTTCTGGTATCGCTGTCGCTGCTGTTCTCGGCGACGCAGGTGTACCGCATCAATACACTGTCTGCCGAGGTGCAGGAGGTGGCCGATGCGGCGGCTCTTGCTGCCGAGAACCAGGTGGCCGAGTTCATGATCGCCGTGCGGGTGGTAGATGGCGCTGTTCTGTCCATGACGCTGCTGGGTATTACCTCCTACGGCCTGGGTGTGGTTGGGTTGTGCGTTCCGCCGGCTGCTGAGTTGGGAGCGAAGCTGATATCGGCGGGTCAGAAGATCCTCGATGCGCGGGATGCGTTTGCCGAGCGCGCGGCGCAATCGCTCAACGAGCTGCAGCGGGCGCTTCCCTTTATGGCCGCCGCCAGCGCCGCCGCCGTCGCTGCGGCCAACGGGCACGACCGTGCGGGAGGCTATCACGCCATGGCGTTGCTGCTGCCGGCTGAGGGGGAGACGATTGCGGTCGGAGCCAATGGCGCCGAGGACAATCTGACCGAGGCGGTGGAAGAAGAGAAGGACGGTCTGGCCGAGGCTGCCGAGCGCGCGGAAGAGGCCACGCGCCGCGCGCAAGAGGCGAAGGAGCGGGCCTATCGACGGGACTGCGGCGACAGTCCTTCTTACTGCATGTACGAGCGTGCGGGTCATCTTGCCGGGCTGACGGGAGGCGCGAACCCGATGCATCACTCGGTCGATACCTGGTCGTTCACCGTGGCCCGCGATCGGGCGCTTGCCTACTATCAGGCACGACTGCTGGGGGAGCGCCCTGCAAGCGATGCGGGGGAGGAGAAGGCGCGTTCGGCGCTGCGCAAGGATTTCTATGCCTATGCTATCGCTCAGTTGAGGGCCTGCGAGCTGCACGAGACGCCAACATCTCTCGAGGGGTCGCTCCCTCGCTTTCCGCGCAATCTGGATGAGCTGCGCGGGACCTCGCTCTACACCACGGCGAAGTACCCGGTCGATACCGAAGGCGAACTTCCGGTCATGCACGCCTGGGAGGGCTGCGCGGGCCTGGGCCTGGTCGACTACTACGATTCGGTGCGTGCCTGGGAGGCAGGGCAGTTCGCCGTGTGCGAGGAGTGCAAGTTCACGGCGGCTTCTTTGGCCAGCGTAGCATCGGCGTCCACGGCGATCGACAACGGCTTCGAGTACCATTACGACGCCGTTGCCCGAGCCGCCGATGAGTACCGGGCGGCGCTGCGTGAGGCGGCCCCTCTCGCTGAATCGGTTAAAAGCGAAGCGCAGGGGCTCTTCGACAAGGTGGTCGAGGCGCTTCAAGGGGCGGCGTCCATGCGTATCGATGCGACGCCGCCGGGAGCGGCGGGCTGCATCGCCTTGGCGGTGGCCCCCAATGCGGGAGAGAGGCCGAGATCGCCTTTCGTATCCTCGCGTTCGTGGCTCGGCACGCGGGCAGCCATATCTGCTGCGACCTTGTTGGAAGATGCGACAGATGAGGCATCGGTGGTTGGAAACCTGCTCGATGGCCTAGGCGCCGAAAGCGCACCAGTCGGGGCGGCGCGCATTGTGCTCGATTGCTGGGATGCGATGCTCAAAGCCTACGGATCGGGCCAGAAGGCGCTGATCGATGGGGTGGAAAGCGCTTTGGACGGCCTGCCCCTCGTTGGGGCGGCCGGATTGGGCCCGTGGGCCGCCGGGGCCTTGCGCGATACGCTCGGGGCAGTTGGGCTGGAGCCTGCCGACACGAGCCCGCTCAAGCCCGTGCTCGTTCAAACAGCGGCTGTAGCCGCCGCAGACGGCGGCGAGTACGCGGTGCGTTTTTCGGCCGTGAGAGATGAGGCGCTCGCCTCATCTCTCGGCTCTGGCAGCCCGGTCGCCTCTCTGGCCGATCGTGTCGAGCGAGAAGCCTACGACCGTCTTGCCGCCCTGGAGATAGAGATTGCCTGCATCGAGCTGCCGCTCGGCATCGGTTCGATCCCCCTGACGGTGACGCTGCCGCCATCGGTGACGGAGGGGGCGCAGGGCCTTGTTGAGCGGGCTGTCGACGCGCTGCGCTCGGCGGCGGGATCACTCGGCTTCGATCGTCCGTGGGAATAGGAGGGCACCATGGTTGGGAGGCAAGGGTGCGATGAGCGGGGGCAGGCGACGGTGGAGCTTGCCGTCGTGCTGCCGATCGCCATCATCGTGGCGGTTATCGTGGTAAATGCACTGGCCTTTTTGGGCAGCTGCGCGACGTTCGACCGCGTTGCGCGTCAGGCGGTTTGCGCGTGGGGTGCCGCACCTGCGGCCGGTCAGGATAGCAGGGAGGTGGCTTCGGCTGTGAAAGACGAACTGGAACGGGCCGTCGGCGCGCAAAATGTGGTGGTTTCGGTGGGCGTGGAAGACACGGAATTCGGCCTTGTCCGATTTACGGCTCGGATGGAGTATTCGCCAACGCTGTTCGGCCTGGGGCTGCGTCGCGAGATATTCGGCATCGCGTTACCGCCGATGACTCGCGAAGTGTCGATGGTGGTAGATGCGTATAAGCCCGGTGTGTTGTTCTAAGGGGGAGAGGATGTCCGGCAAGCAGGCAAGAAGAGCGGTCGGGGCTGCACTGGCGATAAGTGGTCTGTGCGCGGTGATCGCTGTAACGGGGAGTGCGACGGGTGCAGTCGAAGATGAAGTTCGGAGGTCCTTTTCGGGGAGAGCCTATGCCGAGCAGCTGATCGATGCCGATGGAGAGATGGCTGGGGAGACGCCGGCCGCAGGGAGGGATGTTCGGGATGCTCCGCCATGGGTGGAAGCAGAGGTGGCCGATTTGGCGGGCGTGGAAGAGCTGAGAGCCACCGACGATTGGTCCACCATCGGGTTTTCCCGAGAGACGGACGCGACCGTAGAGTGCGAATGGCTGGAAGATCAGTTGATTCGACGAGGTTGGACGTTAGCAAAAACCGGGGTAGAGGGAACGCTCACGGGAGTAAAGGAAGAGGGGAGGTGCTCATGGCTTTGGTTCAGCGCCACGACTGTCGGAGGGAGGGCATGCGTTGTCATTCAAGTGCTTGCGAGATAAGGGAGGGAGCGCCTGCTCCTTTCGGCGGCCTCTGGGTGATCGCCTCAACTTCCTTGATGCGATTGCGGGGACTAGCGCGGCGGAGCCCTGATTGTACGGTGATGGTGTTTCCACGGTGCAACGACGTGCACACATTCACCATGGCGCATCCCATAGACGTGGCCTTTGTCGACAAGCAAGGGCGGGTGCTCAGGGTTCACCGTTCGGTGCCTCCGAGGGTGCGTTTGCATCACCGATCCGCGTCGCTGGTTGTTGAGCGGTTCGCCCGCGATGGACCGTGGTTCGAGCGGGGGGATCAGGTGCTGATGGCAGGCTCGCGTCGGAGCGTGCGGCGCGCAGATTGGAAAGGAAGGGGCTGGCGATGGAATTGAAGCTCTGCCCGACGTGCAAGACTTCTGTGTTCGAGGACATGGACGTCTGCTACGGGTGCATGTACCGATTCGGAAGCGATCCTGCGCGGGAGGAGGCGGTAAAGCGCGAGATCGAGGGGAGCGATTTCCCCGAGGATGTGCTGGAAGGGGAAGGATGCGGGAACGCTGGATGGGCCTCTGACGATTCCCAGATATGGCCTCCTCCGATAGAGCGGCAGCGCGATGCAGGCCAGGATGCGGCTGTTGTTTCAGGTCGCCTTGCGGCTGCAGGGGCGCCGATGGCGTCGACAAGGGTCGTCGTCGTGGGAGCCTGGAGAGTGGGTCTGCGCGAGCAAGAAGTCGTGTCCGGCGGATCGGGGCTTGAGATCACCGTCGAGCCGGCCCCGACGGCAACGTGCGCTGCGCGGACGGCTCCGGACCAGGATGCGCAGCAAGGGCGTTCCCGGACCGTCGCGATTTAGCGAACCATGTCGTCGAAGAGCTCCTGGGCCTCCTCGGAGAGCTTCCCCTGAATGGAGAGATAGGCGTCAAGCAGGCGATTGCCCTCTTCGGTGAGAGTTGAGCCGTGGGCGCCGTCGCGGAGGAGCAGCTGGACACCGAGGGACTCTTCGGTGTCCTTCAGGATGCGCCAGGCCTTGCTGTAAGCCATGCGAATAGCCTTCGCCGAGGCATTCAACGATCCGTGCTCGCGCACGCCGAGGCAGAGCTTGGCGACGCCGGGGCCGAAGGCCGAGGTGCTCTCGGATACCGGGTTTGTCACCGTAAGGCGCACGCCCAAGGCGAGCGATTGAAGTTGGCTCATGGCTTCTCTCCGATCCGAAGGAGGGCGTTAGCGGCGCAGAAACGCTTCGGCGGCCGACTCGATGGCCTCCACATCGTTGTCGATTACCTCGGTAAATCGTACCTCCATGGTGTCGAGGTTGGCAAGGCCGGCGGGAATATCGCTCCGCTCCGCTTCCTGCGCGATACGCTCGTTAAGCTGGCAACCGGTCAGGGCGGCTACCTCCTCGGGCAGCGGCTCGCCGGGCTCCAAACCGTGCAATGCGCGGTACACGTTATCGCCGAACTTGGCCCAATGGGCTGTGGAGGCGATGAGCACCGGGTTCTCGCCGCGCAGATTCTGGGCGGCGGCGTAGGCAACGGCCGTGTGGGGGTCGAGCAGATAACCGTGCTCGTCGTGCACCTTCTTGATGGTGGTAAGGCAGGTGGCATTGTCGATGGAGTCGGCGCTGAAGCTCTCGCGCACGCGGGCAAACGTCTCGGGATCGACGCGGAAGCAGCGCCGCTCGCTCAGGTCGGCCATCCATTGGCTGATGGCCTCGGCGTTGCGCCCGGTGAGCTCGAAGAGCTGCCGTTCCAGGTTGGAGGACACGAGGATGTCCATCGAAGGCGAGGAGGTGAGGATGAACTCGCGGTCGGAGATGTCGTAGGTGCCGGTGTTGATGAAGTCGGTGAGCACGCGGTTGTCGTTGCTGGCGCACAGGAGCATGCCGACAGGCACGCCGATCTGCTTGGCATACCAGGCAGCCAGGATGTTGCCGAAGTTGCCGGTGGGCACGCAGATGTCGATTTCGTCGCCGGCAGCGATCTTGCCTTGGGCGATGAGCTCGGCGTAGCTGGAGATGTAGTACACCACTTGGGGCAGCAGACGTCCCCAGTTGATGGAGTTCGCGCTCGACAGGGCGACGGAGCACTCCTCGGCGAGCTTCTCGGCGAAGGCAGCGTCGGAGAAGGCGCGCTTCACGCCGGTCTGGCAGTCGTCGAAATTGCCGCGCACAGCCCACACCCGTACGTTGTCGCCGGTAGTGGTAACCATCTGCTTGCGCTGGATGTCGCTGACGCCCCCGTCGGGGAACAGCACGCCGATGGAGACTCCGTCCACGCCCGAGAACCCTTCGAGGGCGGCCTTGCCGGTGTCGCCGGATGTGGCCACGAGGATCATGAACTCGTGGTCGAGTGCTCCCTCGTCGCGCAGCTTCGCCGCGCTGGCCGAGAAGAAGTGCGGCAGGCACTGGAGTGCCATATCCTTGAAGGCGCTCGTGGGGCCATGCCACAGCTCGAGGATGTGAGTGCTCTCGTCGAGGGAGGTGATGGGGCAGACGGCCGCGTCGTCGAAGTTCTCGCCATAGGCACGGCCCATGAGCTCGTCGATGGTGCTGTCGGGAAGGTCGATGTTGAACGCCTTGTACACTGTCGCGGCCCGTTCGGCATAGGGCAGCGATGCCAGGGCGGCGATCTCCTCGACGGTCATGGTGGGCAGCTCTTGGGGGACGTACAGTCCGCCGCCTGCGGCCAACCCGTTCACGACGGCGGCGGTGAACGGTACGGGCTTCCCGGCGGCGCCGCGGGTGTCAAGGTAGAGGTTCTGGCCGAACGAGGCGGCTCGGTCGGTGCGTTGTGCCATGAGACGTTCCTTCTCCAATGAGGTCAGATAAGGCAAGAATACCATGTCGACAGCGAAGTGGGCGCCCTGATAAGGCGAGCGCGAAGAGAAAAGAGAAAGATGGCGCGCCTCCGCCGTTTGCGGACGCAGATGAACAAGTATGAAAAAGTTAACTTTTTGGGTTTACAACAGTTAACTTTGCTCTACAATACAATGTTGCATGCAGTTAACATTGATGGGAGTCGTTATGAGCCATGCAATGGTTGTAGAAGGCGCGCGCTGCCAGAGCGGCAGCGCGGGTTCGTCGTGCCAGCCCATGCCCCTGGCGTTTCTTCGCAGCGGGGATGCGGCCAAAGTCGTCCGGGTGCGCGGAAAAGGCGAAGTGCATCACCACCTCGAGAACCTCGGGTTCGTCGAGGGGGCAGCGGTGTCCGTCGTTTCCGAGCAGGCGGGGAACTTTATCGTTCAGGTCAAGGGAGCCAACGTGGCCCTCGATCGAAGCGTGGCCTCGAAGATCATCGTCGCCTAGCACGGCCTTTCAGGCGCCTCCGTCTCCGCGAGACGAGCGCGTCGCAATCTCATAGCCCCATCGCCATTCCGGAGGAACACAGAAAGGAAGGAACATGGCAGAGGACAAGACCCTGCGCGATGTGCCCGTGGGCCAGTCGGCCACGGTGCGTCGTCTTGTGGGCGAAGGCGCCGTCAAGCGTCGCATCATGGACATGGGTATTACCAAGGGCACCGAGGTGTATGTGCGCAAGGTGGCGCCCCTGGGTGATCCCATCGAGGTGACCGTGCGCGGCTTCGAGTTATCGCTGCGCAAGGGCGAGGCGGAAAACGTGCTCGTCGCCTAGAGAGAGGCGGCTCTCTCACCTGCGCCTTCGGCGCATTTTTTCTCCCCTCTAGTTAACTTAAACTAACTTTGCTGGCTCCGCGGACGTTTGGGAGAGCGTCGGGGAAAAGCGGAATCGAAGCCCGAGGAGAAGGAAAGGCTGATCATGGCAATCAACATCGCCCTTGCCGGCAATCCCAACTGCGGCAAGACGACCATGTTCAACGATTTGACCGGTGCCAACCAATACGTGGGAAACTGGCCCGGCGTTACCGTTGAGAAGAAAGAGGGCAAGTACCGCGGCGACAAAGAGTTGGTTATCACCGACTTGCCCGGCGTATACTCGCTGTCGCCCTACACCCCCGAGGAGATCGTCACCCGCGACTACCTCATGAGCGGCAAGCCCGACGTGGTCGTCAACCTGGTGGACGCCACCAATCTGGAACGCAACCTGTATCTCACCACCCAGATCATCGACCTGGGCATTCCGGTGGTTCTGGCTCTGAACATGATGGATCTCGTGGAGAAGAACGGCGACTCCATCAACGTGGCCGAGCTCTCGCGCCATTTGGGCTGCCCGGTGGTGGAAACCTCCGCCCTTAAGGGCCGCGGCATGGACGCGCTTATGGAGCGCGCTATCGCCGAGGCGAAGAAAGGCACGGCTCCCACGACCGAGTTCGGCTTCGGCCAGAAGGTCGAGGAGGCCCTCGCCAAGGTGATCGACATCGCCGGGGCGCGCATCAGCGGCCGCCACGCCCGCTGGTACGCCATCAAACTTTTGGAGGGCGAGCAGCTCACCATCGACAAGCTCAACCTGCCGGCCGGGGAGCTGTCCAAGATCGCCGCAGTGCGCGAGGCGCTCGAGGACGCCGAGGACGACGACGCCGAATCCATCATCACCAATGAGCGCTACGACGCCATCGGTGACGTGTGCGCCGAGTGCGTGAAGAAGTCCCCGAAGGCCATGACGACCACCCAGAAGATCGATCGCGTGGTCACCAACCGCATTCTGGGCATTCCGATCTTCATCGTCATCATGTTCCTCGTGTACTACATCTCGGTGTCCACCGTGGGCACACTCGTGACCGACTGGGCCAACGACGGCCTGTTCGGCGACGGCTGGCTCTACACCAACACCGAGGCCTACGATGCCGCCGTCGAAGAGTTCGAGGGCGTCCTGGAAACCGCCGAGGGCGCTGCCGCCTTCGAGGCCGGCGAGATCGAGGAGCCCGACCCGGCCGACTACGGCCTGTACCACGTGGGCGTGCCCGTGGTGGTGGGCGGCTGGCTCGAGGCGGTCGGCGCCGCACCCTGGGTGCAGTCGCTCGTGCTCGACGGCATCATCGCCGGCGTGGGCGCCGTCATCGGCTTCATCCCGCAGCTGATCGTGCTGTTCATCCTCCTCGGCTTCCTGGAGGGCTGCGGGTACATGGCGCGCATTGCCTTCATCATGGACCGCATCTTCCGCCGCTTCGGCCTGTCCGGCAAGTCCTTCATTCCCATGCTCATCGCCTCTGGCTGCGGTGTGCCCGCGGTTATGGCCACCAAGACCATCGAGAACGAGAAGGACCGCCGCATGACCATCATGACCACCACCATGATCCCCTGCGGCGCCAAGCTGCCCATCATCGCGCTCGTGTTCGGCGCCTTGGCCGGCGGCGACTACGAGGCCACCTGGTGGGTCGCCCCGCTGTTCTACTTCCTGGGTCTGGCCGCCATCATCTTGTCCTGCATCATTCTGAAGAAGTTCCGTGCCTTCGCCGGCGAGGTGGCCCCCTTCATCATGGAGTTGCCCCAGTACCATCTGCCCACCGTGAAGAACGTGCTCCTGTCCATGTGGGAGCGCGTGCGCAGCTACGCGGTGAAGGCCGGTACCATCATCTTCCTGTCCTCCATGGTCATCTGGTTCCTGCTGAACTTCGGCTTCTACGAGGGCTCCTTCGGCCTGCTCGATCCCGAGATGGACGGCTATATCCAGTACAGCCTTATGGCCGGCCTCGGCAACTTGCTCGCCTGGGTCTTCGTTCCGCTCGGCTTCGGCAACTGGGAGTCTACCGTCACCTCCATCACGGGGCTGGTGGCCAAGGAGAACGTCGTGGCCACGGTGGGCGTCATCACGAGCCTCGGCGAGGCCGGGGAGACCGACCCGTCCCTGTGGGCATCGTTCGCCGCCATGCTCGGCGGCGGCAGCGCTGCCATCATGGCCTTCTGCGCTTTCAATCTGCTGTGCGCCCCCTGTTTCGCCGCCATCGGCACTATCCGCCGCCAGATGATGTCCGCGAAGTGGACCTGGGCCGCCATCGGCTACATGTGCGCCTTCGCCTGGTGCGTGGGACTCATGATCTACCAGTTCGCCGGCTTGGCTACCGGCGAGGTCGCCTTCGGCCCCTTCACGGCTTTGGCCGTTGTGGTGGCCGCCGGTATGCTCTTCCTGCTGTTCCGCCCCGCCGCCAAGGCGAAGGGCGCGGTCCGGCTGGAAACGGCTGTCGACAACGCCTAGCCAGCCCCCGCCGGGGATCCCGCGCCATCCCACCTCGGGGAAAGGGTCGCGACCTCCTCCGTCCGAAACGTACGATCGTAAAGGAAATGTCATGCAAGAGCTCGGCCTGAACCTCCCCACCGTCATCATCCTCGTCGTCATTGCGGCGCTGGCCGTGCTCGCCATCCGGCGCATGACGCGCCGGGGGCTGTGCGACTGCGGCGACCACTGCGAGGGCGGCTGCTCCGGTTGTGAGGGCTGCGCGGCAGCGGAGTCCATGGCTGCGGCCATGGAGAAGGCGGCGAAGGGCAAGTAGCTCCTGCGAGCCGCTCCTCGCCACGTCCGGCGCTGGCGGGGAGAAGGCGGGTCGTCCCCAGCGTTGCCGTCATGAAGGCGGCGCCGGGGAAGGGTCGGTGCGGGAAGATCGCGTTTCCGCGGCCCGGCGATGCGGCGGGCCGCGGGATCGCGTAGCCTTGCGCTGCGGCAACGCCGCAGGTCGCAAAATCGCGCACGAGCGCAGAAGCACGGGTGGCCACACCCGTCAAGCAACCGCTGGCAAACCGTTGGCGAAAACAATGTGAACGAGGCTCGGAACTCTGTGTCCGAGCCTCGTTTTTTGGAGGGGGCCGTGATACCATGGCAAAATGTATCTGGATAAGGAGAGCGCTGTGGTGAAGACATCCATGTCCCACGAGGACTATCTCGAGGCCATCGTCATGCTGGGAGGCACGACGGAGGTTCCCGTGCGCTCGGTCGATGTGGCCAACAAGCTGGGCGTCTCCAAGGCTTCGGTGAACAAGGCCATTTCGGCCCTGAAGGAGCAGGCGCTGGTCATCCAGCCCCACTATGGAGACATCACGCTCACCGACGAGGGCTATGCCTACGGCAGCTCGGTGCTCGGTCGCCACCGCATGCTTTTCGACTTCCTCACCAAGGCGGTGGGCATTCCGCCCGAGGTCGCCGAGGAAGAGGCCTGCCAGATGGAGCACGCCATCAGCGATGCGTCCTTCGAGAAATGGGAGGCCTTCGTCAAGGGCCTCGACGTATAGCAACCGACGGGAGAGCGTTCTCGTCCGACCGCTTTCGACTGACTGACCGCACCCGAAACGAACTACGGCAGCGAAAGGAATTTCCACCAGTGCCACGCCAGGCGAACATCGTATCCTTCGACGCAGCGCGCCGCGCCGCGTCGGGTACGCGTGCGCCGCGTGCGGGCGGCGGCCGCATTCTCATCGGCGGCGATCAGTCGGCAATCGTGAGCGATAAAGGCGCCGGCGCCGCTTCGGCCACCGCGCTGCGCCCCGCTCCCAGCTGGTATACCGCGTCGTCTCGCGAGCGCTCGCAAGACGACGAGAGCCCCTTCGCCTCCGAGCGATCGGGCCGCATTCACCGCTTTTCCGACGACGCGGCAGCCGACGACAACGATGCGCGCTTGGAAGAGGCCATGGCCCAGCGCGAGCGCGGTCCGTTGGGGCGCCTGCGCGCCGACTCGGCGAAGCGCCGTCGCGAGCGTACCAAGGAACGTGCCGATCGCGCCTACTTCCGCCAGTACGAGGTGGGCAAGGGCTCTGAGCCTACGGGCGGCCCGCGGGCTGCGGTGTACAAGGGCGAGATGGGCTCGACCCATAAGCGCTCTTCACGGATGCAGCAGCAGGCGACGACGGCCCCGTCTTCGCGGCGCGGGCGTCGGGGACGTGCGGCTGACGGCACGCCCTTCTACGGGCGGGCCTGGTTCATGGGTCTGGCCGCCACGGTGCTCTGCCTGGTCTTCGGCGTCGTGACGCTCTACGGCCCAGCGCAGCAGCTATATGTGGACATTCGCGAGAAGGATCGGCTCGCGGCTGAGTATGCGGCCGTGGTCGAGCGCAACGAGCATATCGACAGCCAGGTGCAGGCCCTGGAGACCGATGAGGGCATCGAGGACATGGCCCGCACGCAGCTGGGTTGGGTGCGCAAGGGCGAGCATGCCGTCAGCGTGAGCGGCCTGGACCCGAAAGACCCCGCCGAGTTCCGCGGAAACATCGTCTCGGAGGATATCCCCCTGCCCGACACTTGGTACTCGGGCATTCTCGATCCGCTCTTCGGCGTAAGCTGACCGCGTCGGCCGCCTCCCCGCCCGGTGCGAGGTCTCGCCAGCGGCTTCGATATGCGGCGCTTCCAGGGAAAGGATGCAATATGACTTCGCGTAACGGACGATTCGCGGCGCTCGACATCGGCACGGTGACCTGCCGTCTGCTCGTGGCCGATGTGGAGGCGGGCTCGGTGCGGGAGGTGGCGAAGGAGTACGCCATTACCGATCTGGGCGTGGGTGTGGACGCCTCGGGGCGCCTGTCGGAAGAGGCTATGAACCGCGTGGCATCCACGGTGGCCCGGTACAAGGCCGTGCTCGCCGCCTGCGATAGGCCCGAGCATCCCGTGAAGGGGATGATCGCCATGGCCACGTCGGCGGCCCGCGATGCGGCCAACGCCGACGAGTTTGCCGAGCGCCTGGCCGATGAGGGCGTTACGCTCTCGGTTATTCCCGGGGAGCGCGAGGCGACGCTCACGTTCTCGGGCGCCTCGAGTGACTTTCCCGACGAGAACCTGCTGGTCGTGGACATCGGCGGCGGCTCCACCGAGCTGGTGGCCGGTCGCGCCGGCATGGCGCCCGTTGCATCCCATTCCTTCAACATCGGCTGTCGCCGGCTGACCGAGCGCTTCTTCCGCGAGGATCCGCCGACTTCCGAGCAGCTTCGCGCGGCGCGCACCTGGGTTCGCGAGGAAATGTCGCCGTACTTCGACGATTTGGCCGCACGCGGATTCGCCATCGAGCGGGTCGTGGCCGTAGCGGGCACGGCCACGAGCGTGGTGAGCATGCGCGATGAGATGGCCGTCTACGATTCGGCCCGCGTGCACAAGGCGCGGGTGGCCCTCGAAGAGCTGGTCGCGCTCGAGGAGCGCCTGAACGCCCAACCGATCGAGGAGCGCCGAGTCATCGTGGGGCTCGATCCTAAGCGCGCGGGCGTGATCGGCGCGGGCCTCGTTATCTTGGAGGAAGTGCTGCACCTGGCCGGTGCCGACGGATATACGGCCAGCGAATCGGATATTCTGAAGGGCATGATCTTGGAAGCGGCTCGCACGGCCTGAGCGCCGCACGGCGACGGGCCGGGATCGGGGATGCGCTGTCGCGGTTGCGCCGCGAGTCCGCGCGCCCTGCGGCATGGTTCGCGGCGGGTTTGCCCGATACTCGTGCTTTTCTCTGATGAGAGTTGGTAGGGGTGAAGGGGTTCGAACCCTTAAGCCTTGCGGCGGCGGATTTTAAGTCCGCTGCGTATGCCAATTCCGCCACACCCCCGAAAGAACCGCTGCCGGGAAGGCGAGAGCATCATAGCACGAACGGAGCGTCTCTAGCGCGCCATGACGCAACGGACGTGCTTATTGTCGGCGCAGCAGGTCTGCAGCGTGATCGACTCGCCGGTAGGGGCGATGCGTCCCTCATAGCGGAAGTAGTTCGACTGATTCGGCAGCGTGAGCACATCGAACACGTAATAGGTGCGCGAGCGCCCCTTGCCGTCCCATACGGTGACCTTGTCGCCCACATCCAGGTTCATGACGCCGCTGAAAACGCCAGGGTTGTGGCCGATGAAGTACGTGTTCTCGTTGTCAGTCACGTCGCCGTTGCTGACCCAAGCCGCGGCTGTGGCCTCGGGGGCCGTCTCGTCGGCGGGCGATCCCTGCACGTAGGACACGTATTCGCCGTTGAAGCGGATCGTGTTCTTGCGCTTCTTAGACGAGGTGCTCTTGCTCGGCTTCTTCTCGGCCGCTGCGGCTGGGGCGCTGTCGCTTGCCGCCGGCTCCCCGGTGCTATCGACGCCGGTATCGGAAGGGTCGGTCGAGCCCCCTTCGTCGGCAAGCTCCTCCACGGTGGCCGTGCCGTCGAGCAGCTGGGAGGCGGCATCGAGAGATTTGCTGTACTCATCCCCTTTGCTGTTCATGGCATCGAGGCGCAGCTTCTCGGATACCTCGTCGCTGCGGCGCGCGTGCTCGAGCTCCTTCTCGGCGAGCACCTCCTGACCGTGGGAGTCGATACGCCCTTCGAGGGCGAGGAAGAAATCGCCCACGCCCCGGGTGACCGGCGGCAGCTCGGAGGTTGCCGTCTCGGCACCGAGCGCACTTGCGGGGAAGACCAGCCCGGCGGCAAGGACGAGGAAGGCAAGGGCCGCAAAAGCGTAGCTGCGCGGCGGTCGCGACAGGGCGCGATGGCGGGCGCGACAGAGCACGGGGCCTCCTTTCGGGCTGGGATGGCGGCGGGCAGGCGAACGGGGCGCGGTGCGCATTCCCCATGCCCGTACTGTATCGACTTATCGTCAAAAATGCTAGACCCTATCGGCCGCTGCCGCGTGCCTCCTCCGCCTGGACGCCTTGTCACGCCGTCAAATCTTACATTCATGTCAGTGCGCCGATCGGAGGGGCGACTTGGCGTCGTCCGTGGTATGATGATGCGATGCTAAGCGACCGACCACCGGCAAGAAAGCGCTATGAAGAACATCTCTGAAACTCTCGCCAGCGTCGATGAGACGCCCACCACGTTCGAAGACTATTTGAAGTGCTATGCCGACCCGGTCGGAGAGCTCATCAACAGCTACATTCCCCGCGGCTCCCACGGAGATATGGACCAGTACCTGTACACCCCCCTCTACCATTACAGCGAGAACGCCGGCAAACGCCATCGTCCGCTTATCTGCTACGCGGCGTGCTTGGCGGTAGGGGGCGACCCGGATTGCGCCACCACCTCGGCGGCGGCTATCGAGCACTTCCATTCCGCCGCCCTCATCCACGACGACATCGCCGACGAGGCCGAGCTGCGCCGCGGCGAGCCGTGTCTGCACCTCACCGAGGGGCTGGGACTGGCCATCAACATGGGCGACTTGGCGCTTTCCATGGTGAACGGACCGGTGGTGAGCGATCCGCTGCTCGACGACGCCACCAAGGTGCGCGTCATCCGCGAGCTTATCGCCATGACCTGCCGCACGGTGGAGGGCCAGGCGCTCGACTTGGGTTGGGCGCGCGACGGGCGCTACGACATCACCCCCGAGGACTACCTCACCATGGCCATCCACAAGACGGCTCACTACTCGGGCGCCGTTCCGCTCGCCGTGGGCGCCATCGTGGGCGGAGCCGCCGACGAGCAGGTGGAGGCTTTGCGAAGCTACGGGCTCGATACCGGTCTCGCCTTCCAGATTCAAGACGACCTGCTGAACCTCGTGGGCACCGACGAGGCCAAGAAGAAGGACTTCCGCAGCGACATCACCGAGGGCAAGCGCACGCTCGTGGTGGTGCACGCCCTGCAGAACGCCTCGCCTGCGGCTCGCGAGCGCCTGATCGAGATTCTCTCCGCTAAGGAGCGCGATCCCGAGGTGCTGGCCGAGGCCGTGGCCATTATGGAGGAGGCGGGCTCCATCGAGTACGCCCGCGCCTACGCTGAAGATCTCAGCCAGAACGCGAAGGGGCGTCTCGAGGCGGCTTTGGAGCCCTCGCGCTGGCGCGACCTGCTCGTGTCTATGGCCGACTGGTTCGTGAACAGGTTGAAGTAATATGGAGCCTATCAAACGCAACGATTCCGGCGCCGCCGTCGAGGACGTGCAGCAGCGCCTCGTCCGCATCGGGCATCTTTCGGAAGACGCCGTGACGGGCATCTTCGACGACGCCACCGCCCGGGCCCTGGCCGATTTCTGCGCCGGCGCGGCCCTGCCCATCGCCGAGGAGGTAACCGAGAAGGTATGGTCGGCCCTGGTGGATGCCTCGTTCAACCTTGGCGACCGCACGCTGTATCTGCGCATGCCCTACTTCCACGGTCATGATGTGCTGGAACTCCAGCACGCGCTTGGTGCGCTCGGGTTCTTCTACGGCGACGACGACGCCATTTTCGGCGCTCATACGGAAGACGCGCTGCGCCGTTTCCAGCTGAACATGGGCCTGCCGTCCGACGGCATCGCCGGGGCCTACACCTACGCCGCCCTGCGCAATCTCGCCCATTCCTGGGTGGGGAAGGAAGCGACTCACGGGCCGGTACGCCATCTCGGCTTCGCCCGTGCCGCCGATGTGCTCGAGCGCAACGCGGTGTGCCTGTTCGGTACCGACGAATTCTCGCGCTCGGTGGCCTCGCGCATGTCGAATCTGTCGGTAGCCACGAACCCGGCGGCCAAGATCATCAGCGCCGACAGCCTGTCGGTGCCCCCCGATGAGTCAATGATGCTCGTACATGTTCTGTTATCCGCCAAGGATGCCGAAGCGGGTGTGCCGCTTGTCTCCTACGAGGATGAGGACTCGCTCGCCCTGCGTCTTACCTCGGCGCTGAATGTGGCCCGCGAGGCGTCGTGGCCCCGCGTGTCGGTGCTGCTGCCGGGGAAGGTGTGGCTGGAGGCCGGGCCCGAGCGCTCCGCCCAGCACTACGCCATCACGCTGCTGGACGCCCTCTGCTCGGCCCTTCAGGGGTAGGCGCCGCCTTACTCGAACAGGTCCAATAGCTCTTGGCGGGAATGCACGTCCAGCTTCTGGTAGATGTGCTTCACGTGGGTGGCCACGGTGTTCTTGGAGAGCACCAGCTCGTCGCGGATATAAGGTTGGCTGCGCCCGCGGGCCAGATAGCCGAGAATCTCCGCCTCGCGGCCTGATAGACCGCGGCTTTCCGCAAGCATGCGACAACGCTCGTCGGTGGTGGAATCGCTGACCGGATGGGGGTCGGTGCCGATGGCGCCCGCATCCGTCGCTGCGCCGTCTGCTCCTGTACCGACTTGCATGGCCAACCGGCGACCCGCCATTCCCGCGGTGGCTATCGTCCGATCGGCCGGGTACAAAAGCCATGCGAGGCTGAAGAAGACCGCGAGCCCCAGGGCTACGGTGAACAGGCCCGTCGGGGCAGCGGCGATGGCCTCCGCTCCCATGCCGCCCGCAACGTTTCCCACGAGCACGCCCAGCTGCAGCGAGCCCTGGGCGATGCCGGTGCCCAGGGCGGCATTCATGGCTCCGCGCTTCGCCGCCTGCGCCACAAAGAGCACGGCGGAGATGGTGAGCATGGTGTCGGCAATGGTCGTGAGGGTTTCCGCGAGGAAGACGGCCCACAAGTCGGCCCAGGGCAAGAGGGCGCAGGCGGCGCAAATGGCCACGGCGATGGGGCGGAAGAGCGCGTCAAAGCGGGGCCGAACCGTGTACACGATGAAGCAGGCAAGTAGCCCGATGCCGCAGCAGGAGCCGATGAGCGTAGGCCAATCGATGCCGAAGGCGAAGAACGGTGCGTCGGTGTCGGGCTGCACCGCGCCGGAAAAGCCCAGGACCGCGTAGGCGATGAACAGAAGCGCTCCCATGCGGGCAAAGGTGGCCGAGGCGGCGGCTGGCCGCGCGATGCCGCCTTGAGCGGGACGCTCGAGGGCAGCAGGGCCGGCATTGCCGGTTCGTGCGACATCGCGATAGGTGAGCCACAGCATGAGGCAGGAGATGAGAGGCAGCGAGACCGTGGCAATGGTGCCCAGGGGAGCGGGCAGGTAGGGAAGCACGAGCACGCTGGCGATGATGATGGTAGACGCGGCCGGTATGGCCAGCTCGGTGCTCTCCATGTCGAGCTGGGCGAGAGCCTGGCCCCACAGCACGTACAACGTGCCGCTGCCGATTCCGGTGCAAATGCCGCTGGCCCATATAAGGGATGTGCCGAGCGGGGGACAGGCAGGGGCGAGGGCCGAGAGAGCCGTCCCGAGGGCCGTGGCCGCGCCCGCTGCCACGACGACCCAGCGAGGAGGATTGCCAGTGCGACGGCCCAGCAGCGCACCGGCGGCGAAGAGCGCGATGACTACCGCCGAGGCGGATACGACCCATGAGGGGTCGGCGTTGATGCCGACGCCGGCGCGTTCCGGATACACGGCGAACGTTTCGTAGGAGCCGTAGATCCAAGCCCACAGAAACCCGATGCCGAGATAGCGCACCTTCAGGCGGCCTTCTAATTTTGAGAAGACGCCGTCGAGCGCCTTCGCTTCTCGTTGAGCCATGAACCCTCCCCGTGATGGCCGTATTTCATACGGCCATGATAGGCGAAGCAGACCGCATTGCCCCTCACCTATTGTAGGTGAAAACGGCGAAAACCCAGCTTTCAGGCGATGTTTTGGGCAGCAGCCTCGGGCATACTGGCCGCGCCTTGAGACGTTCAAGGGAGGGGCCCGCTTCCCGCCGCTGTCCTCGTCGAGCGCGACGCGACAAGCGGCAAACGAGAAGCGGGCGAGATAAAAGGAGGAATGTTATGACCGACGCTTCGCTTTCTCGCCGCTCGTTTCTGACCGGCGCGGCCGCCTTGGGCTCGCTGGCCGCCGCCGCGGCTGTGACCGGCTGCTCGCCGAAGCAGCCCGGCGAATCGACCCCGGCCGAAGGGGTCGCCAACGCCGATGGTGCCCTCGCGTCCACCTCGGGCAAGCCCGCATGGCTCGTTGACGCCCCGGCGGTGTCGGACGCCGACTGCGTGGAGACTGTGGACACTGACGTGCTCGTGATCGGCGCGGGCACCGCCGGCTACTTCGCTGCCTGCGCCGCCGCCGAGAACGGCGCCAAGACGCTGCTCATCGAGAAGTCCGGCAACGGCAACTCCGTGCGCTCCTCGGCGCTCGGCGCGGTGAACAGCCGCCTGCAGCAGGCCGAGGGCGAGAAGGCCGCCATCGACCCCATGGAGATCGTCAACGACATGGACCGCTACGCCAACGGCCAGGTGTCCATGGGCCTTCTGAAGAAGTGGGCGTTCAACTCCGGCGAGGCCATCGACTGGTACACCGATCTGCTTCAGAAGAACGGCATGGAGGTGCAGCTGGAGTGGAACATGCCCGAGGGCACCTTCTACAAGGACTTCCCCACGGGTCACGGCACCAACGGCGAGTACCCCTCCCGCGAGGGCGATGTGGCGGCGATTATGGACGCCTACATCGCGTCGTTTGACGGCTGCGAGGTGCGCTTCAACACTTCCATGGTGGACCTCATCGCCGAGGACGGCCGCGTAGTGGGCGCCTACGCCGAGGGCCCGGACGGCATGATCCGCGTGAACGCCGCCAAGGGCGTGGTAGTGGCCACGGGCGGCTACGCCTTCAACCAGGAGATGTTCGCCGACCGCCATGCCACCCGCTACGCCTGCAACGGCACCATGGACGCCTTCCCCAGCTGCACCGGCGACGGTATCCTGGCCCTGCTGCGCCAGGGCGCCTATATGGACGAGAACCCCTCCTCGGTGTCGTTCAACCGCTGCCTGCTCACGGCCGACCAGGAGGTGGGCACCCCCTACGAGATCGGCGGCGAGGAGTACGGCTACCACTTCTACGCCTCCCAACCCTTCCTGCGCGTTGACGCCCACGGCCGCCGCTTCCACAACGAGAGCGCACCCTACGACTTCGTGCAGAGCGCCATCTCCCGCAAGCCGGCCGGCGAACGCTTCTGGCACCAGGTGTGGGACGGCAACTGGAAGAACGACGTGCCGCGCTTCCACACCGTGGGCTGCTCCACCATCTACATGCAGCCCGAGGGCGGTTCCGATCACGACGCCTTCCCCGGCCAGCTGGACGAGTGGATCGAGCCGGAGATGGAGCAGTTCGTGGCCGACGGCCGCATCGTGAAGGCCGACACCCTGGACGCGCTTGCCGACGCGCTCGGCTTCACGGGCGACGACAAGGCGGCGTTTTTGGAAACCTGCGAGCGCCAGAACGAGAACTTCGACAACCAGCTCGATCCCGATTTCGGCAAGGAGCCCTTCCGCCTGTCCGAGCTGCGCACGCCCCCGTTCTACGCCTCGGTGAAGTCCTGCGGCTTTACCCTGTGCACGACCGACGGCGTAGTGGTGAACGACGACTGCCAGCCCATGCGCGAGGATGGCACGGTGATCGAGGGCGTCTATGCCGTGGGCAACGACGGCGGGTGCTTCTACAACGGCACCTACCCGAACCTGGCCGCGGGCCTGAACGCGGGCAAGTGCGTCACTTTCGGCCGCATGGTCGGCAAGATGCTCGCTGAGAAGTAGGGCGCCTCGCTCCCAGCTGGCGCACCGGCTCGCCACAGCAGGCTGAGCGCGCCGTTTCCTACCCTCCCTCAAATGCCGCCCTCCGGGGCGGCATTTTGCTGCGCCTTGCAGCTGCGGTAGGGGAAATGTGGCGCAAAGTTTCGGTTCTGGTGCACGATGGGGGCGAGGGCGGGCCCATCACCCTCGATCGCCTCCAATTCTCGGGCCTTTCATGACGCAGACGCCAGGCCGCGCGCCCCAAGTCGAGAGAATGTGCACCAATTCCGACGTTTCGCGCCACTTCGAGGGAGAAAAAACTCCATGCAGTCGCACGGTGCTACAATTATGCGGCTTTCAGTAAGGTTTGCGTTGCGTAAAGGAGCTTCCCTTGACTCGTCCCATGACCATGGCGGAGAAGATTCTCGCCGCCCATGCGGGGCTCGACGAGGTGGTGCCCGGCCAGTTGATCGAATGCGATCTCGACCTGGTGCTCGCCAACGACGTCACGGCCCCCATTGCCATCAAGACCGTGCGCGAGATTACCGACTGCGTCTTCGACGCCGATCGCGTGATCCTCGTGCCCGACCACTACGTGCCCAATAAGGACATCAAGAGCGCCGAGCAGGCCAAGATCGTGCGTGATTTCGTGCGCGAGCAGGGCATCTCCCACTACTACGAGGTGGGCTGCATGGGCGTGGAGCACGCGCTTCTGCCCGAGCAGGGCGTCGTGGGCGCGGGCGACCTCATCATCGGCGCCGACAGCCACACCTGCACCTACGGCGCCTTGGGCGCCTTCTCCACGGGCGTGGGCTCTACCGATGCCGGCGTGGGCATGGCCTGCGGCAAGGCCTGGTTCAAGGTGCCCGAGACCATCAAGTTCGTCATTAACGGCGAGCTGGCGCCGGGGGTTACAGGCAAAGACGTCATCCTGCACATCATCGGCATGATCGGCGTGGACGGCGCCCTGTACAAGGCCATGGAGTTCACCGGCAGCGCCATTGCGACCATGCCCATGGACGAGCGCCTGTCCATTTCGAACATGGCCATCGAGGCCGGTGGCAAGGCGGGTCTCATCCCCGTGGACGACGTGACCCGCGCCTATATGGACGGCCGCGTCGAGCGCCCCTATACCGCCTACTACTCCGATGAGGACGCCGAGTTCGCCCAGGTCATCGAGATTGACGCCGCCGACATCGTGCCGACGGTGGCCTTCCCGCACCTGCCGAGCAACACGCGCCCGGTGGCCGAGGCCCGCGACGTGAAGATCGACCAAGCGGTCATCGGCAGTTGCACCAACGGCCGTCTGGACGACATGCGCCAGGCCGCCGCGGTACTCAAGGGACGCACGGTGCACCCGGACGTGCGCTGCATCGTCATCCCGGCTACTCAGCAGGTGTACCAGCAGTGCATCGCCGAGGGGCTCATGGACATCTTCATCAACGCCCACTGCGCGGTGTCCACCCCCACCTGCGGGCCGTGCCTGGGCGGCTACATGGGCATCCTGGCCGCCGGCGAGCGCGCCATCGCCACCACCAACCGCAACTTCGTCGGCCGCATGGGCGACCCCACGAGCGAGGTGTACCTCTCCTCGCCGGCCGTGGCCGCCGCCAGCGCCGTGCTCGGCCACATCGGCCTTCCGGAAGACTTGGAGCCGGTCGCCTGCGCGGCCGAATAGGGAAGGGAAGCCTCATGCAATTCAAGGGAACCGTGCACCGCTACGGCCGCGACATCGACACCGACGTCATCATCCCGGCCCGCTACCTGAACACCTCTGATCCGGCGGAGCTGGCCAAGCACTGCCTGGAGGATCTTGACACGGAATTCGTGAACAACGTGCAACCGGGCGACATCATCGTGGCCGACGAGAACTTCGGCTGCGGAAGCTCGCGGGAGCACGCGCCTATCGCTATCAAGGCGGCCGGGGTGGACGTGGTCATCGCCAAGAGCTTCGCCCGCATCTTCTACCGCAACGCCATCAACACGGGGCTGGCCATCATGGAGTGCCCCGAGGCGGTGGAGGCCATTCGCAACGGCGACGTGGTGAGCGTGGATGCCGACAGCGGCGTCATCGTCGACGAGACCACGGGCGCGACCTTCACGGCCCAGCCCTTCCCGCCGTTCCTCATGGAGATCATCAACGCCGGCGGCCTGGTGCCGCGCTGGCAGAAGAAGCTCGGGAAATAGGAACATTTATTCGTATTATTGGTATGTGAAAGCTGGTATACTAAGGAGGCCGGCAAAGTCCGCTTGCGGGTGGCGCTTCTGAGAGGAGGCGCTTCCTATGGATATATTCCTTGAAATCTTGAATGGCTGCGCAGCCCTTGCCACGGTTGCCGGGCTTTTGCTCGAAGTCTGGAGAGAATATAAGCAACGACGGATGACGAAGGGAGAAAAGGAAAGGACCGGCGGCCACCGGTCCTAACCAATTCGTACTAACCTGCGCCGCCCGCTCCCAGTTAACGACTGACGGGCTTTGCCGGCTTTCTGCATTATAACACGGAGGAAGGAAGAGATGAACACCTATAAGATCTGCCTGCTGCCCGGTGACGGCATCGGTCCGGAGATTATCGCCGAGGGCGTGAAGGTGCTGAACGCCGTGGGCGCGAAGTACGATACGGCCTTCGAGTACGCCGATGCCCTTATCGGCGGCGCGGCCATCGATGTGACCGGCGAGCCTCTGCCGCAGGCCACGCTGGAGGCGGCCCGTGCGTCGGATGCGGTGCTGCTGGCCGCGGTGGGCGGTCCGAAGTGGGACACCACCGACCCGAATGCCCCGCGCCCGGAGCAGGGCCTGCTCGGCATCCGCAAGGAGCTGGGGCTGTACACGAACCTGCGCCCGGTGCAGATCTTCAACGCCCTGGCCGATGCGTCCACCCTACGCCCTGAAATCGTGGACGGCGTGGACATGATGATCGTGCGCGAGCTGACGGGTGGTCTGTACTTCGGCCGTCGCGAGCGCTTCTATGACGAACCGGCCGCCGGAGTGGACGGCGCCCCGGGTCAGCGGGCCTACGACACGCTTGAGTACTCCGAGTACGAGATCGAGCGCATCGCCCGCCAGGCCTTCGAGATCGCCCGCAAGCGTCGGGGTAAGGTGACCAGCGTCGATAAGGCCAACGTGCTGGAGACGAGCCGTCTGTGGCGCGAGATCGTGCACCGCGTGCACGACGAGGCCTACGCCGACGTTCAGCTGGAAGATCTGTTGGTGGACAACACCGCCATGCAGCTTATCAACCGCCCGGCCGACTTCGACGTGGTGGTGACCGAGAACATGTTCGGAGACATCCTCTCCGACGAGGCGGCCCAGATCACGGGCTCGCTCGGCATGCTGGCCAGCGCCAGCTTGGGCGATGGCGTGGCCCTCTACGAGCCGAGTCACGGCAGCGCGCCCGACATCGCCGGCCGCGGCATCGCCAACCCGCTCGCGCAGATTCTCTCGGTGGAGATGATGCTGCGCTACAGCTTCGACATGGCTGATGCGGCCGACGACATCCGCCGCGCCGTGACTGAGGTGCTCGACGAGGGCTGGCGCACCGGCGACATCAAGGACGCCGAGACGCCTGCCGATCACGTGGTCGGCACCGAGCGCATGGGCGACTTGGTGGTGGCGCACCTGTAGCGGTTGCCGGCCACCCTTGCGCGGCGGGCTTTGGCCAATGCGAGGGCGCCTGCGGGCGCCCTTTTTAGTGGGATAGCACGCCAGGTGAAAGGCGAGTCAGATTATCGGGCATGACCTCTCTGCTTGCCGCGGTGCCTCCTGGAGCGAACCTGCGGGTTTTGTGGTCGAACTTGACGCTTGCGCTGCCTTCCCGTTGAATAGCAGGTGAGACATATTCCGAGATTGGAGACGCTTATGACGACGATGAAACTGGCCGTACCCACCATGGGCGAGGCGGGGCTTGAGGCCCAGCGTGCGGGGCATTTCGGCCACTGCGATCGCTTTACCATCGTGACTATCGAGGACGGTAAAGTGCTGTCCGAGACCGGCGTGGTGGAGAATCCGCCCCACGAGTCGGGCGGCTGCCTGCGCCCGGTGGGCCTCTTGGCGGGCGAGGGCGTGGACGCCATCGTGGCCGCGGGCATGGGCGGACGCCCGCTTGCGGGTTTCAACCAGGCGGGCATCACTGTGTACTTCGACAACGTGCACCCACAGGTGGGCGATGCCGCAGCTGCCGTGGCCGCCGGCGAGGCCCCCGTTATGGATCCCTCCCAAGCCTGCCAGCACCACCACTAGGCCACACGACGGTTCAAAAGGCTTTGAAGGGCGGCGCTTCGGTGCCGTCCTTTTCCTTTGCGCCGAGCCTGCTGCAGGTCGCCTTGCTTCTTTACGGTGCGGTAAAGAAGCTCGCGACGGTGAAGTCGTCGAAATCGTCGGTCACGTTGAAGAAGCTCAAGGGCAAGAAGTTCAGCCCCAAGAAGAACTACTACGTCTATGTCGTGGCCAACAAGAAGGTGGGGAAGACTACCTACACGAGCGGCAAGCACTACAGCTACAAGGTGAAGGGCGCGCGCGGCCAGCTTCGCTGGACGTTCGACTAACAGATAGACGTACAACGATCATGCTGGGGCGCGCATCGGTTTCCGGTGCGCGCCTTTTTGGCGCTTGCGTTACAATACCCGGAGCTTATCTGAGAGGGGCGCATGGCGCCCGATGACGACGAAGGACTCGCTATGGCCATTAACGCACCTGAAGGGACGCGCGATCTTCTGCCCGACGAGGCGCTGTTCTGGAACCAGTTCAAGCAGACGGCGGCCGAGGTGTTCGGCACCTATGGTTATCTGCCCATCGACACGCCCATCATGGAGCAGACCGAGCTGTTCGTCCGCGGCATCGGCGAGGCGACCGACGTGGTGTCCAAGGAGATGTTCACGGCCATCTCCGGCGAGAATTTGCGCCGCTGGGTGGAAGAGGGGAAGGCCCCGAAGGCGAAAAGCCGCCTGTCGCTGCGCCCCGAGGGCACGGCTGGCGTGGTGCGCGCCGTGGTGCAGCACGACTTGGTGCCTCAGGGGGCGGCACCCGCGAAGCTCATGTACGCGGGCCCGATGTTTCGCGCCGAGCGTCCGCAGAAGGGCCGCCAGCGCCAGTTCAACCAGGTGGGTGTGGAGTGCCTGGGTGCCGAGGAGCCCACCATCGACGCCGAGGCCATCATCATGCTCATGCGCTTCTACGAGAAGGTGGGCATTCCGCGCGAGTCCATGCGCCTGCTGCTGAACTCCATGGGCTGCGAGCAGTGCCGCCCGGCCTACCGCGAGCAGGTGCGCGCCTACATGGACGCGCATGCCGGCGAGTTGTGCGAGACCTGCCTCACGCGCGCCGAGGTGAACCCGCTGCGGGCCTTCGACTGCAAGAACCCCCAGTGTGCCGCGGTGATGGCCGAGGCGCCGAAGATCACCGACCATCTCTGCGATGACTGTCGCGAGCACTACGGGGCCGTGAAGGCCCTGCTCGACGGCGCGGGCGTGGTCTACGAGGAGGACTACAAGCTCGTGCGCGGGCTCGATTATTACACGCGCACGGTGTTCGAGGTGCAGGTGGACAACGGCATGGGTTCCCAGAACGCCATCGGCGGCGGCGGGCGCTACGACAAGCTGGCCGAGGAAGTGGGCGGACGAGCCACCCCGGGCCTCGGCTTCGCCCTCGGCTTCGAGCGCTGCGTGCTGGCCCTAGAGGCGGCCGGTGTGGAATTCCCCCGCGCCCAGAGGTGCGATCTGTTCGTGGCCTGCGTAGACGACACCGTGCGAGCCCGGGCCTTCGCGCTTGTGCAGGAGTGCCGCGACGCCGGCTTCGTCACCGAGATGGACCACCAGAAGCGCTCCTTGAAGAGCCAGTTCAAGCTGGCCGACAAGCTGGGAGCGGCCCGCGTGGCCGTGCTCGGCCCCGACGAGCTGGATGCGGGCGAGGTGACCCTGCGCGACATGGCCACCCACACCGAGGCCAAGGTGCGCCTGGAGGAGGTCGTCGGCGAGATGAGCCGCGCGATCCTGTAGGAACGGTGCGCGCAGCTTCAACCTTGCGGTTTTCTTTCGGGTATTTGACGGCCTCCGCCTCGGCGGGGGCCGTTCGGGTATAGTGTCACGAAACCTTTGGGCGGGGCAGGGAAAGACCCCGCGTGCGACGGGTTTGCCCGCGGTGCGGCGAGGAGCCGCATTCGGCGGGAGCCCATCAGGAGAGGATGAGATTAGTGGCACAATCTGGTTTGGATGCGCTGCTCGAGGCGCTTCGTCAGTCGGGTATGAACACCGATGGCGTGGAATCGGGATCGGGTGCGAACGCGAACGCCGGCTCCGGTGCTGGCCCGCAGACGCCTGGCAGCGGCCCGGCTTCAGGATCCGGCGCGAATGGCGGCTCCGGCGCCTCGGGCTCGCGCGGCGGCGTGGGCGGTTTCGGGGGCTTCCCGTTCGGGGGCTTCGGCGGATTCGGCGGCGCAGGCAACGGCGGCGGACGTGGCCGGGGCGGCTCGGGTGCGGGCGGCAACGGCGGCAACGGCGGCCCCACGGTTGATTTCGAGTTTCTGGCCAACGACTTTCACCTGCCATCCAAGAAGTGGCTCGCGGTGTTGATTCTGGTGGCCCTGCTCGTTATCGCGGGCGCCTACTGGTGGTTCCACCCGTCCATCAACATTCACTCTACCGACTTCTGGGGCTTTGTCTTCATTGTCATCCTGCTGCCGCTGTTCCTCATCTTCTGGGTGCGCAGCAAGCAGTACAAGACCGGCACCAAGGAAGTGACGAAGAACGAGGGCAAGGCCAAGACCTTCCGCATTCTGTCCTTCGTGCCAGTGGCGGTGGTGGCGCTTGTGGCCATCGGCGCTGTCATGTCCATGGCCATCTTCCCCGGCAATGCCGAGAAGTATTCCAACGTGCTGAAGACCGACACGCTGGAGTTCGCCCAGGACATCAAGGAAGTGAACTACAGCGAGATTCCCGTCATCGACCGCGACTCGGCCATTCTGCTGGGCAACCGCGAGATGGGCTCCATTCCCGAGTACGTGAGCCAGTTCGAGGTGTCGAACCTGTACTCCCAGATCAACTACCAGGGCACGCCGGTGCGCGTGAGCCCCTTGGGTTACGCCGACCTGTTCAAGTGGTTCACCAACCGCGACGGCGGTATTCCGGCCTACGCTCTGGTGAACATGACCACCCAGGACGCGGAGATCGTGCGTTTAGGCGACAACCCCATCTACTACTCCCAGAGCGAGCCTCTGGCCCGCAACATCGACCGCCATGTGCAGCTGAAGTACCCCTTCTACATGTTCGGCGAGAAGTCCTTCGAGATTGACGAAGACGGGCATCCCTGGTGGATCTGCCCTGTGAAGGACTTCACCATCGGACTCTTCGGCGGCGAGACCATCAGCCGCGTGGTGCTGTGCGATGCCACCACGGGCGAGACCCAGGACCTGTCGGTGGAGGAGTGTCCCGAATGGGTCGACCGCGTGTTCCCGGCCGAGCTGCTCATCCAGCAGTACAACTGGTGGGGCGCCTATAACAACGGGTGGCTGAACTCGTTCCTCGGCCAGGAGGGCGTGGTGCGCACCACGCCGGGCACCGACGGCACGCTCGGCTACAACTACATCGCCAAGGACGACGACGTGTGGGTGTACACCGGCGTCACCTCGGCCACGGCCGACAACTCCATCATCGGTTTCGTGTTGGTGAACCAACGCACCCAGGAGTCGCACTTCTACAGCGTGGCTGGCGCCACCGAGGACTCGGCTATGGAATCGGCCGAGGGCCAGGTGCAGAACTTGCGCTACACCTCCACGTTCCCGCTGCTCATCAATGTGGGCAACCAGCCCACGTACTTCATGGCCCTGAAGGACGGCGCGGGCCTGGTGAAGAAGTTCGCCATGATCGACATCCAGCGCTACCAGAACGTGGCCGTGGGCGATACGGTTGCCGACACTCAGAAGGCCTACGAGGCCCTGCTGGCCACCAACGGCGTAGTGACCGAGAGCGACGGCGGCACGGCCACCGACGTGAAGACCGTGAAGGGCACCATTCGCTCGCTCAACCAAGCGGTCATCGAGGGTAACACCCACTTCTATGTGACCCTGGAGGACGAGGACGGCAACATCTTCGACTTCGCGCTGCCGGGCCTGCTGGACATTGTGGGCTATAAGGTGGGCGACGTCATCAACTTCACCTACGTGGAATCGGCGGGCAGTAACGTGAGCCCTGCCTACGAGATCTTGGGCGCCGACGGCAAGGCCCCGGCGACGGAGGATGCCGCAGGTTCGGATGGCAGCGCGGCTGGCGACGCGGGCGCCGAGGGCGCCCCGGCTGACGCAAATACGGATGGCTCGGCAGCTGCGCCGACTCCTGCCGGCGACGAGAACGCCTCTGGCGAGCCCGAGGACGACGTTGTGGAACAGAACGGTGCGGCCCAAACCCCCGCGGAGGTAGCTGCCGGCGACGACACGAAGCAGGCGGCATAGCTCCAGCAGCTTTCACGCTAAGGTTCAAAACGGACGGGACCAATCCCGTCCGTTTTTGTTTCCCCAGTTCAATGCCAAGGTTTATAGAAGGGGTTACAGCTTTAAACTTCTTTTTCCCGCTTGGTCGATGTGCGATTTCGACGCGGCGTTCATAGTGCGTGGTGCAGCGAGGGAGCTGCGGCGGATGGGGCGAGGGAGCCCCTCCGAACCTGAGGCAGCAGCCGCTGCGCCGCGATCCGGGAAGGCCGGGGGCGGAACCCAGAGAGAGGGAAAGGGAGTTCATCATGACCAAGTCCACTATGTCTCGTCGCGACCTGTTCAAGTTCGGTGGCGTAGCCGCCATGGGTGTGGCCGCTGCCGGAGCGCTCGCCGGTTGCGGGCAGCCCAAGCTCGCCGGCACGGGCGACGCCGCCGGTGCGGCCGGGGACGGTTCCACCTACATGGGGCCGAGCTTCCTGAACAAGCCGGCCGAGATCACCGATTTCGCCGAGGAACACACCTACGACGTCGTCGTGGTCGGCGCGGGCGAGTCGGGCCTGGCCGCCATCCACGCCGCCCTTGAGGCCGGCGCCACCGTGGGCGTGCTCCAGAGCCTGTCCATCGTGCAGACCGCCGGCAACATGGGCGCCTCCATCGATCTGACCAAGACGAGCGAGGCCGGCATCAAGGCGGCGCTTTCCTTCATCAACTACAAGAGCGACTACCGCGCCAATATGGGCCAGGTGGAAACCTGGGCCCGCAACTCCCAGGAGGCGCTGGCCTGGTGGGCCGAGGCGGCGGCCAAGGGCGGCAGCGAGTCCAAGCCCTACGACTACGTGGTGAACTGCAACGGCCACGACGTGTACTTCCATGCCAACACCTACTTCCACGACGAGGGCCATCAGAAGGGCGCGCTTGTGATCGGCGAGCAGGTGCAGGAGGAAGGCGCCGAGATCTTCTTCGAGACTCCCTGCGTGCAGCTCTACATGGAGGACGGCCGGGTGGCCGGCGCCATCGGCGAGACCAAGGACGGCGGCCACGTGCTGCTGCGCGCCTCCAAGGGCGTCATCATGGCCGCGGGCGACTACGTGGGCGACTCCGAGATGCTCGAGTTCTACACTCCCGACGCCAAGGGCCTGCACCAGGCCGTGGACTTCCGCAACGGCACGGGCCTCAAGGCCGCCATGTGGGTAGGCGCCCAGATGTGCCCCGCCTCCCACACCAAGATGGTGCACGGCGAGGGCCCGAAGGTGCGCTTCGAGATGCCGTACTTGTTCCTCGACCGCCACGGCAAGCGCTTCATGGACGAGGGCTGCTGCCGCATGGGCTACCTGAACGAGTTCACCAACAAGTACCTGGCCGAGGTCGACTTCGCCGAGTCCACCGCTGTGAAGTTCTTCTCCATCGTGCCGACCAACTGGCAGGAGCACTACGACGCTTGGAAGCCGTTCTCCGACATCTCCATCCACAACGCCTACCGCAACGTCGATCCCGAGGCCTGGATCAAGGGCGACACCTTGGAGGAGCTCGCGGCCAATATGATCGCGTTCGCCGACGAGGAGGGCTGGGCCCACGACTACACCGTGGAGGCCATCGTGGAGTCCATCAGCCACTACAACGAGCTGGTGGCTGCCGGCGAGGGCGATGCCGACTTCGGCAAGCGCGACGAGTACATGGTGCCCATCGAGGCTCCCTGCTACGCCGTGCCGCGCGGCGCCAACAACATCGACGCCTTGGTGGACGGCCTGTGGTGCGACGACAACTTCCAGTGCCTCGACGCCGACATGCAGCCGATCGAGGGCCTGTTCGCCGTGGGCAACGCTTCGGGCCCCTTCTTCGGCAACAGCAACTACCCGATGGACATCGAGGGCCTGTCGGTGGGCCGCGCCATCACCACCGGCTTCGCCACGGGCCGCTACGTGGCGGGTCTGTAAGTCATCCCCGTTTCGCCGCCCCTGTCCCCTCCCCACGGTGCGGCGGAATTCTCCCTCAAAGCCGGCGATCTTCGGGTCGCCGGCTTTGCCATGTATAATCACCTTGGAAAAGGAGGGGTCCCATGACCGAGAAAGCGGAATCGAAGGAAGACCGCCGCGCGCTTCTGCGGGGTGGCCGTCGCTATGTCGTGGCCTACGGGTGCGCCCGGGCCTGGGCCACGCTCACCTTCACGGGGGCGGGCGCCGGTGCCGGAATGCCGGACGCGGTACCGTGGTCGTTCGACCCGCACCTCACCTTCGATGCGGCCTACATCGCCGTGAGCATCCTCATGGTGCTGCTGTTTCGCCGCTTCATTCCCCTCAACGAGAACCGCCTGGTGAAAGTCGTGGCCGCTGCGGGCATGATCGTCGCGTCGTTGCTGTGCACGCTGGCAGTCTGGGTGCCCGATGCGTCCTTTGGACTCGTGGTGGCCGGCTCGCTGGCGGCCGGTGTGGGTTACGGGCTCTTCCTGCTGCTGGCGGCTGAGGTGCTGGCCACCTTCAGCCTGCTGCGCATCTTCCTTTTCCTGGCGGGCGCCATGCTGCTCGGCACCGTCGTCACTTTCTTCTGCCAGGGTATGGGCCTGTGGCAGGCCCAGTGCGCGCTTGTGCTGCTGCCGGTGCTCGCGGTGCTGTACCTGCGCGATGCCTACGCTCACGTGCCCGAGGCCGAGCGCCCCAAACGCGGCGTGCCGAAGTTCTCCTACCCGTGGAAGCTGTTCGTGCTCTACGGCCTGTACGCCTTCGCCTATGGCATGCGCGCCGACCAGCTGGTGGCGGGCGCCGGGCGGCACTCGTCCCTTTCCACGGCCATTATCATGGCGGTGCTGTTCGCGACGGCCTACTTCGCCTCGCGCCGCTTCAACATCGGGCTTCTGTACCGCTCGCCGCTCGTGCTCATGGTGTGCGGCTTCCTGCTCATTCCCGCCGAGAGCCTGTTCGGCTCGGCGGTATCCAGCTACCTTATCGCCATCAGCTACTCGCTCATGTCGTTTCTCGTGATGTTTCTGCTCTACGACATTGCCAAGCGCCTCGGTGTGGCCATTGTGGCGTTTCTGGCCATTAAGAACGCCGAGCAGCTGTTCCAGGTGGCCGGCGGCGAGGTGCCGGGGCTTCTGGCGCTGACGGGCCTTCCCGCATCCACGCAGGACCTGGTCGCAACAGTGGCGGTGAGCGCGCTCATTCTGGCGGCCACGGTGCTGCTGTTCTCCGAGAAGGAGCTGGCGAGCAAGTGGGGCGTGTCCATCCTGGAAGAGGGCGGTCTCGTGCAGCGCACCGAGGAAGAGGAGCGGGTGGGCGAGCGCGTGGAGGAGCTTGCGCGCACCTACCGGCTGAGCCCCCGCGAGGAGGAGGTGCTCGCGCTTCTGGCCGAGGGGAAGACCGGCCGCGTCATCCAGCAGGAGCTGTTCATCGCCGAGGGTACCTTCAAGGCCCACACCCGCCACATTTACGAGAAGATGGGCATCAACTCTCGCAAGGAACTTTTCGGCC
Organism: Adlercreutzia caecimuris B7; assembly: GCF_000403355.2. Classification (GTDB taxonomy): domain Bacteria; phylum Actinomycetota; class Coriobacteriia; order Coriobacteriales; family Eggerthellaceae; genus Adlercreutzia; species Adlercreutzia caecimuris. The sequence continues at coordinate 1,574,830 of NZ_KE159646.1, read as the reverse complement.
TTTTGGGAATTTCCCATTGACAGGAGCGCTCGGCGCATTAAACTGAACAGGCTGCCCAAAGCGGGCGGCAAGAGAACAGATATGTTCCGCTACTTAAGACAGCAGGCACTGAGGCTGTCCGCCCTGGCGAGAACGTTTCGGAAGAAACGGCACTGGCAGGCGCGGGAGCTCGGTTTAATCGCGCAAGCGGCCAGCCGAGGTGGTCGACATTCGCATCCGTGAATTCGTGCGGCCTCCGTCTTATGGGCGGGGGCCGCTTTTGCTTCTCAGGCTTGCGGCCCACCCACCAGGTGCGGAACCCGGAAAGCTTGAGAAGGAGGTGTACGTACAACATGCCCAACGCTCAGAACAAGGAGATGCTTACCAGCATCAAGGAGGATCTCGACGGCGTTTCCGCCATGTGGGTCGTGGACTACCGCGGCCTGACCGTGAAGGAGATGCAGCAGCTGCGTCGCGACATTCGCGAGACCGGTTCGGTGCTGAAGGTCTACAAGAACACGCTGGTTCACCTGGCGCTGTCCGAGGCCGAGCTGCCGACGCTCGACGACATGCTCGCCGGCCCCAGCGCGTTCGTGTTCTCCGGCAACGACGTGGCCGCGTCTGCGAAGGCCCTGAAGACCTTCGCCAAGGCCAACGAGAACCTTGAGATCAAGGGCGGCCTGATGGAAGGCGCTGCCGTGTCGGCCGCGGAGGTGGAGGCTATCGCTTCTCTGCCCTCTCGCGAGCAGCTCATGGCTCAGATCGCCGGTGCCATCTCCGGCGTCGCTCGTGGTCTGGCCACCACCATCAACGGTGTGCCGCGCGGTATGGCCCAGGTCATCAAGGCCGTGGCCGACCAGAAGGAAGCTGCCTAACAGCTCGGGCGGCCTGAGACGGGCCGCGTAGCAACGAAGAAAACTTGGCCGGCACGAAGAGGCGCCGGCCCCCTTTGAAAGGAAACTAACATGGCTGTTACTCGTGAAGAGATCATTGAGGCTCTGAAGGAGATGTCCCTGCTCGAGGCTTCCGAGCTCGTGAAGGACATCGAGGAGACCTTCGGCGTGTCCGCCGCCGCTCCGGTGGCCGTGGCCGCCGCCGCTCCGGCTGAGGGTGGCGCTGCCGCCGAGGAGAAGTCCGACTTCGACGTCATCCTCGAGGGCTTCGGCGACAACAAGATCGCCGTCATCAAGGTTGTCCGCGAGATCACCGGCCTGGGCCTGAAGGAGGCCAAGGAGGTCGTCGAGGGCGCTCCGAAGCCGGTGGCCGAGGGCGTTGCCAAGGACAAGGCCGAGGAGATCAAGGGCAAGCTGGAAGAGGCTGGCGCCGCTGTGACCCTGAAGTAAATTCGCTTTCGCGAACACTTCAACCGCCTTTACGGCTATACGGAACCCCGCTTACGAGCGGGGTTCTTTTTTTTGCGAGAGAAGCTGTTTCGGATGCACTGCGTTGCTGCGATTTTCGCTGTTCTGAGAAGAAAATTGCGGTTTTCGTAATCGAAAATGCCTTACCGTTAGAAACGACGTTAGCCCACCTGGGAAAACGTGGATGTAGAATGCGAAATTACGCTGTCGGACTACGAAAACCGTGATTTTCTTCTCCATTTGGGGGGGTAGGTGAAGCAGCGCGAGAGGCGGTGCGCGAGAAATAGCACGGGAGGGCCTTGGGAAAGTCTGGGCCTTGGAGGATTTGGGAATCTGGAGGGAAACGGAAGCGTGGGGGACCGGGGCCTTGGGGAGTTGGAGCTAGCCGAGCCACGCTTCCAGGGACTCTATGTCGCGGCGGGCCTGGGCCTGACCGGCTTCGTAGGAGCGCACGAGGGCGTCGTAGTCGGTGGTCTTGTTGGTGACCTCCATGGCGTCAGGGTAGAACACCCAGGCCGCACCCGTCTTCTCCAGGTGCTCTATCTCGTCGCAGAGCTCGTTGTAGGGCTGCCACCGGGCGATGGTGCGCTCGGCCACCACGGGGTGCTTGCGGAAGGCGGCACGGAAGAGGCGCTGCTCAAGGGAGCCCATGGGCTTCTTGCGGTAGCCGCGGGGCTGGGTGCGGATGATGCAGAAGCGCTCGAAGCCGTCGGCGCGGGCGGCGTTCAACAGGATGCCCCAGCTCGCTCCCATGCCCCCGTCCACGTAGGTGCGACTCCCGATGGTCGTGGGCGGCATGAAGATGGGCATGGTGGACGACGCGCGCACCATGAGCCCCACGTCGCGGGCCTCTCTCATGTCGGCCTTCGTGAAGGCCACGGTCTCGCCGGTGTCCCAGTCCAAAGCCTCGATGTGCACGTCGGCGGGGTTGGCGTGGAAGGTGTCCCAGTCGAAGCGCATGGGGTCGTCGGCGGGCGCGGTCTCGATAAGCTCCTCGTACAGGTAGGGGCCGTTGAAGTAGCCGTGGCCGGCAAGGAAGCTCTTCCAGCCGCCGAAGCGCGGGTACTGCACCAGCTCCACGAAGCTGGCCCGCGCGCGCACGGCGTCGCGCACGAGGTAGTTCACCGTGTGGCTCGATCCGGCCGAGATACCGTAGACGTGCCCGAAATTGATGTTGCGCGCGAGCAGCTCCACCACCATCGGCGCCGTGTAGCTGTTGCGCATGCCGCCGCCCTCAAAGATGAGCGCCACGTCAGGCTGGTTGATGGCAAGGCTGGCTTGGTCGGCAATCGGCATGTCGCTGCTCCGTTTCGCGGGTTTTGCTCGAGTGTGTCAGCTCCTAGTTTCCCACCTGCGCGGCGGAAATTCCCCGAGAGCTCGATAAAAGGCCCGCAGGCGATGGAGCGAAGCGCCGCCCCCGCGCTGGGGTGCGGTGGATTGGCGCGTCTGATACTGCCGTCGCAGCGCACGGCCGGTGCGGGTGCGCGATGCCGAGGGGCTGCGCGTCTTCGCCGAGGAGGGGCGTGCTGGTTTATCCTGGAAATAGGATAGGGGTGCACCCAAGGCTGGGCGGAATGGCCGGAGGCGGTTTGGTAGGATGCCTGAGATACGATGGCATCCGGCGAGGAGGGGAGCCATGGAGAAGGGAAGTGGCCGGGGGACGCTGGTGTTGCTGTTCGCGGCGGGGTTCTGCGCCTATGGGTGCAATCACGCGTGCATGATCTACGTGCCCCTGTACGTGGTTGCCCTGGGCGGCGACTTGCTTCAGGCGGGGCTGCAGGCCACGGTGTTTCTGGCCCTGGCCGTGGCTTTGCGCTTCGTCGTCGGGCCATGGGCCGACCGGAGGGGAGCGAAGAGGCCCATGCTGCTCGGTCTGGCGGCCTACGTGGCCGGCGCGCCCCTGTTGGGACTCTGCCACGACTTCGCGGCGGTTCTGGTAGTGCGCTGCCTGCAGGCCGTGGGGATGGCGGCGTTCTTCCCCTGCGCCATGGCGGCCGTGAGCGCGGCGAGCGCCCAAGCGCGGTCGGGGCTGGCGCTGGGGCTGTACCGGTTCGTGTCGTCGGTGGCGCTCATGGTGGCCGCGCCCCTCATGTTCTCGCTGGCGGGTGCCGTCGGCTACGGCGTCGCATTTACCGGATGCGGGGTTTTGGCCGCCGTCGGTCTTCTCTGCGCCGCGCTCGTGCCCGCCCGTTGCTGCCGGCCGGCGGGAAGCGAGGGGGAGGCGAAGGGGACGCGAGCGGGATGGCGGAGCGCATCGGGGGAGGATGCCGCGACGCCGGCGGACGAGGCGCGGACGGCGACGGCGGCAGCTTCGTCGGGAACGCAACGGGACGCTGCCGAGGCATTGCGGGGAGCGCGTCGGGAAGACCTCGCGACGTCGGCGACCGCCCGGATGCCGGGAGACGGGCGCGCGGCGGTGGTCGTCGCGCTTGCCGTCACGCTTTTGTCTGCGCTCGGCTACGGCCTCGTCACCAACTTCGCCACCTCCTTCGCCGAGGCGGCGGCACCCGAGGCCAACGCGGGAATGCTCATGGCGCTCGTCGGGGCGGGCGGTCTTATCGCCAACCCGCTCGCGGGGTGGCTGGTGGATCGCAGGGCGGCTTCGGGGGTGGTGGCCGCCTTCGCTGCCGTCATGGGCGCGGGCATCGCCCTCGTGGCGGTGCTTCCGATGATTCCGGCTCTGCTCGCCGGAGCGGGGCTGCTCGTGGGCATCGGGTATTTCGGCACGGTCACGAGTGCGGTGGCGCTTCTGGCCAAGCGGGCGCCCGAGGGCCGCCGGGCCTCGCTTATCTCCCAGCAGCAAAACGCCGTGGACGTGGGCATCGGCGTCTCGGGCCTGCTCTTCGGCGCCCTCATCGTGGCCACGGGCGCGCCTGCCCTGTTCGCTCTCGCCGGGCTTTTCCTCGTTGTCGCCCCGCTCGCCCTCGTGGTCCTCGCTACGAGACGACCTGCCGTCGCAGCGTGAGCGCGAGGGACAAAGGCCGGCGAACCGGCGCCGAAACCTCGATGATCGACATGGACTCGACTGACTCGACAGGCTCGACAGGCTCGACAAGTGATTTGTCGAGGACTCGATAAAATTTCATCGAGGCCTCGACAAAAGGTTGTCGAGTCTGTCGAGTCCCATCGGGGCGGGGTGCCGAGCTCTTGGCGGTTTTCGGGCATAAAAGGAGCCACCCGAAGGTGGCTCCTGGAAAGGCCGATGCGAGGTCGTGGCGCGTCGCGGGCTTTGCCGTGCGGCAGAGTTACGGTGCCAGCGCCTACTCCGCGTAGCGGAACAGGGCGGCCACCGGCGAGGCGGTGGGCATCTGATCCTGGTCCACGATGTAGATGTGGGCGTCCTGGGCCAGGGCGGCCTGGGCGAAGGCGTCGGTGATGTCGGGCGCGGCCGGGTCGATGTAGCCGTCGTCGACCGGGTTTGGGTTGCCGTCGAAGGTCACGGTGCCGGTGTTGACGTCGAAGCCGCCGGGCAGAATCTTGCCCTTCACCATGAACAGGGCTGCCACGCGGCGCTCGGCGAGCGCCATGCCGATGGCGTCGAAGTCGTCGGAGGCCTTCCCGTGGGCCGCATCGGCGCCGAACTTCTCGGCGGTCTCCTTGATGTTCGCATCGCGGATGCCGTCCATCACGGCCAGCGACTCTTCCAAGAGCGCCTTGCCGTCAAGGCCGGCCGGATCCTTCTTGATGCCCTCGGGCAGCAGGTGGCGCAGGGTGCAGACCTTGCGGAAGGCGTGCTCGTACTCCTCGTCGCAGCACAGGATGATGGGCGTGGTATCGTCGCGCACGAGGTAGTCGTTCACAGCCTTGTTCACGTAGCGGAACCACTGGGCGGCGTCTTCCTTCTTCACGTCGTTGCGCGACTGGTGGTCGTGGTACTGGCCCATGTGGCCTTCCAAGGTGATATAGTCCAGGGCGCCCAGCTCGTCCTTCTTCATGTCGGCGGCGGTGTCGTCGCTGTTGGCGAACAGCTCGCTGAAGAAGTCGTGCACCTCGCGCGGCAGCTGCTGGCGCTCCACATGGGTGCGGTCGCCCTTCACCCAGCTGAAGCGGTCGTTGCCCAGCTCCAGGATGTAGTACTCGGTGCCGTATTGGAAGTTGCGCAGCAGCGGCTTCACGAAGTAGGTGTCACCGGCGGCCACCATGGGCTCGGGGGCGAAGAACAGGTTGTACACGTACACGTCGTCGTTGCCCATGAGGAATCCCAGACCCTCGCCGGCGTGCAGCCACAGTGGCATGTCGGGATGGGCGAGCAGGTAGTCGGCCTTCTCCAGGATGCCCTTGTAGGCGTCCTTGCCGTAGCTTTCGGCTAGGGTGCGCTCGGCGTCTTTCATGAGATCCTTGAACATGTCGCGATCCCAGATGTCGCGGCGCTCCTCGCGCTCGCTGTGGTGAACGGGAATATACAGCGATACGACCGGTGCGGGCACATCGGAGAGGATGGCGGGGTCGAAGCCCTCCATTACGTGAATGCTCTCGTCGGTCTTGCGCAAGGTCTCCTTCTCGTCTTTCATGACGAACCTCCAAAGTGGTCGGGAACACGGTGTCGCGCAACGACTTCGCGACGGAGCCGACATCCGCGCGGCGGGCGCGGCGCGGGCGGCATGAGGGATGGGGCCATTGCGCACTGAAAAGCATAGCCCCCCGAGATGCGTTCGGGGGGCTATGGGTAAGTCTGTGAACTTGCGGTTGCCGAAATGCTGATTTGGGCGCTTGGGGAATGGGGCGGAGAAGGTGCCGGTTGCCCGGCGTCCCCCGCGGGGCATACCTCCATGCTCACACAGTCCTCGCTTGGTGGAACAGCCCACTGGGCTGTTCCAGTCGCTGCGGAACTGCGCGTGGAGGCACGCCCCGCGGGGGACGCCTCCACGCGCCTGAGGCCGGCACGGTTTACCGCTTCTCGTAGCGCTTCACGTTCATGGCGCGCATGGCGTTCAAGATGGCGATGACGGCCACGCCTACGTCGGCGAACACAGCCATCCACATGTTCGCGATGCCGAAGGCGGCCAGCACGAGCACGGCGAACTTGATGCCGAGGGCGAAGATGATGTTCTGCCACACGATGCGCATGGTGCGCCGGGCCACGTCGATGGCCTTCGCGATGTCGTCGGGGTTGTCGTTCATGAGCACGATGTCGGCGGCCTCGATGGCGGCATCCGACCCCATGGCGCCCATGGCGATGCCGATGTCGGCACGGGTGAGCACCGGCGCGTCGTTGATGCCGTCGCCGACGAAGGCGAGCTTGCCCTTGCCGCGGGTATCGCGCTCGGTGGCGGCCAGCAGCTTCTCCACTTCCGCCACCTTGTCCTGGGGCAGCAGCTCGGCGTGCACCTCGTCGATACCGAGCCGGGCGGCGACCGAGGCGGCCACATCGGTGCGGTCGCCGGTGAGCATGACGGTCTTCTTCACGCCGGCCGCGTGCAAGTCGGCAATGGCCCGGGCGGCCGTGGGCTTGATGGTGTCGGCGATGACGATGGTGCCGAGGAAGGCCCCGTCAGCGGCCACGTACAGCACCGTGCCGGCGGCATCGGTCGCCTGGAAGGGCACGCCATGGGCGGCCATGAGCTTGCCGTTGCCCACGAGCACGCCGCGACCGTCCACGACGGCCTCTACACCCTGGCCGCTCACCTCGCGCACGTCGCGGACGCGCTCGGCCAGCGGAGCGACGTTGGTGGCGGGCCGCTGGCCGTTCGCCATGGCGTCGCCGCCCGACCGTTCCCCGTTCGCCATGGCATCGCCGTAGACTCGCACCGATTGGGCGATGGGGTGGGTAGAGAAGGCCTCGGCCGCGGCGGCGGTGGCCACGAGCTCGGCCTCGGTCACGCCGGGGGCGCACGCCAGCTCGGTCACGGCGAAGGTGCCGTCGGTGAGCGTACCGGTCTTGTCGAACACGACGGTTTCCGTGGAGCCCAGGGCCTCCAGGTAGTTCGACCCCTTCACCAGAATGCCGAGGCGCGAGGCGCCCCCGATGCCGCCGAAGAACGACAGGGGCACCGAGATCACCAGCGCGCAGGGGCACGACACTACGAGGAAGGTGAGGCCGCGCAGCACCCAGTCGGCCCAATCGCCGCCGAGCAACAGCGGGGGCACGATGGCGAGCGCGGCCGCCACGCCCACGACGATGGGGGTGTACACGCGGGCGAAGCGCGTGATGAAGTTCTCGGTGCGGGCCTTCTTCTCGGCGGCGTTCTCCACCAGCTCCAGGATGCGGCTCACGGTGGAGTCCTCGAAGGGCTTCGTGGCACGTACCGTGAGCTTGCCCGTGAGGTTCACGCAGCCGGAGATAACCTCGTCGCCCGGGCGCGCCGTGCGGGGCACCGATTCGCCGGTGAGCGCTGCGGTGTCGATCTGGCTGTCACCGGTGAGGATGATGCCGTCCAGCGGGATGCGCTCGCCGGGCATGACGATGAACTCGTCGTCGGGGGCCAGCTCGAAGGGATCCACCTGCTTCAGTTTCCCCTCTTCCATGACGTTGGCGAACTCCGGCGCGATGTCCATCATATCGGCGATGGATTTCCGCGATTTGTCCACGGCATAGCTTTGGAACAGCTCGCCTACCTGGAAGAACAGCATGACGGCGGCGCCCTCGGCCATGTGTGGCTCGGTGTGGGGGAACAGCACCAGCGCGAAGGCGCCGAAGGTGGCCACGGTCATGAGGAAGTCCTCGTCGAGGGCGTGACCGCGGAAGAGGTTGCGGAATGCGCTGGCGATGACGTCGTAGCCGGCGATGAGGTAGGGGATGAGGAAGAGCGCGAACTCGGCGTACACGTCGCCGGGGCTGCCGAAGGCGGCATGCAAAAGGCCGGCCTCTTCCACGATGATGATGGCGAAGAAGATGACGAGGGCGACGATGATGCGGGTGAGGAGGCGTTTTTGCTTGGGGCTCATGGTGGGGTCCTTGTCCGTTAATTGGCTGTCCGTCGGCGGGCGCGGGGCATACCTCCGTGCTCAGACAGTCCTCGCTTGGTGGAACAGCCCACTGGGCTGTTCCAGTCGCTGCGGAACTGCGCGCGGAGGCACGCCCCGCGCCCGTCGACTGCTCTTACGTACTTGAGAGGACTGATGCTCGGCTCGCTAGCTGCGTGTCGAGGATCGCCTCCTGCTTGGGGCTGCTCATACGGGCTTGAGGGGGCTGCTAGCGTTTGATGAGGCAGTCTTTCTCGTAGCTGGTGCATACCTGCTGGGCGGCGTCGACGATGGCGGCGAAGGCCTCGGCATCGTCGGTGTCGGCGTCGATGACGAGCTTGCTCGTCATGAAGGAGATGGACGCCTTGTTCACGCCGGGCAGTTGGTTGATGCCCGTTTCCATCTTCGCGGCGCAGTTGGCGCAGTCGAGGTTCTCGAGCTTGAATGATTTCCGCATGGTAGTTCCTTTCTCGGCGGGGTCCCTTCGGGGGGGCGTGGTGGTGGCTTGCGGGTGGTCGGATGGCCGGCCTCGCTAGGGGGCGTGCTTGGGGTGCGCGGTGCGGGTTACTCGCAGACGTGGGTCATGCCCTGGGCGAGCATGGTGAACACGTGATCGTCGGACAGTGAGTAGATGACGTTCTTGCCGTCGCGGGCGGCCTTCACGAGGCGGGCCTGCTTCAAGGTGCGCAGTTGGTGGCTCACCGCGCTTTGGGTGCAGCCGACGGCCTCGGTGATGTCGGTGACGCTTAGGGGGCCGCCCATGAGCGCGAACAGGATCTTGATGCGTGTGGTGTCCGAGAACGCCTTGAACAGGTCGGCCACGTCGAAGAGCAGCTCCTCGTCGGGCATTTCCGTAAACAAGGTGGCCGTGGATTCGCGGTTGCAACCGCAGGGGCAGTCGATCATCTGGGCGCAGGCGGTTTCCACGACTTGCTGTGCCTCTTGTTCCAGTGATGCGGGCTTAGCCATGGCGGCTCCTTCTAAACGTAACAACATATGAACAACTATTCATAAGTATAGGCAATGTCACAGCGCTGTCAAGGGGGAGTGGGGGAGATTCTACTTTTCCGCTCAGCGGCAAGCAAAGCGTAACGACACCGTTGTCCGTTTCCGCAGCCCCCAGCGCTACCATGGGGGCGAGGCGCTGTTCGGCACGGCGGCTCGGGATGGCGGCACCGTTGTCGCGTCGTTGTCCTGCCCCGTTCCCGTTCTTTTTCCCGATGCGCCCTGAGCAACGATTCTCGGAAGGTGATGTCATGCGAGCTTATCAGGTTGTCGATGCCGATTACGTGGAGCGCGAGAGAGGGTCCATGCCCTTGGTGGACGTGCGGCCGCCGTTGCTCTACGATGCGGGCCACATTCCCACAGCGCTGAACGTGCGCCTCGATGTGGCGGCGGCCAGCGACGACCCGGCCGAAACCTTGGCCGAGCTGTTCCGCAGCGAGGGCATCTTCCCCGAAGACGCCGTCATCGTGTACTGCCAGTCGGGCATCCACGCGAAGATTGCCTGCGACTATCTGGCGAGCGTGGGCTATACCGAGCTGCGGCTGTACGCCGGCAGCATGAACGATTGGGTGGGCGATCCGGCCCGGCCCGTGGAGGTCTCCGAAGCGGTGCTCGCGCGGGCCTCATAGGGAAAGGGGAGAGAGCGATGGAGACGACGAAGCGCGGCGGCGCGGCCATTCTCAAGCAGGTGGTCACGAGCCTGCCCTTCATATTGCTGGTGGCGGTGGCGGCGGGCCTCGGGATCGGTTCGGTGGCGTCTGCCGAGGTCATCGCCGTGGTGGCTACCATTGGCGACGTGCTGAGGCAGGTCATCGTGTTCTGCGTGCCGCTCATCATCGTCGGCTTCATCGCCCCCTCCATTGCCAAGCTGGGCGAGAATGTGTCGCGCATTCTGGGCGTGGCGCTTCTTGCGGCCTACCTGTCTACCCTGGGAGCCGCGCTGCTTTCCATGGCCGCGGGCTTCGGGATCATTCCGCACCTTACCCTGGCCGAGGGCGCGGAGGCCCTGCGCGAGGTGCCCAGCTTGGAGTTTCCCCTTGACATTCCCGCCATCATGCCCGTGACGAGCGCCCTGGCCCTGGCGCTCATGCTGGGTCTGGCGGCGGTGTGGGCGAAGGCGTCGCGCTTCACGGCGCTATTGGTGGAGTTCCAGCGCATGGTGCTGACCATTGTGGTGAAGATCGTCATTCCCATTCTGCCGTTCTTCATCGTGTGCACCTTCGCCGGTCTGGCCTGGGAAGGGGCACTCACGAGCCAGCTGCCGGTGTTCCTGGTGGTTATTGCCATTGTGCTCGTGGGGCATTTCGTGTGGCTCGGGGTGCTCTACGGCGCAGCCGGGGCCTACTCGCGCACGAATCCCTGGGAGGTGCTGCGCCATTACGGATCGGCCTACCTGACGGCCGTGGGCACCATGTCGTCGGCGGCCACCCTGGGCGTGGCGTTGGAATGCGCCGGCCAGGCGAAGACCCTGCGGCGCGACATGGTGAGCTTCGGCATTCCGCTGTTCGCCAACATCCATCTGTGCGGATCGGTGCTCACCGAGGTGTTCTTCTGCATGGTGGTGTCCCAAATTCTGTACGGAGCGCTGCCGAGTCTGCCGACGATGCTTTTGTTCTGCGTGCTTTTGGGCGTGTTCGCCATCGGGGCGCCGGGGGTGCCGGGCGGCACGGTCATGGCCTCGCTCGGCTTGGTCACGGGCCTTTTGGGCTTCGATGGGGCCGGTACGGCGCTGGTTCTCACAGTGTTTGCGCTGCAGGACAGCTTCGGCACCGCCTGCAACGTGACCGGCGACGGGGCCCTCACGCTGATTCTCACGGGCTATGCGAACCGCCATGAGGTGGCCGACGCCATGGCCCCTGCCGATGAGGCGTTTTTCGACGGGGAAGTGGCCGAAGCCGCCGGTGCCGGTCGCGGCAAGCCGGCCGGCGAGGGGGCGACGAGCCGCTCCTGATTTCCCAACAGGCCCTTGACAGGTTCGGCTCTCGAGCGCGCTCGAGCCCCGTTCCCGCTACCATAGGGGGAAACGATTTCGCGAGAGAGGGAGCACCCATGGCCCAGACGCAGATGCCGGCAAAGATAGAGCTTCCCGGGGCAATTCCCCGGTTTTCCGAGTTCGGCCACATCCCCTTCGAGGGGCTGCGCAACACCCGCGACCTGGGCGGCTTGCCCGCAGCCGACGGGCGCCGGGTGAAGCCGGCGCTGCTTTTGCGGTCGGGTGCCCTGCACAAGGCGACCGAGAGCGATCTGGCGCGCCTTCTGGCCGATTACCACCTGGAGGGCGTGGTGGACTTCCGCACGGAGCTGGAGCGCGACAAGGAACCCGATCCGTCCGAGTTCATGGAAGGCGTGGTGTTCTACGACTTCCCGGCGCTTTCGGGGGAGACCGTCGGCATCACCCACGGGGCGAGCCTCGCGCAGGATGTGAAGACGCTCGAGGCCGTGAGCGCCCAGCCCCACGAGGCGGTGCGGAAGATGTACCCGCAGATTCTTCTGGGCGAGGCGGGCCGTGCGGCCTACCGCGGGCTTTTGGACGTGCTGCTGGAATCCGATGGCGGGGCGGTGCTGTGGCACTGCACTGAGGGCAAGGACCGGGCGGGCCTGGGCGCGGTGGTGGTGGAGCGGGCGCTCGGCGTGTCCGAGGCCGACGTGCGGGCCGACTATCTGGCCACGAACCTGTTCGCCCGCAGCCGGGCCGAGGGCGTTTTAGACGCTCTGGCCGCGAAGCTGCCGGCTCTGCGCGGGATCGACGCCGATGTGGACTCGTTCTTCTACGCCTACGCCGACTACTACGATGCCGCCATGGCTGCTGTGACCGACACATTCGGCACCTTCGACGCCTATTTGACCGAGGCTCTCGACTTCGGCCCCGAGAAGCGGGCCGCCCTGCGGGAGAAGTATTTGGCGTAATTCAGCGAGATTTCCCACGCTGGAAACGCGGGGGCGGCTGGCGAGGTGTAAAATCGCCTTCGAACATTCCGCAACCCCAAGGAGGCACCGTGGCCGAGTCCGCAACCCCGGAGCAGATTGTCATCGTCGTCGATTTTGGCGCCCAGTACGGGCAGCTCATCGCCCGTCGCGTGCGCGATCTGCACGTGTATTCCGAGATCGTGCCGTGCGACATCACGGCCGACGAGGTGCGCGCCATGGCGCCGGCGGCTATCATCCTGTCGGGCGGTCCGGCCAGCGTGTACGCGGAAGACGCCCCTTCCATCGACCCGGAGATCCTCGGCCTGGGCATTCCCGTGCTCGGCTTCTGCTACGGTCAGCAGGCCATGGCCGTGGCGCTCGGCGGGGAAGTGGCGCATACCGAGAAGGGCGAGTACGGCCCGGCGGTCATCACGCGCGCCGGTGAGTCGGCGCTGTTCGACGGCACCCCCGGCGAGCAGACCGTGTGGATGAGCCACCGCGATGCCGTGAGCCGCGTGCCCGAGGGCTTCGCCATCACGTCGCGCACCGAAGTGTGCCCGGTGGCGTCCATGGAGTATCCCGAGCGCAAGCTGTTCGCCACGCAGTTTCACCCCGAGGTGCGCCACACCGAGTTCGGCCAGACGATGCTGCGCAACTTCCTGTTCGGCGTGTGCGAGCTTGAGCCGGATTGGACCATGGACTCCATCATCGAGGACTCGGTGGCGGCCATCCGTGCCGAGGTGGGGGATGACCGCGTGATTTTGGGTCTTTCGGGCGGCGTGGACTCGTCGGTGGTGGCGGCGCTGTGCGCCCGTGCCATCGGCAAGCAGCTGACCTGCGTGTTCGTGAACCACGGCCTGCTGCGTAAGGGCGAGCCCGAGGAAGTGGAAGAGGTGTTCACGAAGCAGTTCGACGTGGACTTCATCCACGTGCACGCCGAGGAGCGCTACCTGGAGCTGCTGTCCGGCGTGACTGACCCGGAGGAGAAGCGCCGCATCGTCGGCACGCAGTTCTGGAAGGAGTTCTTCGCCGTGGCGGAGGACCTGGCCCAGGACGGGCGCCCGGTGAAGTACCTGGCCCAGGGCACCATTTACCCCGACATCATCGAGAGCGGCGCGCGCAAGACTGGCGGGAAGGCGAGCACCATCAAGAGCCACCACAACCTCATCCCGTTCCCCGAGGGCGTGCATTTCGACCTGATCGAGCCCTTGGACCACTTCTTCAAGGACGAGGTGCGCGCGCTCGGCACGGCGTTGGGTCTGCCCGACTACATCGTGCACCGCCAGCCCTTCCCGGGCCCGGGTTTGGCCATCCGCATCATCGGCGATGTGGACGGGGAGAAGCTGACAATTTTGAAGAACGCCGACGCCATCGTGCGCGAGGAGCTGGACGCCTACAACGAGCGTCTGTTCGCCGAGACCGGCGAGCGCAACAGCGAGCACGCCGTGTGGCAGTACTTCGCCGTGCTGCCTGATATCAAGAGCGTAGGCGTCATGGGCGACGAGCGCACCTACGCCCGCCCCGTGATCCTGCGCGCCGTGGAAAGCAGCGACGCCATGACCGCCGACTGGGCCCGCCTGCCCTACGACGTGTTGGCCCGCATTTCGGGTCGCATCGTAGCCGAAGTCCCCGGCGTGAACCGCGTAGTGTATGATATAACCAGCAAGCCCCCCGCGACCATCGAGTGGGAGTGAGAAATACCAGTTCATAGGCACTATTTGGCTCTATTGTTGCTTTCTAATTCTTTGTAAATCTTTGCAATTCTCTATGAGAAAATTGCAAGCAACCCGATTATTCTTTCACTTTCGGTTTGATCCAAAACGGCCCGTCAATGTGTACTGCCTCCCATTTCTTGGACACGAGAAATGGGAGGCTTCTTTATGCCATCAGACCTTAGGATCAGATACGACGTCGATGTCCGCAGGGCCGCAGCGGAGCTCTTCGAGGAGGGCTATGGGTATCACGCGGCCGCGACCGTCCTAGCGCTTCCTCCTTCCGTTGCGAAACAATGGTGCTACAAGTTCGGCGCTGTTGGATTGGACGGATTGCTGCAGATGGGCGGACGACAGGTCAGATACACCTACGAGCAGAAGCTGGCCGCCGCGAAAGCGGTGGTCGAGGACGGCGAGAAGGTCCCCGATGCCATGGCGTCTTTCGGCATAGCCTCGAGGTCGGCGCTCCTCAAGTGGTGCAAAGCGTATCGGGAGGGCGGCGCTGAGGCGCTGAGACCGAAGCCGAAGGGCCGGCCCAGAAGAAGCAGCACGGCGAAGGAGGAGCCGACTCGCGAGCAAGAGCTCGAGGCCCGCGTCCGAAAGCTCGAGGCGGAGAACGCCTACCTAAAAAAATTGGCGGCCCTGAGGGCGGAGAAGAGCCTTCGAACCGGGAGAAGGCAGCGGCCGTAGCCGCGCTCTCAGGGCATTACCCGCTCGCTGATCTGCTGGAAGCGGCGGAGATGGCGCGATCGAGCTACTACTACGCGCTGTCGCATCCGAAGGCGCCGACCCGACCGGAGCTATGGGACGCCATAAGCGAGATATTCTCACGGACTCCCAACGGCTGCGGACATCGGCAGATCGCCATGTGCCTGCGCGCCGAGCGCGGCGCGCGCATCGCGGACAAGACGGTGTTGAAGGTCATGCACGAGATGGGGATCAGCTGCGGCATCCGCCGCGAAACCGACTATCGCAAGTACAATTCGTACAAAGGCCTCGTCGGCGAGACCTTCGAGAACGTGCTGGGGCGCGACTTCGGAGCGGAGGGCCCTTGGCAGAAGATGGGCACCGACGTCACGGAGTTCAAGCAGGCGTGGGGCAAGGCCTATCTCGCGCCGATATACGACTTCGGGAGCAAGGAGACAATAGCGTGGTCGGTGTCGAAGAGCGCGAGCATGGCCCAGCAGCACGATATCCTCGATCAGCTTTTCTCCAGGATGCCGAAGGGCGCGACGCCGATCCTGCACTCGGACATGGGCTGGCAGTACCAGCAGAGGGCCTGGGCCGAGCGGCTGAGAGAGCACGGCATCGTGCAGAGCATGTCGGGAAAGGGCAACTGCATCGACAACGGGGCTACCGAGCAGATCTTCGGTCATATCAAAGACGAGTTCTTCAAGGGTCGGAAATGGGCCACCTTCGAAGAGTTCAAGAAAGATCTGGACGCTTACATCGTTCATTGGAATACGAGGAGACGACAGGTTAAACTGAAAGGACTGACTCCGGAGGAATTCCGAAATCAGTCCTTAGCAGCTTAGTCCTTACTAATTCGTCCAAGTTTTGGGACGCAGTTCAATGCCTTGGCGGGTCGTTCTTTCCTCAGCTTTGATACTGTTTTTGAGCGCCGTCCGACTCTTCGTCGCGGTGGGAGTTCGATAGGTTTACAAAGTCTTCGAAAGGAGTCGAGAAAAATGTCTTAATACAGCCACCCGATACTATTGGCTGGCAATGGCAAAAGCGGGCAATTGTGGAGAGCGGTATCGTTTTATACTCACCCCCCCGAAATCGAGTAGCGAAAAAGCTGGTTCTCCAGGAAAGATAGGGGCGTAAAAAACGTCGGATACTACGATTCGGCGCTTTCGGCGCATTATGCATCTCGTTTTTCCATCGGATTACAGCATGGGGGGTGTTCAGATGGCCTCGAATGCCATGTAAGAACAGTGCCAAATTCATGAGGGAATAAATTTATCGACCGATACTGTGAACTAGATGGTATATTTTGCATTCAGTGGTGCAAAGCGCAAAAGCGTTCGATTGAGCGCCTTCGTCGATGCCTACGCCGAGGATGTGGGGCCTCCCGTCCGCGAGCGCATCATCAACGACAAGGTCATACCCATGCTTTCAATTGTAGAGAGTAGCCTTTTCGGCGCCGAGCTCGCCCGCGACGTCCTTTGGGCTCCCTTCCTGGTGACAAGATGGCGAGGGCTTTCCGCGTTGTTTCTTCGGAGACGTGAGCAACGGTGCGTCTCCTTCTGCGTTCGGGCTCAAGTGCGTCTATCCGAGACGCGAGGAACTTGTGTGCTGGGTATCCAAGTGCCCTTGTCGTACGAGCAAGACACTGGCCGTGCTCGAAGAAATGATCGACAGCTAAGCGTTTCTCGTCATCGGCATATCTGAGGTGGTTGTTGGCGAGTGGAATGTCACCTCCGTTCACGAGGTATTCTTCATGCCAAGTGTAGAGGGTCGCACGACGCGGATAGCCGAGCTCTTTTATCGCTGCCGCATAGCTTTCATCATATTTGATAAATAGCTTGACGGTCTTTAGCTTCTCTTCTCTTGAATATATTTCCTGCCTTCAAATCATCACGATTTGGACAGGTTTTTGTTGACATCCCCAACTGTCGATTAAAAGATTGGCGAATACAGCCAGCGGGCCATAGAGGAGGGCTGCCGCAGGTTCGACATCGGGGTCGACATTAAGGTTACGTGCCTGTCGGCGAACACCAGGTGCTGCAATGGGCAAGGCCGGGATAGGCGATAGCAACGTCTTCGCAGATTTGGAGATATGACCTTATCGGTTGCTGCGATACGCCTTGAGAGCGCTTTCGTATTTTTCTTCAAATGCTGCCGCAAGCGTATCAGGGGCAAGGATATGTGCATTGCTTCCAAACTTAAAAAAGTAGTCTGATAGCTGCTTTTCGGTGCAATCGAATTCCAGAATCGATGAGCCGTCATCCAAATGGACTGTTGAGACAGGCTGCGGCCGCATGTGCAAAACGCTATTAAACATCTTGACGCCGTCTGCGGAGAGGTTCACCCGTGAGATCGATGCCTCGCCAACAAGGTACTGGACACCGTTCTTCTTTAGGGCAGCCTTCAGGCTCTTCAGCTCGTTCTGCGTAATCTTTCCTGAAGCGTATGATTTTGGTCGTGGCCTCACCCGGAGAATACGCGAGATCCTAAAGCTGACCGGTTTGTAAGGTTCGCGTGTGTCGAACCGCTTGGACATTCCCACTAGATAATGGTAGTTGCCGCCTGTATCCGGTAGGACGGCATATGGTTTAACAGCAAAGCTATTGGTAGGCACTCCTCGCCCAGCCGTTTCGATAACGAGAAGTCTCCTGTCCGGTAAACGTGGCTCAAGTTCAAGATTGAGAGTGTCCAGCACCTCCCCGCAAATGATGCCTTCCCTTTCATAGAAGGTCCGAGATGCGTAGTCCTCGAGGGTTAGGTCTCAAAAAGTGTGTCTAGGCGTATTATTCACTACTGTCTAGAACCAACCCGTCTCCTTTGATCCACTCATTCTCATCTCACTCCATTCCGGCAGAGATGTTCCATGTTCATCAGGCGCCCCATCTTCGTGCTCTGATCTATTGGTGGCGAGCATGAACAGCCCTGCGACCTCTTCGTCCGTCTTCATCGTCTTGAGCATTTCCGCTTCACCGACTTTGTACTCGGAGTGCAGATAGCACCACCAAAACGCAGCCTTGGCACGGCGTATGGTTGTAAGTCCCCGATGATGTTGAAGCATGAGTCGAATCTGGGCGTTGACGCCACCTTCGATCACGTTGTTGGTCGAGTCCCATACTCCTCCCAGACTCTCCTGCATCTCGGCGAACGTGAACAGCGTCCTGTCCCGGACGAGACCGTTGAGGGAATGCCGCGCGCTCCTGAGACGCTCGTGGACGTATTGTTTGCGGCCGTCCTTCAAGGTGAATTCACGCAGGAACCTCTCCCATTTGGAGCACCATTCCGCATAATCCGCCAGCCACTTCGCTGCGCCATCCGCTCCTTTGATCTTCGGAAGGGCGCGGGCAAGATCGAGCAGTTCCCGGCCGCAGTCGAGCTTCGGGCGCATGGTCGTCCTGCGTATTACCTGCCTCCTCACATGGACGAGACAGCGCTGTACCGAGGTGTCGGGCCATATCGCCTTCGCCGCTTTCTTGAAGCCCGATCCGCCATCGGTGACCACCATGGTCGGAGGCGCCACCTTGGCCATGAGGGCCGCCCAGGATGCCGAGCACTCGCTCTCGGCCAGATGCCATGCCACAACATGCCTTTTGGTGCAGGCGATAAGCACCACGAGCCGTTTGGAGATATAGATCCCGTCAACGAACAGGACATCATGGACCTCACCGGCAAAGTCCGGCAGCGGCCAAAGGGACCAAAATCTCTGCGCCCGACGCTCGAAGGTCGCCTTCGAACACCTCTGTTCCTTGAGCGAGCCCTTACCCATGAGCCACCCGAGGAATGCCTTAAGCTGCTTGGCGGAATTGTCTATCCGATGGGTTTTGGATGCCCCGCAGGACTTGCAGCGCCACCTCTGAGCACCCGCTTCGGTCTTGCCGTTTCTCTTCATCGATGCCCCGCATGCGCCGCACTTTGGATTGTCCACACCAAGCTCCCGTCCAGATTCAACTTTTCTTTGGGAAAAGAATGTCTGAACAGGGACGTCAAGAGCAAGCCGGACACACTTTTTGAGACTCCCAAAAGTTGGGCCGTACCAACTTTTTGACCTAAAAAGAGCTATATGATCTGGGAGAATGTATGATTCTTAGACACACCTTTTGAGAATTAACCCGTCCTCGACGACAGCCTTTAGATAATCTCCTGCAGTCGCATAATAGCGACCCTCGGGCCAATCAGACCCGTTGGCAGGGTGGACCATATCGTAGATGTTGTTTCGCAGTCGAATTTTCATCGGGACATCCCTTGGGTAGGAGCTCATTCTGGCTAGGGTTTGACGAACGTAATCATCCACCAGCGAGTCTATCGTCCTACTCTCCTCGTCCGTCAGAGTCACAGTTGGATCAAAGTTATCCAAGTTCTCATCTAGGGGATGGGATGCTCGATACCTAGCAGTCAGAACCGAACGCTCCAGCTGGTTCCTGCGCTTTCTGCTTGCTCTGGTGATAGAAGCGTCAGATTCGCTTGCGAAGCATTGAATCACCCGACAGATGAAGCCGGAAAGCTCCTGTTCAAGAAAGAACGCTGACATGTCCGACTCGATTACCTGCCTCGCATGAAGGCTTAAGTTCAGATGTTGCCTCTGCTCGCTTCTTGATGTCATGAAAATACTTCCAAAGTGGTACATGGTATATGAACCAATTTTATACTATTTTTTGCAGTCAAGAAATTTAAACATGAACTTTATAGGACTGCAAAAGTACAGAATTCTCGACTCTTCTGTCCGAAAATAAAATTTCCATGCAGGCGAATCTAGACGGAAGGACAGATTATGAGCAAGGATGCACAAATCAATCCCATGGAGCTCATCAGCGGAATCGGTGCGACCAGCTCGGCGCTCAAGGATGCTTTCGAGAGCAAGCAGGCTAGCAGTTGCGAATGCGCAAGTAAGCGCTTAGATTCCTGCGAGCTTAACCAGCAGGCCTATCGAAACATGCTTCAAAGCGATAGTTACTCCTTTGAGGAGAAAGCGCAGATCCACGCTTGGATAGTGGATGAAGACGAACGCATGGAGAGGATTGGCGCCGAGCACTTCGCAGCCGCACGCGAACTTCTGTCTGGAATCGTGGTCGTCAGCACAATCGTGGCCGCTCTCGGCTTTTCCGCTTATAACCCTGAAGCTGCGCAGAAGTGCCTCAAAGCAGCGGCAAGAACCCTTCCTCGCCTGATTGTTAAAGACGCGATTTCGTAGCGTTCAAGACACACTTCCAGCGAACGAGAAAAGAGGAGGAAAGAGATGGGCATCTACAAAAGAGCCGACCAAGCAAATCGATTGGTGGCGAGGGGCGTCCTGCGCGATAGCGACAATCTGCTTCGACGAAACGTAGCTGTCTGACTCTTGATCAGCATGTAAGAAGGGACTATGATGAACCACATTGACATGCCAAAGCTGGGAGATACGCTCTCGCTCAGTGAGGCAATTCGCAAGTTCAACGAACTCGAACACGAGCCTCTCTCAAACGTGCTCGCTCCCAACTATATGAACAAGGTCAAGATGCGCGAATTTTACTGGCAGCTGCGCGAAGCTGCTGAGAAGTATGGCATTGAGAGGCCCGAGACGCTCGACGATCTTCGTAAACTCACGCATGAGCTTACCATCAAAAGGGCCGCACTTGCCAACGGACGCGACAGAGATAGGTTTCATCTCGTCATCGAGGACGGCGATGTTGCCAACTGCGACTGCCCCACCTCTTCACTGTTTGGCTCGACAGCGAGCTGTTGCAAAAGCGATCCCATGAATTGCTTTTGATACTCGATAAGGAAGCGTATGGCACGGATGGGTACATAGATACCCACTTCCCTTCTTGGCCGGGAAACCGCTGCTTTGCTGGACGGGTATAAAATGTAAACTAGACACAAAGAATGATAATAGGAGCAGTCACCCACCCAAAGTTAGGATTATATGATGAAGATCACGGAGATCACGGCAGTCGAGGAAAAAATCATCACCGATATGTCCCGCAATAATAAGTTCATCGCAAATCCCATACCGGAGACTATCATGGATGAGCTCACAGATAATTTCCTCGAGTTCGTAAACGTACCCTACATGGCGAGAAACAACCTCACGAGCCTGTTCCCCAAAGCCGATGACCCGGTTGCCATCGCGGCCATGGCCTGGGCTGCTGCCTACAAGGAGAGAGCATTGATGCTTTTCAAGGAGGATACCGTGAGCTTCCCACTTCCTCTGATTGGCATCTCGGGAGACACCCTGACCATGTCTATCAGGCGAAGCGGCCCCGACCAGGAAAAGTCCTGGTATGTCAACTACGTGCCCGAGGCGTACAAGTGGCCAACTAAGCCAAACCGTTGGTCAAATGATTGGAGAGCGGAAAACATGCCAACCTCCGAGGTGTCACCCTGTGCGAGCGACGAACAGAGCAAGGGTTCCGAGGAGTTCAAATACTATTCCGTTGAACAAGTCGAGCCGGAAGGAGTCGATTTCTATTACAAGCCCGGGGAGTTTGCTTATGTGAAGATTGAGCGTCTTATCCCAACGGATGACCCCGCCAAATACGAGGATAAGTACTTTCTCCGCGCAATCGACGGTGTTTCTGTATCCAAAATCAAAAAAAGCATAGCTCACGAATTCCTAGGTGAACAGGATCTGACGGGAACATTCCACTGGGTTCGTCTACGTGAGGCGATCGCCTCAGGGGAATGGGGAACTCAGTTCTTCATGGCCTTTCGAGAGAAGGCTGAGGGCAACCAGGAATACATCGAAAGGGAGAACCGGGTTCTCCGAGAGCACTACTCCGTCGGAGATGTAATTCTCGCTCCGATCGTAGCCGTCGACCCTGATGGCGCCATCACGGTTGAGCTGGGCCCAAACACTCCCGTCGCAGTTGCCGCTACACCCGAGCTGGCAAAACTTGGTGTGGCGGCCGTTGGAAAACCTGGTCTCTTCACCATCAGGAAGCTTGATGAAGGCGAGCAGGTAGAGCTGGAGGCCGTCGAGGGCTACGTCCCCCGCTCGCCCTTTAAGGATCGTCTTCCTGAGGCGCTAAACCAATTCTACATTCCCAAGGGGGTTATGGACGCGGTCAGAGGAACAAAGCTTAGCGAGCAAAGTGTTGAGCAGCTAAACGCCGAGGGCCTCTCTTTCCCCACCATCGGACATAAGGCGCTTCAAAGCTACATCGGCCGAAAATACCTAGAGGCCAAAGAGGGCTACAAGGTTATAACGACGTACCGAAACAACCACTTCACCTTCGACTTCGAATTGGGCATCCGATCCTCAACCGGAGTACCGATGAGCGTGGCATTCCGAAAGGGAGAAAATGGCCAGTGGATCATGAACCTTTACGGGTTCACAAGCGTCAAAAGAGTCCTTTACAGGGATATCGATATGCAAGGCGAAGATTGGGATCGGATACTCCCGGAGCTGTCCTCTCTGGCATTGTCCGGTGAGAATTGGGACTACGAAGGAAACGATGAGGTCGGCAAGAAGTACATATTGAAGCAATATCTAATCTTTACGTACTACAAGGCTTGGCTCGACGGTCTAATCATCGAAAACGAGGAAGGTAATGCTCTCTTCAACACCGGTCTCGTCGATGATCGCTACAAGGATATCTATTGTCATCTCGTCAAGATTACGGACGCGAATGAAAACCGTTTTCGCAAGTGGAAAATGGAATTCGTCGCCTGTTGGGGAATTGGGCGTAATGGGAAGCGCCTGAAGAAAGAGTTCACGGAGCATCCGCAGGCTCCCGAGTACATTGACAGGGACCATCTTGAAGACCTGTTCATGGACACGCGTAAAGAGATCGACTGCGACTGGGACCACATCATCAAGGAAAGGTTTGACCGTCTTCCGCTCTCCTTCATCGAGAGAGAGCTTTCCTACAGAACTCCTATCCGGAAGCTGATAAACGATATCAGGTCAAACGATGATGTGACTCTCTCCGATCAACTGGAAGAGGCGGTTGTCGGCGACCCCGACAATATGTGTAAGCTCGTTGAAGCTCTTGAGACTGCAGTAGAGGTAACAAAGAAGCATGTAAGGTGGAACTACAAAACGGCAGTCCCTACCTACTACCCCATGAAGAATCGTATCAGCCTCCTGCTTCCGCTCTGGCTTTCAGGCAGATCGGAAGCAGCGGATATAGCCTTAGTGATTTCCCCAACAGGGGAGAGCGGCTATCAGGGTGAAACTATTCTCACATTGCCGATGGCGTACATGAACGCCCGATTGATTTGCCGCCCAAACAGTGAATGGCTCACTACTGATCTGATCGGCGATAGTGATGATTTCTTGGAAGAAGAATAGCGATTTTCGATCGCTGGCCAATCAAAGCAACCAGAATATGCAGGCTGACAATCAATAGCAACACCTTTAAATTCTCTATGCCTGTCACGCTGGTGCTCAAGATCGTTATCGTCGCTTTTCTTATCCAAGGGGCATGCTGACGAAAATCTGTCCCAAATCGAGTGGATTTGAGGGCGAAAATGTATTCAAGGGAAGAGAAGCTTCGGAGTTCATATACGGGAAAGTGGGGATTGTGGATGGATCTCTCCATCATTTCAAGTGTTGGTCTGCCTGCTATTGCAATCATAATTTCTCTGGTAAGCATATACATCAACTCATTGCGATCGTGTGCCGAATGTTGGTGTAACGATCGTTTCTCCGGCCGAATAGCCGGCCAATGAGAAACGGCCATCGCTAGAATCCTTTATTGCGAAGTAAACGATTCGAGAAAGGCGATGACCGCAATGGACACTTTACCAGCTTTGCAGGGGCCGATGCCCGAGATTCCCAGATTCGACGACGGCATGGTCAACCTGAACGAGCTCGTGCGCACGCTCGCGGAGGCGCTCGTCAACGAGGTGATGGACGCCCAGGCCGACGACGCCTGCGCCGAGGGCAACCAGCGCAACGGCTACCGCGAGCGCCGCCTGCTCACGAGCGTGGGGCCGATCACGCTCAGGATACCCAAGCTCAGGCGCGGGACGTTCTTCCCGAACGACCTCATCGACCGCTACAGCAGGGTCGACCGGGCGGTCGTGGCGGCGGTGGCCGAGATGGTGGCGAGCGGCGTCTCCACGCGCAAGGTCGAGCGGGTCGCCCGCACGCTCGGAGCCGACCGCATGAGCGCCAGCCAGGTGTCCCGCATCTGCGAGGCGCTGGACGCGACCGTCTCCGACCTGCGGGAGCGCTCCTTCGGGGGCGTGCGGTTCCCGTATCTCTGGATAGACGCGACCTACGTCAAGTGCCGCGACGGCGGCCACGTGTCCAGCTGCGCGGTGGCCACCGCCATCGGAGCGGCCGACACGGGCCACCGGGCCCTCCTGGGCCTGGAGGCCGTGGACGCCGAGGACTACGCCTCGTGGCGGTCCTTCCTGCTCTCGCTGCGGGAGCGCGGCGTCGCCGGGGTGCTCTGCGTCACCTCCGACGCCCACGCGGGCCTGCGCCGCGCGATAGAGGAGGTGTTCCCGGGCGCCGCGTGGCAGCGCTGCATCGTCCACCTGGAGCGCAACGCCTGCGCGCTCGGGCGAAACAGGCGGGAGAGGCGCCTGATCGGCTCGGTGCTCTCGGCCGTGTTCGCGGAGAGCGACCCCGACCTGGTGCGGGAGCTCTACCACCTGGCCGCCGGGGAGCTGGGCGCCGCCAACGCGGCGGTGGGGGATCTCCTGGAGGAGGCCGAGCCGGACGCGCTGGCCCACCTGGACTTCCCTCCGGCGCACCGGCGCCGCCTGCGCACCAACAACGTGCAGGAGCGCGCCAACCGCGAGATCAAGCGCCGCGCCCGCGTGGTGCAGGTGTTCCCGTCCAGGAAGTCCCTGATCAGGCTCATCGGCGCCGTCCTCTCCGAGATGGACGAGGAGTGGGCGTGCCGCCGGTGGTTCGACGGCGACTCCATCGCGGAGGCCTACGAGGACCGCTCAAAATGGGCCCCGGCGCCCGCCCCGTCCTACGACGGCACCGCAGCCGAGCACGCCGCCCGCATAATAACGGTGGTCCTTGCCGACGAGGGATGCGAGAGGAGGGCGGCCTGACGATAGTGTAGAATGGGGTTCTCTGGCGATGTTCCCGATCGGCTCGGACAGTCTGCGACCGCCCTCGCCGATCGGGGCGCTACACCAACTTTCGTGACACTACCCTCATTGCATCGGTCTGTTGATCTCGCGAAAAAGTATTCGGAGCTCTGCGTAAGAGATGGGGATGCGAGTATTAGCGATTTCGATAAGGTCTTAAATTGTCAAGTTGGATTAGCTTACCGATTCTATCTATGGAAGAGCTTTGCGCGGCTAAATGATCATAAGCGATCGGAATTTAACTATGCCTCATTTCTTGTTTTTACGTTTGGATGGCTTGGGATGGGGCTGATTGGAGTCCTCAGGGGTCCGGAAGGATATGAAACCTATTATGTCTATCTAGCTGGGGCGGCCTGTATGATCTTTGCTTCAGCAATAATTGCTTATAGCCGTTATCAGGCAAATCTTTACGCTAAGTTTATCAGCTTGCGAAAAGATGGCTTATATCAGCAGACTTATGTCGCTGTTTACCAGGCAAAGGACTCGGTATTAAACGAAAGTATGCCTCCAATCATTTTGAGTCTTCTAGGATCGTTGGCTGCGGGGTATTTTCTTGACGCAAAAGTTGCTTTAATAATTTGGAATGGCGTTGTACTGTTTTTTGTTATTGGAAATAATATTCAAATAATTCGTAAAGGCTCAAAAGTGACAGACCAAGAACAGCAGGACAAGGTGCGGAAAAGCAATCCCACTCGAAACTGTCCACAGCAAGCTCGCCTCAGGAGGGATATGTCTGAAAAGGGTCAAAAAAATAGTGTATCCAAATCATACGATGTCATTCTGATATTTGTTACTGCGCTCGCCGCTCCTCTCGCCGTTCATGTTTGCGATGTAACTATGGGTAAGGAGAACAATCCTCTTTCAAGCGAGAAACTCCTATGTGCGTACTTTGCTCTAATTGCGGCTTATGTGATCTACGAGTTTCTTTTGAGCTATTACAAACAAACGCGGTTGTGGGATAGGGGATGGAAGTTCGGTAACTCGGATGCTTTGATCATTTCCACATACATCGTCGTGGCAGCCATAGCAATCGGATATTACGACACTTTGGGTGGAACACTGTTCATCTTAGCAATCCTTCTCCTCTTTGTAGCCATCCTCATATTTAGGCCTAATCGAGTGAGGCTTGATTCGCGAAGTATGGTTTTGTTCGCCTTAGTTGTTGCGGTTGTTATTCCGGCTATTCTGCTAAATACCTTCGGTTCGGGAATTCTTGATAATCCAGGGCGTTTGGCGTGGATCTGGGTGGGACAATTAATTGTATGCCTTGTTTTTGACGGAGTTTATGTTCTATTAAAGCGATTTGTAGATACAGATAGGCGAAATCGAAAAGATGAAGAATGAATGCATTATCTCAGCATGGCCTTGAGTTCGTTATGGGTTCGTAAGTGAATAATACGCTGTCAAATTAGGTGCCCAATAGTTCATTAGTGAATATACCGGCATATGCCAATTGGCTCATTTGTGGCCGAATCGAAATAATGATCGAATACTCACCTTCATCTCTGAAAACTCCTTGCTGTCGTCTGCGCTTAAGGAAAAGAGAATTAAATGCAATTAACACTACATAGGCCAGGCATGATAGAATTAAGTGGACTTAATTCTATCGAAAGGAACCCGGAGTGATTCTACGAACGCAATATCTCGAGAGGATTCGTCCGTTCTACGACTCTGAGTTGATTAAAGTTATTACCGGGGTGCGGCGTTGCGGCAAATCCGTCTTGCTGAAGCAAATAGCGGATGAAATCCATGCGAAGCATTTCGTTTCTGCGGAATCGGATGCGCTGGTGTTCGTCGATTTCGACGACTACGCCAATCGCGAACTCACCGATCCCGACAAACTCTACCGCCACATCAAGCCGAAGCTCTCCGACGAGCGTAAAACCTATCTGCTTTTTGACGAGATTCAGAATGTGCGCGATTTCGAGCTCGTGGTTAATTCGTTCAATACAACCGACAACGTTAGCATCTTTTTGACGGGTTCAAACTCGAAGCTGCTATCGGGTGAGCTTGCAACGCGCTTGGGTGGTCGTACGGTGTCGTTTCATGTGATGCCGTTCAACTTCCGAGAGTTCTGCTGCTTCAAAGAGGCCCAACTTCATTCGGAGGTCCCCGAAGGACATTTGGATGAATCGATGCTCTTGGATGAGTACTTGACATGGGGAGGTTTTCCCCTGGTGTGCGGACAGGAGCTGGCCGAGTCGCGGCGTGTGGTTCTCGACAATCTGTACAACTCCATTGTGCTCCGAGACATCATTCAGCGCAACAAGATATCCTCCGCAACGACCCTTGAAAACGTGCTGGATTATCTGATTGCCAATTCGTCATCGACGGTGTCGGGCAACAACATCGCCGCCGAGCTAACCGACTCGGTTCGGAAGGTGTCCGCGCCAACGGTTTACGACCTCATTCGCTATATCGAAGAGGCCTACGTTGTAGGAAGAGCGGAGCGCTACGATATCCGCGGAAAGAAGAAACTACGATTCGAGGCTAAAGAGTATGTGTGCGATCTCGGATTGTTCCATCTTCGGAAAAACCGAGTCAAAGACGAGTGGAACTGCGTCGTCGAGACGGTGGTCTACAACGAGTTGATCTCGCGCGGTATGCAAGTATATGTGGGAAAGCTGCACAAGAGCAAGGTAGACTTCGTTGCCGAAAGAGACGGGCGTCGTTGCTACGTCCAGGTCGCCTACGTGATGGCCAGCGAGGCAACGATCGATCGCGAGTTCGGCGCGCTGGAGGCCATTGGCGATAATTACCCCAAATACGTGATCTCGATGGATCCTGTTGTCGCGGGCAGGAATGGCATCACTCATGCGAGGCTCATCGACTTTCTGCGTGACGAATCATTGCTCCGCTTGGGCTGAGGTCGCCGTCGGCTGC
The DNA here is from genome assembly GCF_000403355.2 of Adlercreutzia caecimuris B7. Classification (GTDB taxonomy): domain Bacteria; phylum Actinomycetota; class Coriobacteriia; order Coriobacteriales; family Eggerthellaceae; genus Adlercreutzia; species Adlercreutzia caecimuris. Next base: position 1,547,358 of record NZ_KE159646.1, on the reverse strand, counting down.
TGCGTCTCGTAAGCGCCATTGCGGGGCTGTTCTTCCGGAGAGGCTGTCCCGCGGCTGTGCATCGATACGCTACTTGATTTGGCATCTTGGACAAGAGATGATGTCTTGGACGTTCTGGAAAGTCATTCTACCAAGGAGCGTGAGATGATCCTTCGGGAATGCAACCATCCGGCGCCACCAACGCATGAAAGCGGCGTTCCGAAAGCCCTCAGGGCCGTCGTGTACGGCGCTGCTGTGGGCGATGCGCTCGGGGTGCCCTACGAGTGCATGGAGCGCGGTACTTTCGAATGCGAGGGTATGGTCGGCGGCGGTGCTCACGGAATGCCTGAGGGCACGTTCTCGGACGACACGTCGCTTCTGCTCGCTACCTGCGACAGCATCGGGGCTTGCGGCGGCATCGACGTCGACGACATGCGCAACCGCTTCAGGGCGTGGCTCTACGAGGGTGCGTATACCGCCGACGGGCGTGCTTTCGGGGTCGGCAACGCCACTGCCGCCGCGCTTCGCCAGGGGTTCGGCTGCGATGGTGAGCGCTCCAACGGCAACGGGTCGCTCATGCGTATCGCGCCGCTGGCCCTTACGGACGCGACCGACAACGAGGTCAGGGCGGTATCGGCCATCACGCATGCCCATCCGATATCCACGGAGTCCTGCGTTTTCTTCGTGCGCGTCTTAAGGGACGTGCTGCAAGGGAAGGGGCTGGAAGGCGCCATCCGGCACAACATCCCCGGCGACGAACGCTTCGCTTTCCTTGAGGGCATCCGGGGACTGCCCCGCGACGAGATCCGCTCGACAGGCTACGTCCTGGACACCTTGGGCGCCGCGCTCTGGTGCGTGTGCAACACCGGCAACTACGAGGAATGCGTGACGGAGGCAGTGAACCTGGGCGGCGACTCCGACACCACTGCCTGCGTCGCCGGCGCGCTGGCGGCCGCCCTCTACGGCTACGATTCCATTCCCCGGCAATGGCTGGACCGACTCCGCGGGAAAGAGGTTATTGAGCGGTGCCTCGCGTAAACGTTGCGGCCGGGCAGCCGGCGACGCACCCTTTCTACTTATTCTCCTCCACGATGCGCTGGTAGGCCTTCGTGTCGGTGTAGATCTGGTCCTTCAGCGGGTTGAGCTTCAGCTTGCGGATGCGATGGAACTGGTAGGCCGCAAGCGCCACGTTCGACGCGAGCGCGAGCAGGCTTACCACGAAGAACGCCGTGGGGTTGTGCGTGGTCGGAATGGGGGCGAGCACGTCGGCGAACTGGGGCACCGTCATCACGAACATGATCCAGAGGGCCAGCGTCTGCGCCCGGTGCTGCAGCCACGCGCCGCGCTTGATGAAGAACGTCGGGATGGTGCACGCCAGAAGCAGCGCCAGGCCGCAGTAGGCGGAGTGGTCCGAGATGCAGTTGTAGGTGTAGGCGAAGTTCCAAAGATCGTAGGCGATGACCCAAGCCCAGATCATGTCCGGCCAGATCATGTCCTTCGAGGAGTCCTTCGAGATGAAAATGCCGAACCAGCCGCAGATCGTGATGATGTTCAAGATGCCCGCGATGCCGTTCATGATGTTCCACGGGCCCGAAATGGTCCAGAGGTTCTCGACGCCGCCGCCCTCCCACAGCGCGAAGCCGAACACCTGGAAGTCGCGGATGACCGCCTCGGCGATGTTGATTGCCAGGATGAGCGGCGGGAAGCAGAGCGCCCAGCGCTTCTCGTAAAGGTAGTGGGTCTTGCCGTCCGCGCCGCGCCATTTCACGAAGCGCAGGGCGATGAACCCGAGGCATCCGGCCAGCGCGGAGTAGGTCTTCACCCAGTTGAACCAGGTGCCCGTGCCGTATTCGTTGCCGGGTGCGGCGGTTTCGGGCCACACGAAGAGCGTGAGCGCAATCGGCACGAGGGCGAACAGAACGAGCCCGCACCACAGCTTGACGCGGCCCAGCTCGTTGAAGGCCATCAAAGCGAAGAGAACGAAGAGCCAAATGACCCAATAGATCGGATCGGCTGCCTGGTAGAGGATGCCCATGAGGTCTCCTTTCGTCGTGCCTCCGCGTGCCTTGCGAGCGGGGATGCGGCTTGCGGTGCGCTCTTGCGCGAACCGATTTGCTTGGAGTCTAGCAAATGCCCAAACTGTGGTATTTCACAAAATGCTATGATTTGTGAAGGACATTTTGAGGGGGAGAGGCGGGGCGAGCCAAAGGATGGCCACCAAGCGCGATTATGGAAAGATGACGCCGCTGCAGGCGGCTGGCTGTTTGCGGGAAAGGCGTCGCGACCTGACGGAGTCGCGGCGTCTGGTCGACACGCCGGGTGCGATTGTGGCCGCGGCGCGCAAGCTCTTCGAGCGGCAGGGGGTGCGGGCGACGTCCGTTGCGTCCATCGCGCGGGAGGCGAATGTGACGCGCGAGCTCGTCTACTACCACTTCGCGAACCGCAACGGCGTGATCGAGGCGGTCATCGACGACTACGTGGAAGATTTGGTCGAAAGCGTGAGATCGTGTGCCCAATGTTGGTGTAACGGTCGTTTCTCCTGATGCATGAGGAACGGCCATCGCCTAGAATCTTCAATTGACTAGATTGACGGATTCAGCAGAAAGGCGACAGCCGCATATGGACAGTTTAGAGCACGGCACGGCCGCCATGGCCGAGATTCCCAGATTCGACGACGGCATGGTCAACATCCAGGAGCTGATTCGGATAATGGCCGAGTCGCTCGTCAACGAGATCATGGACGCGCAGGCCGAGGACGCCTGCGCCGACGGCAACCAGAGAAACGGCTACCGCGAGCGCACGCTCGTCACCAGTGTGGGTGCCATAAACCTTCGCATCCCCAAGCTGCGCCGCGGCAGCTACTTCCCGGAGGACCTGCTCGTGCGCTACTCGAGGGTCGACCGGGCGGTGATCGCGGCGGTGTCCGAGATGGTGACCAACGGCGTGTCCACGAGGAAGGTGGAGCGGGTGGCCGCGTCCCTGGGGATAGACCGCATGAGCGCATCCCAGGTATCCCGCATCTGCGAGTCGCTGGACGAAATCGTGGCCGACCTGCAGGGCCGCGACCTGTCCGACGTGGCCTTTCCCTATGTTTGGGTGGACGCCACCTACGTCAAGTGCCGGGACGGCGGACATGTGTCGTCGTGCGCGCTCGTCACGGCCATCGGCGCGGGATCCGACGGCTACCGCCGGCTGCTCGGCCTCGACGCCATCGACACCGAGTCGCACGCGGGCTGGCTCGCCTTCCTGCGCTCTTTGCGCGAGCGCGGGGTCGGGGGCGTCCTCTGCGTCACGTCCGACGCCCACGAGGGCCTGCGCCGCGCCATCGAGGAGGTGTTCCCGGGAGCCGCGTGGCAGCGCTGCGTCGTGCACCTCATGCGCAACGCCGCCTCCTGCGCGCCCACGCGGCAGAAGAGGGCCGCGGTGCTGGCCATCCTGCACGCCGTCTTCGACGAGCGGGACCCGGCGCTGGTGCGCGAGCTGTACCACCTGGCCTGCGGGGAGATGGCCGGTATCTGCCCCAGGGCGGCAGATCTACTGGAGGACGCCGAGGCCGACGCCCTGGCCTACCTCGACTTCCCGTACGCCCATCATCGCAGGCTGCGCACCAACAACGTGCAGGAGCGCGCCAACCGCGAGATCAAGCGCCGCAGCCGAGTGGTGCAGGTCTTCCCGTCCAGGAGGTCGCTGATACGGATGCTGGGCGCCGTGTTCTCCGAGATGGACGAGGACTGGGCGTCCAGGAGATGGTTCACGGAGGAGTCGATAGCGCTGGCGACATCGTCATCGAATACGCCGCTGCCGGCGCCGTCCTACGACGGCACTGCCGAGGAGCACGCCAAGCGCATCATAGAAGTAGTGGTTGCCGACAACCCGATCGGAAGGAGGGCGGCATAGGCGATGGGTTAGAATAGGGGCCAGGTTCTAGGCAATTACACCAACGTTCGGCACACTACCAAGCGTGATCGTGTGGAACGAGGCGAGAATCTTCGGCGACACGCCCGGATCGCTGAAGAAGTGCATCCGGACGTTTCGGTACTCGCTCTACGACGGGGCGGGAAGGCCGCGTCCGATGATATCCGTGCTCGAGGAGCTGGGCGTGAGGGATGCCTTCGACGTGCGCGCCACGCGCGAGGCGGCAGACTGCCTGGCGAATCATATCGCGAAGGAGTACGCGGCCTATCATCAGGTCGAAATCGAGCTCGTGCACGAAATGTTCTGCGTCGTGATCTTCGGCTTGGTGGGCCTGATGAAGGTGAACCCCCAAATAGAAGACAACGTCCTCATGAAGGTGGTGGAGCAAACCCTCCGCCTCGACATGGTGCCGATCGAGGCGGAGGAGGAGTGAGCCATTCCGCCCCAGACGGGCGGGGTCGCGAACGAGATAATTCTGCCATCGCTTGTTCTGTGATTTGCATCTATGACGGATGAGTTGATCGGCTAATACGGGTTCAAGTTATGTTGAGTGCAATCATGTCAACAGATGAAGGCAATTTGGTTGTTGCGCGATGTTCCGCTCGTGATTGATTCTGGGTCACTTTTCTTCGATTTTGGGATCGAGTTTTTTCTCATCTTCGCAGCTCTCTGTGGGTGGTATGCCGACGTTTTTGAACCAATCTGCATCGATGGAGTCGCAGGCTTTCTTGAGTATCGCTGCAACTGTGTCAAAAACGTGTTTAGCTTGGCCTTTCAGCTCGATATCAGGTGTCACCAATTCGTACTCGGGCTTTTCCTCTAATCCTTTGAAGAAAAGTCTATAGAAATCGTTTGAGTTAAAGATCAACGTATCCTTGCTTATTTCGAAAACCGCATCGTCGTTGCCCTTAAGCTCGAAACGATAGGCGTTTGTCTCGTCTAGGAAGTTAATTTGCTTTGTCATATCGTTTCATCCTCCTCTGAATGGTGTCCAGACCGCCTTCGATGTTCTCTGCAACGATGTCGAGCACATTGTATTCATCGCACGAGTATTCGAGCGCGCCGCTTCTAATTAGCAGAGTATCGCCTTCTCTGCTAATGAAAATCACATTGTCAACGTCAAGATTCACGATAAACTGGGGATTGTGCGTGATGAGGATCACTTGCCTCGATCCAGCTATGTTGCGAAACTCGTTCAGCACCGACTCTCTAATTGCCTTTTGGGATATTTGGTCCTCTGGCTGGTCAACCATATAGATACCTTCACCAATGCCTCTGTCAGCCATGAGGGTGAAATACATCTGCGCATTGTAACCCTGGGAGAGTTCATCATAAACATCATCGCCTTCGCGAATGATTGATTTCTTAGGCATGAGTTTGGCGTCAAGAGCGGTCTTAAATCTGGATGAAAGGACGGCGAGTGGATTCTCCTCATCGCTAGGATAGCTGTTGATGGCGTCCTTGATGCTATCGTAGCTGGCCGTAAGGGTATCGAGGGTTTTTCGCTTGCCGATCAGTCCGCCGATAAGCGAAGAGAGAAGATCGGGCGTGATCGCCTCGATGCCAAGCTTGCAGACGAACTTTAGGTTACCGACAGGATTTGATTCTGGTACTATGCGCATAGGCTTGAAATCAAAAGTATGATTTTGCAGCTGCTGCTCTTTCAGTACTGCCTCAGCGATGGCGGCTCCGATACGGCCTATGCTATGCTGATGCTGAGCTAAAGCTTTTTGGGCGTCGGTGATGACCTGGCTCTGGTCTTTTTCGCGATAAGCTACAGCCTCTTTGACCTTATTGGCAACTTGCTTTTCGAGGTGAATTCCGTCGACTGCTTTTTGGTGTCGCATTCTGATGCGGTCGAGGGCGGCAAATATCAGAGCGAAATCTTTTTCGTCGCCTTCGATCAAGGCTTCTTTGTAGAAGTTTGCGGCATCGAAGAGCTTGACTCGAGACGCTGCCACCTCGTCGATGAGACAACTATGCGGTGTCGCGTCTGCTACGTGGATGCCTTTGTCGAAAGTTAAGCTCTCTGGCGCTTCCAACGGTCGTTTTCGCGGGATACCGTAATCGTGAAGAGAAGATAGTGCATCTTGATATTCGCATGACCTCTGTAGTGCTTGGAGAAACCTATTGAACTGCCCCATTGCATAATGCTTGAACGGAGCAGGCTCGATAGGGGTCGGAAAATGCCGATCAAGTTGTTTTTTTGCCTTGCCGACGTTTAACCCCTCGAAACTCTTTCTGATGGCTTCTTGCCCATCGAATTGCAGGAGATAACCTTCGGGTATAGTCGCCCTCACTGATAGACCCATGGCGGAAAGGTATCTTTCCTGGCCCTTCCTGGTGTACTGGCCAACGCCTTCATAATTATTAAGCGCGTTGAGAAGCGAGGACTTTCCGATTGAGTTATCTCCAATGATTGCATTAATTCCAGGTGATAAGGGAATTTCGATATCCTCCGCACCTAGGGTTAGCTCAATCGTATCGAGAACTGTGGTTGAACCGCTGAAGAAGCTGGGTATTGTTTTAATGCGAGACACATCCGTTACCGCCATCGCAAGGCCCTTGAAGGTAGGTAGGCACTTAAGATACGTATGAGCAAAGTCACGATCGGCGGGGCTGGGGTGCGAGCCGTAGCATGGATAGGCGCTCCAAACATGGCAATCGGAGCCAGTAATGAAGCGCAGCCTTTCCTGTTGATCATGGGAGTATGCGTAGCTTTTGTTGAAAAGTTCGTTTCGTCGATTCTTGTATTCATATGCTTCAAAATAATCGATAAACAAAAATTCATTATATAGTTCTTCGCCAGCACTGTTGGCATCGTTCTTTCTTGTTTGAGTGGAACCAGGCGATGTTTTTTGGTGGGCAATGGTTACAATATCCAGGCCAATGGTGCGAATGATGTTCCAATATGCATCTTCGGAGAAAGCATTGCCTGAGTCATAATCGGGTTTATCGTTTTTGAGAGGTATCGCATCGCTAATACGTTTCGCGGCATCATAAGCGCAGCTATCGTCGAATAAGGTAACAACGTGTACGGTCTTGCTGGTGTTGGATGTCTTGAAGCTTACTGTAAACTCGACGCCAGGAAGAACTTGTTGAAGGGAGCACGCGTTTTTGACCTTAGCACGTAAAGCGTCGTAGATATCGTAGTCGAAAGCGTCGTGGTCTGTTATCGCAGCCATATTGACTTCGTTCTCTTCAAGTTTGTTGAAGAGAACGTTGATGTTCTCGGCCGTGCCATCTTTCACTTTTTGCCCGTCTTTATGGGCGGAAGCGGCAGAGTGGATATGAAAGTCTACCTTTACCGGTTTCTGGACGATTTTTTTAGTTGGTGCCATGTCCACCCATTCTGTCCGAAACAGACAAGCTCTGAAGTTGAAGCACAGCGATTGCTCATTGAAGGCTCGTTGATATGCGACAGGTTGTAAGAGCCGCTCGTGCTTGATGAGTTCAAATCACCTTGGCTTTTCAAATTGTAAAACAAATTCAAATAATAATATACTGACTTTTTGAGATGAGTAGTGTCTCGACGGCGTGACCTTGATGGGGGTGACGTCCCCTCGACCTCCTACCAGCCAGTTCCGGCCATTCCGGAGTCGACGGCGGCAGCATAGCGCACCTCGCCCGACGAGGAGGCCACGGATGCCCTGGGCGGCTCGTATCCCGACCCGACGCGGGGAGGGCAGCCGGTCGCGGACAGGCCGCGCCGCTCCAGCGCGGCCGTCTCCCGGCCCTCGTCCCTGCGGCGCCTGAGGGGCGTGGCCGACCCCGCGCGGGTCCTGGGCGGCACGGCCCTGCCGGAGGCCCGCCTGCTGCGCAGCCGGGCCATGTGCGAGGCGCCCGGCCGCGACCACGCGCACGGCACCGACGCCATCCTGGACTTGTACAGGTGCTGGTTCTCCGACTCCATGGTGCCGAGCGAGGGGCCGTCCACCGCGATCAGGTCGGCGTTTCTGCGCAGGTAGGCGAGCACCCGCGGCGCGCCCTTGCGGGCGAGCCCCATGTCTATGCACGCCTCCAACAGCGCCGCGGCGGCCTCCTTCCCGCCGTCGTTGACGACCTCCACGAGCCGCCGCCCCATGGCCGCGTCGTCGAAGCAGGACAGCAGCGCGCGGTTGACGTGGAACGGGTCGAGGTGGCCGACGACCTCCACGCGCAGCGGGAAGTAGGCGCCGCCCCGCTTGCACCAGCCCTCCCCGTCGGTGCCCAGGTGCACGCGCTCCAGCGCGGACAGGTCGAACTCGGAGCCGATGGCGGCCACGGCCTCCGGCCAGAACTCCCCCGGCGCGCACGCGCACCCGTGGCGCACGCAGCGCTCGCGGGCCGCCTTGCGCCCGCGCACCACCTTGCCCGAGTAGGCCGCCATCGCCTTGATCTCCACCTTGGACGGCTCGCCGGGGGCCGTGCCCTGGAGCGCCACCCATGTGCCGTCGGCTTCGACGCACACCTGCGCAGCCGCGGTCCTGCCGCCCGGCTTTATCCCCAGGTCGAACAGGTCGCGGGCCGCGCGGGCGTCCTCCTCGGCGCAGCGCTCGCCGGCCGCGTGCACGGCGGCCATCACCGTCTTGGCGCTCACGCGCGAGCCCCCGGCCCGGGCGAGCAGCCCGGCCGCGGCGGCGTAGGACACCTCGGCGCCCGCCTCCACGAGGAACTCCTCGGCGGCCGGCGACACCCTGGCGCCCCAGGGAAGGCCCAGCTCGTCGGCCAGCGGGACGCAGGCGCCGCCGCCCCTTGCGCGCAGCCTCCGCCAGCGGAACGAGACGTCGCCGACGACGGTGGCCAGCGAGCGCTCCCGCACGTCGTGGACGCTCAGGCCGGAGGGGAGCTCGGCGCACAGCGCCGCGTCCAGGCGCTCCAGAGCCCGGCCCATGGCCCGGGCCATGATCGCGTGGCCCTCGGTCAGGGCGCTGCGCTCGAACGAGGCGAACGTCAGGCCGCCGGACATGAGCATGCCGGTGAAGATGTCGGCCATGGCGGCCTCCGCGGCCGCGGATGCTGTAGAATTGCCCATCGGGGATTCCTCTCTTTCTCGATTCTTGGTCGATAAGAGATTAGGGGAATCCTCCTCGCTTTGCTCCGGCTCATCGGCCGGCCTCACGGCCGCCCTCGTCGCCGGAGTCGCTATGCATCCCCAAAAAGGTTACGCCGTGTAGTGTCTCGGAGGCCGGTGTAGACACCTAAGATCTATCGTCTCCTCCAAAAGCCCCGCAGTTCTCGGCTGGAAGTGGGGGTCTTTCGGCCTGGCAGGTGGTATACCTTACATGCTCGTCCGAAGGGCTATGTACGGCATGCTGAGCTGTCTGTAATGAAGCCATAGGGGATGTGAGCATAAGGAGGGTGAGGTGAACGGAGGCGACAACTGTCTAGTGGGGATGGGGTAAAGCGCCGAGAAATGTATAAAGTAGAAACTTACGAGATCATAGTCTATGCAACTAACAAACATAGATTGTAACGTCTATAATTGAGAAGTGCGAATACGTTTCGACCTAAGGATACGTGCATGGGGAAAAGAACAGGCCAAGGAATAGACGAGGCTCAAGCAAAAGTTACGACGGTTCCGATTCAGCTACAGCTTGAACCTGCCGTTAGAGCCACCTTAAAGAAAGTGGCAAAAGAACGACAGATGACCTATGCAGAGCTGATAACCTCAATGCTAGAAAACCAGTATCCAGAAGTTTTAGCAAAAGCGCATCAGGTTGAAGAAATCGGATGGGAGCTTTAGGTATGGCAGCTAAAGCTTCTTCGAAAGGAATAAAGCCGATCTTGAAATGGGCGGGAGGCAAAACTCAACTTCTCGACGAGCTTATGCCGCGAATCCCTGACGGCTACGGCAAATACATTGAACCGTTTTTCGGGGGAGGCGCATTGTTCTTTGCGCTGCGGCCGGAGAGTGCTGTTATTGCTGACAGCAATCCGGAAATTATCAACATGTATGAGCAGGTGGCATCAAATGTAGAGAAGGTGATCGAACGCCTTAAAGGGTATAAAAATGAAAAAAATGCCTATTATGCCGTACGCGACCAAAGCTGGGAAGATCTGCCAAAGTTTGAAGCCGCTGCGCGAACTCTTTATCTCAATCATACCTGCTACAACGGATTGTATCGTGTAAATAAGAGCGGAAAGTTCAATACGCCTTTCGGTGGGTATAAGAAGCCCAACATTTGCAATGAGACAGCGTTGCGGGCGGCATCAGAGGCGTTGCGAAAAGCGATCATAGTTTGCGGAGACTACCAAGACGTGTTGAGGGAGTATGCCGCTGAGGGGGATTTCGTTTTTCTCGATCCGCCGTATCTTCCTGTAACGCCGTCAGGTGATTTCAAACGATATACGAAGGAGCAGTTTCACGAGGATGATCATAGGGTATTGGCTGAGACAATTAAGGATCTTGAAGAAAGAGGTTGTCGCGTTGTCCTTACTAACTCGAATCATCCTGTCGTGATGGAGCTCTATCGTGGCTATCCCATGACGATCGTCCAAACACGACGACATGTTTCATGCAGGGGAGACAGCAGAAGCGGAGAGGACGTTATTGTCGATATAGGCGAACCAAAGGTCAAGACCGATGTGTGCCAGCAGGTAGATAAGTACCCCCAAACTAGATATATGGGCTCAAAGCAGAAGATGCTCGGCCCCATCGGTGAAGTTGTAAAGAGGTTTGGACCGAGTACGGCAATCGACTTGTTCGCGGGTTCAGGAATTGTGAGCTACATGTTAAAAGCGCTAGGTATACAGGTGCTTAGTAACGATTATATGTGGATGTCTTCGACCTTTACCAAGGCCCTCGTGGAAAACAACGATACCATCCTTGGCAAGGAGGCGTCGTTGCATCTCTTAAAGCCCTCAGATGATAACGATCATTTCGTGGCCACTAAATTCAAGGGACTTTACTACGAGGATGAAGAGAACGAAACGATCGATACCCTGCGGGCCAATATCAAGAAGATAGAGAATGAGCATAAGAGAGCCATTGCGACGATGGCCCTCATCAGGGCGTGCATGAAAAAGAGACCAAGGGGCATATTCACCTATACGGGACATCGATATGACGACGGGAGAAAGGATCTTCGGAAGAGTGTTGAAGAGCAGTTTGTGGAAGCCGTCGAGCTAATCGACCGCGCTGTTTTTGATAACGGCAGGCAGAATGTTTCAGTGAACGGAGATGCCTTAGAGCTTGACGCTCAAACCCCAGACTTGGTCTACATAGATCCTCCTTATTATTCAAAAAATTCAGATAACGAATATGTGCGTCGGTACCATTTCGTGGAGGGTCTTGCGAGAGATTGGGACGGTGTTGAAATTCAGGAGCATACCAAAACAAAGAAGTTCAAGTCCTACCCAACTCCATTCAGCACGGAGTTGGGTGCTGAGGGGGCTTTCGAGGCTATGTTTGACAAGTACAGCGATTCGGTAATCGTTGTCTCGTATTCCTCTAACTGCCTGCCTGATCGTGAAAGGATGATTGAGCTGCTAGCCCGTCATAAAAAGCATGTAGAGGTGATACCCATAGATTATACCTACGGATTCGGAAACCAGGCATCCGCGAAAACTCATCGGAATAGAGTCAAAGAGTATTTATTCATAGGATACTAAGCATGAAAGAAAAACAGATAGACATCTGGCTGGTTGGAAATACCGGCTTTAGGAATCCCGCACGTATTTCGGACGGTTTCAAGCTATATGCTCAGTCTCCTTTTGTGGGCCAATTGATTGGAGGAAAAAACGACGTAGCGTTTACGAAATATCTTTCGGAAAATGGGATAATCAACAACAAGCAGGGTAAAGATACGACCGGAAGCCATGCGAGGAAATGGCGTTTGATGTTTGAGAGAAACGGCTTGGTTTATCCTGATGTCAGACGGATCGGGTGTACGCAAGAAGAATTGGGTCCGATTGGTCAAATAACGCCTTTCGGATACAGGTTTCTCCAAGCCGACACATATCCTGCTGAACAGGAATGCTTCCTGCGGGCAATGAGCGTCGAGCAGATTCCGACCACGACTGATAACGGTAAGTTGTTCTCGCCATTGCGTTGGATCCTTGCTGTGATGCTCGAATTGGAGAAGCGCACTGGTTCTAGCGAGATCACAAGAACCGAGTTTGCGTTGTGGGGTCATACGACAGATCCAACCTATGATCTGCAGTACGTAGTGGATAATATCTTAGATTTACGGAGAAGAAGGGCGGCTGCGTCCTCGAAACGCGTTTTCGATCGTAACGAGATGAACGAGCGCAGTAAGCGGTACTCGAAGAATAAAGGCAACTTTTTCGACTACGCAGATATGAACATGCGTTATCTCCGGATAACCGGAGTCGTGCAAAGAAAAGGACGCGGTCTGATTATTGCGCCTACGAAGCATGTCGTTGCTGAGAAAATGGCCAAAGCCACCATAGGCAGCAAATCGCTATTTGACGCAAAGACAATCCTTGCAAATGGTGCACCGCTGCCGAGCGATGACTTGGCGACCGCAAAAGAACTACTTGCCAGCGTAGAAAGGATGGCTAAAGATCAGAGCGTTTATTACGACATAAGCGACCTAGATGTGGACGATACTGCGGCCGTCAACATTGCGCGGTATCGCGTGGAAGAAGCGCTCCAGCTAACCAACGAAATAGCATATGCCGACAAGCAGCGCGATCAATGGCGAGAAATTGCTGAGTATATGAGACTTATCGAAAGAGGCGGCGGTGTGAGTCGCGAAGAGGATGAAGATTCAAGAATAGAAGTTCCAAAAGATGAACTTCCAGCTTATCTTGAGTGGATACTTTGGAGAGCGGAGCTTGCCATAGACCATATGATTACGGAGCCAAATGAAGTCAGAGGATTCAAGATCGACTCAGATTTTTTGCCTGTGAGCACAGCCGGAGGGGGCAGGGGCGATCTTTACTGCGAGTACCAGGACTTTATGCTGGTGACAGAGGTTTCGATGTCTACCTCGTCGAGGCAGGAAGCAATGGAAGGCGAACCTGTAAGAAGGCATGTATCAGATGCAATAGATAGCTCAAATTGCCCTGTCTATGGTCTGTTCGTCGCAATAAAGATTGACACTAATACAGCAGAAACTTTTAGACATGGCATTTGGTATGACAAACGCGACAACAAGCGGAGATTGGACATCGTACCGCTGACGCTGGCTCAGTTTAGAGAGCATTTTGTAGCGATGTTTGAGTCGAAAAATGCCAGTCCGGAAAAACTGAGAGATCTTATTCGCGAATGTGCCATAAGGCGTGATGCTTTGGATGGGCCTGAATGGAAATTATATATAGAACGGACGGTCCAGAATAGGGCGCATCTTGTTAGGGAGGGGAGGCTCAAGGAGGGCAACTTTGATAATTTGATCGTTTTGCCAGGCATGACGGTTGATCATCCTCTGCTCGGAACGGGGCAAGTTCTTCTCGCCGAAGTGGTCTATAGAGATAAAGGTAATTCTTTCGCAACCATACCTTTTGCTGGCCAACTGCCTGATGAAATCAGGATATTGCCTGATGGGATACGTCTTGAGCATGCGGACAAGGGGCTGATGGATGTGGTCGCCTATCAGGTCGCGTTCGGCGACAAGCTGTGGTATATGAAGAGAGAAGATCTGCTGTCAGCAGCCCGCTTATATTATTGAGAAAAGATCTTTGCGATCATGGAAAAATGATGTGGCGACGCAGTAGGTGGGCGGAGTGAGATATGAGAAAAAGAAAACTCCTTCGAGCTAAATAAATCGTAAAGGCAAGAGCAACGAGCAGAGACGCTCGGCGGCCATTTGGTAGATACTGCAGGGGAAACGAGGGCACAACCCGCTCGTTCGCCTGTATGGGTGGCAAAGAGAAGAAGAGGGCGATTTCAGGACGAGTGGCTTTCTGGAAGGGTGAAAGGCGATGGTTCAATCGGCAGCTTTGACGGGGCTTGGGGAAATAGTGCAAGAAATACGAGGCAAAGGCCACTTCGGAAATTGCCAGAAAAACTCGCAAGAATATGTAGATTGGTGCTCGTGGATTCTGGGTACAAGAGAGAGGCTTCTTGCGCTTGGAGCAAAACTTAGTCTTTCTACAAACGAAGCGATCAATGGTGTTGATTTCGATTGGGATGACTGGAGCTCGGTTAGCGCGGCGATAGAGCGAATTCATGCGATTGCGTATTTGGTGGAAGACGATGTGCGTATGGCCGGTCAAGAGACAAGCGCTTCCAACTCGTTGCGTCGCTTTGAAACAACTAGGCATTCATACGAGAGGAAACACTCTCTGGGAAACGGCGGAGCGGGGAATGTGTTTCTTGTTGAGCGCGACGATGGCGAGTCTTTTGCGCTCAAGATACTGAATAGTCAGTCTTGCGCTAATGGCAAGAAGATGAAGCGCTTTCTTAGGGAGATAGCGTTCTGCGAACGAGTCACTGATGCGCCATTGGTGAAGGTTGTTGATCAAGGATTCAAGCAGGAGGGTGAACTTAAGAGGCCGTTTTATGTGATGCCGCTTTATGACAATAGCCTAAGAAAACTGATGGAAAGCCCCAAAATTGAGCGTGCTTCCATTTTACATATGCTTCTTGCGCTTCTCGGTTCATTGGAGAACTTTTATAACGACGGCCATGTTCACAGGGACATAAAACCGGAGAACATTCTTTTAGACAAGGATGCAAGTCGATTAGTGTTAGCTGATTTTGGTGTTGCCCATATCAATCAAGATCTGCCCGGTTTAACGCTGCAAACAACTCGCGCAGAAAGGCTTGCCAACTTCAAATACGCTGCACCCGAGCAACGCATCGCCGATGGCGTGATTGATCACCGCGCAGACCAATATGCGTTCGGATTAATAATCAATGAATTGTTTACCGGTGCAGTTCCTCAAGGAACTGGCTATGCCGAAATCGCAAGTGCGTCGGAGCGGTTTTCGTATCTTGACCCCGTCGTTGCAAGAATGATTTCTCAAAAACAAGACAGTCGTTACGAGGGTATTCCAATTCTGCTTGCGGATATTGAAGCGCGAAAGAATATTGAAAAGATAGAGGATGAAGTTTTGGAATTTGAGGCTTGTGTTCCGGAGCCATTTGAGATTTCAATTGTAAGCAAGGAATGGATTGAGCCCAACTTGGTTTTCAAATTGAACACGAGTCCCGGCGCAGATTGGGAGCAAGCTTTTAGATCATACATGGGCGTTACGAGTTTTTCCACAGATGGGTTTTTCTTAGACCCTCAGCGGTTTGGGGTGAATGGCGACAAAATTCTGGTCCCAAACACGCATGGGGATAAGGGGCATTTAGCAGATGCTTGCAAGGAGATGCCTCGTTTTATTGATTGGGCAAATGAGGTTATGAGGAAGCGTCTCGAAAAAGAGAGGCGAGAGGCCCACGAAGCTTTGGTGCAGGAGAGAGAGGGTGAAATCAGAAGGCAAGAAAGCAGTGCCGATATCAATAGCTTTTTGAGCACGCTTTAAATGGCTGTTAATTAAGAAAGTATCAATCTCAAATCGGACTAGCGGGACTGTTGAATGCGACTATTGGCACCTGGTATGGTGGTTGCCATCGAATAGTCGGCGCGAGGAAGAGGTGGTCGCGTGGAATTCACATCGGCTAGTGCTAACAAGTACCTGCGGCGGTTGCAGGATGAGAAGAATCGGCTCCTGCGGACCGAGCAGGAGGTGAGTACCTATGTGCTCGCGGAGGGGGAGGCGGCCGAGCCTCCTGCTTACGACTACGGGGCCGTGCGCGAGAAGGTGGCACATATCGATGCCGAGGCGCGGGCCATTCGCCATGCCCTGCACCGGTTCAACATGCAGACGGTTCTGCCTGAGCGAGGCATTAGCATCGACGAGACGCTCATTCTGCTCGCGCAGCTTTCGGGGCGGAAGGACCGCTTGAACGAGCTCGCCTCGCGGCAGCCTCGGGAGCGCCTGGGCGACCGCTACCTCGGCGGCGCCGGGCAGATCGAGTATCGCTATGCGAACTACGACGTTGCCCGGGCTGAGGCGGACTACCGTGCCGTCGCCGACGAGATCGCTGCGCTGGTAGTGTGCCGAACGTTGGTGTAATTGCCTAGAACCTGGCCCCTATTCTAACCCATCGCCTATGCCGCCCTCCTTCCGATCGGGTTGTCGGCAACCACTACTTCTATGATGCGCTTGGCGTGCTCCTCGGCAGTGCCGTCGTAGGACGGCGCCGGCAGCGGCGTATTCGATGACGATGTCGCCAGCGCTATCGACTCCTCCGTGAACCATCTCCTGGACGCCCAGTCCTCGTCCATCTCGGAGAACACGGCGCCCAGCATCCGTATCAGCGACCTCCTGGACGGGAAGACCTGCACCACTCGGCTGCGGCGCTTGATCTCGCGGTTGGCGCGCTCCTGCACGTTGTTGGTGCGCAGCCTGCGATGATGGGCGTACGGGAAGTCGAGGTAGGCCAGGGCGTCGGCCTCGGCGTCCTCCAGTAGATCTGCCGCCCTGGGGCAGATACCGGCCATCTCCCCGCAGGCCAGGTGGTACAGCTCGCGCACCAGCGCCGGGTCCCGCTCGTCGAAGACGGCGTGCAGGATGGCCAGCACCGCGGCCCTCTTCTGCCGCGTGGGCGCGCAGGAGGCGGCGTTGCGCATGAGGTGCACGACGCAGCGCTGCCACGCGGCTCCCGGGAACACCTCCTCGATGGCGCGGCGCAGGCCCTCGTGGGCGTCGGACGTGACGCAGAGGACGCCCCCGACCCCGCGCTCGCGCAAAGAGCGCAGGAAGGCGAGCCAGCCCGCGTGCGACTCGGTGTCGATGGCGTCGAGGCCGAGCAGCCGGCGGTAGCCGTCGGATCCCGCGCCGATGGCCGTGACGAGCGCGCACGACGACACATGTCCGCCGTCCCGGCACTTGACGTAGGTGGCGTCCACCCAAACATAGGGAAAGGCCACGTCGGACAGGTCGCGGCCCTGCAGGTCGGCCACGATTTCGTCCAGCGACTCGCAGATGCGGGATACCTGGGATGCGCTCATGCGGTCTATCCCCAGGGACGCGGCCACCCGCTCCACCTTCCTCGTGGACACGCCGTTGGTCACCATCTCGGACACCGCCGCGATCACCGCCCGGTCGACCCTCGAGTAGCGCACGAGCAGGTCCTCCGGGAAGTAGCTGCCGCGGCGCAGCTTGGGGATGCGAAGGTTTATGGCACCCACACTGGTGACGAGCGTGCGCTCGCGGTAGCCGTTTCTCTGGTTGCCGTCGGCGCAGGCGTCCTCGGCCTGCGCGTCCATGATCTCGTTGACGAGCGACTCGGCCATTATCCGAATCAGCTCCTGGATGTTGACCATGCCGTCGTCGAATCTGGGAATCTCGGCCATGGCGGCCGTGCCGTGCTCTAAACTGTCCATATGCGGCTGTCGCCTTTCTGCTGAATCCGTCAATCTAGTCAATTGAAGATTCTAGGCGATGGCCGTTCCTCATGCATCAGGAGAAACGACCGTTACACCAACATTGGGCACACGATCGCTGCGCTGCAGCTTGAGCTGGACCTGGTCAACCAGACGGAGGTCTTCTCGGTCGAGCTGTAAGGGCTCGCCTGTTTTCCGGATCTGCGGCATTTCCCCGCAAAGGATACTTTGGAACGTTGCGGTTTCGCGTTGGAGTTGTCGGGTAGTTCGTTGTCGGCAGTGCCGTGCGGTTTTAGCGTTGGCATCTTGCCGGAAGATCTGGCTTCCACCCATTCCGCTGCAGATCGAAAGCTTCGGACGTCCTCCCCGCGAGGCCGCCCGCGATGCCGAAGCACGGTTATAGGCATCAACTTCCTCGTTGCCCTATTCTGCTGCTGCGATTGTGGTGCTGGTGCGATCGATGGCACGGTCTCGATCAAATTCGGTACAGCGATCTGCGGGAGCGCATGTTGGCCATTAATCTCCCTTCTACTGCCGATGTCGCTTTGCTCAAGGCTCTCAGGATCGTCAAAACAATCAAGGACGCTAAAACAAATCAAGGACGCTAAAACAAATCAAGGACGCCAGCGTCTTCTCCTAGCAGTTTCCCACGTAGACGTGCTTGAGATGGCGGCGGGCTATCGCGGCCAGCTGGCGCACGGTGGCGGGCGGCGTGGCGGGGCGGTCCTGCAGGCGGTGGCAGGGGAAGAAGCGTGTTACGTGGTAGGGAATGCCCGGGTCCAGCGATGCGAGCCAGGCGGCTGCGGCGTCGATCTCGTCCTCGCTATCGTTTAGGCCGGGGATGATGAGCGTCGTCACCTCCAGGTGGCAGCCGGGCTCGTCGGCGAGCGTCGCTATCGTGTGCTTCACCGTGTCCAAGTCGCCGCCGACGAGGTCGTAGAAGCCCGGGGTGAACCCCTTCAGGTCGATATTTGCGGCATCGATGAGCGGGGCTATCTCTCGCAGTGGACCGTCGTTCACGTACCCGTTCGACACGAGCACGTTGGCCAGGCCGCGCTCGCGTGCCAGGCGGGCGGTGTCGCGCACGAATTCGAAACCCACGAGCGGCTCGTTGTAGGTGAAGGCGACGCCGATGTTGCCTTCGGGCATAAGCGACACGGCCAGCTCGACCAGTTCCGCTGGCATCATCTCACGCCAGGGCACGTCGTTCTCACCCGCACACGCGATGGAGGCGTTCTGGCAGAACGGGCAGCGCAGGTTGCAGCCGTAGGAGCCCGCCGACAGCACCTTCGAGTCGGGCCGGAAGCGCGCGAGCGGCTTCTTCTCGATGGGGTCCAGCGCAAGCGCCGTGACGCGCCCGTAGTTGGCGTCCACCACCTCACCGCTGGCGGCAACGCGTCCGTGGCAGAGCCCTGTCTGCCCCTCAGCCAGCTGGCATGCGTGGGGGCAGATGGCGCACGTGGCGCGCCTCGCACCCAAGCCGCCCATAATGTCCTAGCTGTTGTGTGCCAATAGGTTGTTTACGCCGACGATGCGCGACATGGGCGGCAGGCCCCCGCAGGCGCTGTGCGGCCTGTCCCAATTATAATGCTCGATGAAGGCGGGGAGGGCGGCGGCCCTCCCCGCCTCGCTCTCCCACGCCCTGCCGTACTGCCACTCCTGGGCGAGCGTGCGGTTCATGCGCTCGACCTTGCCGTTCTGCCAGGGGCTGAAGGGCCTCGTGTAGACGTGGCGGACCCCGCGCCCCTCGAGCAGCGCGTTGAACTCGCCGCTGCGGTAGCCCGGCCCGTTGTCGGTCATCACGCGCTCGACCGAGACGCCCATCTCCCCGAAGAAGCCCAGGCAGCGGCCCATGAAGGCCGCGCAGGTGCCCTTGCGCTCGTCGGGCAGCAGCTCGGCGTAGGCCACGCGGCTGAAGTCGTCGACGGCGACGTGCAGGCACGCCGTGCCCGCCCCCGGCCTCGGCCGGCCGGCGCGGCCGCGCGCCCGCCAGCCCCCGCCGTCGGGGACGCGGGCCACCTTCTTGACGTCGACGTGCAGCAGCTCGCCGGGGGCCTCGCGCTCGTAGCGCACCGGCGTCGCGGGGCCGCGGCGCCGGACCTCGCCGGTCACACGGTCGACGTCGGCGAGGCGCGGCATCCCGCGGCGGGCCACTATCCTGGCGCAGGTGCGGGCGGGGACGCCGGTGGCCGCCGCCAGCGCGAGCGGCGCGAGCAGCATGGACGCGCGGGCCTCGGCGACGCGCTCCTCGGCGTCGGGCGGCGTGAGCCTGGCGAGCCTGCGCGGCCGGCTGCTGCGGTCCGCCAGCCCCTCGCCGCGCCGGCTGCGGCGCAGCCACTTGCACGCGGTCTGGCGGCTGACGCCCATCTGGCGGGCGGCGTCGGCCACGCCGACGCCGGATTCTATGCGGGAAACGAGGGTTTCCCGCCCCCTCGGGGTCAGCTTTGCGTTAGGATGCGATGGCATGGGAGGCCCCCTTCGCTGCGAATCTAGACAACTCACAGCTTGGCGGAGGCCTCCCTATTTGTCACCACCCGGATGTAAACAACGTCTTGGCACTAAACACCTAGCCCTTCTGCGCGGGGCGGCGCAGGGAAGAGGCGACGGCGCGGCCCTTGGTGCGGGCGGCGCCCATGACGGCGGTGGCGCCCCCGAAGTCGAGCCCCGTGATGATCTTCACGAGCTGCAGGAACAAGATAAGCACGAGCAGGGGAATGAGACAGCTCGTCACGATCATGGCCGCCAGTGTGTCGATCATGGTGTTCAGCTGCTGCCCCAGGCTGTCGAGCGCCTGCTGGGCGCCCTGGGTCAGGCCGTTCCACCCCTCCTGCACGGCGCTCGCGATGCCGCCGAGCAGTCCCTGGTCCTCCTGGGGAGTGGCCTGGGCGCTCTCCTCCAGCTGCTCGGTGGCCTCTTGGGCCGCGGCGCTGGCGGCTGCGAGCGATTCGTCGAAGGTGGCGTCCACGTTGTCGGTCAGCCACACACTCACCGGCACTACGAGCGCCAGGGCGAGCCCGAAGGCCGCGAGCTTCGTGCCGAGCCGCTGCAGATTCACCCGCGTGAGCGTTCCCCGCCGCAAGAACACGGCCACGGCGAACAGCGCGCAGGCCACCGGTATCAGAATGCCGAAGCCGAGGAACCCCAGCGTGGTCAGCAGGAACTTCTCCAGGTAGATCACCGCGAGGATGACCATGAAATACGAGCTGAAGTCCACAAGTTTATCGGCGATGGGCGTGCCCATGTCGTTGGGCAGCGCCGAGATGGCGGCCGAGGCGGCGGTCGTGGTGGTGGCGAGCACCATGACGTTGCCCTTCTTCTCGTCTAAGGTGCCGATGATGCCGGTGTAGGTCTCGGGGTTCGAGGCGATGTTCGCGAACACGATCAGCGAGACGAGAGCCACCGCTGCAAGCACGGCCGCGATGATGGCCTTCTCTTTCAGGGGCCGCTCGGGCGCGGGCGCCGCCTCCACGACGACCAGTTCCTGGCCGGCCTCCACGGTCACGGTGCTGAGCTGTGTCGAATCCATGGGAAACTCCTTCTCGTCGAATGCTTCCGACGAGGGTACCGAAGCTCTAGGCTTTATGCATCGTCGTTGCGGGCTTTGATTGCGATTTGATACCCTTTTGCAGCCGCCGGCGCCCAAGGCGGGCGAATACCACCGCGCCCGCAAAGGCCACGGCCAGAATGCCGATGGCGATGAGGAGGGTGTGGGAGAACCCGGAGGCGTAGGCGTGGGCCTTCGCGATGCCCTGGGCCATGAGGCGGTCGGTGTCGGCGGACATGATGCCCACGAACAGGGCCGATCCCACCGAGCCGGCGATCTGCACCAGGGTGGAGTGGATGGACGATCCGTGGGCGTAGATGGCCGGCGGCAGCGAGGCCAGATCGGCCGCCTTCAACGTGGGGAAGACGAGCCCCACCCCGATGTAGGCGGCACCGGCGCACGCCATCATGGGGATGACGAGCATCCGCGCCGAGGCGAACTCCATGGCCACGTAGCCGCCGAGCAGCACGAGGAACCCGAGGGGAATGAGCGGCCACACGCCGTGCCTATCCTCGATGCGACCGCCGAGAAAGCACGCGCCGGCGTAGCACAAAATGGGCGCGCACAGAAGGCCGCCGGCGGCGAAGGCGGTGCAGCCCGCCGTCCCCTCCAGGTACAGCGGCACGAGCAGGCTCATGTAGATGGACCCCATGTATCCGAGCATCATGAGCGCCTCGCCGAACACGAACCGCCCGTGGCGCAGCGGCGCCAGGTTCAGCAGCGGGTGGGCGATGGCGAACTGCCGCCACGCGAACAGCCCAAGGCCTGCGGCGCCCGCTGCCATGCAGAGCACCGACGGCAGCACGGTGCGGGTCACCTCGTTCAGCCCGAAGATGAAGGCAGCCAATCCCGCGAAGCTCAACACCACGCTCACGATGTCGATGGGCCGGTCCTCGCGGGCGTAGATGTCGTGCAGGAAGAAGAACCCGAGCCCAAGCAAGATGGCCGACATCGCAAGGGGGATGGCGAACAGCGCCCGCAGCCCCAGGTAGGTGAGCACGAGGCCCGAGAGCAGCGGCGCGAAGGCGAGCCCCACTCCGATGGCCCCGCTGTTGATGGCGAGCAGGGTGGCGCTTTTGCCCTGCGGCGCCAGGGTGAGGATGACGCTCGTGACCACGGGGAAGAACAGCCCTACCGTGAGCGCCTGGATGAGGCGCGCGGCCAGCATGGCGGGGAAGTTCCACGCCACCATGCCGAGGAGCGAGCCGACAAGGGAGGTTGCGTAGCCGAACATCATGACCTTGCGGATGCCGAACCGTTTCAGAAGCGACGCGGCCATGGTGATGACCGTGGCCGCCACGGTGGTGAACCCGAGCACGAGCCAGTTGGCCTGTGACAGGCTGATGTGGAACTGGGTGGCCGTGGCATCCAGCGCGATGTTCATGAGCGACTGGTTGAACGACGCCAGAAGGTTGCTGCCCAGCATAAGTGCCATCATGGCCCACATCGCGCGCCCCGTGGGGATGGCGGGCGATACGGCGGCGGAAGTGCGAGTTGCGGAGGAAGAGGTGTTCACGGCGTGCTCCCTTACAGGCGACGCAGGATGTTCCAGCCGGCCATGGCGATGCAATCGGGAACGATTTTGCCGATGAGGCGCAGGGCTGCCGATTGGGGGCTTGCGCAGGCGACGGCGAGGTGGGCCTTGTTGGCGCAGAGGGCGCGGCGCACCACGGTGCTCGCGCTCTGCTCGCCGAAGAGGTGGCCCACGTCGCGCCCGCCCGCGGAATCGCGCGCCGTCGCTTCGAAACCGGTCTTCACCCACGTGGGGCACAGCGCCGTGGCTGTGATGCCGGTGCCATGCAGCTCCCAGCGCAGGGCGCGGGTGTAGCGCAGCACGAAGGCCTTGGTAGCCGCGTACACGTTCATGTGGGGCAGCGGTACGAAGGCCGCGGCCGAGGCGACCTCGATGATGCGGCTGCCGCGATCCATGTAGGGCAGTGCCGCGCGGGTCATATCCACGAGGCCACGGCAGTTCAGGTCGATCATGGCATCCGCCGCCTCGTCGGAGATGGTCTGCCAGTCGCCGAACTTGCCGAAGCCGGCGGCGTTCACCAGGTAGCTCACGCGGGGTTGCGCGTCGCCCAGGGCCGCGGCGATAGCGGCGATGTCGTCCTTGTCCGTGAGGTCGGCCACGATAATGCGGGCGGGCGTGCTCAGTGCGGCCGCGACGGCTTCGAGGGCCTCCTCGTTGCGCGCAACGAGCCAAATCTCGTCGACCACCTGCATGGCGTCGATCTGCACGGCGAATTCCCGCCCGAGCCCCGACGAGGCCCCCGTCACCAGCGCGATGCGCTTGGGCAGAGCCTGCGGAGAGGCGGAAGGGGCTGGCGTGGCGGGGGAGTTTTCTGCGACCGAGGGGGAAGCGCTGCCGGTGGGAGCCGCTGCGAAAGCTGCGGTAGCGGAAGCGAAAGCGGAGGTGGGGGCGGAAGGGCTTGCAGTGCCCTTCTCGGACTGGGTGTCGTTCGTTTTCAAGGGAGCCGCCTTTCTTGCGGAATGTGCGTTCCCCAAGAACTGTATCTAAGAAAAAGGCTCGCCTGGCCTCCGCCAACGGTTTGTTGCCGTCATGTGGCCCGTGAGACAAGGGGCCGGCCACGGGTTCACGGGCGGCGCCAACCGGCTGGCCACCGCCGCCCTGCTTCGGTTCTGCACCAGAGGCTAGTTTTCGGCACCGCTCTGGTAGGCCTCAACGGCCTTCACGAGGAAGTCGGTGGCGCCGGGGCCCGCGGCATCGTCGTAGTAGGCGGCGAAGCGCGGGTCGGCCAGGTACCCGCGCACGAGGCCGAGGTACTCGTCCTTTCCGTAACCCGGGCCCCAGTGGATGGCAATCCAGCGCTCGTGCATGCGGGCGAGCTCGGCTGCCTCCTCCGAGGCGGGGTCGTTTCCGGTCAGAGCCAGGCGCAGCTGCACCTTGATGGACTCCTCCAGCAGCTCCTTGGCGTCCCACTCGTCGCGGGTAAGGGCCATCATGCGCTCGTTGGTGGCGTCGATGAGGGCGCTGCCGTAGCGCTCGCGGGCCTCGCGGCCATAGGTTTCCTCGAAGCTCTCAAGGCCCTGCTGCTTCAACTTCTCAAATGCGTCTTCGGTGCTCATGTTCGTAATCCCTTCGATAGCGTGTAGGGCCGCCTGCGTCCGGTGCAGGGCGGCGTCCAGCGATTTCTCCTGTGCGCGCAGGGTGCGGAGGTGCTTGAGGAGGGCGCCGTGGATGTTCGGCTCGTCGTCGTCCATGATGTGCTCGATGGCGGTCAGCGGAAGGCCGCAGGACCGCATCGCCATGATGTGGGCGAGTCGACGCTCGTCGGCGGCCGTGTACAGGCGATAGCCCGCCTCGGTGCGCGCCGGGCGCAGAAGGCCGCGCTCCTCGTAGTAGCGCAGCGTGCGCGGGCTCACGCCCGAGGCGCGGGATACCTCGCCGATGGTCTTGGGCCGCTCTTTCACGGTGTGCTCCCTTCAGGTTTCTCCGACGGCGCCAGTATGAACCTTCACGCAACGGGAAGGTCAAGCCCGCGGCTTTTCGCGGGATGGTGCGGGCTCGCAGCGTCGTGGAGTGTCGCGATTCTCTGGCCGTGTTACGAAGGCGGGGCCGTGAACCGGAATCGGTTCCGCCTGATTGCTCTTCTGCCTCCTTATCCAATGAGCGATGGACCCTCCTCTTGGGGCGGGATGAGCCCCTTGGCGCGGAACAGCACGGCGGCGGCCATATCGCGGTTGCGGTAGGGGAAGGACCGGTCTTGGAGCAGGCAGGCCATGAACTCGTTGATGAAGCTGTCGTCGGGTGCCACACCTATGGGCACGTTGCGGTAGCTTGCCCGCACGAGCGCATTGCGAAAGTGGAGCGAGTAGTGCTCGAACGCCTCGTTCCCGCAGGAAAATCCGTGGTTCTGCAGCAGCTTCTGCAGAAAGACGGCCACCGTGCGCGTGTTTCCCTCGGCGAAGGGGTGAATCTGCCAGATGCGCGTGATGAAGGCGCTGATCGACCGTATGTAGGGCCATGGATCGTCGGCGGTATAGGTCCCGGGCGCGAAGGCGGCGAAGGCTCCGGCGAGATCCTCCTCCAGTGTCTCGAAATCGCCGTATTCTACCGATTCGCGGGCGAGGACGAACTCGCGCTTCGAGAAATTGTAGTCGCGGTAGTGCTCCTCGTAGCGTGCATCTTCCATCAGCCCGCGGAAAAGGCGTCCGTGAATGGTGCGCAGGGTCGGCGGCGCCATGGTGAAGCCGTTGGAATCCAGAAGGTCGCAGATGCGGGCGCTCACCAGGTCGGCTTCCTGGGAGGTACGGTCGATGGCCCGGCCGACCTTCTGCTCGTAGTAGTCGTCGACGATGTCGCGCAGGCTCTCGGCGCTGATTTCGCCTTCCACATAGCGCTGCGCCGGTTCGTCGAAGGCGGCGCTGGTGGTGAGCCCGTCCACGGCCTGCAAGCCCCGCGCGATGCGCACGCGCCTGTCGCGCGTCGCGTAGTCGTAGGGCTCCTCGTAGCGTTCGTAGCCGTAGGTATCTTCCACAGCGCACCTCCTCTCGCGGGACTTCGCAAGCGTAAGTATAGCTTACGGCGTGGCGCCTCTCTGGCGCAACGGGCTTTTGCGGGATCGCTCGTTTGCCGCCGTTGGAGGTAAGAACCCGAAGGCGAAGCGGAAGTGATCGCGACTTGCAGGCAGTCTTGCAGCTGTCCGGCTCGTGCTGATGCCCATGGTATACAATGGGCTGCGGAATTGACGGCGGTGTGGAAAGGCGGTGGCGCGGCATGACGGCCGAGGGCTTGGACGGCTTTGCATACGAGCCGGCTTGTGCGCACGAGTCGGAGGCGGCGCGGCGCCACTACTGGGCTGTGGCCATCGGATTGCAGGCCGTGGACGGCTTGGAGGTTTCTCCCTACGTGCGCCGGGTGGCCGATGACTACATCGCCGGCGCGCGCACGCTGGCCGAAACGGGCGAGCTGGTGCGGGCGCATCATGCCGCGGGCCATGACGAGGCGTCGCTTGAGGCCGACTTGGTCGGCCAGCGCATCGCCGAGCTGCTGGCGGCGTCCCCCTTTTGCCTCGCGCCCGAGATGCTTCCGGAAATCCACCGCTACCTGTTCCAAGACCTCGACGCATCGGTGTATCATCCCGGCGAGTTCAAGGTCGAGCGCATGGTCAAGCAGGAGGACATCCTCAACGGCGACAGTGTGCTCTATGCCGATCCGCTGGCCTACGAGATGGCGCTCAAGGGCGTCTTCGCGACGGAGCAGGCGAAGTCCTACGGCGCCCTTGCGAAAGACGAGCTGGCCGGTTTCTGCCATAGCATCGCCTTTATCTGGCAGATTCACCCGTTCTACGAGGGCAACACGCGCACCGTCGCCGTGTTCTCGGCGCTCTATCTGAACCAGCTTGGCTTCGATGTGTCCAACGAACCCTTCGAGCACCATGCCCGCTATTTCCGCGACGCTCTCGTGCGCGCCATGTACCGCAACGCTCCCGCGGGCATCTTTCCCGACGAGTCGTTCCTGGTGAAGTTCTACGAGAACCTGATCGGACGCGGGGCCGCCTCCTTCGACCGCGAGGAGCTCATCTGCTTGCCGCTGTTCGAGAACCCCGCGCTTCTGCGCAACGTTGACTCCGCCGAGGCCCTCGACACCTCGAAATTGGCGTAAATCGCCGCCTCCTTTAAAGCACTCTCTCGCTCTCACCTTGGCGGCATAGGCCGCTTTCATTCCCCCTTGACATCTCCTAGATGCAATATATACTTTGCAAATGGAAGATATATCTTGCATAAATCGGTGCGAGGGAAGGAGCGGTTTGGGAGGCGAGAAGAACCTGCGCATGAAGACGGCCCGCATGGAGGCGGGGCTGTCGCAATCGGATTTGGCCTGTCGCGTGGGGGCTACGCGACAGACCATCGGGCTCATCGAGGCGGGGCGCTACAACCCCAGCCTGAAGCTCTGCCGGGCCATCTGCGTCGCGCTCGGCAAAACGCTGAACGATCTGTTTTGGGAATAGGAGGGGTCGTATGAACCTCGTGAAACGTTGGAACGAGTACATGGGGCCGAAGGACGAGCGCCTCGAGGCCGTGAGCAACCGCTACGCCAAGGTGGGCTTCATGATCCTGCTCTTCGGCTCGGTCATCTGCTGCTACTACGGGATGATGCTCGATCAGGTGGCCCTTACCACCGACACCGCGCTGGCCACGGCGGTGGGGGAGAGGCTGCTGGATCCCATCCAGCTGCAGTTCGGGGCCATCGTCGTGGCGTGTTTCGTGTCGCTGTATCTGGAGACGAGAAGCGGCATCACGGGCGACCGCATGCGCCTGGCCACGGTGGACAAGGTGCCGTGGGACTACGTGGCGGTGCTGTCCGTTCTGACCGGCGCGCTGCTCCTCGTGCTCACGACGGGGCTGCGCATTGCGGCCGAGGTACAGATCGTCGGGGTGGAAAACGTGACCTGGGCCGGGGATGTGGCCATGGGCGTCGTCTACTTCGTCATGGGCTTCGGGCTCGCCATGGGGTTTGTCGGCCTGCAGTTCCACTCCGCCATCAAGCGCCGCCAAGAGTTGGAGCGCGAGCTGGAGGAGTAGGGGAGCGAAAGCGATATGCACGGGGCGGTCGGCGCTCCTGCGGTTCATGCAAGAGCGGCCGGGCTTCCACGGGCGCTGCCGACCGTTCCCCCGCCGGCTTGCCGCCTCGCCTTGTGCGCGCCGCTGGTCGGGCGTACAATCCCGCCTTGCGCTTTCTTGTTGATTCAATGACTCATAGTTGAGCAAGCCGCCCCGGGTCTTGGGGCGGTGCTGTGCCGTTGGCTCGGGAAGAGGCGTGCGGCCGCGGCCATCTGCCCGGGCCGCTGGGCCGCCGGGTCGCCGCGCGCCAACCCGCCGGCGCGCCCCACCCGCCACCCAGACCGATGCCGACCCAAGGAGCCGAGCCCCCGAACTATGCAGCAGCGCGACAAGATCAAGCCGATTCTCTTCAGCATCATCAAGCATTCCAGCCCCGAGGAGCTCAAGCGGCAAATTCCCCGCGACATCGTGGCCGGCATCGTGGTGGCCATCGTTGCCCTGCCGCTATCCATTGCCCTGGGCATCGCCTCGGGGGTGTCGCCCGAGCAGGGCCTCTACACCGCCATCGTGGCAGGCTTCCTCATCGCGTTTCTCGGCGGCAGCCGCGTGCAGATCTCGGGCCCCACAGCGGCCTTCGCCACCATTGTCGCGGGCATCGTGGCCACCGACGGTATGGACGGCCTCATCGCGGCCACCATCATCGCCGGCATCCTGCTCATCCTCATGGGCCTGTTCAAGCTGGGCGCCATCATCCGCTTCGTGCCCTTCACCATCACCACGGGCTTCACGGCGGGCATTGCCGTCACGCTTGCCATCGGTCAGCTGAAGGACTTCCTCGGCCTGACCTATCCCGCCGGCACTGCGACGGTGGAGACCGTGGACAAGGTGGCGGCGCTGGCCGGCAACATCGCCACGGTGAACGCCCAGGCCTGCATCGTGGGCCTTGTCTGCCTGGCCGTGCTGTTCCTGTGGCCGCGCCTGGTGCCGCGGGTTCCCAGCTCGCTCATGGCGCTGTTCGCGGGCGTCGCGCTCGTGAGCGGCTTCGATTTGGATGTGCTCACCATCGGCGACCTCTACGCCATCAACAGCGGCCTGCCCGAGTTCCACCTGCCCCAGCTCAGCTTCGCGCTGTTCCGCGACCAGCTGGCCAACGGCGCCACCATCGCCATTCTGGCCGCCATCGAGTCGCTTCTGTCCTGCGTGGTAGCCGACTCCATGATCAGCTCCCATCACCGCGCCAACGACGAGCTGGTGGCCCAGGGCATCGGCAACATCGCATCGGTACTCTTCGGCGGCATTCCGGCCACCGGCGCCATCGCCCGCACGGCCGCGAACGTGAAGGCCGGCGGCCGCACGCCCATCGCCGGCATGGTGCACGCGCTCGTGCTCGTGGCCGTGCTCGCCTTCCTCATGCCCTACGCGGCGCTCATTCCCATGCCCGCCATCGCGGCCATTTTGCTATACGTGGCCTACAACATGTGCGGCTGGCGCAACTTCGCGCACCTGTGCCAGACGGCGTCGAAGGGGGCCGTGGCCACGCTGCTGCTCACCTTTGCGCTGACCATCGTCTTCGATCTGGTGATCGCCATTGCCGCGGGCATGCTCATCACCATGGTGCTGTTCATGAAGATGGTGAGCGAGGAGACCGAGGTGAAGGGCTGGAAGTACTACGGCGACGAGAACTCCGAGGTCACCCACTTGCGCGAGCTGCCGAAAAGCGTGCGCGTGTACGAGATCAACGGGCCGATGTTCTTCGGCATGACCGAGCGCATCGCCGACATCTCGGTGAAGGACTTCACCCGCTACCTGATCATCCGCATGCGCGGCGTGCCCTCGCTGGACGCCACGGGCATGAACGCCCTGGAGAACCTCTACGAGTACTGCAGCGCCCACGGCGTCAGCCTCATCTTCTCCCACGTGAACGAGCAGCCCATGAAGACCATGCGCCGCGCCAGCTTCGTCGATTTGGTGGGGGAGGAGCACTTCCGCGCCAGCATCGACGACGCCATCGCCCACGCCCGCGACCTGCTAGGGGAGGGGGCGCCGGCGGCGACCGAGTAGCGGGCCGCAAGGGCGATGCCGGCGGCTTCTGCGAGGGAGTTTACTCCTCCGAGATATCCTGCTGCTCTTTCAACGTGTTGCGCTCCACGGCCACGAGGGTTTGGGCCGCCACCGAGGCGATGAGGGTACGGCTGGCACCATCGAGGTCGCCGGCGGTGCAGTCGACGGCCACGACGCCGAAGATGCGCCCCTTCATCCCCAGGGGCAAGAACTTCTCCGGTACGCCGCGGTAGCCCACTTCGCCGTAGCCGGTGGGGATGCGCTGCTCGTAGCAGTCGCGGACTGCGCTCGGTGCGTCCGGGCCCGGCTCGCCCAGGGCGATCGTGACGTCCCGCCGCAGGATCTTCGCCAGGAACTCCTGGGAAAAGCGACAGGCCTCGGCGGGAGTGGTGCTCTCGAAAAGGCCGGCGCTCAGGCGATTCAGCCGGCTGAGCGCGGTGGCGGTGCGGTCGGCGGCCTGCACCTGGCGGCTCATGCGGTGGGTGATGACCCCCATGATGAGCGCCACGGCCACGAAGATGACGAGCGCCACCAGATCGGTGCGGTTGAGCACCTTCAGCTCCAGCATGGGGCTGGCGAACAGGAAGTCGTAGGACAGCAGGAAGGCAAGCCCCAGTGCCCCGCCCCACAGGCCCGAATCGGTCTCCAGGCTGGCGATGAGCACGCCGAGCACGAACACGGGGAAGACCACGAGCGTGCTCACCCCCATGAGCGAGAAACCCCACACGGCGGCCAGCCCCGCCCCGTACAGGATGGCGAGCACGACGAGGTTGCGCACCCGTCGCCGGACCGCCGGGGAAGGCGGCGTCCCCCTGCTCGGCTTCGCGGGCGCCGGCCCTTTCGTTTCCGGTGCTTTCGCGGCTTTCTGCTCGTTCCCCGCCGGCGTGGGGTCGCTTTGCCTAGGTACGATCACGACGAACTCCTTTCCACGCCGTCGAGGCGAGGGCCCTCACGCCCAGAAACAGCGGGATGATCTCGAGGCGGCCGAGCAGCATACCCGCACACCCGATGAACAGGGGCACCGGCCCGCTTTCGGCGCCGAGGAACCCCGTGCCCACACCGGTGCTGCCCAGGCAGGAGACGAAGTCGAACAGCGCCTCCTGCAGGGTGGCCCCGCACAGGATGAGCAGGAAGGTGCCCACGGCCGCCACCAGCAGGTACAGGGCCACGAAGGTCTGGGCCTCGGACACGTCCTCGTCGGTGAGCACCGAGCGTTTCCCGAAGCGATTGATTTTGATGCTGGTCACGTGCCGCTTATTGCCGTAGCGCCCGTGCAGGTCGTGGGCCAGGCCCCGGACGGCCACGGCAACGCGGTACAGCTTGATGCCGCCGGAGGTGGAGCGGGCCTCGGCTCCCGCGAGCATGAGCAGGCCGAACAGGAACAGCAGCGCCGGACTCAAGTCGCCGAAGGAGGGAATGGTCTGAAACCCCGTGGAGGTGAGCACCGACACCACCTGGAACAGGCTGTGGCGCAGCGCATCGGGCACGTCGGCGGCGGTGCCCTGGGCCAGGAAGAAGCCGGCTACCACCGGCGTGGCGATTGCGACGGTGCCGAAGTAAAGGGGCGTCTCGATGTGGGTGAGAAGCGCCTTGAGTTTCCCCCGCAGAAGCAGGAACAGCAGCAGGAAGTTCGTGCCGCCGGCGATCATGAGCACGATGGTGATGCCGTCGATGAGGGGGCTGTGCCAGTAGGCGATGCTCTCGCTGTGGGTGGCGAAGCCGCCGGTGGGCACGGCGCACATGGAAATGTTCAGGGCGTCGAAGGGGGTCATGCCGGCCAGCCCGTAGGCGAGGGCGCCGCCCAGGATGAGCCCCGTGTAAATGAGCAGGATGAGCCGGGCGGTTTTGGCGGCGCTCGGCAGCAGGTGGTCGGTGTGGCCCTCGGCGTTGTACACTCCCAGGCCGCCCGTTTGACTGACTACGCAAGTGAGGATAAGCACCAGCCCCACGCCGCCGAGGTAGCAGGTGAGGCTGCGGTAGAACAGGAAGATGGCGGGGCAAGTGTCCACGTCCACGACGCTCAAGCCCGTGGTGGTGAGCCCGCTTGTGGATTCGAAGACGGCCTGCATGGGGGTGAGCAGGCCTGCCGCCACATAGGGGACGGCGTACACGATGATGGCCAGCACCCAGACAAGCACCGTGCATGCGGCGGCTTGCCCCCGTGTCAGACGCACGGAGGGGCCGGGGTCGGGCACGGCGAAGTACACGAGGTATCCCGCCACTGCTGCCCCCAGGCCCGGGAAGATGAAGCAGGGGGCCAGGGGCACCTCGGCGGGATGAGCTGGCAGCACGGCCAGGGGAACGAGCCCTGCCAGGCCGACGAACATGACGGCCACGCCCACGTAGCGGGCGAGCGGGGCCAAGGGGTGCGGCCGCCCCTCGTTAACCGCGCCCACAACTACGCTCGGCGAAATGGCGCTGCTCCGAAGTTTAGCCATGGCGGCTACCTCCGGTCTTTCCCGATCCGGTGCCAGGAGCCCAGAAGCGACAGGAGCGAGCCGCCCTCCTCGCCGCCGTCCTCCTCCGGATCGATGTTTTCCTCGTCGTCGGGCTCGCGCTGGTCGGCGTCTTCCGCGGCCGCTTCGCCCTCGTCCGGGGCCACGGCGCCGATGGCGTCGCGGATAGCCTGGGTGAGAGCGGCCGTGGCGCTGATGGCCGCAGTCACGCCCAGCTGGCGAAAGATGCGCGTGTTCTCCGGATTGGAGACGATGCACAGTTGCAGGCGGATATCGAGGAAGGCCTTGGCCACCTGGCAGATGGCCAGGTTGTCGGCATCGTAGCCGGTCAGGGCCACAATGGCGTCGAAGCCGGCCACGTCGGCATCTTCCAGCACCGATCGCTTGGTGCCGTCGCCCCAGATCACCGTACCTTCGTGGCGGCTGGAGAGGTACTCGCAGAAGCGGCGGTCGTCGTTGATGACCACCACGGCCTCGGCCTCCTCGGCGAGCGCCCCCATGAGGTAGTCGGCTCGGGTGCGACCGCCCACGATGACCACTCTCATGGGGTCTCACCGCCTCGGGCCAGGTCGGTGAGGCGGAAGAACTCCGCTTCGCAGATGCGGTGGGGGCAAATGGGCTCGATGCCCCGATCCTCCAAGATTTCCACGAAGGCCTCGTCTTCCACGAGGGGCAGCACGTGGGGCACGCCAAACACCTCGCTGGCCACCTCGGCGATGAGCAGGTTGGCGGCATCGTCGCTCGTGGCGGCCACCAGGTGCGTGGCCTCGCGCACGCCGCACTCCTCCAGCACCTGGGCGCTCTTGCCGTCGCCGGTGATGATCTCACCGTCGAAATCGTCGCCCAGGGCGTCTAAGGCGCCTTCCTGCATGTCCACGGCAATGACATCGTGGCCCGCACCCGAAAGCGCCCGGGCCACGGCCGTGCCGAACATGCTGCACCCCACCACGATGATGCGGGCCCGCTTCGCCATCCTAGGCCTCCCTTCCCGGTGCCGCGCCCAAGACGCCCGGCTTCACCGGGCCGCTTTGGGCGCGGCCCGCGGTCTTCGGTGCGGTTTCGGGCGCGGCCGCGGTTGCGGCGGTTGTTTCGTTCGTCGTCTCGTCCATGACCGTCATGGTAAGGCTTTAGCGCCGCCTTGGACGGCCCGTTGCCCTCTTGTTCGCAACTTGGCACCTTGGGAAGGGGCTGCTTCGCCGCAGGCGTCCCCCGCCATGGCCGACAGGTGATCTTCTCCGGGTTCGGACTGTCGCGCAAAGCGTGGGGCGTATCGAGCAAGCTGCCGAACGCGTCTAAAGGGCGAACGATCGAGTCCGCCTCCTCAAGGCATTGATGAGCCCTCTTTCTCTGAGATACCATGTGCCCTGCCGCAAAGGCACTCGAATCTGGCAGACGGGCTCTTGCCGGAGCTGGCGACGGCAAAGCGCCGCGCGCGATAGGGGGCGTTCCGATGAATGAGAAAACCTACGAATTCGAGGCGGAATTGAAGAAGGTGCCCGACATCGACGGGGCTTATGTGGAGTTTCCCTACGACGTTCGGGAGGAATTCGGGCGCGGACGGGTGAAGGTGCGCGCTACCTTCGACGGCGTGCCCTATGATGGAAGCCTCGTGCGCATGGGAACGCCCGGCCATATCATCGGCGTGCGGAAGGATATCCGCGCGGCCGTGGGGAAGCAGCCCGGCGATACGGTGCACGTGACTGTTCGCGAGCGAGCCTGAAGGGGAAACCATGGGATTGTTTGACAGCTTGAGGCCGGCCGACATCAACGCCGGGGTGCGGGAGTTCCGCGAGACGCCAGGGGCGAAGCTCGTCGACGTGCGCACGCCGGCGGAGTTTGCCGACGGCCATATCCCCGGCGCGGTGAACGTGCCGCTGCAGCAGATCGGCTCCATAGCGGCAGCGGTGCCCGAGGCGGCCACGCCGCTGTTCGTGTACTGCCTGAGCGGCGGTCGCAGCGCCCAGGCCGCGGCGGCCCTGAAGCGGGCGGGCTACGGCGATGTGCGCAATATCGGCGGTATTGGGAGCTGGAACGGGGAGGTGGAGCGCTAGATGAAGGTCGTCATTATCGGGGGTGTGGCCGGCGGTGCGAGCGCGGCGGCGCGGCTGCGTCGGCTGGACGAGAGCGCCGAGATCGTCATGGTGGAGCGCACGGGCTACGTGTCCTACGCGAACTGCGGGCTGCCCTACTACGTGGGCGGCGTTATCGCCGACCGCGCCGAGCTGACGCTGCAGACGCCGGAGCGCTTCCGCGAGCGCTTCAACATCGACGTGCGCGTGGGCAGCGAGGTGACCGCCATCAACCGGGAGGCGAAGACGGTCTCGGTGCGCGAGGCGGAGACGGGCCGCATCTACGAGGAGCCCTACGACAAGCTCATCTTGGCGCCGGGGGCCGCTCCGGTGGTGCCGGCGGCCGTGTCGCTGGATTCGCCGCGGGTGTTCACCTTGCGCACGGTAGAGGACGCCCTGGCTCTGCGCACGTTTGTGATCGAGAAGGCGCCGCGCCGGGCCGTGGTAGTCGGCGGCGGCTTCATCGGCATCGAGGCCGCCGAGAACTTGGTGGAGATGGGCGTGGAAACCACGCTCGTGCAGCGGCCCGCGCAACTGCTGAAGCCCCTGGACGCCGACATGGCCGCTTTCGTGCACGCTGAGATGCGCGCCCACGGGGTGCGTCTCGTGCTCGGCGGCTCGCTGGAGGCGGTGGACGAGGACGCCTGCGGTCTTGTCGTGCGCCTCGGCGACGGCGAGGCGCTGCCGGCCGATCTGGTGGTGCTCGTCATCGGCGTGGCGCCCGAGGCGCATTTGGCCGCCGAGGCGGGGCTCGCCCTCGGCCAGCGCGGCAGTATTGCCGCCGATGCGTCCATGCGCACCTCCGACCCGGACATCTTCGCCGTGGGCGATGCCGTGGAGGTGACTCACGGCGTGACGGGAAAGAAGGCGCTCGTGGCCTTGGCCGGCCCCGCCAACAAGCAGGGGCGCATCGCCGCCGACGTCATCTGCGGTCTTAACAGCCGCTATGGCGGCTCCTGGGGCTCGTCGGTCATCAAGGTGTTCGATCTCACCGTAGCGTCCACGGGCCTGAACGAGGCGGCCGCCCGCGCCCAGGGCTACGATTGCGACACGGTTATCCTGTCGCCCGGCTCCCATGCCGGCTACTACCCCGGCGCACGCCCCCTGACCATGAAGGTGGTGTTTGAGAGGGACACGCTGCGGCTGCTCGGCGCCCAGATCGTAGGGGCCGAGGGGGCAGACAAGCGCATCGACGTTCTGGCCTGCGCCATGCAGCTGGGAGCCGATGGGGCGCGTCTGAAAGATCTGGACCTGGCCTACGCGCCGCCCTATTCCTCGGCCAAGGACCCCGTGAACATGGTCGGCTTCATGATCGAGAACGTGGCCGCCGGCCTGATGAAGCAGGCCGGCTACGACGAGATACCGGCTCTGCGCTCGGCTGGCGCCACGCTGCTCGACGTGCGCACGGAAGCAGAATGGGATCGGGGCCACATCGACGGGTTTGTGCACATTCCTCTGGATGAGCTGCGCGACCGCCTGGGTGAGCTGCCGACCTCAGCGCCGGTCTACGTGACGTGCCAGTCGGGCCTGCGCAGCTACGTGGCCTGCCGCATGCTGGCCCAGCACGGCTTCGACGCCTACAATTTCCGTGGCGGCTACGGCTTCTACCGCGTGGTGGCTGCCGACGGGGAGCCGGTGCGCTGCGCCCGCCCCTGCGGTGCCGAGCGTTAGGGACTGAGCGCCCGCTTCGGATTGATCCTGGATTGCTCCGGGGTGAGAAGGGAAAAAGAGAGGGGCGACGGGCCCCTGCGCGAAAAGAGGTGCGCCTCGAAGACGGGGCGCACCGCGGCAACTAAGGAGGCTGGCATGGCATTGACCGTCAAGCGTTTTCACGAGCTGAGCCTGGACGAATATCACGAGATGCTGAAACTGCGCTGTGCGGTGTTCGTCGTGGAGCAGCAGAGCCCCTACCAAGAGGTGGACGACGCCGACAAGGAGGCGCTGCACCTGTGGCTGCGCGACGGGGACGGCGCGCTTGCGGCCTATGCCCGGGTGCTGCCGGCCGGCGTGGCCCACGAGACCCCCTCCATCGGCCGCGTCATCGCGGTGAGCCGCGGCATGGGCGCGGGGCGTCGCATCATGGAGGAGGCCATCCGCGTGGCCCAAAGTGAGCTGGGCGCCGACGTCATCACCATCGAGGCCCAGGTGCAGGCCCGCGGCTTCTACGAGAAGCTCGGCTTCAAGCAGACCTCCGACGAGTTCGACGACGGCGGCATTCCCCATATCGAGATGCGCCTGACGCGCTAACCTATCCGGCCGGGGCGGCCCGGGATAAGTTCGACGCCGGCTGCGGATGGCCGTCGTTCGCGCGTCCGCTGGCTGAAAGCGTCGTCAAGGAGTCGGTGGACGAGTCTATCTCCGGCATGCCCCGCGTGGAGGTGCGCAGCGCTGTCGGAGACAGCCATCTGGGCCACGTCTTCGCAGATGGACCAGTTGAGCTGGGTGGCCAACGCTACTGTATAAACGGAAGCGCCCTCCGTTTCATTCCCGCCGACAAGCTAGAAGCTGAAGGCTACGGCTACCTGCGCGATGTCGTGTCTCAATAGGTAGAGGCAACGGGGGCAAGTTGGCGACTCGCATCGGGGCCGCCTCGGGCGAAGCTTGCGTTACGGCTTGGTGGCCCGGTGCTCGGGGTGCGGCTCGTGTGCGACAATGAGAAAGCTTCGATTGCGAATGAGAAAGGAAGCTTCATGCGCCCCTACGAAGAGCTCATCGTGCCCATTCCCGACTATCCGAAGCCGGGTATCGTGTTTCAGGACCTCACGCCGGCCTTTGCGGACGGCGCGGCCTTCGCCGCCATGGTGGACGACTTGGCCGCGCACTTCGCCGGTGCCGGCATCACGAAGGTGGTGGGCGCCGAGGCCCGCGGCTTCATTGTGGGCGCGGCGGTGGCCTTGCGCCTGGGAGCTGGCTTCGTGCCCTGCCGCAAGCCGGGCAAGCTCCCGCGTACGACGCTGCGCGAGTCCTATGTGCTGGAGTACGGCACCGATGCGCTGGAGATTCACGCCGATGCGCTGACGCCCGACGACGTGGTGCTCATCGTGGACGATTTGGTGGCCACGGGCGGCACCACCACGGCCATGGTACGCCTCGTGCGCGCGAGCGGCGCGCAT
This sequence comes from Adlercreutzia caecimuris B7, assembly GCF_000403355.2. Classification (GTDB taxonomy): domain Bacteria; phylum Actinomycetota; class Coriobacteriia; order Coriobacteriales; family Eggerthellaceae; genus Adlercreutzia; species Adlercreutzia caecimuris. The sequence goes on along the minus strand of NZ_KE159646.1, from coordinate 1,510,368 downwards.
CTGGCGGGCCTCGGCTTCGTTATGGAGCTGGCCTTCCTGAGCCCCCGTGCCGTGATCGCCGAGGAAACCGATGCCGAGGTGTTCTCGCTTATAGCCGTGGAGGGCGAGCCGCGAACGTAATCGGCCGGTGGCGCGGCGTCAACGGGTCGGTGTAAGGTGATGAGGCGGGTCGGCAAGTGACTGCGCGCTCCGATATTATGGTCGGGTCGAGGGGCGGTGCCTTCGCATCGCCTGGCCCTGCGAGTTAAGGAGTGACGCATTATGGCAATTCTCTCGAACCCCTTCGTCATGGAAGTTCCCCGCAAGCTGACCGACCGCGAGCTGGCCAACGCCATCCGCCAGGATCTGGTGGGCGAGCTGGAGGCCATCCACGAGTACGATGCCCACATTCTCGCCACGGACAACAAGGACGCCATCAAGGTGCTCTCCGATATCCGCGATGAGGAGCGCGAGCATATGGGCGAGCTTCTCGAGCTGTTGGAGCGCCTGTGCCCCGACGAGAAGGGCCTGCACGACGAGGGCCGCGAGGAAGTGCGCGAGCTGCTCGGCGACAAGAAAGGCAAGTAGGCGGAACTTCGCCCCAAACGAGAACGCGGCGTCCTCGGAAATTCCGGGGGCGCCGCTTCGTGTTTGCGCGATCCGTTACTGAACGGGCGGTTCCCTTTTGGGGAAGCTTTCCCTGGAGAGGGTCCTGCGCCCCGCCTTCCCCTTTCTGCGCCCCTACCCGAGAAACAGCAGGTTCAGCGCAACGTTCAGCGCGAACAGCCCCGCCACGATGAGGGCGAACAGCCCGATGCGGCGCGTATCTCCCACGGCCAGGCCCGTGCGGGGATCGGTGGGGTGATGCTCGGGGTTCTCCTTCGCCAGGCCGCCGTAGATCTTCTTGAAGATGATATAGGCCACCACGCCCGAGGCGAGGAACGCCACGGTGGCGAAGAAGTTCGCCACGGGGCTCAGGCACAGGGTGAAGGTGGCGATGCCGAAGGCCAAAGCCGAGTACAGGCGCACGCCCACCTTTCCGCCGCCGATGACGTACATATCGGCCGGACGGCTTTCCACCGGGTACATCTTGCGCAGGCGCATCACGATGAAGCCGAGGAACATGTAGCGGGCAAGGATGAAGATGATGTTCATCTCGATAATGGTGGTGAAGTCGAACTGCGAGAAGACGAGCGACGAGGCGGCGATGGTGAGCACGCCCACATAGGGGCTGCGGCCGGCCTTGTCCACTTTGCGGATGAATTTGGGGAACAGGTTGTCTTCCGACAGCACCCAGAAGCTGCGGGAGCCGCTGGCCAGGTAGGTGTTGTAGATGGTGCACTGGCTCATGATGGCGATGACGAGGAACAGCACCACGCCGGAGTGGCCGAGCACCGTGGCGAAGATGGTGCCGTAGCCGAGCACGTCGGCCGAGAAGCCGCCGTCGATGCCCCATTGCGTCCACGAGCCGGCCGGGTAGGCTGCCAGGCAGGCCAAGGTGGGCAGGATGTAGGACAGGGCGATGAGCGGCAGGGCGATGCGGAAGCCCTTGGCCACGTTGCGGGACGAGTCCTCGTATTCCCCGGACATGGCGGCGATGCACTCGTAGCCGCAGTACATCCAGATGCCTATGGACAGCGAGTCCACCAAACAGCCCATAGGGGCCTCCGGTGCGGCGAAGATGGGGTCGAAGGGGTTGGTCTGCCAGTTGATGAGCCCGAAGACCACGGCCATGCCGAACACGATGAGGATGAGCACCGAGAAGAACGAGCTGATGCGCTCCACCTCGATGAGCCCGACGAGGTTGACCACGGTGAAGCAGCCCACCACCAAAAGCTTCACCACGAAGGTGCCCTCGGCATCGAGGGACAGCAGCTGGGAGGTGTAGCCGCCCACCATGGCGATGTAGGCGCCTGAGGAGATGTAGGTGTCCATGGAGGTCCACCAGCCGGCCTGAAACCCCCAGAACTCCCCGAAGGTCTCCTTGGCCCAGGCGTAGATGCCGCCTTCCCGCGGCAGGATGGCGTTGGCCTCGGCCACGAGCCGGCTGATGGGACGCGCCCACACGAAGGGCAGCACCATGAGGATGATGAGGGTGAGCCCGGGGCCTGCGGCGGGAATGATCTCCTCGATGCCGAAGGCACCGGCCGACACGAGGCAGAACAGCATGAAGGCAATGCCGAGCGCACTGATGTTGGTCTTCCGCAGGTTGCCGATGGACCCTTCGGGCGGGGTCGGCGGGAAGAGATCCTGTTCTCCGGCAGGAAACGAGTTGTTGGCGGCCAAGCGCGAACCACCCCCTTGAAGGCTCGGCAGTAGATGAGGATTGCAGTGTAGTTCATTCCCCCCAAGCGGGTAGGCGCAGGCGCACCGCGGCGGCAAGCGGATGAGACGCGGCGGTTGGGGTCAGCGGTGCTTCTAGGAACGCACGAGACCGAGCCCGCAGCCCAAGGGCTGGAGGGCGTCATCGGCAGAGTCGCTGTCTCCCACCGGCAAGGGGAGGCCATCATCGCCTAGGAATCCCTCGTAGAATTCCGCCTCGCCTTCGAAGAGGATGTCTCCGTCGGCCTGCTGACTGCAGCGGCACAGCAGAATCGTGCGGAAATCGCGGGCGAGAAAGTCGGCGATGAGGCTCTCGGCCTCTGCGACGGCGCCCGCTGCAAGGACAGTATAGGGCTGGGGGAGGTGGCCCGGAATGCCGGCACGCAGAAGGAGCACCTCGTCGGCGGTGCAAGCGTAATCGAGGCGGATGGTCCCCGACTGCGGCAGTCCCAGCCCCTGGCGCATATGGCGCTCCCGCTCGCTGACGGTGCCTCCGTGGAGTGCGAGGGCACCGAAATACACGGCCGCGCTGACGTAGCGTCGGCCCTGGCGGTCGGTGCATTGCCAGCCGGATGTGTCTATCAGGCCGCCGGTGCGGTCGAAGTAAAGGCTCACCTGCGGCGCCGTGACGGGTACGGCGAAAGGGGGCCAGTTGAAGATGTCGGTGTGGCTCATGGCTTCTCCTGGAGGGGACGGGGCGGCAGGCGCTTCCCACCATAGCGCATTTGTGCGAGGGAAGATATAGTCGCAATAGTCTCATTTTGAGAATTTTCCTTCTATGCAAAACGGGCCCCGCCCTGAAGCGGAGCCCGTAAAATGCCCGGTGATGAAGGCGATACGGCGACGATGCGGCTATTGCGCCCCGGCAATCAGGCCGCTGTCGTAGGCTTCGATGAGCCGTGCCAGCTCAACGACCCGCTCGCGCAGGGCCGCGCCCTCGTCGGTGTCCTCCACGCTGCGCGGCGTCTCGTAGCGCTCGATGACCCGACGCTCGGCTACGATATCGGCGTTATCCGCGATGGCCGCCTGACGGCTGGATAGCGGTGTGTTCGCATCCAGGAACAGTCCCTCGGCGTTCGATACCAGGGTGAATCCCGCTAGCCCCGTGGTCTTCTGGTAAGGTGCCGAGAAGCCGCCGTCGATGCAGAGCACGCGCCCTGCGGCCTTCACCGGATCCTCGCCGTCCTTCACCTTCACCGGCACGTGTCCGCAGATGATGCGCGAGGTGGCCGGATCCATGGCGAAGTCCTCGAAGATGCGATCGATGACGGCATCGTCGTCCAGCAGCGTGTAGAAGGGGTTCTTCACTTCCTTGCGGGCGGCCTTGTCGGCGATGAGGTACAGCTCGAAGGTGGCCATCTTGCTCTTGGCGAAGAGCGGCGAGCCGGGGCCGAGCCACAGGTACCACAGCATGTCCAGCCCGCGCTTGCGCTCGGCTTCGTCGGTGGCCAGATAGGCGGCCCGCACCGAGGCGTCCACCATGTCGTAGAGGCTCTTGCCCTGGTAGGTCTTCCCGAACAGAGTGACCTCCATGAGGCTGCCGTCGGCGGCCAGGGGCACGCAGGCGTGCAGCAGCAGGTTGCCGTTTACGATCTTGTACAGGCTGCCGTGGGTGAGGAGGAAGTCCATGTGGCGCTGGAGTCGCTCGCAGCCGGAGAATGCGGCGCAGAGCTGCTCGATGACAGCTTCCTCGCCCTCGGTCAGGCGATAGGGGTCGTCCCAGTCCACGGTGGGGAACACGGTGTCGGTCAGCTCGTATTCCACGCCGTCAACTATCACGGTGTTGCGCTCGCGGTTGATGCGGTGCAGCAGATTGCGGTCGTCCAGGTCGAAGGAAGGGTTCTCGGCGATGAGAGCCGCTTCCACCTTGAACTGAATGATGGCCATGGCCTTCTGGATCTTCTCCGTCAGGCGCGTTTCGGCCTCGGAGAGACCGGGGTTGCCTTTGAGGGCGAAGGCGACGCAGGGATCGTCGCCGTAGGCCTCGGCGGCGAAGCTGGCCAGGGGGCGCAAGTTGATGCCGTAGGCGTCCTCCAGGATGGACAGGTTGCCGTAGCGGGCGCAGATGCGCACGACGTTGGCCACGCTGCCGGGTTGGCCGAGGGCGGCGCCCATCCACAGGATGTCGTGGTTGCCCCACTGCACGTCCACGCTGGGGTGGGTGAGGAGCTCGTCCATGATGAGGTGGGGGGCCGGGCCCCGGTCGTACACATCGCCGACGAGGTGTAGCCGGTCGATGGTGAGGTGCTGCGTAAGTTCGCCCAGGATCTCGGCGACGACGATGCCGGCGCCGCTGTCTACGGCCCCCTCGATGAGGGCCCGAGCGCAGGGGCTCTTGGCCGGCGTGGCGGCCAAGAGCTCGCCGATGACGACGGCGAAGTCTTCGGGGACGAACGCGTCGACCTCCACGAGCAGGTGCCGCTCGACGGCCGCCCGCGCCACGGCGGCCAGCTGCTCGATGAGATCGGCGAGCGCTTCCTCGCCGGCATCTTCCAAAACCAGCTCGGCCTTCTCGGCGGGGTAGCACACGGCGGCTGCCAACTCGGCGCGCGCATCGGCGGTCGCGTCGGGGAAGACGGCCGCTACGAGCTCGCGTACGGCGCCGGAGCCGTTGCGCACCAGATGGGAGAACGCATTGTGCTCCCCGTGGATATCCGAGGCGAACAGCTCGGTGCCCCGCGGCAGGGCGAGCGCTCCTTCCAAGAGCGCGATTTCCGCCGCCGCTTCCTCGGCGGTGGGGTACAGTTCCGAGAGGGTCTCCAGGTAGGTCGTTTCAGGCGCGTCCATAGATTATCCTCCTTGTTGGACCGCAGGGATTTCGCTGCCCCATTGTATCCGACCCCGACACCGCCCCGTCCGTCGCCGCAGAAACTGCGGAGTCGCTTGCCGTGATACGGGGTGGCGACGGCGTGCGATCTCGCGGGGAGTCGCGAAAGCGTGCTGTCGGAGGAGCGTCCCCTAGTACTTTTCCCAGAGCCTCAGCTCCAGGTAGGAGGCGGTGACGCAGGCGATGAAGCCGACGATGATAAGGGCGAAGACGATATTGGCGGCCTTGGGGCTCAAGAGCGAGAAGCCTTCGCAAACCAGGGGGAAGATGACCCAGACGTAGATCATGGTGGCCAGGCCGATGAAGAAGTCGTTCACGAGCCAGGCCTGGCCGAACACGTTGCCCGGCAGTTGGGAGTTGTCCCAGAAGGGGTACTCGCCGGTGGCCGGGTCGGGTTGGTTGATGAGCCAGCCCATGACTAGTTCCAGCACCATGGCGATGACGATGGCCAGAACGAGGGATTCCAGGAACGCGCCCCAAAGCGTCTTGCGATGCAGGATCAGCCGCTCCTTCAAGGGTTCGATGAGCAAGGTCATGAACACGGCGCCGAAGCCGTAGACCCAGTAAGGGTGGTACCACGGGTCGGTCCACACGGCGTAGTCGTCGGCTACGATGCCGAAGCACTGATCCATCAACCAGCAGTAGGGCATTTCCAGCCAATGGCCCAGGATGCAGCACAGGCAGAAGCACACGATGAGAGCGCGCCAGAACTCCCAGGTGCGGAGCGCAAAGTAGCCGATCTCATCGTGCTCGGTCAGTTTTCTCATATTCGGGAATGCCATGATGCTTCCTCAGTCGGACGTCCGTTGGCTCTAGGGTACTCCCGACTGCCGTCCATCGGCGGTGGCATCTCTCAGCTTTTGACTCACCGTTGCCCGCCCGTTGCCGAATGCGGCGAGAGGCCATGCGGCGCCATGCGCTAGCGGCTGGCCGCGAGACCGAGTGAGGGATCGGGTGCGGAATCGGGTGTGTGGCCGGACGCGGCGCCGCGGGCGAGACCGAATGCAGCGCCGTGGATGAGACGGGCACGGCGCCGCGGGCGAGACGGGTTGCAGGCGAGACCGGGCGCGAGTGGTGCAGGCGAGACCGAATGCAGCGCCGTGGATGAGACGGGCACGGCGCCGCGGGCGAGACGGGCGTGAGCGGAGCCGTGTTTCTGAAGTCGCACTTTCTGCGCAGTAAACTCCGCGAAGTAGACATGCGGAGGGGGCAAGAGGCCCGGTGCGCAGGTTTCCGCTTAATGCGAAAGATGCTGACCAGGCGTTTTCCTCCACGTCGCTTCACGATTTCTCGTAGCAGCGGAAAGAGACATCTATCTCGCGGCGTTTACTGCACAAAATCCGCTGGTTTGGGCGCACGGGGTGTTTTCGGTCGCGGGATCCGTCAAATCGTGGTACCCTGCGAAACGAAGCTAAGCGCGCCGTGACTGACGGGCAAGCGTGGAAGACCACGGGGGAGCAGCGCGCGATTTCCGCCGACCGTCTGGGCAAGCCGACCTGCGCATTCGCGTGGCGTTGGTTTGCCCTTTTTCATGGGCGGAATGCGGGGAAGTGCCGCGGGGGAATGCGGGCCGTTGCAGGGGCCGTGCGCTTGCGGTCAGGTCAGAGAGAAAGGGAAGTCCGTGCAAGATCTCGTCGAACTGCTGAAGAACAACCCCTACCCGGGCCGCGGCATCGTGGTGGGGAAGGACGTCGTGTACTACTTCATCATGGGCCGAAGCCTTAACAGCCGCAACCGTATCTTCGCCATTGAGCCCGACGGCATCCGCACCGAGGCCCACGACCCGGCGCTTTTGGAGGATCCGAGCCTTATCATCTACCATCCGGTGCGCACCATGGGCGAGGCGCTCGTGGTGACCAACGGCGACCAGACCGACACTATCGTGGAGGCGGGCGACTTCCGTGCCGGCTGCATGGCCCGCGAATATGAGCCCGATGCGCCGAACTTCACCCCGCGCATCTCGGCCATCGTGAACCCTGACGGCACCTTCGAGCTGTCCATCCTGAAGCACGGGGCCGACGACCGCTGCATTCGCGAGTTCTTCGCCTACGAGGGCGTCGACGAGGGCTGCGGCTACTTCATCAGCACCTACCAGGGCGACGGCAACCCGCTGCCCACTTTCGCCGGCGAGCCGATCCCCGTTGCGCTGCCCACCGCCGACGAGCTGTGGGGCGCGCTCAACGACGAGAACAAGGTGAGTCTGTACGCCAACGTGAACGGCGAGGTCACTCTCTACAACAAGAACCTCGGGGATTAATTGCACGCATCTCAACGGAGGTTGAGCATAGCGAAGATGCGGGGTGTTCTGACCGAGCGAGTTCCGCAGCGACTGGAAATGCCCAGTGGGCATTTCCACAAAGCGAGGACTGTCTGAGCGAATCAGAATACCGCGTAGCTTCGCCCTCGGTGATTTCCAACAACGAAAAGGAGAATCATGAACGAACTGGAACTGAAGTACGGTTGCAATCCGAACCAGAAGCCCTCGCGCATCTATATGAAGGACGGCAGCGACCTGCCCATTCAGGTGCTGAACGGCAAGCCCGGCTACATCAACTTCCTCGACGCCTTCAATTCCTGGCAGCTCGTGCGTGAGCTGAAGGAGGCCACGGGGCTGCCCGCGGCGGCGTCCTTCAAGCACGTGTCGCCGGCCGGCGCCGCGGTAGGCCACCCCCTGACCGACACCGACCGCGCCATGTACTTCGTGGAAGAGGAGGGCGAGCTGTCGCCCATCGCCTGCGCCTACATCCGCGCCCGCGGAGCCGATCGTTTGTGCTCCTACGGCGACTGGGCGGCGCTGTCGGATGTGTGCGATGCTGATGTGGCCCGTTACCTGGCAAAAGAGGTGTCCGACGGCATCATCGCCCCGGGCTATACCGACGAGGCGCTCGAGATTCTGAAGACCAAGCGCAAGGGCTCCTTCAACGTGGTGCAGATCGATCCCGCCTACGTGCCGACCGAGACGGAGCTGAAGGACGTGTTCGGCATCACCTTCGAGCAGGGCCACAACAACTTCGAGATCAACGAGGCACTGCTGGAGAACGTGGTAACCGAGAACAAAGAGATTCCCGCATCCGCCAAGATCGACATGATCGTGGCCCTCATCACGCTGAAGTACACCCAGTCCAACTCTGTGTGCTATGTGAAGGACGGCCAGGCCATCGGCGTGGGCGCCGGCCAGCAGAGCCGCATCCACTGCACGCGCCTGGCGGGCAACAAGGCCGACAACTGGTGGCTGCGCCAGCATCCGCGCGTGCTCGCGCTGCCCTTCGTGGAGGGCATCCGCCGTCCCGACCGCGACAACGCCATCGACGTGTACATCTCCGACGAGTGGGAGGACGTGCTGGCCGATGGCGAGTGGCAGCGCGTGTTCGCCAAGCGCCCCGAGCCGCTCACCCGTGAGGAGAAGAAGGCTTGGATCGCCGAGATGAGCGGCGTGACCGTGGGGTCGGACGCCTTCTTCCCCTTCGGCGACAACGTGGAGCGCGCCCGTAAGTCGGGTGTGGCCTACATCGCCGAGCCCGGTGGTTCCATCCGCGACGACAACGTCATCGAGGTGGCGAACAAGTACGGCATCGCCATGGCCTTCACCGGCATGCGTCTGTTCCACCACTAGGATTGACCGCGAGAATCGCGGAGGTTTATAATGAAGCAGGTGGCAGCCGCTGCAACGGCTGGCCGCCTCACAATGTATCGCTACTATTGTGACTGAGGGGCCGCTTCCGCTATCCGGCGGGGGCGGCCCTGTTTTTCCGTTGTCGCTAACGCGACAACGGGCATGCCGATGCGGGTTAGGTCTCAAAAAGTGTGTCTAGGCGTATTATTCACTACTGTCTAGAACCAACCCGTCTCCTTTGATCCACTCATTCTCATCTCACTCCATTCCGGCAGAGATGTTCCATGTTCATCAGGCGCCCCATCTTCGTGCTCTGATCTATTGGTGGCGAGCATGAACAGCCCTGCGACCTCTTCGTCCGTCTTCATCGTCTTGAGCATTTCCGCTTCACCGACTTTGTACTCGGAGTGCAGATAGCACCACCAAAACGCAGCCTTGGCACGGCGTATGGTTGTAAGTCCCCGATGATGTTGAAGCATGAGTCGAATCTGGGCGTTGACGCCACCTTCGATCACGTTGTTGGTCGAGTCCCATACTCCTCCCAGACTCTCCTGCATCTCGGCGAACGTGAACAGCGTCCTGTCCCGGACGAGACCGTTGAGGGAATGCCGCGCGCTCCTGAGACGCTCGTGGACGTATTGTTTGCGGCCGTCCTTCAAGGTGAATTCACGCAGGAACCTCTCCCATTTGGAGCACCATTCCGCATAATCCGCCAGCCACTTCGCTGCGCCATCCGCTCCTTTGATCTTCGGAAGGGCGCGGGCAAGATCGAGCAGTTCCCGGCCGCAGTCGAGCTTCGGGCGCATGGTCGTCCTGCGTATTACCTGCCTCCTCACATGGACGAGACAGCGCTGTACCGAGGTGTCGGGCCATATCGCCTTCGCCGCTTTCTTGAAGCCCGATCCGCCATCGGTGACCACCATGGTCGGAGGCGCCACCTTGGCCATGAGGGCCGCCCAGGATGCCGAGCACTCGCTCTCGGCCAGATGCCATGCCACAACATGCCTTTTGGTGCAGGCGATAAGCACCACGAGCCGTTTGGAGATATAGATCCCGTCAACGAACAGGACATCATGGACCTCACCGGCAAAGTCCGGCAGCGGCCAAAGGGACCAAAATCTCTGCGCCCGACGCTCGAAGGTCGCCTTCGAACACCTCTGTTCCTTGAGCGAGCCCTTACCCATGAGCCACCCGAGGAATGCCTTAAGCTGCTTGGCGGAATTGTCTATCCGATGGGTTTTGGATGCCCCGCAGGACTTGCAGCGCCACCTCTGAGCACCCGCTTCGGTCTTGCCGTTTCTCTTCATCGATGCCCCGCATGCGCCGCACTTTGGATTGTCCACACCAAGCTCCCGTCCAGATTCAACTTTTCTTTGGGAAAAGAATGTCTGAACAGGGACGTCAAGAGCAAGCCGGACACACTTTTTGAGACTCCCAAAAGTTGGGCCGTACCAACTTTTTGACCTAAAAAGAGCTATATGATCTGGGAGAATGTATGATTCTTAGACACACCTTTTGAGAATTAACCCGCCGATGCTGCGGTTCCGACCGGCACCTGGCTTTGCACTTCAGCTCTTTCCCTCACAGCCGAAGGCTGTTCGGCCGCGCTTCAGTACAATTCCAGGCACCGGTCGGACCCTCGCTGACTTCCTTGGGCGAACCTACGGATGCGAAACTTCTAATATTTGGGACAGCTTCTTTTGCTACACTGCCAGCAGGCGGAGTGTCCGCCTAGTCGGCGGGAAGGGAGGTCGGTATGCGGGTGAGGGGCCGGGAAGATCAGGAGCAGCGCGAGCGCGCGATGCTGGCGGAAGATGCGGCGCTGGCCGCCGAGTCGGAGGGACGTGATCGCTCGACGGCGCCCGATGCGTTGCGTACCGATTACCAGCGCGACCGCGACAAGATTCTGCACTCGAAGTCGTTTCGGCGGCTCTCCCACAAGACCCAGGTGTTCCTCGCATCTGAGGGTGACCACTTCCGCACGCGGCTTACCCACACCTTGGAGGTGGCGCAGATCGCGCGCACCATCACGCGGGCACTCGGGTTGAACGAGGATCTCACCGAGGCCATCTCCCTCGGTCACGACTTGGGCCACACCCCCTTTGGGCACACGGGCGAGGCGGCCCTTGCCGGGGCACTCGCACGCCATAGGGGCATCGATCCGGCAAGCTCGCAGGCGGCGCGTCTGTACCGCCACAACGAGCAGTCGGTGCGGGTGGTGGAGCGCATCGAGAACGGCGGCGCGGGACTGAACCTCACCGCGGAAGTGCGCGACGGCATCCTGAACCACACAGGGAACTTGCGCGCCGAGACCTTGGAGGGACGCATCGTGGCCACGGCCGACCGCATCGCCTACGTGAACCACGACATCGACGATGCCATTCGCGCGGGCATCCTGCGCGAGGCCGACCTGCCCGAGGCGACTCACCGCGTACTCGGCGCCGACCACTCGGCCCGCATCGAGACGCTCGTGCGCGACATGGTGGAAACATCGGCTGCCGAGGGCGACATTCGCATGAGCCCGGCGGTGTGGGATGCCATGATGGAGCTGCGGGCCTTCCTGTTCGCCAACGTGTACACCGCCCCTCCCGTGATGGCCGAGGTGGAGAAGGCGACGCATCTCATCGCCGATCTGTTCGACTACTACGCCGCGCACATCGACGAGGTGCCGGCCGATTATCGCGCCATCTCCGACGGCGATGATTTGCGCGCGGTGACCGACTACATCGCCGGCATGACCGACCGCTTCGCCACAAGCACCTATCAGCGCCTGTTCATTCCCCACGCGCTGTCGTACTAGGGATGGGCGGCTATCGGTGCGAGCGGCCGTCTTTCAGGCGGTAGAGCTCATAGGGGCGGCCCACGGCGCCAAAGCGGCAGGCGCGGAAGCACATGCCGCAGTGCCGGCAGCGCTCCTGGTCGATGGAGGGCACCCCGTTAGCGGCGGTGGCGAGGGCGCCGTGGGGGCAGATGCGCTGGCAGGCTCCGCAGCGGCAGCAGAGGCGCTTGTCGATGGCGTAGTAGGTCTGGCGCATGGCGGCTCCGATTCCTGCGGCGGTTAGGGCCGCATTTCGGGAGCGCCCGGGCCGCGGCCGTCGTCGGGGTTGTTGGGGCTGTCGGAGCCGGCGGGGTAGTCGGAGCCGGCAGGTCCACGGGGAATGCTGGGTTTGGCGCGCTGCTTCCAGAGCGCATCCATCAGGCGGGCGGCGGCGAGGCCGGCCAGGGTGCCCACGATGGCACCGGCGAGCACGTCGGTGGGGTAGTGCACGTAGCAGTACATGCGGGAAAGGCCCATAAGGGCGGCGGCTACGGTAACGCCTGCGATAAGCCCGGCGGGTGCGGTGGGCCTGCGCGCGAACCAGAGGGCTGCCGCAGCGGCGAAAGCGGCCGTGGTGTGGCCCGAGGGGAACGACGAGCCGCTCGGCCGCGGCACGATCATGGCCACAGCGGCGTTCACGTCGCAGGGGCGTGGGCGCATGAGCAGGGGCTTGATGGTCAAGTTCGTCACCACCGCGCCGAGCGCCACGGCCACGAGCACGCCGGCGCCGGCTTTGCGGGTGCGGCGGAAGCACAGCAGCACGATGCCGAGGAGAATCCACAGCTCGCCGTGGTTGCTCGTGCTGGTGAAGACCGCCACAAGCGGATCGAGCACGGGGTTGTGCCACGCTTGCATGGCATCCAGTATGGCCAGTTCGTTCACGGGTCTCCCTTCGTTTCCCCACAGCCTACCCGAGAGCGCCCCCGAGGGCAACTCCCCGCTGCCTGCGGCCACCCGATTTCCGTCTGCTCCCTCCGGGTTCCCTTATCCCAACGGAGCGGCAACGGTTCGGTTGAGGCCGGCCACGGAATGGCGACCGCATCTGTGATGGTTCTATGATGGCGCCGTCAAAGGGAGCCGAGGTGACGGGAAGCCGTCAGCGACGACGCTCAACCGATACCGAACCGCCGCTTTTCGCGAAGAGCGGCCGGTATCGTGCGCCATCGCGCTCTGGAGTCCGACCAAGGGAGGTCATCATGTCTGGTTGTTCTCGTAGGCAGTTCATCGCGGGCGGCGCCATCGCCGCATTGGGCGGCACGCTGGCTCTAGTCGGCTGCGCGCCGATGTCCCATGAGGAGGCGCAGGAGAAACGCAAGGCCGGCGCGGCCGGGAGCGCCTCGGCCGGGGCGGCGACCACGGCCATCGGCGAGGGGATGGGCAAGCACGGCACGTTCACTGTGGAGGTGTCCGCCAACGACGGGGCCATCGACCGCATCACCGTGCTCGATTCCCGCGAGACGCCGGGCATGGGGGACGTGGCCATGGAGAAGATGACGAAGTCCATCATCGACGGCCAGACGCTCAACGTGGACACGGTCAGCGGCGCCACGCTCACGTCCATGGCCTTCCTCACCGCTGTGGGAAGCGCCCTCGACGCTTTGGGCCAGGATTCTGAGGAGTGGAAGAACCGCGACTACCAGGCGTGGGAAAGCGACGTGAAGCTGCCCGAGGAGGCCGATGTGGTCGTAGTGGGCGCCGGCGGCGCAGGATTTGCGGCGGCCATCACGGCGGCCAACGAGGGCAAGAGCGTGGTGCTCATGGACAAGATGGGCGTCTACGGCGGCGACACGTGCCTGTCGGGTGGCGAGATGGCCGTGCCCGGCAATTGGATCCAGATGACCCAGGGCGTGGAGGACTCGCCGGAGAACCTCATCTCCGACATGCTCGTGGGCGGCGACAACAAGGGCGACCCGGAGCTGGTGGCCATCATCGCCAACGGCGCGCTCGATTCCGCCAACTGGCTCACCTACGAGGGCGGCATTTCCTGGAAGCACGACCTCATGCAGTTCGGCGGCCATAACATCAAGCGCTCTATCATCCCCATCACCCATTCTGGCTCCGAGATGACCACGAAGCTGACCGACCGCGCGAAGGCCATCGACGCCATCACGCTCATCGACAACACCCAGGCCACCGAGCTCGTTACCGACAGCACCGGCAAGGTCGTCGGCGTGAAGGTGAAAAACCCCGTCACCGGCGAGGAGGCCGAGGTGAAGTGCAAGGCCGTGGTGCTCGCCACCGGCGGCTTCGGCTCGAACGTCGATATGCGCGTGAAGTACAACCCCGAGATGGATGACAAGATCCTCTCCACCGACTCGGTGGCCGCCCAGGGCGACGGCATCGTCATGGCCGAGAAGATCGGCGCCGATACCATCGACATGGAGTACATCCAGACCTACCCGGTGTGCGACCCCGAGACCGGCGCGCTGCTGTACGTGGGCGACGTGCGCCTGGAGAACTACGGCATCCTCGTGAACAAGGAAGGCGACCGCTTCGTGCAGGAGCTCGACCGCCGCGACGTCATTTCCAACGGCATCAAGGCCCAGACCGACGGGGTTGCCTACCTGCTGTTCAACCAGGCGGCCGCCGATGCGACGGGGCTCGTGGAGCAGCATGCCGACGAGTACGAGAACAGCGAGAGCCGCGGCGTCATCGTGAAGGCCGACACGCTCGACGAGGTGGCCCAGGCCCAGGGCGTGGATGCTGAGGAGCTGAAGAAGACCGTGGATGCGTGGAACCAGTACTGCGCCGACGGCAAGGACCCCGACTTCGGCTATAGCGCCGAGATGAACACTATCGAGGAGGGCCCCTACTACCTCATGGCCTGCAAGCCCGCCGTGCACTACACCATGGGCGGCCTGCATATCACGCCTAAGGCCGAGGTGCTCACTGTGGACGCGCAGGTCATTCCCGGCCTGTACGCCGCCGGCGAGGTGGCCGGCCACAAGATGGGCACGAACCGCCTCGGCTCCTGCTCTATGACCGACATCTACACCTTCGGCCGCATCGCCGGCAAGAATGCTGCGAGCTATGCGAAGTAGGCGTTCTCGGTAAAATATCGGTAACTAAGTTGGCGGGGCGCCCTTCTCGGGACGCCCCGCTTTGGCCTATGCGCTATAGTGGGACGCGCTTACCCGGTGGGGCTGCCCCATGTTCAGGAACGCGGGGCAGCCCCACCGGTAAGCGCGTCCCCCGTTCGGGTGCCCCGTTTCGTTTCGGGCGGGTGGCAGCCTGCTCGAGAGGCTCGTTTCTTGGGAAAGGAAGGTGCGCGGTGGAAAACCCCGCTCTGATCGGCGTACTCGTGGCCTTGGTGGTGCCGTTTCTGGGGAACACTCTGGGCGCGGCGCTCGTGTTCCTCATGCGCCACGGTATGTCCGAACGGTTCACGAAGGCGCTTCTGGGCTTCGCGGCCGGCGTGATGATTGCCGCCAGCGTGTGGAGCCTCATCACCCCCGCCCTCGAGGCGTCCGAGGGAGGTCCGGTGCCCGCATGGCTGCCCGTGGCCGTGGGCTTTCTCGGCGGCATGCTCCTGCTTTTGGCTATCGACCACTTCACGCCGCATTTGCACGTGGGCTCCAACGAGCCGGAGGGCCCGGCTTCCACGTTGAAGAAGCCGGCGATGATGATGGCGGCCCTGGCCATCCACAACCTGCCCGAGGGCATGGCCGTGGGCGTGGTGCTCGCGGGCTTTCTGGCGGGGGATGCGGCTATTACGCTCTCGGCCGTGGTGGCGCTGTCTGTCGGCATCGCCATCCAGAACGTGCCGGAGGGTGCCATCGTGTCGCTGCCGCTGACGACCAACGGCCTCTCGCGGCCCCGCGCCTTTATGGCGGGCACCCTGTGCGGCGCGGTGGAGCCGCTCGGCGCGGTGCTCATGCTGGCCATTACGGGACTCGTGACCCCGCTTTTGCCCTATGTGCTGGCCTTCGCCGCCGGCGCCATGATGTACGTGGTCACCGAGGAGCTCATTCCCCAGACCCAGCAGGGTCGCCACACCAACATCGGCACCATCGGCGTGGCCCTCGGCTTCGTGCTCATGATGGTCTTGGACGTGGCCCTCGGGTAGCGAAGCCTCGGGTGCCGCTGGCCTTCAGTGTGCAAAGCAGGCACCGCGCGTTTCGCCGCCTTAGGAAGGGGGAGTCTCGCGATCCTCTGGCTCGGCTGGAGTATCCCCATGTCGTGACGGCGAGAGGACAAGGAAATCGCACGGGCCGGCTCCACGCATGGACTCGTAGGGGCTTACGTTTTCGGAGGCCGCCGCTCCCGTCGATGTTTCCGCGGGCAGACGGGAATCTCACCTGAAAACCCAAGTACGTCTTCGAGTTCGGCAGCTGGCTCCCGCCCGCTGTTTCTGTAATGCTGCTTTTTGTGCAGCAAACTTCGCGAAATAGATGTCTGGTTGTCGAAAAGGCCCATATTTGATCTATTGTGGCCCCGTTTCAGCGGTTTTTCGCTCGGCCGAGTCTATCTCGCAGAGTTTAGTGGCCAAATTTAGGAAATAGAGAATCAGACCTTTTCCGCGCAGAAGAGCGGGCCGTAGAAATCAGGCGCACTGAAAAGCGCCCGTCCCGGAGGGCGAGCGCTTGAGCGAGCCCGAGGGCCGTTCGAAAACATGCGAGCCCGAGGGCCGTTCGAAAACATGCGGGCCTCCGTCGGCCGCCTCGCCCCACCACTGCGCACGAGCACTTCGGAGCCGGGGCCCACCGCCGTGCACGAGCGCTTCGGAGCCGGGGCCGCCGCCGTGTGCCGCTGCCCCTAGCCCGCGAGCATCGGCACTGCATACAGCAGGGCCACCACGATGCAGCAGGCGGTTACCACGATCTTCCACGCGCGGTACTCGCGATCCATCTTCGCGGCCTCTTCGGCGCCGGGCACCTCATCGGCGCCGGGCAGGGCCTCGGCCACCGATACCGGCTCGGGCTTGCCGTAGCGGCTCTGGCAGATGAAGAACACCGCAAGGCCGATCACGCACCAGGCAGCGCCCACCACCAAAGGCTCGGTACCCAGCTGGCTCATCATGACGGCGTAGATGACGATAGACACCGGCACGCCCACGGCCACGCCCGGCACGCGGAAGGGTCGGGCGAGATCGGGCATGCGCCGGCGCAGTCCCAAAGCCGCCGCGATGCCGATGATGTAGTAGAACAAGTCGGCGAACAGCGACAGCGACGCGATGAAGTCCAGGGTGGAGGTGGCCACGAGCAGGATGGACAGCACTCCCAGGGCGATGATGGCCACATACGGTGTGCGGAAGCGCGGGTGCACTTTCGCGAACACGCGGGGCATGGCGCCGTCGCGGGCCATGGTGAACAGGTAGCGCGGCGGGACGGCGATGGAAGCGTTCAGGGTGGAGAAGTCGCCGCCGAAGGCCACGCCCAGGGCCAGAAGCAGCAGCGGCAGCCCCAGAATGCCCGCCGACATCATGGCCTCGGCGTAGGGCGCGGCCGCCTCGGCCAGGCCGGGGATGGCCTCTGCCGGCGTGATGCCCACGAGGAACCACTGGAAGGCCCCGTTCACGGCGAAGATGATGAAGGGCGCGAGCTTCAAGGCCCGGGGGATGTTGATGGAGGGGTAGCGAATTTCCTCGCCCATGCCGCAGCAGGTCTCGAAGCCGGCGAAGCACCACCAGATCATGGCCACGGCGGCGATGAACCCGAATGCGTCCATGGAGCCTAAGAAGGTCGGCGCGGTCACAAAGGTGGGCAGGCTCACCTCGGGGATCATGGTGAGGAACCAGATGACGGCCACGCCCCAGAAGAAGAACATGAAGCCGTTCTGCAGACGACCGGTGATCTGCACGCCGCGCACGTTGGTGACGATGAACAGCACGAGCGCGATGCAGGCCAGCACTACATCGGGGACGGGCAGCTCGATGCCGATGGCAAGAAAGACGGTCTTGAAATAGTAGGCGAAGGCCAGCGACTCGCCGCCGGTCACGGCCACGAGCGAGATGATGAAGTTCCAGCCGGCGAGCATGCCCAAGGGTCGGCCGAGTCCCAGGCCCGCGTACTGGTAGGTGCCGCCGGCATAGGGGAGGGCCGCGCCCATTTCCGCGTACAGTAGCGCCGGGTAGATAGAGACGAGCATCGCCACCAGGGTGGCAATGATGACCGATGGGCCCATGAGCCCCACGATGTTGCCGCCGGTGGTGAACAGGCCCACGCCGATGACGGTGCCCACGGTGATGGTGATGGCCTCGCGCAGACCGAATTGGCGGCGCAGAGTAGGGGGCGTGGCGGCAGGATTGTTGTCGTCGTAAGGTGCGCTCATGGCGGTTCCTTCTTCTCGATGCGCGGTACGGGCACCTTGGGCGGACGCGCGGCGCGCTGCTCCCGGCCAAGGTGGCACCATCGACACGGCGATAATGCTGCCGATACTATAGTGCTCTACTGTAATAAAGTAAAGGGAGACGCTCAGTGTTAACGAAAGCGAAATCGGTTGCAGATCCGCCCGAGCTCCTTCTCGCTTAATTTTGAAGCCAGCGCTCGCTCTCGTCGTACCACATGAACAGCTCGTAAACCCGCAGGCTCGGCGCGATGAGGTAGGTCTCCGGCGAGAAGCCGGCGGCGGGACTCTCGCCGTTCATGACGGCAGTGCCCAGGAGCATATCGGGGGTGGCGGTGCTGCGACGGTGCTTGGCGGCCATGCGCGCGGCCTCGGCGGGGTGCTCGTCGAGCCAGATTTGCGCCTGGGCCTCCACGGAGGGCATTTCCCCGAGCAGGGCCTCGCGGCGTAGGGCGCGCAGCTCGTCGATGCGATCGTAGCAGGTGAGGGGCACCCGGGGCGTGCGTGTGCCCTCGGTGACGTAGAGGCGCACGAGCTCCATGGGCATGAGGCGCGCCAGATCGCGCACGCCGGCGTTGAACTCCCGGGACTTCCGCCATGTGGAACGGGCGAAGGCTACTTCAGTGGTAACCATGAGGGCTCCTTTTGTCGTTTTCGCTGCGTTTGAAGCCAACGTGTCCACTATAGCACGCTCGAAACGCGTATTCTGGCTTGAAAAACACGACTTTGGGACGGAAAGCGGCACAGAAGAGGTGTCTCCGTATTACAGCGGCGGCATTTTCCCAGGTAGCGTATGACAAGGAAGCGGAAAGGGCGCTCGTGTGGTACCAAGGTCGTGCTTTCCAAGCCAAAAAACCGAAATCCAGCACGCGATGGCTGGATTTCGGCAGGGAGGGCTGGGAAGTGAATCGCAGAGGGCGCGTTTTCGAGAGCGCCCCTTCGCGACGAGGCGGGCAGCTCGCCTTAGGCAGCGCCGGCCAGCAGCTTGGCCACGTGGCGGCCCTCAACGGAGCTGCGTCCGCAGGCCACGCCCACGATGTACTCGGGGTAGTTGCCGCTGAAGAAGCTGCCGGATACGTCGCCGGCCGCATAAAGGCCCTCGATGACGTTCAGCTCAGGATCGAGCACCTGACAGTTCTCGTTGATGCGCAGGCCGTCGATGGTGGTGAGCAGGCTTCCGCCGAACCAGCAGCCGTAGAAGGGTGCCTGGCGAATGGCGGACAGGCGGTAGGCCTCCTTGCCGAAGTCCTCGTCCACCTGCTTGTCGAAGAACCCGTTGTAGCGCTCTACCTCGGCGAGGAAGTTTTCCTTATCCTGGTCGGCGAAACCGAGCATATCGGCCAGCTCCTCCAAGGTGTCGGCCTTCATGAGAATGCCGGACTCCTGGGAGGCGGCGGTGTACTCGTCGAAGGTCATGCCCATCTCGATGTAGGGCACCACGCGCGAGCAGCCCACGGTCTCGAAGCGCACCATGTCGTCCATCATGTTGGCGTCATACACCTGGCACCACACGCCGCCGGGCTGGTAGGTGGCGGCAAAGCAGACGAAGTCGTAGGGGGTGGACTCGTTGGCGAAGCGCTGGCCGCGGCGGTTCACCTTCATAAAGGGCTGGCTGCCGATGTTCTCCTGGAAGATGTTGCCGCGGAAGACCGCCGCTTCGTCCGTGCCCTCGTAGCCGGCATCGACGCCGGGGGCCACCGCGCCGCGGTCGAAGATCATGGGAGCGGCATCGATGTCCTTAGAGGCTCCGGCCCAGAGTCCTGCCCGAATGCCGTCGCCGGTGCAGGTGGGGTTGAAGCTGGAAGCGGTGCAGCAGGCCACGGCGGCCGGCTGAAGGGCGCGCATCATGACGGGGTTGGCCGCATAGCCGCCGGTGGCCAAAAGCGTGTTCTTGGCGTTGATCTGCTTGTAGCCGTCCTTGGTCTTGAAGATGGCGCCGGTCACCGTGCCCTCGCCGTGGAGCAGCTTCACCATCTCATGCTCGAAGAGGATGTCGCGGCCCTGGCCGGAAAGCCGCTCGGCGATGACGTCGTTGCGCATGGGCGGCACGTAGGAGGGCTCCCACAGGTGCTGCACATAGGGGACGTAGTAGTCAGTGCCCCCGGTGGCGTGGGCGGGCGGCATATCCAGCATGACCTCCTTGCCCTGATCCTTCATGACCTCGGTGACCCAGTCCACGTACTCGGCGCTCTCGTCGATCCACATTTTGATGAGCTTCTGGTTGCACTTGCCCGAGGCATAGCGCGTCAGCTCGTTCAGAAGCTTCGGCTTGTCGATTTCCACGTTGTTCGCCTTGGCGTAGGCCGTGTCGACGCCGCCCAGGTACTCGCGGGTTTCGGGCACCTGGTTCGCCTTGTCGCAGATGATGAAGTTCAGTCCCAAGTCGGCCGCGGCGCCGGCGGCGGCCAATCCCGCCGTACCCGCGCCGATGATGAGGAAGTCGGTGTCCAGGGTCTCTGCGATATCGCCCTCGGCGACTTCCGGCTCAGTGCCGAGCCAATCGGATGCGGCCGCAGCATCGGTTGCCGCACCTGTTTCGCCGAGGCTCTTCTCGGCGGGAGCGCTCGGAGCGCAGCCCGCAAGGCCCAGGGCGCCGACGACGGCGGCTCCGGCGGCTCCGAGGCCGAGGAAATCGCGGCGATTCATGCTCATGGTTTTGTTGCTCATTGGTCCCTCCTGTCGGTGATACTCGGGCGCGCCGCTCTCCTGCCGCTTCGTCTCGTACGGGCGGGGCGAAGCGCGCGACGCAAGGGCACCATAGGAAAATGCGAGGGCGCTATCTATCGCCCTCTGGCGGCGATTGGAGAAATCACCCTTCTGAGGTGATGCCGTTATCAGGGCTTTTCGCGAAGGGCGGGGGAGGGGCAGCGGTATACTCTTCCGAGGAAAATTCACGTGGCGGTATTCGCGCTGCGTGGCAGCCTGCTTGTTTTTCGCGGAGTCGGGGGGGAATTTGGTGAAGAGCGCGACGGCTCGGGGGAGAGCCTTGGCATCGCTGGGATATATCGAATCTGCTTTCAAACTGCGCTATATGGGCATCGGGCTCGTTTGGGCGTGGCTGTACTGCTCGTATTCCACTTCGGCGCTGTTTTCCGAGCGCCAAGGGCAGTCCATAAACGCCGACGCGTCGTGGCTCGCCTCGGCTGCGGCGGTGGTGATCGTGTTTCTCGTCGGCGGTATGGCTCTCAGCCGGATCCCCCGAACCTCGTCGCTGTGGCTTCCCTTGCGCCTGGCGGCGCCGCTGCTGATGGCGGTTGGCACGATCCTCTCCTATCTGGGGGTGGGCGCTCCGATGCTTTCGGGCGCAGGCGGATTGCTGACGGGCGTGGGCTACGCTCTGCTCAGCTTGCTGTGGGCCCAGGCCCTCATGGTGCTCGACATCGAGGAGATGGAGGTCGCCATTCCCCTCTCTTTTATAGTGATCGTGCCGTGCGTAGTGGTCTTTCCCCACCTGCGGGGCTTGTCGGGGCTGGCGGCCACGGTGCTGCTGCCCTTGGCGTCGGGGGTGCTGCTTTTGCTGTGCGCCCGCGACGGCGAGGCGGGGGAACGGGCCGAGGGCTCCTCGCGCAAAGGGGATCTGCCGTGCGCCGAGCTTTGCGTGGATGGGAATCGCGCTGCGCGAATCCCGATCGAGCGATCGTGGCGCGTCTATTTTCTCCGTGTAGTTCTCGTGCTGGCGGTTCTCTATGTGTCGGTGGGTTGGCTCTCCTCGCTTGCGGAAACGCGCGACGGTCTTCACGAGCTCGTTGATTTCGATGTCGCCATGCTCCTCTCTAGCTTGGCCAGCGTGGCTTTGGGGGTGACCATCGTTTTCTTCTCGAAGAAGGTGAGCTTCTCGGGCCTGTTCCGCTGGGCGGTGCCCTTCGCCGTGGTGACGCTTGTGCTGCGCGAGATGCCGGGTTTGTGGCCGGGATTCGCCGCCAGTGCCATTGGGGAGACCTTCGATTCGCTCATCCAGGTGCTCGTCTATCTCTTCGCGCTGACGCTCGCCAAACAGGGGAAGGTGCCGGCAGCCCTGGGCGTGGGGCTGCTCAACGGCGCGGTGCAGGCGGGGGTGCTCGTGGGAAACGTTGGCGGCGAGCTGTGCGTTGCCGCGGGCGTGCCGCTTACCACGGTGGGACTGCTGCTCATCTGCCTGGTCTCGTTTGCCGGCGTCGTGGCGCCTTCCGGCGAGCCGGCCGAAGATGCCGATCAGCTTGTCGGGGCGAACGCAGTGGAGCGTGCGCTGATGGAAGGCTGCCTGCGCCTGCAGGAGCGCTTCGGCCTGTCCGATCGCGAGACCGAGATAGCGTTCCTCCTGGCTCAGGGCCGCAGTCGCCCCTATATTCGCGAGAAGCTGTTCATCTCGAAGAACACGGTGGCGACGCATATCAAGCACATTTACCAGAAGCTCGGCATTCATTCCAAAGAGGAGCTCATCGACTTGGTGACGGCGGTCGCTTCCCAAGGGTAGCGGCGCGTAGGCTTGGCCCCGCATCTTCGCAGCCTTCCGGGCTGCCGGTTGCAAAATGCGCAGGGGCTATTCCGATAATCTGCATAGCCGATTCCCTTTGTGAATTGCGCGAAAGGGGGCCGCGCGGTTACTATGGTCTCAAGAGGAAAAGCGGACGTGCCGCGCCGAGGGCGCTGGCCTTAAACGAAGGAGACCCTTGTGGACAGCAAGCGCGTTATCGAAGTGAAGAGGAACATCCTGGCCGCCAACGACGAGGCCGCCGACGCCTTCCGCGCCGCGCGGGCCGAGGACGGCACGTTCTTCGTGGACGTGATGGCGAGCCCGGGCGCCGGCAAGACCACTATCCTGCTCGCCATCATCAAGGAGCTGCGCAGCCGCGGCGTGGAGGCGCTCGGCGTCATCGAGGCGGACCTCGAGAGCGATGTGGACGCGCTCAAGATCAAGGAGGCCGGCGTGGAGTCGGTGGAGCTGAACACCCGGGGCGTGTGCCATGTGGAGATGGGCATGGTGGAGATGGCCTTCGAGGCCTTCGACGGCTCGCGGTTCGACTACCTGTTTTTGGAGAACATCGGCAACCTCGTGTGCCCGGCCGACTTCGACACCGGGGCCCACACCCGCGTCATGCTGCTCTCGGTCCCCGAGGGCTGGGACAAGGTGATGAAGTACCCGCCCATGTTCGCCGCCGTAGACGCGCTCATCGTCACCAAGTGCGATTATCTGCCCTTAAACGAGGACTTCGACATGGACCGCCTCAAGGAGCAGGCGCGCCTTCTGAACCCCGCGCTCGACATCTTCGTCACGAGCGCGCGCACCCACGAAGGCATCCCCGAGCTGGTGGACTGGCTTCAGGCCCAGCGCGCCGCGAAGGTGAAGTAGCTTTTCGCCGACCCCATCCGAGCCAACCTGTGCGCAGGCGGCCCGGGCTCCCGCGCCGCCGCGCCGCCCCAGTGCCGTCCCGAGCGCGGCCGGCGGGTATTCCCGCGGCTGTCGCCCCGTTCTCGAAAGGATATGCCCATGTGCACCAACGGAGTGAACACCTCCCAGTTCGAGTCGATGATCGATATGGCCGACGACTACGTGGCCGTGGGGTACC
Source organism: Adlercreutzia caecimuris B7 (assembly GCF_000403355.2). Classification (GTDB taxonomy): domain Bacteria; phylum Actinomycetota; class Coriobacteriia; order Coriobacteriales; family Eggerthellaceae; genus Adlercreutzia; species Adlercreutzia caecimuris. The sequence goes on along the minus strand of NZ_KE159646.1, from coordinate 1,486,978 downwards.
GCTGGACCCACAAGATGGCCCACATGGCCGAGGACGGCGGCTTCGCCAGCGCGTCCGAGAAGCTGCACGCCGCCCAGGCGCTCTTGGCCGACGCCCGCGCGCTGCTCGACGAGGCCAAGCTCTGCGTCGAGGAGGGCGTCACCGTGAGCAACGGCATCACCGCCAAGCGGGTGTAGGCTACAGGCTAGTAAGCAGCTCCAAGCGGGGCATGATGTCCTCTTCGATATCGTCGGCAATATAAGGGGCGGCCTTGTAGCCCTCGCTATCGAGGCGGTTTCCTTCTTCACGGAGTGCCGGGAGGGCATGCTCGGCGAAGGTGCCTGCTATGTCGCGCAGCAGTTTTATGCCCACGCCGAGTTGCTCGGCCAAGATTGCGAAATCCGCGACCGTCACCTCTTCGATATCGCTGTGGCTCCCGATGGCCATGCCCATCTCGCGCGAGAAGCGCGTGAAATAGGTCGTGCTCACTAAATCGTAGGCAGGCGCCAGCGCGAATGATTTCCAGTCGGGGGCATAGAGAATGGACATATTCTTCAAGTGGTTATCGCAGTTGCCGATGAGGTAATTGAAGAGGACGAGGCTCGCGAAGGCACGGAGGTCTCGCGCCGGCTCCGCGGAGCGCCGACGGAGAAAATCGGCAATGACGCTTACGCTGCTGGGCTGGAGCTCGCGGTACTTCGCGTGGGGCAGCAGTCCAAAAGCCTGAGTGAGGTCTTCCTGGTGGCGACGTGCCGGAGCCGCAAGACCGTCGATGCTCTCGCGTGAGGCATGAAGCCGGTCGTAGCGCTCGACGCAGATAATGGGTTTTAGGGGGCTGATGAGGGCGGTGCGAGCCACGCTAAGCCCGCAAGCGGCCGCGCAGGTCATCGAAAGATGCTCGACCTGCATGAGATCGGCAAGATCGTCTCGGGCGAACTTGACGATGTAGTTCGAGGGGGCGCCTCCCGAGGGCTGGTACCAACCCTCGTCGATAGCCGCTCGGGGGTCGTGGAACAGTCCGCATTTGTTCTGAGTTCCCGCAAGGGAAAGACGTGCCGTTTCCAGGGACAGATCGACTTTTCCCGGCTTGCCGGCCATCTCCTTGATCTGGCTGAGGGGCACGGGCTGGTAAGAGCGCGTCTCGGCGTAAGAAGCGGGATTGATGATAATGTCGCCCAGACAATCGAGTCCGCAAGAGGCGAGCATGGCGAAGTAATCATCGGTCGGTATACCGAGAGTGCGGCAGAGGTTTTCCAGGGCCGCCCCCTCGGGTAGCAGGCCGCGGAAGTAGGGGGCGAGCTCCTCTTCGGCATAGGCCTCGGCACGCAGGGGGAGGGAGAGCGAGACAGGAGCGGCCTCGGAGGAGGCCAGATAGCCCTCATCGTAGCGAAACGAGACGGCCCCTTCCCGGCGACTGAGCGTTCCGATTGGCATAGGCCCTCCGAGCGAATCGCGGTAGATAGTCAGCTCCATGCCTATTCGCCTCGCTTTGTGATCGTGATATCGAGGCCGAGGGTGCTCAGCACCTTCAAGGCCTTCTCAAGCTCCGCCGTTTCCTTGCCGTTTTCTAGGTTGGAAATGAAGGAGAGGCTGACGGCGCATAAGTTTGCCACCTCGGTTTGGGTGAGTTTTTGGCGTTTCCGCTCGGCGCGGATGGCTGCTCCAAGGTCTTTCGAGGTGTAGACGGGGCTCATGGCTCTCCTTTAATTTCTGCGTACGGCGTAATTATCGCAGAATGAGACAAAATTTCTGCGTACGACGAAATTTCTCATAAAAGCGTCGAAATTCGTGCGTACGCAGAAATTCCAGGGGCCTTCGGTCGCCCGTTGCGAGCTATCTTGCGATCTCGATAGTGTCGCCGGGGGCGATGGTACCGCCTTCGATGACCTTGCAGAACACGCCCTCGCGGGGCATGATGCAGTCGCCCACCTGGTGGTAGATGGCGCAGTGGGCGTGGCACTGCTTGCCGACCTGAGTCAGCTCCAGCACCACGTCGCCGCAGGCGAAGCGCGTGCCGATGGGGAGGCTCTTCAAGTCGAAGCCCTCCACGATGATGTTCTCGCCGAAGGAACCGTGGCCCACGTCGGCCCCGCGGGCCTTGAAGGCTTCGATCTGCTCGTAGGACAAAAGGCTCACCTGGCGGTGCCACGGCCCGCCGTGGGCGTCGCCCTCGATGCCCCAATCGGACTTCAGCTCGATGGCGTCCTGCTCGGTTTTCTGGATTCCCTTGATGCTGCTCGTGCATACGGCTTTGACAACGCCCATGATGCACCTTTCTCGCTGGCGACAGGCCGTGCGCCACTCTCGACCCGCCCGGTGCATTGGACATATCACCGGCCCGCTGCACGACGAGAGGGGGGAAACTTCGGCGCGGGAAAATTCTAGCGAATTCCTATACTATTCGCAAGGGAGAATAATTGGAAGGGTCGGGAGTGCCGGAGGGGGACGGCTAGGCGTGTTGGGATAGGGCGGCGATCCGCAGAGGTGCTCGCGTGCGGAAAGGGCGGCGACACCAGAGAAGTGTCACCAGGGGAAGGCGATCATGCAGATGAGGAGCAATCCCGCGAGGAAGACCATGTTCACGGCGCTGAACAAGCCGATGAAGCGGCCGGTTGACAGCCCGGGCACGTCGCGCGTTTGGGGAAACACCTTGCGTACGCTGGTGAAATGCTGAAGGGTGATGAGGCTGGCGAGCGAGCCCACAAGCGTGCCCGCGCCGCCGATGTTCACACCGACGAGCAGAGGCTGCCACGCGTCCGTGAAATGCGACAGCAGCACGGCGGCTGGCACGTTGCTGATGACTTGGCTTGCGCCGGCGCTGATAACGAGGCCGTGATCGTCCATGAGCGGGCCGAGCCACGCGGCCAGTTCGGGAATGCGGGCCAGGTTCCCCGCGAACACGAAGAAGCAGGCGAAGGTGGCGAGCAGCGACCAATCCACGGCGGCCAGCGCCCGGCGGCCGAGCACGGCGAGGGTTGCCGCCACCGCCGCGACGGCCACGGCGATGGGCAGGACGCGGAACACGGCCAGCAGCGTGAGGGCCAGCAGCACGCCGTAGGCGCCGAGGCGACGGCGACTGAGCGGCATGGGGCGGCGAGGGACGGGCGCGGTTGGGGGTCCGGGGGCGGCCCCGATGGCGGCGCTGGCCGCAGGTGCCGAGGAAACGGAGGCCTTCGCCGTGGCTATGCCCCGGGTCGCCTCCGCGCTCGCGCTTGCCTTCTTCCTGCCGGGTCGCCCTGCGAGCCACCAAGTAGCGGCAACGACGCCGACCACGGATATGGCGAAGGGAAGCGCCATGGTGCGCAGGAAGTCACCGAGGTGCAGCCCGTAGTACGAGTACAGGTACAGGTTCTGCGGATTGCCGAAGGGCACGATCATGCCGCAGAGGTTCGCCGTCAGGCTCTGCAACACGAAGACGGCCGGTATCAGTCGTGCCTGCCCTGCGCCCACGAGAGTGGCGGCCGACAGCGGCAGCATCATGATGAGGGCCATGTCGTTGGTGGCCATGCACGAGAGTGCCGCTGTGGTGAGTACGAGCGCAAGCGCAAGGGATCGCGGGCTCCCGAATCGCGCGATGACGGTTCGGGCCGCGCGGTCGAAGGCGCCCATGAGCCTGAGAGCGCTCGCTACGGCCAACACGCAGAACAGGCAGCCGAGCGTCTTCCCGTCGAAGTATCCCCAATACGCGCTGTCGGGCGGCACCGCCACCATGGAGGCCGCCGCCACGGCCGACACCGCAAGCACGGCGTGCTCGCGCAGAAAGGCGATGGGGGTCATGGATTGCACAGCGGCCTTTCTCTCCGGGAAACATTCGCGAGGGAAAGTATATCCCAGGAAGAGGGCGCACCTTCCGCGCTTCTTGACACCATGTGCGTCCGAAAGCGCTGGAAGTCGGATGCCCTCGGGAATGCCGGCTGTGCCCCTTTTCGCCTTGTCGCCGAATCGAGATACTCGGCAGCCAGGGCGCACTTCCGCAATTCAGCCCCCTAGAGCGGCCGCCTGTGCCAGTTCTCCCTGCTGATCGGGCGGATGGAGATGGGCGCTCAACTCAGGGTTGCGGGCCGAAAGAGGTGATCGAACTGACGTCGGACCGCTCCCCAGTTTTCCCCGCAAGGGGTTTCTGCGAACATTCCGTCGATGAACGCGCGCTGCGACGGGTCCAGATCGAGCTCATCGCGCCACGTGCCACGTTTGGTGCGGCGAACACGTTTGGGATCGCTGTATAGAAGGAAGAGAAGCACATCGGCGACTCCCGACCGATCGGTTACGCCATCGGCAGCGAAAACCTCGGGGCAGCGCCGTTGGTCAAAGAACGTCGCCATGCCGAAGTCGATGAGCGCGAGGCGGCCCTCGTCGACGAGGATATTGGCGGGGCGCACGTCGTTATGGAGTACGCCCCGCGCGTGAAGCCGGTCGAGTATGGCCATAAGCTGTGCGATGAGCGCGTGGATTTCTGCGGGCGAGAAGACGGTGCCGTCCCTGAGCATACGGTCGAGGGGGCGCCCTTCCATAAGCGTTTGCAAGAGAAAGGTACGCCCGCGTTCGTCTCGTGCCACGCCGAGCCATTCGGGCGTATCGCGGCGGTGCTCGTCAAAAGCGAGGGAGAACGCGGCGGCTTCAGCCCATAGGAGCTCGTGCGCGGCGTCTTGCGGACGAGGGCGGCTGTTCGGGCGATGACAGTGACGGCTTCCTGCCGACCGCCCGTCCGTTGCCATTGTCGGGGCGTCCTCGCGCTGGGAGAGGGGCTCCGGGGACTCAACAACGAGCTTGAAGACGAGATCGGGGCCGTCGGTGTGGAGGGGGCGGGCTCGATAGCATGTGCCGAAGCGGCCGTGGCCGAGTATGGCAACCAGCTGGTAGCCTGCAACGGCGCGGCCGACGAGCCTGCGGGCGCCCAAGATGCCTGCAATTCGCCGCACTCTTGTGAATGCAGGGGGCAAGCGTATCGTCCTAGGCGCGCGGGGAACCGCACTCCGAGCAGAATTTGGCGCCAGGGGCAAGGGCGCTGCCGCATTGCGGGCAAAATCCGCCGCCGATCTCCTTGCCGCAGTTCAGGCAGAATTTCGACCCGGCAGGAACGGTGGATCCGCAATGGGGGCAGTTCGACTGGGCAGCTTGGGGGGCCGCGGAAGGCGCCTGAGGGGCGGGATAGGGCTGCGCATAGCGCGGGTCGTGTCCGAATCGACGATGGGAACTTCTAGAGCCGCCGAGCAGCCCGCCGAGAAAGCCTCCCTGCTGATAGTAGCCGCCGCCGTGATGGCTGCTGCGCTTGCGTCGACTGCTGAAAGAGAAGAGACCCATGGGCTTTACCGCCTTTCGCGATTGCTGACGAATGGAGGCAAGATAGCCGATCATTGTAAAGAATGAGTAAAGCGGTGAGGCTTTTGAAAGGATGTCTACCGAAATGCCACAACCGATGCGCCGATTGCGGTTGCCGGATGGTGGCCTGGCCGAGAAGGTCGGGGCGTCGGCTGCTGAGGCTGATTCCGAAGGAGAGTGGCTGGCGTTCTCACGCGGCCGGCACAAGCGTGCGGGCGAGCAGCTTGCCGGCCAGCACGCCGGCTACGCAGAGGACGACGCTGGCCAGGGCGTAGGCGCCGGCCACGGCCCATTGGCCGCCTTCGATGAGTTCCAGGGTTTCCAGGGAGAAGGTGGAGAACGTGGTGAAGCCACCGCACAGTCCCACTTTCAGGAAGAGCACCGCTTCGCGGGGCAGGGCGGTTGGGGCGAGGGATGCGGCCTCTGCGACTGCGCCGATGACTACCGAGCCGGTGAAGTTGATGAGCAGGGTCACGAGTGGCAGGCCCGATGCCAGAGGAATGAGGCCGAGGCCATAGCGGCTCACCGCGCCCACGAAACCGCCCGCCCCCACGCACAGCACGCTCATCATGATGTTACCCTTTCCCCATCGTTTCCGTTTTCGCCAGTATAGGCGATGGGTGGCTGCAAGAGCGTCCGCGGGCGCTGGGCGCTCGGTTGCTGTGTGGCTGGAGGACGGCTGGCGTGCGGCCGACAGGCGGTGGTCGCACGGTTCGCAGGCGGACATGGGTCTACGGAGCGTAGGTTGCCAGGGCGGTCACGAGCGCCCATAATCGGCGGCGTTCAACATTCGGAAGATGGAGCACCCCATGGGCAAGGGCCACTTCATCAGCTTTATGGCCTATGTGACCACTGACCAGGTGTTCTTCCGCAAATTGTACCCCGAGCAGACGGCCGATGCCCGCTTCCCCTACCGCGGCTCCGGCACCATTTTCGCCTACTGCAATCGCCACGGCCTGTTCGCCTGCCGCACCCCGCGCGTCCAGCGCAAGAGCGCCGTGCAGCTGGTGTAGAAAGGGCGTAGTCGATTGAGCTTAGAACGTGTTACCCGTTATAGCGTGTGATCGCCTCGTCAGGCGACGTCCTTTATCAGGTATAGATGGTCGATGGGAAAAGAGGCGTTTGAATTTGAAGGGGCCGTCGGCCGTTGCCAGCGGGGTCATCCTGATATATAACGCTGTCATGGAAAGACGGTAGGAAAGGGCGGGGTCGGATGACGAAGGAGACGCAGAGGCAGCCGCAATCGGTAGAGCACGGCATTCCGCCGGTGTCCGATGGACGGTCGGAGGTGCTCGTGCTGGGCACGATGCCTTCGCCGAAATCGCGGGAGGCGGGGTTTTTCTACGGCCATCCTCAGAATCGGTTCTGGCGCGTGCTGGCGGCGCTGTTCGACGAGCCGGTACCCGAGAGCAACGCCGAGCGCACCGATCTGCTGCTGCGCCACCATATAGCGCTGTGGGACGTGCTCGCCTCCTGCGACATCGAGGGCGCCTCCGACGCTTCCATTCGTAACGCCCGGCCCAACGATCTCTCGCGCATTCTGCATGCGGCTCCCGTGCGGCACGTGTTCTGCACCGGCGCCACCTCGGCGCGACTCTACGGGAAGCTGTGCGAGCCCGTTTGCGGCATCGCGGCCCAGAAGCTGCCCTCCACAAGCCCGGCCAACGCCGCCTGGTCGTTGCCGCGGCTCGTGGAGGCCTACCGTCCCGTGGCCGAGGCGGTGACTTGCTTCGAGCCACCGGTGCTGGATGTGTCCGCAGTGGTGGCACTGGAACGGGCCATCGCCGCCGCCGGCACGCCGCTCGACGGACTCATGCGCCGCGCGGGCCGCTTCCTGGCCTACGAGGCGCGCAAGATGCTGGAGGGGAAGGGAGCCGACGGGGGCGCTGTCGCAGAGAGCGGCGCTGCAGGTGCCGATGCGCCGCTAGTCGCCGTTGGCGTCGCAGCGGGCTCCGATGGGTCGGCGGCAGCCGACGGCACCCGGCACAGGGGCTTCCGGCGCGAGGGCCCGGTTGTCGTCTTCTGCGGCAGCGGCAACAACGGGGGAGATGGCTGGGTGGCCGCCGAGTACCTGGATCGGTGGGGTATCCCGGTGCGCGTGGTGACGGCGCGGGCTCCCGAAGACCTGAGGGCCGAGCCGGCGCGCTCGGCGGCGCTCAGGACCCGGGCGGTCCTGAGCGATCGCGCCGCCGTGCTCGTCGCGCCCGATGACGGTGAGGTTGCCGATCTTCTGGCCGCATCGCCCCTCGCCATCGACGCCATTCTCGGCACCGGCTTCTCCCACGATGCAGTGAAAGCTCCCTTCGACAGATGGATTCGCGTCCTGAACGACGCCCGCGTCCGGGGCACCGTGGTGGTGGCTGCCGACGTGCCGAGCGGTCTTTCGGCCCAGACGGGTGCGGCCGCCGCCGACACGGTGCGCGCCGATGTCACGGTCACTATGATCGCCCCCAAGCCGGGATTGTACATTGTCCGCGATCAAGGTTGCGCTAGGCGAGGCGGTGCCGAGGGCGAGCCGCTCGCCGTGCAGGTGCCTGGCGGCCAGGCGGCCGCAGCAACCGCCCCGCTCGTTCCCGCGCCCTGTTGCGGTCGCATTCGCGTGGCGCCCCTTGCCTATATCGAGCCGCTTCTCGAAGCCGCCGCGGGCTGACCGCAGCGGCGCCCCGGTGCCGTGGCGGCCCGTTCGCTCCGGATCGTTGCGCTCCTACCGGTGCTCTTTCCGCACCCCGTCGGGAAGGCCCGCTTCAGGGACGTGCAAGGTGCCGGCCTTCTCGCGGCGGCACAGGTCCCACAGCATGAGCGCCGCCACGGCCAGCAGCGGCAGGCCGCCCACGATGCCCGTGCACAAGGGTCCCACGAAGGGGCTGCCGCCCGAGATGGAGCAGATGGTGACGAGGTTCACCGACCCGTTCAGCGCGCCATGGCCGATGGCCGCCGCGAAGGTGGAGCGTGTGCGGATGGTCACGTAGCCGAGGAACACGGCCAGCGCCACGCACCAGGCGCACATCGCCAGGATGCCGCCCCAAGGCTCGGTGGGATATCCGGTGCCGTAGTTGTGCCCGAGGGCCACGATGGGCGCGTGCCACAGACCCCAGATGACGCCCGTGACCACCAGGGTGGGCACGATGGAGAGGCGGGTCGCCAGCTTCGGCATGAGGTAGCCGCGCCAGCCCCACTCCTCGCCGAAGGTGGTGACGATGTTGAGCGCGGGCGCGATGGCGCAAGCTCCGAGGAGGCTGGCGACCATCGCGAGGGGCGCAGCCGCTGCCTCATTGAACGCTGCCAGGGTCGCTGGATCGGCGCCGTTCGCCATGGCCGCGGCGCGCTGCGCCTCCACGAAGGAGGTGAGGGCGGGATCGAAGTCGCCGGGGAACAGCAGGTAGTACACGGCCCCTCCCGCCAGCACCAGAAGGATCGGCCCGAACCAGGCCACGGCGAACCACGGCAGCGATTGGCGGGGCGGTGCCGGCTTCAGCACGCAGTTCTTGAATCCCTCGCGCGTCACCACGCGCGTGAGCACCACGCCCAGCGCGGGGAAGAGCATGACGAGGGCCACGGCTCCCATGTAGGCCAGCGTCGGCGAGACGAGGTCGCTTATGTAGGGCGCCGTACCCGCTGCCAGGGGATACACCACGAGAAGCTCGTAGGCGTAGGTGATGCCGAAGGTGATGGCGAGGAAGATGAGCGCTCGTTTCATGGGGTACCTCCTGGAGCAATTTTGTTCTATTGAAGCTATAACAATTTCTGTTATAATACGAATAGAACAGAAAGTCAAGAGAAAGGGGAGCGCCATGATGCTCGCCGTGGACGGGGCCTTGGAAGAGCCTCTGTACCTGCAGATTCGCAACCAGATCGTGGCCGGTATCGCCACTGGCGAGCTGGAGCCCGGCCAGGCGCTGCCGTCGGTGCGCTCGCTGGCAAGCGACTTGGGCATCAACCTGCATACGGTGAACAAGGCCTACGCCGTCCTGCGCGACGAGGGCTACGTGCGCATGCGGGGCCGCGCGGGCGCCGTCATTGCCGACCCCGCCGCGGCCGATCGCGCCGATGCGGACGAGCGTGCCCAGGTGAAGATGGAAGACGAGTTGTTCAAGCTCGCCCTGGCCCACCGCGCCCGCGGAGGCGCGCGCGGCGCCTTCCTGGAGGCGGCGGCCGCCCAAGCCGCCCGCGCCTACGGCGTGATGGGCGCTTCCGTCGAAAGCACCATGCCCGGCGCCTCCGCGGCGGACCGCCTCGCAACAGGGGCGTGCGGAATGCCTCTGCAGGGAGCGAGCGTGTAATCGGGCGCAAAATTGCGGAAATGGTGCAAGCCCCGGCTCTGAAGGCCTCTCAAAGGCGGGAACCCCTCGAGTCGTGGCGCATGGTTTCGTTTTTGGTGTAGCTTGGCTCGATTCGACGTTTAGGGGCGACTCGAGATGCACCAAAACCGAAAAAATGCGCCATCTGAGGGCATTCCGTCCGCCACTCGATCCGTGACGCCTCGTTGCATCTGCACCGGGTGCTACTGAGCGAAAGGAAAACCATGATATCCATCGAACCGACCATGATGCTTTTGCTGGGGGTGATCGTGATCGCCCTTCCCCTGACCGGCGCCCTGTTCGCGTTCACGCCCTACCTGATGCCCAAGCGCGAGTGCTTCGCCGTCACCGTGCCCGATGCCGCCCAGGCCGACCCGTATCTGCGTCGCCTCAAGCGCGCCTTTACTGCGAAGGTGCTCGGGCTCACGGCGGCGCTCACCCTGCTCTCCGCGCTCTCGCTGACCTTCGCCTCGCCCCAGGTTTTCATCGCGGTGCTCTGTCCGGCGCTTCTCGTGCTCATGGTGGCAGGCTACGCCCTCATGCTGCGTTCCCGTGCGAAGGTGCGCACCTACAAGCGAGAGCGCGGTTGGAAGGCGGCCGGGGAGCAGATGACCGCGCTCGTGGCGGACGAGTCGTTTCCCAAGCCCCTCTCGCTGTGGTGGTGCCTGCTGTACGTGCCCGTCATTCTGCTCACGCTCGCCATCGGCCTTGCCGGCTACGGCGCTATGCCCGAGCGCATCCCCATGCAGGTGAGCCTCGACGGTGCGGTGACCCGCTGGGCTGACAAGTCCCCGGGTGTCGTGGCGTTTCCGGTCATCTTCGCCATGTTCATGGCCGCCTGCTTCACCTTGGGGCAGTGGTCTATCCTGCGCTCGAAGAAGGGGAGCGATCCGACATGTCCGGCGGCCAGCACCTGGGCCTACGGCATGTTCGCCCACGCCCAGAGCATCCTCATCCTGGGAATGGGGCTGCTCGCGAGCCTGATCGGCCCGCTCATGCAGCTCGCGTTCGTTGGGGTGCTCACCTTGGCCCAGACGCTCGTGCCGCTTGTCGCCATCGTCGCGATCATCCTCGTGGCAACGCTCGCGGTGAGTGTCGTGTACGGTCAGAACGGCAGCCGTCTCATCGCGCGCATGGAGGCGAGCGATGCCATGGCCCGCGACGACGACCGTTTCTGGAAGCTCGGCATCCTCTACGTGAACCGCGGCGACGCGAGTCTCTTTTTGCCCGAGCGCTTCGGCATCGGCTGGACGATCAACTGGGGCCGCCCGGCTGCATGGGCGCTCACGGCCGGCTTTGTGCTCGTGACCGCGGCCTTCGTGGTGGCCACGCTGCTGCTCACGTAGGCATGCGTCGTTTCACGGCGTTCGAGCGCGCTCCTCGGGTGCTCAAGCGCCGTTCTTGCGGCAGTCGGCGCGGGGGCGCTCGCAGGTCTCGCAGCGGTGCAGGGGGTGTTCCGCTAGCTCGGCTTCCCAGTCGAAGTCGGGCGGCGGCCCAAGCGGCCCGTCGGCCGCGCCGTCGCCGCCGGCCGTCGCGCCTTCGGGATGGCCGTCCCACTGGTGGGCGCCCATGAGCACCCGGCCCTCCTCGTCGAAGGCCACCCCTTCCGCGGCTAGCATCTTGCGCTGCTCGTCAGGGCCGCCGAAGGCGAAGCCCGTGGCCATGCGGCCGTCCTTGAACACCACGCGGTGGCAGGGGATGCATCCCGGATCGGTGCCCGGCTCCGGGTTGCCGTGCAGGGCATAGCCCACGTAACGGGCCGCCCGCGGCGCCCCGATCATACGTCCCACTTGGCCGTAGGTGGCCACCTTCCCCGTGGGGATGCGCCGCACCACCGCGAATACCCGATTGGCGAAATCTCCCATGACTGTTCCTCCCGTCGAAGGACCGCCGCGTCGCCATCAGGGGGGGGGGTGCTCCGTGCCCTGTCGAGAGCGACGGGGTGCAGTTGGCGTGACGGCTTCCTGAAGTTTTGCTGTCAGCATAGCGCACTTTGTGGAACAGGGTTAGGCGGGGTGGTATCGTGCGCGGAGAAAACAGCCCGGCCGTGCGGAACCGGATCCAAAGGAAAGCCGAAAGCGCCCCTCGCGCCGGTTCCGCGCAGGCCCAGCCCGAGGAGGCACGCCATGTTCAAAGTTCGCTCAAAGTATTTGCTGCTCATCGCGGCTGCGGTGTGGCTCATCGCCGGGTCGCAAGTCATGCGCATGGGCATCGAGGTCATGGCGGCCGGCGCGGCCCCTCTGTGGCTTCTCGTTATCGGTATTCCCGCGACGTTCGTCGCCTTCCACGCCATGTTCTCGAAGCTCGTGGCCAAGCATGCCGCGCGCATTCACGGCTACGGTGAGGAGAAGATGCACGTGCTGCGGTTCTTCGACGTGAAGGGTTATATCATCATGGCCGTCATGATGGGCGGCGGTATTGCCCTGCGCAGCTTCGGCGTCGTGCCCGGCTGGTTCGTGGCCTTCTTCTATACCGGTCTCGGTACGGCACTCGCCCTGGCTGGCATCGGCTTTGTGCGCCAGTACCTCCATCGCGAAGACGTCGCGCCTGTGCGTTGTCCCGTCACCGGCCACGCCCGCTAGCAAGCGCGGGTACCCCTTCCGAAAAGACAGCCCCGCTGCAAGGGCAACGGGGCTGTCGCGGAGGCTCGCGGCGGCAGAGGGGAGGAGTCTTCGGCCTCTTTTCGGACAAACAGGCTGAATCGCTTGTTGTCGACGGGCTTGCTTAGCATTAAGATGAGACAGCTGTTTTACACAACCCGAATCGAAGGAGTGGGAATGAAACTGAAAGCGAAGATCTTTGCAGCGGCGGTGTGCGCGGTGGCCCTGTGCGTGGCTCTGGCCGGATGCGCTGGCGGCGGTACTGCGGGCAGCGCCGACAACAGCGCGAACTTCCAGGGTACCTGGGTACTCTCCGGCGGCAATGCCGACGGCAAGGAGCTGACGGCCAAGAGCATCGAGGCCATGGAGCAGATGGGGCTGCACGTGTACATCCAGATGAACGAGGGCGGCAGCGCCGTGGTGAGTCTGTTCGGCAGCGATTACGACGGCACGTGGGAGGCCAAGGACGCCACCACCGTGGCGCTCACCTTCGAGGGCGACACCGCCGACGCGGTGCTGGAAGGCGATGAGCTGGTGCTGTCGGTGGAGGGCGACTCCCTGAAGTTCAAGAAGGGCGAGCTGCCGGCGGATGCCGACGCTACCGCTGGCGCCGATGCCGACGCTGCGGCTGCCGAGGCAGGCCAAGGCCAGGAGCAGCAGGCCGAGCCGGAGGCCTAGGACTGTCTCCCTTACGGCGTAAATCTTCGGAGCGCCTAGCCCGCCGCGGATACGCGGCGGGCTTTTTTTGTGCAACTGCACTATGATAGGCTCTGTGGAAAAACTAGGCTTGCACGGGGAAGATTTCGATTTGAGAGACCCAAATCACCGATACGTGATACACTGTTATCGTGCATCATGGGAGAAAAATTCCAGCTAGTCTGTCGATGGGAGCGTGCCATGGATGAAATGCTGAAGGTTTGGGCGATGACATTCGACCGCAGCCCTCAGCCTTTCGGTATCGTCGAGGTGCTCGTCGACGACAGCGGCCGGCCCTACGATGCCGCCTACCGCTACCTCAACCCGGCTATGGCAGCCGTTACCGACCACACCGTGGAAGAGCTCACGGGTGCGCTCATGTATCTCATGTGGGGCGGCGACCCCACGTGGCTCGATCACTTCTACGAGGCAGCCTTTGAGGATCGCGTCGTCCAGTTCGAGTCGCTTTCCGATATGCTGCAACAGTTCTTTCGCGCTGAGGCCTTTCCCGTGGGCCCGGGTCTGTGCGGCTTCACCCTGCAGGATGTGACGAGCTGGATCGTGCCAGCCCAGCGTTCGCTTGACAAAGCCGGCGCCGGCCTGTTTTTCTACGACATGCGCTACCGCCAGCTGCTGCTTACCGACTCGGCTCGCGAGCAGAGTGGGGTTGGCACCAACTACATCAGTCTCGCCGAGTTCATCGAGCTTACTTTCGGCGCCACCGCCGGCGACGACTTGCTCCGCCAGATGGAGAACTTCCTCGACGACCAGACGAGTCTCTACCAGGAGGGCCAGCTGCCCGACGGGCGCTGGCTGCGCATCAGCTTGGACCACACGGGCCATTCGGAGCGCTTCGCCTATGGCTTCGTGGAGGACTTCACGCGCACCAAGCAGGCCGAGCAGAAAAGCGAGCAGTACGTAGAGGTCATCGACAGCCTGGGCGCCGAGAACTTCGCGCTGTATTTGGTGGATCTGGAAACCAACGAGCTGGAAGTATATCGTCGCGGCGAGGACGACACCGCCAACTTTGCCCTCATCAGCGAGCAGGAGGGTGACTATCCGGTCGCTATGGAGCGCTACATCGATACCTACGTGGTGGAAGAGGATCGCGCCCGCGTGCGCGCCGAGGTGGGGCCCGATGCGTTGTGGCGGCGCCTCGCCGAAGGCGATGCCGATTTCTCGGTGGGCTACCGGCGCCTGTTTGGGGACGAGGAGCAGTACGTGGAGCTGCGTATCATCCGTCTTCCGCGGCCGAGCTCCAAGGTGATTCTCGCAGCGCGCAACGTCACCGCCGAGATGCGCGAGCAGCTGCTGCAGAAGCTGGCGCTGCAGAACGCGCTCGATCTGGCCGAGCATGCCAGCCGGGCGAAATCGACCTTCCTCACCAATATGTCCCACGATTTCCGCACGCCGATGAACTCTATATCGGGATTCGCCTCCATTGCGCTCGACCACTTGAACGATACCGATCGCGTGCGCGACTGCCTGCGCAAAATCATGGTATCGAGTGATCATTTGCTGAGCCTCGTGAACGACATCTTGGACGTGAGCCGCATCGAGAGCGGCAAGCTGTCGTTCAACGAGGATGTGGTCGATCTGGCCGAGGCGGCCGAGGAGGTGGCCACGATGTTCGGCGACAAGGCGGAGGCCTCGGGCATCGATCTGACGGTAAGCACTTCGGGGCTTTCCCACAGCCGGGTGGTTACCGATCCACTGCGACTCAGCCAGGTACTTGTGAACACCGTCGGCAATGCCGTGAAATTCACGCCGGCTGGCGGCCTGATCACGGTGACCTTCAGCGAGAGCGGCGAGGCGCCTCGCGGGTTCGGCAGCTACGTCATCACGGTGAGCGATACCGGTTGCGGCATGACGCCGGAGTTCCTTGACCGCATCTTCCTGCCCTTTGAGCGCGACGGGTTGGGCTATGCCAACCGAACCGAGGGTACCGGCCTTGGTATGACCATCACCAAGAGCCTCGTGGACTTAATGGGCGGCGAGATCCAGGTGGAAAGTACCGTGGGTCGCGGCTCCACCTTCACCATCACGTTGCCGCTGCGCCTGGCGTCGCCGGAAGAGGTGTCCCGCGAGGAGGCGCGGAGCTCTGCGACTGATGAGTGCCGCCGCGATTTTACGGGCTGCAAGGTGCTCGTGGTGGACGATGACGATCTGTCCCGCGAGATCCTCATGGAAATTCTGAAGGACTACGGCTTCACGGTGGAAGAGGCCCGCGACGGCGACGCGGCCGTGCGCAAGGTGGCCTCGGTGGCGCCGTTCTACTACGATGCGGTGCTCATGGACATGCGCATGCCCCGCATGGACGGCGACGAGGCCACGCGCGAGATACGCGCGCTCGACCGCCCCGATGCCGCCAGCTTGCCCATCATCGCCGAGACGGCCGATGCCTTCGAGGAAGGGCAGCGCCGCGCCCGGGAGGCCGGCATGACGGCGCTGACCACCAAGCCTTTGAACACCCACGCCCTCATCGCCCTGCTCGCCGAGCACATTCCCGAGAAGTAGGGGGAAGGCGGCGCGCCCCTCCGTCGTTGGAGTCCACTTTCTTATGGGCGGCGGGACTGTCGGTGGCGTCCGTTTCGGTCCTTGCGGTCAGGGCGCGTCAAGCTGTAGAAAACGGGAAGGGGAGCCGAAACGCTTCGGTTCCCCTTCCTTGTGCATGTATGAGTGCGAGACGTGCGCAGCCGCGAGATCCTAGGCTACCGGCGGGGTGCCCTCCCAGTTGCCGGCGATGGCGTCGATCATGACGCGGGCGCCGAAGGGCAGCTTGCCGCAGCCGACGACCTTGCGGGCCGGCTTGTGGTCGCCGAAGAAGGCGGCATAGGCCTCGTTCATGGCGTCCAGGTCGGCCATGTCGGCCAAAAACACGTTCACCTTCACGATGTCTTCCACCACGTGGTCCACCGACTCGATGATGGTCTTCACGTGGGCGAGGCACTGGGCGGTCTGCTCGGCCGCGCCGCCGGCGATCAGCTTGCCGTCAGCGCCGAAGGGCAGCTGGGCGGAGATGTTGTTGTAGTGCGAGAAGGCCACGGTCTGGGTGGAGAAGGGGCACTTCGGGGCGGCGTCGGTGTTGCTCGCCTCGATGATGAGGCCGTGACGGTCCTCGATGGCCTGGGGCGGGGTGCCGTCGCCATGGGACACCACGGCTTCCACGGCCACGTCGCAGTGGAAGGGCAGGTCGTTGACGGGCACCACGGTGCGGGCCGGCAGGTAGTTCACGGCCCGGGCGATGCCGGAATCGGGGAAGAAGGTCTTATACACCTCGTCCACGGCCTCCATATCGGCGAGGTCCTTCACGAAGATGGTCACCTTCACGACGTCGTCCAGGGGCACGTCCACCGACTCCAGGATGGCCTTCACGTTCTTCAGGCACTGGGCGGTCTGGGCGGCCGCATCGCCCAGGATCGGGCGGCCCGACTTCGGGCACAGCGGCAGCTGCATGGTGATGTTGTTGTAGTGGGAGAACGCCACGGTCTGGGTGGAGAGGGCGTCGTAGGGGGCGGCATGGGTGTTGTTGGTGAGCTTCACCAGGTCGCCGGCCTGGGGCACGGACTGAGTGCCCTCGCCGTTGTCCACAAGGGCCTCGATGAACACGAGCGCGTCCTGGGGCAGGGCGTCCACGGCCACCACGGTGCGGGCGGGCTGGTAGGTGGGGAAGAAGGAAGCCTGCACCTTCTCCACGGCATTCAGGTCCATGATGTCGGCCAGGTAGACGGACAAGCGGATGATGTCGTTCATGTCGTGGCCGATGCTCTCCACGATGGCCTGGATGTTCTTGAGGCACTGCTCGGCCTGCTCGGCAGCGCCGCCGGCCACGATGGCACCCGTCGCCGGGTCGATGGGCAGCTGGGCCGAGAGGTTGTTGTAGTGGGAGAACGCCACGGTCTGAGAATAGAGGTCGCTTACGGGCGCCTTCTCGGTGTTGCGGGCCACTACCACGTTCGGATCGGTCATTGGTACCCCCTTCAAGGTAGAATGTGCACCGTTTTGTGCAAGTGCATTAAACGCTAGAAGCATCGTCGCTGTCAATGCCTCGCGAATGAAGAAAGAGCGCAGTTGAACTTTGTTGACCCCAGGTCAATGAAAATATGGGAGCGAAACCACAGGTCATCTACTTAAGAATAGTGCAGTTGAACAAAAGTATGCGTTTTGTGGGGAAGAGCGACACGCGGGCCGGATGGGTGCCGTTGAGGGGGGATGCGGCCCCTGCGGCGCGTAGGGTCGGCCGGATCTGGGTGCGCCACAACGAGCCTCGAGGTGCCGCAACGAGTTCGGGGGGGGGGCTATTGGACGGCTCTTACTGTAATGGGGGTGCCAGCTCTCCTTTCTCTATGGTGATGGGAAAGAAAGCGGCTCGAGGGCACCTGGAGCGCGATAGGATGATCTCTCGCAAACAAGGGAAGGGAAACGCCATGTTGAAGTTGCACGTGTTGGCCAGCGGAAGCCGCGGCAATGCCGCCGTGGTGGTAAACGACCGTACTGGCGAGGGCGTGCTCGTGGACTGCGGCATTTGCAAGCGGGCCTTCTTCGAAACCGCCGAGGCCGTGGGGTTCGACGTGGCCGGTCTGCGGGCCGTGGTGGTGACCCACGATCACGGCGACCACGTGAAGGGGCTCGGCGTGGTGCTGCGCGGGCTTGCCAAGGCGGGGGTGCGCCCGGCGGTGTACGCGAGCGAGGCGGTGCTTGCGGCCTCGGCGCCCCTGCGCGAGGCCGTGGCCAGCGTGGGCGCCTGCTGCCAGGTGTTCGAGGCAGGCGATCGGCTCGAGCTCGCGGGGATGACCCTGCGTCCGTTCCCTACGTCCCACGACGCGGCGGCCTCCTTCGGCTTCCGCTTCGAGGAGACCGCCTCCTCCGATGCGGCGCCCTCGCAGGCCCTTGGTGGCGACGTGCTCGGCTATATGACCGACACCGGCATCGTGACCGAGGAGGCATGGGAGGCCCTTGCCGGCGTGCGGCTTTTGGCCCTGGAGAGCAACCACGATGCGCGGATGCTCGCCACAGGTCCGTACCCCTATCCCGTCAAGCAGCGCATCGCATCGGCGCGGGGCCATCTTTCCAACAAGCAGGCCGCCGAGGCCCTCGCGCGTCTTGTCCATGAGGGGCTGGAGCAGGTGGTGGCCATGCACGTGTCCCAGGAGAACAACACCTACCGCCTGCCCCGAGAGACGCTTGCGGCCGCCCTGGACGCCGCGGCTCCCGAGCTATCTGACCGGGTGCGCGTGTCGGTGGCCTTTCAGG
Organism: Adlercreutzia caecimuris B7; assembly: GCF_000403355.2. Classification (GTDB taxonomy): domain Bacteria; phylum Actinomycetota; class Coriobacteriia; order Coriobacteriales; family Eggerthellaceae; genus Adlercreutzia; species Adlercreutzia caecimuris. The sequence continues at coordinate 1,468,833 of NZ_KE159646.1, read as the reverse complement.
ACAGGCCCATAACCATCGCGTGACGGTTCGGGCGGCGTCATCCCGGCAGAGCGTGGGACTGCCCTATGCTTTTCCCGGCAGCGAGGCGCGTTCGGGCAGGCGGGCGCAGGCGGAAGGAGCATTCCCTATGGAGGCAGCGGCCAAGAAGAGGCATCCCTTGAGAATCGTCGCGTGGGCGCTCGGCATCGCCCTGGCTCTCGCGGTGGCGGCCGTGGTGGCGCTGAACATCAACGTGCGCGTGGCCTTCGGGCCTTTCTACGACCAGGCCGAGCGTGTCTTCGACATTCCGGGGGTGAACGCGGGCTTCGTCTGCCAGGATCTCGACCACCTTGAGACAACCGACGCGTGGCTGTTCAGCGGCTATATGGCCGACCATTCCCCCTCGCCGCTCTACCGGCGCGATGCCGACGGCGCGGTGGCGCGCCTTACGGTGGCTCTGCCCGATGGCGATGTCTATGCGGGCCATGGCTCGGCTATCACGAGCACCGACCGGTATGCCTATCTGGCCTGCGAGGGCGGCTACCTCGTGCTGGATGCGGAAGAGGTGGCCAGCGCGGCCGACGGGCAGGTGCTGGGCGCCCTGGCCAAGGTGGAACTCGACTTCTCGCCGGCCTTCATGAACATCGAGGGCGACACCTTTCTTGTCGGCGAGTTCTACTACCCCGGCGACTACGAGACGCCCGACGAGCACCATATCCTTACCGCCGACGGCACCGAGAACCCGGCGATCATGTACGCCTACGCCCTCGACGGGGGCGCGCCCTTCGGGGTGGCCCCGGTGGCCGAGCGCGTCTATTCCATTCCCGGCATGATCCAGGGGGTGTGTACGGCCGGCGCGGGACGGCTCGTGCTGTCGCAGTCCTATGGGCTTGCCACCTCGCATCTGCTTGCCTACGATATGACCGAGCTGGCCGCCGAGGGCACGTTTGCCGCCGACGGCGAGGAGGTGCCGCTGTACTGCCTGGACGGTCGCAGCTTGGCCGAGGACGTGGAGGCGCCGCCCATGGCCGAGGGCATCGAATCGTTCGAGGGTCGTGTGTATGTGTCCGACGAATCGGCCAGCAACAAGTACATCTTCGGGAAGCTCTACGGCGCCGGCGCGGTGTACGCGCTGGATATGGAAGGCTAGTGCGCCGCGCGCGACTGGCGACGGCAGTGCTATACTCGATAGTCGCATTTTTCCGGAAGACGCGGCGGTCCGAGCCGTCGCCGACGCAAAGGAGCCCCTGTGATTAAAGAGATCATCACCGACGAGGACATTCTGTCGAAGCCCTGCGAGCCGGCCACGGCCGAGGACGCCTCCATCGGTACCGACCTGGTGGAGACGCTGCTCGCCAGCGACGAGGCCGTGTGCCTGGCCGCCAACCAGATCGGCGAGACGAAGTGCATCGTCGCCTACCTGAACGAGGCGGGGCGCCCGGTGGTCATGTTCAACCCGAAAGTGACCCAGAAGCTGAAGCCCTACACGGCGGTGGAGGCGTGCCTCTCCCGCGAGGAGCCCACGGCGGTGCAGCGCTACGACTGGATTCGCGTGAGCTACGACCGCTTCCAGGACGGCAAGCTCGTGCCGGCCAAGAAGAAGCTCGAGGGTAACGCCGCCCAGGCCGTGCAGCACATGATCGACCACTGCGAGGGCATCCTTGTCTAGCGCCGCGTCCGATCCCGAATTTACCACCGAGCAGGCGCACTTAACGGAGACCTACGGAAAGCTGGAGAAGATCGGTCGCGATGCGGTGGCGGCTATGGAGGCTGTGGCGGCTCAGGCGGCCGAGGACAAGAAGTCCATGGCCGAGGAGTTGGCCGTGAACTTCGCCACCTGGGACGACATTCTGGAGACCCACGCCGACATCGTGGCCATGAACAACATCATCGAGGCCCACGACATGGCCAACTCCGTGCAGGCCGAGCGCCTGCGCGCTGTGGAGGTGCTTCTGCGCGAACCCTACTTCGCGAAGATCGCCCTGCGATTCAAGGAGGGCGCGCCAGCCAAGGAGCTCTATATCGGCTCAGCCGGCATCTCGGACGAGAACTACCGTCGCCTGGTGGTGGACTGGCGCAGCCCCGTGGCCGAGGTGTACTACAATCAGGCCATGGGGCCGACGTCGTACGTGGCCGACGGGCGCGTCATCCACGCCGACCTGCTGCTACGCCGCCAGTTCGAGATCGATCGCGACCAGCTGCTCGGCTACTTCGATTCCGACGTGGCCATCGAGGACAAGCTGCTTTTAGCCTCGCTTTCCCGGGGCCGCTCCGCCCACATGCAGGCCATCACGGCCACCATCCAGAAGGAGCAGAACACCGTCGTGCGCCATGCCGACGTGCCGGTGCTCCAGGTGGCGGGCGTGGCCGGCTCGGGAAAGACCTCGGTACTCATGCAGCGCATCGCGTATCTGTTCTACCAGCATCGCGGCACGCTCGATCCTGCCCAGGTGTTCCTCATCTCGCCGAATCCGGTGTTCGGCCGTTACATCGACCGCGTGCTGCCCGATCTGGGCGAGCGCAACCCCGAGATCCTCACCTGGGCCGAGTTCTTGGCGCCGCTTCTACCCGCGGGTCGCGGGGCGGGGGAGGGCAACGTCTCCTACGAGCGCCTGCGCGCCATCGACGCGGCCCTGGCGCACTTCGCCTTCGAGCGTTCGGACTTCCGCGACATCACGGCGGCCGGCACGCGCCTTGTCGGCGGCGATGCTGTGGCGAAGGTGGCGGCGAAGTTCGATCATTTGCCTGCCGGCCCGCACCGCGTGACGCTCATGAACGAGGAGCTGGAGGCGCGTCTGCAGAGCCGGCTCGCGAGCATCGCGGCGGCCGAGGACACCCACGACGAGATTTCCGAGCTTTCCATCGAGGAGCAGCTGCGGCTGTTCGGCGAGACCTTCGACCCGCAAAGCGAGGAGGAGGCTCGTGCGCTCGCCCTCACCTACGTACGCGAGAAATATGCGTCCGGCATTCAGCAGGTGCGTGCCATGGACTGGCTCGATATCGACGAGATCGCCCGTCGCCTTCTGGGCTGCGACGGGCTCACCTCGGTGGAATGGGTGTATCTGAAGATGGCGCTCACGGGTATGGGCGACCCCGATGCGAAGTACGTGATGATCGACGAGGTGCAGGACTATTCCGAAGGTCAGCTGGCCGTGATGGCCCGCTATTTCCGCCGGGCGAACTTCCTGCTTTTGGGCGACCCGAACCAGGCCATCGCCGAGGGCACGGCCGGCTGGGGCGAGATCCGCGCCGTGTTCGAAGCCGAGCGCGGATCGGTGGACGAGTGCCGTCTCATGACGAGCTATCGCTCCACCCCGGCCATCACCGATCTGTTCGCATCGCTGCTGCCGCCGGACGAGGCGGTGGAGGTGTCCTCGGTGCAGCGGGAGGCCGTCCCGCCGGAGATCGTCGTGGCCTCGGACGGAGAGGCCTGGGCCGCCGAGCTGCGGCGTGTGGCCGATGAGGCGGCCAGCGCCGATACGCTGACGGCCGTCATCGTGCCCTACAAGAGCGAGGCACGGCGGGTGGCAAAGGTGCTGGGAGAGGCCGCTGTGGTGCTCGGCGAGCGCGACAGCCTGCCCGATGGCGGCGTGGTGGTGCTGCCGCTCAAGTTGGCGAAGGGGCTGGAGTTCGACCGCGTCATCGTCCCCGACGCCTCGCCGCAGGTGTTTCCCGCCAGCGACTTGGCCCGGCGGCGCCTATACACCACCATCAGCCGCGCCACCCGCCACGTCACCATCCTCGCCAACGGCGAGCTCACGGAACTTTTGAAGCTTTAGGGTTCTGTCCGGCGGGGGACAGGGGGCATACCTCCATGCTCAGACAGTCCTCGCTCGGCGGAAATGCCCACCGGGCATTTCCGTTCGCTGCGGAACTGCGCGTGGAGGCACGCCCCCTGTCCCCCGCCTGCTCGGCCAAGGTTGAGCGTAGAGGAGACGGCGGGTGTTCCGACCGAGCGAGTTCCACAGCGACTGAAACAGGACTAAACGTCCTGTTTCACAAAGCGAGGACTGTCCGAGCGAATCGGAATACCCGGCGGCTCCGACTGAGGGAAGTCGCGATCATGAGAAGAGGAAGTATGGCGAAGAAACAATCGTTGACGATGCGGAGTTTGCATTACTACTGGCTGGCTACGCGGCGGCATTTGGGGCTGTTCGTGGCGCTGGTGGCTTCCACGATCGGGTTTTGCGGGTTCCTCACCTACGGCAACCCCTACGTGATGAGCCTCATCGTGGACCGCATCAGCGCGGCGCCGGTGGCCGCCGACGAGGTGTTCACCGTGTTCGGGCCCTATATCGCGGCGCTCATCGCCATCAACTTCGCCGGCCAGGCTTGCAGCAAGCTGCAGGACTACACGTTGTGGAAGCTGCAGATCGCCGTGAACTACGACTTGGCCACCACGGCCTTCGACTGCTTGTGCAACCAGTCGCTGTCGTTCCATTCCAATCGCTTCGGGGGCACGCTCGTAAGCCAGACCTCGAAGTTCATGGCCGGTTACACCCAACTTCTGCAGACGATGAACTTCCCGTTTCTGCCCATCCTGTGTTCCATTACGTTCACCTGCATCATCTTGCTGCCGGTCGTGCCGGTCTACGCGGGCGTGCTCATGGCCATGCTCGCGGTGTACGCGATGGTGAGCTACCTCATGTACAAGCGCATCCTGCACCTGAACGAGAAGGCCGCCAGTGCCCAGAACCAGCTGTCGGGCGAACTGTCGGACGCGGTCACGAACATCCTGGCCGTGAAGACCTACGGGCGCGAGGACTACGAGCGGGGGCTGTTCGACACGGCGAACCGCGAGGTGGTGGCCCGCGACTCCAAGCGCATGCGGGCCTCGCTCGCTCGCGGCGTCACTACGGCGGCCATCACCGTCATCATCATGAGCGTGGTCACCGTGTTCATCTCGGGCGGCAACGCGTGGTTCGGCATCACGCCGGGCACGGTCATCCTCATGTTCACCTATACGAACACCGTCACCAACCAGTTCAACTTCATCAACACGGGCCTGCAGCGCATCAACCAGGCCTTCGGCGACGCCTCCGGCATGACGGCCGTGCTCGACGAGCCGCGGCTGGTGGCTGACAAGCCCGGAGCGCGTCCGCTTTCCGTGGAGCTTGGCGACATCGACTTTAAGGGCATCAATTTCTGGTACACCGACGGCGATGTGAAAACCCAGGTGTTCAACGACTTCAACCTGTCCATTCCCGCCGGCCAGCGCGTGGGGCTCGTAGGTATGAGCGGCGCGGGGAAAACCACGCTCACGAAGCTCTTGCTGCGGCTGGCCGACATCCAGGAGGGCGAGATTCTGGTGGACGGCCAGAACGTGGCCGATGTGACCCAGACGAGCCTGCGCCGGCAGATCGCCTACGTGCCCCAGGAGGCGCTGCTGTTCCACCGCTCCATTGCCGAGAACATCGCCTACGGACGGCCCGATGCCACCATGGACGAGATTCGCGAGGCGGCCCGTGCCGCTAACGCGCTCGAGTTCATCGAGGCGCTGCCCCAGGGGTTCGACACCATCACCGGCGAGCGCGGCATCAAGCTCTCGGGCGGCCAGCGCCAGCGCATCGCCATCGCCCGCGCCATGCTGGCCGATTGCCCCATCCTCGTGCTGGACGAGGCCACGAGCGCGCTCGATTCTGAGAGCGAGGCGGCCGTGCAAGAGGCTCTGTCCAACCTGATGGAGGGGCGCACCTGCATCGTGGTGGCGCACCGGCTGTCAACGGTGGCGAGCCTCGACCGCATTGTGGTGCTCTCCCACGGCAGGATCGCCGAGGACGGCCCCCATGCCGAGCTCGTGGCCAAGGGCGGCGACTACGCCCGCCTCTGGAACCGCCAAACCGGCGCCTACGGGGAAGAGTAGGGAGGCGGTTTTCCTACAGTAGTGGGGCCCGGGCGCGATTCTCCGTTTCGCTATTGGGGCATGCACCAGGTTTGATCGCTCGTACAGCGGTAGCGGGAGTATTTGAAGCCATCGAAACGGCGATCGAAGGGGATTCCCTGCATATCGTCAACGATTGCGCGGCCGATCGCATGGCCTAGTGCCACGGGGACGGCGTTGCCGATCTGACGGTAGCGGTCAGAGATGTCTCCGCAAATGCGCCAGTCATCGGGGAAGCCCTGCACGCGCATGTACTCCTCGACGGAAAGCGGCCGGTTATCCGTGGGATGGCACAGATCGGTCGCCGGCATCGTGGGCGACGTGACAAGAGTTGGGCAGGGGCGATCGAACCAGATACGCCGGTAGAAGCCCGTTTTCCCCCCAGAAAGCTCGTAGGCTTTCCCCATAGCCTCTCGCTGCATCGGGAGAGGCAAATGTTTCCAGTATTGGCCCTCTTTGAGCATCTCGAAGTACTTGAGGCGCTTCGGGGGGAAATCGGTGTGAGTTGACGCCTCGGGATCGAGGCCCTCTACTGCCTGACGGAACGTGCGCCAGGCGGGAAGGTCATGCGTGCCATCGGCCGCGTGGGTGGGCGTGAGGTAGGGAACCTTTTTGCCTCCGAGCTTTCCGATGAGCACCACGCGCTCGCGAATTTGCGGCGCACCGAAATTAGCGGCGTTGTACAGATTGAAACTCACCGCGTATCCTGCCTCTTCAAGATGCTTGAGAATTAGGCGCAGTGCCCCGCCCTTGACTGGGTCGCCGTCCTTGCAAGTGGGATAGGGGGTGGAGAGAAGTCCCCGCACATTTTCGATGACGATATAGGTGGGGCGTATTTCCGCTGCCAGCTCGAGGTACTTCAGGAACACGTTGCCCCGAGCGTCATCGAAGGCGCGCCGCGCACCGGCGGTGCTGAAGGCCTGGCAGGGTGGCCCTCCGAACATGACATCGACGTGGGCGCCTGGCGCAAGGCCCGCGAGGGCAAGCAGCTCGGAGGAGGTATAGGAGTTGATGTCGCCCGCAAGGGCCGTATCGGGACGGCAGGCCTCGATGGTCATGCGGCATTTCCGGTCGTTCTCGCAATAGAGCAGAGGTGCGATCCCCGCTGCTTCCATACCCAGGTCAAGGCCTAGAGCACCGGAGAAGAAGCTTAGTGCCACGACGGGGGTCGCCTCTTCGGAGCGCCTCCCGTGGTCCTTCGGTTCGGGGATAAGGTTGTTCGCGTCGAGGTATTCCGCGATATCCTCCGCGTAGAGCACCCACTTGTTTCCCACCTTTTGCGCGGGAATTCTGCTCTCGCGGATGAGCCGTGATATTGTTTGCTTGGTCACGCCGAGGATATCGGCGGCTTCCTCGGCGGAGATAAGCGCATCTGGTTGGCTGCTGGTCATGGCTATCTTTCTGGTCGGAAAATTTTTAAGACCATTTTATACAAGTTTGCATGGGACGACTCGAAAATGTTCCAGTAGTATGGCGATGGTAGCGAAGCAGCGAGGAAGGTGGGTTTGTATGGGTGGTTCCGGCGATGAGCCTCGGGTGATATTTTCGGACGAGCGCAGTCTCGAAGTCGATTTTGTAGATTTGCCCGAAGAGGGACTGACTGACATCGAGAATAAGCGTGCCATAGCCTACGAGTACCTTGACGCATTCGTGGAGAACAGGATTGCCTACTATCGCGATCCCAAGAAGCTCAACTTAAAGAAGCTGCTCGCCAAAGACATCATCATGTTCGCGGCGCGCGGTGTGCAGAATGCCGAGGAGTTCGTCGCGGAGGCGTTTCGCGCTTGCGAGAGCTCAAGCGAGGAGACGGTTATTGGCACGACCTGGCAGGCAATTGTCAGTGCCATATCGTCTGACACACTCGACACGGGGGATATGATGACTGTTCGCGACGGTGCGCTTTACGTATGCGAGCTGAAGTCCCAGAAGAACACGACGAACTCCTCGTCTTTTCCGCAAGAATTGCGCGAACTGAAAGATAAATGTGAGGCGCAACGCCGCTTCCGGAGAGCGAGCAGCCAGCCGATTCGAGCTGCGTTCTGCGTTTTGCGCGACAAGAATGCCACCGATAAAGTGCTCACATACGAGCCTTCCGAACGCGATCTTGCCAATCAGGACATTGCGGGCTTTCAATATCGCTATCTGACGGGGGCGGCTTTCTGGCAATGGCTCACTGGATTCGATTCCGAGAAGGGCCTCGTGTCGGACGTGTCGCGCATCAACAACGGTGACGTGCGGATGGCGCGCCAGGAGTGCATTGATCGCTTGCAGGAGGAGATGCGGCGTGCTCTGCAAGAACATAATCTTGATGACTCGATGAATTCCGTGCTTGTCCTGAAACATCTTATCGGCTGAAAAAGCCGGGTTGCTGCTGATTGTCCGGCTCCGAACTTTCCCGCTTTGTGGGTGAAGTTCGGAGTCGCTTACAGCTTCACGACGGCATCGGTGGGGCCGGATTCGGTGGCGTTGACGAGGGTGATCGAGGAGGGGCTGGAGATCTCGCCGGTGCAGAGGGCGTAGACGCCCGGCTCGCTCACGGTGACGGCGCCGAGCTCGTCGGCGGTGAGCGCGCGCATCTGGGCGGGCACGATGGTGCCGCCGTCGGCGACGGCCACCGTGCACAGGTACACCTTGTCGGCACCGCTCCCCACGGTAAAGGTAAGGCCCGTCTCCGTCGCATCGGCCAGCGCCGCGTCGACGGCCTCCCCTTCTACGGCGGCTCGCCCGTCGCTGTGGCAGGAGGCACAGGCCTCGCCGGCCTTGGTGATGGGATGGTTCGACGAGCAGCCGGCCAGGGCGGCCAGGCTGACGGCGAGGCAGAGGGCCAGAAGAATGCGGCGCATGGGTGTCTCCTCGATTCTCGGGGTGCGATGGGATTGCGGGAGAATTCTAGCATGACGGGCGCGGTACCCATCATCCGCGCGACCGTATTTTCGCACACGACGCGGCTGGGCGTGGCATTTCGGGCGGTCGTGGGGCTCGCGGGTGCGCGGAGATGTGACCTGGCGGTGTCGATTTCCCTTCCGTTTTTGCGGGAGATCGCCTGCGCTCTTCGCGCATGGCGTTGTTGTGGTAACCTCAAGTGTTCGCAATTCGTTGTGGGAAGGAGGGCGTCGTGGGCGTCGGAGGCATCAAGCTGGCCGATTACGCCGATCCGCGTGCCGTGTCGCGGGGCGTGGGCATTGCCGCCAGCGCGAAGTCAATCGCGGGGCGCACCGTGCGTCGCGACGAGGATGTGACGGTGATATCCGCCCGCGTGGCCTCGGCCTCGGGCATTGCCGACTACTTCGACGCCTCGGTGATGTTCGGCGACTACGAGTCGCGCATCGTCGACTACGAGTGCACCTGCCCGGCCATCGCCCGCTTCGACGGCTTGTGCAAGCACTGCGTGGCCTTGGTGACCTCCTACTTTGCCCAACCGCGCAGCTTCGAGGAAGGTGCGGCGAGAACGGCGGCTCCGATGGCACGGCGCACGAGCGAGGCCCTCGGCCGGCTGTTGGCAGAGGGAAAGGGGAGCGCGAATAGCGCGGCCGCTCTCGTCTCGCGCGATGCGGAAGGGCCGGCCTTGGGCGTGACGCCCGGCAGCGTGCGCCTGGATGTTCAGCTCGTCTACGACGGGCGCCTCTGGTCGCTGCATCTGACGGTGGGCGGCGCGCGCGGAACCTACCAGGTGCGCGACATCGAGGCTTTCGCCCACCACGTGCAGAGCGGTGAGTTCCACGCCTATGGCAAGAAGCTCGCCTTCGCCCATCGCCTGGAGGCCTTCGACGAGCCGTCCCGGGCCGTGGCCCGGGTGGTGGCCGGGCTCTTTCCCGATGAGCGCCTGTTCGGGGGCTCGGCCTTCCGCACCGCCGGCACCGGCAAGCGCGAGGCACGGGTGCGCGAGGCGGAGGTAGTGGCCCTGCTGGACGCCCTCGGCGAGGGATCCTTCACGTTTGCGCGTCGCGCCGGCAGCGCCGAGGCGAGCGCCGACGTTGCGCCTGAACCGTGGCGTGTGGCCGCCGACGCACCGCTTACGGCCCTTCTGTTCGATGCTGCCGATGGCGGCTACGACCTGCACCTGTCCGAATCCGCGCTGGTGGTGCGGGGCTTGGAGCGGGCCTACGTGCTCGCCGACGGCGTGGCCGCGCGGGTGGAGGGCGCCGCGGCGGCAGCCTTCGCGTTTCTGCGGGAGGCGGGCCTTGCCGACGGAGGCGCGGCCTTCGTGGCCGAGGGCGACGGGGCGGCGTTCTGCCGTCGGGCGCTGCCGGTGCTGGAGGCGGCGGTGGACGTGCGCCTGCCCGAGGGGTGGGAGGCTCTGCGCCCGGTGGCCGGCACCCTTGCCTTCTACTTCGATAAGACCGGGAAGAAGGAGGCGGCGCTCATACGCCTGACGGTGAAGGCGTTCTACGGCGAGCGCGAGGTGGTGCTGGCCAGCCCCGCCGACTCGGGCGAGGAGCCCGAGCTGCGCCCCGCCTCGCAGCAGCCCTTCCGCGATCAGGCGCTGGAGGATGCCGGCATCATGCTGGCCGCCCAGTTCTTCGACGGCTCTATGACGCTGCCGCTGCGCCAGGCCGACCTGGCCGGCGAGCTGCTCTACGGGGGCCTTGCGCAGTTTCGCGCTGCGGGCGAGGTGTTCACCACTCCGGCCTTCGATCGGCTCGTGGCAGAGCGGCCGCCGCGGGTGCAGCTGGGTCTTTCGCTGGTCGCGAACCTCATCCAGATGGACGTGCGCGACAGCGACGTGTCTCGCGATGAGCTGGCGGCGATGTTCTCCTCGCTGCGCCGCCGCAAGCGCTTCCACCGCATGAGCGACGGGCGCATTGTGGCGCTTGCCGAGGGCGATGTGGCGCATCTCGGCGAGATGATGCGCGATCTGGGCGTGTCGGCCGACGATCTTCTGAACGGCTCGGCGCAGATTCCCACCTACCAGGCGTTCTACCTCGATCGGGAATACGCCGACGCGGTGCGCGATGCGACCTTCGAGGACTACCTGCGCCGGGTGGAGGAGCCGGGCTGTCCCGTGGAGCCCCCTGCGGGCCTGACCGCCACGCTGCGTCCCTACCAGCTGGAGGGCTTCCGCTGGCTCGCGCGGCTTGCCTCCCTCGGCTTCGGCGGCATCCTCGCCGACGAGATGGGCCTCGGCAAGACGCTCCAGACCATCGCGCTCGTGCAGAGCCTGCGGGACGCGGGGCGGCTGGAAGCGCCGGTGCTCATCGCCTGCCCCGCCTCCCTCGTGTTCAACTGGCTGGACGAGTTCGCCCGCTTCGCGCCTGCTGTGCCCGTGGCGGCCCTGGAGGGCACGCGCACCCAGCGCGAGATGCTCGTGGCCCGGGCGGCTGCGGAGGGGGAGGGGCGCGTGATCGGGCGCGGTGCACGGGCAGCCGGTGACGGTGCTCCCGCGGGCGAGGTTCCCGCTGTCATCGTGGCCTCCTACGACCGCGTGCGCATCGACGGGCCCTTCTTGCAGCCGGTCGGCTGGGGTATGGTGGTGCTCGACGAGGCCCAGCGCATCAAGAACCACGCCACCAAGACCACCCGCGCGGTGAAGCGCCTGCGCGCCCCGCTGCGCTTCGCGCTGACGGGCACGCCCATCGAGAACCGCCTCTCGGAGCTGTGGAGCATCTTCGACTTCCTCATGCCAGGGCTCCTCGGCAGCTACGAGCGCTTCCGCGAGCGCTACGAGCTGGGCATCTTAGGGGAAGACGAGGAGGCGGCCGCCCGCCTTCGGGCGCTCGTGGAGCCGTTTCTGCTGCGCCGGCGGAAGGCCGACGTGCTCACCGACCTGCCGGCGAAGACTGAGATGGTGCGCTACGTGCCCCTAAGCGACGAGCAACGGCGCCTCTACGACGGGGCCGAGCAGCGGCTGCGCGAGGACTTGAACGCCCAGAAGCGCCAGAACGCCTCGCGGGCGAACCGGCGCGGGCACCTGGCCGAGGTCGAGAAGAGCTCGGTGGAGGTGCTTGCCGAACTCACGCGCCTGCGGCAGATCGCGCTGGACCCGGCCCTCGTGTTCGAGAACTACCGGGGCGGCGCCGAGAAGCTCGGCGCCATCATGGAGCTGGTGGCCGAGGCTCAGGAGGCCGATCGCAAGGTGCTCGTGTTCTCTCAGTTCACGAGCTATCTTTCGGTGCTGGCCGACGAGCTTGACCGGCGGGGGCTGGCGCATTTCACCATCACCGGCGCCACGCCCAAGCGCGAGCGGGTGGAACGGGTGAAGCGTTTCAACGAGGATGACACGCCGGTGTTCCTCGTATCGCTGAAAGCCGGCGGCACGGGGCTCAACCTCACGGGCGCCTCGGTGGTGGTGCACGCCGACCCGTGGTGGAACGCCGCTGCTACCGATCAGGCCACCGACCGGGCCCACCGCATCGGGCAGGAGCGCGAGGTGGATGTGTACAAGGTGGTGGCCAAGGGTACCATCGAGGAGCGCATCGTGGCGCTGCAAGAGGCTAAGCGCGACCTGGCGGACTCCGTAGTGGCCGCCACCGGTGTCGACGCCCTGGAAGGCCTCACCCGCGACCGTCTGGCCGAGCTTTTGGGGGAAGAGTAAAAAGTATTAGTTTTCGACGGGTCCAAGAGCGCGATTCTTCGCGCGTGCTATGATGCTTCGTCATTATCAGGGGATATGGAAGTGGGGGCGATATGAACGACCAGGAGCGACAGACGTACGATCGACTTATACGAAAGGCTCAGGAGGCTTTCTTGCTCGCCATCGAGCTCTATAATCGCCCTACTATTCAGTACCATGTAGAAGGCTGCTCTTTCTTCCTCTGCAACGCATGGGAGCTCATGCTTAAAGCTCATATTATTGAGCGGTATGGAATTGGGGAGATCTATTATCCTGGAAATACGCGTACTCTTTCCCTAGAGGATTGCCTCAAAAAAGTGTTTACGAACAGCAAAGATCCTCTTCGCAGGAATATGGACAAGCTCATCGATGTGCGAAATACCAGCGCTCATTTCATTGTTCCTGAATACGAAAGTTTCTACGGGCCCATTCTGCAAGCCTCCGTTGAAAATTTCGATCGTCAGGCAAGAAGGCTCTTAGGTATCGAGGTGAGCGACCTCATTCCGGAGAACTATCTTGTTTTGTCTGTTCGCAAATCTGCAGTGGATGAAGATGAGTGCCGCGCCCGCTACGACCCCATTGTTCTTGAGAAGATGTTGGAAAAACGCGAGGGCATCCTTACCACAGCTGATGAACTCGATAACAGAAAATTCAGCTGCACCTATGTAACTGAGTTGAGAAGTACGAAGAAAGGCGATGCCGACCATACTTTTCGCATTGCCGAGAGCGGTGATGTGCCCGTGGCGATCATCAAGACACCTGTTGAAGTTAAGAACAAATATCCCTATCGCCCGAGTGGAGTGGTAAAGGCTATTTGCGAGCGTCTGGCGAAGTCGAACGTTGTTCTGATGCAGGATGGCTCGGATACGCGCGCCCGCACAAAGAATCGTCGCCCCTTCAACCTCTATATGTTCGGACTGTTTACTTCATTCTATGGAATGAAAACCGATAGCCGATACTCTTACGATAACTCGCTGGAAGGGGAGGCCTCTTCTTTCATTTATTCGCAGCAAGCGGTGGATTTGATTTGGGATAAGATACGAGAGAATCCGGAAGGCGTCATCGATCGCCTGAAGAAAGAAGTTGCGAAACGACCAAAGCCGACCCCAGGAGCAAAGGAATTCTAAGCATACAACCTATGCCTACTCCCATTCGGGAACCCAGCTTGTATCCACTCAAGTCGGCTTTGGTGAAATAGATTATAGCAGGTGCGTCATTTTGCGGCAATGTCAATATGGAAACAAATGTTCCTATATTTAATAGAGTTGACACAAAATGAAAATGGCAGACTCATGAGTGGTATACACGTGAGTCTGCCATGACGACTGAACGGCCTACTTCCGCTCGTCCTTCTCCACCATGGCGTTCATGGCGGCGCGCTCCTTGTCTGCGAGCTTCTCCTCGGCCACATCCAGGGCGCGTTTGTCATGCTTGGCGTTGGCGATGGCCAGCACCGCGCCCGATAGGGCGAACAGCGCGATGGCGTTGGGAATGACCATGAGCTGGTTGAACATATCGGCCATCTCCCATACCAGGTCGTTGGACAAAAGTGAGCCCAGGAAGATGAACACGAGCGCGATCACGGTGAAGGGCAGCACGGCGCGCTTTCCGAAGAGCCACTCCACGTTCAGCTTCGCGAACAGGTTCCACGACAGAATGGTGGAGAAGGCGAAGAACAAAAGGCAGATGGCCACGAACCAGGCGCCTGCGCCCTCGCCGAAGAACTGCCCGAAGGCCAGCTGGGCGATGTTGGTCTTGGTGATAGTCTCGGCGGTGAGGCTCGCGTAGTCGCCGGTGGCGAGCATTCCGTCGCCCACGTACAGGGTGGACAGCACCACGAGCGCGGTCATGGTGACCACCACGATGGTATCCACGAACACGCCGATCATGGCCACAACGCCCTGCTCGTGGGGGTCGCGCACCTCGGCCAGCGCGTGGGCGTGCGGGGTGGAGCCCATGCCGGCCTCGTTGGAGAACAGGCCGCGCTTGGCGCCCTGGCTGATGGCGGCGATGATGCCGAAGGTGGCGCCGCCCACGGTGGCGGCGGGGTTGAAGGCGCACTCGAAGATGAGCGCGAAGGTGGCCGGGATGTTCGCCGCGTTCATGATGAGCACGATAAGCGAGCCGAGCACGTAGAGGATGGCCATGATGGGCACGATCTTCTCGGTGACGGCGGCCAAACGGGACACGCCGCCGATGAACACGATGCCGGCCAGAATGACCACGGCCAGGCCGATGACCCAGGTGGGAATGCCGAAGGCGGTGTTCATGGTCTCGGCGATGGAGTTGGACTGCACCATGCAGCCCATGAAGCCGAGCGCCAGAATGATGGCCACGGCGAAGAACCCGGCGAGGAACTTGCCCAGACCGCCCTTGAAGGCCGTGGTGATGTAGTACACCGGGCCGCCGTGCACGGTGCCGTCCTCGCCCACGACGCGGGTCTTCTGCGCCATGACGGCCTCGGCGTAGTTGGTGGCCATGCCCAGCAGGGCGATGATCCACATCCAGAAGATGGCGCCCGGGCCGCCCACGATGATGGCGCCGCACGCGCCCACGATGTTGCCGGTGCCCACCTGGGCCGCGATGGCGGTGGACAGGGCCTGGAACGAGGTCATGCCGCCGCCCTGGTTGCCGCCGCGCAGGCTGAAGTCGCCGAACACGCGGCGCCAGCCCTCGCCGAAGCAGCGGAACTGGATGGCCTTGGTGCGCACGGTGAACCAAATGCCCATGCCGAGCAGCAGGATGATGAGGATGTAGTTGGAAAGATAGTTGTTGATGGTGGTAACGATACCAAGCAGTGCCTCTTCCACGGCGTTCCCTTCTTCTCACGAGAAAACTCGGGGGAACTTATGCGTGGCCGGCCGAAGAGGTCGCGTCATCGCTCTGTCCGTTTGCCTGAGAGATTCGGCCTGCTCCGCTTCGCGAAGCTGCCCGCTTGCGCGGGGGCCTTGCACCTTCGGCACTCACTTAAGAGTTCTCCAGAGTTTTCTCCGCCTCCGGTTTGCCGCACGGGCATCCCGAAGACATCACAGAAATATTGACTCGGCCACTCTACACCCTGACGCACCGTCGATCAACAACTATTTTGGTCAACGTTGTGCGCCGTGCCTGCAAAGCCCGCGAAAGGCACCCCGCCGCGGCGGCCGCAGGGTCGGCGAGACCCTCGCCTCCTGCTTGCGTTTCCCCTGCCGAGAGAGGCGCCCCGTCGCGGAGACGCGAGGCGTCTCTCTGTGTTATTATTGCGATAACGCAATGATTTAGGAAAGGAGAACCATGCTGTCAGTGGCGGAAAGCGCGGAGCGGCTTGGGGTAAGTCCGGCACGAGTGAGGGCGCTTATCAAGGCGGGGCAGCTGCCTGCGTGCAAGAGCGGCCGCGCGTGGGTGCTCCGTGAGGAGGACGTGCTCGAGCGCGTGGCGGTTCACCCCCGGGCTGGCCGTCCGTCGGCCGCCAGTCGATTTGCGAGAGGCTCTGCCCATCGGGAGCCTACGGAAGCGGGCGCCCCCCATGGGCTCTACCGGGAATGCCGCGCCCTTTTCAGCCATGTGCCCACCGCTGCGATGATGGCACAGGCTCAAAGCCAGGAGGAGGCGGCCTTCTACATGGCTGTGTCCGACTTCTTCCTCCAGCAACGGCAGGCGCAGCTGGTGAAGGAAGGCGTGTTCTGATGGCACGTCCGCTCTACGTCGTGTTCGCGGGGGTGAACGGTGCGGGCAAGTCGACGTTTTACCGTACCGGGTTCTGGAGGGAGCCGGGCATGCCTCGCTCGCTTGCGCGGGTGAACTCCGATGAGATCGTCGTCGAGGAGGGCGGCGATCCGCGGTCGGACGCCGATCAGATGCGGGCGGGCCGCGAGGCGCTTCGACGCATCGACGCCTGCCTTGAGGGTCGCAAGAGCTTCAACCAGGAGACGACGCTGACGGGCCGCACGTGCCTGAAGACCATCCGCCGCGCGCGCGAAGCGGGCTATCGCGTGGTGCTCTACTACATCGGCATTGCGTCGGCCCAGGCGGCCATCGATCGCATCGAGCATCGGGTCTCAGTAGGAGGTCACCCTATTGACGAGGCGGCCGTGCGTCGGCGCTGGGCTGCCTCGCTGCGCAACCTCTCCCATGCCATCGACCTGTGCGACGAGGTGACCCTCTACGACAACACCGTGGAGTTCGTCGCGCTCGCCCGATGGGAGGGCGGCGTTCTGTCGTGGGTGGGAAACCTCGCCAAGCACGGCTCATGGCTCATGGAGGCCGTTCGTGACGAAACCATCTGGCGGACGTAGGTGATGGTGCGACCCATGGCATTGCCGATGATTGGCGTGAGCAGCCGTGAGGAGCTGATCGAGAAGTTGAGATTGGACGTGCTTAGCGGCATGGTGGTCGATAGCGCCTGGCTTCTTTTCGTGCATAGGTAAGCTTGCTGCGAAATCGCCGCTTATCTTTTCCTTAACTCGGTTTCATCTGATCACTAAGCGCGGTATATTCGTTTTGGTCGATAAAGGAGGATGGACTATGGGCGTACGGCTGAAGCGAATTGGGCTGGGAGTTCTGGCGCTCGCCGCTGTTTGCCTGGTGGCGGTTTTCGCGATAGATGCCCATGTGCGTTCTTCTGCCGAGTCGCGGATTGTGACCGCCGACGAGACGGCAAGGCTGGATGGCATCGATTGCATAGTGGTGCTGGGCTGCGGCGTGAGGCCCGATGGACAGCCGAGCGATATGCTGGCGGACCGCATCGCTCAAGGTGTTGCTCTCTACGAGAAGGGCGCGTCGCCGAAGCTTTTGATGAGCGGCGACCACAGCCGTTCCGACTACGACGAGGTGAACACCATGAGAAACGTCGCCGTGGAAGCCGGTGTCCCGGCCGATGACGTGTTCATGGACCACGCGGGCTTCTCCACCTATGAGAGCATGTACCGGGCGCGGGACGTGTTCGGGGCAAAGCGCATCGTGATCGTTTCCCAGAGATACCACTTGTACCGGGCTCTCTATGTGGCGGAACGGCTCGGGCTGGATGCCTACGGAGTGTCGGCCGACCTGCGCCCCTATGCCGGGCAGGAGACACGCGAAGTGCGGGAGATCCTGGCTCGGGTCAAGGATTTCCTTACGGCGATCGTGCAGCCTCCGCCGACCTACTTGGGCGACCCCATCTCCCTTTCCGGCAGCGCGAGCGTCACTGAGGGATAAGGGAGAACGCCAGCGGTCTCTCTGCGGTGAAAACAGAAGTGCTGCTGTTTCCATTCCGCGTCGGTTGCAGACGCCCTTACCCCGCCAAATCCTCTACAAACCCCACGCGGTAGTTTTTGAAGATGACTTCGCCTTCCTCCTGGGTGGCGTCCAGATCCACATCGGCTTCGATGCGGAAGTCGCCGGCGCCGTCCTCGTCGAGGAAGATCTGGCGCACGTGCCACAGGTGCGCGTCCTGCTCCGGGCTCTCGTCGATGGCCAGGTAGGCCGCGCTGCGCGCATCGCCATCGAAGCGGATCTCGCTGTGCTCGGCGAAGTAGTCGTCCAGAGCCGCCTCCCAGGCGCGCTCGCCGTGCCCCCAGTCCTCGTCCAGGCTCCCCAGCTCGCGGGTGCGCTCCAGGGCCGCCAGGCGCACGCGGGCGAAGAGCGCATTGCGCACCATGACTTCCATGCCATGCCGGTCGGCCACCACGGCATCGGCGGCCACGGGCGGGGCGCCGGCCTCGGGCAGTGCGCCGGCATTCTCCCAGGCGTCCACGAGCGACGAGTCGGTGGTGCGCACCATGAACCCGAGCCACGCGATGATGTCGCGCAGACGGTCATCCAACACGTCGGGCGGCAGAGTGCGCACGAGCACGCGGAAGGCATCCGACAGGTAGCGCAGCAGCGTCCCCTCCGATTTCGCGATGCCGTAGCGGCCGATGTAGGTCTTGAAGTCGCTCGCCGTCTCCACCATGTCGCGCAGCACGCTCTTGGGCAAAAGCTCGTAGTCGTGGGCCCACGGCACGCCCTGGCAGTACAGCTCGAAGGCGCGGTCGAGCAGCTCTTCCAGGGGCTTTGGGTAGGTGATCTCGGCCAGGCGCTCCAGGCGCTCCTCGTATTCCACGCCGTCGGCCTTCATGGCGGCCATGGCCGCGTCGCGCGCCTTGCGCTCCTGGGCCCGCAGCACCTTGGCGGGGTTCTCCAGCGTGGCCTCCACAAGCGAGATGACGTCCAGGGCGTAGTCGGGGCTCTCCGGGTCCAGCAGGTCGAGCGCGGCCAGCAGAAACGGTGAGAGCGGCTGGTCGAGCGCAAAGTCCTCGGGCAGCTCCACCGTCAGCTCGTAGGAGGGGTTGCCCTCGGCGTCTTCCCCGCGCACCACCACGCCCGCCTCCAGCAGCGTGTGGAAGATCTCGTCGGCCCGCGCGTTCAGCTTGATCTTCTCCTCGGGGGACTGGGCCGAATCGGCGATGAGCTGATGCACGTTGGCCCAGGCGTCGCCCCCGCGGCTCACCACCGACAGCACCATGGAGTGCGTGATGCGCATGCGGGGGTTCAGCTTCTCGGGCGGCTTTTCGATGAGGTGTTCGAAGGTCTGCTTGTTCCAGCTGACGAAGCCCTCGGGCGGCTGCTTCTTCTTCACGCGGCGCTGCTTCTTCGGGTCGTCGCCGGCTTTCAGCAGGGCCTTGTGGTTCTCGATCTCGTGCTCGGGAGCGAGCGCCACCACCATGCCCTCGGTGTCGAAGCCCGACCGTCCCGCGCGGCCCACGATCTGGTGGAACTCGCGCGAGCGCAGGCGGCGCATCTTCTGCCCGTCAAATTTCGTGAGCTGGGTGAGCACCACCGTGTGGATGGGCACGTTGATGCCGACGCCCAGCGTGTCGGTGCCGCAGATGACCGGCAGCAGCCCCTGCTGGGCCAGACGTTCCACGAGCAGCCGGTAGCGCGGCAGCATGCCCGCGTGGTGCACGCCCACGCCGGCGGCCAGAAGCCGTTGGAGGATCTTGCCGAAGGGAGTGGTGAACTTCGTGCCCTTCATAGCCGCCTTCACGGCCTCGCGCTGTTCCTTGTCGGCCACGCCGTAGCTCGCGAGCGCGCGGGCGTTCTTCAGCGCCTCGTCTTGGGAGAAGTGCACGATGTACATCGGCGCCTCGCCGGCGCGCAGGCCCAGCTCCACGGTGGCCTCGAGCGTCTCCAAGGTGTAGTCGTAGGACAGCGGTACGGGCCGCGGCGCGTCGGTGACAAGGTCGACGGGGCGTGCGGTGCGCTCCTCCACGAGGGCGGCGATGTCGGTCACGTCGCCGAGCGTGGCGCTCATGAGCAGGAACTGTGCGTTTGTCAGGGTGAGCAGCGGCACCTGCCAGGCCCAGCCGCGGTCGGGGTCGGCGAAGAAGTGGAACTCGTCCATCACCACGCAGGTCACCTTCGACGCGGCGCCCTCGCGCAGAGCCTGGTTCGCGAGGATCTCCGCCGTACAGCAGATGACCGGCGCCTCGGTGTTGATGGTGGAATCTCCCGTGATCATGCCCACGTTCTCGCGGCCGAGCACATCTACCATGTCGAAGAACTTCTCGGACACGAGCGCCTTGATGGGGGCCGTGTAGTAGGCAGTGCGCCCCGTGGCCACGGCCATGAAGCACAGTCCCAGGGCCACCATGGACTTGCCCGAGCCGGTGGGCGTGCCCAGGATGACCGAATCGCCCACGGCCAGGTCCATGAGCGCGTCTTCCTGGTGGGGCCACAGCTCCATGCCCCGGGCCTCTACCCACTCTAGGAACACTTCCAGGGCCTCGTCGGGGGAAAGCACGTCGCCCTCGCCCGTTTCGGCCCAGGGCAGAAGCCAGCCGAGGGAACCCGGCTCGAAGGGGTCGATGGGTGCGACGGGGTTGTCGGCGTCCGCGCAGGCGCCGCGCTCGGCAGCCTCGGCGGCGATGTCGTCGGAGGTCTCGCAGGCGCCTTCCTCGACGCGGTTTTCGGCTGGGTTGTCCATAGAATGTCCGTTCTGACGGGGCGATGTCTCACCATCTATTATAAGTAAGGGCCGCGTGAAGAAGATGACGCATCGGCAGCGGTTTTTGTGGTGTACTATAGGCGGGCTGTTTTTTCAGAGACGAAGAAGGTGAAGTTCGACGTGAAAAAGGGAAATGTGGCGGCGCTGCTGCCTATCGGGGTGTTTCTCGTGCTGTATTTGGGGCTCGGCGTTCTGTTCGAGTACGGCATGGGCATCTCCATGGGGTTCTACAACATCCCCATCGTGGTGATCTTCCTTATTGCGCTGTTGGTGGCCTGCTTCCAGAACCGCAAGCTGCCCTTCGATGACAAGCTGGTGGTTATGGGCCGTGGCATCGGCGATAAGACCATCGTCACCATGATCCTCATCTTCATGGCCGCCGGCGTGTTCGTGGGCACCGTGGGGCGCGACTCGGCCGAGTCGGTGGCCTACCTCATGCTGTCCATCATTCCGGCGGAGTTCTCCGTGGCCGTGCTGTTCGTGGTCAGCTGCTTCGTGTCCATCTCCATGGGCACCTCGGTGGGTACCATCACGCTCATCACCCCCATTGCCGTGGCCGTGTCGGCTGCCTCCGGCTTCAGCCTGCCTCTGTGCGTGGGCTCGGTCATGGGCGGCGCCATGTTCGGCGATAACCTGTCGTTCATCTCCGACACCACCATCGCCGCCTGCCAGGGCCAGGGCTGCCAGATGAAGGACAAGTTCCGCGAGAACTTCAAGATCGCCCTGCCCGCGGCCATCGTGACCCTCGTGCTCATCTTGGCGCTGTCCCTGGGATCCAACATCTCGGGCACGGTGCACAACGACTACAACCTCATCGAGCTCGTTCCGTACCTCATCGTGCTGGTGGGCGGCATTCTGGGCATCAACGTGTTCGTCGTGCTGCTGCTGGGCATCCTGTCCGGTTCCATCATCGTGGTGGCCGAGGGCGCGGTGGAGGCCACCGATCTTTTGGGGAACATGGGCACGGGAGCGGCCGGCATGTTCGAGACCACCATGGTGGCCGTGCTCGTAAGCGCCATCTGCGCGCTCATTCGCGAGAACGGCGGTTTCGTGGCCCTGCTCGCCGGCATCAAACGCGTGTTCAAGGGGCGCAAGGGCGGCCAGCTGGGCATGGGTCTGCTCGTGGGCGCCATGGACATCGCCACGGCCAACAACACCGTGGCCATCGTGATGGCGAACCCCATCGCCCACGAGATGGCCGAGACCTACGACATCTCCCGGCGCAAGACCGCATCCATCTTGGATACCTTCTCCTGCGTGTTCCAGGGAGTGATTCCCTATGGCGCCCAGATGCTCGTGGCCATCTCCGCCTGCGCCGAGCTCGGCTTCAATGTGTCGGCGTTCCAGATCATGCCGTTTCTGTTCTACCCGTTCTTCCTGCTGTTGAGCTCGCTTGTGTTCATCTTTCTCGTGCCGGATAACCGCGGCTACGAGCCCGATCATGCGGGCTTCGAGGAAGAGGTTCTGGAAGTGGCCGAAGAGGCTTAGGGCCTTTGGGCACGCAAGGGCACGGACAACGATGCAAGGGGCGGTCGCAAGGCCGCTCCTGTTCTTGTGGCGTGGGCTCGCTATCGGTTGGGGCTCCCGGCTCGGCGCTCGCTACCACTCTTCCAGCGGGCGGTAGCCGGTAAGAGCCACAGCCTCGGGCGTGATGGCGAAGTCGGCCTGCCAGAGCTCCACGCCGGCGGCGCGGGCCTTATCCACGCAGGCGAGCATCTCCTCGTAGGTGGTGCCGTGGTAGTAGCGGAAGCCGTCGTTTTCGTAGTAGAGGCAGTACAAGATGACGGCCCGCTCGTTGTGCTGGAGGGACGCGGCCAGTTCCCGCAGATGGCGCTGGACGCGCTCGGTGGAGTTGAAGGGCGCCGGGGGCACCGTGGACACCCAAGGCGGAATGGCGGTCTGTATCTGCACGAGGGGCGTCTTCACTTCCAGGTACTGGCTCTCGTTCACGAGGAAGTCGAGGCGCGAGGAGCCCAAGGGCACCTCGCGGCGCAGCTGGTCCACGGGCCCGGTGATGGCCTTGAAGGCGTCTTCGCGCAGGAAATGCTCCACGTAGCGGTTCGAGGCGTTCTGGTTGATGCCGATCCATTGCTTCTCGGCCGCGTCGGGTTGCTGCAGCGAGAAGGCCTCCACGGTGAGGGGCAGCTTGCGCCGGGGGTTGCGGGAATCAGATACCAGGCAGGGCCGTCCTGCCAGATCCAGGTCGCCGATGCGCGAGACCGCCGGGCAGTGGCAGCGCATGGGGGCGCCTTCGCCGAAGTCCACGTCCATGATGAAGCGGTTCGGCCGCGCCAGGATGACCCCTTCCCGCAAAGGCTCGGGGAAGAGAAGGGGCGGTCTATCGCATTCGTGGGTTGTCATGACACCTTCCGCCCGCTCGTTTGACGCCGTTCAATATGCTCAGCTTAACGCACGGGCGGGGAAGGGACAGCGGCGGCGCTTCTAGCCTTGCGAAACCGTTGCTTTCCGCTGGGCCGCGAAGCGCTCGCCGGCGGCGGCCAGGGCGTTGAAGAGGCCGCGGCACCGGTCTAAGTACTCGGGATGCCACTGCACGCCCAGGTAGAAGGGCAGGTGCGGATCTTCCACCGCCTCCACCACCCGGTCGCCCGAGCGCGCGGACACCAAAAGGCCCGCAGCTACATGGTCGATGCCCTGGTGGTGCATGGAGTTCACGTCGAAGGCCCCCGCGGCACCGAGCACGGTGGCCAGCAGGCTGCCCGCGGCAATGGCGACGGTGTCGGTGGTGCGGTCGTAGGGCGGTTCCTGGCGGTGGCCCCGCTCGGTGACGCCGCAGTTGTACAGGTCGCGGTAGAGACTGCCGCCCAAGGCCACGTTCATCACCTGCATGCCGCGGCAGATGCCGAGGCACGGAATGCGCCGCTCGTGGGCCAGACGGGCCAGCTCCAGCTCGAAGCCATCGCGGTCCTCGCTGACGGCGAGCAGATCGGACAGGCAGGGCACGGCCGGGCGCTCCGGGTCGGTGAGCACGTTGCGGCCGTCCAAGGTGGTCACCTCGTCAGGGCCGGGAGGGCCGCCCATGGCCTGGCGGAAGGCCTCGTCAGATGCGTTGTGACCGCAGAAGGGCACGGGTGCGCCCGTGGAACGGCAATGGGACGCCGAGCCGCAGCCGAGGGCTGCCACGTCGTCCATGTTCAGGGCATCGCGGTTCTTGGCTGGATCGGGCACGTAGTAGCGGGGGTGCACATCGCCGCCGCCGGTGATGACGAGCGCATCCACCGTATCGATGACCTGCCGCGCCAGAGCGCGGTTGGCCTCGGCCCCGCCGCGCATGGGCGTGAGCAGCACCGGTGCGGCACCTGTGGCGGCCACGCGGTTGATGTACTCCACGTTGACGCGTTGGAAGCCGTCGGCCTCGTTGAGCGTGGTGGTGATGCCGATAATCACTGAGATTTCCTCCCTGGTTGTTTTCTCAGGTACGAACATACCACCATGCGCGAGGGGCGCTCGTCTTGCATCGGCCAAGCAGCGCCGGCGAAGCGTGGAAGGGCGCCCGGGATGCGTCGGGGGCACGGTCGCGCTTACGCCGACGAGTGCGGCGATGCAGGATGCGCCGACGGGTGCGACGACGCCGTGGACTCGTCCTGACGAGGGGGGTGATGGGGTCCGGCCCCGTCGTCGGGGACTCGGGCGCGTCTCGTGCTCCGCGTTCCTACTCGGCTTCCCCGTCCACCACCAAATCGGTGAACTGGAAGGTGGTGCAATCCACCAGGCCGCGGTTGGTGAGGCGCAGCTCGGGCAGGCAGGCCAGCGGAATGAGGGCCATGGTCATGAAGGGGGAGGGCATGGTGCAGCCGATCTCGGCCCAGGTGTCCTCCAGGTGGTGCACCTTCGCGCTCATCTCCTCGGCGGTCAGGGCATCCATGAGCCCGGCGATGGGCAGCTCCACGAGTCCGAGCACCTCGCCGTCGGCCACCACGACCATGCCGCCGCCCGCCTCGGCGAGCGTGTTGGCCGCCAGGGCCATGTCATTGTCGTTGGTGCCCACCACGAGCAGGTTGTGGGCATCGTGGGCCACGGTGGAGGCCATCGCACCCCGCTTGATGCCGAAGCCCTTGGTGAAGCCCACGCCGAACGTGCCCGTCTCGTGGTGGCGCTCGAAGACGAAGGTCTTCAGCACGTCCTGGTCCAGATCGCTTTCCAGGGCCCCGTCGCGCACGGCGAGGGCCACGGAGGCCGCGCGGTCGGGCACCGATCCGGGCAGAAGCTCGATGGCCCGCACGGTGACGGCATCGCCGTCGGAGGCGCCGGCGGGCGCTTCCACGCGGAAAGTGTCTGGGATGATGGTGCGCCCCAGGTGCATGGAGTGGGTGACCCAGTCCGGGTAGTCGAAGGGCGCCAGATCGAAGGTGATCTGCCCGTTCTCGGCCACCACGTCGCCGTCGATCATGGTGCGCACGACGTTCAAATCCTCCAGGTTGTCCAGAAACACGATGTCGGCGCACTTGCCCGGGGTGATGGAGCCCAGCTCGTGCTCCATGCGGAAGCAGGTGGCGGTGTTGATGGTCATCATCTGGATGGCGGCCACGACGGGGATGCCCAGGCTCACGGCCATGCGCAGGATGTAGTCGAGGTGCCCCTCGGCCACCAGGGTGTGGGGGTGGGTGTCGTCGGAGATGAGGTTCGCGAAGCGGGTGTCGATGCCGGTCTCGGTGATGGCGGCGGCCAGCTGGGGCAGGTCGAGCCAGGCTGAGCCGTAGCGCAGCTGGGCGTACTGCCCGAGGCGCATCTTGGCGAGCACGTCCTCGGCCCGGGTGGACTCGTGGCAGCAGCGCACGCCGCAGGCAATGTAGGCGTTCAGTCCCTGGTCGGTCTCGGGGATGGAGTAGTGGCCCGTGATGACCTTGTCGGCCTTCAGCGTCTCGGCCAGCTCGCCGTGGGCGTGGTCGGCCCCGGCCAGCACGCCGGGGAAGTTCATCATCTCGCCGAGGCCCACCACCCCGTCCCAGGTCATGGACTCGGCGATCTCTTCGGGCCCCACGAAGGAGCCGGTGTCCTCGAAGCCGGGCACGGCCGGCACACAGGAGGGCGTGGTGACCATGGCCTTCAGGGGCGTGCGGGCGGCATCGTCCATCATCACCTTCACGCCTTCAAGCCCCAGCACGTTGCACACCTCATGGGGGTCCCAGTAGATGCCCACGGTACCATGGGGCACCACGGCCCGGGCGTACTCGCCGGCGCCGAGCATGGAGGATTCCACATGGATGTGCCCATCGAGGAAACCGGGAGCAATCACCTGGCCGGCGGCCTCGATGACGTGGGTGTCCTCGCCGATGCAGTGGTCGGCGCTCGGTCCCACGTAGGCGATGCGCCCGCAGGCGATAGCCACGGCGATGTCGTCCTGAATCTCGGCGGTGCACACGTTCACGAGCCGCGCATTGGTGATGACGGTGTCGGCTGGCGCCTGGCCCTGGGCCACGGCGGCCAGGGTGCGGGTGCACTCCCAGAGCGGTTGCTTGCAGAAATGGTTCAGCATGGCATCTCCTTGTCGTTGGCGGGCGCGGGACGGCGCCGATCCTTGGGGCCAGTGTACGCCCGTCGACCCCTGGCGGCGCGTCAACGACCGATAATGCAGAAGGGCTTCACGCTATAATCGTTGACCTGGAGTTCGCTTCAAGTGATTGAATGGCCGCAACGAGACAAGGGGCGAGAGGAGCACCATGGAATACCGCAAGCTGGGCCGCACGGGATTGCAGGCGAGCGTCATCGGGTTCGGGGCCGAGTGGATCGGCAAGATGGAGCAGGCCGAGGTGAACGCCATGGCCGCCCGGGGCGCGGCGGCGGGCATAAACATCGTCGACTGCTGGATGAGCGACCCGGCCGTGCGCTCGGCGTTGGGCGAGGCGCTCGCGCCTGCGCGCGAGGAGTGGGTCATCCAGGGACACGTGGGCAGCACCTGGCAGGACGGCCAGTACGTGCGCACCCGCGATATGGCGCTGGTGCGTCCCGCCTTCGACGACCTGCTCGCGCGGCTGCGTACCGATCATGTGGAGATCGGCATGATCCACTACGTGGATGCCTGCGACGAGTTCCGCTCTATCATGGCCGGCGACTTCATCGCCTACATGCGCGAGCTTTTGGCCGAGGGCCGCATTCGCCACATCGGCCTTTCCACCCACAACCCTGAGGTGGCGCTGCTTGCGGTGGACGAGCCGGAGATCGAGGTCGTCATGTTCTCGCTGAACCCGGCCTTCGACATGATGCCCGCCTCGGAGAACTTGGACGACCTGTTCGGCGACTACGAGAACGTAGGCGGCGACGGCATCGAGCCGGTACGTGCCCGCCTGTACGCTCGGGCCGAGGCGACCGAGACCGCCCTCACGGTGATGAAGGGCTATGCGGGCGGGCGGTTGCTCGCGGCCGATACGTCGCCCTTCGGCGTGGCGCTCACACCGGTGCAGTGCATTCACTACGCGCTCACGCGCCCGGCCGTGGCCAGCGTCATGGTGGGCGTGGAAACCGTGGAGCAGCTGGAAGAGGCCCTGGCCTACAAGGGCGCCACGGCGGCCGAGCGCGATTACGCCAGCGTGCTGGCCGGCGCCCCGAAGCACGCCTATATGGGCCAGTGCACCTACTGCGGGCATTGCGCCCCGTGCGCGGTGGGCATCAACATCGCGCTCGCGAACAAGTTCTACGACCTGGCTGAGGTGGCCGTCGGGGGCAGCGCGGCTCCCGTGCCCGCCTCGGTGCAGGCCCACTACGAGGCCATGGCCGTCACCGCCGGGGCCTGCATCGGCTGCGGCCAGTGCGAGCCCCGCTGCCCCTTCGGCGTGCCCATCCCCGAGCGCATGGAGGCCGCCGAGGAGCTCTTCGGCTGCTAGGGGGCGCCCAAGGCGCATGGGCTTACTGCCTCCGCCCTATGGTAGAATCCTCCCATGGCGCAGAGGCAGACATACCAACTGAAACTATACGATCGGACTTTGGCGCAGTTCCAGTTCGAGCCGACGCTCACGGGGTTTCGGGCGAGCTGCCTCGAGGTCGATTCTTCGGCCGTGCATCTGCTGCCCCTCAATCTTGGCCAAGTGCAAAGCGACGTGGAGCTGGCCCGCTTTTTGGAGAGCCGTCGCATCCCGAAGGGACGCACCTATTTGGAAGAGGTGCTGCGGCCCTATGGTCTGGCGCCCTCCGACACCAAGGGCATCATTGACCTATCGCGTGGCGTGTCGGTGAACGACGCCTACTCTATCGTTCCGGCCGACGACGACATTCCCTATGGGGAGTACAACTTATTCGACAACACCTTCGACGAGGTGCTTCAGGTTATCGCCTACACGGGCGCTCTTCCTCAGGGCGTGGTGGGCGTCGGCCGCCCCTCCGACCTCACGCCGTCTGGTGCCTTCCCCAAAACCTGGCGCCAGGTGGGCGGCAAGCTGGTGCTCTACAAGGCGGGGTCTGCCGCAGCGGCGCCCAATTACGGCCGCGAGCCCTATTCGGAGCAGCTGGCCTGGCAGGTGGCTCGCGCGGCCGGCGTTGACGCGGTGCCCTACCAACTCGCCGAATGGCAGGGGAAGCTCTGCTCCACCTGCGAGTTGTTCAATGACCGCGATACGGCTTTCGTGCCCTTTGAGTTGTGCCTTCCCTCCGACCTCGCCCAGCTGTGCGATTTTGAGCTGACCCTGGCCTACTTTGCCGAGCTCGGCGACGAGGCGGTCGAGCACTTCAAATCCATGGCAGTGTTCGATTCGATTATCGCCAACACCGATCGCCATAGCGGCAATTTCGGCGTGCTGCGGGACAACCGAACCGGCGAGATCCTCGGCACGGCGCCGCTGTTCGACCACAACGTCTCGCTGTTCTCGCGGGATTTCGACGAACAGCTGATTGTGCCTGATTTGCAGGCACGCCTCGCAGATGCCCCAGGCATCATGGATGCGACGCTGGACTGGCAAGGGAGGGCCATGATGGGGGATGTCCAGCGAGCTCAGGTGGAAGCGCTGGCGGACTTCTCCTTCGACGGCGGCGGCTTCATCGAGGAGTACCGGTTCCTTCGCCCCGAGGGCAAGTGCATAAGCAAGAAGCGCCTCGCCGCGCTGAGCTCGTTCATCTGCGCCCGCGTCGCCCAGCTGCTGGGCTAGATAGCGCTTCAGTCGGGTTGAAACCATCTCACCCATTCTCGGGTATATTTCGCGTTTTCCCAGGTTGCATGAGGGTAAATACCCGAATGCGGGCGATGGTTTTGGGGTGGGTCCTCAGGTAGGCTGCATTTCGTTCGGTTCGATTAGGGAGGGCCGGACGGAACCGATACCAAGGAGGATCTGCTATGGAAACCAATCTCTCTCGCCGTGGATTTCTGACGGGCGCGGCCGCTGCCGGCGCCCTGGCGGCCATGGGGCTTACGGCCTGTGCGCCCACGCCGGCGGCCGAGGGCGGCACGAAGACCGCCGACACCGGCGAGGCCGCCTCGTCCTGGCGCGACAAGCCCGAGATACCCGCCGACGTCGCCGAGACGGTGGATGCCGACATCGTCGTCATCGGCGCGGGCAACGGCGGCCTGGTGGCCGCCACCACCGCTGCCCAGAACGGCGCCAAGGTGATCGTGCTGGAGAAGGCCGGCGAGATCGCTGCGGCCCGCGAGGCCATCGGTGCGCTGAACTCGGCGCTCGAGCCCGACCATCACGAGGACGTGCCCACGCTTCTCAACCATGCCTCCACGACCCAGGCGGGCGATGTCAGCATGGTGCTGTACAAGACCTGGGCCGAGAAGTCCGGCGAGATGATCGAGTGGATGAAGGAGACGCTGGAGCCCAAGGGCATGCTCTTCCCCTTCGAGTGGCACTGCCCCGACGATCCGCACGCCTACTACCCGGCCATGTGCTACAACCCCTGCATGGGCGAATATAACCCCGACGGCCCGAACTACAACTCCTACGCGCACCTGGCGGTCATGAGCGACGTGTTCACCCAGGAGCTCGGTGGCGAGATCCGCTTCATGACCCCGGCGAAGATGCTCGTGCAGGACGAGTCGGGCCGCGTGTCCGGCGTCATCGCCGAGGGCGAGAACGGCTTCGTGCAGGTGAACGCCGCCAAGGGCGTTATCATCTCCACGGGCGGCTACGGCGCCAACATCGAGATGCTCGACGAGCTGTGCCCGGGCAACTCCATGTGGTGCGCGCTGAACAGCTCCGTCACCGAGGAGGGCGACGGCATCCGCATGGCGATGTGGGCCGGCGCCGAGCTGGAGAACGGCGGCGCCTGCATGGTGTGGAACCGCGCCATCCTGCCCGACGGCTACGAGTTCGACGGATCGCGCATGGGCGGCGACATCTTCCTGCCTGGCAGCCAGCCCTTCCTGCACGTGAACGTGAACGGAGAGCGCTTCATGAACGAGGACCAGTGCTATCCCATGAGCTACGCGCTCGGCTCGGCCCAGCCCAAGCACTACAGCTGGATCGTGTGGGATGGCAACTACTGGGACGACATCGCCCAGTTCGACACCTGCGGTTGCTCGCGTCTGTACCCGGCGCCCTCGGGCACGGCCTTCAACGCCGACGTGTACGACTGCGAGGCGCTCACGAAGGAACACCTGGATTCCTTCTGGCTTGAGCCCCGCCTGGAGAACGGCTCGCTGAAGAAAGCCGACACGTTGGAGGAGCTGGCCGATCTCATGGAGTTCGACACCGACCAGAAGGCGACGTTCCTGGCCACCGTGGCCCGCTACAACGAGCTGGCCGCCGCAGGCGAGGACGTCGATTTCGGCAAGCCTGCCTACCGTCTGTCCGACGTGGAGGCTGCGCCCTTCTACGCCGCCCGCATCGCCGGCGCGCTGCTGGTGACCATCCACGGCGTGAACACCGATGTGAACTCCCAGCCGCTGCGCGCCGACGGCACGCCCATCGAGGGCCTCTACGTGTGCGGCAACGACCAGGGCGGTTTCTACCCGCACAACTACCCGTCTAACTTCACGGGCATCAATGCGGGTCGTACCGCCACCTTTGCCCGCATCGCCGCCAAGCACGCCCTCGGCGTGGCGTAGGCCGCGAGCGAGGAGAAACGCGCTTCCCGAGCCTGCCATCCCTCCCTCAAGCAGGCGACCGTTTCGGGCTCCCCCTCGGGGGAGCCCTTTGCTTGGCGCGGGGCGCGAGTCGCAGGCCCGTGCGCGGCGGCGCGGCGACCTTTCGGGGCCTGTTGCGCGCAGGGAGGTAGGCAAAATGAGCAGAAATCGACGGTTTTCGTAGTCTCGCCGCGTCGTTTGCGGCGATCGAGGATATAGGCGATGCCTGTTTTCGCAGGTGAGAGACTTGGACATACCTATGGCTGCGGTTCTGGACTACGAAAACCGTCGATTTCGGTGCAATCTAGCGCTGCACGAGGTCGATGAGCTCCTGGCGGGAATGCACGCCGAGCTTCGCGTAGATGTGCTTGGCGTGAGTGGCCGCTGTCTCGCGGCTGATGATGAGCTCGTCGCGGATGTAGGGGATGGAGCGGCCCTGGGAAAGCAACGCGAACACCTCGGTTTCGCGGGGCGTGAGCCGGTGTTCCGCGGCAAGTGCGGCGATGCGCGCCTCGAGGTTGGCCTCGATGGCGGACTCGTTCGCGGGATTTGGCGCGGGCTCCGTGGCGACGACT
This sequence comes from Adlercreutzia caecimuris B7, assembly GCF_000403355.2. Lineage (GTDB taxonomy): Bacteria > Actinomycetota > Coriobacteriia > Coriobacteriales > Eggerthellaceae > Adlercreutzia > Adlercreutzia caecimuris. Next base: position 1,437,894 of record NZ_KE159646.1, on the reverse strand, counting down.
TCCGAGCGTCTGCCGGTCCCGTCGGGGTAAAGGGGAGTGTCGTTGTTGCAGCGCGCGTTGGCGCCAGTGCGGACGGCGTCGGTGCTGGCCTCGCTATCGGTGCCGACGATAGCGCCGGTCTTGCCGCTGGTAACGGCCTCGATAGCATCGCGCTCGGGCACGCGCAAAAAGGTCGCCGTATCGCCCATGACTATCATGGTGACGACGACGAGAACGACAATGCTCACGGTGCTGATCCACAGGATGGCCGCAGGATCGGCAGCGACCCACGGCCCCAAGGCAATCCAGGCCACTACCCCGAGAAGGTCGCCGGCGTGCACGAACAGCCACCCGAGGCTCGATGCCTGGGCGGGGGTGGCGCGCCCGGCGGCGGCATAGTTCGCGAAGTAGATCTGCGCGATGAGGCAGAAGGTGAAGCGGCCGCCGAGCGAGGCAGCCACGGTCGCGATGCCCCCTCCGCTGCCGAACAGGATGACGGCGGCGAATCCGATGACGAGGGTGGGGCACATCCAGCGGTAGAGGAAGAACAGGGACATGCGACGCGGGCCCGACACGGCCATGAGCGCCACCACGGCCATCATAAGGGTGCTGAAGAGCAGGATGGCTTGAAGCGGTGCGCCTTCCAGCCAATGCGTCTGGCCCATGCCGGCGATGCTGACGATGGCGAATACCGTGAGAATGCCGAAGCCTGTGCGGCCGAGGCCCGCCAGGGGGCGATGGGTCGCGTCGTGCCCCGTTCTGCCGTGCTTGGCCAAAGCGCGCTCGACTCGGTGGGCTTCAGGGGTCCATACAAGGCGAAAGCAGAGGCCCGACAGCAGGGGAAGCGCCGTGGCCACGGCGACGGCTACCCAGCCGTCCATGGCTGACACCAAAAGAACGACGAGCGCTGCCGAGACGGCGGAAGCGGGGGCGAGCATCTCTGATTCCTCGCGGGGGACAACAGCGTAGTACTCGCCCCACATCACCCATAGAAGGGCGCTGCCGACACCTGTGGCGATCGAGCCGATGGCGAAGAGCGCGGCGTGGGCTACCGGATCGGCAACGGTGGTAAACATGAGCGGCGTGCTCGCGGCGGTTAGCACGGGGGCGGCTATCACGAGGGGGCGGTGATCGGTCGGTGCGCCGATACGGGGCTCGGCGATGACGATGGCAACGAGGGTGATGACCGACGCTGCCAGGGGAAATGCGGCATAGAAGAGGCTCTCGGCGAAGGTCGGCGAGCCCGTCGCCTCGCCTCCTACCTCTCCGGTGGCATTGGTATAGAACACGCAGAACACCCAGGCGAGCAGAAAACCCCATCCGAGTTGCCGTAAAGGTGTCAATTTTCGTGCGCTTTCGAACATCCCGCTCCTCTCCTGTTGCCGTCTATTGTAGCTGCTGCCCTCATCGAGTCGGTCGTGTTTCTGAAACCGTCGTTTTGCGCAGCAAACGCCGCGAAGTAGATTGCCATTGAACTGCGATTGTTGCCGGGAGGTGGGCAAAAGCCGGCACGATGATGTTGAAAATCGTTTGAACTGGGAAAACGTGACTGTATCCCTACGCCATCAGCAACGTCGAGGGGCGTTGCGAGCGATCTGCGAAACGCGGATGTCTATCTCGCGGCGCTTACTGCGCAAAAATCGCCCCAAGGGAACCAAACGCCTCTGCATCCCGGTATCAACAGCTGCGTCGAGGGCGGAGCTCTCCTTGGCGTACAATAGGCACCAGGTGTCGAAAGTTCCGGGAAGGAAGGTCCCTATGAGCAAGAGCGTAGTGGTGTTTCTGGCCGATGGCTGCGAGCCGTTGGAAGTGGTGGCGCCCACGGATGTGCTCCGTCGCGGCGGGGTGGAGGTGGTGCTCGCGAGCATCAAGGACGATCTGGCGATTCGCGCGGCCCACGGGGTGACGCTTGTGGCCGATGCGCCGCTTTCCGCCCTTGACCTGACGGGCTTCGCCATGGCTGTGGTGCCCGGCGGCTCGGTGGGTGTGGATAACCTGGGAAAGAGCGCCCGGGTCATGGCCGAGCTGACGCGCCGCATGGAAGCGGGGGAGTCCGTGGCCGCCATCTGCGCCGGCCCCATGCTGCTGGCCCGCGCTGGCCTGCTGAACGGGCGCAAGGCTACCTGCTACCCGAGCTGCGAGGAGGGCTGGCCGGCTGGCGTGTACCAGGCTGCCGCCGACGTCTTCGTGGATGAGAACCTCATCACCGCTACTGGCCCCGGCACCGCCCTTCCCTTCGGCATCCAGCTTCTGCGCACCTTGGAGGGCGACGAGACTGCCGACGAGGTGGCCGTCGGCATGCTGGTGAAGTAGGCTCGCGGCGGAACTGCTGGCCCGTACGCCCGACAGAGGCTGCGGGCCGGTTCTATTCCCCAGACGTCGCCCGCTGGAGTTCTTCCTCGACGGCGTTCTCGGGGGCGTTCCCATCGGGGAAGTAGTGGGGGTCGCGCGTCATTTTGCGGGCCTCGTTGAAGACAACGCCCACATCGTAGATCCAGTGGGCAACGATGACGGCGAGAAGCGCCCCGGTGGCAACGTAGACGATGCCGAACAGCAGTCCCAGCACGCCCACAAGCATGGTGGCGTAGCCGCGGTATTGGAAGTGCATGACGGCGAACACAGCCGCCGAGGCGCCGACGGCCACCACGGCGGCGGGCAGAAACCCTACGGCAGGCTCGGCCACGACCATGACCACACCGATGACCGCATAGCGAAACCCCGTCTCTTCCACGGCCGCCACGGCCAACATCAGCAAAGGCGTTTTCCAAGCCGCCACCCGGGGCAGCTCGCCGTTCAAGCCCTCGCGCATCTCGAGCAGGGATTCGCGCCACTCGTCGCGGGGGCCGTGCAGGATCGCACGTTCTCCCAGGGCATTTACGGCCAGCAGCACCGCGCCAAGTCCGGCTCCCAGCGCCAGCGACCAGGGCCAGCCCACCTTCAGGGCATTGGCGATACCGGCGGCCCAGCTGAAGGTAAGGGCGTCCCACAGATTTGCCCCCTGCAGCACGGAGAGCATCATGGAGCACGCCATGGCCGCCAGCAGGGTGAGCAGCACCGAGGCAAGCACGACGTTTACGAGCAGTCCCTCCTCTTCTACGGGGAGGGGATATCTCGCGCGGGCTTTGTCAATCCAGGTCATGGGGCCTCTCTTTCAGGTTGCGGCTATCGCAGGGGTGCCTCAGGACGATGCGGTGCCGAGTTCGAAGGTGAGTTTCACGGGGTTGTGGTCGGAATAGGCGAAATCCAAGTCCACGGTGGCGTAATCGATGCAGGTCACGTTGTCGGAGTAGATGAAGGTGTCCATGATCCAGCGGTCGTTGGTGCCGTCGTAGGGGCGGCCCGCATCGCGGCAGGTGGCGGCGTCGGCGAAGGCCTCGATGCCCACCTCGTCCAGTTTCGCCTTGGCGGCTACGGTGAACCCGGCGGGCACGCCGTCGAAGTCGTAGGGCTTCGCCCAGCTCTCTACCGCCTGCACCTCGTTGCCGTACACCTCGCCCGACACACCGATCATATCATGGTTGAAATCGCCTCCGGCGATGACGTAGTTGCCGGCCTCCCGCTCGCGCACCATGACCTCGTAGAGCTTGGCGCGTTGGGCCGCCATGATGGACTCGTCGGCGCCGTAGGCAGACAGGTGCACGTTGATGAGGGACAGAGCCCGGCCATCATCGGTGGGGATGCGGCACAGCGAGAAGCACCGATCCAGATCGAGGAACTTGCCGAAGCCCTCGGAGATGGGCAGCTGGTAGCGCGTGCCATCGGTAATGGGGAAGGCGGAGAATGTGGCCAGGCCCGCGCGGTTGGCGCCGTGGGGCGCGTAGAGGGGCCAGGCCAGAAACGCGGAATCGTAGTTCTGGCAGAAGACGGCCGCATCGGCGGGGAACTGCTCGCGCAAGAGGGCGTACTCGTCCACATGGTGGCTGCGGGTGCCGTCGACATCCACCTCCTGGAATAGCGCGAAGTCGGCGCCGGTCTTTCGAACGGCCTCGGCCGTGCCGACGACGTCCTCGCGCACCACCTCGGCGCTGGCGGCCACCGAGCCGGTGCCGCCGTCCATGAAGAAGTCGAAGTCGCGGTTGTAGGCCCCGAAGCCGATGTTCGCCGAGGCGAGGGTCAGCGCGGTGCCGACGGCTATGGGGTCGTTCGCCTCTTCCCCTGTCTGGGCCGGCCCGTCTACTGCGAGGGGCAAGTTGTCGTCCAGGCGGTCGTAGGTGAAGACCACATAGGCCGCATAGGCCCCCACGATCGCGAGGAGCGCAATCGCAAGGCCCAGCACGATTCTCGATAACGTTTTCGCCATGGGGATTCTCCTTATATGCCTGCACAAGTAGCAGACTCGAACGGGGGAGGGCTTCATCTTCTTCGAGCGGAACGGGGCCGTATGCCATTGTACGTCTTTTCGGGCCGCTCCGGTTCGCTGAGGGGCGATTGAGGAGAGATGCCCCAGTTCCCGACGCTTCCCTGGCATTACCCTGGCGTTCCTGGAGGGCAGTTTAGAGTTGTGACAGGGTAATGATCGGCGATGGGTCGATCTCTATGGACGCTTTTGCACGGTCTGTTAACAGTTAATGACGGGGAGGTAACAGTGGTCTTACGCAGAGATGTCATATTTTTGTGCAGTCGTATAGTCTTTCCGGCACATAAGCACCACGTGCTCCATTCCCCGCTCGCTCGCGAGCCCCATCGGTGTCCCACCGCCGTGCTGTCCTGAGGAGGTCCTATGCAATCGACGCGAAAGAATCGGCGAGGCATCGCTGCGAGGGAGGTTCTGCGCAGCAACGACACGGCTAAGCGCAGTGCCGAGATTGTCGTGGCGGCGCGGGAGCTGTACGAGGAGAAGGGCCTGGCCCACACCTCTATCCAGGACATCACCAACCACGTCGGGGTTACGCGCTCGCTGTTCTATCATTACTTCCAGAACAAAGAGGAAGTAACCTCGGCGGTGCTCGACCAGTATATTACCGACTTCATTGAGGCCATGCAGCACTGGTATGAGAGCCGAGCGGCGCAGCGGGCCGACGAATCCCTTCACTCCATGGTGAAGATCATGCGCATGGTCCTATTCGAGAAGAACACGTTCCGCATGGCCCTGTCCACTCAGGAAAACGCGGCACTGTACCTCGACTTCCTCAACCGCTTCGCTGCCCAGGGCGCCGAGTTCATGGTCATGCATCCGATGGTGGAGCCAAGCAAATACGATCCGCAGTCCGACCATCTGTACGAGACGTTCTACGTGCTTATCGTGGGGCTTGTCAGCTACCTGCGGTCTCATCCCGATGCCGACGACGAGATGCTTATCGGTGTCGTTTCGCGCATGCTGCGTCTGGATGAGCAGGCGGAGGCGGTTGCCTAGAACCAGGGGAATTCCGAGCGGCGCGCGGAATCCGAAGCGGATTCGGTGTGGCGAATCGGTTACGGTTGGTTTGGCGGCCTCTCGTTTGGCTATCATCGGTTCGTAGGGAAAAGACGGCGAAGCCGCAGTGCGTCGCGCGAGCCATGCGAGAGGAGTGCCCGTGGATATCAAGCGCGTTTTGGCCAGCGCTCCCCGCAAGCACGATCTGGGCGAAGAGCGCTCCATGCTCACGGTATGGGGAGAGGCGCTCGATCCGGCAGCGGTGCGCCAGGAGCACCCGCGCCCCCAATTTGCTCGCGAGCGGTTCACGATGCTGAACGGTTGGTGGGATTTTTGCATTGTGCCCGTGGGCGCCTGTCCGACGGTGCGGGTGCCCGATGAGCGCGACGGGCGCATTCTCGTTCCCTTCTCGCCCGAGTCGTTGCTCTCGGGAGTAAGGCGCGCGCTGGCTCCCGACGAGCTGCTCTGGTATGTGCGCCGCGTGCCGCGGCCCCGCCTGCGCCCGGGCGAGCGGTGCCTGCTGCATTTCGAGGCGGTGGACTTCGCCTGCGCCTGCTGCGTGAACGGACGCGTCGTCGGCACGCACGAGGGCGGGTACCTTCCCTTCGTCTTCGATATCACGGAGGCCATCACGCTCGACGAGGAGCGGGCGGCGGCGCTGGACGCCGGCGTGCGCAGCGAGATCGTGGTGGCCGTGGCGGTGCGCGATCCGAGCGACGCGGGCACGCAGCTGCGCGGCAAGCAGAAGCGGGAGCGCGGCGGCATTTGGTATACGGCCCAAAGCGGCATCTGGCAGCCGGTGTGGATGGAAGTGGTGCCGGCGCGCCGTATCGAGGGGCTTGCGCTGCGACCGGATGCTTCCGCAGGTCGGCTGATCGTCGATGCGGACGTGCGAGGCGATGAGGGCTTGCTGCGTTTGTATGTGACCGACGGGAACGGGGCGCCGGTGGCATCGGCGTCGGTTCCCGTGGAGGAGGGGGCCACGGCAGCTCGGCCGCCGGCCGGGGAGAACGGTGATCCGCTGCGCAGGGTGCGGGTGTCGGTGGACGTGCCCGACCCTCAGCTGTGGAGCCCCGAGCACCCCCATCTGTACGATCTGACCCTGCGCTTCGGCACCGATGTGGTGCACAGCTACACGGCGTTTCGCACGGTGGAGGTGCGCGCCGATGCCCACGGCACCAGCCGCTTCTTTCTGAACGGCGAGCCGCTGCTTTTGCGCGGTGTGCTCGATCAGGGTTACTGGTCGGACGGCCTTATGACTGCGCCTTCCGACGAGGCGATGGTCTTCGATATCCAATCGATGAAGGACGCCGGCTTCAACATGCTGCGCAAGCATCTGAAGGTAGAGGCCGATCGCTGGTACTACCATTGCGACCGGCTCGGCATGCTGGTATGGCAGGATATGGTAAGCGGCGGGGGCGCCTACGGAACGTGGGAGACGAGCTTTCGGCCTACGCTGTGGCGCGGCAGCTGGGACAGCTACGACGATCGCGAGCCGTCTCACCAGCAGAAACTGGGCGCTGGCGACGAGCACTACCGCGACCAGTGGCGACGCTGTTGCCGGGCCACGGTGGATCACCTGCGCAACCACCCGTCGGTTGCCTGCTGGGTGCTGTTCAACGAGGGTTGGGGCCAGTTCAACGCCGAGCTGGCGGCCGAGGCGGTGCGCCGGGCAGACCCGACACGTCCGGTGGATGCGGTCAGCGGCTGGTACGACCAGCATTGCGGCGACTTTCTCTCGGTGCACAACTACTTCCGCACGTTGAAGGTGTATCCCGATGACCCCTCGAAGCTGCGCGGTTATGCGGCGGAACGAGGCAGCCGGGCGTTCGCCATTTCGGAGTTCGGCGGTGCGGCGTTTCGCGTGGAGGGCCACTGCGCCTTCGCGGGCAGCTACGGCTACGACAGCTTCGACGATGTGGTGGCGTGGCGCGCGGCGGTGCGGGCTATGCTGGACGAGGCGGCGGCTTTGGAGGACGCGGGCTTGACCGCGTTCGTGTACACCCAGCTGTCGGATGTGGAAGAGGAAGTGAACGGCATTCTGACTTACGACCGCCGTGTGAACAAGCTGAAGGAGGCCGAACGTGGAAGTTGTGCGAGCGATAGCTGACGAGGCGGACGCCGGGCGTTGGGCGCATCTGCGCGGTCTGTTCGAGGAAATCTTCGGAGCACCGCGGGAGGGGGCCTCCTTTGTGGAGGCGTCGGCGCCGGGGCGCGTGGAGGTGGCCGGCAACCATGTGGATCACCAGGGCGGCCGCGTCATCTCGGCGGCTATCGGCGAGCGCACCTGGGGACTGGCGGCCGAGAACGGCCTGGGGCGCATCCGCGCCGTCATGGAGGGTTTCGGCACCGACGAGGTGGACCTGTCCGATCCGTCATGGGCGGCCCCGCATCCAGTGGAGGCGCTCTCGTCTGCGGCGATGGTGCGGGGTATGGCGGCCCTGTTCGAGGCCCGCGGCGGCGCGGTGCGGGGCTTCGACATCGTGACCTGCTCCGATGTGCCGCCGGGCTGCGGGCTGTCGTCGTCGGCCGCTTTCGAGGTGATGCTGGGCGCGGCGTTGGAGGGGCTGTTCGGCCCGGGGCCGTTCGCGGTGTCGGCGGTAGATGCGGGCGCGCCGGCGGGTGACTCCGCTGCTTCCGGTGATGTTGCGCTTGATGCCGCGGCTGTCGCTTTGGCGGCGGTGGAGTGCGAGCAGCGCTACTTCGGCAAGCCCTGCGGCGCCCAGGATCAGCTGGCCTGCGCCTGCGGGGGCGTGGTGACCATCGATTTCGCGCCGAAGGTGCCTGTGGTGGAGCCGATGACGCTCGATGCGGCTGCCGAGGGCTACCGTATCGTGCTCATCGACAGCCGGCAGGACCACTCGCTGCACCAGGACGAGTTCGCCGCCATTCCCGCCGACATGCGCATGGTGGCCAACCTGCTCGGCGTGCCCCGCCTGGGCGATGCACCGGTGGACACGCTTCTGGCCCAGCTACAGCGCGTGCGCACCGAGCTGGGGGATCGCCGTGCCATGCGCGCGCTGCACTACTACGACGAGGTGGCCCGGGTGAACGCCCAGCGCGCGGCATTGGCTGCCGGCGACTTCGGGCTCTTCCTGCGCGAGGTACGCCTGTCGGGCGCCTCGTCGGCCCAGTTCCTGCAGAACGTCTCGCTGCGCGAGCCTGGCAGCGAGGCGCGCCAGCCGGCCATGGTCATCCAGAGCCTGGCGGCGCACCTGCTCGGAGAGCGCGGGGCGTGGCGCATCCACGGCGGCGGCTTCGGCGGCTCAGTACTTGCGTTCGTGCCGTGCGCGGAGGCCGATGGCTTCATGGGGGCCATGGACGGGCTGCTCGGCTATGCGGCCTGCCGCGAGGTGACCCTGGGGGCGCCCGGGGTGCGGGCGGAGCGCCTGCCGTGAGCGCGGTGGAAAACCCCGCGTGGGTGGCTGATTCGCCCGCGGGGCCGTTGGAGGTCACCATCAACCTGGCCAAGCCTGAGAAGGATCCGCGGACCATTGCCCGGGCTGCGGAAGCGCCCGCGGACGGCGCGGCGCCCGAGGGCTCGCATGGCTGTGGGGGAGCGGGCGGCGCGATGGGAGCCGTGGACGGGTGCGTCCTCTGCTGGCAGCGCGCCGCCGACGGAAGCCTTGCCTGCACCGGGGCCGGCGACGGGGACGTGCGCTCGGTGGAGCTTGCCGGCGAGGAATGGGCCTGGTGGTTCTCGCCCTACGGGTACTTCCCCGAGCACCTCATCGTATCGGCGCCGGTGCACCGTCCCATGGCCATCACCCACGCGACCATCGACCGGCTGCTCGCCTTCGCCGACGCCTACCCGCAGTGGTTCATCGGGTCGAATGCCGATTTGCCCATCGTGGGCGGCTCCCTTCTGGCCCACGACCACCTCCAGGGCGGCGGCCACCGCTTCCCCCTCATGAAGGCGCCTCTTACGCGCTCGTTCGCATTGCCGGGGCTTGCAGACGTACGGGCCGGCATCGTGGACTGGCCGGCCTCGGTGGTGCGCCTGCGCTCGGCTCGCCGCGCGGCCCTGCGCGAGGGCGCGTGCCGCGTGCTGGACGCCTGGCGCACCTTCTCCTTCGAGTCGTGCGGCATCCGGGCCTTCTCGCCGAGCGGCATAAGCGGGGGCAGCCCGGGGAAAGTCCCGGACCGGACCGGTCAAAGGCCGGCGGCGCCGGCAGCGGCCGTCGTTCCCCACAACACGCTTAACCCCATCCTGTGGCGCGAGGGCGACGACTACGTGATGGATCTCGTGCTGCGCAACAACCGCACGACGCCGGAGCGTCCTTGCGGCCTCTTCCACGTACCGGAGCATCTCTTCCGCATCAAGAAAGAGAACATCGGCCTCATCGAGATCATGGGCCGCGCCATCTTGCCGGGCCGTTTGGCCGCCGATCTGCCCGAGGTGCGTCCGGTGTGCGGTGCCGCCTACTACGAGATCCTCCAGGCCACGGGCGTCTTCAAGGACGACGAGTGCGGCCACGCCGGCTGGAACGCCTTCATCGCCGCGCTGTAGGGGCACAGGCGACGTGGAGGCCTACTGCGCCATGGGGCGTGCTCTGACGGCGGGGAAGCTGCGGGCTATCGGGCTTTCGTGCTACTACGTGGACGAGCTGACCGCGTTTTTGCCCCGTGTGTCGGTGAAGCCGGCCCTCGTGCAGAACGAGATTCATCCCTATTACCAGGATGCGGACGTGGTGCCCTTCATCCACGACCAGGGCATCGCCGTGCAGGCCTGGTATCCGCTGGGCGACCGCGGGCACAACGACGAGCTTCTGAGCGATCCGGTGCTCGCGTCCATCGCGCAGACCCACGGTGTGTCCATCCCCCAGGTCATTCTGCGATGGGACCTGCAGCGTGGCGTCGTCGTCATTCCCGGTTCGAGCAATCCGGCCCATATCGAGGAAGATGACCGGCTCTACCATTTCGCGCTGACGGAAGAGGAGATGGCCGCCATCGCCGCCCTCAACCGCAACGAGAAGCACGACTGGTACTAGGGTTACCCTTCGCTTCGGCGGCCAGCGACTCTCCTCTCCTGGTGAAATCGCTTATCAACTATTATTGCATTAAGGGCGCCGAGGCCGCCTATGGCGCGGTAGAGCGTATGCTGGAGCTGGCTCGGGTCGTCGCCGTTGATGATCTGGTATGCCGTCGGGCGCTGGACTTGGAGCGTCCCGACTACGAGGACGGCATTATCGCGGCCGCTGCCGAGGCTGATGCCGTCGACCTCATCGTGACGCGCGACGAAGACGCCTTCGCGGAAGCGGCTGCTCGCAGGCTCACGCCGGTTCAGCTGATGGTGGAGCGTGGCTGGGAAGTGGCGACTATCTGATTTCCGGCTCGATGCGCTTGAGGGGGGGCGGGCGGGCACACCGCCGACGACGGTGAGGGGTTCGACGTCGTGGGTCACCACGGCCCCGGCGACCGCGCCGTCGCCGATGGTCACGCCGGGCATGAACTGGTGCTCGGTCGACCCGCCCACGACGGTGCGACCGGCGTTCAAGTGATCGAGATAGTCCTGCAGGTTCATGGCTGCTCCTCCAGTATGAACCCGCCGTGGACGTGGATCGCTACGAGATGCTGCGGCTGCCCCACGAAGACCGGTGGGGCATGCTCGTGGGTGCCGATGACCCGTTGGCCGCGCTGCCGTCCGTCACGCCGGCCGATGTGCGCTCCGCGCGGCTCATCGTGCCCCACCGCGCCGGCGCCCGCAGCGAGCTGGCGGCCTGGATGGGCGTGGATGCCTCGCCGGGGTCGGGCCTCGCCTTCGTGCCCTTGGAGCCGCCTCGCGCGGCGGGGGTGTGCCCGCGGAAGAGACTGCCCGGGGGCCGGTTACTCGCTGCGAGCGTCGCCGCCCAGGGTGTGGCGCACCACTTCGAAGCGCTCCAGTTTCGCATCCTCGTCCGGTGCGATGCCCGCCTTCTGTTTGGCAATGGCGATTTGATCCATGACCGTGTCGACGCCCTCCAGATCAGGTAGCAGCAACCCCCGCTTGAAGCCGCGGGTCACGATGACGCCGTAGCGTGCCGGGTCAAGCTGCTCCAGCGAATCTACCGGCTCCGGTTCGCCGAGCACGTCGACCGAGTAGGAAAGGTGGTCCAGCTCGGCCGGGCGCACGGGGGCGAAGCGCGGGTCCTCGGTGGCTGCCGCCACGCCGTTCATGATGATCTCCTCGGCCAGGCTGTGGCGCGCTGGGGCAATGGTGCCGATGCAACCGCGCAAATTGCCGAACTCGTGCAGGCTCACGAAAGCGCCGGCGCGCCGCCCGACCATGTCGTCGGGCAATCCGTCCGGCACCGCCAGCACCTCGCCGGTGCCCACGATCGATTCGACGCTCAGCCTGGCCAAGGCTACGAGCGGGTCTACCTCGGGGTCCAGCACGAGGGAGAGGATCTCGTCGTTTGCCAGCGACTCGTCGTCGGCGTCCCACCAGTCCTGTGGGGCGCTGTCGGCGGGCTCCTCCACGAAGCCGCCCTCCGGCGCAATCGTCGCCGAGGTGGTGTATTCGTCGCGGCACTCGTCTGCCTCGAGGGTATTGCCGTCAAATGCGGAGTCGGCCTCCGGCATCATGGTCGCGCCATCGTGCGGTGCGGCTGCGGAATCAGCCTGCCTTGCGGGGACGCATCGGGCGTGGGCGCCGCGAATCTCGGCTTCCACCTCCTCCTCGGTGCTGGAGGGGCCGGCCTCCACCTCGAAGGCGGCGATAGCGTAGCCGACCCCGAAGGGCCCCTCGTAGCTCAGCAGTTGGGGGCGGAAGGGGAGCCCCTCTAGCGCGCCGGCCATAATCTCGAAGGATCGCAGCCCGCATTCCGCCGCGTTCTCGCACATCACGGGGTCCAGCGCGAAGAGCTCCTGCAGGGTTCCACGGGCGAACACGCCCTCCACGGCGCGGTCGAACGCAGGACCGGCCGGGTTGAAGCCGTAGGGACCGTCCTCTTTCAGGCGGTGGGACAAGTCCCCGCTGGCGATGAGCACGCAGCGCATGTCCAGCCGCTCGGCCGCCCGGGTGATGGATTGCCCCAGGAAGTGGTGGTCCGACGGCGAGAGCGCCGAGAGCCCCACACGCAGCACCGGCACCTCTTCCAAGTCCACCGTCTGGGCGAGGAAGTGCAGCGGCACGAAGGCGCCGTGGTCGATCTCGGTCTGGGCGGCGGGCGCTCCGGCCACGGGGATGGACCGCCGGGCCAGGCGGTCGGCCACGGCCTGGGCGAACTCGGCGTCGCCGCGGGTGGTCACGGTGACATGCGGCTGCCCGAACTGGGCCATCGAGCCGGTTTCCTCCTCGGCGTTGGAGATGAAGAAGCCGTCGCGGTAGAGCGGCGCATGGGGGGAGACGATGACGATGATGTCCGGATCGTGGGCCGCTGCGCGCCGCGCGATCTCCTCGTAGGCGACAACGGTGTCGGCAATCTCCGCTTCCTGGCCGTCTCCCACGGCAGGAACAATCAACGGCGGGTGGGGAACAGCATAAGCGGCAAGAAGGCCCATGGCACACCCTCCTCTTCTGGTGGGGCGAGTAAACGACGTTTCAGCGAGGAATATGGTGAGGGATGGCGGCTGCGATGAGCCTCTCTCTCAGCGAACTGTCACGGTACCGTTAGCAGTTTTCCTTCGCTGGCGACAAGGCCCACGGGCCGATCGAAGGGCTCCCGGGCACCGTATTTTCCCAGATCGTCGATGAGCTGACGCTCGCGAATGAGCCCGAGGGAGCGTCCGGGAAAGGTGGCGAGAAAGGTGTCGTAGAAGCCCCCGCCGTAGCCGAGCCGAAAGCCGTGGATATCGAAGATGAGCCCGGGCACGAGGGCGAGGGCGTGCGCATCGGCGTCGTCGGCATTGATGCGCGTGGCGGCGTCATTGGCCGGTTCGGGAATGCCCGCGAAGCCCGGTGCCGTATCAGCAAGCGAGCCGATGGTGTGCCAGGCCATCGTGCGGGTGCCGGGCACCGCACGGGGAAGCGCCACGGTCTTGCCCTGGCGCAGGGCCTCTTCGATGAGCGCATGGGTGTCCACCTCGCTGCCCACCGAGCAGTAGGCGAACACGAGCGGCGCCTCGACGAAGGCGTCGCTTGCCGCCACGCGGGCGGCGATGGCCGTATCGGCCTGTGTGCGATAGGAGGTGTCAAGCCCTTCCCGGAAGGCGCGGGCTTCGGTGCGCAGCTGTTTTTTCTCTTCCGTTCCCATGGGCCGCATGATAGGCCGCCCCGTGCCGTCGTGCCGCCGAGAACAGCCTCCTTATCGGGAAGCGCGGCCTGGATAACCGCTCGCGGGCACCCTCTTGACTTAGAGCCGACTCCAACCTTTACTCTTCTCGACAGCGAGACGACAAGGGAAGCCTATGAGAGGAGCACCTATGACGGCATCTTACGAGGGTGTGGGCAAGCTCGGCTTCGGCGCGATGCGCCTGCCCCTGACCGACCCGGATGACGTGACCACCATCGACATCGAGCAGGTCAAGGCCATGGTGGACGAGTTCATCGCCCGGGGCGGCACCTATGTGGACACGGCCTTCGTCTACCACAACGGCTGTTCGGAGGGGGCGCTGCGCCAAGCGCTCGTGGAGCGTTACCCGCGCGAGGCCTTCACCCTGGCCACGAAGTGTTTGGCCTGGGCCTGCGCGAGCAAGGAGGAGGCCCAGGCGTGTCTGCCCACCTCCTTGGAGCGCCTCGGGGTGGACTACATCGACTTCTACCTGCTGCACAACGTGGGCGGCAAGCGCACGGCCAAGTTCGACGAGTACGACATGTGGAACTACGTGGCCGACGCGAAGGAGCGCGGGCTCGTGCGCAACATCGGCTTTTCCATCCACGACGGCGCCGACGTGCTCGACGAGCTGCTCACGGCGCACCCGAACATGGACTTCGTGCAGTTGCAGGTGAACTACCTCGATTGGGACGACCCGGTGACCGAGTCGGCCCGCTGCATGGAGGTGGCGGCCAAGCACGGCGTGCCCGTCATCATCATGGAGCCGGTTCGCGGCGGCCGTCTGGCGAACCTGCCCGAGCGCGGCGCGGCGGTGCTCGCCGAGGCGAACCCCGAGGCGAGCCAGGCTTCCTGGGCCTACCGCTTCTGCCTCGATCTGCCCGGCGTGCTCGCAGTGCTCGCCGGCGCCTCCTCGCTGGAGCAGATGCAGGACAACATGCGCACCTTCCAAACGCACCAGCCGCTGAACGAGCAGGAGCGTGCCGCCATCGACGGCGCCATCGCCGCTCTGCGCTCGGTGGATCTCATCCCGTGCACCAACTGCGGCTACTGCGTGAAGGACTGTCCCGAGGGCGTGAAGATCCCCGTGGCCATGAACCTGCTGAACCTGGAGAAGACCACCGAGGATCGCGAGTTCGCCAAGGGGCTGTACTCCTGGCAGGCCGCCGAGGGCCCCGCGTCCAAGTGCATCCAGTGCGGCACCTGCGAGGCCGCCTGCCCCCAGTCCATCGGCATCATCGACCACCTCGCCGAAGCCATGGAGCACTTCGAGGGGTAGGGGGGCTGCAGCTCCGGGCTCGGTGGATTTCTGGGTCCGAAACGATCGAGCGCAGGAGATCGCTAAGGCGATTCCTGCGCTCGATTTTTGGCGAGGATCCGTTGGTGCTCTTTGGGATGTTCGTTGCGCGATGTTCCCAAGATGAGGGTCAACTGCCCATGCTGTAGACCTTAGAGACTGGCGATCTTCTTGTTGATCCTCAGCATGACCTCGGTATAGTACGCATAGTCTGCTGGTGACAAGGAGTCCTCGTCGATGTCATTAAGAGCGTCCATGGTCTGACTGTAGCGATCCATGTACTTGGTGAAGTCCTCGAGCATTTCGGGAGACATATCCGAAGATTTCTCGTACTTCTCCATGAAGGCAAGATACTCGTCGAAAAAGGCCTCGTATTCATCCATGGCTTTCTTGAAATCAGGGGTCACTTCACCGAGAACAGTGTTTCCGTCGCTCGACTCTTCTGCTGGCTTTTCGGCTTCGGCTTGTGTGGCCTCGTTGTCGTCCGAAGTCTTGTCTGCGGCCTCGTGCTCTGCTGAGTCGCTGGAGTCCTGATCTGCACCGGCATCCTCGGACGAGGGATCCGCGGCATCATCGGGGGCATCGAGCGAGATGGACATGTACTGGTGATCGGGCGAGTAATCGAGCCACAGGTGGTAGCCTTCTGGATTGTCGGCTACGTAGCTTTCCGAGCTCTTTGAATAGTTCTCGGTGAACCCGGTCTCTTCGCATGCAGCGATATAGGCTGCAAACTGCTCAGCTGTGAAATTCCCGATTCGCGCGCCGAAATGGTCCGAGCGGTCGGAGGTGATTTCTCCAAACAGGCCGCTCGGCTGGGGCAGCATGGTGGCAACTCCTCGTGTCGGCCAGGTGATGTCCGAGAAATCCTCGGTCGGATCAGAGGGGGTGAAATCCGATGAGAGCTTCGATGATGAGCTTGAGCACGCCGGCACACCTGAGATGCTTAGGACGAGGCAAGCGGCAAACAAGACGAAAAGAACCCTCTTTGCATTTCTCAGTAAGGCGAGATTCATAGTCTTCGTACTTCCTTCCGTTTACTTGGCTTGTATTTTCGCGCCGCAGTGACCGCAATGGGCGATGGTGTCGCGAGGCATGGTGTTTTTAGCTCCGCAGCTCGGGCAGGAAACCACCACTGCGTCGGAAGAGGCTTCTGCAATGGCGGCTTCCCCGCTCGGTGCCGAAGCTCCTGTTTGCTGGGGTGCGCTTTTCGGAGCCATCCCCGCCGGAGTGAGGACGACATTAGGAGAGAATGTGCCAATTACCCGCTCTGCTCCTTCATCAATGGTCAGTGACCCCGTCATCCCCCGCTTTATCATCAGGTTCAGCGTCTGCTTCACTTCCTTTATGGACGTTTTTGTGGCGGATGCCAATGCGGAGAGAGACCCTGATGGATCATTGGCGAGCAAGGCTTCATAGGTGCGGTATTTTTTAACGAGTTGTCCCCATTCCAGGCCCCGGGCGATGAAATATGCGCCAAGGAACATGAAGCTTGCTGCCATCCATCTCACTTTATCCATGAGGAATTCGTTTGAGCAGCCAGTGAAAAAGAGAACCATCAAGATGGCTCCTAAAACTACCTCCGTTTTGCTTGCGGCAGATCCTTTGACTTTTGTTTTGGCCATGCGTCCGTCCTTTCTCTCTTGTGCTATTTCAACCCTGACTCAAATAGTCAGCGGGTTTCCACAATGCTCGCATTCGGCCACTTCGCCACGACGGATTTGCGCCGTTGCGCCACATCCGCGGCATCGTACGGCTGTCAAGAGCGACTGAACGTCCTCCGCGGCGTAAACCTGGCCAGCGCTGGAGGTCTTTGCCGACGAGGGATTGCTCGGCGCGCTCTGCGCCGGCGACTGCCTTTGCGCCTGGGGGCCTTCGGGGTGGTTAACGAACTTCAAAGGCGGAATTTTCTTCTGGCGAGATAGTTCGACCAAACACCGCTTGACCTCCTCTTGTTCCATGCCGACCGACTCGGCAAAAAGGGTCAAGTTGAGGGATTCGCCTTTTCGGATGAGGGCGCGGTACGCTTTCAAGACTTCTTTCTGCTTGCCGGTCTCTATCACGCACCAGATTGCGATTATTCCGAGAGCGATCAGCGCCAGCCCGACGATGGGCGAGTAGACGTTTGCCGTTACTATGCCTAGCAAGATCAGCACCGCGCCCGCAAGCGTGCGAATTGTGCCCGGAGACAGGTTCTCGATATTCACTAGAATGATCCCCTCCTCTCGAGGGCGACTACCGCATTGCGCTCTTCTGTCAATCGCCCGATGGACGCGAGCGCTTCATTGATGGCTGCTGCGTCGTCCGAGTGCACCGCCGTGGATAATCGGGCGATCTCCTGGCGGAGGTCTTCGTCGACAGGCATCGCGATGGCACTATCGGAGAAGCGCAGGCATTCCGCCGCTTCCCGGATTTTTGCGCTGAGGGCCCTGTCGGAGCATCCCGCTGCTATTTGCCGCAGGTCGCATACCATCGATTCGCTTGATTGCGTGATCGACTTGAGTGATGCGTTTGACGATCGAATGAAGCGCACGCCGTAGACAAGCGCCCAGGCGACGAGCGCGATTGCCGCGCCAACAGCAAGGAGGATGGCGAGAACGCCGAAAATGCTAGCGATCATCTTCCGTCCCTTTCTCTTCGGGGGCGGAAGCATTGGGGGAATCCGAAGTTTGCATGCCGCATCTCCCGCAGAAATGGGCTCCGTCGGGCATAGGCTCTCCGCACTGGGTGCAGAATCGCGCCGATGCTGCCGGCTTGGCGGGAGGGGTGCTTGCCGGCCGACCGCATTGCCCGCAGAACTTCTGCCCCTGGGCCATGGCCGTGCCGCACGACGGGCAGCGAAGCTCTTGCCCGAGGGGACTCAGGTTTCTCGCCATGTCGGCAAAAGCGCTCCCAAATCCACCGCCCATACCGAAGCCCATGCCCAAGCCGAGGCCCGCACCCATCAGATCCGACGAGCCTGAGCCGGGGTTCGTGGCCGCTCCCTCCAGGGTGTCGAACGATCGCTCCTGCACGTAGTTGTATCCGATGATGTTCATTTCGGCTCGCTTGGCCAACGTCTGCTTCAACGACACAACAGCGGGGTCATCTTCGGGCACGCTGATGTCGTTCACATAGAAATTGGTCAGGGAAATGCCGTAATCGGCCATAGTGGGGGCAATGCGCTCTCGCAGATAGTCCGACAGCTCGTCAAGGTACATATTAATTTCCAGAATGCCCACCTTGTGCTCGACGATGTAGGTGGAGATGGCATCCTTGACCTTTGAGACGTAGACGCCCCTGAAATAGCGCACGATGTCATTTTTGGTGAATGCAGGCAGTGTTCCCACGAGTTTTACGAGAAAGCGCTTCGCATCATCGATCTGCAGGCCAAAGATGCCATGGGATCGCACGGGAACAAACACGCCATAGACAGGGTCCTGTATCTGGATGGGGGAGGGTGTGCCCCACTTTACGTCGAGGTTGAATTGCTTGTTCACGAACCACACTTCGGCGCTGAAAGGCGATTGGCCGCCGAAGGGGAGGTTGATCAGCGCCTCCAGGAAAGGGATGTTCGCAGTGCTGAGCGTATGGCGTCCGGCTTCGAATACATCGAGCGCTTGGCCGCCCTTGAACAGAATCGCTTGCTGCGACTCGTTGACGATCAACTGCGTCCATGTGCCCAGTTCGCTGTCGGGGTATTTCCACGCGAATACGTCTGGACTGCCGTCGTACTTGACGACTGAGACGATAGCCATGGCCTATTCTCCTATTCTGAACTCATCTCCTATGGCTTCATATATGAAGCCAATTTCCACATACTACCACATATGCTTATCCCATGAACATCGAAGAGAAAAGACGGACTCTGGGCGCGGCCATACGTAGCTGTCGCGAAGACCAGGGGCTTTCCCAACATCAGCTTGCTCTTATGGTCGGCAGCAGCAAGTCTCACGTCTGGCGCATTGAGACCGGGCGGGTTGGGGTGGGCATTGACGACCTGTCTCGTATCGCCGAGGCTTTGGGTGTGGCCGTGCGCGATTTACTTACGTTCTAGGATCTACTTACGTTCGCGCAATGGGGCTGTGTCGACAAGGCGCTCCTCTAGGAGAAAAGATCCAAAGCTCGGGATCGTTCGATCAGCTTTTCTAGACAGCGAGGGTCGATGGTCGGTTTCGTGCGGGGATACATATCTTCCATAAGATCGCGGTCTTCGAGGGCTGCCGCCAGATACGCGAGGGTAGTTGCGAAAAACTCTACCATTTCGCTCCACTTTTCTCGATCCAGCTGAGCCACTTCCACCACGGGATAGCCGGCCGCTTCGCATACGAAGTGCACGAGGCGTATCATCTTGTTCTCCGCTATAGACGCATGGTCGAGCTCCCCTGCGGTCATTGCCTGGAGCGTCTCGGACAACTTGTCGAGCATCTTCTTAAGCCACACGAGGAATACGGCCGCTTGCATGAAGCCCGGGGTGGAATCGTCACCGACCGTCTGGGCAAATTCGGCCTCATCGCTTCCGTCTTCAAACATCATCCAAGGAGCCAAAAGATCGAGATCGCTCGTCTCGAAGTGAGTTTTTCCAAACCAGATGCGCAATGCACCGACGGCATCCTCAACCTGATCAAACGTGTTGTCACCAGAAATGGAGAGGAATTGCAAGACGATTCTGCCGAAGTCGTCCCACATTTCCTCGAAGTCGGTCTCGGTGAAATTCTGCCATTTTTGTTGCTTACTTTGGTAAACCGGGGATTCGCGAAGGAATTCGGCAAAAGCATCCACCTCCGAAGTGCCGAAAGCGAGGGTCTCGAAGATGTCATCTCCCACGACCTGGGCATAACGCGCGAATAAGATACGGTTCTTCAAGTCGTTCTCTTGTGCCCTCAGCTCCTCGAGCTTCTCATTGAGGGCTTCGACTACGTCAACCTCCCCGTCGAGGATGGGCGGCATTTCCTTCAGATCGAATCCGTAGTCCTTGAGCACGACGATTTGCTTCAGGCGATCGATGTCCTCGGGCATATAGAGCTTGCGGTTGTTGGCCACGTCTTCGCCGCTGCGAGCGGGGCAGAGCAGTCCGCGCTCGTCGTAAACTTGCAGTGCGCGCCGTGTGACCCCGGTTAGCTTGGCGACCTCGCCCACGGTCATAGGCCAGGTGCAATTCTGACGAATAAGATCGTTGCTTGTAGTGACCTTTCTTCGAGACATTCTCTCAGATCCTTATCCCTCGCTTGCCGTTACTGACCCCAGGATAAACCCTAACCCTACGTTGAGGTCAAATGAGGAGGGGGCTCAATGATGCGGACGATGCTTGCGGCCCAGGGCGTCGTGTTCTATTGGCGCTCGACGGGAAAAGAGCGCGCTGCACCGTGCTATCCCACCGCGGTTACGAAGGTCGCCAGCAAGGGAATGCTCACCAAGGCCAGTACGGTGGTGACGAAGGTGCCCTGGGCCATGACCCGGGAGTTGCCGCCGTACTGGTAGCAGAGCATGGTACCATTGGTGGCCACGGGCATTCCCGCGAGCACCACGGCCACCGAGAACATGAGACCGGCCGGCACGAACCCGTGGAAGACGGCCCAGATGACGGCCGGCATTCCGAGCAGCCGGAACAGGGAGCATGCCCACAACCGCGGCCCACCGATAAGCTCGCGCACCGGCAGGTTCGCGAGCGACGAGCCGATGATGAGGAGCGCCGCCGGGGTGGTGATGGAGCCCAGGGTGCTCAGCGCGTCGCCTGCGATGGGCGCGTAGTGGATGCCGGTCAGCGTGAGGACCACGGCCGCCACACACGACAGCATCACCGGTGTGACGAAGGTGCGCCAGGTGGTCTGCATCTTCACGTCCCCGTCGGTGTCCTGGGTGAGGAACCACGCGCCCACGGTGAACACGAAGAGGTTGAACGGCAGGTTGAACACGGCGGCGTAGATAAGCGCGTCCGGCCCGAAGATGGCCGAGAGCACCGGGTAGCCGATGAAGCCCACGTTGCCGAAGCAGAGCATGAAGCGGTACACGCCGCGGTGCCCGTCGGGAATGCGCAAAAGCAGTGTGAACCCGTAGGCCACGGCGAACATGACGAGATTGCTGGCGATGGAGAGCCCCAGGCACAGCCACACCTCGGTCTGCGAAGGCAGCTCGGTGGCCGTGAGCACCGAGCCTAAAATCATGCCCGGCAGCGCAATGTTGATGACCAGCTTCGAGAGCATGCGGTCGAACTCGTCGTTCATGAACCGCAGCTTCTTGGCGCCATAGCCCACGCCCACGATGGCGAACAACGTGACGATCTCCTGGAATATACCGATCATGCCCGCGGTCACGCCTGCCCTTTCTCGTGTTGTTGCGAAGTCGCCCCAGTGTACGCCCGATGCGGCGCGCTGATGGCGTATACTAGGCGGCCGCTACGTTACCCCCGTCGAAAGGATCGTCCCGTGTTCACCATCGGTTGTCATTTGTCGTCTGCCAAGGGGTATTTGAAGATGGCCGAGGATGCCGCGTCCATCGACGGGAACACCTTCCAGTTCTTCACGCGCAACCCGCGGGGCGGTCGTGCCAAGGCCATCGATCCAGCCGATGTGGCGGCCTTCCACGCCTTTGCGGCCGACCACGGCATCACGCGCTTTCTCGCCCACGCCCCCTACACCATGAACCCGGCGGCGGCCAAGCCCGAGACGCGCCAGTTCGCCATCGAGTTATTGACCGACGACCTCATGCGCATGGAGAACACCCCCGGCCAGCTGTACAACATGCACCCGGGCTGCCATGTGGGTCAGGGCGCAGAAGCGGGCATCGCCCTTATCGCCGATGCCCTGAACCAGGTGCTCACTCCGGACCAGTCCACCACGCTTCTGCTGGAGACCATGGCCGGCAAGGGCACGGAAGTGGGCGGCCGCTTCGAAGAGCTGGCCGCCATCATCGATGGGGTGGAGCTCTCCGACAAGGTGGGCGTGTGCCTGGATACGTGCCACGTGTGGGACGGCGGCTACGACATCGCCGGCAATCTGGACGGCGTTCTGGAGGAGTTCGACCGCGCGATCGGCCTAGACCGTTTGCACGCCATCCACCTGAACGATTCCAAGAACCCGCTCGGTGCCCATAAGGATCGCCATGCCCCCATCGGCGAGGGGCACATCGGCTTCGACGCCCTTTCCGCCGTGACGAACCACCCCGCGCTGCGCGATCTGCCCTTCTTCTTGGAAACACCCCAGGACAACCTGGCCGGCTGGGGCGCCGAGATCGCCGCCTTGCGCGCTGCCCATGCCGCCTAACCGCCGGGGGCTCCTTCCACGCCATCGGCAAAGCGGCCCGCCCCTTAGCGGGAGAGACCCGCTTGTATTTCGACTTTCGGGGATGTCTGAGCCGGCTGCTAAATTACGAAGAAGTACACGCTGAAGAACTGCAGGATGCTGGCCGCCAGCACGAAAAGGTGGAAGATGGAGTGCAGGTAGCGCACCTTCTTGAAGATGTAGAACACCGCGCCCACGGTGTAGCTGATACCGCCTGCGGCCAGAAGCCAGAAACCCACGGGATGCAGCTGGGCGTACAGAGTGGGCAGGAAGAATACGATGGACCAGCCCAGGGCCACATACAGCACGGCCGATATCCAGCGGGGCCGGTAGGTCCAGAACGCCTCGCAGGCAATGCCGATAAGCGCCACCGCCCATACGAAGGCCGCGAGCCACAGGCCTCCCACATGGCCCAGGGTAATGAGGCAGTAGGGGGTGTAGGTGCCGGCGATGAGCAGGTAGATGCCCGAATGATCGAGCACCTTGAACACGCGCTTGGCCGCATCGGTCGCGAGCGCGTGGTACAGAGTTGACATGAGATATTCCAGCAGAAGCGCGATGCCGTACACGAGGGCTGCAGCCAGAAGGATGCCGCCACCGTCGCCCACCGACTTCACGATGAGCAGCACGAGGGCCGCCACGGCAAGACCGGCGCCCACACCGTGGGTTACGGCGTTGAAGATCTCCTCGCCCAAGGTGTACTCGCGCACGCTCTTCTTGCCGGAGCGGCGTATGCGGTCCCGTATCTCGGGGCATACTTTGGCGGCCGCTGCGGCGGCGTTGGGCGAAAACTCGGGATGCGCAAGGGCGATGGCGCGCGGCATGGCGACTCCTCAGATCGGGGGCATTCTCGCATCATAGACGAACGGGCTCGTCGCGCGCTTCACAACAGGGAAACAATGGGGAGCGGCGGTCCGCTGGCCATCCGGGGGCGCTGGGGGCCTTGAAATAGCTGCGGAAATTTACCGCCGCTCTCGCAGGGCCTTCAATGCAGCTCGCTTTTTCGCCTGTTTGGCAGCATAGGCCTGCTTCTCAGCGCGCTTGCGGGCGCGTTCGGCCTCCTCGGCGGCACGTTCGTTGGCATGGGCGGCTGCCTCGGCCTCGCGCACGGCTCGGCGCTCGGCGCGTCGCAGCTCTCGCTCGGCGTCGGCCTCGGCGTCGGAGAATCGGCAGCCGCAGTAGTTCTGGCGGTACATGCCGCCCTCGCGGGAACGGCGTGTGGCCTCGTTGTAGAAGGAGCGGTAATCCTCGAAGCGCGCGCGTATACCCTCGCGCTCGCAGGCGCGTTCCAGCTCCTCGCGGATGATGGCCGTATATTGGTAGGGACTTACCGAAAGCGTGGTGCCCAGGGCGTCGAAGCCGTGCTCGCGGGCATAACGGGCCGCCTCCTCGAAGCGCAGGCGGTAGCAGGCGCGGCAGCGGGCCTCGCGGGCTGTGCGGGCCTCGGTGGGCTCGGCGCCTTCCGCCCTGTCACCCTCCTCGTTCACGATCATGCCGAAGGCCGCCTCGGCCGCGTCGCCCACGCGTCCGGCCGTCGCCTCCCAGGCTTCGGGATCGTAGACGCCCTCGACGACTTCCAGCCCCTCTTCGACCGCCCACGCGCGCAGCGTGTCCAGCCGATGCGCGTACTCGTCGGCTGGGTGGATGTTAGAGTTCGCGTAGAACACCACGGGCTCCACGCCCTCGGAACGCAAAACGCGGACCGGCTCCAACGAGCATGGTCCGCAGCAGGCATGGAGGAGAATGCGATGAGTCATAGTTGTCACCAAGAGGAGCGAATAGGGGCGCAAAAGTTCGAAATTGGTGCAAACGCCCCGCGGTTCTGCCGATTCCGACGCTCAAAACGCGGCCATACCACCATTTTCCATACGGAAAGGGACGTGCAGCGGGGGCGTGTGCACCAATTTCGAAAAAAGGCGCCAAAAAAGCCGGCCGATGTCTGCAGCTTTCCGCTCAGCATCGGCCGGCGCGCCTTCGAGTGCGGCTTACTCGGCGGCCAGGGGGCTCGGCACCGAGTACACGCGGGAGGCGCACTCGCGATCCAGGTCGTAGAGGCCCTTCGGGTCGCCGCCGAACAGCTTCATGTTGGTGATCATGGTGTCGGCGTTGTCCTCTTCCTCCATCTGCTCGTCGATGAACCAACCCAAGAACTTCTGGGCGCGGTAGTCGTGGGCCTCGAGCGCCGCGGCGTAGATGTCGTGGATGAGCGAGGTCACGTACTGCTCGTGCTCCATGGCAGCCTCCAGCGGCTCCAGGAAGTTCGCGAAGGTCACCTCGGGCTGCTCGATGGCCAAAAGCTTCACCTTCTCGCCGTTCTCATGCAGGTACTTGCGGAAGATCATGGCGTGGTCGCGCTCCTCTTGCGCCTGGATCTCGAAATAGTTGGCGTAGCCGGACAGACCCTCCTCCTCGTAGTAGTCGGCGAAAGCGAGGTACAGGTAGGCGCTGTAGAGCTCCTTGTTGATCTGGTCGTTGATGAGTTCGTACACCTTGGCGTCCATGGAAGTCCTTTCTGCTTGCGCGGCTTGCGGGCCGGCGGGAAATCGAACCTGGACAGAATACCGCGAAATCACCCGCTGCCGTGGCAAATCTGTGCAAAT
Organism: Adlercreutzia caecimuris B7; assembly: GCF_000403355.2. Lineage (GTDB taxonomy): Bacteria > Actinomycetota > Coriobacteriia > Coriobacteriales > Eggerthellaceae > Adlercreutzia > Adlercreutzia caecimuris. The sequence goes on along the minus strand of NZ_KE159646.1, from coordinate 1,413,217 downwards.
AACTCGCTTTTTGACAAAAGCGTTAGAAGCCCTCTGTCGAGAGCATCATAATAGGCGCGATTGGGAGAAGAGGGAAAGAGACGCGAATGCTCCAGCTCAAGAACATCTGCAAATCCTATCGTACGGGCGATTTTGTCCAAGCGGCTTTGAACGACGTGTCCATCTCGTTCCGCGATAACGAATTCGTGGCTATTTTGGGCCCCTCGGGCTCGGGCAAGACCACGCTGCTGAACGTAATGGGAGGCTTGGATCACTACGACTCCGGTAACATGATCGTTGACGGCGTCTCCACCCATCGGTACAAGGACCGCGACTGGGACGCCTTCCGCAACAACCGCGTCGGCTTCGTGTTCCAGAGCTACAACCTCATTCCGCATCAGACTATTCTGCAGAACGTGGAGCTGGCGTTGACGCTTTCGGGCGTGGGCCGCTCCGAGCGCACGCGCCGCGCGAAAGAGGCGCTTGAGGCCGTGGGCCTCTCCGATCATCTGAACAAGAAGCCGAGCCAGCTTTCGGGCGGCCAGATGCAGCGCGTGGCCATTGCCCGCGCTCTCATCAACGACCCGGAGATCGTGCTGGCCGATGAGCCCACCGGCGCGCTCGATTCGCACACGTCGGTGCAGATCATGGACCTGCTCACCCAGATCGCCAAGGACCGGCTCGTCATCATGGTCACCCACAATCCGGAGCTCGCTGCCGCGTACGCCACGCGCACGGTGAATCTGGCCGACGGCGTCATCCGCTCCGACACGAACCCGTATTTCCCCACCGAGGAGGAGATGCACCTCTCCCGCAAGCGCACCCGTCGCACGTCTATGAGCTTTCTCACGGCGCTCGCGTTGTCCTTCAACAACCTCATGACCAAGAAGGGCCGTACCATCATGACGGCTTTCGCCGGCTCCATCGGCATCATCGGCATCGCGGCTATTCTTGCGCTCGCCAATGGCGTGGACAACTACATCCAGAACACTGAGGAGGAGACGCTTTCGGTGTACCCGCTGCAGATCATGTCCACGGGCTTCGATATGACCTCGCTCATGACCATGGGCGCAGGCGGGGAAGGGGATGCGCCGGCGGAAGACGAGGGCGCGGAAGGCTCCGGCGACGAGATGGCCGACGCCCTTGCCGCGGTCGGCGTCAAGGGCGGCACCTACGAGGAGACTGAGGGCGAGGCCGCCGGCGAGGGCGAGACCGCCGAAGGCGAGGGCGCGGCCGAGGGCGAGGGGGCCGACGCTGGCGGTGTGCACGAGTTCAAGATGGTCACGAACATGTTCGCCAGCCTGGAGAACAACGACTTGGCCGCGCTGAAGCTCTTCTTCGACGAGGGGGGCGACGGCATCGAGCAGTACGTGAACTCCATCGAGTACCGCTACAACGTCATTCCGCAGATCTTCGACGCCAACACCGAGAACGGCGTGCGGCAGATCAATCCCGACACCACGTTCTCCGCTTTCGGCATGGGCGGCGGATCGTCCAACGCGCTCATGTCCACCATGTACTCTACCGACGTGTTCTCCGAGATGATGGGCAACGCCTCCATTGTGGAAGGCCAGTACGACGTGAAGGCGGGGAAGTGGCCCGAAGCCTACAACGAGTGCGTGCTGGTGCTGAGCGGCAACGGCAACGTGCCCGATCTGGTCACCTACGCCCTCGGCCTGCGCGACCATCAGGCGCTCGACGACATGATCGAGCAGTTCATGAACGAGGAGGAGGTAACCGCGCCCACCGACGAGCTCGATCTGACCTACGACCAGCTGCTCGGCGTGTCCATGAAGCTCGTGAGCGCGGCCGACTATTACACCTACGACAAAGAGCACAAGGTGTGGGTGGACAAGACCGATGACGAGGCATACATGAAGGAGCTCGTCGATGGCGGCGAAGACCTGAAGATCGTCGGCATCGTGCAGCCCAAGCCGGAGGCCAAGGCCACGGCGCTCTCCATGGGCATCTACTACACGCCGGCGCTGACGCAGCATATTATCGAGAAGGCCGGCGAGGCGCGTATCGTGCAGGAGCAGTTGGACTATCCCACGGTGAACGTGTTCGACGGCATCTCGTTCGCCGAGAAAGACGAGGAGGAAGAGGGAAAGCTCGACACCGATTCGCTGTTCAATGTGGATGAAGACGCCCTGCAGGATGCCTTCAAGTTCGACGAGTCGAAGCTGAATACGGATACGAGCGCGCTTTCCGAGGGGCTTTCCGCCGACGATCTGCCGGCCGCGCCCTCCCTGTCCGCAAAGGATCTCGATCTGGATCTGTCCTCGGCCTTCAACGAGGACGCGCTCGCCGAGATGATGGGTTCGGCTCTGGCCGGCTATACTCAGGCACTCGGTGCGGCCTACCAGCAGGCGGCGGCCTCAGGCACTCCGCCGGACTTCCAGGCGTTGGCCCAGGAGACGCTCGAATCCTATGCCCAAAGCCCCGAGGTTCAGGGCATTATGGCGAAATACGCCGCGAAGATGGTCGACACCAACGCCATGCAGAAGGAAATGGCCTCGAAGCTGTCGGCCGCCCTGGAAAGTACCATGCAGAGCTACATGAAAAAGACCATGGCCGCCATCTCCAAGAAAACCGAGGCGTCGGTGAAGAAGGTTATGAAGCAGTTCCAGGAAAGCATTCCGGGGGCCATGTCGGTTGACGCGGACGCCTTCAAGAACGCCTTCCAATTCGCGATGACCGAAGAGGAGCTCTCGGAGCTGATGACGGCGCTCATGAACCGCGAGGGAACCTCGTTCGACGGGAATTTGGCCAAGCTCGGCTACGCGCAGCTCTCGAAGCCCTCGGAGATCGAGATCTATCCGAAGGATTTCGAGGCGAAGCAGCAGGTCATCGCCATTCTGGACGACTACAACGATCGCATGCAGGCCTCGGATCAGGAGGACAAGAAGATCACCTACACCGACTTCGTGGGCACGTTGATGAAGTCGGTCACCACCATCGTGGACATGATCAGCTACGTGCTCATCGCGTTCGTGGCCATCTCGCTGGTGGTGTCGTCCATCATGATCGGCATCATCACCTATATCTCGGTGCTCGAGCGCAAGAAGGAGATCGGCATCCTGCGCGCCATCGGCGCATCGAAGGGCGATATCAGCCGTGTGTTCAATGCCGAGACCATTATCGAGGGACTGGTGGCAGGCCTTATGGGCGTGGGCGTGGTGGCACTGGTGAGCATTCCGGTGAACGCGCTCGTGTACTCGCTGCTCGATGTGCCCGATGTGGCCCTGCTGCCGCCGACGGCCGCGGCCATCTTGGTGGCCATCAGCGTGTTCCTCTCGTTCATCGCCGGTCTCTTCCCGGCCATGGCCGCCGCCCGCAAAGACCCGGTGGAGGCCCTGCGCAGCGAGTAGCCCGAACGACTGCGGGGGCGCGGGGCGTCCGGCCGCGAAGGCATGGCGTGCCTCCATGCTCGGGCAGTCCTCGCTTCGGGGAAGCGCCTACCGGGCGCCTCCCGTCGCTGCGGAACTGCACGTAGGGGCGCGCCACGCCCTCGCGGCTTGCTCGCCTCGGTTGGCGCGGTCGCTAGGCGTCGTTGCCCACAAGGCCGTTCACGAGGGCCGATACGATGGAGATGACGATGGAGGCCACAAAGGCGCTGCCGAAGCTGGCGATGTAGAAGCCCGCGCCGAACAGGCCGTTGGCGAGCCATGCCGCGATGTAGAGCAGCAGTGTGTTCACGACGAGGTAGAAGATGCCCAGGGTGAGCACCGTCACCGGCAGCGACAGCACCTGCAAAATCGGCTTGATGGACATGTTCACGAGCGACAGGATGAGCGCGAACAGCGCGATGCCCACCCATGAGGCGTCGGCACCGATGATGTCGATGCCGGGCACGATCCACACGGCGGCGGCCACGGCGATGGCGGTCACGATCCAGCGAATAATGAAGTTCATGATTACCTCCTTTTCCAGTGGCCCCATTATGTCAAAATGAGTCTATGACGAGAAAACATGACAACAAGCCGAAACGCGCCAGTAACCGCTCCGCCAAGGTGGGGAAGGCCTGTGGTGCGCGGCGGGGCGTCGGCGGCCGCAACGGCGCGGGGCGCCCCAGCGACCGCGGGCGCGAAGGCGCTCGTCCGGCAACGGGAGCTCCTGCCGGCTCTCGACCCGCATCGCGCTCCTCGGCGGCCCGTGCCTGCGCGCCCTGCCCCGTGTTCGGCCGTTGCGGCGGCTGCAGTCAGCTCGATGTGCCCTACGAGGCGCAGCTGGCGGCCAAGCAGCAACGCGTGGCCGAACTCTTCGAGGGCCTTGCTCCGGCCGATGCGATGCTGCCGATTATCGGCATGGAAGAGTCCTTCCACTACCGCAACAAGGTCATCTCGCCCTATGCGCCCGCCAAGGGGAAAGCGCGGCGAGCCGGCGGCAAGGGGAAGGGCGGCGATGCCAAGCTGACCCGCGACGACATCCTCACGGGCATGTACGCACCGGGCAGCCATCGCCTCATTCCCACCGATGCCTGTGCCATCGAGAACGAAACGGCCAAGCGCGTCACCCTGGCCATCCGCGACATCATGGCCCGCTGGGGCATGGAGCCCTACGACGAGGACGCCGGAACCGGCTTCGTGCGTCACGCCGTGGTGCGGGTGGGCCACGAGTCGGGCGAGGTGCTGGTCACGGTGGTCACCAACGGCGACGAGTTCCCCTCGGCGAAGTCCTTCTGCCGCGAACTCGTGCGCCGCGTGCCCGAGATCACCACCATCGTGCAGAACGTGAACACGCGGGCCACCAATGTGATCCTCGGCGAGAAGGAGCGCGTGCTCTACGGCCCGGGGTTCATTTTGGACACGCTGTGCGGTCTCAGCTTCCGCATCTCATCCCAGTCGTTTTACCAGGTGAATGCCACGCAGACCGAGGTGCTCTACGACGAGGCCATCCGCTTGGCCGGGCTCACGGGGGCGGAGACGGTGATCGATGCCTACTGCGGCACGGGCACCATCGGCCTGGTGGCCGCCAAGCGGGGAGCCGCCCGCGTCGTCGGCGTTGATGCGGTGGAATCGGCCATCCGCGATGCCGCGGGCAATGCCCGCCACAACGGCGTGAAAAACGCCGCGTTCGTCGCCGAGGACGCCACGGCGTTCATGGAAGAGCTCGCCGCGTCGGGGGAGCGTCCCTGCCCGCTCGTGCTCCTCATGGACCCGCCCCGGGCCGGCTCGACGCCCGCGTTCCTCGCCGCCGCCGCAACCCTGGCCCCCGAGCGCATCGTGTACATTTCCTGCAACCCCGCCACCCAGGCCCGCGACGTGCGCCAGCTTACGGAGAGCGGCTACGCGGTGCGCGCCATCCGTCCCGTCGACATGTTCCCCCACACCGACCACGTGGAATCCATTGTGATGCTGGAGAGGAAAATGACTGACGTACTGGAGAAAGCCCTTTAATACTGTAGGTTTGGCCAATCGGGTAAACTCGGTATCGGGCAGGTAGAACGTTCTGCAGCAACTTATCCAAGGGCAATACGGGCCAAAAGTGTAAGAGTTGAGTTGCCGAGTTTGATATCGGAGGTTTGTGCCGTGAGATAGAGGTCGGGGAGGAATATGGCGGAAGCATTATGAACCTGTAATCAAAAAGAAGCATAAAGAATCCTACATGCCAACGAATAAGCCGTCTAGCGTGATAATTCCAGGCATGAGTCATATCGCGATTTGCGGACATAGTGATCCGAGTGTGGGAAATGGGGAGCACAAGCAGTCTATCAGGCTGCTCTGTGGCGTTGCACTTCCATAAAGATAAACGAAAAAGGCGGCCATCGAATTGACGGATATTGCAATTACGCTGTTCCTCCGCTGGAAGGATTCCTGCGACAGGATGATGCTGCTGGAATCGACCATGCTCACAAGGAGAATTTCGGATGGGCTTCTGTCATTCGTCTGCCCGATTTCGTCACAGAGACTGATTTTGAATGGGTTATCGAGAAAGCTATCAAGAAGAAAAAGGCAGGCCTCACAAAGATCGAATTTTGACCTACGGCACTTCTTGCGATTTTCAATGAGTTCAGGCGCATTAAGGGTGATGGGGGCTGGACGCCAGTAACTGGTATGAATGCGTGGAGTATGGTGCCAAAAATCCGCCGACAATCCTGTCTCAGGGAAATAGCTTCTCGTGAGAGTCAGCACGATATATCAAGTAAAACTCCGAAGGGCAACGGCACTGGGAAATTAAAACCGAAGGCCTCGTTATCAGAGTGCAGTCGAACCAGCGTGAAGGACGAAATCGAATATATCTGGCAGAATACTTCAAAAACTTTGTAGGCGAGGAAGACTGGGCCACATGGGAAAAGAATTGTTTGATAACATTCCAAGCAAGGTCGGCGATCTACTTAGTGGTGTCAAGAACGGCAAGGTTAGCCTTCCTAATCTTCAGCGTCTGATTATGCGGGAAAGACAGTAAGGCTCGTGATCCTCCGGATTCAATGCTTAAGGGCTAGCCAATCAGAAACTCCGCGAGTGATCTGCGACATAAAGGAGTTAGTGTATGATTTCAAGAGAATTAAAAGCTATTATAGATAAGTTAAATGAGCAGGGAAAGATGATTTTTCTTGAAGGGGCAACTGAGGAACAGATTGCTCAGTTCGAGAGAGATCATGGAATTGAACTCCCTGAAAAGTATAAAGAATGGTTGCGGTACTCTGACGGTGGCGAGTTGTTTCTTCCCGCCGGAGTGCAGCTTTACGGTGTGGCACATAAGCCAATAATCGATGTAGATGAAAACGACAGGCCAGATGAAAAATATATTGTCATTGGCGCTTTGGCTTCAGGTGATCCAGTATTATGCGAGAAGTCGGACGAGAGGATTTCAATATATGATCATGAAGCTGGTGATATTGATGACGAGCTGACTTATGATGACTTCTACGCCTTTTTAAATGACCTTTATGAATTGCTTGGGATAGGAGAATGATCCTATGTCAAAAACGAGCATAAGGGAAAGAAATAAAGCAATAAGACTTGCCTGGGAAAGAGAACAAAAATTAGTCTCTGAAGGCAAGGGAACAAGAGACTGGTCTCAGGATCAACAAAAGGACATTCTTGATCCTGATAAGGGAAAAGCCTACGACGAAAACGGACGTGCCTTTGAAGGCCAGCACATGAAGAGCGCTGCAGAATATCCGAAATATCAGGGAGATCCGGATAACATACAGTTTCTTACAAGAGAAGAACACCTGGAGGCTCATAGGGGTAGTTGGCAAAATCCGACCAATTGGTATTACAATCCGGAAACTAAAAAGTTTGTGGATTTTGGGGAGAGTAAACCTACTCCCTGTACAGCTATTAATCTCAGTAAGCCGGTTTGCGGTCCTGTTGCTGACAGTCAGAACAAAAACGACGAATTGAAAGCGCCCATAGCGGAAGTAGAGTCAAGAGGACACGTGAAGCCTTCATGGCAGGAAGATGAGGCGTATCACTCAGAAACCAAATTGCAAAGTAAAACTACGGTAGCTCCACCAGAGGCACACGAAAGCTTCGGAGATAAGGTTCTCCATGCGGTTAACGCTGTCAAAGGATTTTGCGAAAGACATCCAGTATTATCTGGCGTACTAAAGAGTGCGGGAATGGCTGCTTTAGTAGTCGGAGTTGACGCGATCGCAAATAGCGGTAAAGGATCAAGTGGCGGTTCAAGATCGTCTTCGTCGGATAATTATTCCAGCTATTCTTTTAACGATGACTATGCAGGCACTCAGGATGGTGATGATTGTGGTAGTCCGTTCTCTGATGGGGATTATCCAGATGAGAGGTCTTCACCTGAAGAGCATACGGTGTCCGCGCATGCACAGCATTATCACACAAAAGATGGTGTGGTCTTGAAAGAAAAAGAACCGTATCGACGTGGCGGTAAATGCGATAACTAGAGTCGAGGTGATGGGTTTTCGGTCTTGTTTCGCCAGAACGAGGCCTTGAGGCGGTCAGCAATTCTGCGCGCCCGCATATTATAAGTAGGAGCAAGGTCGTTGACCCGTTTCCGGGAGCGGACGAGAATAAAAAACCAGTGTACTTTTTGCAAAATGTGATTTGATAAATCCTCGCAAACGACTGCAGAAATACGATATCGGTTCGAAGCAATCGAACTACATGGAATCTATCGTAATGCTGGAGAAGGAAAATGACTGACGTACTGGAAAAAGCCCGCGAAACCATTAAGGCCCACAATCTGGTCGCCGACGACGCGGCTGTGCTGCTCATGGTATCGGGCGGCTCCGACTCCACGGCGCTCGCCTATCTGGGCGCGGCCCTGCGCGAGGCCGGCGACATTGGCCCGGTGGCCATGCTGCACGTGAACCATCAGCTGCGCGGCGAGGAAGCCGACGGCGACGAGCGCTTCGTCTCGTCGCTGGCCGAGCTGCTGCACATCCCGCTGTTCATCTGCTCCATCGACATCGCCGCCGAGGCCGCGCGCTCCCATGAGAACGTGGAGGCGGTGGCCCGGCGCGAGCGCTACCTGGCTGCCAACGAGGCGCTGCGCTCGATGTGCCAGCACGAGGGCTGCCCGCTTTCCGAGGCGCGCATCTTCACGGCCCACACCGCCGACGACCGCATCGAGAACTTCTACATGCGCTCCATCGTGGGCACCGGCCCGGGGGGCTTTCGCTCCATGCGCTACGAGAACGGTCCGGTGGTGCGCCCGTTGCTCGATGCGACCCGCGATGAGCTGCGGGCCTTCCTGGCTGCCCGCGAGGCGGCCGGCGAGCCCTGCGTGTGCGACGAGGCCGGCAACCTCTGGCGCGAGGACGCCACCAACGCCCACACCGACCGCTTCCGCGCCTATGTGCGCCACAAGGTGGTGCCCCCCTGCAAGGAGTGGAACGAGGCACTCCCCGAGGTGCTCGTGCGATCCATGAACCTCATCGCCGACGAGGACGACATGCTGGAGGCCATGGCCGGCGAGCTGGCGCAGTGCGACAGCGAGTGGGTGGCCGCCGACGACACCTTCGGGTTGGACCGCTCCGAGGGCTTCCGCCTGCGCCCGGCCTTCGGGGCTGCCGCGCGGCCTCTGCAGCGCCGGGCCGTGCTCCAGCTGCTCCAGGCCATGCTCGGCCCCGACGCCCGGGTGGAGACCTCCAGCGTGGAGGCGGTGCTCGACGGCTTTGCCGAGGGCAAGCCGCGCGGCGGGTACGTGACCAACATCCAGCACGACTTGGCCGTGAGCGCCAATAAGCAGGGCGTCCTCGTGGAGCCAATGGCCTATTTCCGCGCCCGTCGGAAGCGCGACAGGGAAAAGGCCGGCGAACGTGCCGCCGCGCCCCAATCCCCCGAGGCCGCTTCGTAGGGCGGCGCCTGCACTCCCGCATTCATCCGACCCCTCCCGAAAGGACGTCCCCATGACCGAAGAAACGCCTCAGCCTGAATCCGCCGCCCCGACTTCCGCCCCCGCCTTCGAGGTGGTGCTCGCCAGCGCGAGCCCCCGCCGCCGCGAGCTGTTGGAGCAGGCCGGCGTGAAGTTCATCGTGCACACGCCGGAAACGCCGGTGGACGAGAGCCTCGAGCCCGATCTGGCTGCCAACCCCGAGGAGGCGGCGAAGAAGCTCGCCGAGCGCAAGGCGGGGGCGGTGGTGCAGGAGGTGCTCGCCCAGAGCTACGTGGGCATGCTCATCGTCATCGGAGCCGACACCATGGTGGTGCTCGACGGGAAGATCTACGGCAAGCCCCGCAGCCTGTCGGACGCGAAGCACATGCTGCGCGAGCTGTCGGGCCGCACCCACGAGGTCATCACCGCCGTGTCGGTATGGATGATCAGCGCCCCGGCCGCCGAGGACATCTCGCTCGGCTTCCGCACCTTCGCCGATATAAGCCGTGTCACCTTCCGCGATCTGACCGACGAGGAGATCGCCGACTACCTCAAGAAGGGCGAGTCCTTCGACAAGGCCGGTGCCTACGCCATCCAAGGCGAGGGAGCCGCCCTCGTGGACCACTACGACGGTGCCCTCGACACCATCATCGGCCTGCCCGCCGACCGCCTCATCAAGGAATTCCCGGACCTGCTTCAGGCGGAAGTGAAGTAGGGCGCTGGATATTAGACATAGAACCGCGCGAAGGGCTCGTTCTCGCTTTCATAGATAGCGCGCTCGTCTTTTGGCAACTCGAGCAGATCGTAGAGTTCTCCGGGCACGCAGCCTATGTAATAGGATGAGAACTCCTCTGGCGCGGGGGTAAATCCCGAGCGGAACCATTCTCCGCAGAGGAATACCTCCATTTCGAGATAGGCCTCGATAAGGAAGCGAAACCGTATGTTCAGGGTAATGCCGCGACACTGGGTGAGCGTTTCTACGATCGCTCGTCTCCTACGCGCCTTTGTCGCCTCGCCGCGATCCTTTCCTCCGTTGAGAGATGTGCGAGCCAGGAATTCCTTCTGCTGCGCAATGGTCTTGAAGTGCGCGAGGACGCCCTCTTCCCACGTGAGCGTGCGTCCGATTTGATTGAGCGTGCGCTCCTCGAATCGGGCGCAAAACCAGTTTGCGATATCGTACTTGGAGGAGAAGCGCGAATAAAAGGTCTGCTTGGATATGTGCGCTCTGGCACAAATGTCCCGGATTGAGAGCTCATCGATGGGGCGATCTATCGCCTCGATGATGCGGATTCGTATCTCGTCGATATCCTCGATCGAGCCAGCATACTCGTTCAACATAGCCCCTCCTGACTTTTACGCCCTTTCGTCAAGCAATCGCGCACCGCTTGACGAAGGGTTCTGATTTCACTGACGGCAATGGCATTTATAAGCTGCATAGCCAGTTCCCCCAATGGAAAACTACCATTGACAGCTTCCCAGGGAAAGCTTTTTTTGGGAAGAGAGGTTACTGCGAAGGAGGAGGTTGCAATGAGCAACGAGGAGTTCAATTCGCCTGCGGGGGGCGGTGCACGGGTTTCGCGCCGTCAGTTCTTCAAGGCCGGCGGCCTGCTCGCCGGAACAGCGCTCTTCGCCGGCGCCGGCTTGACTGCGTGCGCTCCGCAAGGAGAGTTGCCCGCCACGGGGGAGGACGCCGCGCCTGCCGCTGCGGTTGCGGGTGCCGATGGGACAATGCTCACCTATTCCGTTTACGATACCGACGTGCTCGTTATCGGAACGGGCTTCGGTGGAATGGCCGCCGCGATGCAGGCTATGGCAAAGGGCCAGCGCGTGCTGATGATCGATAAGGCATCGTTCGGCTTCTCTGGCGCCCAGGGCATGAATTGGGACCAGGAGGTCACATGGCCCGATGAGGCTCCCGAGAGCTTCGAGTTCTCCAATTTCAACGACACGCTGGCAAATCAGAAGCTGGTTAAGAATGTGTGGGAGATGGTGGGCAACGAGGCTGAGGCCTGGAATGCGATGCTCTGGTGGGTGCGCATGGGCGGTACGACGTGGAATCGTCTTCCCGACGGCAGCATCGAAAATCTGATTTCAGCCGGTCAGGGCGTTAACCTCGTGCAGCGCGGCTTCTCCCGCCATCACACCGATCTTATGAAGACGCTTCCTATTACGGTGATGGACAACACCATGATCACCGATCTCTTTGTCAATGACGGGCAGTGCGTCGGGGCGATCGGCTACCACAGCCTGACGGGGGAGTATCGAGTCTTCCGCGCGAAGGCGACGGTGTCGTCGGTGGGCGCGTGCTGCCAGATGTATGGTTGGCTGGACGTGCACCCGGTATCCATGAACGTTCCCGACAATACCGGAGACGTAGATGCGGCGGCCTATCGTCATGGCTGCTCTCTTATCGGCAACGAGTTTTTCGGAGTTGACCTCATTAGCGTGGAGCCTTCTTCCCTGGGCGCGAGTTTTAACGCGGGCATTGGCGCCGATGGCAATCACATGAAGTACGTGTGCGACAAGGACGGCAACTTCTTCATGCGCGAGACTGATCAATACGACGTATCGCGCGCCATTCGTGACACGGTGCTCGCAGGAAAGGGAGGTGAGCACGGCGGCGTGTTCATCGACCTGACTGACCCCGATGCCCTCGATCGTGAGAACACGCGCCCCTGCTATGCGCGCAATGTCGAGCTGTGGAAGTCGGAATTCGGAATCGATGTCACGGAGCCCGGTTACAAGATCCCCGTCAAGCTCGAGGCCTTCGAGCACGGCGGCACGTTCCTCATCGACGAGAATGCCCAATCCCAGCTTCCCGGCTTGTTCGGCACGCGTGGATACGGCGAAGTGAAGGGCCATATTACCCAGCAGACGTTCGTCGGCTCCTATGCGGGCAGGAGGGCCGCCGAATATGCTGCGAGCGCCGCTGCGCCGGCTATCGACTGGTCGGTGGCCGAGGCGGAGATCAGCCGTATCGACGAGATTCGCACCCGGAGCGCCGAGAACGGCATCCGCCCCCATGTGATTCGCCACAATTTGCAGACGACATTCTACGATGCCTATGAGCCTGCTACCGATGCGGACAAGCTCCAAGCGTGCCTCGACGAGATCGAGCGCATCAAGAGCGAGGATCTGCCCAAGATGACGGTAATGGACAAGAGCGTGGTTTGGAATCGCGAGTGGCGCGACGCCATCGAGAACTACAATCTTATCGACATGACTGAGGCGGTCATTCGCGCGGCGATGCTCCGTGAGGAATCGCGCGACACGTTCTACCGCACCGATTTCCCTGAGCCCGATGAGGAAAACTGGCATGCCAGCATCACCTGCACCTTGAAGGACGGCGTTATGCAGGCTGAGAAGTTCGAGCAGGTTATGGCGTAGCGTACCTCACTGCGCGAGAAAGAAGGAGACGCAATGAAAGTCACGATTCAAAAATACGATCCGACTGTTGATTCCGAACCGTATCTGCAAGATTACGATGTGCCTATGTCCGAGAATCTCACAGTGCTTAAGGCGATCCTCTATATCCACGAGAATATCGAGCCGATTGCCTTTGACTATTCCTGTCGCGGGCGCGTGTGCGGGCGCTGCGCGGTTATGGTGAACGGCGAGTCGTGCACGGCGTGCACTAAGGCCATGAAGGACGAGGATGTGCTCATTGAGCCGCTTGCCGGGTTTCCCATCGTCCGTGATCTCGTCGTCGACAAGACACGCTTCCATGATCGCATCTCTGGCGTTGAGCAGCGCGTTCGTGCAACTCCCATCTCGCATGAGGAGGCTATTGCGCCGATCGACTACGAGAAGGTGTTCAACAAGGTCGATCCGCTTGAGTGGTGCGCTCGATGTGGCTGCTGCCAGTCAATGTGCCCAGCGGTGAACAGCCTCGATGAAGGCGGGAACTACGTCGGTCCGGCGGCTATGATCGGTATCGCCTTGCGCCACTACGATCCGCTTGATCAGGGCGATCGCATCGTTCAGGCCGTGCAGGAGGGGCTGTGGAACTGCATCATGTGCGGCAAGTGCGACGAGGTGTGCCCGGTGCACGAGATCGAGCATCTTCAGACGTGGACCGAGCTTCGAGCCGAAGCCGAGAAGCGCTCCCTGACTGAAAAGAAGTCCAAACTTATGCCCTTCTAGGAATTGACGCGCGCCCTCCCTCTTCGAGCCCGCCGTGATCTTCGGATTTGCGGCGGGCTTTTTGCATGCCACGGCGATCCACCCCGCCTTCCGCTTTCTTCCTTGAATGAAACAACTGTGTTGCGTTCGCATATCGCGAGCGTGCGTTTTCAGGTCTTTGGTACACTGGTCTGCGATTAGGGAATGTCCGCGCCTTCGTGGCCGGACGGTGGAAGAAAGTAGCTCACGTGCATAACGACATTTCAGAGATTTACTTCTCCGAGCAGGATCTCGCCGATCGCGTGCGCGAGATGGGGGAGGCCATCACCCGCGACTACGCTGGGGTAGCCGGCTCCGACGGCATTGTGGTCATCTCCATCCTGCGGGGCGGCGCGGTGTTCACCTGCGATCTTATCCGGGCCATCGATTTGCCGCTCGAGGTGGATTTCATGGCCGTGTCCTCCTACGGCAACGGCGTGAAGAGCTCCGGGGTGGTGCGCATTTTGAAGGATCTGAATACCGACATCCGCGGTCGCCACGTCATCATCGCCGAGGACATCATCGACTCGGGCCTCACGCTGAAGTACCTGATGCAGAACTTGGAGTCGCGCGGTCCGGCCTCCATGACCGTGGCGGCGCTCATGCGCAAGAACACGGAGAACCAGGCCGATATCCCGTGCCGCTATGTCGGCTTCACCTGCCCCGACAAGTTCATTGTCGGCTACGGCCTCGACTATGCCGAGCGTTACCGCAACCTTCCCTACATCGGCGTTCTGAAGCCCGAGATCTACCAGTAAAGGCAGAAACCAACTATGGCAGACAACAATCCGAAAATTCCGACCCCCTCATCGTCGTCCCGCACCACCATGGTCATGGTCATCATTCTTCTGGCTGTGGCGTTTTTCGTGGGCAGTCAGTTCATGCGCACGGGCGCGACGGGCGCGACGGTTACCGATCAGCTCATCACCTCCGAGTTCACCCAGGCCGTGGAACAGGGCCGCGTGAAATCGGTCACCTACTCGGCTGGAGACTACACGGTATCGGGCGCCTACTTCCCGGCCGTCACCGCCGGAGCCGAGGCCGCCGAGGCCTTCAACGGCGCCTTCGACGCTATGAATGCGCTCGTGTCCACCGAGAAGAACCCCGAGGGCAAGACGCTTGCCGGCGTGGGCACTACCACCCTTGAGCCGGCCACCCTGGGCAAGGAACACAACTACACCTCCACCTACGTGGGCAGCGATTCTCTCGGCGAGCTTCTGGCCGCTCATCCGGACGTGTCCTACCAGGTGACGCTGCCGAGCCCGTTCCTGGAGATCTTCGCCACGCTGCTGCCCATTCTCATCATCGGCGGCCTGCTATTCTTCTTTTTCTTCAAGATGCAGCAGGCCAACAACTCCCAGATGAACTTCGGCAAGGCCAAGACGAAGAAGGCCGCCGAGGAGCGCCCCGACGTGAAGTTCTCGGACGTGGCCGGCGTCGATGAGGCTGTGGAGGAGATGCAGGAGATCAAGGACTTCCTGGCGAATCCGGCGAAGTACCAGTCCATGGGTGCGAAGATACCCCGCGGCTGTTTGCTCGTGGGCCCTCCGGGCACCGGCAAGACGCTCTTGGCTCGTGCTGTGGCCGGCGAGGCGGGCGTGCCCTTCTTCAGCATTTCCGGTTCCGACTTCGTGGAAATGTTCGTGGGTGTGGGCGCCTCCCGCGTGCGCGATCTGTTCCAGCAGGCCAAGGATGCGGCTCCGGCTATCATCTTCATCGACGAGATCGACGCGGTGGGCCGTCAGCGCGGCACGGGTCTCGGCGGCGGTCACGACGAGCGCGAGCAGACGCTGAACCAGCTGCTTGTGGAAATGGACGGCTTCGAGTCCAACGACTCGGTGGTGCTCATCGCCGCCACGAACCGCGCCGACGTGCTCGATCCGGCGCTGTTGCGCCCTGGCCGCTTCGACCGCCAGATCGTGGTGGACACCCCCGACGTGAGGGGCCGCGAGAAGATTCTCACGGTGCATGCCAAGGACAAGCCCATCGGGTCGGATGTGGACCTGAGCAAGATCGCGAAGATCACCCCGGGATTCACCGGCGCCGATCTGGCCAACCTCATGAACGAGTCGGCCCTGCTCACCGCCCGCCGCGGCAAGAAGATCATCACCATGCGCGAGGTGAGCGAGTCCATGGAGCGCGTCATTGCCGGTCCGGAGCGCAAGGGCCGCGTGATGAACGAGAAGACCAAGCATACCATCGCCTACCACGAGAGCGGCCATGCCCTGGTGGGGCATCTGCTCGATCACGCCGATCCAGTGCACAAGATCTCGATCATCTCCCGTGGGCGGGCCCTCGGCTACACGCTGTCCATTCCCGATGAGGACAAGGTCTTAAACTCGCTTTCCGAGATGAAAGACGAGCTGGCGGTGTTCATGGGCGGCCGCGTGGCCGAGGAGATCTTCTGCGACGACGTGACCACGGGCGCCTCCAACGACCTGGAGCGCGCGAGCAAGATGGCCCGGGCCATCGTCACCCAGTACGGCATGAGCCCCCTTGGCACCCAGGTGTTCGGCCAGCCCAACCACGAGGTATTCCTGGGCCGCGACTACGGCAACACCCAGGACTACTCCGAGGAGACGGCCCGCCGTATCGACGAGGAAGTGGCCAAGATCATGAAGGAGGCCCACGATCGGGCCCACAAGATCCTTGCCGACCACGCCGACCAGATGGATCTCATGGCCAGCGTGCTTCTGGAGCGCGAGACCGTGGAGGGCGAGGCCTGCGAGGCCCTGCTTGACAACAAGTGGGACGAGTACCTGGCCCGCGAGGATGAGATTATCGCTGCGAAGGAGGCCGAGGAGGCCGCTGCCCGCGCCAAGGATGCCGAGCTGCTCGCGGCCCAGGGCAACGCGGAAGGCGCCCAGACCGATGCGGCCGGCACGTCCGATGCGGGCGAGACCTTGGTCGACCCGCACTGGCGCGAAGCGCCGGTGGAGCCGGGCGACCAGGATCCGAACGCCCCGTACCGCAAGGCCGCCGAGGATGCCGATCGCGCCGATATGCCCGATCAGGCCGAGGTGAACGCCGCGATCGACCGCGAGGATGCGGCGGACTCTACCGCCGATGCCCCCGACCCGAATAAGAAGGGCGAATAGACCTTTCGCAGAAACGCAGTTGTTGAGGGTCTCTCCTACCGTTACACTTGCCTTTTAGGCTGGCTGACGGAAGAGAGACCCTCAACGTATGATATGGCACTGCGGTCGTTTCGACTTCGATACCTCAACGCCCATTATCATGGGCATATTGAATATGACGCCGGATTCGTTTTCCGACGGCGGACAGTTTGCCGATGATGCGGCGGCCATCGAGCGCGCTCTCGCGATGGTACGCGAGGGTGCGTCCATTATCGACGTGGGCGGCGAATCGACCCGACCCGGCTCCGATCCGGTAGATGCCGAGACGGAGTGGGAGCGCATCGGCGGCGTGATCGCCGCGCTTGCCGAGCGTGAGTTGTGTGTGTCGGTGGACACGCGCCACGCCGAGGTGGCAAAGCGCGCTCTGGCGGCAGGCGCTTCCGTTGTGAACGATGTGTCGGGATTTCGTGATGCGGCCATGGTGGACGTGGTGGCTAAGAGCGGCTGCGGGTGCGTGGTCATGCACATGGCCGGCGAGCCGAAGACCATGCAAGTCGATCCATCCTATGAAGATGTGGTGGCCGAGGTGCGCGATTACCTGGCCGAGCAAGCCCGCGTCCTGGAGGCAGCCGGCGTCGATCGCTCGCGCATTTGCATCGATCCGGGTCCCGGCTTCGGGAAAACTCCCAAGCAGACCATCGAGCTCATGCGCAACCTGCACGAGCTCGTGCATCTGGGCTATCCGGTGATGGTGGCCGCCTCGCGCAAGAGCTACGTGGGCTACGCCTACAAAATCGAGGAACCGCGCGAGCGCGATGTGGCCTCGGCGGCCGAGGCGTTGCTCGCCTGCGAGCTGGGGGCCTCGGTGGTACGCACGCATAACGTGGCCATGACCGTCGCGGCCCTGAAGGACCTGCGACCCGCCGTTGTTTTGGGCCTTGGCTCCAACGTGGCGCTCGTGGCCGAGCCCGGCGAGGAGACCGAGGCGAAGATCGCCCAGATCAATCTTGCCGTCGGCCAGCTGTGCAGCCTGCCCGATACCCAGATCATCGACATGGCGCCCTTCTACGAGAGCGAGCCGGCCTACTTCGAGGACCAGGATAGCTTCGTGAACACGGTGGTGCTTTTGCGCAGCGGGCTGCCGCCCAAGGAGCTGCTCGGCTATTTGCACGGCATCGAGAACTCGCTCGGTCGCGTGCGCACCGTCGAAAACGGTCCGCGCACCTTGGACATCGATATCGTGGACTACCAAATGTATGTGGCCTCCGACGACGAGCTCACGCTGCCGCATCCGCGTGCTGCCGAGCGCGATTTCGTCGTGAAGCCCCTGTTGGACATTTTACCGGGATGGGATTTGGCCGACGGCACCGCTGTGGGCGCGATCCCGGAAGAAGCGCGCGTCGGGAAAGCGAGGCGATTGTAAATGAAGCTCACCGTAGTTGACGAGGTCGTCTCGACCAATGAATTGGTGAAGAACGCCCTGCGCGAAGGCAAAGCGGAGGGGCTCGTCGTCCGTGCGCGCCGTCAGCTGAGCGGTTATGGTCGCCAGGGCCGTTTCTGGGACAGCCCCGAGGGCGGTCTGTACATGTCGCTTCTGCTGCGGCCCGATGTCGCCGGTGCGGGCCTTGCCACCTTGAGCCTGGTGGTGGGGCTGTCGGTGCAGCGGGCACTCGCCGCGATGGCGGCGCCGCTCTTCGAGGATGGCATTCAGCTGAAGTGGCCCAACGACGTGGTGTACATGCCCGCCGAATGCAACCGCGGCGACGAGTACCGCAAGCTCTGCGGTATCTCGCTCGAGGCCTGCGGGGGCGGGGTGTGCGTGGGCATCGGCATCAACGTGTTCCCGCCCGAGATCGCCCAGCCTGTGGAGGGGCGCAACGTTCCCGAGTACATGACCGATCTCATGGCCGCCCCCGACGCAGATGCGCCACGGGGCACGACGCTGACCCAGGTGGTGGAGGCACTGCCCGAAGACGAGCGCGCCGCGCGGCGCGAGGAGGTCATCACCGACGTGCAGCGCGAGGTGCTCGCCCGCGTGCTCGTGAACTACGGCCGCTGGCGCGAGCTGGGCTTCCAACCGTCGCTGGCCAGCTACGGCGCGGTATCGTTCCTCGACGGCCGCCGCCTGCGCATCGAGAACGCCTCGGGCGAGACCATGGTGGAAGGCGAGGGGGTCGGCGTGGACGAGCGCGGTCGCCTACTGGTACGTGCCGCCGACCGCATCGTACCCGTGTCCTCCGGCGAAGCCCACGTCATCCCGCTGCCGTAAGGATTACAATAGCGCTCGGTTTATGAGGAAAGGCACGATTCATGACTGAGCAGCATACGAGCCGAGAACCCGACGATGCCCGACACTTCTCCCCACAGGGGAAAGAGGGTGGCGCTGCGGGCGGTTCCGCCCCGCGCGGCGAGAAGCTGGAGGCGCGTTCGGCAGCCGACGACAAGGTGCTGCGCATGGGTTCCGCCTCCATTCCGAAGCTTATCTTGGAGTTCGCTATTCCGTCGGTGGTAGGCATGCTCATCAACGGCTCCTACGCCATCATCGACTCGGTGTTTTTGGGCCACGCCGTGGGGGAGATCGGCCTTTCGGCCATGACGGTGGCCAATCCCATCATGGTGGTGTTCATGGCCATCGCCATGCTCGTGGGCAACGGCGGCAACGCGCTGGCCGCACTTCGCTTGGGCGAGGGCAAGCGGGAGGAGGCCGAGCGCGTGCTCGGCAACGTGGTGTCGCTCAGTCTCGTTATGGCCGTGATCGTGGCCTTTTTGGGATGGTTTCCCGCCTCCACCGATTGGCTGCTGAGCCTTTCGAGCGCCACCGACGAGGTGCGCCCGCACGCCACGGTGTTCATCCAGATCATCTGCACGGGTTTCATTTTGCAATGCATCGGCCTGGGCGTGAACAATTTCATCCGCACGTGCGGGGCACCCAACCGAGCCCTCGGCACTATGGTCATCGGTCTGGTGAGCTCGGTGGCCTTCAACTTCCTGTTCGTCATCATGCTCGGTTGGGGTGTAGCGGGCAGCGGCCTTGCCACCGTGCTCGGCTGGGGCTGCTCTTGCGTGGCGGTACTGTGGTACTTCTGCGGTCGGGCCGACGTGCCTATGCGCCTGCGCCTGTCCACTATGGGGCTGCGCCCGCGCATGGACGGCACCATCGTGGCCTACGGTTTCCCGAGCTTTTGCGTGCAGGCCGGCATGGCGGCGGTGAATTTCGTGCTGAACTTCCAGTTGGTGAAGTACGGCGCCCTCTCGCCTATCGGTGCCGACGATGCGCTTGCCACCATCGGCGTGGTGCAGCGCATCGCGCAGTTCTCCATCATGCCGCTCGTGGGCATATCCATCGCCCTGCAGCCGCTGCTCGGCTTCAATTACGGCGCTCACAAGGTGGATCGCGTGCGCAAGACGCTGTGGTACGGCATTGGCGCGGCCACGGCCATCTCGCTGCTCATGTTCGCTCTCGTGCAGTTGTTCGCCGCGCCCATTGCCCATGCGTTCGGTATCAAGCACGATGGCTTGGTGGACTTCACGGCCTTCGCCATACACCTGCAGTTCCTCATGCTGCCCTTCGTCGGCTTCCAGATCGTGAGCGCGAACTACTTCCAGGCCACCGGTCAGCCAGCGAGGTCGATCTTCCTCACGCTGACGCGCCAGATCCTGTTTTTGCTGCCGCTTCTGTACGTCATCCCGTTGTGGCTGCCTGCCGTGGCGCCCCAGTACAATGGCCTGGATGCGCTTCTGTTCGCCATGCCCATTGCCGATTTCCTCTCCATTTTCACCACGGCCTTGTTCATCGGTTGGGAAATGGTGCGTCTGCGTCGCCTTGCTCGCAAGTACGCACGGTAGAAAAGCCGCCCTGCAGGACACGGGTCGCGCACCGGCTCGCATAACGGACGCGCGATAGTTTTAGTGCAGTTGCACAAAAACTATTGAATCATATGCCTCTGGCCGCTTTGGGCGGAACGCGTGCGAGGCTTCCAAAGCCGTGCCGTAGTATCTCCTTGTTGTCGAAAGGAGAAGTACTATGGAAACAGTACGTACGAAAACGAGCGCTTCCGCGCGCACGCGCTCCGTGGCCTTCGTGGGCCTCGCGATCGCCATTATCGCCGTCTCGGCTTGGGTGACGGTGCCCTTGGGGCCGATTCCCTTCACGCTGCAGATGTTCGCCGTCACCTTCGCCGTGGTGGTGCTCTCACCCAAGGAGGCCATTGCCTCCATTGCGGGATACCTGCTTTTAGGGGCCGTGGGCGTGCCGGTGTTCTCGGGCATGCGCGGGGGCATCGGCGTGCTGGCCGGCCCGACGGGCGGCTTTCTGTGGGGCTATCTGCTCGGTGTGGCCGCTGCGGCGCTGTTCCTGTACGTGGTGCGCACGAAGCTCGGCGTGGCCGGGGGCAAGGGTGCGCCTAAGCTGACGCGGGCCGAGGTCGCCGCGCTCTCGCCGGGTCGTCGTGCGGTGCTGTTCGTGCGCAACTTCGGCGTTGATATAGTCGCCGGCATCATCTTCACGGCCATCGCCTATGCGTGCGGTTGCATCCAGTATATGGCGGTGGGTCAGGTGGATCTGGCCACGGCATTTCTGACCGCGGTTGCCCCCTTCATGGTGGTGGACTTCTGCAAAATCGTGGCTGCCGTCGTCTGCGCCGATGCCGTCCGCGCCGTGGTGAAGTAGGCTCGTCCGGCGGGGGCCAGGGACATACCTCCATGCTCAGACAGTCCTCGCTCGGCGGAAATGCCCACCGGGCATTTCCGTTCGCTGCGGAACTGCGCGTGGAGGCACGCCCCCTGTCCCCCGCCTGCTCAACCGAGAATGAGCGTAGAGGAGACGGCGGGTGTTCCGACCGAGCGAGTTCCGCATCCGCGCCCTGCTCGGCTATGGTTGAGCGTAGAGGGACGCGGGGTGGTGCTCACCAAGCGAGTTCCGCAGCGAACAGAACAGGACTAAACGTCCTGTTCTGCCGAGCGAGGACTGTCTGAGCGACTGAGCATTACCCCGCGGCCCGATCTCGGGGAGATACAACAAAGAAGGAGGCTCCCGGTGGGAGCCTCCTTGGGTGCGGGGTATGTTCGCGGCGAACTTAAGCCTTGAAACGGTAGCCGTAGCCGCGAACAGTCTCCACGAGGGCCGGATCGTAGCCGGCGGCGTGGATCTTGTCGCGCAGGCGCTTGATATGCGTGTCTACCGTCTTGGTCTCGGTGAGGTACTCCCAGCCCCAGGCGTCGCGCAGCAGATCCTCGCGGGAAACTACCTTGCCGGCGCTCTTCATGAGGCTCGCCAAAAGCTCGAACTCGCGCGGGGTGAGGTCGATCTCGCCGTGATCGCCAGCGGCGGTGTGGGCGTCCTCGTCCAGCGTGATACCGGAGGCGGTAATGGAATTGGAGGCCCCGGGGAACTCGCCGCCTTGGCCGCGGCGAAGCAGGGCGCGTACGCGGGCGATGAGCTCGCGCACGCCGAAGGGCTTGGCCAGGTAGTCGTCTCCGCCGATTTCCAGGCCCACCACCTTGTCCAGCTCGGTATCGCGAGCGGAAAGGAACAGCACGGGCGCCGTGGTTTTCGAGCGCAGGCGGCGGCACAGCTCGTAGCCGTCGATGCCCGGCAGCATGATATCGAGCACGAAAAGATCGTAGTTGTTCGTGCTTGCCAGGGCGAAAGCGTCTTCGCCATTGTCGACGACGTCGATCTCGTAACCTTCTTTCTTCAACGCGTAGCTTACGAACTCCGTGATCGACGGCTCGTCGTCAACGACAAGGATTCGGCTCGGTGTCTCAATCATGGGTCTTGCCTTTCTCTCGTCATCTCGACGATTGCCCGTTGGGGGCATATCGTTTGAACCTTGATATAATCAGGTGCAGTGTCACTATAAACACTGTGTCACAGTTTACTGGAAAATTGAGAAAGATTGTCATAATTATGTTACTTGCCATCGACATAGGGAACACCCATACCGTCATCGGAGTTTATGCTGGTGAAAGCCTTGAATCTATGTGGCGGATCGCTACGAGCCGCACTGCTACCGCCGATGAGCTGCGTGTGGCGCTCTCGTCGCTATTTTCCCTGGAAAGCCTTGCCTTCGAGGATGTGAGGGCGGGAGCTGTCGCCTCGGTGGTGCCCTCGCTTACCCAGGCGTGGGTGCGTGCGGTGGAGGATGCTGCGGGAGCCACGCCGCTGGTGTGCTCGGCGAAGACGGCCGAGGGCCTGTTCGACGCCGATTATCCGCGCCCGGCCGAGATTGGCGCCGATCGCGTGGCCGATGCGGTGGCGGCGCGCGTTCTGTACGGGGCGCCGGTGGTGGTCGTTGACTTCGGTACGGCCACCAACATCGAGGTTGTCGACAGCGAGGGCCGATTCCGCGGCGGCGTGATCGCGCCAGGCGTGCAGACGTCTGCCAATGCCCTGTTCTCCCACGGCGCGCGCCTTCCCGTGATCGATTTGGTAGTGCCGCCCAAGGTTATCGGCACCTCCACGGTGGAGGCCATCCAGGCCGGCATCATGCTGGGCGAGGCCGACCGGGTAGACGGCCTCGTGCGCCGCATCTTCGCTCAGCTGGGTTACGAGGCCCCGGTCATCGCCACCGGGGGCCTGGCGCCGGTGGTGGCGCCGCACTCGTCCACTATTACCGCGGTGAACTCCGAGCTGACCCTGGAAGGCCTGCGCCTCATCGCCGCTCGCGCCGAGGCGTAGGGGGCATTGGGCGGCCATCGGCATCTGTGACGGTGCCCGTAATGCGGGGAAGTTGCGCCCTTTGGGGATGCGGGCGTCCTCAGGCCCGCGCGCCTCGCTAGAATGGGGGAGTGCCCCGGCGGCGGCCGATGGTCGCCCGTGCAGGGCACATCTACGAGGAAAGGCGCACCGGGGTTTCCCGGCGCCGCGACATGAGAAAGAAGGGCCCGACGTGTTGACCGACATTGAAATTGCCCAGGCGACCGAACCGAAACCCATTGGAGAGATCGCCCGCATCGCCGGCGTCGACGAGAAGTACCTCGAGTTGTACGGAAACTACAAGGCCAAGGTCGATTACAACCTGCTGCGCGAGGAGGAGCACGCCCCGGGCAAGCTCATCCTGGTGACCGCCATCAACCCCACGCCGGCCGGCGAGGGCAAGACCACCACCACCGTCGGGCTCGCCGATGCCCTGGCCCAGCGCGGCAAGAACGTGGTCGTGGCCCTGCGCGAGCCGTCGCTCGGGCCCGTGTTCGGCATCAAGGGCGGCGCTGCCGGCGGCGGGTACGCCCAGGTGGTGCCCATGGAGGACATCAACCTGCACTTCACGGGCGACTTCCACGCCATCGGCGCTGCCAACAACCTGCTCGCCGCGCTTCTGGATGCGCACATCCAGAACGGCAACGAGCTGAACATCGACGTGCGCAAGATCACCTGGAAGCGCGTGGTGGACATGAACGACCGCCAGCTGCGCCACATCGTGGACGGCCTCGGCGGCAAGGCCCACGGCGTGCCCCGCGAGGATGGTTTCGACATCACCGTGGCCAGCGAGGTCATGGCCATCTTCTGCTTGGCTACCTCCATCACCGACCTGAAGGAGCGCCTGGGCCGCATCGTGGTGGGCTACACCTACGATGACAAGCCGGTCACCGCCCACGATCTGAAGGCCGAGGGCGCCATGGCCGCGCTTCTGAAGGACGCCCTGAAGCCGAACCTCGTGCAGACGCTGGAGGGTACCCCGGCCTTCGTGCACGGCGGTCCTTTCGCCAACATCGCCCACGGCTGCAACTCCATCATGGCCACCCGCATGGCCATGGCGCTGGGCGACTACTGCGTCACCGAGGCCGGCTTCGGCGCCGATCTGGGCGCGGAGAAGTTCCTCGATATCAAGTGCCGCCTGGCCGGCCTCGCGCCCGATGCCGTGGTGGTGGTGGCCACCGTGCGCGCGCTCAAGAACCACGGCGGCGTGGCCAAGGCCGACCTGAACGAGGAGAACCTGGAAGCGCTGGAGGCGGGTCTGCCGAACCTGCTGCAGCACGTGGAGAACATCACGAATGTGTACAACCTGCCCTGCGTGGTGGCCATCAACGCCTTCCCGACCGACACCAAGGCCGAGCTGGACCTGGTGGAGGCCAAGTGCCGCGAGCTGGGCGTGAACGTGGCCCTGTCCGAGGTGTGGGCCAAGGGCGGCGAGGGCGGCCTGGCGCTCGCCGACGAGGTGGTGGCCCTCTGCGAGAGTGGGGACGCGGCCGGCCGCTCGGCCGAGACGTTCTCGTTCTCCTATGAGAGCGACCTTTCCATCGCCGAGAAGATCGAGGCCATTGCCCGTCGCGTCTACCGGGCCGACGGCGTGGTGTTCGAGCCGGCCGCGCAGAAGGAGATCGCGCAGCTGGAGGCCCTGGGCTTCGGCGACATGCCCGTGTGCATGGCCAAGACCCAGTACTCGTTCTCGGACGATGCCACGAAGCTGGGCGCTCCCCGCGACTTCACCGTCACGGTGCGCCAGGTGAAGGTGTCGGCCGGTGCCGGCTTCATCGTGGCGCTCACCGGCTCCATTATGACCATGCCGGGTTTGGGCAAGGCGCCGGCGGCCCACAAGATCGACGTGCTGGAAGACGGCACCATTGTTGGGCTGTTCTAGGAACAACCCAACGCAGCTGCCGCTGCGGCTCCGACAGGCACCGGGCCTTGCGCCTCACCGCTTTCCCTTGCAGCACGAAGGCTGCTCGCCCGCGGTTCGGCACAATTCCAGGCACCTGTCGAACCCTCGCTGACTTCCTTGGGCGAACCAGTGGGTTAGGGTGTTTAGATTTATAAGAAAGGCCCGCAACGTGAAGTTGCGGGCCTTGTTTGTTGCTAGAATGGACGGCCGCTGGCCGTGCGTAATTGCTCAGAGGGAGGAATGAATATGGTAAACACCGAGTTCATCGAGGCGCTGGCGTCGAAGGCGCCCACACCGGGCGGGGGCGGGGCGAGCGCCTACGTGGGGGCCTTGGCGAGTGCCCTGGCCTCCATGGTGGGCAACCTCACCGTGGGGAAAAAGAAGTACGCTGACGTGGAGGAGCGCGTGCAGGCCGAACTGTTGGAATTGGAGGCCACGCGCCTGCGCCTTTTGGAGCTCATCGATGCCGATGCCGAGGCCTTCGCGCCCTTGGCCGCCGCTTACGGGCTGCCGCGCGGCACCGAGGAGGAAACCGCTGCTCAGCGTGCGGCCCTGCAAGTGGCCCTCGTGGATGCCTGCGAGGTGCCGCTGGAGATTATGCGCCAGTGCGTGCAGGTAATCGAGTCCTGCGTGTTCCTGGGCCGCCACGGCTCGGTGCTGGCCGTGTCCGACGCCGGAGCCGGGGCGGTGCTCGCCAAGGCGGCCCTTCTGGCGGCCAGCCTGAACGTGCGCATCAACATCGGCTCCATGGACGACGAGGCCCGGGCCGCCGCCTATCGCGAGCAGATGGAGGACCTCATCGCCGCTGGCAGCGCCCTGGCCGACGATGTGTATGCCGACGTAGTGGAGAGGCTGGGATAATGGCGAAGCTGCTCACTGGCAAGGAAGTGTCGGCGGCCCTGGCTGACGATCTGGCGCCCCGCATCGAGCGCCTGTCCGCGGTCGGCGTGACTCCGACGCTGGCCATCGTGCGGGTGGGAGTGCGTCCGGACGATCTGTCCTACGAGCGCACCGCGTGCAAGCGGGCCGAGGCCTTGGGGCTCGCCGTGCGCCGCTTCGAGCTGCCGGCCGATGCCCCCCAAGGCGAGCTGGAAGCGGTGATCGACGCGGTGAACGCCGACGACGGCATCCACGGCTGCCTCATGTTCCGCCCCTTGCCCCCCTCCATGGACGAGCGGGCCGTGTGCGATCGACTGGCCCCGGAAAAGGACATCGACGGCATCGGCTCGGCATCGCTGGCCGGGGTGTTCGCCGATACGGGGGAGGGCTTCCCCCCGGCCACGGCCCGGGCCTGCCTGGAGACCTTGGACTTCTACGGCATTCCCGTTAAGGGCAAGCGGGTGGTGGTGCTCGGCCGCAGCCTGGTGATCGGGCGGCCTGTGGCCATGATGCTGTTGGCCCGCCACGCCACGGTGACCCTGGCCCATTCCCGTACCGAGGACGCGGCGGCTCACACCCGCGAGGCCGACATTGTGGTGTGCGCCACGGGCCGGGCCCGCGCTTTCGGGCCGGAGTACTTCGCGCCGGGCCAGACGGTGCTCGACGTGGGAATCAACTTCGACGAGGCGGGCAACCTCTGCGGCGATGTGGACTTCGACGCCGTGGAGCCCGTGCTGGGGCCCGAAGGCGCCATCACGCCGGTGCCCCGGGGCCTCGGCGGCGTGACCACCACGGTTACCATGGCCCATGTGGTGCAGGCGGCAGAGGCTGGGCAGCGCTAGGGGCGGACGACTCGTGAAACGAGCCTTGCCCCTTGGGGGCAGATAGCGGGTATAATGGTGGCGGCCCCCCTGGGGCCGCGCGCGACCGGTTCTGATTCGAGGGGAGAGAGGTTGAACAAGCTGCGCATCCTGCTGCTCGCGTTGGCCTACGCCTGCTTTTGGGCGTTGTTCGTGCTGTTTCCCTACCCGTCGAACGTAGTGCCCGAATCCTATACCTCCTACGATGCGGCCCCTGTATTCGCCAGCAGCGTTGTCACGCTCGTTACGATGGCCCTTTCAGGCGGGGTTCTCGTAGCGCTTCGTGACGGTCTGGCCGAGCGGGTGGCCGGAAGCACGATGGCTGTCGTTGGGTCCGGCGCCGCGCTGCTTGCCTGCGGCGCCGCGCTCATTGTCAGCGCTCATATCGGAGCGATACCGCTTTGGCTGATGGTCGCCTATCCCGCCATCATGGCGATCTATGGCGTGGTGGCCGCCGTTGCCCTTGCGGGGGCATCGCGGCGTTTGTCTTCTCGGGACAACGCCGTCGTGCTCGCCCTCTCCCTGTTCCTGTCGTTCCTGATCGGCGAGGCTATCGTGGCGCTTACGGATCCTCTGCCCACCGGGGAGATCTCCAACCCGCTCATGCCCGCCTTGGGCGGTGTCTTCCTGGTGATTCTCGGCCGCCTCGGCCGCAGTGATTCCGAGCCGCCGTCTCCGCCACGCCCTGCGTCGTCGCTTTCGGGTCGTGCTGCTGCGCTCGCGGCTGCCATTCTACTGTGCTACCTGCTGGGAAGCGGGGCGTTCATGAGCCTCTCGTCGGTGGCTCGGGGTGAGACGTGGTTTTCCGATGGGTGGATCCATTGCGCCGTCGCCCTTGGACTCTACCCGGCTTTTTGCCTCTGCGCATTCGCTGCATGGCGCCAGGGTCGCGCGGGCTATCCGTGGCTCGGTTTCTTCATCCTCTGCATCGCCTGCCTCTATTGCACCGCCCTGCTGTATGCGCCGCTGGCCGTCCTATGCCGAGCTTTGATCCTGCCGAGCCGTCCCATGGCCATCATGCTGCTGTGGGTGGCGGTTCAAGAGGGGATGCGTGCGCGGGGTCTTCCTTGGTGGCAGTCCGCGGTTGTCGCGCCCATGCTCACCGTTGCCGTCGATTGTGCCATTCACGCCATCGGACTTGTCGGGCTCTCTTCCGCGCAGATGGATTCAGTCGTCAATGCCGTCATGCTCGTTACGGCCTTTGTCATGACGCTGGGGATGCTCTGGTTCGTGCGACTGCGCCTTGACGGTGCGGATCCCGCGCGCTCTGGGTACCTTGCGGGTGCCATCGATGTGTCGGCGGTTATCGCTGCTCTGGCCGACGAACATGGCTTGAGCGAGCGGGAGGGCGAAGTGCTTGGGCTGCTCTACCGCGGTAACACCCAGAAAAAGATTGCCGAGCGCTTGTTCCTGTCGGTGAACAGCATCCAAACCTACGCAAAGAGCCTCTATCGAAAGCTCGGCGTGCACTCGCGTCAAGAGCTCATCGACATGGTGAACGAGGCTGTGGACAAAGGCGACCGGGCCCGCTGAGGGGCCCGGTCGCAGGGGGGGGAGGGCGAAAAGTGGTCGATTACCAGACCGAGATGGCCGTGGCGCAAGCGGGGCTGTCCCAGGCGTAGCCGCCGTCTTCCCCGATGAAGGAGTCGGCGATAGAATCGAAGCTCGCCGGGTTCGAGGGTGTCATGTCCCCGGTTAGCGCGTGGATGACGGTGTAGCGTCCGGCGGTGAAGATATGCGCGTTCGAGAAGCCGCCCGGCATGTTCCAGTTGATGCCCCCGCAGGGGTTGCCCGCCTGGATGCCGGCGGCGTAGAGGCCGGGAATGGGATTGCCCTCGCCGTCGGTCACTCGGTAGCGGTCGTCCACCATGATACCGGCGTTGATGCCCGAGATGCCCACATCTCCCTTGATGCAGAAGAACGGGGGAGTGTCTATGGCCGCCATGTCGGATCCGGCCACGCCGAAATCGTCATCGGTGCCCTTGGCGCACAGCTCGTTGTATCGCTCGATGCTGGCCACTCCCTCCTGGACGGGAATGCCGGCCGCCTCGCAGAGTTCCTCGAGGGTATTCCCCGACACCACCGTTTCGGGATCCATCCAGGCGCTGCCCTCGCCTACGAGGGCCACCGGCGGTACGCCGGGGATGCCCTCCACGGCGCCTTCGGTCTTAGAGTCGAAGATGCGGTAGTGGATGCCGCGATCCTCGGGTTTGTAGGTGGCGGACATGGAGATGTTCAGGCTGCTCATCGGAATGGTTTCGTTGCAGAAGCGCTTGCCGTTGACATCGAGGGCCAGGAAGGGATAGAACATGAAGGGGCCGATATAGTTGGTGTGGATCTGCCGGGCGTGTCCGAGCGGTGCCATGCGCCCGCCTGCCAGAATGCCGAGGATGTGCCCGTCGCCTGTGTGGTTGACCAGGCAGAGGGGGAACATGGACGCATCGCGCATGTTCCGATCCACCATAGACTCGTTGTTCATGTAATCGCCGGCGGCCAGCACTACGCCCTTTGTGGCGGTGAGCTTCACATAGGTGCCGTCTTTTTGCTTGCCGATGGCGCCGGTGATGGTGCCGTCCTCTTCCTGGACGAGCTGCACGCAGGGGGTTTCGTAGTAGAACGTGGCACCGCCGTCGGCTGCCTTTTGGGCGAGAGCGGTCATGAGGTCCTGATTCGAGGCTTGGGTCGCGTCGCAAACGGCGACAACGCTGCCGTCATCGTAGCGGATGGAGCTGTCGGTGAGGAACTCGATGGGCTCGATGCCGACGGAGCGGCCCTGGGATATCACCCACGGCACGGCTTCCTCGGCATATTCCACATAGTAGTCGAACAAGTCGTTGTTGATCCTCCAGTCGTTGAGGCGGGCCCAGTCGCTGCGCCAGCGCTTGATGCCGGCGGGGGTGGAGTGCTCTTTCGCGACGAAGGAGCAACCGTTGCCATTGGCGGACACCACGGCCTCTTTCTGGAGACAGGCTACCTTTGCGCCCTCTTCCACGGCGGTAAGTACGGCGGGCACGCCGGCGCAGCCCGCGCCTACTACGACGATGTCGTAGGTTTCCTCGGCGGCGAACTCGGCGATCGGCTCGCGCTCTACGATGCTGAAATCGAAGTCGCTCTCCTTGAGGTCGGCGGGAAGCTCGTCGTTTGCGGTGTCGGCCAATTTCCCGCTCGCAGTGGCGGATGGGGCGCACCCCGCCACTGCGAGCAGGGCGGTTCCGGCCGCTGCGCCGATGCCGCCTTTGATGAACATTCTGCGATCCATGGTCTGCATGAGTCCCTCCTTGCACTGTTTCTTGGACGCGGGCTGCGGTGCCCGAACGTCTCTTGCCAGTGATCATCATGGCCCATGAAGCCGGCTCGCGCTTCCCATGGAATGGGGATAGTTTTGCTCGGAGTGCTTCCCATAAAATGGGGAAGCACCTGTATGGAGGCGCTTTTGGAAACAGTGCCCGCATCTTCGCATTCGCCGTGCTAAGTTGGATGGGAATTGCGGGAAAAGACAAAGGAGGTCGTGCCGTCAGCCGATTGGCGCAATGATGACGCAGCGTCAGAGGCTTTCTCGTGAAATGATATGTCTTTCACTGACATTCACGAGAAGGAGAGCGACCATGCCCATCTTCACGCCCACCGAGATCACCGACAACTACATGAAGGCTTCGGTGGGAAAGGCGGAATCGCCGGCGTGGCGCCTGTTCGTCCTCGCCGTGGCCGCGGGTCTGCTCATCGGCCTAGGCGGCGTCACCTCCTCCACGGCGGCCCACGCCCTCGACAACGCCGGCATGGTGCGCCTCGTATCGGGCCTCATCTTCCCCGTGGGACTCATGATGGTCATCCTCATGGGCACCGAGCTGTTCACGGGCAACGCCCTTATGATCACGGCGGCGCTGGACGGCCGCATCACCTGGGGGCGTCTGCTGCGCAATTGGGGCATCGTGTTCGCCGGCAACCTCGTGGGCGCGGTGCTTCTGGCCGCCTGCATGGCGTTCTTCGGCCAGCTGAACATCGGCGGGGGCGACTTGGCCGTGTACACGGCCAAGGTGGCGGCCGCAAAGAACGGGCTGCCGTGGGCGAACGCCTTCGTGCTGGGCATCTTCTGCAACCTCATGGTGTGCATCGCGGTGTACCAGGCCAACACCGCCCAGGACACCGCAGGCCGCATCCTCGGCATCTTCTTCCCCATCATGGGGTTTGTGCTGGCCGGCTTCGAGCACTGCGTGGCCGACATGTACTATGTGCCGGCGGGCATCTTCGCCTATATGAACCCGGCCTACACCGGTATGATCGACGCGGCCGGCATCAACACGGCCCTGCTCACCTTCGGGGACTTCATCGCGGCGAACCTCATTCCCGTCACGCTCGGCAACATCGTGGGCGGCGTGCTCGTAGGCGCGACCATGTACGCCTGCCACCGCACCAAGTCCGCGAAGTAGCTTTCCCGGGGCACCGCGCGGGCAAGCGGGTACGAGCGGGAACGGCGTGCCGTCTGGCGGAGGCGGCACCGGTCTTCTCGGCCAGAACCGCTGTGGGGTCCCCAGCCTAAGAAATCGTAAGGAATATGGGTAATTCGGTCGGGTTTTGCGCGTTTGCCCTGGCGGGACTTGCGCTATGGGGCGCGAGCCGTAAGATAGGGCCATGGCAAACGGACTGACATACCAGCGCACCACTTCCACCCCCGAGGCGACCAAGCAGCTCGCCTCCACATTGGCGCCCTACCTGCATCCGGGCGATGTGGTGGTGCTCGATGGCGACTTGGGCGCCGGTAAGACCCAGTTCGTGCAGGGGGTGGCCGCCGCCCTCGGCGTGCGCTCGCCGGTCACGAGCCCCACCTTCAACATTCTGCTGGAATACGGCGAGGGCCGCATTCCCGTGCGCCATTATGATCTGTACCGGCTGGACGATCGTTTCCAGCTGGAGGACATCGACTACTACAGCGCCATCGACGGCGACGGCGACGGAGTGGCCTTCGTGGAATGGGCCGAGAAGTTCCCCGAGGACATGCCCTACGACTACCTGGAGCTGACTGTCACCGTTGAGTCCGACGAGTCTCGCCGTATCGTGGCCCATTCCTACGGCAGCCGCGCTCGTCAGCTTCTGTGCGTGTGGGCCAACGACTCCAAGGCGCGTCTGGGGAAGTGCAAGCTCTAGGCACCTGTGCCGCCGGCTGCTGTCCTGTGTTTCGCCTGCGGCGAGCCAAGTGCCGCGAGATGCGGGAAATGACGTTTTCGCGAGCCGAGGGGGCCGGCGCGCCTCCCTTTCCGGGCCAAAACCTCGCTCGAGCATGCTTGTGGTCGCAGACGAACTCGCTCAACCGTCATTTTTTTGCATCTCGCGTCGGCAGTCGCGCGTCGCGGCCCGTGCCGCTCGGCGGGCCGCGAGGGCTGCGGTACAATACCGGAACGAAATACCGATACGGCATGGAAGAGGTTTCCGTGAGTACAGCTGTGCGCTCCTTCGTTCTCGCTTTCGACACCGCCAACGAGGTCATTGCCCTGGGGCTCGGGCTGCTCGATGCCGACAGGTCCGCGGTGACGGTCGTGGCCTCGGCGGAAGTGGAGGCGCGGCGGGCCTCGAACACTCAGCTTGTTCCCCGCATCGATCGCCTGTGCGCCGAAGCGGGCGCGGTCCGCGACGAGATCGCCTGCGTGGCCGTGGGCCGCGGACCGGGGTCGTTTACCGGCGTGCGCATCGCCCTCGCCACGGCCAAGGGCATTGCGAGCGCCCTGGGCGCCGCCCTTGTGGGGGTCTCTTCCTTGGATGCCGTGGCGTGGGGCCTGTGGGACGCGGGTCTGCGCGGCACCGGTGCGGTGGTGGCCGACGCCATGCGCCGGGAGGTGTACCCCGTGCGCTTCTCGCTGACCGATGGCGGCGCCGTGCGCCTGACGGCCGACCGGGTGGTGAAGGCTGCCGAGGCCGCCGAAGAGCTGGCCGCGGGCGGCCCGGCGGATTTCGTTGCCGGCGACGGACTGCGCAAGTACGGCGACTTGTTCGCCGGCGCGGGCCCCTTCGCGCCCGAGGACCGGTGGGCGCCGACGGGCCGCGGCCTGCTGCAGGCGGTGCAGGCGGCCTGGCGGGCGGGACAGTGCGACCCCCTCGACGCGTGCCGGCACGATCCCGGTCTGCTACTGCCGGTGTACACGCGCCTGTCCGACGCCGAGGAGAACGAGCGGCAGCGCCTGGCCCGGGCCGACGACGCCCTGGCGGGCAAGCGCGGCAGCAAGCATGTGACCATGAACGACACGGCCATCGCCAACGCCCGGGCCAACGGCGAGGGCATTGCCTACAAGCCCCTCGACGCGCGCCACGGAGCCGACGTGGCGGCCCTGGAGGCCGCGGTGATGGGCACCGACGCATGGAGCGAGGCCCTGGTGCTCGACGAGCTGGGACGATCCGACCGCGTGTGGTGGGCCGCCTACGCCGCCGACCCGAAGATGCCGCTTACGGCCGACGCGCCCTTGGTGGGCTATGCCGGCGGCTGGGTAGTGGACGGCGACGTGCAGATCCTGAAGGTGGGGGTGGATCCCGCTTGGCGCCGCCACGGCATCGCGCGTGCCTTGCTGGCCCGTGTGGCCGACGACGCGCGCAACCTGGGGGCCCGCACCTGCTCGCTGGAAGTGCGCACGGCCAACGCGGGCGCCCAGGCGCTCTACGGGGCTCTCGGCCTGACTGTGGCGGGGAAGCGCCCGCGCTACTATTCCGACGGAGAGGATGCCGTCATTATGGCGGGCCCGCTGCCGACAGTGACCTTGGCCGCCGTGCCGAACGGGCCGTGCACCCAGGGTGCCGACGGGGCGGCGGGCGCTTGCGAGGTTGCCCGCCCGCTCATTTTGGCCATTGAGTCGTCGTGCGACGAGACGGCGGCCGCCGTCATCGACGGCGCCGGCGTGCTGCGCAGCGATGTCGTGGCGAGCCAGGTGGACTTCCACGCCCGCTTTGGCGGCGTGGTGCCCGAGATCGCCAGCCGCAAGCATATCGAGGCCATCTGCGGCGTATGCGATGAAGCCCTCGATGCTGCCGCCGCGAGCCTCGCGCGCCCGTCGGTGCGGTGGCGCGACTTGGATGCAGTGGCCGTCACCTATGCGCCGGGGCTCGTGGGAGCGCTCGTGGTGGGGGTGGCCTTCGCCAAGGGGGCGGCCTGGGGGGCCGACATCCCCTTCATCGTGGTGAACCATTTGGAAGGGCACCTCTACGCTAACAAGATCGGCCTGCCCGACTTCGCGCCGCCGGCGGTGGTGTCGCTCGTGTCAGGCGGCAACACGCTGCTCGTGTCCATGGCCGGTTGGGGCGACTACAAGGTGCTCGGCGCCACCATCGACGACGCGGTGGGCGAGGCCTTCGACAAAGTGGCCAAGGCGCTCGGATTGGGGTACCCCGGCGGCCCGGTGGTATCGAAGTTCGCGGCCGAGGGCGATCCTGCTGCCATTCCCTTCCCCCGGGCCATGCTGCACTCGGGGGACTTCAGCTTCTCGCTCTCGGGCTTGAAGACCGCCGTGGTCACCTACATCAACAACGAGCGAGCGGCCGGACGTGCGCTGAACGTACCCGACATCTGCGCGAGCTTCGAGGCGGCCGTGGTGGACGTGCAGGTGGCCAAGGCCCGCACGGCTCTGCGCGAGACCGGCGCACCTACCTTCTGCCTCGGCGGCGGCGTGGCGGCGAATCCTGCCCTGCGGCAGGCCTACGAGAAGATGTGCGCCGAGGAGGGGGTGCGCCTCGTGATGCCTCCGCTCGCCTCCTGCGGCGACAACGCCGGCATGATCGCGGAAGTGGCGCTGGATCGCTACCGCGCCGGCGCCTTCTCGCCCCTTTCCACTGACGCCCTCGCCCAAGGCGATCTGGAGCAGCCCTACTAGGGGAGTCGCCTGGGGGCCGGGGAGGGGAAGGGGTCTCGGCGGCCGACTTCGCGCTTGTCCTCCTCCAAACGCGGCAAGCGAAGCAGAGAAGATGGCGCACGCAGGTCGGTACCATCCCCGCATCGCTGCTGCTGAAGTAGAATCTGCTTCTTATGAGCCGCGTTTTCCGGAGGGCGCTCAGACGTCCGCCGAGACCCCTTCCCCTCCCCGACCCTTGTGAGGGCCTTGTCTTAATACCATCTTAATACCTGAGCGAAAACCTTAACGGCGCGTTTATTCGCCTCTGCCTATGCTTGTTTCTATCAGGTGCGGAAGGCCCGGCGCTTTATCGCCATCCGCACCGGGCATGGCAAAAGCCCCTGGCGGGGCTGGAAGAGACAAGGGCGAGACATGACGGTGGTAACGGCAATCGTGGGAGCGTGCGCGCTGGCCGCGATGGTGTACCTAGCAGCCTTGCTGCTGCGGGGAGGCGATCGGTGATGGGCGCGGCAGTGACTTCGGCGCTGTTGCAGGCAGCGGCGCTTGTGGCTCTCGTGCTGGCTTGCGCGATACCGCTCTCGGGCTATCTGGTGAACGTGATGGAGGGGCGCCTGACCCCGGCCCGTCGCGTGCTGGGGCCGGTGGAGCGCGCCGCGTGCCGCCTCATGGGCGTGCGCGAAGAGGACTCCATGGGCTGGAGGCGCTTTCTTGTGAGTGCGCTTCTGTTCACGGCGGTCTGCTTCGCGGGCCTTACGGCCATCCTCATGGGACAGGGGCGCCTGCCCTGGAATCCCGAGGGCTGCGCGGGCCTTCCCGCCGATACGGCGTTCAATCTGGCGGCCAGCTTCGTGACGAACACCGACTGGCAGCCGGTGGCCGGCGAGACGCGCCTCAGCTACTTCTCCCAGGCCGCAGGTCTTGCAGTGCAGAACTTCCTCTCGCCGGCGGTAGGGCTTGCCGCAGCCTTCGCGCTGTTGCGGGGCCTAGCGGCCCACGGTACCGGGAAGCTGGGGAACTTCTTCGTCGACGTGGTGCGCGCAGTGCTCTACGTGCTGCTTCCCCTGGCGCTTGCGCTGTCCCTTGTCGGGCTGTGGCAGGGAACGCCCCAGACCTTCGAGGGGTACGAGACCGTGCAGCTGCTGGAGCCGGTGGCGATAGATGCCCAGGGCAATGTGGTTGCGGCCGACGATCCGGCGGCAGTGCGGGAGGTGACCGAGGCCGTCGTGCCGCTCGGGCCCCAGGCATCGCAGGTGGCCATCAAGCAGCTCGGTACCAACGGCGGCGGCTTCAACGGGGCGAACTCCGCGTCGGCATTGGAGAATCCCACGCCGCTGACGAACTTCCTCCAGTGCGCCGCCATGCCGCTCATTCCCTTCGCGCTCGTGCTGGCCTTCGGGCGCATGGTGGGGGATCGCCGCCAAGGCCGGGCGCTCATGGCCGCGGTGCTGGTGCTTCTCGGCGTGGCGCTCGTGGCCGTGGTGGCGGCTGAGACTGCCGCGACGCCGCAGCTGGCCGCCGACGGCGCGGTGTACGTGGGTGACTTGGGCCAGTCGGCCGGCAACATGGAGGGCAAGGAGTGCCGCATCGGTGTCGGGCCCTCGGCTCTGTGGGCCGTGCTGACCACGGCCACGGCCACCGGCGCCACCAATGCCTCGATGGCGGGCATGACGCCCGTCGGCGTGGCGGTGCCGATCGTGCTCATGGGCCTCGGCGAGGTCGTGGGCGGCGGCGTCGGCACGGGCCTGGCGGCTCTGGTGGGATTTGCCGTGCTCACGGTGTTCATCGCGAGCCTCATGGTGGGCCGTTCCCCAGAATACCTGGGCAAGAAGATCGGCCCGGCGGAAATGCGCATGGCCACGGTGGCAGTCGTCTCCCCGGCGCTGGTGATCTTGGCGGCTGCCACGGTGCTGGCCTTGGCGCCGACCGGTGCGGTGTCCACGAGCCAAGGCGGCGCCTACGGCTTCAGCGACCTGCTGTACGCGGCCACCTCGGCCGGTGCCAACAACGGCAGCGCGCTGGCGGGCCTTGCGGCCAACACGCCGCTCGTCAACGGCGTGCTCGGCGTGGAAATGTTGCTCGGACGCCTTGTGCCCCTGGCGGCGGTTTTGGCTCTGGCGGGCAGCTTGGCCGCCCGCGAGCCCCAGCCGTCCGGTGCGGGCACCCTTTCCACGGCAAGCCCCCTGTTCGTGGGGTTGCTGCTGGTCATCATCGTGCTGGTAGGCGCGCTCACGCTGCTGCCGGCGCTGGCGCTCGGTCCTCTGGCCGAGCAGTTCACGACGGTTCTCTAAGTAAGGTGGGGAAGGTATGAAAACGGAAACGAAGCGGGCGGTGCGCGATGCCTTTGCCAAGCTGGCGCCGCGCTGCCAGGCGAAGAATCCCGTTATGTTCATGGTGTACCTGTCGGCGTGCCTGACCACGGCGCTGTTCTGCCTGTCGTTGGCGGGCATCGCCGACGCGCCGAGCGGCTACATCGTCGCCATCTGCCTCATTTTGTGGGCGACGGTGCTGTTCGGCAATTTCGCCGAGTCGCTGGCCGAGGGTCGCGGCAAGGCCCAGGCCGATGCCCTGCGCAGCGCGAAGCGCGATGTGGAGGCGCTCGTGGTGGAAGAGGCCGTGCTCGCCGAAGCTGCCGATGCCGACGACGCCCTTGCCGCGCTCGTCGCCCGCGCCCAGGCGGTGAACTCGGCGTCGCTCAAGCGCGGTCAGGTGTACGTGG
This sequence comes from Adlercreutzia caecimuris B7, assembly GCF_000403355.2. Classification (GTDB taxonomy): domain Bacteria; phylum Actinomycetota; class Coriobacteriia; order Coriobacteriales; family Eggerthellaceae; genus Adlercreutzia; species Adlercreutzia caecimuris. The sequence continues at coordinate 1,375,819 of NZ_KE159646.1, read as the reverse complement.
TGCGTGCCGGCGAGCAGGTGCCGGCCGACGGCGAGATCCTCATGGGGGCTGCGAGTGTGGACGAGAGCGCTATTACGGGCGAATCGGCTCCGGTGGTGCGCGAGAGCGGCGGCGATCGCTCGGCGCTCACGGGCGGTACCACCGTGCTGTCGGACTGGCTTGTGGCCCGCGTGGCGGCCGAGGCCGGCGCGAGCTTCCTCGACCAGATGATCGCCATGGTGGAGTCGGCGGCCCGCAAGAAGACTCCCAACGAGCAGGCGCTTGAGCTTTTGCTCATCGCGCTGACGCTCGTGTTCCTCGTCGTCACCTTCGCGCTGTACGCCTTCGGCTCCTTCACGGCCGAGGGTGCCGGCGAGGCCAACCCCCTCGGCATCACCTCGCTCGTGGCCCTGTTCGTGTGCCTGGCGCCCACCACCATCGGCGCGCTGCTGTCGGCCATCGGCATCGCCGGCATGAGTCGCCTGAACGCGGCCAACGTGCTGACCACGAGCGGGCGAGCCGTGGAGGCGGCGGGAGATGTGGACGTGCTCTTGCTCGACAAGACGGGCACCATCACGCTCGGCAACCGCCAGGCCGCGGCCTTCCTGCCGGTGAACGGCGTCGATGAGCGCGACTTGGCCGATGCGGCCCAGTTGGCGAGCTTGGCCGACGAGACGCCCGAGGGCCGTTCCGTGGTCGTGCTCGCCAAGGAGCGCTTCGGCATTCGCGAGCGCACGTTGTCGGGCGCCGGCTTTTCCGTGGTTCCTTTCACGGCCCAGACGCGCATGAGCGGGGTCGATTTCGGCGGCCACGAGATTCGCAAGGGCGCGGCCGATGCGGTGCGCGCCTACGTGGAAGGGCTCGGCGGCGCCTATCCCGCCCAGGCGGCGGCGCTGGCCGACGAGGTGGCGCGCTCCGGCGGCACGCCGCTCGTGGTGGCGCGCGACGGGCGCGTGCTCGGGGTCATCCATCTGAAGGACATCATCAAGTCGGGCATTCGCGAGAACTTCGCCGATTTGCACGCCATGGGCATCAAGACGGTCATGGTCACCGGCGATAACCCCCTCACGGCCGCGGCCATCGCCGCCGAGGCGGGGCTGGACGACTTCATCGCCGAGGCGACGCCCGAGGCGAAGCTGGCGGCCATCCGCCGCTATCAGGCCGAGGGGCATCTCGTGGCCATGACCGGCGACGGCACCAACGACGCCCCGGCGCTCGCCCAGGCCGACGTGGCCGTGGCCATGAACTCCGGCACCCAGGCGGCGAAGGAGGCCGGCAACATGGTGGATCTGGATTCCTCGCCCACCAAGCTCATCGAGATCGTGCGCATCGGCAAGCAGCTGCTCATGACCCGCGGTAGCCTCACCACCTTCTCCATCGCCAACGACCTGGCGAAGTACTTCGCGGTCATCCCAGCGCTGCTCGTGCCGCTGTACCCGGGGCTCGAGGCGCTCAACATCATGCACCTGGCCAATCCGGCTTCAGCCATGCTGGCCGCCATCCTGTACAACGCGCTCATCATCGTGGCGCTCATTCCGCTGGCGCTGCGGGGCGTGAAGTACCGCGAGGGCACGCCGACGAGCCTGCTCGCCCGCAATCTGGCGGTGTACGGTCTCGGCGGCGTGGCGGTGCCGTTTGTGGCCATCAAGGCGCTCGATATGCTGATGGTCGCCGTGGGCGTGGCCTAAGGGCCTCGGCAAGGGAAAGGACGAATCATGAACGGAACGACGATAGCGCGCGGCGCGGCAAGCGCGGCGGTGCTCTTCCTGCTGGCCACGGTGCTCTGCGGCATCGTGTACCCCTGGGCCGTGGCCGGGGTGGGGGCCGTGGCCTTCCCCGCCCAGGCGACGGGCTCCATCATCGAGGTCGATGGTGTGAAGTACGGCAGCGAGCTGGTGGGCCAGCCCTTCAGCGATCCGACGCATCTGTGGGGCCGTCCCACGGTGGCGAACGCGACGACGTTTGCCGGCGAGGACGGCGAGCCGCTTCTGTGGTACGAGCCGGAGAACATCAGTCCCGCAAGCGACGAGTTCGCCGCGGTGGTGGCCGAGCGGGCGGCGGTAGTGCGCGCGGCCCATCCCGGCGAGGGGGATGCGCCGGTGCCGAGCGATTTGGTAACCGCCTCGGGATCGGGCTTCGACCCGCATATCTCGCCGGCGGCGGCCGAATACCAGGTGGGGCGCATCGCGGCGGCCACGGGACGCTCGGAGGAGGAGGTGCGCGCCATCATACGCCAGTGCACCGAGAAGCCGCTGCTGGGCGCCCTCGGGGCGAGCCGAGTGAACGTGCTGAAGGTGAACCTCATGTTGGACGGCATTCTGTAATTCGTTCGCCCTGGCGGGACGAACGCATTACGCCGACGCTGCGGTTCCGACAGGCACCTGGCCTTGCGCTTCACCGCTTTCCTTCGCGGCACGAAGGCCGCTCAGCCGCGGTTCAGCACAATTCCAGGCACCTGTCGGACCCTCGCTGACTTCCTTGGGCGCCTTCCCTGTTTCCTTAGATTGACCAACTGTTAAGTGAACGAAACCATCGGGGCTGTGGCCAGTGATAGGATGATGGAAACACTAAGCAATGGAGTGGGAGGAGACTGTGGTGGCGCTCGGGCGCGACAACGGGGATGAGGAGGCGGTCCGCCGCGATCCCGACGCCATTCTCCGGCGCATTCGCGAGGAAGAGGCCGCAGGCGATGCGGAGGGTGCGACGGGACCTGCGCGCGGTAAGCTGAAGGTGTTCTTCGGCTATGCGGCCGGGGTGGGCAAGACCTATGCCATGCTCACTGAGGCGCACCGGGCCCAGAAGGCTGGTGCCGACATCGTGGTGGGCTATGTAGAGCCCCACACCCGTGCCGACACGCTTGCTCTTCTGGACGGCTTGGAGGTTATGGAACCCCGAGCGGTCGAGCACCGTGGGATCGCGCTGCGGGAATTCGATTTGGACGGAGCCCTCGAGCGCGCCCCGCAGATCGTGCTCGTAGACGAGCTGGCCCATACCAATGCGCCGGGCTGCCGCCACCGTAAGCGCTATCAAGATGTGGAGGAGCTGCTGCGAGCCGGCATCGACGTGTACACCACGGTGAACGTGCAGCATCTGGAGGGGCTCAACGATCGCATCGCGGCCGTGACCGCCGTGGCACCGAGCGAGCGTGTTCCCGACCGCATCTTCGACGCGGCCGATTCGGTGGAGATTGTCGACGTGGAGCCGACAGAGCTCATCGAGCGGTTGCAGGCGGGCAAGATCTACGCACCCGAGCGGGTGGGCACGGCGCTGGCCCATTTCTTCTCCCGCTCGAATCTGGCAGCGCTGCGCGAGATAGCCCTGCGTCGGGCGGCCGACCGTCTCACCCGCGCCTCGACTGAAGCGTCGGTGCCTCACGCGGCAGGCGGCGATGATGTGCTTGCGCTGGTGACCGGCGATGCCGCCGCCCCGCGCGTCATCCGCACGGCGATGAATCTGGCCGAGGCGTTCGGTGGCTCGTGCACCGCCCTTGTGGTGGAATCGGGCGGCGAGCACGAGGGCACCGGTACGACGGGGGACGATGCCGACGGCGATGCTCTCGGCCGCGCTGTGGCGCTTGCCGAGGAGCTGGGGGCCCATGTGGTCACGCTGGAGGGCGATGATCCGGTGCAGCCTTTGGCGCTGTATGCGGCCACGGCGGGCATCCGGCGCATCGTGGTGCCGGCCACCTCGGGCCGGGTGCGTCTGCTCGGCCGCGGGGATGTGGCTTGGCGGCTCATGCGGGCCGCCCCGGAGACCATGGTGACGGCCGTGCCCGCGGTGGATGCTCCCTCGGTCTTGGAACGCCTGCGCGCCTACACCGGCTTTCGACCCACGGCCGCAGACGCGGGGCGCGCCGTGGCGGCTGTGGCATGCGCGACGCTGGCGAGCACGGTGGCCTGGGCCGTGAGTCCCACCACATCGGTTATCCTCATGATCTACCTTCTGGTGTCGCTGCTTCTGGCAACACGGGCCGATGGATTCCTGTACGCCGTGCTGGCGGCGCTCGGCAGCGTGGTGGCCTACAACTTCTTCTTCACCGCGCCGCGCTTCACCTTCCACGCCTACGGGCTCTCGGCGCCGGTTATCTTTGCCTTTTTGCTGGTGGGCACTTTGGCCGCCTCATCGTTGGCCATTCGCCTGAAGCGGCAGGCGGCTCTGGCGGCGAAGCGCTCCTACCGCACAGAGGTTCTCTTGGAAAGCAGTCGCAAGCTCCAGGCTGCGGCAACCTTGAGCGCATGTCTGGAAACGGCGGCGGCTCAGGTGGTGAAGATCCTCGACCGTCCGGTGGTCATGTACCAGGTCGGTGGTTCGGCGACGGGCAGTCTCATGGCCCCGCGGGTGTTCGACGTGCCCGGCACCGGCGGCGGAGATGCGGAATCGGACGCGCTTACGGCCCCCGACGAGGCGGCCGTGGCATCGTGGGTGGCGGTCAACGGCGAGCCGGCCGGCGCCACCACCGACACGCTGCGCGAGGCGCGCTGCCTCTACCTGCCCATTCGCACCGCTCAGCGCGTCTTCGGCGTGGCCGGCCTGGTGATGGAGGAGGGGGGCGACAGCTTCGGTTCCTTCGAGCGCAACCTGCTCGCGGCGCTGCTGGACGAGTGCGGGCAGCAGGCCCAGGCGCTCGCCGCGGCGGCCGAGCATCGCAACCTTTCGGTAAAGGCCGAGAAGGAGGCGCTGCGCTCGAACTTGCTGCGGGCCATCTCCCACGATCTGCGCACGCCGCTCACGAGCATCTCGGGGGATGCCGATATGCTGCTCAGCTCGGGCGAAGCCCTCGATGCGGCCCAGCGCCGGCGTCTGGCCTCCGATATCTACGAGGATGCGAGCTGGCTCATCGATCTGGTGGAGAACCTGCTGTCGGTAACGAGACTCGACGACGGCGACGTAGAGGTGACGCGCATGCCCGAGCTCGTCTCGGACGTGCTGGCCGATGCCCTGCGGCACACGAGCCGCGCGGCGGCCGACCATCGCATTGCCGTCGATCTGGACGACGATCTGCTCATGGCGGATATGGACGGACGCCTTATCGTGCAGGTGGTGGTGAACCTGCTGAACAACGCCATCGCCTATACGCCGGCCGGCTCGTCCATTCGCGTGGCCGCCGAGCGGCAGCGCCGGACGACGGGCGACTGGGTGGTTGTGAGCGTGGCCGACGACGGCCCGGGCATTCCCGCTGCGGAAAAGGCTCGGGTCTTCGATCTGTTCTACCATGGCGGCCGCACCGACGGGGAGGCGTCCAATGCCGGAGAAGGCGGCGATGCGCGCCGTGGCATGGGGTTGGGCCTGGCCTTGTGCCGCTCCATTCTGCGGGCTCACGGCAGCGACATCTCCCTGCGCGATGCCTATCCGCACGGCTGCGTCTTCTCTTTCAGCTTGCCGGCGGCCGAGGGGCCGGCGGCATCGGCGGCGGCCGAGGGGCCGTCGGCAAGTCTGGCGGCGCAACGCGAGGAAGGTGAGTGCTGATGGGTGTCGAGAAGGACGGCGCCGTTCTTGTGGTGGAAGACGATCCGGCCGTGCGCAATCTGGTGGCCACGGCGCTTGACGTGCACGGATTCTCCCATCGCGAGGCCGCATCGGCCACGGCGGCTTTGGCTGAGCTGACTTGCGCGAACGATATCAATCTGGTTATTTTGGACTTAGGATTGCCCGATCGCGACGGCGTGGAGGTCATCCGCGCCCTGCGCGGGTGGTCGCGCACGCCGGTCATCGTGCTGTCGGCACGGCAGGAGGATGCGGACAAAGTGGGCGCGCTCGATGCAGGCGCCGACGACTATCTCACCAAACCCTTCTCGGTGGAGGAGCTTCTGGCGCGCGTGCGCGTGGCCCTGCGCCGCCTGTCCTACGACGAGCCCGCGGCAACGGCGCCGGAAGTCTATCGCAACGGAGGTCTGGCCATCGACTTCGATGCCGGTGTGGCTACCCGCGATGGGGAAGAGGTGCACCTCACGCCCATCGAGTACAAGCTGCTGGTTCTTTTGGCCCGCAACACCGGCAAGGTGCTCACCCACAACTACATTCTGAAAGAGGTGTGGGGGCAGGCTCTGGCCAGCGATCTGCCCAGTTTGCGTGTGTTCATGGCGACGTTGCGCAGGAAGATCGAGCCCGATCCGGCTAATCCCGTCTATCTGCAGACCCACGTCGGCATCGGCTACCGCATGCTGCGCGTGGAATAGGGGAAGGCCTTTCCCTCGGGGTGGTCGGGGGCTGGCGAAAGGTTCCTATGCCGCCGAGCTTTGTAGGAGCTTCCTGCTTGTCTCTGTCTTCTGTCTCATGCTGTCATATACTTTTCTGCGCGATTGTGTCATACTTTGCGGAAGCATGCGAGACGGAGAGGGGACGACCGGTGTTCGGCGAGCTTGTGGCGGCCTATCTGTTCCTCGCCGGCGTGGGCGCCGGCGGGATAGCCGCTGCTTCCTTGGCCGACCTGCTCTTCGTGAAGGCTCCCTTCGGAGCCGCCGCGGCAAGCTCGGTGGCCGAGGCTCCGGCGGCGGAGCGGCTCGTGTCCCTGGTGCTCGCGGCCGCCTTGGGCGCGCTTGCCATGGGTACCGGCTGTCTAGTGGCTGATCTGGGGCGCATTGATCGAGTGCTCGCGCTGTTTTTCACACCTGCCTTCACGCTCATGAACGTGGGCGCCTGGGCGCTTGCGGCGTTGCTGGCCGTAGGCGCGGTCCTGGCGCTCGGACGATTCGCGTACCTGCCCTGGTTCGGCCGCCGCGCCATGATGGCACTGGAGGTGGCGGCGGTGGTGCTGGCTTGCGCGGTGGCGGTGTACGCGGGGCTTCTGCTGCAGGGGCTTGCCGGCGTGCGCCTGTGGGCGAGCCCGTGGGTTCCCGTGCTGTTCGTGCTGTCGGCGGCATCGTGCGGCTGCGTTCTGTTCGCGGGCTGCTCGCTGTTCGTGGAGGCCGACGGGCGCACAGCGGCCCTCGGGCGCGCGATCCTGCGGGTGGATGCCGCCATTGTCGCCGCCGAGGCAGCTGCCGCGGCGCTCTTCTTCGCGCAGGCGGCGACAAGCGGGCATCCCGGCGTCGTCGCGTCGGTTGCGAGCCTCGAGGGCGGCGCGGCGGCGCTTCCCTGGTGGGGCGGCTTTGTGCTGTGCGGCCTGGCAGCTCCTCTTGCCATCGAGGGCGCGCTGTGGCTGCGCGAGCGGTGGGGCGCCGGCTCGGGGCTTGCCGCGCCGGCCGGAGTCGGCGGGCTCGTCTCCGCTCCCGCCCCTGCCTTCGATGCGCCGCCCGCGGTCTTGGCCGCGCTGGCGCTCGCCGTGCTCGTGGGCGGTGCGGGGCTGCGCTGGGCCGTGGTGGAAGCTGGGGCGCAGCGCCCCCTGGAATTGCAGGATGTGGAAGATGTCGCGGGCACCGAGTCGTTCGGCTCTGGATTGGTCGCTGAAGCCTCTGGCGCGGCCGTTGATGGCGGGGCGGCTGCGGCTGAGGTTGCCGACGGCGAGGCCGCTGCCAGCAACAACCGGGCATCTTTCCCGATGAGAGAGGATTTTTCCCTATGGTCGAGCTAGGACGCACCATTCCGGCCGGCGACTTGTTCGCGCTGGACGATGCCAGCTCCATTCCCGTCTGGCTTCAGCTGAAGAACCGCTTCATCTACCTCATCACCTCGGGGTTCTACCTGCCGGGCGACCAGCTGCCCACAGTGCGCGGGCTCGCCGCCGAGGTGGAGGTGAACTACAACACCGTGAGCAAGGTGTACCAGAGTCTGGAGGAGGACGGCTACATCGTCTCGAAGCGCCGCCAAGGTGCCTTTGTGGCCGATGTGTCGAACAAGCCGGGCGTGTCGGCCGAGGTGACGGCTGAGATCGTGACGGCTGAGTACTTGCAGCGCTGCCAGGAGCTGGGCATGTCGCTGGAGGATATCGACGCGCAGTTCACCGCCGCCCTCGTGGCGGCCAAGGCCAAGCGCGACAAGAGCGAAGGAGCAGGATATGACACGCAGAAATCGCGGTGCGGACGTCTCGTCAAGTTCCCCGAACCCGCAGCGGCCGGCGGCGCCGACGAGCGCTCGGCTGGAAACGGGGCGTAGTCGCACCTCGCGCAACGGGGCCGTGGCCTTCACGCTTATCGTGTTTATCGTCGTAGTGGCCGCGGTGCTGGCCTTGGCGCAGATTGTCGCCGGCGTCATCGGGCTTGGGGCCATTGTGGGCGCGGTCGCGGCCGGCGCGCTGGCGGCGAGCTCGGTGCACGTGGTGATGGAATGGGAGAAGGCCGTGGTCATGCGCTTCGGCCGCTTCAACCGCGTGGCGGGGCCAGGCATCGTGTTCACCTGGCCCATCGTGGAGTTCTACACCGTGCGCATCGATCAGCGCGTGGCGGTCACCTACTTCGGCGCTGAGGAGACGCTCACGGCCGATCTGGTGCCCGTGAACGTAGACGCGGTGGTGTTCTGGATGGTGTTCTCGCCGAAGAAGGCCGCCTGCGAGGTGGAGGACTACGGCAGCGCCGTGTCGTGGATGGCCCAGGCTACGCTGCGCAAGGCCATCGGCCGCGCGAGCCTGGCCGAGGTGGCGTGTCGTCGTGACCAGCTGGACGCCGAACTGAAGGACGCGCTGGAGGAGAAGCTGGACGGCTGGGGGATCGACGTCATCGACGTGGAGGTGCGCGACATCGTGGTGCCCCGCGAGCTGCAGGCCTCCATGGCCGCCGCAGCTGTGGCCACCCGTGAGCGCGACGCCCGCATGATCCTGGCCGAGGCCGAGGCGGACATCTCCGACATGCTGAAAGACGCGAGCGCCAACTACGAAGGCGATCCGGAGGCCATGCGCCTGCGCACCATGCACCTGGCCTACGAGTCCGTGAGGGCCTCCGGCGGCACGCTCGTCATCCCCAGCGCCTTCAGCGAGGGCTTCACCAACCCTGATGCCGCCGATGCTCTGGCAAAAGCCGCGAAGAAGGGGTAGCGCTTCCTTATCCAATTGGGTGAAAAGTACAAATAAGGAGCACTCGAAATCACCGTTATTTATACGATTCGGGAAAAAGTATAAATAACGACTCCGCTGAGTGTTCTGACGGATGATGGCGAAGCGGAATAGCAGTAAGCGTGTTACAATGGGCAACGCCTAGAGAACTTGGCCCCGAGGGGCCGGGACGCCGCAAGGACGTCCCGGTAGCGAGGGTGCCTAGTCCTCGCTTTTGTGACTAGACCCACCGCCTGGCGGTGGGTCGACCCTTTCCAGGGCCAGAAGTGCTACCCCTAACGAGGCGGCTGCCACAAAAGTCTGAACCAAGGCTAGGAAAACGCTCATCTGCATCACCTCCCTCCCGCATCTAGAATTGGTGATAGGGAAGGTGTATGCAGAGAGTCCTGCTCCCCGCTTATCAACTATAATACAAACAAATATTCTGTTTTCAAGACTTGACATTGCCGGATCGTGCATTTTGAATCGAATCATTTATCCAGAGGAATAGGTAATTAACCTGCGGAAACACCGTTATAGCCCCTCTTTGTCATACATTGCCCTATATTTTCTCTTGACAGTCTATGACAGAGTATGACAAACTGATGGCAGCAGAATTCGGCCGATTCTTGAAACTGTGTTGGAATCCCATCGCACGTGCCGCGAGCATGCAACTGGATTCGTCCATGGGGGATGGGAGGAGAGAGGGACGCAAGGTGACGGGATCGGAGTAGCTCTCCGCCCAAGTCTCGCGTTTCCTTCTGCATGAAAGAGGAGGAGAAATGTTGGGTTTTGATAGCTCGACCTCCAAGTTGACGCGCCGAAGCTTTCTCAAGGCCGCTGGAGCCACTTCGTTGGGTGCTGCGGCAGCAGGGTCGCTTGGCTTTGGTGGGGGAGCTCTTGCCGCATTGGCCCAAGAAGAGGCTGTCCCTGAAAATGAGGAGATTGTCTCGACCATTTGCAGCGCTAACTGCTTTCAAGCATGCATGCTCAACGCCCATGTGCGCGATGGCAAGGTCGTCAAAATGTCTCGGGGCGACTACCCTGAGGAGATCTATTCGGGATGCTGCCTGCGCGGTCTGAGCATTCCCGAGCGTACCTATAGCGACAACCGGTTGAAGTACCCGCTCAAGCGCGTCGAGGGCACCGAGCGTGGGGCAGGTGAGTGGGAGCGCATCTCCTGGGATCAGGCTATCGACGAGATCACGACCCAGCTGAAGGCAATTCGGGAAGAGTACGGCCCGCGAGCTGTCACGTTTGGTTTCTCTTCGGGCAATTATCGAGGCCAAGAGGCGGCAACCATTCGGCTTGCTTTCACGGTCGGTGGGTGCTTCCTTCAATTGATGTATGACTGGGCGGTCGGCTGGGGCACCAATCGAGTGATCGGCGGCGGCACATTCGGCTACAGCAACGAACCGAAGGACATGGTCAACTCCAAATACATTATCGTGTGGGGTACCAACCCTGTTCTAACTACTCCGCAGACGTGGCGCATCATCTTGCAGGCGAAGGACAACGGAGCCAAGCTGCTGTGCATCGACCCCATGCGCTCGGCGACATCCCATTATTGTGACGAGTGGATTCAAATCAAGCAGGGTACCGACCTCTATCTGGCCTTGGCCATGTTGAATGAGATCGTAAAAGAGGACCGCATCGATGTGGAGTACGTCAAGCGTGCCACCACGGCGCCCTTCCTCATTCGCCAGGATACTGGGTTGTTTTTGCGCCGATCCGACATCGAGGGCGGCGAGTTGGCCGATGTGCGCGATGCGGTGACCTTGAATACGGCAGGGAGCACAAAGGCCGATCCCGCCTACGTGATGAACGAGGTTACGGGTGAGATCGCCCTCTATACCGAGTGCGACACCCCTGTCCTCGAAGGCGAGTTCGAGGTTCGGGGCATCAAGGTGAAAACCGCTTATTCTGCCCTCAAAGAGCATATGGCGGCTTATACCGTCGAAGATGCCTCCGAGCTTTCGGGCGTACCAGTGGAAACCATTCGCGAGCTTGTGGATATTTACACCTCCGACGAGCCGGTAATGGCCTATACCCAGTTCGGCATCGACCATTACCGCGGGAGCCATCTGTGGGGTCAGACGCTTGCGATTATCGCGGCGCTGACGAACAATCTTTCACGCCACGGATCCGGCCTCGGTGGACCGGGCTGCCCTAAGGGAGCGTTGGCGCCTCTCTATGTGAACCCGGTTGTCTCCACAGGTGTATCACCAGTTGATATTGCGAATATGGATCCACGTCTCTGCTCTGCCGCTTGGCTTGAGACGGTGAGGACGGGCAAGTACTGCGGAGAGGACTACCCCATCAAGGCATTTGTGGGCGCGACGGGCAATCCTGCAAGCAACTACCCTCAGCAGAGATTGTGGCTGGAGGATGTGGTGGGCAATCTCGACCTTATTGTTACCACCGACATCGAAATGACTGACACGGCGCGGTATTCCGATTATGTGCTTCCTGCTTCGTTCTGGCTCGAGTATCCCGACATACGCGGAAACTTCTCCAACCCCTATCTTGTGTACGGAGGCAAGGCGATCGAGCCTTTGTGGGAGTGCAAGAACGACAGCGAGATTACCACTCTGATTGCCCATGGTTTGGGCTACGAGGAGCACTACCCCTATTTCACAGATGAGGAATGGATTGATATCGGACTCGATTCCGACGAGAACAGAGCACGGGGAATCGACCATGCAACCTTGAAGGAAAAGAAAGCGATCCGTCAGCTCGGCACCGAGGAAGAGCCGTGGATGGTCGGTGGATTCGAATACGATAACGAGTTTCCCACCCCGTCAGGGCGAGCTGAGATTTACTGCGAGATACCCACGGCCTGCTACGAATATGGACAGGATTGGCAAAGCGAGGCCAAGGATCAGCAGTTCCCCGTCTGGCTGCCTCCGTTCGAGAATTGGCCCGGTGCTGAGATTCGGTCGAAATACCCCCTCGGATACTTGCAGCTCCACCAACGTGGACGGACCCATTCCCAGTGGTTCTCGAGCGAGACGTTGCGAGAGATTGACAAGGAGCCCTTGCTTCACATTTCCCGTCCCGACGCGGAGGCCCGCGACATTGCAAATGGGGACGTGGTCGAGGTATTCAATGATCGCGGTCGCTGCGTCGTTAAGGCTGTGGTGGATGACGCGCTGCCAGAGGCGTTGTGCTACATCCCGAAGGGCTGGCAGCGTAGCCAGTTCATTGAAGGCGGTTATCAGGAGCTTACCGCCAATCGCGCGGATGCTTGCGCTGGCAGCTATGTTTATTACGATACAGCGGTGGAAGTCAGGAAAGTGGAGGAGTAGCCATGCGATATGGATTTGCGATTGACACGAAGCGTTGTATCGGCTGCCACACTTGCGCCGTTGCCTGCCGGTATGAGAACAACCTTCCCAAAGAAGTCTGGTGGAACAGGATAATGACTGAGGGCGGCGAATATATGGACATACCGGTTGGCGAGTTTCCCAACACGCGCCTCTCCTATTTGCCGGTTGCTTGCCAACATTGCGAGAATCCAGCTTGCGTGAAGGTGTGTCCGGTGGGTGCTACCTACAAGGATCCGGAGACGGGCATCGTGCGTCAGGACTACGAGAAATGTATCGGATGCCGCATGTGCATGGCAGCTTGCCCCTATACGGGGGTGCGGTCTTTCAATTGGGAGGAGCCGGCCTATTACACAGGTGTAGCGTTTGGGGCTGCGGATATTCCCGTCCATGAGAAGCACGTGGTGGAAAAATGCACGATGTGCTGGCACCGTCAAGCGAAGGGCGATCAGCCTGCCTGCATCGACGTTTGCCCCGAGCGCGCCCGCCACTGGGGTGATTTGGACGATCCCGAGTCTGAGGTATCCCGGCTCATCGCCTCGCGCGAGTACAAGCAGCTGCTTCCCGAGGAGGGGACGAAGCCCTCGGTGTACTACCTGGTGTAGCAGCCGTGCACGTTCGGTGCCTTTTTCGCGCGCCGCATGACGCGGCGTGAATCGCAAACTAACGCGGGCGGGGCTCGCTGCCTTGCCCGCCTACCTCTAGGAGATTCTCATGGCTGATTTCTCTTCCGGGGCCGTCTTGGATGACGACCTCGACCTCAGTGCGGCTCAGGGCCGCAAAAAGGCCCGCGCGGCGGCCGGTGCCAAGGCCGTCTCGTGGGGTGGTCGCGGACTGAACGTCGCCATCGGCGTGTCGGCCGTCGTGGTGGTGGCCGGCCTGGTGCTCTGGGCGATGCAGCTTTCCGGCGGCATGGTGCAGACCGGTATGCGCAACCTGAACTCGTGGGGCCTCTATATCACGTCGTTCATGTTCTTCGTGGGTCTCTCTGCTGGCGGCCTCATCATCTCGTCGGTGCCCAAGGCCTTCGGCGTTGCCGGGTTCGGCGGCATCTCGAAGGTGGCGGTGATGAGCTCCATCGCCTGCACCGTGGCCGCCATCGGCATGGTGGTGGTTGACTTGGGCCAGCCCGCACGCCTGTGGGAGTTGTTCGCGTACTCCAATCTGGGCAGCCCGCTCATGTGGGACATCCTGGTGCTCGGCACCTACCTTATCCTGTCCTGCGTGTACCTGTGGGCGCAGGTGCGGGCCGAGGCGGGCAAGGTATCCCGCACCGTTTTGCGCGTCATCTCCGTTGTGGCCCTCGTGTGCGCCGTGCTCGTGCACTCCGTGACCGCTTGGATCTTCGGCCTGCAGGCCGGCCGCGAGATGTGGCACACCGCGCTTCTCGCCCCCTGGTTCGTGTCCTCCGCCCTCGTGTGCGGCACGGCGCTCGTTATCTGCGTGGCCGTGGCCCTGCGCGGTGCGGGCTACCTGAAGTGGGAGCAGGCCAACCTGGTGAAGCTCGCCAAGCTGCTCGGCGCTTTTGTGATGGTGGATTTGTACTTCTTCGGGTGCGACCTGCTCACCGAGGGCTTCCCCGGCGGGTCGGGCCTGGAAGTGGTGGCCATGCTGACGACCGGCCCGCTCGCGCCCTACTTCTGGGTGGAGATCATCGGCTGCGCGGCGTGCGCCGTCATCTGCTTCACGCCGGCGTTGCGCCGCGGTGGGCTTCTGGTGGTCGGCTCGCTGCTCGCCATCGCCGGCATCTTCTGCAAGCGCGTGCAGCTGCTGGTCGGCGGCTTTCAGCTGGCCAACCTGGATATGCCGGGCCCGCTGACCGCCATGCAGCACCCGGCTTTCGATATGGGCCTTTCGGGCATCTACGGCCCGATGGTCTACTGGCCTACTCCGCTCGAGTTCGGCGTCACGCTCGGCGTGGTGGCCCTCGGGGTGCTCGTGTTCCTGCTGGGCGTGAAGCTTCTGCCCCTGCGTCCGACCGACGGTGAGTAGTCCTCTCTGCATGCAGCCCGCGCCGCCCCTTTGGCGCGGGCCTTTTCCGTGAGGAGAGCAGGTATGAAAAAGAGACTCTTGGCTCTCGCGGTGCTGCTGGCGGTTGTCGCTGTGGTGGCTGTTGCCGGTTTCGCCGCGGCTCCAGAAAGCGGGCTGCGCCCTATCGCCGCCGACTCTCCCTGCCCCGCGGTGGGCTGCGCGAGTGGGGCCTGCCACGGATTCGGCGCCGTGCCCGAGCCCGACGGCGTTCACGAGATGGTCTGCCCCGAAGCCGGTTGCGCCTCGGTGGAGTGCCATGCGTGGGAGTCGCTCACAGGCCGTTACCACCAGGCATCGGATGCCAGTCTGAATATGTGGATTCTCATGCCCACGGTGCTCGTGCTGGGACTGTGGCTTTTGGTGCGGCGGTCGGCGCGCGGAGGCGCGCGTCCGGTTCGAGGAGGTGCATCGTGAATCGCGGAAGAGTTGCGTTCGATCTGGCGGTGCTGGCAGGGTATCTGGTGGCAGCGAACCCGGCGCTCACGGGCATTCCGGCGCACGAGTATGTCGGGCTTGTCGCGGTAGTTGTCATGGCAGCCCATATGGTGGCGAGCGCCGACGGGCTTCTGGCCTTCCGGCGAGGCCGCTGGGGCCGTGCGGCGCTGAACGGCATCCTGTTGGCGGCCCTGGCGACGTGCGCCGTATCGGGCGTCATGGTGTCGGGCGACGTGCTGCCGGCGCTCGGCCTGTACGCTGCGGGCTACCACTTCTGGGATCCGCTGCACGCCCTCTCGGCGAAGGTGCTCCTGGCGGCACTGCTGGTGCATGTGGTGCTCCGCGCGCCGATGGCGTGGGCGTGGATGCGGCGGGGCGCACTGGAGGCACGAAGTTCGCAAAAGGGCGAAGGGACCGTCTTGGAAGACGATCGTTTCGAGGTCGGTTAGCGGTTTTCGCGCTATACTGCCTTCAAGCAAATCAAGTGAAGGAGGATGTTCATGACCGTATCCGCTGACCTGTGGCAGGCGCGCGCGGCGATGTGCGAGCTTTTGGCCCTGTCGTTCCGCTATCCCGAGGACAAGGTGCTCGCCGAGGCCATCGCCTCGGGCGAGTGGGGCGAGGCCGCCGATGAGATCGCCGCCGCGCTCGGCCTTGCCTGGTCGTCGGCTACCGCGCCCGGAGCCGCCGAGGCCGCGGCCCTGGCCGACCCGGCTGACATTCAGAAGGAGCTGCGGCCCGAGGCCACGCGCCTGTTCGTGGGCGCCCCGCAGGCCGCCTGCAGCCCCTACGAGGGCGTGTGGCGCGCGACTGCCGAGGGCGTGCAGCCGCTGCTGTTCGTAAACCCGCACTCCATGGCAGTGGAGCGGTTCTGCAAGGCGTGCGGGCTGGGCCGTCCCGAGGGCACCAACGAGCCGCTCGATGCCGTGTGGACCGAGCTGGAGCTTCTGGAATATTTGGCCTTGCGCGCTGCCGCCGATGCCGCCGAGGCCGAGGGCATCGCGGGCGACGCCGCCGCCGTCGAGGACGTGGTGGAAGACGAGGATGCGCTGGAGGAGTTCGAGGATCCCGGCGAGCCCGGCGAGGTGGTGGCCTCGGCCGATCTGCCCGGCGGCAGCCCCGAGGCGGCCTGGGACGAGTTTATGGCCGACCACGCCCGCCAGTGGATGCCGCAGTTCGCTGCGGCCGTGCAGGAGGAGTCGCGCGTTCCCTTCTACGCCACGGCGGCCAACCTGCTGGGGGCGTTCATCAAATAGTGCCGGCGCAATTCCGAATGCCGGTCAGTTTCGAGGGGATTCGCTTGGCGGGTCCCCTCTGCTTTGCCCGGTGGCCGCTTCAACCGGATAGGTCTTATTGAGCTGAGCCCACACGCCCGAGTACAAGATGGCGTCCATGAGGTGGGCGTCCTGCACGAGAGGCAGCCGCTCGTAGGCCTCGGCGGCATCGGCGGCTGCCAGCGCCAGCGTAGTGCGCATGGTCTCAGGGGTGGCTCCGAGCGTCACGAAGGGGTTGTAGCTGCCCGACTGCGCATCAGCAGCGAAGTCCACGGCGGCGTCCATCAGGTAGATGAAGCGCCCGAGCGCGCAGCCGAGTGCTTCCATGCCCTCGGTCCAGAAGCCCTGGTTGTGGGCGAACAGGCGGCCGAGGAGGATACCGAACTCCCGCGCCGCCGCATCGGGGTCGGCTTCGGCTTCGGCGTCTTCCTGCTCGATGGCGCGAATGGCCGCCATGGCCCGCTCGATCTCGGCACACTGGTCGGGAATGCGGGCTTGCGCCCGCTCGTAGGCACCGGCGAGCAGCCGTGCGGCCGCCCGTGCTTTCGCGCTGCCGTCGTCGGCCACGTCGTCGAGCACCTTGTGGTAGGCGAGGGCCATGGAAAGGTCGGCCGCGTAGTCGGTCCACGGCGAGCGCGACCAGGGGCGGGCTGCGGCCGGCATCGGATGCATCACGCAGTGGCTGGCGCCGGAAGCTTCCGCCGGCTCGTGCAGCGAGTTCGCCAGCAGCACGAAGAAGGTGAGGTCGTAGGTAAGGCACGCCCGCGACAGCTGCCCGTAGCGGTCGCGCAGCGCGAAGCACAGCCCGCAGTACAGCGAGCGGTAGCGCTCCTTCTCCTCGTCGGAAAGCGCCTCGGCATCAGCCACCACAAACCCGAACATACCCCTCCCTTTCCGAGCGGTCCATCAGCAGACTGCCTCGCGCTTGATGATCAGAACGCCTCGTGCTCGCGAAGCTACTCCGGTTTTCGCGCCACGTGCACGGCGGCGATGCCGCCGGTGTAGTTCTTCCAGGTCACGTCGGTGAAGCCGGCCTCGCGCATCATGTCGGCCAGGCCCTCCTGGTCGGGGAAGGCGCGGATGGACTTCGCCAGGTACACGAAGCCGTCCTTATCGCCGGTGATGAGGCCTCCCCAGAAGGGGATGAGATGGCGCAGGTAGAAGTGGTACAGCGCCCGCCAGACGCCGTTGGGCGGTGTGGAGAACTCCAGGCACACGAGCGCGCCCCCGGGGCGCAGGACACGGAACATCTCGGAGAGGGCCCGCGGGCGGTCGGGCATGTTGCGGATGCCGTAGGCCATGGTGATCGCGTCGTAGGACCCGTCGGCGTAGGGGATGTCCTGGGCGTCCACCACCTGAAAGTCGATGGGCACGCCCGCTCCGTCGCCCTCGTCCACGTGCATGCGGGCCACATCCAGCATCTCGGGCACCAGATCGGTGCACTGGATGTGGCGCGGGTGCTTGGTACGCGCCACGGTGAAGGTGACGTCCCCGGTGCCCCCGGCGATATCCAGCACGTCGTGGCTCTCCTCGATGGGGGCCTGGCGCATCATGCCGGCGAGCCACAGCTTGTAGGCGCCGAAGCTGGAGATGGCGTTGAACCGCTCGTACTTGCGCGCGATGGACGAGAAGATGTCGCGCACGCGCTCGCTCGAGAGCTCGGCCGGGGCCTCGAGCCCGGTGGCGGTGTCGATGGTCATGGAGTGCAGCTCCCTCGGATCGGCGGGCGGCGGGGCCCGGTGTCGCACGTGGCCGGGAGCCTGCGGCCCCCCGGGGAATTCCGCGCGGCGGTTCGGTCAACGTTCGGCCCCCAGTATACGCCCCCGTACCGCAAAACCTCCGCGCCTATCCGCGCGCGGCGGAAAGTCCATGCTATCATGGGTCGCTGATCGCGTACCCCTCCTCGCAAGAAGGGAGGCACCATGCTCCTTTGTGCCCAGTACATCCTGCCCGTCACCTCCGAGCCCATCGTCGATGGCGCGGTGCTCGTGCGCGACGGCGTCATCCGCGACATCGGCAGCGCCGACATGCTGCGCTTGCGCTACCCCGACGAGGAAGTCGTCGACCAGGGTCTTGCCGCTATCATGCCCGGTCTGGTCGATCTGCACACGCGTCTCGAGCAATCGGTGCTGCGTGGCGTGGTGAACGATGCCCCCTATGTGGAGTGGCTTTCCGAAGTGGCCCGCAAATCCGCCCGTCTCGAGGCGGTGGACTGGTTCGATTCGGCCATCCTCGGCGGTTTGGATGCCCTGTCCAGCGGCATCACCACCGTGGCCGACATCACCACCACCGGCGCCTCGTGCACTGCGGTGAACAAGCTCGGACTGCGCTCGGTCATCTACCGTTCCGTGGCTGCCATGGATCGCGACCGCATCAACGCCGCCATGCAGCTGGCCCAGAAGGATATCCTGCACTGGCGCGAGGAGGTGGATTCCGACCGCGTCACCATCGGCATCGCCCCGGCGCCCCTGTTCACCAACCATCCGGCCACGCTCATGGCCGTTTCCCAGTTCGCCACCAAGGAGAACCTGCCTGTGGCCATGTGGCTCGCCGGCAGCCGCGAGGAGTGCGACTTCGTGAAGTACGGCTCCTCGCCTTTCCAGGTGCACGGCGGCGATGTGAAGCGCGGCTACGTGGAGATCCCGCCGTGGCTGCCCACCGGCGTGAGTCCTGTGCGCTATGCCCTGAACTGGAGCGCTTTCGATGCGCCCAACGTCATGATCGTCGGCGCGGTATGCGTAGACGACGCCGATCTGAAGAAGCTGCGCGAGTACAACGTGGCCGTATGCGTGTGCCCCCGGGCCTGCGCCCAGCTGGGCATGGGCGTCGCGCCGTTGGACGAGTTCCTCCGCGCCGATCTGCGCGTGGGCCTCGGCACCGACTCGCCGGCAGCTACCGAGTCCACCGACATGCTCTCCGAGATGCGCTTAGGGATGCTCTTGCAGCGCGCCGTGAACACCGACTTCCTCGACGCGCGCACCATGCTCGAGGTGGCCACTATCGGAGGCGCCCGCGCTCTCGGCCTCCAGGACAAGGTGGGCTCGCTGGAGATCGGCAAGTGCGCCGACCTCATCGCCGTGGACCTGTCCAGCTCGCACCAGTCCTTCACCACCGACCCGGTGGCCGCTGTCGTGAACACCTGCACTACGGCAGACGTGCTCATGACCATGGTGGACGGCGACGTGCTCTACGAGAAGAACCGCTGGCACGTGAAGGTGGAAGTGGCGAAGAACATCGCCCGGGTCATCGAGATTCGCAGCAAGTTGCGTCCCGAGGCCTAGGCAGGCCGCTGGCGCGATACGTGCAGTCTGCGGGTTTTCGCGTCTCGGGTGCGTCGGGGGGGCGGCTGGCTCCACCTCGCATCCCCGCATATGCGGTAAACCATGGAATTCATGCAGCGCCGCCCAGCGCCGGAGGGTTTTCCTCTGGCGCTGGGCGGCGCAATCTGCGATAATGGCGAATTTGCTACGAGAGAAACTGCGAGGAGCGTACACGATGGCTCAAAAGAAGAACAAGACCGGGGCGAAGAGCACGACCCGCAAGCAGCAGGCCGAGCGCATTCGCGCTGCCGAGGAGCGCGAGCGTCGCGCCAAGGAGGCCGCCGAGGCCCGCGCCCGCACGAAGAAGATCTTCACCATCGTCGTCTGCGTCATTCTCGTGCTGGCTCTCTGCATTCCCACCATGGCTTTAACCGTGCTCTCCATGTAGAGCCCTACGAAAGGATCGCGACGTGTTTGGAATCGGCGGATTCGAGCTTTTCCTCATTCTGCTGTTCGGGTTCCTCATCTTCGGGCCCGATAAGCTGCCTGCCATGGCGAAGACCCTTGGCAAGGCCATTGCTAAATTCAGAAGCGCCCAAGAGGAGATGAGCGGCGTGCTGAAGGGCGAGATGGTGTTCGATAAGGACTCCGACGAGCCTTTCAAGAATCCGCTCGACGCTCTCGATGACGTAGCGGCGAAGGCGAGCAAGGGCACCGCCGCCGCGAAGAAGGCCGCCACGACGGCCTCGAAGAAGGTGGGTGAGGCCGCGAAGAAGACGGGCACCACCACGGCCGCCGCCGGCGCTGCAGCTGCAGCTGCAGCCAAGGCCGAGGTCGCCGACGGCGAGGCTGCCCCTGCCAAGCCCGAGAGCTTCGCCGAGCGCAAGGCCCGCTACGACAAGGAGCGCCAGGCCAAGAAGGAAGCCGAGGCTGAAGAGCGCAAAGCGAAGGAGGCCGAGGAGAAGAAGGCCGCCGCCGAGGCTCGCAAGGCCGAGGCCGCCAAGAAGCGCGAGGAGGCTGCGGCCAAGCGCAAGGCGGAGGCCGAGGCCAAGAAGGCCGCCGAGGATGCCAAGACGGTAACCGAGGCCGCCGATGCGGCACCGGCCGCCCCGGCCGCCGATACGCCCGCCGCCGAGAAGAAGGAGAACTAGCATGCCTATCGGACCGGCACGCATGCCGCTTTTCGACCACTTGGGCGAGCTGCGCATGCGCCTTGTGCGCATCGTGGCCTGCCTGGCGGTGGCCGTCATCGTGTTCTACATGGCCACGCCCACCATCGGTCAGTTCCTGCTCATGCCTATCGCGGAATTCCTTCCTACCAATGCCGAGGGATTTGTCCAGACCATCGCCATCGATCCCTTCGAGGCGTTCTCCACCCGTTTCAAAATTTCAATCTGGGTGTCCATCGTGGCCACGGCTCCGGTTATTCTGTGGCAGATTCTCGCGTTCTTCCTGCCGGCTTTGAAGCCTAACGAGCGCCGGTGGTTCATCCCCACCTTTGCCGCCGCTGTGGCCCTGTTCATCTTCGGCACGGTGTTCTGCTACCTCATTATCCTTAACCCGGCGTTCCAGTGGCTCACCGACCAGGCCATGGGTCTCGGCGATGCCCTGCCGCGTATGTCGTCCTACATTGACACCATCATCAAGTTCGAGCTGGCCTTCGGCTTCGCCTTCGAGTTGCCCCTGGTCATCTTCTACCTGGTTATCTTCGATGTGGTGCCCTATAAGAAGCTGCGGGGTAGCTGGCGCATGGTTTACGTGGTGCTCATGGTAGTGTCCGCCATGGCCACCCCCGATGCGTCGCCGGTGACCATGCTGCTCATGTTCGCGGCTCTGGTGGTGCTCTACGAGGGCAGCTTGCTGCTCGCCCGCCTGGTGCTGGCCAACCGCATCAAGCGGCAGAACGCGAAGCTCGCTGCCGAGGAAGACGAGTAGGAAGCGCTCTTCCGGCGCGTTTTGGCAGAGGGAAAGCACGGGGGCGGAGGAGACTCCGCCCCTTTTCGTATCAAGATGAGAGGAAGGCGCTATGCACGAGCTGGGACTCATGACCGGGGTGATGGACGCGGCGGTGGAGGCGGCCCGCGGGGCCGGGGCCACGCGCCTTCTCGGCGTGAAGGTGTCCATCGGCGAGGCCACCGAGGCGGTGGAGGATGCGCTCGTCTTCGCCTTCGAGGCGTTGGCGGAAGCCGACGACTTCACCCGTGGCGCCACGCTCGATCTGACCATGATTCGCCCGCGGAGCCTGTGCCTGGAATGCGGCGAGGAATTCGAGCACGACCTGTACAGTCGCTTCTGCCCGAAGTGCGACAGCTTCGCCACCGAGCTTTTAGCCGGCCGCGAGCTGCAGATAGACTCCATCGAGGTAGACGTGCCCGATGCGTAGGGCCCGGTAACCGACGGGAAACAAACGTCGGTCATACTGAGATCGGCGGCTGCGCTCGCCACCCGCGCCGCGACCGCTGTCCGGGCGGCTGCGGGCACTCGCAGCTCCGGGGACTTCGCTTCGGCTAGTGAGAGGACGGCTATGGAACCCCTTGAAATGTTCGACGCCTGCACGGCGGCTCTCGGCGCCTTCGTGCGTGATGCGGGTTTTTCCGATGTGGTGATCGGGCTGTCCGGCGGCATGGATTCGTCGCTGGTGGCCGTCATGGCCGCCGATGCCCTCGGTGCCGAGCATGTGCACGGTGTCATGTTGCCGGGCCCCTACTCGAGCGAGTCGTCCATCGACGATGCCGAGGCGCTTGCCGCCAATCTGGGCGTGGAGGTGCGCACCGTGTCCATCTGTGAGCCCTTCGAGGCCTTCGAGTCGGTGCTCGCTCGGGCCTGCGGCGGGGCGCTTTCCGGCCTGGCTGCCGAGAACACCCAGGCGCGTTGCCGCATGGTGTGCCTTATGGCGCTTTCCAATGCCCGCGGTTGGCTTATGCTGAACACGGGCAACAAGTCCGAGGCCTGCATGGGGTATTCCACCCTCTACGGCGACACGGCCGGGGCCTTCGCGCCTCTGGGCGGCGTCTACAAGACCGAAGTGTTCGCCATGGCCCGCGCCCGCAACCGCCGGGCCGCCGAGGCCGGCGAGACGCTGCCCATTCCGGTGAACGTGTTCGTGAAGCCCCCGTCGGCCGAGTTGGCTCCCGATCAGGAGGACGAGAAATCCCTCGGCATCGATTACGCCACTCTCGACCGCATTCTCGTGGCGAGCGTGGAGGGAGGGTGCGACGCGTCCGCCGTCACCTCGGCGCTCGTGGACGACGGCTATCCTGCCGATGAGGCGGCGCGACTGGTGGACTACGTGCTTTCCCGCACCGCGGCCAATGCCTTCAAGCGCGCCCTCGAGCCTCCCTATCCGGCAGCGCCCTTCTACGGTTGACAAGCTCGCAACTACCCTGCGCGGAGTATGGCGTTGCCGGCGCGGGTCGTTTACCATGGTGCTCATGGATAAGCTCTTTCGACAGAACCAAGCTTTCGCGGCTACCGACTGGCTCATCGACGCGGTTATCGCGCTGGGAGCCTTCGGATTCGCGTGCCTCCAGCTCACGCTGGCGGTGAACCTGCTCATCCCCGATGATTTCATGCGGCGGCTGATGGGCATCCAAGCCATGGTTCCCACGGCGATGACCGTGGCGGCCATCGCGCTCACGACGCTGCCTCTCGTGTTGCGCCGGAAGTTCTCGTGGGCCGTGTTCGCCTGGACGCTTCTGTCGTGGTGCGCCTTGCAGGTAGAGCTCAACGGCATTGCGCTGTCTGTGGTCGGTCCGCTGGTGGCCCTGTTCACCGTGGCCTCCACGCGCCCGCGCGGCGAGGCGGTAGCGGCTTGCGCCTTGGCGGCGGCGGTGTTCCTGTTCGCCCCGGCGCCTCCCGACCAGTCCCGCATCCTCACGCAGCTCACCGCGTTTCAAAACGCCACCTTGGCCTTGGCGGCGGCGTTCGCCGGCTACGGGCTGCGCGAGCATCAGGAGCGCACGCGCGCCATTGAGGAGCGGGCGCTGGCTGCCGAGCGCACCCGCGAGACCGAGGCTCGCCGTCGCGTGGAAGAGGAGCGCGTCTCCATCGCCCGCGAGGTGCACGACATCACGGCCCACTCGTTGTCGGCGGTGAGCATTCAGGCTGCCGCCGCCGAGCGGCTGGTGGAGCGCGACCCGGCCGCAGCCAAGGAGGCCATCGCCGAGGTGCGGCGCACTTCCAAGGCCGCCCTCGAGGAGATTCGCGCGATGATCGGGGTCTTGCGCACGGGCGAGGGGCCGGCCGAGACAGCGCCGACCGAGGGCACCGAGCGCATGGCCGACCTGGTGGCGTACTTGGAGGGCGCCGGGGTGCAGGCGTCGTTGGCCATGGAGGGCTACGACCGCACGGTGGTGCCGGCCTTTATCGACGTGGCCCTCTACGGCATCGCCCGGGAGGCCGTGACGAACATCGTGCGCCACGCCGGAGCCTCCGAGGCGTTCGTCGAGTTGGCCGCCGACGGCGCTGCCGGTTGCGCTCGGCTTGTGGTGGAAGACGACGGGCGGGGCCTCGCCGGGGCCGATGTCTCCGGCGACCACCATGGGCTTTTGGGCATGCGCGAGCGCGCCCGGCTGCTCCATGGCGCCTTCGTCGCCGCAGAGCGCGCGCAGGGCGGTACGCGCATCGAGGTGTCCATTCCCCTGGCGCAGAAGGAGGAGCCCCATGACCGATCCCATGGCTGAGGCTGATCGTCCCATTCGCGTGCTCGTTGTGGACGACCAGGACCTGGTGCGCAGCGGCTTCAAGATGATTCTCGGCACCTATCCGGGCATCGAGATCGTCGGCGAGGCGAAAACGGGCGAGGCGGCCGTGGCCGAAGCCCAGCGCCTCAAGCCCGACGTGGTGCTCATGGACATCCGCATGCCCGAGATGAACGGCATCGAGGCCACCCGTGCCATCACGGGCAATCCGCTGCTGGCGAAGACGCGCGTGCTCGTGCTCACCACCTTCGACATCGACGAGTACGTCTTCGACGCCCTGTCCGCCGGTGCGAGCGGTTTTCTGCTGAAGGACGCCGATCCCGACGATATCGCCGCGGCCATCCGCGTGGTGGCCGACGGCGACGCGCTTATCCAGCCCTCGGTGATGCGCCGGCTCGTGGAGACCTTCGTGGCCGCCCGCCCGCGCGCCGGGTGGGGAAGCACCGAGGCCTCCGACAGCCGCCGGGCGGCGCTCGCGTCGCTCACCGACCGCGAGCGGGAGATCCTCATGCTCGTGGCTCGCGGCCTTTCCAACGACGACATCGCGGCCGAGCTGTTCATCTCGCCGGCCACGGTGAAGACCCATCTGGCGCGCATCATGGCGAAAACCGATGCCCACGACCGTGCCCAGCTCGTCGTGTTCGCCTACGAGACGGGGCTTGTGGCACCTGCACGAGCATAGCTGCGCAGGTGCACAAAAATAAGAGCGATGAGGTAATACCTGATCAATGCTATAATTGCAGGAAACTTGAGCGGAAAAAACTCAAGTTTTTCCTTCACGCCTCTTGTATTCCTCCCCGTTGCTGTTATGATGTCTTCCTGTTTAGCACTCGTAGTTGCGGAGTGCTAGCACTTAACCCGATCGAGTGGTTAAATGAGAGGTTGTACACCCGCACTACGCAAACCATTGAAAGGACGGCAAGCTATGAATTTGAAGCCTCTGGGCGACCGCGTCATCCTGAAGCAGGACGAGGCCGAGGTCACCACCGCGTCCGGTCTCTTCCTGGCCTCCGATGCGAAGGAGAAGCCGCAGACCGGCACCATCATCGCCGTGGGCGAGGGCAAGATGGACAAGGACGGCAAGCTGATCCCCATGCCCGTGAAGGTGGGCGACAAGGTCATCTACGGTAAGTTCGGCGGCACCGAGATCGCCCTGGACGGCGAGAACGTGCTTATCCTGCGTGCCGACGACATTTACGCTGTAGTTGAATAAATAGAAGAGAACTCGAAAGGAACGCGAACTTATGGCTAAGGAAATCAAGTTCGATACCGACGCTCGCTCCGCTCTGGCCGCGGGTGTGTCCAAGCTGGCCGATGCCGTCAAGGTGACGCTTGGCCCCAAGGGCCGCTACGTCGCCCTGGAGAAGTCCTACGGCGCCCCGCTCATCACCAACGACGGCGTGACCGTGGCCAAGGAAGTGGAGCTGGAGAACCCCGTGGAGAACATGGGCGCCCAGCTGGTGCGCGAAGTGGCCGTGAAGACCAACGACGTGGCCGGCGACGGCACCACCACCGCCACCCTGCTCGCCGACGTCATCGTCTCCGAGGGCCTGAAGAACGTGACCGCCGGCGCTGACGCCCTCGGCATCCGCCGCGGCATCGAGAAGGCCACCGACGCCATCGTGGACGCCATCAAGGCCGCTGCCACCCCGGTGTCCACCAAGGAGCAGGTCGCCAACGTCGGCCGCATCTCCGCCGGCGATGCCGCCATCGGCGACAAGATCGCCGAGGCCATGGACGCTGTGGGCAACGACGGCGCCATCTCGGTGGAGGAGTCCCAGACCATCTTCGGTATCGACATGGAGATCGTCGAGGGCATGCAGTACGAGCGCGGCTACATCTCCCCCTACATGGCCACCGACATGGAGAAGATGGAGGCGGTGCTGAAGGATCCCTTCGTGCTGCTCACCGACATGAAGATCAACTCCATCCAGGACATGGTTCCGCTGCTGGAGGAGATCATGCGCGCCGGCCGCCCGCTGTTCATCGTGGCCGAGGACGTCGAGGGCGAGGCCCTCTCCACCATCCTGCTGAACCGCCTGCGCGGCACCCTGAACGTCGTGGCCATCAAGGCCCCCGGCTTCGGCGATCGCCGCAAGCGCATCCTGGAGGACATCGCCGTGGTCACCGGCGCCCAGGTCATCGACAAGGACTTCGGCATGACCATGGCTGATGCCACCATGGAGATGCTCGGCACCGCCAAGACCGTGAAGGTCACCAAGGACACCGCTCTTATCGTGGACGGCGCCGGCAAGAAGGAGGACATCCAGAACCGCATCCAGATCATCCGCGCCGAGCTGGAGCGCGTCGACTCCGACTTCGATCGCGAGAAGGCCCAGGAGCGCCTGGCGAAGCTGTCCGGCGGCGTGGCCGTGCTGAAGGTGGGCGCTGCCACCGAGTCCGAGCTGAAGGAGAAGAAGTCCCGCATCGAGGACGCCCTGCAGGCGACCCGCGCGGCTGTGGAGGAGGGCATCGTCGCCGGCGGCGGCGTGGCCCTGGTGGACGCCATCGGCGCTCTGGACTCCGTCAAGGCCGCTGACAAGGACGAGGAAGTCGGCATCAACATCATCCGCAAGGCCATCGAGGCCCCCATGCGCGCCATCGCCCAGAACGCGGGCTTCGAGGGCTCCGTGGTGGTCGAGAAGGTGAAGAGCCTGCCGGCCGGCGAGGGTCTGAACTGCGCCAACGGCGAGTACGGCAACATGATCGAGATGGGCGTGAACGACCCGGTGAAGGTGACCCG
Organism: Adlercreutzia caecimuris B7; assembly: GCF_000403355.2. Lineage (GTDB taxonomy): Bacteria > Actinomycetota > Coriobacteriia > Coriobacteriales > Eggerthellaceae > Adlercreutzia > Adlercreutzia caecimuris. The sequence continues at coordinate 1,349,169 of NZ_KE159646.1, read as the reverse complement.
CACCGCGCTGCAGTCCGCAGCCTCTGTGGCGGCCCTTATCCTCATCACCGAGGCCACCATCAACGAGATCCCCAAGGAGGGTCCCGATCTGAGCGCTCTGGCCGGTGCCATGGGCGGTGGCGGCGGGATGTACTAGGCCGTACGCCCCAAGGCCTGGCGGTTCAGTAACCGCTCGACAAACTAACTCGCAGAAAGGCGGCCCTCGGGTCGCCTTTCTTCTACAATGAGCCTATGAACGAAATCATGCACATAGCCGAGCACGTGGCGGAGCATTCCGTCGCGGATACGCTCTATCTCATCCCGTTTCTGTGGGTCACCTACCTGGCCATGGAGTGGCTCGAGCACAAGACGGGCGAGAGAACTCAAAGTGCCATCCGCCACGCCGGAGCGGCCGGCCCCATCGTGGGCGCTTTCCTCGGCGTGGTGCCCCAGTGCGGCTTCTCGGCCGTGGCGGCCACGCTGTACGCGGGCCGCGTCATCACGCTCGGCACGTTGTTCGCGGTGTTTCTGTCCACCTCCGACGAGATGCTGCCCATCTTTCTGGCCGAGGCGGTGCCGGGCAACACCATCCTGTCCATCATGGGCGCGAAGGTGGTCATCGGCATGGTCATGGGCTTTGTGGTGGACGCGGTGCTGCGCCTGGCCCGCCGCGACAAGGACCGTCTGCGCATCCATGAGCTGTGCGAGCAGGACCAGTGCGGCTGCAACCACGACTGCCGCACCTGTGAGGCCGCTCCCGAGCGGGCCTACGAGCACCACGACGACGTGGAGCACACCCACAGCCACGGCCACGGCTGGAAGGGCATCCTCCTCAGCGCCACGAAGCACACCGTGCAGGTGACGCTGTTCATCTTCGCCATCACCATTGTGCTGAACATCGTGCTCGAGACGGTGGGGGAGGAGGCCTTGGCCCGCCTCCTCGGCGACAATCCCGCCTTCTCGGTCTTCGCCACAGCGCTCGTGGGACTCATTCCCAACTGCGCTGCCAGCGTGGTCATCGCCCAGTTGTACGTGGAGGGGGTGCTGGGAGCCGGGGCCATGCTGGCCGGGCTTCTGGTGTCGGCCGGCGTGGGCCTGCTCGTGCTCGTGCGGGCGAACCGTCCCTGGCGGCAGAATGCGGCCATCATCGCGTTGCTCTACGTCATCGGCGTGTTCTGGGGGCTCGTCTGCAACGTCCTGGGCGTGGTGTTCTGAGGCTCGGGCGACAGGCCGCCTTTGCTCGGGCAAAGGCGGGTTGGCGGCGGGGCCGGATTTTCCTCTGAACTGACAATTCGTCAAAATAACTCCTTGCGCTGGTGGCGAGATCGTACTAATCTCGTTACGTTCATTTTGCAGGGTCATTTTTCGGGGAAGAAGGCGATGGCTATGGCTGGCCGTATGGAAGTCGTCGATCGGCTTCTCGCCGCCCATGAGGCGTGGTTCGACGTCGAGCGCGACCACCGCTTCGCGGGCCGCGTTTTTTCCGGTTATGCCGAATTCCACTCATCGGCCTCCCAGTACGTGCTCGTGAAGCGAGCGAAGCTGTGGGAGGCCTCCAGTCACGAGTACCTGTTTTTCTGGCCCGCTGATTATCTGGACGAGGCGGAATTGAACGACCTGCTGCACTTCATGACCCACGAGGCCCTGGCCAAGGTGCAGCTGACTTCCGACCACATGAGCTCGTACCTGTCGCTGGTCGTGGTGGCCGATAGGGTGGACGAAGCCGTGCCGGCTCTCGTGCGCCGGGCCCGGTTTCGCAAGAACTTCGCCTTCGGGCTGAAGGGATGGGCCGATATGCGCGTCGCCGTCGTCGATCTGTCGGCGCGCCGCGTGTGGGCCAATACTCAGGGAAAGCCACTCGTGGAAACCTTGGCGGCGAACGCGTTTGCTGAAGGTGCCCTGGCAGAGGGCGGAAAGGGCGCATCCGTGGCGGCGGGTGCGGGCGGTTCCGCAGGCGATGTCGAGGCGCCGGGGCAGAGGCGTCGGCCGTGAGGGTTTCGCGCGTGGGGAGATAAAGGGAAAGGAAAGGAAGGACAGGAATGAACGCACTGGTCATTCTCATCGTAGCCATCGTCGTGCTCGTCGCGGGCTACATCTTCTACGGCGGCTGGCTCGCCCGCCAATGGGGGGTTGAGCCCGACCGCCCCACGCCGGCCCATGAGCTGGAGGACGGCAAGGACTACGTGCCCGCGCCGCCCTATGTGGTGCTCGGCCACCACTTCTCATCCATCGCCGGCGCGGGCCCCATCAACGGCCCCATTCAGGCTGCCATCTTCGGCTGGGTGCCCGTGCTTCTGTGGGTGCTCATCGGCGGTATCTTCTTTGGCGCCATGCACGATTTCGGCGCGCTGTTCGCCTCTATCCGCCACAAGGGGCAGACGCTGGCCACCGTTATCGCCCACAATATCGACGACACGGCCAAAAAGCTGTTCTGCATCTTCGCCTACCTGACGCTCATCCTGGTGGTGGCCGCCTTCGCCTCCATCGTGGCGAGCACCTTTGCTGTCACGCCCGTACCGCTCGATGACGCCGCCAAGGCCGCTGCCGCCGAGGCGGCCAACATGGCGAACATGCGCACGGCCATGATCTCGGTGCTGTTCATCGTGGTGGCCGTCATCTACGGCCTCGTTACCCGCGGCCGCAAGATTCCCGCGGCGGCCAACATCGTCTCGGCCATCGCCATCATCGTGGTCGTAGTGGCGCTTGGCTACAATCTGCCTGTTATCGCTCTGGACAACACCACGTGGATGTTCATCGTGGGCCTCTATATCCTTTTGGCCTCGGTGGCCCCGGTGTGGATCCTGCTGCAGCCGCGCGACTACCTGTCGAGCTACCTGCTCTACGGCATGATCGCACTGGCGCTCGTCGGCATCATCGGCGCTGGCCTGACCGGCGATGCCGCCTCGCTCGAGATTCCGGCGTTCACGGGCTTTTCCGCCGTGGCGGGGGAGAGCAAGGTGGCCGCTTCCGGCTTCTTGTTCCCGGCCCTGTTCATCACCATCGCTTGCGGCGCCATCTCGGGCTTCCACAGCCTCGTAGCCTCCGGCACCACCTCCAAGCAGCTCGACCGCGAGGCCGAGGCCCAGCCCATCGCCTACGGCGGCATGCTGCTGGAGTGCCTCGTCGCCGTCATCTCGCTGTGCGCGGTGGCCTTCGTGTTCGCCGGCTACATGGACGGCACCTACGCTTCGCCGACCCAGGTATTCGCCGCGGGCCTCTCCCAGATGCTCGCCTGCGTGCCCGGCCTGGCCGGGGTGGAGTCCATCGCCTACGCGCTTTTGGTGCTGGCCGTGTCGGTGTTCTGCCTCACCTCGCTCGACACCGCCACCCGCCTGGGCCGTTACATGTTCCAGGAGCTGTTCTGCCCCCACGGCATGGAGATGAGCGAGCTGACCGGGTGGCGCGCGGTGCTCACCAATCCGTGGGTGGCCACTATCATCACCGTGGTCTTCGGCGTGGGGCTGGGACTGACCGGCTACCAGCTCGTGTGGCCGCTGTTCGGCGCCGCCAACCAGCTTTTGGCCGCCCTGGGTCTGCTCGCCGTGTGCGCGTGGCTTGGCAACGCCGGCCGCAACAACAAGATGTTCTACCTGCCCATGGCCTTCATGATGGTGGTGACGCTCTGCTCGCTGGCGCTTACCGTGTGGGGCAAGATCGGCCTCATCGTCGCCGGCACGGTGGACGCGGCTACGGTGCTCCAGCTCGTCATCGGGCTTCTGCTCATGGTGTTCGCCGTCATCTTGGCGGTGAAGGGGGCGCGAACCATCTTCGGGAAGAAGCAGGCCGCTTAAGAATCGGTTCGAGTGCGGGTCGCTTATCGGGTGCGGCCCGCCCCTTAAGCGCAGGGACTCCCCTCGGGTGCGGGCTCTTCCGGTATGGTGCCGGGTGCCCGTCTCGCGCAACGTTTTCGGGGCGTCGTTGGAGGTATCTCCAGCGGCGCCCTGCTCTTCGTGGGGCGAATTCCAACGGTCGCACGCCATGGGAGGCGCTATAGTGTTCCCAAGCGAAAACACGAGACGAGAGGAGGCGCCTGTGAGCGCACTTTCCGCCGGCATGACCCGCGAGGAGGCTTTCGAGCTGCTCGCCGCCCACAACAAGGATCCCTTCCACATCGAGCATGGCGAGACCGTCGAGCAGACCATGCGCTACTTCGCCCGCGAGTACGATCCGGAAAACGAGGAGTTCTGGGGCATCGTGGGCCTTTTGCACGACCTGGATTGGGAAGAGCACGACGATGAGCCGGAGAAGCACACGTTGTTTGCCGCGCCGCTCATCGAGGAGGCCGGCGGCACGCCCGAGCTCATCCGCGCCATCCAATCGCACACCTCCGACTTCAACCCCGACCTTCCCAAGCCCGAGCTGCAGATGGAGAAGATCCTGTTCGCCACCGAGGAGCTCACCGGGCTCATCGGCGCGGCCGTGGTCATGCGCCCGAGCAAGTCGGTCATGGACTTCAATGTGAAGTCACTCAAGAAGAAGTACAAGGACAAGCGCTTCGCCGCCGGCGTGAGCCGCGAGGTCATCGCGAGCGGCGCGGAGATGCTCGGCTGGGAATTGGACGAGCTGTTCGCCCGCACCATCGAGGCCATGCAGTCCTTCGCTCCCGACCGCGACACCTTCGTCGCAGAGTAGGAGCATCGCGGAGCACGGCGTAACCTTTTTGGGGATGCATAGCGACTCCGGCGACGAGGGCGGCCGTGAGGCCGGCCGATGAGCCGGAGCAAAGCGAGGAGGATTCCCCTAATCTCTTATCGACCAAGAATCGAGAAAGAGAGGAATCCCCGATGGGCAATTCTACAGCATCCGCGGCCGCGGAGGCCGCCATGGCCGACATCTTCACCGGCATGCTCATGTCCGGCGGCCTGACGTTCGCCTCGTTCGAGCGCAGCGCCCTGACCGAGGGCCACGCGATCATGGCCCGGGCCATGGGCCGGGCTCTGGAGCGCCTGGACGCGGCGCTGTGCGCCGAGCTCCCCTCCGGCCTGAGCGTCCACGACGTGCGGGAGCGCTCGCTGGCCACCGTCGTCGGCGACGTCTCGTTCCGCTGGCGGAGGCTGCGCGCAAGGGGCGGCGGCGCCTGCGTCCCGCTGGCCGACGAGCTGGGCCTTCCCTGGGGCGCCAGGGTGTCGCCGGCCGCCGAGGAGCTCCTCGTGGAGGCGGGCGCCGAGGTGTCCTACGCCGCCGCGGCCGGGCTGCTCGCCCGGGCCGGGGGCTCGCGCGTGAGCGCCAAGACGGTGATGGCCGCCGTGCACGCGGCCGGCGAGCGCTGCGCCGAGGAGGACGCCCGCGCGGCCCGCGACCTGTTCGACCTGGGGATAAAGCCGGGCGGCAGGACCGCGGCTGCGCAGGTGTGCGTCGAAGCCGACGGCACATGGGTGGCGCTCCAGGGCACGGCCCCCGGCGAGCCGTCCAAGGTGGAGATCAAGGCGATGGCGGCCTACTCGGGCAAGGTGGTGCGCGGGCGCAAGGCGGCCCGCGAGCGCTGCGTGCGCCACGGGTGCGCGTGCGCGCCGGGGGAGTTCTGGCCGGAGGCCGTGGCCGCCATCGGCTCCGAGTTCGACCTGTCCGCGCTGGAGCGCGTGCACCTGGGCACCGACGGGGAGGGCTGGTGCAAGCGGGGCGGCGCCTACTTCCCGCTGCGCGTGGAGGTCGTCGGCCACCTCGACCCGTTCCACGTCAACCGCGCGCTGCTGTCCTGCTTCGACGACGCGGCCATGGGGCGGCGGCTCGTGGAGGTCGTCAACGACGGCGGGAAGGAGGCCGCCGCGGCGCTGTTGGAGGCGTGCATAGACATGGGGCTCGCCCGCAAGGGCGCGCCGCGGGTGCTCGCCTACCTGCGCAGAAACGCCGACCTGATCGCGGTGGACGGCCCCTCGCTCGGCACCATGGAGTCGGAGAACCAGCACCTGTACAAGTCCAGGATGGCGTCGGTGCCGTGCGCGTGGTCGCGGCCGGGCGCCTCGCACATGGCCCGGCTGCGCAGCAGGCGGGCCTCCGGCAGGGCCGTGCCGCCCAGGACCCGCGCGGGGTCGGCCACGCCCCTCAGGCGCCGCAGGGACGAGGGCCGGGAGACGGCCGCGCTGGAGCGGCGCGGCCTGTCCGCGACCGGCTGCCCTCCCCGCGTCGGGTCGGGATACGAGCCGCCCAGGGCATCCGTGGCCTCCTCGTCGGGCGAGGTGCGCTATGCTGCCGCCGTCGACTCCGGAATGGCCGGAACTGGCTGGTAGGAGGTCGAGGGGACGTCACCCCCATCAAGGTCACGCCGTCATCGCGGAGAAGATTGTTGACTTTCGCTCGACGGCTCTTATAATGAAGAACAGGTGGTCGCCGCGGCTACGGCGGGCCGCCTCACAATACTTGCGTAATTGTGTTGAGGGGCCGCTTCCGCTTAGGCGGGGGCGGCTTTACTCTTTCCGGCGCCGAGACAGTTCCAGCGCCAGGCTGATGGCCGCTATTACAACGAGGCAGAATGCAAACAGATCTGTCCAAGTAACCATAGGTACCTCCAGAAAACTCAGAGGCAACCCTACCACCTGTTCTGTAAGTGATTATAGCACATTTGTTCTATTTTTGTAACACAGTCAACAAGAACTAAAACAATTTGTGGCGTTTGGCGGGCGGGTCTACAATGGTCGCAGGACTTGACAGTCCGCTTATCAGGTATGCTGACAGAAAGGATGCCCCCATGTGGTGTCATAAGATCCTCGTGGCCTACGATGGCAGCGCTCCGTCGCACCGGGCCTTGGAGGTCATGCGCGAGATAGCCCAGTCGAACCCTGCCGCGGAGGTGGTGCTCGTACACGTCATGCGCCTGTTCTCCTCGGGCTCGGCAGCCGCCGGTATGGACACCGTCATGGTGGAGGACGCCATGGCCATCCGCCGGGAGCTGGAGGCTATCGCCGCCGAGCTGCCGAACCCTGCCGAGGTGAAGGTACTCAAGGGCACCTCGCCGGCCGACCTCATCGTGAACTGCGCGAAGGACGAGGGCTGCGACCTCATCATCATGGGCAGCCGCGGTCAGGGCGGCGTGAAGGGCTTCCTCGGAAGCGTCAGCTACGCGGTCACGAAGGAATCGCCCATCACCGTGCTCATCGCGAAAGAAGGCGCGTACCGGTAATGTCTGCCCCTGCTGCCGCGACCCGTCCGGCCGCTTCCCCTGCACGCCAATCTGCGGCGTCTGCCGCCGTTCGCCCCGTTCCCGCAACTGCGCCGGCGTCCCGTGCCAAGCCCGCGCCCCAGCCCCTCTGGACGCGCAACTTCGTGGCCGGCACGCTGCTGAACTTCTTCATCGCCGGTAACTATTTCATGCTCATGGTGGTCATGACCGCCTATGCGCTTGCGGTGTACCAGGCCCCGGCCGCCGTAGCCGCCTTCTGCGCGAGCGCGTTCATCGTGGGCACGCTGTTCTCGCGCTTCACTGCCGCGCCTCTCATGGAGCGGTTCGGGCGTATGCCGCTGCTTCTGGTCGGCTGCATCGCCGAGGTGGGGCTGACGGCCCTCTATCTGCTGAACGAGCCGGTAGGGACGCTCATCGGCGTGCGCCTCGTGCACGGGTTCGCCTACGGCGTGTGCTCCACCACCATAGCCACGGTCATCACGAGTGTGGTGCCGCCCGATCGCAAGGGCGAGGGCATTGGGTACTTCATGCTGTCCGTCACGTTGGGCAGCGCCATCGGGCCCTTTGCGGGCATCTTCCTGGCGAACAACTTCGGCTACCCGGTGGTGTTCATCGTGGCGAGCGTGCTGGTAGCTGCGTCCATTCCCGCGGCCCTGCTGCTGCGCCCAGCCCCGTCGACGCGGGTGCGCGGGAACGAGCAGGAAGCTGAGGCCGAGATGGCGTCGGCCTCCGATGCGGTGGCCGGTACCGTGGCCGACGCCCCCTTGGAGCAGGCGCGCGAAGACGCGGCCGCAGTTGCCGATAATACCCGTGCCGCCTGCGCGGCCGCCGCCGTTTCCGCGGACGACGCGCCGTGCCCGGTGTGCGCCGACGCCGATGCCGACTGCCCGGCTTGCGGCCGGGTTCCCTCTACCCATCTGGAAGAAGTGGTCGCCGCGAAGGTGGAGGGCTCGCCGCTGGCGCGCTTCGTGGAGGCCGGCGTGCTGCCCATCTCGGTGGTGTGCGGCCTGCTGTTCTTCGGCTATTCCAGCCTGCTCACGTTCCTCACGCCCTATGCGACGGAGATCGGACTGGCCCGCGCCGCCAGCGTGTTCTTCGTCGTGTACGCTCTGGCTATGTTCGCGACGAGGCCCTTCACCGGCCGCGCCTTCGACCGCGTGGGGCCGCATCCGGTCATGGTGCCGGCCTTCGTCTCGTTCGTTTTGGGCATGGTGGTGCTGGCGCTGGCGTCCAACGACTGGATGGTGCTCGGCGCAGCGGCGCTCCTCGGCTTCGGCGTGGGCACCGTGCAGTCGTGCGGCCTGGCTATGGCCGTGCGCGTTACGTCAGATGCGCGCTTGTCGGTGGCCAATGCCACCTTCTATATGCTGCTCGACGTGGGCGTGGGCGTGGGCCCCATCTTGCTGGGGGCAGTGGTGCCGCTCATTGGGTACGCGAACCTGTATCTTGCCATGGCCGCCATCGGCGCTTGCGCGCTCGCCCTGTTCCTCGTCGTCGCGAAAACCGAGAAGGGCGCCCGGTAGGGAGGGGATGCAGCTCGAATCCCCATCCCGCACGACTCTGAAATATATTCATTGCTGAGAGGGGAAAGGAAATGGCTGGGGTACTAGGATTCGAACCTAGGTAGCTGGTACCAAAAACCAGAGTCCTGCCGTTGGACGATACCCCAGTGCCGTATCGAATGCGTGATGCGGGCGCGGCTACGTTGCCGAGCTTGAGAAAAGTGGTGGGCCCTGCGGGGATCGAACCCGCGACCTTGGGATTAAAAGTCCCCTGCTCTACCGACTGAGCTAAAGGCCCGACTCCTTCACGCAAGCGTATAGTTTACCGCTCGCGCGGGACGCGGTCAATGCGAAATTGGACGACGGGATTTTGGGAAGAAAACGACGGTTCTCGTAGTCAGAGGCCTCTCGGCAGAGGATCTAGTTCGAGTTTTCCCTGTTCGCAAAAGTTTTGAAAGGACTTCCTCTTCCAGAGAGCTACGAGAACCGTCGTTTTCTTCCCAGTAGGAGGCCAGCTGCGCGCCGGCGCAGCGTCGTTGACCGATCGATGGCATTGCGCTGTTGTTCCCGTGGCCGTAAGTCGTAACTGGTAAACTTAAGCGTGAACATCAGATTTGGCGGGCTCGACTCCGCCAACGCGCCCTTGGGAGGCAACCATGCTGCATGCCCACGATGAATCGGTCCGCGCCCATCTTCTGGAAGGCGGCTTCGGGCTGGAGAAAGAATCCCTGCGTATCGACGGCGGTGGCTTTCTGGCCCACACGCCGGCTGATTTCGCCGACGATGTGCACATCGTGCGCGACTTCTCCGAGAACCAAGTGGAGGTGAACACGCCGGTGTGCGCCACGCCGGCCGAGGCGGTGCAGTCGCTCGAGCACTACAACGGCCTCGTGCAGCGGGCCATCGCGAACCTGCCCGAGCGCGAGCTGCTCTGGCCCTTTTCCAACCCGCCCTATATCCTGGGGGAGAAGGACATCCCCATCGCCCAGTACTTCGGCGACGATGTCGGCAAGACCGCCTACCGCGAGTACCTCTCCGACCGCTATGGCCGCTACAAGATGGCCTTCTCGGGCATCCACATCAACTACTCCCTCGGCGAGGAGCTGCTGCGGGCCGACTTCGCCCTCACCGGCGGCGACGACTTCGGCGCCTATCGGGACGATCTGTACGTGCGCCTGGCCGAGAACTGCGTCACCTGGGGCTGGATCCTCACCGCGGTCATGGCCGCGAGCCCCGTTATGGACTCGTCCTTCGTGGAGAAGGGCAAGATCGGCGGCGACCTGTTCCAGGGCCTGGCCACGGTGCGCTGCTCCGAGCTCGGCTACTGGAACTTCTTCGCGCCCATTCTGGACTACACGAGCGCGGCGGCCTACGCCGACTCCATCCAGTCCTACATCGACACGGGCATGATTCGCTACCCCTCCGAGCTGTACTACCCCATCCGCCTGAAGAACTTCGGACCCTACAGCCTGGAGGGCCTGCGCGAGGGCATCAGCCATATCGAGCTGCGCATGGTGGACTTGAACCCGCTCGTGCGCGCCGGCATCGACGAGCGCGACGTGCTGTTCAGCCAGCTGTTCCTCGTGTGGGCCGCTTCCACGGAAGGCCCGCGCTTGGCGCCGAAGGACCAGGTGCAGGCCGTGCAGAACTTCAAGAACGCGGCGCACTACGACCTGAAGACGGTGAAGATCGTGCAGCCCGACGGCAGCGCTCAGTCGGTCGTGAAGGCCGCGAAGAGGCTCATCGACCAGATGGAGGAGTTCTACGCCGACTTCGGCGAGTCGGTGCACGACTGCCTCGCCTTCGAGCGCCGCAAGTTCGACGAGCCCGAGAGTCGCTATGCCTGGAAGATCCGCGAGGTGTTCGGCCAGGGCTTCGTCGCCCGCGGCCTCCAGCTCGCCCGCCAACGCCAGCGCGAGTACCTGGGGGAGTAGGGGGCGGTTTGTCCTCGCTGTGTGCACGCGTGCCATACTTTCCCCATGTTGACGATCGAGCACATAGCGGAAGTCCTGAAGAGCGCTGTGGTGCCTTACGACGTGCGCGCGGTGTACCTGTTCGGCTCGTTCGCTCGCGGCGAGGCAGGGCCTCAAAGCGATGTTGACGTACGGCTGGAATGCGATCTGGAAATCGATTATGCCGACTTGCTCGATATTCAGGAATCGCTGGGGGGTACTTGGGCCGTTCTGTCGAGATGGTGGCCAACCCCCTTGAGTTTATGCGTCCGGCTTTCCGAAAGCGCATGCAGCGTGATGAGGAGGTGCTCTATACAGCAGCTGAGCGCGATCTCGATCTCATAAGCGTCATTATCGAGACGATGCGAGGACTCTTACAACCCGTATCCAACGTTTCTCCCTTGATGGGGAGAAGTTCGTGAATGATGACTCGGATGATGGGGAATTGGCCTACGATGCGGTGATGCCCCCCGTTTATCGCATCGCTGAAGATACCATCCATCTTTCCGATGACGTCGTGTTCTCCTTCCTCGATTACCCATGGCGACAGATCGGGGGCTTCCGGAATTTCGTCGCCCACGGCTATCGCGAGGTGGATCGCGGCATTGCGTGGCATGTTGCCGGCGAGGATACCTCTGCTCTTGCCGAGTGCCCCCAAAGATATCGGGACGATAATGCGCCTTTGCTCTTGCAGGTGGATGGCGAAGAAGAATGGGCGCAGCGTTCGGTCGCAGCTTCGAATGGCGCGCGCACCTAGAGACGGGGATCCGTTCACTCGCGCTCCTGTCCAAGAGGCCCCTGCCGAGCCGCCCCATCGCGCCAGCGTGGCGCTCGCGGCCTGCTGCTGGCTCGCCAACGTTGGCGGGAATGCCGGGGGAAGGGTAAGATCGCTGGGCTTTCAAGCTGCCCCAATAGGTATCAATAGCGCCTGGGGCACCACGGCGTAAAACCATCCAATGATATACTGATCTTTTATGGAGGGGAGACGTAAGGCGTAAAGTTGTGGAGAGTATGGCGATACATGAAGCGTGGGAGCACTGCGAGAGCGGCGGTTATTGGTACGGCGTGGATTATTTGGTTTGTGGCATTAACCGCAACGCCCTTTTTCCTGGCTGAGCCTTACCGAGGTCCCGTTCTTACGGGTTTCTACGCTTGGGTGGCCTTCGGGCTATTGATCGGGTGCTTGTTTGGTGCGGTTTGGAATTCTGCTGCTATGAGCGTCTTACGCAATAGGGCCGAGGGGATTCTATCGACTTGCTGTTGGGCGAGAATTGCAATGGCAGTTCTTTTCGCGAGTGGGTGGTTGCTGGCTGTTGCACTCAGCGTAGCTGAGCTGGTCGGTCTCTTTGTTGTGCTTGAGGGTGATCCTGAAGTTATATACGCGGCAATGCCCCTTCACTCACATGAGGGGACGGCGTGCCCTTTTGTTTTTCCGATAAGCCTTATTTTTGACACACCATGGCGGGTGTGCGTGGAGGAATGTGGGAAAATGGGCTTGCTCGTCGCGGCGTTTCTCTGCGCTTTTGCCCCTTGTTGGGTCGGTGTCCGAGAATTCGGTGCCAGCTGTCAGGCAGCGAAGGATGATTCTGCGAGGGTCGTTTCCATGTATCCAACAGCGATTGCGCTCTCTTGCGTGGCGGGCTTCTCAAAAGAACCTCTGGAATTCTTCGTATTTCATCAGGAAGCATGGTTGCCCTCCGTCCCTCGGGCCTTTAGCGGTGAAGTATTTTGGTTTCAGTTGGGCCCTTCAGCTGCTGCAGCGCTCTCGGGAATCATTGCCCTCTTGCTGGCGGTGACATGGTGCCTTTATTTTCCGAGGAATGGGCGCGAGCGCAGAGATGCGCTTGTCAGCGAAAAAACAAAGAGGTTCTCGCTTTTCCCGCAGTGGGACAAGGGGTGTCGGGTGCTTGCGGCCTATGCTTTTGGAATCATCGTGTGGAATTTTTTCAGCAGATCGGTGCTTGTTTACGAGAAAATGCCCTTCTGTGGCTGGCTTTTCCTCTCCGTTCTATGCGTTGTTGCTTCGGTTGGCTTGGTTGTTGTTGGCGTGTGGGGTGGGTTTGGTCGCCAGCCTCACGAAGCGAAAGAGCTGTCAGGCGATGAATTTGTGAAGGAGGCGGCGAATAAATCGTCCTTCGCGGAGCTTGCCACCGAAATCGAACTAGCGGAAATCTACGATGAGGGCAGAGTGAAGGCTCTCACCGATCGGGAGCAGCAGGCTCTAGCACTTATGCTTGCAGGTGCCACGTCTGCTCAATCGGCAGACGTGATGGGCATTGGGTCTTCAACAGTGCGTGCTTACTTGCAGCGCGCTTATCGCAAGCTTGATTTGGCCAACGGCGAAGAAGCTTCAAGTGTTTACCGAAGCTGCAGAGAAACGCGCTTCTTGGCGAAAGCGCAGTCGCATAAGGATACCTCCTCGTCGGTATCGAGGCCGTTGGACTCTTCTCGTGCGGCATCAGTCATAACGGGTATCCTTGGGTCGGTAGTAATAGCGTACGTGCTCATTCCCACGCAAGTATCCAGCAATGCAGCTATGGGTTCGGAGGCGCCTCTGTTGTTTGGCCTGGGAGCGGGCTTTATGCTTTTCGGACTCGTCGAATGGAGCGGCATAAAGCTTGCATCTCGGGGGAAAGCGGAGAGAATCCTGCATATGTCTGCAGTAGCGCTCTGGTGCACCTTGGTATTTTTAAAAGTCGCATTGGGCGGGGGAGTGACCCGTGCTGCGGCGGAAGGGCTGATGTTTCTCGTTGCGCTCTGCGGCTCTTTTTTGCTTAGTATAGTTGTAAAAGGGATTATTGATGTTAAGAGCTCGGGCGACGGGAGCGGCTGCTACCTACTTGCTGGCTCTCTTGCAGTGACGGTTTGGCTTATGATGGCGGCGTTGTTCGTTGGTTTTTTTATTCAGATGGCTTGGACTGATCTTGGTCGCCCGGTGGCCGCATCGCTCCTTGTTGCAGCTTGGCTGGTTTTCGCCACTCTGTTGACGGTGGGCCGTCTTCTGGGCATAGGGAGTTTTTCAGCGGGGGGTTTGCTCGTTGTTGGAGCAGTTGCAACTATGATGGGAGGGGGCTCTTACGTAATGCCCGCTCTGGCACTTGTTGCATTAGGGCGTGTCGTTCTTTCGGCTCCCCTTTTGCCGTCGCGGTTTGGGCTTATAACGGCTGCGCTTGGTATTGGTGTGGCTTTTGGTCGCATTGTGACGAATTTTATAAATGACCTTATGGAGTACAGCAGCTGGGTTTTCGATTATCTTGACCCGAGCGATGTGTTTTTCCCTATGATTGGGTTCGCGGCGGCTATGGTGCTACTGGTGGTGATTGCTTACGGACAGGCGAAACTCTATCGCGAGGTAAAGAGTGAATACGAGCTGTGGGGGATCTCCAAATTTTTCGATGCGTCTGAGTTGACTCGTGCGGAGGCTTATCTAGTTGCCAAAGGGTTTTCTTCCACGGAGGTATCGGTGGGGCTGGGCATTCTTCGCGGGTGGTCGACAACGAAAATCTCCGCAGAGTCATATTCATCGGTGGGAGCGATTAACAATGCACGCCTAGCGTTGTATCGGCGGTTGGGCGTGAACTCGAAGGCTCAATTTGCCGATGCTGTTAAAAAGGTTCTCGATTCGAGCAATTAAATGCGGAACTGATGCCGCCGCTGTATGTCATCAGGCATTTCATAAGCCCTGATGACATACAGCGCCTCTCTTTTCTCTTATGGTTTCCTTGTCGGAATCCCAAGAGAAAGGAAAAGAAAATGAAAGTTCCGATCAAACTAGCTGCCTGCCTTCTTGCAATGACGGTTATGGTTCCGTCAGGGTTTGCTTTTGCGGATGTGGATGGCGAAGATATCGGGGGCATGTCGTCGGGATCTGCCTCCTCAATCCAGCCTTATGCCAACAACGTAAATACAAGTTTCTATTTCACCTTTAAAAAAAGTGGAGCGACAAGCCTTGGTGATGAGCCCAGAAGGAAAGATAACGGCACTCCTGTTTATGTTCGTGCCTCAAAAATGGTATGTGATCGGTGCCGTGTTTATGTCGATATGTGGACCGGAAGTAAATGGTCCAATGTTGTTGCTGGCACGAAGAAAAGAGCAACGCTTAAGAAAATCAACACGGATTGCAGCATTAAGGTTAATAAGGCAGCGGCAGGGTACATGGTTCGTTTGACGGGTTGGGCTGATTCGCAACGTGGGGACGTGAAAGGCGAATGGAGCCCTGACAGCTCACGTACTTATAAGGTGATTAACGGTGATTAAAAGGGCTGGACGCGTGGGAAACCGATTTGGTGAACGCCTCCGCTTGGTGGCTTTTGCTGCCATGGTCATTGTCGTCGGTTTTGCGGCATCGGTCATTTCTTACACCGGAGAAGTTGTTCCTGCGCAGTCCTCCCCCCTAGAGGTTTACCCAATAGGGGAGTGGGTCGATCTTGATAACCAAGGAGTTATGGCGGATATGGCGAAAAGGAACACGGACAGGAGCAGTATTGAGCCAGATTATCGCCCTCTCGGCGAATGGGATGGCACGTTGCGTTTGCGTATAGACGAAGTGGCGCTGTTTGATTCTCCTGGAGCAGCGGGAATTCCTGCTGATGGCATTCAGCTTCCCAGCTATCTCCCGACATGGAAGCAGGATGGATATTCTCTTTGCTTGCTGACCTACACCGTTGAAAACGTCGACGCCTCTCCACTTCCTGGCTCAACGAAATCTGGGAAAGACGGCTTTTGCAACTCGTTTATTGCTTCACTTGAAGGCATTGAATCATTCGACCAGATTTATTTCGATGGCATGATAGAAGATGGTTCTCTGGAGGATGGCGACGGCAATGTCTTTCGGCTCGAACCAGGGGAAACAAGGACGTTTCATTCGGGTATTGTCATGGCTGGCGATGGCGTCCCCTCCGCCTTGCGGATCGGCGACCCAAATTGCGGAATCAGGGTGGCGCTTGAGTGCGAAGATAAAAGGAGTCATTTGTGAGACGATTGCTGAAGATGGAATTGCGCAAGGCTATTGCGAATCCTTACTTCATCGTTGCTCTGGGAATAGGTCTGTTTCTCTGCTGCGCCGAGGCCGTAGAGGTGATGGGGCGAGATTCGTTTTTCCAGTACCTTGACGAGATGGCGGCCGGCGAAGGCGATGTTTTCATCTCGCCTGCGTCCTACAGCTGCTTTATCTCTTGGATGTCGGTAGGAGGTGACACCGTTTGGTGCTCTATTTTTTACCAGACCGCTCCTCTGCTTGCCGTGGCTCCTTTCGGATGGTCTCTTGCTTCAGAGCGGCGTAGTGGGTACGTGGGCCAGATTTACACACGCACGCGCCGCAGGCAGTATCTTGTGGCGAAGGCCGTGGCGGCCTTCGCCGCTGGGGGCACGGTGGTAGTGGTGCCGCAGTTGGTGAACCTCGCTCTCGTGGCAACGACCGCTCCGGCCATTGCGCCAGAGGTCTTCGACGTCATTACGACGGGAATCTATCACGACAATCTGTGGGCCTCTTGGTTTTACGAGGCTCCCGGAATCTACGTAGCGGCCTATTGTATGCTCGACTTCGTTCTCTGTGGTGCGTGGGCCGCTTTTGTGCTGCTTCTGGGTTGCCTCACCGTCAATCGGGTGGCGGTCCTCACGATTCCTTACGTTGCAATTTATGCGGTGCAGTTCCTCAACGAGCGCATTTTCCTTGCGCTCGGCGGCATCAGAGGCTTCCAGCTGAGTCTATTCGAGAACCTTCGTGCTTACACCACCCAGTACGTGCAGAATGGCTGGATCATTGCCGGCGAAGTTCTGCTGTTGGCAGGTGCGTGCCTGTTGTTGATGCGGGTAGGATGTCGGAGGGATGAGCAGTGAGGTGCTTGCGATGCCTTGTCATGGACGTTCTTGCGACGCTGCGCTCTACGGGAATATGGCTCACGGCATGCGCCTTTTGCTGCGTCCTCATGCTCGTTGCCCTGCGTCTCGAGGTCGGAATGGCGCTTGCCGGTGCAGATGACGGCATGACCTTTGATGTCGCCTTTACGCTCGGCGATTATCTGCTCGGCTACTTCGCGGGTTGCGTGCCTTTCACGGGCGGTGATGATCGCGCCTTCGCGCCTCCCATCGGGTGGTTCGTGTTCTTCCTGCTGCTGGTGGTCGGACTTGCACGATACCCTCGGGAAAGCTTGCGCGGTTTCGGGCAGCAGGTCCTCATTGCTTGCGGTAGCCGTTGGACTTGGTGGTGGGCGAAATGCGTTTGGGTGGCAGGATCAGTGCTGCTGTTTTGCGCAACGGCGCTGCTGGTTGCCCTGCTGTTTTCGCTGATTGCTGGCTCGGGGCCATCGTGGTCGGTTTCGCCCGATATGCTCTACCTTATTGATTTTCCCTGGCAGGAACTGAGGGGAGCGCCCTATGATGCCCTCTCCTTCATGGGTGCGGTTGTGGTAGTCGCCATATCCCTCGGATTGTTTCAGCTTTGCCTGTCCTTCCTTTTCGGTACGATATCGGGGGTCGGTGCCTCTGCCGGTTTGCTGGTCGCGTCTGCTTTCGGTGTGGGGCCGATCGGGTTTTGCGCCTTTTCTATGGCGGCACGCTGTGGTGCGTTTGTTGCGGACGGCTGGTTGCTTGCCGAGGCCATAGCGGTATGCGGGGTCGTAGCAATTGCGTCGATGCTTGTTGGCGGTATTGCATTCAATCGAAGGCGTTGTTTTGGAAGCGAGGATTCACTATGAGTATAGAAGTAAAGCATGTGACGAAACACATTCGAGGGGTGACGATTCTCGACGATGTGTCGCTCAGCGTTTCGAATGGTGCTATCGCCGCAATTGCCGGACCTAACGGGTCGGGTAAGACCATGCTCATGCGTCTCATCGCGGGTCTTATCACCCCCGACAAGGGATCGGTTGTCGTGGATGGTGCGACTATCGGCATCGATCGAGCGTTTCCCGAGAGCATGGGGATTCTTATCGAATCCCCGCAGTTCCTGAGCGCCTATACGGGTCGCATGAACTTGTGCCTCCTCGCTTCTATTCGCGATAAGGTGGGTGGGGAGGCTATTGATAAGGTTCTGGAAGAGGTTGGATTGCGGAAGGACGATAAGCGTCCTTTTAGAAAATACTCTCTGGGGATGAAGCAGCGGCTCGGCCTTGCTGCGGCTGTTCTGGAGTCGCCGTCTGTATTGCTTTTGGACGAGCCGAGTAATGCTTTGGATAGGGATGGAGTGCGCATGCTGCGACGGCTCATATTGAAAGAGCGTGAGCGAGGGGCTGCTGTATTGTGGGCATGTCATGACCGAGAGCTGATGGAATCGCTATCTGATGAGGTGTATTACCTGGCTGAAGGGCACATCGACGGTCATGAGATATTTGCGGGGAGAGGTCTCTCATGAGTGTTCGGAGCCGTGTTGCGCTAGGTATATGCGGAATAGTTCTGACTGCATTGCTTATGCTGTGGGCTGTCGCGGTGTATCATGTGAACGCCCTTGTTCCTGAAGCGCCGTCGAAAGTGCTTGAAATGGGAGAGCGGGCGGACTTGGGAGTCAATTACTTCGATTCGACTTACGACCTCGCACCTGGATACAAGCTTGCCGTTGAAAAGGCTCGGATTATGACGGCGAGGGAATATTTAATTGGAGCTGGGGTATCGTCTTCCGATATCAAGGGGGAGGAGATGACGGAATCGTCGGGGGCGGACGTGCTTGTCGTGACGCTCGTCATCGCCAACGAGGGCACCGCGTCAGCAGAAGATGGAACGTCGGAAGTGGGCGTATCTCTTTCTCGCTATACGATTGTGGGCGCGGATAAGAGCAAAGACTATCAACTTGATGAGGAGCTCCTGGGTCTCGCCTATCCCGAGCTGGCTGGCGATACTGCGTTTGCGCTCAAGCCGGGGTCAACGTACGAAATGGATGTCCCTTTCTTTTTATCGGGGTCTCCAGCCTATCTTGAAACCTATGATCGCCAGCATCGCGATCCTATCGAGGGGAATGAGTTTGCCATGCTTATCGCGAACAGTCCGGAGCGCATCTTCTTGAAGTTTGCGGCTGAGCGATAATGGATAATGTCGCGCAAGGGAGGCTGCAGGCTCCGCCTCCCTTGCATCCCGTAGCGGCCTGTGCTATCATCCCATTCGCCGACAAGGCGGTGGCGCTCTGAGGCAGCGCAAATACCTGGCGGCTCCGGTTGATCTCCGAGAGCTGCGCGGCTCGACCGCAGGCCTGACAAGCAGGTCATTTCAAAGCCAAACCCGCTTTTTGGTTTTTTACGCCCTTGTGCAAAATTTCTCTTCAATTTGTCTTGCATCTTTGATACCATCTTGCGTTGCTGCTTTATCAGACCGCTTGAAGGAGCGACTTTTGGCTAAGGAAGATGTAATCGAACTCGAGGGCACGGTGCTCGAAGCCCTGCCCAACGCGATGTTCAAGGTGGAACTCGAGAACGGTCATACCATTCTCGCCCACATTTCCGGCAAGATGCGCATGCACTACATCAAGATCTTGCCCGGCGACCGAGTTACGGTGGAGCTGTCGGTCTACGACCTCAACCGCGGCCGCATCACCTATCGCTTCAAGTAGTTCCCCGAACGGCCCGATCGGGCGCACGCTCCCGCGAAGACCCGGATCCTTCGCGTGGGGGTTACAGCTGAGAAAACAATCGCCAGCGGCTGGGCGTGCACGTATAGAACGATCCGCATACCGAAAGGAAACGACATGAAGGTACGTCCCTCGGTCAAGAAGATGTGCGACAAGTGCAAGATCATCCGACGCCATGGCAAGATCCTCGTCATCTGCGAGAATCCCCGCCATAAGCAGCGTCAGGGCTAGGAAGAAAGGAACCAGGAACAACATGGCACGTCTCGTTGGTGTCGATCTTCCCCGCAATAAGCGCATTGAGATCGCCTTGACCTACATTTACGGCATTGGCCAGACCACGGCCAAGAAGATCATCGCCGATACCGGCGTTGATCCCGACGTTCGCGTGAAGGACCTCTCTGAAGAGGATCTCGCGAAGCTGCGCGACTACATCCAGCAGAATCTCAAGGTGGAGGGCGACCTGCACCGCGAGGTTTCGCAGAACGTGAAGCGCCTCATGGAGATCGGTTGCTATCGCGGCCTGCGTCATCGTCGCGGCCTGCCCGTTCGCGGTCAGCGCACGCACACGAACGCTCGTACCCGCAAGGGTCCGCGCAAGCAAATCGGCGGCAAGAAGAAGTAGTGAGGTAAGCAAACCGTGGCTAAGAAGCAAGTACGTACGCGCATCAAGCGCTCCGAGCGTAAGAACATTGCCGTGGGCGCCGCTCACATCAAGTCTACGTTCAACAACACCATCGTCTCCATCACCGATCCTCAGGGCAACGTGATCTCCTGGCAGTCCGCGGGCACCGTGGGCTTCAAGGGCTCCCGTAAGTCCACGCCGTTCGCCGCGCAGATGGCCGCCGAGGCCGCCGCGAAGACGGCCATGGAGCACGGCCTGAAGAAGGTCGCCGTCTATGTGAAGGGCCCGGGTTCCGGTCGCGAGACCGCCATCCGCTCCCTCCAGGCTGCCGGTCTCGAAGTGGCCTCCATCCAGGACTGCACCCCCATTCCGCACAACGGCTGCCGCCCCAAGAAGCGTCGCCGCGTGTAACTGAAAGGATCGTACATTATGGCAATCAACAGAACTCCGGTTCTCAAGCGCTGCCGTCAGCTGGGCATCGATCCTGTGGTGCTCGGTTACTCCAGCAAGAAGGAATCCATCCGCCAGCCCAAGCGTCGCCGCAAGGAGAGCGAGTACGCTATGCAGCTGCGCGAGAAGCAGAAGGCCAAGTTCATCTACGGCGTGCTCGAGAAGCAGTTCCGTGGGTACTTCAAGCGCGCCAAGTCCATGCAGGGTCAGACCGGTGAGAACCTGATGACCATCCTGGAAACGCGCCTGGACAACGTGGTCTTCCGCCTGGGCTTCGCCCGCACCCGCAAGGAGGCCCGCCAGATGGTGTCCCATGGGCACATCTGCGTGAACGGCCGCCGCGTGGACATCCCGTCTTTCCGCGTGCGCCCCGGTGAGCTCGTGAGTGTGGCCCCCAAGGCCAAGGAGCTCCTCGTCGTGAAGAGCGCGCTTGTCTCCAACGAGCGCGTGCAGGTGCCCGCCTGGCTCGAGATTGACATCGAGAAGCTGCAGGGCAGCGTGCTGTCCCTCCCGACGCGTGACCAGATCGATCTGGACATCAACGAGCAGCTCATCGTCGAACTGTACTCGAAATAATCGCGGCTTTTAAGGAGGCTACTCACACATGACAGAGTTCATGAGGCCTACAGTAACTACGGAGGAAGTCAACGACACCGTTGCCCGTTACATCGTCGAGCCGCTCGAGCGCGGCTACGGCAACACCCTGGGCAACTCCATGCGTCGTGTGCTGCTCTCCTCGCTGGACGGGGCGAAGGCCACCGCTATCCAGATCGAGGGCGTGCAGCATGAGTTCACCACGGCCGAGGGCGTTATCGAGGACATCACCGACATCGTGCTGAACGTGAAGGGCCTGGTGTTCTCCCAGGTGTCCGACGAGGCCGACGAGGCGACCGCGCATGTGTTCGCCGAGGGCCCCTGCACGGTGACCGGTGCCGATCTCGAGGTTCCGGGCCAGTTCAACCTGGTGAACCCCGATCATGTCATCGCGACGGTGGCCGACGGCGGTCAGCTGGACATGACCATCCGCATTGGCGTGGGCCGCGGTTACGTGTCCGCCGAGCGCAACAAGCGCACGGAGGATCCCATCGGCATCATCCACGTGGACTCGCTGTTCTCGCCGGTTCGTCGCTGCACGATGAACGTGACCGACACCCGCGTGGGCCAGCGCACCGACTACGACAAGCTGGTTTTGGAAGTTGAGACCGACGGCTCCATCGACCCTACCGAGGCGGTGTGCCGTGCGGCCAACATCATCAACCAGTACATGGGCGCGTTTTTGGCCCTGGCCGCCACGGGCGAGGAGGAAGAGGGCGAGGCCCCGTCCATCTTCGCGCCGGAGGGTCAGGAGTCCAATGCCGAGCTGGACAAGCAGATCGAGGACTTGGATCTGTCCGTCCGCTCCTACAACTGCCTGAAGCGTGCGGGCATCCACTCCGTGCGCCAGCTCGTCGAGTTCTCCGAGAACGACCTGCTGAACATTCGAAACTTTGGTGCGAAGTCCATTGAGGAAGTGAAGGACAAGCTCATTTCCATGGACCTCAATTTGAAGCTTTAGGAGACACGAGATATGAGACACAACAAGAAGGGGCGGAAGCTCGGCACCGACTGGAGCCATACCAAGGCCATGAAGCGCAGCCTGGTTTCTGCTCTGTTCCTGAACGACCGCATCAAGACGGTGGAGGCTCGCGCCAAGGAGATCCGCCCCGACGTTGACAAGGTTATCACCTGGGCCAAGCGCGGCGACCTGCATTCCCGCCGTCTGGCCATCGCCTACCTGAACGACAAGGAACTGGTTCGCGAGATCTTCGAGAAGGTCGCCCAGGGCATGTTCCAGGATCGTCCCGGCGGTTACACCCGCATCATGAAGCTCGGGCCCCGCAAGGGCGACAACGCCCCCATGGTCATCATGGAGCTTGTGACCGAGCCCTGCGTGCCCAAGGCCGAGCGTCAGGCTGCCGCCGCCAAGAAGGCTGCTCCGAAGAAGGCTGCCCCCAAGAAGGTCGCCAAGAAGGAGGAGAAGTCCGAGGAGCTCGCCGAGGACTTGGGCTTCGAGAACGACGGCACCATCGAGCAGGTCGAGGCCGTGGACGCCGCTGAGAAGTCCGAGGCTGTCGAGGAGGCTCGCGAGGAGGCCGAGAAGGCTGAGGCCGAGGCCGCCAAGGAGGCCGAGACCGTCGACGCCGAGAAGATCGAGGAGGAGCAGGCCGACGTCAAGTAGGCTGCTTGTCAGATCGTTCGGATGCGTCCGGCGCCGGACAGCCGCATGAGCCGAGCGTCGGAGACATCGTTCTATAGGGAAGACGACCGCTTATGGGCGGTCGTCTTCTTTTATTTCAGCCGAGCAACACCCGTACAACCTCTCAATTACTATCGGCGCAGTCACCTTTTTGCCCGCCGCCAAGTTCGTAGAATACGGTTTGCAAGGGCACGAGATCTTGCTCTTACACCATCTGTTCACGAAGATCTTCTCAGATTGAAAGGAGCCGGATCGTGGCTGACAAGGATACCCTCATGAAGGAGTTCGTCGATTCCGAGGCTGCAAAGACCCAGGATGCCGTAGCCGATCTCGAACGCATCGAGGAGGAGGTGGTCGCCGAGGCCACCTCGTCGGCGGAGTTCGAGGATGCCCTCGGCAACGAGCAGGCTGCGGCCGAGGCTGCCGAGACGGCCCTCGAGTTCGACCAGGCCAAGATCGGTACGGCGGGCATCGGCGAGGCCCTGTAAGAGCTGCGCTGTCGCGTGGACAGTCTGATGCGACAGGCGATTCGCTAACTCACCGCCTGGTCGCTTGCAGCCGGTAAGCCTTCGGGCCCTTCCTTAACAGGAGCCCCGCGGGATAGGTTCACCGACGTATGGGGAGCGTCTCTTGATCGGGAGGCGCTCCCTTTTTACGCACTTGCACAAAACTGCCTGACATAGGTGCTGCTGGCCGATCTGCCTGAGGGCAGGATGCCGGGCGCGCAGGAGCCCTGCCATACTGGGGCCATGACGGGGCTGGGTGCACAGAGCAGACGCATTCCGCCGGCGGTGCGCCGGTTGGACGGGCGCGTGAAAATCGCGCTTCTTGTGGCGTACAGTGCGATGTTGTTTCTCATAGGAAGCCCTATCGGATTGGGCGTCGCCGTCGCTTTTCTGTCGATTGTGATGGCTGTGGGACGGGTGAGGTTCGCCTCGGTGCTACGCGCCGGTGCGCCGGCCTGGGTGATCGCGGCATTTCTGCTGTTTTACAACGCTGCGGCCTCGGGCTGGGCAGCGGGCGTAGTCGTGGCGGCACGCGTTATGCTGCTCGTGTACGCGAGCGGCGCTCTCATGGAACTCTCCACGACAACCGAGCTCTCTGAGGCGCTGCGGCGCTTGCTGGCGCCGCTTGGCCGTGTGGGGCTGCCTGTGCGCGATGCGACCTGCGCGCTCTCCATTGCCCTGCGCTTCATTCCCGTGACCGCTGAAGAGCTGGCGAGTATTCGGGCCGCCCAGGCCTCCCGCGGGGCATCGCTGGGGTCAGGCGGCGTGACGGCGCGTGTGCGGGCGAATGCGGGCCTTATGGCCCCGCTGTTCGTGGGTCTGTTCCGGCGGGCCGACCTCCTGGCCGCGGCCATGGACGCGCGGTGCTACGGGGCAAGCAGCCAGCCCACCAGCTTAGACGGACGGCGTTTCTCCCTAGGCGACGGCGTAGTCCTCGTCGTCGGCTGCGGGCTCTGCCTGGGCGCAGCCCTTCTGTTCTGACGTCTTGCGTGCCGGCGCCAGCTCGCTGATGAGGATGGCGGCGAAGATGAGCGCGAAGCCGAGCACCATGCGCCCGGTTACGAGCTCGCCGCAGATCAAGACGCTTGCAACGACGCCGAATACCGACTCCAGTGACAGGATGAGCGACCCCTGGGCCTCGGGAACATGGGCGAGGCCCACGTTCTGCAGTACGTAGCATATCCCCGATGCGAACACTACCAGATAGGCCAAGTTGAGCAAGAAGTCAAGGTCGGCCACTGCCTCCCATGCCGGTGCGGGCTCGATGGCGGCGCCGAGAACGAGGCCCATGGCGCCCCCGAAGAGGAACTGGTAGGCGGTAAGCCCCAGCACGTCGAAGCGGCGGGAAAAGCGCGCGATGGCGATGATCTGGGCTGCGAAGAACACCGCGCACAACAGCGTCATGAGATCGCCGAAGCCGATGGTGAAGCTTCCGGCAGTCATGGATACGAGCCCGATGCCCGCCACGCAGAGCACGGCTGCGCCCACGTTCGCCATCGTGGGGCGCTTCCGCGTAAGGCCCCACAGCATGAAGGGCACGATGGCGCAGTAGGTAGCCGTGAGGAAGGCGTTCTTGCCCGGGGTTGTCTCGGCGAGGCCCACCGTCTGCACCCAGAAGGCCAGGAAGGTGACCGCGCCCAGCACGAGCCCCGCGCCGAGGAAGCCGGCATTCAGGCTGCCGCGCAGGTGACGGTGAAACACCGCGGCCATGAGCAGCCCTGTGAGCAGGAAGCGCACGCCGATGAGCTGCGCTGGCGGCAGCACGTCAACGGCGTCCTTCATCACCACGAAGGCAAACCCCCAGATAACGGTGGCCGCCAGCAGCATGAGTTTGTACACGAAGCTCGGCAGGCTCCGTTTGGTCTGTCGCGTGGTATCCATGGCTCGCCATTATACGAGGGTCAGCTGCGGGGTGCCAGGGACCAACGCGGTCGATCGGTTGCAGCTTGGGGCGGGGCGGCGGAATGAGGGGGCAAGCGGGTCGGCGTGACGGAGTTGCGGGTGAGGAGATGTTGGACGAAGCTGCCTTTGGCCGCGGCCCGTTCCCGTTACCGCTTCTCAACACGGGGGCAACGAGCGGGGGCCGCCGAGGGCGCGGGTTGCCCGGGCACGGCACTATGGGGTAACCGGCAAAACCGCGTTAGAGAGGACGTGCCATGTACTATTCCAGCGGCAACTACGAGGCCTTCGCCCATCCCCTGAAGCCCGAGGGGGTGGATGGCAAGTCGGCCTACATCGTGGGCAGCGGTTTGGCGGGGCTGGCGGCCGCGTGCTTCCTCGTGCGCGACGGGCAGATGGCCGGCGAGCGCATCCACATCTTGGAGCGAGGGCCTCGCGCTGGCGGCGGCTGCGACGGCTGGGACTACCCGAGCCTCGGCTACACCATGCGCGGCGGCCGCGAGATGGACAACCACTTCGAGGTGATGTGGGACCTGTTCCGCGACATTCCCTCCATCGAGGATCCGAACGTAAGCGTGCTCGACTACTACTATTGGCTGAACAAGCGCGATCCCAACTACTCCCTGTGCCGCGCCACGGTGAACCGCGGCCAGGACGCCCATACCGACAACCGCTTCGATTTGTCGGACAAAGCCTGCATGGAGATTATGAACCTGTTCTTCACCCCCGAGGAGGACCTCCAGGACAAGGTCATCACCGAGTACTTCTCCGACGAGGTGCTGAACTCGAACTTCTGGCTGTACTGGCGTACCATGTTCGCCTTCGAGAACTGGCACTCGGCCCTGGAGATGAAACGCTATATCACCCGCTTCGTGCACCATGTGGGCGGCCTGCCCGACTTCTCGGCGCTGCGCTTCACCCGCTACAACCAGTACGAGTCCATGATCCTGCCCATGGTGAACTACCTGAAGGATCACGGAGTGGATTTCCGCTTCGATACCCACGTGACCGACGTGCGCTTCTCCTGCGATGAGGCTCGCGACGACGCCCGCAAGGTGGCCACCGAGATTCGCTTCCTGGTGGAGGACGAGCCTGAGGCCATCGGCGCCGTAGAGGGGCTGCCGGGGGATGAGGCCCCCGATCCGGCGGGCATCCGCGAGCAGGTCATCCCCCTGACCGAGAACGACCTCGTGTTCATCACGCCGGGCAGCCTGGTGGCCCATTCCTCTTTCGGCAGCCAGAACACGCCGGCCCGCTATGCCCCCGAGCTCACGCCGGGGGATGGCTGGGATCTGTGGAAGAAGATAGCGGCCCAGTCGCCGGCCTTCGGGCGGCCTGAGAAGTTCTGCGGCGATCCGGCCAAGAGCAACTGGGAAAGCGCCACGGTGACCACGCTGGACGAGAAGATCTTGCCCTACATCGAGGCCATCTGCAAGCGCGATCCGCTCTCCGGCGGCGTGGTGACCGGCGGTATCGTGTCGGTGAGGGATTCCAACTGGCTGCTGTCCTGGACCATCAACCGCCAGCCCCAGTTTCGCGATCAGAAACCCGGAACCGTGTGCGTGTGGCTCTACGGCCTGTTCACCGCCGTGGACGGCAACTACGTGAAGAAGCCCATGCGCGACTGCACCGGGCGTGAGATCTGCCAGGAATGGCTGTACCACCTGGGCGTGCCCGAGGAGCAGATCGAGGAGCTGGCCGAGAAGAGCGCCAACACGGTGCCCTGCATGATGCCCTACATCACGGCCTTCTTCATGCCCCGCGCCAACGGCGACCGTCCGCTCGTAGTACCGGAGGGCGCCGTGAACTTCGCCTTCGTCGGCCAGTTCGCTGAAACGCCCCGCGACACCATCTTCACCACCGAGTACTCCATGCGCACCGGCATGGAGGCGGTGTACACGCTGCTGGACATCGACCGCGGCGTGCCCGAGGTGTGGGGGAGTGCCTACGATCTGCGCTGCCTGCTGAACGCCACGGTGCTGCTGCGCGACGGCAAACCGGCCACGGACATGAACATGAACGTGTTGGAGAAGCTGCTGCTCTCGCGCGGCCTGAAGGAGATCGAGCACACCGATATCTACGGGCTGCTGAAAGAATACGGCGTCATTCCCTCCACCGACGAGAACCGCGATGCGCCCGCGCCCGATCCCGGGGCGGTGTGGCCCGGCATCCACTAGCGCGCGCTGCTGCGGCCTGCAACCGCGAATCGCACCTTGCCGGCAACGGCTTGCACGCCGCCGGTGCAGCTCTCGGGGCCCTTTTGCGGCCTGCGCCCTCGTTTCGCGCCCTGCACGGAACTCGCTTCGTGTGGGGCGCGTTTGCATGGTATGATGGGAAATGCTGAACAACAGCGTCGACATTACCTGCAAGGAGGCACTACATGAGCGTCATCATCGATGTGTACGGGCGCGAGGTCCTGGATTCCCGCGGAAACCCCACCGTCGAAGTGGAAGTCGTGCTGGAGGACGGTTCCTTCGGCCGCGCGGCGGTGCCCTCGGGTGCCTCCACGGGCGCCTTCGAGGCCGTGGAGCTGCGCGATTGCGACAAGAAGCGCTACCTGGGCAAGGGCACGCTGGACGCCGTGGCCCACGTGAACGAGGAGATTGCCAATGCGCTCATCGGCTTGGAGGCCGAGGATCAGCGCATGATCGATGCCGCCATGATCGAGGCCGACGGCACTGAGAACAAGGGCGCGTTCGGCGCCAACGCCATCCTGGGTGCGTCGCTGGCCGTGGCCCATGCCGCCGCCGAGGCATCCGGACTGCCGCTGTACAAGTACGTGGGCGGCGCGAACGCGCATCTTCTGCCCACGCCTATGATGAACATTCTGAACGGCGGCGTGCATGCCGACAACAACGTGGACTTCCAGGAGTTCATGATTATGCCCGTGGGCGCCCCCACCTTCGCCGAGGCCCTGCGCTGGTGCGCCGAGATCTACCACACCCTGAAGAAGGTGCTCCACGATGCCGGGCTCGGCGGCGGCGTGGGCGACGAGGGCGGTTTCGCCCCCAACCTGAAGACCAACGAGGAGCCCCTGGCCTACATCGTGCAGGCCTGCGAGGCCGCCGGCTATAAGCCCGGCACCGACATCCTGTTCGCCATGGATCCGGCTTCCACCGAGTTCTATAACGCCGAGACCGGCAAATACGTGCTGGCCGGCGAGGGCCGCGAGCTCACGAGCGACGAGATGGTGGACTACTGGGAGGCTCTGGTGAACAAGTACCCCATCGTCTCCATCGAGGACGGCATGGCCGAGGAAGATTGGGATGGCTGGAAGAAGCTCACCGAGCGCATCGGCGACCGCGTGCAGCTGGTGGGCGACGATCTGTTCGTCACCAATTCGAAGCGCCTTGCCAAGGGCATCGAACTGGGGTGCGCCAACGCCATTCTCATCAAGGTGAACCAGATCGGCTCGCTCACCGAGACTTTGGAGGCCATCGAATTGGCGAAGACCCATGGTTACGCCTGCGTCATGAGCCACCGCTCCGGCGAGACCGAGGACGTGACCATCGCCGATCTGTCGGTGGCCACCAACTGCGGCCAGATCAAGACCGGCGCCCCGTGCCGCAGCGATCGCGTGGCGAAGTACAACCAGCTCATCCGCATCGAGGAGCAGCTGGAGGGCCAGGCCGCCTACGCGGGCTTGGGCGCCTTCTACAACATCAAGCGCTAGTCCGAGCGAACATACGCGCCGGCGCAGATCCGACGCAAGGGAAGGGCCGTCGAGGAGACTCGGCGGCCCGTTCTGTTTAGCCGACGATCTACATGCGTGTGCTTTGGCCGCTCGCGGCATTGTGCCGGCCCCAATGGCCTGGCGGCTCCAGTTCCGGCTCCGACGACACCGTCCAGTTTCGGCCCCGACGCCGGAGTCGACTTTCGCCGCACCCGTCCAGCGCGCCGTCGCCCGACGTTCGACGGCGCGGCACCCTGCCTGCTACCCCAACAGCCCCAAACCCTTGGCGATGTTCGCGATGAAATCCTGCACGTTGGTGACGATGCCGCGGCTCGCGAGGCTGCCACGGTCCACCAGCTTGTTCACGGCGAACTCGGCGATGTCCACGCAGTAGAAGTACACCGGACGGATGGTGCCGTCGTCCATGACGCGGTAGCTCGGGGTCATGTTGCCCGTGGCGATGGTATGGAGCATGGTGGCCATGCAGATGACCGTGGTGGCGCCGCGGATGCGATCGCGCATGGCATCCTGGGCCTCGTAAGCGTTCCCGTACACGCCGGGCAAGGGCCCGTCGTCGCGAATGGAGCCGGCGAGCACGTAGGGCACGTTGTTGCGCACAAGCGCGTCCATGATGCCGTCGTGCACGCCCTCTTCCTGAATGAACCGCTCGATGCTTCCCCAATAGCGCACGCGGTTGATAGTATCCAAGTGGTGGTAGTGCCCGTTGGGACGGTTCTCCTGGGTGTCGATGTCCTGACCGAGGGAGGTGTGGAAGTAGGCGCCTTCCAAATCGTGGGTGGCCAGGGCGTTGCCGGCGAACACCGCATCGGCATAGCCCGCGTCGATGATCTTCGCAAAGGCATTGCGCGAGAAGCCGTTGAAGGTGAAGGCCGGGCCCATGACCCACACGATGGAGCCGTGCTCGCGGTCGTGGCGCAGAAGCTCGTACAGCTCGTCGTAGTCGCGGGAGAAGGCGGTCTCGCGGGAGCGCCCGAGGCGGAAGGCGAAGTTGTCGTGGCCGCCGGCGTGGGGCGCGCCGGGCTCGGGCACGTCCAGGCTGCGAAAGCCCTCGGTGTACACGAGGATGCCCTCTTCGCCGTTCTCGGTGCGCCCACAGGCGATAAGGTCGCCGGCGCGGATATGGCGGAACTCGCGCACGTGCACTTCGCCGTTTTCCACCACCGCCACGCAGTCCATGCGGGAATCGCGGGCGAGCACCCACTGGCCGTCCAGCTTCAGGTATTCCGGGTAGATGGACATAGCGTGGTACCCCTCGGGCGCGACGAAGTCCTTCGGCGCCGGCGCGAGCGTGATATCGGGGGCATCCGCCAAGTGCGGCGCGGAGAAGTCGGGCGGGGTGTAGGGAGTGGGTGCGAACGTCATAGGCGCCTTCTCTCGGAGCGGGTTGTCGGTATTCGCATTGTAGCGCGGCCGGCGCGTTTCCGGGGAGCGGTGCGCCGTTCTCCACAGCAGCCGATTGCATGGCGGGGCAAGGGGAAACGCGGTTTCTCCCGTGCTGGTTTATCCTCGGACGGTTATAATGTGACGGAACAGATTGACATGGCGAAGCGCCGCATGGGCACATGTGGCCGACAGGAGCATTTGACCAGGAGAAAGGGGAACGGCCGTGAGGGAGATGATCTCGCTGGAGGAGGCCCGCGCGCTCGTGTGCGGGGCGGTGGAGCCCACCGAGGTGGAGCGTGTGGGGTTGCTGGACGCCGTGGGGCGCGTAGCCGCGGCCGACTTGGCAAGCGACATAAACGTCGCGCCCTTCGCCCATTCGGCCATGGATGGGTTCGCCCTGCGGGCCGCCGAGATCGCATCGGCCGCCGAGGAGACTCCCGTGTGCCTGCGCGTTATCGGCGAGATCGGCGCGGGTGACGTATTCGAGGGCTCCATCGGGGAGGGCGAGTGCGTGCGCATCATGACCGGCGCCTGCCTGCCCGCCGATGCCGATGCCGTGGTGAAGTACGAGATCGTGGGAGTGGAGGAAGGCGACGGCAAGACCGGGTCGCTCGTGTCCTTTACCGCCCCTGCCAAGGTGGGCGCCAACGTGCGCGCCGCCGGGGAAGAGGCCCGCGCCGGCGAGGTGGTCGTGCGCGCCGGCGAGGTCATCAGCGCCGCCGGGGTGGGCTTTCTCGCGGGCTGCGGCGTGCTGGAGGTGCCGGTGCGTCGGCGGCCCCGGGTGGCCGTCATCGCCACGGGCAGCGAGCTTGTGCCGCCGTCGGAGGTGCCCGGGCCGGGAAAGATCCGCAACTCCAACAGCTTCGCCATGGCCGCCTGCGCCCAGCGCGCCGGTGCGGTGCCCCACATCCTTCCCATTGTGGAGGACACCTTCGAGGCCCTGCGCGATGCCGTGGCAGCCGCGGCGCGCGACTACGACTTCGTGGTGACCACGGGAGGCGCGGCCAACGGCGATTTCGACTTCATCAAGCCGGTCGTGGCCGAGCTGGGCGAGCTTAAGATGACCACGGTAAACATGCGACCTGGCAAGGCCCAGACCTTCGGCATAGTGAACGGCACCCCGGTGTTCGGGCTGCCCGGCAACCCGGCGGCGGCCTACGTGGGCTTCGAGATGCTCATCCGCCCGGCGCTGCGCACCATGCAGGGCTACACGTTCATGAACCATCCCACGGTGCGGGCGCGTCTGACTGCCGACGAGAAGAACCGCGACCCGCGGCGCATCTTCCTGCGCGGTACCCTCACCCGCGCCACCGACGGCACGTTCGAAGTGACGCCCTCGCGGAATCAGAGCTCGGGCTTGTTCGGGCCCATCCAGAAGACCAACTGCATGGCCATCATGCCCGAGGGCACCGAGCCCCAGCCGGCCGGCAGCATGGTAGACTGCATCTTGCTGGACGTCCCCGAGGAAGTCTGCCTTTAGGTTGTTCGTCACGGCTCTCTTGGGGGTCTTTGCGGCTCCGTTGAAGAGGGAATGCCGACGGAAAGGAATTCCATGACTATCAAATTCGCCATTATCACCTGCTCCGACACTCGCACGTTGGAGACCGACGAGGCAGGTCAGAAGCTGGAAGAGCTCATCGCCGAGCAGGGGTGGGAATGTATCCGCCGCGTGGTGGAAATGGACGAGCGCCCCTTCATTGCCGGCGCGCTTCTGGATGCATGCGACAACACCGATGCCGATGTGGTGCTCACCTGCGGCGGCAGCGGTCTTTCCCTGCGCGATGTGACGCCGGAGGCCACGCGCGATGTGGCCGATCGCGAGGTGCCCGGCATCGCCGAGGCCATGCGCGTGCACAGCCTGGCTATCACGCCCTTCGCCATGCTCTCCCGTGCCATCTGCGCCCAGCGTGGGCGCACGCTCATCATCAACCTGCCCGGCTCCACTAAGGCGGCCACCGAGAACTGGGAGGGCATCGTCGCCGCGCTGCCCCATGCTGTGAAGATGATGGCCGGGGGCGGTCACGATACGCAGAAGGGCCTCTCGGAGAAGCTCTCCGCTGCGGCAGCGAGAGGCGAGCTCGGGTAAGATCCGAGGCCGGGGCAAAGCCCGGCCTTCGTTTCGCCGCTCTGCCGGGAAGATGGCGCACGTCCGCCGCCGCAAGGGGCAATAAGCGCTATACTGGTGCCTGTTACTATAGGTATCAAGTGCGATTTCGAGGTGGCGTTTCATGGCAGAACTCCCCAATGGCTTCACGGGCTTCTCGCATCGCGACCCGAATTTCGTCTCGGCGGGCGATGCGATGCGCCGCTCGCGCTACGACGATACTCCCTTCGCGACGCGCAAGCAGGAGCAGTCTTTGGCCGGGGGCTGGGGCTTCGCCGCGCCGTCACTGGGCTCCTCCGGCTTTGCAGCTTCCGCCCCGCGCGTGGGGGCCGCTTCCGACATCCTGCGTTATACGGAAGAGGGCGGGGTGCCTGGTGCGCCGCCGCGGTTCGACCCTGAGAAGCTTGCGCACATTCCTGAGGCCGATCGGCGCTGGTCGTGGGTGGAAATCGACCTGAATGCCATTCGCCACAACGCCTCCACGGTGAAGCACCGCCTGAGCCCCGGGACGCGGCTTATGGCCGTCGTGAAGGCCGACGCCTACGGGCACGGTGCAGTGCAGGTGGCCAAGACGGCGCTGAACTCGGGAGCCGAGTATCTGGGCGTGGCCACGGTGGACGAGGCCATTGCGCTGCGCGAGGCCTATCTGAACGCACCGGTTCTCGTGCTCGGCGAGCCGCCGGCTGCGGCCATTCCGCTGCTTCTGGCCTATAAGATCATGCCGAGCGTGTACACGGCCGAGTTCGCCATCCGCTATGCCGAAGCGGCCGATGCCATGGGGCTGCGCGCTCCGTTCCATCTGAAGGTGAACACCGGCATGAACCGCATCGGCGTGCGCTGGGACGAAGTGGTGGAGTTCGCCCGGCAGATCTCCTTCCATCGGGCGCTCGATCTGGAGGGCACCTTCACCCACTTCGCCACGGCCGATTGCCCCGGCACCATCGACTTCGAGCGCCAGGTGAAGCGCTTTGCCGAAGCCGTGAACGGGCTGCGCGCGGCGGGCATCAACCCCGGCATCGTACATGCGGCGAACTCGGCGGCAGCCATCCGCTACCCGGAGGTGCAGCTGGATATGGTGCGGCTCGGCATCTCGCTGTACGGCTTCTACCCGTGCCCTGAGGCCTACCCGCTTATCGACCTCAAGCCCGCCATGACCGTGAAGGCGCGCATCACCGAGGTGAAGACGGTGCCGGTGGGGGAGGGCGTCAGCTACGGGCTCCACTACCGCAGCCCCGGCGCGGTGAAGGTGTGCACCCTGCCCATCGGCTACGCCGACGGTCTGCGTCGCGGCCTTTCGGGGCGCACCGACGTGCTTTTGGCGGGGCGCCGCTTCCATCAGGTGGGCAACATCTGCATGGACCAGTGCATGTTCGAGGTGAACCTGCGCCAGCGCAACAACTTCGAGCCCCAGATCGGCGACGAGGTGGTCGTCGTGGGTGAGCAGGGCGAGGCGTCTGTCACTATCGACCAGATGGCCGAGACCTTGGGCACCATCCAGCATGAAGTGGCCATCGGATTCGGATGCTCGCGCATGCCTCGAATTTATCTTTAGGAGAAGAGCATGAACATGCCAAAGCCCCACATTCCCCTCGACGAGCTGCGTGCCGAGGTGGCGGCCTGTCGGCGCTGCCCTCTGTGCGACGGCCGCACCCAGACGGTGTTCGGCGTGGGCGACCCCAACGCGCGGGTGCTCATCGTCGGCGAGGCGCCGGGCAAGAACGAGGACGCCCAGGGCGAGCCCTTCGTGGGCGCTGCGGGGAAGTACCTCAACGAGCTTTTAGCCATCGCGGGCCTCACGCGCGAGGAGGTGTTCGTCGCCAATGTGCTGAAGTGCCGGCCGCCCTCCAACCGTGATCCGCGTCCCGAGGAGATTCAGGCCTGCACGCCGTTTCTGCGCGAGCAGACGCGCACCATCAATCCGGAGTTCATCGTCACACTGGGCAACTTTTCCACGAAGTTCATTCTGAAGACCGACGTGGGCATCACCCGCCTGCACGGCACGCTGCAGCGCGCCGGCCGCTTCAAGGTGTTCCCTATTTTCCATCCGGCCGCCGCCCTCTACGATGGCAAGAAGCGCGAGGCTCTGGAAAACGACTTCGCCACCTTGGGGGAGCTTCTGTCCGTTCCCGACGAGCGGACGGCTACAGCCAGTTCTTCTTCTTGAAGAACAGCACCATTGCCACGATCATGATGAGGGCAAGCGTGATGATGGTGGCCGCCATATAGGGCCAGTCGAGTCCCGGCAGCACGGTGAGATTCATGCCGAACCAGCCGGTGACCAGCGTGAGCGGCGCGAACATGACCGTCACGATGGTGAGAATTTGCATAGTGGAGTTCTGTTTCAGGTCGATCTGCGTCTGGTGCAGCTCGCGTAGCTGCAGGCTGTACTCGCGCAACGTCTCGGCGCGATTGGCCAGGTGGCTCGCGTGGGTGGCGACGTGCTCGAAGGCGCGGGCCTCCTCTCGGCTCATCACCTTGTTCTCGTTGTCGGCGATGAGATCGGCCATGACCGCGATCTGCTGGTAGTAGGAACCCATGCGCATGGCGGCCCGCCGATAGCCCATGATGGTCTGAGAGGTGACCTCCTCGCTGTGGTCGAGCATAGCCTCCTCCAGCGCCTCCATGGAGTCCTCCATAACCGAGAACCAGGTGAAGTCGTCGGCGATGAGCGACTTCATGAGGGCGTACAGGCAGTGGGAGGTGGTGGCTTTGGTGAGGATGCCGCTCGTGGCTACCTTCTTCAGCAGGTCGGCCGTTACATTGCCGTCGTCGATGAAGATGAGGCAGCTGGCGTCCAGGTAGAACGACAGGCAGTCGGGGTCTCCCGTGGGGTCGGATTTGTCGGGCACGGCGAACGAGCCGATGAGGAAGGAGGGGTACAGCTCCACGAAGTTCATCTCGGCCGGCTCGAGTGCCGCTAGGCCGCTGCGGCCCTCCTGGGAGATGTCGGGCAGCTGGCTGAACTCGTGGGAGGTGATGACCTTCACCAGCGGCGGTCTGGGCGTATCGCTGACGCTGGGCGCATCGAGGGGGTGCGGACGGTCCAGTTCGTAGACAGTTGCCATTGTTTCCCCTCTCTGCGCCGGCGTTTTCTGCATCTTAGTATAGAATGGGCCGCGCCGAGAGCATTTCGATGAGATCATCTGTCACCTATTTGTGTCCCGCGCCGTTGCGGCTTGCTGCGGATGCGGCTGCCGCTTCGGGAGCGAGAGTGGCTCCCTTGCGGGTGGAGCAGCTTTTCGCCGCGTATTTATGGGCCGCCGATGCGCCGCCCGCAGCCGAAGGAGGGTTTTCATGTCCTTTGATCCCGTTGCCTGGATAAACACGCCGCGCTGGCAGACTTCGCGTCTCGGGCTCGATCGCATGGTCGATCTGCTCGACCGCATGGGGCGCCCTCAGGACGATTTGCGCTTCGTGCACGTAGCGGGCACCAACGGGAAAGGGTCCACCTGCGCCTATCTGGCAAGCATGCTGCAGGCGGCAGGTTTGCGTGTAGGCTTGTTCACAAGCCCCTACATCCTACGTTTCGAGGAGCGCATCCGCGTGAACGGGTGCGATATCGCGCAAGGGGAGCTGGCGCGTGCGGTGGAGGCGGTACGCCCTCACGCCGAGGCCATGGAGGCGGTTTGCGGCGACCATCCCACCGAGTTCGAGTTGATGGCCGCGGTGGCCTTGGAGCATTTCCGTGCCTGCAAGTGCGATATCGTGGTGCTGGAAGTGGGCCTGGGCGGTCGGCTGGATGCCACGAACGTTATCGACGCGCCGGAGGCGAGCGTGATCTGCCGTATCGGGCTCGACCACACTGATCTTCTGGGGAGCACTCTGGCGGCTATTGCCGCGGAAAAGGCCGGCATCGTGAAGCCGGGGGCACCGGTGGTCAGCTGGCCCCAGGAGCCCGAGGCTATGGCGGTGGTGGAGGCGGCCGCCGCCAAGCAAGGCTGCGCGCTTACCGTACCCGATTTCTCGCAGCTTGCGGTGGATCCGTTGGCCTGGAGGGATATGGGGGAAGGCGGTGAGCGCGACGGCAACGGTGTGTCGGCAACCGCTTCATGCGAAGGGGGAGACGGCGCGTTAGGCGATGCTTCGGGCGAAGGGGGCGGGGGCGCCTCGCCCGTGCCGCTTTGTCGGCGATTTGCCTATCGGGGCCGCGCTTTCGAGACACGCCTGCTCGGCAGCTACCAGCCCTCCAACGCGGCGCTCGCCCTGGAGGCGGTGCGCGTGCTGCGCGAACGCGGGTGGGATATTCCCGCCGAGGCCGAGACGGCTGGCATCGAAGCGGCCCGCTGGGCCGGTCGCTTCGAGGTGGTGGACGTCGCGCCGCTTACCATCATCGACGGCGGCCATAACGCCCAAGGCGCGCAGGCCCTGGCCGCATCGCTTTCCGATCTGCTGGGCGAAGAAGGGCGAGGTTCCGTGGCCTTCGCCATGGGAGTGCTCGCCGACAAGGAGTACGAGGCCATGGTGCGCGCCGTTGCCCCCTGGGCCGCCAGCTTCCACGTGTACGTGCCGGCCAACCCCCGCGCCCTTCCTGCCGAGGAGCTGGCCACTTGCATCCGCGAGGTGCTCGCGGAAAAGGGCCGCGTGGAAGCGGTACCCGTGTGCGTGCACGCCACCCCGGCCGAGGCCCTCGCCGCCGCCCGCGCCGACGCCGCCTTCGATGGCGTCGCCGTGGCCTTCGGCACCTTGTACGCCATTGCCGACCTTGCAAAGGCGTTGAGCGACAAGTAGGGTCGCCTCAAAAACAA
Source organism: Adlercreutzia caecimuris B7 (assembly GCF_000403355.2). Lineage (GTDB taxonomy): Bacteria > Actinomycetota > Coriobacteriia > Coriobacteriales > Eggerthellaceae > Adlercreutzia > Adlercreutzia caecimuris. The sequence continues at coordinate 1,312,426 of NZ_KE159646.1, read as the reverse complement.
AAGCCCCCGCAGCCCGAAGGGGCGGCGGGGGCTGGGGTTGCGGAAGTTATCCGCGCGACTTACAGGGAGTCGATGTAGGCGACCAGATCGCCCACGGTCACGAGACCCTCGGGCTCGCCGAAGTCGACCTCGCAGGCCTCCTCCAGGTCGCAGATGAGCTCGACCATGTCCAGGGAGTCGATGCCGAGGGACTCGAAAGTCGCCTCAGGGGTGACGGTGGCGGGGTCGATGTCGAGATTGCTCTCGAGAACGCCGGCGATGGTGTCGATAGTGGCCATGAACTAATCCTCCTTTTGCGTGAGCAGACCGTAGCCGCCGTCCTCGCGGCGGTACAGGATGTGCACCAGGTTGGTGTCGCGATCAGTGTACGCGAAAAAGTCGTGGCCCAGCAGATCGATCTGGATGAGCGCCTCTTCTTCGGTCATAGGCGTGAACTCGGTCTCCTTGCGGCGCACGATCTCGTCGTCGGCCAGCTCGTCCATGAGGCGATCGAGATCCAGCTCGCTCTCGGGATGGGCATCCTCGTGGGCGAAATCGACGATGCGCTCGGTGGCGCGGACCTTCTTGTCCAGTACGCGGGTCTTGTACTTGCGCAGCTGGCGGGCGACCTTGGCGGCGGCCACGTCGATGGCGGCGTACATGTCCTCTTCGCTTTCCTCCACACGCACGATATGGCCCTTGATGCGAACGGTGACCTCGCAGATGGCCGGCAGCGGGTTCGCCGGATTCTTCTCGGTGTACAGGACAACTTCCGTGGAAACGGTGTCGGCATCCACGGCCTTAATGGCATTGCCGACCTTTTCCTCGGCATATTGACGAAGGGCGTCGGTGACGGGCATTTTGCGTCCGGACACGGTGATCGTCATGGTTCCACCTCTTTAATTCGTGGCCTACAGATTCGATTGGAAGGCCTTCGGTGCGTCGGTCTCGCCAGTTGCGTGACGAAAGCGCGGCGACGGGAGGGCTGCCAACCGGAGAAAACAGCATAGCGCACTTTGGGTCGGAATCGGCGGGCAATTTGAGGTTGCAGGAAAACGTTTCCCGTCCGATGGGCGCCTCCGAGCGCTGCCGCAGCTCAGCGGCCGCAGCTCGATCAGACGGCAGCGTCTGACCTTGCGGCCGGCAGACTTTCATGCGGCCGTTGTCTCGTTAGTTTTGCATGGAGATTGCCGTGACGGTCCCTCAACGGGTCGTTCTTTTGGTCGTCGGCGCGGGGAAAAGCGATACAATAAACGGATATATGCGCGGCCGACCCACGGGCAGCCCAAAACGAGAACCTGAGGATGTGAGTATGGAACCCACTGCGAAGAACCCCGATCCCCACCACATTTTCATCGACGAGGTCCAGGGCCATCAGCGTCGCTGGCTCAAGGTGATCCAGTTTACGAACTCGTCTACCAAGGCCGCGGCCATCATGCTCGCCGCCGCTATCGTAGCGCTCATCATCGCGAATTCCCCGGCCTTCGAGCCCTTCGAGGAGTTCTGGCACACCCATGTGGTAGTGGGTGTGGGCGGCTTTATCGGCGAGATGTCTTTGGCCCACATCATCAACGATATCTTTATGGCGGTGTTCTTCCTGCTCGTAGGATTGGAAATCAAGTACGAGATGACCGTCGGCGAGCTGACGAACATCCGCCAGGCGGCCCTGCCCATCATCGCGGCCATGGGCGGCGTGCTGGCGCCCATCGTCATCTACTCCATCTTCAATGCCGCCAACCCCGAGACGTCCCACGGCTGGGGCGTGCCCACAGCCACCGACATCGCCTTTGCCCTGGGCATCATGGCACTCCTCGGCAACCGCGTGCCCAACGGCGTGCGCGTGTTCCTCTCTACCCTGGCCGTGGCCGACGACATCATCGCCATTCTCGTCATCGCCATCTTCTACGGCCAGAGCCCCTCGCTGATGTGGCTGGCCGTGGCGGCGGTGGTGCTCGTGGCCCTCGTGCTGCTGAACCGGGCCCATGTATACTCCCTGGCGCCCTATCTGCTCATCGGTTGCCTGCTGTGGTTCGCTGTGTTCATGTCCGGCGTGCACTCCACTATCGCCGGCGTGCTTCTGGCCTTCACCATTCCCACCGGATCTCGCGTCGATCTGCAGAAGTTCATGACCTGGTCGGGCGACCGGGTGCGCGAGGCCCGCGACAGCTTTGTGGAGAGCCAGCCGGTGGTGCTCCAGAAGGACTACATGTTCACCGTGAGCCGCCTGTCCAGCGTCGCCAAGCAGGTGGTGCCCCCGGCCACGCGCCTCGAGCACATGCTGTACCCGTGGGTGTATTTCGCCGTGCTGCCCCTGTTCGCGCTGACCAACGCCGATGTGAGCTTCCTCGGCGGCGATGTGCTGGCCATGGTGTCGAGCCCGGTGTTCTTCGGCGTGTTCTTCGGCCTTCTGCTCGGCAAGCCCATCGGCATCCTGCTGTTCAGTTTCCTGACCGTGAAGTTCAAGATCGCGAATCTGCCCGACCATGTGAACTGGATCCATATGCTGGGCGCCGGCATTCTGGGCGGTGTGGGCTTCACCATGGCCATCTTCGTGGCGAACCTGGCCTTCCCCGAGGCCGTGCTCATCGCCGATGCGAAGATCGGCATCCTGTCGGCGTCGCTTCTGGCCGGCGTCATCGGCTTCGTGTTCCTGTTCATGCAGGCCAAGGCCGCCGAGCGCCAGGGTATCTCGTACGTGTCGGCCTCTCTTGACGACGTGGTGCGCCAGACTGCCGGGGAAGAGGCGGCCGATGTGGCCGATGACCTGGTGCTCGCCTGCGGAGACGATGACGTGGTAGACGATGTGCGCGAGGTGCTCGAGGCCGAGGGCGGGGTGGCCGAGTTCGTCATCCACGAGACGGCCCGCGCCGAGGCCGAGGAGGCGGAGGATGTGACGGGCACGCGGCCGTAGGGCGGCCGAGTTCCGTCAGTTGACTCAATTCGCGAGGGCGCTCCTGCAGGGGCGCCCTTTTTCGTTGGCGCTCGCTTCAGATGCGGGGCGCATGCTTGCCACCCAGGGAGGCAGCCCTTGACAGAAAATACCCCTAGGGGGTATAAATCAGAAAACGGAATCTGCAATCGAAGGAGCAGGAATGGAAGAGAAGGGCGAGGGCCTCGGCGAAGCTGCCCTGGTCGAGCCGGTGCGGGAATGCGGGTGCCGCCATAAGGCCACGCCGCGGTCCGAGGCGTTGCAGGCCGACGTGCAGCGGCGCCTGAATCGCGCCATAGGGCAGCTCAACGGCGTGAAGGCCATGGTTCAGGACAACCGCTACTGCGGGGATGTGCTCACCCAGCTGGCGGCGGCCGAATCGGCCGTGCGGCGCGTGTCGGAGATGCTTCTGGCCGAGCATATGCGCACCTGCGTGGTGGAAGAGGTGCGCGCGGGCAACGACGAAGTGATCGACGAAGTGATGGCGCTCATGCGGCGCTTCGCGAAATAGGAGGCATTCATGGAAACCCAGCGTTTGGCCGTGGCCGTCATGCACTGCGAGAAGTGCGTGGCGAATGTGGCGCGGCACTACGAGGAGCTGTCGGGCGTGGCGGCGGTGACGGTAGATCTGGCCGGCCAGAGCGCCGAGGTAACCTACGATCCGGGCCAGGTGGGTGTGGACGATCTGCTGCACGCCCTCGACGACACCAACTTCAAGGTGGCCGTCATGCCCGAGGCGGGCCCGCACCCCTTCGCGGCCGACATCGCCGCCGATGAGGCCGAGAGGGCGGCGAAGAAGGCGGCCGAGGCTGCTGAGGCTCAGGGGGAAGCCGAGGTGCGGAAAACGGGGGCTGCCGCGAAAACGCACGCGGTGCCCGATGGCGAAGGGACGCCTGCCGCCGACAGTGCCGACGGGCCCGCGGAGGCCGCCATTCGCCTGGCCATCGAGGGCATGCACTGCGCGAACTGCGCTGCCTCCATCGAGAGCCACTACCGCAAGACGCCCGGCGTGATCGACGTCGCCGTGAACCTCGCGAACAACACCGGTCGCGTGGTGTTCGATCCGGCCCAGGCCAGCGTGGACGACATGCTCGCCGTCTTCGACAACCTTGCCTTCACCGCCGAGCTCATTCCCGAGGACGCGCCTTTGGTGGACGAGCGCCGCCGTGCCCGCGAGGCGGCCCGAGCTGCCCGCGACCGCAAGGTGTTCGGCATCTCCGCTGTTCTCACCGTCGTCATCGTGGCCGTTGGCATGATCCCCGGCTGGCACATGGGGGCAGGCAGCGCACTGGCGGGTCTGTTCGTGCCCGAGCCCACCCATGTGCAGGCCATGTTCGCGGCGAACATCCTGCTGCTGGCGCTGACCGTCCCCGTGCAGTTCGGCTGCGGCGCGCGCTTCTATAAGGGCGCGTGGGGCTCGCTCAAGGGCGGCTCGGCGAACATGGACGTGCTCGTGGCCTTGGGCACCTCCATCGCGTTTCTGTTCTCGCTGTGGATCACGTTCTTGCCCGTGGTCGCAAACGACTGGTCGAGCCACGAGGCCCTGGCCATCAACGAGGGCATGCCCTATTTCGAGACCTGCGCCATGCTCATCACCTTCGTGCTTTTGGGCAAGATGCTGGAGAGCCGCGCGAAGGGGGCCACGAATGCGGCCATCGAGTCGCTCATGAACCTGACCCCGCCCACGGCCTGCGTGCTGCGCGGCGGCGAGGAGCGCGAAGTGCCGCTGGCTCAGGTGGTGGCGGGCGATACGGTGCTCGTGCGGCCCGGCGAGAAGATGCCCGTGGACGGCGTGGTGACCGAGGGCTCCACCGAGGTGGACGAGTCCATGCTCACGGGTGAGACGCTGCCAGTGGTGAAGGCCGCGGGCGATGCCGTCACAGGCGGCACCCAGAACACCACGGGTTCGGTGACGGTGCGCGCCCTGCGCGTGGGTGCCGACTCCACCCTCGCCCGCATCGTGCGCGCGGTGGAAGACGCCCAGGGTACCAAGGCGCCCATCCAGCGCATCGCCGATCGCATCGCCGCGGTGTTCGTGCCGGCTATCCTGGTCATCGCGCTCGTGGTGTTCTGCGTGTGGTTCTTCATGGTGCCCGCTGATCCCGATGGTCGTCTCGTGCAGGCGCTCATGCCCGCCATCGCCGTCATCTGCGTGGCCTGCCCCTGCGCGCTCGGTCTGGCGACGCCCACGGCGCTCACCGTCGGCATGGGCAAGGGAGCCCAGCTCGGCGTGCTCATCAAGGACGGCACGGTGCTCGAGACCATGGGCGGCCTCACCGCCGCTGTGTTCGACAAGACGGGCACGCTCACGGTGGGCGAGCCGGCGGTGGTGGCCTGCAACGTGCCCGACGATGCTCTGCGGCTGGCCGCCGCGCTGGAGGCGAAGAGCGAGCACCCTCTCGCCCGCGCCGTGGTGGCCTATGCGGCCGAGCGCGGTTTGGCGGCGATGCCCGCGGTTGAAAACTTCCAAGCCGTGGTGGGCGAGGGTGTGCGCGGCATGGTGGAAGGCCGCGAGGTGTTCGTGGGCGCTGCCAGCGACGGGGCTGGTTCCCTCGTAATGGTGGACGGCGCGCCAGCGGGCCGCATCCAGTTCCGCGACGAGCCGAAGCCCGATGCCGCCGCCACGGTGGCCGCCCTGGCCCGCGACTTTTCCGTGGTCTCCTACATGGTCACCGGCGACGCCGAGCCCACGGCGCGGGCCATCGCCGAGGAAGTGGGCATCGCGTCCGACCACGTGTTCGCCGGCGTGAAGCCCCTGCAGAAGGCCGATTGCGTGCGCGCCGTGAAGGACGCCGCCACGGTGGCGGTCCTTCACGCGGCCGGCAAGGCCGCTGCTGACACGGAGCGGGAAAACGAACGGCTGGTCCAGGCCGAGCTGGCCGACCCAGCCCTTCTCGGCACCGATCCAGCGACCGGTGTGCCCGCCGAGCCTGTGCCCCTGGCATCCCCTGTGCAGACGGCTCGAGACGCCGCGGCCGAGAACCCGGCCGTAGTGGCCTTCGTGGGCGACGGCATCAACGATGCTCCGGCGCTTGCCGCTGCCGACATCGGCGTGGCCATGGCCTCGGGCACCGACGTGGCGCTGGATGCCGGAAGCGTGGTGCTCATGCGTAACCGCCTGTCCGACCTCATGGTGGCCCTGCGCCTGTCGAAGGCCACCATGCGCAAGATCAAGCAGAACCTGTTCTGGGCCCTCATCTACAACTGCATCATGATCCCTCTTGCCGCCGTGGGCATCTTGGCCCCGGCCCTGGCTGGCGCCGCCATGGCCCTGTCCAGCGTGAGCGTCGTCAGCAACTCCCTGCTGCTGAAGCGCTTCAAGTGATCGTGTGCGGGCGTTAAAAGTAGCCCTTTGAGAATTCTAGGGGTCTACGAGGTTGTATTGCGCATTGACTTGTAGTGAAGTAAATCTCAGAAAAGGAGGGGCCGCACTTGAGTTGCACGGCCCCTCAGCGCTGCTTTATTTGGTGCGAACAGATTTTTTGGATGACCAGTTGGAATAGTACAACTGCCCCCCGATCTTCTTCGCTGCACGCACCTGAACATAGTATTTCTTACCCGACTTGAGCCCCTTGATCTTTTTGCTCTTCGCCGCCTTCGAGACGTTTATCGTCTTTGCGCCTCTCATTGATTTTTTGGTTGAGTAGCGAATTTGGTATTTCGCTGCCCCCGATTTCTTCGTCCATTTCACGGTGAAGGCTTTCTTTGCAGGAATGACCTTTTTGATGGTGGTGCCAGGGACCACGTAGCTAAGTTTGAAGTGGTATGGGTGCGGTTCGTCGAAAGTGACTATAGAGTTAGGGACGACCCTAATGTAATTGGTCCCTTTCTTAAGATTGATCGTGAAGCTCTCGGGTTTTGTGGTTTTAACGCTAACGTTTTTGTAGTGAAAATAGGTGTCTCCAAAGGGTTCGAAGTAGCCATTGTAAATATCCATGCCAATACGGCTGTTCCAACTCGTTTTGAAAAATCTGTCATTCGCAAAAGTAATTTTTATTGTGCCGCTCGTCGGAAGATTGATTTCGAAGTAGTCCTCCTTGTCGGATGAATCTATTGTGCCGTAAACATTCTGATTCATAGAAATGGGTGTTGCGGCTTCGAAGGAGTTATTGTTCTCCACTTCGTCAATGGCGGCATGGGCGCGCTCGGGTATTAAGGCAAGAAGCGATACAGCCGCTATCAATGCAACGGTTATGCAGGTTGATCTTAATTTCATGATTGACGTGCTTGGCGACATGACGTCTCCCTTCTTCGATTTGCTGTGCGTGCGCACGGCGGTATGAGAAAACGAAGGGAGAGTGCTTAGCTGCGTTCGGCAAGAAGGAGAGCATCCACCCTTCGTCGCCAAACGCCAAGAATTGCTGCAACGGCTCAACGCCGAAACGATCCTTGTCAGGCAGATGCTCTTCTACCTGATCGTTAAGGCGTAGGGTCAATTGCAGCAGCAAAACTGCTGAAGCATTGCAACTATTCAACGGGCCCGAAGGTCCTATGGCGTTTGGCGAAGTCAGTATAACATGCACGTACATCGCTTGCGTCCGAAACGCGCGTGCGAGGTTGGTCGCTTTAACAGGAATGCCTCTGTCCGGCTGAGTAATATGAGAGCGATCGGCTCCATCCTGCGCTCTAATCTATTAGAGTTATTATGGGAAATGAATTCACAACAAAATGTGAATTCATTTCCCATTTGTAGTACAATGCAGAAAACACTCCTAGCGAGGAAGGTGGTTCCATGTCTCCTTTGGCTCAAGAGGAAAAAGCCCATCGGTTCTGCGGTATGGCGGCCGGCACGCAACGAGTGGGCATATCGGAGTTTGCGCGGGGAAAAGCGTGGCGTCATACGCTCGATGAGAGCGGCTGTGTGGAGGTGACCGATCGGGCTGGCACCATCGGGCTTTTGCTGACACCCGATTACGCTGACGATGTTTCCTCCTACATTTCCCAACTTGAGGCAGAGTTAGAGCAGGCCTATGTGCGTGCCCTCTTCGATATGCGTTGCGATTATTCCGAGCCTGCGGAAGGGACAGCCTTGGCGACGGCGGCGTTGGCCGAGTTCGACGCGCGCGAGAACAAGATCCGGGAGTTCCTCGATGGCGGTGAGTAGCGATCTGCTTCGGTCGGCTATTGCTCGGATATCTTCTTTACCTTCCATTCGAATGGCGCCCGAGGCTTTGGTGGAGGATGTGACGCTGCTGGCGAAAGTGTGGCCTAATGAAGATGATTTCGCTGTGGCCGTGGCCAGCTGCTGTCGCGCTCTCGAGCAGGTAGCGTCAGGCAAGGTGACGCCTGATGCGCTCGTTGGAAGTCTCGATGGATGGTGGTCACACCACTTTCAGTTGCGTCGAGCCCAGGGTGAAAAGGCGGTGCTCCGCGTGGTATTCCGTCCGCGCGAGGGTTATGTGGAGGTGAAGGGGTTCGGCCACCGCTTCAAACCCGCAGACATTTACCATCGCATAGTTCTGGGAAGCGAAATCAGACTCTAGGATAGCCTGCCGATTGGCTATTCCTCCATCCAGAACCGCCAGGCGCAGTTGCAGGTTTCGTCGGTGATGTCGGGGAAGCAGCTGGCGCACGCGCAGCAGATGCGGTCGTCCAGGGCGCGGGCGAATTCGCCGTATTCCAGGATGCCCACCGACTTGCACGGGTGGAACCCCATGCCCTTGCGCGCTCGGGCGTTCTGCACGCGGCAGTCGGTGATGCGGAACAGCAGCGCGCCGTCTTCTTCCCACGCGATTTCCCATTCGTTGGCCAGCGACGTGCAGCGCAAAGGGAGCGCCGCCGCTAGGCCTTCAAGCCCGCAGGCATCCGGCAGCCCCAGCAGCTTCTTCAGGCGCTGCGCCTCGCTCGGCACGAAGCGGCGCCAGGCGGCCCGGTCGTGTTCCATGGCCGTATCCATGCCCTGCTCGGTCTCAAGCGACTGGAACCACGTGCCGTCCAGGGCGATGGTGTCCTTCGCGGTAATCTCCAGCAGCTCCACCAACTGCTCGCGGGCCAGCTCGTCCAATCCCTTGGCCATGGGCGCGTCCTTTCTCCGTGGCTGTTTTCTCGATTATAAGGGCCTTGCGCTATACTGAGCCAATCGGAAATGAGCGCCGTGGGGCGCGCGAATGGCTATAGAAGGGCGTTGCATGGAAACTGCTGCGATTATCCTAGCGGCGGGGGCGGGTACCCGCATGAAGTCGAAGAAGCCGAAGGTGGTCCACGAGGTGCTGGGCCGGCCACTCGTGCGCTGGGTGGTGGAAGCTGCGAAGGCTGCTGGCGCCGACAAGGTGGTCTCGGTGGTGGGGCATCAGCGCGAGCAGGTGATTCCGCTGGTCGAAGGCGATACAGAAGTGGCGGTGCAGACCGCCCAGCGCGGCACGGCCGACGCGGTGCTGGCGGCCAAGGACGCGCTTGCCGGCTTCGACGGCGCCGTGGTGGTGCTCTCCGGCGATTCGCCGCTCATCCGCCCCGAGACCATCCGCGAGATGTGCGCCCTGCGCGAGGAGCACGATGCCGCCGTGGTGGTGCTCACCATGGAACTCGAGAATCCCTTCGGCTACGGCCGCATCGTGCGCGACGGGGCCGGCGAGGTGGCCCGCATCGTGGAGCAGAAGGACGCTTCTCCCGAAGAGGCCGCCATCACCGAGTGCAACTCGGGCTTCTACTGCTTCGACGCCGCCGCCCTCTTCGACGCGCTTGCCCAGGTGGACGCGAACAACGCCCAAGGCGAGTTCTACCTCACCGATGTGCTGGCCATCGCCCGCGAGGCGGGCCGGGCGGTGCTCGCCTACAAGACCGACGACGCCGAGCAGTGCCTGGGCGTGAACTCCCGCGGACAGCTGGCCGAGGCCACCCGCGTCATGCAGCGCCGCATTAACGAGGCCCATATGGCCGCCGGCGTCACCCTGTGGGACCCGGCCACGGCCTATATCGGCCCCGAGGTGGAAATCGCCCCCGATGTTGAGCTGCTTCCCAACGTCATCCTCATGGGTGCCACCTCCATCGGCGAGGATACCGTGGTGGGCCCGAACTGCCGCCTGACCGACACGCGCATCGGCGCGGGTTGCGTCATCGACGAGACGGTGGCTGTGGAGGCGCAAATCGACGACGGCGCCACCACCGGTCCGCGCGCCTACCTGCGCCCGGCCGCGCACCTGTGCGAGGGCGCCAAGGCCGGCACCCACGTGGAGATCAAGAAGTCCACCGTCGGCCGCGGCAGCAAGGTGCCGCATCTGTCCTATATCGGCGACACCACCATCGGCGAGGGCGTGAACATCGGCGCCGGTTCCATCACCTGCAACTATGACGGCGCGAACAAGCATGCCACCGTCATCGAGGACGGCGCCTTCATCGGCAGCGACACCATGATGGTGGCTCCCGTGACTATCGGCGCGGGCGCGCTCGTGGGCGCCGGCTCCACTATCACGAAGGATGTGGCCCCCGGCGCCCTCGCCCTCGGCCGCGCCAAGCAGTCCGAGATCGCCGGCTGGGTGGCGGCGCACCCCATCGAGAAGAAGAAATAGCGCAAAGGCCGCCGCGGCCCCTTCCGAGGGACCGCGGCCGTACTACAATATCCGTCAGCCGTTAATCTGTCTTAGAAGGGACGCATCCCATGACCGAGATGACCAAGCGCATGGCCCTGTTCTCCGGCTCGGTGAACCCCGAGCTTGCCGAGGAAATCGCGAAGAACCTGAACGTGAACCTCGGCAACATCAAGCACGAGAAGTTCGCCAACGGCGAGATCTACGCCCGCTACCAGGAGTCCATTCGCGGGGCCGACGTGTTTCTCATCCAGTCGGTGTGCGCGAGCGAGGGCTTCGATGTGAACGACGCGCTCATGGAATTGCTCATTATGGTTGACGCTGCCAAGCGCGCCAGCGCCCGCTCCATATCGGCGGTCATCGCCCACTACGGCTACGCCCGCCAGGATCGCAAGGCCGCCCCGCGCGAGCCCATCACGGCCAAGCTCGTGGCCGACCTGCTCACCGTGGCCGGCGTGAGCAACATCATCACGGTCGACCTGCATCAGGACGCTATCCAGGGCTTCTTCGACATTCCCGTGAACCACATGACGGCCATGCCCATCTTCGTGGACTACTTCCGCAACAAGGGGCTCGACCCCGAGCGGCTCTGCGTGGTATCCCCCGACGTGGGCCGCGCGAAGGCGGCGAAGAAGTTCTCCACGGCGCTGGACTGCGACATTGCCATCATGCACAAGGACCGTCCCAAGCACAACCAGGCCGAGATCACGGCGCTCATCGGCGACGTGACCGACAAGATCTGCATCCTGAACGACGACATGATCGATACCGGCGGCTCCCTTGTGGCCGCCGCCGCCACGTTGAAGGCCAAGGGCGCCGCCGAGGTGTACGCCTGCGCCACCCACGGCCTGTTCTCGGGCCCGGCCTACGAGCGCCTGGAGAACTCGTGCATCGAGGAAGTGGTGGTGACCAACGCCGTGCCCGTGCCGTTGGCGCGCCAGACCGGCAAGATCAAGGTGCTTTCCATCGCCCCGCTGTTCGCCCAGACCATCGGCGCGGTGTACGGCAACGGCTCTATCGGTAAGCTCTTCGAGTAACCCTTTTCAAGCTGTCCGGCCCGAGCTTCAGGCCAAGGGCGCCGTGCTCAGACAGTCCTCGCTCGGCGGAACAGTCCACGGGACTGTTCCGTTCGCTGCGGAACTCCGCGCGGACCCTCACCCCGAATCTCGGGCCTCCTCTTCCACGCAAGATCGACGAAATGAGCAGTAACGTGTACCTAATCGTTGGCCTGGGGAATCCGGGTGCGGAATATGAGCATACGCGGCACAATGCCGGGTTCGATACCGTGGACGCGCTGGCCGATGAGCTGGGCTGCCGCTACTGGAAGACCGAGGGCGGGGCGCTCACGGCCAAGGGGAAGTGGCGCGGGGAAGAGGTGGTGCTCGTCAAGCCCCAGAGCTACATGAACACCTCGGGCGGCCCGGTGAAGACGCTCATGAAGACCTACGGTGTGGCGCCTGACCACCTCATCGTCATCCACGACGAGCTGGATATCGATCCGGGCACCATTCGGGTGAAGTTCGGCGGGGGGCATGCCGGCCACAACGGCTTGCGCTCCATCGGCGACAAGCTGGGCACCCGCGACTGGTACCGGGTGCGCATCGGCATCGGGCGGCCGCCGGGGCGCAAGCCCGTGGTCGATTGGGTGCTCTCGCAGCCCCGCAAGGACGACGCCGAGGCTTTCGAGCACGCGGTGGCCGAGGGCGCTGCAGCCGTTACCTTCCTTATCGACAACGGTTTGGAGAAAACCCAGCAGCGCTTCAACTAGCTGAGGCGCTATAATGGCGGAAGGGCGCGCAGGTGCCCTTCCGTTCGTTTTGTAGCCACGTGCCTTTTCTGCCGGCGCCCGAGCGAAATCTCGAACGCTGCGAGAAAGTCGTCAGAGGTACGGAGGTTTTCATGCATCTTTCCGAGAAGGGGCATACCTATGCCCTGTTCGCCGTCGTTGTCATCACCTGCGCTTTGGGGTCTCTTACCCAGACGGTGATGAACTCCATGCTCACCGAGGTCTGCGCCGACTTCTCCATCGATGCGGCGGTGGGGCAGTGGGTCACTACCATCTACATGCTCGTCATGGGCATTACGGTGCCGGTGGTTGTGTTTCTGGCAAAGCGCTTCTCGCTCAAGCGCCTGGTGTTCATGGCGCTCGGCTTCTATCTGGCCGGCTCGGCAGTGGGGTTCTGTGCTCCCGCCTTCGGGGTGTTGCTTCTGGCCCGCGTGCTGCAGGCTGTTGCCACGGGTATCACGCTGCCGCTTGTGCAGACGGTGGCCATGACGCGCTTTCCGCGGGAGCGCACCGGCACGGCCATGGGCATCGGCGGTATTGCCATGGGATTCGCGCCCAACATCGGCCCGCTTATCGGCGGCGCTCTGGCGAACACCACCGGCTGGCGCAGCTTCTACATCATCCTCGTGGGGCTGCTGGCGGTGCTGTGGGCGGCTAACGCCCTGCTGGTGAAGAGCCATGGCGATCGTGAGTCCCAGGCGGTGTTCGACGGGCCGTCCTTCGTGCAGTCCACGCTGGGCTTCGGCGGTTTTCTGCTCGGTGCTTCCAATGCGGCCACGATGCCGCTCGCGTCGCCGGAGGTGTGGATGCCCGCGCTGCTCGGCCTCGCCTGCATCGTGGTGTTCGTGCGCCGCCAGCTTGTGATACCCAACCCGCTCATCTGCCTGGACATCTTCCGCTCGCGTCATTACCGCGCCGGCTTCGTGGCCCAGAACTGCCTGTTTGCCTCGTTTATGGGCATCACCCTCATCCTGCCGCTGTTCATCCAGGGCCCTTGCGGCATGACGGCTCTCGATGCGGGCATCGCCTTCATTCCCGCCACCGTCGTCGCGCTGTTCGTGAACCCGCTGGCCGGCGTGCTCGTGGACAAGGTGGGCGCGCGCATCGTGTGCATCACGTCGGCGGCCTTTCTCACAGTGGGCGCCGCCTCGTTCGTGTTCGTGGGCGCGGACACGCCGTTGTGGGTGCTCACCCTGCTGCAGGGGGTGCGCGCCGTGGGCGTGAGCGGGCTGGTGGGGCCGCTGAACTCCTACGGCCTGGCGGGCCTCAATCGCGGCATCGTCATGGATGGCAGCGCCTTTTTCGCCACGGTGCGCCAGGCGTGCGCCTCGTTCGGCACGGCGCTTATGATGCTCATCATCTCCGTGGTCGGGCTCGTCTTCGCCGCGACTGACCCGGCCGATGCCGGGGTCACCGCTGCTGCGCTGCCCTACAACCTCGCCTTCGCGCTTTCCACGCTGTTTGCGGCCGTCGTGCTCGTCACGGCCGTTTGGAAGATACGCTAGCGTATAATCTGTTTCTCCAATGGGACGAGCGAAAGGCGTTTTCCGTGGCATTTCTCCTCGGTTGCGAAAAGGTGCGGGTGGAATTCCCCACGAAGACGGTATTCACCGATCTGTCCCTCGGCGTAGACGAGGGGGCCCGTATCGGTATCGTGGGTAAGAACGGCGACGGGAAGTCCACGCTTCTGCGGGTGCTTGCCGGCGAGGTGGAAGTGGATGACGGTCGCGTTATCCGCACGCGCGGCGTGTCGGTGGGCGTGCTCGGCCAGACCGACGGCCTGCGCGATGAAGATACGGTCGAGCGGGCTGTGGTAGGGGACCGCCCCGAATACGAGTGGGCCGGCGATGCCCGCACGCGTTCCATCATCGCAGGCCTTCTGGACGATGTGGCCTGGGACGGGCTGGTAGGCACGCTCTCGGGCGGCCAGCGCCGCCGGGTGGATTTGGCGCGGCTGCTCATTGGCGACTGGGACGTGCTCATGCTGGACGAGCCTACCAACCACTTGGATGTGAAGGCCATCGCATGGCTCGCCGATCATCTGAAATCCCGTTGGCGGCCCGGTGCCGGCGCACTTTTGGTGGTGACCCACGACCGCTGGTTCCTCGACGAGGTGTGCGAGGCTATGTGGGAGGTGCACGGTCAGCGGGTCTGGCCCTTCGAGGGCGGCTTTTCCGCCTACATCATGCAGCGGGTGGAGCGCGACCGTTTGGCGGCCCTGGCCGAGCAGAAGCGGCAGAACGCCCTGCGTCGCGAGCTGGCGTGGCTCTCGCGCGGTGCGCGGGCTCGGGCCACCAAGCCCAAGTTCCACGTGGCCGCGGCCCAGGCGCTCATCGCCGACGTGCCGCCCCTGCGCGACGAGTTGGAACTCAAGCGCATGGCAATGGCGCGGCTCGGCAAGACCGTGGTGGAGCTGCAGGACGCCTCGCTTTCCTTCGGCGACCGGGTCATCTTGGACGATGTGGACTGGATCATCGGGCCCGGGGACCGCTACGGCATCGTGGGCGCCAACGGCATCGGCAAGACCACGCTTTTGCGCATCATCCAGGGCCTCCAGCCGCTCGATCGGGGGCGGGTGAAGATCGGTCAGACCGTGCGCTTTGCGGTGCTCTCCCAGCATCTGGACGAGCTGACGAAGCTCGGCGACGACCGGGTGCGCCAGGTGATCTCCCGCTACTCGCGTCGCACCATGCTCGACGGCAAGGAGATGACCCCGGGCCAGCTGCTCGAGCGCTTGGGCTTCACGAAGGACGATCAGAACGAGCCGGTGTGCGACCTGTCGGGTGGCCAGAAGCGGCGGCTCGCGCTCATGCTCATCCTGCTCGACGAGCCCAACGTGCTCATTTTGGACGAGCCCGGCAACGATTTGGACACCGACATGCTGGCCGCTGTGGAGAGCCTGCTGGACGGCTGGCCGGGCACGCTTTTGCTCGTCACCCACGACCGTTATCTCATGGAGCGCGTGACCGACCATCAGTTCGCCCTCATCGACGGCAAGGTGCGCCATCTGCCGGGTGGGGTGGACGAGTACCTGCGCCTGGCGGAAGAAGCCGAGCGGGAAGCGGCCGAGTCCGCCTCCGCGAAAGCGGCGGCGAAGGCGGGGGCGCTCGGGAAGGCGGCGTTCGGGAAGCCTGCGGGACGCACGGCCCCGGCGCTTTCCGGCGGCGAGCAGCGCGAGCTGCGCAAGCTCATGGCTTCCAACGAGAAGAAGATCGGCACCCTGAAGGGCAAGATCGAGAAGAAGCAGCTGGAGATGGCCGAGGCCGACCAGTCCGACTACCTCGTGCTCACCGCCATGCAGGAGGAGATCGCCGACTTCCAAGACCAGATAGAGGCCCTGGAGCTCGAATGGCTCGAAGCCGCCGAGAAGCTGGGGGAGTAGTGGCCGCGTATCAGACCATAGCCGAGGTTGCCGAGGCGGAGATCGTCGAGAAGAAAAGCCGCTTCATTGGGCGCATCGCGCCGGTGGCCGACGAGGAGGAGGCCCTTGCCTTTATCGCCGAGGTGAAGGCGGCCCACCGCATGGCGCGCCACAACGTGTATGCCTACGTGTTGCGCGGCGGCCGCATCCGCTACACCGACGACGGCGAGCCGGCCAAGACGGCGGGCATGCCCACGCTCGAGGCCATCCAGCACGCGGGCCTGGAAGACGTGGCCGTGGTGGTGACCCGCTACTTCGGCGGCATCCTGCTGGGCACGGGCGGGCTGGTGCGCGCCTACGGGCAGGCCACGAAGGCCGCCATCGACGCGGCGCGCATCGTGGTGGTGTCGCGCTGCGTGGACATCATCGTGGAGGTGCCCTACAGCCTGTACGAGCCCGCCTGCCGCCTGGCCGGGGACGCCGGCGCGCGGGTGCACGACACCGACTTCGCCGAGAACGTCCTCATCACCTTCCGCATGCTCGACGGCACCCAGGCCCCCTTCCTGGAGAAGCTCACCGAGCTTACCCGCGGCCAAAGCGAGATCATCGCCACCGACCCCTTCGACGCCGCGTTCTAGGCGGTTGCTGCATATGCTGCTGCGCATGCCCCGGCATCGGCGCAAGGGGCGTGACGAGGATGAGGGGAATGTGCTACAATGCTTCCTGCCTAAAGAAGGGCGCCCCAAGTGGAACGCCCTTCGACGAGGGTGCCTAGTCCTCGTCGTTGTGATTGGAGTTCCCGCCATTATTTGGCGGGTTCTCTTTTTGTAGCGCCAAAAGGGCTACAATGAAAGTGGCAGCCCCAATCACGACTTGGGCTAAGGCCAGCGCTTCGCTCATCTGCATCACCCCCTCTCGTAGCTAGCATGGTGTGGGGGTGTGCAGTGGGCTGAGTGCTCCCTGCGTGGGATAGTATATCATACAAATGTTCGTAGATTGGTGAGAATTCGTTATGTACGGATTGAAGACCGAGAGCAGCTTCGACGCCTCTCATTTCCTGACCGATTATCATGGCAAGTGCGAGAACCTGCACGGGCACCGCTGGCGCGTGGTGGCCTACCTGGAGGTGGAGCGCCTGCAGACCGAGGGCACCTGCAAGGACATGGTGGTGGACTTCGGCGACTTCAAGGCCGCCGTGCGCGCGCTGACCGACAAGCTCGACCACCACTTCATCATCGAGGAGGGCTCGCTTGCCCCCGACACCCTCGCCTGCCTGGAGCGCGAGGGTTTCGCGCTGTTCACCGTGCCCTTCCGCACCACGGCCGAGAACCTCGCGAAGTGGTTCTTTGACGAGCTGGCCGCCCAAGGGCTGCCGGTGTCGCAGGTGGACGTCTACGAGACGCCGAACAACTGCGCCTTCTATCGGAAGGACGTATAGGGCCATGGTTCCCGAGGAAGAGAACGACGGCCTGCTAGATGCCGAGCGCCACCAGGCCCGCCACACCATCGCGGCCCGGGCCCAGCTGTTTCCCGTGGCCGAGAAGTTCGTGAGCCTGAACGGGGAGGGGCTGGCCGCCGGGCGCCCCGCGGCCTTCATTCGGTTCGCCGGCTGCAACATGTGGTGCACCTACTGCGATACCCGCTGGGCGAACCACCCCCTCGTGGAGGTGGAGGGCTGGAGCGTGCCGCAGCTTTTGGCCTGGGTGGCCGAGACCGGCGTGTCCTGCGTGACGCTGACTGGCGGCGAGCCGCTTCTGCAGCCCTACCTGCCCGATCTGGTGCAGGCATTGCTCGCGGTAAGCGACCCGCGCCCGCTGCGCGTGGAGATCGAGACCAACGGCTCTCGCGACCTGGAGCCCATGGCCCATCTGCGCGAGGTGTGCGCTGAGGCGGGGCTGCCGGGCAGCCTGCATTTCACCGTGGATTGGAAGACGCCTACGGCCGGCGAGGCCGTGTCGGCTGCCATGCGGCGCGAGAACTACGAGCTGCTGGACGCACGCGACGCGGTGAAATTCGTCGTCGGCAGCGAAGAGGACCTGACCTTCATGGAGGCGCGGGCCGACGAGGCGGGGCTGTGGGACCGCTGCCAGGTGCTCGTGAGCCCGGTGTGGGGCGCCATCGAGCCGGCCGAGATCGCGGCCTGCCTCATCGAGCGCGGCCTCGATCGTGCTCGCTTGCAGCTGCAGCTGCACAAGATCATCTGGCCGAACGAGACGAAAGGCGTGTGATGACTGCTAACCGAAAGGCCCTCGTGCTGTGCTCGGGCGGCGTGGATTCCACGACGCTTCTGGCGCAGGCCGTGGTGAAGTACGGCGCGGAGAACGTGTACGCGCTCTCCATCAGCTACGGGCAGAAGCACGGACGCGAGATAGGGGCAGCCCGAGCTGTCGCTGCCCACTACGGTGTGCAGCAGCGCTTCCTGGACTTGGGCGCCATCTTCGCCGACAGCGCCTGCTCGCTTCTGGCCCACTCCGATGCGGCGGTGCCGGCGGGCACTTACGCCGAGCAGCAGGCCGAAGGCGGAGAAGGCGCGCCGGTGAGCACCTACGTGCCCTTCCGCAACGGGCTCTTCCTGTCCTCGGCGGCTTCCATGGCGCTTTCGCTCGGCTGCGAGGTGGTGCTCTACGGCGCCCATCACGACGATGTGGCCGGCAACGCCTACCCCGACTGCTCGATGGAGTTCGTGGGGGCCATGAACCGCGCCATCGTGGAGGGCACGGGCGGCGAGCTTACCCTGGAGGCGCCCTTCGTGGCCCTGGCCAAGGCCGACATTGTGCGCGAGGGGCTCGCGCTCGGCGTGCCCTATGAGCTTACCTGGTCGTGCTACGAAGGGGGCGAGGTGCCCTGCGGCGTGTGCGCCACCTGCCTCGACCGCGCCGCCGCCTTCGCGGCCAACGGCGTGGATGACCCGGCGCTGGCAACCGGCATTACGAGAGGATAGCCTATGAAACCGATGGAAATGGCCGAAGCGCTCTTCGGCGGCGAGGGCAATGCCGACGGTGTCGAGGAGATGGCACCCGAGGGCTCGGTGGACTCCTCTGCGTTGGCGGCCATCGCAGCGCACTTGAAGCGCTCCGCGGAGCCGGCGGAAGAGCCGGCGAAGAGCGGGGCGCAGGCTCCTTCCGCCCCCGAAGCTCCTTGCGCGGCTGGGACCTCTGGCCGCGATGAGGGGGAGACGCGCGCCGGCGGCGTGACGCATTTGGGCAGCCAGGGCACCCAGTACCCCACCGACTACGACCCCTCGGTGCTCGAGACCTTCGAGAACAAGCACCCGGGCAACGACTACTTCGTGAAGTTCAACTGCCCGGAGTTCACGAGCCTGTGTCCCATCACGGGCCAGCCCGACTTCGCCACCATCTACATTTCCTACGTGCCCGGCGAGCGCATGGTGGAGTCCAAGAGCCTGAAGCTGTACCTGTTCAGCTTCCGCAACCACGGCGACTTCCACGAGGACTGCATGAATATCATCATGAAGGACCTCATCAGCCTCATGGATCCGAAGTACATCGAGGTCTGGGGCAAGTTCACCCCGCGCGGCGGCATCTCCATCGACCCGTATTGCAACTACGGCCGTGCCGGCACGCCGTGGGAGAAGGTGGCCTGGGAGCGCTTAACCCAGCACGACATGTACCCCGAGAAGGTGGATAACCGCTAGGCGACTCCGCTCGATGGAGGGGGGTCGCCCGCGGTGGGGTGCGCCTTACCCGCGGCGGCATGCGGGCTTCTTGGCGGGGTGTGAAAAACTCGGCGCTTTTCCCGGGCAGGGTCGGACGACGGTGCTATACTGCGCCCTGGCAGACTAGGGTCGACCCAAAGGACCGCAATGTTTCTCACCGTCACGTGCAATCCGGCGCTCGATTGGATGATGCGCCTGCCCGCTTTCGCCGAGGGCGTCACGAACCGATCGGCGGCCGATGACCTGTCCTACGGCGGCAAGGGTGTGAACGTGGCCACCATGCTGCACCGCTTCGGCCAGGATGCGTGCGCCTCCGGGTTCATCGCCGGCACCACGGGCACGGCGCTCGTGGAAGGCGTGGAGGCCGCCGGTGTCCCCTGCGATTTCGTGCGCTTGGATGCGGGGCAGACCCGCATCAACGTGAAGATGAAGCGCCCCCGCGCCGACGGCTCGTTGGAAGAGACGGAAATCAACGGCTGCGGCCCGGCGGTGGACCCGGTCGCCATCGCGACGCTCCGTCGCCGCATCGAGCGGTTGGGCTCGGACGATTGCCTCGTGCTGTCGGGCTCCCTGGCGCCGGGCTGCCCGGCGGACCTCTACGCCGATCTGGCCGCGGCTGCCGCCGAGCACGGCGCGCGATGCGTGGTCGATACCACGGGTGCGGCCCTCACCGAGGCCCTCGCCGCGCGGCCCTTCCTCGTAAAGCCCAACAACCACGAGCTGGCTGAGCTGGCCGGCTGCGATGCCGCCGACGAGGTCGCTGTGGTAGCTGCCGCGCGCGACCTTGCCCGGGCCGGCGCCCGTTTCGTGCTCGTCAGCTGCGGTGCGGCCGGAGCGCTGCTGGTGGATGCGAAGGGGCTTATCGCCCGGGGCGCGGCCCCGGCGGGCGCCCTCGTGAACTCGGTGGGCGCGGGCGATTCCATGGTGGCGGGTTTTCTGGCGGGGCTCGCGGGAGCCTCCCTTCCCGGCTGCGAGTCGCTCTGCCCCGGCGCGGACGACGCCGTTTACGCCCTGCGCCTCGGCCTGGCGGCCGGCTCCGCCACGGCCTTCTCTCCCTCTTTGGCATCGGCGGGGCAGGTGTCCGACCTGCTTCCCGTCACTTTCGTGAAACCCTGCAACTGAAAGGAGTGCGGTTCGTCTATGAGAATTGTCGATTTGCTTCAACCCGGGGCCATAGCCATCGGCGGCGCGCCCGCCGACAAGGCCGGCGCCATCGCCCAGCTCGTGGAGCTGCATGATAGCGTCGGAAACCTCAACGACAAGGAGGCCTTCCGCGAGGCCATCATCGCCCGCGAGAACCAGGGCACCACGGCCGTGGGCGAGGGCATCGCCATCCCCCATGCGAAGACGGCGGCCACGAAGCGGGCGTCCCTGGCGGCCATGACGGCGCCTGCCGGGGTCGATTACGGCGCTCCGGACGGGGCTCCCTCCACGCTGCTGTTCATGATCGCCGCGCCCGACGACGGGGGAGATGTGCACCTGGAGGTGCTCTCGCGGCTCATGACCATCCTCATGGACCTCGACTTCCGTTCCCAGCTCATGGCAGCGGAAACCCCCGAGGCGTTCCTCGCCGCCATCGACGCGAAGGAGCGCGAGCGCTTCGCCGAGGCGGTGGAGGCCGAGGCCGAAGCCGATATGGAAGGCGACGTGGAAGGCACTGAGGCCCTCATCGACGCCGCCAAGGCCGCCTACGCTGAGGAGCACGGCAAGGCCGACGGCTTCCGTATCCTGGCGGTGACGGCGTGTCCCACGGGCATCGCCCACACCTACATGGCCGCCGAGGCGCTCACGAAGGCCGCCGAGGCGCGCGGCATCGCCCTGAAGGCCGAGACCAACGGCACCGGGGGCACCAAGAACCGCCTGACCCGCGAGGAAATCGCCGCCGCCGACGGCATCATCGTGGCCGCCGACAAGGAAGTGGAGATGGCCCGCTTCGACGGCAAGCCCGCGGTCATCGTGAAGGTGTCCGACGGCATCAACAAGCCCGACGAGCTCATCGACCGCATCCTGGCGGGCGACGCGCGCGTGTACCACCACGCCGGCGGCGCGAATGCCGCGGCTGCCGAGGACGAGGCGGGCGAGAGCGCCGGCCGCAAGATCTACAAGCACCTCATGGAGGGCGTCTCCCACATGCTGCCCTTCGTGGTGTCCGGCGGCCTGTTCATCGCGCTCGCCTTCCTCATCGATGGCATCGCCGGGGTGCCCCAGGACGGCAACTTCGGCACCGGCACGCCGATCTCGGCCTGGTTCAAGACCATCGGCGGCTTTGCCTTCAGCTTCATGGTGCCGATCCTCGCCGCCTACATCGCCCAGTCTATCGCCGACCGCCCCGGTTTGGTGGTGGGCTTCGTCGGCGGCTTCATGGCCACGCTCGGCTCCACCTTCGGGCTGCCCGGCGGCGACATTCCCTCGGGATTCCTCGGCGGCCTGCTCGCGGGCTTCGCGGGCGGTTATGCCATGCTCGGCATCGAGAAGCTGTGCGAGAAGATGCCCGACTCGCTGGCCGGCATCAAGCAGATCCTCATCTATCCTTTGGCGGGTCTGGGGGCCATCGCCGTCATCATGTGCGCGGTCGGCCCGTTCATGGGTATGATCAACACCGGCATGTCCAACGCGCTCACCTGGCTTTCCGATAACAACTTCGGCATTGTGCTCGGCATGATCCTTGCCGGCATGATGGCCATCGACATGGGCGGCCCCTTCAACAAGGCGGCCTACGTGTTCGGCACCGGCATGCTCGCCCTCGGCACCGACGCCAGCTTCCAGATCATGGCCTCGGTCATGATCGGCGGCATGGTGCCTCCCATCGCCATCGCGCTGTCCACCACCTTCTTCAAGGACCGCTGGACGGCTGATGAGCGCAAGAACGGCCCGGTGAACTACATCATGGGCCTGTCGTTCATCACCGAGGGTGCCATTCCCTATGCCGCTTCTGACCCGCTGCGGGTCATCCCCTCCTGCGTGGTGGGCTCGGCTGTGGCCGGCGGCCTGTCCTGGTTCTTCGGCTGCACGCTCATGGCGCCCCACGGCGGCATCTTCGTGGTGCCCGTCATCGGCGGTGCGCTCATGTACCTGGTGGCCCTTGCGGTCGGCTCGGTTGCGGGCATGTTCATGCTCGCGCTGCTGAAGAAGAAGCGCACTGAGGCCTAAGGCGGCGGCAAGAGCCTCCGGCGCGGGTCCCGGCGGGAGCGTTTCGGCGGGAGCGCTCCGGTGCACGTGCCCCGGCGGGAGCACCCGGCAGGAGCGCCCCGGTACAGGCATCCCGGCACGAGCGCTCGGCGACAGACAGAAGCATTCGACTTGACGACAAGGAGAGAACTATGGTTTCCCAGACGATCACCCTCACCAACGGCAGCGGCCTGCACATGCGCCCGGCCGGCGTTTTGGCCTCGGCCATGGCGCCCTTCGCGAGCGATGTCACCATCGTGGCCGCGGGCAAGGAAGTGAACGCGAAGAGCCTCATGGCCATCGTGGCCGCCGGCATCAAGTGCGGCACCGAGGTCGAGGTGCGCTGCGAGGGTGCCGACGAGCAGGCGGCGCTCGACGCGGCCATCCAGCTTATCGAGTCGGGCCTGGGGGAGTAGCCCCATGGCCGCGCTTGCGGGCGTTGCCGCCTCGCCGGGGCTGGGCATCGGCACGGTGATGGTCATCGCCGAGCCCTGCCTTGCCTACGAGGCAGTGGAGGTGACCGACGCCGAGGCGGAGAAGAGCCGGTTGCACGGCGCCATCGAGGCCTTCTCGGCGCTTACGCGCGAGAAGGCCGAGGTGGTGCGCGAACGCGTGGGCGATGCCGAGGCCGCCATCCTCGAGGGCCATGTGCTCATGATTTCCGACCCGTTCATGGTGGCCGAGATGGACAACCTCATTGACGGCGGCCAGTGCGCCGAGGCGGCCCTCGATACGGTATGCGAGACCTTCGCCGTCATGTTCGAGGCCGCCGACGACGACCTGACGCGCCAGCGGGCCGCCGATGTGCGCGACATCAAGAGCGGCGTGCTCTGCCAGCTGCTCGGCGTGCGCGAGGTGGACGTGTCCCGCGTGCCGCGGGGCACCGTGCTCGTCACCCACGATCTGGTGCCCTCCATGACCGCCGGCCTCGACCGCGACAACGTCGTGGGTATCGTGACGGAGACCGGCGGCATGACGAGCCACTCGGCCATCCTGGCCCGTGCCCTGGAGATTCCCGCCGTGCTGGCCGTGCCGGATGCGGTGCGGAAGCTGCCCGAGGGCGCCCAGGTCATTGTGGACGGCGGCGAGGGCACGGTAGCCGTGGCGCCCGACGAGGCCGAGCTTGCGGCGGCCCGCGTGCGCCAGGAGGCCCTGCGCCGCGAGAAGGAGGCTCTGCAGCGCTTCGTGGGGAAGAAGACCGTCACTGCCGACGGGTGCCAGGTGGAGCTGTTCGGCAACATCGGCTCGGTGGAGGACGCCCGGGCCGTGGTGGACAACGACGGCGAGGGCGTGGGCCTGTTCCGCACCGAGTTTCTGTTCATGGACGGCGGCGCGATGCCCACCGAGGAGGAGCAGTTCCGCGCTTACCAGCAGGCGGCCCTCATCATGAAGGGGCGCCCCGTCATCATCCGCACCCTGGACATCGGCGGCGACAAGGACATTCCCTACCTGGGCCTGGAGAAGGAGGACAACCCCTTCATGGGCTTCCGCGCCATCCGCTACTGCCTGGCCCGCGAGGACGTGTTCCGCACCCAGCTGCGGGCGCTTCTGCGGGCGAGCGCCTTCGGGGACGTGCGCATCATGGTGCCGCTCGTGACTGGCGTTGAGGAGCTGCGCCAGGTGCGCGCCCTCATCCGCCGCTATGCCGACGAGTTCTCCCGCGAGGGCGTCGCCTGCAACAAGGATGTGCCCGTGGGCGTGATGATCGAGACGCCGGCGGCGGCTCTCATGGCCGATGCGCTGGCGGCCGAGGCCGACTTCTTCAGCATCGGCACGAACGATCTGACCGGCTACACCATGGCGGTGGATCGCGGCAACGATCGGGTGCGCTACCTGTACTCCGCCTTCAACCCCGCGGTGCTCCGCTCCATCCGCTCGGTCATCGCCGCCGGCACGGCGGCGGGCATTCCCGTGGGCATGTGCGGCGAGGCGGCGGCCGATCCGCTGCTCATCCCGCTGTGGATCAGCTTCGGGCTCACGGAGTACAGCGTGGGGCCCGCGAGCATTCTGGCCACCCGCGCCGCCATCGCCGGGTGGAGACACGAGGAGGCCCGCGCCCTGGCCGAGGCTGTCATGGGTGCCGTGACTCCCGATGCGGTGTTCGATCTTCTGAAGGCGGCGGCTAGGTAGCACTGCCGTTTACGCCCCTCGAGGGCCGGGGGCCGTCTGTTGGGGCGGCCCCCGGTTGTTTTCCGGGTTGCAGGACGGCGGGGCGTGCTCTTCGGCGAGGAGGCGGCCCCGCCCCGCCTTCCGCCGCTTCGTGTTCTGTGGATTGTAACGAGCGCGCCCGCGGCGGTGACAGGCGGGGTGCTTTATGCGAAAATGGACGGCAAGACACAAGAGTTTGAGCATGTTAGGTAGCCTGTCACCATGACCGCCCAGTTCAGCATCAGGGAAGCCGACCCCGCCGTCGTGGCGCGTCTCCAGCACGACCTGGGGTTGCCCCGTTTCATCGCCGCCACGCTCGTTGGCCGTGGCATCACCACGGTACGCGCCGCCAAGCGCTTCCTCTCGCCGTCGCTCGACCGCGACTGGGCGAACCCCTACGACATTCCCGGCCTCGCCGACGTGGCCGACGGCCTTATCGCCGCCATCGAGGCGAAGAAGCGCATCGTCGTGTTCGGCGACTTCGATCTGGACGGCATCTCGGCCACCACAGTGCTCACCCGGGGCTTGCGGGCGCTGGGCGCCTGCGCCTTCCCGTTCATTCCGCGCCGCTTCGAGGAGGGCTACGGCATCACGGCGGCCGCCTTCGAGCGCGCTCGCGAGCTTTCCCCCGATGTGATCGTCACGGTGGACTGCGGCATCGCCTGCAAGCACGAGGTGGCCGAGATCGTGAAGACGGGCATCGAGGTGTACATCACCGACCACCACGAGGCGGCCGATCTGGTGCCCGAGGGCGTGTGCGTGGCCGATCCGAAGATGCACCCCGGTTGCCCGAGTGCCATCCTGGCCGGCGTGGGAGTGGCCCTAAAGCTCGTGCAGATGATGGGCTCGCGGCTGGGGTTCCCGCACCTGTGGCGCAGCTACACCGACTTCGCCACCTTGGGCACCGTGGCCGACCTCATGCCCATGCGCGACGAGAACCGGGCGCTCGTGGCCGACGGGCTTTCCCGTATGAACGAGAACCCCCGCCCCTGCATCGCGGCGCTTCTGGCCACCACGGGCCAGGCCGGCAAGCCCATGAGTGCCACGAATCTGTCGTTCTCGCTCATCCCGCGGCTGAACGCCGCCGGGCGCATGGGCAACGCCGATTTGGCGCTGGACCTGCTCATGTGCGACAACTACGGCGAGTGCTGCACCATGGCCGAGGCACTGGAAGACGTGAACAACCAGCGCCGCGCCATCGAGGCCGAGCTGTCGGATATCGCCCGCGCCCAGGCCAGCGAGATCTACCACGGCCAGCGGGCGCTCGTGGTGGCCGGCGAGGGCTGGCACGAGGGCGTGAAGGGCATCGTGGCCTCGCGGCTCGTGAATGCCTACGGGGTGCCCTCGCTCTTGTTCACGGTGGACGGGGAAGAGGCCCGCGGTAGCGGCCGGTCTGTGGGCGACGTGAACCTGTTCGAGGCCGTGGAGTCGCTCTCGCACCTCACCACCCGCTTCGGGGGTCATGGGGCGGCCGTGGGCGTGACCATCCCCACGAAGAACCTCAAAAAGTTCGCCGAGGGCTTGGACGCCTACATGCAGAAGCTTCCCGAGGCTGCCTTCCACCCGTTGACCACGGTGGATGCTGTGGTGGGCTTGGGCGAGCTGACTTTGGAGACGGTGGCCCTGGTGGATCGCCTGGCTCCCTTCGGTCAGGAAAACCCCCAGCCGGTCTATCTGGCCCGCAACGTCACGCTGGTGAACACGCGGGCGGTGGGCCAGACCAAGGATCACTTTGCCTGCACGCTCACCAACGGCCGCGCCTCGGTGGCGGGCATCATGTTCCACTGCCAGGCTATCGAGGCCCTGCTTGTGAACGATGCCGTGGTGGATGCCGCCTTCACGGTGCAGATCGACGAGTGGCGGGGGCGCCATTCGGTGAAGGCGATGCTGGAGGCCATTGCCCCGGCCCGCACCTGCTGCGCCCTGGAGGCCTGCCTCGATCCGGATGCGCTGGCCTTCTTCGCCGACAAGTTCGCCGAATCCGATGAGGTGCTGCTTGCCGCCGATGCGGCCGAGGAGGACGCGCCCGCAGATGGGCCCGACCTGGCCGAGCGCCGTCGGAGGTGGGAGGAGGTGGCCGCCCGCGACCCGAAGGGCCTCGAGGACGCTGTCATCGAGGCCATCATCGGGAAGGCCTCGCTGCATCCGGCTCAGCGCCAGATCTTGGACGCGCTCGCGGCCGACCGCTCCACCTTCGCCGTTATGGCCACGGGCCGGGGCAAGTCGCTGTGCTTCCAGGTGCACGCCGCTGTGCGGGCATTGGTGGCCCATGAGGCGAGCCTGTTCATCTACCCGCTGCGCGCGCTCATTGCCGACCAGGTATTCCACCTGCGCGCGAGCCTCGAGCGCTTCGGGGTGGCCAGCGCCGTTATCACCGGCGAGTCCACGCCCGAGGAGCGGGCCCGGGTGTACGCGGGGTTGGCCGACGGATCGATCGACATCGTGCTCACCACGCCGGAGTACCTCATGTTCCACACCGACGAGCTGGCCGCCTCCGGGCGCATCAAGTTCGTGGTGGTGGACGAGGCGCACCACATCGGCCAGGCCAAGGCCGGCCAGCGTGTGGCCTATACCCAGCTCGGCCATGCCATCGCGCGCATGGGGGCGCCTACGGTGCTCGCGGTGACGGCCACGGCCAACGACGACATCGCCGAGGACATCGATGCGGTGCTTCCCGTGCGCGAGTCGGTCATCGACGAGACGGCCCGCGACAACCTGTTCGTGGACGACCAGCGCAACATCCCGCATCGTGACGACTACCTGGCGAGTTTGGTGGCCGCTGGAGAGAAGACCGTCGTCTATGTGAACTCTCGCGAGCACTCGGTGGCGCTTGCGCGCCTGCTGCGCCGTCGCGTGCCCCAGCTTGCCTGCCTCATCGGCTTCTACAACGCAGGCCTGTCCCGCGCCGAGCGCAAGCGGGTGGAGGAGCTGTTCCGCAACGATGATCTGAAGGTGCTCGTTGCCACCTCGGCCTTCGGCGAGGGGGTGGATATCCCCAATATTCGACATGTGGTGCTGTACCATCTGCCCTTCAGCGATGTGGAGTTCAATCAGATGAGCGGCCGGGCCGGGCGCGACGGCAAGCCGGCGTGGGTGCATCTGCTCTACGGACGGGGAGATGCGGCCCTAAACGAGCGCATTCTGGCCGATGCCACGCCCGATCACGATGTGATGGCCCAGGTGTACCGCCGTCTGCGCCATCTGCAGCGGGAATGCCCCGACGACTATTTCCCCGTAGGCGATGCCGATCTGGCCGAGAAGGCCTCGGACTGCTTCTGCGCTGTGAGCCCCACCTCGGCGGCGTGCGGGCTGGCGGTATTCCGCGAGCTCGGGCTTATCGAGACGCGCACCGTGCATGAAGCGGGGCGCTCTGCCCTGTGGGTGCGCGTGCGCGAGGGTGCCGACCGCGTGGAGCTGACCGATTCGGTGCGCTACCGCGAGGGGATCGACGAGCGTACGGGCTTCGGCGGTTTTTGCAACTGGGCCCTGGGCTGCGACACCCAGGGGCTTACCATTCGGCTGAGCCACCCCATTGTGCCGAAGCGACCGCCGGGGCGATAGGGAATAGCGACGTTTCTGCGGCCCTTCCGGCCGCGTGAGAAGGAGAAGGGAGGCGCCGGTGAGCGCCGAGAAGGAAGATATGCCCTACCGCGGAGTGACGCCCGCGGCCGTGGCCGAGGGGTCGGCCACCAAGCAGACCGTGGACGCCCTCCTGGGCCGTCCCGACCCCACGGGCCAGTCGGCGGTTTCGGCGGCGAGCACGCCCGAGGACCGCTTTGCCGAGCTCGCGCGGCTGACGGGCGCCTACATGGACGCTGCGGAGGAGGCTATGCTCGCGCGCGCCTTCGAGTTCGCGCGCACGGCCCACGCGGGCCAGTGCCGCAAGTCCGGCGAGCCGTTCATCATCCATCCCATCGAGGTGGGCATCATCCTGGCCGATTTGCGCATGGACGCGGAAACCATCTGCGCGGCGCTGCTCCACGACACCGTGGAGGACACGAAGGTGACCGCCGAGGAGGTGGAGCACGCCTTCAACCCCCAGGTGCGCGCGCTCGTGGAGGGCGTCACCAAGATCACCCGCATCGAGGTGGAGAGCCTCACCGACGAGCAGGCGGCCACCATCCGCAAGATGTTCGTGGCCATGTCCAAGGACATCCGCGTCATCGTCATCAAGCTGGCCGACCGCCTGCACAACATGCGTACGCTCGCGGCCCTGCGGGAGGATCGGCGCATCTTCAAGTCCCGCGAGACCCTGGAGATCTACGCGCCCATCGCGCACCGCCTCGGCATCAACTCCATCAAGTGGGAGCTTGAGGACCTGTCGTTCTTCTACCTGGAACCCAATAAGTACAAGCAGGTCAGCCGCATGGTCACCGAGTCACGCGCCGAGCGCGAGAAGTACCTGGCCGATGTTATCGCGGTGCTCCACGACGAGATGGACAAGCTCGGCATCACCGCCCAGATCATGGGTCGGCCGAAGCATTTGTACTCCATCTACCAGAAGATGACGAAGAAGGGCAAGGGCTTCTCGGAGATCTACGACCTCATCGCCGTGCGCATCATCACGAGTTCGGTGAAGGACTGCTACTCGGCCCTCGGCGCCGTGCACACCATTTGGCACCCTATGCCGGGCCGCTTCAAAGACTACATCGCCATGCCGAAGTTCAACATGTACCAGTCGCTGCACACGACGGTCATGGGCCCGACGGGCCGGCCCTTGGAGGTGCAGATCCGCACCGAGGAGATGCACCGCAACTCCGAATACGGCGTGGCGGCCCACTGGCGCTACAAGGAGACGGGCGGCTCGCGCCCGGGTGCTGCCGACAATCTGGACGCCCAGCTCGCCTGGCTGCGCCAGATGGTGGACTGGCAGGACGAGACCGAGGACTCCCGCGAATTCCTCAAGTCGTTGAAGATGGACCTCGACAACACCGAGGTGTTCGTGTTCACGCCCCAGGGCGAGGTCATCTCCCTGCGGGCCGGCTCCACCCCCATTGATTTTGCCTACGCCATCCACACCGAGGTGGGCAACCACTGCGTGGGCGCGAAGGTGAACGGCTCCATCGTGCCCTTGTCCTACAAGCTGCAGGTGGGCGACCGCGTGGAGATCCTCACCCAGAAGAGCGCCGGGCCCTCCCGCGACTGGCTGAACCTGGTGAAGACCCCCAGCGCACGCTCGAAGATCCGGTCGTACTTCTCGAAGGTAACGCGCTCCGACGACTTGCAGATGGGCCGCGATATGCTTGCCCGCGAGATGCGCAAGCACGGCCTGGGCATCTCCAACGCGCAGTCGCTGCGAGCGCTGAAGCTGGTGGCGGAGGCCATGGGCTTCAAGGATCCCGACGATATGTTCGTGCAGGTGGGAGCGGGGAAGGAGCGGGCCCAGCATGTAAGCAACCGCCTGCTGAAGATTCTCGTGGACAAGGGAAACGAGGAAGCCGGCAAGCCCAACGTGGGATCTTCGGCGTCCTCCACGGGCATCATGCCCCCTATGCTCACGAGCGTGAAGCGTCCCAAGAAGCACGAGACCCATACGTCCCAGGGTATCGTGGTGAAGGGCGTCGATGACGTGCTCGTGCGCCTGTCGCGCTGCTGCAACCCGGTGCCGGGCGACGAGATCTTAGGGTTCGTGACCCGCGGGCGCGGCGTGTCGGTGCACCGGGCCGACTGCCCCAATGCGCTCGATCTGAAGCGGCACCCCGAGCGTATCATCGAGGTGGAATGGGAGGGTACGCCCTCGGCGGCGGCCACCTACCAGGTGGAAATCTATGTGGAGGCCCTCGACCGCATGAGCCTGCTTCTGGACGTGACCCGGGTCATCTCCGAGATGGGGGCCAACGTGCTGTCGTGCAACACCACTACCCACCGCGACGGCATGGTGGAGATGCGCTTTTTGTTCCAGGTGAGCGATCTGCCGGTTATCGAGAGGATGACAAAGCGCCTCACCGAGGTGGACGGCGTCTTCGATGCCCATAGAATGATGCCCCAAGGAGCATCCAAGAAGAGTTGAGTGTAGAGGAGACGGCGGGTGTTTCGACCGAGCGAGTTCCGCAGCGACTGAAACAGGACTGAATGTCCTGTTTCACAAAGCGAGGACTGTTTGAGCGAATCGGAATACCCGGCGGCTCCGACCCCGATGAGTCACGGATAATGGTAGCGAAAGGCTGAACGATGGCAATGGATCTGTATGAGGTAAGCGGGCTTTGCGTCGATGTGAAGTACCTGGTCATGGGCGTGCTCGCCAACAACGTGTACATCATCTCCGACGGCGAGGGCACTATGGTGGTCGACCCGAGCTGCTCGGCTGACAAGATTATGGCCGCCCTCGACGGGGCGCGGGTGGACGCCATCGTGCTCACCCATGGGCACTTCGACCACACCGGCGCCGCCGCCGAGCTGCGCGAGGCCACGGGCGCCCCGGTCATTGCGAGCGCGGCCGACGCGCCCCAGATCGAGCGCCCCTCCGACGCCGACTTGTCCACCCGCGGGGTGCCCTGCCCGGTGGATCGCACCGTGGCCCAGGGCGACATCGTGGAGGTGGGTTCCATGAAGTGGAAGGTCATCGAGACCCCGGGGCACACCCCCGGCTCCCTCTGCCTGTTCGATATCCCGCAGTTCGGCAACCACCCCGAGGGGCTGCCGGTGCTTATCTCCGGCGACACCCTGTTCGCCGGCACCATCGGCCGCACCGACTTCGAGGGCGGATCGATGGCCGATATGCGCGCGTCGCTCAAGAAGCTCGCGGCGCTGCCCGACGACACGGCAGTTCTTCCCGGCCATAACAGCCTCACCACCATCGGCGCCGAGCGCCGTCGCGTCTTCGCCCTCTACGGCGACCCGGAGTAGAGCGGCGGAGTTGTTTTCGGGGCGCGCGGTCGGCATCGTCTGGCCGGATGGGGCATCTTCGACGAACTTTTCCAGGATGATGAAAAAATATGGCGATCTGTCTTGCCGACAGGCTGTCATAGGTTAGACTTAATACGGTGCGCATTTTCGGCCCTTGACCGTCCGTTGGAAGGAACTCCGTGACCATCGAGTGGACTTTTTTCCTCTCCGAGTTGATGCAGAACCCTATTTTGATGGTGGTAACGCTGCTCAATATCGGCGTTATCGTCGTGAATGGCGCCACCGATGCCCCTAATGCCATTGCCACGGCGGTTTCAACCCGTGCCATGAAGCCGCGTCACGCCATCATCATGGCGGCCGTCTTCAACTTCCTCGGGCTTCTGCTCGTGTCCCTCGTGTCCACGGCCGTAGCCCACACCATCTTCTCCATGGTGGACTTCGGCGGC
Organism: Adlercreutzia caecimuris B7; assembly: GCF_000403355.2. Taxonomy (GTDB): domain Bacteria; phylum Actinomycetota; class Coriobacteriia; order Coriobacteriales; family Eggerthellaceae; genus Adlercreutzia; species Adlercreutzia caecimuris. The sequence goes on along the minus strand of NZ_KE159646.1, from coordinate 1,280,564 downwards.
GACTCCCATCAGGCGCTGACGGCTCTTATGGCGGCCATGGTGGCCATTATCGTGTGGGGGGCGGCGGCTTGGTGGTTCGGCATCCCCACCTCCCAATCCCACTCGCTCATCGCCGGCCTTACCGGCGCGGCCATCGCCGTGCAGGGCAGCTTGGATGCTATCAACGGGGCGGAATGGATGAAAGTGATTTACGGCATCTTGCTGTCCACTCTGCTCGGTTTCGGCCTCGGCTGGATCAACTACAAGATTATCGGACGGCTGTTCCGCAATGCCGACCGGGTTCGGGCCAACCGCTTCTTCAAGTGGGCCCAGGTGGGCTCGGGGGCCGCGGTGGCCTTCATGCACGGGGCCCAGGACGGTCAGAAGTTCATGTCCATCTTCATGCTGGCTATCATGATGACTGCCGGCATGGGTATGGACCTCTCCGGCGTGGCCATGCCCATGTGGCTCATGATCTTCTGCGCGTTCAACATGGGCTTCGGTACTGCCGTGGGCGGCGAGCGCATCATCAAGTCCGTTGGCATGGATATGGTGAAGCTTGAGGCCTTCCAGGGCTTTGCCGCGTCCCTGTCCACGTTCGTGAGCCTTTTCTTGGCCACCTTCGGCGGCCTTCCCGTTTCGACCACCCACACCAACACCACGGCCATCATGGGCGTGGGAGCGGCCAAGAGCCCCAAGAGCGTGAAGTGGTCCATTGCCATCGACATGGTGAAGACGTGGGTGCTCACCTTCCCCGGCTGCGGCATCCTCGGCTACATCTGCGCGAAGTTGTTTCTTATGATCCTGTAACGCGAAAAGGAGAACACAGTGGGTAAGAAGCACAAGTACGATTATTTCAGCGCCTACGAGGAGCTGTCCGATCTGGCCGTCCAGGAGGCCGGCGTGCTCATCCGCGCCATGGACGAGTTCACCGATGCCGCGGCCCTGCGCCCCATGTTGGAGGAGGCCCACGAGCTGGAGCACGGTGGCGACACCATCAACCACGATATCTACAAGCAGGTGGCCGGCGATTTCATGCCGCCGTTCGATCGCGAGGACATCGTGGCTTTGGCCCAGGCCCTCGACAACATCCTCGACGAGATGGAGGATGTGCTCCAGTACCTGTACATGTACGACGTGCACCAGATCCCCGACGATGCCAAGCGCTTCGCCACGCTCATCCGCAGGTCCTGCAAGGCGGTGCACGTGGCCATGGAGGACTTCCGCAACTTCAAGCGCTCCAAGAGCTTCAAGCAGCTGGTCATCGAGGTGAGCAACTACGAGGACGAGGCCGACACGCTGTACGTGGAAGTTATCCGCAACCTGCACGTGAACCATGCCGACGAGCCGGTGCACGTGCTGAAATGGTCGCGCCTCTACGATCATATGGAAAGCTGCTGCGATGCCTGCGAGCACACGGCCGATCTCATGAGCACCATCCTGCTGAAGAACATGTAGCGCTTCGGGCGCCTCATCCTTGTAGGGGCGCTGCACAAGAATGCGTTGCAAAGGCGAGGGTCCCGGCACCGTGCCGGGACCCTCGTGCTGTGCTCAGACTGCTAATCAGTTGGATCGGGGGCCTGTTCGTTGGGGGCGGCCCCAGCGTCTTTCCCGGCCTCGGCGTCTCGGAGATTCGGGGCCGTTGGCTCGTGCGCCTCCGTCTCCGCTTTCTTGCGGGCGCGGGGGTTGCCGGCTTTCACCTGGCTCTTGGAGCGATGGCGGGCCGGCTCGGGAGTCTGGGGCTCGAAGGGATCGGGCTCCTCGATAGGCTCGGGATCGGGGGAAAGCCCGATGATGCGGTACAGTTCGTCGCGATCGACGAAGAGGCGGTCGGACGGATCGGGCTCGGGCCCTGTCGCCTGCGCCTCGTCGCTCTCTGCGCCGGGCGATGCCTTCTCGGCATCCACGATGGGAAGCTCCAGCTTGTCCATGAGCACCGTGGGCTGCATCTGCTCGCCGGTCTCGTCCATCCATCGGCCGCTCAAGCGGTCGTAGAGGCGCTTGCCCTGGCGCTTGAAGCGTTCCAAACGCGTGCTGCCCTGGCGCTCGCGGGCGGTTTTTCCCATGGGCACGTGCACCTTGCGGGCGATGAATCGGGCCGGCCGCACGACGCTTTCCACGACGCGGTCGGAGTAGTCGCGCGGCGGCTTGGTGCGCCAACCTAAGATGAGCGACAGGTAGCGCAGGGCCATGATGAGCATAGCGCACAGGAACCCCGCCGAGTCGGGCAGGATGCCGTTGGCCTTTAGCGGGCAGTACACGATGCAGCCGATGAGCGCCGCGCTGCCGTAGATGGGGCCGGTTTGGAAGGCCACGGGCGCACGGTTCATGAGCACGTCGCGGGAGATGCCGCCGCCGATGGCGGTAATGGTGCCGAGCACGACCGAGGGGATGATGCCGAGGCCGGCCGAGAGGCTCTTCGAGGCACCGATGATGGCCCACAGCGCTACCGAGATGTTGTCGAGCAGGTCGACGATGGGATCGAGGTAGGTGGCCAGCTTGCCGAAGTAGAAGACGATCACGCCGGCCACGGCGCACGAGAGCAGAAACCAGGGGCTTTGGAAAGCGTACAGGCCGTATTCCTGCAGCAGCACGTCGCGGATGATGCCGCCGCCCATGCCGGTGATGCAGGCGATGGCCACGCACCCGAAGATATCGTAGCGGGCGCGTACCGCCGACATGCCGCCGGACAGGCCGCCGGTGACGGTGGCGGCGAACTCGAACCAGAAGGGGAGGGTGAAGGCGGTCTCTAGCATGCGGGCGCATCCTCGTCGGTGCGAGAGGACTTGGCGGGTGCGGCAGGGGAGCCGTCAACGTTCTCGACAGCGGTGATGCGGGCTACGACCGGCTCGCCGTAGAAGTTCAGATCGGCGGCGAGCCGGTGGGCCTCCTCGTCGCCGAATTCGTCGTCGTCCATGGTCGCGAGGGCGGCAAGCGCCTCGGATCGGGCGGTCTCGTACAGATCCCAGAAGCTCTCGGCGCGCATCTGGCCGGTGAAGGGGTCGGCCCATGGCTCGCCGTTCCCGTTGGCGAAGGGCGTCTCGGTTCGCTCGCCGCCGCGGTGGCTCAGGGCCGCCAGCATCGAATGGGGGCGCACGGCGCGCTCGAGGACGCCCAGTGCCCGACGTTTCGCTCCCGACGGCGAGTAGAGCACGCGCTGGGCGATGCGGTCGGCGCGCACAGAGGCGCGGAACAGGTTCTCGGGAATCGATGCGCCGAGGGTATTGCCTACCGCCTCGGCGTACAGGCGCGAGACGATCGAGAGCATGGCGTCGCTGCCCTTCAGGATGGAACGGGCCGGATTGAAGCTGGCGACGGTCTCGCCGCGCTTGGCGGCAAGCGCCAGCTCGTCCAGATCGGTTTCGATGACCGCATGCACCTCGCTGTGGTCATCGGGGGTGAGCCCCTCCACTCCGGCGCTGGTCAACATGCGCTCCTGGCCGAACACCAGCGGGTGCACGGTGCGGTCGAGCAGGTAGTGGCAGGCAAAGCCCAGCACATAGGCTCGCGCAGTAGAGCGCGCCGGGGGCGCAAGATGCGGGACGGCCCGCTTGAAGGCGACGAGCAGCTCGGCCGGCTGGCGGCGGTGCAGGGCGCTTCCCAAATCGCGCCAGGCGAGGTAGCGCGCATCGGCGCCGACGAAGAAGAGTGGATCGGGCCCCTGGTTGCCGAGCAGGAACGCCTCGGCCTCGTCACGAGTGCCCCCGATGGACTCGAAGGCGGTGCCGTAGATGTCCTTGGCGAACAGATCGTGGGTGATGATGGCCGGCATTACAGGCTCCTCCCGACAGGCTCGGATGGCAGGGCGCCGGGGCGGGCTGCCGCGGCGAAGTGCCTATAGTACGCAACGGCTTCATCATAGACAATGGGCGGCCCGCGAGCGGCCCGCGCCCGTCCACCGTCGGAAAACCGACATAAGAAAACGGCCCCGCCATTTCTTGGTATAGTGGTGGCTCACGTATTCGGAAGGCAATTCCTCGCATTCTGAGAAGGAGAAAGCGCCATGGCTCTGATAGTCGCGAAGTTCGGGGGAACCTCGGTCGCGTCGCCCGAGCGCATCAAAAACGTCGCCAAGCGTCTCGTGCGCATGCGTCAGGCCGGCGACGAGGTGGTGGCGGTGGTCTCGGCCATGGGCAAGACCACCGACGAGCTCATGGGCCTTGCCAGCGCCGTCACCGGCGCGCCTCCCGCTCGCGAGCTCGATCGACTGCTGTCCACCGGCGAGCAGGTCTCCATGACGCTTCTGGCCATGGCGGTGGAGGCGCTCGGCTACAAGTCCATGAGCTTCACCGGCCGCCAGGCGGGCATCGAGACCGACGGTACCCACAACAAGGCGAAGATCATCAAGGTGCACAACGAGCGCATCTTGGATGCGCTGGATGCCGGCTATATTCCCGTAGTGGCGGGTTTTCAGGGCATCGACGCCAACGGCGACATCACCACCCTCGGTCGCGGCGGGTCGGATACCACGGCGGTGGCAATCGCCTGGGGCATCAACGCCGATGTATGCGAGATCTACTCGGACGTGGACGGCGTCTACACCACCGATCCGCGCGTGGCTCCCCGCGCCCGCAAGCTCGACTCCATCTGCTACGACGATATGCTGGAGCTCTCCAGCGCCGGCTCGGGCGTGCTGCAGAGCCGCGCGGTGGAGTTTGCCCGCAAATGGAAAGTGGTCATCCATTCCCGCTCCGCGTTCTCCGATGCGGAGGGAACCTATGTGAAGGAGGAGTACGAAATGGAGGAGGCCGTCATCACCGGCATCGCCAGCGACACCTCGGAGGTGAAGGTGACCGTGCGCCACGTGCCCGACGCCCCCAGCGTCGCCGCGAAGGTGTTCTCGGCGCTTGCCGCCAACAACGTGAACCTGGATATGATCATCCAGAACGTATCCGAGGCCGGCTACACCGACATCTCCTACACCACGCCGGGAGCCGATCTGGCCCGGGCAGTGGAGACCATGGAGCGCATCGTGCCCGAGATAGGCGCCCGCGAGTTCATCGTGGACGAGGATATCGCGAAGGTGAGCTTGGTGGGCACGGGCATGAAGTCCTCGCCGGGCGTGGCCTCGCGCACCTTCCAGACGCTGGGCGACAACAATATCAACATCGTGGCCATTTCCACTTCGCCTATCCGCCTGTCCATGATCGTGGATGCGGCCCAGGCGGCCCAGGCCGTGCAATGCCTGCATACTGCCTTCGGCCTGGATTCCGACGACCTGTTCGTGGAGACCCAGCTTTCGGCTGAGGAGATTGCCGCGAAGATGAAGAAGGGGCGGTGATGTTTCGTCGTTGCTATGCAACGACGGAGCGGGCCGACGCTGCGGTTCCGACGGGCACCTGGCCTTGCGCTTCACCGCTTTCCCTCGCGGCGCGAAGGCCGCTCGGCCGCGGTTCGGCCCAATGCCAGGCACCGGTTGAACCCTCGCTGACTTCCTTGGGCGAACCGGTGATGTGAAGAAGTAGGGCAAGGGCCCATGCCCTTGCCGCACAACCGAGCAGAACACACGAGAGAAGGGGAGAGAACCCATGGCTTGGACGAAGGAAATGCCCGCGAACCCGGTAGTTGCCGTGGCTGGGGCCACGGGTGCGGTGGGACAGGAGTTTTTGCGCGTACTGCACGATGTTGACTTCCCGGCGGCTGAGGTGCGCGCGCTGGCAAGCGCCCGCTCGGCGGGCAAGACGGTGCCCTTCGAGGGCTGCGGGCAGGTGCCCGCCGGTGAGCTTACGGTGCAGGAGATGACCCCGGAGGCCTTCGAGGGCGTGGATATCGCCCTGTTCTCGGCGGGCGCCGGCGTTTCCAAGGCCATGCGCGAGGCGGTGACGGCCGCCGGTGCCGTGATGATCGACAACTCGAGCGCCTTCCGCATGGATGAGGACGTGCCGCTCGTGGTGCCCGAGGTGAACCCGCAGGACGTGGCGTGGCACTCAGGCGTTATCGCGAATCCGAATTGCTCCACCATCCAGATGGTGGTGGCCCTCAAGCCGCTCTACGATTTGTCGCCCATCAAGCGCGTGGTGGTGTCCACCTACCAGGCGGCCTCGGGTGCCGGAGCGCCTGCCATGGCGGAGCTGTTCGATCAGACGCGCGACTACCTGAACGGCACGCCCGATGAGGAGCTGACCATCGAGGCCTTCGCCCATCGCATCGCCTTCAACACCATTCCGCACATCGACGTGTTCATGGACGACGGCTCCACCAAGGAAGAGTGGAAGATGGTGGTGGAGACTAAGAAGATCATGAACGACCCGGCTATCGAGGTGGCGGCCACCTGCGTGCGTGTGCCGGTGCTGCGCTGCCACGGCGAGTCCATCAACGTCGAGTTCGCCGACGAGGTGACGGTCGAGGCGGCTCGCGCAGCTCTGGAGGTAGCCCCGGGCGTCGTGGTGATGGACGACACCGAGAACAAGGTGTATCCCATGCCGGGCCTGCTCGCCGGCACCGACGGCACCTTCGTCGGCCGTTTGCGCAAAGACCCCACAGTGCCCCACGGCATCGCGTTTTGGGATGTGGCCGACCAGATTCGCAAGGGGGCCGCGCTGAACGCCGTGCAGATCGCCCAGCTGCTGCTTCCCTAGCGGATTTCGCTTGCCCGGGCGGGACGAGCGGGTGCGTCTCGCCGACCTGAGGCGTACTGGCAATTTATGCCCTCTATCACCCAGAGTGCCCTGCGGCAATGAGCCGCAGGGCACTCGTCTAAGCTCTCGGGTCGTTACGCGCCGGTGGGGCGCTGCGGCCTAGCGTCCGCTATGGTCGAAGGACTTCTTCGAGATGTTGGAGTCCTGCTGGCCGATAACGGTGGCGTTGTCGAGGTTCTTGATCTCGGCGGCCATGTCCTTCAGGAACTTGTCGGCCATGGACATGGACAGGTCGGCACGGGTCACGATGCGCTGGCAGGTGACATCTTCCATGTTCGCCGGCAGCGGGTAGGCCGGGATCTGCCAACCGTGCATGCGCAGACGATCGTCCAGATCGTACAGAGTCCACTTCTTGCCAGCGGCCGGATCGAGGCTCCAGCAGAGGATCGGAATCTCGGTGGCCTCCTCGTACATGATGAAGATGCCCATCTTCTTGATGCCCTCTACCAGGTGATGCGCCACGTCCATGGTGCGCTGCTGGATTTCCTTGTAGCCCTCGAAGCCGTTGCGCATGAACGCGTAGTACTGGCCGATGATCTGGGAGGCGGAGCGGCTGAAGTTGATGGCCATAGTGGCCTCCTGGCCGCCCAGGTAGCTCACCCAGAAGATCAGATCCTCGGGCAGGGCCTCCTTGGAGCGCCACTCGATCCAGCCGATGCCGGGATAGACCAGGCCGTACTTGTGGCCGGACGTGGAGATGGACCAGACGTTGGGCAGGCGGAAGTCCCACTCGAGGTCGGGCTCGATAAACGGGGCCACCATGCCGCCGGATGCGGCGTCCACGTGGATGCGCACGGGCATGTTGGTGGTCTTGTTGTACTCGGTCAGGGCGGCGTCGATGCCCTTCACGTCGTCGTAGCGGCCCGTGTAGGTGATGCCCAAGATGCAGACAACGGCGATGGTGTGGTCGTCAACGTACTTCATGCACTGCTCGGGCGTCATGTACAGATGATCGGCGTCCATGGGGACCTCGCGCATCTCGATGTCCCAGTAACGGCAGAACTTCTCCCAGCACACCTGATAGCCGCTCGTAATGACGAGGTTGGGGCGGTGCGACGAGTAGATGTCGATGCCAGCCTCCTTCGCCAGGGCCTTCCAGCGGAACAAGGCGGCCAGGCCGCCGAGCATGCACGCCTCAGACGAGCCTACAGTCGAGGTGCCCATGGGCTGCTCGTTCTGGTCGGCATGCCACAGATCCTGGATAATCTTCACGCAGCGGTTCTCCAGATCGGCCGTCATCGGGTACTCGTCCTTGTCGATGGCGTTCTTCTCCAGCGTGTCCTTCATCAGCTCGGCAGCTTCGGGCTCCATGTAGGTCTGGACGAAAGTGCACAGGTTCTGGTGCGCGTTGCCCTCGGTGCCGATGTACTCGCGGATGATCTCGCTGGCGATGCGGGGCTCGACGGGATCGTGGTTGAGCTTTGTGGTGGGCATTTCAACGTCGGAGGCGTAGGAGCCGAAGATCGGGCTGGTATAGCCGGTCTTGGCGTCCATTTCGCCGAGCTCCTCGGTCGAGACGAGCTTAACATCTTTGTCAGTCATGGCAGTCTCCTTTGCTGCGTGAGGTGCCGGGCTTGGGGCGGGACACCAAAGGGATAGGTTGGTCGAGGGCGGATAGAGGTTATGCGCGGCGGACGTGTCGGTCGGGACTGTCCGCGAATCGCTGAGAGAGGGGCGACCGGGCGGGGGCGCTTGGGCCTTGCGGCCCGCGCCTTTGAAGACGGGCGCCTAGCCTGCAGGGTGGGGCGCCTTCGGCGAGGTCGGGGTCTTGGGCGCGACCTGCTTCGGCGTGGGTTTTTCGGTGCCGTCCCAATGATGGCGCAGCCCGTAGATGACGAACGGGATGGCCACCGAGACGGCCCAGCACACCAGCAGCGTAACTACGTAGACCACATTGGCCTCAGCCGACAGCTCGCTGGAAGGGAAGAACGACACCACGAGAGCGAACAGAGTCAGCGCCAGACCACAGGCGGCGACGATGCACTTGCCCACCTTTCCGCCGAACACGTTGAACACGCGGGGCAGATCGGCGTGCTTGAGCACCAGCTTGAAGTAGCCGAGGAAGAACAGCACGTAGCCAACGAGGTAGATGACCACCGTGAGGCCCACGGCCGTCAGGTAGGACACCGACGAGCTCGAGCCGCCGGCTAGCGCCATGGAGCCGCAAAGCACCGCGTCCCAGATGGTGACGATGATGCCCTGGATGACCACGGTCTTCACGCTCACGCCGTTTTTGTTGGTCTTGGCGAAGGACTTCGGGAGGATGCCCTCGTCGGCGGTTGACAGAAGGGCGCGAGACGGGCCGACGATCCACGAGGAGATCTCGGCGAGCACGCCGGCGGCCAGCAGGAAGGCGATCACGTACACGAGCCAGCCCATGTGGAAGTGAGCGTCGAAAATGGCGGCGAACGAGGCGATGACGCCGTCGCTCATGTTGCCCTCGAGCTGATCGAGCGGAATCGTCATGGCAACGGCCATGCCTCCCAAGGTGTCAAGCACGATGGTGAGAACGCACAGCACGATCATGACCAGCGGATATATCTTGCCGGGATTCTTCAGCTCGTTCACATGGGACGCCGAGGCCTCGACGCCGGCGAAGGCCAGGATGAACGAGGCGAAGATCACGAGCGTGCCGGTTTGGGTGAAGTCGGGCACGATGGAACCCGGGCTCAGGTTCAGCTGCGAGATGCCGCCCGTGGCCAGGTAGGCCAGAAGGCCCAGCATGAGGACGGCGGCAGGGACGAGCACGCCGCCGAAGAAGCCGATCTTGGCGATGCGGGCCGTCAGCTTCGTGCCGCCGAGCTGCGTCAGCGTAAGCGCCCATACGATGATGGCCACGCCGATAAACATGACGAGGGGGTTGTTGTAGAGAGCGTCCCATCCCACGATGTAGGAGATGGCCGCCAGCACGAAGAAGGCCATGGTGACAAAGCCCACGGTGATCTGGAACCACTGGTAGAACAGGGCCGCAAAGCCCCAGCGCTTGCCCAGGGTGTTTCCCACCCAGGCGAAGATGCCTCCGTTCTCCCAGCTCTTTACCGTGGCCATCTCCGCTGCGCACAGGGCCACGGGCAAGAACCAGAAAACGCCTCCCAAGATCAGGAAGAAAATAAGGTGCATGCCCGAAGACGCGAAGTTCGGGTATGCGTAGACGGTCATCACCATGGACGCAGTGATGGCGAAGAAGCCGAAGAATCCGAGCGTACGCGCGGGGGATGCTGCCTTCGGTGCGCTCGCAGGACCGCTGCTCTTCGAAGGCGAGCTGGACGCCAGCGTCGACTGAGATGTGCCCATGATCGCTCCTCTCCTAGATAATCTGCCGAAACGAACGCGCATGCGGGTTCCGGCGCCATTGCCAACAAGGAGAGATTACGCGCGTCGAGGGAGCGATTTCGCGCAGCGGCGCGAGTGTTTTTCGCGGGGGAGCAAGCTGTTGACCTGCTGTTGGAATCAGCGGCCAAGCGGTGTTCTATTTGCGGAATACGGCGCGAACGAGGTATTCCACGTTGCCCTCGGGGCCGGTGATGGGCGATTCGATGGTACCTGTGACGCCGAAGCCCGCGTCGGCCAGCGCGGCGCCCACCTCCTCCACGGTGCGCCGCCGAACGGCTTCGTCGCGAACAACTCCGCGATCGGTCTCGTCGTGGGCCGATTCGAACTGGGGCTTCACAAGGCCGATGAACACGGTGCCCGGGCGACTGAAGTGCGGGAAGAGCGGAGCGAGGGAGGCAAGGCCGATGAAAGAGACGTCGATGACGATGAGATCGAAGGGGGCGCCGAGGAGAGCGGGGTCGGCTTCTTTGATGTTCGTGCGCTCGAACACGTCCACACGCGCATCCTGGCGAATCTTCCAGGCCAGCTGCCCGTAGTTTACGTCGAGCGCCGCCACGCGCGCAGCTCCCGCTTGCAGAAGGCAGTCGGTGAAGCCGCCAGTGGACGAGCCGATGTCCAGGCAGTTCATGCCGGCGACGTCCTGGCTGAAGGCATCGAGCGCTCCCTGCAGCTTCCTGCCGCCGCGCGACACGAACTGCTTGCGGCCCTTCAGGAAGATATCCGCATCGGGTCGCACGAGTTGGGCGGCGCTTGCAACGTACACGTCGTCTACCCGCACCTCGCGGGCCATGACAGCGCGCAGCGCTGCGTCGCGGTCGGGGAACGCGCCCTGCTCGACGAGCAGGTCGTCCAAGCGCTGTTTCTTCGGCTTCTTGTTCATGGGGCCATTATAGCGCGAGGCCGCCTAAGCGGGGCGGGGGCTCGTTGGCTAGCGGGGCCGCGGCGCTCGCTCGGTACCTAAGAGGGCGGCGCTCGTCGTGGCCAGGCGCTCGGTGAGAAGGTCGCGGTCGATGGCTTTCAGCTGGGCAATGCCGGAAAGCGCATTGCCCAGCTCGGCGTGCCAGACGTTGGCGGGAAGCGCTTCTCCCGCGCGGGAGGGCATGTCGGTTTCCAGCAGCAGGCGATCGAGGGGAATCTGCCGGGCGTACTCGCGTCCGCGTCGCGATACCAGCATGCGGGGGCCTGCGGAGAAGTAGCAGCCGTCGGCCAGTGCGCGGGTCAGGTCGTCGGAGGTGCCCGAGAACCAGTGGAAGATCACCGTGTGGCGGTCTGTCGTCCCGTGCTCTTCGAGCAGATCGAGCGCGGCGGCAGCGGCGTTTACCGCGTGTACCGAAATGAGCTTGCCCGCGGTTTCCGCCGCTGCGGGTGCTGCATCGCAGGCGCTCAGGATGCAATCTAGCGCCGCGATCTGCGCACGGCGGCTCTCATCGGTATCGCGCGGCCCGGCGAAGTCGAGCCCGATCTCCCCGATAAAGCGCGTTGCCGGGGCCAGAGCGCAGAAACGCTCCAGCTCGGCGCCGCCCATGCGCCCGTCGTTGATCCACCAGGGATGCGCGCCGAGCGCCGTATCGACGTTCGGCACTTCGGCCAAAGCAGGGCTCAGTCGCTCGTATTCTGCCGGAGACACCGTGCACGAGAGCGCGGCGATGCCCGCTTTGGCCCCTGCGGCCGCAGCGGCCTTGGGGTCGGGCGCAAATCCCACATGGCAGTGCATGTCGTAGAGTTTTTCCATAGCCGGCAGCATACCACGGCCGAGGAGGCCGATGCGAGGGCGATGGGGGCGCGGAGCCGATGAAGCTCCGAGCGCGAGGCGAGTGGGCGCGGGTAGGATCGGGCCGGCCCGGGCGAGCGGGGGCGGGTTTCGAGACTAGCGCGGGAAAAGCCGTGGCCGCAAGAGCGCGTATAGAAGGCAGCCGCCTCGCGGCATTGCCCGCAGTTTGCCGATTCTGTGGGTGTGCCGTGGCGGACGGGTAACGGATGGCGCCATGCCGCTAAAAAGGTTGACGCACGGTCAGGGTGTTCTAGAATCGACAAACGCACGGAACGTAGGACGATTTGCAAGGGAAGCGATCGATTTTATGGCGGAATTGCTCGAGGCCGTTATGCTCATCTGCTTCGGTCTGTCATGGCCGTTGAACGCGTATAAGAACTACCGGGCCGGCACAGCGGCTGGCACCAGCTGGCAGTTCATCGCGCTGATCACCGCCGGCTACTTCGCCGGCATCGCGGCCAAGTTCGTTTCCGGCAATCTGAACTGGGTGCTGATCGTCTACTTCATCAACGTGGTGTGCATTGCCGCCAACTGGCTCGTCTACTTCCGCAATCGCCGTCTGGATGCTCAGCGCCAAACCGAGGTGGTCGTGGAGGAAGAGTCTTTCGTCGTAGTGGCTTAGGCTGCCTCGGGGTTCTCTCCGGCTCCTAAATCTTCGGGGACGGTCTGCTCCTCGAACGCGGTCTGCTGCACCTTCTCGGCTTGGGTGGGGCTCATCCAGTCGCCGGTGGCGGCGAAGGCGATGCAGAGCGCGATGACGGCCACGATGGCGATGATCGCCCAGATGAGCCCGGGATGCTTGCGCGTGTTCGCCTTGGGGCCACCCTCGTCCACCTCGAACTCCTGCATGGCGGGAAATTCCGGATCGTCGGCCGACGACTCCAGCACGTCGGGCTCCTCTGCGGCCAAGGGGTCGCGCTCGGCGAAGGTCTCTTTGCGCTCGCGGTGTTTGGGGGCCGTGTCGTGCTCTAGTTCTCGGGCTTTGTGGTCGCTCATGGGGGGATCCTCTCTCAACAATGGCATGGGGCGAAAGCGCGCTGGCTCGCGGCGTCGGCCTCGGCGTCTTCCCGCTCGGGCGCGCCGGTCCCTTTCGCCTCCATGGTAGGGCGTCGGGCCGCGAAGGGGCCCCGCGCGGGCGAGCAGTGGGGAATTGTTGGGGAAACTGCTCCGCTTTCGTTGAAATTCGCCCTCGGGGGATGATGCCGCCTCGGCGGGATCCGGTGCTGAGGAGCCGGCCGAGGGAGCTGCCACGGCCGAGCCCGGCGTGCTCGTGGTGGCCTCGGCGCTCAACAGCGAGCCCTATGAGCAGGCCACTAGCACGAACCAGATCGGCTTCATCGTGAAACTGCTCCGGCTGGTGGGCGAGCGCGCCGGCCTGGACGTGCAGTTCGCCAAGGCCGTGAACCACAAGGACGCCGACCAGAACATCACCCCCGGCCGCCCCGAGGACGTGGCCGCGAAGATGGCCGCCGGCAACGAGACGCTCCTCGCGACGGTGAACGAGGCCCTGGCCGCCCTGCGCGCCGACGGCTCCTACGACGCCCTGCACGATTCCTGGTTCGGCGACGCCGGTATCATCAACGAGGCCGCCGCATCGCGCGAGAAGGGCACGGGGAACGCCCCCGAAGCTGTGCAGGACTCCACCGGGGCCTAGCGCCTTTGCACCCTCGTTCGCCCCGCTGGCTGCTCGTTTATCGAACAGGTGGTGAAGCCTTCGTGGCCTTTGGGGCCAAAGCGCCGCGCACAGGATAGAATAGAAGAGCCGCTCTCGGGCGGCTCTTTTCATGCTCGCCGTCCGGGCCGCCTGGCTCGGCGTCGTGCGAGCAGCGAACTCCGCGAACGTTCCACCCCATGGCGAAGGAAGCAACCGTGCCCATCGATATCGACACTCTGAACGGCCCCCAGCGCGAGGCGGTCGTCACCACCGAAGGCCCGCTGCTGGTGCTGGCCGGCGCCGGAAGCGGCAAGACCCGCGTGCTCACCTATCGCATCGCGAACATCCTCGATCGGGATCTGGCCGCGCCGTGGGAGATCTTGGCCATCACCTTCACCAACAAGGCCGCCGCCGAGATGCGCGAGCGTTTGGGCCAGCTTGTGGGCGGCCGCGCCCGCGGTATGTGGGTGTCCACCTTCCACTCCATGTGCGTGCGCATCCTGCGCGCCGATGCCGAGCGGATCGGCTTCACGAAGAACTTCACCATCTACGACACCGACGATATGAAGCGCCTGTACAAGGACATCATGGCCGAGCTGGACATCGACCCGAAGCGCTTCCCCGTGAACCAGCTGATGAACCGCATCTCCCAGGCGAAAAACGACCTTATGGTGCCGGCCGACTTCGAGAGCGCAGCCACCGACCCGGTGGGGCGCCAGGCCGCCCGGGTGTACACGCGCCTGCAGGAGCGCCTGCGCGCCGCCAATGCCTTCGACTTCGACGATCTGCTGCTGTACGCCTACTTGCTGCTCAAGCAGCACGAGGACGTGCGCCGCGCCTACCAGGGCCGCTTCCGCTACATCATGGTGGACGAGTACCAGGACACCAACCGTGCCCAGTACGCCATCACCCAACTGCTGGCGGCGGGGCACCGCAACATCATGGTGGTGGGCGACGACGACCAGTCTATCTACTCGTGGCGCGGCGCCGATCTGCGCAACATCCTGGAGTTCGAGAGCGATTATCCCGAGGCGCGGGTGGTGAAGCTGGAGCAGAACTACCGCAGCGTGGGCAACATCCTAGCCGCGGCCAACGCCGTCATCGCCAACAACCGCCAGCGTAAGGAGAAGCGCCTGTTCACGGCGGCCGGCGACGGCGACAAGATCTCGGTGTATCTGGCCAGCGACGAGCGCGACGAGGGCCGCTGGATCGCCGGCGAGATAGAGAAGCGCCGCGGCGAGGGCGTCTCCTACAACAACATGGCCGTGTTCTACCGCACCAACGCCCAGTCGCGCATGCTGGAAGACATGCTGCTGCGCGCCGGCGTGCCCTATCGCATCGTCGGCGGCACGCGCTTCTTCGACCGCGCCGAGATTCGCGACGTGATGGCCTACCTCACGTTGGTGGTGAACCCGGCCGACGACATCGCCGCCAAGCGCGTCATCAACGTGCCGAAGCGCGGCATCGGCAAGGCCACCATCGAGCGCATCGACCAGTTCGGCCGCGAGCTGAACATGCCCTTCCTCACGGCCGCCGAGCTGGCCATCGTGGACGAGGACATCCGCCCGGCCACGCGGCGCGCGGTGGGCGAGTTCGTGCAGGTGCTCAAGAACGGTGCCAGCTACGAGGGCGACCTGCGCAAGGTGATCGAGCGTATCATCGACGACGCGGGGCTTATCGAGGCGCTGCAGAACGAGGGCACCGACGAGGCTCGCGGGCGCGTGGAGAACATCCAGGAGTTTCTGGGTGTTGTGGACGAGTTCATGGAGACCCACGATGTGGAAGACGCCGACTTCGCCGCCCCCACGGTCGCGGGCGATCCTACGGTCGAGCCGGTGCGCGTGCTGCGCGGCGACTCGCTGGCCGACTTCATCGAATGGGTGCGCCTGCGCACCGACCTTGACACGGTGACCGAGGACGGCCAGGCCGTCACGCTTATGACCGTGCACTCCTCCAAGGGCCTGGAGTTCGACTGCGTGTGGGTGGCCGGCATGGAGGAGACGCTGTTCCCGCACTCGAACTCCACCATGGACGCCGCCGCGGTGGAGGAGGAGCGCCGGCTGGCCTACGTGGCCATCACCCGCGCTCGCAAGAAGCTCTACCTCACCTGCGCCCAGCAGCGTCAGATCTTCGGCCAGACCCACGCGAACCCCGTGTCGCGCTTTATCGGCGAGATTCCGAGCGAGCTGCGCCAGACGACCGGTTTGGGCTCGGCCGGCTTCGCGGGGACGGGCTGGGAGAAGCGGGGAAGCCGCCGGGGCATCGCCGGCTCGGGCACCGAGGCGGGGGAGGGCCGCGTGTTCGGCCGCTCGAGCGCGTCGGGCTCCCAGGGCCGTTCGTTTGCCGAGTACCGCGCAGCCACGGGCAGCGGGCGCGCCGCGGCCAGTGCCGGCGGCCGGTCGCGCAGCGGCGTCGGAGCCGGGGCGGGTGCGGGCCGCGTCGGCGCGGGCGTGAACCCGAATGCGGGCAAGAAGGCCGCCGCCCGGGCCACCTTCGCCGCGGGTGACACCGTGGATCACAAGACCTTCGGCCGCGGTACCGTGGTGAAGGTGGACGGCGACACCCTGCACATCAAGTTCGCCAAGACGGGCCAGACCAAGAAGCTCCTGAAAGACTACGCCCCCATCGTGAAGATCGGCTAGGGCGGGCGACGTCTCTCTCGGATGTTGGCGTGCCCGGCCTGCGCGGCTAGGCTTTCCGGCAAATACGGGCTACGTCTTCGACGAGCTGCACGGCTTCCAAGGACGCATTGTCTGCCAGGTAGGCTCCGGTGCTCACGGCGGGCCACGCCATGGGCCGGCTGTCGAGCTTTCCGAGCGCTGAAGCGTGGGCGAGCTCGTTGGCTAGCCCGATGCGGGGAAAGAAGGCGACGGCGGTACCCTGGGCACAGTCTTGGATGAGCTTCTCGCTGAAAATGGACTCTTTCACCACGTTGTCCATGGCGAACAGCTCCTGCGCATCGGCGCTCACCGCCAGATCCGGCATGTCGCGGTAGTCGGCGCCGGCATACACGGTGATGTCCCGCAGGTCGGCTGCGGTCAGACACCCCCGCTGCGCCAGCGGCGAATCGGGTGCGAAGACGCACTGGTAGGTCGCAGTGGTCATTGGCACGTAGCGCAGCCCCCGCTCTTCTAGTTCGCGTGACCGCGTCGAGAGGTACAAGTCGATGACATGGCGGTCGAACCCCTCGGCGGCCTCGTTGAAGTTCATAGAGACGTAATCGAGATAGATGCCTCGCTCGCGCAGGTCGATCTCCTCGATCGCATTGAGGAAATGGGGAGGAATGCGCCACCATATGCCAACTGAGATAGCGTGGGACCCTTCGTCTGCGGGGTGCGGTTCAGCCTTTGCAGCGGCGAGGATGGACAGCGCCTGCTTGACAGCGCGGTAGAGGCGCTCGCCCTCCGGTGTGGGGGTGACGCCCTGCTGGCCGCGGTCGAGCACGCGGTAACCCAGCTCGGCTTCGAGCGTGTTGATGCGGTGCACGAGCGACGGCACCGTCAGGAACTGGTCCCGCGCCGCCTTGGACATAGAGCCCTGCTCTACGGCCGCCGCGAATGATTGCATCTGATTCTCGTTCATGGTTCCTCCCCGATGCCCTGTGAAAACACCATAGGGTGCTAAGGCACATTCAAATATACATGATGAACGCTCCTCCATACAATGAGATCGGGCGGCGCAAAGGCGTTGCCCGAAAGAAAACGAATCATGTTTTTCAGGAGGGAAATATGAAGGAGAACATCTCTCGTCGTTCGTTTCTGGGGTTCGGCGCGGCCGCTGCAGTAGCGGCTGGCGCGGGGCTTGCGGGCTGCGCGCCCCAGGCGCCTCAGGCCGAAGCCGATCTGGCGACGACCGGTGCGACGGCTGATATCGAGTGGAACAAGGAGACCGACGTCGTGGTCGTTGGCTTCGGCGGTGCGGGATCGGCGGCCGCTATCGAGGCTGCCCGCGCGGGCGCCCAGGTAGTGCTGCTGGAGGAGCTTTCCAACCCTGGCGGCTCCACCGTGGCCTGCGGCGGCTTCATCATGATGGGCGGCACGAAGCTGCAGGAGCAGTTCGGGCTGAAGGACGACACCGAGAACTTCTACAACTACCTTGTGGCCGCTGCCGGCGAGAACGCGAACAAGGACGCCATCCGCGTGCTGGCCGACAAGTCTCCCGAGCTGTACGACTGGTGTGTGGAGTGCGGCATGGATTTCGCAAGCGGTAACGTGGACACCGAGCATCATCTAGGCGGCTACAACGCCGGCTTCAGCCTGGGCTACAGCGGCAACGAGCAGGCGCGCGAGTTCGCCAAGGTAGCCATGCCGGTGCCACGCGGGCATATGCCCCAGCCCTCTTCCTCGGGCGCCGACATCTTCGCCGCTCTGTCCTCCACAGTGGAGGCCGAGGGCGTGGAAGTGATGACTGAGGCGCCAGGTCGTCGTCTTATCACTGATGAGAGCGGGCGCGTCATCGGCATCATCGCCGAGACCAAGGACGGGGAAGTGGCCATCAAGGCGCGCAAGGGCGTGGTGCTCACGGCCGGCGGCTTCGGCAACAACGACGAGATGCTGAATGCCTACTACCCCTATACGAACCGTCGCGGGCCCCAGATTACGGCTGCCGGCAACGAGAACGGCTCGGGCATCCTGATGGGCCAGGCCATCGGCGCCGACACCCACGGCATGGGCTGCTTCCAGATCGGCACGACGGTCTCCACCCTGGGCGATGCGGCGGCGCACTGCATCATCGTCGACGCCAACGGCCATCGCATTGTGGCCGAGGACGAGTACAACGCCTACGTGGGCAAGGCCACCATTCAGGCGCCCACGAGCGACTGCTACCTCATCATCGAGAAGCCCTACACCGAGGAGGTGGAGCTGGGCCAGCGCTTCGGCGAGCCGCTCGGCGAGGTGGGTTCCATCGAGGAGGCGGCGCAGCTGACAGGGGTGAACGTCGATGTGCTGAAGAGCACGGTGGACTTCTACAACGTCTCGGCCGCCCAGGGCGAGGACCGCGAGTTCGGCAAGGCCGCGAAGTACCTGACCGCTCTGGAGAAGGCGCCGTTCGTGGTGTACTACGCCGGTTCCGACACCATGTACACTGCCAGCTGCGGCGGCCTGAAGATCGACACTGATGCCCACGTCATCGACCTTGAGGGCAATGTCATTCCCGGCCTGTATGCCGCGGGCCGCAACGCCGGTACCATCTACGGATGGTACATGGGCAGCGGCTCCTCCATGGCCGACGTGCTCACCTTCGGCCGCATCGCCGGCCAGAACGTGGCGGCTGAAGAGGGCATCGCCTAAAGGCTTGGCCGACATTCCCGCGTTCGCGCGACAGTCCCCGGATGCATCCCTCCCTGCATCCGGGGACTTCGTTTTGGGCGAGAAAAGAAAGCAGGCCCGGTCGCTGTGTGCGCCGGGCCCGCCCTTGATGCGAGGGGAAGATGCGCGTTAGATCTTCATGTTCTTCAGGGCGTAGTTGATCTCGCCCTTAGTGAAGCCGAACTCCTTGAGAACGTCGCGTGTTACCTCGCGGATATCGCTTGCTTCAAAGCCGTAGTCGGCGAGTCCCGCGCAGTAGTTAGCGGTCATCAGAGCCTGCGTGTACCAGTTGATACCACAGTTCTTCACGATGAAATTGGTGGTCTTGGTCGGATAGGTCGACGCCTTCTTGAGAAGCTTAGCGGAGCATCCGATCTTCTTGCCGGTCGGATCAATCCACACGCCGGTCTCGGAGAAGAGGGTATTCGACATCATGGTCGCGCCCTGGTTGTTGAGCTTCTTAACTTCCGTTTTTGCCTGTTTGATACCCCGCTTCTCGGCAGCGTTTCTCGGCTTCTGTACCCACTTGGCGTACACGGTGATGTTCTTCGCGGTCTTGCCGCCCACCTTCGACACCTTCTTGGTCAGGTACTTGTCCGAATACCAGCCCTTGAAGGTGTAGCCGCTCTTGGAGAGCTTCTTCAGCTTCACGTCCTTGCCATAGGTGAACTTCTTGGCGTTCTTGTTGGTGCCCTTCACGTTCTTGTAGGTGATCTTGTAGGTCTTGGCCTTCCACTTGGCGGTCAGCGTGAGGTTCTTCTTCACGTTGACGATGGTGATCTTCTTCTTGCCCTGGTACCAGCCCTTGAAGGTGTAACCGGTCTTGCTCGGCTTCTTCAGCTTCAGCTTGCCCTTCTCCACCTGGGTCGGGTTGGTGTTCTTGGCGCCGGATACGCCCTTGTACTTAATGGTGTAGGTCTTGGCAGCCGCCTGGTCGGCTGCGGGCTCGTCGGCGAAGGCTTGCTCGGGGGCAAAGCCGCCGGCCAGGCCGCCTAGTGCTAGGGCAAGCACGAGGGTTGTGGCTATAGCCACAACGGAAAGTCGCTTCTGTGCAAAGGTCATAGATATCTCCTCTCCTTCTGGTGAAAACCTTGACCAACATGGTAGCACTTATGGGAAGGGAGAATGGCCTTGTAGAAGAACTCATTCCAGCGAAAAGGCACTCCTCGCAAGGGGCGCCGCGATGCAATTCGGAAGGGGAGGGGCCCTTTCCTTATGGAAGAATTCTGGCCATGAAAAAAGGGCACTCCTGGCCGGGAGCGCCCCGAAGGTCGCGAATATGTGCGGCAGCGGCCTGCGATGGTCTTCTAACACCCTGCGCAGTAGCGGCAGGCCGAGGGCGCTTTGGCGATGCCGCCGAGGGCGGTTTCGCGTAGCTCGGGGGGCAGGCCCCGGCCCACTTCGTCCATGACGGCCACGGCCTCGTCGAAGCTGATGAGGTTCTCCACGCCAGCCAGCGCGATCTGGGCGCTTACGAGGGCGACCGAGGCTGCCGTGGCGTTGCGCTTCTGGCAGGGCACCTCCACCAGGCCGCCTACCGGATCGCACACGAGTCCCAGCAGCGACATCATCACGTTCGCGCCCGCTGCGAGGCACCGATCGGGTGTGCCGCCGGCCAGGGCCACGGCCGCCGCAGCCGCCATGGCCGCCGCGCTGCCCACCTCGGCCTGGCAGCCGCCCTCGGCGCCCGACACGCTGGCGTTGCGGGCGATGAGGTAGCCGAGGCCGGCGGCGGTGAGGATGCCCTCGCGCAGCTCGTCGTGGGTGAAGCCGCGTTCATCGCGCAGGGCCAAAAGCACGCCGGGCAGCACGCCGGCCGAGCCCGCGGTGGGAGTGGCCACGATGACGCCCATACGCCCGTTGGTCTCCAGGGTGGCGAGCGCGTACTGGGCCGCCCGGGCCGCAAGCGGGTCCACGAGACGCTGCTGCCCGTCTGCGCCTTCCAGGCTCGCGCGCAGCTTCGCCGCCTCGCCGCCGATAAGACCGCCCACCGAGGGCTGCGGGTTGTCCAAAGGCTCGGTAGCCGCCTGGCCCATCACCTCGAGCACGCGGTCCAGGTAAGCGTCGATGCTTGGCACCACGCCCTGCTTGGCGCACAGCGCCTCCTCGCGGGCGCGGAAGGCCTGGGCGATGGTCACGCCCTCGCGTTCGCACAGGGCCAAAAGCTCCTCGCCGGAGGCATAGTCCCAGCGGGCGAAGACGGCTTCCGCGTCATCGGGCACGGGCACTTCCTCGCCGTCGCCGGCGGCGGAGGCGTGCACCACGCGGGCGTTGATGATGGAGGGATGATCCAAAAGCTCGTCGCGAACGGTGGCGCTCACGTCGCTATCGGTTTCCATGACGGTGTAGGCGTCCCCGCGCTTGGCGGTACGGTGCAAATTCGCGTTCGCGATGTTGATGTCGTTGGCGGCCAGCACGCTGGCGATGTGGGCCAGCACGCCGCGCGCATCGTGCTGGTGCACCACGACGCTGGTGTGCTCGCCGGTGATGTCCACATCGATGCCGTTGATGCGCCGGATGACCGCCGCGCCGCCGCCAATGGACACTCCGCGCATTTCCAGCGTGCGGCCGGCGCCCTCGCAGCGGATGTCGACGGTGTTGGGGTGCGCCACATCGGTGGAGGCGTCCCACACGATATCCACCGCCACGCCAGCCTCTTCGGCCAGGGCAAAGGACTGTGCTACCTGCGGATCGTCGGTCTCAAGGCCCAAGATGCCCGCCACGAGCGCCTTGTCGGTGCCGTGCCCGCTGCCCGTGGCCGCGAAAGAGCCGTACAGGGTCAGGACGACGCGCTCGGGTTGCTCGCCGAACAGCGTGCGCGCCGTGGACGCGATGCGAAGAGCGCCGGCTGTGTGAGAGCTGGAAGGGCCCACCATAATGGGGCCGATAATGTCCCGCAGGCCGTAGGTTTTCATGCCTTCTCCTTTCGCGACGGCTTTTCCGCCGATTGTCCGCGTGCGTTCAGCTGCTCGGGCCGCGCGGCATGCTACTGCGACCACCCGAGCTTCTGCATTCATCGAGGAACGCTATCATAGCCCATCGTTTTTCGGCGGTGGGAGGGGTATACTGCTTCAAAACCGTAAAATGGCGAAGAACAGAACCGAGAAAGGGGAACTCATGACCGCCAAGATTCTCGTCGTGGGCCATCGCAATCCCGACAACGACTCCATTTCCGCCGCTGTGGGGTATGCGCATCTGAAGAACGCCCTGGCCGCCCGCGACGGCGAAGCCGAGGCCGTGGAATACGTGCCCGCCCGCCTGGGCCCGCTGCCCGTGGAAAGCGCCTGGCTCCTCGAGCGCAACAACATCCCCGAGCCTGTGCTCATCGACAGCGTGAACCCCGTCGAGCGCGATGGCGAGACCGTGGTGCAGAAGGTCATTCTGGTGGATCACAACGAGGTGGCCCAGGCGGCCCCCGGTATCGAGAACGCCGAAGTAGTGGAGATCATCGACCACCATCGCATTGCCGATGTGACTACGGCCAACCCCATTCTCTTCCTGAATCTGCCCATCGGAAGTACCGCCACCATCGTTACGCTGCAGTTCCGCCAGACCGGCATCGACCTGCCCGACTCCATCGCCCAGATGCTCCTGTCGGCCATCCTCACCGACACGGTTATCATGAAGTCGCCCACCTGCACCCAGGTCGACATCGACCAGGTGAAGTTCCTGGCCGACAAGCTCGGACTCGATGCGGTGGAGTTCGGTATGGAAATTTTCCGTACCCGCGGCGGCGAGGACAAGATGCCCATCGCCAAGTTGGTGGAGGCCGATTCCAAGGAATTCAAGGTCAACGACGACGTGACCGTGCTCATCGCCCAGCGCGAGACGGTGGACCTGCCCTGTGTCATGGGCCGCGAGGCCGAGATTCGCGAGCACATGAAGAAGCTTGTGGAGGACAACGGCTATGAGTTCGCCCTGCTGCTGGTCACCGATATTCTGGCCGAGGGAAGCCAGTTCATCGTGGAGGGCGATGCTGCTCGCGTGAATCGCGTGTTCGATATCGAGTGCACCGAGGGCGGCAACTGGATGCCCGGCGTGCTGTCCCGCAAGAAGCAGGTGGCGGCGCCCATCCTCGCGAGCTAAACTTGCTTGTCCGCGGGAGGGGCGACGGGGCTGTCGTCGCTCCTCCCGCTTCGCTATTCGCCTGCGGCTCAGGCGCTGCGCTCCTTCATGCATTTAACGGGCGACCTTCGGTCGCTTTTCTATTTTGTGTTCAGAGAGGATCGCCGACAGCCCCGTCGCCTCTCCCGCTGCTTTGCCAACTTGCTTTGCTGAAAGAAGGAACCCTATGAACCCCGATCGTGTGCTGGAATCGTTTTTGGAGATGGTGGCCATCGAGAGCCCGTCGTGGCACGAGGCGCCGATGGCTGCCTACTGCGCCGAGAAGCTCGCCGAGATGGGCTTCTCCGTCTCCTTCGACGCTTCGGCGGCCGAGACGGGGTCGGATACGGGGAATCTCATCGCGCATTTGCCCGGCACCGTGCCGGGGCGCGTGGCGTTCTCGGCCCACTTGGACACGGTGAAGCCCTGTGCGGGCATTGAGGCCGTCATCGAGCAGCGCCATATCTGCGACGAGGTGACCTGCCGCATGGCTGAGGTGGTGTGCTCGGCGGGGGACACCATTCTATCGGCTGACGACAAGGCCGGCATTGCGGCCATATTCGAGGGAGTGCGCTCAGTGGTGGAGTCCGGGGCTTTGCGCCCCGACATCACGGTGCTGCTCACCACCTGCGAGGAGCAGAGCCTGCTCGGCTCCTCGGCCCTTGCCGACGATGCGCTCGCGTGGCCGGCCGATCTGCCGGCGGCCTCGCGCGGCACCGCTGCTGCGGGGCTTCTGGACGACGGCGCGGTCGCGGCCGAGCCGGTGCCCCTGTTCGTGCTCGACGCTGACGGGGCACCGGGCACCATCATCATGGGGGCGCCCTACCACTGGACGCTGCGGGCCCGCATCAAGGGGCGCGCCGCCCATGCCGGAGTGGAGCCGGAAGAGGGGGTGTCGGCCATTCAGATCGCCTCCGCTGCTGTGGCGGCCATGCCTCTCGGGCGCATCGACGAGTGCACCACGGCCAACGTCGGCCGCATCGAGGGCGGCGTGGCCGTGAACATCGTGCCGGCCGCTTGCGAGCTGGAAGGGGAGTGTCGCTCGCTCTACGAGGATCGCGTGCTCGCCCAGCGCGACGCCATGACGGCGGCCCTGGAAGATGCGGCCGCCCAGCTCGGCGGTACGGTGGAAGTGGCCTGGGAACTGGACTACCCCGCTGTGGTGCACGAGCCCGGCGACGCCATCGTCGCGCATCTGGAGGACGCCGCCCGCGCCGCGGGCCTTGCGTCGCGTCACGCCATCTCGGGCGGTGGGGCCGACGCCAACGTGCTCGCCGCCAAGGGGGCCGACGCCATTACCCTCGGCATCGGCATGACCAACTTCCATTCCGTCGACGAGTACATCGAGGTGGCCGATCTGCGCGCCATGGCCCGCTATGTGGAGGCCATCATCGCCGAGTACGCTCGTAATTAGTGCAAATCGAGCTTTTTCCTGTATCGCTATGACCTGGTGATACACGCCATAATGGCTGGTAGAATGCATAAAATGGATCTGTTGGAAAATGCACGCTCTGCATAACTCCCCCGGTTCTTCTCGGCCAAATATGAACATTCTGTGCCGCTGGCCGACGGGTATGGATACGCCCGGGTGCGTGGCGTTTGACACACGGCGGAAACCCTCGTAATATGCTCCCTCGCGCCTCTTGGAGGCGTTTGTTTTGTGCAGTGCAAGCCCGTGGATAAAGGAAAGGAAAAGAGTCTTGCCTACAATTAACCAGCTGGTCCGCAAGGGCCGCAAGAAGTCGGTCGACAAGTCGAAGACCCCGGCGCTCAAGGGCAACCCGCAGAAGCGCGGCGTGTGCACCCGTGTGTACACCACCACCCCCAAGAAGCCGAACTCGGCTCTTCGCAAGGTCTGCCGTGTGCGCCTCGTCAACGGTATGGAGGTCACGGCCTACATCCCCGGCGAGGGCCACAACCTCCAGGAGCACTCCATGGTGCTCATCCGCGGCGGTCGTGTTAAGGACCTCCCCGGTGTTCGCTACAAGGTCATCCGCGCCGCGCTCGACTGCGCTGCCGTGGACAACCGCAAGCAGGCTCGCAGCCGCTACGGCGCCAAGCGCCCCAAATAACGTTCGTTAAGACGCGCGGGTCCTGCGGGACCTAATGGGCATACGCACAGCCCCGAAGCGCGCAGATGCAAAAGGAGATTTACATGCCGCGTCGTGCAGCAGCAGTCCGCCGCGAAACGCAGCCGGACGCAAAGTTCAACAACCGTCTCGTCACGCAGCTGATCAACAAGGTCCTGCTTGACGGCAAGAAGTCCATCGCCGAGAACATCGTCTATGGCGCCTTCGATCTGGTCGCCGAGAAGACCGGCGAGGATCCGCTGGCCGTGTTCAAGAAGGCCATGGACAACGTGCGCCCCACCCTCGAGTGCAAGCCGAAGCGCGTGGGCGGCGCTACCTACCAGGTGCCGATGGAGGTCAACTCCCGTCGTGCCACCACCCTCGCCATCCGCTGGATCGTCGACTTCTCGCGCAAGCGCAAGGAGCACACCATGATTCAGCGTCTCGCCAACGAGATCATCGACGCCTCCGAGAACACCGGTGCTGCCGTGAAGAAGCGCGAGGATATGTACAAGATGGCCGAAGCGAACCGTGCGTTCTCGCACTACCGCTTCTAAAGGCTGGTGTGATATATGGCTAAAATCGATCTGAAGGATACGCGCAACATCGGCATCATGGCCCACATCGATGCAGGCAAGACCACCACGACCGAGCGCATCCTCTATTACACGGGCAAGACTCATAAGATCGGCGAGGTGCACGACGGCGCTGCCACCATGGACTGGATGGTCCAGGAGCAGGAGCGCGGCGTGACCATCACCGCCGCTGCCACCACCTGCTTTTGGAAGTACCCCGGCGGCGCTGCCGACGGCAAGGAGTATCGCTTCCAGATCATCGACACCCCCGGTCACGTGGACTTCACGGCTGAGGTGGAGCGCTCCCTGCGCGTGCTCGACGGCACCGTGGCTGTGTTCGACGCCGTTGCCGGCGTGCAGCCCCAGTCCGAGACGGTGTGGCGCCAGGCCGAGCGCTACGGCGTGCCCCGCATCGCCTTCATCAACAAGTACGACCGCGTGGGCGCCGACTTCTTCCATGCCATCCAGACCATGCGCGACCGCCTGGACGCGAAGGCCGTGGCCGCCCAGATCCCCATGGGCGCCGAGGACAACTTCTGGGGCATCGTGGACCTCGTGACCATGACCGCCTGGGACTTCAAGGCCGACGACAAGGGCATGACCTACCCCGAGCCCATGGATGCCATTCCGGCTGAGTTCGTCGAGGACGCCGAGCTGTACCACCAGGAGCTTTTGGAGGCCGCCGCCGACTGCGACGACGAGCTCATGGAGAAGGTGCTCATGGAGGAAGAGGTGACGGTCGAGGAGCTGAAGGCCGCCATCCGCAAGGGCGTCATCGCCTGCCAGATCAATCCCGTGTTCGTGGGCTCCGCCTACAAGAACAAGGGCGTGCAGGAGCTGCTGGACGCCGTGGTCGACTACATGCCGTCCCCGGTGGACATCCCCCCGATCAAGGGCACCAACCCCGAGACCGGCGAGGAAGAGGACCGTCCGGCCGATCCGAAGGCTCCGTTCTCCTCGCTGGCCTTCAAGATCATGACCGACCCCTACGTGGGCAAGCTCACCTACCTGCGCGTGTACTCCGGTGCGCTGGATGCCGGCAGCTACGTGCTGAACGCCACGAAGGACAAGAAGGAGCGCATCGGCCGTCTTCTGCAGATGCACTCCAATCAGCGCGTCGACATCGACGCCGTGTCCGCCGGTGACATCGTCGCCGTCGTGGGCCTGAAGGACACCTCCACCGGCGACACCCTGTGCGCCGAGAACGCTCCCATCATCCTGGAGTCCATGGAGTTCGCCGATCCGGTTATCGACATCGCCGTGGAGCCCAAGACGAAGGCCGAGCAGGACAAGATGGCCATCGCCCTGCAGAAGCTGGCCGAGGAGGACCCGACCTTCCGCGTGTCCACCAACCACGAGACCGGTCAGACCATCATCGCCGGCATGGGCGAGCTGCACCTCGAGATCATCGTCGACCGTCTGCTGCGCGAGTTCAAGGTGGAGGCCAACGTGGGCAAGCCCCAGGTTTCCTACCGCGAGCGTCCGGGCCACGAGGTGATGAGCGCCGAGGGCAAGTTCGTGCGCCAGTCCGGTGGTCGCGGTCAGTACGGCCATGCGGTCATCAACATGTACCCGCAGGAGCCCGGTGCCGGCTACGAGTTCGTGAACAAGATCGTCGGCGGCGTGGTGCCCAAGGAGTACATCCCCTCCATCGATAAGGGCATCCAGGAGGCGCTGAACTCCGGCGTGCTGGCCGGCTATCCGGTCGAGGACGTGAAGGTCGAGCTCATCGACGGCTCCTACCACGACGTCGACTCTTCGGAGGCTGCCTTCAAGGTGGCCGGCTCCATGGCCATCAAGGACGCCCTGCGCAAGTCCAACCCGGTCATTCTCGAGCCCGTTATGGCCGTCGAGGTGGAGACGCCCGAGGAGTACACTGGCTTCGTCATGGGCGACATCCCGAGCCGCCGCGGCCTCATCCAGGGTCAGGAGCAGCGTGGCAGCGCCGTCGTCATCGAGGCGAAGGTTCCGCTGGGCAACATGTTCGGCTACGCGACCGACCTGCGCAGCGGCACCCAGGGCCGCGCGGTGTACACCATGCAGTTCGATTCCTACGAGCCCGTGCCCAAGTCCGTGCAGGACGAGATCATCAGCAAGGCCGGCGGCAACGCCTAAGCCGGGCGTCCGTGAGAAACTTCTATTTGGAGGTAATGTAAGTGGCAAGTCAGAAGATTCGCATCCGCCTGAAGGGGTACGATCATGAGATCGTGGACCAGTCCACGCGCCTCATCGTCGATACCGCTCAGAAGACGGGTGCCAAAGTTTCCGGTCCTATTCCGCTGCCCACCGAGCGCAACCTGTACTGCGTCATCCGCGGGCCCCATGTGAACAAGGACTCCCGCGAGCAGTTCGAGATGCGCACCCACAAGCGCCTGATCGACATCCTGGAGCCGACCCCCAACACGGTCGATTCCCTGATGCGTCTCGATCTCCCCGCTGGCGTTGACATCGAGATCAAGCTGTAAGGAGGTTTGGGACATGATTAACGCTATCTATGGCAAGAAGATCGGCATGACCCAGATCTTCGACGAGGAGGATCGCATCGTCCCCGTGACCGTCATCCAGGCCGAGCCGAACACGGTGTGCCAGGTGAAGACCGTCGACACCGACGGCTACGAGGCCGTGCAGATGGGCTTCGGCTACATCAAGCCCCGCCGCGTGAACAAGCCCATGCAGGGCCACTTCGACAAGCAGGGCACCGAGCCGAAGCGCTACTTGCGCGAGGTGCGCGTGGAGAACGCCGGCGAGTACAAGGTGGGCGACGAGCAGACCGTCGCGGCCTTCGCCGACGTGAAGAAGGTGGACGTCACCGGTACGTCCAAGGGCAAGGGCTTTGCCGGCGTTATGAAGCGCTACGGCTTTGCCGGTGGTCCGGGCGGCCATGGTGCGCACTTCCATCGCGCTCCCGGTTCCGTCGGCCAGTGCGCCACGCCTTCCCGCGTGTTCAAGGGCCTGCGCCTGCCGGGCCACATGGGCTGCGACACCGTGACCGTGAAGAACCTCGAGGTTGTTCGCATCGACGAGGAGCAGAACCTGATCCTCGTGAAGGGTGCCGTGCCGGGCGGTAAGAACGGCATCGTGCGCGTTCGCATGGCTTAAGGTATCGATCGGTAACAAGGAGTTACAGAAATTATGGCAACTATTGAGATTAAGGACGTGAAGGGCGCTGCCGCCGGCACGGTCGATGTGAACGACGCCGTGTTCGGTATCGAGCCGAACGTGCCTGTCATGCATCGCACCGTGAAGGCGCAGCAGGCATCGTGGCGTCAGGGCACCGCCAACACGCGCACCCGCGGCATGGTCCGCGGCGGCGGCAAGAAGCCGTGGCGTCAGAAGGGCACCGGCCGTGCCCGTCAGGGTACCATCCGCGCTCCCCAGTGGACCGGCGGCGGCACCGTGTTCGGCCCGCACACCCGCTCCTACGACCAGAAGGTCAACAAGAAGGAGATCAAGCTGGCCATGCGTTCGGCCCTGTCCGCCAAGCTGGCCGACGGCGAGCTCGTGGTGGTGAAGGACTTCGATTTTGAGAAGCCCCGCACCAAGGATGCCGTGGCGCTGATCAAGGCCCTGGGCCTGGAGGGCAAGCGCATCACCGTTGTCATCGGCAACGAGGACATCGAGGCGTTTCTGTCGTTCCGCAACATCCCCGAGGTGAACATTCTGCCGGTGGGCGATATCAACACCTACGAGCTCATTGACAACAAGGTGCTCGTCATCGCCGAGCCGTGCCTGGCCCGCATCGAGGAGGTGCTTGCATAATGGAGAAGGATCCCCGCGACGTCATCATTCGCCCGGTTATCACCGAGGCCAGCTACGACGCCATGGAGAACAACGTGTACACCTTCGAGGTGGCCAAGGATGCCAACAAGGTTGAGATCCGCCAGGCCATCGAGGCTATCTTCAAGGTGAAGGTGGTCAAGGTGAACACGCTGAACGTGAAGTCGAAGCCGAAGCGCGTCCGCTACCAGGAGGGTCGCACCCGCACCTGGAAGAAGGCCATGGTCACCCTGGCCGAGGGCGAGACCATCGAGGTCTTCAGCGCATGATATAAGTCTTCGGGACTTGTATCGCTGGCATAATGCCGAAATGTGCGCCAGCCGGCTCCTTTGTGGGCTGGGCAATGACTTGAAGGGCCCCTCTCGTTGGAGAGGGGTCCTTCTTGTGGTTGGTGCTTGCGCGCCGGATCCGTGCCCTGAATCGAAACGCGTGGCGGCACGAAACGCGATTCGGGGCCATAATTCAATCGTGTGTGATCGAGATCGATCGATCCACTGCCGTAAAGTGAACTTGATAGGTCGTCAAAAGGGGTATACTGCGACAAGGTTCGCTTATACGAGAAGGAGGCTCCATGTTCGCATTGCCGAAGAGCGAAAAAGGCATTCGGGGGGGGGTAGCTCGCTGTAATCGGATGATAAGCGGCGTGCTGGCCGTGGCCCTCGCCGCTACCATGACGATTCTGCCGACCCAGCCGGCCGAAGCCGCGACGGCGGATTACCAGGTTCCTGTCACCTACGGCCAGACCGAGGCCCGCGAAATGATCAAAATGATTAACGACTTCCGAACGGGCGGCGATGCGTGGTACTGGAATCGGGGTGACGCAACGAAGGTGACGTGTGCGAACTTGGGAGAGCTGACCTACGATTACGCGCTTGAGCAGGCTGCTATGCTGCGTGCGGCTGAGATCGCAGTGAGCTTCTCTCACACTCGGCCGAATGGCGGCAGCTGCTTCGATGCGCTCTCCTCCCTCCCTCTTTACGCAATGGGCGAGAACATCGCTGCTGGGCAGACAACGGCTGCGAGCGCTTTTACAAGTTGGCGCGAGGACAACTACGGTTATGCGGGCCAGGGTCATCGTCGCAATATGCTCAACAGCGGTTTTACCGCGGTTGGCATCGGGCACGTGACTTTCAACGGCGTCCACTATTGGGTGCAAAACTTCGGCTCTCCAAACACCGGGGCGCCTGCTACAGCCGTCGCTGATGGTGCTCGCACGGTGCCTGTCGCGATCGACGATGCGATGATCTCCCAGAAAGCCCTCAAGCCCGCCAAGGCGTCTCTGACGGTGACGGCGGGGAAATCGGTTGCGTTGCCTTTGGTGAACTTGTCCCTCACCGTGCGGGACCGCTGGCCGTCGAGCCCACTGACGCTGAGGGCTTCTAGCCCCGTGTGGACGAGCAGCAATTCGTCGGTGGCCGCCATCAGCGGGAACACCGTGGTCGGCAAAAAAGCCGGCACCGCCACCCTCACGGCATCGGCTAATGGGCTGCAGACTGCGGTTGCGGTGACGGTAAAAGCCCAGTCGTCTTCGGCGGGAGCTGCAAAGCCCTCGACGCCTTCCGCAACGAAGCCGTCAGGGTCCACCGCGTCTAAGCCTTCCGTATCGACCAAAGCCGTTAAGCCGCCGAAGACGAAGTTCACCTCGGTCAAGGGTGCGAAGAAGTCTCTCAAGATCAAGTGGAAGAAGCAGACGAAGAACGTAACGGGCTATGAGATTTGGTGCTCCACGTCGAAGAGGTTCACGAAGAAGACCACGGTGAAGAAGACGGCCAAAAAAGCCAAAACCACTTCCCTTATGGTGAAGAAGTTGAAGGCGAAGAAAACCTACTATGTGAAGATTCGAACCTACCACAAGATCGACGGTAAAAAATACTACTCAAAGTGGTCGAGCGTTAAAAAGGCCAAGACGAAGTAGCCCTGGCAAGCGACTCGTTCCCATCGGAGCGAGCCGCTTTTTCATGCGGGGAATCGTATTTTGCGGCTCTGCCGACGCGCGGTGCCGCGCTATTCGCGACTGCCTTCGGTATGAGGCGGGCGCTCAGCGCTCCGCAGAGCGTGCGGCCCAATGCCGGCGTTCCGCAGAGCGTGCAGGCCGACGTGCGGTACCGTGGTGTTGCGCCGGCACGTGAAAAAGCCCCGAGGGAACCCTCGGGGCTTGGCGCTCGGAATTGCCGCTCATATGGGAGGGGAGGAGCGAGCGGCTCTTCCGGGAGCGGCTAGGCGGCCATCATCTTCATGATGGTGGCAAGGCTCACGCCCTCTACCTCGGCGTTGGCGATGGCGCCGCCGCCCGGGGTGTTCGTGGAGCAGGCGCATGCCATGGTGTAGCTCTCGGCGCCGTTCGCCTCGGCCATCTCGTCCACGGTGGCCGTAAACGAGCTGCCGTCGACACCGTTGACCTCGATAGCGGCCTGGGCGGCCTGCGCCTCGTACACGGGAAGCCCGTTGCAGAGAACCGCGGCGGCCTTGGCGAACATGCTCGAGAAGGTCTCGTTGCTGGTCGTGGCGGCCTGGTCGAACGAGAAGGTGCCCTCAACGGCACTGGCCTTCACCACATCGCCGGTGCCGACCTCAGATGCGGCCTCGATGGCGGCCGCGGGCACGTTGGCGGCGTCCGCCGGGGCGGCCACGGCCACGGTCGCGCCGCCGGAAATGAGGGCGACGGCAGAAAGCGCGCCCCCGATGGTCTTCAAAGTCTGGGATTTCATAATTTCACCGGCCTTCCTACTCTTCAACGTTCACGAACAGGGTGACGGGCTTCTTCATCTGGGTGCCGTTCACGTCGGTGGCCTGCAGCTTCACCTGATACTTACCGGCCTGAGTGGGGGTCCAGTCAAGGGAGTAGGTCACCCACTGGAACGGATCGAAGTCGGTAATCTGGTCGGCGATCTGCACGTCGGTCCAGGACTTGCCCATATCGAAGCTAAAGTTCACGCTGGCCAAGTCGCCCACCACGCGGTTCCAGCTGTACACGGCGCCGGTCAGGGTTACGGTCTCGCCCACCTTGGCGGTGATGCCGTCCTCCTGGAACCACATGCCGTTGATGGGGTAGCTCGGGGAGGGCTCGTCGGACTCGGCCATCATGGGGCCCTCGAAGAAGCTCTCGTCCTGGGTGAAGTCGATGGACTGGATGTGCTTCACCTGACGAGCGCCCGGGTTGCCGAGCGATACGAGCGTCATGGGCGCGCCGTCGTCGTCGGAGAGATCCTCGCCGTAGTACTTCAGGGCGATATAGGCGTTCTCGGTGTAGGTGCTCGCCTCCAAGTTCATGGGCGGGAAGGCCTTCCAGCCGTCGGCGCCGGTGGCGTTCACGGCGTTCACGCCGTCGGCCAGGCCGCCGCACTGCTCGATGAGATAGGCCACCGACACGCCGGACATGGGGATGTTCGACACGAGTGAGCCGCCGCGACCGTTGGTGGCGCAGGCGAGGGCCATGGTGAATTCGGTCCGAGGCATGGCCTCAAGCTCGGCCTTGGTGAATGAGCGCGGGTTCTTCACGCCGGTGAGGGTGAGGGTGTTCTCGTCGCTGCACACCTCGTCGAAGCTGAAGGGCTCGCCGTTCTTCTCGGTGACCTCGGGGCCCCAGTTGTTCACGATGAACACGTCGTCGTGGTCGGTCACGGCCTGGTCGAGCTTCACGTCGACGGTCGGGGCGCTGTCCTGGGTCATGCCGTTCATGAAGCCGCCGAAGAAGCCGCGGGAGTCGACCCAGTCCTGCTCCATCTCGTTGCCGTCGATATTGGGATAGCCGCCGAGGGCCGGGTCATCGTAGATGTCGTCCCACAACACCAGCTGGTAGTCGCCCTGGTTGCCGGCGGAGTTCATCGCGTGGCAGCTCCAGCAGTTGCCGTTGGCCTCCACGAAGGTGGCGCTGCCGTAGTGGCTCGCATGAATGAGGTCGCCCAGGTACGGACCGGTGAGCGCCGTATGGCCGCGGTGGCAGGGCTCGCAGTCCTGATAGGTAATTGCCTTGCCGTAGCCCACATGGGTCAGGATGTGCTTGTAGCCATCCTTCATGTTCATGACATCCCATAGGTCCTCATGGCACGACATGCAGCCGCGGTTGCCCGCATTCAGCATGTCGGTGGTGGTGAAGGTGTCGTTGAAGTTGCCCGACGACTTCTCGGTGAAGTCGGGGTACATCGACGCGACCTCCTCGGTAGCACCTCCCTCCGCGTTGCCGGTGTCGGGCAGCGTTGCCTTGGGGGCGCACCCCCAGAGCGCGAGCGCGATGGCGAGCACGGCGGCCACGACTGCCAGCCCCATGGCCAGCTTCGAGAACCGCATGGTTTCCCTCTTCCCCATCTTCCTCTCCTTTCCTTTCTTCTCCAACTACTCTTGCCCGGAACCGCTCTTTCTGCCTGCGGGAAGCCGCGTTCCGAACCGTACTTCACTCTAAATTCGGGAAAGCCTCTTGAAATCAGCAAGGGTTGTTGAGCTTTTGCGCTCATCTCAACAACTCTTGTTGATTTCCATGAAATGCCAGGTGATATGATGCAATCGGATGAATAGGAGGAATGAGCGCTTGAAGGAGAGGGTGCAGGTGGAAGTTGGGGATCGGGGTATGCCGACGGGCGATGCGGGGGCGTCGAAGATGTGGAATCGGGCCGATCTGCCCGTCGGTTTGGGTTGGACACTGGCAGCGGTGGTGGCGCTGGTGTCGTCGGCTATGCTGCTGCACGAATCGGCGAGCTGGTCGCTCGATTACGCCATGGTCGGCGGCCGGGCGGTGAACATGCGGGCCTATTCGTGCGACGCCCATTCGCTCGGCTTGGTGTTCGGCTACGCCATTACCCAGATTAACGCCAGCTGGTTCGCTCGGCGCGTGCGGGATGTGCCGACCTGGGTCGCCTTCTTCGCGGTGCAGTTCGTGGACGTGCTTGCCTTCTACTGGTTGATGGAGGGGACAGGCCCGGTCTTTGCCGTTGTGGTCGTGCAGTTTCTGGGGGCGGCTTCGGGGGCGATGTTCTTCGTCGCGGCCAGCCAGGCGGCGGCGACGCTGACCCCGCGCCAGTTCGTGCTTTCG
This sequence comes from Adlercreutzia caecimuris B7, assembly GCF_000403355.2. GTDB lineage: Bacteria > Actinomycetota > Coriobacteriia > Coriobacteriales > Eggerthellaceae > Adlercreutzia > Adlercreutzia caecimuris. Next base: position 1,246,329 of record NZ_KE159646.1, on the reverse strand, counting down.
GCGGTGGCGGTCATCGGCGGAACCACGCTGGTCGTGCAAGGGCTGTTCAGCGTTCTGGAGACCAATGCGCCCCTCTTCGTCTCCGAGTTGCTGCATCTGGCATTGGTGGGGACCGCCCTGCTGTGCACGCTGAAGGCCCTCTCTCCCTCGTCGTGCCTAGTGGCGGCTTGGAACGAGATGTCGTACCTGCCCATCCGGTCGCAGACTGGCACCCCCGAGGAGGGGGAGGGCGGCGTCGACGGCTCGGCCTCGGCGGCCGCTGTCGGCAGGAAGGCCGAGGCCGACCAGGCGACGGGCTTCTTGCCACAGGGCGCCCGGCCGGCCCGGCCGAGGCGCAAAATTCCCCTCTGCGTGAGGCTCTTCCTCATCGTGGGTGTGTACGGCGGCGTGTTCGGGTTCCTCCACGTGGTGCCGTTGGCAATTCCGCTCGGAGTGGTTGCCCGGGTCAGCTCGTTTCTCATCGGCGGCGCCCTGGCGCTCGGGCTCTTCGCCGTCACGATGCCCGCCGCGCGTGCCCGCGATGTCTCGCGTATCTGGACATGCTTCTACCGCTTTGTCTTTCCCGTGGTGACGGTGGCCGCTCTGCTCGGGCCGCTGACGGCTTCCACGGAGTTCTTGCCGGCGCTCGTCATGCAAGCTTGCGCGCTCTACTACTTCGACGCGCTGCTGGCCACGGCGTGCTATGCCGTGTGCCAGGCCATTCACGCGGCGCCCTTCCAGGTGTTCGGCCGCGCCTTCCTCATTCGGTCGGTCGGCTTTCTCATCGGCAATGTCATCGGATCGGCGGTGCACGATGTTGTCGTGCTCGACACGGCGGCGTTCAGCGTGGTGGGCACGGCGGTGTTCGTGCTGCTGTGCCTGGTGACGTTCAATATGAATTCGGAGCGCTATGCCAAGACGGTCTGGGGCCTTCTGCCCCACGAGGATCCGCGGGGCCGCTTCGATCGTCGCCGTGTCGAGCGCTGCGATGCGCTGGCGGCCGCCCGCGGGCTCACCGAGCGCGAAGCCCAGGTGCTGCGTCTTCTGGCCGAGGGGCGCCGCCCGAAGGAGATCAGCGAGACGCTCGTGGTGTCGGTAGCCACGGTGAGATCGCACGTGCACGCCATCTACACGAAAGCGAACGTGCACTCCGCCGACGAGCTGGCGGCCCTCATTCGCGAAGATGGTCGCCCCGAGTAAAGCGTCTTCGCCTTCCGCCCCGCTCGCGTCTCGGCCGCCATCCTTCCGGCACTTGACCGCGTCGTCCGGGCTGGTTCCCTCATGCGCCGCTTCTGTTGATTTGCCCGCGCTCGCTTTCGGGCGCGGGCCTTCTCGTGTATCGTAAGATGCGATAGAAGATTGCCGCAGCAAAGATGCGCGGCGCGCAGTGAGGCGAGGTTGGCATGGCGTTTGTCGAGTTTCGTGATGTGAGCAAGATCTACCAGATGGGCGAGGTGCCCGTGGCCGCCGTGCGCGACATGTCCTTCGACATCGAGCGGGGCGAGTTCGTGGTGATCGTGGGGCCGTCCGGTGCGGGCAAGACGACGCTTCTGAACATGCTCGGCGGCATGGACACGGCCACCTCGGGCACCATCATGCTCGACGGGGACCGGGTGAGCGCCTACAACAAGAAGCAGCTTACGCGCTACCGTCGTTACGACATCGGCTTCGTGTTCCAGTTCTACAACTTGGTGCAGAACCTGACGGCGCGGGAGAACGTGGAGCTGGCAAGCCAGATCTGCCGCGATCCGCTGCCCGCCGACGAGGTGCTGGCTGCCGTCGGGCTCGCCGATCGGGCGCGCAACTTCCCCGGGCAGCTCTCCGGCGGCGAGCAGCAGCGCGTGGCCATCGCGCGCGCCCTGGCGAAGAATCCCAAGCTGCTGCTGTGCGACGAGCCTACCGGTGCGCTCGACTACGAGACGGGCAAGGCCATTTTGAAGCTTTTGCAGGACACCTGCCGCCAGACGGGCCGCACGGTGGTGGTCGTCACCCACAACAGCGCTTTCACGGCCATCGCGAACCGGGTCATCCACGTGCGTGAGGGCTCCGTGGCCGCAGTGGAGGTAAACCCGGCGCCCCAGTCCGCCGAGGTGCTGGAATGGTAGGGGCCGGTGCGCTCTCGTCGTGCCGCACAGTGCGCCGGGCGGTGATCCTGTGAGGGCTTTCAACAAGGACATCGTGCGCTCCATTCGCCATTCGCTCGGGCGTTTCGTCGCCATCGCGGCCATCGTGGCGCTCGGCACGGGCTTCTATGCCGGCCTGCGCATGACGGCGCCCGATATGAGGTTGGCGGCCGATGCCTACTACGACGGCACGGCGCTCATGGACATCCGCGTGGTATCCACCCTGGGGCTTACCGACGACGACATCGAGGCGCTGCGCCAGGTGAAAGGCGTCAGCGCTGTTGCGGGCGCCTATTCGGCCGATGTGCTGGCGACCTTGAACGACGAGCAGTACGTCGTGCGTGTGCACTCGCTGCCGACCAGCGCCCCGCAGAGCGTGCAGGCGGACGCCGCTACCGTGGCCTCCGAGGATCCCGATTACTTGAACCGGCTCATTTTGACCGAGGGGCGCTGGCCGAGCGCGCCCGGCGAATGTGTCATTTTCAGCGACCGCGTCATGAGCGGCCCGACGGCGCTCGGCGATACGGTGACGGTGGACTTGTCGGTGGGGGAGGCGGAAGACGCGCTGGCCCGCACCGAGTTCACGGTCGTCGGCTTCGCCCATTCCCCGCTGTACGTCAGCTCCACGGCTATGGGCACGTCTACCATCGGTTCGGGCACGGTGGAGCAGTTCATGTACGTGCTGCCGGAGGACTTCAATGCCGACATGCCCTTTGTGGAAGCCTACGTGGCCGTGGACGGCGCGGCGGCTCTGCCGGCCGACAGCGCAGCCTACGACGCGCGCGTGGCCGAGGTGGCATCCGCCATCGAGGCCATTGCACCCGAGCGCGAGCAGGCTCGGGTGGACGGCCTGAAAGCCGAGGCGCAGGAGGAGCTGGATGAGGCCCGTGCGGAATACGAGGACGAGGAGGCGAAGGCTCAAAAGGAGCTGGCCGACGCGCGGGCGCAGCTGGACGATGCGAAAGAAGAGTTGGACGAGGGCCGGCGCAAGCTGAAGTCGGCGGCATCCACCCTGGAATCCAGCGAGAAGAAGATCAAGGATGGCGAGAAGGAATACACCAAGGGCGCTGCCGAGCTGGACACCCGCCGCAAAGACGCCGAGGCGCAGTTCAAGGAAGCCGAGGACGCCATTGCGGCCAATGAGGCGAATCTTGCGGAGGCGGAGGCGGCTCTGCCCACTCTGAGAGAGTCGCTGGCCCAAGTGACGGCCGCCCTTTCGGCCCCCGATCTTCCCGAGGAGCAGAAGGCCCAGCTTGAGGCCCAGAAGGCGGAGCTGGAGAAGTCGATTGGCGAGGTGGAGCAGGCCCGGGCCACGCTGGACGAGAGCAAAGCCCAGGTGGCCGCCGAGCGCAAAAAGGCCGAAGCCCAGATGGCGGCGGCTCAGAAGAAGCTCGACCAGGCCCAGGTGGATGTGCGCGAGGGCAAGAAGCGCTTGGAGGAGGGCAAGGCGGCCTACAAGGAAAACGAGGCAAAGCTCGCCGAGGCTCAAGCGGAATACGACAAGGGCAAGGCCGAGTACGACAAGGAGGCCGCCCGCGCCAACGAAGAGCTCGACAAAGCCGAGCGGGAGCTCGCCGATGCCCAGAAGGATATCGACAACATCGAGCCGCCCGACTGGCTTGTCATGGATCGTTCGAAGAACGTGGGCCTCGTCAGCTTCGAGAACGATTCCGAGCGCATTGACGCCATCGCCTCGTTCTTCCCCTTCATTTTCTTCCTCGTGGCTGCGCTCGTGGCGCTCACCACCATGACGCGCATGGTGGACGAGGAGCGCATGCTCATCGGCACCTACAAGGCCCTCGGCTACTCCCGGGCGCGCATCACCTCGAAGTATCTCATCTACGCGGCGCTTGCTGCGGGGCTGGGCAGCATCGTCGGCATCGGCGCGCTCTCCCAAGTGCTGCCCTGGGTCATCATGGACGCCTACGCCATCGTGTACTACGTGCCCCAGGGCGCCATGCCCATTGACTGGCCCATTGCCGGCGCGGCCGCGGGCCTCGGCGTGGGCATCACGCTTCTGGCCACCTGGGCGGCTGCGGCGGCCACTCTGCGCGAGCCGCCCGCGGCCCTCATGCAGCCTCCGGCGCCCAAGGCGGGCAAGCGCATTCTGCTGGAGCACGTGGGGCCGCTGTGGCGCCGGCTGTCCTTCTCATGGAAGGTGACGTTTCGCAATATCTTCCGCTACAAGCGGCGCCTGGTCATGACCGTGATCGGCATCGCCGGCTGTACGGCGCTGCTGCTGACGGGCTTGGGGCTGCAGAACTCCATCAACGACATCATCGACGTGCAGTACGGCGAGTTGGTGGACTACAACGTAGTGGTGGGCGAGAAGGCCGATGCCGACAGCGGTGCGCGGGAGACGGCCGACGCCATCCTGTCCGATGCGGCGCCGCTGTCCGTGGCGGTGCGCGCCACGGAGGCCTCCATGATCGCCCAAGGCGCCGACGGTGCCGAGGCCATGACCACCATCGTGGTCCCCGAGGATGCCGCGACTTTCCAGGACCTGTGGCACTTCCGCGAGCGCGCAAGTGGCGAGACGGTGCCGCTGCCGACCGAGGGGGCGGTCGTTACCGAGAAGCTCGCGGTGAAGCTGGGGCTTTCTCCGGGCGATGCCATCACCTTCGCCGAGCAGGACGATCTGGGCAACGCTACTGCCACCACCTACGCGGTGCCCGTGGCCGGCGTCATCGAGAACTATATCGGCGACTACGCCTTTATGACCCCGGCCTCCTACCAGCGCACCTTCGGCGAGGAGCCGGCGAACCTGACCGTGTACGCCCGTGCCACCGATGATGCCGCCGAGCGCGCGGCCCTCTCCGAGGCGCTGCGGGCCACCGGTGCGGTGGACACGGTGGCCTACAACGACGAGGTGATCGACTCCTATCGCCAGATGCTGAAGTCGGTGGACATGGTCGTGGTGGTGCTCGTGGTGGCCGCCGCGGCGCTCGCCTTCATCGTGCTGTACAACCTCACGAACATCAACATCACCGAGCGCGCCCGCGAGATCGCCACCTTGAAGGTGCTCGGCTTCACGCCGCGGGAAGTGAACGCCTACATCTTCCGCGAGATTGTGCTGCTTGCCATTCTGGGGGCGCTTCTGGGGCTTGCCCTTGGCGTGGTGCTGGAGGGCTTCGTGGTGGTGACCGCCGAGGTGGACCAGGTGATGTTCGGACGCACCATCCATGCGGCGAGCTTCGCTGTCGCCTTTGCGCTGACGCTCGTGTTCACCGCCGTGGTCATGCTCGTCATGCGCCCGAAGCTCGCCCGCATCGACATGGTGGAGAGCCTGAAGAGCAACGAGTAGGGGTAGCCGCTGGGTCGAGGCTATTTCGTGACCTTGCCCTCTTCCACCCACAGGCGGATGCGATAGTTCACGCCCAAGTCCTCGCAGATGGCGCGGCACGCGTCCTCCTCCTCGGGAGTGAGGGTGGTCTCCACCGTGGTCATGGTCACCTCGGGCACGAAGCTTTTCACCTCGCGGGCGAAATCAAGCATGGCGGGGAAGGCCGCCTCTCCGAACCGGCTGCGCGTGAGCTCGGCGTAACGCTCGGGATTCGGCGTGTTCAGCGAGATGGACACCGCGTCCACCAGCCCCGCGAACTCTGGCGCGATGTCGCGGCCGCAGATGAGCGAGCCCTGGCCGTTGGTGTTCACGCGCACGGGCAGCCCGAAGGCCTCCTTCACGTAGGCAGCCACCCGCTTCAGCACTTCCCAGGCTTCGGTGGGCTCGCCGAAGCCGCAGAAGACCACTTCGTCGTAGCGGCTCATGTCGAACTTCGCGAACTCGTCGCGCACTTCCTCGAAGGTGGGCTCGCGCTCAAGCCACAGGCTGTCGGAGCCGCACACGCTCTCGCCCTGGCTGCGCAGGCAGAACGTGCAGCGGCACGAGCAGCGGTTCGTCAGGTTCACGTACAGGCCGTCATACACCTCGTAGAGCAGGGTCATTGTGCGTGTCATGGGTCTTGTGCCTCCTTCGGTCTCTTCTTCTTTGGCGCGGGGCTTCTCCGCCCGCACCGGCGGCGGTTAGTCCAGTTCCCGAATAACCTCCTCGAAGGCCACCCCGTCAGTGACGGGGATGCCCATCTCCGCCGAACGCTCGATGCATCGTCCGACGAAGGCCGCCGCCCGCTCCACCGAGGCGCGGAAGGCGATGCCGTTCACCGCGTCGGCGGCGATGATGGCCGCGAACACATCCCCGGTGCCCGAGCGGTCGCCGCCGCACTGGGGCGTGGCCACAATAAAGGATCCTTCGCCGTGCTGGAACCCCACGTTCACCACCTGCCCGTCGCGCACATTGCCGGTAATGACCACCCGGGCGGGGCCGGCCTCGCCCAGCCGCTCGGCCAGGACGGCCACTTCCTCCAGGCTCGCGTCAGCGCGATAGGGCTCGCCCAGCAGGATGCAGGCCTCGGTCAGGTTCGGCGTCACGATATCAGCGCGAGCCACCAGCTCGCCCATGCGCGCGCACATATCCGGCGTGTAGGTGGCGTAGGGCCGCCCGTAGTCGCCCATCACCGGGTCAACTACCACGGTGGTGCCCGCCCCCGCGAATTCGCGGATGAACCCGTCGACGATGGCGATCTGGTCGGCCGAGCCGAGAAATCCCGTGCAGATGCCCGCGAACCGCAGGTCGAGCTTGCGCCATTCGGCGATGTGCTCGTCCATGTGCGCGGTGAAATCCTGGATGCTGAAGCTGTCGAACATGGTGTGGTTGGAGAGCACCGCCGTGGGCAGCGGGCAGCACTGCACACCCAGATGCGAGATGATCGGCAGCTGCACGGCCACCGAGCAACGTCCGAATCCCGTGTAGTCGTTCACGAGCGCGATCTTCTTCTGGCGGTTATGGGGCACGGGCGAACCTCCTGCAATCCTCATCGATCGTATCATCATACCCCTTTGCGCGTGCGATCTGTTGCAGGTGCGTAAAAACCTCGCCGCCGGTCGCGCGGCCCTTCGGGTCGAAACGGCGCACGGCGCGCGCCGCGGCGCGCCCGTCTTCCGCGCGCTGCTTATTTGTGGGCTTCCCGCTGCGCGCGTCGGGGCGGGAAACGCCTGTGCTACCATAGCGGGCAAACCTTTGAGGGTCCGCACAAGGCGGCCCCGCCCGTGAAGGAGGAGCACCGAACCTATGAGAGTTACCGAGAAGAAGCTGGCTGACGGCGTCATCAAGCTCGACTGCGAGGCGACGGCCATCGAGGTGAACAACGCCCTGAAGGAGGCCGGCGAGGCCTTCGCGCTGTCCATGGGCGTGCGCCCCGAGCCGGGCAAGTCCATCGAGCAGCTCTGCCAGGAGCAGCTGGGCATTGCCGATCTGGACAAGATCGTCGAGATGAATGCCATCGAGGTGCTCGTGCCCCGCGCCCTCGATCGCCGCAACCTCGTGCCGGCTTTCCCGCCGAAGGCGACGCCGAGCGTGAAGTTCGAACGGGGCAAGAAGTTCTCGTTCGCCTTGAACGTCACCGTGAAGCCCACCTACGAGCTCACGAGCTACGAGCCGGTGGAGATCACCGTGCCGCCCTTCGTCTTCGACGAGAGCCCCATCAACCAGCAGCTGGAGGAGATCGCGAAGAACTCGGTGACCTACGTGGCCACCGACGCGAAGCCGCTTACGGCTGGGGATGCCTGCTCCATTGCCATGAAGTGCTTCGACGACGGCGAGGAGATCAAGGCGCTCACCTGCGAGGACCGCACCTATATCATGGGTCGCGGCTACATGCCCGCCGGCTTCGACGAGGAGCTGCTCGGCATGGAGCCGGGCCAGACCAAGGAGTTCACCTTCGAAGCGCCGCTCGGCACCGAGAGCGGGGAGGTGGTGAACAAGCCCATCTCCTGCACCGTGACGGTGAAGGAAGTGCAGAAGGAAGTCGTGCCGATCATCGACGACGCGTGGGTGAAGGCCAACATGCCCATGTTCGCGAGCAAGGAAGCCCTCGTGGCCGATATGCGCCGCGTCTTCGAGGCCCAGCAGCGCGAGAGCTACGAGGGCTACGTGCAGCAGATGGCCGTGGGCGCCCTCACGCACCGCTTCGAAGGCCGCATCGCCGACGAGATCTACGAGGCCACCCGCGACCACCTCATGAACAACCTGCGCATGGAGCTGCAGCAGGCCGGCATGACCTGGGAGCAGTTCGTGGAGGGTAACGGCGGCGAGCAGCAGTTCGGCATGATGCTCATGATGCAGACCCGCGAGGTGCTCGTGCAGGGCTTCTGCCTGGACGCGGTGTACCGCCACGAGCGCATGACGCTCACCGACAAGGACCTGGAGGACGCCTGCTACGGCATGAACCCCCAGGGCAACCCCAAGGCCATGCGCGAGGATTTGGAGGCCTCGGGTCGCGGCTTCGCCCTGCGCGAGACTGCCGAGCGTCTGAAGGCCGCCCGCTTCGTGGCCGCCAACGCCAAGATCACCGTGGCCGAGGCCCCCGCCGCCGCGCCCGCTTCCGAGACCTCCGCAGCCGAGGCCGAGAAGCCGGCCGAGGATGCGAGGGCCGACGAGAACTAGCCGCCGCGGCCGCTTCGGCGGCTGCGTGCCAGAAGATTCGCCAGGGCGGGGAGGTTCCCCGCCCCTTTCTATGAAGAAGGTAGCCGTGTCGAAGAAAACCGCGCCGAAGCGACCGAAATCCCCGTCGTCCGCGAAGGGCGCTGCGCGGACATCGCGCGAGTCCGTGCCCGCCTCGGCGTTTCTGCCCACGACCCGCGCCGAGGCCGATGAGCGCGGTTGGGATCAGCTCGACTTCGTCTACGTGTCGGGCGACGCCTACGTGGACCACCCCTCGTTCGGGAGCGCCATCATCACGCGGGTGCTGGAGTCCCACGGCTACAAGGTGGGCTTCATCGCCCAGCCCGATTGGAACGACCCTGCGAGCATCGCCGTGTTCGGCGAGCCGCGCCTCGGGTTTCTCGTGTCGGCGGGCAACATGGACTCCATGGTGAACCACTACACGGTGAACAAGAAGCGCCGCCACGACGACGCCTACACCCCCGGCGGCGAGGGCGGGCGGCGCCCCAACCACGCGGCGGTGGTGTATTCCAACCTCATCCGCCGTACCTTCAAGAAGACCCCCATCATCCTGGGCGGCATCGAGGCGAGCCTGCGGCGGCTCGCCCACTACGACTACTGGTCCGACTCGCTCAAGCGCTCCATCCTGATGGACTCGGGGGCTGACCTCATCTCCTACGGCATGGGGGAGCGCTCCATCGTGGAGATCGCCGACGCGCTTGCCGCCGGCCTAGCGGTGGAGGATCTCACCTTCATCGACGGCACGGTGTTTCGCACCCGCTCCCTTGAGCACGTGGTGGACTACCAGATGCTGCCGAGCTGGGAGGAGGTGTCCGCCAGCAAGCGCGCCTTCGCGACAAGCTTCGCCGCCCAGTACCGCGAGAGCGATCCGGTCACGGGCAGTCGCCTGGTGGAGGCCTACCCCCATGGCGTGTACGTGGTGCAGAACCCGCCTGCCGCGCCCCTCACGCAAAACGAGATGGACGCCGTCTACCGGCTGCCCTACGCGCGCACGTGGCACCCCTCCTACGACGCGGCCGGGGGCGTGCCGGCCCTTGCCGAGGTGAAGTTCTCGCTCACCTCCTGCCGCGGCTGCTTCGGTGAGTGTGCCTTCTGCGCGCTCACCTTCCATCAGGGCCGCATCGTCACGGGCCGCTCCCACGAGTCGCTTCTGGAAGAGGCCCGCGCCATGACCGCCGAGCCCGACTTCAAGGGCTACATCCACGATGTGGGCGGTCCCACGGCGAACTTCCGCGGGCCGGCCTGCGCCAAGCAGCGCACCCGCGGCGCCTGCGTCGACCGCCGCTGCCTGGGCGCGAAGCCCTGTCCGGCCTTGAAGGCCGACCACCGCGACTACACGGGTCTGCTGCGCAAGCTGCGGAGGCTGCCCGGGGTGAAGAAGGTGTTCGTGCGCAGCGGCATCCGCTTCGACTACGTGATGGCCGATCCCGATCCCGAGCGCACCTTTTTGCACGAGCTGGCTGCCCACCACGTGTCCGGCCAGCTGCGCGTGGCCCCCGAGCACGTGTCCGACACGGTGCTTTCCGCCATGGGCAAGCCGCCGCGGGCGGTCTACGACGCCTTCTGCGAGGCCTTCGACGAGGCCAACCGTGCGGCGGGGAAGGACCAGTTCGTGGTGCCCTATCTCATGAGCTCGCACCCGGGCAGCACGCTTGCCGAGGCCGTCGAGCTGGCGGAGTACGTGCGCGACATGGGCTTCAACCCCGAGCAGGTGCAGGACTTCTACCCCACGCCCTCCACCATCTCCACGTGCATGTACTACACGGGGCTGGACCCGCGTACCATGGAGTCCATCTACGTGCCGAAATCCGCCCGCGAGAAGGCCATGCAGCGCGCGCTCATCCAATACCGCAACCCCGCGAATTACGACCTGGTGCGCGAGGCGCTGGTGAAGGCCGGCCGCCAAGACCTCATCGGCTGGGACGAGAAGTGCCTCATCCGGCCCATCCGTCCCAAGAAGCGCGACGAGGACGCGAGCGTCCCGCGCAAGGGGAAGGGCGGCGCGCCCGCGAAGGCGGCAAAGAGAAACGCGCCCGAGAAAGCGGCGAAGGGCGGCCGGTCGGAAGCGGGGAAGGGCGGTGTGCCGGGCAAGAGCGGCAGAGCCGAATCGGGCGCCCGCGGCCCGAAGGCCGGCAAGGGCGCCGGCAAAGCAGGCGCCTTCAAGCCCGCGAAGGGCCGCCCTGCTCCGAAGGTCCAGCGGGCCGGCAAGCCTCCGAAGGCCAACGGCCGCAAGGGCGGCATCCGCAAGGGCCGCTAGGCAGGTTGCGCCACGCGAGCTTCAAGCGACGTGCGCGGAACATTTCGGCGCTCTTTCAGCCCAGGGAGGTGTTCGGCTCCCATACTCGTTACGAGCCTGGAAAAATCTGCTTCCCTCATGTCCTCTCCGATACTGGCGAGAAGATCGAGTATGTCGTTTGTGAGCTGTGCCGCCTCATTTTTCGGCAGCACGAGTTGAAGGTCGGACAGCGCATCGACGACGGAGATGTCGTGTCCCGGTGATACTCGCGCGCAATACAAGCGTTCTTCGTGGGCGCAGATATTGCGGAAGTCTTTTATGTGGTCATAGGCTTGTGTCAATCTGCGCGGTGAGACGTTGATTTTCTCTCCGTAGGACAGCTCGTAGAGAACGGCGAAGCCTTTGGCGATCTTATTGCGCATAGACTCGGTTTGGTAGCAGTAGAACTTGAATGCTTGCCCGAGGGTCATATAGCGCAGCAATACCCAGAGGGGCACCTCATCGTGGTTTTTCAGATAATGCTCCAGATAGGCTTTGGGCTGCGGTTTTTTGCGGGGGTTTCTCGCAAGTGCTGACTCGAAATCGCTGATGAGCCAATCGACATAGGTGCGCTGGCATTCATCGTAGTTCGTGGCGTTAAGGTAAGGCTCGGGCTCGTCTTGGTGCGCTTCCGCAAAGTGATAGGCGCAAAGGGATTTGAGAGCTGCCTCGGCGATGGCAAAGTATCTGAAGAATGTTTGGCGCAACGCTCGATCGAATCGAAAGAGCCGACAGATGTCTTGGAAGGTTGTACCTTTGCGAAACACATCTTCGCCGGCGGCTTTGGTTGCCGCAGGATCGAGGTAGAGATCTTTGTAGCCGTTGACTACCGAGTAATATCCCTCGCGGGCGAGCACTTCCGGCGTTGACTTGTCGGTGGCGACGCCACGCGAGTTGAGGATGGCGATCTGCTCCTCAATGGTACGAAACGGCTTGTCCATCATGCTCCCTCCAGAACGCAAGAGACCGCCTTGCGGCGGCCTCTGCGAACTTGGCCGGACGTACCGTCGCCAAGTCTCTTCACGCCGCTAACTTTATCAGCAACGGCGCCGCTCAGTCAACCGCCGGAGCGCATTTTCTTGCCGAGACAGCACTTATCGCGCTGCCTGCAGGCCCGACCGCGGCCGTCCCGCCCGCAGACCCGACCGTACCCGCCCTACAGCGCAGCGCTCCGGCAGGCCTCCGAAGGCCAACGGCCGCAAAGGCGGCATCCTCAAAGGCCGCTAGGCAGACTGCCCCGTGCGTGCCTCCAGCGACGTGCGCAGGGCGGCCACGGTCTGGAGGTGCGCCGGGCTGCCGTAGTCGTCGCCGAACAGGTTGGCGAGCAGCGCATCGGTCTCTTCTGCAATGAGGGAGGCGTATTGCAGGCCGATGGCCGTGGGTGTTGCCTCCACCTCGCGTCTGCTCGCTCCGGCTTGGCGCGAGATGAGGCCGCGATCGGCAAGGGCGGTCAGGGTGCGTGAGAGCGTCGGTGCGTCGAGGCACAAGTGCCCTCGCAGCTCCTTGGCGGAAATCGACTCCCGCTGCGCGACATGCACGAGGGCATGAGCCTGAATCGAGCTGACGCCTTGACGTTTGCACAGCCGCCCGAATTCGATGGATATCTGTTGGCAGGTCATAATGAACGTGCTATCGCCGCGCACGAGGTTGCCCATCATTCGTTTCTTGTCGCGGCGCTTGCAGGCGCTGAAGAGCAGGTGCATGGCCCGAATGCGTCCCTCGCCCTCAAGAGGATCCAGCGCTATTTTGGCTATGCCCATGAGGCTCTGATCGAATGCCGCTATGCGCTGCGTGCCTGTCGCGGTGAGAGAGATGAGGCTGCGGCGGCCATCGTCCTCCGAGGTCGTTTTCGCGATGGTGCCCGCTTGCGCCAGCTGGGCAGCGCATTCGGCGGTAGTGGTGTAGTTCAGCTCCAGCACATCGGCGGCAGCGCCCACGGGTATTCGGGGGGCGCTCGCTGGCGAGGAGCAGTATCCAGAACTGGTTGATGCTTCCGGCGCCTTCATCGCGCAACGACGCGGCGATAGCTCTCATCCATTGATCGAATATGAGCGCGGTCTCGGTGGCCAGCTCCCACGAATTTAACGATGTACCCATTAAGACCCCTCCTGTCTTCGGGTTGCGCCCATCTTACGCTCGCTGCCCTCCCTTTGGAAAGATATTCCAAATGCGCAATGGTCGCTATGGACGCCATCGTGCACGATGGCGTCAACAATTGATCCATCGATGCAACCTTTGCCGCCCTTTGGCGGTCTGTGTAATCTTTCCGTCTGTCTGATCCCGACTTGAAAGGAGAAAAAGGGATGGGGAAGACGCAAGGAGAGAAGGAGATGCGCAGCATCGATCGACGTTCGTTCTTCAAGCTGGGCGGCCTGACCGCCGGCGCTGCGGCCCTTACCGGTGGCATGCTCGCCGGTTGTGCGCCTCAGAGCCAGACCGACATGGCGGCTACCGGCGGCGAGAACGAGACGGTGGACGCGGCGGTGCCTTACGCGGTGTTCGACACCGACATTCTTGTCATCGGTGCAGGCTATGGCGCCAGCTTTGCGATGCAGGAGGCATGTAAGGCCGGTCAGAACATGCTGGTGATCGACAAAGCTCCCTACGGCTTCGGCGGCGCGTTCGGTATGAACTTCGACATCATGAACACGTGGGTACCTGGGGCCTTCTATGAAACCGAAGAGGAGGTGCCCGTTGCCACCAAGATTCGCAACGAGAGCCTCTACCGCAAGACTGGCGTTCAGAACGAGGTCGAGCTGAACCCTGACGTGGTCTGCGCCAACTGGGGCGAGATCCTCTCGGCGCGCAACGAGGACGGTACGCCCTTCTACATCTATGACTTTCCGACGACGCGTGGCTTCGAGCACTCGATGACGCGCCATTGGTCCGACCACTTCCGTGCCAAGGACTACATCACGGTGCATGATCGTACCATGATCACCGACCTCATTATCGAGGGCGGCCGCTGCCTGGGCGCGGTGGGCCTTCATATTCCCACTGGTGAGTATCGCGTCTACCGCGCCAAGGTGACGCTGACGGCCACGGGCGGCTGTACGCAGTTCTACGGCTGGAACTCCACCTCGCCCACCACGAACAACGTGTGCGACAACACGGCCGACGTGGAAATGGCCCTTTTGCGCCACGGCGGCAAGATCGCCAACGCCGAGTTCGGCAGCTATGACATGATGGGCGCCTTCCCGCGCAGCTTCGCGGCTTCCGAAGGCTCCATGGTCGGTGCCGACAGCGTGCATTCGGGCGACCTCATGGACTCCGAGGGAACGTACCTCAAGGATTACCCCGAGATTGCTGAGAAAGAGTACCTTGCCACCCAGTCGGGTGTCATGCAGGCGGTCGACGTGGTGGTGCGTGCCGGCAAGGGCAGTGAGAGCGGTGGCGTGTATCTGGACTGCAAAGAGGAATCCCTTGCTACCATGCGCTGGATGTACCAGCGCAACGCCCAGCTGCTGAAGGAGAAATTCGGCTATGACTTCACCGCCCAGCCGACCGAGGTGGTGCCGGAGATGTACGAGCATGGCGGCGAGCCCATTACCGACGACAATGCCATGTGCGTCGACGCCGAGGGCCTATTCTGCGTTCGCGCTAACGCTGGCAGCGAGGGCGGCATGATGAACATCACCAATCGCCGAATGGGGCGCTACGCTATGAAGAAGGCGCTCGAGTATCTGGCGACCTACGAAGAGCCCGCCTCCGTGACCTACGAGGGGGTGGCGGCCGAGATCGCTCGCCTCGAGGATCTGCGGACGCGCACCGTGGACGACCCGCTGCGCCCCATCACGGTACGCCGCAACATCCAGCACGCTTGCGCCGAGGCCGGCCGCCCCGTGCGGCCCGCCGATGTTCTGGAGACGGTCAAGGCCGAGCTCGATCGCATCATGGCCGAGGATCTTCCCCGTATGGCATGCGCCGACGACAGCCTCGTTCAGAACGCCGACTGGAAGGACGCCATCGAGGTGGTGAATCTCCTCGACATCGCGCGCCTGACTGTGGAGGCATCGCTTGCGCGCGAGGAGAGCCGTGATGCGTTCATCCGTCCGGACTTCCCCGAGCCCGACGACGCGAACTGGAAGTGCGCCCTGGCCTATACCCGCGCCGAGGACGGCAGCCTGTCCTACGAGAAGATCGCCTACTAGTCGATGAGAGCTCTTGATTCCGAGGAGATAGACAATGAAGATTACTGTTAAGCGCTATGACCCCTCCAAGGACAACGCGCCCTATGAGGCCACCTACGAGGTTCCCCACGACGACGAGTACATGACCCTGTTGCAGGCACTCGTGTACATTCACGAGAACGAGGAGCCTCTGGCCTTCGACTTCTCTTGCCGCGGACGCATGTGCGGTCGCTGCGCGATGATGCTCGACGGCGAGCCGGTGCTCGCGTGCGTGGAGCCCCTGACCGACGGCGCCCATACTGTAGAGCCGCTCGCCGGCGTGCCGGTGGTGAAGGACCTGGTCGTGGACAAGAGCCAGGTGCAGGCCCGCATCGCCGAGACCTACAAGCGCGTGCGCGTGGCCCCTCTAACCGAGGAGGACATTCAGACCTACAACATGGACGACGCCGACGAGCTGTTCGGCATCAACTACTGCGCCCGCTGCCAAGTGTGCACTGCCGGCTGCCCGGCTCGAGCCATGAGCCCCGAATACATCGGCCCCTCGCATATGCTGGCCGTGGCCTTCCGCCACTTCGATCCCTATGATCAGGCCGACCGTATCGTTGAGGCGGTGCAGGGCGGTCTGTGGGATTGCACTATGTGCGGCAATTGCACGGCCCACTGCAACCAGCTGGAGATCGACCATCTGACCATCTGGCAGAAGCTGCGCGACGCCGCCACCGAGCGCGGTTTCGTGAAGCAGGACTAACTCCGGAAAGGCGCGCTGATCCCCCTCCCCACCGCGCCTTCATTTCCTTTTAAGCGCCCTTCGGATCGCAGCCTCATCTGCTCCGAGGGGCGCTTCTCTGTGCACGTAAAATCTTGGCAAGTTCGTACCAAAGGGGGAGGGCCTCCGTTTTGCATCTCCCAGTTGAAGCGAGCTTGCCATCGGCTATTCCCTATCTTCCCCGTATGTGGCAGAAATGTGGGGGAGCGCCGCCGAGCGAAAAACTTCTTGAATGCGCCATACGCCACGCCTATAATGCATCTTTGCGTCTGTGTGGCCAGCGATGGATACACCCGGGCGCGTGGTTAGACGGCGTCGCGACTTCGAGCCTCCATCGGAGCCGATCGGCAATCGCCTGACCACCAGGTAAGGGAGCTTCCGGTGTGCGGAGAGGCGCGCGAGCGGAAGATCCAAGGTAAGGGACGGATCCCGGTGCAGGTTGCCCTACCAGCCGGCGGCGGGGGAGGTCCGAAGTCAAGAAAGGTTGTTACTGTGGGAATCAAACAGTACAAGCCGACGAGCCCCGGCCGACGTTTCCAGACGGTCTCCGACTTTGCGGAGATCACCACGTCCAAGCCGGAGAAGTCTCTGCTGGCCCCGAAGCCGAAGAAGGCCGGTCGTAACTGCTACGGTCGCATCACCACCCGTCACCAGGGCGGCGGCAACAAGCAGCGCTACCGCATCATCGACTTCAAGCGGAACAAGGACGGCGTGCCCGCCAAGGTCGCCACGATCGAGTACGATCCCAACCGTTCCGCCCGTATCGCTCTGCTGCACTACGTTGACGGCGAGAAGCGCTACATCATCCACCCGAAGGGCCTGAAGGTGGGCGACATCGTGGTTTCCGGTCCCGATGCCGACATCAAGCCCGGCAACGCGCTGCCTTTGGCTAACATCCCGGTCGGTACGCTCATCCACAACGTGGAGCTGCAGCCCGGCAAGGGTGCCGCCATCGCCCGTTCCGCCGGCACTTCCATCCAGCTCATGGGCAAGGAGGGCAACTACGCCATCCTGCGCATGCCCTCTTCCGAGATGCGCCGCGTGCTGATCACCTGCCGCGCCACCATCGGCGAGGTGGGCAACGCCGAGCACTCCAACATCAAGATCGGCAAGGCCGGCCGCAAGCGTTGGATGGGCGTCCGTCCGACCGTCCGCGGTACCGTCATGAACCCGGTCGACCACCCGCACGGCGGCGGCGAGGGCAAGAACAAGTCCGCCGGTCGTCACCCGGTCACCCCGTGGGGCGTGCCGACCAAGGGCCATCGCACCCGCAACAAGAAGAAGGCTTCGAGCCGTCTCATCATCCGTCGTCGCAAGAAGTAGCGGAATAGAAGGAGTCTTAAGTGAGCAGAAGTTTGAAAAAGGGTCCTTTCGTAGAGCCGCGCCTGCTTGCCCGTATCGAGGCAATGAATGCGGCTGGCGAGAAGAACGTCATCAAGACCTGGTCCCGCGCCAGCACCATCTTCCCGGAAATGGTGGGTCACACCATCGCCGTGTACGATGGCCGCAAGCACGTGCCGGTCTACATTACCGAGTCTATGGTTGGCCACAAGCTGGGCGAGTTCTCGCCGACCCGCACCTTCAAGGGTCACGCGGCCGACAAGAAGAAGCGATAGGGCATAGGTGAGAAGTTACATGGAAACTAAAGCAGTATCGCGTTACGTCCGCATCGCTCCCCGCAAGGCCCGTGCCGTGGTCGACCTGGTTCGCGGTAAGTCCGTGACCCAGGCCCGCGAGATCCTGGCCTTCTGCGAGCGCGCCGCCGCCGAGAACGTCGCCAAGACGCTGAACTCCGCAGTCGCCAACGCCGAGCACAACAACCACCTTCGCGGCGACAACCTGGTCGTGAAGACCGCGTTCGTCGACGAGGGCCCCACCCTGAAGCGCATTCGTCCCCGCGCCAAGGGCTCCGCGTCGCGCATCAACAAGCGCACGTGCCACATCACCATCGTCGTCGCACCCCGAGAGGAGGCATAAGGTAATGGGTCAGAAAGTAAGCCCTACCGGATTCCGCCTCGGTATTACCGAGGATTGGCGCAGCCGCTGGTACGCCGGCAAGGACTACGCCGCCACGCTTGAGAACGACATTGCCATCCGCAAGTTCCTCGATGCGCGTCTCGCCCGCGCCTCCGTCTCCAAGGTGGAGATCGAGCGTGCCGGCGACAAGATCAAGGTCGCCATCACCACCGCCCGTCCCGGCGTGGTCATCGGCAAGAAGGGCGCCGAGATCGATGCCCTGCGCAAGGACCTGGAGAAGGTCGCCAATGGCCCCGTGTCCATCGACGTCATCGAGGTGAAGCGCCCCGAGCTGGACGCCGAGCTCATCGCCCAGTCCGTGGCCGAGCAGCTCGAGGGCCGCGTGGCCTTCCGCCGCGCCATGCGTAAGGCCGTGCAGTCCGCCATGAAGTCCGGCGCCAAGGGTATCCGCATCCAGTGCTCCGGCCGTCTGGGCGGTGCCGAGATGAGCCGCCGCGAGTGGTACCGCGAGGGTCGCGTGCCGCTGCACACCCTCCGCGCGAAGATCGACTACGGCTTCGCCACCGCCGCCACCACCATGGGCTCCATCGGCGTGCAGGTGTGGGTGTACCACGGCGAGGTGCTGCCGGGCCAGAAGGCTCCCCAGCCCGCGCTCGAGGGCTCTTCGCGCCCCAACCGTTCCCGTCGTAACGATCGCCGCGAGAGGGGTGACAAGTAAATGCTCGTACCTAAGCGCGTCAAGCACCGCAAGGTGCAGCGTGGTTCCATGAAGGGCAAGGCCAAGGGTGGCACGCGCCTGAACCACGGTGAGTACGGCATCCAGGCTCTGGAGGCCCACTGGATTACCAACCGTCAGATCGAGGCTGCTCGTATCGCCATGACCCGCCACATGAAGCGTGGCGGCAAGGTGTGGATCACCATCTTCCCCGACAAGCCGATCACCTCCAAGCCCGCCGAGACCCGCATGGGTTCCGGCAAGGGCAACCCCGAGGGCTGGGTCGCCGTTGTGAAGCCGGGCCGCATCATGTTCGAGATCGCCGGTGTGGACGATGAGACCGCCCGCGAGGCTCTGCGTCTGGCCATCAACAAGCTGCCCATCAAGTGCAAGATCGTCACTCGTGAAACGGAGGGGCAGCAATAATGAAAGCAGCAGAGATTCGTGAACTTTCTGCCGAGGACCTGCAGGTGAAGTTGAAGGAGGCCAAGGCTGAGCTGTTCAACCTCCGCTTCCAGATGGCTACGAGCCAGCTCGACAACACCGCCCGCGTGAAGCAGGTTAAGAAGGACATCGCGCGCATCATGACTGAGATGCGGGCTCGCGAGCTGAGCGCGTAGATCAAGGAAGGTGCAAACAATGACTGAAGAGCGCAATTTGCGTAAGGTTCGTCAGGGCGTCGTGGTGAGCGATGCCAATGACAAGACCATCGTGGTGGCCGTGGAGGAGCGCAAGCCCCATCCCATCTATAAGAAGATGATCACCTCCACCAAGAAGTTCCATGCCCATGACGAGAACAACGAGGCCGGCGTCGGCGACACCGTTCAGATCATGGAGACGCGCCCGCTGTCCAAGATGAAGCGCTGGCGTTTGCTGAAGATCGTCGAGAAGGCCAAATAGTTTTGGTGCCCCGGCACGAAGGCTATTGTTAAGGAAAGTTAGGAACATCACATGATTCAGATGCAATCCATGCTCGCCGTGGCCGACAACTCCGGCGCTCGCAAGGTGCAGTGCATCAAGGTCCTGGGCGGCTCGAAGCGCCGCTATGCGGGCCTCGGTGACGTGATCATCTGCAGCGTCAAGGAAGCGATGCCCAACGGCAACGTCAAGAAGGGCGAGGTTGTGCGCTGCGTGATCGTGCGCGTGAAGAAGGAAGTCCGCCGCAACGACGGCTCCTACATCCGCTTCGATCAGAACGCCGCCGTGCTGATCAATCAGGACGGTTCTCCGCGCGGCACCCGTATCTTCGGGCCTGTCGCCCGCGAGCTGCGCGACAAGAAGTACATGAAGATCGTGTCTCTGGCACCGGAAACGCTGTAGGGGAGGTGTCAGAATGGCTCAGAACAAGATGACGATCCGCAAGGGCGACACCGTCAAGGTCATCAGCGGCAAGGACCGCGGCAAGACCGGCAAGGTGCTCCGCTCGGTTCCCGAGAAGTCCCGCGTGGTGGTCGAGAAGGTGAACCTGGCGAAGAAGGCCATGCGCCCCACCCAGCAGAACCCCCAGGGCGGCATCACCACCATCGAGGCTCCCATTCACGTGTCCAACGTGATGCTGGTGTGCCCCAGCTGCGGCGAGGCCACCCGCGTGGCTCGTCGCCGCGAGGACGGCAAGCTCGTCCGCGTGTGCAAGAAGTGCGGCAAGGACATTCCCGCCGCCGAGTAAATGCCACCGTTGAAATCCGCTTCCTGTGAAGGAAGCGGATTTCTTCTTGGATAGAGGCCCCGACTGTGGGACAATATCCAATCGCGCGCGTGCGCGCTATGGCCCCGGGAAGATCCCGGGGACGCGGGGTCGGAAATCCCGCGTTTAATCCATCGAAGAAAGGCAAAGACTGATGGCTGAGACTCCTCGTCTGAAGGTCAAGTACCAGACCGAGATCGTGCCGGCGCTCGTTGAGCAGCTCGGCATCAAGAACGTGAACTGCGTGCCCCGCCTCGAGAAGATCGTGGTGAACATGGGCGTTGGCGCCGCCGCCGGCGACTCCAAGTTGCTCGATGCCGCCATGAACGACATGCGCATCATCACCGGCCAGCAGCCCTGCGTGACCCGCGCCAAGAAGTCCATCGCCGGCTTCCATGTGCGCGAGGGCCAGGCTATCGGCTGCAAGGTGACCCTGCGCGGCGACCGCATGTGGGAGTTCCTCGATCGCCTGCTGGCCACTGCT
This sequence comes from Adlercreutzia caecimuris B7, assembly GCF_000403355.2. Classification (GTDB taxonomy): domain Bacteria; phylum Actinomycetota; class Coriobacteriia; order Coriobacteriales; family Eggerthellaceae; genus Adlercreutzia; species Adlercreutzia caecimuris. The sequence continues at coordinate 1,225,676 of NZ_KE159646.1, read as the reverse complement.
CTTCCCCGCGTCCGCGACTTCCGCGGCATCTCGCCGAAGAGCTTCGACGGCCGTGGCAACTACACGCTCGGCATCACCGAGCAGCTGATCTTCCCCGAGATCGAGTACGACAAGATCGACCGTACCCGCGGCATGGACATCACCTTTGTCACCAATGCCGGCGAGAACGAGGGTGCCTTCGCGCTGCTTTCGGCGCTCGGCTTCCCGTTCAAGAGCAAGTAAAACGACCGGGGCCTGCGGGCCCTGCGTCGCGAAACCTCAGGTTTTAAGTCCGCAAAGGACGCGGATTTAAAAGGCATAAGAAAGAAGGACATGCATGGCTAAGAAATCGATGATCGCCAAAGCCAAGCGCGAGCCGAAGTTCTCGACGCGTCAGCATAACCGCTGCACCCGTTGCGGACGTCCCCGCGCCTACTATCGCAAGTTCGGCCTGTGCCGCATTTGCGTGCGTGAATTGGCCAACAAAGGCGAGCTGCCCGGCGTGACCAAGGCTTCCTGGTAAGTACTGGCACGTTTTGGGTGTGCCGGCGTTACAGGCGGAGGCGCTAAGGGCGCCGACGAACCGGACGCACGGTTCATCACGGATCAAAGGAGAAACACAACATGACAATGACCGACCCCATCGCAGACATGCTGACGCGCGTGCGCAACGGCCAGTCTGCCGGCAAGGCGACGGTTTCCATGCCGTCGAGCAAGAAGCTCGTCGAGATCGTGCGCATCATGGAGCAGGAAGGCTACATCCAGCGCTTCGACGTGATCGACGGCGAGCCCCGCGCCACGCTTGAGATCACCCTCAAGTATGGCCCGAAGAAGGCCAAGACCATCCGCGGCATCAAGCGCATCTCCAAGCCCGGCCTGCGTATCTACGCCGGCAAGGACGAGCTGCCCCGCGTGCTCGGCGGTCTGGGCACTGCCATCATCTCGACGTCCCGCGGCGTTATGACCGACCGCGATGCCCGCAAAGAGGGCATCGGCGGCGAGGTCATCGCCTATCTGTGGTAGGAAAGGAAGGTAGAGCATATGTCTCGTATCGGTAAGATGCCCATTCCCGTTCCTGCCGGCGTCGATGTGACCATCGACGGCCAGACGGTGACGGTCAAGGGCCCCAAGGGCGAACTGACCCGCACGTTTTTGCCGTCCATGACCATCACCCGCGAGGGCGATGAGCTTATCGTGACCCGTCCCGACGACACCCGTGAGTCCAAGAGCGCTCACGGCCTGACTCGCTCGCTGCTCGCCAATATGGTGGAGGGCGTGTCGGCCGGCTTCTCCAAGAAGCTGCAGCTCGTCGGCGTCGGCTACCGTGCGGCACTCAAGGGCAAGGACCTGGAGATGCAGCTCGGCTACTCCCACCCGGTGCTGGTGGAGGCCCCCGAGAACATCACCTTCGAGGTTCCCTCGCAGACCGAGATCGTGGTCTCGGGTCCCTCCAAGGAGCAGGTCGGCCAGGTTGCCGCGAACATCCGCAAGTGGCGCAAGCCGGAGCCCTACAAGGGCAAGGGCATTCGCTACGAGGGCGAGCATGTCCGCCGCAAGGCTGGCAAGGCCGGCAAAGACTAAGCCTCATTACGGTAGCTGATTGAAGGGATCAACCTATGAATAAGCAACAGGAGAAGCAGGCCCGTCTTGCCCGTCGCCATCGTCGCGTGCGCGGTAAGATCTCCGGCACTGCCGCTCGTCCGCGTTTGTGCGTGACGCGCAGCAACAGCAACATGTACGTGCAGGTCATCGATGACGTGGCTCACACCACCATCTGCGGTGTGTCCACGCTCGGCGAGGCCTTCAAGGCCACCGGCAAGAGCGGCGCGACCGTCGAGGGCGCGGCCGAGCTCGGCACCATCGTTGGCAAGTTGGCTCAGGAAAACGGCGTGACGGAAGTTGTGTTCGACCGTGGCGGCCACCTGTATCATGGGCGCGTGAAGGCTCTCGCCGAGGCTGCCCGTGAAGCAGGTTTGAAATTCTAGAAGGGGTTTTAGCTTATGGCTCGTAACAACAACCGCCAGCAGCAGGAGAGCACGACTCCCGAGCTGCAGGAGCGCGTCGTCTTCATCAACCGCGTCGCCAAGACCGTGAAGGGCGGCCGCCGCATGCAGCTGTCGGCCCTCGTGGTCGTGGGCGACGGCAACGGTCGTGTGGGCGTGGGCATGGGCAAGTCCCAGGAAGTGCCCACCGCCATCAAGAAGGGCGTGGAGGACGCGAAGAAGAACATGTTCACCGTGCCCGTGACCGCCGAGGGCACCGTGCCCCATGAGATCATGGGCGAGTACGGCGCCGGCCGCGTGCTCATCAAGCCGGCCGTTGCCGGTACCGGTGTGCTCGCCGGCGGCCCGGTCCGTGCCATCATGGAGCTCGCGGGCGTGCAGAACGTTATCACCAAGTCGCTCGGCACCAACAACGCCATGAACATCGTGAAGGCCGCCGCCGAGGGCTTGAAGAACATGGAGAGCCCCGCCGAGGTGGCCGCTCGTCGCGGCATCTCCGTGGCCGAGATGTTCGGTGGGAAGGAGAACTAATGGCTGAGACGAAGAAGACTCTGCGTCTGACCCAGGTGAAGAGCGCCATCGGCCGCAAGCCGAACCAGGGTCGCACCCTGCGCGCCCTGGGCCTGCACGGCATCGGCAGCTCCGTCGATCAGGTGGACAACGAGAGCGTTCGCGGGATGATCTTTACCGTGAAGCACCTCATCACCGTCGAGGAGATCTAGGTCCCCTCGCACCCATTTCGATGGTTCCCGGCGCACCCGATTGGCGGGTGCGCCGTTGCCATGATACAAGGAAGTTTGCTGGCGGCGAGCTGCCAGCACCGGTCTGGGTAAAGGAAAGCCCAGGTCGGAAAGCGAAAAGGAGAAAGCACAACATGGAACTCAAGGATCTGCGCCCCGCTGAGGGCTCCACCAAGAACCGTAAGCGCGTGGGCCGTGGCCCGGCTTCCGGTACCGGCAAGACCGCCGGCCGCGGCATGAACGGTCAGAAGTCCCGCGCCGGCGGCGGCAAGGGCGCCGGCTTCGAGGGCGGCCAGACCCCGCTCGCCCGTCGTCTGCCGAAGCTCCCCGGCTTCCGCAACTTCAACCGCGTCGAGTACCTGCCCGTGAACGTGAGCCGTCTTGAGGCCAAGTTCGAGGCCGGCGACGTGGTGGACGGCGACTCCCTGAAGGCCAAGGGCATCATCAAGCATGCCGACGCGCTTGTGAAGGTGCTCGGCGACGGCGAGATCACCAAGGCCCTCATCGTGCGCGTCGATAAGGTGTCCGCTACCGCCAAGGCGAAGATCGAGGCGGCTGGAGGAAAGGTCGAAGAGCCTTGCTAAGGTCGATTCTTGACGCATTCAAGGTTCCGGAGCTGCGCAAGAAGATCCTCTTCACGCTGGCGATTCTCGCGCTCTACCGCTTCGGTGCCTACGTGCCGGTCCCGGGCATTCCCTTCCATGAGTTTGCCACGGCCTTCCAGGATACCGGCGTGGCCATGACCATGCTGGATCTGTTCACCGGTGGCGCGCTGTCTAACTTCTCGGTGTTCTCGCTGGGCATCATGCCCTACATCACCGCATCCATCATCATGCAGCTGATGCAGGGCGTTATTCCCGCCGTGGGCCGCTGGGCCCGCGAGGGTGACACCGGGCGCCGTAAGATCACCCAAGTCACCCGCTATCTCACGCTGGGTCTGGGCCTCATCAACGCGGTCGGCTACTTGCTGCTGTTCAAGTCCCCGGCCTACGGCGTGCAGTTCTCCACCGAGGTTCCCGAGGCGCTGACGAACATCATCATCGTGTTCACCCTCGTGGCCGGCACCGCGTTCATCATGTGGATGGGCGAGTTGATCACTCAGCGCGGCATCGGCAACGGCATGTCGCTCATCATCTTCGTGAGCATCGTGTCCCGCGTGCCTTCCGCCATCTTCTCGTCGGTGAACCTCACGAGCGACTTGGGCACGGGCATTGCGCTCACCCTCGTCATTCTGGCCGTGGTGCTGGTGTGCATCCCGCTCATCATCTTCGTCGAGCGCGCCCAGCGCCGTATCCCGGTGAACTACGCCAAGCGCGTCCAGGGCCGTAAGATGATGGGTGGCCAGTCCACCTATATCCCGCTGAAGGTGAATGCCGCGGGCGTTATCCCGATCATCTTCGCGAGCTGCCTTATCTACTTCCCGGCGCAGCTGGCGGCCATCTTCAATGTCGATTGGCTGACCACGTTCGCGAATTGGTGCTCCACTGGCTGGCTGAACTGGCTGCTCACGGTGCTGCTCATCGTGTTCTTCGCGTACTTCTACACCTCTATGGTGTTCAACCCCGAGGAGACCGCTGACAACATTCGCAAGCAGGGCGGCTTCATTCCGGGCGTGCGCCCCGGCACCGCTACCGTGCAGTACATCAAGAACGTTATCAACCGCGTGACGCTTCCCGGTGGCATCTTCATCGCGGCCATTGCCGTGGTGCCCACCATTATCTTCTACTTCACGAACAATCAGCTCATCCAGGCCTTCGGCGGCACCTCGATCCTCATTATGATCGGCGTTGCCCTGGACACCATGAGCAAGATCGAGAGTCAGCTGAAGATGTACAACTACGAGGGCTTCTTCAAGTAGGGAAGAGCCGCAACTCGAAACGAAAGGATGTTTTCATGAACATCGTGCTTCTGGGAGCACCCGGTGCTGGCAAGGGCACCCAGGCGGCCAAGCTGGTGCAGGAGTTCGAGCTCCCGCACATCTCCACGGGCGATATGCTGCGCGCGGCGGTGGCGGCCGGGACCGAGCTGGGTCTGAAGGCCAAGTCCTACATGGATGCTGGCGATCTGGTTCCCGATGATGTCATCATCGGCCTGGTCACCGAGCGTCTGCAGGATGACGACACGGCCAACGGCTTCATCCTGGACGGCTTCCCGCGTACCTCGGCCCAGGCCGTGGCGCTCGACGCCGAGCTTTCCAAGCTGGGTCGCCCGCTGGATGCGGCCCTGCTCATCGATGTGGACCCCGAGGTCATCGTGGGTCGCCTCACCTCTCGTCGCATGTGCCGCGCCTGCGGCTACATCGGCAGTGCGGCCGATGGCGATGTCTGCCCGAAGTGCGGCGGCGAGATGTACCAGCGCGACGACGACAACGAGGCCACGGTGCGCAACCGCCTCGATGTGTACGAGACCTCCACGAGCCCCCTCATCGACTACTACCGCGGCTGCGATCTGCTCGTCACCATCGACGGCGACCGCGACCCGGAGGTGGTCTACGCCGACGTGAAGGAGGCGCTGGCCTAGGTTCGGCCCGTTTCGTCGAATCGGCGGAGGCGACTTCGTTGACGTCGGCTGCCAGCCGAGGCGTTTAACCTCTGAAACCCGCATCTCGCGAAGGGATGCGGGTTTTCTCTATATAATGGGCCTATGCCCACCGTGCGCGAGAACATAGCCTACACCTTCGAGCATTTCATGCTCATCTACCGCGGCACCCTTGTGCGGGTGGCGCGGGCTGTGGCGCTCATCGTGCTGGCGGCGCTTGCGCTCGAGGTGTTCGTCTTCAACGTGAACTACTTCGCCTCGGCGGAATACCGCACCATCGATCTGACCGATCGGCTCTCGCTGACTCAAAGCGACGACGGGTCCTATGTGCTCACAGATGTCGATCATGTCATGGAGTTTTGGAACCTCAACACCGAGGTGCGCAACATCAGGCTCGCCTTCGATCCAGACCAGCCTGCCCAGCTGATCTCGGTGAAGATCCAGTTCACCGACGATGCGCACCAGACCTACTTCGACTCGACGGAATACACTGTGGGCGTGCCTTTGGCCGATATTTCCACCAAGGTGGAGCAGAGCATGTTCGTGAACCTCCAAACCGCCGGGCGCGTGGAGAACCTGCGCATAGAGATTGCCGGCGAGGGGGCGGGCGGGGAGGTCTCCTATCCCATCTTGCTCGACGGAGTCTATCTGAACGCCCATCGTCCCTTCGCGTTCAGCGGATGGCGTTTCGGCGCGGTGCTCATCTTGCTGCTCGGCGCCTACCTCTTTCGTCCCAAGTCGGCCATTTACCGCATACGCATCGTGGAGAACCCCCGCAAATCGAAGGCAGGCATCGTATGCGCCGTGGCCGTGGAGGTCGCGCTTTTGACGCTGTTTCTCTTCTACGGGTCGAATCTGGTGGGCGTGGCCACCGCCGGCTACAACTACGGTTCCTGGGACGGCGCCTCCCTTGTGAACACCTTCGAGGTGGGTGGCGATAACGCCCAGCAGTACGCCGAGCTGGCGAAGTCCATGGCCGAGGGGAAGCTGTATCTGGAAGAAGAGCCGCCGCAGTGGCTGAAGGACATGGCCGACCCCTACGACAAGGGCGCTCGCGATGAAGCGCAGAAGGCCACCGGCGAGCCCTATCTGTTCGACGTCGCCTATTACGACGGTCATTACTACGTGTATTTCGGCGTTGTGCCGGTGCTGTTGTTCCACTTGCCGTTCTATCTGCTCACCGGCGCTAACTTTCCCACGGCCATCGGCGTGCTCGTCATGGCCATCGCCTTCGTGCTCGGCGCTACGGCATTGCTGGACCGGTTCGCTCGCTATCATTTCCGTGCCGTATCGCTCGGTATGTACCTGCTTCTGCAGATACCGCTCGTGGCCTGCAGCGGCATTCTGTACTTGGTGAAGTTCCCGACCTTCTACTCGCTGCCCATCATGTGCGGCCTGGCTTTCTCGGTGTGGGGGCTGTACTGCTGGTCTCGTTCGTCAATGGCGCGCCATCGCTGCGGCTGGCTGTTCGCCGGCTCGCTGTGCATGGCGCTTGTGGCAGGCTGCCGACCGCAGCTGCTCGTGCTGTCGTTTTTGGCCTTCCCGCTGTTCTGGCGCACCTACATCACCGAGCGGCGCCTGCTCACCGCAGCCGGCGCGCGGGAGTTCGCCTGCCTGGCGGCACCCTATGTAATGGTTGCGGCGGGCATCATGGGCTACAACTACGCGCGGTTCGGGTCGTTCACCGACTTCGGGGCGAACTACAACCTCACCGTGAACGATATGACCAAGCGTGGCATGAACGCGGGGCGCCTGGCGCCGGCGTTCTTCACCTACTTCCTCCAGCCGCCCTGCATGACCGGCGTATTTCCCTTTCTGCAGCCGGCTCCCTTCGACACTACCTATATGGGGCAGACCATCAAGGAGGTCACCTTCGGCGGTATCTTCGCGTGCCTGCCGGTGCTGTGGGTGCTCGCGTTCTCGAAGCGTATCTTGGGGATGCGCGCGCGCCAACGTCTGACGCGCACCATTATGGGCGTCATCGTGGTGCTGCTGGGCTCGGGCGTGGTGGTGGCCTTAGCCGATGCGGAGCTGGCGGGTATCCTTCAGCGCTACTACGCCGACTTCAGCTTCATGTTCCTGGCGGCAGCGGTGCTTTTGTACTTCGTGGTGAACGAGCAGCTTGCCCGCACGCGTCGCGCGCATGACCTCATGCTGAAGCTGCTCATCGCGCTCGTATGCGCAAGCGTCACCTACAGCCTGCTTCTGTGCCTGGTGCCGGAGACCGGCTGGTACTCGAACGTGTATCCCTGGGCCTACCAGGATCTGCTCCAGACCGCGCTGTTCTGGAAGTAGGACGCCCCCCCGGCCGTCTTCTAGATGGGATCGCTCTCCTTCATGGGCGTGGTGCCGAGGAACAGCAGGCCCGTAGCCGAAATAGGGTCGTAGCCCGACAGGCGCCCCTCAAAGTAGGCGGTGGCGGTCTCGCGGTGGAACAGCGGGTAGAGCGGCGCCTCGGCGGCGATCAGATCGTAGCATTGGTTCCACAGCCGCTGCTGCTCGTTCTCGTCGCTGACCGCGCGCGCCTCCTGCAGCAGATCGGCCAGCGTGTCGAACTCCTTGCTGTAGGCCCAGCAGCTGCGTGCCAGGGTCCAGACGTTGCTGCCGTACCACCAGTTCATGATGAGATCGGGATCGTTGCCGAAGCGCGAGGGATCGCCGGGGCAGAGCACGGCGTCGAAGGGAAGCACCTGCTTCTTCTTGGGCGGCTCGGAGATGTCGGCGAACAGCGCCGTCTGGTCGAGGTAGACCACCTCGGCGGTAACGCCCACCGCATTCCAGTCGCCCACCACCGATTCGGCCAGCAGGCGCACCCAGTTGTCGTTCACGCGCAAGGTGAGCGTGAGGTCTGCGGCCCCGGCCTCGGCCAGAAGGGCGCGGGCGCGCTCGGGGTCGTAGCTGTACACGGTGGCGGCGCGGTGGTAGCCGCGGAAGTAGTCGGGCAGAAGGCTCGTGGCCGGGCGGGCATGACCCGCCATCACGCGCCCGATCATGCCGTCCACATCGAGGGCGTACAGGAGCGCCTGACGCACCCGCACGTCATCGAAGGGGGGCTTCTCGCAGTTGAACATCAGGAAGGGCACGTTCATGCCCGGCACGTAGTCCACCACCGCTCCGGATTCGGTAATCTGGTCGGCCATCACCTCGGGGGCCGCCTCGGCGCAGACGACCTGGCCGTCGCACAGCAGCTGGGTACGCGCCTCGTCGTCGGTGGCCACGGCCCACTCCATGCGCTCGCAGGTGGCGGGGAAGGCGCCCTCGTAGTGGGGGTTAGGGACGAAGGTGATGAAGCCGCCATCCGCGGCGTCGATGGTGTCGTAGCGCCAGGGGCCCGAGCCTATCGGCAACGTATTCAGTTCCTCGTCGGTTTGAGCGGCTGGGAAGATGCGCACGAGGGCAAGGCGCTCCTGGAGCAGCGTGCCCATGGGGAAGGCCAGCTTGAAGGAGACCGTGCTCGCATCCTTTGCCTCGACCGACTGGATGAACGAGAGCAGAGGGGCGTAGAAGTCGCTTTCCCTGTTGCGCGTGAAGGCGTTGCACACGTCGTTCACGGTGAGCGGCGAGCCGTCGGAGAACACCGCGCCCTCGCGCAGCGTCACCTCGTACTCCAGATCGGACACTTGAAGCGGGATCTCGGCAGCTAGCCCCAGCTCGGTGCGGTAGGTGTGCAGATCGAGCTCGTAGAGGCCCTCGAACACGTGCCAGCCGGCGGCCACGAACAGCGTGGAGGAGCACCCGATAGGGTTGCAGCTGCCATCGTCGTAGGCCACGGCGGCGGACAGCACCGAGGCCACGCGCTCGTTGATCTCGGGATCGGGGGAGCCGGCGGGGGCATCGGGCGCTGTGGCATCCGAAGCCGGGGAGGTGCCGGTGCCCTCGGAGGAGCAGCCGGCAAGCGCCGCAGCGGCAAGGGAGGCAGCGCCGATCATGAAGGCGCGGCGGGAAAGGGCAAGCTCGTTCATGCGAACTCCTGCAATCGGGATCGTTTCCCCCTCATTATAAAAGGCGGCGCTGCCCCCGATAGAAACCCCACAGACACGTCAATCGCCCGTCGCCCGCGCCCGCACGAGTCTGCCCGCACCCGCCGTGCCAGGACCGCTGCGGGCAGGCTCCCTTGCGCACGACGGGCCTGGCTGCCGCCGACCTGCCGATAGGCGCTGCCGCCCCGCCGACCGACGGGGGAGGGCTGCTGGGGGAGCGCCGCCGCGTTTGACGGCGCGTCAGGTGCGGCGCTGCTGCTAATATCCAAAAGGTATTTCTGTTCGCAGAGCAAATCCGACTCGCCGGTCGGTGCGCTTCCGTCCTCTCGACCTCTCCGCGACAGTACCACCCCGCGGATGTTCGCGAGGCCGCAAGCCGGCCGATCCCGCGCGGGCCAGATGCAAAGGAGAGGAACATGACGAGAGTTCTGAAGTCGATGGACGGCAACAACGCCGCGGCGCACGTGTCCTACGCGTTCACCGAGGTTGCCGGCATCTACCCCATCACTCCCTCAAGCCCCATGGCCGACTTCGTCGACATTTGGGCTGCCCAGGGCCGCAAGAACATCTTCGGCACCACGGTGAAGGTGTGCGAGATGCAGTCCGAGGGCGGAGCGGCGGGTGCCGTGCACGGCTCGCTGGCCACCGGCGCGCTGACCACCACCTACACGGCCAGCCAGGGCCTGTTGCTCATGATCCCCAACATGTACAAGATCGCTGCCGAGCAGCTGCCGACCGTCTTCCACGTGTCGGCCCGTACCGTCTCCACCCAGGCGCTCAATATCTTCGGCGACCACTCCGACGTCATGGCCTGCCGCCAGACCGGCTTCGCCATGCTCGCCGAGGGTAACGTGCAGGAGGTCATGGACCTGTCCGCCGTGGCCCACTTGGCCGCTATCAAGGGCCGCGTTCCCTTCCTCAACTTCTTCGACGGCTTCCGCACCTCCCACGAGGTTCAGAAGATCCAGGTGTGGGACTACGAGGATCTGGCCGACATGTGCGACATGGACGCCGTTGCCGCCTTCCGCGAGCATTCTCTGAACCCGGAGCGCCCGGCCATGCGCGGTTCCCACGAGAACGGCGACATCTTCTTCCAGCACCGCGAGGCCTGCAACTCCATCTACAACGACCTGCCGGCCGTGGTGGAGGAGTACATGAGCAAGGTGAACGCGAAGCTGGGCACCAACTACCAGCTGTTCAACTACTACGGCGCGCCGGACGCCGAGCGCGTTATCGTAGCCATGGGAAGTATCTGCGACGTGGCCGAGGAGGTCATCGACTACCTCACCGCCCAAGGCGAGAAGGTGGGCCTCGTGAAGGTGCGCCTGTACCGCCCCTTCGTGACCGAGAAGTTCGCGGCCGCCCTGCCCGCCACCGTGCAGAAGATCGCCGTGCTCGACCGCACCAAGGAGCCCGGTTCCATCGGCGAGCCTTTGTACATGGATGTGGTGAACGCGCTGTCTGTGGAAGGCCGCGAGGGCATCACCGTGACCGGCGGCCGCTACGGCCTGGGCTCCAAGGACACCCCGCCCGCGTCCGTGTTCGCCATCTTCACCGAGCTTGAGAAGGACGAGCCGCGCCGCCAGTTCACCATCGGCATCGTGGACGACGTGACGGGTCTCTCGCTGCCCGAGGTGCCCGCCCCCAACACCGCCGCCCCCGGCACCATCGAGTGCAAGTTCTGGGGCCTCGGCGGCGACGGCACCGTGGGCGCGAACAAGAACTCCATCAAGATCATCGGCGACCACACCGATAAGTACGTGCAGGCCTACTTCCAGTACGACTCGAAGAAGACCGGCGGCGTGACCATCTCGCACCTGCGCTTCGGCGATGCCCCCATCCGCAGCCCCTACTACGTGAACAAGGCCGACTTCGTGGCCTGCCACAACCCCTCCTACATCACCAAGGGCTTCCCCATCGTGCGCGATGTGAAGCCGGGCGGCGCCTTCCTCATCAACTGCCAGTGGACGGCAGAGGAGCTGGAGGAGCACCTGTCAGCCGACGCGAAGCGCTACATCGCCGAGAACGACATCAAGCTGTACCTCATCAACGCCATCGATTTGGCCATCGAGATCGGCATGGGCAAGCGCACCAACACCATCCTGCAGTCCGCCTTCTTCACCCTGGCCGGCGTCATGCCCCAGGAGGAGGCCATCCGCTACATGAAGGACGCGGCCACGGCCTCCTATGCCAAGAAGGGCCAGGATATCGTGGACATGAACCACAAGGCCATCGATGCCGGCGCTACTGCCTTCGTGGCCGTGGAAGTGCCCGCTTCTTGGAAGGACGCCGAGGGCTCCGTTAAGGCCGCTTCTGCCGAGGGCCGTCCCGAGACCGTGAGCCTTGTGGAGAACATCATGTTCCCCGTGGGCCGCATGGACGGCGACTCCCTGCCCGTGTCCGCCTTCATGGGCTATGAGGACGGCCAGTTCCCGCTGGGCGCCTCGGCCTACGAGAAGCGCGGCGTGGCCGTGTCGGTGCCCGAGTGGAACGCCGACACCTGCATCCAGTGCAACCAGTGCGCGTTCGTGTGCCCCCACGCCACCATTCGTCCCTTCGCCCTGACCGACGCCGAGATGGCGGCTGCCCCGGCCCAGACCAAGCATATTCCTGTGAAGGGCAAGGTGGGCGCCGACATGCAGTACGTGCTGGCCGTCTCGCCGCTCGACTGCATGGGCTGCGGCCTGTGCGCCATCCAGTGCCCCACCAATTCGCTGACCATGATGCCCATCGCCGATGAGCTGGGCGAGCAGCCGGTGTTCGACTACTGCGTGAAGGACGTTGCCCGCAAGGAGGAGCTGGAGGGCACTTCGGTGAAGGCCAGCCAGTTCAAGCGGCCTCTGCTGGAGTTCTCCGGCTCCTGCGCCGGCTGCGCCCAGACCTCCTACGCCCGTCTGGTCACCCAGCTGTTCGGCGACCGCATGTACATCGCCAACGCCACGGGCTGCTCGTCCATTTGGGGCGGTCCGGCGGCCACCTCTCCCTACACGGTGAACGCCGACGGTCACGGTCCGGCTTGGTCCAACTCCCTGTTCGAGGACAACGCCGAGCACGGCATGGGCATGCTTCTGGGCTATGAGGCTGTGCAGGACAAAGTCGTGGTGGATACCGAGGCGCTCATCGAGTGCGGCGGCGCGGCCGGCGAGCTGGCCGACGCGGCCCGTGCGTGGCTCGAGGCCCGCACCGACGCCGAGGCGTCCAAGACTGCGGCGGCGGCCTACATCGCGGCCCTGGAGACGGCGGCTGCGGGCGAGGGCGACTTGGCCGAGCTGGCAGCCGGCATTCTGGCCAACAAGGAGTACCTGACCAAGAAGTCGGTCTGGATCTTCGGTGGCGACGGCTGGGCCTACGACATCGGCTACGGCGGCCTGGATCATGTGCTCGCCTCCGGCAAGGACGTGAACGTGTTCGTGTTCGACACCGAGGTGTACTCCAACACCGGCGGCCAAGCCTCGAAGGCCTCCAACCTCGGCCAGGTGGCGCAGTTCGCCGCGGCTGGCAAGGACGTGAAGAAGAAGAGCCTCGCCGAGATCGCCATGACCTACGGCTACGTGTACGTGGCGCAGATCGCCATGGGTGCGAACCTGAATCAGACCATCAAGGCCATCACCGAGGCCGAGGCCTACCCGGGCCCCTCGCTCATCATCGGCTACAGCCCCTGCGAGATGCACTCCATCAAGGGCGGCATGACCAACTGCCAGACCGAGATGAAGAAGGCCGTGGACTGCGGCTACTGGAACCTGTTGCGCTTCAACCCCGAGGGCGCCCCGGGCAAGAAGCTCGTCATCGACTCCAAGGAGCCGGCGGAGGGCGAGTACCAGAACTTCCTCATGAACGAGGCTCGCTACAGCCGTCTGACCCGCGAGTTCCCCGAGCGGGCGGGCGAGCTCTTCGCCGAGAACGAGCGCGCCGCCATGGATCGCTGGGATCACCTGCAGAAGCTCAAGGACCTCTACGCCGCCGAGTAAGCGCGAGCCCATCGTTAGAACCCGTCGGTCCTCTTCGGGCCGCAAACGAGAAGGGAGCCTTCGGGCTCCCTTCTCCGTTTTAGCTCAGTGAATTTTCCGTATTAGCTACAAAATCAGAGATATTCTTTCCGTATTAGCGACAAACCCCAGCTAGCAAGCTTAACGAGATCCCCGTCCTCCTCTATTGGTGATAAACCTTGCAAGAGGGGATGTAGGGGCACCTGCCAAATAGCACGCGCCTACGCTGCTTCCGCGTTCGCGTTAAGATCGGTATCGAGACGGCCTAAACGGTCGCGGCGGTCTCCAGGTCGAGCTCGGTGGCGGGGGCGGCTGCCTCGGCGGCCCGGTCGCGCAGGGCCTTGGCCGCGCGCAGCACCACGTAGACGCCCACCACCGCCGAGTACACGGCGATGCTCAACATGGCCACCGAGTTGCCTGCCAGGGCGCTCGGCATGAGCAGCAGCGCCAGATGCACGTAGGTGAGCACGTAGAAGGGGTAGGCGAGCCTTTGGATGCGCTTCCAGCTGGTCGCTTTCATGGCGTGCTTCACGCGCTGGGCCGAGGTGACCCACAGCACCGCCATAAGCGCGGTGATGAGCGCGGCCAGGCCCAGTGAGAAGGCGAGGTTGCCGGAAAACGCGCTCGTGAGGCGGGGGATATAGGAGGCGGCGTAGAAGACGATGTGCCCGCAGGCGAAGATGCACGCCAGGATGGACAACTGCCGGCGAATGGGCATGAGGTGCACGCGCAGGGGGTTCTTCTCGCCGAGCACGCCCACGAACATCACGACGGAGAACAGCAGAAAGGCAAGAGCGCAGCGCTGCATGAGCGGTTGGAAATACGACCACGCCTCGCCGCGCACGTTGGCGCTCACGCCCCAGAAGTATAGGGCCACCAGCGCCACGGCGCCGACGTAGAACGGCACGGGGTGCTTCTTCAGGGGCTTGGCGCACAACCATACGAGCGCGAACGACAGGATAAGGGCAACGACGAACCTCATGACGCCTCCTCCGACAGCCTGGAAACCCAGGACGTTTCTTTCCCTATTGTCACAATAGCATAGGACAGCTAGTTTCTCAACACAACATTGGGTATAGACAAGGAGTTCTGAAGTGCTCTTTTGACATCGCAGAGGAGGAAAAGGTGGCGGCATGAGATGATTCATCTCGGAAAATAAGGCCGAATCGCGGGAGTGGGGCCGAGAAAGTTAACTGTGACGAACAGTGGTGAGAAACTACATTATCCTCAAAATAGATAGATCAAAGCCGCCGATTCCATTGACTGTCCTATAGCCTCATGATAGTATGCGCCCTGTAGCCGTCATATTTCTTTAGGACGGTTTCGCCTATGCATAGGTCGTGTAAGGAAAGAGGGGAAGCGGCCTGTACAGGAGCTTTCCTGATGCGATCACAAGAGGGAGGGTCACACATGGGTACAAGCCAACTGACTCGACGCAGGTTCGTTCAATGGGGAACGGCCGCCGCGGGCGCTACAGCGCTGGTGGGATTCACCGGCTGCGCCTCGCAGAGCGATGACGAGCTGTCCCAGACCGGTGGGGATGCCGCCGAGGAGACGGGCACGTGGCTGACGGGCGCCTGCATGAACAACTGCAGCTGCGGCTCATCGCGCTGCCTGCTCAAGGTGTATGTGGAGGACGGGGTTCCGCTGAAGATCCGCACCGACGAGGAAGACGAGGATTCCATCGAGGTGCCCCAGCGTCGCGCATGCCCCCGCGGTCGCGCGCAGATCGGCAACATGATGTCGCCGGCGCGCATCAAATACCCCATGAAGCGCAAGGGGTGGAGTCCCGACAATCCGAACGGCGAGATGCGCGGTCGCGACGAGTGGGAGCGCATCAGCTGGGACGAGGCGCTCGACTACATTGCCGCCGAGATGAAGAAGGCCTACGACACCTGGGGTCCCAAATCTATCCTAGCTGCTGCTTACAGCGATATTGGGGACACCTATTTCGATCAGGTCATCTGCCTGCTGAACGCCAAGGGCGGCGCGATGCATCATGAGTTGGGTACCGTGTCTTTGGGCTCGTGGCCCGTTCCCGAGATCATGATGACCGGCGGCATGCTGGCCGCGCCCGACTCGCTGTCCATCCAAGATTCCGAGCTGCACTTCCACTTCGGCAATAACTGGATGGCCAACAAGGGCGGCAACACCGCCTACCAGCTCGACTACGCCAAGCGCGAGGGCGGCAAGGTCATCATCGTTGAGCCGTGGCTGAACCAGACGGCCCAGGCGGTAGCCGACGAGTGGGTGCCCATCATCCCCGGCACCGATACGGCCTTCTGCATCGGCATGATGTACCACATGATCGAGAACGACCTGCAGGATCAGGATTTCCTCGACAAGTACTGCGTGGGCTTCGACGCGGAGCATATGCCCGAGGGCGCCGACCCGAAGGACAACTTCAAGGACTATGTGCTGGGCACCCATGACGGCGAGCCGAAGACTCCCGAGTGGGCCGAGGCCATCTGTGGTGTGCCAGCGGCCGACATCCGCCGTTTGGCCGAGGAGATCGCCTCCACCGAGAAGGTGAACTTCTTCGCGGGCCAGTCTACCACGAAGATCCCCGCGGGCGAAATGTTCGCCCAGGCCTTCTACACCCTGGCCATGATGCACGGCGGCCTGGGCACTCCGGGCAACTACGCCTCGTGGGTAGGCTTGGCCGAAGGCATGTCGGCGGCGCCGTTCTGCATGGCGGGCGACTCGTCCTCGGGCGAGCTGAATCCGGTGAATCCGCTCAAGCCCCCCGCGCTTTCTTCGGTTCCCCTGTTCTCCGAGATGGAAGACCCGACGGCGTGGGAGAATATCGATTACTCCGAATGCTGGCAGTCCATTTTGGATGGCGCCTATGGTCGCGACGTTTGGCCCGGCGGCAAGCATCCGCTCGATATCCACGTTATCTATTGCGGTGGCTACGAGAACTCTCTCAACTCCATGCCGAATGCGAACGCCGCCATCAAGGCGTTCCGGAAGGTTGACTTCGTGTGGGGCGCCAACCCATTCTTCGACCCGTCGCGCCAGTACTGCGATATCGTGCTGCCCGTGGCAACCTGGTGGGAGAAGGGCAATATTGCCTGGATGAACAACTCCGATACCGTGTATTGGGCCGATCGCATCATGGAGCCCCTGTTCGAATCGCAGCCCGAAAGCTACATCGCCGAAGAGCTGGCGAAGCGGCTTGATGTGGATCCCAAAGTCGTGAACGCCCAGACCGACGCCGAGCGCACCTATTCGTCTTTGGCTGGCGCCGCCTACTTGACCGATCGCAATGCCATGGGCTACGCCCCGCTGCTTACCATCTCCCAGTCCGATATCGACGAGCTCGGCGTGGAGGGTGCTCCCCAGGAAGGCCTCATGACCGTGGCCGAGTTCAAGGAGAAGGGCTTCTTCAAGATTCCGCGCACGAAGGGCGATGCTCTGTCCAGCCTGCCGTGGGCTGCTTTCTACGAGGATCCCGAGGCTAATCCCCTGCCTACCTCCACAGGCAAATTCGAGATTTACTCCATGGGCCTCGCCGCTACGGTGAATTCCCTCGGCTTCTCCACGCTCTCGCCCATCGCGAAGTGGCAGATCGCCGACCCCGAGCAGGGCGCCGGCACCCAGACCGACGAGTTCCCGCTGCTGCTGTGGACCCCGCACTCCCTGCGCCGCGCCCACACAGTGAACGACAACGTCGTCTCGCTGCGCGAGGCCTTCCCCCAGGAGTGCTTCATGAGCACGGTGGACGCCGAGGCCCGTGGCATCAAGACCGGTGACTTGGTGCTCATGACGAGCCCGCATGGCCAGGTGCTGCGCCCGGCCAAGGTGCTGCCCACCATCGTTCCGGGCGCGGTGGCGCTCCAGGACGGCGCGTGGATCCGCATCGACGAGGAGACCGGTATCGATCTGGGCGGCGACCCGAACATCCTGCAGGCGCCTAAGTCTTCGGGCCAGGGCTCCCAGTCTTGGACGGGCACCCTCGTGCAGGTGGAGAAGTACGACGGGCCGCTCACGCTCGATCCCGACAAGAACACGCCCATCGTCATGCCCGTGGGCATCGAGGAATAGGGGAGGTGCGCCATGACTCAGTACGCATTCCATTTCGACTCCAGCAAGTGCACGGGCTGCAAAACCTGCCAGGTCGCGTGCAAGGAGACCTACAAGCTGCCGGTGAACAATCTGTACCGGCGCGTGTTGAACTACCAGGGCGGCGCTTGGAAGGCCACCGAGGCGGGCCATTACGCGCCCGACGGCGTGTTCGGCTACTTCGTGTCGCTGGCCTGCAACCACTGCACGAACCCAGCGTGTGTGGCCAACTGCCCCACGGGCGCCATGCAGAAGGACGAGGAGACCGGCATCGTCTGGACCGATCACGATGTGTGCATCGGCTGCAAGACCTGTGAGACCGCCTGCCCCTACGGTGCCCCCACCTTCGGTGAGGACGAGGGCTACATGCTCAAGTGCGACATGTGCAAGAGCGAAGTCGAGGGTGGCGGCAAGCCTATCTGCGTGACTGGCTGCCCCATGCGCGCGCTGGACTTCGGCACCCGCGAGGAGCTGGTGGACAAGTATGGCGAGGGCGATGTGGAGGTGGAGCCGCTGCCGCAGGACACCACCGAGGCGAACCTCATCGTGACGCCCCATCGCGATGCCCAGAAATCGGGCTCCGGCACCGGTTCCGTCGTCAATTTGGAGGAAGAGCTGTAGATCTTCTGGCTCGTACTCTTAAGATGGGAAGGGGTGCCGGTTTCGAGCCGACGCCCCTTTCGCGTCATCGGGCCGCGCCATGGCGTGCGGCCTCCCGCTCCGATGCGGCTGCCGGATGCGCGACGGTTCTCTTCGCGTGTTCGGGGCCGCCCTTCCTATCCGAGGTATGCTCATGAACGCACCATTCTCATCCGAAACGCTGGCGGCGGTCGAGGTCTGCCTTGCCGGGGCGTCGGCGCTGCTCTACAGCGAGCCCGCGGTGCCGGCCGTTGCGGCCCAGGTGGCCGCCTGCCAATTCGCCTCCGCGCCTTTCGCTGCCGATAATGCCCGGGCTGCCCGGGGCCTCGCCCTCATGGACGGCTGGTGTGCCGAAGCGGTCCGAGCTGCCGGCCTGGCCGTCGATGGGGGCGGCTCGGTTCCTGCGGAGGCTGCCGTCGCCGAAGTCGCGGCCGTCCTTGCCGAGGATGTCTCCTTCGCCGAGCGCGTGGGCGAGTTGCGCCGCGAGTGGCTGCGCCTTTTCGTGGGCGCGGGCGCTCCCGAGGCGTCGTGTTTGGAGTCGTTTTACGTCGAGCCCAACAGCCACATGTTCGGTCGCACCGCGCTGACGGCGCGCGCCGCCTACCGTCGCCACGGACTTGTGTCCGAGCGCGTCGGCAGGGAGCCCGACGATCACCTTGCCCTCATGCTCGGCTTCCTCGCGCGTCTCGTGCAAGAGGAGCGAGCGGCCCGCGAGGCGGGGGACGAAGCGGCTGCTGACGAGGCCGCTGTCGAGCAGGAGGCGTTTCTTACCGAGCACGTGCTGCCCTGGCTGGCTGCGTGGCGCTATGCGGTGGAGAAGCATGCCCGCACCGACTACTTCCGTGGCTTGGGCGATTTCGTCTTCGGCCTGTGCGCCTGCTATGCGGAGCGTTTCGGCATTCGTTATGATGAGGCGGCCCAGGCGTTCAAGAAGCGGCTCGGCTAGCGCCGGATCAGGGCCCGCATCGAGGGCCGAGGCTGAGGCGAGGGCGAGGGGAGGTGCCCATGCTAGGATCATTCGTGGTGATGTACCTGTTTCTGGGCGGATGCGGCGCCGGCGTGCTGCTCGCGGCCGCCGCCTGGTCGCTGCTCTTTCATCGCACCCGCACGCGCAGCCGGGCCCAGAGCCGGGCTTTCGACGGTCTAATGGGCATCTTGGCCGCCATCGCCTTCGTGCTGCTCGCGGTGTCGGCGTTCTGCCTGCTGCTTGATTTAGGGCGTCCCCAGCGGTTCTTCCTGCTGTTCACGCGTCCAACCCCCTCGCTGCTCACCTTCGGCTCCTTCGCCCTGCTCGCCTCCCTTGGCGTTTCGGGCGTTCTGGCTGCGGCGCACCTGGTTGCCCCGCGGGTCGTATCCGAGCCGCTGCGCATAGCGCTCGAGGGGGCGGCGGTCGTTCTCGCCCTCGCCCTCATGGTGTACACGGGGCTCTACATGGCGCTCATGGAGGCGGTGCCCTTGTGGAACAATGCCGCCCTGCCCGTGCTGCTCGCCCTCTCCTCGGCTTCCTCGGGGGTGGCGGTCGTGCTTCTGGCTGTCCCCTTCGTGCGGGATAGCGCGCTTCTGGGCGGGTGGACCGAGGCCTTGCGTCGTGTCCACCGCGTCGTGCTCTTGCTGGAGGCGGGTGCCCTTGCGGCTTTCCTCGCCCTGGCTCTTGCCGGGCCCTTCGCGCGCCCGGCCCTCGCGGTTCTCCTCGCGCCCGAGGGCGCCGGCCCGTGGTTCGCCGTCGGGTTCGCGGGTCTCGGCGTCATCGTGCCCCTGGCCGCCGAGGGTGCCCGCGCCCTTCTCAGGGTGCCCGCGACGCTGCAGGTCGTCGAGGTGCTCTGCGTTCTCGGCGGGCTGATTCTGCGGTTCTGCTTAGTGGCCGCCGGAAGCCATTGGCTCGGGTGATACAATGCGGGGCAACGGAAATGCGGGACGACCCCGTGATTTGGCGGGAGAAGGGCGGCACGGGCATTATGGCTCTGTTCGAGATAGACGAATCAAGCGGACTGCCCGTGTGGGTGCAGCTGCGCAACCGCTTCGTCTACCTCATCAAAACAGGCCACTACCAGCCGGGCGATCAGCTGCCCAGCGTGCGCACGCTGGCCGCCGAGGCCGCCATCAACTACAACACCGTCAGCAAGGTGTACGTGAACCTGGAGAGCGACGGCTACGTGGAATCGATACGCGGGCGCGGCGTGTTCGTGCGCGATATCGGCAGCAGGGGCGATGACGTGCTCTCCGTCGCCGACACCGAGATAGAGGGTTGCATACGGCGCTGCCTCGCCCTCGGCATGAGCATCGACGATGTGAAGCTGCGCCTTATCGATGTGGCCCATCGCATTCAGGATGAGAAGTCCTGATCCGTTCGAAGGACGTGATTTCCATGAAGAAGCGCACCGAGAAGCACGCTCGTGGCGAGGAGCCCAAGCTCGCGGGCATCGAGCGCTACAACTCGAACATCGAGAGGCGCGCCTCGCAGACAGGCCCGCTCGTATTCTCAGCTTTCGCGGCCGTTGTCGTGTTCCTGGCGGCACTCGGCACAGGGTTCGTGCTCGCGGGCATGTTCACCGTCGAGGGGCTTGTGGTTGCGCTGCTCGTGGCGTGGGTGGCTACCATGTCGGTGCATATCGCCATGCAGTGGGAGAAGGTGGTGGTCTTCCGCCTCGGTAAGTTCTCCCGCGTGAAGGGGCCGGGGCTCTACTTCACCATTCCCTTCATCGAGCAGACCGCGCTTAAAGCCGACCAGCGCATCATGGTCACGGGTTTCGGCGCCGAGGAGACGCTGACGAGCGATCTGGTGCCCATCAACGTGGACGCGGTGCTGTTCTGGATGGTATGGGACGCGAAGAAGGCCTGCTTGGAGGTGGAGAACTACTACAACTCCGTGTCTCTGGCGGCCCAAACGGCCCTGCGCGACGCCATCGGCCGGGCCAGCGTGTCGGAGGTGGCCATCCGCCGCAACCAGCTCGACCAGGAGCTGCAGGAGGTCATCGAGGAGCGCACGAGCGTGTGGGGCATCACGGTGCTGTCGGTGGAGATCCGCGACATCGTCATTCCCGCCGAGCTGCAGGAGGTGATGTCGGCCGAGGCCCAGGCCGAGCGGGAGAAGAACGCCCGCATGGTGCTCGCCGAAGTGGAGAAGGACATCTCGGCCATGCTCGTGGACGCCGCGAACGTGTACGAGGAGAACGATCTGGCCGTGCGCCTGCGCACCATGCACCTGCTCTACGAGTCGGTGAAGGGGTCGGGCGGCACCGTGGTGGTGCCGAGCGCGTATTCCGAGGGTTTCTCGGACGCGGCTTTGGACAAGGCCATCGACAGCCTGAAGCGCGGGAAATAGCCGGCAGCTGCCAGCGCGGCGGTGTTGCGGGGCTCTCTGCGCATTCCGCCGTATCCTGTGCGGCCCGTGCGTTCCGGCGCGACCTTTGCGCTCCGACGCAACCTTTTCGCCCCGTCGCGGCCCGTGCGACCTGTGCCCCTTTCGTGAACCTTGCCAACGCCGCCCCAATGGGCGGCGAGGTCGGTATAATCCGAAATCAAGGCGGGTACCGGACAGATTCATCCCCCTCCCTCCCGATTTGCCCGGTGCCCCGCCTGTTCTAGCTGAAGTAGGCTTCGTGCCACAGGACGAAGCAGTAGGCCGACCAAATCCTCTTCATATGCGAACGGGCGCCGCTTCGGTGCTCGTCAAGGAGCGCATCCAGTGCCTCGACGCGGAAGAACTGCCGCGCCGTGGCGCTGTGGAGCGCCTCGCGCACCTGACCTGCCCACGGCTCCTCGCGCAGCCACTGGGAAAGCGGTGTGAGAAAGCCCTTCTTGGGCATGGCCGCCGTGACGGACGGCAGAGTGCGGGCAGCGGCGCGGCGCAGGGCCGGCTTCGTCTCACGGCGCGTCACACGCATCTTTCGCGGCAGGGTGCGGGCGCAGGCGAACACCTCGCGATCGAGAAAGGGCACGCGCAGCTCCAGCGAGGCGGCCATGGACATCTTGTCGGCCTTCAGCAGGATGTCCTGCTGCATCCAGGTGAGGATGTCGGCGGTCTGCATGAGGGTCGCCTCGTCGAGCCGATCCGCCCCATCGCGCTCCAGCTCGGCGAAGAGCGCGGATGTCGCCTCCCAGGGAGCTTTCGCACCTGCCGCTTCGGCGGCCAGGTCGCCGGCGAGCAGGCCGAGAGCCTCTTCCCAGGTGAAGTTGTACTCCAGGCGGATGTAGCGCTCGGCGAGGGGGTGCGCCCCGCGCAAGAGGAAGCGCCGCCCGTGCATGCCCGGCGGCAGCTGGCGCGCGCCGGCGGCCAGGGCGCGGCGCAGGGGCGCGGGCAGGGCCCGGTAGGGCTCGAAGGCGAGGTATTCCTGGTAGTAGGGATACCCGCCGAACAGCTCGTCGGCCCCTTCCCCCGACAGCACCACCTTCACCGATTCGGCCGCCATGCGGCACAGGTGGTACAGGGGCACGGCGGAGGGGTTGGGCAGAGGCTCGTCCATGGCGTACTGCACGGCGGGCACCGAGGCGAAGAACTCCTCGGCGCCCAGGTGCCGCGCTCGGTTGGGCAGCCCCGTCGCCTTGGCGAAGGCCGCCGCGGCGGCAAGCTCCGAGTAGCGCTCCTCGCCGTAGCCGATGGAGAAGGTGCGCGCCTCCATGATGCGGGACGCTTCGGCGGCGACGAGGCTGGAATCCACGCCCGCCGAGAGGAAGCAGCCCACTTCCACATCGGCCACCGCGTGGGCCGCCACCGACTCCCGCACCGCGGCCTCGATGGCCTCGGCCGCCGCCTCGGGGCGCAGGGAGGGGTCGGGCGCGAAGCGCGGGGCAAACCAGCGGCGCACCTCGGCGTGTCCGTCGCGCCAGCGGAGCCAGTGGCCCGCGGGCAGCTTGCGCACGCCTCGGAACAGGGTCTCCTCGTCGGGCAGGTATTCCATGCACAGCCAGTGCCCGAGCCGCCGCTCGTTCAGCTGCCGGGGCACGCGGGGGTGCGCGAGAAGGGCCTTTATCTCGGAACCGAACACGACGGCGCCGCCTTCGGCGTGCCAGTACAGGGGCTTGATACCGAAGGCGTCCCGTGCCAGGAAGAGCTCGCCTTTTGCGGGGCGGTACAGCGCGAAGGCGAACATGCCGCGCAGGCGGTCGAGCACGGCTTCGCCCCATTGCTCGAAGCCGTGGAGCACCACTTCCGCATCGCCTTCGGTGGCAAAGGCGTGGCCGTGCGCGATGAGCTCGCGCCGCAGCGTGCGGTAGTTGTACACCTCGCCGTTGAACACGAGCACGAGCGACCCGTCCTCGTTGAAGAGGGGCTGGTTCGCGCCGGCCAGGTCGATGATGGCCAGGCGGCGGAAGCCCAAGGCGCATCGCTCATCGGCGTAAAAGCCCTCGGAGTCGGGGCCGCGATGGGCGATGGCGTCGGCCATGCGCCGGATGGTCGTGGCGGCATCGTAGCCCGCGGCGCCCTCATCGACCCAGCCGACAAATCCGCACATAGGGTTCTCCTCACGTTCCTCGATGTCTTCTGCACCAAAAGCGAACATTCGCGCCAGTGCGCCTGATCTGGTAAAACTTTGAAAAATGCCTGGTCAAATCTCGGATAGTGAAATGGCGCGTTTTTGCGGTAGCGGTGCAGGATCCGCTTCGGCACCCGCCTGCCTCGGCGTTTTCTCGACGGTTGCGCGCACGGGGGTGCCGCCGCCGAGCGCGATCACGCGGTCGGCGAGCACGTCCAGGGCATCTATGACGGGCAGCCCGGCCGCATGCCGTGCGCCCCCGAAGGCCAGCGACAGCTCGGTGCATCCGAGCACGATGCCGTCGCAGCCCGCATCGGCCAGGTCGGTCGCCAGCTCGTCGAGCACGACGCGATGCACCGTGCGCCCCGCCTTCACCTCGTCGAAGATAATGCGGCCCACGTGCTGTTGCACGGCTTCGGCGGGGTAGCGGCATTCCACGCCCCGACGCGCCCCTTCGCGGCCGTACACGTCGGTGAGCACGGTGCCGCGGGTGGCCAGCACGCCCAAGCGGCGGCAGCCTGCCTCGGTGGCGGCGCGCACGGTCTCGCGCACCATGTGCACCACGGGCACGCGCAGGGATGCCTGTATCTCGTCGAAGAACGCATGCGCCGTGTTGCAGGGCAGGGCCAGCACTTCACAGCCGCAGGCCTCCAGAAGCTGGCCATCCTCGATGAGCGCGGATATGGGCGAGCGGGCGCTTTCGCCGGTGATGAAGGCCGTGCGGTCGGGGATGGCGGTATCGTTGAAGGCCAGGGTGCGTACGTGGTCTTGATCGCAGGAGGCATTGGTGCGCTCCACGATGCGCTGCAGGAAGTAGGCGGTTGCCCCCGGCCCCACGCCGCCGAGTACACCCACCAAGCGAGCGGTCACAGGGTTGCTCCCGCCCAGCAGTCTTCGGCGCCCTTGAGCGTGGTGGGCGCAGGCGCGCCGCCGGCAGAGGGCGCGGGGTCCTCCTGCCCGCAGTCGGGACTCCCATCAGGCGCCGGCCCGTGCTGGGCACGGGCCGGGTGCGGGGTTACCCCGCACCCGAAAGAGGCTTCCCCGCGCATTTCCCGGGCTCGTTTGGCGGCCAGAGCCGCCCGGCAGGTGCGCCATTGGCGGGCGGCGAATGCGAGGGGATAGAGTCGTCGTCGCAGGTTGCGCTCGGCCTCGTAGTCCAGAGGGTCGGCGTCGAGGCCCAGGGCATACAGGCTGCGCACCTCGCGCTTAAGGTCGTCGTCTCGGATGTAGTCCACCAAAATGGCCTTCGGCACCACGGTGTACAGCGAGTCGGTGGTGCGGGCTACGGTGAGCCCGGCCGGAAGCCCGCGGCCCTCTACGAGGTCGTCCACGAGCCAGCGGGCCACGTTGTAGCCGGCGGCCGTCACATAGTAGTTGCTGCGGCCGAGCCGCGTGTTGATCTCGAAGAACACGTGGCTGCCATCGCGCGGATCCACCTTGATGTCGAAGTTCGCGAAGCCGGTGTAGCCCACGGCCTCCAAAAGCCGCATCGCCTCGGCCACGACGGTCTCGTCTACTCGGCTCACAATGGCCAGCGGGTTGCCCACCCCCATGGGCCGCATGTCTTCCAGAAGCGTCTGGCCGAAGGCGGCGAAGCGCACTTTTCCCGTCTGATCGGAATAGGTGGTCAAGATGCGCATATGGGTGTCGTCACCGGGAATGGTCTCCTGAATGAGAAACGATCCGTCGTAGCGGCTTTTCTGCACGGCGCCGAGCACGCGGGCGAGCTCGGCGCCGTCGCGGGGGAAGAACACCTTCTCCTTGCCGGGAAAGTCGGCATAGTGGTAGGCCGCCGAGGAGGCGGGCTTGGCCACGACGGGGAAGGGGAAGGGGAGCTTCAGCGCGGCGGGGTCGAACTGCGGGTCGGCCAGATCCACCACAACGGTGCGCGGGGTGGGCACGCCGACTTCGGCGCACAGGGCGTAGAAACGCTCCTTGTCGGTGAGGCGGTTCAGGAGATCCTCGCCGATGTAGGGGATGATGAAGGCGCTCTCGAGCTGGGTGCGCATCTCCACGATGGCGCGCACGTACCAGTCGCCGCAGCCGAGCAGCAGCAGAGGGCGGTGGTCGAAGCATTCGGCCACATCGGCCAGGGTGGACAGCAGCACCTCGCGGCGCTCCAGATGCGGTACCACCCGGTTCACGAGGATGGAGGAGTCGCCGCACATATGGCAGTCGGCCTGGGACAGCACGAGGGAGACGATGCCGTAGGCCTCGTGGAAGGCCCGGGCCAGGCTGTAGGCGCCGATGTCGCCCCCCAGTATCACCGGCAGCACGTCGGGGGCGTCCGTTTTCTCCATGGCGCTCAACTCCTGAACTCGCATTGTTCCGTCCAAGGTCCATGGTAGGGGTCGCCCCCATTACGCTTCCCATAGCAAAAGCTGAAGAAATAGTAAGACCCCCGTAACTTTTCCTTACGGAGATGGGGAGCGCGGGAGGGGCCGGCGTCGTCGACGGCTTTCTCTGAATACTGCAGAAAAGAGGACGGTCGAAGACCGTCCCGGTAAATGCATGAGGCAGCGCAGCGCCTGAGCCCGAAGGGCGAATAGCGAAGCGGGTAAGCCGGCGATGATGCCGGCCCCTCCCGCGCGGACAGATTGTTTAGTCTGCGAGTATCTTCTCCAAGGCAGCGCGCTTCACGCAGCAGCAGAACACGTCCATGGCGGCGTCCAGCTCTTCCAGGGGCGGCAGCGACGGCGCGATGCGGATGTTGGAATCGGCCGGGTCGTCGCCGTAGGGCCAGGTGGCGCCCGCGCCGGTCATGGTCACGCCGGCCTCCTTCGCCAACTCCACGATGCGGCGGGCGGTGCCCTCGGGCCCCTCGAAGCTCACGAAGTAACCGCCCCGGGGGTTCGTCCACGTGGCAATGCCGGCCTCGCCCAGCTCCTCGCCCAGGCGGCGGCACACCAGGTCGAACTTCGGCGCCATGAGCTCACCGTGGCGTGCCATGTGGGCCGCGAGCTTGCGTCCCTCGTCCAAAAAGCGGGCATGGCGCAGCTGGTTCAGCTTGTCGTGGCCGATGGCCTGGGCGCTCATGTGGCGCTTGATCTCCGCTACGTTGGCAGGGCTCGCCGCCACGGCCGCCACGCCAGCCCCGGGGAAAGTGATCTTGGAGGTAGAACCGAACTTCAGGTAGCGGTCGGGGTTGCCCGCCTCGCGGCAGGCGATGGCGATGTCGAGTACGGTATCCTGCTCGGCGGCATCGGCGGAGAAGTGGTGCACGGCGTAGGCGTTGTCCCAGAAGATGCGGAAGTCGGGCGCGGCGGTGTCCATGGCCGCCAGGCGGCGCACCACGTCATCGGAGTAGGTGATGCCCGTGGGGTTCGAGTACTTCGGCACGCACCAGATGCCCTTGATGGAGGCGTCCTCGGCCACCAGGCGCTCCACCTCGTCCATGTCCGGGCCGTGCTCGTCCATGGGCACGGGGATCATCCGGATGCCCAACGCCTCGCAGATGGTGAAGTGGCGGTCGTAGCCCGGCACGGGGCAGAGCCACGTCACCTCGCCGAGCTGCCCCCAGGGCTCGCTTCCCAAGGCACCGAACAGCAGGTATCGCACCATGGCGTCGTACATGGCCGTGAGGCTGGCGTTGCCCAGCACGATGACGTTCTCGGGCTCATCATCCAGAAGGCGTGCCATGAGCCGCTTCGCCTCGGGAATGCCGTCGAGCACCCCGTAGTTGCGGCAGTCGGTGCCGTCCTCGGCTGCAAGATCGGCGGTTGCGTCCAGGACGTCCAGCATCGGCAGGGAAAGCTCCAGCTGCGCCGCCGACGGCTTGCCGCGGGCCATATTCAGGGAAAGCCCCCGGGCGACCATCTCGTCGTAGAGGGCCCGCACGGCCGCTAGCTCGGTCTCCAATTCCGCCTTCGACATATCTGCGTAGCGCGGCATAATCGTCCTTTCGCCGTAAAACTGTTCGCCCGCACAAGATGCGGCCGTCTACTCCAGTACGGTAAAGTATAATCCCGAAGGTAAAGTTCGGCGCCATGGATTACGGCACTTTGCAGGAAAGGCCGGCCATGCGGTGTCGGTTTCGGCAGGGGGTCCGCGCGCAGTTCCGCAGCGACGAGGGCAGTCCAGCGGACTGTCCTCCAAAGCGAGGACTGTTTGAGCACGGCGCCCCCTGCCGAAACCGACCCCCGGGGACTTCCGAATGAAAGACTCTCGTGGTAAAGGGGGAAACATGATCGAAAGCGACTTCTGGGTAGTTTTCGCCATGCTCATCTACTTCGTCGTCGTGGTCGTCATCGGCTTCGTCTACGCGCGGCGCTCCAACTCGTCGAGTGAGGAGTACTTCCTCGGCGGGCGCGGGCTGGGCCCGTGGCTGACGGCCCTGTCGGCCGAGGCCTCGGACATGTCGGGGTGGCTGCTCATGGGCCTGCCCGGCGTGGCCTACTTCACCGGTGCATCCGATGCCATGTGGACGGCCATCGGCCTGGTTATCGGCACGTACCTGAATTGGAAGTTCGTGGCCAAGCGCCTGCGCAAGTACTCCGAGAAGGCCGGCAACGCCATTACCGTGCCCGACTTCTTCAGCAACCGCTTCCACGATAAGAAGCACATCCTCATGACCATCGCCGCGGTCATCATCCTTTTGTTCTTCACCATCTACACGGCCTCGTGCTTCGTGACCGTGGGCAAGCTGTTCGCCACGCTGTTCGGCTGGGATTACGCGGCCATGATGGTCATCGGCGCCATCATCGTGTTCCTGTACACCTTCATGGGCGGGTATCTCTCGGTGTGCACCACCGATCTCGTGCAGGGCACCCTCATGTTCTGCGCACTCGTGACCATCTTCGTCGGCAGCGTCACGGCGGCCGGCGGTGTGGAGAACACCGTGGCCTTCCTCCAGTCCATCCCCGGCTTCCTGTCAGCTACCCAGATCGCCACGCCGGTGCTCGACGAGGGGGGCGCCCAGCTCATGATCGACGGGCTGCCGCAGTTCGGCGACGCCAACACCTACGGCATCATCACCATCGTGAGCGGCCTGGCCTGGGGCCTCGGCTACTTCGGCATGCCCCAGGTGCTCATCCGCTTCATGTCCATCCGCCACTCCGACGAGATCAAGAAGTCCCGCCTCATCGCCATGATCTGGCTCGTGGTGTCCATGAGCGCCGCCGTGTGCATCGGCCTTATCGGCCGCGCGTATCTGCCCGACGCCTTCGCCACCCAGGCGGCGGCCGAGAGTGTGTTCATCGTGCTGGCCCAGATCCTCTTGCCGTCGTTCTTCTGCGGCCTGGTGGTCTCGGGCATCTTCGCGGCGGCCATGAGCTCGTCGTCCTCCTATCTGCTCATCTCGGGCAGCGCGGTGGCCACGAACATCTTCAAGGGCCTCATCAAGCGCGACGCCACCGACCGCCAGGTCATGATCGTGGCCCGGGTGACGCTCACCTGCATCCTCGTGCTCGGGTGCTTCTTGGCCATGGACCAGAACTCCTCCATCTTCAACATCGTGTCCTACGCCTGGGCCGGCTTCGGCGCCTCGTTCGGCCCGCTCATGCTGTGCGCGCTGTATTGGCGTCGCACCACGCTGCCCGGCGCCATCGCCGGCATGCTCACCGGTGCCGCCACGGTCATCATCTGGAACAACTTCATCGCGCCTCTGGGCGGATGGTTCGCCGTCTACGAGCTTCTGCCCGGCTTCGTGCTGGCGCTGCTGGTGATCATCGTGGTCTCCAAGCTCACGCCCGAGCCCAGCAAGGAGGTCACCGACGACTTCGACACCTACATGGAGCTGGACGTGTAGCAGCGCATCCGCGCCGCATGTTCTCGAGCCGCCTTCGGGCGGCTCTTTTTTCACGTTGCGGCTCAAACAGTTCCCCAACAAGCGCCCACGCCGCTGGGCGGTGGCCGGCATCTGGGCTATCATAGGCCGGTAACCGACGAGTAAGGGGTTTCCATGCTGAAAGCAGTTGAGATCAAGCCGGACGTGTTCTGGGTGGGCGGCATCGATTGGAACGAGCGCAACTTCCACGGCTATACCACCGAGCGGGGCAGCACCTACAACGCCTATCTCATCATGGATGAGAAGATTACGCTTATCGACACCTGTAAGCGACCCTTCGTAGACGAGCTCATTGAACGTATCGGCACTATCGTGGACCCGGCCAAGATAGACTACATCGTGTCGAACCACGTGGAGATGGACCACTCCGGCGGGCTTCCAGCCTTAGCCGAGATCGCGCCGAACGCCACCATCGTCACCGGCGCCCCCAAGGGCGTGGCGGGGCTCACCGCCCATTACGGCGAGGGATTGAACCTCATGGGCGTGAAGACCGGCGACACTCTGGACATTGGCCGCCGCACGCTTACCTTCGTGCAGACGCCCATGGTGCACTGGCCCGACTCCATGGTCACCTACGACGAGTACGACCAGATTCTCTTCTCCAACGACTCCTTCGGCCAGCACTACGCCTCCTCGAAGCGCTTCGATGACGAGGTGGGGCTGCCGGAGGTGCTCGTGCAGGCCAAGAAATACTACGCGAACATCGTGATGCCCTACGGCAAGAACGTGGAGGCGGCCTTGAAGGCGCTCTCCGGTCTCTCCTTCGATATGATCGCGCCAGCCCACGGCATCATCTGGCGCAGCCATGTGCCCGAGATCCTGGATATGTACGCGAAGTGGAGCAGCGGGGAACCCGACGAGTACGCGCTCGTGGTGTACGACTCCATGTGGCACACCACCGAGGCCATGGCCGTGGAGATCACCGAGGCCTTCGTGGAAATGGGCATTCCGGCGCGCCTGCTCGATTTGAAGGTGAACCACATCTCCGACATCATGGCCGAGGTGCTCTCGGCCCGCTATATCGCTGTGGGCTCGCCGACGCTCAACAAGACCATGATGCCCACGGTGTCGGCCTTCCTCTGCTACATGCGCGGCTTAGCGCCGGCAGGGCGCGTGGGCATTCCCTTCGGCAGCTACGGTTGGGCGCCCATGGGGCCGGGCGAGGTATACTCGGCCCTGGAGAGCTGCAAGTTCACCCTGCCCGAGGCTCCGCTTACCCATCAGTGGGTGGAAGACGCCGATGGCTTGAACGCCCTGCACGATGCCGTGGTGGAGTTTGTGAGCCTGTTCCACGACAAAGTGGAGTAGGGGAGAGGTTTTCGCTGTCGCGCGAGACGGTGCTTCCGCCCTGCGTATTTCCCTTGGTCGAGAAAAAGAGAGGCGCTCCCCGCAGGGAGCGCCTCGTTATGTCGGGATATGCCGTGCCGCCTAGTAGCGCACGTATACCATGCCGGAGTGCACGCCCGACACTTTTACCACATCACCCGTGCGGGGGGCGTGGATCATCTGGCCGTCGCCGATGTAGATGCCGCAGTGGTGGCTGTTCACGCAGATGTCGCCGGGCTGCGGATTGCTCACGTGGGTCCAGCCCATGAACGTGCCCGTGGTGCCCAGGCGCGAGTGGCTGCCAGTGAGGCAGTAGCTTACGAGGCCGGAGCAGTCGTAGGAGTTCGGGCCCACAGCACCCCAGGCATAGGGCTTGCCCAGCTCGCCGTAGGCGCGATCCACCACGGTGTTGCCGGAAACGGACTGGGGCTTGGAGTTGCCCGAGCTGGACGGCTTCGGCTCGTCGTCGGAACTCCCGTCGTCAGAGCTGTCGTTGTTGCCGCCGCCGTCGTTCGAGCTGTCGTTGTTGCCGCCGCCGTTGCTCTGCTGGCGCTCGCGCGCGGCAGCCTCTTCGGCTTCAGCCTGGCGGCGCATCTCCTCTTCGGCGCGACGGGCGGCCTCGCGGGCCGCGGCCTCGCGGGCCTCTTCCTCCTGGCGCAGCAGCTCGGCAGCCTCGGCGGACAGCGAGTTGTAGGTCTCGGTCATCTGGTCGACGAGGGCGTTGGCCTCCTTCTCGACCTCCTCGGCTTCCTTGGCCTTCTTGTCGGCCACATCGCGCTGCTCGGCGTAGACGGCCTTCTCGGATTCCACCTCGGCGCGCAGCGTCTTGGTTTCCTCCACCATGTTCGCGTCGTTCTCGTTCATATCGTTCAGCAGATCCCAGTTCGAGGCGAAGGCCTGGAACGTGGTGGAGCCGAGCAGGAGATCGAGGAAGGTGCTGGAGCCGGATCGGTACATGGAGCGGGCGCGGTCGCCCAGCTGCCCCTGCAGCTCGCTGATGCGGGAAGAAGCGTCGTCGATACGACCCTGGGCCTCGTCCATGCGGGCCTCGGCCGCCTTGCGCTCCTCGACAGCCTCAAAGTGCGCGTCGGAGGCGCGGTCGAGCTTCTCCTGCATGGCGTTCAGCTTTTCGAGCGCGGCGTTCGCCTCGGCCTGCTTCTCGGCAGCCGTGACGGCATGGGCCGGGGTCGGGGTCAGCGTGGGCAGGCATAGCGAGATGCCGAAGGCCGCAGCGCCGCCGACGAAAGCGCGTCTGCTAAAAGGGCGTGTATGCTCACTCATATATAGTGTCCTCCTGGGGAGCATCTGGTGCGTTCATTGCAAACTAGTTTGTGTATCATAGCACGCGAGAAGGGTCTTCACGTCCCTTCCAGAAGGGATTCACATTCCAAAACCCCCAATGGCGACGCTCTTGTGGGTGTCGTGGCTTGCATCTCATATATATAGTAGGTCGCGCGATTTTGGGGAGGAATGATGGAGACACGCCCGGGGGCGTGGAAACAGTTGACACGTTCGTTGCCGTAGCGTATTATTCCGTTCGCTCGCTTTTCACGGGGAACCGCGAAAGACGGGTGGCAGCTTGAAAAGTACACATGAATTCAGCGCCGAAATGGGCGTGTGCCCGAGTGGTTAAAGGGGACGGGCTGTAAACCCGTTGGTTATGCCTACCTAGGTTCGAATCCTAGCGCGCCCACCATTTCTCGCCTGTGTAGCTCAGTCGGTAGAGCACTTCGTTGGTAACGAAGAGGTCACCGGTTCAAGTCCGGTCGCAGGCTCCACTTGGCGGTGTAGCTCAGTTGGTCAGAGCACACGGTTCATACCCGTGGCGTCACTGGTTCAAATCCAGTCACCGCTACCATTAGATTTACCGCGTCCTTTTTGGGCGCGTTTATTTTGTTGAAATCGAATCGCCACCACCCTTGAAGGAGGATGAAACATGGCTAAGGAGAAGTTCGAGCGTTCCAAGCCGCATGTTAACATCGGTACCATTGGTCACGTTGACCACGGCAAGACGACGCTCACCGCCGCCATCTCCAAGACCCTGTCTGAGAATGATGGCTCCCACGGCACCGCTAACGCGGACTTCACCGCCTTCGACATGATCGACAAGGCTCCCGAGGAGCGCGAGCGCGGCATCACCATCTCCATTGCTCACATCGAGTACGAGACCGATACCCGCCACTACGCTCACGTGGACTGCCCCGGTCACGCCGACTACGTGAAGAACATGATCACCGGTGCTGCTCAGATGGACGGCGCTATCCTGGTCATCGCTGCTACCGACGGCCCCATGGCTCAGACCCGCGAGCACATCCTGCTCGCCCGTCAGGTGGGCGTGCCCTACATCGTGGTCTTCCTGAACAAGTGCGACATGGTCGACGATGAGGAGCTCATCGAGCTCGTCGAGATGGAGGTTCGTGAGCTGCTGGACTCCTACGAGTTCCCGGGCGACGACACCCCGATCATCCGCGGCTCTGCTCTGAAGGCCCTGGAGGGCGACAAGGAGTGGCAGGAGAAGGTCTGGGAGCTCATGGCTGCCGTCGACGACTACATCCCCACCCCCGACCGCGACGTCGACAAGCCGTTCCTGATGGCTGTCGAGGATACCATGACCATCACCGGCCGCGGCACCGTTGCCACCGGTCGTGTGGAGCGTGGCGTTCTGCATGTGAACGACCCGCTGGAGATCGTCGGCATCAAGGAGACCCAGAACACGGTCTGCACCGGTATCGAGATGTTCCGCAAGCTGCTGGACGAGGCTCAGGCCGGCGACAACATCGGCTGCCTGCTCCGTGGCATCAAGCGCGAGGAGATCGTGCGCGGCCAGGTTCTCTGCAAGCCCGGTAGCGTGACCCCGCACACCGAGTTCGAGGGCCAGGTCTACATCCTGACCAAGGAAGAGGGCGGCCGTCACACCCCGTTCTTCGATGGCTATCGTCCGCAGTTCTACTTCCGCACCACCGACGTGACCGGCGTGGCGCACCTCCCCGAGGGCACCGAGATGGTCATGCCCGGCGACAACGTGACGATCAAGGGCGAGCTCATTCACCCCATCGCCATGGAGGAGGGCCTGAAGTTCGCTATCCGCGAGGGTGGCCGTACCGTGGGCTCCGGTCGCGTGACCAAGATCTTCAAGTAAGCTAACCCTTACTGATCGCTTCACCGGAAGGGGCTGTTCCTCAACCGAGCAGCCCCTTCCTTTCCAGCGCTTCATGTGTATCATCAATCCTGCGTTTTGGTTTTATAGGTAAAAGGAGAATTCATGCGTACTCTGGTCACCCTGGCCTGCACCGAGTGCAAGCGCCGCAACTACACGACCAAGAAGAACAAGCAGAACAATCCTGACCGCATCGAGTTCAAGAAGTACTGCAAGTGGTGCAACAAGCACACGCTGCATAAGGAAACCCGATAAGAGGTTAGGTTCGAAACAGGCATAGGCCAGTAGCTCCAATTGGTAGAGCGGCGGTCTCCAAAACCGCATGTTGGGGGTTCGAGTCCCTCCTGGCCTGCCAGCTTGTTTACGTGAGCAGCCTAGAGGCTGCTTTTTTGGCGATTAGAGAAAAGATTATTCCGTAAGGAACCCCATGGCTAAGAAATCAAAGACACAGAAGGCAAAGGCATCCGCTGCTCGCCAGCAGCGCAAGGCCGAACGCGAGCTCGAGGCCCAGAACCCGCAGGCGACCCAGGCTGTGGCGGATGAGCCCGAAAAGAAGGGGCTCTTCAAGAAGAGCGCCGATGCTGCCCCTGCGTCCTCCGATAGCGGCAAGGCCGCGAAGAAGGCCGATGAGAAGCCGAAGAAGAAGCGCTTCCAGTTCTTCCGCGATGTGAAGGGCGAGATGAAGCGCGTTACCTGGCCGACCCGTACCGACGTGCTCCGTTGGAGCGGCGTGGTCGTGGTGGCCCTGCTGTTCTTCGGTATCTTCGTGGCGGTTCTCGACAACGCGATCATCACGCCTCTGCTCGTGCTGGTCTCTGGGATTGGGGCTTAAGACATGGCTAAAAAGTGGTACGTGCTGCACACCTACTCGGGCTACGAGAACAAGGTGAAGTCGAACCTCGAGCAGCGCATCGAGGCCATGGGCCTCGAGAACAACGTCTTTGGCATCGAGATCCCCACCGAGATGGTCACCGAGATCAAAGAGGGCGGTCGTCGCGTCGAGAGCGAGAAGAAGGTGTTCCCGGGCTACGTGCTCGTGCGTATGGAGCTCGATGACCGCAGCTGGGCTGCGGTACGCAACACCCCCGGCGTCACCGGTTTTGTGGGTAGCCAGGGCAATCCCCAGGCGCTTACCCGCGACGAATACAACAAGATCATGAAGCGCACGAGCCGCGAGGCTCCGAAGAAGACCTCCTCCAACCTGGAGGTCGGCCAGTCGGTGAAGGTCACCCACGGCCCCCTTGCCGAGTTCGACGGCACGGTGTCCGAGGTTATGCCCGAGGCCGGCAAGGTGAAGGTCATGGTCTCCATCTTCGGCCGCGAAACCCCCGTCGAGCTGTCGTTCGACCAGGTGGCGAAGATTTAATTGCGAGAGCACTTTGACTCGAGGGGTTGTGCCCGCGTGGACCGGGGCTTCTCGCGAACCTCGAGTTTTTAGTGATAGAGAAGTAGTAGTCGATTCATCTGAAAGGTAGTCACAGATGGCTGACAAGAAAGTCACCGGATTTGTAAAGTTGCAAATCCCCGCCGGTGCCGCTAATCCGGCTCCTCCGGTTGGCCCGGCCCTCGGCGCCCAGGGCGTCAACATCATGCAGTTTTGCCAGGCGTTCAACGCCCAGACGCAGGACCAGTCCGGCACCATCATCCCCGTTGAGATCACTGTCTACGAGGACAAGTCCTTCACCTTCGTGTGCAAGACCCCTCCGGCAGCCGTGCTCATCAAGGAGAAGCTCGGCATCAAGAGCGGCGCCGCCATCCCGCAGATTCAGGTGGCCGGCACTCTGACCGAGGATCAGCTCCGCGAGATCGCCGAGATCAAGATGCCCGACCTGAACGCCAACGATATCGAGGCCGCCAAGGAGATCGTTGCCGGCACTGCCCGCTCCATGGGCGTGCGCATCGAGGGCCGCGAGATGAAGAAGAAGTACGTGCCCAGCCGCAAGGTTGCCGCCATGCTTCAGGGCAAGACCCTCGATTAATCTGTAGAAGAACCAGTGGAAGGGTGAGAAGCGCCCGCCATTACCACGAAAGGAATGTCTAACATGGCAAAGCATGGAAAGAAGTACGACGCGGCTGAGAAGCAGATCCCGGCCGAGGCGGTGTCTCCGCTCGAGGCTATGAAGCTGCTGAAGGAGATCTCCACGGCCAACTTTGACGAGACCGTGACCGGCGACTTCCGCCTGGGCATCGACACCCGTCAGGCCGACCAGCAGCTGCGCGGCACCGTGAGCCTGCCCAACGGCTCCGGCAAGACTGTGCGCGTGGCCGTTTTCGCTGAGGGCGAGGCTGCTCGCGCGGCCGAGGAGGCCGGCGCCGACATCGTGGGCACCGACATCCTCATGGAGCAGATCCAGGCCGGCGAGTTCAACTTCGACGCCGCCGTGGCTACCCCGGATCAGATGGGCAAGGTCGGTCGTCTCGGCAAGATCCTCGGCCCCCGCGGTCTTATGCCGAACCCGAAGCTCGGCACCGTCACCAACGACGTGGCGAAGGCCATCAGCGAGCTGAAGGGCGGTCGCGTGGAGTACCGTGCCGACCGTTACGGTATCGCGCATGTGGTGCTCGGCAAGGTGTCCTTCACCCCCGAGCAGCTGGCCGAGAACTACGGCGCCGTCTACGACGAGATCCTGCGCATGAAGCCGGCCGCGGCCAAGGGCAAGTACGTGAAGTCCATTACCGTGTCCGCCACCATGACGCCGGGCGTTGCCGTTGATTCTGCAGTGACCCGCGCCTACACCGCCGAGTAAGCGACTCCTCGTTTCTCTATCAACAGAAGGCCCCGCAGCCGATGAGGCTGCGGGGCCCTTTTGCGTTTTGCGGGCGAAAAACGGGTCTACTCGCCAAAAAAGTCGTGGGAGATACGCTCGTAGAAGCTGGCGCCATTGGCGCGTAGGAGAGTGACGGGGAAGGGGGCTACCTGCACGTAGATCTTCTGGAGGGAACGCTCGAAGGGGACGATTTCGCCGTCGACGAACAAGGTGGCATCGCGGTAGTCCTCGGTGTCGTCGAAGGTGATCTCGATGACGTCGCTCGTGTCGGTGACGATGGCTCGCGAGCGCAAGGTATGAGGTGCCAGGGGCACGGCAACCATGCCGCCAAAACGCGGCGAGATGAGGGGGCCGCCGGCCGAAAGCGCGTAGGCGGTGGAGCCGGTGGCGGTGGACACCACGAGCCCGTCGCCGCGCATACGGGCCACGTGAGTGCCCGAGATACCCAGCGATAGCTCGATGATGCGGCCGAGCGCCCCGCGGGTAATGGCGATCTCGTTCAGAGCGATGAAGCGGCGAATGCCGGCCATCCCGCGCAGGTTCACGCCGAACTTGTCCGGTGGCATCATCGTGCCGCCCACGAAGGCAGCGTTCGGATCGACGCTGGCGGCGTAGTCCTCCTCGGTGACGATCTGGGGGTAGGGCACCTCCTCGGCGCCCTCGCCGTAGGGGTCGGGTTCGCCTTCGCAAGCTACATCGAGGGAGAGCACGCTGCGGCGCTCGGCTGTGAGCTCGCCGGCAAGAGCCTCGGCCACAAGGGGGATGAGGCCGTTGTCGTCGGCGTTGGCGAGAAACCCCAGGCGGCCGAAGTTCACGGGCAGGATGGGCACCTGGCGGTTGTTCAGCAGATGCACCGTGTGCAGCACGGTGCCATCGCCGCCGAGCACGACGGCCATGTCGAGCACCTCGGGTAGCTGGGCGCGGATGGCGGCGCGGCCTTGGTCGTTGCCGAGGGAGGCCGAGTCGGCCACGAGGGCCCGGATGCCCTGTTCTCCGAGATAAGCGACGAGGAGCATCGAGGCATCCACGGCCTGCGGATTGGAGTTATTGCGCACAACGAGTATCTGCATGGGGTTCCACTTTCGCATCTTTGCTATGATTGTCGATTATACCCGAAGGTTTTCAGAGGCGCGTTCATGCCAGATAAGCTCCAACGAGCACGACACATCAAGCACGGCGGCCCAGCACGGCCGGCCGCGCCGTCGTCGGACGCGCGCTCGGCGGCCCCCCGGCCGACGCCCGAGCGCGCGGGCGAGCCTGCGCTGCCCGCCACCAACAACCCCCGCTGGCTCAAAGAGGCGCGTGACCTTCCCGCTCGCGGACGCCATCGCGGCTCCGACAAGACGCTTGTGAACCCGCCCATGGATCCCGGGGCCACGGGGCTCATTCCCGTGGTGGGGGCCCACGCCGGGCTCGATCGCACCATTCCCTCGGCGGTGATGGAGCAGTCCATCCGCCAGCAGGAGGTGCTCGCGGTGGAGCAGTCCGCCGCCCCCGGCGCGCTCGCCGCCGAGACGGCCGTTCCCGACGCCGATGCCCGTGCCGAGTCGGTGGGAGCCAGTGCGGCCCTCATCTCCATCTGCGTCATCGCCTCGCGCATCACCGGCTTCGCCCGCACCTGGGCCATGGCCTTCGCCCTGGGATCCACCTTCGTGTCCAGCTCCTACCAGGTGGCCAACAACCTGCCCAACATGCTCTACGAGCTCGTGATGGGCGGCATGCTCATCACGGCGTTTCTGCCGGTGTACCTGTCGGTGAAGAAAGAGCTCGGCTGGGAGCGGGGCAACGAGTACGCCTCGAACCTGCTCACCATTGTGGTGGTTCTGCTCGCGGTAGTATCGGCGCTCTGCGTCGTCTTCGCCGGCCAGGTCATCTACACCCAGAGCTTCTATTCGAACCAGGACGAGATGGCGCTCGCCACTTTCTTCTTCCAGTTCTTCGCCGTGCAAGTGGTGTTCTACGGGGCATCTTCCATCGTGTCGGGCCTGCTGAACGCGAACCGGGAGTACTTCTGGTCATCCTTCGCGCCGGTATTCAACAACGTCATCGTCATTGCGTCGTTCATCTTGTACGCGGTGCTTGCAACCCATGATCAGAACCTGGCCTACTTCGCCATCGCCATCGGCAACCCCCTCGGCGTGTTCGTGCAGATGGCCTTCCAGATTCCTGCCCTCAAGAAGGTGGGCATCCGCCTGCGACCGCGCATCGATCTGCGCGATCCGGCCCTCGTGGACACGCTGCGTCTGGGGGCGCCGGCCATCTTCGTGACCGTGTGCTCCT
This sequence comes from Adlercreutzia caecimuris B7, assembly GCF_000403355.2. GTDB lineage: Bacteria > Actinomycetota > Coriobacteriia > Coriobacteriales > Eggerthellaceae > Adlercreutzia > Adlercreutzia caecimuris. Next base: position 1,186,956 of record NZ_KE159646.1, on the reverse strand, counting down.
TTGCCACGGTGTCGGCCCAAAACGCCGCCTCCTACGTGTTCGCCGACAATGGGCCGTCGGTCATCGCCTACGCGCGGCTGTGGTTCACCTTCCCGTACTCCTTCCTCGCGGTGCCCGTGACCACCACGCTGTTCACGGAGCTTTCGGAGATGCAGGCCGATGGGAACGTGCGCGGGGTGGTGGCGGGCATCATCGACGGCACGCGGCAGATTCTGTTCCTCATGGTCCCCATGGCCCTGTACCTCATGGTGTTTGCCACGCCGCTCGTGACCCTGTATCATATCGGCGCCTTCACTGAGGACGCTATCGCCCAGATTGCCCGCTACCTGGCGGTTATGGCCGTGGCCCTGCCGTTCTACGGGGTGAACGCCTACCTGAACAAGATCTTCAGCTCCATTCGGCGTATGGGCATCTTCTCGGTGATCAACTTCATCGCCGTGGCGGCCCAGGTGGCCGTGACCATGGGCGCGGCGGCGGCCTACCAAGCCGGCTTTGCCGTCACTCTGGAGGCTATTGCCGCCTCCACCATCGTGTCCTATGTGATTGGCGACCTCATCGCCTTCATCTACCTGCGGCGCCACTACGGGCCCATGGGGCTGGGCAGTGTGGTGAAGTCGCTTTTCCTGGCGCTTGCCTTGGGCGGCGCAGGTGCGGTTGCGGGCTACGGGGTGCTCGTGGGGCTGTCGCTGGGCTTCGGCCCGTTGAGCGGCAGCGTGGGCCAGGCCTTCGCCTATATTGCGGCAGGGGGCATCGCGGCCCTCGCGGTCACCTTCGGGCCGGCAGTGCATTGGAATTGGCCCGAGGCATCGTTTATCGCCGGCGCCGTGCGCAAAGTGACGCGAAAGTTGAAGCGGGGGTAGCGCCATGGCAGTGAAGTTGAAATCGCCGGCCCAGATCGAGGCCATGAGGGAAGCCGGCCGCGTGTCGGCCCTGGCCCTGCGCCGTGTGGGCGAGGCCGTGGAGTGCGGCATCACTACGCGCGAGCTGGATGCCATCGCCGAGAAGGCCATTCGCGCCGAGGGCGGCATTCCCGCGTTCAAGGGTTACGGCGGGTTCCCGGGCAGTATCTGCGCCTCGGTGAACGACCAGATCGTGCACGGGATTCCCTCAAGGCGCGTGAAGCTGCGCGAAGGGGACATCATCTCCATCGACACCGGGGCCATTGTGGACGGCTGGGTGGGCGACAACGCCTGGACCTATCCGGTGGGGGAGGTGGCGCCCGAGGTGGCGCGCCTTCTGGCCGTGGGGGAGCGGTGCATGTGGGAGGGGCTTGCGGCAGCGTGCCCTAAGAAGCGCCTCGGCGACATCGGGCACGCGGTGCAGTCCATGGCCGAAGCTGCGGGCTTCAGCGTGGTGCGCGAGTACGTGGGCCACGGCATCGGGCGCGATATGCACGAGGATCCCAATGTACCCAACTTCGGGCGCCGCCGTACGGGATTGAAGCTCCTGCCCGGCATGGTACTCGCCATCGAGCCCATGGTGAACATGGGCACGCGGCGCACCGTGCAGGGCGCCGACGGCTGGGAGGTGCGCACGCGGGACGGGCGTCCCTCGGTGCACTTCGAGAAGACCGTGGCCATCACCGAGGACGGCCCGGTGATCCTCACCACCGAAGAGGGCCACGAGCGGCCGGTCTAGGGCTGTTCGCGCGTTCCGGCCGGCCTCGCTCCCGCCGTCCGCTGATCGCTGCTCTTCCTCCGAACGCGGCAACAGAAGCGGAGAAAATGATGCCCACAGGTCGGTACTGTCCCCGCATCGGTGCTGGCGAAGTGGAATCCGCTTCTTAACGGCCGCGTTCTCCGGAAGGCGCTCAGAGGCCGTCGGAAGCGAGGCCGGCCGGAACGCGCTGCTTTTTCGGTTAGTTCTCCTTGTGTGTGTTCGCGGCTTCCACGAATGCCTTGAAGAGGGGGTGCGGCTTGCCGGGGCGGCTCTTGAACTCGGGGTGGGCCTGGCTGGCGACGTAGAAGGGATGGTCGGGAGCCTCCACCATTTCCACGAGACGATCGTCGGGGGAAAGTCCCGAGACGACGAGCCCCGCCTCGGTAAGCCGGTCGCGATAGGCGTTGTTCACCTCGTAGCGATGGCGATGGCGCTCGTAGATGATGGGCTCGCCATAGGCTGCCTCGGCGCGGGTGCCGCTTACCACCTTGCAGGGGTAGGCCCCCAGGCGCATGGTACCGCCCTTGTCCTCCACATCTTCCTGCTCGGGCATGAGATCGACGACAAAAGGCGTGCCCTCGGGCGCGCTGTCGGCGAACTCGGCCGAGGTGGCGCCTGTAAGACCGCATACGTTGCGGGCGAACTCGCAGACGGCCGCTTGCAGGCCCAGGCAGATACCGAGGAAGGGCACGCCGCGTTCGCGGGCATAGCGGGCGGCGGCGATCTTGCCCTCGAAGGCCCGCTGCCCGAAGCCGCCCGGCACGAGGATGCCGTCCATGGCCCCGAGCACCCCCTCGGCGTTCGCGTCGGTAAGCTCCTCGCCGTCCACGAGATGCACGTTCACCTTGCGGCCGCAGGCGATGCCCGCGTGCTCCAAGGCCTCGTGGACCGATAGGTAGGCGTCGGGCAGGCTCACGTACTTGCCCACCACGGCGATGTCCAGCTCGCCTGCGCAGGCATCCTTCGCCTTCAGGAAGGCGCGCCACGGCGCCAGCTTGATCTTGCGGGGCGCCAGACCCATCTTCGCCAGGGCCGAAATATCGAAGCCCTGCTCGTAGAGGCTCAGGGGCACCTCGTAGATGGAGGGCGCATCGGGGCAGGCGAGCACGTCGTCGGCGTCCACGTCGCAGAACAGGGCGATCTTCTCGCGCACGCCGTCTTCGATGGCGTGATCGCTGCGGCATACGATGAAGTCGGGCTGCACGCCCAAGGACCGCAGCTCCTTCACCGAGTGCTGGGTGGGCTTGGTCTTCACCTCGTGGGCCGCCGCGATGTAGGGCACGAGTGTCACGTGCACGAACAGCACGTTGCCCGGCCCCATCTCCTTTTTGAACTGGCGGGCCGCCTCGATGAAGGGCAGCCCCTCGATGTCGCCGACGGTGCCGCCGATCTCGGATATGACGATGTCGGCCCCGGACTGCTCGGCCGCGCGGCGGATGCGCTCCTTGATGGCCTCGGTCACGTGCGGGATCACCTGCACGGTGCCCCCGAGGAAGTCGCCGCGGCGCTCGCGGGCGATGAGCGTCTGGTAGATGGAGCCTTGGGTGAAGTTGCTCTCGCGCGACAGGTTCTCGTCGATGAAGCGCTCGTAGTGGCCCAGATCAAGGTCTCCCTCGTGGCCGTCCTCGGTGACGAACACCTCGCCGTGCTGAAACGGGCTCATGGTGCCGGGATCCACGTTCAGGTACGGATCCATCTTCTGCATGGTCACATGATAGCCCCGCGCCTTCAAAAGCTGGCCGAGGGACGCGGCGGTGATGCCCTTGCCAAGCGACGAGACGACGCCGCCGGTAACGAAGATGTGCTTGGCCATAAACCGCTCCTTCCGCCGCAGGTTCGCGCCCGGGCATAAAAAATGCGCCTTGGAGCGGCGCGCTCGCGCAACTCCCCAACGCCTGATCAGCTTATAGCGCCAATGTTTCCGATGTGAAACGCGCCGGCACTGTAACGCATCCGAAACATGGGCGAGGGCGTGTGACGCCCCGACAACGAGATGTTCATCGAGCGATGACGGATGGCGCGCGCTCAGTTCTTTGCGGGAGGGTCATCTTTAGACTGGGCGTCAACCCGATTTCAAGAGAAAGGACGTGCTTATGTCTACGCTGCTCGTTTTGGGCTACCCCACCGAGGAGAAGGCCAAGGAGGCCTACCAGGAGGTGCTGAACCTCGGCAACGACTTCATCGTGAACCTTCAGTCGGTAGCCGTGGTTGCCCGCCGCGACAACGACAAGTTCGACGTGGTCACCCCGGGGCAGCCCATCGGCAACTCCACCGTGTGGGGCCTGTTCTGGGGCATGCTCTTCGGCCTCATCTTCCTCATCCCCTTCTGGGGCGCCGCTATCGGCGCCGGCCTGGGCGCGCTTACGGGCTTCTTCGTGAAGCGCGGTGTGGACGAGGACTTCCAGGACCGCGTGCGCAACCTTCTGACCCAGAAGGACGAGGCGGCTGTGTTCATGGTGGTCAGCTCTATGACCGAGGACAAGTTCGCCGAGGCTATGCGCCCCTTCGGCGGCGACATCCTGCAGACCTCGCTGTCTATCAAGGACGAGGAAGAGCTCAAATGCGAGCTGGGCAAGTGCTAACCTGCTGAGCGCCTCGCTTGGCGGACGCGGGCCCGGCGGCCCCAGCGTCCCTCGCTTCACCATCTCTGGGCGTCGGCTTCGGTCGGCGCCTTTTCTTGTGGCAGCGGCTCTGTGCAAAAGCCGCGAACGCGATGATTTAACGGAGGCGAAACCGGCCCCTGCGCTATACTGGATCGGTCATCGACGCTGGCGGTTGCCGGTGCCCGCTCGTGGTTCCCGCCGCCTTGGCCCCATTCATGCGAAGGAGTGTCGCCCATGCGCGAGGGATTCGACAACGACAAGTACATCGAGCTGCAGGCGGAGCGCATCCGCGAGCGCATCGACCAGTTCGGCGGCAAGCTGTACCTGGAATTCGGCGGCAAGCTCTTCGACGACTACCACGCCTCCCGCGTGCTGCCCGGTTTCAAGCCCGATACGAAGATCTCCATGCTCCAGTCCATGAAGGACGAGGCGGAGATTGTCATCGCCATCAACGCCAACGACATCGAGCGCTCGAAGGTGCGGGGCGACTTGGGCATCACCTACGACGAGGACGTGCTGCGCCTCATGGACATCTTCCGCTCCATGGGATTTGCGGTGGGCTCGGTCGTCATCACCCGCTACGCGAACCAACCCAACGCCGACCTGTTCCGCAAGCGGCTTACGGCCATGGGCATCACGAGCTACCTGCATTATCCCATCGCCGGCTACCCCAACGACATCGATCATATCGTGTCCGATGAGGGCTTCGGCAAGAACGACTACATCGAGACCGAGCGGCCACTTGTGGTGGTGACGGCCCCGGGCCCCGGCTCGGGCAAGATGGCCACCTGCCTCTCGCAGCTCTACCACGAGCACAAGCGCGGGGTCACGGCCGGCTACGCCAAGTACGAGACCTTCCCCATTTGGAATCTGCCGCTCACCCACCCGGTGAACATCGCCTACGAGGCGGCCACGGCCGACCTGGACGACGACAACATCATCGATCCCTTCCACCTGGAGGCCTATGGCGAGACCACGGTGAACTACAACCGCGACGTGGAGATATTCCCCGTGCTGAGGGCCACTATGGAGCGCATCGCGGGGGCGTGCCCCTACCAGTCGCCCACGGACATGGGCGTGAACATGGCCGGCGTGGCCATTTCCGACGACGAGGCCTGCCGCGATGCGGGCAACAACGAGATCGTGCGCCGCTACTTCCAGACCGCCGAGGAGATCAAGCGCACCGGCACCGGTGAGGAGGCCCTGAAGAAGATCGAGCTTCTCATGAACCAGGCCGGCATCAACCAGAACCTGTCGCCGGCCCGTTCGGCGGCGCTGCTGAAGGAGGAGACCACGGGAGGCCCGGCCGGCGCCATGGTGCTGCCCGACGGGCGGGTGGTCACGGGCAAGACCGGCAATCTTCTGGGTGCCGCCTCGGCCCTGCTCATGAACGCGCTCAAGGGCGTATCGGGGGTGGACGACGAGCTCTACGTCATCTCCGACGACGTGTTGGAGCCCATCTGCCACCTGAAGACGGCCCACCTGCGCAGCCACAACCCGCGCCTGCACTCCGACGAGACCCTGCTCGCGTTGTCCATCTCCTCGGTGAGCAATCCGCTGGCCGCCGAGCTCATCGACAATGCGGACAAGCTGCGCGGCTGCGACGCCTACTTCTCGGTCATCATCTCGGCGGCTGATGAGAAGCTGTACCGCACGCTCGGCATCAACGTGTGCTGCGAGCCGAAGTACGAGCAGCACCGCTACTACCACAAGTAGCCGGCGCCCGTTCCGCTGATCATGGAGCAGCTCTTCTCGGACGGGGCCCTGACCGTGCCCTTCGGCGCCGACTTCTTCTCGGTGGCCGTGGGCGTGATCACCGGCGCCATGTTCGCCTGCGACCGCAAACTGGATATCGTCGGCACCATCGTGCTGGGCCTCATGACCGCCTACGGGGGCGGCATCATCCGCGATCTTTTGCTGCAAGACGACGGGGTGTACTTCATGGAGCACCCGAGCGTCATCCTCATCTGCATCGGGCTGGCCGTGTTCGTGTTCTACTTCCGCGGGCTGTTCCGCCATTCGGGCCAGCTGCTGTTCTTCGCCGACGCCCTGTCGGTGGCCCTGTTCGCCTTGGCCGGGGCCAACAAGGCCTTCGCCTGCGGGGAGGGCTTCGTCATGGTGGTCATCTTAGGCGCGCTCACCAGCGTGGGCGGTGGTGCCCTGCGCGACATATCGGTGGGGGAGACGCCCGGGGTGTTTCAGCGGTCGAACTTCTACGCGGTGGCCGGCTTCGGCGGGGCACTCGTGTTCGCGGCCATGGCCTTCGCCGGCGCGCCGCTCGTGCTGGCAGCGGTGGCCTGCGTGTTCGCCGTGGTGTTTCTGCGCTACCTGTCGGTGTACTTCGATTGGAAGACCGCCGACGAGGCCGACCTGACGCCGAAGGTGTCCCGCGGGGCCCACGCCGCCAAGGATTTCTGTGCCGAGCTGTTCCGCCGCGCCACCCTGCACCGCAAGCGCGACTCGGTGGCACGGGCGCCCTTCTTCCGCAAGCGAAAGGACTAGATCGTGAAACCGCGCATTCTCATCGTGTACACCGGCGGCACCATCGGCATGACGGAGGATTTGGCCACCGGGGCGCTCGTGCCCTTCAGCTTCGATCACCTTGTGAGGAACGTCCCGAAAATCGGGCGGCTCGGCTACGCGCTCGACCACGTGGAGATCGACCCGCCCATCGACTCGTCGAATATGAACCCGGCCCATTGGGCCCAGGTGGCGAAGATGATCGCCGACGCCTACGACGACTTCGACGGCTTCGTGGTGCTCCACGGCACCGACACCATGGCCTACACGGCCTCGGCTTTATCCTTCATGCTGCGCGGCCTGGCCAAGCCGGTCATCCTCACGGGCAGCCAGCTGCCCATCGGCGAGATTCGCGAGGACGGCACCGAGAACCTCATCACGGCCCTGCAGATCGCCGCGGCCCGCACCGGGGACGGGGCGCCCATGGTGCAGGAAGTGGCCATCTCCTTCGGGCGTCACCTGTGGCGCGGCAACCGGGCTATGAAGGTGAGCTCCACGAACTTCGGCGCCTTCGCCTCCTACAACTACCCGCCCCTAGCCGATATGGACCTGCATATCGTGTACCGCGAGCGGCTGCTCGCCCGGCCGGCGGCGGGCACGGCCCTGGCACCGCTCTACGCCATGGACGATGCCGTGGCCGTGGCCTTCTTGTACCCGGGCATCACCGAGGCGGCCCTGCGGCCCCAGCTTCTGGCTCCCGGCACCAAGGCCGTGGTGCTGCGCACCTTCGGCGCCGGCAACGCCCCCACCGAGACCTGGTTCACCGATCTGGTGGCCGAGGCCGTGGGTGCAGGCAAGGTGGTGGTGAACGTGACCCAGTGCCCTGCGGGCGGCGTGGAGGAGAAGCGCTACGCTACTGGCGACGCCCTGGCGAAGGCCGGCGTGGTGTCGGGCTGCGACATGACCTGCGAGGCGGCCCTCACCAAGCTCATGCACCTGTTCGGCCAGGGCCTCACCGCTGCCGAGGTGACCGCCGCCATGACGCGTCCCCTCGCCGGCGAATTGACCGTGGGGAAGTAACCCTTACATCTTGTCGCGGGGATGGGCGTGGGCATATTCCTCGTGGAGGTGGGTGCGGTCCAGGTGGGTGTACACCTGCAAGGTGGACATGTCGGCGTGGCCCAAGATCTCCTGGAGCACGCGCAGGTCGGCACCGCCCTTTAGCATATGGGTGGCGAATGAGTGGCGCAGGGTGTGGGGGTGCAGATCGTAGCGGCTGATGGCCCGGCCCGCCTTGCGCACCAGATTGAACACGCTCTGGCGCCCGAGGCGACCGCCCCGCTGGTTGAGGAATACCGCGGCCTGGGCATCGGCTCCGTTGCCCTGGGACGTGCCCCGGGCAAGGGTCGGGCGTCCCTCGGCCAAGTAGGTGCGCAGGGCCGCATCGGCCGCGCCGGCGATGGGCACGATGCGCTCCTTGGACCCCTTGCCGAACACCCGGAGGAAGCCATCGTCCAGGTGCAGGTTGTCCAGGTCGAGTCCGCATACCTCGCTCACGCGCAGCCCGCAGCCGTAGAGCACTTCCAGAATGGCGCGGTCGCGCAGGCCGCTCGGTCGCTCGTCGATATAGGCGTCCAGCATGCGCCCCACTTCCTCGATGGAGAGCACGTCGGGCAGCACGTCGGCCGCCTTGGGGATGTCCACCGCCTCGGCGGGGTTGGACGCGGTGAGCCCTTCCCGCACGAGGAACTTGTGATAGCCGCGCACCGCTGAGATGCGGCGACGCACCGTGGTGGTGGCCAGGCCCTCTTCGGCCAGCCGCTTCTCGAAGGCTGCGATAATCTCGGGGGTTACCGCATCGCAGCTGCCGACGCCCTGCTCGTCGAGGAAGGCCAGATACCTTTCCAGATCGCGTCGATAGGCCTCGGCGGTGCGCGGCGAGGCGCCCCGCTCGATGCGCAGGTGCGAAAGGTACTCGTCTAAGGCGTTCTCCAACTCGAACACGGCGGCTCCTTCTCTCGGGACGGCCCCATTGTACCGCCTTCGCGCGATGCCGCCGGAGTGGGCACCCTGCTCCGTTCGGCCACAGCCGCACGGAGCTCGCCTGGCCGCCATGGCCCTGCCGCCCGCAATCGCGTCTGCCGTTCGCGGCGCCCTGTGCACAGCCTCTTCAAATCTCGCTCACAGCATGGGCGAAACCCTTGCGTCCGACGGGTTGTCCCCCATTTATGAGACGATTGGGCACATCTAGTGGTATCGCGTTTGGTTCTTGCATCAGAAATACAAGATGTAGAAAATTGTACGATTGTCCGCTTTCTTTTTCAATATCTTGCGGGTAACAAGTGGGGTGAAAATGCGGCAAAAGTGGGGCAAAATGTTGCGAAGTGGGGCATAGTGGGGTAATATGCATCCCGTGGAAAACGACCGAGCGGGATTTCGAAACGCACCACACACGAAATCAAATCCCACTCAAAACGCAGCAGGGGAAAGGAAGCCTTGGCCGCAACCGTCGACAACGGAATCGCTGAAGATGCGCCTCGCCGCGAGGTGGATCTGAATGGCGAGTTCCGTTTGAAGGTCGACGGCAAGGGCCGCGTGACCCTTCCCGCGAAGTTCCGCAAGGTTCTTTCCAACGACCTCACGGTCACCCGGAACCCCTTCGACGAATGCGTGTACGCGTTCGAGGCGCCGGACTTCAACCAGTGGGTCGAGAGCGTTATGGGCGGTGCCTTTCCCGAGCGGAAGGCCAACGACCGGCAGCAGGACAAATACCATCGTGCCCTGAAGAGCCGCGCCCGCGATGTGGAGGTCGATTCGGCTGGCCGCATCATGCTCTCGGCGGACATGCGCGAGGCCTGCGGCATCGACAAGGACATCATCGTGGTGGGCAACGGAAGCCGGTTCGAGGTGTGGGACGCCGAACGCTACGAGGCAATGATGGACGATGTCGATCTGAGCCTGCTGTTCACCTAGAACGGGGCGTAAGGCAGCGGAACCGTGACAAGCGAATATCGGCACATACCTGTTCTTCTCGACGAGTGCATCGATGCCCTCGATCTGCCGGATCACCCGGTGTTCGTGGACGCGACGCTCGGTTTCGCGGGACACTCCTTCGAGGCTGCCAAGCAGCTGGGGCGTGACGGGTTGCTCATCGGCATCGACCAGGACGAGGTGGCGCTTGCGAGCGCGTCCGAGCGCCTGGAGGCGATTCCCGGGGCGAACCGTCCGGAACTGGCGCTTCTGCGCGGCAACTTCGGGGATCTCGACGATATGCTCGCATCCTGCGAGATTCCCGGGATCGATGCGATCCTGTTCGATCTGGGCGTCTCGTCGGTGCAGATAGACACGCAATCACGCGGCTTCTCCTTCAAGGAGAACGGCCCGCTTGACATGCGGATGGATCCGGGTAAACAAACCCTAACCGCACAAGAGATCGTCAACACTTACAACGCAGCAGATCTCGCTCGGATCATTCGCGCCTACTCGGACGAGAAATGGGCGAGCCGCATCGCGGACTTCATCGTGAAGGCCCGCGAGGAGGCTCCCATCGAAGAGAGTGGGCAGCTGGTCGACATCATCAAGGCGGCTATTCCCGCCTCGGCGCGCCGGGCTGGGGGACACCCTGCCAAGCGCACCTTCCAGGCCCTCCGGATAGAGGTCAACTCGGAGCTGACCGTTCTGCGTCGCGGACTCGACGCGGCGGTTCGCTGGCTGAATCCGGGCGGCATGCTGGTGGTGATCAGCTACCACTCGCTCGAGGACCGCATCGTGAAGGACACGTTCGCGCGTTTCGCGAACCGATGCACCTGCCCGCCGGAGCTGCCGGTGTGCGCGTGCGGTAAGCAGCCGATACTCGATGTGGTAACGAGAAAACCCCAACTTCCCACGCCTGAGGAAATTGAGAGGAATCCGCGGGCCCGCAGCGCCAAGCTGCGTGTGGCGCGGAAACGGTGAGAGCCTTCTCCAAGCAGGGGAAACTCACCGACTATGACAGACTGTGACGACAAGCCCGAGGACGCACTTCTCGGGCTTGCGTAGCCTATACGGCCCGATGAGTTCGAAGGAGGAACGGCCCATGAGCGCTTCAGCTCGCCCCAACGCGCGCGCTCGTGCGGGCGCCTCCTCGCGCGGCGCGAGCTTCGCGGCTGGCTATCGCGGCGCGCGCTACGTCTCCACCTCGGTGGCCGAGGCGCTGCCCGACTTCGATGAGAAACCGGCCATTTCGGTCGTTCCAGGCCGCGGCGCGGCCGTTGAGCCCGCCGGTCTGGCCGCCGGCGCGCTGGTTCTGGCGAAGGTCTGCGCGATCGTGTTCGTCTCCCTGGCCCTCATCGCCGTGGTCCGCGTGGCCATTACCTCGGCGGCGGCGGCCTGCGCCCTGGAAACCAAGGCGATCGAGCAGGACATCGAGACCGCTCGCACCGAGGGCAACGATTTGGAAGTGGCCCAGAGCATGCTGTCCAATCCCTCGCGCATCAAGCACAAGGCCGAGTCGCTCGGCATGGCCGCGCCGAGCGCCGAGTACACCGATCACATCGTGCTGCCCGAGGACATCGTCATCGTGGACGCGGCGGGCAAGTTGTCGCTTTCGCAGAGCATCGCCGCCGCAGCGGCTCAGGAGTAGCCCATGGGCACCCCGTCTCGTCAGCGCCGCGGCCGCGGTCGCGCCAGCTCGACGCCTATGGGCGCCCGCGACGCTTTCGCCTCCGTGATCGGAGCGCTGCCCGAGCGGACGCGGGTCGTGCTGCTCGTTTTCGCTGCCATTGCGGCCGCCTTCTTCTTGCGCCTGATATTCCTCCAGGTTATCGTTGCCGATCAGTACTCGGCCATGGCCGAGGAGTCGCGTACGGTCAGCTTCGAGACCTCCCCGCGCCGCGGGACCATTTACGATCGCAACGGCATCGTGCTCGCCACGAGCGTGGAGGCCACGACCATTTACGCGAACCCGGTGGAAGTGAGCAACGCCGTCGAGGAGGCCCGTCAGCTGGCCGACGTGCTCGGCGGCGAGGCCGACGACTACCAGGATCTGCTCGCCACCCCCTCCACCACCTTCGTCTACATCAAGCGCCAGGCCGATGTGGACAAGGCCGAGAAGGTGAAGGAACTCGATCTGGACGGCATCTACTTCATCGCCGACATGCGCCGCGAGTACCCCCACGGTTCCGTAGGCGGCCAGGTGGTGGGTTTCTGCAACGCCGACGGCGAGGGCCTTACGGGCCTGGAGCTGCAGTACGACGACATTTTGAAGGGCACCCCCGGCGTCTATGTGGCCGAGCGCGGCGAGAAGGGCTTTCCCATCCCCGGCGGGGTGAAGGAGGAAGTGGCCGCCGTTGACGGCCAGGACATCATGATCTCGCTCGATATCAAGCTCCAGGATACCGTGGAGCGCGCCCTGGAAGAGGGCGTGGAGGAGCTGGAAACCGAGGAGGGTTCCTCCATCGTGATGGATGCGGCCACCGGCGAGGTGTACGCAGCCTGCTCGCTGCCCTACATGGATCCTACCGATATGACGAAATCCGAGGTGGGAAGCGAGCATGTGAAGGCCATCACCCAGCCCTACGAGCCCGGAAGCACTTTCAAATCGGTATCGGCCATGGCTATTCTGGAGAGCAAGGCCATGGGGCCTGAGACCACCATGTTCTGCCCGAGCACCATCTCGGCCAACGACTACGACGTCTCCGACTCCCATGAGCGAGACGGCGCCACCTACTCGCTGCGCGAGATCCTGAACCACTCCTCGAACGTGGGTATCTCGCTGGCCAGCTACAATGCCGGCTTCGACAAGCTCAACGACGCCATCAAGCGCTACCACCTTACCGAGGCCACGGGCATCGACTACCCCGGCGAGGGTTCTGGCAGTGTGCTCGATTTCAGCAAGTGGGGCCGCATCACCGGCTACAACATCAGCTTCGGCCAGGGCATTTCGGTGACCCCCTTGCAGATGGTGCGTTTCTACGGCGCCATCGCCAACGACGGCGTCATGGTCACCCCGCACTTCCTCATCGCGAAGACCCAGAGCGGGGAGGTTCCCACCTACCACGAGGAGACGGTGACCGAGGATATGGAGGCCATCGAGGATCTGCGCTCGATGCTGCGCTCGGTGGTGACCAACGGCACTGGCGTGGCGGCCGACATCGAGGGCTACGAGGTGTGCGGCAAAACCTCCACCGCCGAGATCCCCTCAGAGGAGGGCGGCTATAAGCAGGAGGTCTACAACCTCGGGTTCTGCGGGTTTATCGACAACTCCTCGAGCAAATTGGTTTGTTTTGTAGGAGCCAACGAGGTTTACGCCATGCGCCAGACTACCCAAATTTTTAACGATATAATGTCTAATGCCGTCAAGCAGTACAACATCACGGCGGCCGAAGCAAAGCAACCCGCAACCTCAAAGGAATAGACGAGCCATGACCCATACTTGCGCAGAGCTCTTCCAGGGAATGGAATGCACCATCATCGGCAACGGCGACGAGGAGGTGACGGGCCTGTCGTTCCGCTCCGATGCCGTCGAGCCGGGCGACATGTTCTTCTGCATCGTAGGCAATGTGGTGGACGGCCACTCCTTTGCCCAAGACGCCATCGATCGCGGCGCCACGTCGCTGGTGGTTCAGCGCAAGGTGTATCTGGCCGATGCCACCGACGTTGCCGAGGTGGTGGTGGCCGATTCCCGCAAGGCCATGGCCCACGCCGCTGTGAGCTTCTACGACCATCCCTCGGCCGACTTCTCGCTCGTGGGCATTACGGGTACCAACGGCAAGACCACCACGACCTATCTGGTGGAGCATATCGCGAGCGTGGCCGGCAACCGCTGCGGCGTCATCGGCACGGTGGGCAACAAGATCGCCGGGCGTATGGAGCACTCCGAGCACACCACTCCCGAGTCGCCCGACCTGCAGAAGCTCTTCGCCCGCATGCGGGACGCAGGCTGCACGGTGGTGGCCATGGAGGTAAGCTCGCACGCGCTCGACCTGCAGCGCACCTGGGGCACCGACTTCGCGGTGACCGCGTTCACGAACCTGACCCAGGACCACCTGGACTACCACCATACCTTCGACGACTACTTCGAAGCCAAGGCGCTCTTGTTCTCCCGCGCCTATCCGGCGCGCCGCGTCATCAATATCGACAGCTCCTGGGGTCGCGAGCTTCTGCGACGCGCGACCGAGGCGGGCGACGAGGTGATCACCACCGGCTTTGCGTCCATGGCCCAGATTCATCCGGTCGACATCGCCTACGAGGCCACGCGCACGCGCGTGACGCTCGAGGTGCGCGGGGCGAAGGTGGACGTCGTCTATCCCCTCGTGGGCCGCTTCAATGTGGAGAACGTCATGACGGCCTTCGGCTGCGCGCTCGCGCTCGGCATTCCGACCGATGTCATCGTGGACGCGCTTGCCACCATGCCGGCCGTTCCCGGCCGCCTGGAGCAGGTGGATGCCGGCGTCGATGCGCCGGTGACCGTTTATGTGGACTACGCCCATACCCCCGACGCGCTGACGAAGGCTATCGCTTCCATCCAAGAGCTGTCGGGCGGGCGCACCATCGTGGTCTTCGGCTGCGGTGGAAACCGCGACGCGGGCAAGCGGCCCATCATGGGCGCCGCGGCCCTGGCCGCCGATTTCGCCGTGGTGACGAGCGACAACCCGCGTCACGAGGATCCGCAGGCCATCATCGACGACATCGTGGCGGGCATGGATGCCGACGGCGCCTTTATCGTGGAGCCCGACCGCCGCGCCGCCATCGCGGCCGCCATTGCCGAGGCTCGTCCGGGCGATGCCATTCTTCTGGCCGGCAAGGGCCATGAGGATTACCAGCTGGTGGGCGATGCCGTGCTCGATTTCGACGACCGCAAGGTGGCCGCCGAGGAGCTCGTGCGCGCCTTCGGCGAGACGGAGACCAACTAAGGGGAAGGAAGTCGCGTGCGCCTCAACGCAAAACAAATCGCAGCATGCACGGGCGGACAATTTCTCGTAGAAGCCATTGACCCGAGCGCCCTCATGACGGGCGTTACCTGGGATTCCCGCGAGATGCAGCCCGGGTGGCTGTACGTGGCGCTGCCCGGCGAGCGGGTGGACGGCCATGATTTCGTGGAGGCGGCCCTGCGCGCTGGCGCTGCGGGCGCGCTTGTCATGCAGAGCCCCGGCCGTGCCGCCTGCCTGCTCGCCCGCGAGATGGGGGCCGCTGTCATCGAGGTGGCCAACACCGCCAGTGCCGTCACCGACTTGGCCCGCGCGTGGCGCGGGTACCTGCGCGGGCGCGTGATCGCGCTCACCGGATCGGTGGGCAAGACGACCACCAAGAACCTCGTGCGCGACGTGTGCGCCGCCTATGGCAGCGTCGTGGCCACACGCGGCAATCAGAACAACGAGCTCGGGGTGCCCCGCACGCTTCTGGCTGCCGATCCGGAGACCGCCGTCGTGGTGGTCGAGATGGGCATGCGCGGGAGCGGCCAGATCGCCGAGCTGTGCGATTTCGTGCGTCCCGACTGGGGTCTTGTCACCAACGTGGGGGAGAGCCACATCGAGCTTCTGGGCTCGCGCGAGAATATCGCCCGGGCGAAAGCGGAGCTGTATGCGGCGCTGCCCGCCGGGCGCGGCCGCGCCTTCCTCAATCTGGACGGCGCCTACCTCGATGTGCTGATGGAAGCCGGCGGCCTGCGCGAGCGCCCGATGCTGCTGTCGGGTTTCGCGGGCAATCCCGACGAGGACCTGCGCGAGATGCTCGAGCGCGACGGGACGGTCTGCGAGGAGGTGGTGTGGGCCGAGGACGTGGCGCTGGACGGCGAGGGCCGTGCCCGCTTCGCTCTCTGCGCTCGCGACCATGCCGACCATGAGGAGGAGGCGCTGCTCGCCCCGGTGGAGCGGTGCCGGTGCGCTCTCACCCTGACCGGAGCCCACAACGTGGACAACGCCGTGGCGGCAGCCTCGGTGGGTTTTGCCCTCGGTCTGGATTTGGAGACGATCGCCGCCGCCCTCGGCGCCTCGGTGCCCGAGCCGGGCCGTCAGGAGGTCATCGCCGCCCGCGGGGGCTTTACCATCGTCAACGACGCCTATAACGCGAGCCCCGACTCTATGCGCGCGTCGCTTTCCACTTTCGCCGCCACCGAGGTGGCCGGCCGCCGTATCGCCGTGCTCGGCGATATGGGAGAGCTGGGCGACTTCGCCGAGGCATGCCACCGGGGCGTAGGGGCCCATGCGGCCGCCCTTTCCCTGGATCGCCTCGTCTGCGTGGGAGCGCTGTCCTCGTTCATCGCCGAGGGCGCTCGCGATGCCGGCATGGATGCCGCCCGCATAAGCCGTGCGGCCACCGTGGCCGATGTGCTAGAGGAACTTGATACCCTGTTGGAGCCCGGGGACGCCGTGCTGGTGAAGGCGTCTCATTTCATGGGGCTTACCCGTGTTGTCGAAGGATTGGTTCGCTAATGCTGTCGCTGTTCTCTGCCTATCCCACGTTCATGGTCTTTCTGGCGGTGGTGCTGTCCATGGTCATCACCATGGTGCTCATGCCCGCCTGGATACGTTTCCTCAAGCGCGCTCAGATCGGCCAGCAGGTGCGCGCCGACGGCCCCCAGAGCCACCTGGTGAAGCAGGGCACGCCCACCATGGGCGGTGTCATCATGCTCGTGGCCGTTATCGTCTTCACGCTGGTGGCCTCGGTGAACGCCCCCACTGCGGAATTGTGGCTGCTCTTGGGCGCCACGCTGGCCACGGGACTTCTGGGTCTTGTCGACGACGCCTCGAAGGTGGCCCATGAGCGCTCGCTGGGCCTCACCCCCAAGGCGAAGCTCGTCGGGCAGTTTCTCATCGCGGGCGTATTCGTCCTGGCCGCGGTGAACCTGCTCGATGTGGCGCCCACGGTGGAGATCCCCTTCGTGTGCGTGATCGACTTGGGCGTGCTCACCACGGTGGTGCCCGTGGGCGATGGCATCGAGATTCCCTGGCTCTACCTCGTCTACTGCCTCATCCTGCTCGTGGGCCTGTGCAACGCGGTTAACCTCACCGACGGTTTGGACGGGCTGGCCGCCGGCACGGTCATGGTGGTCATGCTCGTGATGGCCGCCATCGCCTTCAGCCACGGTTCCCTGGAGCCGGCGCTGTTTGCCGGGGCGCTCGCCGGCGCCTGCATCGGGTTTCTGTGGTTCAACTCCTTTCCGGCCGACATCTTCATGGGGGATACCGGCTCGCTCGCGCTCGGCATGGCGCTGGGCTGTTTGGCTGTGGTCGCCAAGGTGGAGTTCATCGTCATCATCATCGGCGGCCTGTTCGTGGCCGAGGCCCTCTCGGTCATGATCCAGGTGTTCTACTATAAAAAGACGAAGAAGCGCATCTTCCTCATGGCGCCTTTGCACCATCACTTCGAGAAGAAGGGCTGGTCGGAGACGAAGGTGGTCGTGCGCTTCTGGATCGTGTCGGGCATGCTTGCGGCCTGCGGTTTCGTGCTGCAGTTCGCCTCGTCTCTGGCGGTGGCCTAGCATGGGGGCGCGCGAGTATCTGGAAGGGCGCAAGCTCGCCCCGGCGAACCTCGGGCGCGTGCTCGTGCTCGGCCTCGGCAAGTCGGGCCGCGCCGTGGCCGACTACTGCCTGAACCTGCTGGGCGGCCGCGTGGAGGCGCTCGCCGTGGCGACGGGCGCGCCGGGCGCCGATGCCGAGGCGTGGGCTGAGACCGCGCGGGAGCGGGGCGCGGTGGTCATGTTCGACCACGAGGCTATCGAGGGCGTCTACGACCTGTGCATCGCAAGTCCGGGCATCTCCCAGTTCTCCGATTTCTACGGCAGCGCCCAGGCGGCGGCCGCCGAAGTGGTGAGCGAGGTGGAGTTTGCCTGGCGCGAGAGCGCCGCCGACGCGAAGTGGGTGGCGGTGACCGGCACCAACGGCAAGACCACCACGACGGCCCTGATCGCCCACGTGCTGCGCCATGCCGGCTTTGACGCCGCGGCGGTGGGAAACATCGGCGATACGTGCATCGAGGCCGTGGCAGCGGGGGAGACCGAGGTCTACGTCGCCGAGGTGTCGAGCTATCAGCTGGCCTCTACCCGCGACTTCGCCCCGAATGCGGCGGTGGTGCTCAACATCACCCCCGATCATGTGGCGTGGCACCGCAGCCACGAGAACTACGCGGCGGCCAAGTGGAAGGTGCTCGCGAACTTGAAGCGCACCCCGGGTGCCATGGCGATTCTCGTTGCCTGCGACGAGGAGGTGCGCGCGGCTATCCGCGCGGCGCGCGAGGCCGGCGGGTTCCCGTTTCCCTATGCGCCCGTGGGCACCGCGGCGGGCGTGGGGGGCGACATGCGCGCGGCCTGCGGATCAGCGAACGCGGCGTTCCGCGGAGCGGGAGGGCGCCTTATGGTGGCGTTGGGCGGCGAGGTCTCCGAGCTCGTCTCCGTCGACGACCTTCAGATCAAGGGCTCCCACAACCAGGCCAACGCCCTGGCCGCGGCATCGGCCGCCCTGGCGCTCGGCGCGCCGGCGTCGCTTGTGGCCGAGGGGCTTCTGTCCTTCGCGCCCCTGGAGCATCGCATCGAGCCGGCCGGCAGCGTGGCCGGCGTGGCTTGCTATAACGATTCCAAGGCCACGAACGTCGACGCGACGCTTGTGGCGCTGACGGCGTTTCTGCCCGCGCGGCCTGTGGTGTTGCTCGGCGGCCGCGACAAGGGAACCGATCTGGCGCCGCTCGTGGCGGCCTGCGAGGAGAGCGCCGCGGCGGTCGTGTGCTTCGGCGAGGCGCGCGAGCGCTTTGAGGCGGCCTTTGCGGGCTCGCGGGTTCTGCGGGTGCTCGGTGCTCCCACCATGGAGGCGGCCCTCGATGAGGCCTTGGCCGTCGCCACGCCCGACGAGGTTGTCCTCCTCTCGCCGGCCTGCGCCTCCTTCGACGAGTTCTCCTGCTTCGAGGAACGCGGCGATGTCTTCAAAAAGCTCGTGGCCGCCCGTGCTGCGGCGGTTCGGGCAGGCGCATGAGCCGCGCCGCGCGACAGAGTCCTTCCACGATGGGCCCCTTCTTGCAGGGGCCTCGTGTTCTCCTGCTCCTGTGCGTGCTCGCGCTGGTGCTCATCGGGCTCGTAATGGTGTTTTCCGCCTCCATCGTTAAGGCCCTGGAGAACGGCGCGCCCGCCGAGACGTTCTTCCGCAATCAAGTGATCTACGCTGTGCTCGGCGTCATCGTCGCCCTCGTGCTGTGGAAGGTCGTGCCCTACCATGTGTGGATCGGGCCTTTGGTGTGGATCGTGTGGGGTGTGGCCGTCCTGCTCATCTTCGCGGTGTGGCTCGTGGGCGTCGACCACTACGGCGCCCAGCGCTGGCTCGCCGTCGGAGGCACCGAGATGCAGCCCTCCGAATTCTGCAAGATCGCCTTTCTGCTCGTGGCCGTGCGCCTTTTAGTGGACTACCAAAGCGGGGCGGTTGATTTTCGCGCCGCTATGGTCCGCGCGTTTCTGTTCGTCATCCTGCCCGTAGGACTTATGTACCGAACCCAGTCCGATCTGGGCACCACGGCCATCTGCTTCGTGGGTATTCTCGCGGTGCTCTGGATGGGCGGGGTGAGTCGGCGGGCTATCGCGGCACTGCTCGTAGCCGCTTTCGTGGGCGGCCTCATCGCTGTGTTCGGCACCGGCTATCGTGCCGACCGTATGGTGTTCCTCGATCCGTGGAACGACGGGAAGGGCGGCTACGGCACCGGCTACAACATCATCCGCTCGTTCTACGCGCTCTCCGAGGGCGGCCTGTTCGGCGTGGGCCTCGGCAACTCCCATGAGAAGTTCCAGTACCTGTTCGCCTCCGAGAGCGATTTCATCTTCGCGGTTATCGGCGAGGAGCTGGGGCTTGTGGGCGCCATGGCCGTTATCGCGCTGTTCTTCGGGGTGCTCCTCTCGGGGCTCTCCATTGCCGAGGGGTCGCCCGACGAGGTGGGATCCATGATCGCCGGCGGCTGCACGGTGATGCTCGTCTTTCAGGCGTTTCTGAACATCGCCTGCGTTATCGGCGTGTTTCCCACCACGGGCAAGCCCCTGCCCTTCATTTCGTCGGGCGGCACGTCCATGCTCGCGTCGTTTATCTTGGTGGGGCTCGTGCTGTCGGTCTCGAGGGCCGATGCGGCCCCGTCCGTCTACGAGCAGCGTCGGGCCGACTTGCGCCTCGTGAAGCAGGGGCGTGCGGAAGGAGCCGAGCGTGCCGGGCGCACCCGGTTTGTCGACGATGCGGGCCCCCGCGACGCGCGGGCCTGCGCGCAGCGGCGCCGGCCTGCGGGATCCGCCGATAGAGCCGGCGGCCGATCCGAAAGAACCCGATCCCGATCTTCGAGGAGGTAGGCTATGCTGGCAGTGCTTTCCGGCGGCGGAACCGCCGGCCATATCAATCCGGCCCTCGCCTTGGCCGAGGAGCTGACCGCGCGCGGGTGGGAGGTGCGCTTCGCCGGCACGCCCGAGGGGGTCGAGGCCCGTCTCGTGCCGGCGGCCGGCGTGCCCTTCACTGCTTTCGAGGCCTCGGGATTCGATCGGGCGCACCTGCTGTCGCTGCCCCGCGGCGTGGCTAAGATCGCCGCATCCACGGCCAAGGCGCGGAAGTGGTTCCGCGAGATCGAGCCCGATGTGGTCGTCGGCTTCGGGGGCTATGTGTCCATTCCCGTGGCCCGCGCCGCCGAGAAGGCGGGCATTCCGGTGGTGCTGCACGAGCAGAACTCCGTAGCCGGCATGGCCAACAGGTACCTCGCGAAGAAGGCCGAGGCGGTATGCCTGACCTACGAGCACGCTCGGGCCGGATTGCCTGAGGGCGCATCGGTGCGCCTGACAGGCAACCCGGTGCGCCGCCAGGTCGTCGAGGCCGACCGCGCAAGTGGCCGGGCCCTGTTCGGCTTGGGCGAGGACGACTTCATGCTGCTCGTCTTCGGCGGCTCTCTCGGGGCGCGTCATATCAACCAGGCCGTCGTCGCGATGAAGGACGACCTGCTGGCCCGGCCGCACCTGCATGTGGTGCACATCACCGGTCCGAAGGAGCTCGATGCGGTGCGCGAGGCCCTGGCGCTCACGCCCGACGAGGAGCGTCGCTGGCATGTAATGGGCTACCAGGACCGCATGGGCGAGACTATGGCCGCTGCCGACGCCATCGTCTCGCGGGCCGGCGCCACCTCCCTTGCCGAGATCTCCGCTCTGGCCATCCCCGCGGTGCTCGTGCCCTTTCCCTACGCTACCGAGGACCACCAGACCACCAACGCCCGCTCTTACGTGGAGGCCGGCTGCGCCTTTATGGTGCCCGATGCCGAGCTTGAAACCGAGAGCTTCGCTCAAGCCGTCTCGCTGCTTATCGACGACGAAGCGGTGCGCGAGGCCCAGCGCGACGCCGCGCGGGCGCAGAAAACGACCGAGGCGGCCGCGATGTTGGCAGATGTCGTGGAAGCGGCGGCCCAACCGGTCGCGCGTGCTGTACAATAGCGAAGTTTGAACACGAGACGGGTGTAAGGCGGTTGGCTATGAGCACGGACAAGCTTCACTTCATCGGAGTCGGCGGCGTCGGCATGAGCGGCATCGCGCGGGTCGCCCACGATCAGGGTATGGAGGTGTCGGGCTCCGATTTGAAGGAGAGCCGCTATACCAAGCAGCTGCGCGACGCGGGCGTGACCGTCTTCATCGGCCAGGACGGCGCGAACATTCCCGAAGGAGATCCCATGGTCGTGGTGTCCACGGCCATTCTGGACAACAACCCCGAGCTTATCGAGGCGCGCCGCCGCGATTTGAAGATCTGCCACCGTGCCCAGATGCTGGCTCATCTGGGGCGCAACCTGGACACGCTCGCCGTGGCCGGCACCCATGGCAAGACGACCACCTCGTCCATGCTCGCGAGTACCCTGGACGCCATGGGGTGCGACCCCACCTTCCTCATCGGGGGCATCGTGCGCGCCTACGGCACCAACGCCCATTCCGGCACCGGCGACTACTACGTGGTGGAAGCCGACGAGTCCGACAAGTCCTTCACCTACCTCACGCCGGCTGCGGCCATCGTCACCAACATCGAGGCCGATCATCTGGATCACTACGAGGGTCTCGACGAGATTTACTCCCAGTTCCGCATGTTCATGGAAGGGGTGCGCGAGGGCGGCCCTATCGTGGTGTGCGGCGATGACGAGGGGCTCGTGGCGCAGGCTCGCTCGACGAAGCGCCCGGTGATCACCTACGGCTTTTCCGAGGGCTGCGATGCCCGGGTGACGGTGTGGGAGGCCGCCGGCGTGGGCACGCGCTTCACGCTGCGTTTGCCCGACGGGCGCATGGTGGCCAGCTCCATCAAGCAAAACCCGGGCCTGCACAATGTGGCCAACGGCGCGGCGGTGCTTACGCTCATCGACGCGCTGGGTCTCGACGTGGAGACGGCCGCCGAGAAGCTCGGCGAGTTCTCGGGCGTGCGCCGGCGCTTCGATCTGGCCGGCGAGGCGGCCGGGGTGACGGTGGTGGACGACTACGCGCACCACCCCACCGAGATCGCCGCCACCATCAAGGCGGCCAAGGAACTCGACTTCAAGCGCGTGCATGTGCTGTTCCAGCCGCATCGCTACTCTCGTGCGGCACTGTTCACCGAGGTGATGCGCGACGAGTTCGGGGCCGCCTTCGACGGGGCCGACACAGTGACGTTCATGGACGTGTACTCGGCCGGAGAGGCGCCGGTGCCCGGTATCACGGGCAAGACCTTTCTCGCGCCCGTAGTGGAGCACGGCCATGGCGGAACCCGGTACGTGCCGCGTCGCATCGACGTGGTGCCCGCCATGATCGAGGTGGCCGAGCCGGGGGACCTGATCATCACCATGGGCGCCGGGGACGTTACCGCCGTGGCGCCCCAGCTCGTCGACGAGCTGGGCCGCTAGGGGTTGCGTCCATGGCCCGTCACGCCTCTCCGCTCCAATCGCTGCTCGTAGACGATCGCTTTGACGGCGATGTGTACCCCAACGAGCCTATGAGCCGGCATACCACCTACCGTATCGGAGGCCCGGCGCGTTTCTTCGTGCGCGCCAACTCCATCGGCGCGCTCTGCAGTCTTGTCGACGTGTGCGCGGATGGGAACGTGCCGTGGGTCGTTGTGGGCCGTGGCTCCAACGTGCTCGTGGCCGACGAGGGCTTCGGCGGCGTGGCCATCGCCCTCGGGCGCGACTTCCGCACCTCGCGGTTCGAGGACGGCCGCTTCATGGTCGGCGCGGGGGCCACGCTCTCCTCGGTGGTGCAGGACGCCTTCCGCCGCAATTTGGGCGGCTTCGAGTTCGCCGTGGGCACGCCGGGCACGGTCGGCGGGGCCCTGCGCATGAATGCGGGCTCCCGGGACGAGTGGATCGGCGAGCGCGTGGTGACGGTGACCACCTACCGGCCCGGGCGCGGCCTTCTGCGTCGTCGCGGCTCGGAGCTCTCCTGGGGCTATCGCGAGAGTTCGTTCTCGCCCGACGAGGTCATCTTGGAATGCGAGCTGTCCGCCGAGGCGGCCGACCCGTTCAAGGTGCGGGATAAGATGGAGGAGAACCTGGCGCGCCGCCAGCAGACCCAGCCCCTGTCGCTTCCCACCTGCGGCAGCGTGTTCAAAAACCCCGACGGCGCCTCGGTGGGCAAGCTCGTGGAGGAGCTGGGGCTGAAGGGCACGTGCGTGGGCGGTGCCCGGGTGTCCGACGTGCACGGCAACTTCATCGTGAACGCCGGTGCGGCCACGGCGGCTGACGTGCGTGCGCTCATGGAGCACGTGCGTCGCTGCGTGGCGGCCACGTTCGGTATCGATTTGGTGCCCGAGGTGCGCATGGTGGGCTTCGGCGCCGACGCACCGCGGGCGGCTGCCGCCGACGCGCCCGTGCACGGCGCTCACGGCGCCGTCGGGGAGCATCATGGCTAGGGGAGGGGCGAACAACCCCCGTTACAACAAGACCGCCGCCCGCCGCGCCGTACCCTCGTCGAGCTGGCAGCCCGCCGCCGGTCGGATGCCGTCGCCGCGCTCGAGATCCGCGCGCGGCGCATCGGCGCCCACGAGCCGGCCGTCTTCGGGCCGCGCCGCCTCCACGCGCAAGGCGGTGACCTCGGTCCGTTTGGGCGACATGGATCGTTCGCGCGCATCCCGTCGCGCTACGACGTTGCGCGAGGGCGTTGCGCGCCCCAAGCGCTCCGGCGCCTTTCGCGTAATCGTGGCCTTGGCTGTGACGGCGGCGGTGCTCGGCGTGGTCTATGCGGGCCTCTACTTCTCCTCGGCCTTCACCATCGAGAAGGTGGAGGTGACGGGCGCCGATCATTTGACGAGCGACGAGATGGCGGTGCTCGCAGCGGTGCCCCAGGGCACCACCTTGCTCAACGTGGACGCCTCGGCGGTGGCCGACAGCGTAGTGCGCGATGCCTGGGTGGCCGACGTGAGGGTGAACCGCCATTTTCCCAACACGCTGGAGATCGCTGTGACCGAGCGCAAGATCGCCGCCGTGGTGGACGTGGTGGCCGACAACGCCAAGACGACCCAGCATTGGGCCATCGCCTCCGATGGCATGTGGCTTATGGAGATTCCCGATCAGAATTCCGAGCTGGGGCAGTCCATCAGTCCGCAGATCTACGAGGATGCCGGCAGCGTGCTGCACATCACCGGCGTGCCCTTCGGGCTCGCGCCGGAGGTGGGAACCTACTGCACCGACGGCAACGTGAACAATGCGCTGGAGATTCTGGGCGGCTTGACCGGCGAGCTGGCCGACCAGGTGAAGGCCGTCTCGGCCACCGACGCGCAGTCGACGCTGCTCACCCTGGAAAACGGCATCCAGATCGCCTTCGGAACCGCCGAGGACATTCGCGATAAGGAGCGCATCTGCCTGGAGATCATGGCCAAGAACGAGGGCAAGGTCGCCTATATCAACGTCCGCGTCCCCGACCGTCCTACCTGGCGTGCCGTATAGCGGGATGCCTTTGTCCGGGGAGGGCGATTCTCCTGTTACCGGTCAAGGAGCCGCGCGGCGCTTCGAAATCCTGGATCGGTAATCTGTCGTATTCGTGGACGTGGGGAATCCTTTGACCGCGCCAGTCGTTGCAATGGGCAGCTCATCGTGTACAATATCCCCACATAACGGCTGCTCGAATGAGCGGCTCAAAGGGCGTGCCTGCAAAGGCCCGTGAAGAACGATTGAAAAACGCAGCAATAAACGCAGCTAGTGTGGAGGAAACCATGGCGAATATCTCGGGCGGAGATCATCTGGCGGTCATCAAGGTCGTCGGTGTGGGCGGCGGCGGCACCAATGCGGTGAACCGCATGGTGGAAGCCGGCGTGAAAGGCGTCGAGTTCATTGCGGTCAACACCGACCGCCAGGCGCTGCTCATGTCCGACGCCGATAAGACCATCCACATCGGCGAGGAGCTGACGCGTGGTCTGGGCGCCGGCGCGAACCCGCAGGTGGGCTGCCAGGCTGCCGAAGAGAGCCGCGCGGAGATCCGCGAGGCGCTGGCCGAGGCCGACATGGTCTTCGTCACCGCCGGCGAGGGCGGCGGCACGGGCACGGGCGCGGCCCCCATCGTGGCCGAGATTGCTCGTGAGGAGATCGGCGCCCTCACGGTGGGCGTGGTCACCAAGCCCTTCTCCTTCGAAGGCCGTCTGCGTCGCAACCAGGCCGACCAGGGCATCGATCTGCTCTCGCAAAAGGTCGACACTCTCATTGTGATCCCCAACGACCGCCTGCTCGAGATCGTCGATAAGAAGACGTCCATGATCGACGCCTTCCGCATCTGCGACGACACGCTGCGCCAGGGCATTCAGGGCGTCACCGATCTCATTACCATCCCCGGCCTCATCAACCTCGACTTCGCCGACATCCGCACCGTCATGAAAGATGCGGGCACGGCCATGATGGGCATCGGCGTGGCCACGGGCGAGAACCGCGCCCTCGACGCCGCCCAGCAGGCCACCTCTTCCAGCTTGCTGGAGTCCTCCATCGCCGGCGCTTCCCGCGTGCTGTTCTCCATCGCCGGCGGCCCCGACCTCACGCTTACCGAGGTGTCCGAGGCGGCCCGCACCGTGGAGGCCTGCGCCGACGACAACGCGAACATCATCTACGGCCAGATCATCGACGAGGAGCTGCGCGATGCGGTGCGTATCACCGTTATCGCCACGGGCTTCAAGGTGGGCGCCGCCCAGGCGTCCATGGATTTCGCCCCGCGCAAGGACCTGTTCGCCTCCACCGAGGCGCCCGCGCCCCAGCCGGTGCAGCAGGCCCCGGTCACCTTCAGCGCGCCGGCGCCTGCAAACCGCTTTGCCGACGAGGACTACATCCCCGACTTCCTGAAGCGCTCGCGCTAGGAGAGAGGCCCGACGACGCCCTATGGCACTTCCCCTGCCTACATTGCAGGCCCGCGCTTGTGCGGGCCTGTCCTTTTTAACCGACGAGCCGCTTTTCGCCGCTACGGGCCTGCGTGTGGGGTTCTCGCGGCGCTGGGGCGGCGTGAGCGAGGCGCCCTATGACAGCCTGAACCTCGGCGACCACGTGGAAGACGACCCGGCCGCCGTTGCGGAGAACCGCCGCCGCCTGCTCGATGCCGCCGGCCTTGCCGCCACCGAGATGCTCACGTTGAACCAGGTCCACGGCGACAGGGTGCTCTCATTGTCGTCTGCCGACGCCCCCGCCTTCGCGGCCGTCGCCGCCGCTGCTCGCGCGGGCGCCGACGGCGTGGCGGTGGACGTGCCGGGGGTGACCGCGCTTCTGTGCTTCGCCGACTGCACGCCGGTGATCGTCGCCTCTCCCACGGGGGCCTTCGCCGTGGCCCACGCCGGCTGGCGCGGGGCGCTCGCCGGTATTCCCGCGAAAGCGGTCAGTGCGGTGGCGGCGCTGGACGCCGAGGCCGGAGCTTTGACAGATGCGGGCGATTTCAACGCCTACATCGGCCCGCATATCGCCGCGGCCTGCTATGAATGCGGCGAGGAGCTCGTGGGCCGCTTCGTCGAGCGCTTCGGTGAGGCCTGCGCCCTCGGAACCGATCATCTGAATCTCGAGATGGCCGTGCGCGCCAGTCTTGCCGAGGCGGGTATTGCCGCGCGGCGCATCGCGGCGGCGGGGGAGTGCACCGCCTGCTGCGATGACCGCTATTTCTCATACCGCAAGAGCGGAGGGCGCTGCGGACGCCACGGTGCTTTTGCCGGTCGAAAGGAGTGACGACATGAATACGGCTCAACGCTACCGGACGGTCGCCGACGAGGTGGCGGAGGTGTGCGCGGCCTGCGGGCGCGCCCCCGGATCGGTGCGCCTGGTCGCGGTGTCGAAGACCGTGGGCCCCGATGAGGTTGCCTGCGCCCTGCAGGCCGGTGCACGGGATTTCGGCGAGAACCGACCCGACCAGATCGTTGCCAAGGCCCCGGCGTTTCCGCAGGCCCGTTGGCATTTCATCGGGAACATCCAGTCCCGGCGCATTCCCGATATCGTGGGGGCCGCGACCCTCATCCACTCGCTGTACCAGCTTCGCCACGCCGAGAAGATCGATCGCGCAGCCGAGGCTCTCGGCAAGGTGCAGGACGTGCTCGTCGAGGTGAACGTGTCGGGGGAGGCGTCGAAGAGCGGCGCGGCTCCCGAAGAGGCGCTCGCCCTCGTGCGCTCGTGCGCCGCGCTTCCCCATGTGCGCGTCTGCGGGCTCATGACCATGGCGCCCCAAGGCGATCTGTCCGTGGCGGCCGATACGTTCCGCGGCCTGGCCGACTTGGCGGGCGAGATTCGCGCTCAGCTTCCCTCCGACGAGGCGGCTGCGTTCACCGAGCTTTCCATGGGCATGAGCGATGACTGGCGCGAGGCCATCGCCTGCGGCGCCACCATTGTGCGCGTCGGCCGTGCTATCTTTAGCGAATCTTTTCAGGAGTAGCCCCGAACCTGCTATGATGGTGGATGGCTTACAGCGGGAGGGAAAAAGACCCCCGTGTCTTTCAACGAACAAGAACGCGGCCCCGCGGTCGCGAAAACGAAGCAGGAGGCCCCATGGATCTGAACGACGGCAAGCGCATGTTCGGCGACATCAAGTCGAAACTGGGCTTCGGTCGCAAGGACGACCACGAGGAGTTCTACGACGATTACGAGGAGTTCGATGACGGCGAGGACTACGGCGAGTACGGCTACGACGAGAGCTACACCCGCACCTCCGCCCGCTCGAGCTACGATCGCTACGACTCGGTGACGACGCGCGAGCCGGGCGTGCGCTCGTCGGGCCGCTCGAGCATGCCGCGCCTCGTTTCCATCGACGACGTGCGTGCCCGTACCCAGGTGCCCTCGCTGCCCGATGACGGTGCGATTTCCACGCGTCGCTCCTCAGGCTCCAGCTCCTTCCGCACCATGGTGGACTCCTCGCTGCCGCCCCAAATGACCCCGGAGGGCACCGCGGCGGCCTCGGCGGCGGCCTCGGCGGCTCACCATGCGCGTTCAGAGGGTCTCAACTCGCTGTTCGAGCCGACGGCGCCCGCGCCTTCCGAAGACCGCGGCGCAGCGCGCAGCTTCACCTCGTCCAGCAGCGCGGCCGCTGTCGGCCGCACCGCCCCCTCCCGTACGGTGAAGGTGGTCAAGCCCGTGGCCTACAACGACGCCGAGGCGGTCTCCACAGCGCTTAAGCTGGGGGATGCCGTGGTGCTGTGCCTGACGGGCACGCCCGATGCTCTGGCCAAGCGGATCCTCGACTTCTCGTTCGGCGTGGCCAGCGCCCTCGATGCCAATGTGGAGTGCGTGGGCAACAAGGTGTTCGCCCTTACGCGGATCAACGAGCTTTCCGAAGCGGAGCGCTCGTATCTGCGCAGCCAGGGTCTGATCTAATAGCCGCATAGGGTCGCAAACGGTACGGCAACGGCGTTTCGCGGCCCGTGATAAGGAGTCTGCTCTATGCTATTCTCGCTTCTCGTCCGTCTCGTGGACGCGTACTCCATGATCATCTTCATTTACGTGATGATGTCGTGGCTCCCGAACACCCAAAGCGGCGTGATTGGCGATGTGTACCGAGCGCTGGGGAAACTCTGCGACCCGTACCTCGACTTGTTCCGAAAGTTGATCCCGCCCCTTGGAGGTATGGTGGATGTAACTCCCATCATCGCCTTGCTTGTATTACAATTCGGGGTACGTCTGCTCGCTTGGCTCATCTAACCGAGCGATGAGCATTCAGGTAACAAAGGCAACGTAAGAAGGGCTAGGGTAACTACATGGCTATCACCGCCTCCGACATCCACAACCAGAGCTTCTCTATCGATCGTAAGGGCTACGATGTCGACGAGGTGGACGTCTTCCTCGAGCATGTGGCCGACGAGATCGACATTCTGAACGACACCATCGCCCAGCTGCAGGCGCAGCTGGAGGAGGATCGCTTCAGCGGCTTCGACGCGCCGGCTGCCTCCACGGTGGCCATCACCGAGACGGTGGCTGCCTCGGTTGACACCGCCGAGTACGATGCCCAGCTCGCCCAGAAGGACGCGATCATCGCCGATCTGGAGCGCCAGCTCAACGACAAGCGCGCCGACGACAACGCCATCGCCCAGGCCCTCATCATCGCCCAGCGCTCCGCTGACGAGATTCTCGCCAAGGCCAATGCCAACGCCACGGAGACCATCCAGGACGCCCGCGACGAGGCCCAGCGCATCATCGATCGCGCCAACACCGACCGTCAGGACGTCATCGACGCCATTCGCAAGCTGCAGGACGATCGCGAGGATGCGCGCGAGGAGTATGCCGACCTGCTGAAGGACATCATCTCCGACGCCTCCCGCAAGCTGGCCGACATCGGCGCCAACGTGCCGGCCGCCGCCGCTGCTGCCGGCGACGGCGAGTACGATGTGGCCGCCGGTCTTACGGGCAACTTCGAGATCGACGAGTACGTGGCTCCTTCCTCCTATGTGACGCCGGCCGCCCCTGCGGCCGCTCCGGCCGCTTCGGCGGGCATTGCCGTGGCCGCTGCCACGCCGGTGGCCTCGGCCTACGAGAAGGATCTCTCGGGCTTCGGCGACGCTGACGACTTCGAGTTCGAGGAAATCGACTAACCTGCCGCGATAGAGCGCCAAGGAACACGAAAAGGCCCTTCGGGGCCTTTTCTTTTTGAGAAAACGAGCGGGCCGGTAAGCCGGGTTCTGTCGTGGGACGGCCATTTATCTCGAACGCCTGTCGCCAGACGCCTCTAGCACGCAACCCGAGCGCACGGCGGGCCACCGTATGGCGCTCCTATTTGCGCTTGCTCCAGATGGGGTTTACCAAGCCGCGCTGTTGCCAGCGCGCTGGTGCGCTCTTACCGCACCGTTTCAGCTTTTCTCCCGTTTCGTGCGTGCCGCGCAGGCGGCACGTTTCGCGCGGGGGAGTCTTCTTTTCTGTGGCACTTTCCGTCGGGTCGCCCCGCCCAGCCGTTAGCTGGCATCTTGCCCTGCGGAGCCCGGACTTTCCTCGCACCCGATGGGTACGCGGCCGTCTGGCCCGCTCGCCTGTGGTATTGTAGCAGAAAGGACGGAACTTGCCAGAAGGGACTTTCGTGACCACCTACGCTCTTATCGGCGCCTCGGATTTCAACGCGGCATACTTCGCCGAGCGCGCGGCCCGCGGTGCTTTCGATGCCGTTATCGCTGTGGACGGCGGCTTCGCGTCCCTTGAGGCGGCGGGCTGCGTGCCCGATCTTGCTCTGGGCGATTTCGACTCTCTGGGCTTCGTGCCCGAGGGCGTGCCCGTGAAGTTATTTCCAGCGGAGAAGGACGCTTCGGACATGGAGCTGGCCCTGGAAGAGGCGCTGACGCGCGGCGCCGGAGCCGTGGAAGTGTACGGGGCCCTCGGCGGTCGGCTCGACCACACACTTGCGAACCTGTCGCTTCTGGCCTCGTTCGCCGAGCGCGGGCTGGACGTGGTGGCCGTGGGGGAGCGCGAGCGCATCGCACTGCTGGTAGGGCCGGGTGAGTTGCTGATCGAGGCGGCCGACGAGGGCATCGTGTCGGTGTTCTCCCTTTCCGATGTGGCCACCGGCGTGTGCGAGGAGGGGCTGAAGTACGGTCTCGACCACGTTGCGCTCACCAACCGCACGAGCTGGGGGCTTTCCAACGAGCTCGCGGGTGCCGCCGCCCGCATTTCCGTGGAAAGCGGCACACTCGCGGTGTTCCTGCCGTTATAATAGCGACCACAACCTCATATTCGGGGAGCTTGCAGCCGCCGTATGGGCGGCCGGGCAGGCTGAGAGGAGGCGCCGCATACGCCTCGACCCGCCGAACCTGCTGTGGGTAATGCCAACGAAGGGAGTTTTATGATCGAAGATCGCACAACGTCCGTATCTGCCGCCGTCTCAGCCCCGGCCGCTGCCGCACCCGTCACCCAGATCGATTATGCCCGTGCCGGCATCGTCACGCCCCAGATGGCCGCCGTGGCCGCCGCCGAGGGCCGCGAGCCCGAGGCCATCCGCGCTGCCGTGGCCGCCGGCCGCATCGCCATTCCCGCCAACATCCACCATGCGAGCCTGACACCGGGCGGCGTGGGCTCCACCTTGGACGGCGTGCCGCTGACCACCAAGGTGAACGTGAACCTCGGTATCTCTGGCGACTTGGCCGACGAGGCGACGGAATGGGAGAAGGTGGCCGTGGCCCTGGAACTGGGGGCCGATGCCATCATGGATCTGTCGAACTCCGGCAAGACGCGCGCCTTCCGCACGAAGCTTATCGAGCAGTCGCCGGCCATGATCGGCACGGTGCCCATGTACGATGCCATCGGCTATCTGGAAAAGTCCCTCATCGCCATCACGCCCGAGGACTTTTTGGAAGTGGTGCGGGCCCATGCGGAAGACGGCGTGGACTTCGTCACCATCCACGCGGGTATGAACCGCCGGGTCATCGAGTCGTTCAAGGAGACGGGCCGCCTGACCAACATCGTCTCCCGCGGCGGCTCCCTCATCTTCGCCTGGATGGAGGCCACGGGGCGTGAGAACCCCTTCTACGAGTACTACGACGAGGTACTGGCCATCCTGCACGAGCACGACGTGACCATCTCGCTGGGCGATGCCATGCGTCCCGGCAGCGGCTACGACGCCACCGATGCGGCGCAGATCGCCGAGCTCATCGAGCTGGGCAAGCTCACGCG
The DNA here is from genome assembly GCF_000403355.2 of Adlercreutzia caecimuris B7. GTDB lineage: Bacteria > Actinomycetota > Coriobacteriia > Coriobacteriales > Eggerthellaceae > Adlercreutzia > Adlercreutzia caecimuris. The sequence goes on along the minus strand of NZ_KE159646.1, from coordinate 1,155,223 downwards.
TCGCGCTTGGGATGCCGGCGTGCAGGTGATGGTGGAGGGCCCGGGACATATGGCCCTCGACGAGATCGCCGCCAATATGAAGCTGCAGAAGCGTCTGTGCCACGATGCCCCCTTCTACGTGCTGGGGCCGCTCGTGTGCGACATCGCCCCCGGCTACGACCATATCACGGCCGCCATCGGCGGGGCCGTTGCGGCCACTGCGGGCGCCGACTTTTTGTGCTATGTGACCCCGGCCGAGCACCTGCGCCTGCCCGACGCGGCCGATGTGCGCGAGGGATTGGTGGCCACGAAGATCGCCGCCCACGCCGCCGACATCGCCAAGGGCGTGCCCGGTGCCCGTGACCGCGACAACCGCATGAGCGACGCCCGCCGGCGCGTGGCCTGGGACGAGATGTTCGATCTGGCCCTGGATCCGGCCCGCGCCCGCGCTGTCTTCGAGAGCGCTCCGCCCTCCACTGAGGGCACCTGCACCATGTGCGGCAAGATGTGCGCCATGAAGACGGTGAACGACATCATGGACGGACTCACTGTTTCGTTGTCCTGACGGACAACGAATTAAGCCGACGCTGTGGCTCCGATAGGCACCTGGCCTTGCCCCTTGTTTCGCGCGCGGCGTTGGCCGAAGCCAACTTGGTGCGAAGGCGGGGCAATTCCAGGCACCTATCGGACCCTCGCTGACATGGGTTCAACCCGGGAGGTAAGAACATGTTCGATAAGAAAAACCTGAAGGCCGCGTTGCGCCTATACGCGGTGACCGACAATGCGTGGCTGGGGGAGCGTACCCTGGCCTCGTGCGTGGAAGAGGCACTTGAGGGAGGCGCCACCTTTGTGCAGTTGCGTCACAAGGGGGCCGATGGGGCCGCGCTGCGCACGGAGGCCGCCGAGCTTTTGGCCCTGTGCCGGGCGGCCGGGGTTCCCTTCGTGGTGAACGACGATGTGGAGTGCGCGCTCGCGGTCGGCGCCGACGGGGTGCACGTGGGCCAAGACGACATGGCCTGCGAGCGGGCCCGGGCGTTGCTCGGTCCCGATGCCATCGTGGGCGTGAGCACCCAGACGGTAGAGCAGGCCCGCGCTGCCGAGGCCGCCGGCGCCGACTATCTGGGAGTGGGCGGCGTGCGCGGTACGGCCACCAAGCCCGAGGCTGGCGTGCTCGCACCCGAGGAGTTCCGCGCCATTGCCGCAGCGGTGGATATCCCCATCGTGGCCATCGGCGGCATCAACGGCGACACGCTGCCACTTCTGGCCGACCTGAGCGTGGACGGCGCCGCCGTGGTGAGCGCCATCTTCGCCGCCGACGATATAGCGGCGGCGACCCGCGAGCTTTCTCGTATCATGGATGAGGTGCTGCCCCGTGAACGAGGGGCTGCGAACCCGCAAGCCTAGGCCGGCCTGCTTTCGCGGCCGCCATCGAGAGAGGACGATCATGCTGGGAGACGAGAACAACAACGACCTGGTGAACCTGGACGCCATCGATCGCGCGAAGTGCGCGCTGCTTGTCATCGACGAGTTAGGGGACCCCACGGGCGGCCCGCTGGAGGCCGTGCTTCTGCCCTCCATCCTGCAGACGGCGAAGCTTACGACCGCTGCCCGCGCGGCCGGTGTGCCCGTCATCTTCACCAACGACGCGCACCTGCCCGGCATCGATCGCGAGTTGGCCCTGTGGGGCGCCCACGGCATCGCCGGCACGCCCGAGGCGCAGACCTCGCCGTTTTTGGACCCGCAGCCCACCGACTACGTGGTGGAGAAGCGCCGCTACAGCGGCTTCTTCCAAACGGGGCTGCTTCTGCTGCTGAACGAGCTGGGCGTGGACACGCTCATCTGCTGCGGTATGGACACGAACATCTGCGTGAAGCACACCGTGGCCGATGCCTACTTCAACAACTTCAATATCATCGTCGTGGATGACGCGACGGCAACCTTCCTCGTGGGAAATCAGGAGGAGGGCATCGAGTACATGAAGGTGTGCTACGCTGCAAAGGTCATCAATACCGATGAGGCCGTGAAGTTCATCGAAGGGTAGGCCCCTATGAAGGCAGTTCTCACCATCGCCGGCTCCGATTCCAGCGGAGGCGCGGGCATCCAAGCCGATCTGAAGACCATCGTCGCTCACCAGCTCTTCGGGGAGAGCGTCATCACGGCGCTCACGGCCCAGAACACCACGGGCGTGGCCGGCGTGCTCGATGTGGACCCCGCCTTCGTAGGCGCGCAGATCGACGCCGTGTTCGAGGATATCCGCCCCGATGCGGTGAAGGTGGGCATGGTCTCGTCGCCGGCCATCGTCCGCGCCATTGCCGATGGGCTGCGCCGGCACGGTGCCGCCAACATCGTGGTGGACCCGGTCATGGTCGCCACCTCCGGCTCGGCGCTCATCGCTGATGCGGCGGTGGACGCGCTGGTGGCCGAGCTGTTCCCCGTGGCCGCGGTCGTCACGCCGAATATTCCCGAGGCCGAAGTGCTCGCCGGCATTGCCATCTCCTGCGCCGCCGACGTGGAACAGGCCGCCCGCCTTATCGCCGACCGCATCGTGGCGGCCCGGCAAACGGCACCCGACTTCGCCGACAGCGACGCGCCCGTTCCCGCCATCATGATCAAGGGAGGTCACGGGGTGGGCGAGCCCGATGCGGCCGACGATTACCTGCATCTGGCTCACGGCGAGCACGTTTGGCTGCGCGGGCCACGCATCGAGACCCGCAACACCCACGGTACGGGCTGCTCCCTTTCCTCGGCCATCGCCTGCAACCTGGCCCAGGGCTTCGCCGTCGATGTGGCCGTGCGCGAGGCCAAGGCCTACGTGGCCGGTGCCCTGGCGGACGGGCTCGATCTGGGGCGCGGCAGCGGTCCTCTGAACCACATGTGGCGCTACGGCCCGGTGCCCTGCTAGGCTTGCGTTCGGCGCCCTCCGCATCGGCGCGGTTCACCGGCTCGCTTCCCCTCCCTTCTCATCATCGGGTTTTCCGTAGAACCCATCGGCCCCGCTTCGGCGGGGCTCTTTTGTTCCCTCAGTCTCTTTACAATGTAAAGTAAAGTCGCTATGATGCGCATTGCACTGCTAACTTTACAGTGTAAGGCCCGTGTGGCAATGAAGGAAAGGACGGGTCTGAGGTATCTGGCGAACCCGTGAGAGGGGTTCGGGGAGAGAAGGAGGAACCATGAAGGAGAGAAGCGTATCCCGGCGCGATTTCCTGCGCGGCGCCGGTGCCGTGGGCGCCTCGAACCGATCCGCACCTACGTGGACTGCTCCGGCGAGGCCACCGACTTCTGGCAGACCATGCTCGACAAGGGTTCCAACGGCTTCGTCATCACGCCGGTCGAGGAGCCTCCCTCCTCCAACGGCATGCCGGCCGTGACCAATCTCATCCCCACCGAGCTCGGCTTCTACGACAGCCCCTGCCTGCCGCCCGATGCCGGCGTGCGCTCCGGTTACTCGGGCATCTACGTGTGCCTGGAAATGCAGGAAGTGGCCAAGCAGTACAGCAATCTGGAGCTGCGCTTCTCCACCCCGGCCGTGCAGCTGGTGCGCGAGGGCGCTGGTGTGACCGGTGTCATTGTGAAGAACGCCGACGGCACCTACGGGCGCATCAACGCCGCCAAGGGCGTCATCCTGGCCACGGGCGGCTACGACGCGAACCCCGAGCTCATGGAGGCCTGGACCCGACCGGAGGACTACGCCACGTCCAGCTGGCGGAATCCCGGTTGGGGCACCACCGGCGACGGCCACCTCATGGGCCTCAAGATCGGCGCCCAGATGGATCCGTGCCCGCAGCCGGTCATGAACTTCCGCTGGGGCAACCCCGACTCGTTCTTCGATGCCCGCACGTGGAACGCCATCTACTTCGGCCTCATGATCAACCCCGAGGGCAAGCGCTTCGTGCGCGAGGATCTACCCTTCCAGGCCGTGTCCAACGCCCAGAACGCCCAGCCCGGCTATGGTGCCGGCTGCTTCCAGGTGTTCGACGAGAACATGATGGAGGGCATGGACGACGCCGCCATCGAGGAGTTCAAGGGCCGCGGCTGGCTCTTCGAGGGCGCCACGCCCCAGGAGCTCGGCCAGGCCGCCGGCATCGACGGGGAGAACCTCGCCGCCACTATCGAGCGCTACAACGGCTTCTTCGCCGGCGGCATCGATGAGGACTTCAACCGCGATCTGGCGACCACCATGCCGTTCACGGGCACGCGCCTCTTCGCGCTGACCACCAACAGCTGCGTGCTGGCCACGGGCGGCGGCCTCACCATCGATGGCGACTGCCGCGTGCTCGACGTGGACGACAAGGTCATCGAGGGTCTGTACGCCGTGGGCAACGCCTCGGGCAATTTCTTCGCGGGCAACTACCCGCGTCATATTCCGGGAACATCCATCGGCCGCGCCATCACCTTCGGCTATGTGGCCGCCGAGCACGCGATGAAGGGGGAGTAGTCCTATGAAGAAGAACATGATCAAGCTGGCCGGCGTTGCCTGTGCGGTGGCCCTCTGCGCGGCCCTGGCCGCCTGCGCGCCGGCGACTCAGTCCACGACCGAGGATGCCGCCGGCGGCGTCCACACCGAGATGGCTGATACGGGCGACGGCATGTACGTCTCCGACGAGCAGTGCCTGTCCTGCCACGGCGGCTCCTACGACGCCCTGGCCGAGACCACGGCCGACTACGGCCTGTCGAACCCCCACGGCTCCATTCACGGCGGCCCCAACTCCTGTGTGAACTGCCACGCCCGGGACAAGGAAGTCACCGACAACCAGTGCGACAACTGCCACAGCTGGCCCCATAACCCCGAGCAGGGTCCGGGCACCGCGCTCCAAGCGGCCTAGGGATCGGGTCTGGATTCCAGATGGGGAAGAAGGCGGCGCGCTCCTCGCGGGCGCGCCGCTTTTCTATACTTGCCTTACGAGGTAAACGCGACGGAGAAGGGAGTCGCCCCCATGGGACATGCCCCGGCCGCTAAGGAGCGCCCGGCGCTCACGCGCGACCACATCGTTCAGGTGGCGACCGAGCTCATCGAACGGGAGGGCCTCGGCGCCTTCACCATGCGCGCGCTCGGCCGCGATCTGGGCGTGTCGGCCATGGCGGTGTACAGTCACTTCGTTTCCCGCGACGAGGTTCTCTGCGCGGTGCTCGAGCGGTTCATGGGCACGATGGATACCGATCCGGTTCCCGGGGAGCGTTGGGACGACACCCTGCGTCGCACCATGACCTCCATCTACCGGGAGGAGCTGGCCCATCCCGAGGTGGCCTCCATCGATGTGAACCCCCAGGCAGCCGGCAACGGCCTGGCCGCCCATACCGAGAAGATTGTGAGCCTGCATTTGGCCCAGGGCATGCCCGAGCCGGTGCTGCGCCAGGCCTGGGCTATGGTGGACGCCTATCTCGCCGGATTCGTCGGCAATGCCATTGCCTTGCAGGCTGAGGCGGAGCGGAAGGGGGTTTCCGCTGCCGAGCTGAGGGAAGAGGGAGGGGGCGGCGCTGACGGGGAGGCGGCTGCGGCGCCGCTGTGGCAGCGCATCGTGCGAAGCGCCTACACCGAGGAGGCCTTCGCCCACGGCGTGGAGATCATCATCCAGGGCATCCGTGCTCTGTCCGCCCCCGATCCCTGCGCATGGCGCACTCCCGAGGAATAGCCTGTCGCTTGCGAACAGCTCCCGACTCCACAGGGCTCCACGCCGCCCGAGAGCAGACCGCGCTGTCTCTGCCGCCCGTACCGCTTGAGGGGTATTCCGAAAAAAGAGAAAATTGGGTCTTGACGGACAGCTCCTTCATCATTAATATACTCACTTGCGCTTACCGCTTTAGCGGTTCGTGCGAAGAATTGTCGTTGGGGTGTCGTCTAATGGCAGGACAGCGGTTTCTGGTGCCGTATGTGAGGGTTCGACTCCTTCCACCCCAGCCATTTTCATCGCGCGAAGCACTATGTGGCTCCGTCGTCTAGCGGTTTAGGACGCCGCCCTCTCAAGGCGGAGGTCGCCGGTTCGAATCCGGTCGGAGCTACCAGGGAAATCGGGCCGGGAGGTGTTTATCCCTCCCGGCTTTATGAAGCGCACTATGTGGCTCCGTCGTCTAGCGGTTTAGGACGCCGCCCTCTCAAGGCGGAGGTCGCCGGTTCGAATCCGGTCGGAGCTACCAAGAACTCACGAGCCGCCTGCGGGCGGCTCTTTTCATGTCTGAGCGATGGCGGTCGTCGCCGGGGCGAGGAGGCAGCCGCGAGACCGCGGTGTCCCGCATCCTGCGGCTGTTAAAGGGACGAGGCTGGAGTTCGTCTAGTCGAACGGACGGCGGAAAGGGTCTCCATGGAATTTCTCATCGTGTGCCCGCTGGCGCTCATCGCCGGCTTCGTCGATGCCATCGCCGGCGGGGGAGGGCTCATCTCGCTGCCCGCTTACTTCTTCGCCGGCCTTCCCGCCCATGCCGCTATCGCCACCAACAAGCTGTCGAGCACCCTGGGCACCGCTGTGGCCTGTGTGCGCTATGCGCTGTTCGGCTATATGGTGAAGCGGTTCGTCGTCGTGGGCGTTGTCTGCGGCCTGGTTGGTTCGGCCGCGGGCGCGAACCTGGCCCTGCTTGCCGATGCCACGGCACTCATGGTGTTCATGCTCGTGGCCCTGCCGCCTGTGGCTGTGCTGGTGTTTCGCGCCAAAGACCTCAACCGGTTCTCCGAGCGGCCTCTGCCGTCGGTCGCCGCCCTCGCAGCGACCGCGGCCATCGCCCTGGTCGTGGGCATCTACGACGGCTTCTACGGGCCGGGCACCGGCACCATCCTCATGCTGCTGCTCGCCGCGGTGGGCCGCCAGGACGTGAAGAGCGCGGCCGGCACCACCAAGGCTGTCAACCTGGCTACGAACGCGGCGGCTCTCGCGGTGTTTCTCGTCAACGGTCAGGTGCTCATCGCCCTCGGGTTGGCCGCTGCGGCGTTCAACATCGTGGGCAACTGGCTCGGCTCCACCTTCTTTGACAGAAAGGGGGCGCTCGTCCTGCGCCCCATCATGCTCGTGGTCATCGCGCTGTTCGCCGTCAAGCTCATCGCCGATCTCATCGCCTAGATGTTGCGTGCCGATGGGCTGCCCGTCCCGGCAACATACGGCATGAGCGACAGGCTGCCGCACATGCCGCGCGCCCGTTATGCTCGGGCCCTCCTCGGCTGGCGGCCGCCTATTCGGCTGACGCCACGCTCCTTGCGAATGCCAGCAGCGCCTCGCGTTCGTTGGGCACGCGCTCATCAATGACGGCGCCGAGCGCGGCATCCAAGATGCGGCCCACCTCGGGCCCGGCTTTCACGCCGAGGGCCATCACATCGTTGCCGCTGATGGCGAGCTGCTTCACCGTGAAGGCCTCCTCGGCCGCCAGCACTTCGTGCAGGGCGGATCGCAGTTCTTCGGCTTCATCGGCCCGAGGCGCGCAGAAGGGAGCTTGGGCGAGCGCATCGGCCCGCTTGATGTCGCAGAGCGCCTCGAACAGGTCGGTGCGACCGCCCAGCCGCCCGAGCATTCGGCGCACCGCCCGCGAGTTCGCCGGCACTACATCGTCGTGGGTGCGCACGAGCGTCGGCGCGTCGCGCCGCAGCCATGCGGGGAAGGGCAGGCGCCGCATAATGCCCTCGGCCAGTACGACGCTCACGGCGGCATGGCCGTAGAAGTGCTCCACAAGCTCGCCATCGCGCTTCTCGAAGAAGGCCGCCGCCGGCTTGCCCATGTCGTGGAATAGGGCGCTCCAGCGCTGCAGGGGCTCGGGCGGTGTGTGCTGCACTACCCAGGCGGTGTGCTCCAGCACGTCGTATATATGGTACTTCGTCACCTGCTCGCAGCCCTTCATGGCCACCAGCTCCGGGAGCACGAAGGCCAGCACGTCCACGCAGGCCATGAGGGCGTCGTGCACGTAGTCGCCGCAGAGGAAGCGCTCCAGCTCGCGGTAGATGCGCTCGCCCGATACCTTGCGCAGCAGGTGCTTCGACGCCAGCATGGCATCGAAGGTGGTCTTCTCGATGGCAAAACCCAGCTGCGAGGCGAAGCGGCAGGCTCGCAGGATGCGCAGGGCGTCCTCGGAAAAGCGGCTCGTCGGATCGCCCACGCAGCGAATGATGCCGCGTCCGATGTCCTCGGCGCCTCCGAACGGATCGATGATGCCGCGATCGGGGTGATAGGCCAGCGCGTTCACGGTGAAATCGCGCCGCAGCAGATCCTCCTCTATGGTGGCAGCGGGCGTTACCGCATCGGGGTGTCGCCCGTCGCTGTAGGTGCCGTCGCAGCGATAGGTGGTGATCTCCAGCGGCTCCCCATCCCGAACAACCGTCAGAGTGCCATGGGCCACCCCGGTCTCCACCGTGCCCCAGCCTTCGTCGCGAAACGCCTTCTGCACCAAGGGCCACGGCAGATTCGTGGCCAGATCGACATCGTGAACGGGTCGCTCCAGAAGCGCGTCGCGCACGCAGCCACCCACGCACCACGCCTCGCCCCCGGACTCCTCCAAGATACGCAGGGCTTCACGGGCAACATCGGGAAGGGGAAGCGCCCCCCTTCGGATGGAAGCCGCTGAGCCGTTTTCCATCGCAAAACGGAAGGGTTGGGCGCTGATGTTGGGGTTGCGATGGGCCATGGGCGTATCCTTTAACGTGTATTGAAGCTAAGAGTGCCCAGTATAGCGGTCTCTCTTTGCGAAAAAGTTTCCACCGATGTCAGAAAGGAAAGATTTTCAAGAAATCTCAAATTGACCCCTTGCGCTTCTATGGAAGATGGGTATTATAAGCAAGTTGTCTTTTTTGGAAGTGCGGAAGACAACCTCGCAAGGCTCTTCGCGGTGAGAGACGAGAAAGCAAAGTTGTCAAGATTTTGTGAACGAGTTGACACCGATTGGAGAAGCGCGTAAAGTACTTCCTTGCGCCGCTCGCGAGAGACGGCGGCGGGGAGAGGCCCCGCGGCACCTTCACAACCGGATACTGAGGATGGAAGCCCGAGATTCATCTCGGGCGTCAGACGGACATTCGAAGCGAAAAGCTTTACTTTTATCCCCGTCGGGGCCACGGGCCCCGCGGAGAGTTTTAACAGAATCGAGACTCACACGATCTGTGGCGCCCGGAAGGGCGCTGTTTGAACGGAGAGTTTGATCCTGGCTCAGGATGAACGCTGGCGGCGTGCCTAACACATGCAAGTCGAACGGTTAAACCGCCCTCGGGCGGACATACAGTGGCGAACGGGTGAGTAACACGTGACCAACCTGCCCCGCGCTCCGGGACAACCGCTGGAAACGGCGGCTAATACCGGATACTCCGCGGCCCCCGCATGGGGGCGGCGGGAAAGCCCCGACGGCGCGGGATGGGGTCGCGGCCCATTAGGTAGTAGGCGGGGTAGAGGCCCACCTAGCCGACGATGGGTAGCCGGACTGAGAGGTCGATCGGCCACATTGGGACTGAGATACGGCCCAGACTCCTACGGGAGGCAGCAGTGGGGAATTTTGCGCAATGGGGGAAACCCTGACGCAGCAACGCCGCGTGCGGGACGAAGGCCCTCGGGTCGTAAACCGCTTTCAGCAGGGAAGATCCAAGACGGTACCTGCAGAAGAAGCTCCGGCTAACTACGTGCCAGCAGCCGCGGTAATACGTAGGGGGCGAGCGTTATCCGGATTCATTGGGCGTAAAGCGCGCGTAGGCGGCCGCCTAAGCGGAACCTCTAACCCCGGGGCTCAACCTCGGGCCGGGTTCCGGACTGGGCGGCTCGAGTGCGGTAGAGGAGAGCGGAATTCCCGGTGTAGCGGTGGAATGCGCAGATATCGGGAAGAACACCGATGGCGAAGGCAGCTCTCTGGGCCGTCACTGACGCTGAGGCGCGAAAGCTGGGGGAGCGAACAGGATTAGATACCCTGGTAGTCCCAGCCGTAAACGATGGGCGCTAGGTGTGGGGGGATCCCCCCTCCGTGCCGCAGCCAACGCATTAAGCGCCCCGCCTGGGGAGTACGGCCGCAAGGCTAAAACTCAAAGGAATTGACGGGGGCCCGCACAAGCAGCGGAGCATGTGGCTTAATTCGAAGCAACGCGAAGAACCTTACCAGGGCTTGACATGCGCCTGAAGCCGCGGAGACGCGGTGGCCGAGAGGAGGGCGCGCAGGTGGTGCATGGCTGTCGTCAGCTCGTGTCGTGAGATGTTGGGTTAAGTCCCGCAACGAGCGCAACCCCCGTCCCGTGTTGCCAGCATTAGGTTGGGGACTCGCGGGAGACTGCCGGCGTCAAGCCGGAGGAAGGTGGGGACGACGTCAAGTCATCATGCCCCTTATGCCCTGGGCTGCACACGTGCTACAATGGCCGGTACAGAGGGTTGCCACCCCGCGAGGGGGAGCGGATCCCGGAAAGCCGGCCCCAGTTCGGATCGCAGGCTGCAACCCGCCTGCGTGAAGCCGGAGTTGCTAGTAATCGCGGATCAGCACGCCGCGGTGAATACGTTCCCGGGCCTTGTACACACCGCCCGTCACACCACCCGAGTCGTCTGCACCCGAAGCCGCCGGCCGAACCCCCCCCTGGGGGCGGAGGCGTCGAAGGTGTGGAGGGTAAGGGGGGTGAAGTCGTAACAAGGTAGCCGTACCGGAAGGTGCGGCTGGATCACCTCCTTTCTAGGGAGAACCTAGGCCGTCTTCTCCATTCCCCAGCATCCGGCTGCGAGGGCCCCTTGAGGCCCCCGGCACCTTGACAGCTGCATAGCGCGTGACATGAAAATGTCGCACATGATCAACACCTACATCAATTCCCTAAGCTGAGGCTTTAGGTTCGATGGGTGTTCGCATCATGGACACGACGATTCATCACGATCGCGAACGTATGTTTTTATCTTACGACGGATTTTTAATTCTCATAGATCTAAACCAGAGGACGAAGCCGGGGCCTTGTCGGCCCCGGCGCCTAGGGTATCTGAGGAAAGCGAAGATACCGAGGGCGCACGGCGGATGCCTTGGCACAGGAAGTCGACGAAGGACGCGGCAAGCTGCGATAAGCTGCGGGGAG
>NZ_KE159646.1:831225-1138725 GCF_000403355.2 Adlercreutzia caecimuris B7 | reverse complement strand
AAATGTATCGGAGGAGCCATGAGGAAAATGACCCGGAGGATGTTTGCCGCCCTGTCGGCGACGATGATGGTGGCTGCCCTTGGCCTCGGCGGCTGTGCCGGCGGCGACGGCGCGCAGGAGAACGGCAGCGCGTCTGATGCCGGAGCGGGCGGGGGGTCGTCGGCCGCGAAGACGCAGGGGGCCGGGCCTGCGGGCGAGCCGGCCGGCGAGGCGGTGACCCTGCAGATCTTCGCTGCCAATTCGCTGACGAAGGCCATGGTCGAGGCCCAGGAGCTCTATACCCAGCAGAACCCCAACGTCACCTTCGGCGACACCCAGTACGAGGCTTCAGGCACGCTGAACGAGATGCTCGGCGCCGGTCAGTACGCTGACATCCTCATCACGGCCTCCAAGGGCACCATGGACGATGCCGTTGAGGCCGGCTATGTGGACGAGGCCACGCGCAACACCATGTTCACCAACCAGCTCGTGTTCGTGACCAAGGAGGGCGGCGAGTTGGCCGACACCGACGTGACGCTGGAGGACGTGGCCGCCGGCACCTACACGCTTTCCGTGGGCGATGAGAACGTGCCGGCCGGCAACTACGCCTGCCAGGCCCTCAGCACCGTGGGCGCCTACATTGAGCCCGACGGCGCGACCGGGGCCGATGCGACCGGCAAGGGCGGCGAGTTCTCCGATGCGCTGAAGGACAAGGTGACCCTCGGCGGCAAGGTGGGCGACGTGTGCAAGTACGCCGAGACGGGCGATGTGGATTTGGCCATGGTGTACACCTCGGACGTGTACCGCATGGGCGGCGTGACCATCTGCTCGGTGGTGCCGGACGACACCCATAAGGCCATCACCTATCCGGGCGCTGTCACGGCCCAGAGCGAGCACGCCGAGGCAGCCCGGGCTTTCCTGGAGTGGTGCATGACCGATGAGGACTGCGCCAAGATCTGGCAGGAGTGGGGCTTCGACATGGCGACGGAGTAGCCTCTTTTGTGAGACAATAGCATTGCGAGTGCGAACGGGGCCGAAGCGCCCCGTTCGCCATGTGAGGAGGGCGTGCGGCGGAACCGCGCTGCCCGAGGAGACGTTTCAGGGCGCCCGGGCCGAACCCGGCGCCGGTGGAGGAGGAGCGATATGCTGCGACGCTGCTTGCTCGCCGTGGCCGTGGCGTGCACGTGCGTGTTCGGCGCGACGACGGCATGGGCCGACGAGACATCGGAGGTGGACGTCTCGGCCGATGGCGACGCGGCCCGCATTGAGGGCGCGGCCTATGCTGTGGAGGGCTTCCAGCGTTCCCAAGTGGGCTCGAATCGCGCCATCGATGAGGTGTACTACGGCTACACCTATCGGCTCGACGGGCCCGATATGCTGGTCGCGGTGAATACGGCGGACTACGCGGTGGTCTACGTGCCGCAGCCGTGGTGCGAGCGGTTCGACATCGATCTTGCGGATGCCGAGGCCCAGCAGCTGCTGAAGGACTATCTGGAGCCTTTGGACGAGGGCCTTTCCAAGGGCAACGTGGCTCTGGCTCGTCAGGAGACGTGGCACTTCACGAGCGAGACGACCTATGAGGTGGGAGAGGCAACCTTCGGGTTCGGGCGCGAGCTGAAGGAGGGCTACTACTATGTGGTGATCGCCGGGCCCGACGATGCCTTCGACGTGAAGGCGGAGGTGCGACCGGCCCAGATGGACTCGTGCATGCTCGTGGCCGCCGATGATGCCGTCATCGCGAGCGCGGGCGGCCCCTTGGAGCAGTTAGCGGACTTCCTGGCTAACATGGATTACTCGCCTTTGTGGGTGACGCTCAAGACCTGCGGCGTGGCCATCGTGTTCGTGTTCTTCCTGGGGCTTGCGGCGGCGTACTTCACCCTGCGCCTCTCCAAGCGCGCCCAGGACATCTTCGACACCATCTTCACCATTCCCATGGTGCTGCCGCCCACGGTATGCGGCTTTCTGCTGCTCATGCTCTTGGGCCGTAACACCGCCTTCGGCCGCTTCTTCCAGGATGTGGGGTTCCCTTTGGCCTTCAGCTGGCAGGCTACGGTGATCGCCGCCGTGGTGGTGGCCTTTCCGCTCATGTACCGCAGCGCGCGCGGCGCCTTCGAGAGCCTGGACCCGAACATGTTGGATGCCGCTCGCACACTCGGGTGGTCCGACGGGCGCATCTTCGTGCGGCTTATGCTGCCCCTGGCGTGGTCGTCCATTGCCTCGGGCACGGTACTCGCCTTCGCCCGTGCTCTGGGCGAGTTCGGCTGCACGCTGTTTCTGGCGGGCAACCAGCTGGGCAGCACGCGCACCATCCCCATCGCCATCTACTTCGAGTGGATGAACGGCAACCAGGCGGCCACGTGGTTCTGGACTATCGTGCTCATGGTGTTCAGCTTCATGGTCATCCTGTTCATCAACTTGTGGAGCCGCCACACGACGCGCTACCGCGAAAAGGCGCCGTCCGACGGACGCTCGCCGAAGCCCCCGCGCGAGGGGCGCCGCGGCGGTCGGGGGCGGAGGCGCGGCGTGGCTCGCGTGACGGAAGTGACGGCAGCCGGTCCGGCCTGCGGCGGGGGAGCCGTCGAGCGCTTGGAAGATACGGCGCGGGGCGTGGAAGGGGGCGCGCGATGAGCCTTACGGTGAACATTCGCAAGAGCTACGGCTCGTTCACGCTGGATGTGGCCTTCGAGGCCGGAGACGAGACCTTGGGCTTTCTCGGAGCTTCGGGGTGCGGCAAGAGCCTCACCCTGCGCTGCATCGCCGGCATCGAGACCCCCGATGAGGGGCGCATCGTCGTGAACGACCGGGTGTTCTTCGACTCGGCAGCAGGGGTGAACCTCACGCCACAGCAGCGCAAGACGGCGCTGCTGTTCCAGAACTACATGCTCTTCCCGAACCTCACCGTGGCCGACAATATCGGCGCCGGCATCGGGCGCGAGGTGGGAAAAGAAGAGCGGGCGCGGGTCATCTCCGAGGAACTGGAACGCTTCGGCCTGCGCGGCTTCGGCCAACGCTATCCGGCGCAGCTCTCGGGCGGACAGCAGCAGCGCGTGGCGCTGGCGCGCATGCTGGCGGCCCGGCCCGGCATCCTCATGCTGGACGAGCCCTTCAGCGCCCTGGACGCCCATCTGAAAGGCGTGCTCGAGCAGAATCTCGTGAGCCTGTTCGATGCCTACGAGGGGACGATCCTCTATGTGAGCCACGATATCGACGAGTCGCTGCGCTTTTGCGACCGCATCGCGGTGGTGGAGGCGGGGCATATCGTGGAGATGGGCTCAGGGGACGATCTGGTGAACCGCCCCCAGTCGGTGGCGGGCCTGAAGCTGTCGGGCTGCAAGAACGCCGTGCCGGTTGTGCGCACGGGCTCCCATTGCGTGCACGCGCCCCGCTGGGGGGTGGACGTGCGCTGCGCGCAGGAGGTGGCGGCCGACGTGGCGTGCCTCGGCGTGCGCGCCTTCTATCTAGAACGCGTGGAGGGGCCGGGGGAGAACTGCTACCGCATGCGGGTGGACCGCACGAGCGACTCGCGCTTCGAGCGCACGGTGCTTTTGGCCTTCCTCGACCGCGATCCGAAAGACGCGGCCGTGAGCTTCGACGACAACGAGATGAGCTATCTGCACCAGCACCTGTTCTGGCGCGTGAGCAAGCGCGAGCCGGAGCAGGCGCTGCCCGAGGTGGGCGACGAGCTGTGGGTTCGCATCCCGCCGGATAAAGTGTATCTGGTGGGGCGTTAGGCGGTAACGAGGGAGGGCGGCGCGCGTACAGCTGCCCTCCTCTTATCTGCACTTTAAAATGTGCGGTGAGTTTTCCCTGATCAACAATGTCACTCACCCATGTTGCGTGAGGAATTTCACAGCGAATTCGGCAATTTCAGACAGTCTGCGGGTGGCCTTGCCGGGACTTCTGCGCCTATAGTGGGGGCCATGATGAGGGCCGCCTCGGGGGAGCGTTCCGCGGGATTGCGGAGGCTGCGGGGCGGCGCGGTGAGGAGAATCGCATAAAGAGGGGAGGGGCGCATCATTCGATGCGCGCATGCTATGACTGATGTTCGATTTGAATCCGAGACGTTGGCAGTTTCCGGAGGCTTCGACGAGTCCTCCGATGCCGAGGAGACGCCCGTCGACGACCGCTCCATGAGCGCCGAGGATCTGCCCTGCGCCGCCGAGCTCACCTTCGAGGAGAAGCTCGCGGCGCTGAACCGCACGGTAATGCGGCATCCCCTGAACCGCGAGATCCTCTACAAGACGCTCGCCTTCTGCGAGACGGAGCGCCCGCTGCGCGAGGCCGAGGACTTCATCGCGGCCCTGCCCCAGTTCAATCTGGCCACGCAGAACCAGTACTACCTGCTCACCTCGCTCGTGAAGGCTCACGGCTTGGAGCTTGTCGAGCGCGACGAAGCCGGCGAGCCCGTGACCGCGGTGCAGAAGGAGGGCCTCACCGAAGACGAGGTGGACGACCTGGTGGCCGCCATCTCCTTCAAGACCACCGAGGCGGGCGCCTACTTCGTGGAGTACAACCGACCCCAGGCGCGCCTGGTGGATCTGCTGGGCCTGGATCCCGGCCGGGCGGACACTTACCGCGAGCTTTTGGAATACGTGGCCGGCCAGGCGCGGCCCTACCGCGACATAGAAGTATTTCTGGACGGGCGTCCCGCGCTGCAGACCGTCATCGACGGGCGCGCGGAGACGATGCAGCCCTCAGTTTTCGTGGACAAGCTCGAGCGCGCAGGCGCTCTGGTTTGGAAAGATGGTTGGACGTTGACCGAGGAGGGAAGGGAGTTTCTGGAAGAACTAAAGGTAGACGGACAAGCATAGCAAGCAACGTAAGAGGAGAGGAAATTCTATGTCAAAGACCAGTTTGACACGGCGCAGCTTCGTCAAGGTGTCCGCGCTGGCGGGCGCGGCGGCGGCTGTGGGCGCCTCCATGGCCGGCTGCATGCAGGACGCGGCCCCCGAGGAGGGGCTCGCCGGCACCGGCGATGCGGTATCGAGCACCGAGGGGCTCACGCGCGTTCGCACGAGCTGCCACGGCTGCATTCAGATGTGCCCGGCTATCGCCTACATGAAAGACGGCGTGGTGGTGAAGCTCGAGGGCGATCCCGAGGCTCCGGTCTCGCGCGGCTCGCTCTGCATCAAGGGCCTGAACCAGCTGCACACCATGTACAGCCCCCGCCGCATCCTGCACCCGCTGCGCCGAGCCGGCGAGCGCGGCGAGAACAAATGGGAGGTCATCTCCTGGGATGAGGCCATCACCGAGGCGGCCACCCACATCAAGGAGGCCATCGACCAGTACGGCAACTACGCTTTCTTCGCCAGCGTGGGCGGCGGCGGGTCCTACTCGTTTATGGAGGCCATGACACTGCCCATGGCCTTCGGCAGCCCCACGGTGTTCGAGCCGGGCTGCGCCCAGTGCTACCTGCCCCGCTGGTCCATGTCGAAGCTCTTCTACGGCGGCGACGACCAGTCCATTGCCGACAACGCCGTGCAGGAGATCTTCAAGGTAACTGACAACAAGACCGAGGTCGTTGTCATCTGGGGCGCCCAGCCCTCGGTGTCCGAGACGGCCGAGTCGGGCCGCGGCATGGCGGAGCTTCGCGCCGCCGGCGTGAAGACCGTAGTCGTGGACCCGAACTTCTCGCCCGACGCCGTGAAGGCCGACGTGTGGCTGCCCGTGCGTCCCGGCACCGATACGAAGCTGCTGCTCTCGTGGTTCCGCTACATCTTCGAGAACAAGCTCTACGACGAGGAGTTCACGAAGTACTGGACCAACCTACCCTTCCTCATCGACCCGGATACCAAGCTGCCGGTGAAGGCCCAGGAGCTGTTCCCCGACTTCCAGCAGACCACGCCCGAGAACACCCCGGCCTATGTGTGCTTCGATCTGAAGACGAACGCCGTGGCTCCCTTCGAGTACTCCGCTCCGGCCGACGCGACGGTGGATCCGGAGGTCTTCTGGGCCGGCGAGTTCAACGGTAAGCAGTACAAGACGGCCGGCCAGATCTACAAGGAGGAGGCCGAGCCCTGGACGCTCGAGAAGACCGCCGAGGAGTGCTGGCTCCAGGCCGACAAGATCGAGGCGGCCATCAAGCTGTACGTGGAGAACAACGGCGGCATCGCCAACGGCGTGGCCTCCGACATGACCGAGTCGGCCTCCCAGGTGCCGCTGGGCTGCATGGGCCTGGACTCCATCATGGGCCGCATCAACAAGCCCGGCGTTACCATGACCAAGAAGGCCTCCGGTGTGTTCGGCCCCACCGGCGAGGTTGCCGCGCCGACGCGCCCGCTCACCTACAACAACGGCTTCGACGGCATGTTCTCCGATATGTACGGCGTGGGCGCGGTCATCGGCATGTCCGACGCCGAGAACGAGGCGCGCATCAAGGAGCTGGGCAAGGTCATGCCCGATTCCCAGAAGACCCTGAACAAGCTGCTGCAGGACCGCCTGGGCATGAAGGACCACAAGGGCCTCTACGCCTGGTGCCACTCCCACATTCCCACGGTGCGCAACGCCATCGCCACCGGCGAGCCCTACAAGCCCCGCGTGTGGTTCGACATGTCCGGCAACAAGCTGGCCATGCTCGGCAACGCGAAGTCCTGGTATGACGTGTTCCCCGAGGTGGACTACATCATCGGCCAGTACCCGCACCTCACCTCCTTCCACATCGAGGCGTGCGACTTGGTCTTCCCGCTGCGCGAGTGGCTGGAGGAGCCCATGGTGAACATGAGCCAGCTGGATACCCAGTGGCTGCAGAACGAGTGCGTGCACATCGGCGAGACCGTGTCCCACTCCATCCCGGCCGCCCAGGTGGTGGAGAAGTGCCGCGAGCTGTGGGGCGGCCACATTCCCGGCGGCCTGGAGCTCGGCGAGGGCACGGCCTACCTGGGCAGCCCCACCGAGGCCGCCGTCAAGCAGGGCGTGGCCGACACGCTCGGCGCCCCCGACTGGGAGACGCTGCAGGCCAATGTGGACGAGTACGTGCCGCACGTCACCCCCGACTACTGGAAGTACAACCAGCATGAGGAGATCGCCGACGACGGGCTGCCCGCGGGCTTCGGCACCGAGTCGCGCAAGGTGGAGACCTACTGCCAGATCCTGCTGAAGCTGGCGCGCAACGGGTATCCGTTCTGCTATCCCGAGCCCCAGGAGGCCTGCGAGGACTACAGCCCCATCTGCGTGCCCATCGAACCGGTGGAGAGCCCGTACGAGGGCATGCCGGGCTACGACGCCGAGTACCCCTTCGTGCTGACGAGCGGACGCGTGCCCTACTTCCACCACGGCACCATGCGCCATGCGCCGTTCAGTCGCGAGCTGTTCCCCTGCGCCGAGATCCGCATCAACCCGGCCAGCGCCAAGGAGCTGGGCATCGAGCACATGGACTGGGTGAAGGTGACGAGCCGCCGCGGCGAGGTGCACGCCCGTGCCTACCTGACCGAGGGCGTCCACCCCAAGACCGTGTGGATGGAGCGCTTCTGGAACCCCGAGTGCTACGACGCCTCCCAGGCCAACCCCACCGGCGGTTGGCGCGAGTGCAACGTGAACGTGCTCACCAAGAACGACGCCCCCTTCAACGAGGTCTACGGCTCCTACACCAACCGCGGCTTCACGGTGAAGATCGAGAAGTCCACCCGCCCGGAGAACATCTGGGTGGAGGCCGAGGAGTTCGAGCCCTTCATGCCGACTGCCGAAATGCTCGCTGAAGCCCAGACGAAGGATGTGTTCTAATGAAAAATACGCTTGTCATCGATTTGGACCGCTGCTCGGGCTGCGACTCCTGCGTGGCCGCCTGCAAGCACGAGAACCAGATGGGCCTGGGCGTGGTGCGCAACCACGTGTCCGCCGTGGGGCCTGTGGGCACCTTCCCGGACATCGAGATGTACTGGCTGCCCATGCAGTGCCAGCAGTGCGAGAACCCCGGCTGCATCGAGGTGTGCCCCACCGGCGCCTCCTACCGCGACGAGGAGACCGGCGTGGTGCTCGTGAACACCGAGGACTGCATCGGCTGCGAGAGCTGCCTTAAGGGCTGCCCCTACGGTGTGCGCCACATGGACCCGAAGACCAATACCATCGAGAAGTGCACGCTGTGCTATCAGCGTCGCAACGACGAGAACTGGGAGCCGGCCTGCGTCCACAACTGCTGCTGCGGCGCCCGCGTCTTCGGCGATCTGGACGACCCGGAGAGCGCGGCCTCCAAGGCCGTTGCCGCCGCCGGCGAGAACGCGCACTATCTGTGGGATCCCGCGAGCCTTTCCCCCACGACGGTCTACATCCTCTCTGAGAAGACCGCCAAGTGGCAGGATGAGCCCGTGGAGGTCACCCGCTACGAGAAGCAGTAGCCCGCCTACCGCGCGAGGGGCGCGCCGCGCCCAGCCTGCGGGCGCCCCTCACTTTCCCGGGCTTCCCGGCCGCCGCTCCCTCCCGACCCGGCGGCCGGGGCCCCTCGGGACGCGGACAGGTGCCGCAGCCGCGATCTGCAGCCCTCCGTGCAGGGCAAAGACGCCGCCCTTGATCGCCCTTGCGCGTCTCGGGCGCAGCCGGGCCGGGCGAGGACGGCGTCTTTGCGCTGCAGCTATAATGGGAGCAACCGACGACGTGAGGAGAGGGATCGATGGAGGAGCAGTTGAGGGACGGGCAGGCGCCCGATGCCGATATCACCGAGGAGATGATCGCGGCCTGCCGGGGGCGGGCTGCCTTCTACGATATGCTGGCGGCCATCTACTTCCGCCCGCTTTCCGCCGAGCAGATCGAGAACATCGCCGAGACCGACTGGTCGGAGTACGCCGATGTGAACGAGCTGTTCGCCGATGGGCTGAACGACATGAGCCGTTACCTGCGCAAGCGCAATTCCGGCACCCGCCAGGAGCTGGCCGTGGACTTCACGAGCGCGTTCGCCGGCACCTCGTCGTGGAAGGGCCGCTACGCGGTGCCCTACGAGAGCGTGCACACGAGCGACGAGGGGCTCATGTTCCAGGACGCCTACCACGAGGTGTTCCAGCTGTACAAGGCCAACCACGTGGCCAAGGCCGAGGGCTACGACTTCCCCCACGACCATCTGTCGTTCATGTGCGAGTTCCTCGTGGTCGTCTCCGACCGCATCGCGGCGGCGCTTAAGGCCGGCGACGATGCCGAGGCCCTGCGCCAGGTGCGCCTCTCCCGGGCGTTTCTGGCCGACCACATCCTGTCGTGGTTCGACAGGTTCCAGGAGCTGGCCCTGCTGCTTCTGGAGACGCGCTTCTACCGCGGGGTGCTGAAGGTGTCCAAGGGCTTCTTCCAGGAGGACGCCGCCCTTCTGGACTCCATGGCCGTGGAGCTCGAGCAGCGTCTGGGAGAAAGGTAGTACCATGGATTTCGCCCTCATTCTTGCCGCGTCGGTGGCAGCGTGCTTCGCGCTGCGCAATCCCCTGAAGGCCTGCCCGCTGGCCTTCTATCTGGCGGCCATCGCTGTGGACGTGCTGTACGTGTACGGCGTGTTCTTCGGGCTGCCACGTGCGGTATGGAGCCCGCTGTTCGTGCTCGTGCAGAAGTGCGAGCTGGCACTCGCGCTGTTCACCGTGGTCATGTTCATCGGCTGCCTGTCCCGGGAGGGGCGCGCCTACAGGTGGCTCAAGCCGGTGCGCAGCGAGCTGTCCATCGTGGCGTGGTTCCTCTCGCTCGGGCACATGGCGGTGTACCTGGAAAGCTATCTGCCGCGCCTTCTGGGCTCCGGTGCGGTGAGCGGCAACGTGGTGGCCTCCTTCGCCCTGGCTGTGGTGCTGCTCGTCTTGCTCGTGGTACTCGGCGTGACGTCGTTCGCCTTCGTGAAGAAGCGCATGCGCACTGACACGTGGAAGCGGGTGCAGAAGCTGGCCTACCCCTTCTTCGCCCTCGTGTACGTGCACCTGCTGCTGATGCTCCTGCCCTCGGCCCTGCACGGCGGCGCGGCCTCCTCGGCATCGGTGGCGGTGTACTCGGTGGTCTTCGTCGCCTACGGGCTTACCCGCGTGGGGCGGGCTCTCGTCGACCGGCGTGAGGAGGCTGCGTCCGTTCGATCTGCGGCCGCCTTCTCTGACGAGTTGGATGTGGTATCGTAGCCGGACGACAATGACGGGAAGCGCTCCGCGATGTGCGGAGCGCTTCCCCCGTTGAGGGGGAGGGACATGACCGCGACGCGGACGTTTCTGGCGAAGCTCGTGAAGGCGTGGCCGGCGCTGCCGTACCTGTCGCTGGGCGCGTGGCTCGCGTCGGTGTACATCGCGAGTTCTGGCACGGCGTGGCTATCGGATACCGAGATGAACGGCGGCAACTTGTCTACGCTGCATATTTCGACGTTGCTTGGCGCCGGGGCGGTCATGCTGGTTGCTACCTTTGCGGCACCCGTGGCAAAGCAGTGGATGGAGCGGCCTGCTGTTTCGTTGGCTGCTGGGATTGCTTCGGCTGCGGGAAGCGCCATGGTCATCTTGGTAGGGCCCTATTATCTGAACGGCCTGCTTCCCGCTGAGATTATCCTCCTGCTCTTTATTGGCGGAAGCGTGCTGTTCGGTGCTGGCTTGGGAGTCATCGCGTTGCGCTGTGCGCAGCTTTACGGTCGCCTGGCTCCTCGGCAAGTTGTTCTGTATGTGGCCTTTTCGCAGCTTATTGTAGCGGTATCGTTCTTTGTCGTGGTGGGAGCTCCTTCGTGGGCTCCCGTTGCGGGAGGGCCCTCTCTGGCCGGTATTGCCGCCTTTGTGGGGCTGCCAGTGGTGGCCGGTGTGCTTGCATCGCTCTCTCGCTATGCTGATCGGCCGCCGACGGCCGGAGGGAAGGGCGCATCGCGATCGGCCTTGCCGCGGTCGTTCTGGAAGCTTCTGGCCGTGGTGTTCGTGTTCTCGTGCATCGTGTCGTCGGTGTACGCATCGGTGGTGGCCGTGTCTCCCATCGGCACCACGCTGGACGGGTCGCGCCTCGTCATGGTGGTGCGGATGCTCTTGGCTGCGGCCCTGGCATGCGTGGCCGTCGGCACCGAAGGCGACAAGCTCAACTTCGGCAAGGCCTACTCCATCGTGATGGTGGCCTCGGTGGCGCTCGTGGCCTGTCTGCCGCTCGTGTCGGTGCTGCACACGGTGCTCGCCCAGGTGGTTTCGTTGGCGAGCGTGGTGTTCGAGCTGTTTTTGTGGTGCACGCTCGCCTTCATCGTGTACCAGCGACGCATCTCCGCGGTGATCGTGTTCGGCTACGGCTACGGCGCCTATCTGCTCGGCAGCGGTTTGGGGTGGCTCTTCGGCGTGCAGGTGCTCGGCTCTCTGTTCGGGGCCATCGGCGAGTCGTTCGCCTACATGATCATGGCGCTCGTGGTGCTCGCCTGCGCCTTCATCATCTTCTCGGAGCGCGAGTTCGATCGGCTGTTCGCTCCGGCCGAGGAGGGCGCGCCCTCGCTCGGCGACTTGTTGCGTCAGGATCTGGCCGCCGGCGACGAGGCCGACGGCTCTGCGGAAGGCGAGCCGGTGCGCAAGGGGCGTTTCGGCGTGGCCATCGACCAGCTGGCGACAGCCTACCAACTCTCGCCCCGCGAGACCGATGTGCTGCGCTGCCTGGCCATGGGCTACAACTCCTCCACCACCGCCAGCAAGCTCTCCATCTCGTGGAACACCGTGCGCACCCATACCCGCAACATCTACGGGAAGCTGGGGGTGCACTCCCATCAGGAGCTGATCGCTCTGGTAGACGAGGCCACGGCGGGGGAGTAGCGCGGGTTTTCCCAAGGATGGCGGCTGCCCCGGGCGGCGCTCGGCTGTGAGCTGGGCGCTCGGTGCTCCCGGTTGCGCTTTATTCGCGCTCGTCTATAATGGTGCGCCAAGAGAAGAGACGGGGGAGAGCCTTGAAAGATTCCCATGGGCGTGTGATCGACTACCTGCGCCTTTCGCTGACCGACCGCTGCAATTTCCGTTGCGTGTACTGCATGCCCGAAGATGGTGTGTGCCAGATGGACCACGGCGAGATCCTGCGCATCGAGGAGATCGAGCGCTTGGTGCACGTGGCCGCCAGCCTCGGCATCAGGAGCGTGCGCCTCACGGGCGGCGAGCCTTTGGTGCGCAAGGGCGTGGTCGACCTGGTGCGCGCCATCACCGACATTCCCGGCATCGAGAACGTGTCCATGACCACTAACGGCGTGCTTCTGCCGCAGATGGTGGATGACCTGAAAGCCGCGGGCCTTTCGCGGGTGAACATCTCGCTGGACACGCTGGATGCCGAGCAGTTCCGCGCCATCACGCGGGTGGGGCGGCTGGAGGATACCCTCGCGGGCATCGATGCGGCCCTGAAAGCGGGGCTTTCCCCGGTGAAGGTGAACGCCGTTACCGTGCGCAGCCTGAACCAGGACTTCCTCGCCTTCGCGAAGCTCTCGCTGGACCGTCCCCTGCACGTGCGCTTCATCGAGTACATGCCCGTCGGCAACGCCGAGGGCGAGGGCGGCACGGGCTGGGGTGTGGTCGATGTGATTCCCTCCGAGGAGCTCATCGAGCGCATCAGCGCCGAGGCCGCCGCAGCCGGACTGCCGGCGCTCGTGCCCGCATCGCGCTCGAGCAAGCCCGTGGGCTGGGGTCCGGCGCGCTACTTCGAGTTCCCGGGGGCGGCGGGCACCGTGGGCTTCATCAGCCCGCTGTCGCGCCACTTCTGCGGCGAGTGCAACCGCCTGCGCGTGACCGCCGACGGAAAGGTGCGGCCGTGCCTGTTCTCCGACGACGAGTACGACGTGCGGGCCGCCCTGCGGGCCGGCGACGACGCGGCGGCGCGGGGCGTGCTGCTGACGGCGCTCGGCGCCAAGCCCGATGAGCACCATGACAAGGTAGGCACCGAGCGGAACATGAGCCAAATAGGAGGATAGCAATGACCGATCAGCTGACCCATATCGACGAGAACGGCGACGTGCGCATGGTGGATGTGTCGCAAAAGGCCGACACCGAGCGCGTGGCCGTGGCCGAGGGCTTCATCTCCATGAAGCCGGAGACGCTCGCGCTCATCGTGGAGGGCAGGGCGGCCAAGGGCGATGTGCTCGCCTGCGCGCGCGTGGCCGGCGTCATGGCCGCGAAGAAGACGAGCGAGCTTATCCCCATGTGCCATCCGCTGAACATCACCAAGGCGAAGGTGGAGTGCGCACCGGTGACCGACGGCGAACGCGCCGACGGTCGGGTGGGCATCCATGTGACGTGCACCTGCGGCGTGACCGGCAAGACCGGCATCGAGATGGAGGCGCTCACGGCGGCGAGCGTGGCGTGCCTGACCGTGTACGACATGTGCAAGGCGGTCGATCGCGGCATGGAGATAGTCGATGTGCGCCTGCTGAAGAAGGACGGCGGCAAGACGGGCCTGTGGCTCCGGGAGGAGTAGGAGCGCCAGATTCGCCGCATGCAACGAAGGCGACGATGCCCGGCCGGGAGCCGGGCATTCTTTTCGCAGAAGCGAAAGCCCCCGGCCGGGGAGGGACGGCCGGGGGCTTTGTCGGTTATCTGCGGGTCCGGGAGGGAGAAGGCCCCGCAGCGGGAATGGCGTTTCGGATGAGTCGGAGCGCGGCCGGCATGGGCTGCGCTCCGACTCGTGGAAGCCTTTAGCCGAGGAACTTCGCCACGGACTTGCCGCACTCGCGGCCGAGCACCAGCGCGAAAGCGAGCGAGCAGCCGGGGATGGGAGTCACGTATTCGGTGCCGAAGCGGCGGCCACAGTCGTTGCCCGACACGTACAGGCCGGGGATGGGCTCGTAGTTGGCATCCAGCGCGTTCTGCTCGCCGTCGGTGATGATGCCGCCCATGGTGACCATGGTCTCGCCGAGCACCGGGTCGAAGGTGCAGGCGTAGAAGGGGCCGTCCTTCACCGGGAAGAGCACTTCCTTCGCGCGGCCGAACTCCTCGTCCACGCCAGCGTCGCAGTAGCCGTTCCAGCGCTCCATCTGAGCGACGAACTCAGTGACGGCATCGCCGGAAAGGCCCATCTGGGAGGCGAGGCCCTCGAGGGTGTCGTCGGCGATCCACTCCACCTGGGTCATGGGGCCGTGGCCGCCCGGGCCTTCTTCCTCGGTCTGCTCGGGCTCTTCGTAGGTGCCCTTGAACTTGGCGTAGGCGGTGTCCAGGGACTCGCGCAGGGAGGAGATGTTCTCCTCGTTGGCGGTAAAGCCGGCGTGCTGGGGCAGGGTGTACTGGCGATAGTCGGTGAAGTTGTTGTCCACCACGGCGTACTTGGTCTTGCGGCTCATGAACACCGTCTGATAGCCGCGCTGCTCGCTGGTAGGATAGTACTCGTTG
Source organism: Adlercreutzia caecimuris B7 (assembly GCF_000403355.2). GTDB lineage: Bacteria > Actinomycetota > Coriobacteriia > Coriobacteriales > Eggerthellaceae > Adlercreutzia > Adlercreutzia caecimuris. Next base: position 1,124,503 of record NZ_KE159646.1, on the reverse strand, counting down.
GCGAAGCGCTTACCAGACTCATCGATCCATACGGCCTGGGGCAGGCAGTTCATCTTGCCGGGCACAGCCAGGCCCTTCATGTTCATGCCGGCCACCGGGGTCGTCTCCAGGTGCGCGCCGGCCCAGTAGGCCATCTGCACGCCGCGGCCGTCGTTGGCCGACATGGAGGTCAGCGCGTCGTTGCCGGCAAGGGCCTGGGCCATGTCGGGCATGAAGTAGGCCATCATCTCGGGATTGCCGCCCATGCCGCCGCAGGCGATGATGACGGCCTTGCTGTTCACCTTGATGTAGCCGCTGTCGTCCTTCGCCACGAGGCCCGCGACCGCGCCGTTCTCCATGATGACGTACTCGGCGGTAGTGCCGAAGTGGAACTCGGCGCCTTTGTCCTCGGCAACGGCCTTGTTGGAGAGGATGATCTTGGTCTGGTTGCACTCCTGGCCGTAGAACGAGCAGACGCTGGCCCAGAACTTGATGCCGGAAAGCTCGCTCATCTGATGCTCGGTGGGCGGGAAGAACGCCGTGGTCATGGATGCGAAGTCATCGTCGGTCAGCTGATCGAGGTACCAGTTGGAGTTGGCCTCGGAGTTCTGGGCGAACTTCATGACCAAAGACGGGTTCGGCATATTCGAGGTGATCTTCATGAAGTTCTGGTAGAACTCCACCGGATCGATGTGCGGCACGCCGCGCTCCTTCAAGATAGCTGCGTTCAGCGAAGCGAACTCGTTGCCCACGGCGGCGAAGGTGTCCTCGGGCTGCTTTTCGATCATGACGACCTTCTTGCCCTGCTCGGCCAGCTCGCGGCATGCGCACATGCCGGCGTAGCCCATGCCCGCGACGACAACGTCGCAGTCGATTTCGGTGGCGAACTCGGTCACCTCGGCCGGCGGCGTCATCCAGCTGGTGTCGGTGACGTTGTGGATGTGCACATCGCTCGCGCCGGCTCCCTGGGCTGCCGAGTCAGTGTCGGCGGTGTCGGTTGCGCTCGCGTTGCCGTTGGCGGTCGGCGCGCAGCCGGCCAGGCCCGCCACGCCGGCGGCCGCGGCGGCCACCGCGCCCATGCCGATGAACGAGCGACGGGACATGCCCTTCAGGTTCTCCTTGCTCATTTCCCTTGTCCTCCCTTGCAGATAGGGTTTTGGCTTCTCGCTCGGCGCCTATCGCGCCAGGCTGGGGCCATGGTGGCACGGAGGTGGGGCTGCGAGGAATCGTCGGAGTGGGGTATTTGTCGGAAAAAGCCCTCGCGGATTTGGGGTAGATAGGCATAAACCGCAGTTCAGAGCCGATAAAGGAAATTGGGGCGGCAGCGCTTTCGCGGGGAATCATTGGGTATACTACACAGCAATCGGTTGCAAAGCGGAAGTCGGGGAGGGCGGCGCGGATGCATCTCAGCTCATCGTTCAAATTGGAGACGCTTATGCTGGCGGCGTTTTTGGTCACGCTGCCGGTGTACGCGCCGAATCACTTGCTGTTCGAGACAGGCGTGTTCGAGACGGCGGTGTTCATGGCGCCATTTGCCAACACGCTGCTTGCCTCCTCGCTTGTTGCCGGCACGGCGGCGGCGTGCGTGTCGGCGCGTCCCGGGGCATCGGTGCGTCTGCTGGAGAAGGGCTGGGTGTTCGGCGGCGCGGCCTGCTATCTGATCGGCTACCTGCTCTTCGTGCTGGCCGCCGCGCTGCCCGGTTTCGGCACGGCGGCTGTGGGCGTGGCGGCGGGGCTGCTCCTTGCCTTGGGCACGGTGGAGCTTGCTGTGGCCTGGGGAGCCTATATGGCCCAGTACAGTTTGCGTCAAGCACTTCTGTGGGTGGCGCTCATGGTGGGGCTCTCCTCGCTTCTGGAAATGCTGCTGGCCTCGGTGGCCTTCGCCGTGGGGCTGCTCGTGTTCTGCGTGCTGCTGCCCTTGAGCTGCTTTCTTCCCTGCTGGAAGACCCATCGCGGCGAGCTGGTCTGGCGGCCGGATGCATCGGCCGCCGAGGGCCGGGGCGCGCAGGCGGCTTCCGCGGGGCTCACAATGCGCCGGGGACTTGCCACCATGGCGCAGCTTCTGGCTATGCCCTTTGCGGGGCTCATGGTGTTCGCCTTCCTCATGGGCGCGCGCAAATTCATTCTGTTCGACGTGATGCACATGGAGGTGCTCGGGTGCGTGCTGGGGGCGCTTGTGGTGGTGCCGCTGTGCTTCGTGCGCTCGTCGCGGCCGCTTCTTCCCGTTATCTACCGGCTCGTGCTGCCGGCCTTCGCGCTCGTGCTCATCTTCCTGAACAGCTTTCCCGGCGGCACCGTTCCGCTGTGGTTCGCCGCGTGGCTGACCTACGTGTTCTTCGGCATGCTCGCTATTCTGGCCCTGGCGAGCCTGGTGGCGCTCGCCCATGGCGGCGAGCTGCCCTGCGGGTTCGTCTACGGTGTGGCCGTGGCGGGTTTCGCCGCCTGCTCCATCTTGGGTGTTGCCGCGGCGACCACTCCTCCCTTCCAGGAGCAGGAGGGCGGCCCGGCACTTCTGGTGGTGAGCACGCTGTTCTTCGTGGCGCTCATCGGCGAGGCGCTGCTCTCGCTGTGGCGCGCCTCGCGGGCGGCGGCCTGCGAGGAGGGGGCCGCCGCAGGTGCGGTGGTCTGCGACGACAACGGGCTGCCGGGCCGTCTGGTGCCTCGGCGTGCGCCCGATGTGGCCGCCCGCTGCGCGATGCTTGCCGATGAGGCATCGCTCACCCCGCGCGAGCGGGAGATCCTGGGGTATCTGGGCCGCGGCCACGGCATCGCCTTCATCGCTGGCACGCTCGTCATCTCCGAGAGCACGGTGCGCACCCACGTGAAGGCCATCTACCGCAAGATCGGCGTGAGCTCCCGCGAGGAGCTGCTGGAGCGGGTGGACGAGGGGTAGGTCCCCGCGGCGGGCGGGAGCGTGAAGCGGTTGGTTCCTTGGCTGAGGGAGCGGCTGGCTCCTTGGTTGGGAGGCGGCTGTAGTGTTTGCGGTGATTTCCTGGCGCACAATTGCGGTTCTGGTGCATGAAAGCGGTCCTCGATCTTCTTTGGATGCTCTTTTGCGGCAGAATGGGCCATTATTTGCGTCTGTTGCGCGTGAAGGTGCCTTCGCATGCACCGAAAGCGCAATTATGCGCCAGTTTAAGCGGCATGCACCTACATGCGGGGGCTGGCGGGGTGCGACTCGCAGGCGGTCGGGGAATGCGGCTTACGGGGCGCACCGGGGAGGCCTTGCGGGCTTCCGTAGAAAAAACGTGCGAGGTGCTTGGCGTATTCCCCGCGCGGCCCCCTTGTGGTACCATGAGCCGCTGTTGTATTCGTGTTTTGAAGGGACGTATCCATGTCAGGGCATTCTAAGTGGGCAACCACCAAACACCGCAAGGCCGCGCAGGACGCGAAGCGCTCGGCTTTGTTCTCCAAGCTGGCTCGTAACATCACCGTGGCAGCCAAGGAGGGTGGCGACCCGAACCCCGACAACAATGCGTCGCTGGCCGCCGCCATCGAGAAGGCCAAGGGCTATTCCATGCCCAAGGACAAGATCAAGACCGCCATCGACAAGGCCTTCGGCTCCGGCAAGGACGCCGCCAGCTACGAGACCGTGGTCTACGAGGGCTACGGCCCGGCCGGCGTGGCCGTGCTCTGCGAGGCCCTGACCGACAATCGCAACCGCACCGCCGCCGACGTGCGCGCGGCGTTCTCCCATTCCGGCGGCAACCTGGGCACCTCGGGTTCGGTGGCGTTCCAGTTCGACCGCAAGGGCCAGATCATCGTGTCCAAGGAAGTGGAGACCGGTGACAAGAAGAACCCCATCGCCCCCAACGGCGCCGCGGCCGACGAGGAGGAGTTCATGCTCGCCGTGGCCGAGGCCGGCGGCGACGACTACGAGGATGCCGACGAGGAGTGGATCGTCTACACCGCGCCGAGCGATCTCATGGCCGTGGTGAAGGAGCTGGAGGCCCAGGGCGTGGCCGTGAAGGGCGCCGAGATGACCATGATCGCCAACACGCCCTCGGCGGTGTCGGTGGCCGACGCGAAGAAGGTCATGCGCCTCATCGACAAGCTGGAGGAGCTGGAGGATCTGCAGGCGGTGTACCACACCATGGACATCACCGACGAGATCGCCGAGGCGCTCGACGAGTAATCGCGCAGCCTCGCATAGCGTGCGCCTGCAAGGGGCGCCGGGCTCGGGCTCGGCGCCCCTTTTGTTATGCGAGCGGTGGCGGCGCCTCTTCTCATGCGGGGGCTGTCAGGGGTAGCTCCCTTGTCGGAGAGTGCCCAGGAACCGCCCCCGGCAGCTTGTTGGCGCTGGAGAGCTGCTAAGGGACCGCCCTTTGACAGCTCGGGTGGGCCCTCGCCTTTCGGGGGCGCAGACGCCCCGCGCAACATTCCGGAAACATCGGGGCGGGGAAATCTGGTAGGGTAAAGGCACGTAAACGCGCGGGAGACATGCTGCCGAGCGCGGCGCCCCGCCATTCGACAAGGGAGGCTCCATGGGTTTTCTCGAAGGTAAGACCGCCATCATCACCGGCGCCGGCTTCGCGGCACTGAAGGACGGCAGCGCCGGTTCCATCGGCTACGGCATCGCCACGGCGTATGCCAAGGAGGGCGCGAACCTGGTCATCACCGGCCGCAACGTGCAGAAGCTGGAGACGGCCAAGGAGAAACTGGAGGCCGAGTTCGGCATCCAGGTGCTCGTGGTGGCCGCCGACGTGAACGCGGGCGCCGACAACAAAGCCGTGGTGCAGAACGTGGTGGACCAGGCCATTGAGAAGTTCGACCGCATTGACGTGCTGGTGAACAACGCTCAGGCATCCGCTTCCGGCGTCACCCTGGCCGACCACACCACCGACCAGTTCGACCTGGCCGTATACTCGGGCCTGTACGCCACCTTCTACTATATGCAGGCGTGCTACCCCCACTTGAAGGAGACGAAGGGCTCGGTCATCAACTTCGCTTCCGGCGCGGGGCTGTTCGGCAACTACGGCCAGTGCGCCTACGCGGCGGCCAAGGAGGGCATCCGCGGCCTTACCCGCGTGGCCGCCACCGAGTGGGGCCCCGACGGCATCAACGTGAACGTGGTGTGCCCGCTGGCCTGGACCGCCGCCCTGGAGAACTTCCAGGAGGCCTACCCGGAGGCCTTCGAGGCCAACGTGCACATGCCCCCCATGGGCCACTACGGCAACGTGGAGACCGAGATCGGCCGCGTGGTGGTGCAGCTCGCGAACCCCGACTTCAAGTTCATGAGCGGCGAGACCCTCACCCTGGAAGGCGGCATGGGCCTGCGCCCGTAATTGTTCTTGCAATCAGCAAACATATGTTCTATGATAAGCCCCACTGATTTTGGAAAGTGGGGCTTATCTGTTGGCTGGCACGGCGCGCATCATACTGGGAATCGACCCGGGCCTGGCCCATACGGGCTGGGGCGTGGTGGAGCAGTGCGGCTCGCGGCTGGGATGCGTGGCCTACGGGTGCGTGGCCACGCCGGCCGATAGGCCCCTGGCCGAGCGGCTACTGAAGATACACCATCAGGTGGGGGCCGTGATCGAGCGGTTCCGGCCCAGCTGCGTGGGCATCGAGACGGTGTGGTTCGGCAACAACGTGACGGCCGCCTTCGCCACGGGCCAGGCCCGCGGTGCGGCGCTGGTGGCCTGCGCCGAGATGGGGCTTGCCGTGGGCGAGTACTCGCCGAGCCAGATAAAGCTCGCTGTGGTGGGCGAGGGCACGGCCGAGAAGGAGCAGGTGCAGTACATGGTGCGCCATCTGCTGAAACTCGAGCGCGATCCGGCGCCCGACCATGCGGCCGACGCCCTGGCCGCGGCCATTTGCTATACGACCCACGAGACGGGGAGGTTCGCATGATAGCGTTTCTGAGCGGGGAAGTGGCGGCGGTGCTGCCGCCGAATACGGCCTACATCGATGTGGCCGGGGTGGGCTATGCCGTGTCCATGCCCCAGGGAGATTTGGGCAAGCTGGAAGTGGGCAAGCCCGCGCGCGTGCTCACCTACCTGTCGGTGAGCGACAACGGCCTGGGGCTCTACGGGTTCCTCTCCGACGAGGAGAAGGCCCTATTCGAGAAGCTTATCGGCGTGTCGAAAGTGGGGCCGAAGATGGCCCTGGCGGCCCTTTCCACCTACACCCCGCGCGAGCTGGCCGACGCCATCGCCGCCCAGGACATCGCGCGGGTGTCCCACATTCCCGGTGTGGGCAAGAAGACGGCCGAGCGCATCATTTTGGAGCTGAAGGGCACGCTGGAGCGCGGCCTGGAGACGCTGTTTGACAGCGGCGCGGAGTCCGGCGGCCCGTCGGCGGCCAGCGTGGCGCTCACCGGCGCCACCGAGGCGCTGCTCTCCATGGGCTTCACCTCCGCCGAGGCCGAGGTGGCCTTGAAGGGCGCTCCCGAGGGCGCTGGTGAGGGCGCGCTGCTACAATACGGGCTGAAACGTTTGGGAAACCGATAGCGATAGGCAGCCATGGCATTTGATCTGGACATAGAGGGCATCGGGTACGTGGCCGAGGGCGGCGCGTCTTCGGGGCGCGCGACGGCCGAGGGTCGTGAGCGGGCCGTGGCGCCCACCTTCACTGAAGACGACTTGGAGTTGGATTTCTCGCTGCGCCCGAAGCGGCTGGACGACTATCTGGGCCAGAGCAAGGTGAAGGAATCGCTCGGCATAATGATCGACGCGGCCCGGGCCCGGGGGGATGTGGCCGACCACATTTTGTTCTCGGGGCCTCCGGGCCTGGGCAAGACCACGCTCGCCACGGTGGTGGCCAACGAGCTGGGCGCTTCCATCCGCACCACCTCGGGGCCGGCTATCGCCCGCACGGGGGACCTGGCCGCCATCCTCACGAACCTCGAAGAGGGCGACGTGCTGTTCATCGACGAGATTCACCGCCTGAACCGCATGGTGGAGGAGGTGCTGTACCCGGCGCTGGAGGATTTCGAGTTGGACATCGTGGTGGGCAAGGGCCCCGCGGCCCGCTCCATCCGGCTCGACCTGCCGCGCTTCACGCTCATCGGAGCCACCACGCGCACGGGCCTGCTCACCGGCCCTTTGCGCGACCGCTTCGGCGTGGCCTTCCGTTTGCAGTACTACACGCCCGAGGAGCTGGCGCTCATCGTGTGCCGGTCGGCTGCTATTCTGAACGTGTCTATCGACGAGGAGGGCGCGCTGGAAATCGCGCGGCGCTCGCGGGGCACGCCCCGTCTGGCGAACCGCCTGCTGAAGCGCGTGCGCGACTGGGCCCAGGTGCGCGGCGACGGCGCCATCACCGAAGACGTGGCCGCCGAGGCCCTCACGTTCTTCGAAGTGGACCACTTGGGGCTCGATGCGGTGGACAACCGCCTGTTGGAAGTGCTCTGCGTGCAGTTCTCGGGGCGCCCGGTGGGGCTCACCACCCTGGCGAGTGCCCTGGCGGAAGACCCCGACACGGTGGAAGACGTGTACGAGCCCTACCTCATGCAGCAGGGCCTGATGATGCGCACGCCCAAAGGCCGCCAGGCCACCCCCGGCGCCTGGGAGCACTTGGGCCTTATGGCGCCCGAGGGTTGTTAGCTCGGTTCGAGTCGATTTCGGCCGCCCCTCCCTGCGGGCACTGACGTTGTCGGGCGGCCGGCCTGAAGGCCCGCCCCTACGAAGGCGCGAAAGAGGCTTGTTCCATTTGGAGGAGGAAGGCAGGAGCCCCGAAAGGCGCCCCTGCGGAGTTATTGGAGGAGCAACTGTGTTCGAGCAAGATTATCTGATGCGCATTATCGCCCAGCTTTTGGGCGGCATTCGCCGCTCCATGGAGCGCGCCGCTGGCGAGGAGGATCCCGATGGTGCGGCTCGTATGCTGGATATGGCCATAGGCGACGCCACCGACCTGGACGGCGAGGCGCTGCTCTCGCTCGCGCCCGAGTCCATGGCGACGATCCTGCAGGTGTCGGGGGTGGACCCGCACCTGACCGAGCATATTGCGCGCAGCCTCCTTCTGTCGTCGCGCTACTACGGCGAGGCCGGCAACAGCGAGATGGCCGACTTGCGCTCGAGCCAGGCCCGGGCCCTCGCCGAGGCCTACGGCCACGAGCTTTCCGACGATGCGGTCGGCGACGAGGAACTTGAGGCTTTTCTTGAGGAAGCCGCCGAATAAGCGAATTCCCCGCGAAAAACCGCGCAACTTAGCGTATAGTGATGGGGCGCTCCTAAATGGGGAGCTGGGGCCTCAGGGCCCGTGTTACTATCCCCTCTCGGAGGACGGGAGGGAGGAAAGAGGAAAGCATCATGGCGGAAGGCACTGTCAAGTGGTTCAACCCCGAGAAGGGCTACGGCTTCATTTCTCAGAACGACGGCGAGGATCTGTTCGTTCATTTCTCTGAGATCAAGATGTCGGGCTTCAAGACCCTCAACGAGGGCGACGCCGTTACCTTCGAGGTGACCGAGGGCCAGAACGGCAAGCTGCAGGCGAGCAACGTGGAACGTCTCTAAGCTTTAGATACTCCATCAACGCCGAGGGGCTCCGGAATTTCCGGAGCCCCTCTTTTTGCGTGCGAGTCGAGAGCATAGAGCTGCCCTTTCGATGTCCGTTTTCTCGCTGACGAAATTGTAAGTAGGATTGGGAGAGCCGCTTACGGATATCACTGAGCCTATAAACGAAAATGGGGGGGTAAGCATTTAAATGAGCGAGCCTGCTATCCTCTGCGCATAGGAGTCCAAGGGACATACGGCAAAGGAGGATTTTTCATGAGAGTTCGGAACTTTCTTGAGGTTAAACTAAGATTCGCTGCCATTGGCTTGCTTGTCGCAATGGCCAGTTTTTTTGTTATGATGATGTGCCCAACTCCGGCGTTGGCTGAAACCCCTACTGGGTCCTCTGGCGTTGTGTCGTATGTGCGGGTTGGTGCAAGTTATATCTACATCAACCAGGATTACCCTTGGTTTTCGTGGGTTGACGATGATAGTGGAGTTCCAAATAATGGATATGTTTCAAAGGCTCCTTCAGGGGTGAGCTTTGATCCGAAAACCAACACTCTTACTTTAGCCAATTATAAAGCTCGGACTTCTGAGTCGTACCCTGTGCAGGATTCCGATCAAGTTTTTAAGGACTGTCATATATATATTGGAGGAGATGGTAATGCCAAAGTAACGGTTCTTTTGAAGGGAACCAATACTTTGACTGACTCCTATAAAAGAACTCAAGTAGATAAGCCGTACTTTATCGGTAGCGACTGCAACCTTGTGGTGAAAGGGGGCACGCTCAAAACATCCAAATGCAATGGTATCGCCTCAGCCAAGAATATCTCGATCAAGTCAGGTACGCTGCGCATCAATCAATGCGGCACGTGGGGTGGAGCACTTTTGGCGGAAAACGGCAATGTCTCTATCTCTAAGGCGGCAAAACTTTACCTGATCGGTGCTGACAAAGAGGGCGGAGACGAGCTCATTGATGCAAAGAAGTGTACAAACAGCTATACGTCTTTTAAGAAGTTGTGGGGTACGCTCTGCTATGGTGCCACATTCAAGGCGGTGAGAGTGGATGCCATGGGATACAAGCTGAATTGTGGAATCTTTCAGGTAAGTACCAAACCGGGTGAGGCTTATAGCATAAGGGCGGTCCGAGAAACGGGCGCAGAAATGACTGGTTTTCAGTATATATCTAGGCTGACTTGCACGACCTACACTCCGTACATCACGGGTTGCACATCCAATGCGTTTAAGATAGGTTCAAAGGCGGCCAAAGTAAAAACGGTCTTGCTGAGCAACAAGGTAAATGCGATAGGCAAGCAGGCCTTCAAGCCGTTGAAGAAGCTCAAGAAGATTATAATTCCGTGCGGGCCGAAATCGAGCTTTCTCTATTGCAATGGTAGTGCTGTCAAATCAAAGGCCGGGAGCGAAATGAGCAAGAAGGCGTTTTCCGGGGTAAGCAAGCGCGCTACCATTGAAATTCAGTATTACAACAAAAAGAAAATGTCAAAGAGCAGGATTGCTGCGAAGTGCAAGAAAGTTCTCCGCTCCTATGGTTTACCTGCAAGCGTTAAAGTGAAAGTAGTATTCAAAACCCCTCTGGTGTAGTGTATTCAACCAGTATCCATCGCGTAGTTGGTTTTATCGGCGGGTCGGAACTCCGGCCCGCATTCTTGTTCTCTACTTATTCCAGGAAAGGAAGGCCCAGGTGACGGTGCGGGGCTCGGCGAGGTGCCAGGCGCCTTGGGCCACGCCCTTGCAATCGGGTTCGCCGGCGTGCTCGTTGGGCACCAGGTTGACGGCAAGCCATTCGCGCAAGCTGGCGCGGGCGCGCTCCCGCTCGGCAGCAGAGGCCTGGACGGCCGAGGAATCGTCGATCATGGCGGCCAGCTTCTCGAAAGCATCCTCGGGGGATGCAAACGTGTCCTCGCGGGTGCTCGCGATGTAGCGCACCTCGGCCTTGATGCCCTCGGCCGCCAAGATGTTGAAAGCATAGAGGTAGTCGCGCCCGAGCAGGCAGGGGAGTCCCACGGCGGCCAGGATGCGCTCGTCCACGCGCGGGGAGGAGCCGGTGGCGAGCGTGATGCACACGCGCCGGCGCGCCACTTCGGAAAGGCGCAGCAGGGATTCGCGCAGATCGGCGGTGGCAATGGAGCGCGAGGCGATGGCCACGTCGGTCATGCCCGCGCGCACGCCGAAGGCGGGCCAATCGTCCTCCCAGCTCATGAGTTTGGGGAAGACCGTGCGCACGCCCGCGGCATCGAGCCGGGCCTGCATTTGGTCGAGCATGCCCTGGGAGAAATCGGCGGCCACCACCTTGTGCCCGGCCTCGCCGAGGGGTACGGCCAAAGCGCCGGTGCCGCAGCCCATATCGAATACCGTCTCGCCGGGGCGGATGGCGGCATAGGCCAGGAACTGCTCCACGTAGCGGTTCGGGGCGTCTTTGGTGGTGAAAGTGGCCGAGCGCTTGTCCCAGAACGAGGCGTCGTCGGCATGGCGGCGCAGCTTCTGGAGCTCTTTCCACTCCTCGTTCCAATCCGTTGAGCCGAGCAGGGGTGTAAATTCGTCGTGCATGGGGCCTCCCAGCTATATCGTCGGTCGTCCAGCCATTATACTTCTCCGGAATGAAAAGAATCGCTGATAGCGGCTCCCGAGCAAGGAGGAGTGCGGAGGAGGCGGCCGGCGTCCTGACCGAGCGAGTTCCGCAGCGACGAGAACAGCCCAGCGGGCTGTTCTCCCAAGTGAGGACTGTCTGAGCGAATCAGGATGCCGGCCGTCTCCGACAGGCGAAAACTCTCAGCGAACGACTTCAAGGAGAGCCTCATGCAGGTAGAGCTTCTGTACCATACGCCCGACCCCGAGCGCGCCATCGCCACGGCGGCCCGTTTATGCTACGCGCCCGTGGGCGCGAGCGAGCTCATGGAGACCATGCCGCCCGAGCGGGTGCGGTCGGTGCTGTCCGCCATCATGGGCTCGGGGCACTTCTCCACCTTGGAGCACGCGAGCTACACCTTCGCCGTGGACGGTGTGTCCCGGGCGCTCACCCACCAGCTGGTGCGCCACCGCATCGCCAGTTTCAACCAGCAGTCCCAGCGCTACGTGAAGTTCAAGGGCGAGATTCCCGTGGTGAAACCGGCCACCGTGGCCGACAACGCCGAGACGAGCGCGCTGTTCGACGAGGCCATCGAGTGCGTGACGCGCGCCTACCGCATGCTTGTGGAGGCCGGGGTGCCCGCCGAGGACGCACGCTACCTTCTGCCCAACGCCGCCGAGACGAAGATCGTCATCACCATGAACGTGCGCGAGCTGCTGCACTTCTTCGAGCTGCGCTGCTGCAACCGCGCTCAGTGGGAGATTCGCGATCTGGCGTGGAAGATGCTGGAGCTGGCGCGTCCCACGGCCCCCTACATCTTCGCCGATGCCGGTGCGCCCTGCGTGCACGGTACCTGCCCCGAGGGGAAGATGACCTGCGGCAACCCCTTCCCGCGCGTGGATCGCGCGACGTTGGACCAGTAGGCGGTTCGGCACCGCCCCGCTTGTCGGGGCGTGTCAAGCGAGGTATTCGAGAACGAAAAGGGATACGAAGGACCCATGGCAAAGCAGAAGAGCGACCTGTCCCGCGCCTTTTCCGAGGACGGGGCTATTAAGACCCACGTGGGCGGCCAGGCCCTCATCGAGGGCGTGATGATGCGCGGCAAGTACAACTGGGCCGTGGCCGTGCGCGAGCCGAGCGGCGCCATCTACGTGGAAGAGCACGACCTGAAGAGCGGTCAGGACAAGAACGGCTGGATGTACTGGCCGCTCGTGCGCGGCTGCCGGGCGCTTGTGGAGTCACTCATGCTGGGCTTCAAGGCCTTGGAGATCGCCGCACTGCACGCCTTCGGCGATGCGGAGGGCGAGCAGAAGGCCGCCGCCGAGGCTTCGGCCGAGGCCGTGGACTACGAGACGACGCTGACCGAAGATGCCGAGACGCGCGAGGAAGAAGAGGAGTTCGGGCACCGCGAGATGATGATCTCCATGATCGTGGGGCTCGTGCTGGGTGTGGTGCTGTTCATCGTGGCGCCGGCGGCCGTGACGAACCTCATCGTGGGGGAGTACGACGATCACACGCTTGCCTGGAACATCGTGGACGGCCTTCTGCGTGTGGCGGTGTTCGTGTTCTATATCTGGCTCATCGGGCGCATGGAGGACATCAAGCGCATGTTCATGTACCACGGCGCCGAGCACAAAGCCATACACTGCTTCGAGCACGGGCTGCCCATGACGCCCGAGAACGCCCGGCAGTTCCCGCGCCTGCACGTGCGCTGCGGCACCGCCTTTCTCATCATGGTGATGGTCATCGCCATTCTGGTGTACACCATCTTCCCCCTCAACGCCATCATCGCCGGCTTCGGGGTGCCCGACGGGCTGCCGAAGCTTCTGCTCGTCATCGTGGCGCGCATCGTGCTCATGCCCGTGATCGCCGGCATCTCCTACGAGATCACAGTGAAGTGGGCGGGAAGCCATCCGGACAACCCGCTTGTGAAGGTGATCCTGTGGCCCGGCATGCAGATGCAGTACCTGACCACCCACGAGCCCGACGACGCCCAGATGGAGTGCGCCATCGCCGCCATGCAGACCGTGCTCGCCCGCGAGGAGGCCGAGGCGGCCCGGGCAACTGATGCGACGGAGGCGATCGCCGCGTCGTGACGGCCTGTCAATGAGCCGTGAAAAAGCCGTTGCAGCGGCGAAACCACGACCTGCAAGCTGAACGTTACAATCCCACTAATCTATTCGGTGCAACGTGCTAGATAGGAGCGTGGGATGTGATGGAGCCTCTTATCTCCGCGAAAGATCTCAAAAAGAACTTCGGCCACGTGGAGGCCTTGAAGGGCGTGTCCCTCGATGTGGCCGAGGGCGAGAAGGTGGTCGTCATCGGGCCATCGGGCTCGGGCAAAAGCGTGCTCATCCGCTGCATGAACGCGCTGGAGCGCCCCGATTCCGGCGAGCTTACCGTGGACGGGATGGACCTTATGGCCCGCAAGGCGGACAGCCGCGCCCTGGCAAGCCGGGTGGCCATGGTGTTCCAGGGCTACAACCTGTACCCGCACAAGACCGTGCTGGAAAACGTCACCTTCGCGCCCGAGAAGGTACTGAAGGTGCCCGCCGCCGAGGCGAAGGCGCGGGCGCTGGAGTACTTGGAGCGCGTAGGGCTCACGAGCAAGCTGGACAAGTACCCCGACCAGCTCTCGGGAGGCCAGCAGCAGCGCGTGGCCATCGCCCGGGCGCTGAACATGCACCCGAAGATCATGCTGTTGGACGAGCCGACGAGCGCGCTGGACCCGGAGATGGTGAACGAGGTGCTCGACGTCATCAAGTCGCTTGCCGAGACGAACATGACCATCGTGATGGTAACCCACGAGATGGGCCTTGCCCGCGATGCCGCCGACAAGGTGGTGTTCATGGAAAACGGCCTCGTGGTAGATGCCGGCACGCCGGAGTACCTGTTCGGGCCCGACTCCAACGAGCGCGTGCAGGCCTTCCTCTCAAAGATACTGTAGGGGGCGGCTGCCATGGGAAAACGACTTCTCACGCGCCGCGCCTTCGTGCGCTCGGCGGCTGCGGCGGCCGGTGCGGTGGCCCTGGGCGCCGCACTGCCTATGGCCGGCTGCGCGTCGGCCGGCGACGTGCTGCGGGTGGGCACCAAGGTAGACGTGCCCGGCTTCGGTTTCCAGAACCCCGAGACCGGCAACGTGGAGGGCCTGGAGGTGGATGTGGCCCGGGAGCTCGCCGCCCGCATCAAGGGCGATGCGAACGCGCTCGAGCTCACCGGCGTGAACGCCACCACCCGCGGTGCCATGCTGGACAACGGGGCGCTCGACGCTGCGCTGGCCACCTTCACCATCACCGATGACCGTTGCCGCAGCTACGATTTCTCGCGGCCCTACTACATCGACACCATCGGCATTCTCGTGAAGAAAGACTCCGGTATTTCGGATTTGGCCGGCCTTGACGGCAAGACCGTGGGCGTGGCGCTGTCGGCCACCACGAAGGACAAGCTGCGCGAGGCGGCCGATGCGCTCGGCATTGCGCTGAACTTCGCCGAGTACGCCACCTATCCCGAGATCAAGATCGCGCTCGTGGTGGGACGGGTGGACGCCTTCTCGGTGGACCGCTCCATTCTGCTGGGCTATCAGGACGACACGACCCGTCTTCTGGACACGCAGTTCGCGCCCCAGGAGTACGGCGTGGCCACAGCCAAGGGCAGCGAGCTGACAGGCCAGGTGGACGCCGCCATCGCGGCCATGGAGGCCGACGGCACGCTGGCCTCGCTGAAGGAACGCTGGGGGCTGTCGCTTGTGACCGAGGCCGACATGGAGGCGGAGCAGGCGGCCGGCAGCGTGGGCCTCGGCGCGGGGGATGCGGCCGACGATGCGCCGGTGCGCGGGGGAGGTGCGTGATGGGGGAGATCTTCGCGCCCTACAAATGGGAGGCGCTCTTCGTGCGCTGGCCCGACATCCTCGCCGCCTTCGGTACCACCGTGGGTATCTCGGCCGGCGCCCTCGTGCTGGCGCTGGCGCTGGGGTTTGCCTTCAGCATGCTGTCGGTGTCGCGCTTCAAGCCCCTGCGCGGTGTGGCCCGCTTGTACGTGGAGGTGGTGCAGAACGTGCCGCTGCTTTTGCAGGTGTTCGTGCTGTACGCGGTGTTTCCGCTGCTGGGGCTCTCGCTCGCGTCGTTCTGGATCGGCGTGCTGGCCATCGGGGTGTACCACGGCGCCTACATGTCCGAAGTGGTGCGCAGCGGCATCGGGTCCATCCACCGCGGGCAGTTCGAGGCGGCAAAGAGCCAGGGCTTTACCTACCTGCAGACCATGATGCTCGTCATTCTGCCCCAGGCCATGCGCATTATCCTGCCTCCTTTGGCCGTGCAGGCGGCGAATTTGGTGAAGAACACGAGCGTGCTGGCCCTTATCGCCGGCGGCGAGCTTATGTACTTCTCCAACTCCTTCGCCGGCGACACGAGCTACTACGGGCCGGCCTACGTGGCGGCCGCGGTGCTGTACTTCGCCATCTGCTTCCCCCTGTCGCGGGCGGCGGTGTACCTGGAGCACCGTATGCGCAGCCACCGCCACGTGGTGACGGGCGACGCCACCAAGGTGTTGGAGGCCGACGGCGCCGAGGTGACCCCGGGCACCCACGACCTGACCGGGCGGGCGGCCGCGGCGGCTCTGGCCGGCGGCGTGACGACGATGATGGAGGGCACGACCTCGCTCGTGCCGCCGGTGAGCGACAAGGGACGCTACCTCACCTACGCCGAGCTGTACGGGGTTGACCGCGGGGCGTGGCCCGACCCGGCCCACGGCAGTTATCCACGCCCCCGCAAGCCCCGCAAGGGCCACGCGAAGCGCTTCGCCTCGCGGGATCGGCGGCGTCAGGCCGGCGGCGCGCGTCGCGGGAGAGGAGGCCGGAAATGAGCGATATCATAGCGCTGCTCACCTGGACGAACCTGCGATTCCTTCTGGAGGGCCTGGGGCTCACGCTCGTCATCTCGGCGCTGTCCATCGCCTGCTCGGTGGTGCTCGGCGCGGTCATCTCCATCATGCGCGGCTCGCGGCTGCGCGTGATGCGCGGCATCTCCATCGCCTACGTGGAGCTGTTCAAGAACACACCGCTTTTGCTGTGGATCATGTTCACGTTCTTCGTGGCCCAGCTGCCGCCCCTGCCCGCAGCCGTGGTAGCGTTCACCCTGTTCACAGCGGCCTCGGTGGCCGAGATCGTGCGCGGGGGTTTGGCCAGCGTGCCCGCGGGCCAGTACGAGGCGGCCCGTTCCCAGGGCTTCTCGGCCCCGCAGATGTACGTGCTCATCATCCTGCCCCAGGCGCTGCGCAACATGGTGCCGGCGCTGCTGTCTCAGTTCGTGACCACCATCAAGGACACGTCGTATCTGTGGGGCGCCATGGCGCTGCAGGAACTGATGGGCCGCGGCATGATCCTCATGAACAGTTTCAACTCCACGGTGCAGATCTTCGCCATCTTCGGGCTTCTGGCGCTTATCTACTTCGCGGTGTGCTTCACCCTCTCGCAGTTCGTGCGCGCCTACCAGAAGCGCCTCACGGGCGCGCGGTAGATCGGCTGCAAAAAAACGGGGCACCTTGCCGATCAAGACGCCCCGTGTTCTTTCAGGCGCATCGCGCGCGTTGCGGGTTGCAGCCGGCAGCCGGCCCGGATATCCCCGATGCGGTGGTCTAGCCCAAGTATCCCAGATAGGGCAGGTAGTCTTGGGCGGAGGCGGGCACGGCGAGGGTGACCTTCTGCCCGTAGGCGTCCACCGTGACCACGCTCGGGTCGTCGTAGGTGGTCACGGTGGCGTCGGTGCCGCCGTAGCTGATGGAGGAGGTGCCAGTCTCGGTGGCGCCATCGGGCAGGCTCGTCACCTCCCAGCTGTCGATGTCGAGTCCGGCGATGGCGGCGTCCACCTCCGCATCCGACATGCCCGTGGCCGCGGCGATCTTGTCGCGGTTGTTCTCGAGGGCGGCCTTGGCCTTGCTTTTCAGACCCGTGGCGTCGAGCGCCGCGTTGGCGGCGGCGTTCTTCCCGCCCTCCATGAGGCCGGCCAGGGGATTCTCCAGGTTGCCGAGGCCTGCGAAGGGCGAGCCGATGCCCAGCTGGGGCAGAATGCCGAAGACGGCGACGATGACAATGAAGGCGAAGATGAGGGCCAGAAGGCCCTTGATGGCTTTGGTCATGGAAGTCCTCCCCGGCATTCCCGCTACCCGGCGCGAACGGTGGCCGGGGGTTCTCGTCTCTCGTGAAAGGGCGCCGTCGGTGATGCGTGTCTGCTCGGTTTCGGCGAATCTGTCGTGCGATTCGACGGTGCCGTAGGCCCATGGTACCCTGCGCGGCGGCGCTTCACAAATCCCCCGCAGCATCTTCAAAGGTTGCCGATCAGACCCACAGTAAACGCCCACGGGTCTGAACGGAACCTGAAGCCGCGCCGGGGCACCCCTTGCCGTGACGGCGAAATCGTGTATCCTAGGCCCCGCGCAAAAACGCGGCCACCATTCGGGCCGCCCCGCGCCCATACAAACCCCGCGCACGTAAAACTTGAATGGGGCATCGTGCGAATGCTGAAGGCCCGCGCGGCCACGAAGGAGGAGATAAGCCCGTGAAGCTGGTTGTCACCGAGAAGAACGACGCGGCGGTGAAGATCGCCGATCTGCTGGGGGCCGCGAAACCGACGGCCGACAAGGTGTTCAACACCCCGGTCTACCGATTCGATGTGGACGGGGAGGAGTGGGTGACCATCGGCCTGCGCGGCCACATCCTGGAGCCCGATTTCACGCCGTCCCTCATATATAAGAAGCGCGGCGGCTGGTCCGGCGTGACCGCCGAGGGCGAGGCGCTGCCGGCCGAGCTGCCCGCGAACCTGCCCACCCCGCCCTTCAAGAAAAAGAAGCCCTTCACCGCCGATGGCGTGGAGCTCAAGGGCTGGAAGATGGAGGCGCTGCCCTATCTCATCTACGCGCCCATCGAGAAGCTGCCCAAGGAGAAGGACATTATCCGCTCGCTGAAGAACCTGGCGAAGAAGGCCGATTCCATCGTGATCGCCACCGACTTCGACCGCGAGGGCGAGCTTATCGGGTCCGACGCGCTGTCGTGCTGCCGCGAGGTGAACACCACAGCTCCCGTATCCCGCGCCCGCTACTCGGCCTTCACCAAGCCCGAGATCACCCACGCCTTCGCGAATCTGGTGCCCATGGACGACGACTTGGCCGCGGCCGGCGGGTCGCGCCGCGACATCGACCTTATCTGGGGCGCGGTGCTCACCCGCTACCTCACCCTGGTGAAGTTCGCCGGCTACGGCAACGTGCGCTCGTCGGGCCGCGTGCAGACGCCCACGCTGGCCATTATCGTCGAGCGCGAGCGCGAGCGCATGGCGTTTGTGCCCGAGGACTACTGGGTCATCCGCGGCGCCTTCGATGCCGGCGCGACGGCCGGTCCCACTGTCGGCGATGGCACCGAGGCCTTCGAGGCCCCGCACGCCACGGCCCGCTTCAAGGTGGAGGCCGAGGCCAACGCGGCCATGGAGCACGTCGCGGGCGCGGTAAGCGCGCGTGTGGCCTCGGTGGAGAAGAAGAAGCGCACCGTGGCCCCGCCCGTGCCCTTCAACACCACCTCGCTCATGGCGGCCGCCTCGGCCGAGGGCATAAGCCCCGCGCGCTGCATGCGCATCGCCGAGAGCCTGTACATGGACGGCTACATCTCCTACCCCCGTGTGGACAACACGGTCTACCCCGACTCGCTCGACCTGGCCGAAGTGGTGAACGCCATCGCCGCGAACCCGGCTTACGGCCCCTACTGCCGCGAGCTTCTGGCCGCCGGCCCCTTGAAGGCCACCCGCGGCAAGACCGAGACCACCGACCACCCGCCGGTGTACCCCACGGCAGCGGCCACGCCCGACGATCTGGCGCCGGCCGACTACAAGCTGTACAACCTCATCGCGCGCCGCTTTCTGGCCACGCTGTCGGGCCCAGCCACGGTGGAGGGCACGAAGGTGACGCTGGACGTGGCCGGCGAGCCCTTCGTGGCCAAAGGCGACGTGCTGGCGGTGCCCGGCTTCCGCGCCATCTACCCCTACGGCCTGAAGAAGGACGAGCAGCTTCCCGCCATGGCCGAGGGCGACACCATCGCCTTCAACGGCGCTACCTGCACGAAGAAGCAGACCGAGCCGCCGGCCCGCTATTCCCAGGGCAAGCTCGTGCAGGAGATGGAGAAGCTGGGGCTGGGCACCAAGTCCACCCGCGCCTCCATCATCGAGCGCCTCTACCAGGTGAAGTACGTGCAGAACGACCCCATCGAGCCCTCGCAGCTCGGCATCGCCGTCATTGAGGCTCTCGACAAGTTCGCGCCGCACATCACCCACGCCGAGATGACTGCCGAGCTGGAGCACTCCATGGACCGCATCGCCGAGGGCGAGGTGACCAAGGCCGAGGTGGTGGAGAAGTCGCGCGAGCTTCTGTCCGAGCAGCTGGAAAGCCTCATGCCCCACTCCGAGGAAGTGGCCGAGGCCCTGTCGGATGCCGTGGCCGCCGACGCCTACGTGGGGCCGTGTCCCAAGTGCGGCAAGGACTTGCAGCTGCGGGCGAGCCACAAGACCAAGTCGATGTTCATCGGATGCGCCGGCTGGCCCGACTGCGACGTGACCTACCCGCTTCCCAAAGGCAAGATCGAGGCGGTGCCCGAGAAGTGTCCCACCTGCGGCATGCCCCAGGTGAAGGTGACGGCCTTCCGCGCGAAGCCCCGCGTCCAGTGCATCGACCCGAACTGCCCCACGAACCAGGAGCCTGAGGTGGTGGTGGGCAAGTGCCCCGTCTGCGCCGAGCGCGGCCTGGACAAGCAGCTCATCGCCCGGCGCAACCCGCGCACGCTGAAGCGCTCCATCACCTGCGAGAACTTCGACGAGTGCGCCACGCGCTACCCGCTGCCCCAGTACGGCGACATCATCCCCACCGAGGAGGTGTGCGAGCACTGCGGCGCGCCCATGGTGGTGGTGAAGACCGCCCGCGGGCCCTGGAAGCTCTGCCCCAACTTCGACTGCCCCGGCAAGGAGGAAGAGGAGAAGGCGAAGGCGGCCAAGAAGGGCGGCAAGAAGGCTCCGGCTAAGAAGAAGTAACGTTTCCGGGAAGCGCTCGGAGGTGCCCGCTCGCAGCCCACCGAGCGCTCTGTCCCGCTGCGGATGCCGTTAAGGAAATTGTTGGGAAGCGCCCGGCGGTGGATGCTCGCAGCCCGCTGGGCGCTGTTTCCGCTGCGAACGCGATTAAGGAAATTGTTGGGAAGCGCTCGGAGGTGCCCGCTCGCAGCCCGCTGAGCGCTCTGTCCCGCTGCGAACGCCGTTAAAGGAAACAGCGGGAGGAACGCACGCATGATGGCCCCATCCCGGCATCGTTGATGCTGGCGTGGGGCTGTTTCTTTTAATAACGGCGTTCTCCGCGGGGCGCTCAGAGGTCTGCGAGCGGGCACCTCCGAGCGCTTCGCGCATGGTGATCTTTGCTGGGTTCTATTGGGCGGCGGTCTCTATTTCGCGATAGAGATCGTTTCCCTTTGTATCGACGGCGACATAGGTGGGGAAGTCTTTCAGCGTGAGTTTCCGCAGGGCCTCGGTGCCGAGGTCGTCCCAGCCCACGATCTCGCTTGCGGTGACGGCTTTGGCCAGAAGCGCCGCGATGCCTCCGACGGTGCAGAGGTACACGCTGCCGGTGTCCTTGCAGGCCTGCACCACTTCGGGGCTGCGCTTGCCCTTGCCGATGGCGGCCACGATGCCGGCGGCGAACAGCTGCGGGGTGGCGAAGTCCATGCGGCTGGCGGTGGTGGGGCCCACCGACCCTAAGGGGCGGCCGGCGGCGGCCGGCGTGGGGCCGGCGTAGAAGAGCGTAGCGCCCTCCAGGTTAAAGGGCAGCTGCCCGGTGTCTTCCAGACATTGCAGGGCGCGTTCGTGGCCCGCGTCGCGCATGGTGTACACGGGGCCCGAGAGCAGCACCTCGTCGCCGGCTTCCAGGTTCGCGACGTCTTTCCGGGAAAGCGGCAGGGTGAGGGATACGGTTTTCGCCATGGGTGCTCCTTAGACGAGTCGGACGGAGGCGCTGCGCATGGCGCAGCAGCCCATGTTCACGGCCACGGGCAGCGCGGCGATATGGCAGGGGGCCGTCTCCAGGTGCACGGCCACGGCCGTGGGCGAGCCGCCTAAGGCTGCCGGCCCGATGCCGAGGGCGTTCACCTCGGCGAGCAGCTCCTCCTCGAAGGCCGCGGCCTCGGCGCTGGCGGCAGGGCTTCCCACCTCGCGCAGCAGGGCGTGCTTGGCAAGCCCCGCCACCTTGTCGAAGGTGGCGCCCACGCCCAGGCCGATGACGAGGGGCGGGCAGGCGTTGGCGGCCTTTTCGCGCACGCAGTCGAGCACGACCTTACGCACGCCGGCGGCTCCGGCCCCCGGCGGCAGCATGACCACGCGGGAGGCGTTGTCCGAGCCGCCGCCCTTCAAAAGCACGTGCAGGGTGGCATGGGCGCCGGGCACGAGCTTCAGCTCGCAGAAGGCCGGGGTGTTGTTCCGGGTATTGGCGCGGTCGAAGAGCGCGTCGCGCACGAGGGACATGCGCAGGGCCCCGTCGGTGTAGGCCCGGGCCACCGCGTCGTTCACGCCGCTGAAGATGTTTCCCGGCACGGCCAGCTCCTCGCCGACTTCCAGGCACACCCACACGCTGCCGGTGTCCTGGCAGATGGGCACGGCATCTTCCGCGCCGATGCGGGCGTTTTTCAGGATGCGGTCGAGCACGCCGGCGGTGCGGCCTGCCGGTGCGGCCTGGGCGCGAGCGTCCTCGATGGCGCGCCGGAAGTCGGGCCGCAGCGTGACGGCGCAGGTGCGGACGGCGTCGTAGACGGCGCCGGCGACGGTATCGGCGGCAAGCGGGCCGGCGGCCTTCACGCCGCCGCTCGAGTGCCGGGCGGCTCCGTTCGGGTTGTCTGCGTTCATGGAAATCCTTTCGACGGGAACAGTGTAGCGCACGCCGACGTGGGGGAGGGCCTCGGCGCCGGCGTGCGAGCCCTCTTAGGTGGAACTTGTGCGCAGGAGGGGCGGCGCGCGGGTGGTTCGGGTACAATGGGCAGGTTAGACGGGAGAAAACGTTCTAAGGATTCGGAACCCATGGATATCGCCGCTGAAGCGCTGCAGAAACATACGGACTGGAAGGGCAAGATCGCCTTCGATCCGAAGATGGACATCGATACGCGCCATGACCTGGCCGTGGCCTATACGCCCGGCGTGGCCGAGCCCTGCAAGGTGATTGCCGAGAACCCCGAGGCGGCTTACGACTGTACGCTGAAGGGCAACACCGTGGCCGTGGTCACCGACGGCAGCGCCGTGCTCGGCCTCGGCAACATCGGGCCTGCGGCCGCCATGCCCGTCATGGAGGGCAAGGCCGTGCTGTTCAAGCGGTTCGGCGGAGTGGATGCGTTCCCCATCTGCCTGGATACCCAGGATACCGAGGAGATCATCGAGACGGTTATCCGCATCGCGCCCGGCTTCGGCGGCATCAACCTGGAGGACATCGCCGCGCCGCGCTGCTTCGAGATCGAGGAGCGCTTAAACGACGCGCTCGACATCCCGGTGTTCCACGACGACCAGCACGGCACGGCCATCGTGGTGCTGTCGGGGCTCATCAACGCCCTGCGCCTCACGGGCAAGGACGCCGCCGATGTGCGCGCGGTGGTGAACGGCGCGGGCTCGGCGGGCATCGCCATCGCGAAGCTCATGCTGGCCTACGGCTTCGAGAACGTCACGCTGTGCGACCGCTTCGGCATCGTGAGCTCGGCTTACGAGGGCTTGAACGACGCCCAGCGCGCCATGCTCGCGGTGACGAATATGGACGATATGCAGGGCACGCTCGCCGATGCCATGGCCGGCGCCGACATCGTCGTGGGCGTGTCGGCCCCCGGGGCCATCACCGGCGAGATGGTGGCCTCCATGGCCGACGACGCCATCGTGTTCGCCATGGCAAACCCCACGCCCGAGATCTTCCCCGACGAGGCAAAGGCCGCCGGAGCCCGCGTGGTGGGCACGGGCCGTTCCGACTTCCCGAACCAGGTGAACAACGTCGTCGCCTTCCCGGGCATCTTCAAGGGCGCCCTTGAGGCCCGCGCCGAGCGCATCACCGAGCCCATGAAGCTGGCCGCCGCCCGGGCCCTGGCCGATCTCGTGTCCGACGAGGAACTTTCCGAGGACTTCATCATGCCCAACCCCTTCGATCCGCGCGTGGCCGATGCCGTGGCCGCCGCCGTGCGCGCGAGCGCCGAGGGCGCGCGCAGCGAGGCCTAGGCGCCGTGGCGAAGCGGGAAGAAACCAAAGGCGGGCTCTCCGGCGCGCCGGCCTGCGCCGAGGAGGTTTCCGCCCCGGCCGCACCGGCGCGCGGCGTCTTCATCACCTTCGAGGGGGGCGACGGGGTGGGCAAGTCCACCCAGATCCGCTTCCTCGCGCGGTTTTTGGAAGAGCATGGGCGCACGGTGCTGCGTCTGCGCGAGCCGGGCGGCACGGCAGTGGGCGAGGCGCTGCGGCGCGTGGTGCTCGATCCGGCCCACGGCACCATGAGCGACCGGGCCGAGCTGCTCATCTACGAGGCGGCCCGCGCCCAGATTGTCGACGAGGTGATCAAACCCGCGCTCAGCCGGGGCGCCATCGTGCTGTGCGACCGGTTCTACGACTCCACGGTAGCCTACCAGGGAGCTGGCCGCGGGCTCGATGGTGCCTTCATCGAGGCGGCCAACCGCTTCGCCTGCGATGGTCTCGCGCCCGACGTCACGCTGCTGCTGGCGGCACCCGAGGCGACGGTGCGCTCGCGTATGGAGCGCCGCGCCGGAACCGATCGCCTGGAACAGGCCGGCGAGGCATTCCATCGACGGGTGGCCGACGGGTTCGCGGCGGTGGCCGCCGCCGAGCCTGAGCGGGTGCGCACGGTGCGCTCCGAGCGGCAGCGGGTTGCCACCTTCCGCGCCGTGCTCGCCGCTGTGGCGCCGCTTCTGCCCGAGGCGGCTGCGGCCCTGCAGGGCGACGGCGCGGCCTTGGAAGCCCTCGTCGATCGGGTGATGGAGGAGAAGCACCGCGAGCGGTGCGAGCAGGCGCGCAAGAAGCGCCGTGCGCGCTCGCGCTCGCACAGGGGCGGTGCGGCTTCCGGGAACGCCCATCCGGGCGATAGGAGCCGCCCCTGCGCGGATGGGGCGGTTGCATTCCGCAAGGACGGCGACCGCCGCAAGGACGGTTCCCGCAAGGGCGGCTCTCGCAAGGGCGGCGGCCCCAAGGACGGCAAGAAGGGGGCGCGCCGTGGCTGACGCCTTCGAGAACATTCTGGGCCAGCCGAAGGTGCGCGAGTTTTTGCGCGCGTCGGTGGTGTCCGAGCGGGTGACCCAGGCCTACCTGTTCGTGGGGCCCGCGGGCTCCAACAAGACGCTCGCAGCCTATGCGCTCGCCCAGGCGCTTCTGTGCCCCAAGGGCCCCAAGGGTCCGCGCGGCGGCATGTGCGGCGACTGCAACCGCTGCGACCGCGTGATGCGCCGCAAGCACCCCGACGTGCGCTATTTCGCCCCCGAGGGCGCCACCGGGTATTTGGTGGAGCAGGTGCGCGAGATCGTGGCCGACGTGTCGCTCGCGCCTATCCAGGCCGATAAGAAGATCTACATCCTGGATCGCGTGGACCAGCTGGGCGCGAGTGCCGCCAACGCCTTCTTGAAGACGCTGGAGGAGCCCGAGTCCGACGTGGTGATGATCCTGCTCGGGCGCACCCGGGAGTCGGTGCTGCCCACCATCGTGTCTCGCTGCCAGGTGGTTCCTTTCCGCCATATCCCGGCCTCGGAGGCTGCGGGCATCGTGGTGCAGAACACCGGCGCCGCCCCCGATCAGGCGCGCATGGCCATCGAGGCCTGCGGCGGATCCATCACGGCGGCCGTGGCCTTCCTGCAGGCGCCGGGCAACGAGCGGCTGTCCTTCCGCAGCCGGCTTCTGGCCGCTCTCGCGCGGCTCGGCCAGGCCGACGACTGGGACGTGGTGGAGATGGCCCGCGATATTCTGAAGGCCTCCCAAGCGCCCCTCGACGAGGTGCGCGCCTCCCAGGAAGCGGAGCTGGCCGAGAACGCGGATTTCCTCGCGAAGTCGGCCATCCGTCAGATCGAGGCCCGCAACAAGCGGGCGCTGTCGGCGAAGACCACCGAGTATCTGCGCCAGACCACCTCCATCGTGCGCTCGTGGCTGCGCGACGGCATGATGGTGGCCTCCGGCACGCCCGATTTAGTGGTGAACGCCGATGTGCGCGATACCCTCGTCAGCCTGTTCTCGGGTGCCGATGCGGGCCGCTTGGCCGCAGCCGCCGCCAAGGTGGACGAGTGCGAGCGTGCCCTTGCCTATAATGTATCCCCGGAAACGTGCATCGACGCGTTGCTGTTCGACGTAAGAGAGGTTGTCCATGGTTCGGGTCGCACCGATTAACTTGACCTTCAACCCCAAGACGCTGTGGTTCGATCCCGGCGAGTTGGAGATAGAAAAAGATATGCCCGTGGTGGTGCGCACCGCCCGCGGCACCGAGTTCGGCATCGCCGCGAGCGAGACGATCGAGGTGCCCGAGGAGCAGGTGCGCGCCTTGAAGAGCGCCCTGCGCCCGGTGGAGCGCATCGCCACCGAGGAGGATGTGGAGCGGGCGCGCGAGATGGAGGAGAAGTCCCGGGATGCTCTGCCCATCTTCAAGGAGATGGCGCGGGAGGCCCATGAGGACATGCATCCGGTGTCGGTGGAGTTTCTGCTCGACGGCGACAAGGCCGTCTTCTACTTCGAGGCCGAGGAGCGCATCGACTTCCGCGAGCTGGTGCGCAAGCTGGCCAGCCGCTTCCACGTGCGCATCGACATGCGCCAGATCGGCGTGCGCGACGAGGCCCGCATGGTGGGCGGCATCGGCCACTGCGGCCAGGAGCTGTGCTGCAAGCGCCTCGGCGGCGAGTTCTGCCCGGTGTCCATCCGCATGGCCAAGGAGCAGGGGCTCTCGCTGAACCCCCAGAAGATCTCGGGGCTGTGCGGGCGTCTTATGTGCTGTTTGCGCTACGAGTTCGACGCCTACAAGGACTTCAAGGGCCGCGCACCCAAGCTCAACGGCACGGTACAGACTCCCTTAGGGCCGGCCAAGGTGATCGACCACGATGTGCCCCAGGAGATCATCACGCTGAAGGTGGAGGGCGAGAAGCCGGTGAAGGTGCCGCTTGCCGCTTTCGACCCGGCGCCCGAGGGCGCCAACCGCCCCAACTCCGTGGGCGAGGAGGCCTGGGAAGAGGCTACGGCCGAGCACGGCAGCGGCCTGGGCGAGGCGCTCATCTTCTCGACGAGCCAGTTCACCGGCTCCGACAAGCTAGCCGAAGGCGGGAAGGTACGCCATACCGGCGGCGGATCGTCGCGCAAGGGGTCGGGTGGCGGCTCGGGCCGCACCCGCGGCGGCGAGGGCGGCCGGGGGCGGAGCAAGCGCTCCGGCGGCCGCGGCGACAGCTCGGGTGCGGTCGCGACGCCGGCGCCCCGCAAGCGCCGCCGCTCCACGAAGCTCTCCTCAGCCGAGGACGGGCGTGCCTTGGAGCGCGTGTCCACCTCGCGGGAGGAGGGCGTGCCCGAGGGTAGCGCGCCCAAGCCGCGCCGGCCGCGCCGTGCGAAGGACGCCGCTGGGCGCCCCGACGAGGGTCGCGCCTCCCAGGGGCAGGGCCGCTCGCGGGGCGGCAAGGGCGGTGGCTCCAGTAGCGGCGCCAAGGGCGGCTCGGGTGCCGGCAAGTCCCGCGGAGGTGCCCGGCCCGGGCAGAAGTCGTCGGGCTTGTCGGCGACCCGCCCCGAGCGGGCCGAGGGCGCATCGGGCGAGGCGGCCGACAGCACGCGCAAGCCGCGCCGTCGTCGGCGCAGCCGCAAGCCCAAGGATACCGGCGCGGGTGCCGGCGGCGCGGGCGGCGCGGGCGCGCCGAGCCAGGGAGGGGCCGAGTAGATGAACGTGGACTACGCGCTTCTGACCGATCTGTACCAGATCACCATGGCCCAGGGCTACTGGGATGCGGGCAAGACCGACGAGGAGGCCTGCTTCACCATGTACTTCCGCGACTACCCCTTCAAGGGGGGCTACGCGGTGGCCTGCGGCATGGCGCAGCTGGCCGATATGGTGGAGCAGTTCCGCTTCACCGAGGAGGATATCGCCTACCTCGCGGGCCTCGATGCCCCGGGCGGCGGCAGGCTCTTCTCCGGCGACTTCCTCTCCTACCTGGCCGATTTGCGCCTGACGGTGGACATCGACGCGGTGCCGGAGGGCACCATCGTGTTCCCCCACGAGCCCATCGTGCGCGTGACCGGACCCATCCTGCAGTGCCAGCTCATCGAGACGGCGCTTCTGAACATGGTGAACTTCCAGACGCTCATCGCCACCAAGGCCGCCCGGGTCTGCCGGGCCGCCAAAGGGCGCCCCGTGGCCGAGTTCGGGCTGCGCCGCGCCCAGGGGCTCGGCGGGGTGTGGGCGAGTCGGGCCGCGGTGGTGGGGGGCTGCGCCTCCACCTCCGACGTGCTCGCCGGTCGCCTGTTCGACATCCCCGTCTCGGGTACCCACGCGCACTCCTGGGTAATGTCCTTCGACGACGAGCTGGAGGCCTTCCGCGCCTACGCGCAGGCGTTCCCGAACAACTGCGTGCTGCTCGTAGATACTTACGATGTGGAGCGCGGCATTGAGAACGCCATCACGGTGGGTCTGGAGATGCGCGAGCGGGGCGAGCGATTGGCGGGCATCCGCATCGACTCGGGCGACCTGTCGTGGCTCTCCAAGATGGCCCGGCGCATGCTGGACGCGGCCGGTCTTTCCGACTGCGGCATCGTGCTGTCGAACGATCTGGACGAGTACACCATCCAGTCGATGCTCGACGAGGGCGCCTGCGTGACGTCGTTCGGGGTGGGCACGAAGCTCGCAAGTGCCTACGACCAGCCGACGCTGGGCGGTGTGTACAAGCTGGCCGCCGTGCGTTCGAGGGCGGGCGCGCCGTGGGAGATGCGCCTGAAGATATCGGAGTCGGCGGCGAAGCTGACCACGCCGGGCGTGCTCGACGTGCGCCGCTACTACCACGCCGACGGCCGTGTGGCCGGGGACATGGTGTTCGACGTGAACGTCGAGCCCGACGCGCGCGAGGTCATCGTGGATCCCATGGACGACCTGCGCCAGAAGAACCTGGCGGGCCTGCGCTTCGAGACGCTGCTCGAGCCTTTGGCCCGTGGGGGAGCGGTGGTGCTCGCCCCTCGGTTCCGCAACGCCATGGCCGCGCGGACGCGGGCCGTGGCCGGATTGGATACGCTGGACGAGACCCAGCTGCGCATGCTGAACCCCCACACCTACCCGGTGGGGCTGGAACTGGGATTGAACGATCGGCGCCGCGCTCTCGTGGCCGAGCTGCGCGGCATCGTGTAGAGTTGCGGGAGGGGTGCCGTGCTGCGCCACCTCTCGCCGACAGACGGCAATGGTACCGCCGTCGGAAAGGGGCCCTGCTATGGCTCAATGTCACCTGATCGTCGACTCGTGCTGCGATCTGCCCGCGCGCCTCGTGCAGCGCGAGGGGGTCACGCTCATGAAGTTCCCCTACATGATGGATGGGGGCACCTTCGAGGACGATCTGTTCGAGAGCTCCTCGGCCGAGGACTTCTACAACGCCATGCGCAAGGGCGCCGAGCCGAGCACGGCCCAGGTGACCCTGCAGACGCTGACCGAGACGTTCGCCGCGGCCGCCCGGGAGGGTACGCCCTGCGTGTACTTGGCGTTCTCGAGCGGTCTGTCGGCCACCTACGATGCGGCCTGCGTCGTGCGCGACCAGGTGCTGGCCGAGTACCCCGACTTCGAGTTCTACCTGGTGGATACCCGTCTGGCCAGTGTGGCCGAGGGCCTGCTCGTCTACGGGGCCCTCGTGCAGCACGAGCAGGGCATGACCGCCGCCGAGCTGGCCGCCTGGGCCGAGGAGGCGCGCTGCTTCGTGAACGAGGAGTTCATGGTGGACGACCTGGAGGCCCTGCGCCGCGGCGGCCGCATCCCCGCGTCGGTGGCGGTGGCCGGCGCGGCGCTCGACGTGAAGCCGCTGCTGCTCATCGGCGAGGACGGCAAGCTGGCGCTCACCGGCGTTGCCCGCGGGCGCAAGAAGGGCATCAAGCAGCTCGTGGAGTATTACAAGAAGAACGTTGATCCGGCTGGCCCCACCCACACGGCGATTATCGGGCACGCCGACTGCCCGAAGGACGCGGGCCGCTTGAGGGAGGCCCTGCTGAAGGAAGATCCGAACCTGCTCATCCTGGAATGCAGCATCGGGCCTGTCATCGGCAGCCATGTGGGACCCGAGATGTTGGCCGTGGTGTTCTGGGGCCATGACAAGCGCGATAACCTGTCGGTGGCCGATCGCATCGCGCGCAAGGTGAAGGGAGAGCGGTAATGGCAACGTCGTATGCATATGTGGGCGCGCGCACGTTCATCGCGGCTGTCGAGGAGCGTCTGGCCGAAGCGGGTTTCGTCCGCGCGGCCGATTCCGCCTCGGCCGACATCGTGCTCACGTACTGCACCTCCGCCTCGGCGCTGGAGGATCTGTACTTCGGCGACGACGGCCTGGTGACGAGCGTGGCGCCGGGCTCGGCGCTCGTTGATCTGTCGGCTACGACCCCCAACTTCGCCCGCGAGATCAACGCCGTGGCCACGGTGAACGATCTGGTCATGGTGGAGGCACCGGTGACGGTGCGCTCGCTGGTGGCCGAGGATGCCTTCGCGTGCGACAATCTGCTGGGGCCGGTGGCCTCCGAGGCCGAGATTCCGCCGGCGGTGCGCGCCCTCCTGGAGGCCCTCTTCGGCGAGGTGGTGGAAGTGGGCGCGCCAGGTCGGGCCCAGCTGATGCGCAACACCCACACGCTGCCTCTGGCCGCGGCCCTGGTGAGCGCTATCGAGGCGACGGCGCTCGACGACGCGGCGGCCCGGTCCGTGGGCGCGCTCGACGCCGACCAGGTGCCGCTGTTCAGTCCCGTGAGCGCCGACCCGGTGGTACGCGCGGTGCGCCAGAAGCGCTTTACGGGCGACTACACCGCCGAGATGCTCCTGGCTGAGCTGTCCGCGGCGCTTATGGCAGCCGACGACGCCGAGGTGATCCTGCCGGGCGTGGAGGCGACCATGCACCTGCTGGAGCTTCTGGCGGTCATCGGGGGCGCCGACATGGCGCCGGCGGCACTGGCACTCGTGTACCGCGACGAGGCGGCCGGGGCCGAGGCGGGCCTCGACTGGACCCGTGCCGAGCAAGCCTACGGTGGCGGCCACGATCACGACCATGGGGACGACGAGGACTGGGATGCCTTCGACGATGCCGACTGGAACGACCCGGCCGACTACGACGGCTTCGACTACAGCTCCAACTAGCTGTGACTCTTTCGAATCGGGGGCGATGGGCGCTCCCGATTCAGCGGCTTTGTCTCTATAAGTCGCGGTTTTGCGCAGCAAACTCCGCGAGATAGATTGTCTTGCCGGAAAGAGCTTGCGGAAAGTTTGCTTGAGGAAACCGTGAGCAGGTGCTATGGTGGCAATTCACCGCTCGAGTAGTCCAAGGGTCAAGCGGAGGATTCGAGGATGTCTATCTCGCGGCGTTTACTGCTCAAATCGAGGGGTTTGAGATGCAAGAACTGAAATCGGTCGGCTACGAGCTGCCGCATTCCTGCCATGAGTGCCCCCGGGGCTGCGGGGCGAACCGCGCAGCGGGGGAGTGCGGACTCTGCGGGGCCGACGGGCGCCTGATGGTGGCGCGGGCGGCGCTGCACTTTTGGGAGGAGCCGCCGATTTCCGGCGAGGACGGCAGCGGCACGGTGTTCTTCGCCGGCTGTCCCTTGCGCTGCGCGTACTGCCAGAACGCCGACATCGCCCTCGGCGAGCACGCCCGCGCGATCACCGTGGAACGCTTGGCGGCCATCATGGGCGAGCTCGAGGGAGCCGGGGCCCTGAACATCAACTGCGTGACCCCCACGCACTATGGGCCGCAGATTCGCGCGGCCGTGGCGCTGGCGCGAGAGGCCGGTATGGAGCTGCCCGTGCTGTGGAATACGGGCGGCTACGAGACGGTGGAGGCCGTGCGTGCGAACAGGGGCCTCGTAGACGCTTATCTCACCGACTTCAAGTACGCCGATGCCGCGCTCGCGCGCCGCTACTCCCGTGCGGCCGACTACCCCGAGGTGGCGCTGGCGGCCCTTGCCGCCATGGTGGAGGAGGCGGGCGAGCCGCGCTACGACGAGTATCGCGGCCAGGAGCGCCTGGTCGGCGGTGTGGTAGTGCGCCATCTCATGCTGCCCGGGGCCCTGGAGAACTCGAAGGCGGTCGTGCGGCTGTTGCACGAGCGTTTCGGAAATGCCCTGCGACTGTCCCTCATGAATCAGTACACCCCCGTGCTCGCCCGCAGCGCTGCCGGGGGGAACGCGCGGGCCGCATCGGCTCTCGCGATGGCTCCCGAGCTAGCGAACACGGTGTCTGATGCCGAATACGAGGAGCTCCTCGACTACGCGGACGCCCTGGGCGTGCAGGACTACTTCTGGCAGGAAGGCGGCGCGGCCGAGGAGAGCTTCATCCCCGCCTTCGACTTCACGGGGGTGTAGGGCGAGCGGCCGCGGACGGGCCCCGGTTTCCGTTCGGGTGCTTTGCGGCTGCCGACGGGCTGACTGATTCGCGCGGGCGTATCGGAATGAGCTCGCCGGCATTGTCAGGTTCGTGACGCGTCGCCTTGCTCCACCAAATCGATGAGCTCCTGATGGGAGTGCACGCCCAACTTCGCGTAGATATGGCTCACGTGGGTCTTTACCGTGTTGTACGACACCACGAGCTCCTCTTCGATGAAGCGCACATTGCGTCCTCGCGCCAGATATCCGAACACTTCGGCTTCGCGTGCCGTGAGGCCGCAGGCCTCGCTCATGTCTCGACAGCGCTCCTCGAGCGAGAGCGCGCTGCCGTCGGTTCCCTGCACGGTGACGAGCGGCGAAACGGGGGTGATGCCTCGGAGCGTGGCGGTGAAGTCGAGTTCCTTGCGGGCGAGCAGAATGTAGGCGACGATGCAGAAGATCACGAGGGCTACCGTGGCCGCGAGCAGCGCGGGCCGGCTGGCGAAGGAGTTTGCCAGGCGTCCGAAGTTGGCGCCGAGAAGCGTTCCCCATGAGGCCATGGCGTTACCCCAGGCGAGCATCGGCAGGGCGGCGACGGGGTTTTTCGTGCCCAGGGCGATGAGCATGTAGTACATGAACATCTCGAAGAAGCCCGTACCGCAGGAGAGGAGAACGCTGGCTGCGCGGTGGCCGTCTTCGCCGATGGACACGATGAGGAATCCTGCTACTGAGAAGAGGATGGATAGCTGGAACAGCGACTCGGGGGAGAGCGCCTTGCGGCGTGCGGCTGCGATGGCCAGCACGACCGCGAAGGGGAGAAGCGCCCCGACAGCCAATACCGGTGTGCGGTCTGTCTCGCCGAAGGTGAGGGTGAAGCCGTAGATGAAGCGGAACAGGAGCAGCGCCAGAAAGAACTGATGCCCGAAGGGGAGAACCGAGGCCGGTGCGGTGAGCGCTACCTCGGCTGGCGTTCCGTGGGCATATTGCTGGTTCAGCACGGGTCGGGCGAAACGGGCGACGAGGACGGCCGCCGCCACCGGGGCGATGCAGAACAGGGCGAAGTTGATCGATCCTGGAAGAAGCGCGAACATGCCGCGCGAGGCGTAGGCGAGTCCGTAGGCCCCGGTGGCGCACAGGCCGAGCTGGCGCATGGACAGGCCGATGCACGAGATGCCGACGACGATGTTCGAGAGCCCTGCGGCGACGGTGGCCGCCGAGGCTCCCACGATGAGGATGGCCGACTGGGAGAGCAGGATGCCCGCCCCGCACGAGGCGGCCCCCGCCAGGGCCGTGGCGCCGATGGCCCCCATCATGAAGCGACTTTGGAACCAGTGCGGGCGCCAATAGGACAGAAGCGCCACGGCGGTGAGCGTGATGCCGCTTGCGATGGCGCTGGCTTCCCGCGTCCAGCGCCACACGTCGTCGAAAAGCGGGAAGGCGCACCAATTCAAGAGCCAATAGGCCGCAATGGACAGGGCGAGCGCGATGAGACACGCGGTGAAGCGAGCCTTATCGCAAAGGCCGGTATGCGGTGCGGTGAAAGAGAGGGCCATGATGCCTCCGCCTCCCTCGGATGGGCATCGGTCATTTCAAGGGTGACATTGTAGCAAAGATCGCGTTGGAAGAAGAGGGCCGCGAAGGGCCTCACCTCGTCTTTCATCGAAAATCACCCGAGTCGTATGAGATGCTGGGAGCGGTTTTTCACTCGACCCACATGATGATTTGGCCCCGGTTCGGATCCTAAACTGGGGCTCGCCACGAGGGCAGGCACCGCATCGGCTCCGCTTCGGTTTCGTGTCGGACGCCGGCTGTCCTCTGTGTCGGAAACGCAATGCGCCGTTGGGCGCTTGCAAGGAGAATCATCTCAAGGAAGGGGAATGATCATGAAGCAGATGGATGTGAGTCGTCGGGCGTTTCTGGGCATGGGCGCTGCCGCAGCGGCATTGGTGGGCGCGGGGCTTTCGGGCTGCGCACCCCAGGCGTCATCGGGCTCCGATGGGCTGGCGGGCACGGGTGCGGCGGTCGACTGGCTCGGCCCCGAGCCCGAGGTCGCTGAAGACGAGATCGTCGAGACCGTGGATACCGAGATTCTCGTATGCGGCGCCGGCACCTCGGGCCTGTTCGCGGCCTGCGCGGCTGCTGAGGAGGGCGCGCGAGTGGTGTGCCTGGAGAAGGGAGCCATCGGGGGCGGCGTGCGCGACAACCTGGGCTCGCTGAACAGCCGCCTGCAAAAGGAGGCTGGCTGCGTCATCGACGAGAACGAGATCTGCAACGATCTGACGCGCTACGCCAACGGGTATGCGAACCCGCGTCTGTACCACATTTGGGCGCAGAACTCTGGCGAGGCCATCGACTGGTACGAGGATCGCCTGAAGGAAGCAGGCTTCGAGCTGTTCTATGAAGCTGCCAACGATGCGAAGCCGTCGCTGTACAAGCACTGGGCCACCGGGCATATTCCCAGCTGGCCGGCTGACGCCGAGTTCGCCGGCCTGTCCGATGTGGTGAACGGCAAGATCGTGCTCGGCGACTACGCCAAGGAGAAGGGCGTCGATTTCCGCTTCACCACGCCGCTCGTGAAGCTCGTCTGCGAAGAGGGCAAGGTGGTCGGTGCCATCGCGAAGGGATCCGACGGCTATATCCGCATCAATGCGAGCAAGGGCGTCATCGTGTGCACGGGCGGCTATGCCCGCAACGAGGACATGCTTGCGGCGCTGCAGCCCGAGACGCTGAACAAGTACTCGCTGTCCATCGCCATCGACGGCACCACCGGAGACGGCATCAAGGCATGCTTGTGGGCCGGCGCGCACATGGATGAGGCTCATACGGCTATGGTGTTCGACCGCATTGCCATCAAGCCCGACGAGTACGGCGGGTCGCAGACGGTGGGATCGCTGTTCTGGATGGGCTCGAACCCGTGGCTGAAGGTGAATCTGAACGGAGAGCGCTTCATCAACGAGTCAGCGCCCTACGATTATGTGCTGAACGCGGCGCTTACCCAGCCTCATCACACCATCGTGGATATCTGGGATTCGGATTACGCCGCCTATATGGAGCAGTTCGACATTCACGGCTGTGCCCGCGTGTTCCCCTTCGAGAACGGAGCGCCCACGAACATGACGCTCGAGGTGGTGCAGGGCATGAACGAGGGGCTTCTGGCCGAGGGCTACATTGTGAAAGCCGACACCATCGAGGAGCTGGCCGAGGGCCTGGGCATCCCTGCTGATAACCTGAAGAAGACGGTGGAGCGTCAGAATGAGAACTACGACAACCAGGTAGATCCCGATTTCGGCAAAGAGGCCTTCCGCCTCTCCCCGGTGCGCAAGGCTCCCTTCTACGGTGTGCGCACGTCGGGCTATATGCTCTGCACCCTTGACGGCATCACCATCAACGAGCAGTTCCAGGCGGTCAACGACGCCGGAGAGCCCATCGAGGGGCTCTACGTGGCGGGCGTGGACTCCGGCTCGTACTATGCCGGCACCTACCCGAATATGTCCACGGGCAACTGCTGCGGCCGTTCGGTCACCTTCGCCCGCATGATGGCCAAGGCTCTCGCGGCCAAGTAGACAGGCTCTCTCGCCCTCCCTCTTGCACGCGCCCCGCCACCCTCCCCGGCGGGGCGCTTTGCCGTGCGGAGAGGCGCGTGGAAGGCGGGGCGGAATGCGGGCGGCAAAGGCGCCGCGACGCGTGCGGGCTTCACGGCACACGCGAGGTTGCGAGAGGGCGCGGGGGGGCGGTTGCGGATGGCGCGCCCGTCGGCCTCGGTTGACCGCTGGGTGAACAAACGCGCTCGCGGAATGCTCGCGGACCCATATGAGGTAGCATAGGCGGAAAGCTTTCGCTCGCGAGCGTTGCGGGCAGACCTGATGTGCGAGAGGAGACGTTGTGGTCAAGATCGTTACCGACTCGGTGGCATCCATCCCGTCTGAGGTGGTGCGGGCGCGCGATATCGAGGTGGTGTCGCTGTACGTGAACCGCGATGGGGTGGAGCACCGCGAGGCTGACATGGATGTGGCGGCCTTCTACGAGGATATCGCAGATATGATCGACAACCCGCCGACCTCGAGCCAGCCCTCGCAGCATGCGTTGGAGGAGCTCTTCGACCGCGCCGCCGAGGCCAGAGACGAGGTGCTGGGCATCTTCATGTCGTCGAAGATGTCGGGCACCTTCGAGGGCGCGGTGCGGGCGGCCCGCGCCTGTCGGGAGCGGTTCGGACAGTTCCGCTGCACGCTGGTAGATTCCACGTCGAACTGCGGCGATGAGATGTTCGCCGTGCTGGATGCGGCCGATGCGCGCGATGCGGGGGCCTCCCTGGAGGAGTGCGCCCGGGCAGCTACGGACGCGGTGGCGGCCTCGCGGTTCATCTTCGCGCCGGAGAGCCTGGCGTTTCTGAAGGCCGGCGGCCGCATCGGGGGCGCCTCGGCCCTGCTCGGCGGCCTGTTGCAGATCTCCCCGGTGCTCACCGTGGCCGACTGGGAGACGGCGACGCTCGCGAAGGTGCGCACGTGGAAGAAGACGCTCGCCCGCATGGCGGACACCTTTAAGGAGGATATCTCCGCCTGCGGCCTCAGGCGCGTGGTGGTGCACTACATCGGCGCCGCGGCTCCGGCGGTGCGATGGGCGCGCGAGGCGGTGGAGCCGGTAGTGGGGCACGCGGTGGAGGTGCTGCCGGTGAGCCCTGTGATCGGGGTGCACGTGGGTCCGGCCGTGGGGCTGGCCTACGAGTGCGAGCGTGCCGTACCCGGCAAGCTGACCGCGCCGGCAAGCGAGCTTCTGTTCAGCTTGTAGGCCGGCGCAGGGATGCGGGGCTCTCCTGGAGCTCGGTGAGGCTCTTCCAGAAGCGCTTGGGCATGAACTGGCGGCGCAGTTCGGGATGGTAGCGGGCACCCACTGATACCGAGCGGTAGAAGGCGCGCCATGCCTCGCTGAGCAGCGCCTCGTCGGCCGTGGGGTCGGGGAGGGCCCCGGCGAGATCGCCTTGGCCGGCGGTGGCCACGAGGTGCCAGTCGCCTCCGTCGTAGACTCCGGCCAACTCGTGCACCTCATCGTAGATGATGAAGGGCTGCACGCCGAGCCGCTCCACGAAGTGATCCATGACCAGGGGCACCACCGATGCCTTGGGGCTCACCCGGGCGAACCACACCTCGGTGCTGGTCCCGCCGCCCTCGCTCTCGCCTCGCAGATGCTGGAAACGGACGAACTGACGCATATGCTCGCATTCCTGGCTGATGGAGCGGGAGATGCGGAAGAGCCGCTCCACGGCCGGATGGGTGATGTCCGAGAGGGCGCGGCCCCGCATCTTGGGGCAGGGGCCTGTGCCGCCGCGTCCTTTGCAGGAGGCCCGTTTGCGGCACCGGTCGCAGGCGCGGAGCTTCTGCTCGTCCATGGCGTAGCGCACGAAGCGGTAGGCGGCGGTGCCCGCATCGGGCTCGTCGGAGCAACTGGCCTGCTTCACGGCATGGGCCGCTCGCCAGCCGCAGGCCCGCTTCACGCCGCGCAGCACCCGGGCCGCATGGTTCATGTTCGTGGGAATGGCCGCCACCCGCTGGCCCAGGCGAGGCTGCAGATGGCTTTCGGGCACTACGTCGGTGGGGTTCTCATGGCGCTCGTAGGCGGCGAAGATGGCCGAGAGCAGTCCTTCCAGGGTGCCGTCGTAGGCGTAGGCCACCTCGTCGTAGATTTCGGGCTCGGAGAAGGGCGTGTCGGGGTCTGCACGGTGCACGGCGCTCTCCTAGGCCACCGAGAGCAGCGGCTCGCAGACGGCATCGCCGTGCGGGGCGCCCTCCTGCGACGCGCCCCCGCATTCGGCAGGGGATGTGTCTGCGCCGAGGATAGGCGGCCGCTCGCTTTCGCCGGCACGGGCTGGCGCCCCGATGGCGGCCGGCTGGGCCAAGGCGCGGCGCTGGGCCTCGAAGGCGACATCGAGGGCGGCGCGATTGGCTGGGCTCGCCTCGGGGAGCACCGGCGGCGCGTCCACCGCCTCGAAGAGGCTCATCTGGCCCTGCACGGCCCGGTCGGCCCGCCGTCCGTGGCGGCCGCCCTCGATGGGGGCGGAAAGGCGCGCGTGCAGCGCATCGCGGGAGAAGTCGATGCCGGAGCCCCCGTAGGCACCGTTCATGGTGATGAAGTAGCGGGCGCGCTTGTAGGCGATGCCGAGGCGGCGCAGCTCCGCCTCGCCCAGGGTGGACTGGCGCCGGGCCCGCAGGATGAGCCGCGCCCCGCGCACGCCGATGCCGGGCACGCGCAGCAGTGCCTCGAGGGGTGCGGTGTTTACCTCTACGGGGAAGAAATCCAGGTGGTTTAAGGCCCAGTTGGCCTTCGGATCCACATCGGGGGCGAGGAAGGGGTTCTTCTCGTCGATGATCTCGCTCACGTTGAAACCGTAGTAGCGCAGAAGCCAATCGGCCTGGTACAGGCGGTGCTCGCGGTTCAGCTGCACGGCATCGGTGGCGGGCAGGAGCGGGTCGGCCACCACGGGCAGATAGGCGCTGAAGAACACGCGCTTCAAGGACAGCTGGGTGTAGAGCGCCGCCGACAGGTTCAGGATCTGGTAATCGCTTTCCGGGGTGGCGCCGATGATCATCTGGGTGGACTGGCCCGCCGGGGCGAAGGCCCGCGTCTTGCGGGCCATTCTCTTTTCCCGGTACACCGTGGTGCGGCGCTGGGCGAGGGCGCGGGACTCCTTGTCTTCGGCCACCGACTCGAAGATGTGGCGCATGGGGGTTAGGATGGAGTGGCGCGACTTGTTGGGGGCCAGAAGCCCCAGGCTCTGCTTGCTCGGCAATTCCAGGTTCACCGAGAGGCGATCGGACAGGCGGCCCAGCTCGTCGATGAGTTCCAGGGACGTGCCGGGGATGGTCTTGGTGTGGATGTAGCCGCGAAAGCCGTACTCCTCCCGCAGGATGCGCAGGGCCTGCACCATGAGCTCGGTGGTGCGGTCGGGGCAGCCGGCCACCCCCGAGGAGAGGAAGAGCCCCTCGATGTAGTTGCGACGGTAGAACCCGATGGTAAGGTCGGCCAGCTCCCGCGGGGTGAAGGCCGTGCGCGGGACCGCGGCGTTGCTGGCGCGGTTCACGCAGTAGGCGCAGTCGTAGACGCAGGCGTTGGTCATGAGCACCTTCAGCAGCGTGACGCAGCGCCCGTCGGGCGTGAAGGAATGGCAGCAGCCCGCCTGGTGCGCCGCGCCCAGCTGCCCTTTCTTCCCCGAACGCTGTACGCCGGAGGAGGTGCAGGCCACATCGTACTTCGCCGCATCGGCCAGCACTTCCAGCTTCTCGATAACATTCACGGCCGGCCTCCTTCCCTGTGATTGATCGCTCCTAAACATGCACACCTGTTCGCCCGAATGGATGTACGCTATAATAACCGAATATATGTTCGGGTGTCAACTAACCGCGAAACTGTCGCCGCGCGGTCGCACCCCCTGTCGAATCGGGTATCATGTTCCCCATGGAAAATGAGAGGGTCCCTGGAGCGAAAGGACGGCCATGGAGGCTTATAAGCGCGAGTTCATCGAGTTCATGGTTCAAAGCGACGTGCTGAAGTTCGGCGACTTCACGTTGAAGAGCGGGCGCAAGTCGCCGTTCTTCATGAACGCGGGCGCCTACGTGACCGGCGAGCAGCTGCACCGTCTGGGCCTGTACTACGCCCAGGCCATCAACGACAACTTCGGGCTCGACTTCGACGTGGTGTTCGGGCCGGCCTACAAGGGCATCCCCCTGGCCGTGGTCACCGCCATGGCGTTGCAGGAGCTCTACGGCAAGGAAGTGAAGTACTGCTGCAACCGCAAGGAAGCGAAGGACCACGGGGCCGATGCAGGCAACCTCTTGGGTGCCGAGCTCGCCGATGGCGACAGGGTCATCATGGTGGAGGACGTGACCACCTCGGGCAAGTCCATCGACGAGACCTATCCCATCCTGAAGGGCGCCGCCGACGTGGAGGTGCGCGGGCTCATCGTGTCCTTGAACCGCATGGAGGTGGGGAAGGGCGGCGTGACCACGGCCCAGAAGGAGATCGAGGCGAAGTACGGCTTCCCGGTGGCCTCCATCGTGTCCATGGCCGAGGTGAAGGAGTGCCTGCACAACCACGAGGTGGCCGGCCGCGTGGTCATCGACGACGATATCGCGGCGGCCATCGACGCCTACTACGAGCAGTGGGGCGCCAAGGAGTAGCGTCTCGGACGCGGATGTCCTCCGGGGCGCACTCGTGCCGCAGGGCCGCGGCGCACGCGGGGCGGGAGGCTGCCGGGGATGGACCGTCGGCCTGTGGGCATGCGGTGCGCGACCTTCCCTAAACGAGTTTGTTGTCGTACAATGAGCGCTCGCGGGTGCGGACGAAAGCTCTGCTCGCAGACGCGGCCGCGCGGCCGCGGAACACCTCGCCGGTGTGGCTCAACGGTAGAGCAACTGATTTGTAATCAGTGGGTTGCGGGTTCGATTCCTGTCACCGGCTCCAGCATTCCAAGCGGATCGGA
Organism: Adlercreutzia caecimuris B7; assembly: GCF_000403355.2. Lineage (GTDB taxonomy): Bacteria > Actinomycetota > Coriobacteriia > Coriobacteriales > Eggerthellaceae > Adlercreutzia > Adlercreutzia caecimuris. The sequence continues at coordinate 1,084,456 of NZ_KE159646.1, read as the reverse complement.
ATCATTCCGGTCCGCTTTTGCGTTGTCGGCCCCGCGGCGGCACGGGCGCGCATCCCTCGTGCTAGAATGGCGGGCGAGCTATTGAAAGGAAGGAATCCGAGCGTCTATGGCAACCTACATCGCCCACTACCAGTCGCCCAAAGGCTCCCACGACCGCGAGCGCGGCCTGTTCGAGTTCGAGAGCGACGCGCGCGCCAACACCAAGGCCAACGCCCACGACGCGCGCCTGAAGATGCTGGAGCTGTTCGGCGCGGGCGCGGTGTCGTGGACCATCGAGAAGGTGGAGCGCAAGGGCGCGGCCCCTGCCGAGAAGCAGGAGAAGACCACCGACGGCCAGCTGGCGCTCGATTTCCGTCCGCCCAAGCCCGAGCGCAAGCGGAAGCATTCGAAAGGATACTGGTGATATGAAGAAGAAGCACGTGAAGTTTCTGAAGCAGCTTTTGGAGACGCCCTCGCCGACCGGGTTCGAGGAGCCGGCCGCCGCGCTCGTGCGCGAGCGCCTGGCCGATGTGGCCGACGAGATTACCACCGACACCATGGGCTCGGTGCGGGCGCTGCTCGCGGGCACCGAGGAAGGCGCGCCCACGCTCATGCTGGCGGCGCATATGGACGAGATCGGCCTCATGGTCACCTACATTTCCGACGAGGGCTTCTTGTCGGTGGCCTCGCTCGGCGGGGTCGACGCGGCCATTCTGCCCGGCATGCGCGTGGACGTGCATACGGCAAGCGGCGTGCTGCGCGGTGTGGTGGGCCGCAAGCCCATCCACCTCATCGAGCCCGACGAGCGCAAGAATGTCACGCCCCTCTCGGGCCTCGTGATCGATCTGGGCCTGAAGCCCAAGCGCGTGAAGAAGCTCGTGTCGGTGGGCGACCCCATCACCTTCGGCGTGGGCTTCGAGCGCTTCGGAGACGGCATGGCCGTATCCAAGTGCTTCGACGACAAGTGCGGCGTGTGGATCGCCTGCCGTGTGATGGAGGAGCTGGCGAAGGCCGGCGGCGCCCCGGGCGACTTCATCGTCGCGGCCACCACCCAGGAGGAGATCGGCACCCGCGGTGCCATGACGAGCGCCCATGCTGTGAACCCGGACGTGGCGCTCGCCTTCGACGTGACCCATGCCACCGACTACCCCGGTATCGACAAGACCAAGTACGGCAAGATCGTCTGCGGCGAGGGCCCGGTCATCGCCCGCGGCCCGAATATCAACCCCGTCGTCTTCGAGCGCTTGGTGGCGGCGGCGAAGGCCGAGGGCATTCCGTACCAGCTGGAGGCCGAGCCTTCCGTGACCGGCACCGACGCCCGCGCCATCCAGGTGGCCCGCGACGGCATTCCCACGGGCCTCATCTCGGTGCCGCTGCGCTACATGCACACGCCCACTGAGGTGGTGTGCCTGGCCGACCTTCAGGCCACGGTGCGCCTCATCGTGCGCTTCGCCCGCGACCTGTCCGCCGATGCGAGCTTCGTGCCCGGCATGGGCGGCGCGGCGAGCGCGGGGGCGGCCGAAGCTGGCGACGACGCCGAGGCCGCCTGCCCGTCCGAGGAGGCGTAGGGGCCGTGGCGAAGCGCGACGAGACGGTCATCGCGAAGAACCGCCGGGCCCTGCACGACTACGAGGTGCTCGAGACCTACGAGGCCGGCATCGAGCTGACGGGCACCGAGGTGCGCTCGCTGCGCGACAACCACTGCCAGCTCACCGACTGCTTCGCGCTCATCCGCGGCGGCGAGGTGTGGCTGAACAACGTGCACATCCCGCCCTACGCCAACGGGTCCATCTTCAATCCCGACCCCGACCGCAAGCGCCGGCTTCTGCTGCACAAGAAGCAGATCCGCTACCTGGAGGCGAAGGTGGCCGAGAAGGGCCTGGCCATCGTGCCCTTGAAGATGTACTTCAACACCGACGGCCGCGTGAAGGTGGAGCTGGCGCTGGCCCGCGGCAAGAAGCTCTTCGACAAGCGCGCCTCCATGAGGGAGCGCGACATGAAGCGCGAGATCGACCGCGCCATGAAAGAGCGTTCACGGTAGGGAAACGAAAGCGCCGCCCGCGCGCGCCCAACGCCGACGGGTGGCATCATGAAATCGCGGGCGCGTCTGCGCGCTGCCGCTGAAGGACGGACACGACAAAAGGAGCGACGCCATGGGCCTGGACGAAGAGCTTGAGAGCATGGAGGAGACCGGCGAGACCGAGGCCGAGTGGACCGACCAGGAGACCGAGCTTCAGGACGCGGAGGACGACGAGGACGAGATCTTCGGCGAGGACGCCGCGGAAAGCGACGTGGAGCATGCCTACGACAGCTTCATGGCCGATAACGAGGCCGACTACGACGGCTGGGACGCCGAAGAGGTGGAAGAGGCCGTGGCCGCCGATGAGGAGGCCGACGTTCTGAACTTTGAGGGCTATCATATCGAAGAGGAGCCCGAAGAGGAGAGCGAGATCATCGAGATGGAGATCGAGGACGGCGACGTGCACGCGGTCATCGTGGACGAGTTCGACAACGAGATCGGCTTTATCCTGCTGGACGAGGACGGCAACGAGGTGGAGTACTACTACGTCGACGAGGACAATGACGACGATGGCGTGCGCGTGGAGCGCACCTCCGACGGCGACGAGTTCGATCTGGGCATCAGCCGCGAGGGCGTGGCGGCGGCCACTAAGGATGTGAACGCCATCTACAAGGACGGTGCCGCCGTGGCCGCAGAGCTGAAGGGCACTTTCGATGAGATCGCCGATTCGCTCAGCTTCTTGAAGAAGAAAAAGTAACGGCGACGCGTCGCTGTCAAAACGGCAACCGAGCCGGGCCGCCACGGCGGTCGCATGAGGTGCGGGCCTACCATGGGCGGGAGCGATCGGGCCGATCGCTCCCGTTTTCGTTTCCGAGACTTAGGAGATCATCATGTGCACAGGTGTCCGCTTCTCTGACAGCAAGGGCAATATGTACTTCGGTCGCAATCTGGATTGGTGCGAGTCCTACGGCGAGAGGGTCGTGGTCACGCCCCGCGGCGCGCGCATCCCGTCGCCCTTCCTCGGCGCCATCGAGCCGAAGTACGCCTGCGTGGGCACTGCCATCGTGGTGAACGGCGCTCCGTGCTACTTCGACTGCGGCAACGAGGCGGGACTCGCCGTGGGCGGCCTGAACTTCCCCGGCTATGCCCAGTTCGCCGAGGGCCCGGCCGAGGGCGGCGTGAACCTGGCCGTCTATGAGTTCCCGCTGTGGATCGCCTCGCAGTTCTCCACCGTGGCCGAGGTGCGCTCCGCGCTTAAGAAGGTCACGCTCGTGGCCAAGGCCCCCAACGAGGGCTACGCCGTGGCCCAGCTGCACTGGATCGTGGGTGACGCGAAGGAGTCCATCGTCATCGAGTGCCAGGCCGACGGCATGCACGTGTACGACGACGATCTTGACGTGCTGACCAACCAGCCGCCCTTCCCGTGGCATGCCGAGAACGTGCGCAACTACCTGCACGTGAGCAACGAGCACCCGGAGCCGGTCACCTGGACCCGCGATACCCTGAAGGCCTTCGGCACCGGCGCGGGCATGGTGGGCTTCCCGGGCGGCTATGACCCGGCCAGCCGCTTCGTGCGCGCCGCCTACCTGAACGCGAACTACCCGACCGAGGAGGGCGAGGCCGCGAACGTGACGCGCCTGTTCCGCACCTTGGAGGGCTGCTCGATGTGCAAGGGCGCCGGCAAGATGGGCGACGGCCGCTACGAGTACACCATGTTCAGCGACTGCTACTCCGCGGCGAGCCGCACCTACTACTGGTGCACCTACGACGAGCCGGCGCGCCACAGCCTGTGCCTGGACGACTACGATCTGGACGGCACCGAGCTGGTGACCGTGGCCCAGTAGACGGCCACCAGCTGCCTGGCGCGGATGCGGGCGGCCGCGCGCTCGCCCGCACCCGCACCGCAGGCGGCTGTGCTGCCCTTGACAGGAAAGGCGCGGCCGCTAGAATGGGACGGCAACCCTTTGGGGGCGACTGGTTTCGACATGGTAAGTCCGAAACGAGGAGCAGGTCGTGGTCTCCTCGCCACGTTAAACAGGGGTAACGTCAAGTTAATTGGCAAAAACACTTCTAAGACCGGCTACTACATGCCGGCCGCCATGGCTGCCTAACCGCAGTTTTTGGTGATCGCCGACCCCGGTGTTTCCCCGAACCGGGCAAGGCGTCATTTGAGGGGAATGCCCCGCGGCACGTAGTCGGTATGGCCGCGGGAAAGATTGAACCGACTAGGAGCGGCCACGTTGGTTGGCGAACCGATCCGCTCCGAAGCCCGATCGCCAACTAAGCTTGTAGAGCCTCGTGGACGATTTAGTATGGACCGGAGTTCGATTCTCCGCGCCTCCACCAGAACCGTTCGGCCCCTCTGACTGGAAACCTGCCTGGTCAGAGGGGCTTCTCTTTTCCCAGCCGTCGCAGACGCCTTCCAAATCTTAAGAAAACCAGTCATGTTCTGGGAATACTTCTGAAACTCGCGTAAGTTTCGTGGACAGGCCGTGGTAAATGGCCCGCGCCGGGGCGCGGGCGGCCGCGCGTGTGTGAAAGTAACGCCGAGGCCGAGGATGCCCGTTCTCGCATGCGGGGGAGTGTCGTATAATTCTTTCCCAAAGAGAGGGGCGTTGCGGCCCCGTCCTGACGAGCGATTCCACGAAAGCACGATATGGCCAAGCATAACCAGGGAAGACACGGAAAATCGAATGAGCAGCAGCCCTCCGGGGCCCAGGCGCCCGCGCCTGCGCGTCCTGCGGGGCGCAGCGGGAAGATAGAGGTGCCGCGCGGTCGCCCCTCTGGCGCGCCTGCGGTGCAGCCGACCGCGGCGATGCCCGCGCAGCCCACCGCGCCAAAGCGTGCGGCGGGAGGAACCCCCGTGCCGCCTGCGCCGCCTGCTCCGTACCAGGCCCCGCATCTGGCGCCCGCGGGCGAGGGCGGCTATGTGCCCGGCTATCAGGTGAACCCCAATCCCCCCGGCTCCGGCAAGCGCCGGGGCCTCAAGATCTTCGGCATTGCCGTCGCGTCCCTCGTCGGCGTCGTCGCCATCATCTACTTCGCGGGGGTCTTCGTCTTCATGGGGCGCTTCTTCCCCCATACCTCCATCCTCGACATGGACATCTCGGGCATGACGCCCGACGAGGTGCATGAGATGCTCGACGGGGTGCTGGGAGACTACACCTTCAAAGTGGAGGGCCACGGGCTCGATCTGACCTTGGCCGCCAAGGACATGGGCATGACCTTGGATTCCCAGGCCATTGCCGACAACCTGCTCTCGCAGATGGATCCGTGGGCATGGCCCTACGAGGTGTTCCAGAACCACGACGATACCCAGGATCTGGTCTCCACCTTCGAGGAGACGGCGTTGGCCGACACCATTCAGGCGGCGGTAGACGCCGTCAACAGCAAGGGCCAGGCGCCGAAGAACGCAAGCTTGGCTTTCGACGATGCCGCCCAGGCCTTCAAGATCGAGCCCGAGGAGGAGGGTAACACCCTTTTGGCCGACGTAGTGCTCGATCAGGTGACCAAGGGCACGGTGAACTTCGCCCCGAAGGTGAAACTTACCGATGCCGTGCTCGCCAAGCCGTCCGTCACCGAGGACGATCCGGCCTTGGCCGCGGCCCGCGAGCAGGCCAACACCTACATGGACGGCGCGCTTACGCTGACCATGGCGGGCAAGGAGGTGCTGGCCATCGACAAGGAGGCCATCGCCGAGCAGGTGAAGGTGGCCGACGACCTGACGGTGTCCTTCGATGCGACGCCTTTGGTGTCCATGGTTCAGGAGAAGGTGAACGCCATGGACACGGTGGGCGCCACGCGCACCTATACGCGTCCCGACGGCAAGAAATTCACCGTAAAGGGCGGCGACTACGGCTGGATCACCGACAGCCAGGCCACGGCCGAGAAGGTGAAGGAGGCCCTGGAAGCGGGCGAGGGCGGCACCATCGAGATCGTGATGAAGCAGAATGCCGCGACCGCTCCCGACGAGCACGGGCGCGACTTCGGCAGCCGCTACATCGATGTGGATCTGAAAAAGCAGCACGCCACGCTCTTCGACGAGGACGGCAAGGTGCTGTGGGAGAGCGATATCGTGAGCGGTCTTCCCAAGGACGGCCGCGACACCCCCGAGGGCACCTACTACATCAAGACCAACGACGGCAAGTCGGTGCTGCGCGGCTACAAGCCCGACGGCACGAAGGACTACGAGACCGAGGTGGAGTACTGGATGCCCTTTAAGGACAATTCCATCGGCTTCCACGATGCCGGCTGGCAGGCAAAGTTCGGCGGCAAGTGGTACAAGGAGCACGGCAGCCACGGGTGCGTGAACCTACCGCCCGATAAGGCCAAGGAACTCCACGAGGTGCTGGAAGTCGGCGACGTGGTCGTCGTTCACAAGTAGGGCAGTTGTCGTGGAGCAGATGCGCGCCGACGGCCTCGACGGCTACGACAACCGGCCCATCGGGGTCTTCGATTCGGGCTACGGCGGCCTCACGGTGGCCCGGGCGCTCCAGAAGCGCCTGCCCGAGGAGAGCCTCGTGTACTTCGGCGACTCCGCTCGCTGCCCCTACGGCCCGCGCGACCAGGCCGAGGTAGACCGTTTCGTCCAGCAGATCTGCACATGGCTTCTGGGCCACGATGTGAAGATGATCGTCATCGCCTGCAACACGGCTACCGCCGCCGGCCTCGCCCATGCCCAGCGCGTCTTCCCGGTGCCGGTGGTGGGCGTGGTGGAGCCGGGCGCGCGGGCTGCGGCCCACGCTACTCTGAACCGGCGCGTGGGCGTCATCGCCACCAAGGGCACGGTGGAATCCAACGCCTACTCCGATGCCATCCGCCATATCGACGCGGGCATCACCGTGTTCTCGACGGCCACGCCGCGTTTCGTGGAGATTGCCGAGCTGGGGCTGAAAATGGCGGAAGGCCCCATCGAGGACTACCTCTCCGACGCCTCGAAAGTCTACATCCGTCCCGAGTTCGAGGAGATCGCCCGCGAGTACCTGGAGCCTTTGCGCCGTTGCGAGATAGACACTCTCGTGCTGGGCTGCACCCACTACCCGCTCCTGAAGGCGCTCATCGGCGGGGTTGTGGGGCGCCCCGTTACCTTGGTCTCGTCGGCTGACGAGACTGCGCGCGACGTGGACCATATTCTGCGGCGGCGACACAGCCTCGCGTGCCCGGGCAACGTGCCGGCGCACGCGTTTTTCACGACGGGCCCCGATGTCGAGGAGTTCCGCCGTTTCGGCAGCCGCGTGCTCGCCCGTCCCATGGACGTGGCGGGGCATGTGGAACTGCCCACCGTTTCCGTGAACTAGGAGGACCTTCCATGAAGACCGTCGTCATCGCCACCAACAACGCTCACAAGGTGTCCGAGATCCGCTCGGCGCTCGACTTCGAGGGCTGGGAGTTTCGCACGCTTGCCGAGGCGGGGCTTGCCTCCGACCCCGTGGAAGACGCCGACAGTTTCGAGGGCAACGGGCGCATCAAGGCCGAGGCGGCCCGGGCGGCGGCTCAGGCGGCGGGTCTTGCCTGCGCGGTGCTTGCCGATGACTCGGGGCTCGAGGTGGACGCGCTTGACGGAGCACCCGGGGTGTACTCGTCGCGCTATGCGGGCGCCGACGGCGATGATGCGGCTAACAATGCGAAGTTGCTCGCGGAGCTAGCGGGGGTTCCCGATGGCGAGCGCGCGGCGCGCTTCGCGTGCACTCTCGTGTTCATCGACGAAGATGGAACCGAGACGGTGGCTCGCGGTACCGTGGAGGGGGCCATCGGCCACGAACCGCGCGGCGAGGAGGGTTTCGGCTACGACCCGCTGTTCTTCCCCGATGCCTTCGGCGGCGAGCGCACTTTGGCCGAGGTGAGCCAGGAGGAGAAGAACGCCATCTCGCACCGGGGATGCGCTCTGCGCGTCTTGCGCGACAGGTTGGCGACCCCTTCGGCGTAGGGGCACCAACGGCGCGGGGCTCGGTCTTGCGCGGATGCGCTCCGCCTGTGCGCGAGAGGCGCAGGCGGGGAGTCATTCGGAGGAATCTGGCGATGCGGTCTTGACTTGTAGCCTACTCCATATGGTCTAATTGACATGCAGTCTGCGAGAGTGGCTGAATGCAGCTCCTGCGTTGAAAGGGACCGAATGAAGATCGCGGAAGTCAGCAAGCGCTACGGTGTCTCCACCGATACGCTGCGCTATTACGAGCGCATCGGCCTGTTGCGCCATGTGCCCCGTAACGGCAGCGGCATCCGCGACTACGATGAGGCCAGCTGCAACGCGGTGGAGTTCGTCAAGTGCATGCGGGATGCCGGCATGTCCATCGAGTCGCTCGTGGAGTACATGGAGCTCATTGACCAAGGCGACAGCACGCGGGAGGCCCGCAAGGAGCTGCTCGCCCGCCAGAGCATCGCCATTCGCGAGCGCATAGCCGATCTGGAGCGCGCCTTAGAGCGCTTGCAGTACAAGATCGATCACTACGATGACATCATGGCCGACAGCGAGCGCGCCCTGCGCCCCGAGGAATAGGGCGTTCTTCCCGAGACGCACGACGCGCATTTGCTCGCCCCGGCTTCCCGGGGCGTTTTTCTTCCCTGTTCTTTCGATTCGCATCTCCGATTGCCTGTTCTTCTCTAGACATGGAGTCAGCTCAAACATTTATCATAGACGTTGAAGATTCGGCCCGGGGCGGCCGATGTGATTTGCCGGGAAGAAAGGCGCGCTTTGTGGATACCGATTGCAACGGCCCTGCCCTCGACTTCGCCCGACCCGATCTCGATCGGGCGGCCCGCCAGGGCGCAGGCGAGGTGATTTTCGGCGAGGGGAAGACGGCTGAGCAGATTGCCGCCATTGCCGCGGCGCTCATCGAGGGCGGCCAGGAGCGGGTGCTGGCCACGCGGGTGAGTGCTGAGAAGGCCCAAGTGGTGGCGACGGCTTGGGAAAGGCACGAGGCGCAACGGCGAGTTGCGCCCCAAGGCTCGTCCTCGCTGGCGGCGGCACTGGCGGCTCGGCCGGTGCCGCTTGCGTACTACGAGACGGCGCGCCTGCTCGTCTTCGGCGGCATGCCCGCACCCGACGGCGACGGGCGCGTGGTGGTGGCTGCCGCCGGCACGAGCGACATGCCCGTGGCCGAGGAGGCTGCGCTTACGGCCGAGTTCCTCGGCAACGAGGTGGATCGTCTCTACGACGTGGGCGTGGCCGGCATTCATCGCCTGCTCGACTGCGCCGACGTACTCGCCGCCGCGCGCGTGGTGGTAACGGTGGCCGGCATGGAGGGGGCGCTTGCCAGCGTGGTGGGCGGCCTGGTGTCGTGCCCCGTTATCGCGGTGCCCACCTCGGTGGGCTACGGAGCCTCCTTCGGGGGCATCGCCGCGCTTCTGGCCATGCTGAACTCGTGTGCGAGCGGCGTCTCGGTGGTAAATATCGACAACGGCTTCGGCGCCGCCTTCCAGGCAAGCGCCATCAACCATTTGAACTTGCGAAGGAGCTGACATGACCAGGCTTCTGTATCTGGAATGCACTTCGGGCATCAGCGGCGACATGTGCGCGGCAGCTCTGCTGGACGTCGGCGCGCGGGAAGAGGTGGTGCGCGCGGCGCTCGAAAGCTTGGATGTGGAGGGGTTTTCCGTTGACATCGCACGAGTGGTGAAGTCGGGCCTGGACGTGTGCGACTTCAACGTGGTGCTCGATGCGGCCCATGAGAACCATGACCACGACATGGCCTATCTCCACGGCCACGGGCAGGGAGGAGGCGGCGATTGCGACCACGACCACGCGCACGGGCACGACCACGCGCACGAGCACGGCCACGACCACGCGCACGGCCACGAGCACGGGCACGGACACGGCCCTGTGCCCGACGGGGGGCATCGCCATCGGGGTCCCCGGGAGATCGAGGCGATCATCGAGGGCGCGGCCATGACCGAGGGCGCCAAGGCCATCGCCCGGCGCATCTTCGCGCTCGTGGCCGACGCCGAGGCCCGGGCCCACGGCGTGCCTGTAGATCAGGTACATTTCCACGAGGTGGGCGCTGTGGACTCCATCGCCGATATCGTGGCCATCGCGGCGGCGGTGGACGATCTGGCGCCCGACGGCGTCGTCGTGGCCGACCTGCCCTGCGGCACCGGCACGGTGCGCTGCCAGCACGGCCTCATTCCCGTGCCGGCGCCCGCCACGGCGCTCATCGCCGAGATCTGCGGACTGCCCTTGACTCCGGTGGCGGTGGAGGGCGAGCTCGTCACGCCTACCGGCGCCGCCGTGGCCGGTGCGCTGCGCACCGCCGACGCGCTGCCCGAGCGCTTCGCCATCCGCCGTATCGGCATGGGCGCGGGCAAGCGGGCCTACGACACCCCCGGCATCCTGCGCGCCATGATCATCGAGCCGCTCGCGTAAACAACCATTGCTTTAGTACTCTACTGTGATAAAGTATTGGCATCGGTAGAGCTATGCCGACGGGTCGCGCGTTGTCGCGCGTAGGGCGCAGCCCGCGCGTCTCCTCGGAGGCCGGGTCCATCGGCGCGGCCCCGAAGGGCCGTGCGCCGGGCACCGCGCATCTCGCTCGTCGCGTCTTCGGGACTCTTTCCGGCGTGTCTCTGTCGATAATTCGCCTTTCACCCGCTGCGGTGCGCAGGCGCGCCGCGAAAGCGGATAATGTGAGGGATTTCGTAAGGAACGCAGCGCGGCCGATTCCATATCGGCGCGAGGAGGGACCGGTTCGTGAACGCAGTAACGCCATCGGGTTTCCGCGACGTGCTCGCCGAAGAGGCGCTCGCCCGCGAGGCCATCACCCGGGCGGTGGCCGACTTGTTCGCCGCTCGCGGCTATGTGCCCATCGAGACTCCCACTCTGGAAGTCATGGACGTCATGCGGGCCGGCGGCCGTATGCCCGCATCCCCCTTCAAGTTCTTCGACTCCCACGACGATCTGCTGGCCATGCGTCCGGACGTCACCCTGCAGATCGCCCGGGCCTGCGCCACGCGCATGGCGGCCGAGGAGGGCCCGCTGCGCTTCCGCTATACCCAGCGGGTGTTCCGCGAGGCCGAGACCGACAACCAGGTCGTGGCCCGTGAGCTCACCCAATGCGGTGTGGAGTGCATCGGCGAGCGCGGGCCGGCGGTGGATGCCGAGATCGTGGCCCTGTTCGCCGAGGCCCTGCGTTTGGCCGGCGCGACCGATTTCGTGCTGGGCATTGCCACGGTGGGGGTGCTGCGGGCCCTTCTCGAGCGCTCCGGCGCCGCCGAGCTGTGGAAGCTCGCGGTGCTCGATGCCTACCACGACTCCGACTTCGTGGCCTTGGACCGTCTATGCGGCGCCGTGGCCGGCCGGCGTCCCGAGGACGGGGCCGAGCTGCCCGATCCGGGTGCGGCCGCCCCGGCCTACGCCGACGCCATTGGCCGTCTCGCCCGCATCCGCGGCGGCCGCGAGGCCATCGAGGAGGTGCGGGCCCTGGTGGCACCGCTGGGATGCGTGGCCGATCTGGACGACTTCCAAGATACGTGCGACCGCCTGGCCGCGGCGGGGCTTGCCGAGCGGCTGCTGGTGGATTTCTCGGTGGTCAGCTCCTTCAACTACTATACGGGCATCGTGTTCGAGGCGGCCTCGCCCCACCTGGGGGCGCCTTTGGGATCTGGTGGCCGCTACGATCGCATGATCGGCGCCTACGGCATCGACCGGCCCGCGGCGGGTTTCGCCTTCCATTTGGAGCAGACCATGGCCGCCGCATCGGCCGAGGCGGCAGCAACGGGCGGCCGAGCCGCCCGTCCGTTGCGCATCGCCGTGCCCAAAGGCTCGCTCAACGCCGAGGCCATCGCCTGTCTGGAAGAGGCGGGGCTCGATGTGACCGGTCTCGCGAGCCCGGGCCGCTCGCTCGTCATCTCCAACCCGGGGGTCGACTACATCATCGTGCGCCCCTCCGATGCGCCGGTGTTCGTGGCCCTGGGAGCGGCCGACTGCGGCATCTGCGGCAAGGATTCCCTGCAAGAGGTGGGGGCCGATGTGGTGGAGCTCGTGGATCTGCGCTTCGGCGGCTGCCGCTTCGTGGTGGCCGAGGCCGCCGGTACCACCGCGGCCATCGAGGAGCGCTACCGCAAGCTCGGCTCCATGCGCATCGCCACGAAGTACCCCGCTATCACCCGGGCGCACTTCGCACGGACCGGCACCCAGGTGGAGATCGTGTACCTGCACGGCAACGTGGAGCTGGCCCCCATGGTGGGGCTCGCCGAGCGCATCGTGGACATCACGGCCACAGGCACCACCCTGGCCGAGAACAACTTGGAAATCGTGGAAGAGGTGCTGGCCTCCACGGCCCGCTTCTTCGCCAACGGCTGCGCCCTGCGCACCGACGAGCGCATCGTGGGCCTGGCCCGCACGCTGGCGGCCCACGCCCCCCATCATAGCTACGCGCCCATCGCCGGCGCATCGAATCCGGCCGGCTAGACCGCTTGTCCCCCGCGCCTCGGCGGCGCGTATCCGTTTCCGACGACCCCTAAGGAGAGACCCATGACCATGCGACGCGTAGACCTGCAACCCACCGAGCCCTTCACCGCCGACTTCATCGATCGGGCGGGGGCCTTCAACCCCGGCGCCCTGGAGGCGGCCACGGCCATCATCGAGGAGGTGCGCGCGAAGGGCGACGCGGCCCTGCGGGCCTACACCGAGAAGTTCGACGGCGTGGCCATCGACGACTTCCGTGTGCCCGAGAGCGCCATCGAGGAGGCCCTGGCCGCAGTTGACCCCGACACTATCGACGCCCTGAACCAGGCCGCGGCCCAGATCCGCGACTTCCACGAGCGCCAGCGCCAGCAGAGCTGGTTCTTCGCGCGTCAGGACGGGGCCATCGTGGGGTCGAAGGTGACACCGCTCGATTCCGTGGGCATCTACGTGCCGGGAGGGCGGGCCCTGTACCCCTCCACGGTGCTCATGAACGCCCTGCCGGCCCAGGTGGCCGGCGTGGAGCGCATCGTGTGCGTGACGCCGCCGACCAAGGACGGCACGCTCGACGCCACGGTGCTGGCCGCCTGCAAGATCGCCGGTGTTACCGAGATCTACACCGTGGGCGGCGCCCAGGCCGTGGCGGCGCTCGCCTACGGCACCGAGACCATCCGCCCCGTGGCCAAGATCACCGGCCCGGGCAACGCCTTTGTGGCCGCGGCGAAGAAGCTCGTCTCAGGGGATGTGGGCATCGATATGATCGCCGGCCCTTCGGAGGTGTGCGTCGTGGCCGACGAGACCGCCGATCCGTCCATGGTGGCCATCGACCTCATGGCCCAGGCCGAGCACGACCCTCTGGCCGCCTGCTACCTGGTTACCTTCTCGGATGCCTACGCCAATGCCGTGGAGGCGGCCATCGCCGACCACATGGAGCGCTCCACTCGCGCCGACATCACCCGCGCTTCCCTGGACGACCACGGCCTCATCGTGGTGTGCCCCACTATGGAGCAGGCCCTGGAAGCGGTGAACGTCATCGCGCCGGAGCACTTGGAGATGCACGTGGCGAACGCCATGGAGCACCTCGGCGCCATCCACAACGCCGGCGCCATCTTCCTGGGGGAGTGGACCCCCGAGGCCGTGGGCGACTACGTGGCCGGCCCCAACCACACCCTGCCCACAGGCGGCACGGCCCGCTACTCCTCGCCCCTTTCGGTGGACGATTTCGTGAAGAAGTCCTCCGTCATCCAGTACACGGCTGCCGCCCTGAGAAACGACGCCCGCTCCGTGGTGCAGATCGCCACCCACGAGGGGCTGTGGGCCCATGCCCAGTCCGTGGCCCTGCGCCTGCAGAGCCTGCTTTCCGCCGAGCAGGCGGGCGTGGCCGGGGCCGGGGCGACGGCCGGGGTGGATGCCGGCGCGGGCGCGGCTGCGACGGGCTCGGCCGATGAATAGGGTGCGCGCGGCGGCCCCGCAGCTGGCGGGCCTTGTGCCCTACGATCCGAAATACCTGCCGGCCGAGGCGTTCCTGTCGGCCAACGAGAACCCGCGGGACGTGGACGGCGAGCTGCGCGAGCTCATCGGCCGCCGCATCGCGAAGGTGCCCCTCAACCGCTACCCCGATCCGCTCGCGGGCGGTCTGCGCGACATGATCGCCGAGGCCAACGGCCTCGACCGCGATCATGTGCTCATCGGCAACGGCGGTGATGAGCTGCTGTTCAACCTGGCGCTGGCCTGGGGCGGCCCGGGGCGCACCTGTCTGAACTTCCCGCCCACCTTCTCGGTGTACGCGGCCAATGCCCGGCTCACGAACACCGCGGTGGTGGACATCGCGCGCACCGAGGACTTCTCCATCGACGAGGAGGCCGCCTTCGAGCGTTTGGCCGTCGGCGACATCGACTACGTTATCGTGGCGAGCCCGAACAACCCCACGGGCCTGCGCTGCCCCCAGGCCTTCATCGAGCGCCTGCTGGACGCCACCGACGCCCTGGTTATGGTGGACGAGGCCTACTTCGAGTTCTCGCGCCAGACCGCGCGCCCTTTGCTCGCGACCCACGAGAACCTCGTCATCCTGCGCACGTTCTCCAAGGCGTTCTCGCTTGCGGGGGTGCGGCTCGGCTATATTCTGGCGAACCCGGCGGTCATCCGCGAGTTCGTCAAGGTGCGCCAGCCCTATTCGGTGGATGCGGTGTCCCAGGCTGTGGGCGAGGTGGTCTTCGAGCACCGGGCCCGCTTCGAGCCGGGCATCCGCGAGATCATCGAGGAGCGCGGCCGGGTCGCAGAGGCGCTGCGGGCAACTCCCGGCATCGTGCCGTTCCCATCGGACTCCAACTGGATTCTGCTGCGCATGGAAGACGCCGGCGAGGCCTGGGAGTACCTCTACGAGCACGGGGTGCTCGTGCGCGACTTCTCGGCAACGCCGCTTTTGGAGGGCTGCCTGCGCGTGACCATGGGCACGCCGGAGCAGAACGACCGGTTCATCAGCCTGCTGCGGGCCTTCGTGGCCGAGCGGGGGAGCCGCCGCGCCCAAGCGGCGCGGGACTAAAGGAGGAGCATCATGGCGAGAGAGGCGACCATCACCCGCACCACGGCCGAGACCGCTATCGCGGTCACGGTGAATCTGGACGGCGCGGGACGGGCCGATCTGTCCACGGGCATCGGGTTCTTCGACCACATGCTGAGCGCCTTCGCGCGCCACAGCCGCATGGATCTCGCGGTGTCTGTGGAGGGCGACCTGGAGGTGGACGGCCACCATTCCGTGGAGGATGCCGGCATCGTGCTGGGCCAGGCCTTAGGTGCCGCCCTGGGCGACAAGGCGGGCATCGCGCGCTTCGGCAGCGCCTTTGTGCCCATGGACGAGGCCCTGGTGCTGGCGGCTCTCGACATATCCGGGCGCGGGCAGCTGCACTGGGCCGTAGAGGTGCCCTTCGGCATGGTGGGCGATTTCGACACCCAGCTGGCCCGGGAGTTCTTCATCGCCCTGGCCGCCAATGCCGGCATCACCCTGCACGTGCGCCAGCTGGCCGGCGACAACGTGCACCATATCTTCGAGGCCGCCTTCAAGGCCTGCGGCCGCGCCCTGCGCCAGGCCGTGGCCATCGATCCGGCGCTCGCCGGCGAGGTGCCCTCCACAAAGGGCGTGCTGTAGCCGGCCGCGCGCCATGGACGGCCCGGCGTTGTTGACCGTAGCGGTGAGGGGAGTTGCGAAGTTGATCGTTGTCGTTGATTACCATAAGGGAAACCTGCTCTCGGTGGAGCGGGGGCTGCGCGGCGCGGGGGCCGAGGTCGTCGTCTCCGACGATCCGGCTCAGGTGCGCGCGGCCGATGCCGTGGTGCTGCCGGGCGTGGGCGCCTTCGCCGATGCCGCCGCGTCTTTGGAAGAGCTCGGCCTGGGCGCGGCTGTGACCGACGCCGTGGCGGCCGGGGCGCCCTTTCTCGGCATTTGCCTGGGCATGCACCTCATGTTCGAGGCCGGTACCGAGCACGCGCCCGGGGCCGGGCCCCTGCCCGCGGGCCTGGGCCTCGTCCCCGGCACGGTGGGCCTCATGCCCAAGACCGACGAGGCGGGCGCGGCCTATAAGATTCCCCATGTGGGCTGGAACTCCGTGGAGTGGGACGAGACCGACCCATTGTTCGACGGCCTGGAAAGCGGGGAGTACTTCTACTTCACCCACTCCTTCGCCGCCCCCGAGAGCGCCGCGACCATCGGGCGCACCACCCACTCGGTCACGTTCCCCTGCGCCGTGCGGGTGCCCGGGCGTCCCGTGTGGGGCGTGCAGTTCCACCCCGAGAAGAGCTCGGATGCCGGCGCGCGCCTGCTCGCCAACTTCGTAACCGTTGCCGGTGCTGCGGCCGGTCGCCGCGGCGCGGCCGCTACCATGGCGGAAGATACCGTCTTGTCAAAGGAGTAGCCATGTATCTGTTGCCCGCCATCGATATCCTGGACGGCCGCGCCGTGCGCCTGGCCCGCGGCGACTACGATGCCGTCACCGTGTACCACGACGACCCGGCCACCCAGGCCCAGCTCTTCGAGGAGGACGGCGCCACCTGGCTGCACGTGGTGGACCTGGACGGCGCGAAATCCGGCAACCCCGACAACATCGAGGTAGTGCGCCGCATTCTGGCCTGCACGAAGCTGAAGGTGGAAGTGGGCGGCGGCGTGCGCTCGCTGGAGGTGGCCGACCGTTTGCTGGACGCCGGGGCCACCCGGGTCATCTTGGGCACCGCCCTTGTGCGCGACCCCGATTTCGCCCAGGCCGCCATGGAGAAGTTCGGTCCCGACGCGCTCGTGGCCGGCATCGACGCGAAGGCGGGGGAGGCCGCTGTGGCCGGCTGGATCGAAGGATCCGGAATGTCGGCGCTGGATTTGGCCGCGCGCATGGCCGACTTGGGCTACGAGCACATCGTGTATACCGACATCGCCCGCGACGGCATGCAGACCGGCGTGGATCCGCACGCCTATGCGGACGTTGCCGAGGCCTTCCGCAACCCGGTCATCGTGTCCGGCGGCATAGCCACCGCGGCCGACATCCGCGCCCTGGCCCCCATCGCCGACGCGGTGGAGGGCGTCATCGCCGGCCGCGCCATTTACGAGGGAACGCTCTCGGTGGCCGACGGCGTGGCCGCCTGCGCGGGCACCTACCAGGTGAGCGATGCTTTGGAAGCGGAGGAGCGCCCGCTGACCATCGAGGATTTGGAAGGCTAGCAAGAAAACGTAGTCGGCGAGACGGCCGGTGTTGCGACCGAGCGAGTTTTGCAGAGTAGAGCAGTGAAGGAAAAAGAGCCGAGTGGGTTCGGCGTGCCTCGACCGAGCGAGTTCCGCAGCGACGAGAACAGGACTAAACGTCCTGTTCTCCAAAGCGAGGACTGCCTGAGCGAATCGAGGTATGCCGAACCCGCTCGGCGGACGGATTGAGACCACTATGCTGACAAAGAGAGTAATACCCTGCCTGGACGTGAAGGACGGCCGCGTCGTGAAGGGCGTCAACTTCGTGGGCCTGCGGGATGCGGGCGACCCCATCGAGCTGGCCCGGGCCTATGACGAGCAGAGGGCCGACGAGGTGATCTTCCTCGACATCACGGCCACGAGCGATGATAGGGCCACCACGGTGGAGTTGGCCAGCCATGCCTCGGCCGAGCTGCACCTGCCCTATTGCGTGGGCGGCGGCTTCCGCAGCGTGGCCGACATTCGGACGATGATCGCCGCCGGGGCCGACAAGGTATCGGTGAACTCGGCGGCCGTGGCGAACCCCGACCTCATCGCGCAAGCGGCTCGGGCCTTCGGCACCCAGGCCGTCGTGGTGGCCATCGACGCGAAGGCGGTGCCCGGCAACCCCAACAAGTGGGAGGTCTATGTGGCCGGCGGCCGCAAGAACACCGGCATCGACGTCGTGGAATGGGCGCGCGAGGCGGCCCGGCGCGGAGCGGGGGAGATCCTGCTCACGAGCATGGACCGCGACGGCAGCCGCGACGGCTTCGACTGCCATCTTACGCGCACCGTGGCCCGGGCCGTGGACATCCCCGTCATCGCGAGCGGCGGCGTGGGCAAGCTGGAGCACTTCGCCGAGGGCATCGTCGACGGCGAGGCCGATGCGGTGCTGGCCGCGAGCGTCTTCCATTTCGGCGAGCTGACCGTGCGCCAGGTGAAGGAATCCATGCGCGCCGCCGGCATTTCCGTGCGCCTGTAGGGGGCCGTGATGAATATTCCCGAGCTGAAGTACAACGAGGCGGGGCTCATCCCCTGCATCGTGCAGGACGCCGATACGGGCGCGGTGCTCATGATGGCGTGGATGAGCGCGGAATCGCTGGCGCTCACGCTAGAGCGCGGCGAGACGGTGTTCTTCAGTCGCAGCCGTCAGGAGCTGTGGCATAAGGGCGCCACGAGCGGCAATACCCAGAAGCTGGTGGATCTGCGCTACGACTGCGACGGCGACACGCTGCTGGCCTTGGTGAACCCCGCCGGCCCGGCGTGCCACACCGGTGCGCGCACTTGCTTCTACCGCTCGATGACGGAGGAGTAGCGAGAGGCGCTCAAAGAGAAGAGAGCGGTTAGCGGGCCGTCCGCTCCGTCGAGGCTCGCGCGGAGAGCCCGAATTGCGCACGCTCGCTGGTTTTTCTTGTGCGGCGAAAGAAGTTGCGCTACTATGATTCAAGCTCTGAACTTGTATCAGAGGCGTGCACCTCGTTTCCATTCTCCCTTTTCCGTATTCCCCATCTCAACGTTCTCGCGGACTGGGCTTTTCGGTGCGTACCGCCTTCGGTTCGGATGCCGATCCCAACGTGCCTGTAAACCTCAAGAAGGAGGATGAACGTGAAGTTTTTCCTGGATACGGCCGATCTCGCCGAGATCGAGGAGGCTGCCAGCTGGGGTGCGCTCGCCGGCGTGACCACTAACCCGACGCTGTACTCGCGCATCGGCGGCAAGCTGGACGACTTCCACAACCACATCAAGCGCATCTGCGACATCGTGGGGCCCGCCTGTCCGGTGTCGGCCGAGTCGGTGGCCATGACCCGCGACGAGATCGTGCGCGACGGCCGCGAGCTGGCCAAGATCGCCCCCAACGTCGTGGTGAAGATCCCCACCATGGTGGAGGGTCTTGCCGCCACCCGTCAGCTGGCCGACGAGGGCATCCCGGTGAACATGACCCTGTGTTTCACCGTGCCCCAGGCCATTCTGGCCGCTCGCGCCGGCGCCCGCTACATCTCGCCGTTCGTGGGCCGTTTCGACGACATCTCCGAGGACGGCCTGGCCCAGCTGGAGGACGTGGTGACCGCCATCGGCAATTACGATTTTTCCGCCGATACGGTGAACGGCGAGAAGATCGAGATCATCGCCGCCTCCATCCGCAGCGCCAACCATGTGACCCAGGCCGCTCTCATGGGCGCCGACATCGCCACCGTGCCCTTCGGCATCCTGAAGAAGTGCGTGTCCCATCCGCTGACCGACCGCGGCCTGGAATCGTTCCTTAAGGACTGGGAGAAGGTTCAGAACGCATGAGTGAGGCCGACGAGAAGCAGATGACCATCGCCGACGCCCCGGAGACGGCCCCCGAGAAGCCCAAGCGCGGCCGTCCGCGCAAGAAAGCCGCCGAGGATGCGGCCGCCGAGGGCGCAGGCGTTGGAGCCGAAGCCCCGGCGAAGAAGCCGGTGCGCCGCCGCGCGACGAAGGCAGCCGAGGAGGCTGGCGAGGCTGCGGCCGGGAAGGCTGCGGCCGAGGAGGCTCCCAAGCCCCGCCGCACCCGCAAGAAGGCCGAGTCCGACGGTGCGGCGCCGGCCGAAGCTGCCGAGGGGGCACCGGCCGTCGAGGCTGCGGTCGAGAAGCCCCGCCGCGGCCGTCCGCGCAAGAAGGCGGAAGACGCCGACGAGGGCGCGGCCGAGAAGCCGGCCGGGGCGGTCTCCGACGAGAGCGCCGAAGCCGACGCCGCCAAGAAGCCGGCCCGCACTGCGGTGGTGCGCAAGCACACCCGCGGCGAGCGTGGCGAGGGCGACCGTGCCGAGCGCCGCCAGAACAACCAGGGCGGCAACGGCGGCCAGAACGGCCAGAACGGCCAGGGCAAGAGCAACCAGGGCGGCAAGAAGAACAACCACGACCGCAACAACCGCCGCCAGCGTCACGAGAACCGCAATCGCGAGCCGCAGCCCTCTGTGACCAAGGAGGAGCTGGCCGAGCTCAAGGTGGCCGACCTGCGCGCGAAGGCGGCCGAGCTGGGCGTCGAAGGTGCCGGCCTGAAGAAGGCCGAGCTGGTGGACGCCGTCTACGAGGCCATTTGCAAGGCCGAGGGCTTCACCGAGGTCACCGGCGTGCTCGACATCATGGGCGACGGCTACGGCTTCCTGCGCACCTCCGGCTACCTGCCCGGCGAGAACGACATCTACGTGGGCCTCGCCACCATCCGCAAGAGCGGCCTGCGCAAGGGCGACATGGTGTCCGGCGTCACCCGCCCGGCACGCCCCAACGACAAGTTCGCCGCCCTGCAGAAGGTGACCGCCGTGAACGGCCATGCGCCGGAGCTGATGGCCCTGCGGCCGAAGTTCTCGGAGCTCACGCCCATCTTCCCCGACGAGCGCCTGTGGATGGAGCACGGCAGGACCACCACCACGGCCCGCGTCATCGACCTGACGGCGCCTATCGGCAAGGGCCAGCGCGGCCTCATCGTGTCGCCGCCCAAGGCCGGCAAGACCACGGTGCTCAAGGACATCGCCGCGGCCATCACGGCCAACAATCCCGAGGTGCACCTCATGTACCTGGGCATCGACGAGCGTCCCGAAGAGGCTACCGACATGGAGCGCTCCATTCGCGGCGAGGTGGTGTCCTCCACCTTCGACATGCCCTCCGAGAACCACATCCAGGTGGCCGAGCTCGTCATCGAGCGGGCGAAGCGCCTCGTGGAGCAGGGCAAGGACGTGGTCATTCTGCTGGACTCCATCACCCGCCTGGCCCGCGCCTACAACCTGGCCCAGCCCGCGAGCGGCCGCATCCTCTCGGGCGGCGTGGACTCCACGGCCCTCTATCCGCCCAAGCGCTTCCTCGGCGCCGCCCGCAATATCGAGAACGGCGGCAGTCTCACCATTTTGGCCTCGGCGCTCATCGAGACGGGGTCGAAGATGGACGAGGTAATCTTCGAGGAGTTCAAGGGCACCGGCAACATGGAGTTGAAGCTGGATCGCAACCTGGCGGATCGCCGCATCTTCCCGGCCATCGACCCCATTTCCTCGGGCACCCGCAAGGAAGAGCTGCTGTTGGAGCCCCAGGAGGCGCCGCTCATTTGGGCCGTGCGCCGCATTCTGTCGAACACGAACTCCACCGAGCGCGCCATGGACATGCTCATCAAGTCGCTCAAGCAGACGAACTCCAACCAGGAGTTCCTCATCCGCACGGCGAAGAAGGCCCAGACCCAGCAAGGGCGTTCCGACGACAACTTCGAGCTGTAGAAGGCACGGGATCACTCCATGACCGATCAGAACCAATGGCAGAACCAGGCCTGGGGCACCGGCCAGCCCCAGGGCGCTCCCGCGGTACCGGGCGCGTCTCCGGCAGCGTCCCCGCTCCAAGGGCAGCAAGCTCAGTCCCAGCCCCAGGCTCAGCCGACCTACGCGGCTCCACAGCCGGCTTATGCGGCGCCCGTCGCCCCGGCTCCGGCCCCCAAGCGGCGCGGCTGGATCGTGGGGCTGGCCGCTGTGCTCGCGTTCTTTATCTTGGGCGCGGCCTCCATCGCCTCGTGCACCGCGGTGATGACAAGCTCGGTGGGGGCGTTTTCCTACGAGTCGCCGTCCTGGGCCGATACGGTGACGGGCGACACGGTGGGCATCATCAACATCGACGGCACCATCCAGTACGACGGTACCACCTCGAGCCCCGAGGGCTTGAAGGCGCAGTTGGACGCCGCTGAGCAGAACCCGCATATCAAGGCTGTGGTGCTGCGGGTGAACTCCGGGGGAGGGGTGGCCACGGCCGGCGAGGAGATGAGCCGCTACGTGCGCGACTTCTCCAAGCCCGTGGTGGTGTCCTGCGCCTCGCTGGACGCCAGCGCCGCCTACATGATCTCGTCTCAGGCCGACTACATCTACACGGCCGAGACCTCGGCGGTGGGCTCCATCGGCGTCATCATGTCGGTGACCGACCTGTCCGGCCTCTACGAGAAGCTGGGCATTTCGGTAGACAACATCACTTCGGCCGACGCCAAGGACGCCGGCGGCGGCAACCGGCCCCTCACCGAGGAGGAGCGTGCCTGGTACCAGGCTCAGGTGGACCAGATCAACGACGTGTTCATCGAGACCGTGGCCGAGGGCCGCAATATGGGCGAGGACGCGGTGCTCGCGTTGGCCAACGGGCTGACCTACACGGGCATCGATGCGGTGGAAAACGGTTTGGCCGATGAGATCGGCACCTTGGAGCAGGCTGTGGCCAAGGCCTGCGAGCTGGCCGGTATTCCCGACGCCGACACCGTGTACCTGCAGTCCTCCACGAGCGATCTGTCTCGTTTGCTGGACATCATGGGCGAGCAGAACGAGGATACGACGACCCGAGCCTTGAAGGAGTTGGAAGACCGTGTCGGACTTGAATAGCAGAAAACGGGTCGAATGGCCCGCCCGGGCCGTGGTGACGGCGGGTATGCCCTACGGGAACAAGCCCCTGCACTTCGGGCATATTGGCGGCGTGTTCGTGCCCGCCGACGCCTTCGCCCGCTTTTTGCGCGACCGTATCGGCGCCGAGAACGTGCGCTTCGTGTCGGGCACCGACTGCTTCGGCAGTCCCATCAACGAGGGCTACCGCAAGCTCGTGGAGGCCGGCGAGTTCTCGGGCACCATCGCAGACTACGTGCTCGCGAACCACGAGCGCCAGAAGGCCACGCTCGAGGCCTTCCAGGTGAGTCTGGACATCTACGAGGGCAGCGGCATCGGGCATGCGGGCGACGTGCACCAGATGATCACCGACCAATTCATCGAGCGTTTGCACGAGAGCGGGCACTTGAAGCTTGATTCCACGCTGCAGTTCTACGATGCCGAGGCCGACACGTTCCTGAACGGCCGCCAGGTGCAGGGACGCTGCCCCGTGCAAGGCTGCAAATCCGAGCACGCCTACGCCGACGAGTGCGACTTGGGCCACCAGTACGCGCCGGTCGACCTCATCAAGCCGGTGTCCACGCTTACGGGCACCGTGCCCGAGATGCGCCCCGTGGAGAACTGGTACTTCGATCTGCCCGGCTTCGAGGATTTCCTCAAGGCTCATGTGGAGCAGCTGAGGGCCGACCCCGAGGTACGCCCGGTGGTGGTGAAGGCCATCGAGGAGTTTTTGGCACCCCCGGTCATCTTCGTGAAGAACGAGCACTTGGATGAGTACGAGGCGCTGGCCGACAGCCTGCCGCCCCACCGGTTCCGCGAGGCCGAGAAGGGCAAGCAGTCCTTCGAGATCGAGTTTTCCGACATTGAAGCCCGCGACGCGGCCCGCGCAGTGCTGGCAGCGGCCGGCATCCGCTTCCGCACCTCCAAGACGCTCGTTCCCTTCCGCATCACGGGCAATATCGAGTGGGGCGTGGCGGCGCCGGTCATCGACGACGTGGAGGGGCTCACCGTGTGGTGCTGGCCCGAATCGCTGTGGGCTCCCATCTCGTTCACCATCACGGTGAACGACGAGCGAGGCCTGCCGCGCACGAGCTGGCGCGACTTCTGGTGCTCCGATGATGCGCGCGTGTACCAGTTCATCGGCCAGGACAACCTGTACTTCTACGGCGTGGCCCAGCCGGCCCTGTGGGAGGCCCTGCGCCCGGGCGGCCTGTTCGAGGAGGGGCCCGACTCCCAGATGCGCCAGACCACGCTCATCGCCAACCACCACATGCTGTTCGGGAAAAAGAAGGCCTCCTCGTCGGGTGCGGTGAAGCCGCCCACCGGCGAGCAGCTGCTGGAGCACTACACTCCCGAGCAGCTGCGGGCCCATTTCCTGGCCCTCGGTCTCGATCAGAAGTCCGTGGGCTTCTCGCCCAAGCCCTTCGATCCCGACGAGGCCAAGCGCGACGATCCGCGCTATGCCGATCCGGTGCTCAAAGAGGGGGCGCTGCTCACCAACGTGTTCAACCGCCTGGCCCGCAGCTGCTTCTACGAGGCGGGCAAGAACTTCGACGGCTGCATGCCCTTGGGGCTGGTGACATCTGAGGTGCGCCGCCGCGCCTTCGAGGCTCTGCTCGACTACGAGGAGCGCATGCACAAGGTGGAGCTGCACCGCGTGATGTCGCTGTGCGACGAGTTCATCCGCTGGTCGAACAAGTGGTGGGCCGACGGGATCAAGCGCGCCGAAGAGGCTGACGACGCCGCGGCGCGACGCCAAGTGCTCGTGGACTCGTTCTACCTCTTGCGCGTGGCCTGCCTGCTCATGCACCCCATCGTGCCGGCCGGCTGCGAGAAGATCTGCGATTATATGAGCTTCGACTTCGCCGACTTCTTCAGCTGGAACTACGACTTCGACTCCAACGAGGAGCTGTGCCCGGCCATGGAGATCGACGCCGGGGCCCACCGCATCCACGAGCTGCCCCCGCGCTTCGACTTCTTCCGCAAGCACGAGAGCCAGTACAAGTAAGGCCTCGTTTGCAGCGTCCCAGCATCTTCTAAGGTGCGGCTGTCCCCAGGACGCCGCACCTTTTTGCGTTGGGAGGGCGTCGTGGTGGCTATCGCGGCCGTGCGCGCAGTGCGGCGGACGGGCAGAGCGTCGGGCGTTGCGGTGGTGCGCGGAGGGCTTTCGGGGCGGGGTTGAAAGCGGCCGATGGGGAGGGGTTGCATTTCTGGGGAATGCGGCGGCTCCTGCGAGCGCGCTGCTCGTTCGGCCATCTTGCGTTTGGCCAGGCGAGATGCTAGCATAATCAAAGCAGTTCACTTATAAAAGAACTACACCTGTACAGGATTGAAGGAGCTGACATGGCGATGCCTGTGACGCATATCCGGGGGGGGGCACCCGCTTCTAAGCTCCAGCGCTAAGTGCGCTATCTCCTGTCACCTTCTGTGCCCCGATGGCTCGTACATCACCAAAAGCGCTCACACCCGTGAACCTCGGGCCCTTTCAGCGTGCTCGGGGTTCATTGCATCCACCCGCGGGTCCCCGGGTGGAAGACCTCTATCCCGTCGCATACAACGGTGTCGATCGCCCGCTATGCCAATGTCGCCAAGGGCAAGAACCGCTTCGCGTCAGGTTCGTCGCTAAGACCGTGACGAGACACACATTTCATGAAAGCCCCGCGATTCCACGGGATCTGAAATAGAAACGCGAATGCTGAGGGGCCGGGAGGACGACTCGAGATCTTTTCGGCATCGGTACCGGGATTAAGAATAAAAGGAGAAAAAATATGAAGAAACCGCTCAAGAAGGCTGCGTGCGTGCTGGCGACGGTGGCGCTGGCGTCGACCATGGTGGCGCTGCCCGCCACCGCGGAGAAGGCTCATGCGGCCACAAAGCCCCATATGAAGTCACTGGGTTTGAAATGGGATTTGAAGAAGAACAGAACGGTGAAGTTCAAAACCTCATGGCCGGGTGCCGGAAAGGGTGGCTACACGGGCTACGAGGGCATGACGGCCACGATTAAGAACTGGAAGGTTTCCAAAGCGAAGAAGAAGGGCTACAAGAAGGCCACCTTCACGCTGGTGTTCAACAATAGGTTCTCGCCTACGAAAAAACAGATCAGGGGCATGAAGGATTGGTCGGGAAATTGGAATGACGGGGCTTTTGGCTATATTTGGTACGCTGTTGTGGATTACAACACGGGGAAGAGCCTGGAGGTGCCCAACGACAAGGGCGTCACCGTCAAGTCCGGCAAGTGGAGGTTCACCGGGGGGAAGAAGTACAAAAGCGACTTGTGGTCTTCAGTACACGTGTACAAGAAGGCTACAGTGAAGGTAACGATCACCTACCCTTCTAAGTACAAGGGGCTCTGCATTGGCGTTGGTGGGAACAATGTTCCGTACTCGACGTTGCGCTATTATCAGAATGGAGTGCTTGCCGACGACTACGGACGGCACGACAAGGTGGATTACTTTTGGGACGGAAAGGCGCCTTTCGGCAAGACGAGCCTTTACAATTGGAAGTTGGCGAATAAAACCTGGGCAGCGGGCTACAATAAGAATAGCTGCTACACGAAAAGCAAGGCCAATTCCCATTGGATGCGCCTCAAGTAGATCGAGAGCGCAGGCTTTTAGGCCCCTCACCTTTCAACGGGCGTGCGAGTAACACATAAAAGCATTTTCTTTGCGCAATCCCTTGCATAAGCGGCCGATTGTGCTATTTTAGACAGGCTGTGTCTGCGAGGGTCGTAAGATGCAGCGGTAACTATCACACATGCTCGGGCGACCTGCCTCCGCGAGTGGCCACCGGAAAAAGGCTGCGGCAGACGGGGAAGACCTCGGGCAGAGGACTAACGAATGGAGCGATCATGACGAAAGTCAGCATCACCACGCTGCTCGATGCCGGTGCGCATTTCGGGCATCAGACCCGCCGTTGGAACCCGAAGATGAAGCCCTATATCTTCGGCAATCGCGGCGACATCTACATCATCGACCTCAAGCAGACCCTCTACGGCCTGGATGCGGCCTACACCTTCGTGAGCAACCTGACCCGCAAGGGCGGCACCGTGCTGTTCGTGGGCACCAAGAAGCAGGCCCAGGAGGCCGTGTCCGAGGCTGCCAACCGCTGCGGCATGCCCTATGTGAACGCCCGCTGGCTCGGCGGTATGCTCACCAACTTCGCCACCATCCGCACCCGTGTGCGCCGCATGGAGGAGCTGGAGGCCATGGATGCCGACGGCCGCATGGCCCTGCTGCCCAAGAAGGAACAGATCCTGCTGCACAAGGAGCTCGCCAAGCTGCAGACCAACCTCAACGGCATCCGCAACATGAAGAAGGTGCCCGACGCCATCTTCGTGATCGACACCAACCGCGAGGGCATCGCCCTGCATGAGGCCCATCGTCTGAACATCCCCGTGGTGGGCACTCTGGACACCAACTGCGATCCCG
Source organism: Adlercreutzia caecimuris B7 (assembly GCF_000403355.2). Lineage (GTDB taxonomy): Bacteria > Actinomycetota > Coriobacteriia > Coriobacteriales > Eggerthellaceae > Adlercreutzia > Adlercreutzia caecimuris. Next base: position 1,057,575 of record NZ_KE159646.1, on the reverse strand, counting down.
ATGACGTGGACTACGGCATCCCGGCTAACGACGACGCCATCCGCTCGGTGCGCCTGCTCGCCGACTTCATGGCCGACGCCGTGATTGCCGGCACCGGCGCCGACGTGACCGCCGCCGAGATGGCCGGCGAGGCCGCTGCCGCCGACGCCGCCGCCGAGGTGGCCGTCGAGGCTGCCGCCGACGTGGCCGAGGGCGCGGGCGCCGAGGTTGCCGCCGACGTGGTGGCCGACGCTGTTTCCGAGTAAGCAAACCCCTTCATTCCCTAAGGAGGAATTCATGGCTGATATCACCGCCGCTATGGTGAAGGAGCTCCGCGAGATGACCGGCGCGGGCATGATGGAGTGCAAGAAGGCCCTGGCCGAGGCCGACGGCGACATGGAGAAAGCCGTCGACGTGCTGCGCACCCGCGGTCTGGCCGCCGTGGCCAAGAAGGCCGGCCGCGCCACCAACGAGGGCACCGTCATGGCTATCGTGGACGACGCCTGCACCACCGGCGCCGTCGTCGAGCTGAACTGCGAGACCGACTTCGTGGGCATGAACGAGAAGTTCAAGGCCTACGCCGAGAAGATCGCCCGCGCTGCCCTGGCTGCCAAGCCGGCCGACGTGGAGGCGCTGAAGGCCGCCGAGATCGACGGCGAGACCGTCGAGGCCGTCGTGACCGACTGCATCCACGTGATGGGCGAGAACGCCCAGCTGGCTCGCGTGGCCGTGGTGGAGGCCCCGGCCGTGGCCGCCTACATCCACGGCGGCGGCAAGATCGGCGTGCTCGTGACGTTTGCCGTCGAGGGCATCGATCCGGCTTCCGAGGGCTTCCAGAAGTGCGGTCGCGACATCGCTATGCAGGTGGCCGCCCTGAACCCGGTGTCCGCCACCCGCGAGGACGTGCCCGCCGACGTGGCCGCCCACGAGATGGAGATCTACAAGGCCCAGGCCGCCGAGTCCGGCAAGCCCGAGGCCATCCAGGAGAAGATCGCGCTCGGCCGCATGGACAAGTTCTACAAGGAGAACTGCCTCGCCGAGCAGGACTTCGTGAAGAACCCCGACCTCACGGTGTCGGCCTACGCCGACGAGTGCGCCAAGGAGCTGGGCGGCACCATCGCCATCACCGGCTTCGTCCGCTTCGCCCTGGGCGAGTAGCCAGCCGGCGACATATCGTATTTTGTGGACGCCCCTTGAAGGGGCGTCCTTTTTTGCGCCGCGCGTTACCGATCCGTTCTGCAAACCTCATGAAAGGCCGTGCCTGTGCGCGGCTTTTTTTCTATAATGATGAGACTTATAGGAACATATGGCATGACTGAGGAGCGCTCCCCGCGTTCCGTCAAAAGGACTAGAAATGAACCAGGAAGTCATTATCGTTCAGGGCAACCATACCCTTTCCGGTGACGTGACCGTGGCCGGCGCCAAGAACTCGGCCCTCAAGCTCATGGCCGCCTCGTTGCTCGGCCAGGGCGTCTCCACGATTCGCAACGTGCCCGTCATCTCCGATATCGAGATCATGGGCGAGGTGCTCGATCGCCTCGGGGCCGCGGTCGCGCGCGAGGGGCACACGCTTACCATCGATACCGCATCCGTCGATTCGTGCGAGACTCCCTACGAGCTCGTCTCGAAGATGCGCGCGTCCATTTCCGTGCTCGGCCCGCTTATCGGGCGATTCGGCGAGGCGCGGGTGGCCATGCCCGGCGGCTGTCAGATCGGCGCCCGCAAGATCGACATGCACCTGGTGGGCCTGGAGGCTCTGGGCGTGCGCTTCGACGTGGATCACGGGGTGCTGCATGCTACGACGCCCGATGGACTGCACGGCGCCCATGTGTACCTGGAGTTCCCCTCGGTGGGCGCCACCGAGAACATGCTTATGGCTGCGGTGACCGCCGAGGGCCACACGGCCATCGAGAATGCCGCCTGCGAGCCGGAGATCGAGGACTTGGCGAACATGCTGAACGCCATGGGTGCGAAGGTGTCCGGCGCGGGCACGTCGCTCATCGAGGTTGAGGGCGTGCCGCTGGCTTGTCTGCACCCCTGCGATCACACCTGCGTGGGCGATCGCATCGAGGCGGGCACGTTCCTGGTGGGCGGCGCGCTTACCGGCGGCCCCGTTACGGTGCACGGTATCGATCCGGCCTTCTTGCGCATGGCCATCATGAAGCTGCGGGCCATGGGCTGTGCGGTGGAGTGCGGTGAGGACTGGGTGCGCGTTACGCGCACGGGCCCGTTGCACGCGGTGGACATCCAAACGCTGCCGCATCCCGGGTTCCCCACCGACCTGCAGGCCCAGTTCATGCTGCTGGCGGCCCTGGCCGACGATGTGTCGGTTATCACCGAGAACGTGTTCGAGAACCGCTTCATGTTCGCTGCCGAGCTCATGCGCATGGGCGCCGATGTGATTCTGGACGAGCACCATGCCATCGTACGCGGCGTGGAAGAGCTGGAGGGCGCCCCGGTGTCTTCCACCGATCTTCGCGCCGGTGCCGCTCTCGTGCTCGCGGGCATCGTGGCCGACGGAGAGACCCGGGTGCACCACTTGGAGCATATCGACCGCGGCTACGAGGACTATGTGGGCAAGCTTGCCTCGCTCGGGGCGGATATCCGTCGCGTGGCCGCAGACGACGTCGATTGCTAGGGGAGCTCCATGGGTTTTCGCAAGAAGGGGTTCTCCGCCTCCCAGACCAAACGCACCTCGCGTCGCATGAGCGACTCCATGATCGGCTCCCATGTGGAGCGTTCGGCCTCGCGGGGCCGTCACGCCGCGGGGCGCCCCGATGCCGGCACCTCGAAGGTCGACTTTTCCGATGGGCGTCGCTCGCGGCGAGCGACGCGCGGCTATGTCGATCAGGTGGATCCCCAGGCCACGAGCGGCGAGAGCGACGCCGACTTCGCCCGTCGCACCAGCCGCCGCGGCTATGTGGAGCAGATCCAGTCCCAAGCGCGCAAGCGGCGATTGGCGGCAGGCGTCGTCATCGCCGTGGCCGTGGTGGCCGTAGCGGTCTTCGCGGGGGTGTCGGCCTACTTCTTCTTCTCCGACTCCCAGCTCTCGCTCGGTGACTCCAATGCGAAGGACGCCCTGACCGCGCCTGCTGAGGGCGAGCCGTACTACGCGCTGTGCACGGCATCGCTCGGCACCGCGGTCGAGCCGGATGCGGCGGCAGGGGAGGCCTATCTCGTCGTGCGCATCGACGAGGCGGCGCGCGTGCTCACCTTCGTATCGGTGCCTCCGCAAATCATGGTATCGCTGTCCGACGGGCAAGTGCACCCCTTGAGCGACGCCCGTGCCGTGGGCGGCGATGCCGAGCTGATCGACCAGGTGGAGGAGCTTCTCGGTGTGGAGATCGCGCATTTTGCCCGCACCGATGCGGACGGCCTGGCGCGTCTGGTCGATTTGGCGGGCGGCGTGCCGGTGCTTGTTTCCGAGGAAGTGGACGACCCGCGGGCTGGCATCCAGGTCATCAAGGCGGGAGAGCAGGTCCTCGACGCTGATCAGGCTCTTACGCTGCTGCGCGCCTCGAACTTCGCCGATGGGTTGGAGGCTCAGGCCAAGAACCGCGCGGCCTTCACGGTTAACTTGGCCGGGCGCGCCACGTCGGGGGAGGGCCTGAGCTTTGCGAGCATCATCGGCGACGGCGCCTCGGCGGTGAGCACCGACTGGTCGAGCGCTCAGCTCATCGCCCTGGGGGATGCTCTGCGCCCCCTTGCCGAGGCGACAGTGTACGCGTCGGTGGTGCCGGGGCGTCTGGCCGAGACCGACGGTGCGCTCTCCTACGAGGTGTTCGGCGAGGAGCTGGAGAGCATGATGGAGGCGGTCCGCGCCGGCAACGCTCCCGAGAGCGCCGAGGGCAACGTGGCCAACATGGATCGGGCGACGGTGAGCGTGGAGGTGCGCAACGGCTCGGGCATCCAGGGAGCGGCGGCCCGCTGCGGCGAGCTTCTGACCACGGACGGCTATGCGGTGGAGGGCGTCGGCAACGTGGACGACGGCACCGCCTACCCCGAGACGCTCGTCATCTACCGCGGCGAGGAGAACGAGCTGGCCGCCAAAGCCGTGGTGAGCGACCTGTCGGCTGGGCGCGTGGTGAACGGCGGCGACTTCTACAGCTTCAACACCGACGTTCTCGTGATTATCGGCCAAGACTGGATTTCCGCCGCCTAGGCTGTGCTATGATGCCCGAGGATTTGCGAGCTGCTTCTTGAAAGGAAGTGTGTTATGGTTGAGAAGTCCGATGTGGCTGCCGTGCTGGAACTGATCCGCCCGAGCCTGCAGGCCGATGGCGGCGATGTGCAGCTGGTGGACGTATCCGAGGACGGCGTGGTCACCGTGGAGCTGCAGGGTGCCTGCAAGGGCTGCCCCATGTCCCAGATGACGCTGGCCAACGGCGTGGAGCGCATTCTGAAGGAGCGCGTGCCCGGTGTGACGAGCGTGGTGCCGGCTGCCTAGGCGGCAACGACAATGAGAAGCGAGCGGGCTCTGCGGGGCCCGCTTTTTTACGAGAGAGGCTGGCGAATGGAAGGCTGTTGGAGCCGTCGCGGATGCGACGATGAGATGCAGGGCCGCTGCCCGCACAACGTGTCCGGCGAGCCATGTCCGGCCGATTGCCACTACGCCGCCTGCCATCGGCCGACTCACGTGGTGTGCGAGGACTTCGGCGTGCTCTTGAACCCGAAGCGCAACTACGAGGCCGCCGTCAAGCAGGTGTGCCGTTTCTGCGAACACTTCCTCGTGCACGGCCCCGACATCGACCCGAATGCGCCGAACGGCCGCGAGAAGTTCAGCGGCCGCAACCGCTTCATCCTGTAGCGCTCGGCGCTGCGTCGTCGCAGGCGCGTTGCGGTTCCGCTGCCGGCGCTGCCGGCTCTGTTACAATGGAAGAAATCGGCGCGATCGGAGGGAAAGGCGGTGAGCGCGGTGAGATCGACCCTGACCTGTCCGGCGTGCGGCGCTTCGGATATGGATGTGCGCGCCTATGACTCTATGATGGTGCTTCGCCCCGACCTGGCGCTCTTTACGCTCACGTGCCCCCATTGCGCCGTCCGTATCTCGGCGATGCAGCCCATTCCCGCCGCGCTGCGCGAGGAAGTCCAGTTCGCCGCTATCGAGTTGGGCGCCGGCATGGGCGCTCACGAGGGGAATCTGTAATGCTGAACGAAATCTACCAAAACCTCGATCCTGTCGCCTTCTCGCTGGGGCCGCTTGTCGTGCGCTGGTATGGGTTGGCCTACGTGCTCGGCTTCGCCCTGGCCGCCTTCGTCATCTACCGCGTCGCGAAGCGCTGGCGGCTTGGCATGACCGAGGACGACTTGCTCACGCTTATGGTGTGCGCCATTATCGGCGTGGTGCTCGGCGCGCGCGCAGGTTACGTGCTCTTCTACGGCGACGGCTACTACTTCGCCCATCCGCTCGAGATCTTCGCCTTCAACCAGGGTGGCATGAGCTTTCACGGGGGGCTTGCGGGCTTGCTCGCCGGAGGGGCGGTAGCCGCGCGCCTCACGGAGATCCCATTTCTCACGCTGGCCGACCTGGGCGCTATTGCCGCGCCGTTGGGGCTGTTCTTCGGCCGTTGCGCCAATTTCGTGAACGGAGAGCTGTGGGGGGCGCCGACCGACTGGCCCATCGGCGTGGTGTTCGGCGGGGCTGCCGGTATGATGCCGCGCCACCCGAGCCAGCTTTACGAGGCGGTGCTCGAGGGCCTGGTCATCTTCTGCGTGCTGTTCGCTCTGTCGCGAAAGATGCCCCCGCGCCCCCGTGGCACGTTCGTCGGCGCGTTCCTGCTGCTCTACGGCGTGTTCCGCTTCCTCATCGAATTCGTGCGCGAGCCCGATGCGCAGCTGGGCTACTTGTGGGGCGGCTGGCTGACCATGGGCCAGGTGCTGTCGGCTCCGCTCGTCATTGCGGGCGTCGCCATGCTGGTGTACGCCGCGAAACGCAAGTTGCCCCAAGAAGGTCCGCGCCGCTTTGTCCGCCCTCCCGAGCCGCTCGAACCTGCGTCTCCCGAGGATCCTTCCTAGCGATTTCTCGCACGGCCCCAACGGCGCCCCGTATGTTGCGCCCCGCGGGCGGGATGTGCCTTCGTTACGTCCCGTTGTCGATTATGTGGCTCTTGAGGGTACGGCGACAGCTTCCCGTACAATGGTCGACGGCTGTGGAATAGCCCGACGGGTACCACGGCCTTTGCGAGAACGACAATGAGAAATGCGAGGTGCGATATGGACGTGAAGTTCTTCAAATGCATGCACTGCGGCAATATTGCCGTGAAGGTGTTCGATGCCGGGGTGCCGCTGGTGTGCTGCGGCGAGAAGATGGTGGAGCTGGTGGCCGACTCCCAGGACGCCGCCCTGGAGAAGCACGTGCCCGCCGTCGAGGTGGACGGCGATAAGGTGGTCGTGAACGTGGGCAGCGTGGACCATCCCATGACCGAGGAGCACTGGATCCAGTTCATCTGCCTGGTGACCGACAAGGGCTACCAGATCAAGCCGCTGACGCCGGCCGATGCTCCCCATGCCGAGTTCGTGGTGCCCGCCGGCGAGAAACCGCTGCGCGTGTACGAGCACTGCAACCTGCACGGCCTGTGGGTGACGGAGCTGTAGAACGCGCCGCTCCCCGGCAATTCTTGAAAGACCCGTGTAATGCGGGTCTTTTTTCTTGCATTGCACGGAGGGGGTGCTAATATAGACAAGCTTGTCTCTGGCTTGGTCGGAAACCAAGCCGCATTCGGACTCCTTGGTCGGAAACCAAGGGAAGATAGGAGAACCCATGAAGCAGGACATTCATCCGGAGTACGTGGACTGCGTTGTGAAGTGCAGCTGCGGTAACACCTTCACCACCCGCTCCACGAAGCCCGAGCTGAAGATCGACATCTGCAACGCGTGCCATCCCTTCTACACCGGCACCCAGAAGTTGATCGATACCGGTGGCCGCGTGCAGCGCTTTGCCGATCGCTTCGGCTCCGCCAAGGACGTCGTCGCCGAGCGCGAGGCTGCCAAGAAGGCCGAGCGCGCCGCTCAGATCGCCGAGCGCGAGGCTGCCAAGAAGGCCGAGCGCGAGGCCAAGGCCGCCGCTAAGGCCGAGCGCGCCGCCGCCTTTGCCGCCAAGGCCGCCGAGGAGGCCGCCCGTGCCGAGGCCGAGCAGGACGTTCAGAACATGGAGGACGCCGCTGCCGAGGCCACGACCGAGGAGGCTCCCGGCGTGGAGCTGACCGAGGGCGAGGTCGCCGAGGCCGTGGAGGCTGCCGAGTAGGCCTTGCTTCTCGCATGCGAAGACCCGTCGCATCTGCGGCGGGTCTTTTCTTTTGCAGTCTCGTAAATTTGGGCGAGGGTGCTGCGGGGCGCGAACTATAATGATTCGGAATAAACGACGACGGCGAGGAGTGTGACGTGGTAACCACCCCAGAGCAAGATTTCGTGCTGAAGACCATCGAGAGCCGGGATGTGCACTTCGTGCGCTTCTGGTTCACCGACGTGCTGGGGAACATGAAGTCCTTCGCCGTGGTGCCCGGCGAGTTGGAAGCCGCCTTCGAAAACGGCATGGGCTTCGATGCCAGCTGCATCGAGGGCTTCTCGGCCGTAAGCGAGTCGGACATGCTGGCCTTCCCCGATCCCTCTACCTTCCAGGTGCTGCCGTGGCGTCCCCAGGCCAACGCCGTGGCCCGTATGATATGCAACATCCGCACGCCGGAGGGAGCGCCCTACGAGGGCGATCCGCGCTCTGTGCTCGACCGTATGGTGCGCAAGGCCGCCGAAATGGGCTATGCGTTCGTGGTGGGGCCCGAGCTCGAGTACTTCTACTTCGAGGACGCCCAGGGCACCGAGGTGCTCGATCGGGGCAGCTACTTCGATCTCACCTCGCTCGACTCGGCCAGCGACTTGCGGCGCGACACGGTGCTCACCTTGGAGAAGATGGGCATTCCCGTGGAGTACTCGCACCACGAGAAGGGTCCCTCGCAGCACGAGATAGACCTGCGCTCGGCCGATGCGCTCTCCATGGCCGACGCGGTGATGACCTACAAGCAGGTGGTGAAGGAAATCGCCATGAAGCACGGGGTGTACGCCTCGTTTATGCCCAAGCCCATGGCCGATGCGCCGGGCAACGGCATGCACGTGCACCAGAGCCTCACCGACCTGGACGGCAACAACGTGTTCTTCGACGAGAACGATCCGTCCGGCTACAACCTATCGGCCACGGCGAAAAGCTACATCGCCGGTCTTTTGAAGTACGCTCCGGAGTACACTCTGGTCACGAACCAGTACGTGAACTCCTACAAGCGTCTGCGCCCGGGAGGGGAGGCTCCCACCTGCATCAGCTGGGGCGCCCGCAACCGCGCGACCCTCGTGCGCATCCCGGGTTATCGTCCGCGCAGCGAGGCGGCTTGCCGCGTGGAGCTGCGCAGTCCCGACCCGGCGGCCAACCCCTATCTGGCCTTCGCCGTCATGCTCGCCGCCGGCCTGGCGGGTATCGAGGAGGGTCTTGAGCTCATGGCGCCCGTGGACGATGCGGCGCCTTTGGGCTGCAGCCGCCATGAGCATCGCGCCCGCGGCATTGCCACCTTGCCCGAGAGTTTGGGCGAGGCGGTGGAGCTGTTTGCGGAAAGCACGCTCATGCGCGAGGTGCTTGGCGAGCATATCCATAGTTACCTGGTGCGCGCCAAGCGCGCCGAATGGGAGGCGTACCAGGGCATTGTGACCCCCTGGGAGCTCGAGCGCGATTTGGCGGTGCTGTAGCATGCAGCGCAAGACCGTCATCTTCATCGCCGACAGCCTGGACAACGCCCACAAGTTCCAGCAGGTGCTCTCGAAGCTGGACGTGGATGTGGCAGCGGGTTCGTCGGCGCAGTTCAAGAAGCTGCTCGCGGCCCATCCGACCCACGACCTGATCATCTACGAGGCCCGTGGCGACCATTTGGGCACGCTCGCATCGGCAGAATCGGTGCTGGCCGAGGAGGGCTCGGGCGCCATGCTCGTCATCGTGAACGAGGACCAGCTGGCCGAGTTCCGCCTGCCCGTGTCCTGCAAGGCCGACTTCGTGGTGCACGGGGCTTCGGCAGCCGAGTGCACCCAGCGCATTCGCCAGCTTTTGTGGCCGGGCAACGAGGGCTCGTCGGCCGACTATATCTCGGTGGACAACATGACGGTGAATCTGGCCACCTATCAGGTGAAGGTGGGCGGCGAGCCGGTGGATCTCACCTATCTGGAGTACGCGCTTCTGGCCTTCCTCGTCACACACCCCGGGCGCACCTACTCGCGCGACGCCCTTCTGCGCCGCGTGTGGGGCTTCGACTACTACGGCGGCAGCCGCACGGTGGACGTGCACGTGCGTCGCGTGCGCGCCAAGCTCGGCCCCGAGCTGGCCCAGCGCCTGGAAACGGTGCGCGGTGTCGGTTATTTGTGGAATGCGTAAGGCCGAGCGCATGAAAGGTATATCGAAAATGTAAGGGTGTAGAGGAAACGGCGGGTGTTCCAACCGAGCGAGTTCCGCAGCGACGAGAACAGCCCGGTGGGCTGTTCTCCAAAGCGAGGACTGTCTGAGCGAATTGGAATACCCGGCGGTTCCGACCGGCGATGAGCCGCTCGTTCGCTTGCGATTGACGCAAAGGAGTCAGAATGTCGAAGAAGATCGCCGTCATCGATGGCAACTCGCTGATGCACCGCGCCTACCATGCCGTGCAGACGCCCATGACCGCCAAGGACGGCACTCCCACCAACGCCGTGTTCGGCTTCCTCTCCATGTTCTGCAAGTTCATCGAGATTGCCGAGCCCGATGCGGTGGTGTGCGCCTTCGATGCCGGCAAGCCGGTGCACCGCATTAAGGCCCTCGAGCAGTACAAGGCCCAGCGGCCTCCCATGGACGACGACCTGCGCGTGCAGTTCCCCGTTATGGAGGAGCTTTTGGCGGCCATGGCCGTTCCCGTGGTGAAGGTACCGGGCTGGGAGGGCGACGACATCTTGGGCACCATCGCCGCCCGGGATGAGGCCTTGGGCTTCGAGACGCTGCTCGTGACCGGCGACAAGGACGCCTACCAGCTGGCGACCGATCTGACCCGTATCGTGACCACCAAGAAGGGCATCACCGACATCACCGTGAACGGCCCGGCCGAAGTGGAGGAGCGCTACGGCGTGACCCCGGCCCAGTTCATCGACTACCTGGGGCTGATGGGCGACTCCTCCGACAATATCCCCGGCGTACCCGGCATCGGCCCGAAGACGGCCACGAAGCTTCTGCAGGCCTACGGCTCCATGGAGGGCATCTACGAGCATATCGGCGAGCTGCGCGGCAAGCAGCGGGAGAACCTGGAGAACAGCCGCGAGATGGCCTTCCTGTCGCGCGAGATAGCCACCATCGTGCGCGACCTGGACTTCCCCCTGGATCTGGAGGGCGCTGCCTTCCCGGCCTTCGATGCGGCCGATGTGGAGGAGGCTTTCGGGAAGTACCAGCTGGCAAGCCCTCTGGCCCGGGTGCTGTCCATGATCGACGCCGAGCCTCCCTCCCGCGAGATCGAATTCACCTTGGCCCCTGCCTTGGAAGGGGCCGACGGCGCCGCCGAGATCGAGCGCGCCTGCGCGGCCGGCGAGGTCATCGGCGTCGCCTTCGTGGATCCCGAGCAGGTGTCGCTGTTCAACGACGGCGCCACGGCCGCCTTCGTCACGGGCTCGGCCCGGGTGATGGCCGAGGGGGAGCGTGCTCTCGATCTGTTCGCGTCCATCGTACGCGAGGGAACCTTCTGCGCCTTGGATGTGAAGGCCGACGTGCACCGGGTGTATCCGGTCGATACCGCCGAGGCGGCCCGCGTGACCGACGAGGAGGTGCTCGCCATGGCCGGTTTCGATCTGGGGCTGGCCGGCTATGTGCTGAACTCCTCCACGAGTGCCTATACCTACGATTCCCTGATGGAGTCGGTGGCCGGGGCCACGCTGCCCGCTGCTGAGACCGACGGCGAGCGCGCGGCCGTGCGGGCCACGGCGGCGCGCATGCTCCAAGGTCTTTTGGAGGAGGCCCTGAGGAGGGATGGCACCTGGGAGGCCTACGCTGACATCGACCTGCCGCTGGTGGGCGTGCTCGCCTGCATGGAGCGGGTGGGGGCTGCTATCGACGTGCCGCGTCTGGAAGAGCTCGGGCGCGCAGCCCAGGCCGAGGTGGACGACCTCACGGCCCAGATCTACGAACTGGCCGGCGAGACCTTCAACCTGAGCTCGCCCAAGCAGCTGGCCCACATCCTCTTCGAAGTGCTGGAACTGCCGGCCAAGAAGAAGAACCAGCGCGGTTACTCCACGGACGCGAAGGTGCTCACGGAGCTCTCGGCCATTCACCCGCTGCCCGATCTGGTCCTGCGCTATCGGGAGTTCTCGAAGATCAAGAACACCTACATCGACGCCCTGCCCCGCATGCGGGCGGCTGACGGGCGCGTGCACACCCAGTTCAACGAGACGGTGACCACGACGGGGCGCCTGTCCTCATCGGACCCGAACCTGCAGAACATTCCCGTGCGCACCGACTTCGGGCGCCAGATTCGCAGTTGCTTTGTGCCCTTGCGGGAAGGGGAGCTGTTCCTGTCGGCGGACTACTCGCAGATCGAGCTCAGGCTGCTCGCGCACTTATCGGCCGACGAGCACTTGGTGGCCGCCTTCAACTCCGGGGCCGACCTGCACACCTCCACGGCCGCCCGCGTGTTCGGCGTAGCTCCCGAGGATGTGACGCCGGCTCTGCGCAGCCGCGCCAAGGCGGTGAACTTCGGCATCGTGTACGGCCAGCAGGCCTTTGGGCTCTCGCAGACGTTGGAGATACCCATGGCCGAGGCGAGGGACATGATCGATCGCTACTTCGAGGTGTACCCGGGCGTGCGCGCCTACCTGGACGAGACTGTGCGCGAGGCCAAGGAGAACGGCTTCGCCGAAACGATGTTCGGCCGCAAGCGCCATATTCCCGAGCTGCGTTCGACGAACCGCCAGCAACGCTCCTTCGGCGAGCGTACGGCCATGAACCATCCCATGCAGGGCACCGCAGCCGACATCATCAAGATGGCCATGAATGAGGTTCAGCGCCGCCTGCTCGCCGAGGGCTTCGCGGCCCAGCTCATGATCCAGGTCCACGACGAACTGGACTTCTCGGTGCCTGCCGATGAAGTGGAGCGCCTCTCGGCCATGGTGCGCGAGGTGATGGAGAGCGTGGCCGACCTGCGTGTGCCGCTGCTCGTAGATGTCAACTGGGGCCCCACCTGGGCCGAGGCGCACTAATAGGCTCCGCTTGCCTTAACGCCGGGCGGGGCCCTACACTGTCTTCCAAAAATCCTGGATGAGCTCCTGGCGGTTGCCATGGCCGGTCTTCTGGAGGATGTTGTGCACGTGCACCTTCACCGTGGAGGGGGCCAGCGACATGGCCGAGGCGATGTTCTGGTTGTCCTGGTCGCGCAGGATGTAGTCGAGTACCTCCTGCTCGCGGGCGGTCAATGAGTGGCGCCGGGCGTAGATGAGCAGATCCTCGGCGGTCTGGTGGTAGCGCTTGGTGTCGTCGACCACCGGGGAGGTGTGCGAGCGGATATCGAGCTGACGCAACGCGAAGTGGCAGGTCATGGCGGCGCAGATGAGCATGAGCAGGTTCTCGGCGTAGTTGCGCTCGGCCGTGAGGGTGAACGGCCCCACCGTGATGGTGTCGCAGGACAGCACGAGGAAGAACATGACGTCTTCGAAGATCATGAGCAGCCCTAGAAACGCCAGGGCCACGCAATGGGGGAGATAGCGGGCCAGCCGCTGGCGCTCTACCTCGTCGCGGGTGCGCAGGTAGTAGACGCCCCCGTAGAGAAGGATCCAGAACATGAGGCAGGCGCGGCAGTTGTAGAAGCAGAAGCGCAGCACCTTGCTCTCGCCGGAGATGAGCAGCAGCACGAAGGAGACGATGCAGAACACCGCGATGGGGGCTATGCGCACCGTGCGGTTTCGCTCCCCGATGTACTCGCAGACCATGAGCCAGAAGGCGCCGAGGAAGCCTGCCCCGGTGACGAGGGTGTAAATGGAGCGGAAGAAGAGGTACTCGGGGGACAGGTCGGGCCCGAGGGCGCGGGCGGCGTAGTCGTCTTGCAGGATGGAGGCCACATCGAGGAAGTAGAAGAGGAAGGCGGCGCAGGCGAAGAGCATGGTGCGGCGTCGTGTCACCAAATACGATGAGAGACAGACCGCCGCCGTGAGCACCGAGACCAAGATGACCAGCAACGTTTCGTAGAAGATGACAAGCCCCATGAGCCCCCTCGTTCCAGCCAGCGTGCAGATGTTGAGCTACGACCTTCATTATATACCAACGCGCCGGTGCGTCTTAGAATCATCCCGAGCTTCAGAATTTTGATCAGAGTAGTCAACAGAAAGGTAACAGTGCTCAATATGCTGACGGCATGTCAAAACTCTGTGAAGTAAAAATGTATATTTGAACTGGGGTTTATGAAGGTTGTAGGGAGACAGTTTCATGCATAGGCGCAACATACACGTGGCCCTACACCTGGTTTAGACCTTTCGCAAACCCTGACTTTCCTGCACATTGGTCTCACCAAGCATCGCCAAGGAAGCGATGGCCGTGGAGGGAAACCACGGCAGCCGGCACATCGACAGGCGCGCCTGCGCCAGATCGGAGAGTCACATGCAAGGAGTAAACGTCAAGAGCGAGATCGGCAACCTCAAGAAGGTTATCCTCCATCGCCCGGGCAATGAGCTTCTCAACCTCACCCCGAACACCCTGGAGGAGCTGCTGTTCGACGACATCCCGTTCTTGGAAGTTGCCCAGGCCGAGCACGACGCGTTCGCCGACATCCTGCGCAACGAGGGCGTGGAGGTCGTCTACCTCGAGGACCTCATGGCCGAGGCGCTCGACACCGACCCGGCCCTGCGCGAGCAGTTCCTGAACCAGTGGATCTACGAGGCCGGCATCCGCACCGACCTGTACACCGACATCATCAAGGACTACATCAATTCCGAGTACGCCGGCACCAAGGACATGGTCATGAAGACCATGGCGGGCATCAACCTCCAGGAGCTCCCGCAGCAGCACACCAACCTGCTCGTGGACATGGTGTCCGACCGCACCAAGCTCGTGTGCGCGCCGATGCCGAACCTCTACTTCACCCGTGACCCGTTCAACATGATCGGCAACGGCGTGGGCATCAACCGCATGTACAGCACCACCCGTAACCGCGAGACCATCTACGGCTCCTACATCTTCAACTACCACCCCGACTTCAAGGACGTGCCGCAGTACTACAGCCGCGAGAACACCTTCCACGTCGAGGGCGGCGACGTGCTGAACATCAACGACCACGTGCTGGCCATCGGCATCTCCCAGCGCACCGAGCCCGACGCCATCGACCAGCTGGCCCACAACGTGTTCAGCGATGAGACGTCCACCATCGACACCATCCTGGCCTTCAACATCCCGGTGTCCCGCGCCTTCATGCACCTGGACACGGTGTTCACCCAGATCGACTACGACAAGTTCACCATCCACCCCGGCATCATGGGCCCGCTGACGGTCTTCGAGATTACCCCCGACGGCAAGGGCGGCACCAAGATCCGCGAGCGCGACGAGGACCTGGAGTCCATCCTGACCGAGTACGTCGGCCAGCCCGTGCAGCTCATCCCCTGCGGCGGCGGCGACCGCATCGCCGCGGAGCGCGAGCAGTGGAACGACGGCTCCAACACGCTGTGCGTCCGTCCCGGCACCGTGGTGGTCTACCAGCGCAACAACGTCACCAACGACGTGCTCTACAAGAACGGCATCAACTGCCTGGTCATGCCGTCCGCGGAGCTCTCCCGCGGCCGCGGCGGCCCGCGCTGCATGTCCATGCCGGCCTGGCGCGAGGCCCTGTAGGGATCGCATTCCGGAGCTGACGGCGGGGCGCGTGCGCGTCCCGCCCCTTGCAATATTCATCGGGCGGTCGCATTCGGGGAGGGGTCGGCCGCCACTCCCATAAGGAGAATCTCATGGCAGAGACAAAGAAGAAGAAGCGCGCGAGCCTCTCTTCGTTCACTATTTTGCTGATCATCCTCGTGGTGCTCGCCATCGTGACCGTCATCATGGGCGCAATGGGCGTTGAGGGTGTGGAGGGCGCGACGCTTTCCGGCGTGCTCACCGCCCCGGTGTTCGGCTTCCAGGACGCCATCGGCGTGTGCCTGTTCGTCATGATCCTCGGCGGCTTTTTGGGCATCATCACCGAGACCGGCGCGCTCGACGCCGGCATCGCGGCGCTGGTGCACAAGCTCAAGGGCAACGAGCTCGTGCTCATCCCGATCCTCATGATCATCTTCTCCATCGGCGGCACCACCTACGGCATGTGCGAGGAGACGGTGCCCTTCTACCTGCTCTTGGCCGCCACCATGGTAGCCGCGGGCTTCGACAGCCTCACCGGCGCGGCCGTGGTGCTCCTCGGCGCCGGCTGCGGCGTGCTGGGCTCCACGGTGAACCCGTTCGCCGTGGGCGTGGCCGTCGACGCCCTGTCGGGCGTGGGCATCGCCGTGAACCAGGCCATCATCATCGCGCTGGGCGCCATCCTCTGGATCGTGACCCTGGCCATCTCCATCGTGTTCGTGATGCGCTACGCGAAGAAGGTCATGAACGATAAGGGCTCCACCTTCCTGTCTCTGCAGGAGCAGCAGGATATGATGAACGAGTGGGGCATGAAGGAGTCCGAGGCCGAGGCCGCAGACGGCCAGGCCGCCGCGACCCCGAAGATGACCGGCCGCCAGAAGGGCGCGCTCGTGGTCTTCGCGCTGACCTTCGTCATCATGATCGTGTCCTTCATCCCCTGGACCGATCTGGGCGTGGATATCTTCGAGGCTGGCCAGGTGACCGAAGAGGTGACCACCACGATGACCGGCGAGGAGATCACCACCGCCATCGACGATGCCAACGACGGCGCCACGGTGACCACCATCGCCGAGCCTGTTGAGGCCACCTCGGTCTCCGAGGAGACCGTACAGCCCGCGTGGTCCTCGTTCCTCACGGGCGTGCCGCTGGGCGGCTGGTACTTCGACGAGGCCTCCACCTGGTTCCTGCTGATGGCCCTCATCATCGGCGTCATCGGCGGCGTGTCCGAGAGCCGCTTCGTGAAGGCCTTCATCAACGGCGCCGCCGACATGATGTCGGTCGTGCTCATCATCGCCCTGGCCCGCTCCATCACCGTGCTCATGGCCTCCACCGGCCTGGACATGTGGATCCTGAACAACGCCGCCGCGGCTTTGAACGGCATGTCGGCCATCATCTTCGCGCCGTTGTCCTTCCTGCTGTACGTGGTGTTGTCGTTCCTCATCCCGTCCTCCTCGGGCATGGCCACGGTGTCCATCCCGATCATGGGCGGCCTGGCCCACCAGCTGAACTTCTCGGTCGAGACCATGGTCATGATCTACTCCGCCGGCAACGGTCTCGTGAACCTGTTCACGCCCACCTCCGGCGCCATCATGGGCGGCCTGGCCCTGGCCAAGATCGAGTACTCCACCTGGCTCAAGTTCGGCGCGAAGCTGTTCGTGGTGCTCGGTGTGGTCTGCATGGTCATCCTGACTGCCGCCATGCTCATCCTGCCCGGCGCGGCCTAGGATGGGCGCAGCAAAGCGATAACAGCCTGCCGGCTGTCATCCTTCCTTACGGGGCGTCCGGGCAACCGGGCGCCCTGCCTTTCGCCGGGACTCGTATATATGTAGAGCGTCGGTGAACGGTGGGAAATTGGGGAAGAAAATCATTGACGCGGGTGGGTCACGCTGGTAAGATATCGCCTTGCGTTTAGTCACATTCAAGGAGAAACTTACATGTACGCAATCGTGAAGACGGGCGGCAAGCAGTACAAGGTCGCCCCCGGAGACAAGATCAACATCGAGAAGCTCGACGTGGAGCCCGGCGACAAGGTGGAGCTCGAGGCCATCTGCGTCGTGGACGGCGACAAGGTGGAGGCCGATCCGGCCAAGGCCGCCAAGACCAAGGTCGTGGCCACCGTCCTTGAGCAGTTCAAGGGCGACAAGCAGTTGGTCTTCAAGTTCAAGAAGCGCAAGAACTACAAGAAGCTGCGCGGTCATCGTCAGAACCTGACTCGCGTGAAGATCGAATCCGTCGGAACGGCCAAGGCCGAGTAAACGGGTTAGGAGGAACATCTCATGGCACACAAGAAAGGCTTGGGCTCTACCCGTAACGGTCGTGATTCCCACGCACAGCGACTCGGCGTGAAGAAGTTCGCCGGCGAGCGCGTTCGCACTGGCAACATCATCGTGCGTCAGCGCGGCACGAAGTTCCATCCCGGTGAGAACGTGGGCCGCGGCAAGGACGACACCCTGTTCGCCCTCTGCGACGGCACTCTGAAGTTCACGCGCGGCGTCAAGCGCAAGATCCACGTGATCCCCGCCGAGCAGACCGCCTAAACGCTCTAGTTTCAACGACTGCGTAACATCAAGCGCTCACCCGATGCCCCCTGCATTCCCAGGGGGCATTGTTGTATAGTTTGCACAGCTTGTCTCTAACGGAAGGTTCCTATGTTTGTCGATAAGGTTCGTATCAACGTGAAGGGCGGCAACGGCGGTGCCGGCTGCATGTCCTTCCGCCGCGAGGCCCATGTGCCCAAGGGCGGCCCCGACGGCGGCGACGGCGGCCACGGCGGCAACGTGGTCGTGCAGGCCGACGCCGGTGTGTCGTCGCTCATCGAGTATCGCTTCAAGCACCACTTCAAGGCCGAGCGCGGCACCCACGGCAAGGGCAGCCGCATGCACGGCGCCACCGGCGAGGACCTGGTGCTGAAGGTGCCCGTGGGCACCGTGGTGCGCGAGTACTTCGAGGATGAGCGCGAAGTGGGGGAGATGATCGCCGATTTGACCCACGACGGCGAGAGCGTGGTGGTGGCCCGTGGCGGTATGGGCGGCCGCGGCAACATCCACTTCGTCACGAGCACCCGGCGCGCCCCGGCCTTTGCCGAGCTCGGCGAGCCGGCCGAGGAGCGCTGGATCGAGCTGGAGATGAAGCTCATGGCCGACGCGGCTCTGGTGGGCATGCCCTCGGCCGGCAAGAGCTCCCTCATCGCGAAGATGAGCGCCGCCCGTCCGAAGATTGCCGACTATCCCTTCACCACCTTGGTGCCGAACTTGGGTGTGGCCACGTCGGGAGATCTGTCCTTCGTGGTGGCCGACATTCCCGGGCTCATCGAGGGGGCCTCGGAGGGCCGCGGGCTCGGGCACGAGTTTCTGCGCCATATCGAGCGCACCGCCCTTATCGTGCAGATCGTGGATCTCACCGGCGATTGGGAGGGGCGCGATCCGCTGGAGGACTACGAGATCATCAAGCGCGAGCTGGCCGAGTACGCGAGCGACTTGGCGGCGCGGCCGCGCATCGTCGTGGCCAACAAGATAGATGCGCCCGGTACCGAGGAGGTCTGCGAGAAGCTGGCCGAGCGGGTGCGTGCCGACTCTGTCGAGGCGGCCGGCGGCAACGAGTTCGTGGAAAGCCCCATCGACCCGAAGCTCTACCGCATCAGCGCGCTTACGGGCGCTGGCGTGGACTCCCTGAAGGCGGCTATCGCCACGAAGGTGCACGACCTTCGCGAGGCGGCCCGCGAGGCCGCGGCGGCCGACGTGCAGTACGACCATGTGTGGGAGCTGCGCCGCGAGGCCCGCGAGAAGCGCTTCGATATCGCACCCGAGGGCGAAGGCGCCTGGCGCGTACGCGGCGTGCAGGTGGAGCGCATGGTGGTGCAGACCGACTGGGAGAACGAGGAGGCCATTGCGTTCTTCCAGCACCGCTTCAAGCGCATGGGCGTGGACACGGCCCTCGAGAAGGCCGGTGCCCGCGACGGCGACGAGGTGCGCATCCTCGGCTTCTCCTTCGCCTTCGAGTCGCCCACGGCCGGCGCGGTGGATGTCTACCAGGAGCTGGATCTGTAATGGCGGGGCGCGGACGGACGCGCAAGCGCCTGGTGGTGAAAATCGGCTCGGCCACGCTGACCACCTCGGAGAGCTCTATCGACTATGGATTTCTGGCTGATCTGGCCGATCAGATCGCGCGGGTGCGCGCGGCCGGCTGGGATGTGGTCGTCGTCACCTCGGCGGCTATCGCCTGCGGTCTGGAGGCCCTCGGCATCGCCAAGCGGCCGACCGATATGCCGAGCCTGCAGGCGGCGGCCTCGGTGGGGCAGAGCGCCCTGTCCACGGCCTACGCCGAGGCCTTCGGCGCGCGGGACATGCTTACGAGCGTGGTGCTGCTCACCCGGCGCGATACCGCCGACCGCTCGGCCTACCTGCATGCGCGCGACACCTTGAACCGCTTGCTGGAACTTGCGGTGGTGCCCATCGTGAACGAGAACGACACGGTGAGCGTGGAACAGATCCGCTTCGGCGACAACGATACGCTGGCTGCGCTCGTAGCCTGCCTGATCGATGCCGATCTCATGGTCATTCTGTCGGACATCGACGGACTGTACACAGCCAATCCGCTCATCGATCCGGCGGCCGAGCTGATACCTCAGGTTGATCGAGTGGGCCGTGAGATTCTGGCTGCAGCTGGCGGGGCGGTGTCGGGGGTGGGTTCCGGCGGCATGATCACGAAGATCAAGGCGGCCCGGGTGCTCATGGCCGCGGGCATTCCCATGGTCATCTGCCAGGGGCGCCGCTCCGATTGCGTGGTGGATGCGGCGGCCGGGATGCCGGTGGGCACGCTGTTCACGGCCCCGGAGCGCCCCCACGAGATCACGCCGAAGAAGCTGTGGATCGCCCTGGGCGATGCCGTCCACGGCACGCTCGTGGTGGACGAGGGGGCCCGCGTGGCCCTCGTGGAACGTGGCAAGTCGCTGCTGTCGGTGGGTATCGCCGAGGTGCGGGGCCGCTTCGACGCCGACGGCATCGTGGACGTGGCCGATGCCACCGGTCATGTGTTCGCCCGGGGGCGTGTGACCGCCGGCAGCGATCTGATAGCGCTGGCCTGCGGCAAGACCCGCGAAGAGCTGGCGGCCAACGGCATCCTGTCGCCGCTCGTTGACCGGTCGGTCATCCACCGCGACGACCTGGTGCTGTTCGAGTAAACGGGTTCCGTTCGCCCTTGTGGGACGAACGGGCCTGCCGACGCTGCACCTGCCCGTGCCCCTTGTTTTGGGCGCGACGTTGGGTTTCGAGTAGATCGGCAACGTTGGCCGAGCGAGGTGCCCCGCCGGAGGCCCCTCGCGCGCAGATTCCGCAGTCTCGTATCTGAAGGTGTAAAATTTCCACACCTTCAGATACGAAAGCGAGGACTTGTTTGAGCACGTGGGGCCTCCGGCGGGGCACCCCGGCAAAGTCAGAAAGAGGGCACGAATGACGTTGCGCGACGAGATAACGCTGTTGGCGGCGGAGGCGAAGGCGGCCAGCGCGAAGCTGGCGGTGACGACGGCCGAGGAGCGCAACGAGGCGCTTGCGGCTATGGCGGCGGCTCTGCGGGAGCATACGGCCGAGATCGTAACGGCCAACGGGGCCGATATGGATGCAGCCCGGGCGGCGGGCACGAGCGAGGCCCTGCTCGACCGGCTCATGCTGGACGATGCTCGCGTGGCCGCCATGGCCGATGCCCTGGACGAGCTGCGGGAGCTGCCCGATCCGCTCGGCCAGGTGAGTCTGGAGTCCACGCTGTACAACGGTATCCGCCTGCGGCGCGTGAGCGTGCCTCTGGGCGTGGTGGCCATGGTCTACGAGGCGCGGCCGAACGTCACGGCGGACGCGGCCGGTGTGTGCGTGAAGTCGGGCAACGCCTGCGTGCTGCGGGGCGGAAGCCTGGCGGCCCGCTCCAACGAGGCCATCGCCGACATTCTGGCCGCAGCCGCCGTCTCAGCCGGCCTGCCCGAGGGCTCCATCTGCGCCGTCACCACCACCGACCGCGCCGCCACCGATGTGCTCATGGAGCTGCACGGCCTGGTGGACGTGCTCATTCCCCGGGGCGGTGCCGGGCTCATCCGCCATTGCGTGGAGCACGCGAAGGTGCCGGTGATCGAGACGGGCACGGGCAACTGCCATGTGTACGTGCACGCCTCGGCCGATCCGGCCATGGCGCACGACATTATCATGAATGCGAAGTGCCGCCGTCTGGGCGTGTGCAACGCTGCCGAGACGCTGCTGGTAGACGAGTCGGCCGCCGCGGAAATGCTGCCGCCTATCCTGCGCGATTTGCTGGAGGCGGGCATCACCGTGCACGGGGATGCGACTGTGCGCGCCATCGCGGAGGCCGCGGGGCTGCCCCTGTCCGATAGGTCCGACGAGGCCGCGCCGGCGGTGGTACCGGCCACGGAGGAGGACTGGGCGACCGAGTATTTGGGGCCCCATCTGGCCGTGCATGCGGTGGCAGGGTCCGACGAGGCCATCGAGCACGTGAACCGCTACGGTACCAAGCACTCCGAGGCCGTCGTCGCCGAGGATGAGGCCGTCATCGAGGCCTTCCTCTCCCAGGTGGATGCCGCTGCGGTGTACGCCAATGCCTCCACGGCCTTCACCGACGGAGGCCAGTTCGGCCTCGGGGCCGAGATCGGCATCTCCACCCAGAAGATCCACGCCCGCGGCCCCTTCGCCGCCGACGCGCTCACCTCCTACAAGTACGTGCTGCGCGGCGACGGCCAGGTGAGGGCCTAAGCGCCATGGGCCACGTTCGCTCCAACGAATGGGTGCCCGAGAAGGAGGAAGGCCGACGCATCGGCATCCTCGGGGGCACCTTCGATCCGGTGCATGCGGCGCATCTCGTCTGCGCCGAGGCGGTGGGAGCCGCCCTCGGGCTCGACCGGGTGGTGCTCATGCCCGCCGGCGTTCCCTCTTTCAAGCGGGATACCGCGGCGGCGAGCGCGGAGGACCGCCTGTCCATGGCCGATCTGGCCGTGGCGGACAACCCCCGTCTGGCCTACAGTGGGCTCGAGGTGGAGCGTGCCGGGGTGACCTACACCGCCGACACGCTGCGCGAGTTGCGTCGCCGGCTGCCCGCGGGCTGCGAGATCGTCTTCATCATGGGCGCCGACAGCTTCCTGACGCTGGACCGCTGGCACGAGGCCGCCTCCTTGGGGGGCCTCGCCTCCTTCGCCGTGGCCACGCGTCCCGGGGCGACGGTGGACGCGCCTGCGCTGGCCCGCATCCGCGCGGCGTGCGGCATCGAGCCGGTCTTGGTGCCGGTCCCGCCGCTGGACATCGCCTCCCGTGCGCTGCGGGCGCGGGTGGCGGCCGGCGAGCCGATTCGCTATCTGGTGCCCGATGAGGTGGCGAGCTTTATCGAGAGACGCGGGCTTTACGAAGCGCGCGGGGAAGGGGAGAGGGCCGTGGGCGCGAAGCAGGGAGGCGGCGGAGATGCCGCCCGCAACGACGAGCCGTTTTTCGCCGCGCGGCGTGACGAGCTGCAGGGTCGCGTGGGGCCGCGCCGGTTCCGCCACAGCCTCGGGGTGTCCGACGCTGCCGGCGAGCTTGCGCGCGTCTACGGGGTCGATGAGGGCGAGGCCCGCTTGGCCGGCCTTCTGCACGACTGGGACAAGGGCCTCGACGACCCGGGTATTCTCGCTCGAGCTGACGAGCTTGGTCTGGAGCTATCCGACGAGCTGCGATCCATGCCGCGGGTGCTTCACGGCATCACGGCCGCCCGCGCTTTGGGCCGCGATTTCCCCGAGCTCTCGCCGGCGCTCCTGCAGGCCATCGAGCGCCATACCCTGGGTGCTCCGGATATGAGCGATCTGGACATGGTGCTCTACATCGCCGATGCGCT
This sequence comes from Adlercreutzia caecimuris B7, assembly GCF_000403355.2. Taxonomy (GTDB): domain Bacteria; phylum Actinomycetota; class Coriobacteriia; order Coriobacteriales; family Eggerthellaceae; genus Adlercreutzia; species Adlercreutzia caecimuris. The sequence continues at coordinate 1,034,897 of NZ_KE159646.1, read as the reverse complement.
GGAGCCGGGACGCGAGGGCAAGCGGGTGGAGAAACTGCGCCGCCAGATCGGCAAGATGGGCCTGCGCGAGCTGTTCGTGGAGGTGTACGCCTACTGGGTGGAGCTGATGATGGAGCGCAAAAGCCACATCTACTCCAAGACCGTGGACATTTGGAACGCGTACATGCCCGCCCGCCGCCCCTTCGTTGCCAGCGGCTCCGACGACCCGATGCCCTACGGCCGTGCCTGATCCGGTGCAGCGGGTCTTCACAACCTTGTGCTAAGCTGTGCAATTCGAATACGAGACGTTCCTTGGGAATGGGAGGATAGCTATGACCGACGCCGTTGCCGAGCAGGCAGCCTTCTCGCGGAAGTGCGCGATTATCGCAGCCCAGGCCGCTGACGAGAAGAAGGCCACCGACATCATGGTGCAGGAGGTGCGCGAGCTCATCGGGGTAACCGACTACTTCGTCATTGCCACGGCCGCCAACTCGCGCCAGGTGGATGCCATCATCGACGAGATCGAGGATGAGCTGCGCGAGAAGGCGGGCATCAAGCCGAGCCACCGGGAGGTGTCGCCGGACGGCAGCTGGTCGCTGCTCGACTACGGCAACATCGTGGTGCACGTGTTCATGCCCGAGACTCGCGAGTACTACCGTCTCGAGGCGCTGTGGAACGACGCGCCCACGGTGGACTTGGCCGCCGAGGCCGGTCTTCCCGATCTGACCTACTCCGACCGCATCGCGAAGATGCTCGGGAAAACGCCGGCCTAGAGCCGAGATTGCCACGCGAGAGGAGCCGGAGGCGAAGAGCTTCCGGCTTCTTTTCGTTTCGGGGCGAAATCGGGTGCGGTTCGCCCGAACCGTGGAGAAGTCGTGGCGCACACCCCTTTTCGCGCTCCCGATTCCGCTGCGTGCCCTGCGCCGATGCCCTGTCGGCTTCCTCGCGGCTGCCTGGGCGCAGCGAGCAGATGGCAGCCTGTCCGACCTGGAGGCAACCTGGAGGCAACCTGGAGGTGGCGCGCGACGATCCGGCTGACGCCGCTGCAGGCGGGGAGAATGACCTGCGGGCGGGGCTGTCCTCCTCCTGCGCGAAACCTGCCGATGGGGCGCAGGAGCCTGCGCGGCGCCATTGCCCGTTGCCGGGACGGCGCGCCGGTCCTAGGGTGGCAGCGTATCTCGTTGGTTCTGGGAAAGGAGCCCCGTATGACCCGTTTCGTATATCAGAGCGCGTGCCGCGGCCAGCGTCCCGCCCGCGTTCAGGCCCCGCGTTACCACAGCCGTCCCGCGCGGGTGGCGCTGCTCGCCCGCGAGCGACGGCGTGCCCGCTTCCTGGTCGCGCCGCACGGTTTCGGCAAGGCGATGCTGGCAGCCGAGTACGCCGAGACGATGTTCGGCTTTCGCCATGTGTTCTGGATCAACGCCGCGTCGCCCTGCTTCCTGCGCGATCTGGACGAGGGAAGCTTGGCGGCGAACTTGGAAACAGTCGACGAGAAGACGGCGCTCGTCGTCTTCGCCGATGTGCCGCTGCTGGACGAGGAGCGCGCCGAGCGTTTTGCCGCCCTTGTCGGCAACCTGATGGCGGCGCATATCGAAGTGGTGGCGACGACGACGCCGGGCTGCGACAGCGCAAGCGGCCTGGTGCCCGATGCGCTTGTCGTGGACGGGTCGTTGCTGCTGGTCGACGAGGGGGAGTGCGCCGCCGGGTCCCTTCCCGAGGAGCCTGCGGCGCGCGTGGCATGCCTGATCTGGGCCGCCGATGGCCCCTCGTTTCTCGCAGAGGGATGCGCCCATGAGGAATTGCCCGCCGATCTGCGTGCTGCCCTTTGGGCCATGCTCGTGATGGGGCGGGGCCAAAAAGGCGACCTGCGGGCGCTTCTGGGAGCCGATCGGGGCGACGAGGCGTGGGCCTGTCTGGGCGCGGCCTACCCGTTTCTCGGCATCGACGAGGACGAGGAGACGTTTCGGGCGGCACCGCTCGATCTGGGAGTGGTCGTGCGGGCCTTCGCGGGGGCCATGGAACCGATGGCCCGGGCGGTGGGATGCGGGCGCCGGGGAGACTTGACGTGCCTTCTGGCCGACCGCCTTCTCAGCGCGGGGGAGGGGCCGCGGGCCGCATCGCTGGTGGGCGCCGTGGCGCCGCGGGCCACGGTGGGGGCGTGGCTCGGCCGGTGCGGCTGGGAGCTGGTGCGCCAGGGCGCGGCCGGGGAGGTGTGCCGGCTCTACGAGGTGGCCTGCCGTGCGAAGCTGGCCGAGCGCTTCTCGGTCAATGCCATGGTGGCCTGCGCCTACGCCCAGCTGGGCCGTCGCGCCCAAGCGCTCGATTTCGCCCGCAAGGTAGTGTCGGCGACGCTCGCTCCGACTTCGCTGAAGGTCGCCGCGGCCCTGTGCGCCCATCGTCAGGGAACTGCCGAGGTGCGTCGCCGCATGGAGGAGGTGATGGTCCCTTGGCTCGAGGCGCGGCGCGGAGATGCCGGGGCCGGGCACAAGGGCTGTCCGTCCGACGAGCTGTTGGCGCTGCTTGTGGAGGTTTCGCTCGATCGGGAGGGCAGCAGGGCCTCTACGCTGTGCCGCCGCCGTCTGGGCGACGCATCGTGGGCGGGTGCTCTGACCGAGGAGGCGCAGGGCTGCCTGCTTGCCGTTGCCTGGGCGATCGATGCTCGGGCATCCCGTGGGATGCCCGAGTCGGCGTGCTCGGGGGAGGAGGCCGATGAAGTCGCCTACCTGGCCCGCTGGGCGCTCGGGATCGTCGAGGAGCGCGCCGTCGAGGGCCGCTCGCTGGGCTTTGGCGGGGAAGAGGCCGTGCTGGCGCTCGATCGCGTCGGCTCCTGGCTGGAGGCGCTCGGCGCTCCGCGGCCTGCGGTCGGTCTGGTGGAGGAGGCGTGTGCGGCGCGGGTACGCCGCGAGCGCGCGGCCGGGACCGCACGCGCCGAGGATGCTGCGGCGCTTCCCGTGTCCACGGGCGGTCGCCCGATGCGCCGGGCCGGGGTGTCCGCCGCGCCGCTTGTCCGCGCCACGCCGCTTCTGGAAGTGCGTCTGTTCGGGGGCGTGCGCGCCTTTATCGGCGGGCGCGAGGTGTCGCCCCGGCTGCTGGCGAGCCGAAGATCCCGCGCCCTGCTCGCCCTGCTCGCGCTGCACCGGGGTTGCGAGCTTGCCCGCGAGGACCTGGTGGCCATGTTGTGGCCGCACGCCGATGCGCGCACCGGTCGCAAGAGCTTCTACCGGCTCTGGCAGAACCTGCAGTCGATTCTCTCGGCGGACGGCGCCTGCCCCTATCTGGTGCGCGACCGCTACGGATGCCGGCTGGATCCGGCGCTGTTTACCAGCGACGTCATGGAGTTTCAGGACGTGGTGCGTCAGCTGCTGTTCGGCTCCGCCGCGCTCACGACCAATTGGGAGCGGCTTTTCGAGCAGGTGAGAACGATGTTCTCAGGCGAGCTCGCCCCGTCCGAGACGGGTAACGAAGTTATCGACGGCTTCCGCGAGCGCTTCTCGCTGGAGCTCGTCGACGGGCTCGTGGCGGCCTCGGTTCGGCTGCGCGCCGCCGGCGAGCCCCAAGGCGCGCTCTGGTTCGCCCGTGCGGCGCTCGAGCGCGATGCGAGCCGGGAAGACGCCTACGCGGCGCTCATGGAGGCGCAGTTGGGCGCCGGCCAGCGCAGCGGGGCTGTGGCGACCTATCACGCCTGCCGCCGGCATCTGGCCGACTCTCTGGGATTGGATCCCTCGCGGCAGCTGGGAGCCCTCTACCAGCGGGTAATCGAAGAGGAGCCGGGCGTGTTGGCCTAGCCGGGCCGCTGTCACGAGGCTGACACTTGGCGTGCTCTGGAAAATAGGTATTATGGACGATGGCCGCTTTTCGACAAGGCGGCTCATCATCTATTGGCGTCCGGCTGCAAACGAGGGGTGCGCCGGACCGATTGCGAAAGGGGGTGTGCCATGGAGGCTTTCGCTGATGTGGCGCTGCTGTCGCGTATTCAATTCGCGCTGACGGTGGCCTACCACTTCCTGTTCGTGCCCCTGTCCATCGGACTCGGGCTCATTTTGGCCATCAACGAGACGCGCTACTATCGCACCCGCAAACCCGAGGACGCTGCGGCGACGAAGTTCTGGGTGAAAGTGTTCACCGCGACCTTCGCCATCGGAGTGGCCACGGGCATTACCATGGAGTTCTCCTTCGGCACGAACTGGGCGAACTACTCGCGGTTCGTAGGCGATATCTTCGGGGCGCCGTTGGCCGCCGAGGCGCTGTTCGCCTTCTTCCTGGAGTCTGTCTTCCTCGGCGTGCTGCTGTTCGGGCGCAAGCGCGTCTCGCCGAAGTTCTACATGGTGTCCGCCTGGCTCGTCTGGGCCGGATCGTGCCTGTCGGCTCTGTGGATCCTCATCGCGAACTCGTGGATGCAGACGCCCGCCGGCGGCGAGCTGAACGCCGAGGGTACCGAGGCGGTCATCACCGATTTCTTCGCGGCTGCCTTCAATCCGTCCATCTTCGCCCGTTACACCCATACGGTAGACGCGCTGCTCATCATGGGCGCGTTCGTGGCCATGGCCGTGGCCGGCTGGTACATGCTGAAGGGCCGCCATGCCGAGTTCGCCATGAAGACCATGCGCATCGCCGCGGTGGTGGGCATCGTCACCTCCTGCGCCATGATCGTGTTCGCCCACGCCTCGGCCGTGGTGGTATGGGAGGAGCAGCCCACCAAGCTCGCCATGATGGAGGGCATGTACGACTCCGAGGTGCCCCCGCTCTACGCCGTGGGCATCGTGGACGAGGAAACCCAGGAGGTCATCGCCCCCTTCGCCATTCCCGGTGGTACGAGCTTTCTGGCCACGGGCAACTTCGAGACGGAATACCCGGGTCTCAACGAGCTCGCTCAGACCGAGGAGTACGGCGACATGGTGGTGGAGGACATGCCGGTGAATCTGGTGTTCCAGAGCTACCACCTCATGGTGGCCATGTACGGGCTCATCATGCTCACGAGCATCCTCGTGCTCGTGTTCACGTTCCGAGGCGGCCGTATCGCGAAGATGCGCTGGCTGCAGTGGGCTGCGGTGCTCTCGCCGATCTGGCCGTTCATTGCCATCCAGACCGGGTGGATCACCGCCGAGGTGGGGCGCCAGCCCTGGGTGGTATACCCGAGCGTGACCGGTCCTGAGGGCGTGTCGCTGCTTACCGCCGACGGCATCTCGATGTCGGTGTCGGCTCCCGAGCTGTGGCTGACGCTTGCGCTGTTCGTGCTGGTGTACGCGGTGCTGCTCGTGGGTTGGGCGCGTGTGATCGGCCGTTTCATCAAGGAAGGTCCCGTCGAGGGCGGCGATGACGTGCTCGACCGCCAGCTGGACGAGGCGGCGCCGGCTGCCGCGGCTGCGGGCGATGCCGTCGAGAGGGGAGGCGAGTAGCCATGTTCGAGTTCCTAAGCGTGCTGTGGTTCTTCCTCATCTTCGTGCTTATCGCCGGCTACTTCGTGCTGGACGGGTTCGATCTGGGCGTCGGCGTGCTCTCGCCCTTCATCGCGAGAAACGACGGGGAGCGTGCGGTGCTGCGCCGGGCCATCGGCCCGGTGTGGGACGGCAACGAGGTGTGGCTGCTCACCGCGGGCGGCGCCCTGTTCGCGGCCTTCCCGAACGCCTACGCCACGACGTTCTCAGGCTTCTACCTCGCGGTGATGCTCGTGTTGTTCGGCCTTATCGTGCGCGCGGTGTCCTTCGAGTTTCGCGCGGGCGATCCGGGTTGGGCGAAGCTGTGGGACGGCTGCTTCTTTATCGGATCGCTTCTGCCGGCGCTGCTGCTCGGCGTGGCCGTGGGCAACATCTTCGCGGGTATCCCGATGGATGCGATCGGCGACTACGCGGGCGTGCCCCTGCTGGGCCTTGTGACGCCCTTTACGCTGCTGACAGGCCTTCTGGGCCTGGCGATGTTCCTGGCCGCCGGTGCTGCCTGGACTGCCCTGAAGGCACCGCTCGGAAGCGAGCTGCGGGCTCGCGCGGTGCGCCTGCGCGTGCCCTTGCAGGTGATCGCGCTTGCCCTGTTCGCCGTGGTATCGGTGTACGCTCTGGCCATCGTGGGAACCGAGATGGATCCCGCGCTCTCGGTGCTGCGCTGGCTGTTCGCCGCCCTTGTGGTGGTGGGACTGGCCGCCTCTGTTGCCGTGGGGCGCTTCCGGGACGACGATCTGAAGGCGTTTCTGGCCCAGTCGGCGGTGATGGTCGCGTTGGTGGCGCTTTTGGCCTGCTCGATGTTCCCCGTGCTGGTGAACGCCACGCCCGATTCCGTCGGCCCGGCCATCACCATCTTCAACGCGGCCTCCTCGGAGCTGTCGCTGACGTGGATGTCCATCATCTTGTGCATCGGCCTGCCGCTCGTGCTGGCCTACCACGTCATCATCTACCGCACGTTCCGCGGCCGCGTGAATTCGGAGGATCTGACGCACTACTGAGTCGGCGTCCGCCATTGAGCCGATTTGCGAGAGGCAGATCGCGGAGTTGCCCCAGGGTTCTTGGAAGGCCCGGGGCTGCACAGGGGGTCGGGGCATGCAGCCCCGACCCCCCTCTCTTTCTCCGGGCGTGCGGCCCCGACCCCCCCCCTCTTTCTCCGAGCGCGCGGCTCCCGCTTCCTCCATTTCGCCAGGCGTGCGGCCTTCGCTCTCTCTTTCTCCGAGCGCGCGTAGTCGCGGCCCTTTCTCTTTCGCCAGGCGTGTAGCCACGGCTTTTTCCCTTCTCCGGGCGCACAGCCCGGCTCTTTTCTCGGAGCATTAGTGCAAATCGGGCCTAAATAAGCATCAATGCATGAAACAGTCCGATATGTACGGTTTTTCGGTGCTCTATGAGGGGCAACCTGTGCAAACGGGCTCTTTTTCTGCAGCGAACCTATGCAAATCGGGCAAAAAGGGACAAGAAGCTCGTTCTGGTGGTTTGCTCTGGCGTCCAGGGGGAATAGAGTGGGGAAGTCGGCAACGGAGAGGAGGATCGGTGGTTGCGGAATTGGACGAGAAGCTCGCTCGGCGGGCGATGAAGAACGTGACGGCTCAGGCGGAGATGGCCTCGCTGCGCATCACCGAGGCCGCACCGGGCCGCATCGCGTTTGCCATCGACGCGCCGAATACGGTGGCGAACTACCACGGTTCGGTGCACGGGGGCTTCCTCGCGACCCTTCTCGAAGTAGCTGCCGGTATGGTGGCGACGACGCTCGATCTGAACAACGTGGCGCTCACGAGTGCGGTGAACTTCATCAAGCGCGCTCCCGTCGGCCCGCTTATCGTGCGCGGCGAGGTGTCCCATGCGGGTCGCAGCACCATCGTGTCCCGTTGCCGGGTGGAGGCACCCGACGGCAAGCTGCTCACCGAGGCCACGTTCACGCTGTTCGTGCTGCCGCCCGAGGAGTAGGCATCGGGATGCCCTGCAATCGGGCTCGGATGTCGGGGCCGACGGGCTGCAGCCTGGGGCGCCGCCCATCGCGGGGAGCTGGGAAGCGAGAAGCGGGAGGCGCCAGCTGCGGCGCGGCGGGGCGGTCTGCGTTTTTGCGCGGCGGGGCGGCCCGGGTTCCCTGCAAACCCTGTGAAATTCACTGGCTTACCTGCCCTCTGTGATAGAGTGGAGCGGATTTACGCGAAGGAGCGCCGCCGGCTCGCCGGGGGAGCTGGCTTCTTCGAAAACCGAACACGCTATCGCAGAGAAAGAAGACGTCACCCATGGGATTTCTCTCAAAACTGCTCACGATGGGCGAGGGCAAGCAGCTGAAGCGCTACCAGGCGAAGGTCGACAAGATCAACGCGCTCGAGCCTGAGTTCCAAGCGTTGACCGACGAGCAGCTGGCCGCCAAGACGAGCGAGTTCCGCGAGCGCTACGCCGCCGGCGAGAGTCTGGACGATCTGCTGCCCGAGGCCTTCGCGGCCGTGCGCGAGGCGAGCGTGCGCACCATCGGGCTGCGCCACTTCGACGTGCAGCTCATCGGCGGCATGGCCTTAAACGAGGGGCAGATCGCCGAGATGAAGACCGGCGAGGGCAAGACGCTCGTGTCAACGCTCGCCGGCTACCTGAACGCCATTCCCGGCCACAACGTGCACATCGTGACCGTGAACGACTACCTGGCCCGCCGCGACTGCGAGTGGATGGGCCGCATCTACCGTTTCCTCGGCATGAAGACCGGCCTCATTCAGAACGGCATGGCCCCGGCGGCGAAGAAGCCCGCCTACGAGGCCGATATCACCTACGGCACCAACTCCGAGTTCGGCTTCGACTACCTGCGCGACAACATGGTCACCCGCGGCGCGTCCCGCGTGCAGCGCGGCCATCACTTCGCCATCGTCGACGAGGTGGACTCCATCCTCATCGACGAGGCGCGCACCCCGCTCATCATCTCGGGTGCGGGCACCCAGGCGGCCGATACCTACAAGAAGTTCGCCCGCGTGATGCCCGGTCTTCAGAAGGGCGTCGACTTCGACATGGACGAGGCCAAGCGCACTATTAACGCCACGGAAAGCGGCTTGGAGAAGATCGAGGCCATGCTCGGCATCGAGAACATCTACGCCGACCCGTCCGGCCAGCTGGCGAACCACCTGCAGCAGGCCCTGAAGGCGCAGTTCCTGTTCCACCGCGACGTGGACTACGTGGTGATGGACGGCGAGGTGAAGATCGTCGACGAGTTTACCGGCCGCATCATGGAGGGTCGCCGCTACTCCGAGGGCCTGCATCAGGCGCTCGAGGCCAAGGAGCGCGTCATCGTGCGCGAGGAGAACCAGACGCTTGCCACCATCACGCTGCAGAACTACTTCCGCCTCTACGACAAGCTCTCGGGCATGACCGGTACCGCCATGACCGAGGATGCCGAGTTCCGCCAGATCTACAAGCTGCCGGTCATGGCCATCCCGCCGAACCGCCCGGTCATCCGCAAGGACGAGAACGACCTGGTGTACCGCACGGTGGACGGCAAGTTCAACGCCGTGGCCGACGACATCGCCGAGCGCCACGCGGCCGGCCAGCCCTGCCTCATCGGCACCGTGTCCATCGAGAACTCCGAGAAGCTCTCGCGCCTTTTGGACAAGCGCGGCATCCCGCACGAGACCCTGAACGCCAAGCATCACGAGCGCGAGGCCCACATCGTGGCCCAGGCGGGCCGCGCCGGTGCGGTGACCATCGCCACCAACATGGCCGGCCGCGGTACGGACATCCGTCTCGGCGGCGATCCGGAGGTGCTCGCCGAGGACATGCTGCGCCAGCGCGGCTTCAACCCCGATGCGGTGCCCGGCGACGAGGAGGAGGCGGGCCGCGTGCCCACCGCCGAGGATCGCGCTGCGGCTCTCGCCGAGGCCGAGGCCATCTGCGATGAGGAGCAGCAGCGGGTGCGCGCCGCCGGCGGCTTGTGCGTCATCGGCACCGAGCGCCACGAGTCCCGCCGTATCGACAACCAGCTGCGCGGCCGTTCGGGCCGTCAGGGCGACCCGGGCGTGACCCAGTTCTACCTGTCGCTGGAAGACGACCTCATGCGCCTGTTCGGCGGTTCGAAGATGGACTCCATCGCACACATGATGGAGAAGACCAACCAGGAAGACGACATGCCCATCCAGGCGTCCATGGTGTCGAAGTCCATCGAGAGCGCCCAGCGCCAGGTGGAGTCCATGCACTTCGCCGCCCGTAAGAACGTGCTGGAATACGACGACGTGATGAACCTGCAGCGCAAGGCCATCTACGAGGAGCGCAACGCCATCCTGGACGGCAAGTCCATGACCGACCGCATTCCCGGCATCATCCGCGACGCGGTGGACGCCATCGTGGCGGAGTGCTGTCCCGACCGCACGGCTTCGGACGACTGGGACATGAAGGCCATCGACCTGTGGGCCGCCAACATGACCGGCTGCAACGACTTCGCGGTGGAGAAGGTGGACCACGAGGACGATCCCGAGGCCGTGGCCGAGGCCCTCTACGAGTTCCTCGACTGGATCTACGAGCAGAAGGCCGACCAGCTGGGGCCCGATCTGATGGGCAACCTCTCGGCCCAGGTGATGCTGCGCATCATCGACACGCGCTGGATGGCGCACCTTCAGGAGATGGACTACCTGAAGACCGGCATCGGCCTGCGCGCCTTCGGCCAGCGCGACCCGCTCGTGGAGTACAAGAACGAGGCCTACAACGCCTTCCAGAGCCTGACCGCCTCCATGTACGACGACTACCTGCGCACCCTGCTGCGCCTGGAGATCGCCGCGAAGCCGGCCGCAGGCGCCGGCAAGGGAGCGCCTGCGGCCTCGCCGCTCGAGGATGCCGACGACCCGCTCGAGCGCAAGATGAGCTACTCCTCGCCGGAAGAGGCCCTGGCCTCCTCGGGGGTACGCGGCCGTCACGCCGCGGCCAATATGCCCGGCCAGCCCCCCAAGCCCGCGCCGGCGAAACCGCAGACCTTCGTGAAGGACAAGGAAGATCCCTACGCGAACGTGGGCCGCAACGATCCGTGTCCCTGCGGCTCCGGCAAGAAGTTCAAGAAGTGCCACGGCCAGAACCTGTGACGCCCTATCGACTATAGATGAGTCGAGCGGAGGCGGCGGGTGCCTTGATCGAGCGAGTTCCGCAGCGACTGGAACAGGACTTAATGTCCTGTTCCACGAAGCGAGGACTGTTTGAGCGAATCAAGGTACCCGGCGGCTCCGCCTCCGGAGAGCTTCGAGGAAATTGAGGGCAAGGCATGGAACTGAGAGACATTCAAAAGGAGCTTGAGACGGCGTCCTCCCGCGTGGAGGATGCCTTCTCGTTCCTGCACATCGAGGAGAAACGCGCCGAGCTGGATGGGCTCGATGCGCAGGCCGCCGCGCCCGATTTCTGGAACGATGCAGACACGGCTCAGGCGGTGAGCAAGAAGGCGGCCAACCTGCGGGCCACCATCGAGGACTACGAGCGGGCAGCCGCGCTGCTGGAGGATGCCCAGACGGCGATAGAGCTGGCCGGCGACGACGCGTCCTTCGCCGAGGAGGCGGCTGCGGCGGCCGGGGAGCTGGCGGCTCTTCTCGACCAGTTGGAGATCGAGTCGTGGTTTTCCGACGAGTTCGACGCGGGCGACGCCATCCTGACGGTGAACCCGGGCCAAGGGGGCCTCGAGGCCCAGGACTGGACCGAGATGCTCTACCAGATGTACGTCCATTACGCCGAGGACAAGGGCTGGAAGGTCACGGTGCTCGATCTGGTGCCCGGCGAGGGTATCGGGCTCGACCGTGCCACCATCCAGATCGAGGGCCGCTACGCCTACGGCATGCTGCGCAGCGAGATCGGCATCCACCGCCTCGTGCGCATTTCCCCCACCGACGCGAAGAAGCGCCGCCAGACCACGTTCGCCTCGGTGGAGGTGCTGCCGGTGCTCACCGACGATATCGAGGTGGACCTGAACCCCGCCGACGTGCGCGTGGACGTGTACCGCTCCTCGGGCCCCGGCGGCCAGTGCGTGAACACGACCGACTCGGCCGTGCGGCTGACCCACGAGCCCACGGGCATCGTGGTCACCTGCCAGAACGAGAAGAGCCAGCTGCAGAACAAGGAGGCCGCTTTCCGGGTGCTGCGCGCCAAGTTGTACGAGTTGGAAGAGCGCAAGCGCCAGGAAGAGCTCGACGAGTTGCGCGGAGTCCGCATGGACAACTCCTTCGGCAGCCAGATTCGCAACTATGTGCTGTTTCCCTACCAGCTGGTGAAGGATCTGCGCAGCGGCGTTGAGACGGGAAATGTGGACGCAGTGCTCGGCGGCGCTCTGGAACCTTTCATCATCGGGTATCATACGTGGAGAGTGTCAAGTCAATAGTCCAAGGGAAAGGCGGGCCATGGATACGGCGCAGCTGGTGGGGAAGGCCACCGACATTCGCAGGGATATTCTGACCATGATCACCGAGGCGGGCAGCGGGCACCCGGGCGGGTCGCTCTCGTGCACCGATATTCTCACGGCGCTGTACTTCGGCGGCGTGCTGGATTACGATCCGGCCGACCCGCAGAGGACGGGCCGCGACCGGTTTATCCTGGCCAAGGGCCATGCGGCCCCGGCTCTGTACGCCACGCTGGCCCATGCGGGCTACTTTTCCATCGACGAGCTCGCGAGCCTGCGCAAGCTGGGCACGCGCCTGCAGGGACATCCCGACTCCAACCTCGTGCCCGGTGTGGAGGTGTCCACCGGCTCGCTCGGCCAGGGGCTCTCGGTGGCGGCGGGTCTTGCCGCCGGGCTGCGCCTTTCCGGCGAGGCGGGCTGCGTGTTCACCGTGCTCGGCGACGGCGAGTGCGAGGAGGGCCAGGTGTGGGAGGCCGCCATGTTCGCCGCCCACCAGAAGCTCGGCCGCCTCATCGCCATCATCGACAACAACGAGCTGCAGATCGACGGCTGCATCCACGACGTGTGCGACCCGGGGGACTTGGGCGAGAAGTTCGCCGCCTTCGGCTGGCGCGTGGCGCGGGTGGACGGCCACGACGTGTCCGCGCTCGTCGACATGCTCTCCGCGCTGAAGGCCGAGGCCGTCGATACGGCCGCTCCCGTGGCTGTCATTGCCAAGACGGTGAAGGGCAAGGGCGTCTCCTTCATGGAGAACGAGGCCGGCTGGCATGGCAAGGCTCCCAAGCCCGAGGAATTGGAAACGGCTCTGGCGGAGCTTGCCGCCGCTGCGGAATAGGAGGCCCGACATGGTGAAACTCGCAACTGCTGAGGCTGCTGCCCAGAAGAAGGCCACCCGCGCCGCCCTCGGCGCCACCTTGGCCGAGCTCGCCGATGCCGGCGTGCCCGTCGTGGCGGTGGATGCCGACCTGACCGGCTCCACTACGATGAAGAAGCTCGCCGATGCGGGATATGCCGACCGCCTGTTCAACTGCGGCATCGCCGAGCAGAACATGGTGGACGTGGCCGCAGGGCTCTCCCTGGCCGGCAACGTGGCGTTCACCGGCTCCTTCGCCGTGTTCGGCACCGGGCGCGCCTACGACCAGATTCGCAACACGGTGTGCTACTCCAACCTGAACGTGAAGATCACGCCCACCCATGCGGGCATCTCGGTAGGTCCGGACGGCGGCAGCCACCAGATGCTCGAGGACGTGGCCCTTATGCGCGGCCTGCCCGGCATGCGCGTGCTCGTGCCCGCCGACTTTGCCGCGGCCCGGGCCGCCATCAAGCTGGCCGCCGCCACCGAGGGGCCGGTCTACGTGCGCATGGGGCGCGCGGCGGTTCCCTGCGTCTACGACGACGAGGTGGAGCTGGAAATCGGCGCGGCCTACGTGCTGCGCGAGGGAACCGATGTCACTATCGTGGCCAATGGCGTGGAGATCCGCGAGGCGCTGGCCGCGGCCGAGCAGCTTGACGCCGAGGGCATCTCCGCCGAGGTCGTCGATGCCTTCTCGGTAAAGCCCCTCGATGCAGGGACCATCGGCGCGTCGCTGGCGAAGACCGGTTGCGCGGTGGTGGCCGAGGAGCATTCCGTGATGGGCGGCCTCGGTGCGGCAGTGTGCGAGCTGGCCTGCGAGGGGTGCCCCGTGCCCGTCGAGCTCGTGGGCGTGCGCGACCGCTTCGGCAAGTCCGGCGAGTTCGAGGAGCTGCTCGCCTACTTCTCCATCGACGCCGCTGCCATTGTCGATGCTGTGAAAAAGGCCGTCTCCCGCAAGGGCGTCTGCTAAAATTATTCGGTCTCAGTACAGTCAACACGAACGGAGCAAGCTGTGACGAATGAACCGAACCAGGCCGCTCCTGGTCGCACCGGCCGTCACGCCGGCGTGTCCGGGCAGGGCAACCCCCGGGCCCGGGCCGGGGCACCGCGCGCCGGCCATGCGCCTGCGGCGTCGATGACCTCGCAGTTGTCCCGGTCGCTTCCCATGCTGGAAGTGGACGACATGGCCGCCCCCATGGGCGCCCCGGTCATCACCTTCGACCACGTCACCAAGACCTACCCGGCCCAGCCGAGCAAGCCGGCCCTGCACGATGTCACGCTGCAGATCTTCGCCGGCGAGTTCATCTTCCTTGTAGGCCATTCCGGGTCCGGCAAATCCACCTTCATCCGCCTGCTTACCCGCGAGATCAAGCCCTCCTCGGGCAAGATCTACGTGGCGGACGAGGATCTGACCACCATGCGCAACTGGCGCGTGCCCTACCTGCGCCGCAACATCGGCTGCGTATTCCAGGACTTCAAGCTTTTGCCGAACAAGACCGTGTTCGAGAACGTGGCCTTCGCCTTGGAAGTAATCGGGAAGAGCCGGCACGTCATTAAGACGCAGGTGCCCGAGGTGCTGCGCCTCGTGGGCCTGTCCGACAAGCTGAACAGCTACCCCGACCAGCTTTCCGGCGGCCAGCAGCAGCGCGTGTCCATCGCGCGTGCCATCGTGAACCGCCCGCCGCTGCTCATCTGCGACGAGCCCACGGGAAACCTGGACCCCCAGACCTCCCGCGGCATCATGGACCTGCTGGAGCGTATTAACCGCACGGGGACCACGGTGCTCGTGGCCACCCACGACCGCGAGATGGTGGACAACATGCGCCGCCGCGTGATCGCGCTCGATCGCGGGCATCTGACCCGCGACCAGGACCGGGGGGTGTACGGCTTCGATGTCTAGTCTGTTCTATTTCTTCAAGGAGTCGCTCCAGGGGTTTGCGCGGAACCTCTCCACGACCCTCGGCTCCATCGTCACCATCTTCCTGTCGTTGCTTATCATCGGCGTGTTTCTGGTGGGCGGCACCATCGTGGAGCGCCTCGTGTCCTCCATCGAGAACGAGGTGTCCATTACCGCCTACGTGGCCGATGACGCGCCCCAGGAGTCCATCGATGCGGTTATGAACACCGTCAAGGGCATGGGCGGCGTGGAAAGCGTCGGGTTCACCACCAAGGATCAGGCTCTTGAGAAGTTCAAGGAGTCGATGACCACCAATCCCGAGATCATCGAGCAGCTCGACGGCACGAATCCGCTGCCGGCCTCCATCGATGTGAACCTGTCCGACCCGCAGAAGGTGGACGAGATCGCCGGGGCCATCGCCGCCGACGAGACCTTCAAGTCCATCTGCGACGAGCCCGACAATCCGGCTGATTCGCTCAAGTACGGTCAGAAGACGGTGGATCGCCTGTTCTCGGTGACGAAGTACGTGCGCTACCTCGGCGTGGCCCTCGTGCTCCTGCTCGTGTTCATCGCGCTCGTGTTCATCAACAACACCATTCGCCTGGCCATCATGGCGCGCCGCAAGGAAATCGCCATTATGCGTCTGGTGGGCGCGTCCAACGGGTTCATCCGCGGCCCCTTCCTCATGGAGGGTGCCCTGCACGCTATCATCGGCTCTCTTCTGGCGGTGGGCGTGCTCCAGCTTCTGCGCATGTACGCCATGCCGAAGCTGCAAGGAGCGCTCTCGTTCCTCTCGCTCGATGTGGGCGGGCATGTCTATGTGATGATCTACGTCGTGCTCGTGGTGGCCGGTCTGGTCATCGGCCTTCTCGGTTCGGCCTTCGCCATGCGGCGTTATCTGAAAGTGTAGGACCTCGGACGTACCGCGGCCCTTGGCGCGGCCCTTGGGGATAAGCCCCGGGGGCCGCGTTTCGGTATATGAAGAGAGGGGTGCCCCGCTATGGAGACCAAAGGCAGGCACAATGCGCCCAACGCCCGAGCGCGGGGGGAGCGCCGGGGAGAGCGCGCCTCCAATCAGCTGATACTCCGCTTGTCCATCGCTGTCATCTTGGCGGCAGCGGCCTTCTGCGGCGGTTTTGCCCTGCGCAGCCAGACCGATCTCATCGACAGCTGGGGCATTCCCGTGAGCGATGAGGAGAGCGAGGCTCTTGCCACCGCCGCCAATCGCGAGTCCTACGATACCTCCATCACCGCGCGGGTGCGCGACGTGGAGCAGATTCTGTCCACCTACAGCCTAGACGAGATCAACCTGACCGAGGCGACCTACACCATGCTCGCCGACTTGATGAAGTCAACCGGCGACCCCTATGCCGCCTACTACAACCCCGACCTGTACAACAACTACATCAAGGAGAGCACCGACCGCAGCTACGCGGGCATTGGAGTGGTGTTCGCCGACTACAACGGCCGTGCCTACGTGGCCGATGTGTTCGAGGGCTCCGAGGCCGAGGCCAAGGGCGTGCAGCAGGGTGACTTCCTCATGACCATCGACGGCACCGACGTGTCCGCCTGGTCGATGACCGAAGTGGTGAACGCGCTGGCCAAAGACGAGGGCGATAACGTGTCCATCACCTGGATGCGCCCCTCGAGCCTGGATGCCCAGACCGGCGACCAGTTCACCACCGCGCTTGTGTGCAAGGTGTACGAGGAGGCAAACCTCACCACCGATCTGACGCGCAAGGTGGGCGTTATCAAGCTGCGCCAGATCACGAGCAACGCCGCCGAACTTGTGCAGCAGGCGGTCGAGTCGCTCACGACCCAGGGGGCTACGGCCTTCGTGCTCGATCTTCGGGACAACCCCGGCGGGTATCTTACCCAGGCGGTGGACATTGCGAGCCTGTTCGTGTCGAGCGGCGTGCTCGTGGAGGTGCAGAACAACGAGGGCGAGCCCACGGAGAAGAGCGCCGCGGGCGTGTCCATCACCGAGGCGCCCATGGTGGTGCTTGTGAACAAGTACACGGCCGCTGCCGCCGAGGTGCTCGCCGCGGCCCTGCTGGACAATCAGCGGGCGACGGTTGTGGGCGAGACGACGCTCGGCAAGGGCTCGGTGCAGGTGGTGCGCGAGCTGGATTTCGGCGGTGCGGTGCGCTACACGGCCGCCTACTATCTGACGCCGCGCGGGAACGCTATCGACGGCGTGGGCATCGTGCCCCAGGTGACCGTGGTGACAGGCGATGCGGATGGCGCCGACGAGCAGATGGCTCTGGCGGTGGATACGGCCCGCAGCCTCGCGAAGAAGGCAAAGTAGGCGCGGCCGATGGCAAAGGGGAGAAAGGCCGTGCGCCGCAAGCCCAAGGCGAATCCGACCGGCGTGCTTGTCTCGCGGGCCGAGGGCTACGGGTTCGTGGCCACGGCAGAGGGGGAGTACTTCGTTCCGCACAGCGCCATGGCCGGCGCGTTCGACGGCGATTTGGTTGAGCTGGCGCCGATCTCGCGCAAGGGCGCCTCCAAGGGAGACGGGAGGGCCGGCGCACGGGCGGGTGCCACAGGCGAGGGGGCCGGGCTTCCGGCGGCCCGGGTACTGCGGGTGATCGACCGGGCCCATGACACGGTGGTGGGCCGTTACGAGGTGGCCGAGCCCTTCGGCGTGGTGGTGCCCGCCGACCCGCGCATTCCCTACGACGTGTTCACCTTGCGCTCCGACTATCCGGAGGTGCCCGACGGGGCCCTCGTGCGCGTGCGCATCGCCCAGTTTCCCACGCGCAAGAGCGCGGCTACGGGGCATATCGAGGAGGTTATCGCCGATGCGGCCGACGAGGTGCGGGTGGGAGTGGATCTCATTGTGGCGCGCCACAAATTGGAGACGGTGTTCTCGGACGGAGCGCTTGCCGAGGCCGCTGCGGCCGTGCTGGATGCGGAAGGGGCGCTCGTCGCGGGCTATCGCGATCTGACGGAGCGCTTCGTATTCACCATCGATCCCGCCGACGCCAAGGACTTCGACGACGCGCTGTCGCTGGACTATCTGGAGGACGAGAGGCTGTGGCGGCTCGGGGTGCATATCGCCGACGTGTCCCATTACGTGCCGTGGAACTCGTCGGTGGATTTGGATGCCCGCCGGCGTGCCACGAGCGTGTATCTGGCCGACCGGGTGATTCCCATGCTGCCCCCGGCGCTCTCCGACGAGCTGTGCTCGCTGAAGCCCGGCGAGGTGCGTCGGTCCATGACGGCCGACCTGTACCTGAACGATGCCGGCGAGTTTGTGCGCGCCGACTTCTACCCGGCGCTCATCCGCTCGGACGCGCGGCTTGCCTATAACGAGGCCGACGCCATCCTCCTGGACTACAAGGAGGCCGTCGCCGCCGGGGGAGACCTCGCCTGGCGGCTCGTGCAGTGCTCGCGGCTCGCCGGCCTGCGCGAGGCGGCCCGCACCCGAGCCGGCGGCATCGATTTCGCCACCACCGAGGCCAAGGTGGCTCTGGACGGGGAGGGGCGGCCGGTCGATATCGTGCTGCGACGCAAGACCGACGCCACGCGCCTTGTGGAGGAGGCCATGATTCTGGCCAACGAAGCGGTGGCGGGCTGCCTCGAGACTCGCGGATTCCCCTGTTTGTTCCGCGTGCACGAGCCGCCTGCCGCCGATGCCCTGGGCTCGCTCATCCCCGTGTTCCAGGAGTTCCCGTGGTTCACACGGCCCATGGAGGCGCGCCTGGTAGCGGGGGATGCCCGCACCATCCAGGAGATTCTCGCTGCTTCCGCCGACCGTAGCGAAGGAGAGCTGGTAAGCTCGCTGCTTCTGCGAGCCATGAAGCGGGCTGTCTACCGGCCCGACAACCTCGGGCACTATGGGCTGGCGAGCGAGGCCTACTGCCACTTTACGAGCCCCATTCGGCGCTACCCCGACCTCGTGGTGCACCGCATGCTGCGGGCGGCGCTCACCCGGCGTCCCGAGAAGTTCGACCAGGAGATGGCGGCCCTGCCCTGGATTGCCGAGCATTCAAGCGACATGGAGCGGGTGGCCGACACGGCCGCACGCCAGTCCCAGGAGCTGAAGATGGCCGAGTACCTGAGTGCCTTTACGGGCCAGGCGTTCTCGGGCGTGGTGAGCGGAGTGGCCTCCTACGGGCTCTACGTGCGCCTCGACTGCACTGCCGAGGGCATTCTGCCCGTACGGGCCTTGGGCGAGGAGTACTTCGCCTTCGATCCGGTGCGCTACACGCTTACCGGCGAGGAGAGCGGGCGCGCCTTCCGTTTGGGCCAGCGGGTGCCTGTGGTTCTGAAGAGCGTGGACGTGCCCACCGCCGCCCTCGAGTTCGCCTTGGCGGGCAGCCGGTAGGGAAACGGCGGGGGGAGCGGCAGCTGAAGGGCAGCGGGCACCCCTCCGTCAGGCGGGCTCGATCCGCGCCTGGGGGTTCCGTCCCTGCCCTTCGATCGCCGCTGTTACGCCAGCCAGGCGGTGACGATGGGGACCCAGCCCATGATGAGGATGATGACCACGAGCACCGGCACGCCGAAGCGCATCCAGTTATGCAGCCAGCCGGGGAACTTGAGCCCCGTGCCCTCGTTGGCCTCGGCGAGGAAGTTCTTCCAGCCCCAGCCCCGGCGGCTCACGCAGAACAGCACGAAGACCAGCGAGCCTAAGGGCATGATGTTGCTGGACACGAGGAAGTCCTCCACGGTCTGGATGTCACCCACGCCGGGCATGACCACGTCCGAGAGCACATTGAAGCCCAGCGCGCAGGGCAGGGACAAAAGCGGGATGGCGATGAGGTTCACGATGACCGCCCGCTTGCGCGACCAGCCCCACTGGTCCATGGAGAAGCGCAGGATGCCCTCGAACACGGCGATGACCGTGGAGAGCGCCGCGAAGCTCATGAACACGAAGAAGAGCGTGCCCCAGACCTGGCCGAGCCACATTTGCTCGAATACGCTCGGCAGGGTGATGAACACCAGGCCCGGGCCCGAATCGGGGGCCACACCGAAGGCGAAGCAGGCAGGGAAGATGATGAGACCCGTGGCGAGCGCCACGCCGGTGTCCAAGGCACCGATGGTGGCCGCCTCGCCCATGAGCGAGCGGTGCTTGTCGATGTAGCTGCCGAAGATGGTCATGGAGCCCATGCCGATGGACAGGGTGAAGAACGCCTGGCCCATGGCCGCGTAGGCTGCCTTGAAGAAGGTGTCGGGGCTGGCGAAGATCTTCGAGAAGTCGGGCAGCAGGTAGAAGGACACGCCCTCGCCCGCGCCGGGCAGGGTGAGCGCGCGCACCACGAGCACGCCCAAGATGGCCAGCAGCGCGAGCATCATCACCTTCGTGACGCGCTCGACGCCCTTCTGCACGCCCAGGGAGCAGATGAGGATGGCGATCACGCACACGAGCACCATCCAGAACACCACTTCCACGGGGTTGGCGAGCATGGCGTCGAAGACGGCCTGGGTGCCCGCGGCGTCGGCGCCGGCGAGCTGGCCCGATGCCATCTTCGGCACGTAGGCGAGCATCCAGCCGGCCACGGTGGTGTAGAACATCATGAGCAGGTAGCAGCCTGCGCCGCCTATCCACTTGTACTTGTGCCAGTGGGTGCCGGCCGGCTCCAGCACGTTGAAGGCCCGGGCGATGGAGCGCTGCGAGCCGCGGCCCACGGCGAACTCCATGACGAGGATGGGCAGTCCCAGCACCACGAGGAAGATGAGGTACAGCACGAGGAACGCCGCGCCGCCGTACTCGCCGGTGATGTAGGGGAAGCGCCATACGTTGCCGAGGCCGATGGCGCAGCCGGCCGAGATGAGGATGAAGCCGAGGCGGCTGCCGAAGCGCTCGCGTTCCATGGGGTCTCCTTTATGGGTGGGACGCCGGCGCAGGGCGGCCGGGGCGTCGAAGTTGGCGGTAACCCTGCCATGCTACCAGAAAGAAGGGTTCCGAGACCCGACAAATGTCATGGTCTCGGAACCCCGGTTCTTCCCTCGTGGGCTTTTCCGCCCCATCGTGGCTTCGGAAGCGCTATTTGGCGGCGTCCTTGGCCTTGTCGGCGGCATCATCGGCTGCCTGCTTGGCCTCGCCGGCCTTCTCGGCCACGGCCTGCTTCGCATCGGCGGCCGCATCCTTGGCCTTATCAGCCGCGTCGCCCGCCGCCTGCTTCAGGTCTTCGGCCTTGTCGGCGGCGGCGTCCTTGATGTCGCCGGCCTTGTCCACGACCGCGTCCTTGATGTCGCCGGCCTTGTCGGCGGCGGCGTCCTTTATCTCGCCGGCCTTCTCGGCCAGATCGTGGGCTCCCTCGGCGAACGCGTCTTTAATGTCCTCGCCGGCGTCTTTCATCTTGTCGAAAAAGCTCATGGTGCATCTCCTTTCAGGGATGGCGTACAAACCTGGCGGCTATCATAGGGTTGCGTCGAGTGCTCTTGCGGCCGTCCGATCCGACTGATGCCGCCCCATTGATGACCTGTTGCGTGTTCGTTGGCTTGGCAGGGCACCCTATGCGTCGGAAAAAGGCGAAACTTGGCAGATTCAGCTGGGTTGGCCGTCTTCGGGTGCGCGATGGCGTACACTATAGGCAAACTGAACGCCGGGGCCTGCGGGGTCACCCGGCAGCCGGATTCCGTACCCGAAGGAGGCCCCATGGGCTTGTTCGATCGCATTAACGAGGGGCTTGCCCGCTCTCGCGACAAATTCAAGGAGTCGATGAACGTCCTGTTGGACCGCGGGCCCGATCTGGACGAAGAGTTCTGGGAGGGTTTGGAGGAGACGCTCATTTTGTCCGATGTGGGCGGGGCCGCGGCGGCCGACATCGTGGAGCGTCTGCGTGATTTGGCCACCCGCCGAGCGCTGCCCGACGCCTACGCGGTGCTCGATCTGCTGAACGACGAGATTGCCGCTACCTTCACCGAGGGCGGCGAGGACATCTTCGGCGGCGGGGAGGCCGTGGTGCTGTTCGTGGGCATCAACGGCACGGGCAAGACCACCACGGTGGGCAAGCTCGCGAAGGCCTCCACCGACGCGGGGCGGGCCGTCATCTTGGGCTCGGCCGACACCTTCCGCGCCGCCGCCATCGAGCAGCTGGAGGTGTGGGCGCGCCGCTCGGGCGTGGAGATGGTCACCCGCGAGCGCGGGGCCGATCCGGCGAGCGTGTGCTACGACACTCTGGAGCGCGCCGAGGCGACAGGCGCCGATCTGGTGCTCATCGACACGGCCGGGCGCCTGCACACCTCCGCCGACCTCATGCGCGAGCTGGAGAAGGTGGTGAACGTGGTGCGGAAGCGCTCGAAGCTGCCGGTGTACACCGTGCTCGTCATCGACGCCACCACCGGCCAGAACGGCCTGCAGCAGGCTCGCGAGTTCAATCGGGCGCTCGACTTGGATGCGCTCATCGTCACGAAGCTCGACGGCACCGCCAAGGGCGGCATCGCGTTGGCGGTGAGCCACGATCTCGAGCTGCCCATCGTGAAGATCGGCGTGGGCGAGGGCATCGACGACCTGCGCGACTTCAATGCCCGCGAGTTCGCCGCGGCCCTCGTGGGCGCCTTCGACGAGCGCTTCGACGAGGACGGGGACTCCCTGCGCGGCGAGAACGCCAAGGAGGCCGCCGTCACGGCTGGCGAGCGCCGCCGCGACGTGCTGGAAGGGGCGCCGGCGGCGGCAGTGGGGGAGGCCGGGGTGGCTGCGGCCGATGCCGAGGCTGCTGCTCCCGCGGGCATCGCCGAGGCCGGCGCGGCCGGCGAGCCGGTAATCGACGAGCAGGGCGATGTGGAAGAAGCGCTCGTGGAGGCGGCCGAGGAGATGGTGGCCGAGCCCGCCGACGGCGATCTTGTGGAGGCGGCGCTCGGGCGGCGCACCCACGAGACCATCGTGGCCGAGGTAGCCGATGAGCCTGCCGACGAGGAGGGAGACGGCGCCCCCTTCACCGACGACGAGCTTGCCGAGTTGGCCCTGGCCGCCGACGAGAACGGTGAAGGCGCCGAGGAAGCCGGGGATCCCGAGCCTGCCCCCGAACCCGAGAAGAAGAGCTTCTGGAAGCGCCTGTTCGACTAGGCCTTCCGCATCCCATTCGCACCGCACCGCAAGAGTAAGGAACCTGCATGCTTGAGAATCTTTCCGAACGCCTTCAGGGCATCTTCTCGGGGCTGCGCTCGAAGGGGCGCCTCACCGAGGAGGACATCAACGCCGCCATGCGCGAGATTCGCCTGGCGCTTCTGGAAGCCGACGTCAACTTCAAGGTGGTGAAGGTCTTCGTGGCCCGCACGAAGGAGCGCTGCCTCTCCTCCGAGGTGCTCGATTCGCTCACCCCGGCGCAGAACGTCGTGAAGATCGTGCTCGACGAGCTCACCGAGCTTCTGGGCCGCACCGACTCGCGGCTCGTGCTGGGCAGCCGCATCCCCAACGTCATCATGCTCGTGGGCCTGCAGGGCTCCGGCAAGACCACGGCCGCGGCCAAGCTGGCCTACCGCCTGAAGCAGGAGAACCATTCCCCGCTGCTCATCGCCGGAGACGTGTACCGTCCCGCCGCCGCCGACCAGCTGCAGACGCTGGGCGACGAGATCGGCGTGCGCGTGTACCGCGGCGACGGGCGCGATCCGGTGGCCATCGCCAAGGAAGGCGTGCAGGATGCCATCGACAACCTGCGCGACGTGGTCATCATCGACACGGCGGGCCGTCTGCACGTGGACGAGGACATGATGGCCGAGGCCGCTGCCATCAAGGAGGCCGTGAAGCCCGACCAGATCCTCATGGTGGTGGACGCCATGACCGGCCAGGACGTGGTGAACGTGGTGGAGGCCTTCGCCGATTCCGTGGACTTCGACGGCGTCATCATGTCGAAGATGGATGGCGATGCCCGCGGCGGCGGCGCGCTGTCCATCCGCGAGGTGACCGGCAAGCCCATCAAGTTCATCTCCTCGGGCGAGAAGCCCGACTCGCTGGAGGTGTTCCACCCTGACCGCATGGCCAAGCGCATTTTGGGCATGGGAGATGTGGTCTCGCTCATCGAGAACGCCGTGCGCGTGCAGCAGGCCGAGGAAGAGGAACTCGAGGCCGAGCGCATGATGCGCGGGAACATCACCCTGGACGACTTCGTGATGATGAACGCCCAGATGCGCAAGATGGGCGGCGTGCAGAAGCTCGTCAGCGCCCTGCCCGGCGGCGACAAGGCGCTCGCGTCCGGTCAGGTGGACGAGGGCGCGCTCGACGCCATGGAGGTGATCATCAACTCCATGACCAAGGAAGAGCGCGCCAAGCCCGAGCTTTTGAACGGCAGCCGCCGCGCCCGCATCGCCAAGGGCGCCGGCGTGAGCGTGACGGCTGTGAACCAGATGATGAAGAAGTTCAACGAGACGAAGAAGATGGTGAAGCAGGCCACCGCCGGCATGGACGCGCAGATGGGCCGCGGCAAGAAGGGGAAGAAGGGTAAGGGCAAGCGTCGCCGCGGGCTCGGTATTCCCGGCATGGGCGGCATGTCCATGAAGGACCTGAAGAAGATCCAAGACATGATGGGACAATAGGGAAGACGCGTCCCGATGGCGCCGAGGCGGCAGAGGCCGCGGCGTCGGTATGCCGGGAGGGCGTCGGATCGCTTGGTCCCGCATCTTGCAGGGAGCTGATGCGATTTGCTACAATAAGGCCAGCGGATGCCCGTGGTTGGGATGCGGGCAACGCCGTTTGTGTTTCAGCTGACCGTAAGCTAACTAACGCTTACGGTCAGCCTTCGTTTCGGGGCGCGAGCCCTGCGCTGCGGACATGGCCTTCACCACCGCCGCCGCCAACCCCACCGTCGAAGCGGCAAGCTTGAGCAGCTGGATAATAAAGTCCATGGGCAAATCACCTCCTTCCACACGAGAAGGCGCTGCCAGCAAACGGGGCTTACTCCGCTGACCAACGATATGATAACACAATAGTACAACAGTGGATAGCGGGCTGCGACCCTGCAACCTGCGTATCGCTCCGCATGTCTTTCGGTTGTCGCAACGTGCATTCAAGGATTACGAAATTAATTTTCGTAACACTGAGGGAATTTCTATGGTATTGTTACGTCTTGAAGAGAAGTAACACCGAAGGAGATTCATCATGGTGCTGTCGAGAAGGATGTTTCTGAAGGCTTGCGGGTGCGCGGCGGGCGCACTCGGCGCCGGGGCGCTTGTCGGTTGCGGAAGCGATGGGGCGGCGGGCTCTGCCGCTGCGGGTGCGGACGGCGCGTCGCCGGCCGCGGGAGTCGGCGTCGGCCCTGACGGCGAGAGCCAGGTGGTCATCACCATGACGCCCTCCTCCGAGCCGGCGGCCGGCTTCGACCCGCTCGTGAACTGGGGGGCGGGCGAGCACGTGCACGAGCCGCTCATCCAGTCCACTCTCATCGCCACCGACAACAACCTCGCCTTCGTGAACGACCTGGCCACCGACTACGGCTGCTCCGACGACGGGCTCACCTGGACCTTCCATATCCGCGACGACGTGAAGTTCACCGACGGGGTGCCGCTCACGGCCGAGGACGTGGCCTTCACCATCAACGGCATTGTGAACGGCCAAGCGGCCGAGGCCGATCTGTCCATGGTGCGCGAGGCCCGCGCCGTGGACGCCGTCACCTGCGAGATCGCCATGGAGCGCCCGAACAACGCGCTTCTGTACACGCTCGCGGTGGTGGGCATCGTGCCGGCCCACGGCTACGGCGAGGATTACGGCGAGCATCCCATCGGGTCGGGCCGCTACATGCTCGAGCAGTGGGATCGCGGCCAGCAGGTGATCCTGCGCGCGAATCCCGACTACTACGGCGAGAAGCCGCTCATGGACCGGGTAGTGGTGCTGTTCATGGAAGAGGATGCCTCGCTTGCCGCCGCGAGCGCGGGCACGGTGGACGTGGCCTACACCTCGGCGGCCCTTGCCGGTGCGGTGCCCGCGGGCTACACCTTGCTCAACTGCGCGTCGGTGGACTCCCGCGGCATCTCGCTGCCGTGCAACCCGGCCGGCACCGACGTGGTGGTGGAGGGCGACATGGTGTATATGGGCGGCAACGACGTGACGAGCGATATCGCCGTGCGCCGCGCCCTGAACCTCGGCATCGACCGCGCGGCTATGATCGAGCACGTGCTGGCCGGTTTCGGACGCGCCGCTTACTCGGTGGGCGACGGCATGCCCTGGTCGAGTGCGGCCATGGAGGTGGAAACCGACGTGGCCGCCGCCGAGGCGCTGCTCGATGAGGCCGGCTGGGCGCGGGGCGATGGCGGCATGCGGTCCCGCGATGGCGTGCCCTGCGCCTTCGACCTGTACTACGCCGCCAACGACTCCACCCGCCAGGCGCTCGCCTACGACTTCGCCGACCAGTGCGCCGCCCTCGGCATCGCCGTGACGCCCAAGGGCGCCAGCTGGGACGACATCTACGTGCGCCAGTACGCCGACCCGGTGCTGTGGGGCTGGGGCTCCAACTCGCCGGTGGAGCTGTACGAGCTGACCTACTCCACGGGCTGGGGCAACTACGCCCAGTACATGAACGAGACGGTGGATGCCAATCTGGAAGCGGCCCAGGCGGCGCGCACGGTGGAGGAGTCCTATCCCTTCTACCAGGCGGCCCAATGGGATGCGGCCAGTGGGACCGGCGTGGCGCCCGAGGGGGCGGCCACCTGGGTGTGGCTCGCCAATGTGGACCATCTGTACTTCGAGCGCGAGGGGCTTGCCGTGGCCGAGCAGAAGCCGCACCCCCACGGGCACGGCTGGTCGCTGGTGAATAATATCGACCGCTGGTCTTGGAGTTAGGGAATGATGAATCATTCCCTAACTCCGCCGACGCTGCG
Organism: Adlercreutzia caecimuris B7; assembly: GCF_000403355.2. GTDB lineage: Bacteria > Actinomycetota > Coriobacteriia > Coriobacteriales > Eggerthellaceae > Adlercreutzia > Adlercreutzia caecimuris. Next base: position 1,008,621 of record NZ_KE159646.1, on the reverse strand, counting down.
GTTCCGACAGGCACCTGGAGTTCTGATCAGCTGCGCTGCTCAGAGCGCGCCCTCTCGGGCGCAGAGGCAGTGCTCAACAATCCACTGGATTGTTGACTGTTTTCACCACGGCGCGGCGCGAAGGCCGCTTGGGCAAAAGGCGGGGCAATTCCAGGCACCTGTCGAAACCTCGCTGACTTCCTTGGGCGGCCATCGAGTTTTTGGAATATATAATGATTAAATATATTGCATCGCATATCGCGCGGTTTGGGCTGCTTATGGTGGCGGTGGCGGTGGTCACGTTTGCGCTTGTGAGCCTGTCGCCGGTGGACCCGCTGCAGGCGAACGTGGGCCAGGCGGCGCTGCTCGGCATGAGTGAGGAGAAGCGGGCGGCGCTCGCGGCCTACTGGGGGGCTGGCACCCCCATGCACGAGCGGTTCATCGCCTGGTTCGGCGGCCTGCTCCAGGGGGATTTGGGCACGTCTCTGCGCTACAACATGCCGGTGACCGAGGTCATCGCCTCTCGGGCGCTGAACTCGCTGGCGCTCATGGGAGTGGCCTGGGTGGTCTCGGGCGTGCTCGGGTTTGCCCTCGGCGTGGTCGCGGCGCTGAACGAGGGGCGCCTCGTCGACCGCGTTGTGAAGGGGTATTGCTTCGTCTTGGCGGCGTCGCCTGCATTCTGGATAGGACTTCTGCTGCTCATGGTGTTCGCGGTGTGGCTCGGGTGGTTTCCCATTGGCTTCTCGGTGCCCATAGGCCTGTCCGCCGCCGATGTCACCTTCGCCGACGCGTTGCGCCATATGGCGCTGCCGGCTCTTACGCTCTCGCTCGTGGGGGTGGCGAACGTGGCGCTGCATACCCGCGCCAAGGCCGTCGAGGTGATGGCCTCCGACTACATTCGCTTCGCCCGCGCCCGGGGGCTCTCGCGCCGTGCGGCCATGGCCCGCCACGGGCTGCGCAACCTGGTGCTGCCGGCGGTGACGTTGCAGTTCGCCCAGGTGGCGGAGATTTTCGGCGGCTCGGTGCTCGTGGAAGAGGTGTTCAGCTACCCCGGCCTCGGCCAGGCCGCCGTCACGGCCGGCCTCGGCGGGGACGTGGCCCTGCTCGCCGGCATCGCGCTCGTATCCGCCGCCATCGTCTTCGCGGGCAATCTGGCCGCCAACCTCATCTACGGCCTGGTAGACCCCCGCATGCGGCCGACGGCCCCCTCCCGTTCGGGGCGAGCGCGGCGAGCCGGGGCCCCTTCCCATGGCGAAGGGGGGCAGCTATGACGCGGATCTCCCTGAACGCCGCCGTCGACATCTGCGAGGCGCCGGTGCTCTCCGCGCCGCGCACGGGCCGGCTTCCCAATCGCAAGTGCTCGGTGGCCTTGGCGGCGGCCGGGGCGGTGCTGCTGGCCGTTGTGATCATCGCGGGACTGCTGCTGCAGCCTGCGGCCCAGGCGACCGATTTCGCGGCGAAGAGCCTGGCGCCGTCGCTTTCGCACCCCTTCGGCACCGACTGGATGGGCCGCGACATGCTCTGCCGCACGCTCGCCGGTCTTTCCACCAGCGTGCTCGTGGGCCTTGGGGCCGCCCTGTCCTCGGCGCTGATCGCGCTTGTCCTGGCGGCTGCGGCGGCGCTCGGGCCCCGCTGGGCCGACGCGGCGGTCAGCTGGCTTGTGGACCTCATGATGGGCATTCCCCATATCGTGCTGCTCATTCTCATCTCCTACGCGCTCGGCAAGGGCTTCTGGGGCGTCACCATCGGCGTGGCCCTCACGCACTGGCCGAGCCTCACCCGCGTGCTGCGCGCGGAGATCCTGCAATGCAGGAACGCCGACTACGTGATCGCGGCCGCCCGCCTCGGCCAGAGCCGCCTGGCCATCGCCGCGCGCCATATGCTGCCCTACGTGCTTCCCCAGTTCGTTGTGGGGCTTGTGCTGCTGTTCCCGCACGCCATCCTGCATGAGGCGGCCGTCACCTTCCTCGGTTTCGGGCTGCCGCCCGAGATGCCCGCCATCGGCATCGTTCTCAGCGAGTCCATGGGGTATCTCTCCGCGGGGCTTTGGTGGCTCGCGGTGTTTCCCGGGGCGGCCCTCGTGCTCGTCGTCATGCTGTTCGATGCTGTGGGCGAGAGTCTTCGCAAGCTCGTCGATCCCGCAAGCGCCCAGGAGTAGGAGGGGAAGATGACCGAAGCAGCCAACAGCGCGCGCACCGAAGCCGCCGCCGTCCCGGGCGAGCGCAGCGGGTCGGAAGGTTCCGAGCGCAGCCACGAGCACCTGGACCATGCTGCCTCCCCGGTGCACCATCATCACTCGCACGCCTGCGACTCCCGTCACGCCCACGGCCACCATCTGCTCACCGTGGAGGATCTCTCCATCTCCTTCCGCATGTACGAGGAAGGGGAGGGGCAAAGCCGCGCTCGCGCCTACCTGGATGCGAAGCGCCGGGAGGTGGAGGTCATCCGCAGCCTGTCCATCTCGGTGCACGAGGGGGAGATCGTGGCCGTGGTGGGCGCGTCCGGCTCGGGCAAGACCCTGCTGGCCGACGCGATCCTCGGCCTGTTCGAGCCCAACGCCCTCGTGCGCGGCCGCATCTGGTACGACGGCGCGCCCATGGACGCGGCCGCGCTCGCCGCCGAGCGCGGCCGCGGCATCGCCTACGTGCCCCAATCGGTGGGAAGCCTCGACCCGCTCATGCGCGTGGGCCGGCAGGTGGAAGGCGCGCCGCACGGGCGCGGGGGCACCCGCCGTGCCGACGCCGCCGCCCGCCGGGCCCGCCGTCGGCAGCTCTTCGAGCGCTACGGCCTGGCCGAATCGGTGGCGCGCCTGTACCCCCACGAGCTGTCCGGCGGCATGGCCCGCCGCGTGCTTCTGTGCTGCGCGCTCATGGAGTCGCCCAAGCTCATCGTCGCCGACGAGCCCACGCCGGGGCTGGACGCGGCCCTGGCGGCCAAGGCCCTGGCCGATTTCCGCGCCTTTGCCGATGCGGGCGGAGGCGTCATGCTCATCACCCACGACATCGAGCTCGCCCTCACCGTGGCCGACCGCGTGGCGGTGTTTCGCGACGGCACCGTGGTAGAGGAGACCGCCGTGGCCAACTTCGCCTCTCCCGACTTGCTCGCCCATCCCTTCACCCGTCAGCTCTGGCACGCCCTGCCCGAGCACGGCTTTACGGTGACGGAGGAGGAGGCGTGCCGGCAGCCCGCGGAAGAGGGCGCCCTGCCCGAGCGGTCGGCTGAAGGCGCCGCCGGCCCATATCCGGAAGGAGCGTCGTCATGCTAGAAGCCCGCAACCTCACGGCCGCCTTCGACGGCCGCATCATCTTTCGGGATCTGAGCCTTGCGGTGGCCCCCGGCGAGCGCGTGCAGGTGGCGGCCCCCTCGGGCGCTGGCAAGACCACGCTGGCCCGTATCCTCGCCGGCTACGCGCTGCCCCAGGCGGGCGAGGTGCGTATCGACGGCGCGCCGCTTCCCAAGCGGGGAACAAGCCCTGTGCAGCTTATCGGCCAGCATCCCGAGCGCGCCGTCGACGCGCGCTGCCGCATGGGCGCCATGCTCGCCGAGGCGCCGGCAGGCGAAGAGGAGCTTGCCCGTCTGCGCGAGGCCTTCGGCATCCAGGACCGCTGGCTTTCCCGCTACCCCCACGAGCTCTCCGGCGGCGAGCTCCAGCGCTTCTGCATCGTTCGCGCCCTGGCCGCAAGCCCCCGCTACCTCATCGCCGACGAGATCTCCACCATGCTCGATGCCCTCACCCAAGCCCAGATCTGGCGGGCCCTTCTCGCCGAGGTCGAAACCCGCGGCCTGGGCCTTGTCCTCACCACCCATTCCGCGGCCCTCGCCGCCCGCATCGCCACCCGCGTGGTGGGGGTGGGGCCGGCGGTCGCGCCGTCCGTGGATAGTTCGTGGACGCACGCTTGTCAAACGAGCCGCTAAGCCGTAATATAAGCAATTGCTGTTTTCGCCGCACTGTGCGAGCAGTGCTTGCGTATAGAGAACGTATCAGTTGTAGAAGGAGTTCCATTTCATGGCAGTCAAGATTCGCCTCGCCCGCCACGGCGCCAAGAAGCGCCCGTACTACCGTATCGTCGCCGCCGATTCCCGCGCTCCGCGCGACGGCCGCTTCATCGAGGAGGTGGGCCGCTACAATCCCTGCTGCCATCCGCACCTCATCAAGTTCGACATGGAGAAGATGGAGAAGTGGCTGGCCAACGGCGCCCAGCCCACCGACACGGTGGAGCGTCTGTACAAGGCTGCTCGCGAGAACGCCTAACGCCATGGCCGATCTGACGGAAGATCTGGCCGGCCTGGTCGATTCCATCGTTCGCCCGCTGGTCGACGAGCCCGACGCGCTGGAGGTGGCCTCCGTCGAGGCCGAGGATGGCGGCATGGTCATCGAGATCCGGGTCGCCGAGGGCGATGCCGGCAAGGTCATCGGCCGCCAGGGCCGCGTCATCAAAGCTATCCGCACGCTTGCCCGTGCCGCGGCATCGCGCTCGGGCAAGATGGTCGATGTGGAGCTCATCGATTAAATGCGCGGCTGGTGCGATATCGCCTATCTGGCGAAAACGAAGAATTTGAACGGAGGGCTCGTCGCACGAGGTGCGCCGGGCCTTCCCGTTTTGCTGTACGAGGGGTTGGAGGTGGCTCTCGTGCCCCCGGCGCTCGATGCCCCGCGGCGCGTGCATGTGGCCTCGGTGGCCGAGCTGTCCGAAACCGAGGCGCTCGTCGCCTTCGACGAGGTGCCCGACCTCGGCGTGGCCGAGCTCGTCGTCGGCTGCCGCTGCCTCGTGCGCGAGGCCGAGGTCGACCTTTCCCTCATCGAGGCAGACGATGATCTGCCCGACTGGGAGGGCTGGCGCGTGGAAGACGTTCGCGCCGGCTTCGTGGGCGAGGTGGCCGCGCTGGACGATCGGGCTATGCAGCCTTTGCTCGTGGTGCGCCGCGACGACGGCCGCGAGACCCTTGTGCCGCTGGTGGATGCGTTCGTGGAGGCGGTGGACGAGGACGCCCGCGCCATTCGCCTGTCCTGCCCCGAGGGTCTGCTGGATTTGTAGCTGCCGGCGGCCCGCCGGCTTGCCGTCTCCGTCTCTCGGCGCCGTTTAGCCGCCTTGCGGCCCCGCTATCGCCGCCTTGCGGCCCTTCTGTTTCTTCCCGCCCCGCAACGAACGGATTCGCGCCATGCTCATCGAAACCCTCTCGACGTTTCCCCATATGTACGACTCGGTCATGGGCGAGTCCATGATGAAGCGTGCCCAGGAGAAGGGCATCCTCGATTTTCGCGCCTACGACCTGCGCGACTGGACCTACGACCGCCATCGCACCACCGACGACGACCCCTACGGCGGAGGGGCCGGCCTCGTCATGAAGTGCGAGCCCATCTTCGAGGCCGTGGAGGCTATTGCGGGGAAGGGCTGCGTCGCGGCGAAGCTGGCCTCAGCCGAGGCTGGGTGCCGAGGGGTTCCGGGTGGTGCTCGCCAAGCGAGTTCCGCAGCGAACGCGATCAGCCCAGTGGGCTGTCGCGCCGAGCGAGGACTGTCCGAGCGACTGAGCATTACCCGGAGCCCCGCCCCCGAGGACTGTCTGAGCGAATGGGAATGCCCGCCGCCCTCGACTGAGGGGAACCCCGCCCCCCAGATCGTCTTTCTCGCGCCCCAGGGCCGCACCTTCGACGACGCCTGCGCCGCCGAGCTTGCCGCCGTCGACCGCCTGCTGTTCGTGTGCGGCCACTACGAGGGCATCGACGAGCGCGTGTACTCCCTGGCCGATCACATCATCTCTCTGGGCGACTACGTGCTCACCTCCGGCGAGCTGGCCAGTATGGTGGTTATCGACGCGGTGGTGCGCAAGATTCCGGGGGTGCTCGGCGCGGCCGACGGCCCCATCGACGAGTCGTTCACGAGCGGCCTTCTGGAGTATCCCCAGTACACGCGGCCGGCTAACTTCCGCGGCATGGAGGTGCCGGCGGTGCTTTTGTCGGGCAACCACGCGGCGGTGGCCCGCTGGCGCCGCGAGCAGAGCCTGGCCCGCACGGCCGAAGCGCGCCCCGACCTGCTGGCGGCCTTCGAGAAGTCCGGCCGGCTTACGGCCGCTGACCAGAAATTTCTGTTGTCTTGCAAACCCGGCAGGCGCGGCGAATCCGAAGCGGTATCATAGCTGTTCACTGTAATTTTCCACCGCAGGGAAGGGTTCGATTCTCGATGCACGAGCGCAAACAGGCTTCTCAGCCCGAAGGTATTCTGCATACGCTTCTCAGCATCATCGTTCTCGTCGCCCTGGTGCTGGGGCTGACGTGGGGCCTGCGCACGTTCATCTTCCAAGCCTACGAGATTCCCTCGGGCTCCATGGAGACTACCATCATGCCCGGCGACATGGTACTCTCCGAGAAGATCACCTACTACGGCCGCCCGCCTGCCGCCGGCGACATCGTCACCTTCGAGGACCCCGACCCCGAGCATATGGGCCGCATTCTCATCAAGCGCGTCATCGCCACGGGCGGCCAGACCGTTGACTTGCGCGACGGGCGCGTGTACGTGGACGACGTGCTGCAAAACGAGCCCTACACCCACGGTGAGCCCTCGCTGGCCCTGCGCAGCTACCTGTTCGAGGAGATCACCTATCCTTACACGGTGCCTCCCGGAGGGCTGTGGGTGATGGGCGACAACCGCACCAATTCCCAGGATTCCCGCTATTTCGGTGCTATTCCGGAATCGAGCGTGACCGGGAAGGCCCTGTTCATCTACTGGCCGCTGACCGATATCGGCCTGCTGTAGCGCCTTGCGCGCCGTGTTCCGTTTCCCCTGAGAACGTTGTCCGACCAGAGAAGGAGAGCTATGATCAAGGACGCCGCCCCCGCCGCCTCCGGCGAGAAGTTGCCCCCCACGTTCCAAGACGTCATCATGAACCTGCAGCGCTACTGGGCGTCTGTCGGGTGCGTGGTGCTGCAGCCCTACGACAACGAGGTGGGCGCCGGCACCAACGCCCCGGCCACCACGCTGCGCTCGCTGGGCCCGGACACGTGGCGCACCTGCTACGTGCAGGGCTGCCGCCGTCCCACCGACGGGCGCTACGGCGAGAACCCCAACCGCGGGCAGTTCTACTACCAGTTCCAGGTGCTCATCAAACCCTCGCCCGACAACATCCAGGATCTGTACCTGGGGTCGCTTAAGGCCATTGGCATCGATGTCGCGGCCCACGACGTGCGCTTCGTGGAAGACGACTGGGAAAGCCCCACGCTGGGCGCCTGGGGCCTGGGCTGGGAAGTGTGGATCGACGGCATGGAGGTCACCCAGTTCACCTACTTCCAGCAAGTGGGCGGCTTCGAGTGCAGTCCCGTGCCCGTGGAGATCGCCTACGGCCTGGAGCGGCTTACCATGTTCGTCCAGGGCGTGGACAACATGTACGACATCGTGTGGGCCCGCGGCGACGACGGCGTCACGTTCACCTACGGCGACGTGTATCTGGAGAACGAGCGCGAGTACTCCGCCTACAACTTCGAGGTGGCCGATACCGAGTTCCTGTTCCAGGAGTTCGCCGACCGCGAGACCGAGTGCCTGCGCACGCTGCGCGCCGATCTGCCGCTGCCGGCCTACGACTCGGTGCTGAAATGCTGCCACGCCTTCAACCTGTTGGACGCCCGCGGGGTCATCTCGGCCACCGAGCGCATGGCCTACATCCTGCGCGTGCGCACGCTGGCCAAGGCCTGCTGCGCTTCCTACATGAAGAACGTCGTGGGAATGGATGTGGACACCGCCGAGCTGGATGCACTGCTGGCCGCCGTGCCCGACCCGCGCGCGAAGGCGGTGGAGGAGAAGCCTGCCAACATCGTGCCCGCCCATCCCGAGCCGGCCGCGGGCTGCCCCGGCTCCGCTGCCGCGGCCGACCGCTCCGAGCGGGCCTTCGAGTTCGCGACTATTGCCGAGACGACCGATGAGGAGGCCTAAGATGGCGAACACTGCAACCCTTGCCTTCGAGATCGGCACCGAGGAGATTCCCGCCTTCGATCTGAAGCGCGCCACCGAGCAGCTGGCCGAGCTTGTGCCCGCCGCCTTGGACGCGGTGCGCATTCCCCACGGGGATGTGGCCGTCTACACGAGTCCGCGCCGCCTCATCGCCGTGGTGGCCGACGTGGCCGCGTCCACCGAGGCCCTGGAGGAGGTCTTCCGCGGGCCGGCCGTCGCCATTGCCTTCGACGAGGCCGGCAGGCCCACCAAGGCCGCCGAGGGATTCGCCCGCGGCAAGGGGCTTTCCGTGGACGGCCTGGAGCGCCGTGACGAGAACGGCACCGAGTACGTCTACGCCGTGCGCCAGGTGCCCGCCCAGGAGACCGCCGCGCTTCTGCCGAGTGTGCTGCGCGGTGTGATCGACGACATCAGCTGGCCGAAGTCGTGCCGCTGGGGCACCACGAGCGAGATGTTCTCGCGTCCGGTGCGCTGGCTGGTGGCGCTTCTGGGCGACGAGGTGATTCCCGTTCGGTATGCGGGCATCACCGCCGGGCGCGCGACCCGCGGCCATCGCTTCCTGGCTCCCGGGCCGCACGAGGTGGCTTCGGCTGACGCGCTGGTGGACGTGGTGCGTGGCGCCTACGTGGTGCCGACCCAGGCCGAGCGCGAGGCCGTCATCCGCGACGGCGTAGCCGCCATCGAGGCGGCGTGCGGGGCGACTGCCGAGCTTCCGGCTAAGACGCTTACCGAGGTCATCAACCTCTCCGAGTACCCCACGCCCATGGTGGGCACCTTCGACGAGGAGTTCCTGAAGGTTCCCGAGGAGATCATCGTCGATGCCATGCTCATGCATCAGCGCTACTTCCCGCTCTACGATGCCGATGGCAACCTCACCAACCGCTTCGTCATCGTGTCCAATGGCGATCCGGCCCACGAGGCCACTATCGTCGACGGCAACGAGCGCGTGGTGGCCGCCCGCCTCTACGACGCGAAGTTCTTCTACGAGGAGGATCTGAAGCGCCCGCTGGAGGATTATGTGCAGCGCCTGGACGAGGTGGTGTTCCAGGAGGCTTTGGGTACCATGCGCGACAAGACCGCCCGCGTGGTGAAGCTGTCGGCCCGTATCACCGCGGCCGCCGGCATCGAGGCCTCCGAGATGCGCGACATCGCGCGGGCCGCCTACCTGGCCAAGGCCGACCTGGTCACGGGCGCGGTCGTGGAGTTCACGAGCGTGCAGGGCATCATGGGCAGCTACTATGCCGCAGCTGCCGGCGAGCCCGAGCGCGTGGCCCGCGCCATCGCCGAGCACTACCGCCCGCGTTTCTCCGGCGACGCCATCCCCGCCGATGTGATCGGCCAGGTGGTGGCGCTTTCCGATAAGATCGACACCATCTGCGGCCTGTTTGCCGTGGGCCAGGCCCCCACCGGCTCCTCCGACCCGTTCGCTCTGCGTCGCGCGGCTTTGGGCGTGCTGGCCATCCTGGAGGAGACGGGGCTGCCCATAAGCCTCGTGGAGACCATCGACGCCTCGCTCATCATCTACCGCGAGGCCGGGCTTGAGTTCGACAACGCCTCGGTGCGCCGCGAGATCATCGACTTCTTCATCACCCGCGAGAAGGTGGCCCTGCGCGATGCGGGCGTGAAGGCCGACACCATCGACGCGGTGCTCGCCTCGTGCATCGAGGAGCCCATGGTGCTCGCCGCCCGCGCCCGTGCCCTGGAGGCCGCGCGCACCCACGAGCCCGAGGTGTTCGCCGATCTGGCCACCGCTTTCGCCCGCGCCAATAACCTGCGTGAGATCGGGCTCGGCACCGGCTACAAGACTGCCGAGCTCACCGCGGTGGAGCGCGATCTGTCGGATGCCGTGGAGGCCGCCGAGGAGGCTGTGGCCGCCGCCCTGCGCGAGGACCGCTTCGCCGACGCCCTTACGGCCCTGGCCGCCCTGCGCGCGCCGGTGGACCGTTTCTTCGAGACCACCATGGTCATGGACGAGGACGCCGAGGTTCGTGCGAACCGCCTGAAGCTGCTGAACCGTTTTGCCAACGTGTTCTCGCACGTGGCCGACTTCGGCCAGATGGCGAAGAAGTAGTGCTGGTCCGTTCGTCCTGACGGAACGAGCGGACGGCTCGATGCTGCGGTTGCGACTGCGCCTGCCTTGTGCACCTTGCCGCCTGCCCTTACGGCCTACAGGCCGTTCGGCCGCGGCTCGGCACGGATGCGGGCGCCTGTCGGAGCTTCTCCAGGCTCCCCGGGCGAACCTACGAGAGGATTTCAAAGTGCACAACCACACCCCTGACGAGCGTGCCGCCCGCGTGCCCACCATTCACGTGGTATCCGATTCCATCGGCGAGACAGCCCAGGTGGTGGCCCGCGCAGCCGCAGCCCAGTTCGGGGTCACCAACCCCCGGCTCGAGGTGTTCTCCAAGATCAAGAGCTACCAGGAGGTGCACGACTACCTGGTAAACCACGTGGCCTACCATCAGCGCACCTACGGCGATGACCGCATTCTCGTGTTCTACACCATCGTGGATGACGGCATCCGCCGCGAGCTGGCGGCCTTCACCGAGCGACATCCCAACATTCTGGCTGTGGACGTCATGACGAGCGCGGTGGACGCCATCGCGGACATGAGCGGCATGGAACCGGTGGGGGAGCCGGGGGCCTTGCGCGTGGTGGATCACAACTACTTCCGCCGCATCAGCGCCATCGAGTTCACCATCGCCCACGACGATGGCCGTGCGCCCGAGGACCTCACCCAGGCCGACATCGTGCTTTTGGGGGTATCGCGCTCCTCGAAGACGCCGCTGTCCATCTATCTGTCGCAGCAGGGCTATAAAGTGGCCAACGTGCCGCTGGACCCGTCCACCGAGCCGCCTGCACAGATCTTCGACGTGGATCGCACGCGCCTGTTCGGCCTGATGATTACCCCCGAGGTGCTCATCAGCATCCGTCAGAAGCGCATCAAGAAGGCCGCGGGCAAAAACGGCGGCGGCCAGTTCGCCATGCTGGCGAAGAACTACGCCGATCCCGAGTACATCTACCGCGATCTGGAGGCCTCCCGCGCACTCATGCGGCGGCTCGGGTGCATTGTCATCCATACCGAGGGTCGCGCCGTGGAGGAGACCGCCCAGGAGATTCTCCGCTACTACGAGCGCAGCCACCCCACCGCCGCCGACGTGCTCGGGTAGGAGGCGGCTCTCGCCCGCAGCCTGCGGCCGCCGCGCCGCGTCGCGCCGCCGTGCGAAGAGCGAGTGCCTCGCCGCGTCGCGACAGCGGGGGCGGTGGGCCGTGCGGCGCCAGCGGGGAGGGGCCGCGCCCGCAGCCTGCGGATGCCGCGCCGCGTCGCGCCAGCGGGGAGGAGCTCTGCTCGGTACCCCAGGCCCGGCACGGCCCCGATGAGGCCCCGAAACATGTTGCGTGCCGCCAAGACCCGCGATTCGCGCCCGACCGCGCTGTGAGAGCTTTAGGCTTGAGGTCACAAAGCATAAGATGTATAAGCGATTTCATGTGCAGTACCGTAAATCTGGCCACAACTTCCTGGATTTCTATGATTTTTATCTCGGCTTACCCTAAAGGATGGCAGATCCCTTCGCCTCGCTCTTGCGTCGTAGGTTATGACCAGGGGAAATGCAAGTTGACAAAACGGGAGGCTGCCGATGCCCGCTCGCTTGTCGTCGTTTTCCTTATACATCATGGGGTTTCTGGCCAAAAATGCTCGGAAGGGCTGTGAAACGCATATATATCCTCGTAATTTTGACCACTGCCGTTGACCCCGATGGCGCAAAAGCCGGCACGCAGGATGGCGACACCCCCTCTGCGCGTTGCCTCCCCCCCCGTGCGTTACCGACCCGCGCGTTATCGCCTGCCATGCCCCACCGCGCATTTCCGTTATCGCTCGGTCTGCTACCAGGTCGGCTCTGCTGTTTCGCCGCGCGAAGCCATCGCTTGAGTTTTGGCGCGCTGTCGCGTTAACCATTGTTGATCGAGATAACCATCCAACGACCAGCCGATACGGTACAACTCGGTCTGGCGACGGTGAAAGCCTGATGCTCGAATACGCAGGCGACGATGCAATCGGCGGCCGATTTCCCGGGCCACGGTCTCCATCGATTCGGTTGATGCCAGCTGGCTGGTGGTAACGGTGACCACCGCGTAGCCGTCCGCCTCCAAGGCCAAGCGCTTCTTCGCATCTTGGGTTATTTGACTTGGGGCGAGGTGCTCGGCGTTTGAGTCGTACTCCACAACAAGCTTTTCCTCTGGCCAGCACAGGTCGGGAATAAGCGTGCGTCGTCCCGCGACACGCTGGGCCCGTTGCGTGGGAGCGAGCCGTTCGTTGACTGTTGAGCCAGTGAGGCCAAACCCGCCGAACCGTGCGGGCAAGCCGAGCACCATGCGCATGAACACCTCGGGCGGCGAGTAAGCGTGCTCCGTCATGAACAGGAGCGCCTCCCGCAGAGGTCGGCTTCCGTCGACGGACGGGCATCGGTCGAGATAACTTTCGATACGCGCGACATCTGTCAGCGGACGGCGTCGCAGGAGACCTCCGCGGGATGTGGGATCGAGTGCGAACTCCGAACAGAGGGCGCTTCCGATTCGCACGATTTGGGGAAGGCTGAGGATTTGGGCCATGTGGGCCAGACACAGTTCAGGGCAGGCAGCGAGGATGCCATGATCGACGCGGAGAAACGAGCCGCGCGGATAGGGACGGCGCGAGGAATGAACTCGGCAGCCGGGTGGCTGCGGTCGGTTCCAGAGGCGCGTCAGCACATGATGGGGCATCGGGAGAAACGGCGCGCGTTCGCGGAGATAGGCGAGACCGGTCGCGCTCACGCCGCCGCTTTGAAGCACGCTGTCATCGGTTGTTCCGCGCGCTTCGGGTCGAGTGCGGGCGGTAAGCCACCACGCAAGGGCCGTCGGGCCATACAAGATGAGTCGCATGAATCCTCCTTTCCTGGGGGAGGGGAGACTAGATGAAAGCGTGTCGTCATTTCAACCGCCGCCGTGCCGCCCCCGAACCGCTCGAGAGTCGCCGCAGATTCCCAGTTGTGTCTCATTGCACCCGAATGTGCTGGTGAGCAGCTTGATCGCAGCGAGCGTCGTTGGCGGTCAAGAGGGTTCGGAGCCTGCACGCGCGACGGTGTTCGTGGAGAGATGATGGCAGCAAAGCTGATCAAGGGGATCGGGGAATGCAGTGGGTGCTTGCCTGTTGCGGGTTGGTGGCGTTGCACCGGCCGCAACGGGCTACGGGTTTGCGCGGCGGCGCATACTATCTGTGACGTGCGCACGGTCGCAGCAGATTGCAGGTCGGTGGGGCTATGGTTGCGTGCGTCTTGCAAGTTGGCGGGGCCGGTTGCGCGCTGCTGCGGGTCGGGCGGGGGCCGGTTGCGCGCTGGATTCCGGGGCGCAGGTGCCGCTGGCAGCGGCTATGGTCACGAATGGGCTGATGTATATGCCTTTGAAGCTCAAAGAGGTGTGTTTTGGCCAGAAAGAGGGAGATGTCTATGGGGTTTTGCCGTTGCAGGTGGATTGGTTCGGCAAGAAAGGGGGAGGCTTATGGAGAAAACCTAGGTGAGATGCTTGGAAAGAAATGAACGGGGTTCTCGCGATTCAAAATGGCCCGACAGGGGTCGCAAAATCTTATAAATTGCTGCGTTTGCGACCAGAAAGGGCGTGATGGGGTAAAAAAGTCATATACATCGTGTGAATTGTGGCCCGAGGCTGCCGCAGTCAGCGAGATTCCCCCGCATTCTGTGACCTGCGGCTGTCGGGGTATGCTTGGAGAGGCGGACAGCTTGGCGGTCGACAGGGCAGGGGTGGGCCAGTGGCACGGGGCTCGACAGCTTGGGGGTCGACGGCTTGGACGGCCGGCTGCTTGGGCCACCGCTCGGGAGATTTTGCGGTGCAGCGGCAAGTCCATGGCCGCTGGGAGTGCCATCGGACGGGAAATAGCCTATAATCAGGGACAGTTCATTTATGAGCGCGTCGGGGCCGTCGGCATCGCGCCGCAGGCGACCGACCGCGCCGCTTCCGTTGCCTCGCGTTCGCGCTGCTGCGCCGCCTCACAGCTGCCGGCGGCACCGCGGGAGGGGGCATCGCGTGGTTGCGGTCGCATTGCGGACGAGGGCCCGGGCGAACAAGGTAAGCCGCACGCAATCGTGCACAGCTTAAGGAGAAGTAAGGTGACAGAAGCAGTGAAGCGCGTCTACGCCTTCGGCAAGGACGCCAACGGGAACAACGTGACCGAGGGCAACACCGATATGAAGTGGGTGCTCGGCGGCAAGGGCGCGAACCTCGCCGAGATGGCCAATATCGGGCTGCCGGTGCCTCCGGGATTCACCATCACCTGCCAGACCTGCATGGAGTACGCCAACGCCGACAATACCTGGCCGGCCGGCGCGCTCGACACCATCGCCGAGTACCGCGCCGATCTCGAGGAGCGCATGGGCAAGCGCCTCGGCGATGCGGAAGATCCGCTGCTCGTGTCCGTTCGCTCCGGCGCCCCCTTCTCCATGCCGGGCATGATGGACACCGTGCTGAACCTCGGCCTGAACGACGAGTCCATCAACGGCCTCATCAAGCAGACCGAGAACCCGCGCTTCGCCTGGGACTCCTACCGCCGCTTCATCCAGATGTTCTCCAACGTAGTGATGGGTCTTGACGGCGACCTGTTCGAGAACGCCATCGTGGCCATGAAAAACGACCGGAACGTGGCCTCCGATACCGACCTGACCGCCGAGGACCTGCAAGAGCTCGTCTCCGAGTTCAAGGCCATCTTCTCCGAGAACGTGGACGGCGCGGCCTACCCGACGCTGGTGGTCGATGGCGCCGTGCAGTTCCCGCAGGATCCCATGGTGCAGCTGCAGCTGGCCATCGAGGCCGTGTTCGGCTCCTGGAACAACCCGCGCGCGGTCCTCTACCGCCAGAAGGAGAAGATCGCCGACGATCTGGGCACGGCCGTGAACGTGCAGTCCATGGTGTTCGGCAACAAGGGCGAGACGTCCGCCACGGGCGTGGCCTTCACGCGCAACCCCGCCAACGGCACCAAGGAGTTCTACGGCGACTACCTGGTGAACGCCCAGGGCGAGGACGTGGTGGCCGGCATCCGCAACACGAGCCCCATCGCCGAGCTGAAGGAAGTGGAGGGCCTGGAAGAGGCCGGCGCCCAGCTTGAGGAGATCTTCGAGGTGCTGGAGAACCACTTCCGCGACATGTGCGACATCGAGTTCACCATCGAGCAGGGCAAGCTCTGGATGCTCCAGACCCGCGCCGGCAAGCGCACCGCCGCGGCCGCGCTCGCCATCGCCATCGCCATGGAGAAGGAGGGCCTCATCACCAAGGAGGAGGCCGTCATGCGCGTGGCCCCCGACCAGCTCGACCAGCTGCTGCACCCGCAGTTCGACAAGGACGCCTCCTACGACGTGGTGGCCCGCGGCCTGAACGCGTCCCCGGGTGCCGCGGTGGGCGAGGCCGTGTTCTCCGCCGCCGACGCCGTGGCCGCCGCCGAGGCCGGCCGCAAATGCGTGCTCGTGCGCTGGGAGACCAACCCCGATGACCTGGCCGGCATGATCGCCGCCGAGGGCATCCTCACCTCGCACGGCGGCAAGACCAGCCATGCGGCCGTTATCGCCCGCGGCATGGGCGCGCCGTGCGTCTGCGGCGTGGAGGCGCTGAAGATCGACGCCGCCAAGAAGGAGGCCGCCGTCGCTGGCACCGATATCGTCATCCGCGAGGGCGACATGATCTCCATCGACGGCACCACCGGCATCGTGGTGCTGGGCGCGGTTGACCTCGTGATGCCCGAGCTCACGGGCGATTTGGACACCATCCTGGAGTGGGCCGACGAGTTCCGCACCCTGGGCGTGCGCGCCAACGCCGACAACCCCGAGGACGCCGAGCTGTCCCGCGACTTCGGTGCCGAGGGCATTGGGCTCTGCCGTACCGAGCACATGTTCCTGGGTGACCGCAAGCAGATCATCCAGACCTTCATCCTGAACGACGACGAGCTTATCCGTGAGAAGGCCGTGGCCGATCTGTACGAGGCCCAGGTGGGCGACTTCTACGGCATGTTCAAGGCCATGGACGGCCTGCCGGTCATCGTGCGCCTGCTCGACCCGCCGCTGCACGAGTTCCTGGAGAGCCCGCGTGAGCTGGACGTGGAGATCGCGAAGCTGGAGGCCGCCGGCGCCCCGTCCGACGCCATCGCCGAGAAGCGCGCCCTGCTGGAGAAGATCGACGGCTTTGCCGAGCAGAACCCGATGCTGGGTATGCGCGGCTGCCGTCTGGGCATCGTGTATCCCATTCTGCCCGAGATGCAGGTGCGCGCCATCGCCACTGCCTGCGCCCGTCTGCAGAAGGAGGGCTTCGCGCCGAAGCCGGAGATCATGATCCCGCTCGTGTCGGTGCTGCCCGAGCTGGCGAAGCTGCGCAGCGTGGCCGAGGCCGTCATCGCCGAGGTGGCCGCTGCCGAGGGCGTTGAGCTGTCCATCCCCGTGGGCACCATGATCGAGCTGCCGCGCGCGGCCGTGACCGCCAACGAGATCGCCACCGAGGCGGACTTCTTCTCCTTCGGCACCAACGACCTCACCCAGACCACCTTCGGCTTCAGCCGCGACGACGTGGAGGGCGAGTTCGTGCCGCAGTACCTCAACGAGCACCTGCTGCCCTACAACCCGTTCGCCACCATCGATCCCGGCGTGGCGAAGCTCGTGGAGATGGGCGTGGAGCTCGGCCACGAGGGCAATCCCGACATCGTGTGCGGCGTGTGCGGCGAGCACGGCGGCGATCCGGAGTCCATCCACACGTTCAACCGCATCGGGCTGAACTACGTGAGCTGCTCGCCTTACCGCGTGCCGGTGGCCCGTCTGGCTGCCGCCCAGGCTGCCATCAAGCAGCGCTAGGGAAGGCGCGCCCCGCTCAGTGTGGGACGGCTTGCGGAATGGGCGACCGTTGCGCTTGGCGGCGCAGGGTTTCGTCCTCCCATGCGAGGCGGTCTGCGGTGCCGAGAGGCGGCTTGCGGAACGTGCGAGCGCGACGTTTGAGGCGCGGAAGGCTTCGGTCTCCCGCGCCTTTTCATGCCAGAATGGCGTTGCGTGCGTGAGTTGGGGGTGCTACAATAGTGCTAACGGAAGCCCGGTGTGGTTATCGGGCAGTGCCGTTCTGGTTGTGAGGCTCGGACGCCGCTACGTCCGAGCCTTCTTTATCAACCAGTGGACGCTTCTGCTCGGTGCTCTGGATACAGAGTTTCACCGCCGCCGTTGCCAACCCTGTGAGAGCGGTCAGCAACTGAATGACAACGAGAGCTATCTCCATAGGCCATCACCTCCTGCCCTGTTGGACGAGCCAATAGATGCAGAAGGCACTGCCAGCACGCGGGACTTACACCGTTAGCGAGTACAAAGTATCGTAATACTTATTGCAATTACAGTCTTGACTTTTGAATATGATGATTGACCTGGGAAAAGGAACTTCTATGAACCTGCATCTGGAAAATCTGCCGCGGACGATTTCGGTGCATTGGGCTGTTGATAACCTCGCAGACGCTGCCAACGGGGATGCCGCGCGTGCCGGCTGCGGGGGAGTCTCGTGTGGGGACGCGGTTGTAGATGCGGGGGTGCCCGCCGTGCCCCAGGTGGCGATGATCGATCAGCGCGCGCTGCCCTCTGAGTTGGTTGAAATCCGCACGTCGGATTGGCGGCAGGTGGTGGATGCGGTGAAGACGCTCGCGGTGCGCGGGGCGCCGGCCATCGGCGTGGCAGGGGCTGCCGCCGTGATGCTGGCGGCCTACGAGCTGGCAGAGAGAGGGGCGCCGGCGGCATCGACGGCGGCGGCGCTGTTCGCGGTGCGGCTGCGGGAGGCGGCGCGTGTCATCGCCGAGGCGCGGCCTACGGCGGTGAACCTGTCGTGGGGCGTGAACAGGGCGATTCAGGTGGCCGCTGGGGCCCTGAAAGCGGGGAAGACTCCTCGACAGACGGCGGAGGCGCTTCGCGAGCTCACGGGCGATCTCATCGTTGAGGACGAGGCTATCAACCGGGCCGTCGGGGCCCATGGGGCGGCGCCTCTGGCCCCGATCGCCGCCGCGAAGGAGCGTCCGCTGACCATCCTCACCCACTGCAACGCTGGCAGCTTGGCCACGGCCTTCTACGGCACGGCCCTCGGCGTGGTGTACGCCGCGGCCGAGCAGGGACTGGTGGAGCGCGTGTACGCCGACGAGACGCGTCCGGTGGGCCAGGGTGCGCGCCTGACGGTGTGGGAGCTGTCCCGGGCCGGGGTGCCGGCGACGCTCATCTGCGACAACATGGCCGCAAGCCTTATGGCAGCCGGTCGTATCGATGCTGTTGTGGTGGGCGCCGACCGCATCGCAGCCAACGGAGACGCCGCTAACAAGATCGGCACCCTGGGCGTGGCGGTTCTCGCGCATCACTTCGGCGTGCCCTTCTACGTTGCCGCGCCCGAGAGCACCCGCGATAACGCGTGCGCCACGGGTGCCGATATCCCCATCGAGGAGCGCGACGCCGCTGAGGTGCTTGCCCACCCCATCGAAGGGGTGGAGGTGTTCAACCCCGCGTTCGATGTGACTCCGGCTGCGCTCATCACCGCCATCATTACCGAGAAGGGCGTCTGGCACCCTGGCTCTTAACGATCCAGCGCACCCCCGTGCACGCACCGAGCCGCACCCCCGCGCTGCTCTCCTGTGCCGCCCCAAGTTATGTAAAACAATTTCCGTGACCTATTACACCCTATATTCCTAACAACATTATATGTTATAGTTGTTACAGAGAGATTATGGGAGAACTACGTCGTCTGAAGATGGGCGATCGTCTGAGGACGGACGGGGAAGGACAGCGGAATGATTACACTGGCGGCGGCCTCGCAGAAGGGCGGCGTGGCGAAGACGACCACCAATCTGGCCATCGGCGCCAAGCTCACTCAGGATGGGGCACGGGTGCTCTACATCGACCTGGATCCTCAGATGAACCTCTCCACCACGTTGAAGGCCGCGACTGCCGGCGTTGCCTCGTCGCTCGAGGTGCTCACGGGTGAGGCTACCATCGCCGGGGCAGCCCAACTCATCGACGGCTACGCGGTGGTGCCGGCCAGCCGCCTGAACGGCAAGGCCGACGACCTCATGTCCAGCGTGGGGAAGGACTACCGCCTGCGCAAGGCGCTTTCCGCTGTGGCCGACGATTACGACTTCGCCATTCTGGACACTCCGCCGGCCCTCGGCACGCTTACGGTAAACGCGCTGACGGCATCGGACTGGGTGGTTATCCCGGCCCAGGCCGATGCCTACTCGCTCGACGGCGTGACCGATCTGGCTGCCACCATCGAGGCTATCCGCGAGTACACCAACCCCGACCTGAAGATCGCCGGCATCTTGCTCACGCGCTACAATCCGCGCACCTCCATCTCGCGCATCATTCACGAGGATGCCGAGGCCATGGCCGCGGAGCTGGACACCAAGGTGTTCCGCGCGTGGATCCGCGAGGCCACGGTCATTAAGGAGGCGCAGGCGGTCAAGCAGCCGCTGTTCGAGTACGCACCATCGGCCAAGGTGGCCTACGACTACCGGTTCTTCATCGAGGAGCTCATGGAGGGCGTCAATGGCTAAGAAGGACTTGCGCGCGCAGATGGATGCGGCCCGTGCGGCTGCAGCGTTCATCGGGGCAGCCCAGGAGAGCGCGCACGCGGAATCGGAAGAGGATGCGGCGTCTGTTGCGTCTGGCGTGAAGACCGGCGGGAAGGCCTCGGAGGCGGTTGCGGAGGAGGCGGGGGCGCCGAGTCGGGTGAGGGTTGAGGATGCGGCGGCTGTCGGCGGGCCGCAGGAGCTTGCCGTCCCCGCGGCGAAGGCGCAGCCGGCTGCCGCTTCCGCGACGGGGGAATCGGCGGCCAAGGCGCCCCGGTCGTCGAAGCGCACGCCGCGCCAGGTGAAAAACGCCGCCTCGGACGTGACGGCGCCCGCCATGGTGCCGGACTTCTTCGCCGACACGATGCTGGGCGCCGGAGGTGCGACGAGCTCGCCCGCAAGCGAGCCCGCGACCGTGGCGGGGGGAATGGCCGCCCATCCTCCAACGGCACCAGATACGGTGGCTCCTGCGCAGCCGGCTGCAAAGCCGAAGCGGGCGCGCAAGCCCCGCAAGAAAATGGCGGATGCGGAAGAGGCGGCGGAAGGGGGCGCGAGCCGCATGACCGCCCAGGTGCTCGTTCCCATGACCGCCGAGCAGCGCGAGCACGCCGACTTGCTCGCCCAGGTGATGAAGATCACCCGGGCCGAGGTGATGCGCCAGGCGCTGGACGAGTATTGGGACAACCACAAGTCCGAGCTGCAGGCGGCCGTGGCGGCCTACGAGCAGCTCATTCGCAAGTTGATGAAGTAAACGGCGTATCCGCCGACCGACGAGGATTGCGGGGACCCCGGCCCTATGGTCGGGGTCCCCGTGTATGTGCCGGGCCCTTTGCCGTTCGTCGGAGAAATTTGCTCTTTGCGTGTCAATGGAAAAAAATTAGCGAAAAGTTTTCTTTGTTACCAAACTGTCAGGATATATACACCTTATTATATATAATGATTATTGATCTATATAATATAGATATAAAGCGAAATTGCAAACGCAGTATTCTATAGTCATATAGAAATATAGTCATATAGATAAATTGAGCTAAAAAATATTTTGAGCTGGGCATTCCCTTATCTCTAATATACCAATACATGAATATATTATTAATATATAGAAGCATATAATGATTATACTACTATTGATTTTCAGTCAATTTTCAACTTCGCGTGAATTTTTCGAGATTTCGCTAAAAAAGAAATTGGAAAAAGTCAACCAAAATTCGCTGAAATTGACCGAGTGTCACAATTAAAACCCCAGCGTAATGGTCACTATTGTCATCTTCCCGACTTTACATCGTTGCCGATTTGTAGATAATTATTCATGAACAAAAACCCTCTTTGGCATTCCTATGCCCAAAAAGAGGAACGCGTAGTTTTGAGGAATGCAAGAAGCGTCGTTTCATCAGGAGAAACGGCAATGTGGATAGCCGATCGGGCGGGTGCATAAGCTGCTCGGTCAGGCAGGAGAGAGAACGAGCGAAGCATGAGCAACGAGCGAATCGAAACTCAGGAGCCGAACGATATGAACGAGAGCAAGGGCCTCGCAGGTGCCCCGGCCGCATGGCTGAACTGGGCACGCCGCACGATGGGCCGCACGCCGGAGCGTGCCGAGATCCAGGCTGAGAGCCAGGCCGAGGAGGCTGTCAAGGCGGAGGTAGTGGTTTCCGCCGAGACCGCCGGGGAGGTCACTGGCGAGGTTGTGGCGACCGACTCCGCCGAGATTGCCGAGGAGGCCGTCGAGGTGCAGGCCGTGACGGCCGACGCGGCCGACGCCGCCGAGGCTGTCGACGCCGCCGACACCCAGGTCGAGGACCCCGCCGACGCCGCCGATGCTGCCGAGGTCGACGCCCCCGCCGGCTCCACCGGCGCCGCAGCCGACGCCGCCGCTGGCGACGAGGCCGCGAAGCAGGTCGCCGACCAAGCGACCAATGCCGCCCCTGGCGTCGACGCGGCGCCCAAGGCCCCGGCCGGGTTCGACAACTACGACTTCAACGTGGCCGGTGCCTATGCGCCCAACGGCGTCATCAGCCGCAACGCGCCCCGTCAGCTGAACCCGTTCGGCAAGGCCATCGCCTGTGTGCTCTCCGTGCTGGTGGCCCTTACCACCTGGAACGCCTCGTCCATCGAGGTGGCCCGCGAGATGATCATCGGCGACGATGCCACCCCCATGGCCGCCGGTGACGGCGACACCCTGCTCGACGACGTGGACGACGACAGCCTCGAGCAGGCGGCCAACAAGAACGGCGATGACGCCGACTCGTCTGACGAGGGCGACGGGGCAGATGCCGAGAACGGCGAAGACGCCGAGAGCGGCGAGGATGCCGAGAACGCCGGCGACGACGCGGCCGCTGACAGCGCTGTCAGCGAGGAAGATATGCAGGCATATCTTCCTAAAGACCTGCTCGATGCCGATAAGGTTCTGCCGCAGCTGTCCGACGATGCCCAGGACAAGAAGGCTGACGGCGTGCTGAACCGCGCAAGCACGAGCGAGGACGACCTGAAGGCCGCCTTCGCCGATCGCTTCCAGTTCTCGCTCGGCACTGCCGGTGCCCTGCGCGCCACCGACGGCGTCCTGCACGTGGGCGGCTCCTCGGTGACCCTTGCCCCCAGCTTCGGCAACCTGGCCGTATCGCTGGCCGGCGGCTACCTCGGCGGTTCCGAGGCGGGCGATGTGGTAGCTCTCACCTTCAACGCCCCGTACCTGTACCAGAACGCCAAGGGCGATTACGTGCGCACTAACTCCACCGAGGAGTGGAAGGCGGCCGGCGGCGCCGACGCCAACATGCGCGCCGTGGTGGCATGCGACGAGTTGCCCCAGGGCTGGACGGTGTACACCGAGCACATGGGCCAGTATCAGGAGCGCACCGCCAAGGAACTCAAGCGCGGTCTGTCCGGTACCATCGTGCTGCGCTACGAGGGTGCCCAGGACAAGAACGGCATCACCGAGCGCGCCACGCGCGGCCGCTTGGATGCCGCCACGCCCCTGCCCGCGCTGACCGTGCGCCTGTCCGAGGGCGTGCCTGCGACGGAGAAGCTGGCGGTGCAGGCCGGCTACATCGTGAACTCCTACTCGGCGCTCGACGCCGAGGCGGGGAAGGGCGATGCCGCCGATACCGACGACAACAGCGCCGACGGCACCGCCGCCGATACTAATACTAATGAGAACGACAATGCCGCCGGGGAGGCTTTCGAGCCGAAGGACGCGGTGCGCTTCGCCGCCGCCGCCGTGACCGATGCCGTCACCCTGGAGCTTGCGAACGTGGAGGCTCAGTCGCTGCTGGATGCCGCCATCACTCCGCAGAGCACCCCGGCACTCGAGGGCGAGCGCGGTTTTGCCGCCTACCTTATTAAGGTGTCGGCGGCCAAGGGTGCCCTTATCGACGAGACACACACCCTGCGCGTGAGCGATACGCCCGACACGGCTGCCGGCGCGGGCATGCTGGATGCCGAGGGCATCGTGGCCTTCGACGCCACGGGGCTTACCGACGAGCAACTGGCCTCCATCAACCCCGCCGACGGCGCCACCCTGGCCGCCGCGGGCGTGACCGCCGCGGAGGTGAAGAAGACCGCCGAGGGCGTGGCCGAGGTGACCTTCAAAGACCTGGCAAGCAGCTCCGAGGAGAACGCCGAGACCACCGCCGAGCTGATTAAGAAGAAGGCGAAGCTGCCGGCCGAGGCCACCCTGTCCTTCGATGCGGTGGAGAAGAAGGCCGACGGCGAGCGCGTGCTGTACGTAGCCGTGCCCTACGCCGCCTCTGCCCTTACCGTCACCGAGGACGGTGCGGCCTACAATCCGGAGGCCATCGATTTCGCGCTTACCTCTACTATATATAGTAAGGCGGTTCAGGAAGAGAAGGTGGAAGGTGCCGAGGCCGTGAATGACACGCTGGCCGAGGAGATGCTTGCCGTGGACACCGACGTGGCCACCCAGGAGGTCACCTTCCCGAAGCCGGCCGAGCCCGTCGAGCCCGAGCCGACCGAGCCCGAGCCTGCGGAGCCGTCCGAGCCGACCGACGAACCGGCCGATGAGCCGACCGACGAGCCCGCGGATGAGCCCGCGGACGAGCCGGCCGACGAGCCCGCCGCCGAAGAGGAGCCGGCCGAGGACAGCGCTCTTGCCGAGTACGAGAACGATATGGTCGCCGACGCCGACCGTGTCATCGAGGGCTCGGGCATCGAGTCCTTCGACGAGTTGGCCGACGCCGTCGATCGCAACAGCCGCGACGAGCTCACCTTCGCCGACAACGGCTTTGCCGATTACGATGTGGTGGAAATTGCCGCAGCGCTCATGACGCGCTCGGCTGCCAACACGGGCATCTCGCTGTTCGCCCTGCCGCCGCGTGCCGGCATTCTGAACGAGTCGAACTTCAACCCCACGCTCGTGGCCCAGGACATGGGTACGCCCCTGGGCAAGGACGAGAAGACCGGCGCCGACACCTACCTCATCAACGACAAGAACAACCCGAAGCTGAGCCTGTCCTGCTTGTTCAAGGGCCAGACCGGCTACATGGGCGCCCTGAACCTGTACGGCGACGACTATTACGGCTCTATGGTAGAGGACGGCGACGGCAACGAGGTGTACCAGCGGCGCCAGCATTCCAGCAGCAATCCTTTCAATGATCTGCCCGCTGATGTTACCACGCTTCAAGCGGCCATCGACTATGCTGAGAAGACGGACAACCGCCAGCCAACGAAAAAGCCCGATGGGACACCGGTCAATCCCGATGTTGACTCTGCCAATATTGATGTGAAGAATAAGGCGCGTCTGGCGGAGTACAACGAGCAGAAGGCCCAGGAGGGCTATCTGGCCATGCGCACCGAGTTCGAGCTGCGCGTACCCTATCTGTACAAGAACGCCGCGGGCGGCTTGGTGGGCACCTACAGCTACAAGGTGTGGCACGAAGAGCACAACGGCGGCTACAATGCCGACGGCAACCCCTCCGATCCCACGGGCGCCCCGCTCATCTCCGTTAACTTCGGCGATAACTGGGTCGGTCTGCGCAACAACTGGTCGGTGTACCTGCGCGTGCCCGGCACGACCGACGACCGCATCCTGCTGGACGACTACCTGAACGGCGGCCGCGAGGGAAGCACCATCACCAAAGAGGAAATTCTGGCCGAACTGACCGCGTCCTACCCGCAGCTTCAGGGGCTGAACTTCAATCAGGGCCTCACCGGCGAGCTCATCTTCGTGTGGCATGGCAACGCCGATGGCTCTACGGATACGGGCTACAACGAGAAGCTGATGGTGAGCAACCACCTGTCCCGCTCGCCCAACGTGAACGTGAAGATGCTCGGCGACATTCCCGAGAACGCCGGCGGCACCATTGAGTACGGCGGCCGCGCCCGCGTGTTCACCGACGTGCTCACCTCGGGAAACCGCGTCTACTATCCCAAAGAGGGTATCGGCCAGACCTATCAGGCCACCATGGGCGTGGGCTATTCCGGCTCCGTGCGCAAGGTGACCTTGCTGAAGACGAACCTGACGTGGGACACCACCTACGAGCCCATTTCCGACAACGTGCTGTACGACCGCTACAACTATATGGTGTACAAGGTGACCACCACCAACACCTCCACGGGTTCGGCCGAGATCGACGCGCTGGAGTACTTCATGCGCGTGCACAACACCGAGACCAACAACAACACCGGTCTCACCAAGCAGGACCACATGCAGTGGATCTGGGATGCCGATGCCAAAAAACCCGTGCTGAACCCCGATTACCCCAACCCGCTGCTCAAGGGTCTGTCGCTTTCGAGCGACTTGCCGCTCGTCAATCCGCGCGAGACGACGAACCGGGAGTACGTGGGCGTGCCCAACAAGGGCGGTGTGCTCATTTACAACACCTCCGACTGGCTGCCCCAAGACTACGAGGACCTGGATAAGACCTTGTTCAGCAACCTGGACAAAATCATGAAGCGCGCCGCCGACCGTCCGCGCATCCTGAGGGAGGAGGTCGACGGCACCAAGACCAAGAAGTGGATCGAGTACGACGACAGCGGCGATGACTTGGTGGACATCGAGGGCGAGCTGAACGAGGACGGCAGCGTGAACGTGACCACGCCGTCTCTCCCGTACCGCCAGAACGACCAGGCCGGCTACGTGAACTTCACCGTCATCGACGCCGACGGCGGCCTGCTGTACCCCCAGAAGGGCGTGCCGAACACCGACTCCCACGGCCAGTACTCCTTTATCGTGGCCGTTCCCTACACGACCAACCTGCCCGAGACCGACGGCGCCAAGGGCCGCGGCTACTACGTGGACATGAGCCCGAAGACCACTATCTACTTCGGCAAGCTGGGCGTTGGCGCCGCGGCCAAGGAGAACGACTACTCTTGGTCCGACTCCCCGGCGAAGTTCTCCTATCCCTTCGGCATTCCCGAGGCCACGATGACCGGCGAGAAGCTGGCCATGGACAAGTACACCGGCTCCACGGCCAACCCCACCGAGCGCCCCGAGCCCCAAGGCGTGCTGTCCACGGCGTTCAGCTACCTGGGCTACCCGGTCACCTACGAGATCAGCAACTTCTCCTCCAAGGGCAACATGCCGCTGTACGGCGAGCGTGTGGCCGAGCCCGAGGCGGGCGATGATGAGGACAAGCCCTACGGTCCGGCCATCAACGACGCGCTGCCCGACTACTTCCGCCTGTACAACCTCGAGTTCGAGGTGGACAGCGCCTATAACATCGGCGAGGGAAGCTATACCGACAACATGGATCCCCTCGAGCGCTACTTCGACACGAACCCGGCCCACTTCAAGGACAAGTTCGCCGATGACGCAACGGCTCCGAAGTCGAGCGCGGTTGTGCAGTTCCAGGTGTCCACCCCGGGCAAGAAGGGCGAGGGCGACGCCGAGGCCGA
This sequence comes from Adlercreutzia caecimuris B7, assembly GCF_000403355.2. Taxonomy (GTDB): domain Bacteria; phylum Actinomycetota; class Coriobacteriia; order Coriobacteriales; family Eggerthellaceae; genus Adlercreutzia; species Adlercreutzia caecimuris. The sequence continues at coordinate 982,248 of NZ_KE159646.1, read as the reverse complement.
GTCCGACGACTACTGGTGGGTGAATATGGGCACGCCGGCCTATGTGGAGAGCAAGCCCTACACCACCACGGTGGACGGCGAGTCCGTGACCCGTTACAAGCACATCTACCGCCTCGGCGGCACCGATAAGGCTACGAGCCTCGCCAGCCAGCTGGCCGCCCGCAAGATCAGCCCGCTGCCCGGCCTGACCGACCAGAATGTCGTGGACGAGACCGACGTGAAGAACTTCACCGGCGACATCCGCATTGTGCTGAAGGCTCCGGTGCAGGCGAACGTCACGCTGCCGGTGACCGTGCGCGTGACCGGCACCATGACGCTGCCCCTGGCCGACTACCGCAACTCGGTGGACGTGACCTACGGCAAGCGCGTGTGGAACACCCCCTCTATGAAGTACGCCGCCACGGTGGAGACCTCCGAACGCTCCCAGGCAGCCTTCACCTCGGCCCTGTCTCCGACGCCCCAGGTGACCGCCACGGCCGTGGCCATGGCCGCCAAGCTCTACGACGAGGGCGCCGCCATTGCCCCCACCGATGCTGCCAAGCAGCCCATTCTGGCGCGCACCGGCTCGGGCTGGCGCTTCCAGGTGAACAACAACTCCGTCTCGAAGATGGAGCCGGCTAGCTTCACCGTGGGCACTACCTACGGATCCGACGTGGCCGCCGGCTTCACCACCGAGCGCGTGGGCATCAACCAGGCGCTGTTGGACAACGGCGTGCTGAACAAGATCGATGTGACCTATCGTGTGAAGGAAGGCGCGCTGTTCACCACCAAGCATGCCATCTACACGCTGAATCCCGATGCCAGCAAGGGCGAGAAGGACCTGGCCCAGCTGCTGGCGTCCCGCGCCGCCTACACCCACGGCGGCCAGGAGATTTGGAAGAAGAACGCCGACGGCAAGTTCGTCGACATCAAGGGCAATGTGATTCCCAACCAGGAAGCGGCCGACATCGAGACCTGGACGAAGAACGGCGTGGTGCTCATTCCCGAGGATTGGACCGATCCGCTTGCGGGGGAGGGCTACTTCTCCTCCATGACCCTGTCCTTCGATGAGATCAAGGGCAAGAAGGACATCGGCAGCCGCAAGATGTACGTGGAGATCCAGGGCTCGGCCGAGGACTTGGCCAAGATGGAGATGTCCGGCACCCTGACCACTAACTACGAGCAGCTGGCTGCGGCCATGTCCGGCCGCAACGTGATGGCCAAGGCCACGGCCTCCTTCACGTCACGCAAGGCGCCCTATGTGCTGGGCGTGACCACCACCGGTATGCGCGAGAGCAAGGTGCCCGGCGACCCGAACGCCTTCGTGGGCAACCTGGAGTACGAGCGCGACAACGACGGCAACATCTACTATACCGATGCCTCGGGCAACAAGGGCATTATCAAGGACGGGCAGTTCACCTACGGCAAGGTGGACAAGGTGACCAAGAACGAGCCCTTCAACGCCGCCACCATGCTGCCCTGCTATATTGACAAGGACGGCGTGCAGGGCGTGCTGCGGGGCAACCAGTTCGTCTACCGCGACGCCAACGACGAGGAGCAGACCCGCACGGTGCCCGTGTGGGAGAAGGCGGACACGGTAACGGGCCAGACCGTCTACACCGACGGCACCCACGACGGCACCCTGGCCAACGGCAAGTTCACCTACACCGAGAAGGTGGATGAGACGGTGACCGAGGACGCCGAGTTCACCGCGGTGACGGCCATGGAGGTGGATGGCAAGCGCATCTCCGTGAAGATGGTAAGCGATGGCGCGGGCGGCACGAAGCCCGACGAGTTCACGGATGCCGACGGCACGTCGCACATGCTCTACGAGGACACCGACGGTTTGGTGGGCTATCTGGACGGCAACGACTTCGTGGTGGTGCGCGACGGAGCCGAGGCCGAGCGCAAGACCGTGGTCGCCGTGCATGTGTCCGAGGGAGGCCATGACCAGTACATGGATAAGTCCGGCAACCAGGGCTACCTCGAAGATGGCAAGTTCATTTACGCGGTGACCGAAGGGGAGGGCGACAACCAGACCACCACGACCCACGAGAAGAACGCCACCTTCGATGCGACGGGCAACACCGTGACGGTGGACGGGACGACCTACGACGAGTACGCCCGTCCCGACGGCCAGACCGGCTACATCAAGGACGGCTGGTTCACCTACATCCGCAAGGTGGACAAACAGACCACGGTGGATGTGTCCGAGTCCCTCACCCTGCGCCGCGACAGCGCCAACCGCGTGCGCTATCAGGCCACGATCGACGGCAAGGCGGTCGAGGGCGTGAAGGACGGCGACAACTTCTCCTACGTGGTGGATGTGGACAACGTGCAGACCAAGCCCGCCACCGGCAACGAGAAGCCCGTGGTGGAGAAGGACGACGCGAACCACGATAAGAAGTTCGAGGGCTATATCGGCGACCCGGGCTCGGGTTGGCGTATCACCGTGTCCAACGCCTCGGCCTACGACATCGGCAACGCGGTCATCAAGGCCGGCGTGGTGCTGAAGGACTCTCTGGGCACGGGCAAGCCGGTGGACTCCACCGAGACCGTGGACAAGAAGATCCCCTACATGACTGACGGCCACACCGACTTCGAGGCCTCCCACATTGCCCTTTCCCCGGCGCTGTGGCAGACCAAGAAGATGACCGTGTACGAGACCAACACCTGCCCCACGGCCCACGTGCACACGGCCGACTGCCCCGATGCCGTGGCCGTGGAGAAGGATGTGCGCCGCGGCGGCATCCCCGACGACCTGACGCTCGAGGTGTTCAATACCGGCAACGCCTCCGATGCCCAGACGCCGGTGAAGCTGGTCATTCCCGGCGAGGCCTTCCGCGCCATGCTGGACCTGTTCACCGCCGAGGACTGCGACGAGTGGCGCGAGAAGAACCCCGCCGACGCCAACCTGGACGACGCGGCCGTGACGGCGAAGCTGAAGGCCTTCTACAACGAGGCCTATTGGAAGAGCTACGGCCTGTCCAAGGCCGCCGACGGCACCATCGTGGTGACGCTCGCCAACTGCTCGGTGTGGAAGGCCGGCGGCGGAAAGTACTACCTGCGCGGCCTGGAGCAGCAGTTCGTGCACTTCGGCGCGGGTCTGACCCTGGACGATGGCGCCTATCTGGATATCTACGGCACCGTGGTGAACAAGGCCGAGATGGAGATCGGCGGCATCTTCTCCACCAACTACGCCAATCCCAGCTGGGACACGGCCGTGGACTCCAAGGGCGTGCTCAACGGCGCCCCGTACCCCGCCGACGGCACTCCCATCGTGAAGGCCTTCTCCGATATGCGCGGCGAGAACGAGAAGGACGGCAACAAGAACTATCTGACGAGCGACGGCTATTCCAGCCCGAGCCTGGGCTATCGCGCCGGCCTGCGCACGAAGTCCACCACCGGCACCGACGAGGTGTGGGCCACCAAGCCCGATGGAAGCCGCGTGGATGTGCCCCGGCGCAAGGCCTACTACGACTACGAGGATTCGGGCTACCGCATCAACCTGGCCAACGACACCAAGTACGCCATTGCGCTCGGCGGCCGCTTCACCGTGGAGCCCCTGCCGGCCGATAAGCTGAAGGACGTGCGCGACCCAGCGGCCGTAGAGAAGCTCGTCGACTTCGAGACCCACAGCGTGAAGCTGTCCAAGGAGCTGTTCCGCGCCGGCGACGTCATCGCCGATGAGAAGCAGGCGAACTTCGCCGGTCAGCTGATCGACGCGAAGATCACCTACTATGAGATCACCGACGCGGGCAAGGCCACCCTGAAGACGCTGCCGCTGCACGATTTGGTGGAGTGGGCCAACGAGGCCACCATTACCATCACCAACGACAAGGGCTACACCGTGGGCACGTTCGCGCCCGGCAACATTGCCAAGCCCGGCTGGGGCAACGCCGATGTGCTGGACGACGAGGGCAACGCCACCGGCGAGAAGGTGCTTACCAAGGATGCCCAGGGCAACATCATCATCAACTGGCAGGCCTGGAACAAGGGTTATCTGGTCGGTCTTGAGCTGGACTACGGCCAGTTCAACAGCTGGGTGAACGAGAAGACCAACGCCTATGTGGAGCTGCGCGGTCGCACGAGCAACCTGGGCACCTTCCAGATGAACACCACCTTCAAGACCAAGCAGGCCATTGAGGAATGGACCCGCTCCTGGACGAGCGCCGTGGCGCTCACGAGCGTGCTCGCCCCCATCCGCCCCACCATGAACATGGGCGCCTACGGTGCCGACCAGGACGTGAACGCGGCCGGCGAGACCGATCCGAGCATGATCGTGCCCGGCAACGTGAACACCTACGGCGGCATCAATACCATCCACATGAACAAGACGACGCTGTACAACTCGGGCACCTACCGCGAGCAGACCAACTTCGGCAACTACTACAACCAGTACCCCATCACCTCGTCGGAGGTGCGCGACAAGAAGCCCATCGCCTACCGCAACGAGGAGAACTCCGGCTACCGCGCCGTGGTGACCAACGACTCCGACCACGCCATGAAGCACGGCGCGAAGCTGACCATCGGCAACCTGACGCCCCGTTGGGACCAGGCCGAGTGGGGCAGCGATGGCGCAGGCCACAAGAAGGGCGACAAGCCCGGCGAGGCCTTGGATCAGACGCTCGGCTACCATACCGCCTACATGACCCTGTCGGCAGGTCTGCTCGAGAACGCCGAGGTGGAGTCGGTGACCATCCGTTCGGTGCCGGCCTACACTCGCTACACCTCCGGCGGCTCGTTTGCCGTGGGCGCGTCTGCCACCCAGATCACCGGCAAGCCCAATGTGCTGGGCCATGCGGCCAAGGCCATCGAGACTGTCTACACGTGGGATCAGATCAAGGCCAACTGGATGGGCACCAGGCCCGACGGCAGCTGGGACGGCGAGCGCATCAACATTCCCGCGAGCGCCTGGCTCGGCGGCGACGCCTACTACTTCGAGGTGAAGTTCAAGTCGGTCGACGCCCACCTGGAGCTGACCGAGAACGCCTATGTGGACCTGTTCGGCTACGGCATCGACTCGCCGAACGTGAACAACGCCACCGACCCCTACTACGCCGAGTCCGACGACGCCTACGCCTACGGCGACTCCTACAACGTGGTGCATGTGGGCCAGACCCACGGCTGGGGCTGCTGGGGCGGCGGCAACCCGGGCAACGGAGCTTCGCGCATCGATCGCCAGTATCTCGGCCGCTACGCCTACGTGGGCAACTACTACGTGGTCGTCGACGCCGATTCTGAGCTGAAGGCCCTGTACCCCGATGCCAGCTGGTCGAACATCTCCGGCTCCACCAACGGCGCCACTGCCTCCAACGCCGGCGTGAACTCCGACGGCGTGCGCACCTTTGCCCAGGACAAGGCGAACCTGTACGCCATCGGCGGCCAGCCCAACATCGGCCTGGAGGCCCACACCTACTTCAAGGCCGTGGAGCCCGCGACGGGGGAGGCCTACGAGGACGCAGCCAAGCGCTCGGTGGCCGAGATGGCCGCCACCACCAACGTGACCGGCATGGCCTCCCAGACCAAGGCCTGGTGGGGCGAGGACGGCGCGGCCTACCGCTTCAACGTGTCCAACGGCGCCCGCACCATGTTCGAGAGCGAGCTGCAAATCGGCACCAAGGGCACGAAGTACTGGGTGAACGCCGACAACGCCGACGTGACCTACGGGCGCATCACGCCCCAGGGCACCGAGGTGTCGTGGGAGCTGGTGCCCGGCACCGATGATGTGGAGGACTACGAGAATGCCGTGCGCGGCTTCCAGACCAAGAACATCATGATCTCGAAGGCGCTGCGCGAGAACTCCGACATCAAGGAAGTGGAGGTTACCTTCTACGAGAAGGCGACGAGCGACCTGCCCCTTGCCACCGCCCCGACCAAGACCGTGGTGACGCTGCCCTACGCCTACCTGACCGGCGAGCGCGACAGCGCCGGCAAGAAGCCGGGCGACCCGGACTACGATCAGAGCAAGGCCACGAAGGCCTACGATTCTGACGGCTCGCTCATCATCCCCTGGGACGAGTGGCGCGAGGGCTACGTGCTGAACGTGGTCGTGCGCTTCAACCGGGTGGATCCGTCTACGGGTTTGGCTGCCGACGGCACCACCAAGACCCACGACGCCTTCGTCGATGTGTGGGGCGAGGCCAACAACGTGCGCGACATGCCGCTGTCCGCCTGGTTCGGCTGCACCTACGACCACCAGGGCTGGCACTACGACCGCGATGAGCCCACCCGCCCCTACGGCACCAACGTGGCCGGCTACGCCCTGGGCTCCTGGCCGAACGTGTGGGCCTGGAACTCCCGCAATCCCTCGGCCTACGGTTCTGGCTACACCCGCGTGGGCGACTGGGTGCAGTTCATGACCTACCCCGGTGCCTCGGTGGTCAACTGGTGCCGCGCCAACGCCTCGAACCACAGCTACATCACCCAGCACTGGAACTCCTACATGCCGCAGTTCAAGCGCTGCGTGGCCAGCTGGAACCCCTACTGGAAGGGCGCCAACGCCTACCACAACGGCGCGGCCACGGCCTGGATCATGGGGCGTCCCTACGAGGTGAACGAGGCCATCAAGCCCGAGACCTTCATGCGCTCCGACGACGTGACGAGCGAGTACGGCTACGACGACCACACCGACACCACCGCCCAGGAGCAGTCCCTCGGCGGCAAGCTGAAGCTGTCGGGCACTACTACCGGCTACTACGAGGAAGAGGGTTCCGGCTACCGCTTCACCCTGTCCAACAACAGCGACACCGACAAGAAGGCCGCCGACTTCACCGACAAGTCTGGCAATCTGACGAGTGCCGACGGCCACTTCCGCATGCGCAAGGCCTACTTCGCCACCTCGAAGATTCCGTTTGTGAACAACAAGGACGACGAGGAGGTGAAGGCCGGCAAGAAGGAGGCGGCCCTGGTGAACTTCTTCACGGAGAAGATCGCCCTGTCCAAGGAGCTCTTCGACGTGTCCACGGTGAAGGACGTCACGCTGTACTGGCGCGCCTACGACAAGGATGCCAAGCAGGAGGCGGCCGCCGACGACTCGGTCAAGCTCGCTGGCGCCGACCTTATCGCGCTGGCGAAGGCCGCCGATACCGCCGGCCTGCAGCGCCAGGCCTCCAACGCCGACGGTACGCCGGCTTTCGAGGCCGACGGCGTAACCCCGGTGATGAAGCCCATCTTCGCCAATGTGCCCGGCGTGGCAGCTGCCGAGGTGGTGACCGGCGACGCGACGATGACCGCCAAGGTGACCGACGACGCCGGCAATGTGCTGGCCTACCGTCAGCCCGACGGCGACGTGGTGCTGTGCGCCGCGCTGTGGAACAACGAGTACTACCGCAACCTGGAGATGCACCTGCGCGATTTCGCGGCGCTGACTACCAACGACCACCGCGCCTTCATCGAGTACTGGGGCGAGGGCACCTACCGTTGGACCAACTGGGATCTGCGCGCCACCTTCCGCACCGACTGGATCACCAGCTGGTGGAACTCCAACAACACGGCGAACAACGTGGAGGGCAACAGCAGCCGCACCGCGACCACCATCATCAACGGCGATCCGGGCTATGCCGACCGCGGTATGACCGGTCCGTTCGAAACCACGGCCGCCCTGTACAACAAGGCCTACCAGAACTATAGGTACAGCGCGACGAGCTATTCCTATAACAGCAACGGAAGCGTGAACAGCACCTCGGGCTATTCCATCGGCGCCTACAACACCTACAGCGACTATTTGGGCAAGTACACCTACTGGAACCCCTCCAGCAGCCGCTATATGGATGCCGACCTCACCAAGCTGGCCGGCGCCGGCGGCAAGGCGCCCTACACCGCCACGGTGTCGGCGCGCCTGAACATCGCGCTGCCGCCGGTGCGCCCGGTGGTGGCCATGTACACCTACAAGGACGCCGACGTGCACAACAAGGCCTTCGGCGCTCTGGACAAGTACGAGACCTACTACTCGCCCACGACGCTCACCGGCGGCCTTTCCGCCTCGCTGGTGAAGAACGATGTCGCCGAGGGCAGCCTCGGCAACTCGTCCACCTTGGGCGCCGACCACAAGGTGTACCGCAGCTACACGTGGAACACCCAGCCGCGCGCCTACTGGCAGGACGAGGCCGTGGGCTACCGCGCGCTTCTGTCCAACAAATCGCGCTACGCCATGACCCACGGCGCCCAGGTGACCTTGGGCCCCATTACGCCGCGTTCCGAGGCTGCGGCCCCGGCGCTCCAGCAGAACCTGGGCTTCCGCACCACGCGCCTGTCCCTGTCCCGGGCGCTGTTCGATGCGGGCCTCGAGCCGGTTGTCGATAAAGCGGGCGACCCGGTCATCGAGGGCGGCAAGCAGAAGTACGCCAGCTCCATCAAGTCCATCACGCTGACGTGGTACCCCGCCGGCGGTAAGGCCGAGTCCGTGGTGGGAGGCACCGCGCAGAACCTGTCCGCGGCGGATACGCGGAAGTCGCGCACCTTCACCGGCGAGCAGGTGGCCGCCTGGTTCGAGCGCGGCGTGGACATTGTCTACGAGTACAAGAAGGACGCCGACGGCAACGTGGTGACCGACGCCGCGGGCAACCCCGTGCCGGTGCTCGACGCCGACGGCAACCCTGTGGTGGCCGAGGAGCGGCCCATCACCCCCGAGGGGGGCAGCGCCTCGGATAGCGCCGCTTACGGCCTGGAGAAAACCTCCGCTGGCGACATCCTCATGGCCTCCACCAAGTGGACGGGCGGCGACCTGTACCAGATCGTCATCGACTACGGCTACTACAAGAACGACCTGACCCGCGAGGAGGCCAAGGGCGCCGACTACAAGGTCATCAACGGCAACGAGCCCTCCGTGGACTTCTTCGGCTACACCATCGACTCGCCGGACGTGACCAAGCGCAAGTCCGTGACCGACACCTGGTGCGTGGACCACGGCTGGGAGCAGGGCGACGGCGGCTCGGTTGTGCAGTGGTGGGATTGGTACTACGACCAGGTGCGCATGCCCTCGCTGTTCCACACCACCTACGGCAACGCGAACTGGAACAACCTGTACGTGGGCAACAACCAAGGTACCGAGGGCAGCACGCGCACCAACGAGTACGGCGTGAACGACTTCAGCGAGCTGACGCGCTCCACCGACTTCGGCGATCTGTACGCGCACATGCCCGCGTCCAGCCAGAAGGTGACGGCGAAGTCGTACTTCATCGACAACGCCCCGGCCACGGGCAAGCCTTTGGCCTCCATCGCCCTGAACATGCCCGCCTCCAGCAACCCGTGGGGCACCACGGCCAACATGGACGGCGCCGCCCCCAACGGCAAGCTGAACGACACCACGGCCGCCTACCTGCGCTACTACGGCGCGGGCTGGCGCTTCACCTACACCAACTACGCCAACCCCACCAAGGTGACCGGCGAGCAGCAGGCCAACAGCGTGTGGAACCCGGATGCGAACGTGTACGACCGCGACTACGAGATGTTCGACAGCTATCTGAACGTGGGCGTCATGCCCTCCGAGGACGTGCCCGCCGCCGAGACGGGCGACTACGGCAACGCCAAGCGCACCTACGATGCGAAGTACCTCACCTTGTCGAAGGGCCTTCTGGATGCCGCCAACTGGAGCAAGCTCGGTGCCCGCCGCGACAGCCGCTCGGGCAACGCGGTGAAGTCGGTGGCCGTGACCGTGGTGCCGCGCAAGGCGCCCGCCTGGAGCGAGCCGGCCGCCGAGGCAGGTGACACCCAAGTCACCGAGGTTCTGGCCGGCGGTACCACCCAAGTGACGACCACCCGTACCGACGGCACGAAATGGGTCAAGAAGACGGACGCCGCCGGTGCGGTGACCATCACCTATGTCTTCGATGTGACCCTGGCCGCCGACGAGGCCGCCGGCGCATCCTTCGGCACGCTTGTCAAGCGCGGCGCCTTCTTCGACGACGCCGGCAACCTGGTGCTGCCGAGCACCCTGTGGGATGAGGGCTACTTCAGCAACCTGCGCGTGGACGTGGCGCACTTCAACAAGGGCGTCACCGAGGATGCGGGCGCGGTCATCGACGTGCTGGGCCGCACCGATGTGGCCAGCAAGAACGTGACCCTCAGCTCCACCTTTAACAGCTGCTATGGCGCCACGGGCGCCCTGGACGGCGCGCTGCAGACCGGCACGTGGGACCATGCGGACAAGGTGACCGACGCGGCAGGGGAGTACGGGCAGTACGGCCACTGGGCGCATCTGCAGTACAACGGCAGCTCGGGCTACGTGTACCTGAAGAACGCCTCGGCCGCCACCGCGGCCACGGCTCCGCTGTACGCCAAAGCCCCCGCCATGGATTACAAGACCCTGGGCTCTTCGCGCTACGACAAGTGTCTGACCGACCAGAACCGCTCCAACGGCATGAACATCTCGGACGACGCTACGCTGGTGGCCGAGGTGGATCCCATCAAGCCGCGCATCGGCGCCTACACCTTCCTGTACGCCGATAACGCCGGCGAGGTGAACTCCGCCATGGAGTGGAGTGCCGACAACAAGCCGAACGATCCCATCGACACCCTCATGGGCTCGGCCAACGCCGGCTGGCGCTTCCCGCTGACCAACGACTCGAACTACGCCATGGACTCGGCACGGGTGACGTTGGGCACGGCCTATGTAGCCGAGGGCGCCGCTTCCGACAATAAGGGCACGGGTTGGAGCTCCACCGGATCTGCTGGAAACGTGGTAGGCGGCGTGGCCAACTACGACGGCGGCAGCGCCGTCTACGGCGAGCTCGTCGACGGGCAGTGGCGCGGCTTCGATGCCCAGACGCTGTACGTGAACGGCCCGGCGCTCGCAGCCTTCCTGGCCGGCAAGATGGCGAAGACCACGCGTCCCGACGGCATCGCCGGCTTCGAGCAGCAGAGCGACTTCATCGCGCCGACCGCCGATCTGGCGGCCCTGAACAAGCTTTCCGAGGATCAGGTGAAGGAGATGCTGGCCGGCTACACCGTGGACATTTACGCTGTGGGCCGCGCCGACACCACCTTCTCGACCACCGAGTCGGTGAACCGCATGCAGGGCGACGGCTCGTTTGCCCGCGAGGACATCACGGTGCCCACGGTGCCGAGCCTTCCCATCCATCAGATGGGCGGCGCGGCCGACACCACCGCCCCCTATAAGGACGACGACGGCAACGACACCGCCGAGCGCGTGTTCACCCGCGCCGATGGCACAGCGAAGTACCAGCCTCTGGCGTTGGCCGACTACGTGAAGCGTGACGACGCGGGCAACTGGGTCATCTCGGTGCCGAGCGCCGCTTGGCTCAACCACAGCGACAGCTGCACCCACAAGGACGGCGTGGACCACAACAAGGACGCCGGCTGCACCGACGAGCTGTACGTCACCCGCGTGGTCTTCCACCTGCCGGGCTTTGCCGCCAAGGTGACCCAGACCGATCCCACCGCCGCCGACGCCGCCGTGGTGGAGATGCACGGCGTGCCCACCCGCGCCACTGTGATGGCCCTAAACGGCGAGTTCTCCACCGAGTACAAGACCGAGGGTTGGAACCGCAACAAGTACACCCGCACCATCGACGGCGACTACGCCAAGATGAACCCGTTGACGGCCGAGCCGGAGATCCAGACCTTCTTCAACTGGACCGGCGGCAAGACCGGCGAGAACAACATCGAGGTGGACCAGACGACCCACCGCCCGCTCACCCACACCGTGGATGAGAACGGCCACTGGCAGACGAGCAACGCCATCGACGGCATCCTGAACAGCGCCATCACCAACGTGCCCTACCGCTGGGGCGAGGGCGACTTCTCATTCCTCGACTTCGGCAACGGGGCGGGCAAGGGCCAGCTGGTGGGCCAGATTCACGGCACCCCCGCCTTCACCGATACGGTGGACGCCCCCGACAAGACGGGCGCCAACCCGCGCGAGGACGCCTTCTACGAGTACATCCTCACGAACCGCTCCAAGTCCACCGCCGAGAACGGGTATCTGGACCTGTCCATCGATGACGTGGCCAACCGCAAGGTGACCGTGAACGCCAACGGCGTGGCGGTGCCCGACAACAAGAGCGTCTACGAGATGGCCCGCGGCTTCATTGCCGACGAGCTGCAGATCGACGGCTACTACCGCTACCGCGATAACGACAATGCCCGCACTAAGCTGCCGGCCACCCAGGATCCCGCCGGCACCAAGTGGACCAACCGCGCCGGCACCGTGAGCCGCCTGTGGCTCTACGGCTGCGACACGGTGGTGCCCCACGCCTCCAAGGAGGAGTACACCTCCGGCAGCGTGAAGTACCGCCGCACCATGGACCCGGTTACCGGCGACATTGTGGTGGAGAACCTGACCACCCACGCCAAGACCGTGACCGCGCCGGTGGCCACCATCGTCATGGACGACGCCACCATCGAGCTTCTCGTGAAGAACGGCACCGACACCATTCGCTTCACCGAGCTGACCGACAGCGGTAATGCCGACCGCATCTACACCAACGGCGCCTCCGAGAACGAGGCCATCGCGCACATCCCGCTGACCCAGGCCGGCTTGCAGGCCCTCGTGGGCGCCGGCGCCAACATCACCCTGCGCGACGAGGCTGCCGGCGGCTTCGACGCCATCGGCAACGTGCGCCTGCTGTACAACACGATGAATGCCGAGCTGTACGAGACCTATCCGGAAGACGGCCTGTCCGCCGCCACGAAGGCGCGCATGAACACCACGCTTACCGCCCGCATCTACGGCGATGTGCGCACCCACGGCGCGCCTACCTCGCCGACCGACGCCCTCAACACGCATTACGACAACCGCACGTCCTCCACGATGTACTACTTCCCGCTGTCGAGCTTCTACGGCAACATCGACCGCACCTCCACCAAGACCCTCGTGGTGGACAAGTACCTGGGCGCCTCAGAGGCCACGGCCTTCAAGGCGGCGGCCAGCCGCCCGAACGCGGGCACCGCGGCCAGCTCTAAGACGCCCGAGGTGGTCGACAACTCCACGCTGGCAAACGCCTCCAACCAGGCCGTGGTGACCGTGGCCAACAAGGCCGACGGCGCCGGCTACACCTTCACCCTGCGCAACGCCACCCGCGCCCGCTCGGACGCGGCCACGCTGTCCATGCGCATCGAGAGTGTGTCCATGAAGGCCAAGAACATGCTGGACCCGGGTTACTCCGAGGCCAACGACGGAGCCTCCTCCGATCTGGACACCAACAACTTCTACGGTTATCGTGGCGTGGTGCGCGGCTTCAAGACCAAGGAGCTGGCCATCGGCACGGCCTTGAAGACCATGGGCCATCTGAAGGACGTGCAGCTGACCTTCTACCAGCCCAACGGCGAGAAGTTCATCATCAAGGTGCCGGCTGACTCCCCACTGCTGCAGAACGCGGGCACGGCCACCACGCTGAACTTCCACAACATCTGGGGCGGCAAGGTGCTGAACACCATTCCCAGCGACGCCAACCAGACCGTGACCTTCACCAAGCTGGTGAACACCCAGGACAACTACGGCTACAACAAGACCCTGACGGTGCCCACCATTGCCGGTACCAACAACAGCTACACCGCGAGCAACTACACCGGCCCGCTGACCCAGAACACCACGGCCTACACCATCGACGACTGCTACCTGTACCAGGTGGACTTCAATTACGACTCGCTGGAGCCCTCGTGGCGTCCTGGTATCCAGAACTCCAATGCGGTTGAGGATGGCGCCACGGGCGGTGCTTCCTGGTCCAGCGGCGCCAAGGTGCCCGCAACGACCGGAAACAACGCCTACAGCGATCCGACCGATGCCATGGGTGAGCTGACGGTGACCGCCACGGGCAAGGCCGACTGGTACAACTCCGTGGGCAATTCTTCCGCGGTGGACACGGCGGCCCATGTCGCTTCCGATCTGCTGAACAGCACCAGCAAGAAGCTCACGCCCTGCGTGAACCTGTACTACACCTATAGCCATACGTCGAGCAACACCGCCTACTATCGCTGGAACTACCCGCATAATCAGACGCTCCATGCCCGCTTGTTCCTGAAGCAGAAGGGCGTCTACGATACGCGCGGTCCGTTGCCCTCGGAGTGGCAGGACAACACGAAGATCAACGACTCCGAGAACGACGTGGCCCAGGTCTCCTCGAAGAGCTTCCTGCACGACACCGTGCGTAAGTGCGCGGCGCTGTCGGTGGCCCGGCCCTACATGGAAGTGCACTCCTATGTGCGCTACGGCGACAAGAACAACTACACTGGCAAGACTGTGAGCGATTCCACCTCCTACGCTTCCGACAGCACCCGCACCGAGGTGACGGTGCCCTATGCCAAGACCTTCAACTACTGGGCCACGCTGAAGAACGAGAGCGCGGTTTCCAAGCTGGACGACACCGACGTGAACATCACGTTCCCCATCGAGTGGGAAACCTTCCAGACCGGCAAGTCCTCCGTGGTGGGCAACAACGGCAAGACGAGCGCGTATACGGGCTTCCACCCGGTGAACTACGAGATTTCCAAGAACTACTTGGCCTGCTTCCCCGACGAGAAGGTCGGCAAGATCCGCATCTTTGGCTACTCGCCCTACCAGATTGGCACGAAGATGAAGCAGGACGCCACCACCAAGCTGGTGCTGTGGCCCTACTACACCGAAAAGGACGGCAAGAAGAAGCTGGCCGGCTTCGAGCTGGAGTACGCCACGGGCACGAATACGGCGAACCGGTCGCTGCAGGCCCGCGGCAACACCACCTTCGACCAGAAGGCCGTGACGGCTGCCACTCTGAAAGCCCACGGCTTCGATAGGGCCGGCGTGGACGCGGGTCGCGTGCGAATCCCGCTGGCCGACGACGGCTCCTTCTATATGACCGAGCAGCAGGTCTACGACATGGGCATCGAGGTGCCCACCATGTTCCAGCTGTACTCGTGGAAGGACATGGCCGAGGATATGGCGAACCCGGACGGCAAGGGCGCCTCCATCGACAAGCAGACCGTGTTCATCCAGGGCTACACCGACAGCTACTTCGAGACCCAGCGCACTATCAACATTGCAACCTATAATCATCTAGACTCCTTCCGCGATAAGCCTCTGGACCTGCCGGACTTCGGCACCGCGAGCGGCGCCCTCACCGCCGACGGAAACAAGGCCCACCACGGCTTCAACGGCGACAAGGTGCTCAACGAAACGAAGGACGACTACACCCTCACCCGCATCGACCGCTCGCTCATCTTCGTGTCCAAGATGTTCTTCGACGCCGTGTCCCGCTCGGCCTACGCCGATGTGGACTCCGGCGAGGCTGTGGAGGACAAGAACGACGAGAACGAGACGAAGGACCCGACCGAGGAGGCCGTGGGCAAGCGCTTCGAGCTTGAGGCCGACCTCTCGGCTGGCGGCGTGACCTTCTACAAGCGGGTCATCGGCGAGGACAACGCCGAGACCTTCGAGCCGGTAAGCGCCGCCGATGCCCTGGCCGTCCAGAACGGCGGCAACGGCGTGGCCGGCACCCAGCTCTACGTGCAGCAGGGCACCGACGGCGCCGGCAACCCGGCTTACGTGCCCGTGACCGTGGAGGAAAACGGCGATCCCGACAACGCGGGGGCGAAGCTTCTGACCTACTGGTTCGGCGGCGACATCTTCTCGACGGCGCCGGACAACGAGAAGGGCACCGCCAAGTGGATCCTGCGCAACGGCGGCTACACCATTCAGAAGTACTACGAGCATTCCAACGACTCCTACGAGCCCTTGGACGGCTCCGAGGACCTGGATACCATCGACCTGTACGAGCTGAAGCTTGACGAGAACGGCTCTCCGGTGACCAACGCCAACGGCGAGCCGGTGTACGTGGCCGTAACCGGCGACCCGGAGGACGGCAAGCAGTACTTCAAGCTGGTAGAGGGCATGCCGGCCGGTTACGTGACCCGCTGCGAGGTGGATCCGGATACGGTGGATTCTGGCAAGCCGGTGGTGAAGGTGTACATCTCCCTCGGCAAGGAAGAGGTGGTGGATCCCTTCGCGCTGGTGGTGGGCAAGACCCTGGCCGAGGCCCGCACCGCCCTGGCCGCCTACGTCTACGATATCCCCGCCAGCTACACCGACGAGGCGGGCAACAAGGTGGAGACCATCACCGAGGTGTACAGCGATGTGGCCGAGGGCCTTGTCGTCTCCGCCGAGAGCGTGGCCGCTCCCACCTACGACGGGGACGGCAACGTGACCAAGCGCGGCGTGGCGAAGGTGGTTATCTCCAAGGGCCACGGCGTGATGAACGAGCTGTTGCCGCAGACCGAAACCGACGGGGACGGCAACACCACGACGACCTACCTGACCGAGGCCGAGGCCCGCGCCCTGCTGGCCTCGCGCGGCTACGCGGTGGACGAGGACACCGTCTACGAGCATCGCAACGACGTGTCCAAAGACGACGTGTTCGAGGCCGAGCTGACCCGCGGCCCCTGGAAGCAGGAGGCCGTGGAAGGCGTGCTGAAGCCCGAGTACCGCCTGGGCTACGTGCCGGCCGACGGCGAAGTGGTGCCCCCTGCGACCGACGAGAACAAGTGGGAAGTGCGCCCGGTACCCGCTGCCGAGTACAAGGGCACCGTGAAGCTGCACGTGTCGCTGGGCCCCACGGCCGAAGATGAGGAGAACCGCCATCTGGCCGAGGATTACACGGGCCTGAGCCTGGACGACGCGACGGGCAAGCTTGCCGACAACGGCTACGCCTACGACCTGACCGACAAGCTGGAGCACGAGTACAACGACAAGATCGCCAAGGGCCTCGTCGTGCGCGTGGCGGCCGATACGCGCCCCTACACGGTGCCCGGCATCCCCGGCGTGCTGACCGACGACGCCGCGGCCCTGTATCCCGGCTACGACGGCTCCTATCCCACGGGCGCCGAAGGCGAGCCCGACGTTGCCGACGACAGCCTGTGGGTGACCAAGCCCACCCAGGACGTGACCTACAAGGCCCTGGTGAAGATCGTCGTGTCCGACGGCAAGAGCCCCGCCACCCTGCGCGCCGAGCTGTTCAACTCCCTGGCCGGCAAGACCGAGGAGAAGGCTCGCGAGCTGCTGGTCGAGGCGGGCTATCAGGTGGACGAGCAGTCCGACCGCCAGCCCTCCGAGGACGTGCCGCTGGGCGCGGTGGTGTGCGTGGGCCTGGTGAAGGTGAACGCCAACGGCACCGAGGAGATCATCACCGGCGACGACGCGCCCCTGGACATCACCCGCGTGCGCCTCGTGGTGTCCTCCGGCCCGGTCGACACGGGCGCCGACGGCCCCACCACGGTGGTGAAGCACGCCACCACTCCCAGCTGGTCGGTGAAGGACGCCGCCACCAAGAAGCCGAGCGCCGACGGGCTTACGGCCACGGCCTATGACGAGCGCCTGACGACGGGCGCCTATGCCGCCATGGATCTCATGAAGGGCTCCAAGCAGGCCAACCGCTTCTCGAACTGGTCCAACGGCTCCAACGACGGCCATGGGCATGCGGGCCACTCCAGCTGCTGGGGCAGCACCCTGGACGAGACCTCGGGCGACCTGGCCATCGGCTACAAGTCCCAAGGCTCGTTCCTGGTGGACTTCCGCCAGGTGGACACCACGCCCCAGGAGAACCTGGGCAACATCACCTACAACCCCTCCGGCTACATCGGCTACGACAACAACGCCCGTGCGGGCATCTCCTCGGTGGCGCCCGAGGGCACGTGGTTCATGGAGCAGGGCAGCTCGAACTTCTACAACGTGCGTTGCCCCTACTACCACCACTTCGGCTACTACGCCTACTACGACAAGAACTCCCGCTGGGTGTACGGCACCGGCTTCTACGACGAGGCCACCTACCGCGACCGTGCCGGCTCCATCATCGACCAGCGCCACGTGCACAACACCTACTACCATCGCACCGACTACTGCTACGAGTGGGCCAACGGAAGCCCCCGCTTCAACTCCGTGGGCAGCTACACCTACAACACCGGCGCCCACCTGGAGATGGTGCAGAAGGTGATCGGCGAGGGCTTCGACGCCTACTACGTGAAGATCAAGCAGCAGGCGTTGCAGTACCTGGACAAGGTGACCGTGCGGTTCACCGACGGCAAGTCCATGTCCATCGACGGCAAGACCATCCGCGCCAACTACTACGATTCGCTGAACAACGACGGCACCATCAAGAAGGGCACCTCGGTTCAGACCGACGAGAACGGCGACTACTACTTCCGCCTGAACCTCATGAAGGTGGTGGATACGGCCGGCAATCCGGTGGATCTGGCAGCCAACCCCCTGGCCTCTTACAGCAAGCACGTGCCCGACTTCGGCACCGACACCACCTACGCCTACCGCGACACCTTCAACGACTACACCCGCGACGTGCCCGCCTTCAAGGTGAGCGAAGTGGTGTACGACGTGACCATCAACCAGGGCACGCTGCAGGAGAGCGGCTCGGGCAAGGGCCTGCCGAAGGCCCCCGACTACGGCCAGTGGTTCGCCGAGTCCATCGCCGCCGGTTCTGCCGACTGGGCCAAGAACATGTCCTTCGAGCTGACCGGCCGCTTCATCCGCACCGACAAGGGCACCTCGGCCACGGCCTCCAACCGCGTGACCTCGCAGACCACGGTGAATATGACCATCGGCGGCGAGTACTCCGGCGACAAGTACGTGCATGCGGCCGCCACCCGCTACGACTCGCCCGACCAGCGCGCCGACGCCGGCCGCGCGGGCACCGGCGGGGGAGCCTACAAGACCATCTACGGCGACACCGATTCCGGCGGCGCGGCCGAGTCGCTGAACATCTCCTACGACGAGACCGACCGCGGCTCCTGGGGCTACAAGACCTTCCACCGCTCCGGCTCCTGCTGCACTCGCCACTACTACGGCAGCCACTACCACTACTACGGCTTCGACGAGGGCAAGATGCGTCACCTGCGCACCTCCTCCTCCATGATTCCCTACGAGAGCCGCAACTTCGTGCAGAAGTCCGTGGTGCGAGACGCGGGCTCCATCGGCTGGGCCGGCAACACCAATGTGTCCGACAACCATTCCGACCAGCGCATCTTCGCCAACGACGAGGGCTACTTCATGAGCCTGTACCGCTGGTCGCCCGGCTCCGATTCCACCAGCTACAACCATACCGACAACAACAAGGACACGGCCAACAACGGGGCTTCCTACACCCACGACTACCGTCCGTGGGGCCACTACATCACCGCGGCCGACAACATTCGCATTAACGACTCGCTGCCCACCATCTACCCCGATCAGGACACCGAGTACTACGGCTTTTTGGGCACGGGCCTGAAGTTCTTCCGTACGAGCAACGCGAAGAAGGGCGATGACGAGAGCTCTATGACCTCCATGACCGCCTCGAACGTGTGGGCCCACCTGAACCCGGTGACCAACTACGCTCGTGCCGAGCGCCTCGACAACATGGACAAGGTGTCCATCACCTTGCGCACCACCGCTTGGGATAAGAACGCGAACTGGTCGGAGGCCAACGCCAAGACCGACAACGGCTGGACGAAGAAGACCGGAGCCCTGTACAGCTTCACCACGGCCGACGGCAACACCACCACTCACACGGTGAACCGCACCATCCGCATCCGCGAATACAACATGTACCGCGTGGATCCGATCAACCTGCCGAACGACTACAAGTCCCTGGAGGCCAATTCCATCTACTACACGGCCGAGGGCGTGAAGGTGACTAACGCCAAGAAGGGCGACGTGGTGTACAAGGAGACCATGATCGACCAGAACCTGGCCGACATCACCACCTCCAACGCCAGCAAGGGTGAGACGGTGAACGAGCCGGCCTCACCGGGTCTGACCTACCTGTTCACCAAGGGCTTGAATGCCGACGGCGACGCGGTCATCTACTTCAAGCGCCCCTACGACTACACCCCCGACTTCATGGACGCCGTGAACTGGACCCGCGCGCCCGAGTACACCCACGTGAAGAAGGCCGTGGCCGGCGACGGCACGAAGACCTTCAACATCTTCTCGCTGAACAAGACGACCGATAACCCCGACGGCTACTACACCGACCACCAGCCGCTGACCCTGAACCTGCCCGACGGCGAGTTCGTGACCAGCTACACCCTGGATCTGGGCCCCTACGGCGGCGATGCCGACGCCACGGCCGAGACCGCCCGCGCCTACGACGGCGACGCCGGCAGCGGCCAGGCGGTATCCGACTACGAGGTGCTGGGGCGTCCCTACATCTACAAGGGCCAGACCAACAAACTCTACACCGACGGCGCCACCGAGCAGGAGCGCCGCTTCGCCGGCTACATCGACAACGCCCTGTCCACGGCCCATGTGGACTACAACCGCTACTACGCGCCCGACACGTTCCTGACCAGCGCCAATAAGAACAGCTACCTGTACAACAACTGGCGCATCGTGGATACGCCCGCAGGTCGCTATGAGCGGCAGTACAACGCGCCGGGCTCCTATGTGAACAGCTTGGTGCTGTCCAACTCCGCCATGGACACCGCCTGGATGGTGGGCTACAAGGTGCGCTACGGCTACCAGACCGGTATCCAGACCGAGAACAACGGCGGGCTGACCGAGAACGTGGAGAACCCCGACGGCGCCGGCGTGCTGACGCCGCGCGCCCTGGTGAAGAACGCTTCCGGCGCCTGGGTGGACAACAACCAGACCGTGCCGAGCACCAACTCGTTCAACCATGTGGCCTCCACCGCCAACGCGGTGCCCAGCGGCGCGTGGAAGAACAACGGCACCTATAACCTGACCAACTACACCGACGGCTACGGCAACGTGACGACCCCCAACGTCATCCTGTGGAAGTCGGACACCAAGCGCATCTACGACTACGGCGATACGCGCGTGGAGGACTTCGTGGGCGGCCAGAAGGTGACGAAGACCGACACCGACAACCTGACGCCCACCAAGGCCACCTACGAGGTGCGCTTCCAGAACGCCTTCGATGGCACGGCGAGCACCACCGACAATCTGCGCGCGGCGCATCTGGCCCGCGTGAAGCTGAAGAGCACCTTCGACGAGAACGTCGATGCGGCCGCCAGCAAGGTGTTCCGCCTGCAGAACGTGTACGTGCCCGCCTACCTGGTGAACGACGAGAACAACAAGTGCCCCGACCACGAGCAGGGCACCTGCATCAGCTACCAGTACGCCCCCTATGTGAAGGCGGGCGACAGCTACGAGCCCTACGACGGCCCGCGCAAGCTCGTCGACGGCAAGCAGGTGGCCGATGGCGGCGAGCATGACGGCAAGCAGATCTACCTGACCGTGACCGGCGACACCTACACTAAAGACGATGCGGCCTACATTGAGGCCGAGGCCTGCGGCGGCCAGGAGCACAAGCTGTGCACCTGCGTGGAATGCGACGGCGGCTGGTTCAACGCCACCGACTTCACCTTCACCTACGTGGACGCCGAGGGAACCGAGCAGAAGAAGTCCGTCACCTGGGCCGAGCTGGTGCGCGACGGCCGCGTGAGCGGTCCGTGGAAGATCGACGACACCGAGCCGGTGGCCGGCATCGACGGCACGGGCAGCAACACCGCCCGCATCGTGTACGACGAGAACGACGCTCCCATCTACGACGCCGACGGCGACTACGTCATCGACTTCGAGAGCTTCTTCCGCAACTACGACCTGCCGGCCACCGAGCCCGACGGGGGCGCCGACGGCGACGGCACCGAGGGCGGCGACGGCGCGGATGCCGGCGCGGTCGCGGCGGCCGACGACGCGGCTCCCGATACGGTGACGGGCAATAGTGCTATAGACATTATATCTTATAGCACTTATAAGGCCACCGATGCCACCAACACCATCAAGGGCTTCGCCAACGGGAACGCCGCCGTGGCGCCCTACGACAACGCCGAGGTGGATCAGACCTACGCCAAGCCGCTGTTCACGTCCTTGCAGATCACCTTCGAGGCGACCAACGCGAACCGCCGCTTCGACAACACCCTGTTGGATTCCGGCCAGTGGCTGGCCCGCAAGAGCCAGCGCAACGTGGGCACCACCGAGGCCACGGCGAGCAACAGCAACCTGATGGTGAACTACGCCTTCAAGTACGAGGGCGTGTACGTGGACCGTCCGGTGGCGCTGTTCCACGACGCCAAGGCCGCCACGAACCAGGCTCTGACGAAGAAGAACCTGCTTCCCGCCGATCGCGACGGCGACAAGCTGAACGCCGGCAATTGGGACTACAACTCCACGCCGACCTTCGGCAAGCAGGCCAGCGCCTATGCCGGTACCGACTCGCGCCACAAGCTGACCGTGGAGCTGAAGGCCAAGGATCCCAACACCGAGGGTCTGGCCGCCTTTGTCGACAGCAACGCCGCCTACCGTGTGGCGCATAAGCTGGGCACCATGGATACCTCCTACGTGCGCGGGCGCAAGATCGAGCCTGCGGTGGGCTACGGCGATGTGAAGAACGCCGACGGCACCGCCACGGGCACGACCCGCAAGAAGGACACGGTGTTCGCCTACGACGCCGACGAGCGCTCGGCCACGAGCATCTTCAGCTACGAGCCCACCACCACGGCCAACGACATTCCCGACGGCGCCCTGTACGCCGGCGACTACGTGGAGTACACCCTGTTCGTGGGCGCCAACGAGAAGTCGCTCGTGCCCCTGCAGCACGTGGACGCCCGCTTCGCGGTGAACCGCGGCCAGCGCATCGTGGGCTGGGAAGTGGTGACCGACGACATTCCCACCGCCGACGGCACCGGCACCGAGCGCAAGCAGCTGAACTTCGTGGGCGCCAACGACACCATCGGCGTGACCGGTCCGTTCAGTGCCTCGGCGCCGCTCGTGAACACCGCCAACCCGCCGAAGGACGACTCCTACAAGGACACGCTGTTGGGCGCCAACGCCGCCCGGGTGACCGCCAAGCTGCTCGGCGAGCCCAACGCCGCCGGCGCCGATGTGGTGACCATGGCCAACGCCCCGGCCTCCACCGACCTGACCATCATGGCCCACGACGATATCGTGGTGCCCGATCCCGAGCCCACCGACCCCGATGCGGGCGATGGCGAGCCCACCGACCCGTCCGACCCGTCGACGAACCCGGTGCTGCCCGATGCCGACGGCTCCGAGGCCGCGCCGACGACGGTGGCTCCCGCCTCCGCGGCGAGCGTCTCCGAGGCACTCGCTCGCGCGACCCAGCCCGATGCGGCCGGCGAGCACTACACCGCCAACCGGGCGCTCGTGTTCTCCGTGGGCTCGCTCACCCAGCAGATGCTGCCGGGCGAGGGCGTCTACATCCGCGTCATTACCCAGATGACCGACGAGCTGGAGACCGATAAGGGCTATAACAGCTCCGAGAATAAGGCGTTCAACAACGACGCCGAGAAGCCCTCCTTCGCCGCCGAAACCGTGCAGGCCACCTACACCGTGACCGCCGCGCCGCGCCACGGCTATGCCCAGTACAAGGTGGAGCAGGCCGACAACAACGGCGAGGCCGCCTTCAAGACCGTGGACGACGAGGCCCTCGATCCCATCGACCACCGCCATCCCACCGACACGGTCGCCAACCTCACGGGCTGCGATCAGTACGGCTCGCAGGTGGAGTCGAAGGTGCGCTTCTACAAGAACGGCAACACCGACGGCAAGGGCAACGGCATCCACGCCCGCGTGAGCTCGCTGGTGCTGGGCACCGACGACCTGCTGACCGCCACGGCCGCCAATCGCGACCAGTACGGCCAGATCACGACGACGCCCAACACGCGCTACACAGCCGCGACCGACGCGAAGACCGCTACGAGCAAGCGCATGGCCACCGTGGGGGACAACCATCAGAACGACGTGAAGATCAAGGCCGTCTACACCGAGCAGTCCAAGACCCGCCGCACCACGGCCAACCAGGACGGTAACCCCTTGAAGGTAACCGTGTCTAACTTGGCGAACCCCACCTTCCACACCAACGACATCCGCACCACGGTGCGCTTCACCGAGGGCTACGACGCCGCCAACCAGCGCCCGGTGGGCACCCAGATCTTCGAGTTCTACGGCCACAACATCGCCTACCCAGCGAACATGCCGGAAAACGCCGTGATGCGCGACGGTGCGGTGGCCGGCAGCACCGCCGACGACGCCATCAACCCGGATCAGACCTTCGCCACCACCGAGGGCAACCGCACCGATTCCAACAGCGCGCTGACGGCGGGCTACAAGGATGCGGGCAAGGCCGATTCCGTAGTGAACGGCCGCCGCAACATCAAGGTGGAGTACTACGTGCCCCTGGCCACCCAGGCCGATATCGACAAGGCCCGGGCCATCGCCGACGACTACGCGGCAAACCGCACCTACGGCGACAAGTACGCCGAGCGCGACGACAACACCGTGGAGTTCGTGACGGTGAAGTCCGCGGATGTGACCGACGAGAACGGCAACGTCGTCACCCCCGGCACCGAGAAGATCGTGGGCGCCTGGATGGCCGAGGATCAGGATCGCCACGCCCTGCGCCAGTACATGGGCGAATACACCGCCGCCGACGGCACGGTGTACGCCGAGCGCACCCACTACGTGGCGGGCACCGTGAACGCCTACTCGGGCCTGACGACCGCCGACGGCACCACCTACGACAAGCGCGGTGTGTACAACATCAACCTGTTCCGCGAGGCCCAGGCCATGCGCTGGACCTACTACGACGTGCCCGCCACCGCCGACGGGCTGAACCCCTTCCAGCTGAATGACGTGTCGTTGGACGGCGTGGCCCGCTTCAACGACACCCGCGGCCTCACCAGCCAGTGGACCGACATCAAGAACTGGTTCGAGGGCACGGTGGCTGTGGACGTGGCCTTCAGCCACTACCACAACGAGACCACTACCCTGGACTTCGCCGGTCCGCTCTACGACAACGCCGACCACATGAACGCCGGCTTCGGCAAGCCCGTGTCCACCAACGTGGGCCACGGCCAGTGGCGCGTGCACCAGAACCAGTGGGCGACTACCGACAAGATCCGCGTGTACCGCAAGAGCCCTAACGTGCAGTTCCAGAACCAGGTGTTCCAGACCCAGGACGAGGCGACGGCCGCCTACAACGAGAACGCCGATCAGAAGACCGGCTACGTGGCCGGCGAGACCTTCTGGTACCGCGATACCCTGCAGAACGCCAAGCTGGCTGCCGTGGCCACCAAGCCGGTACCCCAGCCCTACGGCGGTTTCCCCTGGGCCCAGCGGCCCGAGGACGGCGCGTGGCATTCCACCAATCAGAACCACGACTCCACGACGTCCCAGATGAAGTTCACCTTCTCGGTGTACTCCACCACGAAGTTGAGCTTCCAGTGGTACGTGGGCTCCGAGAGCGGCTACGACAAGATCGGCTGGTCGCTGTACAAGGACGGCGTGCTGCAGCACTCCACCGGCTCCGGCCACAGCCCGTCGTGGCACGACTGGTCGTGGGACTGCGCGCCCGGTAACTGGGAGATCTACTTCTGGTACTCCAAGGACGGCTCGGTCAGCATCAATGGCGACACCGCCTATGTGCGCAACCTGAAGGTGGCCGACGCGCTGGATCTGGCTGTGGGCGAGGGCGAAGTGGAGAAGAACAAGGTCCAGGTGCTGAAGACCCAGGAGGAGGGCGCCGGCGAGGGCGAGATCTACAACCCGGTGTTCTACGAGCGCATCCCCCTGGACTACCTGCGCCAGGCTGCCCAGCACGCCTACGACAACCCGGCCGACGTGTCCGCGAATCTGGGCGCGCGCATCGACGAGGAGTACCTCGAGCGCGTGCTGAACGCCAAGGACGCCACGACCGGCGAGGCCTTGGGCGTGGCCTGGTACGACCGCTACGGCAACGACGTGACCGCCCTGCGCACCCGCGGCCTGAAGCTGAAGGCCACCCTGGTGGGTACCGAGACCGAGGCGTCCGACTACGGCGGATCGATGAACTACACGTCCCGGGAGCTGGGCCTGTGCACCAACGGCGGCCTGAGCAATCCCTGCTTGGACGGCGGCTCCAACAAGTACACGTGGGGCAAAGCCTTCAACGACCTTGATCCGCGCGGCCGCAACGTGTCGAACAAGACCACCTTCGGCCTGTTCAAGATCGAATGGGTCGTGGATCCCAATTATGAGGGTACGCGCAATGATGGCACGAAGAGCCACTACATCACCGATCCGGCCGACAGCCGTTTCCTGGACGAGAACGAACTGATTACCGGCTCTCAACTGGACGAGGCCAATCGCCGCCTGCGCCCGGTGGACCGCCCCGACTACACCTCTGCCGTGGTAGAGGTGGGCGACACCGTGTCCATCGCCTTCCCCGTGCGCGCCGCCGAGGAGAACCTGCCCCAGGTGTACAAGAACCTGGACGACTCCACCACCACGGCCACCAATGCCGACGGCACCGCCAACACCACGGGCCTGAAGCCGGCCTACCTGCCGCGTCTGGGCGAGTACTACTTCTCCAGCTACCACCTGCACTGCGGGCACGCCGGCTGCGCCGCGGGCGGCTTCTTCACCAACCCCGGCGTGGGCGTGACCGACTTCGGCCTGTCCAATGCCGTGACGGGTGTGAACCGCGTGGCCACCGAGAACGTGCTCATGGACATGGACTCCCTGCTGCACGAGGCGGCCTTCACCGCCGACAAGCCCAAGCATGTGGACACCTACGAGATGTTCAACCATGCCTACACCTTCATCCCGGGCACCGCGTCCAACGTGAAGCGCCCGAGCGGCGGCTACATCGCCGAGAACGTGACCAACACCACCAACTGGGAGAACTCCAACGACTACGGCTCCTCCGGCTCCAACGGCCAGTTCATGGACGCCGATGTCGTGACCGCCAACAACAAGCAGAAGGTGAGCTACCTTTTGACCGGCACGCCCACCACCGGCACCGTGGCCGATGCCGCGATGGGCCTGCCGAACCAGTTCTCCCTGGTATCCAAGGATTCCTGGAGCCTTTCCGGCAGCACCACCACCGGCAAGGTGGCCCGCGACTACTTCACCTTCGTGACCTCCAGCCGCATCGCCGATGCCCTGGCCACCGTGACCGGCGGCCGCAGCAACACCCAGACCGAAGTGGTGAACCTGGGCACGGGCGAGGGCAGCCTGCGCGAGAGCGCCGCGAAGCTGTCGGCTACGCCGCTGGTGTGGTCCCAGACGCGCCTGCATATGCAGAAGGCGTGGCTGACCACCACCTCCGAGATGGTGAGCGACTTCGACAGCCGCGTGGGGGCCGCCAACGCCGATGACGACTACCAGGCCGCTCGCCGCTACAGCGGGGCCACCACCCTGACTACCTCTTCCTCGGGCAGCGCGGCGCTGAACACCGTGTTCAACACCGCGGCGGATGTGAACTACACCGACCCGAACAAGAACATCTACGACAACGGCCAGAACAACCTGGCCCACTGGCAGATGAACGTGGATCCGGAGGTGGAGTTCGGCCAGTACGAGGACGCCCTGGAGCTGGGCCAGACCTACACGAGCCAGCTCACGGCCTACAACTACGGTGACCGCAACCTGGACGGTGTGGAGTTCACCTATATCATGCCGCGCGGCGTGGAGCCGGTGCTCGATGAGGACGGCAACGTTGTCGTGGGCGCCGAGCTGCTGAAGGCCGTCAAGGGCGTGAGCAACGGCCGCGGCACCGCCGCCAACGACGGCGCCCCCTATGTGGACGAGGAGTACGCCGCCATCGACGAGGATCTCATCGATGTGGAGATCGTGCAGACTCCCTACGGCGCCTATAAGGGCTACGACGCCCCCTCCGCCGTGCAGGATCCGGCCCACTACCGCGAGGGCAACGTGATGACCGCCGCGACCGACCTGTCGGCCGCGCCGGAGCGTTCCACCTACGAGTCGGTGGCCGCCGACGCGGACGCCCGCTACACCGCCGACGACGGCGCCGCCTCGGTGAGCGAGGCTGGCCGCGCCCGCATGAGCGGCTCGGCCTACACCCAGAGCTCCCAGCCCTGGGTGCTGAAGATCACCGTGAAGCAGGATTTGGGCAAGTGGTTCGGCCGCGCCATCGACAACGGCACCGAGCGCGACGGCAAGCGCGTCGGCAACCTGACCGACCCCGACCCGACCACCATGACCGAGTGCTACGCCACCGGCGGCTACAAGCTGCGGGTGAACCTGGCAAGCCACATCTTCGGCAACAACGAGGACGAGGCCTGGTACGACCGCCTGCTCACGGCCCCGTGGGACGACACCGACCATATCGAGCCCACCTTGAACGGCGCCACCCCGGGCAAGGCCCCGGTGAAGGACACCTACGAGGAGGTGACCCTGGCCGCCGGCGAGACGCCCGAGGCCGGTGTGACCCTGCTCGTGAAGAACGACGCCGACGGCACCTATGCTGCGGCCACGGCCGACCAGATCGCTGCCGGCGGCACCTTCTACAAGCAGACCGCCACGGCCGCGCCGGGCGTTGCGGATAAGAAGCCCTTCAACGCGAGCGCCTACTACCAGATTTACGACGTGGACGTGTACGAGGGCAACGCGAGCCTGCGCAGCCGCCGCCAGAACGTGCAGCCCTACGGCATGGACTACAGCTGGACGCTCATCGCCCGCAACCGCTACGGCGTGCACGCGCCGCTGTACGGCCAGTTCTACGGCTCGCCGAACTTCCCGGCCGTGAACGGCTCCACCACCATGGTGAATACCGTGGCCGCCAACGCTGATCTGGCCGGAAACGACCAGGCCCGGGCGCTGGCCGCCATGGGCCTGAAGGTGGCCGACGCCGCTGCGGGCAACTACAACGACGCCCTGAAGCGGCCCATTGCCGCCGACGGCACCAAGGGCGCCGCCCAGCCGCTCTACGCGGCCACGGGCACCCATGCCGTGATGCGCAAGCCGCTCGTGCGCGTGTGGAACACCGTGAGCGATTATATGGCTGAGGCCGGCAAGACCTCCGATGCCGTGAAGGCCGTCAACGAGACCTACTACGTGGACACCGAGGCCGACCGTCGTCAGATCAACGTGCACATCGAGAACCGCTACTGGCTGAACGACCAGCCCTATTACTGGCAGTACAACAACGTGGGCAACGTGCACAACGGCACCGAGTACAACTCCAAGTACCACAACAACTACGCCGTGGATGGCGGCTCCAAGGGCTCGTTCACCCTGCCCGTACTGACCGTGGTGCTGCCCTACGGCGTAGCGCCTTACTCCAAGACCTCGGGCCAGCCCTATTCCATTAAGGGCGAGAACAAGTGGACCGGCGCCGACGCCTGGAGGATTGCCACCGAGGACTGGGATATGTCCTACGTGGTGGGCGCCGATGCCGACAAGTACGAGGGGCTGGACACCGCCACGGCCAACGCCGCCGACGGTGCCGATACCGGCTACAAGCAGCTGGCAAGCGTGAACGACAACATGTCCGCCGACTGGAAGAACGCCAACTGGGACGTCACCTACTCCTTCGAGCCGGTGACCACCGATTCGGGCGCGGTCGAGTGGCGCTACGTGCTGCGCTTCGAGCCCAAGGCCACCGGCTACAACGACGCCCGCGACCTGGTGACCCAGATCGTCTCGGGCGGCCTTGACACCTTCAAGTTCAACGTGCTCACCTACGACGAGCCGAAGATGGGCCTGGATCCGGCTTCCATGACCAAGAGCTACGAGAACATCCGTGCCTTCGTGACCTCCAAGGCGGACGGCGCAAAGTTCCTCACCGACGAGAGCATCAAGGTGGCCAATGCCGGCGCGGCCGACCGCATCACGCAGTCCACCGGCCTGCTGACGGGCAACACCACGCTCGCGGCCGCCACGGCCGACAACCCGTTTACCGTGGGCGCCGAGGCCCAGCTGACCCGCGACAAGAAGCTGACTTGGCTGGCCTACCGCGCCAACCACTCCAACTGGACCACGGTGAACTCTACCACCTACAACAACATCGCCAAGGCCACCGGCTACTACAAGGCCGACAAGCGCCTCGATGCCACCGAGAGCACCTACTACACCTACGCAGCTCAGAACGCCTCGGGCAGCGAGTACACGGCCACGCCCCATACCGAGGGCTTCATCCCGGCCAAGTACATCAAGGTGGGCGACCCGAAGACCGGCGCGAACGTGGCCGAGAAGGTGCCCTACAACTACCTGGCCGGCTTCAACGGCACCTATACCGAGCGCAACAGCACCATCCGCGTGCCCAACGCTCTGGGCGGCCTGGTGGTGGCGGGCCTGCCGCTCGTGGGCACCGACACGGTGACCAAGGACGCCTCCGGCGAGCCGCTGGCCACGCCGCTGACCCAGGGCAAGGGCCTCACGGTGGGCGACTACGACTTCGCCGCCAACGCCTACGGCCTGTCCAGCGCCACCACCAACGGCCTGAACGGCCATCGCGACGTGAACGGCGACGGCAACCTGGTGCCCGACACGGCCGCCTCCCACAGCGAGAAGTTCAAGAACCGCCGCACCGACGCCGTGGCCACCCACGACGACGCCGGCGTGTACTCCACGGTGAAGCTGCGCACCAAGGTGCCCACGCTGAACGTGAGCTACGAGGTGGAAGCCAACCCGGGCGACCGTCCGAGCGACGCCACCCCGCCGGTGGACTACTCCGCCGACGGCGTTCCCGGCACCTCGGCCACGGGCCTGGGCGCGGGCGAGGGCTCCATCCTGTCGGTGGACGGCTCGGTCATCACCGCGCCGCGCACCTGGTGGGAGGGCGATGTCATGTTCACCGACCGCGTGCTGCGCGACACCGACGGCAACGAGCGCATCAAGGTGGTGGAGAGCGACAACAACGGCGTCGTCACCACCGAGATGATCCAGCGCGACACCGACGGCTCCATGAAGGCCTACGCCAAGCGCGTGAAGAACGGCAACATCGTCACCCTCACTCTGAAGAGCTACGGCGACGACGGCAAGGTGGAGTGGTCGCTGAAGAAGACCTTCACGCTGTCGCTTCTGACCGGCGAGCTGGATCAGACCAAGGCCGACCTGTACGCCGGCGACTGCGACGGTACCGGCGCCGATGCCGGCAAGCTGGTGCTGACCGAGAACTACAAGCGCACCAAGAAGGTGACCACTTCGGTCATCGAGGACAAGGACCGCACCTGGGACGAGGCCGCCGGCCAGACGTTCTACGAGCGCAGCTACGCGTACTCCGAGGCCGAGACGGGTTACGACGGCGTGAAGTACGTGCTGGTGGGCACCGACTACGTGCCCGAGTCCGAGGCCCCCAGCGTGGGTGCGGGCGAGAAGCGCTACAAGCGCGAGGATGTGTACACGCCGGTGCCCCGCACCGCCGAGGCCATGGAGGCCGCGCTGCTGCGCGCTGCGGCGGCCACCGACCCGAATCTGAAGTGCCTGTACGTGGGCGACGGCGATGCCTTCGTGGGCGTGCGCATGAAGTCCAAGCCGCCCGTGACCGAGGACGCGGTGGATCCCTACAGCTACTTCGATTACAGCCTGGGCACGGTGCCCGATCCGAAAAACGCTTACGGCACCGAGTTCTACACCTACAACGACACCAAGAAGACCTACGAGAAGAAGGACCTGTCCTCCGATACCCAGCTGGCCTTCTACGCCACCGATGCGGCTCCTGACATCTACGTGAAGCAGGTGGTGCGCGGCCAGGCGACCTACGTGAACGCCAAGCTGCGCGCTCTGGACCGGGGCACCTACGACGACTACCGCTACACCCTGGATGCCGACACGGCGGGCACCGAGCACACCTTGGATGCCACCACGGCCTTCTACCTGCGCTCGACCACCTATATTCCCGATCCCAACTGGAAGCCCACCAACCCCGATGGCGATAAGAAGCCCGAGGGCGGCTCCGGCGACGGCTCCGGCACCGAAGGCGGCGCTGGCGACGGCTCCGGCACCGAAGGCGGCGCTGGCGACGGCACTGGCGACGGCTCCGGCACCGAGGGCGGCGACGGTTCCGGTGACGGCGACAAGGGCGACGGCTCTGGCGACGGCGAGACCGAGCAGGCCCCGCTGATCCCCGTGTACAGCTGGACCCCCATCACCCTGAACTCCACGAATCTGGACGATTACGTGGGCACGTTCTCCGACGAGGAGCACCAGCTGTACTCCAAGACCGGCAACGCCGGCACCGATGACGACTACGAGCGCGCCACCCTGAAGAAGCTGGCCGTGAACCCGGCCGAGAAGTACACCTACACCACGGCGGGCCTGGGTCGTCTGGCTCAGATCGGCTCCAACTACTTCGCCTACACCGAGGTGCAGAAGAACAAGGTGGATGAGGACGGCAACCCCGTGAAGGGGCCGGACGGCAAGCCGGTCAAGGAGACCGACTACTTCCACTACGTGGCCCAGGCCAAGGCCCCCGACGGGGACACCATCACCCTGGACCTCGGCCGCTATGGCGCGGTGGGGGAGAGCTTCTACACCTTCAGCGACCCCACTCCGACCGATACCCCCGGCACCTGGAACGTGGTGCGCGACGGCGTAGTGGTGGAAGAGACGTCGGTGCGCTACGACCTGGTGAAGGGCGTCGATAAGCTCGGCGACTACATGGAGGCCGAGGCCAACCAGCTCTATGTGGCCGTGCACAGCGACGCCTACGGCGACGTGTATCTGCCCGTGGAGATCATCCGTGTGAAGGAGGAGGAGGCCCCCAAGGCCCCCGACGCCTACGACGAGTGGGAGTACAGCCGCAACGAGACGGTGACCGACATCCGCACCGCCACGACGCGCAACGTGATCTTCCACATCCCGCTGAAGGATCCGGGCATTCCGTACAAGACCAACGAGAATGGCCAGTGGCTGTTGCGCGAGAAGGGCACCGACGTGCTCACAAGCGACATCGCCGTGGATGTGAACTACAACGCTGACGGCACCCCGAATTTGGGCGCCTACGCCGGCAAGTACGAGATCATCCCCTATACCTTCGAGAACTACCGCGTGGACGGCCGCACGCTCGCCTGGGTGGCCACGGGCGAGAACGATCCGTACTTCCACCACAACGAGATCAAGTACGATCCGAAGTTCCTGGAGTCCTTCGGCATGGACAACAACTGGATCGAGCACGACACCTTGTTCCTGCCCTCCGGCGAGAACGACGCGTGGCAGTACAACGAGACTCCGTGGTTCGCGGCTACCATCTTGAACTCCGCCGACAACCTGGAGCCTTCCGAGTACACCGACATCGTGGAGGCCCAGGGCAACCTGAAGCACGCCAAGCTCGTGTACGCTCTGCACCTGCCCAGCCAGGTCACCTTCTACGACGACCGCATGCTGACCGACGACAAGAAGCTGGCTGGCTGGAGCGACGAGAAGCAGACCTCCACCTCGCCCAACTACAAATGGATCGGTGATTACACCGACGATGACTACGCCTTCTACGTGGAGCGCACCTACCGCGACCGCCACGCCGAGGTGGCCGATCCGGCCGCCGGCGACTACGTGGTGGACGCCGTGGCCCACAAGATCGAGCGCTGGGTGACCGTGGCCGAGAACCACGGCCACGACAACGCCCCCAAGACCAAGGCCGACCTGGCCGCCGGCGAGTACGTGGCCGACGCGGACGGCAACAAGGTCATGGTGGAGGTGCCCGACCCGGCCCCGGCCGCCCGGGCCACCCAGAAGCCCAAGGAGGAGGCCGACCTGGCCGCCGGCGAGTACGTGGCCAATGCCGCGGGCGACAAGCTCGTGGCCAAGACCTGGGCCGACAAGACCCTTGGCGAGGGCATTATGCGCATCGAGCGCTTGACCCCGCGCCAGCTGCTGGGCGCCGGCTGGACGGTGAAGGCCACCTACCAGTCGAACTATCAGGACGACACCTTCGCCACCAAGGGCGCCACGGCCGGCCTCGGCGGTGCCGATAACGCCCATTACGGCAAGGCCGACCTGGACGATCCGGCCGACACCCTCGAAAGCCGCGGCCTGGTGCGCGACACCCTGGCCGGCGAGTCCGAGGAGAACCAGGGCGTGGGCAACCTGACCACGCTGAAACCCCACGCCCACGACCGGGAAGTGGTGGTCTTCGAGCTGGCTGCCCCCGATGACGCCACCGACAACGAGTTCGCCGAGTTCGACAGCTTGCTGAACGCCTTCTACGCCGGCGCCCATGCCGACGGCTACCTGGGCTACGGCGACGCCATCACCTTGAAGGTGAAGACGCGCCTGGATAACCTGGGCAGCGTCGATACCGCTATGGACGACAGCCTCTACGAGGGCGGCGAGCTGATCAGCTACAAGAAGCAGATGGAGACCGTGGCCTCCTGGAAGGGCGACGACTCCCAGGTGTACGCCACGGCCCACGAGACCAAGCTGAACTGGCTTTCCGACGACCCGGACGACGGCGCGTGGGACCACATCTACGACGACGACTTCAACGGCAACGGCGTGACCGGCGGCGAGAACACCGGCTTCGGCAAGGACGAGAACGGCAACCCCATCGATCCCGGCAATGCAGGAGGCTCTTCGGCCACCAAGCCCAAGCTGGAGGAAATCGCCAAGACCCTCATCGGCACGTCGTTCCACGGCCAGTCGGTCAACCGCTTCTTCCGCGCGGGCAAGAAGGCCGAGGACAACCAGTACGAGAACATCAACTACGACCGAGACAAGGACTTCGACGACCTGTTCGTCACGGCTAACTCCGGTTGGTTCCATGTGCGCAAGCCGTCGGTGTCGGTGCGCTCCGACACGGCCAAGCTGCGCAGCCTGCTGTACAACTCCGACATGAACGTCTACACCGGCCAGGACGTGCAGCTGCGCGGCTCCAACGGGTTCTACCTGACCCAGGCCGTGAACACCGGCGGTGCCGTGAACAGCTTCGTGGTGGATTGGCAGGTGCCCTTCTGGGCCACGGCCGGCAAGACGGTGGCCGACAACGCCATGACCGTGAACAACGCCCCCTTCGAGTCCCAGGACTACGCCGTGGGCCGTCTGAGCTCGGTGTTCGAGCGCGTGTCCACCGGCGTATGGGAGGTTCCCGGGGCCAGCTATGCGCTGAGCTACACCTACAAGGGCACCCCCATCACTCTGGCTGAGGACGGCACCTATTCCGTCAGCTCCACCTCCACCGGCGAGGACGGCACGGACGTGACCACCCAGGTGACCTACCACCAGGACCGCAACGGCAACATGGTGGACGAGAAGGGCGTGGTGTGCGACGACTTCACCGTGACCCGCACGGCCGAGAACAAGGCCGCCGAGACCGAGAAGCAGCTGCGCCTGTTCATGTTCGCCCGCGTGGTGACCACCGACCGCACCGAGCGTGCCAACGCTTACAACGAGCAGAACGGCCCGGCCTATACCGACCATGAGAACTTCGCCCTGTCCGGCTCGGATGCCGACCGCGACTACTGGTACGGCGAGGACGAGGTGGATCCGGTGTTCGGCGACTCCACCGACTACAACACCGCCGACGAGCAGCGCTGGGTGCAGATCGGCGACGAGAACGGCTATGCCATCTCCGATAAGAAGAACGTGGTCATCGACGACGAGTTCCTGAAGCAGTATCCCGACTGCCAGGTGCGCCAGATCCGCTGGGTGGTGAAGGCCGTGCCCACCACCGTGGAAGGCGGCAAGACCATCGCCCACGTGGACGACGACACGCTGTCCCACAAGGTGGCCGTGCCCCACGGCTTCCGCCTCGACGTGGACGCCGTGGCCGATTCCGACAAGAAGCTCTACGATCAGAACGGCAAGGAGGTCCCGACCCAGGGCAAGCAGGAGGCCGACGACTTCGACCCGCTGCGCCTGAACGTGGGCTGGGGCTACAAGAAGAACAACAAGGGCCAGGTGCAGATCTTGGATGCGGCGGGCAACTACTTCCCCGACAGCGCCGTGGAGCTGCCCGCGGGCATTACCGACAACGCGCCCTGCGTCGACTTCGCCACCTCGCTTCTGAACACGCCTACGGTGGGCCAGGCGTCGCAGAACCCGCCGGACAACGACGGACCCTCGGCCGAGGCCGACCCGTCGGTGCACGTGAACCACTTCGTCTCCGCCACGCCGCGCTACGACGATACGAAGTTCGTGGAGACCGAGCGCAACCGCGCCGGCTTCATCCGCACGCCCGAGAACCCGGTGCTCGCCTTGGAGATCATCCAGGGCTACTTCTCCGGTTCCGGCTCCACGGGCTTCAAGTGGGTTACCGGCGCCTCTACCATCGACAAGGGCTCCTCGCGCATGATGCGCTACAAGATCGTGCTGTCCAACCTGTCCGACCAGCAGATGGCCGCCTTGAACTACGTAGGCGAGCAGGACTACTGCGCCAACCCGCAGATCTCCCAGATCTTGCCCTACGTGGAGGGCTTCGGCGCCGCCCAGGACATGAACGCCAGCAAGCTGAAGTACGTGGCCTACGACGATCTGTTCGTGACCAAGGAGGTGCCCGACCCGAACGATCCGGGCAAGACCACCACGGTGACCGAGTACGCGCCGGCCTACGACTACTTCAACTGGGACTACGTGTCCACCCGCAAGGGCAACAAGCCCCACTCCAACATCGACAACAAGACGCCTCTGTGGACCTACTACGTGGCCGATATGTCCGACTTCCTGGAAGTGGAGGACGTGGTGCGCTCCAATGCCGCGTCTATGCCGCGCATGAACGATCCCGAGATCGGCAGCGCCTTCCTCATGGCCGACAAGGCTGCCAGCGTCGATGCGGGCTCCAACTACAACCGCAAGATGATGAACTGGCGCTTCACCGGCCAGAAGAGCGAGAAGGACGTGACCGGCGAGGACGGCAACGTCACCCACGTGACCGAGTACGACCGCGGTATCCTGGCGCCCGGCCAGGGCATCGTGGTGGAGCTGATCGTGCCGGTGCAGAAGGAGGCCTCCGACCTTTTGTCCGAGGATCTGCTGACCACGGCCGGCTACGGCTACAAGCCTGGCACCTTCACCGGCTACACCCCGGCCACCTCCGACAACGACGGCTCCACCCGCGGCTTGGTGTCCGACACCCGCGACGTGAACCTGGATGGCAAGACGAGCCAGTCCATGGTCATGATGCAGCTGAAGGCCCTGGAGTTCACCGGCGATCAGAACCTGTCCAACACCAAGACCGTGACCACCGACCTGGAGGCCTTGGCCACCTATGCCACCAACGGCGCCGCGGGCGTTCCCGAGGGCACGACCTACGAGTACTACGCCAGTGCCGTGAACCCCGAGGCCGACGAGTCGAAGGCCCGCAACTTCAACAACATCGCCCTCTACGACATCCTGCCCTTCGAGAGCGACTACAAGATCTGGTCGGGCGACAACGGCGAGCCCACGGAGCGCGGCTCGCAGTGGTCCGGCTGGTTGAAGGACCTGGACTCCATCCAGGTGGTCCGCTTCTCGGCCGCCGACACCACCCTGGGCAAGGACGGCCAGAAGCTGGTGGACGGCACCGATATGAATATCTGGGTGGGTCCCTACGAGGAAGACCCGACGACCGGCCGCATCACCCTGGGCACCGAGCAGGATCTGTTCTGGATGTACCCCTACAGCGACAAGGAAGTGTACGGCCCCAACTATCCGCGCGATCCGGCTACGGGCGAGCCCCTCATCCCGCCGATCGACGACGACGGCAACCCGTTGATTCCGGGTACCGACCCCTACGACGTGGAAACCATCACCGACAGTTCCTACTACCGCTTCGAGGACTTGCGTTTGGGCAGCTTGAACGAGGAGACCGGCGCGCCCGAAGTGGATGCCGATACCATGAAGCGCCGCTACAAGATGGTGAAGCTGGCCGACTTGAAGGAGTACGTGGAGGAGTACCCGGAGACCGAGGAGGAGCTGACCCGCGGCCTGCGCGCCATCTGGGCCCAGCCCAAGGCCGACACCTTCATTCCGCGCAAGGGCTACGTGCGCCTCATGTACGAGCTGGCCGCTCCGCTGAACCTGCCCAAGTTCCTGGGCACCAAGACCGGCGACCCGGCCATCGACCTGAAGCCCCTGTTGTCCAATGCCGAGATCGACAAGCTCTCCGATGCCGATAAGGCCCTGTACTACAAGCAGTACGCCCGCGCCCAGGAGATGCGCTCGGTCATCCAGTGGAACACCGTCTACTGCCGCGTGAACATCAACGACTCCGGCGACATCTCCGGCGCCTACCACGTGGAGGACCAGATGGCCGGCACGTTCATCGACGCGCCGGACGAGCGCGGCTACATCGGCGACTACGTGTGGCTCGATTCCGACTGGTCGGGCACCCCGGAGGACGACGTGCTCGATCTGAACGGCAACGAGGCCGAGAAGGACGCCGACGGCAACGTGCTGAACTCCGCCTATCAGACCTCGCTGAACGGCCGCAAGCTGCTGCGCGGCGTGAAGGTGGACGAGAACGGCGACCCGCTGTACAAGACCGTGAAGGAACCCGTCTACGACGAGAACGACGAGCCGGTGCTCGACGATGACGGCAACCAGGTGTACCGCGACCGGAAGGTGTTCGACCGCTTCGACAACACCGTCGACGAAGCCACGGGGGAGAGCCACCTGAAGGATCTCGACTACGACCTGGAGAAGGAAGACCCCGGCATCAACGGGGTGAAGGTGGAGCTGTTGAACGAGTACGGCAACCCCGTCAACCGCGACGGCGAGGTATCCATGCTCGTGAACAACGACAAGACGGGCCGTCAGGACCGCTGGGTGCGCTGCGATGCCCGCACGGGCAAGCCGGAGTTCGACGCCTACGGCAACTACATCAACGCCGACGGCGGCCAGCCCTACACCTTCACCACCGAGACCGACTACTACGGCAACCCGGGCTACTACGTGTTCAGCAACCTGCTGCCGGGCAAGTACCGCCTGCGCTACACCTTCCCCGAGAAATACTACAACTTCTCGCCCACGACCAAGTCCATCGGTAATGTGGACATGTACGTGAACGCCGAGGACAAGGACCTCACGGTGGAGCGCATCGATGCCGACCATGCCAACGGCGTGGACGCGGCGCTCGTGGTGACCACCTCCACCATCGACGTGGAGCCCGTGGCCTACGACAAGGCCAACGCCGGCACCGACGCCTACAACAAGGCCGTCCACGACGCCTACGACAAGAAGGCCACCTCCATGAAGCTGGGCATCGCCCAGGGCATCACCTTCGAGGGCGTGACCTATCGCGACGACATCCTGGCCGACGGCACGCCCGAGGAGGACATCCAGATCAACTCGCTGCTGGATTCCGTGGGCGTGGGCACCGGCACCACCGCCGAGGATCAGATGGCCGGCGCCGACGCCGTACCCGAGAAGCGCCTCGAGGGCATCCGCGTGAACGTGTACGAGTACGACAAGGCCAAGGGCACCATCTCCTCTACCCTGGCCACCGATGCCGACGGCAACGCCGCCACCATCGTGACCGACGACACGGGCTTCTTCCGCTTCCGCTTGAAGGCGGGCAAGTCCTACATCATCAAGACCTCCGAGACTGTGGCCAACCGCCTCATCAAGCCCACGTTGAGCACATGGTCCAAGGATGCGACGGCCTACCAGCGCGAGGGATTCTACTACCACGACTCCGACGTGCTGGTGGCCGACAACGACCTGCGCTACGTGTCCGGCTCGGCCCGCACCTACCCGCTTGTGGCCGCCCTGCCCCTGGACGAGGACGGCAAGGTGATCTACCACGACCCGGCCAACGAGTGGATGGGCTACAAGCGCCAGGACAAGCTGGCCTTGGGCTACGTGGACGGCACCAAGGGCTACCTGGGCAACAACGTGTGGAGCGATGACAACTACGACGGCGTCCAGCAGGCCGAGGAGCCCGGCGTGGGCCAGGGCAAGGACAACGGCGGCGTGAAGGTGAAGCTGGAGACCTGGTACTACGGGCCGGCCGAGACCCATCTGGCCTACGTGCAGAAGAAGGATGCCGACGGCAACCTGCTGTGGAAGACCAACGCCGCGGGCGTGCCTATGGTGGATCCGGATTCGGGCCAGAAGGTCCCGGTCATGGAATGGACCATGGTGGACTCCGGCGAGTTCTCCTGGCAGCTGTACCCCGGCGAGGCGCTGCGCGAGGCCTACACGGGCGATGCGGCCGCGGCGGGCACCTACCTGTTCCGCGACGTGTCCTCTTACGTGGTTGATCCGCGCGATACCCGCAACCTGGACAACGACTACAAGACCAAGCGTCTGGCCGGTTATCGCCTGCGCATCGACCAGGAGGACCTGAGCACCCTGGACGAGGACTACGCCATCACGGTGCGCAACGCCTTCATGACCGACAACCAGGGCAATCTGGGCCAGTCGGTGG
This sequence comes from Adlercreutzia caecimuris B7, assembly GCF_000403355.2. Classification (GTDB taxonomy): domain Bacteria; phylum Actinomycetota; class Coriobacteriia; order Coriobacteriales; family Eggerthellaceae; genus Adlercreutzia; species Adlercreutzia caecimuris. The sequence continues at coordinate 942,241 of NZ_KE159646.1, read as the reverse complement.
ACTCCGACTCCGACCTGATGAGCAAGCCGGAGGCCACCACGGTACTGCGCCAGGCCAACGATGCCGCCGCCGGCTTCGTGGATACCAACGAGTACTACGTGAAGGTGGGCGCGGGCTGGACCGACGCCGACTTCGCGCCCGCAAGCGCCTCCACCGGCGCCGACGAGCAGCGCTACGTGAAGGTGAACGGCGCCCGCCCCGACGGTTCCGCCGGCTTCGTGGCCGTGACCGACGTGCCGACGGCGCCCGCGGCTGCCGTCCCCGATCCGGACGCCGATGCCGATAGCTTTACCGGCACCCAGTTCGCCGGCGGCGGCAACTCCGAGGACGCCAAGACGCTGACCTACTATCTGAACGAGCAGCGCGACGAGGGCTGGACACCCGAGCCCGGCTCGTTTGCCGACGGCTACGTGGTGCTCGCCTCCATCGGCCAGCACTCGGCTACCGGCACGAAGCTGAACCGCGACGGCACGCCCCAGGCGGGCTCGCCGGAGCTGGTTCCCTTCACCCCGCTCAACGAGAACGAGCGCGTGGAGATCACCTACACCACGGTGTACCGCAACGAGACCGACGCCACCCAGCAGATCACCATTGCCGACCCGTACCCCGAGGGCAAGGGCATGGAGGCCAACACCGAAGTTGAGTGCGTGGCGGCCAAGACCTCTGTCACCGACGAGGACGGCAACGCCCTGAACGTGCCGGTGAACGTGAATGCCACCGACGCCGAGGGCAACCGCCGCGTGCTGTTCGGCAACGACGATGTGGACGGTGCGGGCAACTACACCGGCCGCATCAAGCTGGTGCCCGGCGACAGCGTGGTGGTGAAGGCCACCTATCGCTTCCGCACCGTGAAGACCGTGGCGCACCACGCCATCATCGGCGGCACCGAGGACGGCGAGGTGGAGACCAACACCGTGGCCCACAAGGTCAAGCGCGACCTGGAGGCCCTGCTGCCCGTGCTGCCCCTGCGCCAGAGCTCCATGCTGAAGGACGAGCGCAAGACCGTCTACAACGACGACGGCACGGTGAAGGAGTACATCGACCCCACCATCGAGGTGGAGAACTACGTGGGCATGACCTACGCCGAAGCCAAGGCGGCGCTGGAGAAGAAGGGCCTCACCGTGGGCCGCGTGCTGTTCCGCGACGCCGTGACCCCCGGCTCCTCGGCCGGCCGCGTGGTGGCCCAGGTGCCCGCCGCCGGTCCCGGCATGGTGAAGCATGCAGGCGGCTCGGTGAACCTGGTGTTCGAGGGCACGCTGATGGATCTGGCTCCCACCTGGGCCGCCAAGGGCCTGGAGAGCTCCGGTAAGACGAGCAGCGACGCTTCCGACACCCGCTTTACCTACGGCAAGGAGCTGTTCGACGAGGACGGCATCACCACGGGCCGCTACGTGCCCCTGGCCACCTTGGCGGGCATGGACGCGAGCCGCTACGGGTCCACCGAGGAGCTGGAGGAGGCTCTGAACGACCTGTGGACCGCCGCCACCACCCTGAAGCGCCAGATTCCCGCCGAGCCGAAGGTGCCCCCGACGCCGGATGAGCTGTCGCGCCAGAACGAGAAGTACAACGAGGAGAACTTCTACGCCGAGGTGAAGGTGCAGGATCCGAACAATCCCACCGAGGCCGAGCGCAAGCGCGCGCAGGAGGCCGCCGACAAGGCCTGGTCGGCCGATTGGGAGAGCTTCCTGGTCACCTGGCACCAGGTGCTCGGCTTCGGCTACGCCGACGCCAACGGCGAGATCGTGATAGGCAGCCTGAACGGCGAGGCCGATCCGGTGAAGCAGCCCTACGTGAAGCACGGCATCGTGCTGGCCGACACCACCGACGACGAGGGCGCCGGCTCCCTGAAGACCGAGACGGGCGAGTGGCTGGCCTACAAGGCCGCCTACAACGGCGATCTCACGTACACCTACTCGATCTACAACGATAAGACCGGCACCGTGGAGCTGCGGAAGTTCGACGGCGCCATCATCAGCACGACCACGGACAAGGACGGCAAGCCCGTAGTCGACAAGAACCCGGATCCCGAGGACTTCTCCGGCTTCAAGGCCATCTACGACACGCTGAAGGCCGACTACGACGCCAAGCGCAACCGTTATTTGGAGGCGCTGGCCATCTACGAGACGCTGAACGAGGAGTACGCCACCTACAAGGGCAAGTACAAGACCTACCTGGCCGAGAAGCTGGAGTACGAGTCCGAGGAGGACTTCGGCAACGGCAAGATGCTGTTCGGCGATGTGCACACCGTCTACGACCTGGGCGATGCGGCCCGTCTGTACAACTGGGACGCCGGCCTGGTGCCCGTGCCGCGCTCGAGCATCTCCGGCAAGGTGTGGGACGACTCGTTCCACGAGACCGAGAAGAACACCGACGATGCCGCGGCCCGCGACAAGGCCTACAACGGCATCCAGGACGACGGCGAGCCGGGCCTGGCCAACCAGGCCGTGTACCTGACCCAGTGGTACTACCTGCCCTTCGCCGATCTGAACGGCAACCAGGGCGGCACGGACGATGAAGACGCCACGCTGGCGGCCTTCCAGTTCAAGCGTCGTCCCGAGCTGCTGACCATGGGCGCGGCCGAGCTGGCCGCCGAGGCGGTTGCCGCCGGCGTGCCCGAAGCGGCCGTCGAGGCCGGCGACTTTGAGCTGGCCTCCGATGCGAGCGGCTTCTGGGTGCGCAACCTCGCCTTCGGCACCGACCGCATGACGAGCCGCAAGGTGGAGGAGCCCGTCTTCGACGCCAACGGCGACCCGGTGATCGACGAGGTGACCGGCACGCAGAAGATCGAGGTGAAGTACGTGCCCCGTTCCACCGACGGTTGGAACGTGCTGGACGGCGACGGCAACGCCACCGGCGTCATCGCCGTGAAGACCGGCGACGTGCGCCGTTACACCGACGAGGTGACCGGCGACGACGGCACCGTGACCGAGGAGGTGCGCGAGGACGACAGCAAGCTGGGCGTGTACACCTTCGACAACCTGCCCGCGGCCTACACCGCTCCCGATGGCGGCCACTACCTGGCCAGCTACCGCGTGGAAGTGGGCGAGCGCCTGTTCACCTCCGAGGACGACGCCACCACGGCCGACGACGAGCAGTGGCTGCTCACCCGCTACCACAAGACGGCCGCCGACGGCGAGGACGCCACCGAGCGCGATTCCGACGCCGAAGGCGGTCTGGGCAAGAACGGCGGCATCGCCATCACCGCTCAGGACACGGTGCTGACCTTGGACGGCAACGACCATGACGGCGTGCGCGCGCACTCCGGTCACATCGTGCTGGCCGACACGGCCGACAATGTGAAGCACTCCAACATCGACCCGGACACCCTGGCCCGCGACCTGCAGGCCTCCAAGGTGACCATTCCCCTGGCCGATGTGGTGAGCAAGACCATCGAGGGCGACGAGAGCGCCGCCAGCCACACCACGGCCGACGGCACCGAGGTGCTCGTGCCCACCGACCGCTACATCACCTACGACTGGCTGGGCTGCCGCCCGCTGCGCGACGAGAACGGCGATGTCGTGGTGGACGAGGACACCCGCCGCCCGCTGCCCGCGGTGGTGCCCGGCGGCGATGCCGGCGAGATCAAGCCGCCGACCCAGAAGATCACCGGCGTGGTGTTCAACGATGCCGACAACGACGGCATGAACGGCACCGTGGCCGCCGGCGAGACCGACACCGTGGTCGACCACCCGGTGAAGGGCGTCCAGCTGACCCTGGAGCGCTACTACACCCTGGCCGAGAGCAATGACGCCGAGGACGCGGCCGTGGCCGCGGGCGGCTGGCACGCCGATCCGACCTGGTCCTCGGATGCCAGCACCAAGGCCTACGAGGCCGACCGCACCCGGGGCCTGGCCGGCGACAACCACTACGGCGCCTGGGAAGCCCCCGAGGAAGGGGAGGACGACACGTGGTACCGCCAGGTGACCGTTGACGGCGCCGTAAGCTATGTGGCCTACACCGACGCCGAGATCGAGGCGCTGTTCCCCGAGGGCACTTCCGTGGCCAAGGTGTACCGCCAGGATGTGGCCCCGGCCGTGGGCGTTGCAGGCCACTACACCGAGATCGATCTGGTGAAGTATCCCAACGGCGTCATCTGCCCGCGCATCGAGACCGAGACCTACTACAAGCAGCAGGCCGGCGCCGACGGTGCCGACGCCATCTACACGGCCTACGCCGAGGACGAGCTTCTTGCCCTGTTCACCGACAAGACGACCGAGGTGGAGGCCTTCGCCCTGGTGTCCGAGGCCGAGATGGACGGCGATGTGGAGATCAAGCCCGCCGTGTACGCGCCGGTGACCCTGGTGCTGAACGAGTACGGCCTGCCCGAGCCCGTGACAAGCGAGGTCGACGGCACCCACAACGCCCTTACCCTGGCCGACGGCTCCTACGAGTTCACCAACTTGAAGACCCAGGGCTGGCTGCCGTTCAAGGACGGCGTGGCCGTGCCCGACGGCACCGAGGGCGCCGAGAAGAAGCTCGTGGTGTTCGGCTACCGCGTGCGCGTGACCGAGGAGGATTGGTGGAACCGCTACTGGGGTACCGCGAAGTACCTGCAGGGTTCCTCCTACGCCGCCGATGCCACCGACTGGATGGCCGACTCCGATCTGGTGCACACCGACGGCTACCTGATGAGCGGCACCGCCGCCGAGGGCGATCCGTCCGAGTACACCGTGCTTCTGAACGTGCGTGCCGGCGACTCCCCGTCGGTGAACCTGCACAAGGCCCTGAACCCGAACAACCCGAACCAGAACACTATCGACCGCTACGGTGAGAACGACCGCTACGAAGGCGATGCCGTGGAAGAGGTGCTTACCACCAACGCCGTGGACGCCGCCAACGCAGACAAGGCCGACGACGCGGCCGATCGGGTGGCCTTCCGCCCGGTGCTCACCTACGATCTGGCCCGCGGCGCCGACCGCGCCGGCAACGACGCCGGCCTGCGCGTGCCCGTGCAGCAGAAGATCGGCGGCCGCGTGTTCCACGACGCCGACTACGACGGCACCCTGAACCGCACCCGTCAGATGAACACCCTGCCCACGGCGGACAAGCCGCTTGACGGCGACGACGCTGATGCGGGCGAGGACGCGCCCGCCGAGACCGCCGGCGATATCGGCATGGCCGGCAAGCGCGTCATCCTGAAGCAGTGGTACTGGGCCCCGGTGGAGCAGACCGTGTACAAGAAGGACGGCGTCGTCATCGACGAGAAGGACGCCTTCGCCGACGAGGACAAGACCACCCTGGCCGACGGCGTGACCGCCGAGCAGGAGACGGTGTGGCAGTGGGTCCAGAACAAGGCCTTCGGCAACGACGCCTACACCGTAGCCGAGGCCTCGGTGACCTACGACGGCGACGGCGCGGTGGAAAGCTCCACCGACGCGGCCTACGCCGACGGGCTCACCACCATCATCCCGAACGCCACCTACGACGAGAAGGCGGGCGGCGTGTGGCTGCTTACCGACAAGGACGAGTTCGACACCGTGACCGGCGCCGATGGCGCTGAAACGGAGCAGCAGGTGAAGACCGCCGGCGACTACCTGTTCGACCGCCTGCCGGCCCGCTACGTGGAGGCCCGCCACGACGACATCTACACCGAGCCCGAGTTCGACAACGACGATCCTATCCTCACGGCCCCGAGCACCCTGGGCGCGCCGGCTCCCGAGTACCTGGCCGGCTACACCGTGGAGGTGCTGGGCGGTGCCATTGACACCGGCGACACCGAGGCCATCCCGGGCCTGCCCGCCACGCTGCTGCAGACCGATGACGCGGACGATACCCTGAACTCCAAGGCCGTGAGCGCCATTGCGGCCAAGGGCTCCCATGAGCAGAACTTCGCCGACTACGCCGACGGCAACTACCCGGTGCGCATGAACGAGCTGACGGTGCAGACGGTGGATGCCCAGGGTAATCCGGTGAAGGCCACCCTGGACGGCAAGATCATCCTGGCCGCCCGGGCCGCCGCCCAGCCGGCCGCCGAGGGCGAGGAAGCCACGCGCAACGCCGCCACCGGCGCCCGCAAGGACGCCGCCCAGGCCGCGTCCCGCGGCACCCAGCGCCAGTACTACGTGAACGAGACCCGCGCCGCCCAGGCCGCCGGCTCTGCCGCCGGCGCCGCCGTGGCTGCCCGCGACGAGGCCGGCGAGCCGGCCGACCAGACCGTGTTCTACGACTGGTCCGTGGGCCGCGACGAGACCCGCATGCACGCCGGCTTCGGCGAGTACGGGCACACCACCATCTCCGGCAAGGTGTGGCGCGACCACAACTTCGACGGCATCCTGAACCCCGGCGAGGAGGTCATCGCCGGACGCCAGCTGTCCGTCACCCAGTGGTTCTACGTGGACGACCCGGCGCTCATCGCGGCGCTTGCGGCCGATCCCGAGAACTTCGCGGTGGACGAGATCGACAACGTGATCAGCCGCAACGCCGACAAGACGCCGGCCGAGACCGTGAAGGCCGCCTGGGTGCATGCCAAGACCAAGGCCGAGAAGGCCGCCGACAAGGCCGCTGCCGAGGCCGACGGCTCCGTGAGCACCATCGATCCGACGGTGTCCCGCTCCACCTTCGAGCGCCCCGTGGCCGTCACCGACGGTGCCACCGGCGTGTACAAGTTCGAGAAGCTGCCCTCCTTCGTGTACCTGGGCGGCTCCTTCACCGCCGCCGACGAGGGCGACGAGGACACCCCGGCCACCGATGCCTCCAACGACATCGAGGTCATTCAGCCCAACGACACCACCGACACCCTGGAGGCCAACCAGGTGGATCTGGACAAGCTGTACCTGGCCTCCTATCGCATCACCCTGGCCGAGGTGGCCCCCGACTACGCGCTCACGGGCCTTCATGTGGGCGTGAACATCGGCGACAAGACCTTGGGCAGCCTGTCCACCATCACCGCCCCGGGCGCCGACGGCAATCCGCTGCCCGGCGAGTCCGCCGATAACGACGCCTTCCGTCCGAACCCCTCGGGCGACCGCGTCATCCAGGTGGTCGAGGAGTTCTTCGACAATTCTTGGAACGGCGAGGGCACCTTCGAGGAGTACGAGCAGAACACCGATAAGAACTACGGCGACGATAAGCGCGACGAGGCGAACGAGAACAAGAACAACGCCAGCTTCTGGCGCACCGACGGCTATGTGATCGTGGCCGCCCGAAGCGCCGACGGCAACCGCTACAACGACGCCGGCACCGCCCGCGATGCGGCCAGCTACCAGTACGAGCAGATCTACAACGGCGTGCGCTACGATGTGCCGCGCCCGATGTTCGCCCAGTCCGGCGGCCAGGCCGGCCTCGTGAAGATTCCGCGCACGAGCCTGACCGGCCGCGTGTGGGACGACACCGGCGCCTACAACGCCGACGGCACCTACGATCTGTCCTGCGGCTACAACGGCGTGCAGGACGAGGGCGAGCGCGGTCTTGCTGGCCAGATCGTCTACCTCACCCAGTGGTACTGGAAGCCCGCCGTGGAGACCGGCAACACGGTGACCGGCGAGGGCGAGTGGGTGCAGAACACCGCCTTCGGCGAGGACACCTACACCTCCAACAAGTACAGCCGCGCCGATGGCGAGGCGGTGGCCCCCATCATCTACGACGGCAACGCCGCCGCCGAGCGCACCCCGCTTGAGGCCGTGTACGCCGATGCCTCGGGCAACACCCTGAAGGCCGACGGCACCCCCTATACCGCCGCCGACGCCGACGCGACCCGCGTGCCCGGCGCCCTGCGCGTGGCCACCGATGCCGACGGCCAGTGGCTCGTAGAGAACCTGCCCACGGTGTACGTGAGCGACGAGGACAAGTACTACCTGGCCTCCTACCGCGTGGAGCTGGCCGATCTGTACCGCGAGCCCTCCAACGGGGTGGACGGCACGGTGAACCAGTGGGTGCTCACCCGCTACCACCACGACGGCGTGGCCGAGGATGACGCCAACTGCGCCACCATCAACGGCAGCAAGTCGGTCACCGACGACTCGGATGTGGCCGCCACCGCCTTCGACGAGGCCCATCGTGGCACCGTCGGCGGCATGGTCATCGGCGGCCGCGTGGCTGCCGACACGACCGGCGTGGCCTCCGATGGCGCGGCCGTGGACGGCACCGCCGCCACCCGCACCACCCGCAGCCACGACGGCCAGATCATCCTGGCCTGGGCTGCCCAGGACACCGCGAAGGACGAGCACGGCAACTACACCCATAAGGACGCCAACGCCTTCGTGGAGCTGCCGGCCGGCGAGGGCATGGGCGAGGGCATGGAGATCTACGACTGGATCGCCGACCCCGAGACCATGACCGTGACCGACGAGGCCACCGGCGAGACCGCCGAGGTCGTGCGTCCGGTTGAGGCCGGCGACGTGGGCCAGGTAGAGGCCCCGCGCCAGGCCGTGGCCGGCTATCTGTGGAACGACGCCGACAACGACGGCATCCAGGATGCGGGCGAGGCCCCCGAGGCCGGCCGCAAGCTGGCCCTGGAGCGCTTCACCATCACCGCCACCCAGCAGGCCGACGGCTCCTTTGCCGTGGCCGAGGACGCCGCCTGGACGCGCGACGAGACCTGGGCTGCCAACTGGGCCGCCTACGACGCCGACCCGACCCAGGGCCTTGCGGCCCCCGACGCGGCCCAGAACGCGAGCCGCACCACCGAGACTGGCACGGACGGCCGCTACAGCTTCGGCGAGCTGCCGAGCCACCTGTTCCATCCGGCCCGCACGGTGGAAGGGGAGGACGGCGCGACCGTCGTCGAGCCCGCCTCGGTGACCATCTACGGTTACCGGGCCCGCCTCATCGACGTTCCCTTCTGGGAGCGCACCATCGGCGCGGCCAAGTACCGCCAGGGCGACGACTACGCGCTTGATTCCGACCTCGTCTACGCCGACGGCTACCTGTGCGCGCCGGGCGAGTACGACGTGCTGCTGAACGTGGTGACCGACGAGTCGCCGCGCGTGAACCACGTGAAGGCGCCCGCGTCCCTGGCTGCCAGCCAGAACTCCGCCGACCGCAACGCCGCCGCGCTCTACGACAAGCTCGTGGCCGCCGGCGACACCACGGCTGCCCTGAAGCTGCCCGTGGCCGTGGCCGAGCGCACCGGCGAGCCGGTGGCGGGCACCGTGGCCGATACGTCCGGCTACACCGTGTCCGAGAACAACTTCTATACCTACGATTTGGGCCTGGGTGCCGACCGCACCTCCCGCGATGCGGGCCTGCGCACCCCGACCTCCAACAAGATCGCCGGCGCGGTGTTCAACGACACCGACTACGACGGCACCGTGAACCGCATCGAGACGGTGGAGAACGAGGACGGCACCACCACCGACGCCACGGTGGCCGAGCCCGGCTTTGCCGGCAAGCGCGTCATCCTGCGCCAGTGGTTCTGGGCGCCGGTGGACGCCGACGGCAACGTGGTGGACGCCGCGGCGGCCGAGCGCTACGAGTGGAAGCTGAACGAGAACTTCGGCAACGACTACTACACCCGCGCCGCCAACGGCGCCGTGGTCCCCGTCACGGCTCCGGCCGATCAGCTGTTCACCATGCCGAATACCACCTTCGATCCGCTGCTGAAGGGCATCTGGACCTTGACCGCCGACGATACCTTCGATAAGGCCGACCCGACCGTGCAGCTCACCCGCGCCGGCGACTACCTGTTCGACCGCCTGCCGGCCCGCTACGTGGCCGAGCGCGCCGAGGTTGACGGCGTGAAGATGCCGGCCCGCGAGTACCTGGCCGGCTACACCGTGGAGGTGCTCGGCAGCACCGATAACGCCGAGTCCATGAACGGCATGCCGGCCACCCGCCTGCAGGTGGGCGCGACCGGCCAGGAGAGCTTCACCCTGGACGGCGCCACCGATCCGGTGAACTCCCAGGCCATCTCCGCCGAGACGGCCAAGGCCGACGCCGAGCTGGCGTCCATCTACGGCGAGGGCAACTACCCGCTGCGCTGGAACGACTACACCGCCCAGGGCGCGGCCGATGTGACGGATGCCGACGGCGCGGTGACCACCTTCACCAAGGCCACCCTGAACGGCCGCATCGTGCTGGCCGCCCCCACCACGGCCAACGCCGAGGGCGAGGGCGCCCCGGTGCAGCCCTCCGGCGCCACCCAGGGCCAGTACGTGGTGACCGCCACGGGCAAGGCCACTGCCGCCGAGGGCGCCCAGGACGCCACGGTGAGCTTCGACTTCTCCGTGGGCCGCGATGAGACGGCCCTGAACGCCGGCTTCGGCCTGTTCGGCACCACCGCCGTTACCGGCACGGTGTGGCAGGACGAGGACTTCAACGGCATCATGGAAGGCGACGAGCAGGGTCTGGCCGACAAGAGCCTGACGCTGACCCAGTGGTACTACGTGCGCGGCACCCTGGAAGGGGAGGGCGATGGCGCCCGCTTCGTGCCGGCAGCCGGCGAAGTGGTGCCCGAGGGCGCCACCGTGCGCCCCGTGAAGGGCGACGGCGCGAACGCCGATGCGTGCACGGGCGCCTGGGTGCGCGTGGACAGCTTCAACGGCACCGGCTCGGTCACCGCGGTGACCTCCGCCGACGCCGCCACCTTGGGCGACTACGCCTTCACGGGCCTGCCGAGCTTCGTGTACGCCCAGGACGACGCCATCCACCAGCCCGGCGAGCTGGCCCAGGAGAATCGTCCCCTGGAGAACGCGCACGCCGTGAAGACCGACAAGCTCTACCTGGTGAGCTACCGCTTGGTGCTCTCCGAGATCGCGCCCTCCTTCAGCCTCACCAAGGCGCACGTGGGCGTGAACATCGAGACCGATACCGTGGACGGCACGGGCAATCTGACCACCACCTCCAAGCCGGCCGATCATCCCGGTGCCACCGACGGAAACGGCACGGGCACCGACGGCCGCGAGGATATCGACTCCGATGCCATCCGCGGCGATGACGGCATCGAGCTGCGCGAGGAGTTCTTCGACGGCGTGCTGGCCGCTTGGCGCACCGACGGCTACGTGCTCGTGAGCGATCACGCCAACCGCGGTGTCGCCGGCGACGACGGCCACCAGTACGAGCAGAGCTACGGCTCCGGCGCCACCGGCTCGGTCGCCTACGATGTGCCCGATCCCATGGGCACCCAGCGCGGCGGCGACGCCGGCCTGTTCGCCGTGCCCCGGGCCGACATCACCGGCCGCATTTGGGACGACGCCACCGCCTACGGCGCGGGCGCTCCCGAGACCTACAACGGCATCCAGGACGAGGGCGAGCTGGGCTTGGCCGACGAGGCCGTGCTCGTGACCCAGTGGTACTACGACCCCGCCCGCGTGAACGACGAGGACGGCGGCAGCCACTGGTTCCAGAACAAGCAGTTCGGCCTGGACCGCTACACCTCCAACCGCGACGGTGCCTACCAGTACGCCGGCGCCGACGCCATCGCCAAGATGGGGGAGAAGAACGCCGACGGCACGGTCCAGCAGCTCACCCCCATCCTGTTCAACGGCAACACCAACGAGCCTCTGAGCTACGTGTACTTCGACAAGGCCGGCAGCCCCGTGGACGCCAAGGGCCGCCTGTACACGGCGGGCGAAGTGGCCCACGGCGAGGCGGTGACGCAGGCCGAGGGCGTGCTGGCCACCTTCACCGGCGCCGTGCGCACGGCGACCGACGAGAACGGCGAGGCAGTGGAAGATGCCGAGCAGCTGGGCCTGTACCACTTCGCCAACCTCCCCACGGCCTACGTGACCGACGACGACGAGTACTTCCTCGCGGCCTACCGCGTGGAGCTGGCCGATGTGGAGCACACCGAGAACGACGATAAGACCGACAACCAGTGGCTGCTGACCCGCTATTACCAGGGCACCGACCGCCTGGCCGACTCCGACGCGCTGGATACCCTGGATACCGGCATCGCCGGCGGCACGAAGATCCTCGGCAGCTACGCCAACGACGGCGCCAACACCTACGACGACGGCGCGGGCCTTACGTGGACCCAGCGCGCCAACGACGGCCAGGTCATTCTGGCCGGCACCCGCGCCGGCGGCGCGAGCCTCATTACCGGCGGTGCCACCTCGGCCGCCAAGTCCGTGGTCACCGTGCCCGCGGGCGAGGCCATGGACACCACCGAGGCCGTGGCCTACGACTGGGCGCGCACCGCTCGCCCGAGCGACACCCCGGCCGCCAGCGTGGACGAGGCCACCGGCACGACCCGCGTGGCCGGCGGCGACGTGGGCGAGGTGAAGGCCCCGGTCGAGGAGCTCCAGGGCCGCATCTGGTACGACGACGACAACGACGGTCTCCTGTCCGAGACCACCGACGCTAAGCCCGGTGCGGGCGCCGACACCCCGGCCGCCGGCATCCAGGTGACCCTCGAGCGCTACTACCATATCGTGGACGAGGAGCAGAAGGATCCCGACGCCGTGGCCGGTGGCTGGGTGCGCGACGACTACCTGAACGCCATTCCCGGCAAGACCACCTGGGCCTCCGAGGACCAGTGGAAGGCCTACGACGCCGACCCGACCGTGGGCCTGGGCGGCACCGGCGACCATACCGACGGCGTGGGCCGCACCGTGGCGACCGACGAGAACGGCGTGTACCACTTCCCGAAGCTGAAGACCCACGGCCGCTACACCGACGAGCACGGCGTGAGCCACCTGGTCATCTACGCCTACCGGGTGCGCATCACCGACCAGCGTTGGTGGGACCGCTACTTCGGCACCGCGAAGTTGCAGGTGTCCGGCTTTAACGGCACCGACTACGACCACGACTCCGATCTGAACGTGAAGACGGGCTACCTCATGGGCGACGACGAGTACGACGTGCTGCTTCAGGTGTCCAACGGCGCCGAGAACAACGCCAACTCGCCGATCTCCAACGGGCGCGTGGCCCCCAACTCCAAGAACCCGAACAACGGCGAGGACGAGGCCGCTGCCGCCTCCGACGTGACGAGCGCCGGCCGCATGTACGACCTGGCCTGGGGCATCACCCGCGTCCACAACGACGGCGGCCTGCGCGTGCCCATCACCCAGAAGATCGCCGGTCTTCTGTGGCGCGACTCCGACGACGCCTTCACGGCGCCGGCCGCAACCACCGACTACAACGGCCTGCGCGACGAGGGCGAGCCGGGTCTGGCCGGCAAGCGCGTCATCCTGAAGCAGTGGTACTGGGCCCCGGTGGACGCCGCCGGTGCCGAGGTGGACGCCGCCGATGCCGACCACTACGAGTGGAAGCAGAACAAGAAGTTCGGCAACGACCTGTACACCCAGGCCGAGCACGGCTCCGACGCCGCGGCCAACGAGGGCGTGGCCACCGACACCCTGGCAACCATCCCCGGCTCCACCTGGGATGTCACCGAGGGCGGCATCTGGGTGCTCACCTCCGACGGCAAGACCGTGACCGACAACGGCGACGGCACCACCACCGAGACGGTGGACGCCGCCAAGGTGGGCCAGTACCTGTTCGACAAGCTGCCGACCCGCTACGTGCGCGCCCATAAGGGCAACGAGCTGGGCACCGAGTACTTGGCCGGCTACACCGTGGAGGTGCTGGGCAATGTGAACGGCGCCTCGGTGAAGCAGCCCGATCAGCGGGCCCAGGCTGTGACCGGTCTGCCGGCCACGCTCGTCCAGCAGCGCACCGACGCGGACACCCGCGACGACGACGTTCTGAACAGCCAGGCGCTGTCCCAGACGGTCTCGGCCACCGTGGATAAGAACGGCGACGCCAACGGCAACTACCGCCTCGTGTGGGGCGAGCAGACCGAGCAGTCCGCCTACGGCGAGGCTGCCGAGGGCGGCACGCTGCCCTTCACCAAGCACACCATGGAGGGCAAGATCGTACTGGCCGGCGTGGCCGAGGCCAACAGCCCCGCTGCCTCCACGGTGACCGCCACCACCTCCGACAACGCCGCCGAGCCGGGCAAGGCCGTGGCCTTCGACTGGAACATCGGCCGTGACGAGCTGAACCTCGACGGCGGCTTCGGCGCCTACGAGACCGGCAAGATCACCGGCACCGTGTTCCAGGACAAGAACGTGGACGGCTTCTACAGCGAGAAGGACATCTACGACCGCCTGACCCAGGACAAGCCCGTGGCAGGGGAGACCCTGCAGCTGGCCCAGTGGTTCTTCGTGCCCGCCGGCGATACGCTGGCCGACGGCCGCGATACGGCCCAGGCCCTGAAGGCCGCCGGCTACGACTTCGACGAGTCGGCCACCGATGACGGCACCTGGTTCAAGTCGAAGAACTTCAGCTACCGCACCCATGTGGGCGATCTGCCGAAGGTGGACGAGACCGATAGCGAGGGCAACACCACCTCCCAGACCGTCACGCTGGATCCGCGCATCGCCGTGGATGCAGCCGGTTACTTCGAGGGCGCGGTGTCCGGCGCCGATGGCACCTACCTCTTCGACGAGCTGGTGAGCTACGTCTACGTGGACGAGCTGGCCGGCGAGGGCGATGCGTTGGTGCTCTCCGACGTGCAGCCCTACTTCCCGAACCGCAAGCACGTGAACCTGCCGGTGGGCGAGGTGACCGTGGGCGGCGCCGCGACGGCCGACGAGACCGGCGAGGGCGAAGGCGAGACCGATGGCGAGGGCGTCGAGGGCGGCGACGGCGAGGGCGAGACCGAGCAGCCGACCGACCCCGATACCCCCGAGGTCCCCGAGCCCGAGACGGGCGAGGGCGTGACCATGGACGCGGTGGATACCGACGCCGACCCGCTGGCCCTGGCCGCGGCCCAGGTCACGCGCGACCATATCTACATGACCGCCTACCGCGTCTCCCTGGACGAGGTGGAGCCCGACTACGCGCTCACCTTCCCGCAGGAGGCCCTGAACAACGTGGCCGAGAACGTGGCCCACGATATGGGCATCGACAACGACTCGGATGCCCTGCGCACCGACGGCAACGTCGTGGAGCTGTTCGAGGAAGTGCGCGGCGAGGCCAACGACAAGCTGAAGAAGGTGACGGTGAACAACGCCGACGGCACCACCTCCGAGGTGCGCACCGACGGCTATGTCATCGTGGCGGCCGAGTTGACCGACAAGCGCGGTACCGCGGCCGGCGGCCAGTACCAGACCGGTGACGTGGCCGGTAAGGACAACGGCGCCGTGGTGTTCTACAACGGCAAGTTCTACGACGTGCCCCGCTGCGCCGACGAGCCCAAGCGCGGTGGCGACGCGGGCCTCGTGGAGCTGCTGAAGGCCAACATCTCCGGCCGTGTGTGGGACGACCGCAACTACGACGGCCTGCAGGCCACCAAGACCGAGGTGGTGGACGGCAAGGAGACCACCGTGGTGGATACCGCGGCCGAGCCCGGCATCCCGAACGAGGAGCTGCGCCTGACCCAGTGGATGTACGTGCCGACCAACAAGTGGGCCAGCTTCGCCCGGGATCACACCGATCTTGTGGCGGCCTCCTTCGGTCTGACCGAGGGCATCGGCACCGATGCCAACGGCAACGGCAAGCTCGATAAGGAAGAGATCGTCGACGCCGACGGCAACCCGGTCACGGCCATCACCCAGGGCGTATGGATCCGCAACACCCTGTTCGGCGAGGAGCGCTACACGGCGCTGACCACCACCGACGAGGACGGCAACAAGGTACATAAACCTTATATGACCGATTCCCGCTACCTCGGCAACGGCGTCGTTGCCGTGGATACGAGCGACGGCACCAAGACCGCTTCGGGCGAAGTGATCGAGCAGGGCGTGTACCTGTTCGATAAGCTGCCCACCGTGGCCGTGGTGCAGAACGTGCGCTCCGATGAGTTCTACCTGGCCGCCTACCGCGTGGAGATTCCGGCTATGGAGAACACCGAGGCCCTGGATACCGTGGACGGCTCGGCTGCCGACACCTGGCTGCTCACCCGCCACCGCGCCACCCAGGAGATCGGCAACGCCGATCTGGCCTCCTCGAAGCTCGACTCCGACGTGCGCGATCTGGACGGCCGCGACGGCTACAAGGACGGCGCCTACGAGAAGGAGCAGGGCTCCATCGGCATCGCCGGCGGCTACATCGTGTCCCAGCAGAACGACGAGATGGACACGACGAAGAACGAGCCCCTGGAGCGCCAGAACAAGGGCCAGGTGATTCTGGCCACCCTGGTGACCGATGACAACCCCGGTAACGACAACACCACCGAGGACGTCGACCAGGACAACAACATGTGGGGCAACAAGGTCGAGTACGACTGGATGCTGGAGCTTCCCGACGGCACCGCCATGCACCACGGCGGTGACGTGGGCGAGGTGCGCCCGCCGTACCAGACCATCACGGGCCGGGTGTGGAAGGACGAGAACAACGACGGCCTGCAGGGCGACTACACCGATGCCGTCACCGGCGCCGTCCAGGCCGAGCCCGGCGTGAACGACGTGCGCGTGTCGCTGGAGCGCTACTATATGGTGGCCGACGAGGCCGGCGCCGCTTGGACATGGGATACCCAGTGGGCCGAGAAGCGCCCCGCCGACTACACCGACAAGGTGCAGGCGACCACCTCGCCCATGACCCCGGCTGTGGCCAAGAACTGGGCCAAGGGCGCCGACGGCACCTGGACCTACGACGCGATGCCCTATGCTAACGTGCAGACGGCCGCGGTGAACGGCGTGGACGGCACCTACGTCTTCGACAACCTGAAGAGCTCCGACCGCCGCGACGTGGACGGCGATGGCACCGACGAGATCGTCATCTACGGCTACAAGGTGCGCTTGACCGACGACGAGTTCCGCGCCCGCCACATGCTGGCCGCCAACTGGCACGAGGGCGACGACTACACCATCGACTCCGACCTGAACTACGCCGACGGCTACCTCATGGAGGACGACGAGTACGCGGTGCTCCTGAATGTGGAGGATGCCGACGACTACGTGAGCGGCGACGAGAACGCCGACAACGCCACGCGCAACGTCGAGGTGTCGGTGGCCTCGCAGCCCTCCAACGTGGTGTCCGCGGCGAACTCGCAGAACCCCAACCAGAACACCCGCGACCGCTACGACCGCATCCCGACCCCGGTTGCCACCGACGCGCCGGCCACCCTGCGCTACGATTTGGCCAAGGGCGCCGACCGCGCCTTCAACGACGCGGGCGTCATGGACATCCCGAAGCACCACATCTCCGGTTACCTGTGGCACGACGCCAACTACGACGGCGTGTACAACTTCGACGGCAACGACGCCTCCTTCACCGTGGGCGGCGCCGACTACACCGAGCGCGGCATCGTGGGCAAGAAGGTCGTGCTGAAGCAGTGGTACTTCGTGCCCGAGACCGCCGACGGCAAGCCCACCGGCAACGGCGGCGAGTGGGTCCAGGTGAAGAACTTCACCAACGTGGACCTGCCGGCCGGCGGCGACGGCGCCGGTGACGGCGACGGCGACAACACCGGCTCTGGCACCGGCGACGGCACCGTGGCGGCGCTCGTGGCCCGTGTGCTGGCCGTGGCCCGCGACGCCGCGACCGGCGAGGTGGAGTGCTCCACCCTCACCGAGGCCGCTGATGCCCCCGGCACCGACGACGGCCACTACGACGGCTGGTACTGCTTCGACAACCTGCCGGTGTACGTGGCGGTGGATGGCGTGGAGTACCTGGCCGGCTACACCGTGGAGGTTGCCGGCGGCGCCGCGGCCGACGAGCTGAACGTGCCTGTGACCAAGGTGGAGGAGCTCTCCGTCACCGGCCAGATCACGCCCGCGACGAGCGAGAGCGACCGCGAGAAGATGCCCCATGAGTCGGTGTCCCACATCGTGGGCGACCAGCTGCTGGCCACCGACGCGGTGACCTACACCGACGACGCGGCCACCCACACCGCGGTGGATACCTACGCCAACGAGAACTACCCGCTCGGCTGGCAGGGCCTGACCGGCCAGGCGCCGACCATGTTCGAGAACGACGAGACGACGGCCACGAACGTGTCCAACTCCACGCTCGACGGCATGATCGTGCTGGCGGGCA
This sequence comes from Adlercreutzia caecimuris B7, assembly GCF_000403355.2. Taxonomy (GTDB): domain Bacteria; phylum Actinomycetota; class Coriobacteriia; order Coriobacteriales; family Eggerthellaceae; genus Adlercreutzia; species Adlercreutzia caecimuris. The sequence continues at coordinate 924,379 of NZ_KE159646.1, read as the reverse complement.
ACACCACGAGCTACACCCAGGACGACAACTATAAGGTCGATCAGGTGCGCGACGGCGTGACCGTGTCCTTCGACATGGCCACCGGCCGCGACGAGGAGCGCCTCTCCGGCGGCTTCGGCTACTTCGGCGTGACCGAGGTGTCCGGCACCGTGTGGTTCGACGCCGACTTCGACGGCGTGAACGAGGCGGCCGCTGCGGCCACCGACGGCGACTACGCCATCGAGGGCCAGGACGTGGAGCTGACCCAGTGGTTCTACCTCGACGGCACGAGCACCGTGGAGACGGTTACCGAGGGCGAGGGCGACGATACGCGCACCTACGAGAAGGTGACCTTCACCGCGAACGCGAAGAAGAACAACAAGGGCCAGGTCCTGCGTGCCCAGAAGGTGTTCACGGGCGAGAAGGACTACGAGATCGAGATCGTGGACGGCGGTGCCTGGATCAAGAACCCGGCCTTCGGCGACGCGGTTGTCGACGAGGAGAGCGGGGCTGTGGCCGGCCGCACCGGCTTCTACACGATGAAGACCGATGCCGACGGCGCCTTTGCCTTCAACGAGGCCAACACCGCCGGTCTGCTGCCCTTCGTGCAGTTCGACGCCGAGGGCAACCCGCTTTCGGCCGGCGACCCCGCCGCCACCGACGACATGCTGGCCATCGCGTCCTATCGCGTGACCGAGCCGAGCCTGCCGGCGGGCTGCGTGCTCACCGTGTACCACAACGGCGACGCTGCCTCCTCGCCGGTGTGGGCCACCGATGCCGACTCCGATGCCAAGCGCGACGTGAAGCGCTCGGCGATGGTGGACGGCTACGACACGCCCATCGTCACCAGCTACCCGCAGTTCACCGCTGCCGGCGAGCAGGACGACAAGGGCTTTGCGACCGACAGGGGCTTCATCCTGACGGCCGACGCCTCCACCCGCGACGACGGCACCGCCTTCGCCAACACGCCGTACCGCACGGTCGTGAGCGGGGTGGACTACGACGTGGCCTACCAGGTTGAGAAGCGCCAGCATGTGAACACCGGCCTGTTCCGCGTGCCCACCTCCCAGATCACGGGTATCGTGTGGGACGACACCGAGAACGACGACAACACCGCGCCCAACGGCGTGCGCGACGAGGACGAGAAGGGCATCGCCGGTCAGACGGTGCTGGCCACTCAGTGGTATTACGTCCCGGCCAGCTCCGCCGCCTTCGCCCAGATTGACACCTCCAAGGGTGCCGGCGTGGTCGAGTGGGTGGCCGCCGACGGCACGAAGACCGTGGCCGCCGAGAGCAGCTCCGCTCCCGCAGGTTGTGTGGGCGCTTGGGTGCAGAACATCGGCTTCGGTTCCGACTGGGTGACCACCAAGCTGGTCATTCCCACGCCCGATTTGGGCGCCGACCCGCTGCCCCCGGTGCGCGTGCCGGTGGTGACCGGAAGCGAGAACCGTGCCGACAAGCACGACAAGCCCGCCGTGGTGGCTGTGAAGACCTACGCGGCCGGCGCGGCCGTGAAGCTGGCCGCCGACGGCACCGAGGTGCCCGTCGAAGACGGCGAGTACGTCTTCGACAACCTGCCCACCGCCGTGGTGAAGTACAACACCGCCACCGGTACCGACGAGTACTTCCTGGCCGCCTACCGTGTGGAGCTGGCCGCCACGAAGAACTACCTGCGCGACGGCTACGAGAAGGACGTCCAGGACCCGTGGCATCTCACGAGCGACAACGAGGGCGACGACCTGACCGTTGACTCCAACGCCGTGGCTGGCGAGACCGACGACTTCAAGGCTGCCAACGCGGGTGTTGCCGGCAACGCCGACGAGCTGGCCATCACCGATGCGGCCGTGAAGGCGCTCTACCACAGCTACCCGATCATCAACCGCTACAACGCGGACGGTTCCGTGCGCGCCAACGACGGCCAGGTCATCCTGGCCGAGGTCCGCACCGCCGACTCCGCCGGCCTGGCCGCCAGCTTCTCCGAGGTGCCGGTGGCCAACGCCATGGACACCGCCGCCGGTACTACCTACCAGTGGACCCACCCGCTTGCGACCGAGGTGGCCGGCGACGTGGGCGAGGTGGCCCCGGCCTACCGCGCCATCGGAGGCTATGTCTGGAAGGACAACGCCTACAAGGACGGCGTGTACTCCCTGACCAAGGGCACCTACCCCGATCCCGACTCGCCCACCGAGATGCTCGAGCTGGACGGTCCCGAAGAGGGTCGCGTGGGTACGAACATGTATCTGCGCCAGTGGTACTTCGATCCGGACAACCTGAACCCGGCGAACAACACCAACTGGTGGCCGACGAAGGAATACGACACGGATCGCAACAACGAGGACGACTTCGTCTTCCGCAAGACCCAAACCCAGGCCAAGAACGACAAGCACGAGAACGGCTACTATGAGTTCGACGAGCTGCCCGTGCGCGTGTTCGTGAATGGCAAGGAGTACCTGGCCGGCTACACCGTGGCCATCAAGGGTAACCTGGCCTTCAAGCCGGGCAAGTACGAGATGCACACCACCTACGATACGTCCCACGTGCCGACGGGCACCTCGGATGCCGAGGCGAAGAAGATTACCGACGTGTGGAACTCCAAGGGCCTGTCCAACGTGAACGCGGGCGACCCGAACGAGTACCGCTACGGCCTGAACACCTTCCCGCTGAAGCGCGAGGACGCCTACTCCTCCAACGGCGATGTGCATACCCTTGACTCCATCCTCGTGCTCGCGGGCTCGTCGACCGACGACGTGGCCGGCAAGCGCACGAGCGGTACCCAGTACCAGGTGGGCTCCGAGGGCAAGAACCTCCCGAGCGATGCCGCGAGCACCAAGGTGTCCTTCGACCTGACCTTCGGCAAGAACGAGACGCGCATCAACGGCGGCTACATCATGCCGCCCGCGGCGCCGGTCATGGGCTACATCTGGAACGATGCCAACTACGACGGTATCCGCCAGACCGATGTGACCGATGAGAACGGCAAGGTCGTCTCGAAGGGCGAAGAGGGCATCGCCGGCGTGCGCATCCGCATCACCCAGTACTACCTCGATGCCGATGGCACCTGGAAGCGCACCTTCGTCACCGCCGCCGACGGCACCACGACGCTGGCGCCGGTTACCGAGTGCGTCACCTCCAACGGCCAGGATGGAAGTGGTCTGGAGAAGGGCCAGTACAAGAGCGAGGAGGTTCCCACGAGCTTCCAGCCCGACGCCAACTCCGACACCGAGTACCTGTGCGGCTACACCGTGGAGGTGGTCGGCCTGCCCGATAACGCGACGCTGACCCGTCCGCACGTGGCAACGCTCGACGACCAGGCCGGTTACGACACCGAGTCCGACATCTATCGCGGCAGCCACTTCGGCACCGGCGATGGTTCCCAGTCCGGTTCCTTCCCGCTCGTGAACCGCTTCATCGATCCGAAGGATCCGGTGGACGGCGCCGCGACCGGCGTGCCGGCCACCCGTGCCGACGGCATGGTCATCATTGCCCGCGAGAAGCGCGCCTCCTCGACCAACGAGAAGACGCTCAAGGTCTATGACGGCGTGACCTACGACATCGACATCAACGTCCAGGTGCAGCGCGGCGGCGACGCGGGCCTCGTATTCGTGCCCCGCACCTCCATCACGGGCTTGATGTGGGACGATTCTTATCAGCCCCAATCCGACCCGATCCGCGACCGCGCCGAGCACCTGCGCTCCTACGACGGCATCTTCCAGAGCGCCTTCGAGGAGGGTCTGCCCGGCCGTACCGTGGGCCTGACCCAGTGGGCCTACGATCGCGACAACAAGCAGTGGAACCGCGTCTCCACCTTCGACGGCGACATTCGCTGGACGGAGGAGACCGACGAGGAGACCGGCGCCAAGAGCTGGAAGCAGACGATCACCCCCAATGGCAAGCAGATGCGCACCGCCATCACCGGCTCGGTGGGCTATGACGAGCTCGGCGCGGTGGTGACGAACCTGAACAAGGGCACCTACGGCTTCGACAACCTGCCGAGTGCCGTGGTGGATGCCGGCGCGATCCAGGCGACCGACGTGTCCATTGCCGCCGTGGCCGGCCAGAAGCTGTTCAGCGACTCCTACGCGCTGGCCAGCTATCAGGTCGAGATCGACGGTCTGGGCGGCGGCGCCACCGATTCCGACGGCAACGGCGACAGCTGGATGCTTACCCGCTACCATGTGGGCACCGACATCACGGTGGACTCCGATGCCGAGAACCTCGACCGCAACGGCGCCGCGCAGCTCGCCGGCGGCGCGGGCCGTATCGTGACCGACCGCACGAGCGTGGTGGCCACCGACGGCTCCATCGTGGAGGGCACCCGCACGGCTACGGGCAACGTGGGCAACGCCAACGGCGGCCGCATCGTGGTGGCCAGCGAGGGCGTGAACGAGGGCGAGGGCAAGACCAAGCTCGCCTACAGCTCCGACTACGCCACGGTGCCCATGGCCCAGCTGCTGGCCGGCCAGGCCGGCGAGGCGGCCTACGACTGGCTGACGGTGGATACGGGCGAGAAGCTCGTGAACCAGTGGACCGCCGAGAACGGCAACATCATCAAGGAGTTCGCTCCCTACAATATCCCGCTGGCCGGCGGACATGTGGGTGCGGTGCATCCCACGCGCCAGTCAATCAGCGGCCTTCTGTGGAACGACGTGAACAACGACGGCATCCAGCAGCGCGACGAGGCGCCGGTGGACGGCTACGAGGTGGCGCTGGACCGCTACTACTTCGACGGCACCCAGTGGGTACGCGACACCGAGAAGTGGGCTGAGGGCGGCACCGCCGATGCGGCCGTGACCACCACGGGCCGCACCCTCATGGAGCGCGGCACCGACAAGTCCGTGCTCGAGTGCGAGCTCGGCGAGACGGTGGAGAACGAGGCCGGCTCCGACAACCTGTACCGTGCGGGCACCTACCGCTTCGATAACCTCGAGACCTCGGCCCTGCGCACCGTGAACGGCAAGAACGTGTGGGTGGTCTACGGCTACAAGGTGCGCGTGACCGAGCCGTCCGTGACCGAGGAAGCCGACTTCAAGGCCAAGCTGCACGTGAAGGGCACCGTGGAGAACCCGGTCGACTACGAGCACGACTCCGACCTGGCCGCCGACAACTACCTGACCGACAACGCGGCCAGCGAGATGATCGTGCTGCTGGAGACGGTGGACGTGAACGGCAACACCCCCGACGGGCTGACCTCGCATCCCTCCAACATCGTGTACGCGCCAGTCTCCCACAACGCCGACCAGACGCCGAACTACGAGCGCGACGAGGACGGCAACATCGTGGTGGACGAGGCCACCGGCGAGCCCAAGACCGTGCCGGTGATGACCAACGGCGCGGGCCTGGTGGCCTACGACCTCATGATGGGCGCCAGCCGCGACCACAACGACGGCGGCATCATCACGCCGCCCACCTACGCCATCGACGGCTTCGTGTGGGAGGACGCCGACTACGACGGCCTGTACAACTACAACACCGAGGTGCGCACCACGCTCACCAAGGACGGCAAGAAGGTCACCGAGGACTTCATCGAGCGCGGTTACAACGGCAAGCAGGTCGTGCTGAAGCAGTGGCTGTACAACGCCGCCACGAAGACCTGGATCCAGAACAAGTCCTTCGGCAACGACCAGAACGTCATGGCCGCGGGCAAGGCCGACGGCATCGCCGATGCCCAGGCCTCTACGCTCAAACCCGGCGAGACCGCCAGCCTCACCCACACCATCCCGAACTCCACCTACCTGGGTGCGGGAAAGGTGGCCGTGCTGACCGGCGACAACGACGACCTCGTCGCCGAGGGCAACCTGGGCGGTCATGAGGTCTCGGGCTACTACGTCTTCGACAAGCTGCCCACGGCCTACCGTATGTGGAACGCCGCGACGAAGAAGTACGACTACCAGCTGGTGTCCTACACCGTTGAGGTGAACGGCGAGAAGACCGACGAGGGCATGAGCTCGCTGCTGGTGACCAGCTTCGAGGCCCAGTCCACGGCCCACGACGCCGTGAACTCCCGCGTGCAGCCCATGGTGACCGACGAGGACAAGGCCGCCAGCAACCCCGACGACAAGATGGAGGAGGTCTGGAACCGCTACGAGACCAACTTCTACCCGGTCTTCCTCGATGAGGAGAACATCCAGACCGGCACCGAGGAGCACCACGGCGACGGCTGCGGCATCACCGATTACGAGTGCACGGCCGTGGAGGGCGAGGTTTCCAAGAACAACGCCGCCTACCGGGTGGTGCTGGCCGGCGTGGCCGATGAGGCCACCATCGGCCGCCAGGGTGCGAAGGTGCCCGGCTTCAAGGCCACAGTGGACGAGGTTGAGGTGGATGTCGAGGCTGCCTACGACTTCGCCATCGGCCAGGATCAGAACGCCATGAACGCCGGCTTCGTGCCGCCCGACCGCTCCAGCTTGGTGGGCCAGGCTTGGTACGACGAGGACTACGACGGCGTGAACAACTCCGGCACCACCGACGACCGCTTCGATACCGAGGACCGCGACGAGACCGAGGAGGGCGTGGAGGACCTGCGCGTCATCCTGACCCAGTACTACTTCGTGCCCACCTACGACAACTTCGGCCACCAGCTTCTGGAGGACGAGGACGGCAACGTCTTCTACCTCGACCGCAACAAGATCAGCGCCGATCATCCCCAGGGCGAGCTGCGCCTGGTGGATGCCCGCGGCGGCAACATCGTGGTGGGCGCCGGCGATAAGGTGTACCTGGTGCGCTCCGGCCGCACCTACGACTACGACGCCTTGTACGCCGCCGGCGTGCGCGAGCTGAAGGACTCCGGCTACTGGGTGGAGAACACCAACTTCGCCGGCGGCCGCACCTACAGCGAGGATGACGACGCCACCGAGCCCGACACGGGCGACGGCTCGGGCGACGGCACCGAACCCGGTACGGGCGAGGGCGACGGCACCGAACCCGGTACGGGCGAGGGCGACGGCGCCGGCAACGGCGGCGAGGAGGCCGAGGGCGCTTCTGAGGTGGCCCGTGCCGCCTACGGCGAGGCGCGTGCCTTCGCCGCCCCGACGGCCCAGCCGACGGCTCTGGCCGACACCACCACCGTGGTGAATCCCGGCGACGGCTCCTGCACCGCCGATCACACGGCGCTCGTCGCGACGGGCAACGGCGACGGCACCCACAACGCCGTGTGCTCCGACTGCGGCTACGAGGTGACCAACGAGGAATGCGCCGACGCCGACGGCGACAGCCGCTGCGATCTCTGCGGCGACTGCCTGCACGTGGCCACCACCGCCACCGACAACGGCGACGGCACCCACAAGCGCACCTGCGACGGCTGCGGCGCCGAGACCGTGGCCTCCGAGGCCCATATCGACACCAACGCCGACGGCAAGTGCGACGGCTGCGGCGCCGATGTGTGCAAGCACGCCGACGTCGAGTACACCGACAACTTCGACAACACCCACAAGAAGGTGTGCAAGGTGTGCAAGGAGGAGCTGTCCGCCGCCGAGGCCCATGTGGATGTGAAGAAGGAGGACAACGGCCGCACCGACGGCAAGTGCGACCTGTGCGGCGGCATCGTCATCGACGGCCACCAGCTGTGGACCCTCACCAACGACGAGGGCATCTACGAGTTCGACAACCTGCCCGGCTACGTGCTGGTGGGCGACAAGGTGAACGGCAAGGACTCGGCAGGCAACGAGACCACGCCGGCCCGCCCGGGCGAGAACATCAAGTACGTCTACCAGCCCTACGGCGTGGCCAACGCCGCGGGCACGGCCCTGTCCACCTCCGATCTGAAGGTGCTGTGGAACCGCACCGTGTCGGTGAAGATGATCCAGTCCCTGAGCGCCGAGGACATCATGTCGCTGTCCCAGGCCCAGAAGGACGCCATCGCCGCCGACGAGGCCCTGACCCGGGCCCTGGAGGAGCGCAAGGCCGCCCTGGATCTGGCCGCGCCCGACTTCACCATGGCTACCCCGTATCTGACCGGCTACTCCATCAAGGTGGTGGACGACTCCGGCGAGTACGTGGCCAGCCGCTTCCACGTGGCCGGCGCCGAGACGGGCGACAACTCCGACCTCACCTCCTTCGAGTCGTCGCTGACCGACAACGTGAACGACGACGACAAGGCCAACGAGGTGTACGCCGTGGTGGCCGAGAAGGTGGATGCCGACGCCGATCTGGACGGCGGCATCCTGTCGAGCGCCTACGCGGTACGCTACCTGAAGACCAACTACGACCTGGCCAACCGCATGTACTACAAGCGCGCCTTCGACGCCGGCCTGACCAAGAGCCTGCCGGTGCTCATCGACGGCGACGTGTGGAACGACGTGGATTCCGACGGCAAGATGGGCGAGGCCGAAGAGGGCATCGAGGGCGCGGTCATCCGCCTGGTGCGCTACTGGTACGACGATTCGGGCATGGGCTACTGGGAGCCGAAGCCCGGCGACACCTCCGGCGACGGCAGCTTCGAGACCTCGGGCCTCGATAAGGAGACCTACGACAAGATCGTGGCCATGGCCGATCCGTTCAAGGTGCCCGACAATGCTCCGGACATGACCGATGCCGAGGTGAAGGCGGCTGCCGACGAGATGATCGCCTGGATTCGCCAGCTGCTCGACGACGTGAAGGCCCTGCCCGAGGGCGACGAGCAGACGACGGCGGTGCGCCTGGCCCTGACCAAGCTGAATGTGCTGTACCAGAACCACAAGACCTTCGTCACCAGCTACGCCGAGTCGACGGGCACCGGCGACGATGCCGCCGACGAGCTCGTGATCTTCACGGCCTACAGCGATGTCCAGCGCGACCTGTCGCTCATGCTGGATGCCGAGACGCCGGAAGAGGAGAAGGGCGTGTGGAGGCGCGACTACACCTTCACCCAGAAGGATCTCTACGATCTGATGGGCAAGCACGACCTGTCCAAGGACGGGCTGGGCGAGCACACCTACCTGCCCCTGTCGCCCACCGATGCTCTGGCTGTGGCCGATGAGGACGAGAAGTACTTCGACCAGAACGGCTACGAGTACATCCCCGGCGCCGGCTTTGCCACCACCGATGCCGACGGCCACTGGGAGTTCATGGCCTACGGTACCGGCGTGCATCAGGCCACGTCCGATTCGGCGGCCTTCAAGGTGCTGTTCGCCTACCGTGCCGAGGTGGTGAGCTATCCGGAGCCCGAGGCCTACGCGCCGACGCTCCAGCATGTGGAGGATACCATCGACGACACCGTCAACTCCGACTTCGACGATGAGACCGACGCCCTGCGTCCCAACATCGCCGACGCGGCCGGCCATAAGGGCGACTACACCCTGCCGTCCTACCTGGAGGAGGCCGGGCGCAAGGCCGGCGACCTCTTGGTGCTGACCACGCTCGCCGATGAGACCGAGTCCGACTCTTCGAAGACCGTGGGCGCCTACGCCACCTTCGATTCGCAGGTCAACCGCGATCCGGAGGCCTGTACCCACGAGGACGGCGATGGCGACGGCTTCTGCGATGCGTGCGAGGAGTGCATGCACGTGAAGACGGACGGCTTCTGCACCGATCCCGACTGCGACCATACGTCCGACTGCTGCGCGAAGGCCGTGGATCCCGACTGCGAGCACATCGACGACGTCGACAAGCTGGGCAACGCCGGTGCCGACGGGTTCTGCGACGAGTGCGGCGGATGCATGGCCCACGGCGTAGACGACGACGGCGACGGCATCTGCGATACCTGCGCGATGTGCCTGCACAAGAAGGAGAACGGCTACTGCGTGGAGCCCGCGTGCACCCACGTGGGCGAGTGCAAGCGCCAGGAGGCCACCGACGAGGAGACCACCCAGATCTTCAAGAACGGCATGCCGGTGACCTTCGCCGTGGCCTCTCCCTCCGACTGGAGCGAATCCACGGTGTCCGAGATCCTCGCCTGGCTGGAGACGGCCACGGCCGAGGACCTGGAGTCCATGAGCGAGACCTACCACGACGCCATCTTCGGCAAGCAGGTGACCAACGCCGCCGGCGAGAAGCTGTACAACAAGGTGGTGGGCGAGGATGCCAACGGCGTGCCCGTCACCCAGGAGACCACCGATCCGGGCACCGAGGAGAACCCGAACGCGCCGATCTACGACGGTTCGGGCGTCCCCGAGCTCTACGACGCCTACCAGAACCGCGTAGCGGAGCTGGAGGGCGACAACATGTGGTCCGACATCAACTGGTTCAGCTCGCTGCACCACAACTACGGCCTGTTCCGCATCGCCCAGGCGCACATCGCCGGCATCGTGTGGCAGGACGACAACTACGACGGCGTCCAGGATGCCGGCGAGACCGGGCGGATCGCGAACGTGCCCGTGAGCCTGAAGCGCTACTGGTACTCTGCCGACGGCTGGAAGCTGGACGAGACGTTCACCAAGACGGTGAGGTCCGCCGCCGACGGCTCGTGGATCTTCGACGATCTGGATGTGGCCGGCAAGCGCGTGGTCAACGGCAAGGAGACCACGGTGCTCTACGGCTTCGAGGTGACCGTGGACGACCTGCCGGCCGGCTACGGCGTGACCCATATGAACAAGGGCGCCCACGATGTGGACTCCGACCTGAACGAGGATACCAAGCTCCTCGATCCGGCCGATCCCCACGGCGGCCTCATCGTGCTGGCCCATCCCTCCGATCGCTCCGATCTGGTGGGCAACGGCGCGGCGTACCTGGCCGGCCCGAACGGCACCACGTGGGTCATCTCCATGGGCGTCGACTCCGACTACAACGACACGGGCCTGGTGCCCTACCGCACCGCCACCATCGCCGGCGTGGCCTTCAACGATCCGGAGGCCGATGGCCTGAAGGACGAGACGGCCCAGCCCATTGCGGGCATGACGGTGTACCTGGAGCGCCAGGTGCTCGCCAGCGCGGCCATCGGCTTCAACGGCGCCTCCTACACGCCCACGGCCCTGGCGGCCATCTCCGGCCAGAAGGTGAAGTCCGAGGGCACGTGGACCGAGGTCGCCTCGCAGGAGACTGACGTGAACGGCGCCTACCGCTTCGAGGGCCTGCCCATGGTGGACGAGTCGCTGCAGCCCTATATCTACCGGGTGCGCTCCACCATGCCCCAGGCCGGCGAGTTCGTGCCCATCAACGCGGGCCGCGACGACAACAACGACTCCGACTGGGGCGAGGCGGCCGGCCAGGTGCTCGGCACGGGCACCGTGGGCATCACCCCGGCCATGGCGGTGCTCGGCAACTTCACCGCCGTGCGCACCACGCCCAACGCCTACGGCCACAAGTTCAACCTGCTGGCGGCCTACGACTGGACGCCCGAGGTGGGCCGCTCGGTGGATCTGGGCATGACCGGCGTCGATCCGAACAACCCGTTCGGGCCGCCCAGCGACAGCTGGAAGACGCTGGTGTTCGAGACGCCGTGGGGCACCAAGGTCTTCTACGTGAAGCTCCCGCAGACCGGCGACGAGCTGATGCTGTGGATGTTCGGCCTGGCCCTCGTGGGCGCCGCGGCCCTGCTTTTGGCCCTTCTGGCCCGCCGCCGGGAGGAAGAGGAGGAGGAAGCCGCCCAGGCCTAGGAGAGGCCTCCTTCCCGATAGAAGCGGGGGCGCCCTGCCAAGGAGGGCGCCCCCGCGCCTCGCCCGTTCGGCGGGACGCCCTTGCCTGGCAAGGGCGTCCCGCTTTTAGTTGGGCGGCGCCCAGCCCGCCGCCGGGGGAGGGGCGCGGTGGGGCGGCGGCGCCCGGCTTGCCGCCGGGGGAGAAGCGAGGTTGGGCGGCGGCGCCCGGCCCGCCGCCGGGGGAGGGGTGCGGTGGGTCGTCGGCGCCCGGCTTGCCGCCGGGGGGCGTGGGGCGGAATCGTGCATTTGCGCGAATTTCGCTTCCGCCCGCGAAACGGCGGGCGCAAAGGGGACAGCTCGGCTATAATGGGGTGCTATGTTTTCTCGCGAGCACATATTGTCGGCTTTTTCCGCGGCGGTGCCCATTATGCTGGGCTACGTGGCCATAGGCCTGCCCTGCGGTATTCTGGGAAACACCATCGGGCTCAACCCCTTGCAGGTGGCGCTGCTGTCCATTCTCCTGTACTCGGGCGCCGGCCAGTTCATGATTCCCAACATGTTCCTCGCCGGCTCCGGGGTGGCGGCCATCACGGCCTCGGTGTCGCTCGTGAACACGCGCCAGATGCTCTACGCCGCCTCGTTCGCGCCCCAGTGCGCCGACAGCCCTCGCTGGCTTTCTGCCCTGTTCGCCGCATCGGTGACCGACGAGTCCTACGGCGTTAACACCGCGCGCTTCACCGAGGGCAACTGGTCGGTGGACCGGGCGCTCATGGTGAACCTGTTCTCCCAGAGCTCCTGGACGATCTCGAACATCGTGGGATGCGCCGTGGGCGCGGCGGTGGACATTCCCGTGAGCATCGCAGCCTTCGCCATGACGGCCATCTTCATCTGCCTGCTCGTCACCCAGAAGTTCACCTCGGCCAATATCGTCGCCATGGTGGTGGCCATGGCCGGCGTGTACCTGTGCAAGGCGTTGGGGCTGACGGGGCCCGCCATCCTCATCGGGGCTGTGGCCGGCGTGGTGTGCGCCATGGCCTTCGCCGTTGCGGTGGGGAAGGGAGGGTCGCGACCGGCCGGCTTCCCGCCCGAGGGCGTCGAGGGCGCTGCGGGCGCATCCCCATCCGAAGGCGCTGCGAACGCGGGGGTGCCCGCCGGCGCGTCCGAAGGGGGCGAGGGCCGATGAGCTGGAGCGAGTTCTGGTTCGTGCTCGTCGGGTGCGTGGCGGCCATGTGGGCCTGCCGTGTCATTCCGCTGTTTTTGCTGAAGGGCCGCGAGCTGCCCCCGCGCCTCGCCCAGGCCCTCGGTTTCATCCCGCCCGCGGCCTTCGCGGCGCTTGTGGCCAACGACCTGCTGAACCCCGGCATGTTCGATGCGGGTGTGTGGCCGGCCGCCATTCCGCTTGTGGCCGCCGTGGCCGCCGCGCTCGTGGCCGTGAAGAGCCGGTCGCTTCTGTGGACCGCTGTAGCCGGGGTGGGCGTGTACGCCGCGCTCGCCTTCTTCGCGGGATAAGGGGCCAGTTGTGGAGGACGCCCGCTTCGCCGATGGCGCTGTCCGAAACGGCCGCCTCGCCGTCCGGGACGCGCGGGGCGCTCGAGGTTCAAAGGCGGGTGCGCCATGGGCGTGATCCGCTTCCTCGGCCAGCACAAGGGGGCGGTGGCCCTCGTCGTGGTGCTGCTCGCCCTGAAGGCCGTGTGCGATCTGGCGCTGCCGGTATTTACCTCGCAGATCGTGGACGTGGGCATTGCCCAGTCGGGCGTCGAGGACGTCGGGGTGCTTGAGGGCTATCGTGCGGCAGGCGTCGATTTGCTTCCCATTCAGATGGCCTACCTTGCGCGCACGGGCCTTGCCATGCTCGCGGTGGCCGCCGCCGCCATGGTGCTCGACGTGGCGGTGAGTTTCGTGGCCTCGCGCACCGGCGCTGCCATCGGACGCGATCTGCGCAGCCAGCTGTTCGGCCGCATCGTGGCCTTCTCCGATGCCGAGATCAACCGGTTCTCGGCCGCCTCGCTTATCACCCGCGGCACCAACGACGTGGTGCTCATCCAGAACGTGTGCACCATGATGCTGCGCATGGTGCTCTACGCGCCTATTCTCGCCATCGGCGGCGTGGTCATGGTGATGGCCACCAACCCGCAGCTGGGCTGGATCGTCGTGGTGGCGGTGGCAGCCGTGTTCGCGGTCATCGCCGTGCTCTTCCGCCTCACGCTGCCTCGCTTCAAGATCATGCAGAAGCTCATCGACCGCGTGAACCTGGTGGCCCGCGAGATGCTCACCGGCCTTTCCGTGGTGCGCGCCTTCAACCGCGACGGTTACGAGGAGGCCCGCTTCGACGATGCCTCGCGCCGTCTCATGCGCACCCAGCTGTTCACCAACCGCGCCATGGCCTTCATGATGCCTTCCATGATGCTGGTGATGAACCTCACCTCGGTGGCCATCGTGTGGTTCGGCGCCGGCGCCGTCGGGGGCGGCACGCTGCAGACCGGCGACCTCATCGCGTTCATCACCTACGCCATGGTCATCATCATGGGGTGCCTTATGATGGGGATGATCTCCATCATGCTGCCCCGCGCCGACGTGGCCGCCCAGCGCATCCGCGAGGTGCTCGCCTGCGAGATCGCCGTGCGCGACCCGGAGGATGCGGCTGCGGAAGGGGCGGCTGCGAAAGGGGCTGCAAACTCCGACAGGCAGGCGCCGGGGTGCGGGGTGCCCTCGCGCGCAGATTCCGCAGCGAACGGAACAGCCCGGTGGGCTGTTCCGCCGAGCGAGGACTTGCCTGAGCACGTGGGTGCCCCGCACCCCGACGCCGGAGGGACGGGCGGCGCTCGCATCGAGTTTCGGCACGTGTCGTTCCGCTACGAGGATGACACGGCCGACGTGCTGCACGACGTGTCGTTTACCGCCGAGCCGGGCCAGGTGGTGGCCATCGTGGGCTCCACCGGGTCGGGCAAGTCCACGGTGGTGAAGCTCGCCGAGCGCTTCTACGACGTGTGCGAGGGCGCCGTGCTGGTAGACGGGGTGGACGTGCGCGCCTGGCGCCAGGCCGATTTGCGTGCGAACTTCGGCTACGTGCCCCAGAAGGCCTTCCTCTTCTCGGGCACCGTGAGAAGCAACATCGCCTACGGCGACGAGGCCGCCGGCGAGGAGGCCGTCCGCGCGGCGCTGGCGGCCGCCGAGGCGCTTTCCTTCGTGGAAGAGCGCGACGAGGGGCTCGATGCTCCCATCTCCCAAGGCGGCGCCAACGTCTCGGGCGGCCAGCGCCAGCGTCTGGCCATGGCCCGCGCCCTCGTGCGGCGGCCGCGGGCGTACCTGTTCGACGATTCCTTCTCGGCCCTCGATTACGCCACCGACGCCCGGGTGCGCGCGGCCCTTGCCTCCTATGCGGCCGACGCTACCCAGATCATTGTGGCCCAGCGCATCTCCACGGTGCTTTCCGCCGACCGCATCGTCGTGCTCGACGAGGGCCGGGTGGCCGGGGTCGGCACCCACGGCGAGCTTATGGCGGGCTGCGCGGCCTACCGCGAGATCGCCCTGTCGCAGCTTTCCGAGGAGGAGCTCGCCGCCGGTTGCGCGAGCGCGACCGCGGCCGACGCCGGAGCGGCTGCCGCTACCGAGACGGTCGCATCTGCTGAGATGGCTGCCACTGCTGGGACCGGTTCCGACGCGACCGAAGCGGCTGCCGCTGCCGAGGGCGGGGAAGGGGGTGCGCGATGAGCGGACACCCCTCCTTCATTCCCAAAGGCCCCGCAGCCGCCGGCCCCCATGGCCCCCACGGAGCCTCCGTCGGGCCGGGCGGCCCGCGCCGCGGCCCGGGAGGCGCCCACGGCCACGGGCCTGCCGGCCGCATGATGGGCGGCGAGAAGCCGCTGGCCTTCGGTCCCACCATGCGCCGCATGCTGTCCTTCATGGGGCAGTTCAAGGGCCGGCTCGCCCTCGTGCTCATCTTCGCCATCGGCTCCACGGTCTTCTCCGTGGTGGGCCCGAAGGTGCTCTCCGAGGCCACCACCGTGCTTTTCGACGGCGCCGTGGCCCAGGCGGCGGGCGCCGGTTCCATCGATTTCGACGCCATCGGGCGTATTCTGCTCGCCACGCTGGCGCTGTATCTGGCCTCGGCGGCGTGCTCGTGGGTGCAGTCGTGGGTGATGAGCTATATCTCCCAGCAGACCTGCTACCGTCTGCGCGACGCCATCGCTCGCAAGATCGAGCGCGTGCCCTTCGGATATTTTGAGAGGAACTCCACCGGCGACACGCTCTCGCGCATCACCAACGACGTGGACACCCTCGGCCAGAGTCTGAACCAGGGCGTCACCCAGATGATCACCTCGACGGTCACCGTGGTGGGCGTGCTCGCCATGATGCTGTCCATCAACGCCGTCATGACGCTGGTGGCCCTCGTGATGATCCCGGTGTCCATGGCCCTCGTCATGGTGGTGGTGCGCCTGTCCCAGAAGCACTTCGTGGCCCAGCAGCGCCTGCTCGGCGCGCTGAACGGTCAGGTGGAGGAGACGTGCTCGGGCCACGCGGTGGTGCGCGCCTTCGGACGCGAAGGCGCCACGGCGGAGGCCTACGAGCGCGACAACGAGGCGCTGTACGCCGCCGGCTGGAAGGCGCAGTTCCTCTCCGGCCTCATGATGCCGGTGCTCGGCTTCGTGGGGAATCTGGGGTACGTGGCCGTGGCGGTGTCGGGGGCGTTCTTCGCCGTGACCGGGGCCATCACCGTCGGCGACATCCAGGCCTTCATCCAGTATGTGAAGAACTTCACCCAGCCCATCACCCAGCTGGCCCAGGTTTCCAACGTGCTCCAGTCGCTGGCCGCGGCAGCCGAGCGCATCTTCGCCTTCCTCGATCTGCCCGAGATGGAGGAGGCTTCCGGGGCCGCCGAGGCCGGCGAAGGCGCGGGTGGCGCCGCGGCCGCCGGGGACGCCGAGGGCGCGGAGGGAGCCGCGGCCAGTGGGGGCGCCGAGGCCGGCGATGTCGTCTTCGATCACGTGCGCTTCGGCTACACCCCCGATGCGCCGGTCATCCGCGATTTCTCGGCACGGGCCGCCGCCGGGCGCACCGTGGCCATCGTGGGACCCACGGGCGCGGGCAAGACCACCCTCGTGAAGCTGCTCATGCGCTTCTACGACGTGGACGCCGGCGCCATCCGCATCGGCGGCACCGACATCCGCGACATGCCGCGTGCTGCGGTGCGCGAGCAGTTCGCCATGGTGCTGCAGGACACGTGGTTGTTCGCGGGCACCATCCGCGACAACATCCGCTACGGGCGCCTTGACGCTACCGACGCCGAGGTTCGGGCCGCCGCCCGCGAGGCCTGCGCCGACCACTTCATCGCCACGCTGCCCGGCGGCTATGATTTCGCGATCAACGAGGACGGCACGAACATCTCGGCCGGTCAGCGCCAGCTCATCACCATCGCCCGCGCCCTTCTGGCCGACCGGCCCATGCTCATTTTGGACGAGGCCACCTCCTCGGTGGACACGCGCACCGAGCTGCGCATCCAGCAGGCCATGGATCGCCTCATGGAGGGCCGCACCTCCTTCGTCATCGCGCATCGGCTGTCCACCATCCGCCGCGCCGACCTTATCTTGGTGCTGCGCGACGGCGATATCGTGGAGCAGGGAACCCACAACGAGCTGATTGCCGCCAGCGGTTTCTACGCCGAGCTGCACGCCTCCCAGTTCGCCGCCTGCAACGACCGGTTCGGCGAGTAGGGGGCGGCTCGATTCCGCGGCGGCCGCGCTCGGGTGCGGCTCCGCAGCAGCCGCGCTCGGGTGCGGCGGGCGTGCCACTCCCGTTTCTTGCGAAGGCATCAGGTTGGTAAAGGTTCTCTGTTGTTGGACATCCCGCGGCGGCGTCGGCGCCAGCGTTGGGCTATGATAGGGTCTCATGTATTCTCGTCGGCGGCACACGGCGGGCCGATCGCCCGTTGTTGGCGCCGACAGACCGAAGGATCGCCGAGTGATCATGCCCATAGCGTCGAAACCCTCCGTGCTCGTGCCCGATGGGGAATGCGGCTGCGGCCCGTTCGCCCATCTGCCCGAGGGCGTGTGCCGTGTCGCTCCTGCGGCTCTCGGCGCCGAGCGGCTCATTCCGCCCGAGCCCGCGCGCAACGAGGCGGGGAAGGTGCAGGTGGCGGCCTTCGATTTCGACGGCACCTGCATCCGCGGCAACTCCCCGGTGCTGCTCGTGCGCCATCTGGCCCGGCGCCGCATGCTGAAGCCGTCGGTGGTGGCGCGCATTCTGGGCTGGGCGGCCTGCTACAAGGCGCGCCTTCCCCAGAACGAGAGCTGGGTGCGCGGGCTGGTATTCCGCGCTTTCGCGGGCCGTTCGGTCGGCGAGACGAACGAGTTCCTGCGCGATTTCTACGATCGCTTCATCGACGAGCGCTTCCGACCCGACGCTGAGGCGGCCATGCGCGCCCACGAGGAAGCGGGCCATGCGGTGGTGTGCGTGTCGGCCACCTTCGAGCCCATCGTGGCCGCCGCTATGGAGCGTCGCCCCATTCAGTACGCCATCGCCACGCGCATGAAGGCGGACTTCCAGGGCAACTACACCGACAGGGTGGAGGGGCTGCCCATCGAGGGTCCCGAGAAGGTGGAGGCGCTCACCCGGTTCTGCGATGAGCGGTTCGGCGCGGGAGCGTGGGAACTGGCCTGGGCCTACGGCGATCATCATTCTGACCGCGCCCTCTTGGCCGCCGCCGCCCACCCGTGCGCGGTCACACCCGACCGTCCGCTTGCCCGCACGGCCAACGCCGAGGGCTACGATATTCTGGAATGGTAATTTCCATCTGTACAAGCGCACTTTTGTTCGATAAAATGGCATCGACACACGAAACGGGCCCGGGGCCCGCAGCTTATGAGAGGTAGCGCCATGTTTGAGAGAAACGACGCCGGCAAGCCTGCCCGCGATGACAACCCATCCGGTCTGACCAACGATTACCTGGCCCGCGCCACGGCCGCCTGCGAGGCGGGTGACGCGAAGCTCGGGCTGCACCTGTACCTGGCTGCGTTCGAGCAGGCCGTCGAGGCGAGCGAGGTGCCCTCGGAAGACGCCATCATGGGGCTCAAGCAGGCTTGGCGGGTGGCATGCTCCATTAAGGAGCGCTCCCTGGCCGAGTATATCTTCGAGCGGCTGGAGCCCTACCTGTCCCGCGACGAGGTGGAGGCCTGCACGGCCCAGCTGCAGGGGCTCGCGTTCGACCGCCTGGCTGAGTTCGGCTTCTCCCGCGACGACTTGGAGGAGATGTCCGAGGCTCTCGGCCAGGGAGCGATGGACATGCTCATGGCACCGCCCCTGGTGGTGAACGCGCCGCAGCCGGCCGCCTCCGCCGCGTCCCTGGAGGCTCCGGCAGCTTCCGGTCCGTCGCCAGAGCCGGATGCCGGCCCTGCGCCCCAGCCGGTCGATATCTTCACCTACGACACCGCGCCGGGCTACGGCACGGTTATCGAGCGTATGCGCTCCCTCGGCATCGGCATGGCGGGCGATCCCGATTTCGAGTCGTTCGTGTCCATGCTGAACACCCGCCACGGCTTCGACGCCATGCCGATGGTCGACTGCCTGCTGTTCTGCTCCGATGCCCGCGAGGATGCGAGCCGCTTCATGATGGCTACCGTGGGCGAGCTGGGGCTGCCGGCTGTGCGCATGCGCATGGAGGAGAGCTTCCAGGGCGTGCCCATGCTGTCGGTGAGCGCTCAGGCCTCCGACTCGGAGCACCTGGCGGCGCTGCGCCGCGGCTTCGAGGGCGGAGGGGTGCTCGTGCTGGAGGATATCGATTTGTGGGGCGCTCCCATGATCGATGCCGCCGACGATATGGCGGGTTTCTTCATGGCCGCCCTGTCTCGGGGCGCGCGCGAGGCCGTGGGCCTTATCCGCCAGGCTGTGGAGAACCCCGATGTGTACGTACTCGCCTCGGCGTCGGCCCTCGATGCCGTCGACCCGTTCTTCGGCGAGCTGCTCTATCCCATGACCTGCATCGACATCGACTATCCCACGGCCGCCGAGCGCGACGACATCTGGATGGACCTGGCCCGCGCCCACCCGTCGCTGCGCGCGCTCAACCGCGAGGAGCTGGTGCGCCTGTCGGCCAACATGCCGCGCTACGATTTGTACATGGCCGTGCGCGAGGCGCTCGAAGAGGCCTATAAGCAGGGCTTGGTTGAGCGGCGCTACCAGCCGGTCACGCGCGAGAACCTCTTCGACAAGCTGGCCGCCTACCAGCCGCTCGACTCGGCCGAGTACGCTGCGCTGGAAAACGCCGTCATCTCCGATTTCGCCGCCGGCCTGGACGATCTGGAGAGCCTCCTGTAGCGATTGCGGCAGGAGAGCGTAGTATGGGAAAGAGAATCGAGCCGGCCTGGCCGCGAGGAGCTGCGCCTTTGGACGAGTTTACGGCGCGCATGCTCGAGGTGGGCGACGGGCTTTACCGCGAGCTGCCTTGGCGCCACGTGGACGACCCCTATGCGGTGCTCGTCTCCGAGATCATGCTGCAGCAGACCCAGGTGGCGCGCGTCGGGCGTTTCTGGGAACGGTTCCTCGCGGCTTTTCCCACCTTAGATGCGCTTGCGGCGGCGGCCGTTCCCGATGTGCTGGAGCTCTGGCAGGGGCTCGGCTATAACCGGCGCGCTCTGGCGCTGAAGCGCACGGCCGACGAATGCGCGGTTGCGGGGGAAGGGCGTCTGCCCGGCAGCTACGAGGGACTGCTCGCCCTTCCGGGCATCGGCCCGGCCACGGCGGCCGGGGTCATGGCGTTTGCCTACCAGAAGCCAGCCGTGTATGTCGAGACCAATGTTCGGGCCGTCTTCCTGCACGAGCTGTTTCCCGGGCGGGAGGGCGTGCCCGATCGCGAACTCGAGCCCGCAGTGGCCGCCGCGGCCTTCCACCCGTCGGCTGCCGCCGACCCGCGCCGGTGGTACTACGGGCTGCTCGACTACGGTGCGCATCTGAAGGCTACGGGCGTGAATCCCACCCGGCGTAGTGCCTCCTACAGCCGCCAGTCCGCCTTCGAGGGATCGCGTCGTCAGAAGCGCGCTTGGATCGTGCGTCGCGTGCTGGCCGCCCCCGAGGGGGTGGAGGCCGCCGTGGTGGCCCGCGAGCTGTCCGCCGCCGAGGTCGCGGCGGGGCGGGAGGCGGTGGGGGCCGATCTGTTCGAGTCCATTGCGGGGGACCTTGTCGGCGAGGGCTTCTTTCGCCGCGAGGGCGCTCTGCTCGTTCCCTAGCTGTGCTACACTAGGCGGTATCCGCAGGGGAGTAGCCGGCGTCTTACGGGGCGTGGCCGCGTCAACAGACTGCCCGCAAGGGCTGGCGCGATCTTCAATGGCAAGACGTGCGGTGCAGCTTTCGCGCCGCACCGTTTTCAGCGTCGGCGCGAAGCCGGCGCTTTTTTACGGTCGAAGGGAGTTGTTGTGGGCGTCATCGAGCTGTTCCTCATCGGCGCGGGGCTTTCCATGGACGCGTTCGCCGTGGCTGTGTGCAAAGGCCTGGGCATGCGGCATGTGAACTGGCGCCATGTCCTCGTCATCGCGCTGTTCTTCGGCGGCTTCCAGGCGCTCATGCCGCTGATCGGATGGACGGTCGGCAGCTTGTTCGCCTCCTCTATCGCTGCAGTGGACCATTGGATCGCCTTCGGGCTGCTCGTCTTCATCGGCGGCAAGATGCTGTGGGATGCCTTCCACGAGGACGCCGAGGGAGACGTGTGCGCTTGCGGCCGCAACTGCGCGAGTTGTCCCAAGTACCGCACATCGGCCTGCGAGCGCCCCGATGCGGCTGTCCCTCAGGCGCGGGAGGCCCTCGACTATCGCGAGCTTGTCATGCTCGCCGTGGCCACGAGTATCGACGCCCTGGCGGTCGGCGTCACCTTCGCCTTCTTGGGGGTGAACATCTGGCTTGCCGCGGCGGTCATCGGCGTCACCACCTTTGCGCTGTCGTTCGTCGGCGTGGCTGTCGGCAACCATTTCGGCGCCCGCTTCGAGAGGCCCGCCACCATTGCCGGAGGCGTCGTCCTTATCTTCCTGGGCGTGAAGATCCTCATCGAGCACCTCTGCGGCTAGTCAGAGCCTTTTCGGCGCCCTCCGTCCGACGGCCGCCGGGAGCTTCTCCGCCTCCGGCGGTTTGCCTCCGCCCCGCCGCCATGTCCGCATCGCTGCCGCCATCCCAGCTACTTCCTGCCCCTTCGCACTGCCGCCAGGGCCAACCGACCCTTTTCTCTTTCAGCCCCTCGGCCCCTTTGATTCCCTCGGCCCCTCGGCCCCCTCGCCCCTTCGATCCCCTCGACCCCTCGGCCCCTCGGCCCCTCGGCCCCTTCGCACTGCCGCCAGGGCCAACCGATCCCTTTCTCTTTCAGCCCTTCGGCCCCCCTCAGCCCCTTCGAGCTTCCTCGCTCTTTCCGTTCAACGAGCTGTGCAAATCAGTAAAAAATGTGCATCGTTGTGCAAAAAGTCTCGATTTGCATAGATTAGCTGCGCATTTTCGATCGATATGCATAGATTTGCTTAGGAGCGGGATTCAAATGGAGGTGCGGACAAAAACTTGGACCGGCGTCGGTCCGGGAAGGAGTCCGCATGTACGACAGGGACACGATCGAGCTGGCGCTGCTCGCGCTGGAGGAGGGGATGACCCAGGTGGAGGCCGCCGAGCTCTGCGGCGCGTCCAGGGGCGCGGTCCAGCGCTGGGGGCGGGGCCTGCTGCCCCACGCGCGATGGCGGGCGTCCGGCTCCGCCGCAAGACCTCCACGGGGAGCTGCTAGGATGGCCCCTCCCGATGCGGAGGAGGACCCGTTGAACGAGGCGGAGAGGGCGGCCTACGAGGCCGCCATGAACGAGAACATGCTGCTCAGGGCGGTGTTGGACGACCTAAAAGGGGCAGGCTCGCACCCGGGTTCGATATCGAACAGGAGAAAGTGCGAGCTGGGCGAGAGATTGCGCGCGGCGACAGGCCTGCCCCTCCGAGAGATCACCGCTTTCTTGAGGATCTCGAGGAGCTCCTATGAGTACCACCGGGCGCGCCTGGGGCGGCCCGACAAGTACGCCGGGCTGCGGGCGCGCGTGCGCGAGCTGTTCGACGAGGGCTCCCGCGCGTGGGGCTACCGCACCATATGGGCCCGCCTGCGCCGCGAGGACGTGCGCGTGTCGGAGAAGGTGGTGCGCCGGCTGATGCGGGAGGAGGGCCTGTCCGCGGCCTACAACAGGCGCCGGCGCAGGGGGTGGAGCTCCTACGAGGGCGAGGTGTCCGCCGCCCCGCCCAACCTGGTCGCCAGGGACTTCTCGGCGGCCGCCCCGGACGAGCTGTGGGTCACCGACATAACCGAGTTCCGCATCCCGGCCGGCAAGGCCTACCTGAGCGCCGTGGTGGACTGCTTCGACGGGCGCCCCGCCGGCTGGAGGATAGGGGCGTCGCCCACGGCCGACCTGGCCAACGGGTCGCTCGAGGACGCGCTCGCCGGCAGGCGCCCGGGGGCGCGCACCGTGGTGCACAGCGACCGCGGCGGCCACTACCGCTGGCCCGGCTGGATCGCCCTGTGCGAGGGGGCCGGCCTGGTCCGCTCCATGTCGGCCAAGGGGTGCAGCCCGGACAACGCGGCGTGCGAGGGGTTCTTCGGCCGGCTCAAGAACGAGTTCTTCCACTACAGGGACTGGGAGGGCGTCTCCCTGGCGGAGTTCTCCGGGCGTCTGGACGCCTACCTGCGCTACTATTGCTCGGGGCGCATCAAGCGCTCGCTGGGGTGGCTGAGCCCCGACGAGTACCGCGCCTCGCTTGGGTACGCCGCCTAGGCGGTACGGAAAAACGTCCGCACCCCCAATCTATGCATATCTCGCAAAAAGATGCAGTTTGTCCGAAACGCTGCGAGGGGAGGATGGGAGGGGTTCTGCGAGGAGACGGCGATAGGGCGGCGATTCTGCCAAGAAGCGACGAAGGGGCAACGGCCTCAGGGTACGGTGCAGGAGGCCCCCCGGGGGGCTGCGAGCGTTTGTCGGACCGCGAGGCAGCAGGCAGCCTCGAAAGCACGGGGTTGCAGACAGCTGCGAGAGCGCGGAGCTGCGGGCGGCCGCGAGGGAGCGGAGGAACGCGGGCGGTTGCAGGAGCTTGAGGTTGCGGATGGGTACGGGCATGGAGGATCGCAGACGGCTGCGAGAGCATAGCGCCACGGGCGGCCACGAAAGCGCGGGGCCGCGGGCGGTCGCGAAAGCGCGGAGCCGCAGACGGCCGCGAAAGCGCGTGGCCGCAGACGGACGCGAAAACGTGGGGCCGCGGGCGGCCGCGGGGTGCGGGGATTACGGGCGGCAATGGGGTGTCCTATAATGTCAGCGGAAGGAGCGGGAAGCAGGGTTGGGAGTGGCTACGGCGGGCAGGATACGCCGGGGATCTGGCTAGCATGCTGATTGCACGGCGACTGCCCGGGCCTTCTGCGCACAACGTCACAAGGAAACGATGAGACGCTATCCGCTCAGGCGGTCGCCGCAGGTTCCCAGATTGCCCCTGTTTTGCCTTAGCGCCAGTAATGGCTGTTCGGCGAGGGGCTTAGCAGTAGCTGTCGTAGTTCGGCGCGCTGTTGCAACCATTTCTCCGTGCGGATTGTCGCGCGAAGTCCTAAGCGAAGTCGTATCTGGTCGGCCATCTTGTCGAACAGGCTGACGTTTCGCAGAATAGCTCTTGTAGCCACAATGACATCGAACCCGAGAATCTCCAAATCGTTTCGGCGCTTTGCGTCTCGGGCGGCCTGCTGGGGCAAGCGATGGTGCTCGTCGCTGTCATATTCCAGGATCAGTCGCGCTTTGGGCCAGAGGAGGTCGGGGTGAAATTCGCTCTGCGATACGCGCGCCCGCCGAGAGGACGACGGAGTGATCGTTCCGTTCGCAACGGGGTGGGGAAATCCGAAGCCGCCCATCCTTCGTGGTAGGCATAGCATCAAACACAGAGCGGTCTCGGCGGGAGAGCCGAGCCGTTCGATTGCGTGGCCCAGCGCCCGTCGAGCGTTCCTGCTGCCGGCGATGCTGCTGTGGCGCTCGAGAAATCCTCGCATCTCCGAAAGGGTTGCGATAGGGACGGCATCGAGGATAGAGCCGGTACGCGATGGCGCAAATCGATACAGGCCGGTCAGGGAACAGGCGAGCTCCGCAAGTTGAACGAGGGGGAGCTCGACGCCCAGCTGTGCTAGGCAAAACGCCGGCGACGAGGTGCCTGGTAGCCCTTGCACGGCTTCGGATGCCGCTGGAATCGGGTTGCGGTTCCGCTGTCTCGGCTTGTCTGCCGGAGCGCGCAGATTCCAAAGGGCACCTGGAACGGCGGCGTGCTTGCAAATGAGAAAGGAGGCGCCGCGCAAATTTCGGCGATAGCTTGCATCGGGCAACACGAAGGTTGCGGGCTGCGTGAGAAACGGGAGGCTCCTCTGAGCGTCGGCTACAGCTTTGCTGCTGGGGGCATCGTAATCGAACGGTTCGGTTCGCGGGAGCGCCAAAAGCCCATGAGCTGGCTGCGCTGCCGCGGCGAGCGATTCCAGTGCGGAGTATTTTGCGAGACACAGCGTCATGGCGATGAAAGTAACATGGCGCAGGATGAAATGGAAGGAAAATTTTTCAAGAATTACCTGTTCATGTAGGCATTATGAAACGTGGGAAGCAAGTGGGAATCTGGGGCGGTTCCCGTGCGAAAAAGGGGTGGTTTAGGCGCGCCTTGCGACTGGATGCGGGGAGATGCGGGCTGCCACTACGTCCGTCTGCTCTGCATCACTCGTCGTGTGGGCTCGATACCCCGGCACTTTCGGGCCCGGCGCTGCGGAGGCAACGGCGGCCCCGGCCCCCCGGATCCGTCGCTGCGGCCGCTCGGCGGCCCCTCGCTCTCGGAGTCGACACCGTGGCGGCGCGAGGATCCGGCGCTCTCGGAGTCGACATCGTGGCGGTGCGAGGATCCGGCGCTCTCGGATCCTGGCACTCCTTCGGATCTGGCTCCTTTGGACTCGATACCGCGGTGGCCCTAACGCCTCTTGTCCGACCACTTGGCTCTCCGGCCCTAACGCCTCTTGTCCAGCGCCTTTGCTCCGGCGCTTTCGGCTTGCTGTCCGGGGCATTGCCCCGTGCGATGCGCGTTGCTGGCTCCCTGACAACTGGGCCTCTATGAGCTTGTTGGCTGTTCTGCTGAAATTTGCACGATATGCATAGGTTAGGTGCCTGAAAGCGACCGATATGCATAGTTTCTCGCGTTCACAAGGGGTGAGATCTATACATATCAGGCAAAAGGATGCATTGATGCTCGAAATGCGTCGATATGTACAAGGTGTTGCTGCATGGTGTTGCTGCATGGTGTTGCTGCATGGTGTTGCTGCATGGGTGGCGGCTGCGGAGGTGAGCCGCCTCGGCCTCTGGGAGGCTGCTTCTAAACATGCCGCGCTCCCTGTTGCCGTCGGCTTGGCGCGCTCGTCGGCTCGCTTCCTCCGCCCGGGGCGTCTGCTCCATCCGTCCCGGACGGCGCTGGCGTCTGCTGTCAAAACGTTTATCATGATCGACGACAGATTCGGCGCGACAGATTGGCATCCCATGAGCTACGATAACTCCATCGCCTTCCTCGGCCCGGCCGGCACCTATTCCAACGAGGCCGCCCTGCGCTTCGCGGCGCGGCTCGGCATCGAGGAGCCCCGGTTGGTGGAGTGCACCTCCTTCGACGAGGTGTTCGACTGCGTGGATGACGGCGTTACCCGCTTCGGCGTGGTGGGCAAGGAGAACTCGCTCGAGGGGCCGGTCACGGCCACCTTGGACAACTTCGCCTTCCGCACCGATGCCGTCATTTTGGCCGAGGAGGTCATCAACGTGAGCCACTGTTTGGTGGCGCACCCCGACGCCGAGCTGGACACCATCGTGCGCGTGGCATCGCATCCCCAGGGCATTGCCCAGTGCCGGCGCTTCCTGGCCACCGAGCTGCCCGGACGCACCACGCTGGCCGTGTCCTCCACGGCGGAAAGCGCGCGTTTGGCTGCGGCCGATCCCACCTGCGCCGGCATCTCCAACGCGCTTGCCGCCGAGCTGCACGGCGCGAAGGTGCTGTGTCGGAACATCCAGGACAACCCCGAAAACCAAACGGCGTTCGCCCTCGTGGGACGCCTGCCCGATGCCGAGCTCATCTCCGGCGACCGCCACAAGACCTCGCTTGCGCTGTTTTTGCGGGCCGACAAGCCCGGTGCGCTCCAGATGATCCTGTCGGAGTTCACCTATGCCGACATCAACCTCACCATGCTGCAGTCGCGTCCGACCAAAAAGCAGCTCGGCGACTACATGTTCTTCGTGGAGCTGGACGGCTCCATCCACGATTTCGACGTGCAGACGGCCCTCGACTGCCTGCGTCTGAAGCTGCGCGAGGTGAAGGTGCTCGGCAGCTATCCGGTGGAGTAGGGAAGCGGGTCGCCCCGCTTGTTCACCGTCGGCACCTTGGCTTCGTCGCTGCACAAATAGCTGAATCCCGTTATCAGAAGCGGTCGGAAAAATCTGCGAGCGGCATGGGCTTTTGCCTCCTTTGTTACCCGCGTGATGCTGCGTAACATTTTCAGGCCGTTGGTAGATTGTTTTCGCATCTATCCATATTCCATGGAGCAAATGTGATGCCAATAAGGATACTCTACCACTGCATGTAAGCGAGACGAGAACACCTATAAGGAGGTGTACGCATGGAAAATCAGGCAACGATGTCAGAGTTCGACAGCATCCTTGCCTCGCGTGGTGTGTCCCGCCGCAGCTTCATGAAGCTGTGCGCCGGCATCGCCGCCGCAGCCGGTTTGTCCCAGCTCGCGGTCCCGCGCGTGGCAAGTGCGCTCGAGGAGTCTGTTATCGGCGCAACGTCCGGTGACCTGTATCCGGTCATCTGGATCGAGGGCGCGTCCTGCACGGGCTGCACGGAGTCCTTCGCCCAGGTGGAGACTCCGGATGTGGCTTCCGTGGTGCTCGACTTGATCTCCCTGAACTACTCGGAGACCCTGTCGGCCGCTGCGGGCCATTCCGTGGAGGAGGCCAAGGCCCAGACCATCGCGGCAGGCAACTACATCCTCATCTACGAGGGTGCCGTGCTGGAGGCCTTCGACGGCAACGCCCTGCGCGTGGCCGGCGAGACGGGCATCACCGCGCTGGTGGAGGCCGCCGAGAGCGCCAATGCCGTCGTGGCTGTGGGCTCCTGCGCCGTCAACGGCGGCTGGATGGCCGCGGCCCCCAACCCGGCCCAGGCCCTGGGTGTCCAGCAGTACCTGGAGAAGGTCGGCGTGGCAACCCCGGTCGTGAACGTGCCCGGCTGCCCGGTGAACCCCGAGTGGGTCATGTCGGTGCTCGTGGACGTCGTGGTCATGAAGGACATGGATCTGCTGCTCAATCGCCTGAACGATTTCAACATGCCGGGCGACTTGTTCAACCAGACCATCCATGACAATTGCGAGCGTCGCGGCCACTTCGAGAACGGCGAGTTCGTCTACGAGTTCGGTTCCGAAGAGGAAGCGCTCGGCTATTGCCTGTATCCCGTGGGCTGCAAGGGCCCGCAGACCCGCGCCCTGTGCGGTGTCACCCTGTGGAACAACCGCCGCAGCTGGTGCGTCCAGGCCGGTGCCCCCTGCGTGGGTTGCTGCGAGTCCAACCCGATGAACCCCGGCGACAACTGGGTGGAGGTGAACACCCCGTTCTACAAGCGCATGCGCGATCTGCGCGTGGGCCCGCTGAACCTGCAGCCGACCACCATCGGCGTGGCCGTCACGGGTCTGGTGGCAGCCGCTCTCGTGGTGCACGGCTTCGGCATGAAGGCCTCCGGCCGCATGGACGGCGGCGCGCCCTTCGAGAAGATCCGCAAGTGGGACGCCAAGCATCCCGACCAGGAGGTCGGCACCTACGCCGACCCGGTCACCGGCGGCCCGGTTCTCGACGAGGAGCTCGTCCACAAGAACGCCGATCCCCGCAACAACGACTAGAAGGAGGTGAGCTGACTTGACACGTTCCGTTATTGATCCGATTACCCGTATCGAGGGCCATCTCCGCGTCGAGATGGAAGTGGAGAACGGCGTCGTTGCCGACGCGTGGGTTTCCGGCGGTTGCTTCCGCGGCATGGAGCTCGTCGTGCAGAACCGTACTCCCGAGGACGCCGCCCAGATCGTCGAGCGCATCTGCGGCGTGTGCCCCGTGTCCCACGCCCATGCGTCGTCCATCGCCGGCGACAAGGCCTACGGCATCACGATCTCGAACAACGCCCGCATCATCCGCAACCTGCTGGAGGGCGCGCAGTTCCTTCACAGCCACATCCTGTGGCTGTACAACCTGGCGGCTCTCGACTACGTGAACCCGCTGAACGCGCTGCAGGCCAACGTCGACAACGCCTACGCGGTGGCCCTGGAGAACGGCCTGGCGCTGCACTCCGACCTGAACCAGCTCTACGATAAGCTGGGCGCCTTCGCGGCCAACGGCCAGCTGTCCATCTTCTCGGGCAACTGGTTCGACGCCGACAATGGCGAGGCCTACAAGCTCACCCCCGAGCTGGACCTCATCCTCACCTCCCACTACCTGGAGGCCTTGAAGATGCAGGCCCGCGCCTCCGAGATGGCGGCGCTGCTCGGCGGCAAGATGCCCCACGTGATGACCTCCATCCCCGGCGGCAACATGTGGGTGCCCACCGAGTCCAAGCTGGACGACCTTCTGGCCATGGCCATCGAGGTGCGCGACTGGGTGAACGACACCGTGCTCGCCGACACCGTGGCGCTGGCGGGCCCCTACGCCGAGGCGCTGACCTTCGGCAAAGGCTGCGGCCGCTACATCGCCTGGGGCGTGTTCGAGGGCAATGGCTGGCCCTACGGCGACAACTACATCGAGCAGATGAAGAACCGCTACCTGCCCATGGGCGTGCTGGACGAGAACTTCGGCGTCACCGACGTGGAGGAGAGCAAGATCCAGGAGTACATGGGTCACTCCTGGTACAAGGGCGACGACACCTACACCTCGCCCTACTTCACCACCGATCCGGACTACACCGACTACAACGTGGACGACCGCTACACCTGGGTGAAGTGCCCCACCTACGACGGCAAGCCGATGGAGGCGGGCTCCATGTCCCGTATCTTCGCGGCCTACGTGCGCGGCGTGCCCTTCATCAAAGAGAACGTCGACGCGGTGCTCGGCATCCTGGGCGCCCAGCCCGGCGACCTGTCGGCCTTCCAGTCCACGCTCGGCCGTACCGCTATCCGCCAGGTCGAGACCATGTACGTGGCCGACCTCATGGTGGAGTGGGTCAACGAGCTCATGGAGGCCATCAAGGGCGGCGACTCCGAGTACTTCCGCGCTCCCGAGCGCACCACCGGCGAGGGCTCCGGCTTCTGGGAGGCCCCGCGCGGCGCGCTCTACCACTCCGAGAAGGTCAAGGACGGCAAGATCGAGGGCTACCAGATCATCATCCCGTCCACGTGGAACCTCGCTCCCATCAACTCCGAGGGCGAGCACGGCCCGCTCGAGCAGGCGCTCATCGGCGTGCCGGTGGCCGACATCGAGAAGCCGATCAACGCCCTGCGCACGGTCCACTCCTTCGATCCCTGCACCGCCTGCGCCGTGCATGTGACCGATCGCGCGACCGGCAAGTCCTTCGAGACCGTCACCAGCCCTTGGGGGGTGAAGTAAGATGGCTCATCTCGCACACTACAAAGAGGCCCATCCGCTCGTGTTCGTGGTGACTCACTGGATCAACCTGATCGCCATGATCATGCTCATCCTGTCGGGCATCATCATTCACTTCCCGGTGCTGCCCTACCTCACGGGCATCTCCCGCGGCTGCCACCTCTTCTTCGGCTTCGTGCTGTTCATCAACTGCGTGGCCCGCGTGATCATGGCCTTCTTCGTGAAGACCTCGCCCACCGGCGGCACCCGCCAGCAGGTGACCGACTTCAAGACCTGGCTGCCCCAGAAGGACAACCGCCATCAGGCCCTGGAGTGGATCAAGTACTACCTGTTCCTGAAGAAGGACCATCCCCTGGGCGCCAAGCTCGGCGTGCCGCAGAAGATCAGCTACCTGTTGATCCCGATCCTCATCCTGCTGATGTTCTGGACCGGGCTCTGCCTGTGGGGCGTGACCATGAACGTGCCCGTGTTCGCCGCGACGACGAACCTCGTGGGCGGTCTCATGTCCATGCGCATCATCCACTACTTCGGCATGTACGTGTTCATCATCTTCATGTTCATCCATGTGTACCTGGCGAACGTGGAGGGCTTCGCGCCGACCAAGCTCATGTTCATCCACAAGGAACATGGCGGCCTGGTGTACGACCCCGACCTGCACAACATCGTTGGCGAGGACAACGACCTGCACTAAGGTGTCGGACACAAACGCGCTTGGCAAGGGCGATCTCTGCGGAGGTCGCCCTTTTCGTTGCCGGAGTCGAGGGGCGCGCGTTAGTTGACTGATGGTTCCGATCCGTCAACAAGGATGGGCAAACTCGTCAGGGTTGCGCTATGATGATCTGAATCTCTGTGCTCGGTCGATGAAAGCGGAAAGGACCCGTTTCCGTGCGGAACGTGTTGAAGATACTGAGGCGCGATCTACTGCGCCTGCTGAAGACGCCGCCGGCGCTCGTGGTCATCGTGGCGCTTATGGTGCTGCCGTCGGTGTACACCTGGTACAACGTCATCGGCTTTTGGAACCCCTACGACAACACCGGCAACCTCACCGTCTGCGTGGTGAACCAGGATGCGGGCGGCTCCTCCGAGCTGACCGGCGAGCTGAACGTCGGCGACCGCATCGTGGACCAGCTCCATGAGAACACCCAGCTGAAATGGGAGTTCACCGACTACGACAGCGCCATGGAGCAGGTGCATACGGGCACTGCCTACGCGGCGTTCGTGATCCCCGAGAACTTCACCGCCGATCTGCTCACCCTGACCACCGGCGACTTCACCCAGCCGAAGCTGCAGTACTATGTGAACGAGAAGGCCGGTCCCGTCTCGCCGAAGATCACCGACACGGGCGCCTCCACGCTGGACGAGACCATCAACTCCACCTTCGTGTCCACCGTAAGCGACGTGGCGGTGAAGGCCATCGACGAGGCCCTCGGCGATTCAAAGGAGGCGCTGACTGACACGCGCTCCGCTGCCGCCGAGAAGATCGCCGGGGCGCTTTCCACCCTCGGAGAGGTGCGCTCGTCGCTTGGGAAGCTCGACGAGGGGACGGACGCGGCCGCCGCCAAGTCGCGTGAGGCGCGCGAGTCGCTGGCCAAGGCTAGAAGCGGCGTGGACGCGGCCCAGAAGGGCCTGACCGAGGTGGCGGACCAGAGCGAGGCCATGCAGTCGTCGCTTAACCAGTTCTCGGCGCTCACCATGCCCCTGATGAACACGAGCCTGCAGGCGGTGAACGACTCGTCGGCCAAGGCCGCCCAGGCCGCCGCGGGCCTCATTCGCACGACGGGCCAGGCCCAGGGTGCCATCCAGGCGGCGCTCAGCCAGGGCCAGGCGGCGGTGAACGAGGGCGCGGCCACCGCGTCGTCGCTGCGCGCCCTGGCCGCCCAGTTGCCCGAGGGCAGCGAGGTGCGCAAGGGCATCGAGGACGCCGCGGCCACCGCCGAGGAGCGGACCCAGGCCGCCCAGGCCACCTTGGACGCGCTCTCGGGCGCCAACGACCGCACCGTGGCCACGGTCAACCAGGTGGGCGACGCCGCCACGACCCTCGACGAGGCCGTCCAGGCCGCCACGGGCTCGGCATCCGAGTGGTCCACCACCTTGTACGGCACCACCATCCCGACGCTGAACGAGGCGCTCGGCACGCTGGCCTCCACGGCCACGGCGCTTGAGGGCACACTCGATACCCAGAAGCTCCTCGTCGACCAGACCTCGCTCATCATCGACCAGCTGGACGCCACCTTGTCCACCGCCAAGGAGACCGTGGCCCAGACTGATGACCTGTTCGCCGGCCTGGAGGAGGAGCTCGGCCGCGTTCACGACGACGTGCTCGTGTTCGGCCAGTCCGGCGTGCTCGGCAAGCTGCTGAACAGCTCGCTCGACGCCGACAAGATCGCCGCGTTCATGGCCTCGCCCACCGAGGTGGTCACCGAGCAGCTCTACCCCCTGAACGCCTACGGCAGTGCCATGGCGCCGCTGTTCATGAATCTCACCTTCTGGATCGGCGCCTTCATGCTCGTGGTCATCCTGCGCCAGGAGGTGGACGACGAGGGCATCCCGAACCTCACCTTGGGGCAGCGCTACTGGGGGCGCTTTCTGTTCCTCGGGGTGCTGGCCGTGGCCCAGGCGCTCATCTGCTGCGCCGGCGTTCTGGCCATCGGCGTGCAGACGGCGAGCGCGCCGGCCCTCTTCATCGCCGCGGCCTGCGCGTCGCTGGCCTACCTCAGCATCATCTTCTCGCTTTCGGTGGTCTTGCAGCACATCGGCAAGGGCATCTGCATCGTGCTCGTGTTCGCCCAGATTCCCGGGGCCACGGGCCTGTACCCCATCGAGATGACCTCGGGTTTCTTCCAGGCCATCTACCCGCTGTTCCCCTTCACCTACGGCATCGGCGCCATGCGCGAGGCCATCTGCGGCTTCTACGGCACCCAGTACGAGACGGCCCTTGCCACCCTCGGGCTGTTCTTCGTCATCGGCATGGCCTTCGGGCTGCTCGTGCGGCCGCTCATGGCGAACGTGAACCGCATGGTGGCGCGCCAGGTGCGCGAGGGCGGCCTGTTCAACGGCGAGAACGTGGAGGTACCCATGCGGCCCTACCGCCTCTCGCAGATCATGCGGGTGCTGTCGGACAAGAGCTCCTATGAGACCGACCTGGCCCGCCGCTACGCCCGTTTCAGCCGCTGGTACCCGCGTATCATGCGCGGCGCCATCGTGCTGGGGGTGGTGGTGCCGGTGGCGCTGGCCGTGGTGTTCGCGCTCACGCCGGCCGAGAAGGTGTGGGTCTTAACTGGCGCCCTTCTGTGGCTCATCCTCGTCTTCGTGGCGCTTGTGGTGGTGGAGAGCCTGCGCTACAGCTTCGAGCGCCAGCTGAAGCTGGGGGATATGTCGGATGCGCACCTCATGAAGCTCGCCGAGGCCACGCGCACGGTGCAGGCCGCGGTGGCGGGGGAGGGCGAGGGAGCCGGGGACGAGGCCGACCGGGCGGCTGCGAGGTACTATGACCATGGGTAATATCGCCAAGCTCTTCCGCGTCGATGTGCGCCGGCTCGTCGCCAACGTCATGAGCATTATCATCACGGTGGGCCTCGTGGTCATGCCGTCCATCTTCGCCTGGTACAACATCATCGCGTGCTGGAGCGTGTTCGACAACACCGGCAATTTGAAGGTGGCCGTGGCCAACACCGACGAGGGCTACCAGAGCGATCTGGTGCCCCTGCGCGTGAACGTGGGCGACCAGGTGATCAGCGCGCTGCGGGCCAACGACCAGATTGACTGGGTGTTCACCGACGAGGAGGACGCGGTGGACGGCGCGCGCTCGGGCCGTTACTACGCCGCCGTGGTCATCCCGAAGGACTTCAGTCGCGACATGCTCACGTTCTACTCGAAGGACATGGAGCACGCCGATATCATCTACTACACCAACGAGAAGAAGAG
This sequence comes from Adlercreutzia caecimuris B7, assembly GCF_000403355.2. GTDB lineage: Bacteria > Actinomycetota > Coriobacteriia > Coriobacteriales > Eggerthellaceae > Adlercreutzia > Adlercreutzia caecimuris. The sequence goes on along the minus strand of NZ_KE159646.1, from coordinate 890,376 downwards.
CGCCATCGCCCCCAAGATCACCGACAAGGGAGCCGATTCGGTATCCTACCAGGTGAACTCGGTGTTCGCCGAAACGCTCTCGGAGGTGTCGCTGTCGCTGGCCGAGGCGCTGTCGTCCTATGCCGAGGACAGCGACTGGGACGGCCGCATCGCGCTTCTGGCCGACCATGTGCGCGACATGGCCTCCTCGGTGGAAGAGGCCACCTCAGTGCTCGGGCTGTACGCCTCGCTCGCCCGCGCCTGCGAGAACCTGGCCGATGACTCCGCGGCGCTCACTGCCAAGGCCGTCTCGGCGGCCGACGGCACGCTCGATGCGGCCACAAAGGACGCCGGCGCGGTGCCTGCCACGGTAAGCGCGCTGAAGGATGCGCGAGCGGGGCTTACCGATGCGCTGAAGACCTCGGCGGAGGGCTTCGACAAGGTGGCCGAGAAGATGGACGCGCTGTTCGACACCGCCTCCTCCGATGTGGCCGCCACCACCTCCGACCTGCGCACCCAGGCCGACGCCCTCGCGAAGCACGGCACCCGCTATCGCGATCTGGCGAAGAGCGTGGAGGCGCTGGCCGCCGCGATGCCCGAGCTCGTGCGGCCGAACGTCACGGCGCTCGTCAAGCAGATGAACTCCACGGCCGATCTGCTGGACGGCATGGCGGGCAATTTGCGCTCGGCCGCCGACAAGCTGGATGCGGGCGATGCCGATATCAGTTCCGACCGCAAGGAGGCCGACAAGCGCGCCGCGGAGGCTCAGGCCGCCATCCAGACGATCCGCAATGACTACGAGGACAACGTGAAACCGGGCCTTGAGAAGCTCGTGGACGAGGCGGCGGACGTGGCGAGCCGCGCCGGGTCGCTGTCGGGCACGCTGCGAGACATCGGCTCGGAGCTTTCCGGATCGGCCACCTCGGCCGGCGAGGTGATGGGATCTACGGCCGGGAAGATCGACGAGGCCACCGCCAAGCTCAAGAGCGTCTCGGACGGGCTCACCTCCATGGCCGAGCAGATCGATGCCGCGCTGGCCTCGGGGGATCGCAGCGCCCTGTCCGACGTGCTGTCGGCCGACGTGTCGCTGCTGTCGCGGGCCATCGCCGCGCCGGTGGGACTCGAGCGCATCCCGGTCTTTCCCGTGGAGAACTTCGGCAGCGCCATGGCGCCCCTGTACACCACGCTCGCCCTGTTCATCGGCTCGCTGCTCATCCTCGTGGTGGTCAAGCCCACGGTGTCCCGGCGCGAGGTGCGCGACGCGAACCTGGTGGCGGCCAAGCCGCGTCAGCTGTTCTGCGGCCGATTCGGCGTGATGGCGCTCATCTCGCTGGCCCAGTCAACGCTCATGGCCGCGGGCAACATGTTCTTCCTCAAGGTGCAGGTTACCTCCCCACTCGAGTTCTTCCTGTGCTTCTGGCTGGCGGGGCTCGTGTTCACCTTCCTCATCTACGCGCTCGTGTTCTCGTTCGCCAATCTGGGGAAGGCCATCGCGGTGCTGCTGCTCATCGTGCAGGTGACCGGCTGCGGCGGCTCGTTCCCCCTGCAGCTTCTGCCCGAGTTCATCCAGCAGCTGAGCCCGTGGCTGCCGGCCACCCACGTGGTGAACGCCATGCGCGCCGCCATGATGGGCGGTTGGGGCAACGACTTCTGGGTGCAGATGGGGGATTTGGCGCTGTTCCTCATTCCCGCCGCCCTTTTGGGCCTTGTTTTGCGCAAACCGCTGGCCAAGTTCATGAACTGGTACGTGGAACAGGTAGAATCATCCAAATTGGTTGGATGATAAGGAGCGTGCCGTGGCCGGATTGACCGACGAGCAGATTGCCGAGGAAGAGAAGTTTCTGCGGGGGTTGCCCCGGGTGAACATGGGGGCGCTTCTGTTGGCGCCCGTGTGGGGGCCGGCCCACGGGATGTGGCCGGCGTTTCTGTTCTTCGTGGCGTGGCTGTTCGTGGACAACGCCATCTGGGCGGCCTCGGTGCAGCCGACGGTCATGAACGTGGTTTTGGCGACGGTCATGCTCGTGGGGCTCGTGGCGGCGACGGTGGTGTTCGCCATCGTGGCCCAGCCCTTCGCAGCGCATCGGGCCGAGGCCATGGGGGTGGATCGCGCGACCTATCTGCGCCGCCAGCGGGCGTGGGCAGTGGCCGGCGCGGTGGCGGCTGTGGCCGTGGTGGCGTTCGCCACCTGGTACAACCTGGATATGCGCCCGGCCATGGAGGCCGCCGCGAACCTGCCCGGGAGCGCCCAGTGAGCGCCGAGCGCCGGGCGGTAGCGCCCGAGGCGCCTGCCGCCGCTGCCGAGGCGTCATGCGCGGCCGGGATCGCTCCCGCGCCCGAGACGGCTTGCGAGGCTGGGACCGCTCCCGCGGCCGAGGCGCCTGCCGCCGACCCCTCGCGTCGGGCGGCGGTGTTCTTCGTGGGCAACCGGCTCATGATGGACGACGGCGTGGCGCCGGCGGCCTTTGACCTCATGCTCGACACCTTCGAGATTCCCGCCAACGTGCAGCTGCTGGACGTGGGCTGCATGGCGCTCGACATGCTCGGCTACGTGGAGGCGTGCGACGTCATCCTCACAGTGGACGCCGTGGACGGCACGGGGGATGCGCCCGGCACTGTCTACCGTTTCGAGCCCGACGCCATGGCGCGCCACGCCGGGCCCGAGGCGTCGCTGCACGATCTGAAGCTCGTGGACCTCTTCGATGCGGCGTCACTCATGGGATACGCGGCCGAGGGCTACTGCTTGGGCATGCAGGTGGAAAACCCGTCGCCCTCGGAGTTCTACGTGGGCCTCACCCCGGCCTGCGAGGCGGCCCTGCCCCTGCTCGTGGAAACCGTCGCCGCCGAGCTTGACCGCCGCGGCTTCCCGCTTACGCGCAAGGGCTAGCGCGCCTCTCACCTGTTCCGTGGCGGAAGGCCCGTGCCCGGCACGAGCCTTCCGGTAGAAGCGCCCCGCTTCGCCTCGCCTCCTATGCGGCGGACGATGGCTGGCGAATATCCACGTAGCCGGAGGCGAGGTCGGTCTTGTTGAAGAGCGCGCCGTCGCCGTTCACATCGAGCAGGAGCTGCCCCAGCTCATCTCGGGGCACGAGCCACGCGAAGCGCACCGTGAGCTTCTCGCCGGGATCGAGGCGGGCGATGGTGTTGCCCCCTTCGCTGTCGGCGGCAACGGCCCCATCTTCCACGTCCAGGTAGGCGGTGCGTTCCATGGAGATAATAGCCGTGCTCTCGGCAAAGTCGGCCCCGGGAACGGCTCGCTCGCGACGCACGACGGACCAGCCGTCGAAGCTTTCCCGCGCGCTCAAGAGCCATGCGTTTACGAGGAAGTCCTCAAGCGGCTCGTCGGATGCGTTGGCGTACTCGACGGTGGCCTGCACCAGCGCGATGGGGCAGGCTCGCCGCTCGATCACGGCGTCCACGCTGTTCACGCCGTCGCCCCATGCCCCGTATGTGACGAGGTCGGGCCCAAGGCTGCCGTCCTCCCTCGCCAGGGAAAGCCACTCAACGGGGATGGCCTCGGGGCGCGCAAGATCGGAGAGGCTGTCGGATACGGCCACATCGGTGACGGTGGCCGTCAGCGCGCCCGAAGCCGCCCTGTCGGCGTCCTCCGCAAGTCCCGACTCCTCGCTGGAGAGCGGGAACGTGTCGCCGATTCCGTGCAGGTTGCCCATCTCCTCGAAGGTGGCGTGCATGCCCTCGTCGGGGTCGCTCTCATCGTCGGAAACGCTTTGATCGAGATAATCGCTCCAGAGCCAGAGATAGGCGCGCTCGACGGGCTCGTCGGCTACGAGAGAAATTCCCTCGGCCACCTTCAGCGCCTCGGAGCGCAGGGTCGCGTCCGTCACGATGACGACGATGCGGTTTTCGGTTTCGAAGGGGAGAATCAGGGTAAGGCCGCGGCGCTCTGCGGTGTCTTGCGTGGTAACGAGCAGGCCCTCCCGCCCGTTGACGGATACCTCCTCGCTTTCCACGACCGATGAGAGCGGGAAAGCCTCATCGGTGTCGCGGTAGAGCACGGTTACCGAGAGACTTTCAAGGAAGTCGTCGGAGTAGAATGTCCGACTGCGGCCGGGGGTGTCGATGCTGTCGGGAAAGAGCGCGCGCTCGTCGGTGAGGCCTGCCGGCTCGTAGGCGAGGGAGAGGCGGTAGCCGTCAACGGTAGCCGTCGGGGCGGGGTTGTCCGCATCCTCGTCGTTGCCGATGCCGACCATCAGCTGGTGGTTGCCGCTCCAATGCAGGTCGATGATCCCCAGCTTGTCGGCGGCGTAGGCGCTTCCGCCCACCAGCAAGCTGGCCAGGGTCGCGGCTGCGGCCATCTGCGGCCACCGGCGGCGGGGACAGGTGTCGGCGCTTTCCTCTCGGCGACGGGAGCGCGGGGCGGGCTTAGTGCGGGGAAGGGCGCAGAAGGCCTCTTCCAGGGCGTCGTTGGCTCGGGCGGTCGCGCGAGCGCCGCCGGTGATTGCGGCAAGACGATGGTCGAGGGCGGTATCGTTCATGGAAGCCTCCTTGGCTCAGGCGGTCGGGCGTCGATGCGGAAGGGCGGTTGCGCCCGCGTTCGGTGCGCGGGGCCCAGCACCGGAGGCCGTCGGGGGCTGTGGAGCGTCTTTCGCGGGCTGCGGGCGCGGGGCGGCCTCCTCGGCTTCCCCCTGCGCCAGCGATGCGGCGATGCGCTTGCGGCCGCGGGAGAGGCGTTGGCGCACGGCCTCCTCGCTGATGCCGAGCATTCCGGCGATCTCCCGCACGGTGCAGCCCTCGCCATAGAACAGGGCCACGGCGGGGGCATTGGCATCGCCGGCGGCATGCACGAGGGCGAGAAACTCCTCGTTTTCGCCGCCGGCGGGCATCTCGTGTTCGGACGGATCGGCCAGAAGCGCCTCCGGGACCGCCTCCAAGGGCTCGCTTGCCCGGGTGGAGCGGGTTATGCGCCGGCATTCGTTGATGCAGATGCGCAAGAGCCAGGTTTTGAAGTACGCCGGCCGCTCCAGTTCGCCGAGATGCTCCCAGCCGGCAAGCACAGTGGCCTGCAGAGCATCGGCTATGTCGGACTCGCGCCCTCTCAGGCAGCTGGCGGCCATGCGGTACAGGGAATCGGCGAGGGGCCGCACCAGCTCCTCGAAGGCTTCGGTATCGCCGACGCGGGCGCGGCGGATCAGGCGCCGCAGACGGGCGCGGGGCACAGGTTCGGTCATCATCGGCCTCTCTGCGGGATGGCGGACAGTTGCCCTTTAGATGCGCGGAAGCCCGAAAAGGTGACGCCGTTCATAAGGTTTTCGGAAAATTAGCCCCAAAGCCCCCGGGTGGGGCACAGATCGCCCACGATGCAGTCGGCGCAGCGGGGGTTGCGGGCGCGGCAGAACTCGCGGCCGAAGTGCACCCATTGGTGGTTGATGAACAGCCACTGGGGGCGCGGGTATACTTTCAGCAGAATATCCTCTACCTTCTGCGGCGTGTCGGCCGAGGGCCCGGCCAGCTTCAGGCGGTGGGCGATGCGGTACACGTGGGTGTCTACGGCGATGCCCTGGGGGTCCTTGAACGCCTCGCACATCACGCAGTTCGCCGTCTTGCGGCCCACGCCCGGCAGCTTCTGCAGCGCGTCCACGTCGGCGGGAATCTCGCCGCCGAAATCGGCCACCACCATCTGCGCCAGGGCCACGAGGTTCTTCGCCTTGCTGCGGAAGAACCCGAGCGAGCGGATGATGGAGGCCACCTCGTCGGGGGAGGCGGCGGCCAGGGCGGCCGGGGTGGGGAAGGCGGCGAAGAGCGCCGGGGTGGTCTTGTTCACGGCCGCGTCGGTGCACTGGGCCGACAGCACCACGGCCACCGTCAGCTCGAAGGGGGTGGTGTAGTCCAGCGACGCCTTGCCCGGCCCGTAGTGGGCGAACATGCGCTCCTCGATGGCCGCTGCCCGCTCCTTCTTGCTCGCCAGAGATTCCCGTGCCATGGTCGCTCCTTGCATCGGTGGCCGCTGCGGGGCGTCCTCGCCCGTGCGCCGGCCGGCTTTCGTTTCTGCTATTGTCGCACAGCGCAAGGTTGCTTTCGGGGATTCCTCAAGGATTGCGCGGGCGGTTTACCTCTTTGCTACCGTTGGGGGTCGGGGCGGCGGCGCGGGCGCGGCGGTGCGCTACACTGGGCACGGTGCCTTTTCGCGGTGCCCGCCGCCTGCTCGGGCGGCTTTCGTCGTTTGCTGTTGCAGAAAAGAGGCCGCTGTGCTCATCGACTCGCTCGCCTTCACCTTGGAGAAATCCGGTTGCCTGGACGCGTTCTGGGGAAAGCTCGACGCCGGCACCGACGCCACCTTGGGCGTGGCCGCCTCGGCCCGACCCTTCCTCGTGGCAGCCCGCTTCGCCCACGGGCCCCAGGCAACCCTCGTGGTGGTGGCCGGCGAGGACGCGGCGGTCACCTTCGCCCGCCAGGTGGCCTCCTATGTGGGAGAGGAGCGCGTGCTGCGCTTCCCCGAGCGGGCTGATGTGCCCTTCGCGCCCAAGAAGCCCGACGCTCGCGTGATTGCGCGGCGGATGGAGGCGGCCTGGGCGCTGCAGTCGGCGCGGCCGGTCGTGGTGGTGGCGAGCGCGCGGGCCCTTCTGCGCCTCATGGCGCCGCCCTCCGCCATGGCAGCGCGCCCGGTGGCCCTTGCCGCCGGTACCGAGCTTTCAGCCATGGGCATTCCCGGCGTGGAGGAGCTGGACGATCTGCCACGCGCCCTCGCGGCGGCCGGCTACGCCGATACCGGCGAGCTGGACGGGCCGGGCACCTTCGCCCACCGCGGCGGCACGCTGGACGTGTTCCCCGGCAACCTGGATTTCCCGGTGCGCCTCGACTTCTTCGGCGACGAGCTGGAGGAAATCCGCCGCATCGTGCCGGCGACGGGCCAGACCATCTCCTCGCTGCCGAGCGTGGAGATCTACCCGGTCTCGGAGTTTCCCACGTCTGCGCGCGCTTTGGCCGACGCCCGGCGCGCCCTGGAGAAGCCGGCGCTCACGAACCCGGCTCTGCGCGAGGTGCTCGAGAAGATGGAGGGCGGCCTCGTGTTCGAGGGCGCCGACGTGGTTCTGCCCTACCTGTACAAGAACCCGGTGACGCTCGGGGCCTATGCGGGCGCGGGCACGCTCTGCTCGCTCATCGAGCCGCGCTCGCTCTTCGACGATGCGGCCCACGGCGCCGACGACCTGGCCGAGCGCGCCCGGGGCACGAACATCGCGCTTTCGGGCCTGTACGCGAGCCCGGCGGCCATGGACTTCGGCGGGGCCGTGCGTGCCACCTATGTGTCCATCATGCGCGTGGGCGGCGAACTTGACGACGAGCTGCCGGTGAAGCGTGTGGACGTGGCCGGCGTGCCCGACAAGATCTTCGGGAAGCTGAAGGGGCTCACCGAGGATCGATACACCGTGGTGTTCTCCGCGCCGAACTACCGCGCGCGGGAGACGATGCGCCACGCCTTCGTAGACCACGGCATTCCCATCCAGATTTTGAAGCCGGAGAACCTCGACGATGGTAATAGTGCGGCGGCGGTCGGGCGGGGCGTCCCGCGCGCAGATTCCGCAGACTCGGAAAAAGAGGGGTACAATCCTCACCCCTCTTTTTCCGAAAGCGAGGACTGCCCGAGCACGGGATGTTCCGCCCGACCGCCGCTCGACGAGCTCCAAAGTGCGGATTCCGCCGACACCGACACCCCCGCCCAGGCCAAGCGCCGCCTGCGCCGGGGCGTGGTGAACATCGTGGACGTGGACATTCCTCTCGGCATGATCATTCCCAAGGCGCACCTCGCCCTCGTGAGCGCGGCCGATACCCAGGGCTCGCGGGCCGCCAGTCGCGCGGCGCGGGTGTCGGTGGATGTCACGGAGGTCACCTTCCCCTTCAAGCCGGGCGACTACGTGGTGCACGCCGCCCACGGCATCGCCTTCTTCCGCGATCTGGTGCGCCGCGAGGTGGACGGCACCGAGCGCGACTACCTGCAGCTGGAATACGCCGAGGGCGACAAGCTGTTCGTGCCCACAGAGCAGCTCGACCGCGTCACGCGCTACGTGGGGCCCGAGGGGGCGAGCCCGCGGCTCACGCGCCTGAACACGAGCGACTGGTCACGGGCGCTTGCGAAGGCTCGCAAGGCCACCAAGAAGCTTGCCTTCGACCTCGTGGACGTGTACGCCCGCCGCGCCGCCACCCAGGGCTTCCGCTTCAGCCCCGACACCCCCTGGCAGCGCGAGATGGAGGAGGCCTTCCCCTACCAGGAGACGCGCGACCAGCTGGCGGCCATCGCCGACGTGAAGGCCGATATGGAATCGGCCCGGCCCATGGACCGGCTCATCTGCGGGGACGTGGGCTTCGGCAAGACCGAGGTGGCCCTGCGCGCCGCCTTCAAAGCTACCCAGGACGGCAAGCAGGTGATGGTGCTGTGCCCCACCACCATTCTGGCCCAGCAGCACTACACCTCCTTCAAGGACCGCTTTACTCCCTTCGGCGTCACCGTGGAGGTGCTCTCGCGCTTCCGTACGAACGAACAGCAAACCCGGGCGCTCGAGGGCTTCGCGTCGGGCGAGGTGCAGGTGCTCGTGGGCACTCACCGGCTGCTCTCGCGCGATGTGAATCCGCACGACCTGGGCCTGGTGATCATCGACGAGGAGCAGCGCTTCGGTGTGCAGCACAAAGAGCAGCTGAAGAACTTGCGCGAGTCCATCGACGTGCTCACGCTGTCGGCCACGCCCATTCCGCGCACCATGCAGATGTCGCTGTCGGGCGTGCGCGACATGTCGCTTATCCTCACGCCGCCCGACGAGCGGCGTCCGGTGGAGGTGCACGTGGGGGAGTGGGACCCCGACGTGGTGAGCGCGGCCATCCGCTACGAGCTGGCCCGGGGCGGTCAGGTGTACTACGTGAGCAACCGGGTGCGCTCCATCGACGAGGCGGTGGATCGCGTGCACGCCGCGGCCGGCGAGGCGCGGGTGGGCGTGGCCCACGGGCAGATGACCAAGGAAGAGCTGGAGCGCGTGATGGAGGAGTTCGCCGCCGGCGAGCTGGACGTGCTCGTGGCCACCACCATCATCGAGAGCGGCATCGACAACCCGCACACCAACACGCTCATCATCGAGGACGCCCAGCGCCTCGGCCTCGCCCAGATGTACCAGCTGAAGGGCCGCGTGGGCCGCTCGTCGGTGCAGGCCTTCGCCTACTTCATGTTCCCCGAGAACGTGCCCCTGACCGAGGAGGCCGCCGCGCGTCTCACAGCCATCAATGAGCACCAGGATCTGGGCAGCGGCATGCGCATCGCTATGCGCGACCTGGAGATCCGCGGGGCGGGCTCCATGCTGGGGGCCGAGCAGTCGGGCAACATGTCGGCAGTGGGCTTCGACCTGTTCGCCCAGATGCTCTCTCAGGCTGTGAACGACACGCGGGAGCGCGGCGAGGCCACGGGTGAGTTGCCCCCGGCGCTGTCGGACATCACGGTGAACATCCCGGGCCACGCCTACTTGCCCGAGGAGTACATCCCCGACGCCGATGCGCGCGTGCTGTGGTACCGCAAGCTGGCCGCGGCGGCCACGGTGGAAGCGGTGGCGGCGCTGCGCGAGGAGATGCTCGAGAAGGCCCCCGAGATGCCCGAGGCGGCCCAGAACCTGTTCGCGCGCTCGCACTTGAAGGCGTTCGCCAACGAGCACGGCATCAAGCTGATCTCGGTGGTAGGGGGGCGTTTGGTGGTGGAGCCGGTGGAGGTTCCCGCCGATGCGATGAAGGCGCTGCGCCGGGCGGGCGGCCGCTACAACCCCGACAAGCGCAAGCTGGCGCTGCCCCTGCGCTACTTCTCCGACGAGGAGCGCGAGAACCTCCTGCCGGCCATCGCGGGGTTCTTGGCCGCGTTGGCGGGCGAGGACGAGGAGGAAGTTGGCGGGAAAGCCGCGGAGGCCGGCGGCGAGGACGGCGCAGCTGCGGCAGCGGGTGCGGATGACGCGGCCCCGGCAGGTGCCGCCCGGGATACCGGGCGCTCTTCCGCGGCCGGCGCCCGTGGCTGCTCCGGACGTCCTGCTGCTGCGGCCTCTGGGCGCGCTGCCGCCCCGGCGCCGGCCGCCGACGCACGGCCCGCGCGCCCCACGGCCCGCAGCGAGCGGCGCGCCAACAACCTCGCCAAGGGCGAGACGGCCCGCGAGCGCCTCGCCGCCAAGCGCGCCGCCCGCGCCGCGAAGCGGCAGGGAGAGTAGGCGCGATGGGCTGGCGATCCTCGGATTCGGCTCCCTCGGCGCACGGCCGCTTCTGGCTCGGGGCGGCCTGCGCCCTGGCCGGGGCCACGCTGTGGGGCTTTTCGGGCGCGTGCATCCAGTTCCTTGTTGAGGGCTATGCCGTAAGCTCGGCGTTTATCTCGTTTACGCGAGCGGCTACGGCGGCGGTGCTCTTCCTCGCCCTCGTGCTCGCCACGCGCCGCGAGGCCCTGCTCTCGCTTCTGGGCAGCCGCGCGGCCCGGCGCACCCTTGTGCTGTTCGGCGTGGGGCTGTACCTGTCGCAGATCACCTACGCCATCTCCATCGAGATGACCAACGCCGGTACCGCCACGGTGCTTCAGGCCACCTGCACGGTGTTCGTCATGCTCTTCACATGCCTGCGGGCGCACCGGCTGCCCCGTCCCGCCGACTTCGCGGGGCTCGTTGCCGCCCTGGCCGCAGCGGCGCTCATCGCCACCCAGGGCGACTGGGGCGTCATCGTGCTGCCGGCGGCCGGTCTTGCCTGGGGCATTGCCAACGCCCTGTCCGAGACGCTCTACATCATGGCGCCGCAGCGCCTGTACGGCCGATGGGACCGGGTGACCATTATCGGCGTCGGCATGCTGGTAAGCGGCGTGGCGGCTGCCATCGTGTGGCTTGCTGCTGCCGCGGCCGCCGCCGTTCCCGCTGCGGGCGCCGCCGCGCCGATCGACGCGAGCCCCGCTGCCGCTGCCCAGGCTGCCGCCGCATCGTCCTTTTCGGCGTCGGGCGCGGCGCCCCTCGTGCCCGCGCTCGACGCGGTGGGCTGGCTCGCCCTCATCGGCGGCGTGGGCATGCTCGGCACCTTCGCCGCCTTCGGGCTGTTCCTCTACGGCGTGTCGCTCGTGGGCTCGGTAAAGGGCAGCCTTCTCGGCGTGGCCGAGCCGGTGGGCGCCATGGTCATCGCCGCCGTATGGCTCGGCACGCCGTTCTCGGCCGCCGACTGGGGCGGCCTTGTGCTTATGGCTGCCATGATCGCGCTCGTCTCCCTGTCCGGCTCCCGCGAAAAGCGGTAACGACCAGCGGCCGCCTTCTCGGCCATGTCCGTCGACCGACCCCTTCCCGTGGATATGCGCGTGCCCATCCGATCCGTCTTGGGCGTTCGGGCTGCGGACCTGCTACATCGGCGCGTTCGCGCTAAGCGGTAGCGGCTTTCTTCGGGCGCCCCGCCGTACGGGGACTGTTGAAATAGGCCATGACATCGGCTGCGGAGACCAAGCGCGCGCTGCCGATCTTCCTCGCCCCAATGACGCCGCTTCGGATCAGGGCGTGAATGCGCGCGGTGCTGACATCGAGCACGTCGGCCGCCTCCTGAACGGTCATGGTCGGCACGTCGGGCAGAGAGGCGTCGCAGTCGACGACCACGGCGACAACGCGGCCGCCGTCGGGCGCGCGATGCTCCATGCACGGCTCGGGCAGCTCTCGCCCCTCTCTCAGGGCCTGCGATATCCAAAGTGCGAGCAGGTCCTGGGCCATGAAGACCGCATCGCGCAGGCTTTCCCCTTGCGTATGGATTCCCAGATCGGGAAACTCGGCCTCCCAGCCGCCGCTCCAGGGCGTCAAGATGGCCTCGTAAAGGTACTTCATGGGATCATTCCTTTCCCGAAAAGGCTAACGTAATCCGAGCTTCTCCTTCACGGCGCGCTCTACCCCAGGAGAAAGGTCGCCCGCATGGCGCGGAAGGGGAAACTCTTCACCGGCGGCGTTGGCGTAGATGTCGTGTCGCGTTCCATGCCTTACGAAGCGGCCGCCCCTCTGCTTGATAAGCCTTATCGCCTCCCTGGTCGTCATCGGCATGGCGCTTCCCCCTAGCGTTAATTATTGTATCTACTTGTAATGATTGATGCAATAAAATTGTTGTTGTAGATAACGATATACGGGGCAACGCGATTTCGTCGCCCGTTCGTGCGCTCTGCCGATTCTAATGCCGCACAACCGTCGAATGGTATCGAAAGCGACCCGAAAACGACCGTCCGAGAGTCGCTCGGGTACCGTCTGAGGACCGTCCCGATGCCGTCTGTTTGCCGCCCGAGAGCCGTCCCGGAACCGCAGCCTATTTCGTGCGCTTGGAGCGGGTGCGGGCGAGGGCCACGGCGGCTCCGGAGACGATGGCGAGAAGGCCGATCGAAAGTAGCGCCTCCCAGAGCGGGTCGCCGGTCTGGGGAACGGTTCCGGCCGGCTTGATCGTCGTCTTGCGGGGCGCGGTCGTGGCCGCGGTCGTCGCACCGGACGTGGTACCGGTAGCACTTCCCGTGTCGGTGGCGGCGCCGTCGCCGTGCAGGTCGAGGAAGCCCGGCGTGTTGTCGCCCTCGTGGGCGGCCGGCGTGGTTGCTGGGGCGGTGCCGTCGGCGCTTCCGGGCGTGGTCGCCGTTCCCGTATTGCCGCCGTGGTCGCCGTCTGAGTCCGCGTCGCTCCCGTCATCCGGGCTGTCGGGTGCGGAGGGCTTGTCGGACTCGTCGTCGAGCACCGTCACCTTCGCGCCCGGCTCGGCCGCGGCGGCCGTTCGGGCGGCCTTGGCGCTCTCGTAGTAGACGGTCTCGCCGTCGGCGTCCACCTTCGCCCGGGCATCGGCGCGGGCCTCTTTGGCGGGCAGCACGGAGAACTTGCCGGCGCTGTCCTTCTGATCGCGCACGAGCTCGGCGTACTTGGAGGCGACATAGGGCTCCACGTCCACATTGTATGAACCGCCCTTCAGCTTCACCGCAGCCGGCTTCTCGCTGCTGCCGGCCACCTCGAAGAGTGCGGGCGCGGTGCCGGCGGGCGCCACCGTCGCGGGGGCGCTTACCTGGCCGGTGCCCGTTACCACGAAGGTTCCCCAGTTCACCGCCACGCCCGGCGCCTTGGCGAAGGCCAGGTTGTGGCCGTTCAGATCCAGCGTCACCGTGCGCCCGTCAGCGAGCGACAGGCTGTCGGCGTCTGCCGCGTCGGCCGTAAGCGTTACGGTGCCGTCGTCGGGGGCGTTGTCGACGGCCCGCTGGAGCACTGCATAGCGCAGCGAGTTCGTCGAGGCGACCCATTCCGCGCTGTTGTCGCGCACGGTGAAGTCGGCGGGAGTGTTGTCGTAGGCGAAGGGGTCGCGCAGCGGCGCGCTGATTTTCTCGATGGGGGTCGCAGACACGTTGTTCTCCACCGCGATGCCCTCGGTCACCGAGGAGGGGAGGGAGTCGAGCGGGGCGTTCTGCAGGTTGCCCACAATGCCGCCGGCGAACCGCGAGGACGTGAGCGCCGGGGCCGTGTTCGTGTTGCCGGTCACCGTGCCCGCGTTGTAGAAGCAGCCCACGATGCCGCCGGCATCGTTGCCGCCGTGAATCTCGCCGCTGTTCTCGTTGTCGGTGACGGGCACGGCGCTCGAGGCGGGGTAGGCCGGCGCCGCGCCGTCGTAGCGCACCCAGCCCGCAATGCCGCCGCAGCCGTAGCCACCTGCATCTTCGCAGGTCACCGATGCGCTGTTGGTGCAGTGGTGAATGCCCCCGTAGTTCTTCTGCTCGCCTACGACGCCGCCGACCGAGTAGTGCTCGGCCTCCACGGCGCCGTTGTTGCCGCACTCCGATACGAATGCCGAGCACAGCCCTGCGATGCCGCCTGCGGCCTGGGTGCCCTTCACGGTTCCGGTGTTGGTGCAGCCCTCGATGACCATCTCGCCGGTGTCGGTGGTGTAGTAGGCGGCGCCCACGATGCCGCCCACGTTGCCCACGCCGGTCATGGCGGTCACGGCGGCGCTGTTGGCGCAGTCCGAAATGGTTCCCGAAAGCGTCATGCGGCCGACCACGCCGCCCACGCCCGCGTGCGCGCTCACCGAGCCGGACACGCTCACGCCGCTTACGGTGCCGTCGTCGATGAGCAGTCCCACGGCGCCCCCGGCAAGCTCGCTGCCCGGCACGTCGATGGCCACGCCGTCCAGAACGACGTCGCGCACCGTGCCGCCCTTCACGATGCCGAACAGGCCTACGACAAAGTCGGCATCGGGACTGGTGGTGATGGAAAGTCCGCTTACCTTATGGCCCGCGCCGTCGAAGGTGCCCGCAAAGGGCGTGCTGCCCGATGCGGCGCCGCTGCCCTTGCGCGTGCCTGCGCCGATGGGCGTCCATTCCACATGGGCCAAATCGATGTCCTCGGCCAGCTTCACCGTCTTGCCGGCAAAGTCGTTGCCGTCGTTCACCGCGTCGCGGAAGCGGCACAGCTGGTTCGCATCGGCCACGAGGTAGGGATCGGACGCGGTGCCCGTGCCTCCTTGGAACATCGGGCCGCTCGCGCCCCAGGCGGCGGGCGCGAGGAAGATGGCCCCCAGCAGCGCGAAGGCGATGGCGGCCCAGCGCAGCGACACGATGGCGCGGGGGAAGTACTTGGCAGTGAGCGCGTGAACGGGCGCGGTAGACGACATGGCAGCTCCTCAAACGGCGAATCGGTTCACAGGCCCAGTGTAGGAGGCGCGCGCTTGGGCGGGCGGCATGCTGCAGATCCGATTGAATGCCAGAGCCAAACTGTCACGAAGCGTTTGCCGCCCGTTCGCAAACGGTTGGAAACGAAAGTTGACTCCGCTGGCAATAATTCCCGCCTTTAGGGCTTGCGGGGGGGGGGCGTTCATTTGATACCCTCGGCATAACGCCAAGAGAGAGGCGGCCGCCGTCAGGGGAAATGACGGTGCGCCGTCAAAAGAGAAGGACGGGATGAGCATGGAACACGCATCCACGAAGACGCTGCGCCCCCGCGCGGCGCGCACGGCACTGGCAATCGTTACGGTCTGCGCCCTCGCATTCGCATGCGTGCTGGCGGCGAAAGCGCCGGCCCACGCCGAGGAGACCTTGGAAGATGGTGCAACGGTCTGTTCGGTGACATTCGGCAAGACCGGGGTTGTCAAGAAGGTCAAGCGGGGTGAGTTGTTGGAAGGTTCGATTCCCCAGCCATCTGCGCTGACGAAGACCTTTGACGGCAATCCGATACCCGCAACGTTCGTAGGATGGGTTGAAAGTTCTTCTCTCGACGATATTTACGAAGTTGGATCATCAGCCTATCAGGATCTTTTCGACTTTGAGGAACCGGTGTATGGGGATACGAAGCTCTGCGCTCTGTATCTTCGGCCTCATTTGGCCGTAAGGGCTACGTTTACCGTGGTGTATCCCGACGGCCATATCAGCTCGGCGGACACTGTCGTCGACAAGGGCGAGCCGCTTTCAAAGTCATATTGGTTTTCCTGTCCCGAGATAAAGAACAACAAGCGTCTTGTCTTTAACGGGTGGGTTGACGCGAAGACGAAAAAGAAGGTGTCTGGCACCACTCGTCCGATGAAAAAGGTGGATATCGTCACCTATCTCGGCAGCAAATATGTTTCGGAAGCGGCCATTACCGTCCCGGGAAAGACGTATACCGGCAAGGCAGTGAAGCCGAAGCCGAAGGTGAAGATGGGGAAGAAGACCCTGAGGCTCGGGCGTGACTACGCGGTCAAGTACTCGAACAACGTAAAAACCGGCGCTGGAAAGATCACGATTATCGGCAAAGGGAAATACAAGGGCAAGACGACCGTCAAGTTCGGTGTGCTCCCCAAGGCAACTTCTATCACAAAGGTCAAGCCTTTGAAAAAGGGGTTCAAGGTGTCTTGGAAAAAGGCCAAGCAGGCGAACGGGTATGTCGTCTGGATGAAATACGCGGGGGAGAAATACTGGCGTTATGTTGCAAGCACAAAGGGATCCAACAAGACAAGTTGTACGGTAAAAAATCTTCGCCCTGGCAAGAAGTGCTATGTGAAGGTTGCTCCGGTGAAATGGGTCAAGGAAAAAATACCCTCGGGCGATGTGATCGATATGTTTTATGGCGAGAACGAGCTGAATTGGTCCAAAACCAAAACGGTGAAGACGAGGAAATAGCAATACAAGCACACGAGAACGACGAGAGAAGGATGGATGCTATGAAAAAGACGTTGAAGAAGATGGTATGCGCATCGATGGCGGCGGTGCTGGCGCTGGGCCTCACTGTTTCGCCGGCGATGGCCGACGAGGCCCATGCGGCTACCAAGAAGCCCTATATGAAGACCCTCAAGCTGAAGTGGGACTTGAAGAAGAACAAGACCGTGAAGATCACCGAGCCGTGGGCGGGGATCGGCAAGAAGCCCGCCACGATGACCATCAAGAACATGAAGATTTCCAAAGCGAAGAAGGCGGGCTACAAGAAGCTCACGTTCACCGTGGTGTGCAAACGCACGTGGACTCCCACGAAAAGCGAGGTGCATAAGCTGGTGAACAAGGCCAATGGAAACTTCGGCAGCGGCATGTACGTCGCGACGCTCGATTACAAGACCGGTCTTGACTGCGAGGATGTGACCATGAAGCTGGGGGAGTGGAAATGGTCGAACTACAAGACGGTGACCGATTCCCACGGCTGCTGGTTCAGGGTGCCCCGCACCGCAAAGGTCAAAGTGACGGTCACCTATCCCGAGGATTACAAGGATCTCTGTGTCGGCGTGGGCGGCCTCAACCAGATAAAGGAGACCAAGGCCGACAAAAAGCTCGGCAAGAAGGGCTACCCCTTCGGCAAATCTTCCCTTTACAAGAAGGGCAAGACCAACTCCCACTGGATGCGCATTAAGTAACCCGGGAAAGAACCATGATCACATATGTTTCAAAAGGCGCTGCGGGGCGGCGTTTGGGTCGGTGCATGCTCTCGATGCTGTTGGCGGTGGTGCTGGCATGTACTGGGGTCGCCGTGGCGCCGGGGGAGGCCCATGCGGCGAAGAAGTCGGCGACCATCACCGTTTCCCAAGTTCAGAAGCACTTCAACGGCAAGGTGGGCAATCGCGCGCTTGGCCGCAAGTACAACCACTACTGCCTGATGTTCGTGGCCACCTGCTGGGCGAGCAAGCTGAAGACCGAGTATTACAGCGTGTGCTGCGCTCGGCGCTACGGTGCGCTCAACCGCGACTCGAAGTCGATGGCCAACATTCCCATCGGAGCCGACGTGTTCTTCACCGGCTCGGGCACGCGCTGCCCCAGCTGCCGGCGTCCGGCCGGGCATGTGGGCGTGTACGTGGGCGATGGCTATATGGTGCATTCCATGGGCGGCCGCATCCGCCGCGACAAGGTGGCCGACATCGCGGCGGTGGGCAATCTCAGCTACTACGGCTGGGGCTACCACGAGGGCGTGAAGGTGAAGGCCGACAAAGGCAAGCATCCGCGTGGCGAGGTGCAGCAGGTGGAGGCCGGCATGGGCGAGGTGACGGTGTCGGGTTGGGCGCTCGACGACAGCTCGCCCAAGAAGTCCGTCAAGGTGAAGGTGTACATCGGCGCCCCGTCGGCTGGCGGCGAGGAGCACGTCATCAGAGCGAACGTGAAGGACGCCGAGCTGAACGAGACGCTCGGCGTGACCGGCAAGCACCGCTTTTCGACCACCATTGAGACCAACCTCTCGGGCAAGCGCACCCTGTACTTCTACGCGGTGAACATCGGCATCGGAAACGACCAGCTCATCGGCAAGAAGACGGTCACCATCAAGAAGGCGCCCCCGAAGCTTTCCCGTCCGGCAGTGAAGACGTTGAAGGCCGGCAAGCGCACCGTGAAGGTGACGTGGAAGGCGACGAGGGGCGTCGGCGGCTATCAGGTGCGCCTGAGCACCGACAAGTCCTTCAAGGAAAACGTTACGACCCGAAAGGCCAAGGGCGCGAAGGCGACGACCCTGAAGCTGTCGAAGCTTCGGCCCGGCACCCGCTACTACGTGCAGGTGCGCACCTACAAGAAGCAAGACGGCGAGACCTACTACTCCAAATGGTCCAAAGCAAAAGCCGTGAAGACGACCGGGAAAAGCGCCTAAGGTAGCGTAAGGAAGAAAGAAGGAATCATGAAGCAGCCATTTCGTCGAGCCGTAAGCGCCCTCTGCGCGTTCACCCTCGCCGCATCCCTCGTGCCCTCGGTCGCCCTAGCGAATGGTGGAGAGGAAAGGGAGATCCCCCCAGGTATTGAAGCCGTATCTGGTTGTATTAATCTCGACAACGCCGAGATAACGATTGGGGAGCCGATTGATCTTGCGACGACCGTGGAGAATGAGGGCATTGATCTGCTCTCGAGCGAAGAATTTAAGGTGCCGTTAAAAGAGGGATCTCATGAGAAGTGGATAGATCGCGTTGTACTTGAGGATGCAGTGCGAACGTCTTACGAAAAACTCGAAGAGGCTAGTGATAACGACGGCTTCGAGGACTACCTCATTGAAGACAAGTACGTAAATGGTGAGGTTCTTGATGCTCATAATTTCCATGTGGGTAAAGATGAAGATGGCGTGCTATATCCGACTATCCTTTTCTTTGCGGGAAATTACGAAACAGAGGAAGAGTACTCAAAACTTAAACAGATCATGAGCGACTACACACTCATCATTTGCACGGCCTTTAATCGTGATCATGCTGAGGTGTTCTGGCTGGGGACGGTAGTTAGTCCAGTTACTTACACTCAGGGCAATCAACTTGTGTCCGGTATTGTTGTTGGTGGGCCCGCTCGTTCGGCGCTCTATCCTGACGAAAGGGCGATCAAGAAGGGCATTGCCGACCGCGATGCCTGGGCTGAAAGCATTCTCGCAGCAGCACCTTCCGGGCAGGATCCCGAAGAAAGAATCCGCTATTTCAACGAATGGCTCACTAAAAATAATGAATACAACACTTCGGAAAGTCTGACCGAGCTTAGGCCCTCATATCTTGATGCATGGACGTGCATGAGCGCTTTGGAGGGGCGTGAGGGGGTAAAAGGTCCAGTTTGCGAGGCGTATGCGCGAGCGTTTAAGGTTCTATGTGACAGATAGAATATCCCATGCGTGCTTGCTGATGGAATGGCGGTTACGTCGACAGGATCGGGCGCCCATATGTGGAATTCCGTCAACCTTGGAGGTGGTTGGTATGGGGTCGATGTCACTTGGAATGACCCGCGTGGCGGCAAAGGCGGTAAGGTTTCTGGGGTTGAAAACACCAAGTACCTACTGGTCGGCGCCGATACGGTAGTGGGCTCAATGACCTACGGACAATCGCATCCCGAGACCAACGCCCTTTACGAAGGCTACGAATTTCCCAATGGTCCGGAGTTGAGTTCGGAGAAGTATGTGCACGACTGCAGCAAGATGGGGCATGTGCTGGGCGAGAAGACCATTCAGAACGAGAAGAATCCCAGCTGCGAAGCAAATGGCGGTCATGATGAGGTTCGGGTTTGCAAATACTGCCCTTACGAAGAGATCAATTATGTAGAGGAGTCGGGTACGGCCACAGGACATGATTTTGGAGAGTGGACGGTCAGCAAAAATGCTACTTGTGAAGCCGAGGGCGAGGAGAAGAGGATTTGCGTCAATGTAGGTTGCACTCATTCCGAGGCGCAGAAAATAAATGCTCTTGGACACGACATGGGCGAGTGGAAAGTGGTGGAACCCGCTACGTGCACTATAGCTGGTAAAGAGCAGCAGCGTTGTATGCGCAGCGGCTGCTCTTATGACATGACTCGTCTCGTTGCGGCGCTCGGCCATAAGGTGCAGTCTGGGAAGGTCGAAGGCGCCACTTGCACCGAGGACGGCACGGTGAGCGGCGTATGCTCGGTGTGCGGGGCGGTGGTGGACAACGAAGTCGCGCCCGGAACCGCCCTCGGCCACAACTGGGGCGCGTGGAGGATCGCGACGGCGCCCACCTGCACCGTGTCAGGCGTCGAGGAGCGCACCTGCTCGCGGGACGGATCGCATCGCGAGACGCGCGCCGTTCGGGCTACGGGACACGCCGTGGGCGCTTGGAAGACCGCGCGGGTGGCCACGTGCACGGTGCCCGGGGCCGAGGTGCGCCGCTGCGCCCACGCGGGCTGCTCGCACACGGAAACGCGCGCCGTTGCCGCCACGGGCCACGCCTTCGGGGCCTATCGCCCCAACGGCGACGCCAAGGTGGGCGTGAACGGCACCGAGACCGCCACGTGCACGAAGTGCGGCGCCAGGACCACGCGCACGGCGGCGGGCAGCGCGCTGGCGCCCGCCAAGGGCCAGACGGTGACGGTCGGCGGGGCCTCCTACACCGTCGCGGGCACGGCGGCCGTGGCCTACGCGGGCCCGGCCTCCAAGGCGGCCGCCTCCGCCACCGTGCCCGCCGCGGTCAGGGTGTCCGGCCGCACCTACAAGGTGACCTCCATCTCGCCCAAGGCCTTCGCGGGCAACAAGAAGCTGAAGTCGGTGAAGATCGGGGCGAACGTGACCGCTATTCCGGCGGGCGCGTTCAAGGGCTGCACGAAGCTCTCCAAGGTCACCTTCGGCGCCGCCGTGAAGTCGATCGGCTCCAAGGCCTTCTACGGCTGCAAGTCCCTCAAGTCGGTGACCCTCGGCGCGAAGGTGGCCTCCATCGGCGCGTCGGCCTTCCAAAACTGCGCCAAGCTTACGAAGGTGACCGTGAAGTCCGCGAAGCTGAAGACCGTCGGCAAGAGCGCCTTCGCCGGCTGCAAGAAGCTCAAGTCCGCCTCGCTGAAGACGACGAAGCTGAAGTCGGTCGGCAAGAACGCGCTCAAGGGCACCGCGAAGAAGCTCGTCGTGAAGGTCCCCAAGAGCAAGGTGCGCGCCTACCAGAAGCTCTTTAAGAGCAAGGGCTCGAAGACGGTGCGCGTTACGAAGTAGGTTTCTTCCAAGAAAGCATGTTCCCCAGCGGGGTGCAGTGTGCTATAATGCAAAACGATCGGTGCCCCGCTAGGCCGGGCAGCGTCGGTTATTAGATTAAGCCGGGTTTACCTTGGTTCGGAGGCCCGGCTTCTTCTTTGCCAACACTGTCCGTCACTCCTTCCTCATCAGGACTAGCCCGATGATTCCGATCACTACAAGCATGAGGTCGCACAAGGCGGTCACTGTTTGAGCGTCCATAGGCAACTCCTTTCTCGAGCTGCCCGGGGTGACGGGGCACCTTGTATCATTGTACAATATCTTATTCCTAATATCGCGCTAAAGTACGAAAGAATGAGAAATTCCTTCTGCGGTCTGGGTGAAGGGTTTTTGGGGGTGCGCAGGGGCGATAGGGGCCGTGCTATACTGGGCGGCGGATTACCGGCCCCTTATTTTCTACGCATCGAGGAACTTCATGACCACTGAGAACAAGCCCGTGCGCGTTCGCTTCGCGCCGTCTCCCACCGGCATGCTGCACATCGGCGGCGCCCGCACCGCCATCTACAACTGGGCCTTTGCCCGCGCTACCGGCGGCACTTTCGTCCTGCGCATCGAGGACACCGACCCGGAGCGCTCCACCGAGGAGAACACCCAGATCATCCTGCGCGCGCTGCGCTGGATGGGGCTGAACTGGGACGAGGGCCCCGAGGTGGGCGGCCCGTGCGGCCCCTACTTCCAGACCCAGCGCACCGATACCTACGAGGCGGCCCTTGCCAAGCTCATCGAGGCGGGGGCGGCCTACCCGTGCTTCTGCTCGAAGGAGACGCTGGACGCCAAGAGGGCCGAGGCCGAGCAGACCCAGGGCGGCTACGCGGGCTACGACCGCACCTGCCGGAGCATCCCGCGCGAGGAAGCCGAGGCGCGCATTGCCGCCGGCGAGCCTCATGTATGGCGCCTCGCGGTGCCCGAGGGCCACGGACCGGTAGAGTTCGAGGACGCAGTGTACGGCCACATGAGCTTCCCCATCGACGTGATGGACGACATGATTTTGCGCCGCACCGACGGCACCTTCACCTATAACTTCGCCGTGGTCTGCGACGACGTGAACATGGGCATCACCCACGTCATCCGCGGCGACGACCACCTGTCCAACACGCCGCGCCAGGTGCTCATCTACGAGGCGCTCGGCGCCGAGGTGCCGCTGTTCGCGCACCTGTCCATGATCTTGGGCGCCGACGGCAAGAAGCTCTCCAAGCGCCATGGCGCCACCAACGTGGAGGAGTACCGCGACCGGGGCTATTTGCCTGAAGCGCTCGTGAACTTCCTGGCGCTGCTCGGCTGGTCGCTCGACGGCGAGACCACCATCATCCCGCCGGCGGAGCTGTGTCGGCACTTCTCGCTCGATCGCATCACGAAGAAGCACTCCATCTTCGACGAGAAGAAGCTCGACTGGATGGACGGCGTCTACATCCGCGACATGGGCGCCGAGGCCTGGGTGGCCGCCGCGAAGCCGTGGCTTGCCCAGACCAACATCGACGGCAGCAATGTGGCCGACGGCATCGCCGTGGTGCCCACGCCCACCAAGGAGGAGCAGCAGGCCGCCGCAGCTGTGACGCGCGTGCCCGGCGAGGGCGTGGACGCCGACGCCTGGCAGGCATGTCTGGCCGACGTGGACGACGATGCGGAGTTCTACCAGGCCATGTACCCGCTCGTGGCCGAGCGCCTCGCCCGCATGGACGAGATTCCCGCCAAGCTGGCCTTCCTGTTCTGGGGCGACTCGGTGGTGCTCGACGAGAAGAGCGTGCAGAAGGTTCTTCTGAAGGAAGGCGCGCGGGCCGACGAGGCGCTGGCCATTTGCCGCGCCGTGCTCTCCAACGACGATAACCCCTGGGATGCCGAGGCGCTCCAGGAGCTGTGCCGGGCCGCGGGCGAAGAGGCGGGGCTGAAGCCGAAGCTTCTGTTCCAGCCGCTGCGCGTGGCCGTTGCCGGCAACATGGTTTCGCCGCCGCTGTTCGAGGCCATGATGCTGATGGATCCGGCCGATGTCGTGGCCCGCATCGACGGCGTGGTGGCGAAGGTGTTCGGCGAGGGCGACGGCGTCTCCGACGGCGCCGCGGCTGCCGACGCCGTTTCCTAGGTAACCCAGCGGGGCCGCCGAGCGCGGTCCCGTTCTGTTTCAGAAGAACGATCCGAAATCACCGAAAGGCAGGTTTCCATGAACGAGAACAACGAGCAGGTGAAGCCGGGAACCCCCGGCGCGCCGTCCGAGCCGCAACCTGCGGCTCCCGCCGTCCCGGCGGTATCGGCGGGCGCGGTGAATCCCTTCGCGGCCGCGACGGCGCCAGGGGCGTCGGCCGAGCCCCAGGGGGTGCCGGCCGGTGCGCCCGAGCCGTCGCCCGCGGCATCGGCGACGCAACCCTACGCGGTGTACGAGCCGGCGCCCCAGCAGCCGGTCCAGCCGGCTCCGGCGGCCTACTCCGCTTACGAGCAGGCCTATAACGGCTATGGGGCCGCTCAGCAGCCGCCCGTGCCCCCCGCACCGCCGGCGACGGCCCCGGTGTACGGCTACGAGCCGGCAGCCGCCCCCTCGGGGCAGAAGCGCCGCTGGCCGTGGTTCTTGCTCGGCCTGGCCGTGGGCCTCGTCATCGGCTTGGGCGGCTGCGCGAGCTGCGCGGGCATCATGTACGCCGCGCATATCGATGACGATTCGGTTCGTTCCATGCCCTACGGCACCTCGGACGACTACGGCTACGGGTACGGCCACGGCTATGGCTACGGACAGGACGGCCAGGGCCAGGGCGATTCCTCGTCGGTTCCGCAGATGCCCTCTGCCCCCAACAGTGAGTCGACCGCCGGCACCTACACTGCCGACGAGATCGCCAAGGCGGCTTTCCCCGATGGCGTACCTACCGAGGCGCCGGGTGCCGGCTCGGTGTGCAAGGCGGGCGTCTACGAGGTGGGTCCGTCGGGTCAGATTCCGGCGGGGCTCTACTTCATGCAGGGTTCCGAGAACGCTGAGAGCAACTTCTACGTCTTCGAAGCCGTTGACGGTGCGACCGGCCGCTACAAGGCCGACGACTCGGTTGTGTACTTCGGCAACTACTTCGCCCAGCTCGACGAGGGCGACCTGGTGGTGTTCAAGCCCGCCGGTGATGAGACCATGTACCCGGCTCCGTCCGAGTCCTTCGGTCCGACGGCGCCTTACAACGACGGCTGCTACCGCGTGGGCATCGATATTCCCGCCGGCAGCTACACCATCACCACTTACGAGCCCTCGGCGGCGGTGACCACCAACGAGTGCGGCGCCTTCGTCATGAAGGATCTCGACTTCGACGAGGACTCCATCGTGAACTCGGTCTATGTGATTCCCGGCGGCAAGCAGGTGGTCACCGTGACCGACGGCCAGTATTTGGAGCTGTTCGCCACGACGGCCACGCCCGTGGCCCAGGGCTAGGAAGGGCGGAGGATTCCCATGGCGCAGCTGTCCGATTACCCCACCTTAGACGAGCTGAACGACTTCTTCGGCCACGACCGTTTCGCCGAGCACGTGGGCTGCCGTATCGTGGAAGGGTCGGTGGGCCATGGGGTGGCAGAGCTGGACATCCAGGACCACCACCGCAACGCGCTGGGCAACGTCATGGGCGGGGCCATCTTCACCTTGGCCGACTTTGCTCTGGCCCTGGCCAGCAACATCGGCGTGGCCCCCAGCGTGTCGGTGTCGAGCGCCATCGACTATATGAGCGCCTCGCGGGGCACCAAGCTCATCGCCACCTGCAACGTGGACAAGTCCGGCCGTCACCTCGGCTTCTACACCACCGACGTGACCGACGACACGGGCCGGCGTATCGCGCGGGTGACCACCACGGTCTACCGCGAAGAAAAGTAGCGCCCCCTACTCCAGCCCGCAGGCCTTCCGCAGGGCGTTGGCGCGGTCGGTGGCCTCCCAGGTGAACTCGGGGAGCTCGCGGCCGAAGTGGCCGTAGGCGGCCGTCTTCTGGTAGATGGGCCGGCGCAGATCGAGCGCGTCGATGATGGCGCCGGGGCGCAGGTCGAACACCTCGGCCACGGCGGCCTCGATGGCGGAGGTGGGCACGTGCTCGGTGCCGAAGGTGTCCACCATGACGCTCACGGGCTGGGCCACGCCGATAGCGTAGGCGATCTGCACCTCGCAGCGGTCGGCGAGCCCGGCGGCCACTACGTTCTTCGCCACCCAGCGTGCCGCGTAGGCCGCCGAGCGGTCCACCTTGGTGCAGTCCTTGCCCGAGAAGGCCCCGCCGCCGTGACGGCCCATGCCGCCGTAGGTGTCCACGATGATCTTGCGGCCCGTGAGGCCCGCGTCCCCCATGGGGCCGCCGATGACGAAGCGGCCGGTGGGGTTCACGTAGATCTCGCAGTCGTCGGAAAGGGCTACGCCCTCGGCCTCGAATACCGGGCGGATGACCGTCTCGATGATGGCCTCGCGCAGAGCATCTTGCTCGATGTCCTCGGCGTGCTGGGTGGACACGACCACCTTCTCCACGGCTGTGGGCGCGCCGTCCACGTAGCGCACCGACACCTGGGTCTTGCCGTCGGGGCGCAGAAACTCCAGCGTGCCGTTCTTGCGCACCTCGGTCAGGCGCTCGGAGAGTCGGTGGGCCAGATAGATCGGCATGGGCATGAGCGTGCTCGTCTCGTTGCAGGCGTAGCCGAACATCATGCCCTGGTCGCCCGCGCCGATGGTCTCGTAGGGGTCGGCGGCCGCGGCGGCGTCGTGCTGGGCCTCGAAGGACTCGTCCACGCCCTGGGCGATGTCGGCAGACTGCTCGTGGATGGAGCTCATCACGGCGCAGGTGTTGCCGTCGAAGCCGTATTTGGCGCGGTCGTAGCCGATGCCGCACACCACGTCGCGCACAATGGACTGCACGTCCACGTAGGCCTGGGTGCGGATCTCGCCGGTGACGAACACGGTGCCCGTGGTCACCAGCGTCTCGCAGGCGCAGCGGAACTTCGTGGGGTCGGCCGGCGCCCCGTCGGGGGCGATGTAACCTTCCTCTGAAAGTGCGATCTCCTTGGCCAGGATAGCGTCCAAGATGGCATCGGAGATCTGGTCGCAGATTTTGTCCGGGTGCCCCTCGGTGACGGACTCGGACGTGAACAGATAGCTCGAATGGTTCTCGGTCATGAGATTCCTTTCTTATCGCTGTTGGCCGGACCACCTTGGCGGCCGCCGGTAAAGCGGCGAGGCGCGTCAGGTTGGTGTCGGGATCGACGAGCCAACTCTCTACCCCGACTCTGGATAATATGGTGCACGCGGACCGTGTGGGCTGAGGCGCGCGATTGCCCATACTATCGGGGATGGCGGCGCGGTGCAAGAACACCGACGGGGAAGGATACAGAAACCATACGGAAGGCGCACCGCGTCGCGGACGTGCTACACTTATGCGGATATGCAAACGTCGAGGGACGGAGCCTTCATGCCCACTAATGCCGACTATACGCGCGAGTACTTCCAGATCGTCGACGAGCTGGACGGGGCGGTGGAGGATCGTCGCGCCGCCTACGACTACATGCAGGCCTCCACGGCCATCGTGCACCACAAGGTGGTGGCCTCCTCCTTCGTGCCGCGCCTGTTCAACCGGAAAAGCTACGAGGTCATGCGCGACACGGCCGAGATGTGCCACCGCATCCTCTGCAAGGTCATCGAGCGCTACCGGGCCGACGAGGAGTACCGCAAGCTCTTCGACTTCGATGAGCGGCTCGTGGAGCTTATCTTGCTGCCGCGCGACTACGACGCGGTGCTGCCCTTCGCCCGGGTGGACACGTTCCTGAACGAGGAGGACTACCGCATCCACTTCTGCGAGTTCAACGGCGACGGCAGCGCGGGCATGAACGAGAACCGCGAGATCACGAACTCCATCACCGGCACCGAGGCCTTCCGGGTGTTCGCCGAGAACCACGCCGTGGCCGGCTGCGATTTGTTCGAGCCCTGGGTGCGCACCTTCTTAGATATCTACGACACCTACCGCTTCAAGGTGGAACATCCGCGCATCGCCATCTGCGACTACCTGGAGAACGGCGTGGTGGACGAGTTCCACATCTTCGCCGAGAAGTTCCGCGCGGCCGGCGTGGAATGCGTGGTGGCCGATGTGCGCGATTTGGCCTTCGACGGCGAGGTGCTCACGACTCCCGACGGGCTGCCCGTGCATGCTATCTGGCGCCGCTCGGTCACCAACGACGTGCTGGAGTTCTGGGACGATTCCCAGGCCCTCATCGATGCGGTGCGCGCCCAGAAGGTGGCGCTCATCGGGGCGTTCTCGGGGCACATCGTCCACGACAAGCAGCTGTTCGAGGTGCTGTTCGCCCCCGAGACCCAGGCCTTCCTCACCGAGGAGGAGATCGCGTTTGTGGAGGCCACGGTGCCCATGACGGCGTTTCTGGACGAGTCGGTGGTGAACCTCGACCAGATCCGCGCCAACAAGGACGAGTGGATCGTGAAGCCCACCGACCATTACGGCGCCGACAACGTGTACGCCGGCTGCGAGGTGAGCCAGCAGGAGTGGGAGCGGGTCATCGACGAGTTCGCCAACGGGCGCGCGGGCTACCCTTTCATCGTGCAGCGCTACATCCGCCCCTTCAAGACAGACACGCTGCCGCCCGACGCCGGCATCGACGATACGCCCGACGGCGCGGTGGAAAGCGAGCCGGTGCCCTACAACAACATGAACGGCCTGTACCTGTACAACGGGCATTTTCAGGGTGTGTTCAGCCGCCTGGGGCCGCACCCCACCATCAGCAAGACCAACGACGGCATGACGGCGGCCTCCCTGTGGGTCGACTGCGACGTGCCCGACGGGCTGGAGCTGTAGATGGGGTCCAACAGCATTCTCGCCGGCATCGGCGCTACCGTGCTGGCCGTCACGCTGCTCGTGTGCGGTTTTGCCGTCTGCTGCCTGCCCGGCGTCACCACCTCTCTCGCCGGGACTGTGAGCACGGGCGAGACGTCGCCCTACACCCACGACCAGCTTGTGGAACTCGCCGGCGTCACCCGGGCCTTCACGGTGGATCCCCATCGCGATGCCGAGGCGGCGGCGGAGGATGTGGCGGCTGCTGTGGTGGACGCGGCTCGAGCGGCGAGTGCCGAGGGCGCGCCTAAAGCGGGCGAGTGGACCGATGCGGCCCGCCGTGCGCTCGATGCGCCGGGCACCTCGCTCGACGCGATGGACGCCCTCGCGAAGGTGTCCGACCGCTACGCGTTGGACGGAGCGGCCGTGAGCCACTTGGAGGACTGCAACCGCCTCATAACGGGTGTGAGCTCCTGGCTCGGCATGATTGGGGTGGCCGCGCTCGTTGTGGGCGTGCTCTTGGGCGTGCGCCGGCAGTGGGCGGCTCTGGCTTTCATGCTGCGCATGGGCCCGGCCCTGCTGCTCGCGCTGCTCGCGGTGCTCGGCGTCTGGGGCATGGTGGACTTCAACGGCCTGTTCGCCGCCTTTCACTCGCTGTTCTTCGTCGACGGTACCTGGACGTTCAGCTACGACTCGCTGCTCATCTCCATGTATCCGCTCGACTTCTGGATGGGCATGGGCGGGGTGTGGCTCGCCACTTCCGTCGGCCTGGGCGCGGTGTGCTTCATCGGGGGGTGCGTGGCCGCCTGGCGCGCCCAGGTGCAGGCCCGCGAGTTGCGAGATGCCGCTGAGGCTGCCGCGCGCAAGGGCAAGGGCAAGAAGGGGAAGCGGTAGAGGATCGTGGCCCGTTCCGCCAAAGACCATAAAACCAACGCCCTGCGCGAGCTGGATGCGGCCGGCCTGGCCCACGAGGCGCTGTTCTTCGAGGCCGACCCCTCAATGACCGGGGTGGAGATCGCCCGCGCCCAAGGCGAGGAGGTGGATGCGGTGTTCAAGACCCTCGTCACCGAGGGCAAGTCCGGGGCGCACTACGTGTTCCTCGTGCCCGTGGCCTGCGAGCTTGATCTGAAGAAGGCCGCCGCGGCGGCCGGCGAGAAGGCCGTGGCCATGGTGAGATCCCGTGACCTGCTGCCGCTCACGGGCTACGTGCACGGCGGCTGCTCGCCCATCGGCATGAAGAAGCGCTTTCCCACCTTCATTGATGAGACGGCCCAGCTCTTCGATACGATCTACTTCTCTGGCGGCAAGGTGGGCTGTCAGGTGCGCATGGCCCCCGACGATCTGGACCACCTGGTGCCCTTCGTCTACGCCGACCTCGCGGTGTAGGAAGGCGCTGCGAAAACGCCGATCTGCACAGGCTCGGGAAAGCTGTGCGAAAAGCGCCGATTTGCACGGGTTCGGGAAAGCTGCGCGAAAAGCGCCGATATGCACAGGCTCGGGAGAGGCTGCGCGAAAAGCGCCGATATGCACAGGCTCGGGAGAGGCTGCGCGAAAAGCGCCGATATGCATAGGTTTGGAGGGGTCTATCTATGCATATCGATGACTTTTCAGCAGTCTTAGGGAGGTGCGGACAAAAACTTGGACCGGCGTCGGTCCGGGAAGGGGTCCGCATGTACGACAGGGACACGATCGAGCTGGCGCTGCTCGCGCTGGAGGAGGGGATGACCCAGGTGGAGGCCGCCGAGCTCTGCGGCGCGTCCAGGGGCGCGGTCCAGCGCTGGGGGCGGGGCCTGCTGCCCCACGCGCGATGGCGGGCGTCCGGCTCCGCCGCAAGACCTCCACGGGGAGCTGCTAGGATGGCCCCTCCCGATGCGGAGGAGGACCCGTTGGACGAGGCGGAGAGGGCGGCCTACGAGGCCGCCATGAACGAGAACATGCTGCTCAGGGCGGTGTTGGACGACCTAAAAGGGGCAGGCTCGCACCCGGGTTCGATATCGAACAGGAGAAAGTGCGAGCTGGGCGAGAGATTGCGCGCGGCGACAGGCCTGCCCCTCCGAGAGATCACCGCTTTCTTGAGGATCTCGAGGAGCTCCTATGAGTACCACCGGGCGCGCCTGGGGCGGCCCGACAAGTACGCCGGGCTGCGGGCGCGCGTGCGCGAGCTGTTCGACGAGGGCTCCCGCGCGTGGGGCTACCGCACCATATGGGCCCGCCTGCGCCGCGAGGACGTGCGCGTGTCGGAGAAGGTGGTGCGCCGGCTGATGCGGGAGGAGGGCCTGTCCGCGGCCTACAACAGGCGCCGGCGCAGGGGGTGGAGCTCCTACGAGGGCGAGGTGTCCGCCGCCCCGCCCAACCTGGTCGCCAGGGACTTCTCGGCGGCCGCCCCGGACGAGCTGTGGGTCACCGACATAACCGAGTTCCGCATCCCGGCCGGCAAGGCCTACCTGAGCGCCGTGGTGGACTGCTTCGACGGGCGCCCCGCCGGCTGGAGGATAGGGGCGTCGCCCACGGCCGACCTGGCCAACGGGTCGCTCGAGGACGCGCTCGCCGGCAGGCGCCCGGGGGCGCGCACCGTGGTGCACAGCGACCGCGGCGGCCACTACCGCTGGCCCGGCTGGATCGCCCTGTGCGAGGGGGCCGGCCTGGTCCGCTCCATGTCGGCCAAGGGGTGCAGCCCGGACAACGCGGCGTGCGAGGGGTTCTTCGGCCGGCTCAAGAACGAGTTCTTCCACTACAGGGACTGGGAGGGCGTCTCCCTGGCGGAGTTCTCCGGGCGTCTGGACGCCTACCTGCGCTACTATTGCTCGGGGCGCATCAAGCGCTCGCTGGGGTGGCTGAGCCCCGACGAGTACCGCGCCTCGCTTGGGTACGCCGCCTAGGCGGTACGGAAAAACGTCCGCACCCCCTAGCTGCAAAATCTATGCAAATCGCCGCTTTTTCGACAGGTTTCGACTCGCTGGAAACGCGGCGAACCAAATCGCCTGCGTCACGCCCTGCGGTATGCAGGCTCACATCCAGAGCCGCGCCGTCTGCTCCTCGCCGACGCCCTGACCCACGTCCCACGGCGCGGGTCCACGTCCCGAGCTGCCCCGCGTCACGTCCCACGGCGCGGGCCCACATCCCGAGTTGCCCGCGTCACATCCCGCGGCGTGCGGGTCTACATCCCGAGCTGCCCCGCGCCCTTCTCGCTCCCTGTGCTGCTTGCGCCATGCCTTCCGCTGCTCGCAGTGCTTTTCGTTGCGGTATACTGGCGGGCATGTTCGTTGCCTCCGTCATAGTCGATATTCCCACCCAGGCGCTCGATGCGCCTTACTCCTATGCCGTGCCCGACGATATGGCGGTATCGGTGGGGTGCGCCGTGCTCGTGACGCTCGGCGGCCGCAAGGCCGTGGGCTATGTGGCGGGCCTGGAAGAGGCCTCCGCCGCACCGGGAGAGGGGACGGATCTGTGGGGCACTCCTTTGGCCGTGTCCGAGTTACGCCAGGTGGAGGCGGTGCTCGCCGGTCCGTTCTTCGACGAGGAGGGTGCTGCCTGCGCCCGGTATATCGCCGAGCGCTACGTGGCGCCCCTGTCCAGTTGCGTGCGTCTGTTCACACCGCCGGGCGCGGTGCCGCGGGTGGTGCGCGGCCGCGACGGACGCTGGCGGCTGGAGGAGCCGAAGATCGGCGAGGTGGATGATAGGTGGGTTACTCGGGGGCCGTCCTTCGGCGAATTCGCGCCGCGCAAGAACGCGGTCAAGCAGCAGCAGGTGCTTGCCGCGGTGGGCGCGGGGGACGTACGCGTGGCAGAGCTCGCTCGCGAGTTCGGCTCGGTATCTTCCACCTTGAAGACGCTGGGGGAGAGGGGCGCCGTGGTTGTGGAGCGCCGTCGTCGTATGCGGGGTGTGGAGATCGGGGGAGCGGCGTTTTCCGGCGAAGCTTCCGGTGCCGACGATGCCTCCGTGTCCACGCCCTCTGTCGCCGCCCTTTCCCGTGCTGCCGTGCGCCCGCAGCTCACCGAGGGGCAGGTCGCGGCGCTCGCGGCCATCGAGGAGGCGCGGGCGGCGGCGTGCGGGCGCGTGGTGCTTGTAGACGGCGTGACGGGCTCGGGCAAGACCGAGGTGTACCTGCGGGCCATCGAGGCCGTGCTTGCCGAGGGGCGCTGTGCCATCGTGCTCGTGCCCGAGATCTCGCTCACGCCCCAGACCGTGGGGCGCTTCCGCAGCCGCTTCGGCGACGCGGTGGCCGTCATGCACTCGCGCATGAGCGATGGCGAGCGGTTCGACCAGTGGGACTTCATCAAAAGCGGCGCGGCGCGCGTGGTGGTGGGGGCCCGCAGCGCCCTGTTCACGCCGCTCGCGAACGTGGGACTCATCGTCGTCGACGAGGAGCACGAAGGTTCCTACAAGCAGGACTCCGCTCCGCGCTACCAGGCGCGCGACGTAGCCCGGTGGATGATGGCGCGCTCGGGCGGCGCGGTAGTGCTCGGCAGCGCCACGCCCTCTATCGAGGCGCTCTACGCGGTGGCGAAAGACCCCGCTTGGACGAGCGTCGCCTTGCCCGAGCGGGCCAACGGGCGCCCTCTGCCGCCGGTGGAGGTGGTGGACATGGCCGCCGAGTTCGCCTCGGGCGCACGCTCCATGTTCTCGGGGCGGCTCACCCGGGCGCTTGCCGCCGAGCTCTCCGCCGGCCACAAGGCCGTGCTCTTGCTGAACCAGCGCGGGTTCGCGAAGTTTCTCCTCTGCCGCGACTGCGGTTTCGTGCCCGAGTGCCCGCATTGCGCGACGAGCCTCACCTATCACGAGGAGGGCTGCAAGCTCGTGTGCCATCATTGCGGCTATACGGTGGCGGCTCCGCCCGTGTGCCCCGAATGCGGCAGCCCCTATCTAAAGAAGTTCGGTGCTGGCACGCAGCGGGTGGAATCGGATCTGCGCGCGCTCTTGGACGGCATGCCGGGGGTGGGGCCCGAGGTGCCCGTCATCCGCATGGACGCCGACACCACCACGGCCAAAGGCGCGCACCAGGAGCTGCTCGAGCGCTTCGGCGCGGCCCAGGCGGCGGTGTTGCTCGGCACTCAGATGATCGCCAAAGGCCTCGATTTCGACGACGTGACCCTCGTGGGCGTCATTAACGCCGACACCCAGCTGCATCTGCCCGACTACCGGGCCAGCGAACGTACCTTCCAGCTCATCGAGCAGGTGGCCGGCCGCGCCGGCCGCGCCGAGCTGCCGGGCCGCGTCATGGTGCAGACCTACGAGGCCGATTCTGTGGCCATTCAGGCGGCGGCCCGCTACGACCGCGGGATGTTTTTGCGTGCCGAGCTGCCCAAGCGCAAGCTTCTCGCGTATCCGCCCTACGTGGCTATGGCCAACATTCTCGTGTGGGGTGCCGACGAGCACGAGGTGGCCACCGAGGCCGAGCTTCTGCGGGCCCAGCTGGCCGATCTCATCCGCGATACGGTGGGCGATCCTCGCTGGACGGTGCTGCCGGCGGTGCCCTGCACCTTGTCGAAGCTGCGCAACACCTACCGCTACCACGTGGTGGTGAAGGCCCCCCTCGGCGCCGACATCTCCGCGCCGCTCGCGCACCTGTTCCGCACCCGCCAAACTCACCCGCACGTTAACGCTGCCGTCGACGTGGACCCCATGGACCTCCTGTAGACAGGCACGGCGGGCACGCCGGGTTCGGGTTGATGGCTGGAGTCCCTACAAGCCGTACTCTTTGCAAAGACGACTGCAGAGGGCCGGATCGGATGCGGCGGCTTCAAGGTCCTCTGTGCGCCCGTCGGCAAGAAGCCGCTGTATGAGGGCGCCCATCCGCTGCTGGCCTTCGGCCCTGCCTTCCGCCCTGCCGTCCTCGTAGCTGATGCGTGCTTGGATCTTGGCATCTTCCTCAAGAGTCAGAAACGGCATCATTTCCTCCTTCCAGGCTGCATCTGCGTTGGCCGCGTCCATCTCCTTTGAGATGAGAGATAGGAATATGTCGTTGCGGGGCACCGTCCCCGTGTCGACGAACTGGAGCAGCCTCTGCAGCGGGCCCGGCTCTAAAGAGCTCCACTTGCTTGCGTCAAGGATAACCCATCGGAAGTCATGCTCGCAATCGAAAGACGGCTGTTCGATGCAGGTGATCTCGCCTGCTCGGGCGGGCCGTTTTGTTGCGCAACAAATGATGGGCGGCTTTGTTATAATTTGCTCTCATCGTTACTGGTCAGCATTGGGTTTTGAAGAGCGTGCACAAAGGAGGGAAAGCAATGGCGAAAGGGGCGTCGGTTCGTCGGTGGCCCGTTGTCGGCCGTGCTTTTCTTCGAGCGCGTATGTCTCCGACACTGACCGCGTTGCTGTCCTTCGCCTTCGTGCTCATGCTCGTCGGCACGGCGACCTATGTGGCCGCCATACCTGGTTTGGCGGCGGAAAGTCCCCTTGTGCGTGAGCTGTTCGGGCGCAGTGCAGTTGCCTATGGCCCTGAAGCGCCGCTTGCGGCGACGGGCAGCGAGCGTGCCATAGCGGGGGAAGTCGGCGACGATGGGGCTTTTACTGCAAATCCAAACGCGGTTGCGAGCCTGATGGACCTTAGGGTCGCCGCCGCCTCATCCGACGAGGCAGCGGGCGGTGCGGGTTCGCAGCGGTCTCCCTTTGCCATCGGCGACGGGGTCCCGAGCCCCTCTTCCTCCCGTACGTCTGACAGCGCCTCCGGTGCTTCTTCGAAGAAGTCGGCATCGACCAAATCGGATGCTTCGGGTGCTTCTGGGTCGAAAGGCAGCGCCGGCACGCCTGGAGGCGGGGAGCCGGGTGCGGGGGAGGGCGGCAGCTCAGGCTCTGGGTCGAGTTCCAATGCGGGCACCCCGAGCAACCCGAACGGCGCAGGCGATTCCAGCACAGACTCGTCGGGGTCGAACTCTGGCAGCTCATCGGGCAACGAGCCGGGCAACACGGGTTCCGAGACCGCGCTGCCCCCCTCCGAGGGAGGGCCCGTTCCCGCCGATATGGAGCTTCGCATTCGCGATGCGCTGCGCAGCGAGTACGACATTTTGGACAACTACGCGAAGCGGGTGTACGCCTGCGCCGACGATTACGAGAGGCTGTGCATGACCGATCCGAAGGAGCCGCGTCAGGCCGCCGCTCGCGCGGTCGATGCGCTGCTGCGGGAATGCCAGGTGTCGGGTGCTCATGTGAGCGAGACCGTTCGCATCGCCTGCGGCATGAGCCAGGAGTACGGCGGCATTTGGGCGACCTCCCGCTACATCGAAAACTACACGGCTCTCCAGCATTGCTACGGCGACTTGGAAAGCTACCTGTACGAGCTCAGCCACGCCTGGTCGGGAAACTGCTATTTCGACGTGCCCTCCGAGCATGTGGACTACTGGGGCACCCGCATCGCGGTGAACAAGAAGACGGGGCGTCCCCAGTATTTGGAAGATTACGAGAGCGAGCGCAAGGGGGCCCGGCCGTGACGGGTGGCGGGGAGGCGGTCGCCGGCGCACCTGCCGTTCGCCATGCTGCGCCGTGCGGGCGGGATACGGCGACCCGCATTCCGCAGGCCGGCATGCGGCTTGTCCGCGTCGAGGGCTTCGAGGCCGCTTGCCCTCTCGCCGAGGCCGCTTGCCCTCTCGCCGAGGCCGACCGGGCGGCCTATTGCCGCCGCTTCACCACCCTGTTCGCAGACGAGGCCTCCGCGCGCCGCGGCGGTGCGGGGGGGGGTAGTGCGCGCGACGAACGCGAGCGGCGAGCAGTTCGCCGTGAAGCGCCTGCGTGCCGATGGGTCATCGCAGGCGCAGGCGGGTGCCGACGCGCCGGCCGCCGATGGGCGCCGTGTTGCGCGGGCGGCGTTCGATGCTGAGTACGAGGCGCATCGGCGCCTTGCGGGACTGAAGGCCTTTCCGCGCCTGTACGGCCGCGGGCTCATCGACGGGCAACCGGCGCTGGTCATGGAATGGGTTGAGGGAATTACCCTGGAGGAAGCCGCTCGCATCCTGGCGATTGACGCGGAGGGGCGCCTCTCGCCGCTCACGGCGGCGCGTATCGGTCGCGATCTGTTCGACGCCCTGGCGTCGTTGGAGTACCTCGCCGACGGGCTCGCCCATCGCGATGTGTCGCTGTGCAACGTTATGGTGGACACCTCCCGCCTCTCCCTCGCCGACCAGGTGGAGGAAGGTTCTTTCGAGTTGCGGCTCATCGACTTCGGCTCGGCTGCTGCCCTGGGATAGGAAGACGGCGCGGTAACCGCGCAAATCGGCTGGGCCCGCGGGGCCGCCCCCGACTTCGCGGCACCCGAGATGCTCACCGAGGACGTGGCCGCTTTGGCCGACCAGCGGCACTCGCCGGCGGTGGACGTGTACGCCGCGGCCAGCGTGGTGCATGCGCTTTTCGAGGGCCACCCGCCTTACGACCTGAGCTTTCTCGCCCGCAGCGAGCGGGGCACGTTCTCGGCCTACCGCCTGAAGACGGAGTACGCGCCGGCCCCTCTCGTCGGCGTGCATGGGAATGCGCCCGATATCGCCGCCGTGCTCGCGCGCGAGCCCGAGGTAGCCGTGGCCGTGGGCCGGGCCGCTGCCGAAGCGGAGGGCGCGGTTTCCCCCGCGCGCGTGCGCCTGGCCCTGTGCCAGGTGGACGATACCGTGGCGCCTCTGGTGGAAGCCTGCCTCGCCGTCGATCAGCGCCAGCGTCCTACCGCCTCGGCCATGCGCGATGGTTTGGCGGCCTTTTGCGAGAACTATGCCGAAAACGTCGGGCGCGCCCTGCGGGGCGAGCCGCTTGCGGACTGCGCGCTCGGCGGTGACGCGGCCCGGGCGGCCCGGGCGGCTGAGAGGCGCCGCCGGGTTGCCCGCGGTGTGCTGCGGGCCGCGTGCGCCGCTGCGGGCGCGGCAGCTCTCGGAACGGCAGCGCTTCTCGTCCACGGCATGGAGGTTTCCATAGCGCTGGACGGTCTCTCGTGGCAGGGTACGTTTCCCGGCTGGCTGGGCGCACTGCTCTTGGCGCTTCCGGCGCTGCTCGGCCTCGGCCTGCGCGAACGCGATCTGGTCTCGACGGCGGGGGCTGTCCGCGGTACGGTCGGGACGCTTGTCGGGGCCGCGATGTCAGCCGCTCTGCTCTCGGCGGTCAGCTGGCCTGCGCCCGGCGTCCTTCCAGCGCTGTACGCGGCGCTGTTCATGGTGACAACGGCGGTGACGTGCGGGTTTGCGGCCGATCGCGCGCTCGCGCCGTCATCGGCCGCTTCCGCAGGAGGCCGGGCCGCCGCATCGTCTCGGCGCCCGGTTTTGCCGTGGGGTGCCGACCCGTCCGCACCGAAGCGGATGGCGACGCAACGGACGTCTGCCGATGCGCCCGACGCGTCGTCGACGGCTCTCCCCGGCGCTGCGGGAGCGCTGGAAGTTTTCTACGAGATCGGGGAGGAGTAGTCCCATGTCCCACGCATCCACACCCGCCGCGGCTCTGTTCGAGCTGATGAAGCGTCGCTGCGGCATCAGCCACAAGGAGCTCGCGTCCATCGTTTTGTCGGGACGGCCCCTTGCCGACGGCCGCAGCCCCGCCAGCCGGGTGAGCGACCGTACCTGGGTATCGCGCTTCGTGGTGCACGCGCGGCCCGATACGTTGCAGGAGGGCATCTTCGCCGACTTCTCGGTTAGCGCCCTCAGGCTCATCGCGCGTATGAAGTCCCAGCGGAAGGGCCCGGTTTCCGGGGAGGAGATCGTCTCGTTCGTGCGCGATGAGGGGCTGCGGGCGCTCGAGGGGCCCCTTGCGGCCTGCGCCCAGCCGGTGCAGCCCTTGCGCGCCGTCATGGACCGGATAGGCGCCGAGCGATCGTTGACTGCCGATGAGCGAGCGGAGGAGGCCATGGTGCTGTTGGCGAGCGCCGCCTGCACGGCCGATACCGCTCGGGCGGTGGAGGAGGTGCGTGCCTTCTCCCGGGCCGTGCACGGAGGCGGTCTGGCAACGCCGCCGCCAGTGTCTGTGGGCGGCGCAGTATCGACGAGCGATGTCGTGCCGGCGGCTTCCGAGGCGCCGTGGCTCGGCCTTCTGCGCATGGAGGAGGGTCGCGTCGTCGGCAATGCCCACTGGGTGGCGCCGGAGGGCGATGGGGCCCTCATCGGCTCGCTGGTGGCCGGCGCCGGCGATGTGAGCGATGTAAGCGCCGACGTGTCCGGCCGCCATGCGCGCATCTGGCGCGACGAGGCGGGCGCATGGCGCGTGGAAGATCTCGGCTCGCGCAACGGCACGGCCCTGACAAGCGCCCTGACCGGCGAGAGCGCGGCGGTGGGGCCTGGCGATGCGCCCTGCGAGCTGCGTCCCGGCGATCTGCTCCACGTCGCCGCCACCACCTTCGCCGTCCTGGAGGGTTATCCGGGGTAGGCGGACATTGCCGGGCGCCGGGTCTTTCGGCAAAGGCGCCCGCCACAAGGGCGCCAGTCTTGCGCCAAAGGCGATTGATTCGAAGGTTCGGGTCTCAGCGGAAGGGCTTACTTGGAAGACTGCCGGTGCCGCGTGGAGGCGTCGCGGAAACGAAAGGGCGGAGGAGACATGCGGCTCCTCCGCCCTTGTGCAGAGATGTCTGCGTGCCCGGTGTGCGCGAGGCTTACTTCTTGGTCTTCACCGTCTTGGCTTTCGACCAGCTGGAGTAGTACATCTTGCCGCCCACCTTCTTGTAGGCACGAACCTGGACGTAATACTTCTTGCCCTTCTTAAGCTTCGATACCTTAAGAGAGGATTTCTTTGCGCCCTTAACGGTTTTCTTCACGGCCTTCTTCATGGATTTCGTCGTAGCGCAGCGCACTTCGTAGCCAGAGGATTGCTTTGCGCTCAGTTTGCGCCAACGGACCTTCAGCGAACCTTTTCCGGCCTTGATCGTCTTAATTTTGGGAGTATCGGGGACGATCTTCAATGTGTAGCTAGCGTTCGACTTCGCATAATAGCTCGTGGCAGCTTGCGTTGTTGTGATGGTTGTTGCCCCGATACCCTTAAAGGTGACAAGGCCCTTTGAGTTAATGGTGGCAACTTTCTTGTTGGATGATTTGTGCGTGAGCTTGCCGCCGGATAGATTCTTGTACTTGTTGGAGAAGGAGCCGCTCCACGGCACCTTGATTGATTTCCTCGCGTACTTAAAGCCCGATGACGGCTTTACGACATGCACCTTAAATGATGTGGTTGCTCCCTTGTAATTTTCCGTCTCAGGGGCGGTGACTGTGATGGTTGCAGTGCCGAAACCCCAGGTGAGCATTGTTCCATCGTGGTACACCGATACAACCTTGTCATTTGAGCTGCGATAGGTCAGGTCGCCGTCGCCGTTATAGGTAACCTGATTGGAGAATCGCCCGGTCTTCCAATAATTGCGTCGTATTGAAGAAGATTTCACCTTCAGCGTTGGCGTTTTCTTCTGGAAGGCGTTCACGGTGATCGAGTAATGGACCTGTTCGGATGAAAAGCTGCCTACTTTGATGTAGTAGGTTCCATTTGCCGTAGGTTGGAAGACGGCCCGCTTGGTTCCGTTGGGAAGCGAATCGTATGATGAGCAATCCTTGAAATTGCCTGCAGCATCGTAGACATCCACGTGGTACAGATCCGATACGTCCCACAAGCCTTCTCGCGGGGCGAGGATAATGTCGTACCTTTTGCCCGCTGTTCCTGTGAACTTGAAGAAATCCTTATCCGATGCGCTCTTGGCGTTCCCAATATCGGCGGAACAAGCTACGCCGAGTTTGAGCGGTGTGGCCTGCTGAGCATTTCCGTTGGGTTCGATTTCGTAATTAGTCGAAGCTTTGTGTGTAAGAGTGAACGTGAAGGGCAGTGTCTTCGATATATACGTGGTGCCCGCGCGAAGACAGACGTAATAGGTACCCTTTTTCAAACCGACTGATGCGGAATAGGTTGACTTGCTGCTATCCGCTTCATCTCGAGCGTTGTAACTCCACACTAAATTGCGCGATGTGTCGTATACCTCCATAACCGGGTAGCTCGATTCCGGCTTAGACATCTCGATCTTCAAACATCCCGCGCTGGGCAGATTGACAGATGAGTAGACGTTCTTCTGATCGGAGGACCAGGAGGCACCGTTCTTCTTTCCAAGAGCGGCGTCGAGCGCATTCTCAAAATCCGTGCCGTGGGTGGTTCTGAGCGTTACGAAGTATTCTTTGCCCCAGGTATTTACATCGGCGCAGCGAATGAAAAGGAAGTATTTGCCCTTATTGAGGGCGCCGCAGCTAACGGTGGTCTTTCTGTTGCCGGACCCTGTTTTCCCCTCGCCAAGGAGATGCTGGTTCGAATCGTACAGCTTGTATTCTGTGACGCCCTGGGTGGCGAGTTCGAGGGATACGGAAGAACGAGAGCTCAAAGAGAGCGACAGATAATCGTAAGCTTCGGCCATTACGGGCGTCTCTAGGTCGTTCGGGAGGAATACCTCGAGTGTTGGGTCATAGGCAACGCCTGCGAAGGTTTTATCTGGGTATAGAGTGTCAGCCGTGTCAAAGCTGTCGTTTGGCTCGGTCTCGTAGTCGAACGAACCTATCGGATCGAAGGTGAGCTTCAGCTGCATAGTGCTTACCTTACACAATGCGGTAACGACGAGTGTATGCGTTCCCTTTCCGATGAGGAAGTCGCCGCAAATACCAGTGGTTCTTATTCTATCCAAGTCCCATTCCTGGATAGTTTTTCCTTCAGGTGACTTGAGTGCCATGTGAAGTGTCTCGCCTGAGCTGACGGAAGGGAGCTGAGAGAAGGCGAAAGCCATGCGAGAGGGTTCAGATGTAGTGAACTTGAATTCCCTCGTCTGCCCCGCTGCGAAGGTGTAAGGTCCAACGGTTTCTCCGTTGGTAATCGAAATGACCTCATCTTCGGGCGCAAGGGGAGGATCCGTTGGCGGCAGGGTGGGCGTTTCTTCCTCGCCATCGTGCTGAAGCAGGACTTCATAGCTCTTGTTCCACATGCTTGTCTCGGTTGATTGGACACTCATATAGTATTTTCCAGCAGGAAGACTGCCGCAATCAATCTGAGTGGTAGTTTGCTTTCCGAGCTCCGTCTGCCCGCTGATCGTATTTCCGCTGGGCGTGCGGTAGGGCTCCCCCTCTTCGTCGTAAATTTGATACGAGACACGGGAAGGGGTCGTGAGGGAGATGCGAACCTCTGATTCTTTCGCTAAGGAAAAAGTCAGCATATCTATATCGAGATGAATCATCTCGGTACTCCTGTCGTACATCTTTCCCGTAAAGGGTATGCCTGGCCGAAGCACGTCGGCGTACTTCATGTCATCATTGGGTTCACTCTCGTAGTCCATAGTTGCTTGGGGGGTCGGATCGTCGGCCCAAGCGGTGTGAGTATTTGTTGGAAGTGTCGGAAGCAATGCGCTGCACAAAAGAAGAGACAAGGCGCAGCGGCATGCTCTATTTAGGTCGGTACTCATCGTCTCTCCTTTTGACGATCGGCCGAAGGGCGGACGCGGGTCTTACTAGTCTACTTCTTGGTCTTCACTGCTTTGGCCTTCGACCAGGAAGAGTGGTAGGTCTTGCCGCCCGCCTTCTTGTAGGTGCGCACCTGGACGTAGTACTTCTTGCCGGCTTTCAGCTTCGATACCTTGAGCGTGCACTTCTTGCCGGCGGAGGAGGTCGCCTTCACGGTCTTGGCCTTCGCGCCCTTCATGGACTTCTTGGGCGACCAGCGCACCTGGTAGCCGGTGGTCTGCTTGAGGGCCGCCTTGCTCGGCTTCTTCCAGGCGACGGTGAAGCCCCGCTTGGCCTTCTTCAGCTTCTTCACGCTCGCGCCCTTGGGGTTGACCTTGAACGTGGCCGTCTTCGTGCCCGTGTAGGAGCCCTTGCCCTTGACGGTCACCTTGTAGGATCCGACGTTCCTACCCGCCTTGCAGGACACCGTGTAGTCTCGGCCCGCCTTCAGGGTCTGGCCGCCCATCTTCACCGTGACCGAGGAAGCCTTCTGGGTCTTGCCGTTGTACGTCTTGCTCTTTACGGACACCGATGCACCGGCGATAGACTGGGGCGTGTACTTCACGCTGAACTGGTAGGGCTTGGAGAACGCCCATGAATCATTGCAGAGTACTCCAATATAGTAGGTACCAGGCTGAAGGACTTTGGTTCTCAGGGATGCCGAGTCTGGGTCTGTCGAAGTTCCGTTAGTTTGGATGACGTGCAAGAGGTTTTGGTTGGAGTCGTGTATGCCCAGAAGAGTGGTTCCGTAGCCAGCGAGAACAATATCCAGCGAAGATTTTTTCGCCACATTGATTTTGTAGTAATGGCCGTCAACGTAGTCTCCATTAGCGAGGGTTACGCCCGAGAAAAGGACGCCGAGCACTGTTTTACCCCCGATAGCGATGCTGCCTGCTTTTGCGAAGGTGCGGGAATCAGAGGGTATCATCTGGTACTGCGACGTGCCCGACTCGACGATGTTGTAGCCCACGGTAACGGTTTGCTTATAGCCAGCATCACCGCTTATATATTTGAGGTTATACGAACCGGCAGGTAGAATCCACCCCGCCGTCAGGGTGTCGTTATGATCGACATAGATCCCATCAAGGAGGTTCTCATTGCTATCGTAGAGGGCGAAGGCTCCGACTCTATAATACATGCTGCCTTTGTCGAACGAGTTGAGATTGAACTCGACGAAAGAGGTATCGGAGAGGGAGAAGTTGAAGTTGATCATCTGATCGTAAATGCGATCAATGTTATACGTAATGCTTCTTCCGTCCACAAGTTGGATGGTGGGAAAACTGCTGCGAGCTGTTGCCTTGCTCTTCAGCTGCTCTGCGGCAAATGTGTCGGGCGTAATCGTCTCGAGGGCGGAGGCGTTTTTGCGAAACGCATTTTCGCCTGACGCTTGAGCGGGAGCGTCGGCAACATTTTCGGAAGAAAGAGCAGTGCCGAGCGCACCGAGGGTGCCATTGAGCGTACTGACGGAGTTCGTGGTCGCATTGGACGCATCCGTCTCTTCGGCCCAGGCTTGCTGGGCGCCCGCGAGGGCGGCTGCGGGTACGAGCGCGATGCTCAGAAGGGCCGCGAGTCCGATGCTCGCGAGGGTCCGGGGAAGCTTAGCGAGCGCTGCGCTCCCTACGTCTCTGGGGGGGGGGTCTGCATGGTTTCCTCCTTGTGATCGTTCTGCCGTTCTCTCTCGGGGCCGCCGCGACGGCAGCGCGGGCGGCTCCACTGCCATCATAGCAGCAACGGGCCGCCAAGGCCATGACCTTGCGGGTCAGCGAATGGATTTGCGCCTGCGCTCGCATGTGCCGGGCGCATTGCGGGGAGAGGGGCGTCAGCGGGCGCAATACGGGAGGGGGGCGTAAGGGTAATAGCTGGGGCGCCGCTTTCGCCCGCCTCGTGCCCTCGCACGGCCGTCTCTCGCGCTGCCGTCTGCCGACGGAAAGGCAACCCTCTCACCTGGGGCGCAATATTTCGATAAGAATTTCCCAAGGAAAAATGAACCAAATACCCATGGAGGTTCCACGACGATGCGCGTAGACTGCCCCAACGAGGGAGGATCCTGCCCGGGATCCTCGAGACGACGAGGAAAGGGGAGTCTATGGAGAAGACTGCGCAGACGTTCGGGGCCCTCAGCCGCCGTTCGTTTCTCGGCCTGGCGGGCGTTACTGGAGTCGGCGTGGCGCTGACCGGGTGCGCTCCGACCGCGCAGACCGACGCGCCCGAGGAGGAGAGCCTGCCCGTCACGGGTGGCGAGCCGCTCGACTACGATACGGTCACCTGGTCGGCGTGCCATGTGAACTGCGGCAGCCGCTGCCCGCTGAAGACCTACGTGAAGGACGGCCAGGTCGTGCGCATCGACATCGATGCCGACGGCGACGACGAGTTCGGCCCCGGCAAGATCTACCAGATGCGCTCCTGCGTGCGTGGCCGCACCAACCGCCAGCGCATCTACAGCCCCGACCGCATCCAGAAGCCGCTTAAGCGCGTGGAGGGCACCAAGCGCGGCGAGGGCAAGTACGAGGAGATCTCCTGGGACGAGGCCATCGAGCTTATCGCCACCACCATGAAGGAGATCAAGGAGGAGTACGGCAACGACGCCTTCTACATCCAGTACGGCACCGGCGTGCTCGGCGGCACCGTGTCGAAGTCGT
The DNA here is from genome assembly GCF_000403355.2 of Adlercreutzia caecimuris B7. GTDB lineage: Bacteria > Actinomycetota > Coriobacteriia > Coriobacteriales > Eggerthellaceae > Adlercreutzia > Adlercreutzia caecimuris. The sequence continues at coordinate 846,738 of NZ_KE159646.1, read as the reverse complement.
GGCATCCCGACTCCACCATGTTCGCCCGTCTCATGAACCTGTGGGGCGGCTACCTGCGCCAGTACGCCGACTACTCCACCGGCCAGATCACCTGGGAGATGCCGCTGTTCAACGGCGACGCCTGGTCCAACAACGAGGTGACCGACCTGGTGAACTCCAAGAACATCGTGCTGTTCGGCAACAACCCGGCCAACACGCGCATGTCCGGCTCGGCCATGCAGTACCTGCTCACCCGGGTGCGCCAGGACAACCCCGAGGCCACCATCGTGGTGGTGGACCCGCACCTGTCCGACACCGCCGTGGGTGTGGCGAACCGTTGGATCCCCATCCGTCCCGGCACCGATGCGGCCCTCGTCGCCGGCATGATCCAGTACCTCTTTGCCGAGGGCAAGCTGGACGAGGATTTCCTCCGCAGCAAGTTCGTCGGCTTCTTCTCCGACAGCTTCGCCGAGGACGTGTCGGCCGCCGAGCCCACGAGCACCGCGTTCATGGGCCTGGATGCGTCGGGCAAGCTGAAGGTGAAGGGCGACATGTCCTACGAGGCCTACCTGGCCGGCACCGGCGCCTACAAGGGCACCGGCGAGAAGACCCCCGAGTGGGCCGCCGCCATCACCGGCATTCCGGCTGCCGTCATCCGCGAGCTGGCCGACCTGTACGCGGACGGCCCCACGGCCACCATCCAGGGCTGGGGCCCGCAGCGCCACTCCAACGGCGGCAACAGCTCCCGCGCCATCGCCATGATCGCCGCCATCACCGGCAACGTGGGCATCTCCGGCGGCGGCACCGGCGCCCGCGAGGGTGTGGGCGGCGTGCCCTACGCCACTCCGACGGCCATCCCGTGCTTCCCCGAGAAGAACACCGTGGATGTGTGCGTGTCCTTCTTCGATTGGTACCAGGCCATCGAGGACTACACGGTCATGAACGACGCCACCTGGGGCATCCGCCATATCGACGAGACCGGTGCGACCTCCTATGCCGAGGAGCCCGGCACCATCGCCCTGAAGGCCCCCATCAAGTTCATCTGGAACTACGGCTCCAACGTCATGATGGGCCAGCACGCCGACATCAACGACTCCCTGCGCATCTACAACCTGCCCGACGAGAAGGACTCCGGCGTGCGCATGATCGTGACCGTGGATCCCTGGATGACGCCGACGGCCATGGCCTCCGACATCATCCTGCCCGGCACCACCCCCTTCGAGGAGGACGACCTCACCACCGGCGGTACCGCCTGGACCGGCTTCATCTGCTGCGAGAGCAAGGCCATCGAGCCGCTGTTCGAGGCCAAGCCCGTCTACGAGATCTGCACGCTCATCGCCGACAAGCTGGGGCTCAAGGACGAGTTCACCGAGGGCAAGAGCCAGCTCGACTGGATCGAGTGGTGCTACGAGCAGGGCAAGGAGGCCGGCGACGACCTGCCCGCCACCTTCGAGGAGTTCCGCGCCGGCGGCCTGTTCAAGCAGACCGACGACCACGAGCCGGCCGTGGCACCCCTGCCCGAGGCGCTGGCCACCCCCTCCGGCAAGTACGAGGTGTTCTCCAAGCAGGCCTACAACCTGTCGAAGCAGTGGGACCTCACCGGCGGCGGCGTCATCCCCGACGACGGCCGCGACCAGATCACGGCCCTGCCCATCTGGTATGACCACTTCGAGGGCTTCGGCGACCCGCTGCGGCAGGAGTACCCCTTCCAGCTCATCGGCCACCACACCAAGACGCGCACCCACTCCTCCTACGGCAATGTGCCCTGGATGAGCTCGGTGGCGCCCCAGCAGTGCTGGATCAACGACGGCGACGCGGCGACCCTCGGCATCGCCCAGGACGATACCGTCATCGTGTCCACGGAGCGCGGCCGCTCCCAGATGACTGCAAAGGTCACCAACCGCATCATGCCCGGCGTGGTCAGCGTGCCCCAGGGCGCCTGGTACGACCCGGAGACCCGCGACGGGGCCACCATCGGCGACCGCGGCGTGCTCGACCGGGGCGGCTGCATCTCGGTGCTCACGTCCTCGCGCCCCACGCCCATCTCCAAGGGCAACGGCGTGCATTCCAACCTGTGCAAGATCGAGAAGGCCTAAGAAGGGGGAGATTACCATGGAACAGTACGGATTTTTCGTCAACACCGACATCTGCACCGGCTGCAAGGCCTGCATGACCTCGTGCTTCGATCGCAACGATTTGGAAGTGCCGGCCAAGTTCCGCAAGGTGTACGAGTTCGGCGGCGGCGAGTGGACCGCCGACGAGGCCGGCGCGTTTACCGCCACGGCCTTCACCTACTACGCCTCCATGACCTGCGGCCACTGCGAGAGCCCGGCCTGCGTGGCCAACTGCCCCACCGGCGCCATGCAGAAGGATCCGGAAACGGGCATCGTGAACAACGATAAGGAGAAGTGCATCGGCTGCATGACCTGCGAGAAGAGCTGCCCCTACGGGCACCCCGTGCAGCTGGACGACGGGCTTTCCCACAAGTGCGTGCTCTGCTCCGACGAGAACCCCGAGGGCACCCCGGATCCCACCTGCGCCAAGGCCTGCCCGGTGCGCGCCCTGGAATTCGGCCCCATCGCCAGCTTGCGCGAGGCGCACCCGGAGGGGGCGGCGGCCATTGGCGAGCTGACCGATGAGACCGGCCCGGCCGTGGTGTTCGCGCTGCATCGCGACGCGGACAAGGGCGGCACGCTGCGCAACCCGCAGGAAGTGGGCCACGAGGCCTAAGGGCGCGACCCGTCGTCGTAAAGACTGGTATTATTGCGGCTGGTAGGGTATAACATCCTACCAGCCGTACCTGCATGGGAGGCAGCGGTGGGGAACTGCGAGAACGGAGAGGGGAGCAGGGCCGCAGAAGGCTCGGACAGCGTGATGCGTCGCGGGGGAGAACAGAGCGCCATCGGATTGAGGACGAAGCTCATCGGCCTTCTGACCGCTGTGCTCGTGGTCATCTCGGCGGTGTTCCTCGTGTTCACCTACGACGACCAGGCTCGCCGGGCCGAGACCGACCTTCTCGAGAAGTCGCGCGTGCTCGTCACCGAGATGGATGCGGTATGGGACTTCATCTCGCTTAACCAGAGCGTCATCAACTACACTGCCGCCGGCGACTACGACTACAAGGGGCTGCACTGCGCCATCGCCGGCAAGTCCGTGGCGGCCCTGTTCTCGGAGAAGTCCGACTACTCCATCCGCTTCACCAACCTGAACCCCCGCAATATCTACAACACGCCCGACGCCTACGAGGCGGCCGCTATCGAGGGCTTTCTGGCCGAGGGCGGCCCCGACGAAGCCTGGGGCTTCGAGACCGAGGAGGACCAGCAGGTCTTTCGCTACGTGCGCGCCATGGACGTTTCCGAGGACTGCATCGAGTGCCACGGCGAGCCGGCCGGCGAGATCGACGCCACGGGGTATCCCAAGGAAGGCTGGAAGGCGGGGGATGTGGCCGGGGCCGTGTCGGTGGTGGTGCCCGCCGATACGGCGCTGTCCAACATGCGCGACGCGGTGGTGGCGAACATGCTGTTCTTCCTGGCCGTGGTGGCGTCCATGGCGCTCATCATCTACATCGTCATCAGCCGGCTCATCACCGAGCCGCTGACCGCCCTGCGCTCCTCGTTCTCGCGCGTGGCCGGGGGCGATGCGGGCGCCGCGGCGGCTGCGGGTTGCCCGCCGACCCTCTCCGGCCTTCCCGGCGAGGGCGCGCTTGCCCGCGCCGACCGGGGGGTGCTGTACTCCTCGCGGGAGGTGGACGGGCTCATCGAGCAGTACCATTCCATGGCCCGGCGCCTGGAAGAGCTCTACGGCAGCCTGGAATCCCAGGTGGCCGAGCGGACCGACCAGCTCTCCCGCGCCAATGCCGAGCTGGAGCGCCAGCGGCGGCGCATGGAGGAGATCAACGAGCGGCTCGCCCGCGACAACCAATACAAGTCCGACTTCCTCGCCATCGTCAGCCACGAGCTGCGCACGCCGCTCACGTCCATCCTCGCTTTCGCCGACCTTTTGGCCGCCTCCATCGATCCGGACAATGTCGAGGCCGCCCGTCAGCTGGAGGAGATTGACAAGAACGGGGCCATTCTCCTGGAGATGGTGGACAACGTGCTGGAATGCGCGCGCATTCAGGCCGGCTCGGAGACGCTGAATGTGGAACTGGTCGATCTGAGCGATTTGGTGGGTATGGTGGAATCGGCCATGGAGCCGGTGGCGCGCAAGAAGGACGTTGCCTTCTCCACGCGCGTCGATCCGGATGTGCCGCTTATCATGGGCGATTGGGAGAAGCTGCGCCGCGTGCTCGCGAACCTGACGAGCAACGCCGTGAAGTTCACCGGGCCCGGCGGCACGGTTACAGTGCGCGTGCGCGCCGAGGCGGCCTGTCCGGCCGGGATGGCCGCCGCACCCGGCAAGGGTCGTGCGGTAGCATCCGGCGAGGGGCGAACCGCTGCGTCGGGCGGGGGCCGCGCGGTGGTGCTCGAGGTGGCTGACACGGGCATCGGCATTCCCGCCGAGGCCCAAGAGCTCATCTTCGAGCGCTTCCGTCAGGAGAACATGTCGACGGTGCGCCGCTACGGCGGCAGCGGCTTGGGGCTTTCCCTGGTGAAAGACCTGGTGGCGATGATGGGAGGCGCGGTGTCGGTGGAAAGCGAGCCGGGTCGCGGCTCGCGGTTTTCCGTCGTGCTGCCCTTGGAAGAGGAGGATGTCCATGACTAAGGTGATGCTCATCGACGACGATGCGTCGATGCAGGTGCTCATCGATCAGATCGCCCGCCGCGGCGGCTACGACTTCTGCTACGCCGGAAGCGGCGCCGAGGGGCTTGAGATGCTGCGCGCCGAGCGTCCCGACTTCCTCATTCTGGACGTCATGCTGCCCGACATCAACGGCTTCGAGATCTGCGAGATCATCCGTGCGGAAGGCCGCAAGGTGCCCGTCATGTTCCTCACGGCCAAAGGCGACATCGTCGATAAGTCCATCGGCTTCAAGGCCGGGGCCGACGACTACCTGGTGAAGCCCTTCCAGCCCGAGGAGCTGCTGCTGCGCCTGAACGCCCATCTGCGCCGCCGCCAGCGCGAGCGGGAGGGCGCGATGCCGGACCATCGCGCCGAGCTGTTCCGCACGGGCGATTTGGAGATCCACTTCGGCAAGTACGACGTGCGACTCGGCGGCGAGCCGGTGGCGCTGTCGTCCCGCGAGATCGAGCTTTTGGAGGTGCTCGCCTCCGATGCGGGCTCTGTCTTCACGCGCGACCAGATCCTGGAGGCGCTCTGGGGGAGCAAGGAGGCGGCCGATCCGAACTCCATCACCGTCATGGTGCGCAAAATACGGGAGAAGATCGAGGACGACCCCTCCAAGCCCCGCTACTTGGTAACGGTCTGGCGCGTAGGCTACAAGCTGGCCGATCTTCGATGATGCGTGGCGATTCCGTGGAAAATGCCCTCCGCTGTAATATTGCAACTTGTGGGAGCTTTTCCCTTGAAGGCGGCTGGCGGTTGTAGTATTCTTCTCTGCTGTATCTCTGCGCCAGAATTGCATTTTCATGCCCAAAATCGGGCGCAGGCACCAGAGAAAGGACTTTTCCGTGGCTGATGCTGCCAAGAATCCTGAGAAAGACATCGAAGAGGTCATCGTGGCCGAAGACGTCGAGGAGATCGACGAGATCGATGACGACGACATGGACAACGCCGAGCCGCCGGCGAGCGCGGCGGGCGATTCCTCGGCGGACAACCTGACCGAGGACAAGATCGAGGCCGGCATCGATTCCGAGGAAGATCTGCTGGACGGCATTCCCGAGGACGAGCTGAAGGCCACGGTGGAGGCGGCGGCTCTGCCCAAGGTGACGCCCCGCACCCGCGCCCGTGCCCGCGTGCGCGCCAAGCGCAATCCCGATGCCGGCGTGACCATGCTCACGGGCGATCCGGTGCGCATGTACCTGAAGGAAATCGGCAAGGTGCCGCTGCTCACCGCCGCCGAGGAGATCGATCTCGCCATGAAGATCGAGGCTGGCGTGGCCGCCACCGAGGAGCTGGAGAAGGCCGAGGCCGACGGTATCGAGCTGGAGCGCCGCGAGAAGCGCCGCCTCTCGCGCATCGAGCAGGTGGGCCTGGACGCCAAGCAGCAGCTCATCGAGGCCAACCTGCGCCTCGTGGTGTCCATCGCCAAGCGCTACGTGGGCCGCGGCATGCTGTTTTTGGACCTCATCCAGGAGGGCAACCTGGGCCTCATCCGCGCCGTGGAGAAGTTCGACTACACCAAGGGCTTCAAGTTCTCCACCTACGCCACCTGGTGGATCCGCCAGGCCATCACCCGCGCCATCGCCGACCAGGCCCGCACCATCCGCATTCCCGTGCACATGGTGGAGACCATCAACAAGCTCGTGCGCATCCAGCGCCAGCTATTGCAGGAGCTCGGCCGCGAGCCAACCCCCGAGGAGATCGGCGAGGAGATGGGGCTCACCGCCGAGCGCGTGCGCGAGATCCAGAAGATCTCCCAGGAGCCGGTGAGCCTGGAGACCCCCATCGGCGAGGAGGAGGACTCCCAGCTCGGCGACTTCATCGAGGACGACGCCGCCGTGGTGCCCCCCGATGCCGCCAGCTTCTCCATGTTGCAGGAGCAGCTGGCCAAGGTGCTTGAGGGCCTGGCCGAGCGCGAGCGCAAGGTCATCAGCCTGCGCTTCGGCCTGGAGGACGGCCACCCGCGCACCCTGGAGGAGGTGGGCCGCGAGTTCGGCGTCACCCGCGAGCGCATCCGCCAGATCGAGAGCAAGACCCTGGCGAAGCTGAGGCATCCCTCCCGGTCCAGCAAGCTGAAGGACTACCTGGAGGACTAGCGTATCCGGGTGCCCGCAGCCTCTCGGTTGCGGGCACTTTCGTTTCTAGGCTGCGTTTCAGCCGAAATCGACATCGAATTTGAGAGTAAGGCGGTTGAAACCATGGGCGAGAGTCGCGATACGAGGTTCGAGGACTGCGAGTTCTTCGCAACGTGCCCTCCGGGGGTGGAGGGGCTTCTTGCCGACGAGCTGCGAGGCCTTGGCGTGCGCAAGGTTCGGCCCCTGGCCGGTGGAGCGGCTTTCTACGGAAAGCCGGCTGTGGGCCTGCGCGTGTGCCTGTGGTCGCGGTTGGCGGGGCGCGTCAACGTCGTCGTGGGCCGCGTGGACGCCCGCGATGGCGAGGCCCTGTACAGCGGAGTGCGAGACCTTGCCTGGGAGGATGAGATCGCGGTCGGGGCGAGCATCGCCGTACGGGCCCACGGCACCAATGACGAGCTGCGCAACACGCAGTTCACGGCCTTGAAGGTGAAAGACGCTCTGTGCGACCGGCTGGTGGAGGCGCGGGGGAGCCGTCCCGATGTGGACGCGGGCCGTCCCGACGCGCTCATCGAGGTGCGCCTGAAAGGGGCCCGGGCGACGGTGTCGCTGGATCTGTCGGGCCGCTCGCTCTCGCGGCGCAGCTATCTGGATGCGAGCGATGGGGCCGAGGCTCCCGTGGCCGTGGCCCAGGCCGCCGCGCTGCTCGCGGCGCTCGACGCAGCCGCGCTGCTCGAGAAGGGCTGGGGGCTGCTCGATCCGGCGGCCGACGACGGCATCCTCGTGTGCGAGGCGGCGGCCATGCTCGTGGATCAGGCGCCGGGTCTCGTGCGCGATCGTTGGGGCTTCTCCGGCTGGGCCCGCACCGATGCCGAGGCCTGGGACGACATGCTCGCCGAGGCCGATAACCGGTTGGAGGCGGGCCTTGAGCGCGTGCTCGGCGCCGAGCGGGCCGCGTATGCGGCCTCGGATGCGCCCGACCAGGAAAGCGTGGCCGTCGTGGGGCTCTCGGAGTCGTCGCCGGCCATCGCGCGCGCCCGCCAGCACCTGCGGGCCGCCGGGCTTCGGGCCGTGGCCAGCGTGGAGGCGGCCTCTGGGGATGCCGCCGCGGTGGAGCGGCGCCTGGGCGCCGTTGTGGCTCGGGCTGCCGGGGAGGGCGCGGCCCTCGTTGTCGCGAACGCCGCCCCGCCCTCCCGGGACGACGATGCTCGCGCCGTGGCCGAGCAGGCCGCCTGCGTTGCCGCAGCGCGGCGGGCGCCGGCCGGATCGCGCTTCGGCTTCGCGGGCTCCGGTGCGTTCGCGTCCCGATTCGGGGCGGCGCCGGAAAAGCGGTTTGCCCTTGGGGTCGGTCGCACCGAGGCCGTCGTCGAGATCTTCGCCGTGCCGCCGCGAGAGCCGGCCGTTATACTCGTGCCCAACCCCGCCGGCGGCACCGAGCTTTCCGTGGAGGTGAACGACGCCGGGGTCGCCCAGTTCGCCGCTCGTCTGCGCAAGGTGGCCCGGGAGCGACGCAAGTGGGCCGCCCGGGAGGGCGTGGCCTGCTACCGCCTCTACGACGGCGATCTGCCCGAGTACGCCTGCGCCATCGATCTGTACGAGGGCGCGGCCGAGTCCGAGGGCATCCTCTACGCCCATGTGGCCGAGTACGCCGCGCCCAAGTCGGTAGACGAGGCTCTGGCCCGCGCCCGCTTCGAGGACGTGCTCGCCGTGGTGCCCGCCGTGCTCGGCATCCGGCCCGACCACGTGTTCTCCAAAGCCCGCGTGCGGGCGCGCGGGGGCGGCCAGTACCGCGATGCCGGCGGCCGCAGTTACGTGACCCACACGAGCGAGGACGGCCTCATCTGCGAGATCGACTTGGGCGGCTACCTGGATACCGGCATCTTCCTCGACCATCGCACGACCCGCGAGATGGTGGGGAAGATGGCCGCGGGCAAGCGCTTCTTGAACCTGTTCGCCTACACGGGGGTTGCCACCCTGCATGCGGCGGCCGGCGGCGCATCGTCCACGACTACGGTGGATCTCTCCCAAACCTATCTCGACTGGGCGGCCCGCAACATGGAGGCCAACGGTTTCCCCGCCGTCCTTGCCGCGGAGCGGGATGGCCGCGGCGCGGCGGGCCGGAGGGGCGGCGCGAACCGTCGGCCGCGCCACGAGCTCGTGCGGGCCGATGCGGTGCGCTGGATCCAGGAGGCCCGGCGCGAGCGGCGCCAGTGGGATCTCATCTTCGTTGATCCTCCCACGTTCTCGAACTCCAAGGCCATGGGCCGGCGCACGTGGGATGTGCAGCGCGATCACGCCGAGCTGCTCATCGGCGTCTCGCGGCTGCTGGCGAAAGACGGCCTGGCAGTGTTCTCGTGCAACCTGCGCGCCTTCAAGCCCGACACCGAGGCGCTGGTGCGCGCTGGCGTGGAAATCGAGGACATCACGGCGAGCACCATTCCGCACGATTTCGAGCGCAACCCGCGCATTCACCATTGCTACCTGGTGCGGCGGGCTGTCTCGGCGGAGGCGGGGGCCGATGCCTGAAGCTGCATCCGACCGACACGGGGCACAGCCGGCCGGCGCTCGGAGCCGTCCGGCGGCTGGTGAGAACTATTTTCGTCATCGACCAAAAAAGTTCTTGCAAACCCGGGGCGCTTCGGTATAATTCTATCTTGCGCTGAGGGCGAGAAGCCCCGCCGACATTCCTCGGTAGCTCAACGGCAGAGCATTCGGCTGTTAACCGAAGGGTTGTAGGTTCGAATCCTACCCGGGGAGCCATGAACGTTCGGAACCCTCCTCTCGGAGGGTTCTTTCTTTTCCCCTGCTGCTCCGCTCCGTGCGATCCGCGCGGATTCCCGTCCCCGAAGAGGCGCATCCCAAATACGGTAATTGGCCGTTGACCCCTTGTCAGGGCGGGTCTTTTGCTATTATAGAGCGACGCGACGAAGCTCATCGCCGCGAATTCGGCAATGCGGGCGTGGCGGAATTGGCAGACGCGCCAGATTTAGGTTCTGGTGGGCAATCCCCGTGAAGGTTCAAGTCCTTTCGCCCGCACCATGCTTTCCCTCCGGCCTTCGAGCCGGCCGCCGGGACGCGTCGGGCACGGCGCGTGCAAAGAAAAAGGAGAATCACCTTGGCAGTCCCCGCAGTATTCAGGAAATACAACGAGATCAGCCTCATCAAGCGCATTCTCGTTGGTCTCGTTATCGGCATTGTTCTGGCGCTGCTCGTCCCTAACGTGCAGCCCTGGACCGACGTCATCACGCTTTTGGGCTCGCTGTTCGTGGGCGCTCTGAAAGCTGTGGCACCCGTCCTCGTGTTCTTCCTGGTCATCAGCGCCCTGTGCAACGCCGAGGGCGCCGGCACCATGAAGACCGTCGTCGTTCTCTACGTGATAAGCACGCTCGTGGCCGCCATCGTGGCCCTTATCGGCAGCGAGCTGTTCCCCTCCGCCCTCACCCTGGACACCTCTTCCATGGTGGAGCAGGCCGCTCCCGAGGGCATCGGGGAAGTGCTCACCACTCTGCTCATGAACATCGTGGCGAATCCGGTCGACGCGCTCATGAACGCCAACTACGTGGGCATCCTCGCCTGGGCCGTGGTTCTCGGCATCGCCCTGCGCGCTGCCGGCGAGCGCACCAAGGAAGTGTTTACCGCCATCTCCGACGCCGTGTCCAAGGCCGTGCGCTGGGTCATCAACCTGGCCCCCTTCGGCATCCTCGGCCTCGTGTACGCCTCGGTCAGCACCTCCGGCACCGATATCTTCTTCGAGTACGGCCACCTCATCCTGGTGCTTGTGGCCTGCATGCTCGTCATCGCGCTTGTCACCAATCCGCTCATCGTGTGGGTGTGCACCCGCAAGAACCCTTATCCGCTCGTGCTGCGCTGCCTGAAGGACTCGGGCCTCACCGCGTTTTTCACCCGCAGCTCGGCGGCGAACATCCCCGTGAACATGGAGCTGTGCCGCAAGCTCGGCCTGAACAAGGACAACTACTCGGTGTCCATCCCGTTGGGGGCCACCATCAACATGGCCGGCGCCGCCGTCACCATCACGGTGATGACCATGGCCGCCTGCCAGACCATCAACCTGGCCGTCGATCCGGTGACTGCGCTCATCCTCTGCGTGCTGGCCGCCGTGTCCGCCTGCGGCGCCTCCGGTGTGGCCGGCGGCTCGCTGCTGCTCATCCCCATGTGTTGCGCCCTGTTCGGCATCACCAACGACATCGCCATGCAGGTGGTGGGCATCGGCTTCATCATCGGCGTCATCCAGGATTCCTGCGAGACCGGTCTGAACTCCTCTTCCGACGTGGTGTTCACGGCGACCGCCGAGTACCGCCAGCTCATCAAGGAGGGCAAGGAAGTGCGCCTCGGCCGGGACGCCTACTCCGCCGACGAGCTGGCCTAGCCCCGCCGACGACATATAGCCCAAGCCCAAGGGAGCCCGCCTCGGCGGGTTCCCTTTTTGCGTGCCGAGGCATGGGGGCGCGTGTCGCGGCGCTCACGGCTTTGGCAGAGCGTGCGGCTCCTTCTCTTCTGCGGGGCTAGGAGCGGGTAGTGCTCTCGGCCCGCTCGGCTACCAGGGTCTTTCCGGGGCTCTTGGGAACGGCGGTCTCCACGAGGTTGCGCGTGGTCAGCAAACTGAGGAGCACCACGCAGCCGAGGGCGCCGAAGGTAAGGCGCATGGCATTGGATTGCGCGGCCGACTTCGCCTCCACGAGCTTGGCGGCCTGGTCCTCGCTCGCGCCCCACTGGGCGGTGAGCTCGTCGAAGGCATCGTCGGCCATGAGGGTGGAGGCCCGGTCGGTGGCTGCGGCCATGAGGTCGTGCTGCACGCCGCCCTCGACGGCGAGGGCGGTGAAGCCGCCGGCCATGGTGAGCAGAAGGCACGTGCCCGCGAGCGCGGTGCCGAGGGCCAGGCCGATGGAGCGGGCCGCCCCCTGGATGCCGCCGGACTGCTCGGCCTCCTTGCGGCTCACCGAACAGGCCACGGCGTTGTTGGCCTGGGAGTTCACGGCGCCTACGCCGAAGCCGCCGAGCGCCATGCCCAAGAACAGCGGTAGCGTCACCCCGTGCTGCTGCACGCCGAGGGCCATGAGGCCGCAGGCGCAGGCGAGGGCGACGAACCCGGCGCGGATGATGAGCCGCGAGGAGAGGTGCGGTGCCAGCTTGGGCAGGAAGGTGGCCAGAAGGAACATCGGAATGCCCGAGAGCAGCGACAGGAGACCCGTCTGCAGGGCCGTGAATCCGGTGACGAGCTGCAGGTAGGGCGTGGCCAAGATGCCCACGGCGCCCATGTAGAAGAACGGCACGAACACCGCGGCCAGGCCGGCGCGCACCCCCTTCGAGGTGACGAAGACCGTGGGAATGAGCGGGTTGCCCCGGCGCTCGGCCCGGCGCTCGGTGGGCACGAGCAGACCGAGCAGCAGAAGCCCCGCTACGATGGCCGGCAGGGTGGGGGCCATGCCGAACACGGTGAAGGGGCACATTTTCTGCGGGGCGAGGATGCCCCAGTCCGACAGGTGCGACACGCCGAGCAGCGCGAGCCCCAGGCCGAGCGCGGCCACGGCAGTACCGGCCACGTCGAAGCGGGCGTGCCTGCCGGCCGGCGGGGTGGCCGGCACGAGACGCGTGCAGCACAGCACGATGGCGAAGTAGGCGGCCATGATGGCGAAGGTGAGGCGGAAGCCGGCTTGGTCCATGACCGCGCCCAAGGCCAAAGGCGACAGGGTGGAAAGCGCCGCCGCTCCGGCGATGGTGCCGAAGGCGATGGCCCGTTGGCGTCCCTGGTACAGCGCGGCCACCAGGCCCAGCACAGCCGGGGTCACCAGGCATGCGCCGAGCGCCATGACGACGCGGCCGCCCCAGGTGAACACGGCGATGTTGGGAGACAGCGTGGCGATGAGCTCGCCGACGAGCGCCATGGAAAGCCCTGCGGCCAGCCCCCGGCGCAGCCCGATGGTGACGCCGATGAGGCCGCCGGCGATCATGAAGGCGCCGGCAATGAGCGAGAACAGGGCCGTGGCCACCTGGATGTCGTCGAGGGTGGCCCCGAGCGACCCCACGAGGCTCGCCGTGGCCAGGTTCATGGCCGCGCTGTCGCTGGAGGTGCCGATCTGGGCCAGGGCCAACACGGCCAAGGGCCCGTAGCTTGCCTGCGGGATCGTTGCGGGCCGCTGGTCGCTGCGATCAGCGGCGAGAGCCATAGTCGCCATAGTGAACCTCTCAACCGGTTGCGGACTCGCGAGTTGCGAAACCCAATATCTTGCCCGTTTCACTCAGAGATTTTCCTCCAAGGGACGGTGCGGGCGGCCGTGTCCCGGGGAATCTCTTCCAACTGTTGCCATCTTGCCACGGTATCGTCGCCCTCGGCGCCGCCGGCGGGGCTACACTGGTTCTGTGAGCGATTCGCTCAGGTACCGATAGGGCAGAGGAGGGGCCATGAACAGCAGGCAGGGAGCGCTTTTGCGGGCGCTGCTCGATGCCGGCGACTACAAGACGTCCGCCGACTTCGGCCGCGAGCTCGGCTGCTCGGACCGCACGGTGCGCAGCGATGTGAAGGCGCTCAACGCGTTTCTCGAGCACGAGGGCTTCGCCACGCGGGTCGGCCGTCAGCGGGGCGCCGGGTTGCGCCTCGCGCTCGCGGTCGGCGAGGAGAACCGGCTGGTGCGTCTCCTCGGCGAGAGCGAGGCCGAGATGCACCCGCGTTACGAGCGCCTGTGCCAGGAGATGATCGCCCTTACCTGCTGTCCCGGCCCCCATAGCGCCGACAGCCTCGCCCGGCGCCTGTTCCGCAACAAGCAGCAGATCCAGGCCGACCTGCACTGGTGGGAAGGGGTGCTTACCGTGAGCGGTCTGAGGCTGTCGGCGGGGCGGACCGTCGCCGTGGAGGGACCGGAGTGGACCATCCGCGGCTTCGTCATGTCCATGCTGTTCTCCTTCCCGGCCCAGGCCGTGCGCCGCCGCATCATTCCCTCGCTGCTCGGCGCCATGGACCCCTACGACCGGCAGTTCCTCGAGCGCTGCATCGACGAGATGGAGCGCGATCTGGGCTTCGAGTTCTCCAGCAACGCCCAGTGGCAGTTCAGCGTCTACCTCTGCATCATGGTCACGCGCATCAAGCTCGGCTGCGGCTTGCGCCATTGGCGCGACGACGGGGAACCGACCCAGTTCTTCGCCTACCTGCGCCGCCGCCTGGAGCGCCACTTCTCCATCGCCGTGAGCGAGGCGGAGATGGGGCTTCTGCGCGACATGGCGAACTGCTGCACCTGGCAGTGGAGCCTGGCGGCCATGGAGGCCTACGAGCCGAGCGAGCGGGCCCGGGCCATCGTGGATGACATCGCGGCTGCGCTGGAGGGGGCCTTTGGCGCGCCCTTGCCCGAGGACATGGGCAAGCCCCTGGCCATTCTGCTGGAGAGCGGCCTGGCCCGGCGCTCCTGCGAGCTTCTGGCCCCGAACCCCAACGAGAGCGCCGTGAAGTACGAGGCCATGGATGGCGCGCTGCTTTTGTCCTCGGTGCTGTGCGAGGTGCCCTCGCTCGTGGAGGCGGCCCTGTTCAGCCCCGATTACGCCCGGCTCGTTCTCGTGCTGTTGGATTACCTGGAGGCCACCGGGGCCATGCGCTGCTATCGGGTGGGGCTGGTGGTGAACTGCGGCATCGATCTGGCCCTGTGGGGCGCGCACCGCATAGAGAAGCTCTCCTCGCGCCTGTCGGTGACAGATGTGCTGACGGAAAACGAGGTGCTCGCCGCAACCGCGGCGCCCGCCTGCCGCCTGCACGACCGCTTCGACTTCCTCGTGGCCTTCGAGCCTTTGGATGTGGACTTCCCCAGCGTGACCATCTCGCCGGCCGTGAGCCGCAGCGACATCGATCACATCATCGCCTCGGTGCCCCTGTGGCACCGGGGCCGGGAGGTGCGCGCTCCGTGGGAGCGCCAGGTCCTGCGCTGCCAGTCCGCGCCCGACAGCCTCCTTCGCGGCCTGTACCGCGCGCTTTCGGACGATGGGCTCATCGCCATGGACTTCGATCGCTTCTCGTGGCTTTTCTGGACGCTCTCCCTCGTGCGGGATCGCACCCTCGTGTTCGCCTGGTGCGGCCCGGGCGTCGCCTCCACGGCCATTCGCATCTACCAGTTGGAAGAGGAGGCGCGCAACGAGGCTGTCGGCTGCACCATGGCGGCGGTGCTCGTCGTGGCCGAGGCCGATCGGGGCGACCTCATGCCCCTCACGCAGCGGTTCAAGCGCCTCGTGGAGGACTATGCCGATACCTCCGATCTTGTGAGCGACGACGGCTTCTTCGTCGGTTTCCCCGAATAGGAGAGCCGTCGCGCATGCTCGGTGGCCGAGCGACCGTGCCTGCGCCCCTTCCCGCTGCCCCTGCGGCCGCACCGCTTCGCATTTCCGGCATCCGCCCGGTCGAACCGCCGCGCATTCGTCGCGATTGCTCGGTCGGTTCGCTGCCCGTTCCCGCACTGCGTTCGGCGCATCAAAAAAGGGGAGGCCGCGAAGGCCTCCCCTCCAGTCGTACCCGGCCGGCGGGCGGAAGCGTGCGGGCCTACTGGCCGTCGCGTTCGTAGAGGGTCTCGCCCTCCTTGATGGTGGCGAGCACCTTGATGTCGCGGATCTCGCGCGGGTCCACGGCGAGCGGGTTGCGGTCGAGCACCACGAGGTCGGCCAGCTTGCCCGCCTCCAGAGTGCCCTTGTCGGCCTCCTCGCCGTACTGGTAGGCGCCGTTGAAGGTGATGGCGCGCATGGCCTGATA
>NZ_KE159646.1:822409-829400 GCF_000403355.2 Adlercreutzia caecimuris B7 | reverse complement strand
GCGGGCCTCCTCCAGGGGGCCGACGAAGGCGATGCGGCCCTCGTCGTCGACGAGCAGGGCGTCGGCGGTATCGAACTCGTCGACCATGGTGACGAAGGTGGCGTTGGTGAAAAGCCGTTTCATGGTCTTCCTTTCAATTGTCGGATGACGGGGTGCGCAGGGGGTGTGCGAGAGGGCTTCCCCCGATAGAAGAAGCGGGTGGGTGCGCGTCCCACCCGCTTTGGTCAAGGCCGGGGTATCGTCCGGTCAGTCAGAGGGCGGCCGGCCTACATCTCGCGGTCGACCACGGGCTCGAAGGGTTGCTCGCCGGCGGTCTCCTCGACGATGGTCTCCTCTTTGCCGTCCTCATCCTTCTTGAAGATGGTGATCCAGCGGGTGGACAGCAGGCCCAGCAAGATCAGCACCGCGGCCACCACGTAGGAGGTGATGGTGGACTGGATGCGGGCGTCGGAGTTCAACTGCACGAGCTCGGCACGCTGGGCATCGTCCATGGGGATGTCGGCGATGGTGGCCTCGAACTGCGCGTCGCCCATGAGCGAGATGTTGCGCTCGGCCACGGCCTGCTGCACCTCGGGGGTGATGACGGGGCTCTCGGCCATGGCGTTGTCGATGTTGGCGGTGATACCGAACAGGAGCACCGCGCCGATGGCGGCCACGCCGATGGCCTGGCCCACGTTGCGCATGGTGGTCTGGATGCCGCCGGACTGGGAGGCGTCGCGCTCGTTCACGGCCAGGGCCACGATATTGTTGGCCTGGGCGGACACGATACCGGCGCCGGCGCCGGCCACGGCCAGGCCGACCCACATGAGGCCGTTGACCTCAGAGCCGTGCAGCGAGAGGGCCATGGGGATGAAGGCGGCGGCCATGACGATGTAGCCGATCTGGATGACGCGGCGCGGGTTGGCGTTCGGCATGAACTTCGGGATGCCGAGCGAGAAGATGAACGTGGGGATGCCCACGGCCAGCGCCATGACGCCCATGAGCACCGGCGACCAGCCGGCCACCAGCTGCAGGTAGGGCGAGAGCAGGATGGCCTGGACGCCCATGAAGAAGAAGGTGATGGCGCTCGCCACGAGGCCGGCGCGCACCTGGGGGGTCTTCAGGAAGGACTGGGGCAGAAGCGCGATGCCGTTCTTCTCCTCCACGCGCTTCTCGATGGGCACGAGGGCCACGATGAGAAGCAGGCCGAGGGCGGCCATGGGCAGGGCCGGCGAGATGCCGAAGATGGTGAAGGGGCACTCGGCGAAGGGCTCGATGAGGCCCCAGGCGGAGATGCGGGACAGGCCCACGAGGAACAGGAACAGGCCCACGGCGGCGATGCCGGTGCCGAGCCCGTCGAACTTCAGCTTCTCGGCGGGCTTCTCGATGGCCGGCAGCTTGAAGGACAAGAGCAGCACCAGGGCGAAGTACACGGCCAGCACGCCGTAGGTGACGCGGAAGCCACCGAACTGCATGACGATGCCCAGGAACAGCGGCAGGAAGGCCGACAGGCCCGACGCCGCGCCGATGCAGCCGAAGGCCAGCACGCGGTTCTTGCCGTGGTAGATGAAGGGGATAAGGCCCAGCACCGAGGGGATCATGAAGCTGGCGCCGAAGCCGACGAGAATGCGGCCGCCCCAGATGAAGACGGTCATGTTCGGCGACAGCGCCATGACCAGCTCGCCCGCGGCGCACAGAATGGCGCCCAGGCGGAAGTTAGTGCGCCAGCCGATGATGGTGCCCACCAGACCGCCCGCCACCATGAAGGCGCCGGCCATGAGCGAGTACACCATGTTCGCCAGCTGGATATCGGGGGTGGTGGCGCCCAGCACGTCGACCAGCTGCTGGTTGGCGAGGCCGAGCGCGCCGTTGTCGCCCGAGGTTCCCATCTGCGCCAGAATCAGCACGATAATGGGCAGTACCAGGAACTTCTCGACACCTCCCTCGGGATGTGCCGCTTTTGTCTTCGCCATTGTTCCTCCTTAAAACTTGGATGGGATGCCTACACCGAAGAGGGTAGTCTCGCAAGGGCCCTCCGTAACTCGGCGGCGATCATTGTAGGGAGATTGCTCCCTTTCCGAATGGGAAACGTTTTCCGCAGCAACGGAAATGGTTTATGCGCAGAAAGGGAACACCGGTTCCTATAATGCTCCCCGTCACATCGCCGCGTCCCTGCGGGACCGGCCGCGCGGAGGAAGCCGCGGGCTCGTCGTAAAGCCCCGCTCCGCGCCGAGAGCATCGCAAGAAGAAAGGAACGCTCACCTATGGCAAAGTCCCCCAAGGCCCCCCTGTCCTTCACGTCCTACGCACTGAACAAGTGCCTCATCGGCTACGGTGTGGTGAACGGCATCATCAACGCCGCCATCTTCGCCGGCCTGCACGCCGCCGCCGAGGGCGCCACCTTCGACATGGGCGCCGTTGTGTCCGATCTGTCCTTCACCGGTCTTCTGCTGGGCATGCTGCTGTTCGCCTGCGTGGTGCCGCTCACCCGCATGGACCTGCGCAAGAACGTCTTCAAGCTGCCGGCCGGCGGCGCGGGCGCCTTCCCGCTCGTGTCCGGCTCCTACGCCGTGTCTATCCTCGTGGTGGGTGCTCTGGCCTGCGTGTTCATGACCGGCATCGGCGCCCTGCTCTCCCTGGCGCTGCCCGCCGGCGGTGCCACGGTCACCGGCATGATGTTCCTGAAGGGCCTTGTGTGCGCCTGCGGCGGCGCGGTGGCCGGCTACTTCACCATCAGCTTCGTGGTGCGCGGCCAGCAGAGGGCCGATGCCGTGGCCGAGGCCATGGCTGCCAAGACCGCCGAGATCAGCGCCTAAGGCACCGGCTGCATTGCGCCTGTCGCCGCCGGATGCGCGGTCGGGCGGCTTTCCGGCGGTCGCACCGCTCAAAAGAGTCTTCGGAAAGAGAGAACCCGCGGGCAGTCCCCGCGGGTTCTCTCTTTTCCCGTCTCGTGGGGCGCGGGCGAGATCACCTCCCGGCGGCCGTCTCCACGAGGTGGCGCGTGCCGATGAGGCTGAGGGCCATGACGGCGCCGAGTAGGCCGAAGGTAAGGCGCAGGGCGTCGGCCTGGGCTTGGCTGTGGATAGCGGCGAGCGCGGCACCGTCGGCGGGGGCGGCTCCCCACGTCGCCGCCAGCTCGGCGAAGGCCTCGGGGCTCATGAGGGTGCTGCCCTGCTCGGCGGCGGTGCGCACCAGATCGCCGGCTATCGACGCCTCGGCGGCGCCGCTCGCGAACAGCGTTGCCATGGCGAGCAGCAGGCAGGTGCCGCCCACGGCGGTGCCGAGGGCCAGGCCGATGTTGCGGGCGGCCCCCTGGATGCCTCCGGACTGCTCGGCGTCGCGGCCGCGTACGGCCGAGGCCACGGCGTTGTTGGCCTGGGAGTTGACGGCCCCCACGCCGATGCCGCCCAGCATCGTGCCGGCGAACAGGGCCACGCCGACCGCGTCCTGCTCCACGCCGAGGGCCATGAGGAGGCAGGCGGCGACAATGGCGGCAAGGCCGATGCGGATGATGAGGCGCGACGAGAGGCGCGGTGCCAGCTTCGGCAGAAACGTCGCCAGGCAGAACATGGGGATGCCCGACAGCAGCGACAGCATGCCGCTTTGCATGGCGGAGAAGCCGGCCACGAGCATCAGGTAGGGAGTGATGAGGATTCCCTGGGCGCCCATGAAGAAGAACGGCATCGCCACGGCGAGAAGTCCCGAGCGCACCGCCGGCGAGGCGAGGTAGGATCGTGGGATGAGGGCCCCGCCGGCTGCCTCGGCCGCCCGCTCGATGGGAACGAGAAGGGCGAGCAGCAACAGCCCTGCTGCCATGAGGGGCAGCGCCGGCGAGAGGCCCGCCACGGTGAAGGGGCAGCCGGCCATGGGGAAGACCACGCCCCAGGTGGACAGCCGCGAGGTGCCGAGCAGGAAGAGGGCCAGGCCCGCGGCGGCAACGGCCATGCCGGCGACGTCGAAGCGCTTGCGCCCCGCCTGCGGGGCACTTGCGGGCAGCAGCGCGGTTGTTCCCAGAACGAGGGCGAAATAGGCGGCCAGCACGGCGAAGGTGACGCGGAAGCCCGCGGCGTCCATGATGGCGCCTAAGACGATGGGGGAGAGGGTGGACAGGGCCGCCGCGCCGGCAATGGCCCCGAAGGCCACCGCGCGCCGCCTCCCCTCGTAGAGGGCCGCCACCAGTCCGAGCACCGAGGGGGTCACCAGGCACGCCCCGACCCCCATGAGCACCCGGCCGCCCCAGGTGAGCACTGCGATGTGAAAAGCGCAGGCTGCCACGACCTCGCCCAGGACGGCCAGGGCCAGCCCGATGCGCATGGTGCGCCGCAGCCCGATGGTAACGCCGATGAGGCCGCCGGCGATCATGAAGGCCCCGGCGATGAGGGAGAAGACCGTGGTGGCCATCTGGATGTCGCCCAGGGTGGCGCCGAGCTCGGCGGTGAGGCTGCCCACGGCGATGTTCATGGCGGCGTTGTCGCTGGAGGTGCCGATCTGAGCCAAGACGAGCACGGCCAGGGGCGCCCAGCTCCCCGTGCCCGGCTCGCGCCCGCCGGCCCCCTCGCTGCGGTGGCGCGCGGTTGCGCGAGACGTTTCTGCGGCGGGGTTCGTGGACGTCATAGGGCCCTCCAAACTGATGGCGCGAACACGGGAAACTGAGGGGATTGTAGGTCTGTCCCGGTCGGCGGCGGGGCACATCTCTTGCCGCAGATGCGGTAAAAACAGTGGTACGCAGGGGGTTTGCCGTAACTGCGGCAATTTGTCTGGCCTCTGCGGCCCGTGCGGCCAAGGGGAATTCAGTACACTATTGCCGAGTGAATCGCTCAGCTTATTCCCGGGACCACGAGGGGGAGTCCATGAACGCCAGACAGGGATCGTTGCTCCGCGCGCTGCTCAACGAGGCCGAGTACAAGACCTGCGCCTGGTACGCCCATCTGCTCGGCTGCTCGGAGAAGACGGTGCGCACGGACGTGAAGGCCATCGACGGGTTCCTCCGCCACGAGGGCTTCGCGTCCTGTGTCTCGCGGCGGCGAGGGTCGGGGCTGCGCCTCGTGCTGGCCGCCCATGAGGCGAACCGCCTCTCGCGTCTGCTCGACGAGAGCGAGGCTGCCATGCATCCGCGCTTCGAGCGCCTCTGCCGGGAGTTGGTGGTGCTCACCTGCACGCCGGGACCCCATACCGTGGAATCCCTCACGCGGGCGGTCTTCACGAACAAGCAGCAGATGCAGAGCGATCTGCACTGGTGGCAGCGGGTGCTCGTGGGCCGGGGGCTGGCGGTGCGCACCGGCCGGCGCATCGAGTTCGTCGGGGCCGAGTGGACTCAGCGGGGCTTTCTCATGTCGGTGCTGTTCTCCTTCCCGCCCCAGGCCGTGCGCCGCCGCATCGAGCCGCTGCTCTTGGACGCGGCCTCCGGCTGCGACCAGCGGTTCTTCGATCGCTGCATCGAGGAGGTCCAGGACAACCTCGGCTTCACCCTCTCCAGCAACGCCCGCTGGCAGCTCGGCGTCTACCTGCGCATCATGGTGGCGCGCATCCAAATGGGCCACGTCATCGCCGACCGGCCCCTTACCGGCGAGCTGTCCGGGTTCTTCGCGAGCCTGGGGAATCGCCTCTCGCGCCACTTCGGTATCGCGGTGAACGAGGCCGAGATGGGCCTGCTCCAAGATATGGCGAACTGCTGCACGTGGCAGTGGAGCGCCGAGCTTATGGAGCGCTACGAGCCCAACGACCGAGCCCGGGCCATGGCTGCCGACATCGCCGCCGCCTGCGAGGCCGCCTTCGGGGAGCCGGTGCCCGCCTCCCTCATTCGTCCGCTGGGCATTCTCGTGGAGAGCGGGTTGACCCGGCGCGCTTGCGGGCTGGTGGTGCAGAACCCCAACGAGCTGGCCGTGAAATACGATTCCATGGACGGCATGTGCCTGCTGTCCTCGGTGCTGTGCGAGGTGCCCGCGCTCGTGGAGGCGCGGCTGCACACGTCGGATTACACGCGCTTGGTGCTGGTGCTGGTCGAGTACTTGGAGCGGGTGGGGAGCCTGCGGCACTACCGCGTGGGACTGGTGGTGAACAGCGGCATCGACTTGGCCCTGTGGGGCCGCTACCGCATCGAGAAGCTGTCGAGCCGCGTGCAGGTGGTGGACGTCATCGCTGAGAACGAGGTGCTCTCGGCCTGCGCGAGACCCTCCTCGCCCTTGCTCGATCGCTTCGACTTCCTCGTGTCCTTCGAGCCTCTGCCCGTGGATTTTCCCAGCGTGACCATATCGAGCCTCGTGGACGAGCGCGATTTGGAGCGCATCGTGGAGGCCATTCCCCTGTGGCGCCGCGGCCGCGAGGCGCAGGTGCCCTGCGAGCGGGTGCGCCTTACGGTGCCCGCGACCCCGAGCGCTCTGCTGCCGACGGTCCATCGCGATCTGGTCGCGAGCGGCGCGGTGTCCCTCGGCCTCGAGCGCTTCCGGTGGCTCGTGCGCACGTTGGGCTTCATTCGCGAGCGCAGCCTCGTGCTCGCCTGGTGCGGCGAGGGGGTCGAGCGCACCGCGGTGCACCTCTACGACTTGGACGGGGGGCCGCAGCTGGCGGGGAAGCGCTGCGCCCAGGTGGCGCTGCTGCTCGTGCATCCCGACGATCGAGGGGATCTGACGCCGCTGACGGAGCGCTTCAAGCGTCTCTTGGAGTCCCAGGGTGCCGAGGGGACGGAAGCGGCCGAGGACGATTTCTTCCCCGGCTTTCCCGAGCTGCGGGGCGCGTTCTAGGGAAGGAAACGGCCGGCCGCCCCTTCAGGGGAGCAGCCGGCCGCAGGAATGGGGCGGAGGGGTTCTTATGCCTCGTCGCGCCGGTAGATCACCTCGCCCTCCTTGATGGTGGCGAGCACCTTGATGTCGCGGATCTCGCGCGGGTCCACGGCCAGCGGGTTGCGGTCGAGCACCACCAGGTCGGCCAGCTTGCCCGCCTCCAGAGTGCCCTTGTCGGCCTCCTCGCCGTACTGGTAGGCGCCGTTGAAGGTGATGGCGCGCATGGCCTGATA
>NZ_KE159646.1:266423-821419 GCF_000403355.2 Adlercreutzia caecimuris B7 | reverse complement strand
CCGGCGCGCTCGCGGGCCTCCTCCAGGGGGCCGACGAAGGCGATGCGGCCCTCGTCGTCGACGAGCAGGGCGTCGGCGCGGGCGTCCTCGTCGGTGAGGGGAACGAACGTTGCGTTGCAGAACAGCTTGCCCATAGGTCTTCCTTTCGTGGTCGGTTCCGGTCTTAGATGCAAGAAGCGGGTGGGCGTTGGTCCCACCCGCTTCGTCTTGCCAGGTTTGATAGATGTCCTCGCCCAAGCGGCGGGTGCGGTCGCTACATCTCGCGATCCACCACGGGCTCGAAGGGCTGCTCGCCGGCGGGCAGCGGCTCAGACGGGGCGCCGCCTTCCTCGTCCTTACGGAAGATGGTGATCCAGCGGGTGGTGAGCAGGCCGAGGAGAATGATGACGGCCGACACCACGTAGGCGGTGATGGTGGACTGGATGCGGGCATCCGAGTTCAACGACACCAGCTCCGTCTTCTCGGCATCGTCCATGGGGATGTCGGCGATGGTGGTCTCGAACTGGGCGTCGCCCATGAGGGTGATGTTGCGCTCGGCCACGGCGGCGCGCACCTCGGGAGTGATGGTCGGGTTGTTGGCCATGGCGTTGTCGATGTTCACGGTGATGCCGAACAGGAGCACCGCGCCGATGGCGGCCACGCCGATGGCCTGGCCCACGTTGCGCATGGTGGTCTGGATGCCGCCGGACTGGGAGGCGTCGCGCTCGTTCACGGCCAGGGCCACGATATTGTTGGCCTGGGCGGACACGATACCGGCGCCGGCGCCGGCCACGGCCAGGCCGACCCACATGAGGCCGTTGACCTCAGAGCCGTGCAGCGAGAGGGCCATGGGGATGAAGGCGGCGGCCATCACGATGTAGCCGAGCTGGATGACGCGGCGCGGGTTGGCGTTCGGCATGAACTTCGGGATGCCGAGCGAGAAGATGAACGTGGGGATGCCCACGGCCAGCGCCATGACGCCCATGAGCACCGGCGACCAGCCGGCCACCAGCTGCAGGTAGGGCGAGAGCAGGATGGCCTGGACGCCCATGAAGAAGAAGGTGATGGCGCTCGCCACGAGGCCGGCGCGCACCTGGGGGGTCTTCAGGAAGGACTGGGGCAGAAGCGCGATGCCGTTCTTCTCCTCCACGCGCTTCTCGATGGGCACGAGGGCCACGATGAGAAGCAGGCCGAGGGCGGCCATGGGCAGGGCCGGCGAGATGCCGAAGATGGTGAAGGGGCATGCCGCGAAGGGCTCGATGAGGCCCCAGGCGGAGATGCGGGACAGGCCCACGAGGAACAGGAACAGGCCCACGGCGGCGATGCCGGTGCCGAGCCCGTCGAACTTCAGCTTCTCAGCGGGCTTCTGGATAGCCGGAAGCTTGAGCGAGAGGGCGAGCACCAGCACGAAGTACACGGCCAGCACGCCGTAGGTGACGCGGAAGCCACCGAACTGCATGACGATGCCCAGGAACAGCGGCAGGAAGGCCGACAGGCCCGAGGCGGCGCCGATGCAGCCGAAGGCCAGCACGCGGTTCTTGCCGTGGTAGATGAAGGGGATAAGGCCCAGCACCGAGGGGATCATGAAGCTGGCGCCGAAGCCGACGAGAATGCGGCCGCCCCAGATGAACACGGTCATGTTCGGCGACAGCGCCATGACAAGCTCGCCGGCCGCGCAGAGGGCGGCGCCCATGCGGAAGTTCGTGCGCCAGCCGATGATGGTGCCCATCAGACCGCCCGCCACCATGAAGGCGCCGGCCATGAGCGAGTACACCATGTTCGCCAGCTGGATGTCGGGGGTGGTGGCGCCCAGCACGTCGACCAGCTGCTGGTTTGCCAGGCCGAGCGCGCCGTTGTCGCCCGAGGTTCCCATCTGGGCCATGATGAGCACCAGGATGGGCAGCACCAGGAACTTCTCCGCACCTCCCTCGACTTGCTTTGCCTTGTCTTTGGTCATAGATTTCCTCCTTCTATCGGAACCGATATGCCATGCGCCTTCCTCGGCGCACGGGAGGGGGCTGCTCGGGCCGCGCGGGCGCGAGCCCTGCGAGACGAGAGACCCGAACGGCCGCCCCCTCCGTCGCCGCCATCGTAGTACCGCCGCCTCGGCGGCCATGGCAGAAGCTTTACCGCAGCAGCGGCAAGGGGCTTGCGCGGCCGGGGAGCCCCCTGTAGGGATCCCTCGCCGCAGCGCCCCCGTATTTCCCCAGGTAAAACGGTTTGGAAACAACTCGGTTCCCCCTCTGTGGCGCAACGGCGGCGAAAGTGCCCCGCCGCCCACCCTTCCGTAACAGCGGTAAGGGTTCTTCCGCAGAGGCGGCGGCGCCCTCCCATAATGGAAGCGTCAGACGGCCCCGCCCCGGCTGCTATCGCCGATGCGGGCCAGCGGTTCTCGAGGAAAGGAACACCCATGGCAAAGTCAGTGGCAAGCTCGGGCGCGGCGGCTCCGGCGCGTCCCGCGAAGCCCTTCAACTCCTATCTGCTGAACAAGTGCATCATCGGCTACGGCGTCATCAACGGCATCATCAACGCCGTCATCTTCTACCTGCTGCACATGGGCGAGCCCGAGGCCCTGCTCGGCCACGCCGACATTTTCCACGATTTTGCCCTGACCGGCGTGCTCCTGGGCCTTCTGCTGTTCGTCATCGTGGTGCCGCTCACCCGCATGGATCTGCGCAAGCACGTCTTCGCCGGCCCCAATGCGGCCAACCTCGGCGGGGCGGCCTCCCTTGTGCCGGCCAGCTACGCCCCGGCGCTGCTCGTCACCACCGTGGCGGCCACCGTCACCCTCATGGGCGTGGGCGCCTTCGCCTGCGTGCTTCTGCCCCTGCCGCTTACGGTCACGGCCATGATGCTGCTCAAAGGCGTCGTCTGCGCGTGCGCAGGCGGTGTGGCCGGCTACTTCACCATCTGCTACGTGGTGCGCTCCGGCAAGAGCGAGGCCTAAGGAGCCGATACAATGGCTTTTAGAGACGCGGGCGTCCTGCCCGCGTCTCTTTTTTGTGTCATGGTTCGGGCGATGTGTAGCCACTGTGTGATGGTTGTGGCATAATGGGCAGCTGTGCGCTTCCGCGGGATTCCGCCTGGCGGATCGCCGAGGAAGTGTTCGCGCGGGCGCAAGTATCCCGCGCCGTGTCAGGAAACGATGGAGGAATTATTCGTGGAAACAAACGTTGAGTCCCTTGAGGGCAACAAGGCCAAGGTCGCCGTCACCATCGACGCCGCCGACGTGGACGGCCGCATCACCAAGACCTACAAGGACTTCGCTCGCAAGTACAACTTCCCGGGCTTCCGCCGCGGCAAGGCCCCGCGCCCGGTTATCGACAACGCGCTCGGCGCCGAGGCCGTGCGTGCCACCGTCACCGACGAGCTGCTGAACAGCGCCTGGGCCGCCGCCGTCGACGCCGAGGGCCTCAGCCCCGTGTCCGGCCCCGCCATGGAGGAGACCGAGCTCGTAGAGGCCGGCAAGCCCTACGTGTTCTCCTTCACCATCGACCTGCGTCCCGAGGTGGAGCTTTCCAGCTACGACGCCGTCGAGATCGAGCTGCCCTTCGCCGAGGCCACCGAGGCCGAGATCGACGACCAGGTGTCTGCCATGGCCGAGCACTACACCACCTTCGAGGATGCCTCCGCTGCCACGAAGCTGAAGCCGGAGAACTACGCCGACCTGGCCATCAAGGCCACCGACGCCGAGGGCAACGACATCGCCGCCATCACGAGCGAGTCCCGCCTGTACGGCCCGGGCACCGGCATGCTGTCCGAGGCCTTCGACGCCGAGATCATGGGCATGAAGAAGGGCCAGACCAAGGAGTTCACCCTGGAGGTGCCCGCCGACGAGACCGCCGTGCTTTTGGCCGACCAGGCCGGCAAGCCGGTGAACTTCGAGGTCACCTGCACCGTGGTGAAGAAGAAGGCCGCCCCCGAGGTCACCGATGAGTGGGCGAAGGAGACCATGGGCTTCGAGTCCGTGGCCGACATGCGCGAGCGCATCGCCGAGTCGCTGAACATGCAGAAGGGCGCCATGATGCCGCGCATCAAGGAGAACGCCATTATGACGAAGCTGCTGGAGCGCATCGACGCCGAGGTGCCCGAGGCCATGGTGGCCGAGGCCGAGACCTCGCTGCTCCAGGACTTCTTCGGCCAGCTGCAGCAGGCCGGCATGACCTTCGACGCCTACCTGGGCAGCCAGGGCATCACCGCCGACCAGTTCAAGGCCGATCTGAAGGCCCAGGCCGCCGACCATGTGAAGGAGCAGCTCGCCCTTGAGGCCTGGGCCCGCCATGCCGGCATGGAGATCACCGACGAGGAGATTACCGCCGAGTTCGCCAAGACCGGCGTGGAGGATCCCGCGGCTCTGGAGAAGGAGTGGCGCGAGGCGGGCCGCCTGCACCTCATCCGCACCGGCCTTCTGCGCACCAAGGCCATCGAGGACCTCATGGAGAACGCCAAGGTGACCGAGAAGGACTTCGCCGCCGAGGCCGCCGCCGAGAAGAAGGCTGCCAAGAAGCCGGCGAAGAAGAAGGCCGCCAAGAAGGCCGACGACGCCGAGGAAGCCGCCGAGTAACAGCGCTTCGCATCGCAAGTCGACAAGGGCGGGGGAGACCTCGCCCTTTTTCGTGGCGAATCTTCCGGGTCGGGACCGCCCGGTATTCTGATTCGCTCAGACAGTCCTCGCTTTGTGCGACAGTCCACTGGACTGTCGCAGTCGCTGCGGAACTCGCTCGGTCAGAACACCGGGCACTCCCTCTACACTCAACCTCCGCTGCTGTGTTCATTTCCCCGTTCCCCTTGCATTGCGAACGGATGTATAGCAATATGGTTCTGAACTATGGACAGGCCGCGCTATGCGGCCCTATTTGCGAAAGAGAGGCACCCATGGGCATCGAACGCGTGAGCAACGCCCTCATCCCCTACGTCATCGAGCAGTCGCCGCGGGGCGAGCGCAGCTACGACATCTACAGCCGCCTGCTGAACGACCGCATCATCTTCCTCGGCGAGCAGATCGACGACCATGTGGCCAACTCCGTGGTGGCCCAGCTGCTGCACCTGGAGGCCACCGATCCCGATAAGGACATCTCCCTGTACATTAATTCCCCGGGCGGCTCGGTTACGGCCGGCCTCGGCATTTTGGACACCATGAACTTCATCAAGTGCGACGTGTCCACCATCTGCATCGGCGAGTGCGCCTCCATGGCCGCCGTGCTTTTGTCCTCGGGCACCAAGGGCAAGCGCTTCGTGCTGCCGAACTCCATGGTGCTCATCCACCAGCCGCTCGGCGGCGCCCAGGGCCAGCAGACCGAGATCGCCATCGTGGCCGACTTCATGTTGAAGACCCGCAAGCGCCTGAACAAGATCCTGTCCGAGAACACCGGCCAGTCCATCGAGCGCATCCAGCTGGACACCGAGCGCGACAACTACATGACCGCCGAGGAGGCCAAGGAGTACGGCCTCGTGGACGAGATCATCTACCACCACGGCGCCATGCCCGGCCAGAAGAAGGGCGAATAGCGCGCATCGCTTCCCGATGCGCCGCGAAGCCGAACGAGCGAGGAACCTGAAAAGGAAGCCATGAACAACCATCATCATCCCTACGACCCCCATCGGGGCGATTACACCTGCGCCTTCTGCGGTAAGACCGGCGACCTGGTCAACGCCATGATCTCCGGCCCCAATGGCATCTACATCTGCGACGAGTGCATCTCGGTATGCGCCGATGCCATGATGCGCGACATGGGCTACACCATGGCCCAGGAGTTCGAGCCGGTCGATGACGGCCGCTTCGGCGGGGGCTGGGGCCGCTGGGGCAATCCGCCCGAGGCCGAGATGATCCGCGAGGAGAGCCCCGTGGCCGGCGACGGTCCCTCGCCGGCCGAGGTGCTGGGGGACTTGCCCACGCCTCACGAGCTGTACGCGCGGCTGTCCGAGCACGTGGTGGGCCAGGAGGAGGCCAAGCGGGCCCTGTCCGTGGCCGTGTACAACCACTACAAGCGCATCTCCATGGGGGAGGCGGCCGCCGAGGGCGACGTGGAGCTGGCCAAGAGCAACATCATGCTCATCGGTCCCACGGGCTCGGGCAAGACGCTTCTGGCCCAAACCCTGGCCCGCACCCTGCAGGTGCCCTTCGCCATCGCCGACGCCACCACGCTCACCGAGGCGGGATACGTGGGCGAGGACGTGGAGAACATCCTGCTGAAGCTCATCACCGCCGCCGACTTCGAGGTGCCCCGGGCCGAGATCGGCATCATCTACATCGACGAGATCGACAAGATCGCCCGCAAGGCCGAGAACCTCTCCATCACCCGCGACGTGTCCGGCGAGGGCGTGCAGCAGGCCCTGCTGAAGATCGTCGAGGGCTGCGAGGCCTCGGTGCCGCCCCAGGGCGGTCGCAAGCACCCCCAGCAGGAGCTCATCCCCATCGACACCACCAACATCCTGTTCATCTTGGGCGGCGCCTTCGTGGGCCTGGCCGACATCGTGGCGAGCCGCGTGGGCACTACCTCGCTGGGCTTCGCGAGCGAGCTGGCCGCTTCCAAGAAGGAGTCCGAGGCCGAGCTTCTGCGTCAGGTGCTTCCCGAGGATCTGAACAAGTACGGCATGATCCCCGAGTTCGTGGGCCGCATCCCGGTCATCACGTCGCTTTCCGAGCTGTCCGAGGAAGACCTCGTGCGCATCCTCGTGGAGCCGAAGAACGCGCTCGTGAAGCAGTACACCCGCATGTTCGAGTTCGAGGACTGCCGTCTGGCCTTCGACAAGGCGGCGCTGACAGCCATCGCCCACGAGGCCGTCGAGCACGGCACCGGCGCCCGCGGCCTGCGCTCCATCTGCGAGCGCGTGCTCATGGACGTGATGTACGACCTGCCCGAGTTCGACGGCGCCTCCCAGGTGACCGTGCGGGCCAGCGACATCACCGGCGAGACGAAGCCGGTCATCAAGCCCCGGGCCAACATCGAGGAAGCCCTGCACGCTTCCTAGCAGCTATGGGCGGCGCCGGGCGTCCATGGGGGTGCCGGCGCCGTGTTCCGTACCCACCGATTTCGCAGAGAAGGGATGAGGATGACCCAGACCGATTACGCCGCCATGGAGCGGCCCATCTTCGAGGCGTGGAAGGACGCCGGCTATTTCCAGCGCACGCCGGGCTTCGGCGAGCATGCCGGCGAGAGCTACACCATCGTCATCCCGCCGCCGAACATCACCGGCGTGCTGCATATGGGCCATGCCCTGAATGACACCATCCAGGACGCCTGCATCCGCCGCGCCCGCATGCGTGGTTTTCAGACCCGCTGGATCATCGGCACCGACCATGCGGGCATCTCCACCCAGACCAAGGTGGACAAGCGCCTGGCCGAGGCTGGCATCAGCCGCCTGGAGATCGGCCGCGAGGCCTTCATCGGGGAATGCTACAAGTGGCGCGAGGAGTACGGCACCACCATCGTGAACCAGATCAAGGGCATGGGCTGCTCCTGCGACTACTCCGACGAGCACTTCACCTTGGAGCCCTCCTACGTGCGCGCCGTGCGGAAGCTGTTCGTGGACTGGTACCGCGACAAGCTCATCTATCGGGGCAAGCGCATCGTGAACTGGTGCCCGAGCTGCACCACGGCCATCGCCGACGACGAGGCCGACTACGTGGACGAGGCGGGGCATCTGTGGTACCTGCGCTACCCCCTGACCGAGCCGGTGGACGGCCTGGAGTACCTGGTCGTGGCCACCACGCGCCCTGAGACCATGCTGGGGGACACCGGCGTGGCCGTGAACCCCAAGGACGAGCGCTTCGGGCATCTCGTTGGCAAGACGGTGAAGCTGCCGCTCGTGGATCGCGAGATTCCCATCTTCGCCGACTGGCACGTGGACACCGAGTTCGGCACCGGCTGCGTGAAGGTGACCCCCTCCCACGACCCCAACGACTGGGCCATGGGGGAGAAGGCGGGGCTTCCCCGCATCAACATCTTCGACGAGACGGCGCACGTGGTGGAAGGCTACGGGAAGTTCTCGGGGATGGACCGCGACGAGGCCCGCGAGGCCGTAGTGGCCGCCTTCGAGGAGCTCGGCCTGCTCGATCATGTGGAGGACCACGACCATTCGGTCATGACCTGCTACCGCTGCCACACCAAGCTGGAGCCCTGGGAATCCGAGCAGTGGTTCGTGGCCGTGGACGGCCTGAAGGAGGCCGCCGCCCGCGTGGTGGAGGACGGTTCCATCCAGTTCCACCCGGCTCGGTGGAAGCAAGTGTATTTGGACTGGCTCGCGAATTTGAAGGACTGGTGCATCTCGCGCCAGCTGTGGTGGGGCCACCGCATTCCCATGTACTACTGCGATGAGTGCGGCTGGGAGGACGCCTCGGTAGATGAGATTGAGGTCTGCCCGGCGTGCGGGGCGCCGGTGCGCCAGGACGACGACGTGCTGGACACCTGGTTTTCCAGTCAGCTGTGGCCCTTTGCCACCATGGGCTGGACGGAAGAGGGCATGGACGCGCCCCAGATGCGCACGGCCTACCCGACCCAGGTGCTCTCCACGGCCCGCGACATCATGGGCCTGTGGGTGGCGCGCATGGTGATGGCCTCCATGTACTGCTGCGATAACACCATTCCCTTCGAGGACGTCATCATCCATCCCACGGTCATGGCCGCCGACGGCAAGCCCATGTCCAAGAGCCGCGGCAACGGCGTGGATCCGCTGCGCCTCATGGAGGACTACGGCGCCGACGGCATGCGCTTCGGCCTGCTCATGCAGGTGACCGGCGCCCAGGACATGAAGTTCAACGAGGCCAAGCTGGAAAGCTCCCGCAACTTCGCGAACAAGGTGAAGAACGCGAGCCGCTTCGTGCTCATGAACCTGGAGGGATACGAGCCCGGCGCGCCCGAGCCGGTCACGCCGGCCGACCGCTGGATCTTCTCCCGTCTGGCGAAGGTCGTGGAGGCGGTGGACGCGGCCTACGACAACTTCGAGTTCGGCGAGATCACCCGCGAGCTGTACGGTTTCGTGTGGAACGAGTTCTGCGACTGGTACATCGAGTTCTCCAAGGCCCGTCTGGCCGAGGGGGCCGATCCGGCCGATCGCGCCGCCTGCCAGCGCAACCTGGTGTTCGTGCTGGGGCAGATTCTGCGCCTTCTGCATCCCATCATGCCGTTCATCACCGAGGAGGTCTACGGCGAGATGCCCAAGGGCGACGCCGCCGCGCCCATGCTCATCGTGGCGCCGTGGCCCGATGCCGCCGAGCTCAGCCGCTTCGTGGACGAGGAGTCCGAACGTGCCATTGCCATGGTGTGCGAGGTGGTGGGTGCGGCGCGCTCCACCCGTTCGCGCTACGGCATCTCGCCGAAGGTGGCCCTGCCCGTGGCCGTGAAGGTGGCGGCCGAGGCCGACGCGGCCCTGCTGCTGGCCCAAGCGCACCTCATCGGCCAGCTGGCCAACGTGGAGGAGTTCGAGGTGGCCGTGGAGACCTCCAAGCCCGCGGAGAGCGCCGTGGTGCTCGGTTCGGGGCTCGAGGTGTACATCGTGCTCGCGGGCCATGTGGACTTCGATGCCGAGCGGGCGCGTCTGGCCCGTGAGCGCGATGGCCTGGCCAAAGATGTTGCCAAGTTCGAGAAGAAGCTCTCCAACCCGGGCTTTCTGGCGAAGGCCGCGCCGGAGATCGTGGAGAAGGACAAGGCGAAGCTGGCCGATCTGGTCGACAAGCTGGCGCGCATCGAGGCTCAGCTGGCCGAGCTGGGGTAGAGCCGCGCCGCAGCACCGACTCGTCACTGATCCAATCCGTGAAAGCCGCCCTCCGGGGCGGTTTTCTTTTTCCTTAAGTGAGGGCGAATTACTTTTATTGATGGTTTGTATTACGATAGCGATAAAAATCGGACTATTGCGACTATAGAAATGTCGCGCGCTTCCGTGATAGGCTCGGGGTGGAGCTCAGCAGCGCGGAGCGGTCTCCATTGGATTCGCTTGCGGGCTGAGCGGTCCCTTTGTGATGCCAAGCGAGAAAGGAGCCGGCATGGTCGAGGCAAACGGTGTATCCCAGATCGTTCTTTTCGAATCCTCTGATGGGGAGGTGAATTTGGAGGTGGCATCTGACCAGAGTACAGTTTGGCTGACCAAGGAACAACTGGCGATTCTATTTGACCGAGACAGAACTGTCATCAGCCGGCACATTGCAAATGTCTATAAGGAAGGGGAAGTTGACCGCGATTCAACTTGTGCAAAAATTGCACAAGTTCAAATCGAAGGTGATCGCGAGGTAGAGCGGCAGGTCGAATACTATAACCTCGATGTCATCATCTCGGTGGGCTATCGGGTGAAATCCCAGCGCGGCGTGGAGTTCCGTCGCTGGGCCACCGATGTGCTTCGCCGCTACATCATCGAGGGTCGTGCCGAGAACGAGAAGCGCCTCGCCCAGCTTGCCCAGGTTATCTCGGTCATGGAGCGATTGCCCGAAGAGATCGGTGCCGCGCAGATTCTGGAGATCGTCAAAAGCTACGCTCCGGCCCTCGATCTTCTGGATGACTACGACCATCAGAGCCTGGGGCGTCCGCGGGGCTCCGAGGGTGTGTACGTGCTTGACTACGATGAGTGCCGCGATCTTATCGGCAGCTTGCGCTTTGCTGGCGAGAGCGATATCTTCGGTGTCGAGAAAGATGATTCGTTTCATAGCAGCATCGCGGCCATCTATCAGTCATTCGGCGGCCAGGAGCTGTACCCCTCGGTGCAGGAGAAGGCGGCGAATTTGCTGTATTTCATCGTGAAGAACCACTCGTTCCACGATGGCAACAAGCGCATTGCCGCCAGCTTGTTCCTGTACTTCCTCGATCGCAACGGGCTGTTGTACGACGATGACCGCAAGCTCGTTGGTGATGATGCGCTCGTGGCTACCACCATCATGATCGCCGAGTCGCGACCGGATGAGAAAGAGGCCATGGTGTCGCTCGTGATGAACTTCCTCGCATTAGGTCGCGGCTTGGAATGAGCGAAGCTTGCGGGCAGGTTGATGCCTCGCCGTCGCTTCAACTGTCGTCGTGCAAGGTCTTCCCAATAGCCTATTCGGGAAAGAACACCTCCATGCGAGCGTTGGGCCTTTGCTTGCCGATAAGGCTGCCGAGCAGCATGAGCACAGCTGCCACGGCAATGCCGATGACGATCTGGTGCAGGTCGGCTACCTTGAAACCCAGGGCCATGGTGGCGCAGTAGGCCGCCGTACCGCCGACGAGCGAGAGCAGGGCGCCCAGCGCATTGGCCCGTTTCCAGAACAGACCGCAGACCAGCACAAAGAAGAACGCCGTCTCCAAACCGCCGAAGGCGAACATGTTGATCTTCCAGATGACGTCGGGCGGCGTGACGGACAGGGCGAACACCGCCACGCCCAGAAGCAGGGTAATCGCCTGGCTCCAGAAGGCCACCTTGCCTTCGCGCGCGGCAATGCCGCGCGATTCGCAGGCGTGCAGGCACACATCCTTGATAATGGCCGACGACGAGGAGATGAGCAGCGAGGACACTGTGGAGATGGAGGCGGCCACAGGGCCGATGATGGCCACGCCCGCGAGCACCGGCGGCAGTGATTCCACAATCACACTGGGAATGATGTTGTCGACGCTGCCCCCGTAGGCGGCCAGATCCTCGGTGAGCACGCCGGCCGACAGCACGCCGAGCGAGGTGACGCCGATCATCATAGCGCCGATGATAACGGTGCCCCAGATCATGGCGGAGTGCAGGGCCCGGGTGTCGCGGTAGCCCATGGTGCGCACCACCGATTGGGGCAGCACGAAGGTGAACACGCCCACGAGCAGCCACTGGGTCAGGTACAGCGAGGGCGGCATGGCGCCTCCCGCGAAGGGCTCCAGCATCTCGGGATGGTAGATGGCGATGGAGTGCATGATAGCCTCGTAGCCACCGCCGGCATCCAGAATGCCGCAAGCCAGAATCACGATGCCCACGAGCATCATGACGCCGCATAGCGCGTCGGTCACAGCCACGCCGCGGAAACCTCCGATAGTGGTGAACAGCACCACGGCCACGCCGAACAGACCCAGGCCTATTACGTAGGAATAGCCGGTCACCGCTTCGAAGAGCTTCGCGCCGCCCACGAACTGAGCCACCATGGTGGCGGCGAAGAACAGCACGATGACCAGCGCCGACAGGTTCGCCAGGGCGTTGGAGCCGTAGCGGGCTCGGATGACGTCCACGACGGTCACGGCGTTCAGCTTGCGGGAGATGAGTCCCATCTTCTTGCCGAAGATGCCGTAGAGCAGCACGAGGGCGGTCACCTGCACCACGGCCATGTACACCCAACCGAAACCGATGTCCCAAGCTTGGCCGGGGCCGCCTACAAAGGAGCTCACCGACCCGTAGGTGGCGATGGTGGTCATGGCCAACACGAAGCCGCCCAGGGCCCGGTTGCCGATGAAGTAGCGGTTCACGAAGGTGCCCCCGGCGGCTCGAGTACGGCCGCGCACGATGATGGAGGCGACAAGGGCGATGAGCAAAAAGCCTGCCAGCGGGGCCAGCGGCGCCAGCGCCTCAAGGCTGTCGGGCGATATGAGCGACGCGAAATCGAAGTTATCGAAGCCGAGGTCGAGATTATCCACGGAATGCCTCCTCGCCGCTCGCGTCATCGTCGTCCAGGTTGAAGTTGGCGAAGAGGCCCTTGCCCAAAACGATGGCGGCGAGTACGGTCACGATCCACGTGCCCACGCACCCGCCGATGATCCAGATGGGGGTGGAGAAGACCTCGATGTCGCTGTCGGCCATGCCGATGCCCCACGATAGCCAGGTGACGACGATCACGAACAGCGCTGCCACCGTGGCGAGCGCCTCTCGGTTCGCCTGCCGCATCTTGGCGGCATAGGTGGTGAATGTTCGCTTTGCCATGGCACGCTCCTCGCTGCTCGGGGTAGCTTCTCTTGCGTTGCGTCAAACAATACCAAAAGCGCCGAGGGAACGGTACCCTCGGCGCCGGTAGTTTTCAGGATAAGGCTCCTGTCGGGCCTGACGAGACGGCTAAATCGCCGCGTCGCGGATGACGTCGATGAACTTCTGACGATCCCACTGCCCCAGATCGCCCTCGGCACGGTCGCGCACGGACACGACGCGCTCCTCGATCTCCTTGTCGCCGAGTACCACCATGTAGGGGATCTTCTGGCTCTGGGCCTTGGCGATCTTCACCTTCATGGGCTCGTTGGCGTCCATTATCTCCACACGGCCGCCCACGCTCTTCAGTTCGCCGGCGAACTCGGCCGCAGCTTCCTTGTGGCGGTCGGCGATGGGGATGACGGCCACCTGCACCGGGGCCAGCCACAGCGGCAGGGCTCCGGCGTAGTGCTCGATGAGGATGCCGAGGAAGCGCTCGATGGAGCCGAAGATGGCGCGGTGCAGCATCCAGGGGGTCTCCTCGGTGTTGTCCTCGGTGCGGTAGGTCAGCCCGAAGCGCATGGGCATGTTGAAGTCGATCTGCACCGTGGAGCACTGCCAGGTGCGCCCGATGGCGTCCTTCACCTTGATGTCGATCTTCGGGCCGTAGAAGGCACCGTCGCCCTCGTTGATCTCGTAGGCCAGCCCGCGGCGGGCGCAGGCCTGTTTAAGGGACTCGGTGGCATGGTCCCACATCTCGTCGGTGCCGATGGACTTGTCGGGACGGGTTGAGATCTCGGCCTCGTAGGTGAAGCCGAAGGTGTCCATGATGTGGTCGACCAGCTCCAGGATGGCCACCACCTCGTCGACCACCTGGTCCTTGGTGCAGAAGATGTGCGCGTCGTCCTGGGTGAAGCCGCGGGCGCGCAGAAGACCGTGCACCACGCCGCTCATCTCGTGGCGGTATACCGTGCCGAACTCGAAGAGGCGCAGCGGCAGATCGCGGTAGGAGTGCAGCTCGTTCTTGTAGATGATCACATGCCCCGGGCAGTTCATGGGCTTCACGCCGTACTCGGAGTAGCGCGGCTCCTCATCGGTGCCCTCGTTGATTTGGAAGAAGTACATGTTCTCATGGTAGAAGCCGTAGTGGCCGCTCGTCTTCCACACGTCGGCGTTGTAGATGTGCGGGGTGATGACCTCCTCGTAGCCGCGCTCGTACAGGTCGCGGCGCAGCCACTCCTGCAGGGTGCGGATGACGCGCGCGCCCTTGGGAAGGTAGAGCGGCAGGCCCACGCCGGCCATGGGCTCCATCATGTAGATGCCCAGCTCGCGCCCGAGCTTGCGGTGGTCGCGCTTCTCGGCCTCGGCCAGGTTGTGCAGGTACTCCTCCAGGTCCTTCTTGTTGAAGAAGGCGGTGCCGTAGATGCGGGTGAGCATCTCGTTGTCGGAGTCGCCCTTCCAGTAGGCGCCGGCGGTCTTCATGAGCTTGAAGGGGCCGATCTTGCCGGCAGAGGGCATGTGAGGACCGCTGCACAGGTCCACGAAGTTGCCGTGACGGCGAATGACGATCTCCTCGTCGGCGGGCAAGTCGTCGATATGCTCGGCCTTCAGGCGCTGGTCAGCGAAGATGGCCTTGGCCCCGTCGCGGCTGACCACCTCGCGCACGAAGGGCTCGTCGCGCTTCACGATCTCGGCCATCTTCTCCTCGATGGCGGCGAAGTCGTCGGGCGAGATGGATACGCCCTCGGGCAGGGCGAAGTCGTAGAAGAAGCCGTCCTCGGTCTGGGGGCCGAAGCCGATCTGGGTGCCGGGGTAGAGCTCTTGGACCGCCTCGGCCATCACGTGGGCGGCGGAGTGGCGCATGATGCCTAAGGCCTCGGGGCTCTTCGCGGTGATGATCTCGACGGTGGCGCCGTCGGCGACGGGCGTGTCCAGATCGGCGAAGGCGCCGTTGATCTTTCCGCCGAGGGCCGCGCGGGCCAGACCCGCTCCGATGGAGGCGGCCACGTCGGCGACGGTGGCGCCGGCTTCCAGGGTCTTCTTCGATCCGTCGGGCAATACGATTTTCATAACCGTTCCTTTCCGGCGCCGGGTGCAGACAGAGCACCTGCGCCATTCCGCCCAGGCGTTGACTACCGGGGCGATCGACATTGCGGTCGGCTTTTGCCGACCCTGCTATTAAAACAGAGCCGCCGAAGCGACTCTGTCTCAATCAGGAAAAACCTTGTGAAGTGCGCGGGACCGCTCTGTGCGGCGCGTCGGGGCGTCTACTGCTGGGCGCCTCCGGAAGAGCGACGGCTGCCGGAAGGCCCGCTGCGCCGCGGACGGCTGCCGGAAGAGGCTGCGGGCGCGCCCACCGGGGTGGCGCAGTAGGGGCACACCGTCCAGGAAGGCTCCAGCGCGTGGTTACAGCGCATGCAGAGGTTCTTCAGCTGGGTGTGGCAGTTCGGGCACAGCACGAAGTCGGCCTCGACGGGATAGCCGCACGCGGCGCACTCGCCGTACTTCATGAGCTGGCGCTGCTTGAGCGCGATCTCCAGCTCCTGCTCGTCTTTGTCCAGTTGCAGCAGGGGCGGGCGCAGCAGGCAGTAGGCGATAACGCCGAGCACGGGCACCAGGGACACTACGGCCCAGATGTACCAGGCGGTGCCGCGCAGGTAGGCATCGCGCACGACCCACACGATAGAGAGCACGTACAGAATGACCAGCAGCACGAGCACGACGGTGAAGGCCGCCTGCATTTCAGGCGTCCACAGCTGAGACAAAAGCTCGCTCATTGAAAACCTCTTCTTCGCTTATCCGGGACTGCCGCCGCGTCGGGCGCCGCGGACAGCCAGGTCATAGAAACGGAGCCACCGAGTTCGATGACACGCTGACATAGTATAGCAAAAAAGCCGCGTGCGTCTGTGCTCCTGCACGAATGCACCGCATATCCCGTTATCGGCCCCGCGTCGAGCGCGAATGAGGGCGTCTTGCTGCACAGGAATGTGTCCTACCGCCCGTCGTCGTCCGCTTCGGGGGGAACGGGGCAGATGCCGCCGGGGCAGCGCTCGGTCAGGTCGAAGACGTCGCTGTGCTTGAGGCCCGCTTCCCGCAGGCGCGCCTTCAGCTGGCGGTGCAGCTCGCGCTCGCGGCGGCGGTGCTCGGCGAGAATGTGGGCCACAGCTCGGGGCTGCTCGCGAATCTCGCGCAGGGCCTCGCCGAGATGCGCATTCACGGAACGGGCCGTGACGGAGGCCAGAAGCGGCATGATGAACACGGTGATGCCGCCGGCGGCCACGAGCACGCTGGCGGTGCCCTGATCCATGGCCCCGGCGTTCACGGCCACGGTGGTCACCGCTACGATGATGGGCAGGGCCGTGGTGCAGTAGAATGCCACGGTGAGCCGCTCAGGCACGGTCATGTCGCGGGAGGTCTTCCCAAAGCTGAGCGACACGAAGATGGGCAGCGCGCGCACGAACAGCAGCAGGGCGATGAACAGCACCAGAAGCTCGGGGTTCGCGGCGATGGCCGTCACGTCTATCTTCGCGCCGGACATGACGAAGAACAGGGGGATGAAGAAGCCGTAGGCCATGGCCGAGTGCTTCATCTCCAGGGTGGGGTTGCCGTCGGGAATGAGGTAGCGCATGATGAAGCCGGCGGCGAAGGCGCCCAGCACGATATCGAGATCGAACAGGGCCGAGATGGCCGTGAGTCCGATGAGCAGCAGGTTCACTGTGCGCACGAGCATCTGGGAATTGGTGTTGGCGTTCTCCACGACGAAGCGGTAGAGCCAGCCGCCCAAACGTTCGGCCTGCTTCGGCACTGTGGCGGCTATAAGGGCGATGGCGATGAAGGCCAGAAGGATGAGCATGGTCTCCCATTTCGCCCGCGTGGACAGAAGCAGGGTCATGGCCAGCACGGGCAGAAGCTCGCCCCAGGTGCCGTAGGCTAAAATCTCGGTGCCGATGCGCGTGCCCATAAGTCCGCGCTCCTGCAGGATGGGCAAAAGCGTGCCGAGGGCCGTAGTGGTCAGCGCGATGGCCACGGCCATGCCGTCCACCGAGAACACCGAGAACGACGGCCAGGCCACCACTACGAGAAAGGCGATGGCGAAGGTGACAAACCATGTCACCGCCCCGCGCTTGCCCTCCGCGCCCGTAAGGCTCTTCGGGCTGATCTCGTAGCCGGCCAGAAGGAACAGGAACGCCAGACCCAAATCGGACAAAAGCGAGGTGGCGTCGGTCACGTGCACGATATTCAGCAGGTGCGGGCCGGCGAGGGCGCCGGCGGCCAGCAAAAGCACCGTCTCGGGCACCGCCTTGTTCGGGATGAGCTTGCAGATGATGGGGCAGATCACGGCGATGAGCGCGATGATTGCGAGGGATACGAGGTCGGTTACCATGAGGGGCCTTGTCTTCGGTGAGGGTCGCTTGGCCCTATGATACACTGCCGACGCCGTCGATGTGCCCGTGCGGCGCCATCGACGACGATACAATTCTGTGTCAATCGGTTGACGATCCGCTCCGAGGACTCGCGGCCGCTTCGAGCGCGCTACAATTTTCGGAGCGGTCGGCCTCGCGACGGGGCTGTCTCGCACGCTCGAGAAACCCTACTTCCCAGGAGGTTATCATGGCAGAGGTAATTAAGTCCGCCGACGAGTTCGAGACCAAGGTGCTGAAGGCCACAGGCCCGGTGCTCGTCGACTTCTTCGCCACCTGGTGCGGCCCGTGCCGCATGGTGGCGCCCGTCATCGACGAGATCGCCGCCGAGAAGGCGGGCGAAGTGTCCGTCTACAAGGTGGACATCGACCAGAGCCCCGATCTGGCCTTCAAGTACCAGGTCTCCAGCGTGCCCACCCTTATCGTGTTCGAGAACGGGCAGGTGAAAAACGAGCGCCTCGGTGCTCAGCCCAAGCAGAACATCCTGGCGATGCTGTAGACGCTGTGGAAGAGTCGTAGATTTTGGTTGCGACTCTTCGCCGGTCAGACCTCCGGGTAATGCTCAGTCGCTCAGACAGTCCTCGCTCGGCGGAAATGTCCACTGGACATCTCCGTTCGCTGCGGAACTCGCTTGGTGAGCACCACCCGGAGGTCCTCTGCGCTTTGCCGCTGCTGGAATACGGCGTAGAGGGAACACAGGGTGTTCTGACCGAGCGAGTTCCGCAGCGACTGAAACAGGACTCAATGTCCTGTTTCACCAAGCGAGGACTGTCTGAGCGAATCAGAATACCGCGTGGTCCCGACAGGCGGGGAGTTACAGCAAGAAAGAGGCCTTCCATGGCAGAACAAACTGAGGCCCAGGGGCAGTCGGTGCTCGATGTGGCCATTATCGGCGCTGGACCGGCGGGGCTCACGGCGGCACTGTACGCGTCGCGGGCGGGGCTTTCCTGCGCTATGTTCGAGATGCTCTCGCCCGGCGGCCAGTGCGCCCAGACCGAGCATTTGGAGAACTACCCGGGCTACACCCGCTCCACGAGCGGCTTCGAGCTTTCCATGGACATGTACGACCAGGCGTCCTCCTTCGGCGCGGGCACCATCTCCGAGGAAGTGACGGCGGTCGACTTTTCCGCCGAGCCGAACAAGCTGACTACGCCCTTCGGCACCTACTACGCGCGCACGGTCATCGTGGCCACGGGCGCGAAGGCGGCCCAGCTGGGGCTGCCCCGGGAAGAGGAGCTGCGCGGGCGCGGCGTGTCCTACTGCGCCACCTGCGACGGCAACTTCTTCCGCGGCCGCGACGTGGCGGTTATCGGCGGCGGCAACACGGCCGTAGCCGACGTCATCTACCTGGCGCGCATCTGCCGCAAGGTGTATCTGGTACACCGCCGCGACAAGCTGCGGGCCACGGCTATCTACCATCAGCGCCTGGCCGAGCTGGACAACGTGGAGATGTGCTGGGACAGCGTGGCCGAGGAGTTTCTCACCGAGGATGAGGAGCGCCCGCGCGTGAGCGGCCTGCGCATCCGCAACGTGAAGACCGATGAGGTGCGCGACCTGCCCGTGTCGGCCGTATTCGTCGCCGTGGGCATGCGGCCCAACACCGAGTTCTTGGGCGGCGCGCTCGCGCTGGATGCCGGCGGCTACATCATCGCCGACGGCACGGGGCGCACGGCCACCGCCGACGTGTTCGCGGCGGGGGACGTGCGCACCAAGGAGCTGCGCCAGGTGGTGACCGCCGTGGCCGACGGCGCCAACTGCGCCGAATCGGCCGCCGATTTTTTGGACGCGTAATTCGGTTTCGTTGCCGGCGCTGGCTCGACGGGGCCGCACCGTTTCTCCAGAAACATGCAAAATCGTCAAATAAAAAGTTGCAAAATCGGCATTATAGATCAAATGAAAAATAGCAAAATTGGCAAAATGGATCAAATAAAGAATTGCGTTATGGTAAATACCCTCATAGAATAGGTTAAAAGGAAAGCGACAGAAGGGAACGGCCTTGTTTCGCAGAAAAGCCTATGATTCCTTGGAGCGCTGGGCCGATCGGGGCGGCCGGACGGCGCTTCTGGTGACGGGGGCGCGCCAGATTGGCAAGAGCTATTTGGTCGAGCATCTCGGCCGCAAAAGGTACCAGCATCTCCTGACCGTCAACCTGTATCTCGACAAGGCGGCGAAGCGCTCACTGGCCGAGGCGTCCGACGTGGCGGATCTCATAACCCGATTGTCCCTCCTGGCCGATCAGCCTCTCGTTCCCGGCGAGACGCTGATCTTCATCGACGAGATACAAGAGCTCCCCGACCTCATGACCATGGTGAAAGGACTCGTTCAGGACGGCCGGTTCTCCTACGCGTTCTCGGGCTCGATGCTGGGAACCGAGTTGAGGCACGTGCGCTCCTATCCGGTGGGCTTCGTGACGGAGATCACCATGTTTCCCATGGATTTCGAGGAGTTCTGCTGGGCGATGGGCGTCCAGCAGGAGGCGCTTTCCGTTGTCCGGGACTGCTGTGCGTCCCTGCGGGCGGTGCCCGGCTATCTGCATGAGGCCATGCTCGGCTACTTCCGCAGCTATATGGTGGTGGGAGGCATGCCTGCAGCGGTGCAGGCGTTTCTCGACAGCGCCGGCAACATGGGGCCGGTGCGCGAGGTGCAAGCTGAGCTGGTGGTTTCCTATATTCACGACATCACGAAGTACGCCGGGTCCGCTGCCCCTCACGTGCGGGCGATCTTCGAGCAGCTGCCCCTGCAACTGGATGCGCGCTCCCAGCGCTTCAGGCTGAACGCGCTGGGCGAGGGGGCGCGCTACCGCAAGTTCAGCCTCGACTTCAACTGGTTGGTATCGGCCCATGTGGGGCTGAAGTGCAATGTGGTGCGCGATCCGAAGCGGCCTTTGAAGGCCACGGAAGATGCGGGAAATTTCAAGCTGTACGAATCCGATACGGGGATGCTGGCAAGCCGCTACGACATCTCGGTGGCGCGCGGGCTGTACGACGACGATCGCTCCCTCAACCTGGGCTTCATGTTCGAGAACGTGTTCGCCCAGGCGCTTGTCGCATGTGGATGCGATCTGTTCTACTACATGAACCGGAAGCGGGGTGAGGTTGATTT
Organism: Adlercreutzia caecimuris B7; assembly: GCF_000403355.2. GTDB lineage: Bacteria > Actinomycetota > Coriobacteriia > Coriobacteriales > Eggerthellaceae > Adlercreutzia > Adlercreutzia caecimuris. The sequence continues at coordinate 801,089 of NZ_KE159646.1, read as the reverse complement.
TCTGGTCGAGAATGCGAAGGGCAATGTGGTTCCGCTGGAGATCAAGTCGGGTCGCAGCCCTCGGGCCCACGACGCCCTGAACAAGCTGCTTGACACTCCCGATTACGGTATCGAAAAAGGCTATGTGATCTCGCGCCTTAACGTAGAGCAGCGGGGTCGCGTCGTCTATCTTCCCTGGTACGCGGCGATGTGCCTGTCCGAGACGCTCGGCTTGAGGAAGCGCGTCGATGAGGAGGAGGCCTTCACGGTAAAGCTTCCGCCGCTGTGACATTGCTTTTGCGCTCGGCTGTTGCGAGGAGGCGACCTTAGATCGGGTCGCGCGGCTCTCTGGTTGTCGTTAGGATGGAGGGGCCTGCTTAGGGATGACTCTTCTGCTAGAATGTAGTGTTGCGCCTGCGGGCGCTGTTGAACCTACCCGTTTCACGCAAAGGACGCACCCATGCAGGAAACTGATATGAAAGAGAAGCTCGTCAAGATCATCGAGGCCTACGACGAGCTGCAGGCCAAGATGGGCGATCCGGCGGTTCTGGCCGACCAGAAGGAGTACAACCGCCTGGCCAAGGAGTACGCCTCCCAGGGCCCGCTGGCCAAGAAGGCCGCCGAGTACGTGAGTGCCATGGACGATTTGGAAGCGGCCAAGGAGATGCTGTCGGACGCCGACATGAAGGAGTTCGCCCAGGAGGAGATCGCCGGCATCGAGGCTCGCCTCCCCCAGCTGGAAGAGGACATCAAGTTCATGCTCATCCCGGCCGACCCGGCCGACGAGAAGGACATCATCGTGGAGATCCGCGCGGCGGCCGGCGGCGACGAGGCCGCCATCTTCGCCGGCGACCTGTACAAGATGTACGAGCGCTTCGCCGCCTCCCAGGGCTGGAAGACCGAGACCATGGACGCCTCGCCCTCCGAGGCCGGCGGCTTCAAGGAAGTGCAGTTCAAGGTGAAGGGTGATCATGTGTACTCGGTCATGAAGTTCGAGAGCGGCGTGCACCGCGTGCAGCGCGTTCCCAAGACCGAGAGCCAGGGCCGCATCCACACCTCTACGGCCACGGTGGCGGTGCTGCCCGAGGCCGACGAGGTGGAGGTGGAGATCAACGAGAACGACCTGCGCATCGACGTGTACCGCGCCGGGGGACCTGGCGGCCAGTGCGTGAACACCACCGACTCCGCCGTGCGCATCACGCACCTGCCTTCCGGTCTGGTGGTGCAGTCCCAGGACCAGAAGTCCCAGCTGCAGAATAAGATCGCGGCCATGGCCGTGCTGCGCGCCCGCCTCTACGAGAAGATGCTCGCCGAGCAGCAGGCCGCCGAGGGCGCCGAGCGTCTGGCCCAGATCGGCTCGGGCGACCGCTCCGAGAAGATTCGCACCTACAACGGCCCGCAGGACCGCGTGACCGACCACCGCATCGGCTTCAACTCTACCTACAACGGCGTGCTTCTCGGCGACAACCTGGGGGATGTGATCACCGCTTTGCAGGCCGCCGACCGCGCGCAGAAGCTGGAAGCGGCGGTTTAATGAGCGAGTGGACCGTCAAATCCGCGCTGGATTGGACAACCGAATACCTTACGGGAAAAGGGGATGAAAATCCCCTTCTTTCTGCGCAGTGGCTCATCGGCGAGGCTTGTGGGCTCACCCGGGTGCAGCTGTACATGAACTACGACCGGCCGCTGTCCGAGGACGAGCGTTCGACGCTGCGCGATTACGTGCGGCGCCGAGGGGCGGGGGAGCCGCTGCAGTACATCACCGGCGAGGTGGCCTTCCGGCACATCACGGTGAAGGTACGGCCCGGCGTGCTCATCCCTCGGCCTGAAACTGAGGTGCTTGTGAGCGAGGCGCTGGCCATGCTGCCGGCTCCGGCTAAGCACGAGGCCCAGTGGAACCCCGAGGCCGCCGAGCGGGAAAGCGCTGCGGTGGAAGCGGTGAAGAAGGCGTTGGACGAGGCGGGTGTCGAACCGATCGGATCGGAAGAGACTCCCGTTTCCGAAGATGCCGCCCGCCCCCTGCTCGTGGCCGATCTGTGCACCGGGTCAGGCTGCATTGCCTGTTCGCTGGCCTACGAGCACCCCGACGTGCGCGTCATCGCCACCGACATCGCCCCTGAAGCCGTGGCGCTCGCCCGCGAGAACGCCGAGGCGCTGGAGCTCGCCGACCGCGTGGCCGTGCTGGAATGCTCGCTCGGCACCGGTATCGGCGAGAAGCGCATGGGCACCTTCGACGCCGTGGTCTCCAATCCGCCCTACGTGCCCACCTCTGTGTTGGCCGACATTCCCCGCGAGGTGGCCGATTACGAGCCCGCGCTCGCCCTGGACGGCGGTGCCGACGGTCTCGATGTGTTCCGACCCCTCGCGGCCTGGGCCGCCCGGGCTCTGAGACCCGGCGGCGTTCTGGCCTGCGAGCTGCACGAGGGGCACCTGGACGCAGCTCGCACCGTGGCGGAGGCTGCGGGTTTTGCCGAGGTGCGCATCGTGGACGACCTGGCCGGACGCCCCCGCGTGCTCGTGGGCCTCAAGGCCGGCGGCCACGGCGTTGCCGATAACGTACCGGCGCCGAGTGAGGCGCGCTGACCCGAGGAAGGACTTCCCATGGCTTTGGACGGAAGGCTTATCGAAACTTTGGATGCGGCTCAGGCCGTGATGGAGGGGCGCCTCGGCGGCTTTGCGCCCGAGGTCGGGCTCATCTTAGGATCGGGCCTCGGTCCGCTGGCCGATCAGGTCGAAGAGCCCGTCTTCATCCCCTTCGGCGAGGTACCCGGCATGGGCACGTCCACGGCCTCGGGCCATGTGGGGCGCTTCGTGGCCGGCATGCTCGGCGGCAAGCGCGTGCTCGCCATGCAGGGGCGTCTCCACGGCTACGAGGGGTATTCCGCCCAGGAGGTGGCCTTCCCCGTGTGGCTCATGGCGCGGCTCGGCATAGGCACGCTCATCACCACGAACGCCGCCGGCGCCATCAACGAGAGCTACCGGGTGGGGGAGTTCTGCATCATGGCCGACCAGCTGAACTTCACCGGGCGCAATCCCGTCACGGGCACCGAGCCCGACGCTATGGCACCGCGCTTCTTCTCCATGATGGATGCCTACGACCCGGCGCTGCGCGCGTTGGCGCACCGCGTGGCCGACGAGCTGTCCGTTCCCGTGCAGGAAGGCGTGTACCTGGGGCTTTTGGGCCCCTCCTTCGAGACGCCGGCCGAGATCCGGATGTTCCGCACCTGGGGCGCCGACACCGTGGCCATGTCGGTGTGCGAGGAGGTCATCGCCGCGCGGCACGTGGGGATGCGCGTGCTCGGCATGTCGCTCGTGAGCAACATGGCCTGCGGGGTGGAGGGCGCGAGCCCTTCCGATGAGGAAGTCCACGAGGTGGGAGAGGCCCGGCAAGAGGATTTCTGCCGCCTTGTCAAAGGGATTTTGCAGGCGTTGTAGCAGATCTGCGAAAACGAGGCTCGCCCCCCCGGACGGCCGCGCGGGCGGCGCAGACCCCTCCGCTCTCGAGCGGTGTCTCCCGGTCGCTATTTCAAGGCGATGGTGCGGATGTCGCGGGGCACGTCGGCACCGGCGTAGAGGATGCCCTCTTCCACGAGCTCGGCGCCAATGGCGGCGTAGCCCGCGGCGGCCTCGCGGTTGCCCTCGATCTCCTCGGGGGTAAGCGCCCGGCGCACCTTCGCGGGCACGCCCACCACGAGCGAGCCCTCCGGCACGGCCATGCCCTCGGTGACGAGAGCGCCGGCGGCCACGAGGGAGTTGTCGCCGATCACGGCGCCGTTCATCACCACGGCTCCCATACCCACCAGCACGTTGTCGCCCAGGGTGCAGCCGTGCACCACGGCCCCGTGCCCGATGGTGCAGCCAGCGCCCACGACGCAGTCGCGGTCGTAGTCCAGATGCAGGCAGGCGTTCTCCTGCACGTTGGAGCCCGGCCCCACCACGATGCGGCTGCCGTAGTCGCCGCGCAGGCAGGCGTTGAACAGGATGGTGGCGTTCTCGGCCACTTCCACATGGCCCACGAGCGTGGCGTTGGGGGCGATGCGGGCGGCAGGGTGCAGGGTTACCTGGCGGTAGGTCATGGCGTCTCCTCAGAACGGGAACCGCAGGGCGATTCGCGATGTCGGTCGCCTTCCACCATACCGCGATCGGCGTCGCGGGGAAACACCCAAAGCGCGCGAATCGTTGCGTGTCAGCTCGCAGGCATCTTCTTTGCCGTGGCACGCTGTGTGTCCCGCGGCGCCTCTTAGGCGGCATACACCTCGTAGACGGCCGCGGCGGCATCGGTGATGTCGTCGAAGTCCCAGCTCTTGCCCGTGCGGGTGGCGCTGGTCGGGTCGTGCAGCACGATGCGGCTATCGCGGTCGATGTCGTCGAGCACCACGACGCTGGCCACCGGCGAGAAGGTGCCCGGCTCGGTGACCACGAGCACGGGGACGTTGGACACGATGGCCCGGCGCAGGCTGTGGGCATCGCCGGCGATGGGGTTCAGCGTCAGGCCGAAGTCGGCGGCCGATTGCGTCAGGTAGGCGCTCACGGTGTCGACGCCCGAGGCGGTCAGATCGTGGTCGGCGGCCCATTGGGCGAAATCCACCGGCGTTCTGTCGGCCTGCCCCGTGACCGCCACGTAGGCCATGGCCAGCGCGGTCGGGGCGCCGGCGGCATCGGCCAAGGTGCTCTGCCCGTAGGGGGTGGCGCCCCAGGCGGCATCGGACTGGTACAGGGAGGGTATCTCGCCGGCCTTCCACTGGCTCGCCGGCGTGCTGACCGGCTTGGACACCTCTGCCGTCACATAGGGGGAATCGGCGTCGGCGGTGGCCGGCGCTAACAGGAGGTAGGCGGCCATGGCGGCGACGGTTAGCAGCGCTCCTAGGATGACGGCGGCCAGGGCCAGGGACAGGCTGCGGTGGGAGCGCACCATGGCGGCGAGCCCCACCGCTCTCAGCTCGTCGAAGTTCGAGCGGTCGGTGACATAGCTGCGAAACGCCCGCCACGACGGCGCATCCAGGGCGTAGGTGCCCCGCCGCGCCCGGGCGGCGATGAAGGGGTCGGCCTGGAAGGCGCCGGCGCCGGCGCAAAGGGGCTGGCTCGTAGCCGGGCGAACGGGATTCAAGAGATCGGCGGCCGGGCGGCTTGCCGGCGTAGGGGCGTCGGCGGGCGCGGCGTCGGGGGAGCCGACAGCGGCGGAAGGCGCGGCATCACCGACAGGCAGCACGCCGGCGGGGCCGGTGACGGCGATGGCGAGGCCGGCGGAGGATGTTCCGCATGCCTCGGCGGCGATCGAGGCGGCTGCGGCTGGATCGGGAGTTGCCGCCGGGGCCTTCCTGCTGCGGTGCGGGCGCTCCCAATGCGGCAGGGCGTCCCAGGCGCGGGCGGCCGCGGTTACGAGGCGGTCGCGGGCTTTGGCTATGGTCTCGCTGCGTCGCGCCGCGGCGGGGCTCTTCCGGCGGTGCACTCTCACGGTAGTCGTCGCGGCCATGGTCCCTATCCTCTCTCACGGCGCGGATACAGTCGTTTAAGATCATACGAACTGCCCGCGTGGCATCGGTGACAACCTGTCAACCGTCACCGGAAGGAGAGGGACTCGTCGCCCGCTTGTGGCGCTGGCGTTGCCTGTTGTAGCGCACCTGTTTCCGAGCCGTCGAAAAGAAAGTTGAGCGTTTCGCCTTGCGTTGGCGAGAAGAAGGGGTATACTGCGCAGCCAAGTTCATAGCGCACATGCGTTGACGAGGACCAGTAGGGGCCAAGCCGTCTGACAGCAAGCCTGCGGAATCTGCGAGCAGGCGTCGGCCGTTCCGAACAAGCCCTCCGAGCAGTTTGGTGAGAACGACGCCCGTGCTGCCGGCTTACCGCCGGGTGCGGGTGCGCAAGTAGCACCGGACCGGCGACACCGTCATATGTCGAGGCTCTTCTATGGTCAGGCTTGCCCTGGCGTAGGCTGGCTCATCCCGGACCCGGTGCGAAAGCAGCGGGTTTTTTGTTTGCCGGGGCAAAAGCCGGCACGGGAAGAAAGGAGAGCCAGTGGCACTGCGCAGCGACCAGATCAAGCGCGGGGCGGCCCGCGCGCCGCATCGGAGCCTGCTGAAGGCCGACGGTATCACCGACGAGGAGATGGAGCGCCCCTTCATCGCCGTCGTCAATGCGCGCAACGACATCATCCCCGGGCACACCCACCTTGACAAGATCTGCGAGGCCGTGAAGGCCGGCATCTATATGGCCGGCGGCGTGCCCTTCGAGATTTCCACCATCGGGGTGTGCGACGGCATCGCCATGAACCACGAGGGCATGCACTACTCGCTCGTGAGTCGCGAGGTCATCGCCGACTCGGTGGAATGCGCCGTGGCCGGCCACGCCTTCGACGGCATGGTGTGCATCCCCAACTGCGATAAGATCGTGCCTGGCATGATCTTGGGCGCGCTGCGGGTGAACGTGCCCACGGTGTTCGTCTCGGGTGGCCCGATGCTTCCCGGCACCGCACCCGACGGCACCGCCACCGACCTGAACACGCTCTTCGACGGGGCGGGGAAGGTGGCCGCCGGCACTATGACCGAGGAGGAGCTCGCCTACTTCGAGGACACGGCCTGCCCCACCTGCGGCAGCTGCTCGGGCATGTTCACGGCGAACTCCATGAACTGTTTGTGCGAGGCTTTGGGGATTGCCCTCCCCGGCAACGGCACCGTGCCGGCTGTTTATTCCGAGCGCATTCGGCTGGCCAAGCGCGCCGGCATGAAGGTGATGGAGCTCGTGGGCGAGAACGTGTGCCTGAAAGACATCCTGAACGAGGCGGCCGTGCGCAACGCCATGGGATGCGACATGGCCTTCGGCGGCTCCACCAACACGGTGCTGCACCTCACGGCCATCGCGAATGCGGCGGGCTGCCCTATCACCATGGACACGTGGGATGCCGCAAGCGCCCGCACACCGCATCTGGTGAAGCTCGCGCCGGCCGGCCCGCGCCCGCTCATTGACCTGCACCGCGCGGGAGGGGTGCCGGTGGTGCTGGCCGAGCTCGACCGGCTGGGCCTCATCGACCGGGACGCCCGCACCTGCATGGGGCCCATGGGGGACTACCTCGATTACATGCACGCCGCCTGCGCCGGGGCCGACGGCGAGGTCGTCCGCGCCCACGACAACCCCTTCTCGGCCGAAGGGGCCCTGCGGGTGCTCCACGGCAACATCGCGCCGGACGGGGCCATCGTGAAGAAGGCCGCTGTGGCCCCTTCCATGCTGTGCCACACCGGCCCGGCCCGGGTGTTCGACTCCGAGGAGGAGGCCTGCGCGGCCATCAACGGCGGGGCCATCTCTCCCGGCGACGTGGTGGTCATCCGCTACGAGGGGCCGGCCGGCGGCCCGGGCATGCGCGAGATGCTCGCGCCCACCTCGGCCATCTGCGGCCGCGGGCTCTCCGAGAGCGTGGCGCTCATCACCGACGGGCGCTTCTCGGGCGCCACCAAGGGGCCGGCCGTGGGGCACGTGAGCCCCGAGGCGGCCGCCGGCGGCCCCATCGCGCTCATCTGCGAGGGCGACTCGATCACCGTGGACATCGAGGGCGGCCGCCTGACTTTGAACGTGGGCGAGGACGAGCTTGCCCGACGCCGGGATATGTGGGTGCCGCCGGCGCCCAAGCACCACCACGGGGTGCTGGCCAAGTACGCGAAACTGGTAACTTCTGCCGACAAGGGGGCGATCATCCAATGACCGAGACCGATAACAGGGAAGGGGCGCGGCCCGCGCGCCGCAGCGCCGCGAGCGAGGGCGCCTGCCGGGGCCTGGGAAGCCGCACGGCGAAGCAGGGCGCCACCATGCTCGGCGCCGAGGCGGTGGTGGCGAGCTTGGAGGCCGAGGGGGTCGACACCGTGTTCGGCTACCCGGGCGGCCAGGCCATCAAGCTCTACGACGCCCTGTACGACTCCGAGCAGATCGCCCACGTGCTCGCCCGCCACGAGCAGGGGGCCGTGCACATGGCCGACGGCTATGCGCGGGCCACGGGGCGGCCGGGTGTGGTGATGGTCACCTCGGGCCCGGGCGCCACCAACACCGTCACGGGCATCGCCACGGCCTACATGGACTCGGTGCCGCTCGTCGTCATCACCGGCCAGGTGGGGCGCGGGGTCATCGGCACCGACTCGTTCCAGGAATCCGACATCGTGGGCATCACCATGCCGGTGGTGAAGCACTCCTACCTGCTGCAGTCCACCGACGAGCTCACGCGCACCATCCGCGAGGCCTTCCACATCGCCGTCACCGGGCGCCCCGGCCCGGTGCTCATCGACATCCCGAGCGATGTGGCCGGCGAGGAGATGGTCTTCGAGTACCCCGACGACGTGAGCCTGCCCTCCTACAAGCCCACCTACCGCGGCAACGCCAAGCAGATCCGCACGGCTTGCCGCCTTCTGGAAGAGGCCGAGCAGCCGCTTTTGTACGTGGGCGGCGGCGTCGTCTCCTCGGGGGCCACCGAGGAGCTTGTGGCCCTCATGGACGCCATGCAGGTGCCCGCGGTGGTCACCCTCATGGGCAAGGGCGGCGTGCCGGCGAGCCACCCGCTGAACCTGGGGCCGGTGGGCATGCACGGGGCGAAGTACTCGAACATGGCCATGACCGAGGCCGACCTCATCATCGCGGCGGGGGCCCGCTTCTCCGATCGCGTCACCGGGCGCGTGTCCGAGTTCGCCCCCAACGCCAAGATCGTGCACATCGACATCGACCCGGCCGAGATCGGCAAGATCCGCGATGCGGACGTGCCCATCGTGGGAGACTTGAAGGGCGTGCTCGCGGGCATGCTGGAGTGCCTGGCCAAGGCCGGCGCCGCCCCGCGCGACGACCAGTGGGTGGCCGACATCGCCGCCTGGCGGGAGCGCTACCCGTTCTACCACCCCAACATGGCGGTGAACGAGGAAGAGGACGAGATCGTGCCCGAGCTGGTCATCGCCGAGCTCGGGCGCCAGCTGGACCCGGACGCCTCCATCGTCACCACCGAGGTGGGCCAGCACCAGATGTGGGCCCACCAGTTCCTGCACCGCGAGCGGCCGCGCACCTTCCTGTCCTCCGGCGGCCTGGGCACCATGGGCTTCGGCTTCCCGGCGGCCATCGGGGCTGCGGTGGCACGGCCGGAGGCCGCGGTGGTCTGCATCGCCGGCGACGGGTCGTTCCAGATGAACTCCCAGGAGATGGCCACCGCCGCCATCAACGGCGTTCCCGTGAAGGTGATGATCCTCGACAACCGCTGTCTGGGCATGGTGCACCAGTGGCAGAAGCTGTTCTACGGCCGCCGCTACTCCCAGACGCTTTTGGCGCCGGTGCCCGATTTCGTGAAGCTGGCGGAGGCCTACGGCTGGGAGGGGGAGCGGGTGGAAGCGCCCGGCGAGGTGGCCGGGGCCATCGCCCGCATGCTGGCCGCGCCGGGCCCCTACCTCTTGGACGTGGCCATCTCGCCCGAGCAGAACGTGTATCCCATGGTGGCCCCGGGGGCGGCCCTCGACAACGTCATGGGCGCCATCGACGTGGCCGTGGGGGCCGTGCGCACCGATGTGCCCGCCGCTTCTGGATCCCCGCGGGCCCGCACGGCCGGCGCACCAGCCGGGGCCACGTCGCCGTGCGCGAAGATCGACGCCCAGTTCGGCGGCCGATGGGAGGTCGACCCGCAGGACACCGGCGCGCGCTTGGGCCAGGACGGCTCCACGGTGGACGTGCGCCCCGAAGACTGGAAGACCCTCTTTCGCGCCGGCGACGAGGGAAAGGAGGACCGGCGATGAAGCACGTCCTGTCCGTTCTGGTGGAGAACCGCCCCGGCGTGCTCTCCCGCGTGACCGGCCTCATCTCCCGGCGCGGCTTCAACATCGAGTCGCTGTCGGTAGGCCCTACCGAGGATGCCACCATGTCGCGCGTCACCGCCATCGTCATGGCCGACGATGTGGCCTTCGAGCAGATCACCAAGCAGCTGCACAAGCTCATCAGCGTCCACAAGATCACCGATCTCACCGACGAGGGGGCCATCGAGCGCGAGCTGGCGCTGTTCAAGGTGAGCGCGCCTCCCGAGCGAAGAAGCGAGGTCATCGAGATCGCCAACATCTTCCGCGCGAAGATCGTGGACGTGGGACGTGCGACGCTCACCGTGGAGGCTACCGGCGACGACGCGAAGCTCACCGGTCTGGAGGACCTGTTCCGCGCCTACGGCATCAAGGAGATCGTCCGCACCGGCAAGATCGCCCTGTCGCGCTCGAGCCGCGATTAGAACCCGTTACCGAACATCAGCCAACGACGAGAAAGGAAACCCATGGCTGTCACCATCTATTACGAGCAGGACTGCAACCCCGACATCATCAAGGGCAAGAAGATCGCCATCATCGGCTACGGCTCCCAGGGCCACGCCCATGCGCTGAACCTGAGGGATTCCGGCTGCGACGTGCGCGTGGGCCTGCGCGAGGGCTCGGCGTCCCGGGCTGCGGCCGAGGAGGCGGGCCTGCGCGTGTGCGACATGGCCACGGCCGCCGAGGAGGCCGACCTCATCATGATCCTCGTGCCCGATGAGCTGCAGCCGGCCGTCTACGAAAAGTTCATCGCCCCGCACCTGAAACCCGGCGACACTCTCGCCTTCGCCCACGGCTTCAACGTGCACTACGGCTATATCACCCCGCCCGAGGATGTGGACGTCATCATGTGCGCGCCGAAGGGCCCCGGCCACATCGTGCGCCGCCAGTACACCCAGGGCTTTGGCGTGCCGGACCTCGTCTGCGTGGCCCAGGACGCCTCGGGCACCGCTTGGGACACGGCTCTCTCCTACGCCTGGGGCGTGGGCGGGGCGCGCTCCGGCATCATCAAGTGCACCTTCGCCCAGGAGACCGAGGAGGACCTCTTCGGCGAGCAGGCGGTGCTCTGCGGCGGTCTTGTGGAACTGGTGAAGGCCGGCTTCGAGACGCTCGTGGAGGCGGGCTACCCGCCCGAGCTCGCCTACTTCGAGTGCTACCACGAGATGAAGATGATCGTGGACCTTATGTACGAGCGCGGCATCCATTTCATGAACTACTCCATCTCCAACACCGCCGAGTACGGCGAGTACTACGCTGGCCCCAAGGTCATCAACGACGAGAGCCGCCAGGCCATGCGCGACATCTTGGCCCGCATCCAGGACGGCACTTTCGCCCGCGAGTTCGTCGAGGACTGCAACAACGGGCACGCATGGCTCTTGAAGCAGCGCGAGGCCATCAACACCCACGAGATCGAGAAGACCGGCGAGCGCATTCGCTCCATGTTCTCCTGGGATAAGTAGCTCCAAGCTTCTGACCTGGCGATACAATCCCTGTCACGCAAACGCGTGACAGGGATTTTTTCGTCTTGCGTGACAAAATCACGGTTCTGCGTGATAGCCAGGCGCCGGTTTCGGGGGCATAGTGGGCAGCGTTGAGACAACGGCAACTGTGAAGCGCGGCGGAGGGAAGAGCGTCGGCCGGCTTCGAAGCGAAGAAGGAGATTTCCCCTATGAAGATTCTTGGTCTGGGCGTGCCCGAGCTCGTTATCATCCTCGTCGTCGTGCTGCTCATCTTCGGCCCGAAGAACCTGCCCAAACTCGGCGCCTCCCTCGGCAAGACCGTGAAGAGCCTGCGCGAGGGCATGGCCTTCGACAAGAAGGACGACGAGGGCGCCGAGGAGATCGTCGAGATCGTGGAGGACGAGCCCGATCCGGCCGTGGCCGGCGCGGGTGCGACCGAGGTGAAGACGGTCAAGAAGGTCGTCAGGAAAAAGGCCGAGTAAACTCCCTTTTGCGAACCACCCCGCGGCCCTCGGGCGCGGGGCGTTCAACCCTCCCTCCCAAGCGAAGCGGCGTCTGCCTTTCGGCAAGCGCCGCTTCGCTTCGTTATGGGGTACAATAGGCAGCCGGCAATGAACGATGATGAGAGGGGAGGGCTTGTGGGCCATTCGGTAGCGCCGCGCCTGCGCCAGGCCCGGCTCGCCATCATCGGATTCGGCTGCAACCAGGCGTTCCTATTCGCCATGTTGTATCTCGGTTCCTACAACGAAGGTTCCCAGCACGGGTTTTTCGTCGACCGAGCCGACCTGCTCTGCGTGCTCGTCGCCATGGCGGCCACCTTCGCCCTCATGATGCGCGCCCGTCCCCGCGCCGTGCTCATGGCGGGCGCCGAGAAGCTGGCCGCCTGCCTTGCGGTCCCCCTCTGCGCGGTGCTCTTCGCGCTCGTGGCCCTGCGCGCGGCGCTGCCCGGGGTGCCCTGGCTCGCCTTCGCTGTAATCGAGGGCGTTGTGGCCGGGGTGCCGCTGGCGCTGCTTCTGTGCCTGTGGGGCCGTGTGCTCGGCGAGGTCTCCATCGACCAGTCGGTGCCCGAGGTGTTCATCGGCAGCGCCCTGGGTGCTGCGGTATGCTTCCTCGTTATGGCCGTGCCGGTGGCGGGGGCCTACGTGGTGCTGTACGCGCTGCCCGTGGGAAGCGCCTGGGCCCTGCGCGCCTTGAGCGCCGTTCCCGCTGGGGGACAGACGCGGCCCGCGGATGCAGCCGGGGCGCAGGCGCCGCGCACCTCCGGCGCCTCTTCCGTGCCCGATGCGGCGGGGGCGGCCCCGTCGGAGGAGGCAGCGAAGCTCTCGGGGCGCATCGTCGCGGGCACGGTCGTCTACGGCGTGGCCACCGGGGCCGTGGAGGCCCTGGCCGCCAGCGCCGAGTACTCGGCCCACGCGTCGCTCTCCGTCACCTTCGCGCTGTTCGTGCTGTACTGCGTGGCGGCCCTGCAGCTGTACGGGGGCCGGCCGCTGTCGGCTGGGGTGCGGGCGGTGCTGCCCGGCGGCAACGGGGCGGAGGTGGGGCCTTTGGGCGGTGCCTACCGCTTGGCGCTGCTGCTCATGGTCGGCGGCTTTGTGGCCGTGCCCCTCCTGGAGAGCGTGGGCGTCTCCGGCGTATCGGTGGTGCTGGCGGGGTATCTCGGCGTCTTCTCGGTGCTCATCTCGCTGTTCCTCATCATGGGGCGCATCGCCGGACGCGACAGCGTTCGCTCCTTCGCCCGCGGTTTCGCGGCCCTGTTCGCCGGCGAGATCGCCGGCGTGCTGCTCGGCGGGGCCATCGGGGCGGTGCCCGGCGCCTTCGACACCTCCGCGGCGCTCGTGGCCGCGGCGGGGGTGGCGGTCATGTACGCCTACCTGTTCCTGTTCACCGAGCGCGACATGGCGGCCCTGTCGGTGGTGGTGGCCCAGACCGACCGGTTCGAGGAGGCCTGCGCGCGCATCGTCGGCGAGGCCAAGCTCTCCAAGCGCGAGGCCGAGATTCTGCCTTTGGCCCTGCGCGGCCGCACCGCCGAGCGCATTGCCGGCGAGTTCTTCATCTCGAAGAACACCGTGGACACCCATCTGCGCCGCATTTACGCGAAGTGCGGCGTGCACACCCGCCAGGAGCTCATCGACCTGGCAGAGCGCATCGAAGGCGAGCTGTCATAGGCTATGGGCGCCCAGCACGGTTTCTCGTTCAGCGAATTTTCACAGGCGGGCTTCGTCTCCGATGCCGCGCGCCCGGACGGGCGCGGCGGCGCGGCGGGTGCCCGCATCGAGGAAGGAAGTCTCATGGAGGTCACCCTCTACTCCGACGGAAGTTCCCGGGGCAACCCCGGGCCGGGCGGCTACGGCACTATCCTGCGCTACAAGGCGCCCTCGGGCGCGGTGCACGAGAAGGAGTTCTCCGAGGGGTTCTCCTGCACCACGAACAACCGCATGGAGCTGCTCGGCTGCATCGTGGGCCTGGAGGCGCTGCGCCGCCCCTGCACGGTGACGGTGTACTCCGATTCGCAGTACCTCGTGAACGCCTTCAACCAGAACTGGGTGGCCGGCTGGCTCAAGCGCGGCTGGAAGAACGCGCAGAAGCAGCCGGTGAAGAACGTCGATCTGTGGAAGCGCCTCTTGGCTGCCAAAGAGCCCCATGCCGTCACGTTTGTCTGGGTGAAGGGGCATGCGGGCCACGCCGAGAACGAGCGCTGCGACGCGCTCGCCACCGCCGCCGCCGACAACCCCGCCTGCCATAAAGAGGACGCGGGGTTTAAAGGCTAGGTGTTGTGTGCCAATAGGTTGTTTACGCCGACGATGCGCGACATGGGCGGCAGGCCCCCGCAGGCGCTGTGCGGCCTGTCCCAATTATAATGCTCGATGAAGGCGGGGAGGGCGGCGGCCCTCCCCGCCTCGCTCTCCCACGCCCTGCCGTACTGCCACTCCTGGGCGAGCGTGCGGTTCATGCGCTCGACCTTGCCGTTCTGCCAGGGGCTGAAGGGCCTCGTGTAGACGTGGCGGACCCCGCGCCCCTCGAGCAGCGCGTTGAACTCGCCGCTGCGGTAGCCCGGCCCGTTGTCGGTCATCACGCGCTCGACCGAGACGCCCATCTCCCCGAAGAAGCCCAGGCAGCGGCCCATGAAGGCCGCGCAGGTGCCCTTGCGCTCGTCGGGCAGCAGCTCGGCGTAGGCCACGCGGCTGAAGTCGTCGACGGCGACGTGCAGGCACGCCGTGCCCGCCCCCGGCCTCGGCCGGCCGGCGCGGCCGCGCGCCCGCCAGCCCCCGCCGTCGGGGACGCGGGCCACCTTCTTGACGTCGACGTGCAGCAGCTCGCCGGGGGCCTCGCGCTCGTAGCGCACCGGCGTCGCGGGGCCGCGGCGCCGGACCTCGCCGGTCACACGGTCGACGTCGGCGAGGCGCGGCATCCCGCGGCGGGCCACTATCCTGGCGCAGGTGCGGGCGGGGACGCCGGTGGCCGCCGCCAGCGCGAGCGGCGCGAGCAGCATGGACGCGCGGGCCTCGGCGACGCGCTCCTCGGCGTCGGGCGGCGTGAGCCTGGCGAGCCTGCGCGGCCGGCTGCTGCGGTCCGCCAGCCCCTCGCCGCGCCGGCTGCGGCGCAGCCACTTGCACGCGGTCTGGCGGCTGACGCCCATCTGGCGGGCGGCGTCGGCCACGCCGACGCCGGATTCTATGCGGGAAACGAGGGTTTCCCGCCCCCTCGGGGTCAGCTTTGCGTTAGGATGCGATGGCATGGGAGGCCCCCTTCGCTGCGAATCTAGACAACTCACAGCTTGGCGGAGGCCTCCCTATTTGTCGCCACCCGGATGTAAACAACGTCTTGGCACTAAACAGCTAGGCGAGGTCGGCGCAGTAGCTGCGGGGGTGGATGCGCCGGCCGCTTTCCGGGAACAGGTGGGCGTAGATGGCCATGAAGTAGCTATCGGTCATGGACGCCAGGTAGTCCACCACGATCTGGTTGGGCTCGCCGGCCAGGTAGGTCTCGGGCGTGACCGAGCGCGACTGGGCCGCCAGGCGCTTCACGTGGTGGCGGAAAACGGGGGAGTTCTGCCGCCCGTGGACAAGGTCGTCTAGCAGGCGCGCGTACATCTCCTCGAACATCTCCTCCACGATGTTCTCGGTCGCATCCACCATGCCTTCGCGCTCGTAGATGATCTCGTAGTTCTGGCGCTTGGCCCGCTTCAGGTCGGCGAAGATCTCCGCGCTCATGGCGATGCGGTCGCGCCCGTAGGAGTTGTTCACGATGTCCACGGTGAGGTTGTTGATGATGGCGGCGTTCGTGACGCCCATGACCTCGCTCTCGAACACGTCGTAGGAATCGAGCACGCCCATGGCCACGGCGTCCTGGCGGTCCTTGCCGATGTAGGCGATCATGTCGGACACGCGCACCACGCAGCCCTCGAGGGTGGAGGGCCTCAGCGTCTTGATGACCTGCTCGTCGGCGTTGCAGGCGGCCACGAGCGCGTCGAGCTCGTCGAAGGTGGCCGTGGTGCCGACCGAGAGCACCTGCTGGGCGAACTCGCCGTTGTGGCAGAGCACGCCGTCCAAGGTCTGCAGCGAGATGTTGCGCCGGTACAGGTCGTCGAGCACCCGCACCGAGTGCACGTTGTGGTTGAAGTAGCGTCCCGTGCGCCCGTGGTAGCAGGCCGACAGGAACCGCTCGCCGGCGTGGCCGAAGGGGGTGTGGCCCACGTCGTGGCCAAGGGCAATGGCCTCGATGAGGTCGGTGTTCAGGCCCAAAAGCGCGCCGATGCCCCGGGCGATGCGGCTCACGAGCTGCACGTGCAGCCCGCGCCGCGAGATCTCGTCGTTCTCGGCGAAGGAGAACACCTGGGTCTTGTCGGCATAGCGGTTGTAGGCCGGGATGTTGAGCACCTTCTCGATATCGCGCGCGAAGGCCGGCCGCGTGAGGGTGGCCGCGTCGTGGGGAAGATCTTCGCGCCGGGTGATGGCCCTATCGTCGAACCGGTAGGGGGACAGCGTGCCGGTCGCGCGGTCCTCGCGGATGGCCTCTTCCACCAGCGGATCCAAAGTCAGGTAGGGGATGCGCGCAGATGCCATGGTCGCTCGCTTTCTCGCTCGTCGTCGTTCGCGGCCTATTGTAGTGTCTGAAACATTTGTTTGCAGGCGGGGTGGTATACTTCACAGGAAAAAGAGCAACGGGAAGGAGCGCGGGCGCGTGGCGGGCATCAGCGACGAGGACATCCAGAAAGTACGCGATGCGAGCGACCTTATCGCCGTCGTCGGCGAGCGCGTGCCGGTGAAACAGAAGGGCCGCGACTTCTGGTGCTGCTGTCCCCTGCACCAGGAGAAGACCCCCTCGTTCAAGATGGATCCCTCCACGCAGCTGTGGCACTGCTTCGGCTGCGGCGAGGGGGGCGATGTGTTCGCCTTTGTCATGAAGACCGAGGACCTCACCTTTCCCGAGGCGGTGCGAAGGCTGGCCGAGCGCGCCCACATCGACATCGTGGAAAGCGGCGGGCGCGCCATTCCCGCCAGCCAGAAGGCGCGCCTGAAGGAGATCTGCGCGCGCACGGCCGAGTTCTACCACACCCAGCTCATGCGCGGACGCGGGGCGGAGGCCGACGCCGCCCGGGCCTATCTGGCCGGCCGCGGCTTCGGGGGCGACGTGCCGAGGAAGTGGAACTTAGGCTTCGCCCCCGGCCGCGGCGCGCTCGTGCGGCACTTGACCCAGCTCGGCTTCAAGCCTGCCGACATGATCGCCGCCAACGTGGCCCTGGACGGACGGGGCGGTCCGGTGCGCGACCGCTTCTACAATCGGGTGATGTTCCCCATCTTCGACGTGTCGGGCGACTGCATCGCCTTCGGCGGCCGCGTCATCGGCACCGGCGAGCCGAAGTACCTGAACTCCGGCGAGACGCCGCTGTTCCACAAGTCCCAGGTGCTCTACGGGCTCGATCACGCGAAGGCCGCCATGGCCTCTTCGGGCGTGGCCATCGTGGTAGAGGGCTACACCGATGTGATCGCCCTGCATGAGGCGGGTATCGAAAACGCGGTGGCCACCCTCGGCACGGCGCTCACCATGCGGCACATCCGGGTGCTTTCGCGCCATGCCTCAAAGCGCATCGTGTACCTGTTCGACGGCGATGCGGCCGGCCAGCGTGCGGCCGATCGGGCGCTGGCCTTCATCGACAAGTCCATGACGCCGGAGGCCGGGCGCTCCCAGGTGGAGCTCGTGGCCGTCACGCTGCCCGACAACCTGGATCCGGCCGAGTTCGTGGCCGCTCGCGGCGCCGATGCGCTGCAGGCGCTGGTGGATGGGGCCAAGCCGCTTCTGGAGTACGGCATCGATCGGCGCTTGGCGAGCCACAACCTGGATACGGCCGAGGGGCGCGCCCGGGCGCTCGAGGCGTGCCTGGAGGTGCTCGCGCCCATCAAGGAGTCTATTCTGGCGAAGGACTACGCCGTGCGGCTGGCGGGACGGCTGCGCCTGCGGGAAAACGATGTGCTGGAGGCGCTGGCCGCCAAGGAGCCGGCGCGCTACCAGGACCGCGACCGCGAGACCGAGGCGGCTGCGGTGCCGCCGCGGGCCCCGCAGCGCGCGCTTTCCCAAGCCGAGCGCAACCGCCTGCGCTTCGAGCGGGAGTTTTTGAGCCTCGTGGCCCAAAACCCGCTCGTGGGCCTTGCCCATGCCGACGCGCTCGCCCAGATTCAGTGGCACGAGGACGTGCACCGGATTTTGGCCGAGTCCATCTTGGCCACGTTGGCCGAGAATCCCGCTGTCGCGCCGGCCGAGGTGGTCACCCGTGCGGCCACGGCCACGCCGCACGCGGCCCGGGTGCTCACCGGGGGCGGCTCTGTGGCCGCTGCACCCGAGGTTGCCGGTGCCTATCTGGCCGAGGAGCTGGCCCTAGGCGATGCCGAGGAGGCTGCCGGTGCCCTCTTGGCCCAGCTGGCCGCCGGGGTCTCGCCGGAGGAGGCCGAGCTTCTGCACGCCGCCGTCACGGCCCTGCAGAAGGATGTGGCCGCGCGGCGGGTGGCCCATCGCGCCCTGCCCCAGGAGTAGCGTCCGGCGGCGGGCGGCATCGGGGCACGCCGCTGCGTTTGCGGGGCGGCCGCGCTGCATCCGGGGGCAGCCCTTCTGCGGCGCTTTCTCCGTCTGCATCTGCGGCTTTTTCCGTCTTGCCTCTCCGCCGTCTGGCGCTGCGCCGCCGATGGCGGGAGCGGAAGCGGAGATTTCGCGCGGTATATGGACGGCGCGGGTGCTTCGGTTCACAATATATTAGTTAATCGCAGCTTCATGCCATCCCGCCGCGCGCGGCGGGTCCCATACTCGAGAAAAGGAGCCTTCGTGCTGCCCATCGTCATCGCCCCCGATCCGCTGCTCGCCACCGTGTGCGAGCCGTGCGATTTGTCCGACAAGTCCCTCAAGCGCCTCTCCAAGCAGATGGCCCATGCCATGTACAAGAACTACGGCTGTGGTATCGCCGCGCCCCAGGTGGGCGTTACCAAGCGCCTTGTCGTCATCGATGTCGACTGGGACGGCGAGAAGGGGGAGAAGAACCCCATCGTGCTCGTGAACCCCGAGATCGTGGAGCTCGCCGGCGAGCCCGAGGAGGGCGGCGAGGGCTGCCTGTCGTGCCCCGGCGTCACCGTGCCGGTGAAGCGTCAGCCCTGGGCGCGCGTGCAGTACTACGATCTGGACGGCGAGCTGTGGGAGATCGAGGGCGACGGCCTGCTCGGTCGCTGCCTGCAGCACGAGATCGATCACTTGAACGGCAAGACGCTCTTCGAGAGCTGCGATCCGGTGACCCGCATCGAGGCGCTGCGGGCCTACGACGAGGCCAAGGCCGCCGGCGCGCGACCCGGCGACACCGACATCGAGGTGAAGTAGGGTGCGCGTCGTCTACATGGGCACGCCGGCCTTCTCGGCCGACATCTTGGAGCAGCTCATCCCGCACCACGAGGTGGTGGCCGTCTACACTCGGCCCGATGCGGTGCGCGGCCGCGGAAGGGAGCTCGCGCCTTCGCCGGTGAAGCGGGTGGCCGAGGCAGCCGGCATTCCCGTGCGCTGCCCGCGTACCCTGCGCGATGCCGAGGAGCAGGCCGCGCTCGCCGCGCTCGCCCCTGACGTCATCTGCGTGGCTGCCTACGGCATGCTCCTGCCGCCCGAGGTGCTGGCCGTTCCCGTTCACGGCTGCCTGAACGTGCACGGCTCGCTTCTGCCGCGCTGGCGCGGGGCGGCCCCCATCGAGCGGGCTATCCTCGCGGGCGATGCGGAGGTGGGCGTGTGCATCATGGCGATGGAGGAGGGGCTTGACACGGGCGACTTCTGCGTGTGCCGCTCCATTCCGGCCGACGGCGCCACCGCCGAGAGCCTCACGGCCGATCTGGCCGATCTGGGTGCGAGCGCGCTTCTGGTGGCCCTCTCTCAGGTGGAGGCGGGCCGCGTTGCCTGGGTACGCCAGGACGAGACACAGGTCACCTATGCCGATAAGATCGCCAAGGGCGAGCTGAACCTGGATCCCGCCGAGCCGGTTGTCGTGAACGACCGCCGGGTGCGCGCGTCGAGCGCGGCCCATCCGGCCCGCTGCCTCATTGGCGGACGTGGCGTAACGGTGCTGTCCGCCCATCCCGCCCCAGGCGTTGCCCTGGTTTCGGGAGCGGCGCGGCTTTCCGCCAAACGACTGTATATCGGGTGCGCCGACGGCGCCCTGGAAGTAACCGAAGTGAAGCCCGATGGCAAGCGTGCCATGGAGGCAAAGGCCTTCGCAGCCGGCGTGCCCGCGCTGCGGGGCGAGGAAGGAACCTGGTCCTGTGTCTAACGATCACCACTCCCACAATCAGCGGCGCTCCTACGATCGTGCCTCCCAGGGCGATCGCAACGCCCAAGGCGGCCCGCGTCAGAATCGCGGACCGCGTCCCGGCGGCAAGCCCTACGGCAATCGGGACGGCAAGCCCGGCGGCTTCCGCGGCGGCAAGCCCTCCGGCCCCCGCAAGGACGGCAAACCCTACGGCAGCCGTGACGGCAAACCCGGCGGCTTTCGCAAGGACGACCGCGGCCCCCGCAGGGACAGCGGCTTCCGCAAGGACGGCCCCCGCGACGGCAAGCCGTTCGAGAAGCGGCGCTTCGACGACGAGCGCCCCCGCGGCCCACGCAAGGACTTCAAAGACCGCGACGGCAAGCCGTCCGGCGACCGCGCGCCCCGCGGCGATTTCGCTTCCCGCGACGGCAAGCCCGGCGGCTTCCGCAAGGACGATCGCGGCCCGCGTCGCGACTTCCGCGAGCAGAGCCATCCGCGCGAGGTGTTCGTCGACGGCAAGTTGATGGCCGCTCCCGACCAGGATGCCCCGCGCCACCGCGACGACCGCGGCGGCTTCCGCGGCGGCCCGCGCCGCGGTCAGGAGACTGGCGTGAAGGCCCATAAGGCCACCACGGCGCGCCAGCTGGCCCTGGCGGCCCTTCACCAGATGCGCGGTCGCGATGCCTTCGCCCAGGACATTATCGCCAAGACCATCGATACCTCCCGCATCTCCCGGGAAGAGCGGGCCTTCGCCACGCGTCTCGTGCTCGGCGTGGCCAGCACTCGCGGTACGCTGGAGGAGATCGTGACCAGCTGCATGGACTCGCCCGACGACGCGGCCCCCGCTGTGCGCGACGCGCTGTGCCTGTCGACCTACGAGATCGTCTTCCTGCAGAAGAGCCCGCATGCGGCGGTGGATCAAGGCGTCGAGCTGGTAAAATCGGTAGCTCCCCGCGCGGGGGGCTTGGCCAACGCGGTGCTGCGTCGGGTGGTGCGCGCCAAGGAGGACTTCCCCTTCGGCGATCCGCGCACCGATATCGCGGCCTATGCGCGCCTGCATGGATTCCCCGTGTGGCTCGCCAAGCGGCTCATCGTCGAGCTGGGGCCCCAGAGCGCCCGCGACTTCATGGTGGCCTCCAACGAGCCCGCGCCGGTGTTCGTCGCCGTGAACGCCGTAAAGGCCACCGACGACGAGGTGGTCGCGGTGCTGGCCGATGCCCACGGCGAGCCGAAGCCGGTGGAGGTGAACGGGCGCGCGGTGCCCGGTTGCTACCGCGTGTGCTCCGGCGTGCCGCTGCTTGACGGCCGCGTGCGGCGCATGTTCAGCCAGGGCCTCCTGCTCGTGAGCGACGCCACTTCCCAGGCCATTGCGAGCCTGGTGGTGGGCGAGGACGCGCCGGCTTCCTTCCTGGAGGTGGGCGCCGGGCGCGCCACCAAGACCATCCTCGGCCAGAGTCTGGCCTATCGCCGCTTCGGCGCGCAAATTCCCGACTATGTGACCGTGGACGTGCATGCCTTCAAGACGAAGCTTCTGCAGGAGCGTGCCGAGCAGTACGGCATCCAGGTGGCCGAGCCCTTCATCGGAGACGCCACCGATCTGAACGCGCTCGTGGGCGAGCGCACTTTCGACCGCGTATTCATCGATTCGCCGTGCACGGGCCTGGGCACCCTGCGCCGCCATGCCGATATCCGCTGGCGTTTGCGTCCCGAGACCATCGAGGAGTCGGCCGAGCTGGACGCGCGTCTGCTCGCGAGCGCGGCGCCCCACGTGGCACCGGGCGGCATCCTGGCCTACGCCACCTGCACCATCACTCGCGAGGAGAACGCCGATGCGGTGGAGGCCTTCCTGGCCACCGAGGCCGGTGCCGCCTTCGAGGTCGTGCCCTACGACAACTCCGATCTGGGCATCGAGTCGCCGTTCTTCTCGGTGTCCCTGGAGCCCGGCGGCCCCGATGCCCACTTCCTCGCCCTTTTGCGGAAGAAGGCCTAAGGAACTGAGACGGCTGCCTCTGCGATGCGGATCCGCCGGGAGCTCCGGGATTCCCGGCGGCTTATCTTCCAAGGCGAAGAGGCCTTTTTGCGACAAATAGGCCGATCGAGCGACATTTGACGGCTCGAAATGAGCCTATCTGCGACAAATAAGACGATGGGGCGACATTTTTTGACTTACGATGTCGCCCAATCAATCGATTTGTCGCATTTTGCGTTTCTCGTTCGGGACAGACGCTTCTCAATGGAATAACGGGGGAATCTCTTCGGGGAGGGAGGAATCTCTTCGGGGGGGGGAGAGGGAGGAATCTCTTCGGGGGGGGGAGGGAGGAATCTCTCCTAAAGGGAGGGATATGGTTGCGAAGAAGGAGCCCCTCGATGGGGTAAAGCGGTTTCGGCGGAGCTGCGGCTTCCTTCGAGGCATCGTTGCCTCTGCTTTTCGTCTGCGCCGATAGCGTGCCCGTGGGAAAAACTATGGGTGCATTGCCGATAATTTTACGAATGTGAAGCGCCTGCCGCCGAGGTGTCAGTAAAATAACGGGCTACGTATTATTCCGAGATCGAAAAGGAGGTCGCAGGTCGTGGAGCCGAATATCAAAGAGGTGGCGGGGCGCATCCGCGCTCTGCGCGAGGACATGGATCTCACCCTGCAGGAGATGGCCGAGGCCACGGGCCGCACCACTGCCGAGTACGCCGCTCAGGAAAGCGGCGAGGAAGACCTGTCCTTCACCTTCCTGTACAAGTGCGCCGACAAGTTCGGCGTGGACGTCATCGAGCTTTTGACCGGCGAGAACCCGCACTTGACGGGTTACTCGCTCGCCCGTGCCGGCGAGGGGCTGTCCATCAAGCGCCGCGCGGGCTTCGAGTACCTGCACAAGGCGCCGCACTTCCGCCACAAGCTGGCCGAGCCCTTCGTGGTGACGGCGCCGTACCTGGAAGAGGAGCAGGATGTGCCGGTGCACCTGTCGCGCCACGAGGGCCAGGAGCTCGATTTCATCATCTCCGGCCAGATGCGCTTCGCCTACGAGGACCACGAGGAGATCCTGAACGCGGGCGACGTGGTCATGTACGATTCCGGCCGCGGCCACGGCATGGTAGCCACCGGCGGCGCGCCCTGCGTGTTCCTCGCTATCGTCATGAAGCCCGAGGGGGAGAAGATTATCTAGGCGGCCCGGCCCGCGCTCGCAGCGCCTTTGTGTGCATGCGTGCGGGTGGCTCCGGCGTCGCCTTTCCACGATCATCTTTCGCCGACGACTTTATGAACAAGGAACCTATCATGCGACATATCAACGAACGTTACGGCACCGAGGCCTACGACGACAACGGCCTGCTCACCCAGTTCGACGTGAACGTGCCCGCCGACTTCAACTTCGCCTACGACGTGGTGGACGACATCGCCCTGGCCGACCCCGACCGCACCGCCATGGTGTGGTGTAACCCCGAAGGCGAGGAACACGTCTTCACCTTCGCCGACATGAAGTACTGGTCGGACAAGACGGCCAACTTCTTCGCGGAGTGCGGCATCGGCCGCGGCGACTTCGTCATGGTCATCCTGCGGCGCCACTATCAGTTCTGGTTCACCATGCTGGCCCTGGAAAAGCTGGGCGCGGTGGCGGTGCCCGCTACCTTCATGCTGAAGGAGCACGATCTGACGTACCGCCTCAAGGGTGCCGACATCAAGGCCGTGGTGTGCACGAGCGCCGGCGACATCGCCGATGTGGTGGACGCCGTGGCAGGGGAGTGCCCCAGCGTAGAGACGCTCATCTTGGTGAACCCGGCCGGCGCGGGCCTCACGGCTCAGGATGCCGACGGTGCCTGGCTCATCGGCGAGGGCGAGCTGGCCGGTCCTGTGCTCTCGGGGCCCGAGGGCATCTGCGCGGCCCCGGCCGAGCGCGCGGGCTGGCGCGACTTCAACAGCGAGGTGCGCGCGGCCCCGGCCGACTTCGCCCGACGCGAGACCGCGGCCGCCGACCCCATGCTCATGTACTTCTCCAGCGGCACCACGGGCAATCCCAAGATGGTCCTGCACGACGCGGGTTACGCGCTCGCGCATCTCATCACGGCGAAGCACTGGCACAACGTGAATCCCGAAGGGCTGCACTTCACCATCGCCGATACCGGATGGGGCAAGGCCGTGTGGGGCAAGTTCTTCGGGCAGTGGCTCATGGAGGCCGCGGTGCTCACCTACGACTTCGACCGCTACAACCCTGCCGATATCCTCGCGCTCATCGGGAAGTACGGCGTGACCACCTTGTGCTGCCCGCCCACTATGTACCGCCTCATGACCGAGGTGGACGTGGACGCCTTCGACTTGTCCAGCCTCCAGTACTGCACCACAGCCGGCGAGGCGCTGAACCCCGATCTGTTCGACTTCTGGCGCGAGCACACGGGGATCACCATCTTCGAGGGCTTCGGCCAGACCGAAACGCCCCTGACCGTGGGCAACCTCACGAACTCCACGCCGCGGCCCGGCTCCATGGGAAAGCCCGTGCCGCTGTACCGCATGGCCATTTTGCGCGGCGACGGCACCGAGTGCGATACTGGCGAGACCGGCGAGATCTGCATCGGGATAGACCCGCATCCGGCCGGCATCATGATGGAGTACTACCGCAACCCCGAGAAGACCGCCGAGGCCATGTACGACGGCTGGTACCACACCGGCGACACGGCCTGGCGCGACGAGGAGGGCAACTACTGGTACGTGGGCCGCAACGACGATGTCATCAAATCGAGTGGGTATCGCATCGGGCCCTTCGAGATCGAGAGCGTGCTTCTGGAACACGACGCCGTGCGCGAGTGCGCGGTGACCGGCGTGCCCGACCCGGTGCGCGGATTCGCCGTGAAGGCCACGGTGGTGCTTGCCGACGGGTGGAAGGGCTCCGACGCGCTTACCGAGGAGCTGCAGAAGTGGGTGAAGCGCCAGACCGCCCCCTACAAGTACCCGCGCATCATCGAGTACGTGGACGACTTGCCGCGCACCGTGAATGGGAAGATCCGCCGCGCGGCCATCCGCGAGGCCGACCGCACCCACCGCGAGTCGAAGAAGACCCCCGAGGGACTGATCTAGGGTGGCAGGCGTGCGCGAGCTGCCCTTCGCGCTGGCGCCGGTGACCGTGGTGGTGGGCCACTACGGGGTGGGGAAGACCAACTTCGCCCTGAATCTGGCCCTCGACGCCGCCGCAGCCGGCTACGAGGTCACCTTGGCCGACATGGACGTGGTGAACCCGTATTTCCGCTCGAGCGAGTACGCAAGCCTGCTGGAGGAAGCGGGCGTGCGCCTCATCGCCCCGGTGTTCGGCGGCGCGGGGACGAGCCTGGACGTGCCCTCGCTCACCGGCGCGGTGGTGCCCGCCATCGAGGCCGCCTATGCGGAAGACGCCGAGCGCGCCCTCGGCGGGGCATCCGGAGCGGCTGCAACTGTCGCGCGGGACGTCCATCTAAGCGTCGCCGGCAAGGCGGTCGTCATCGACGCCGGGGGCGATGACGTGGGCGCCACGGCGCTCGCGCGCTTCGCGCCGGCCATCCGCGCGGGGCGCCACGAGGTGCTCTACGTGGTGAATGCCCGCCGCAACCTCACACAAACCGCCGACGAGGCCGCCGCGGTGCTCGGCGAGATCGAGGAGACATGCGGTCTTGCCGCCACGGCGGTGGTGAACAACACCCACCTCCAGGGCGAGACGACGCTGGGACACATCACGGAAAGTGTCCCGTTCGCCCAGACGGTAGCCCGGAAGGCGGGGGTTCCGGTTGCGTGCACTACGGTGCCGAAGTCGGCCATTCGGCGGGAAAGCGACCCTGCCGCGGCGCTGTCGAAGCTGCCGAGTAGCTATCCTGTGGAAGTGCTGGTGGCGCCGCCCTGGGCCTGAGGGCGCGCTACGGTATATAAGAGAGAAACGGCAGCGGCGCTGTGCGCGCCGCCCGAGAGATTGAGGAGGTTCCCATGGCGCGAGTTACCGTCGACGACTTCTTCTGCAAGGGCTGCGGCCTGTGCGTGGACGTCTGCCCGGTATCCATCCTCGAGCTGGATCCGGACGTTATCACGGCTAAGGGCTATCATCCGGCCCATTGCGTCGATCAGGACAAGTGCACGGGCTGCTGCACGTGCGCGACGATGTGCCCGGATGTGGCCATCACGGTGGAAAGGTAGTCCCATGGCAGAGAAAGTACTCATGAAGGGCAACGAGGCCATGGCCGAGGCGGCCATGCGCGCCGGTTGCCGCTTCTTCTTCGGTTACCCCATCACCCCGCAGACCGAGGTGGCGGCCTATATGGCGAAGATGATGCCGAAGGTGGGGGGCACCTACCTGCAGGCCGAGTCCGAGGTGGCGGCCATCAACATGGTCTACGGCGCCGCAGCCGCCGGCGCGCGCGTCATGACCTCCTCGTCGAGCCCGGGCATCTCGCTCAAGAGCGAGGGCATCTCCTACATGGCCGGCGCCGATCTGCCGGGCGTCATCATCAACGTGCAGCGCGGCGGCCCGGGCCTCGGCTCCATCCAGCCCTCCCAGGCCGACTACTGGCAGGCCACCAAGGCCACGGGCCACGGCGACTTCCACCTGGTGGTGTACGCGCCCTCCACGGTGCAGGAGATGGCCGACTTCGCTTTTAAGGCCTTCGACACCGCCGATGAGTACCGCGTGCCCGTCATGATCATGGCCGACGGCATGCTCGGCCAGATGATGGAGCCGGTGGTGCTGCCCGAGCCGCTTTCCGCAGATGAGTTGCCCGAGAAGCCCTGGGCTACCACGGGCCACGCCATGAAGCGGCTCCACAACGTGGTGAACTCGCTGTATCTGACCGCCGAGGACCTGGAAGACTTGAACCGCGAGCGCTACGAGCGCTATGCGACCATCATCGAGAACGAGCAGCTGTCGGAAAGCTACCTCACCGAGGATGCCGACATCGTGCTCGTGGCTTTCGGCGGCGCGGCCCGCGTGGCCCGCTCGGCGGTGAACGCGGCCCGCGAGCAGGGCGTCAAGGCGGGCCTTTTCCGGCCCATCACCCTGTGGCCCTTCCCGACCGAGGCGCTTTCGGCCCTCGTGCCCCAGGCCAAGGCCTTTCTCGATGTGGAGATGAACATGGGCCAGATGATCGAGGACGTGCGCCTGGCCGTTGCCGGCGCGGCGCCTGTGGAGTTCTTCGGCCGCACCGGCGGCGTCATCCCGACGCCCGACGAGGTGCTCGCGGCTATTGTCGCGTTGAATGAGAAAGCGGGTGAGTAACATGGCAGAGACGACCGATAAGGACCTGAAGGTGGTTTTCGAGCGCCCCCATGCGCTTTTGCCCGTGGTCACGAACTTCTGCCCGGGATGTCCCCACGGCATCGTGGAGCGCCTGGTGGCCGAGACCATGGACGAGCTGGGCATCGAGGGCGATACCATCGGCGTGGCACCGGTGGGCTGCTCCGTCATCTCCTACGACTTCTTCGGCTGCGACATGATCGAGGCTGCCCACGGTCGCGCGCCGGCGGTGGCCACCGCGGTGAAGCGCGTGCACCCCGACAAGGTGGTCTTCGCCTACCAGGGCGACGGAGACTTGGCCTCCATCGGCATGGCCGAGACCATCCACGCGGCCACTCGCGGTGAGAACATCACCATCATCTTCATCAACAACGCCATCTACGGCATGACCGGCGGCCAGATGGCTCCCACCTCGCTGCCGAACCAGGTGACTCAGACAAGTCCCTACGGGCGCGACGTGGCAACGGCCGGCAATCCTATCCGCGTGAGCGAGCTTCTGAACGCGCTTGACGGCCCGGCCTATATCGAGCGCGTGACGGTGGATACGCCCAAGAACGTGCGCAAGGCGAAGAAGGCCATCAAGAAGGCGTTCCAAAACCAGGTGGACGGCGTGGGCTATTCGTTCATCGAGGTGGTGTCCACCTGCCCCACGAACTGGGGTATGACGCCGCAAGGCGCCTTCGAGTGGATGCGCGAGAACATGCTGCCCTACTACCCGCTCGGCGTGGTGCGCGACGTGGCCGC
This sequence comes from Adlercreutzia caecimuris B7, assembly GCF_000403355.2. Taxonomy (GTDB): domain Bacteria; phylum Actinomycetota; class Coriobacteriia; order Coriobacteriales; family Eggerthellaceae; genus Adlercreutzia; species Adlercreutzia caecimuris. Next base: position 773,110 of record NZ_KE159646.1, on the reverse strand, counting down.
CGAGGGCTTCGCCAATGCCGCCGAGGCTGCGGCCGCCCGCAACGCGGACTGTCCCATCGCCCATCCCGAGAACGCCGAAGGAGGCAACTAATGGCCCAGGAACTCTCATGCGTCGTGGCCGGCTTCGGCGGCCAGGGGTCGCTCTTCGCCGGCAAGGTCATCGCCACGGCCGGCCTCATCGAGGATCGCGAGGTGTCATGGATGCCCTCCTACGGCCCCGAGATGCGCGGCGGCACTGCCAACTGCTCGGTCACGCTGTCCGATGCGCCTATCGGAAGCCCGCTTGTGCTGGCGCCCAACGCGCTCATCGCCCTGAACCAGCCCTCCTTCGACAAGTTCATCGACACGGTGGTCGACGGCGGCACGGTTGTGGTCGACACGGCCATGGTTCCGCAGCTGAGCGAGCCTGCGGGCGTCACCGTCATCGGCATTCCCGCCACCAAACTCTGCGAGGAGGCGGGCATCAAGGGCCTCGGCAACATCGTGCTCATCGGCAAGCTCTGGGCCGAGGTGGGCTTTTGCAGCCGCGAGGCGCTCGATGCGGCCATCGCCAAGTGCGTGCCGGCCAAGCGTCCCGAGAAGCTCGAACAGAACCGCCGCGCCATCGAGCTCGGCATTAGCGCCTAGAAGGAAGTGACGAACATGGAAGAGAACCTGAAAGAGCTCGGCATGCGCGTCCAGGGCCTGCGCGAGGCCTGCGACGTGTCGCGCCACACCATGGCCCAGGAGCTGGGCGTGGACATCGACACCTACCGCGCGTGGGAGGAGACCGGGGTGGACATCCCCATCTCGGCCATCTACCACATGGCCACGAAGTTCAACGTCGATCTCGCCGAGATCCTCACGGGCACGGCGCCGAAGCTCGACACCTACCATGTGGTGCGCAACGGCGAGGGAATCGACGTGGACCGCTTCCCGGGCTACCAGTACGAGGATCTGGCCTGGCGCTACGCCCGCAAGATCATGCAGCCCCTGCGCGTGGTGCTCGATCCGGCCGACGACGACGCCGAGCTGGTGAGCCATGGCGGCCAGGAGTTCAACTACGTGGTAGACGGCTCCATCACGCTCGTGTTCCAGGATCGCGAGATCGTGCTGAACGCCGGCGACTCCATCTACTTCAACCCGAACTACCCCCACGGCCAGCGCTGCAACGGCGATGCGCCGGCCACCTTCATCACCATCATCGCCGAGTAGTCTTACCCCGGAAGAGCAGCGCGGACGACCGCAGGAGAACAGAGAGAAGCAATCAACCATGGATCATGTTCTGAAGAAATACTGCCCCCGTATCGAGTTCGACTCCTACGAGGACTTCGCGGAGAGCTTCCGTATCGAGGTTCCCGAGGCCTTCAACTTCGGCTTCGACGTCGTGGACGAGTGGGCCCGCGTGGAGCCCGACAAGCGCGCGCTTCTGTGGTGCAACGATGCCGGCGAGGAGCGCGCCTTCACCTTCACCGATATCAAGCACCTCTCGAACCAGGCCGCCAACGCTTTCGCCGACATGGGCATCGGCAAGGGTGACGTGGTGATGTGCATCCTGCGCCGCCGCTGGGAGTACTGGGTGTGCGCGGTGGCCCTGTGCAAGCTGGGCGCCACCATCATCCCCGCGTCGCTGCAGCTTACCCGCAAAGACGTGGTGTACCGCGCCAACAGCGCCGACGTGCGCGCTATCGTGGCGGTGAACGACGACTACGTGTGCACCCAGGTGGAACAGGCCATGCCCGACTGCCCCACGGTGCGTGAGAAGTTCATCGTGGACGGCAGCCGCGAGGGCTGGGTCGACTTCGACGACCTCATCGCCGGGTTCCCCGACACCTTCGAGCGGCCGACCGGCGAGGCGGCCGTCACCTCCAAGGACATCATGCTCATGTACTTCACGAGCGGCACGACCGGCAACCCCAAGGCCGTCGAGCACAACTTCGCTCACCCGCTCGGCCACATCATCACAGCGAAGTACTGGCAGCAGGTGCGCGAGGACAAGCTGCACATGTCGGTGACCGACTCGGGCTGGGCCAAGTTCGGCTGGGGCAAGATCTACGGCCAGTGGATCTGCGGCGCGACCATCTTCGCCTACGACATGGACAAGTTCGTGCCCGCCAAGCTGCTGCAGAAGATCCAGGACTACAAGCTCACCACCTTCTGCGCGCCGCCCACCATGTACCGCTTCATGCTCCAGGAGGATGTGGCCGCCTACGATCTGTCCAGCGTGGAGAACTTCGCCACGGCCGGCGAGCCTTTGAACGCCGAGGTGACCATCCAGTGGGAGCGTCTCACGGGCAAGAAGATCCGCGAGGGCTTCGGCCAGACCGAGGGGCCGGTGCTCCTGGCCACCTTCCCCTGGGTGGAGCCGCGCCCCGGTTCCATGGGCAAGCCCTCTCCGCTTCTGAACGTGAAGCTGCTGGACGACGAGGGCCACGAGGTGGAGGACGGCGAGGAGGGCGCCATCTGCGTGACGGGCCTGAAGGAGGCCTACCCGCCGGGCCTGTTCGTCGGCTACTACGGCAATCCCGAGAAGACCGCCGAGGCCGTGGGCGGGGAGTACTACAACCTCCACGACATGGCCTGGCGCGACTCGGACGGCTACTGCTTCTTCGTGGGCCGCAACGACGATGTCATCAAGTGCTCCGGCTACCGCATCGGCCCCTTCGAGGTGGAAAGCGCCCTCGTGGAGCATCCGGCGGTGGTGGAATGCGCCGTCACGGCCGCGCCCGATCCCATCCGCGGCAAGGTGGTGAAGGCCACGGTGGTGCTGGCCCGGGGCTACGAGGGCACCGATGCGCTGACCCGCGAGCTTCAGGAGCACGTGAAGAAGACCACCGCGCCCTACAAGTACCCGCGCATCATCGAGTACGTCGACGAGCTGCCCAAGACCATCGGTGGCAAGATCAAGCGCAAGCTCATCCGCACCAACGACGGCATCGAGGAATAGTCGCGTCGCGGGCTGCGGTCGGTATTTGGCAACGAACGGTTGAAGAGGGCGCCTTGCGGGGCGCCCTTGCCATAATCGGGCGCTTATCGGCAAAAATAGCCTGAAACGGCGTTGTCAAGAAGGAGGGATTTCGGGTATTATGAGCGATGAAGCGAAACCCCCAGGGTCGATGACGCTGTGCGCGTGGCGAGCCGTGCGTCCTCGTTCCTCGAGGTTCTGATCAGCTGGGGAGGGCAGATCTGCTCGCTTCGCACCAGGGAGGCGCATCCGCGCCTCGAAATCCCCAACTGGAAGGATGGAGTATGTCCGAAGAAGAGAAGACCGCCGAGGTCGCCGCGGTAGAGGAGACCGAGGCTGCGCCGGCTGCCAAGAAGGCGCGCAAGAAGTGGCCCATCGTGGTCGGCGTTGTCGTGGCTGTGCTGGTCGTAGCCGGTGCCGGCTTCTGGGTGTGGCATGAGCAGCCGAGCTTCTGCAACGCCATCTGCCATACGCCGATGGATCCCTATCTGCCGACCTACGAGGCTACCCCGGGCGAGCCCGCCACTGACAAGTGGGGCAACGAGCTCGAGACCGCCAGCGGTATGCTGGCCGCCGTGCACCGTGCCGATGAGTCCTCCGACATCACCTGCATGGGCTGCCATGTGCCCACCCTGTCCGAGCAGATCGGCGAGGGTATCAGCTGGGTGACTGGCAACTACGAGGTTATGGCTACTCAGGCCGGCATGCACGTGGTGCCCGAGAAGTCCCTCGAGGACCTCGTGGCCGCCCGCGGCATCGAGCCCGATCAGTTCTGCCTGAACGAGGGCTGTCACAACATGACCCGCGACGACCTGATCAAGGCCACCGAGGGCATGGCTCGCAACCCCCACGTGCCGCAGCATGGCGAGGTTGCCTGCGGCGACTGCCACAAGGCCCATCGCGCGTCGGTGAACTACTGCTCCAGCTGCCACAACGACGCCGAGATCCCCGAGGGCTGGATCTCCGCTGCCGACGACAAGAAGCTTGTCAAAGAGCTGGAGTCGATGAACAAGTAACTTCTCCCTTCGCCACGGGGAAAGTGGGAGGAAGGCCGTCTTCGGACGGCCTTCTTTCGTTTTGCCCAAAAGACGGTTACGGTTACGTGTCCGCTCATGGTTTCGCCACCGCGTTCGCGCGCGGGCGGTTCACTATGGGTCTGTGATCGCGAGCCGCCCACGGCAAGCGGCGACACAGGCGAAAGGAGCAGATCATGGAGCTAGAGAAGTCCCAGACATGGAAAAACTTGGAAACGGCCCTGTCCCAGGAGGCGGTGGCCTACGCCGAGTACACCTTCTACGCCCAGCAAGCGGCCAAGGACGGCTATACCCAGATCTCCGAGATCTTCAACGAGACGGCGGGCAACGAGCTGCACCATGCCAAGCTGCACTTCAAGAAGCTGCACGACGGGGCCGTGCCCGATACGCTGCAGAATCTGAAGGATGCCCAGGACGACGAGGACGCCGAGGTGAAGGTGTACACCGGCTTCGCCAAGACGGCCCGCGAGGAGGGTTTCGCCGAGCTGGCCGACTTCTTCGAGGGCCTGGCTGCCATCGAGAAGAGCCACCAGGACCGCTTCGATCTGCTCATCGAGCGCATCGAGAACGGCGAGGTGTTCCGCCGCAAGGAGGTGAAGGTGTGGGTGTGCACCGTGTGCGGCCACATCGAGATCGGCACCGAGCCTCCCGAGAAGTGCCCCGTGTGCGCCCATCCGCGCGGCCACTTCAAGATCAAGGCCGAGAACTACTAAGAAGACGAACGGGGCGCGCGAGGCGCCCTCTTCGTTGAAGCCCTCCGCCTGTCGGGGATGCGGGATACCTTGATTCGCTCAGACAGTCCTCGCTCTGCGAAACAGTCCACTGGACTGTTTCGTTCGCTGCGGAACTCGCTCGGTCAAGGCACCCCGCACCCCCTCTGCGCAGCGCCATCGCTTGCGGCCGATGCCGTTCGCGGAAATTCGAGCGAAATCTTAACGAGGGGCTTGTAAATCATCTTTTTGGGGTGTATGGTGCAACCGTCCTTTAAATGCGGTACAGAGAGGCCGACAAGGTACACCCCGTGCGCGGGGGCGCGACTGGCAAGCGTCGCGAACATAAGCGCACTCAGTGAGCCTCGTCGTCTGACGGGCTTTTTTATTGCCCGCCGGCGGCTGCGGAAGCGCGGAAAACTCGGACGCGCTTTCGGGTTTCGTCTGTACGCACTGAACCTGAGAAGGGAGTGTGTATGAACGACGCAAGCTTGGTCAAGTCCGTCTGCATGGATGCAGACGAGATCGAGCGGTCGGTGACGCGCATCGCGCACCAGATCCTTGAGGCCAACAAGGGGGCTGAGAACCTGGCGCTCGTGGGCATCGTGACCCGCGGCGATCTTCTCGCCAAGATGCTCGCCCACAAGATTCAGGAGATCGAGGGGGTGGATGTGCCCCTCGGCAAGCTGGACATCAGCTTCTACCGCGACGACTTCGCGACCCATTTCGCCCCGGAGGTCCATTCCACCGACATCTCCTTCGACATTGACGGCAAGACCGTCGTGCTCGTAGACGACGTGCTCTACACCGGCCGCACCATCCGCGCGGCGCTGGATGCCCTCATGGACATCGGCCGCCCGGCCGCCGTGCAGCTGGCGGTGCTCGTGGACCGCGGCCATCGCGAGCTGCCCATCCGCGCCGATTTCGTGGGCAAGAACGTGCCCTCCGCCTCCGACGAGAACGTGCGTCTGTTCCTCGAGGAAGTGGACGGTATCTCCGCCGTGGAGATCCTGGAAATCGAGCCGGGCAAGCGCGCCGGCTCCGCGCCGATCAAGAACAACGGGGGTGAGTAGGGCCATGGCCTTCAACCACAAGCATCTCATCGACATCACGGAGTATTCCGCCGACGATATCATGACCATCCTGGAGACGGCCAAGAACTTCAAGCAGGTCAACGAGCGCCGCATCAAGAAGGTGCCGACGCTCAAGGGCTTCACCGTGGTGAACATGTTCAACGAGCCGTCCACCCGCACCCGCTCCTCCTTCGAGATCGCCGAGAAGCGCCTGAGTGCCGACTCCCTGAACTTCGGCGGATCCTCCACGGCCACGGTGAAGGGCGAGAGCCTCGTGGACACCGTGAAGACGCTGTGCTCCTACAAGATCGACTGCATCGTGGTGCGCGACCGCTGGGCCGGCGTGCCCCGCAAGATCGCCGACGTGTCCGGTGTGTCGGTCATCGACGCCGGCGACGGCAAGCACCAGCATCCCACCCAGGCCCTGCTCGATCTGTACTCCATCTGGGAGGAGAAGGGCGACCTCGCCGGCCTGCATGTCGGCGTGGTCGGCGACATCGCCCACTCCCGCGTGTGCGGCTCGCTCATCCCGGCGCTGAAGATCATGGGCTGCGAGGTGACGGTCGTCGCCCCGCCCACGCTTTTGCCCGCGCGCCCCGACATCCTGGGCGCCGACCATGTGACGAGCAACCTGGACGAGGCCCTGCCCGAGCTGGACGTGGTGTACATGCTGCGCATCCAGCGCGAGCGCTTCGAGGGCGCGCCCTACCCGAACCTGCGCGAGTACAACCTGCTCTACGGCCTCACCGAGCAGCGCGACAAGCTGCTGAAGCCCGATGCCTGCGTGTGCCACCCGGGCCCCATCAACCGCGGCGTGGAGCTGGACAGCTTCATGGCCGACCACCCCAAGCGCTCCATCATCCTCGACCAAGTCTACGCCGGCGTCCTCGTGCGCATGGCCGCCCTGTACCTGCTCCTAGGAGGTAGCAACGATGGCATTGATGCTTAAGAACGCCCGTCTGATCGACCCGCAGATCGGCCTGGACGACGTGGCCGACATCCTCATCCGCGACGGCAAGATCGTCGAGGTGGGCACGAACCTTTCCATGGAGAAGGGCGTCGAGCGCGATCTCGCCGGCAAGATCGTCACCCCGGGCCTCGTGGACATGCACGTGCACTTCCGCGATCCGGGCCAGGAGCAGAAAGAGGACATCGCCTCCGGCTCCCGCGCCGCGGCCCATGGCGGCTTTACCGCCGTGTGCACCATGCCCAACACCGACCCGGTCGTCGATGACGCCGTGGCCGTGGAATACGTGAAGGCCCGCGCCGCAGCGGTGGGGAAGTGCCGCGTCATCCCGTCGGGCGCCTGCTCGAAGAATCTCAAGGGCGAGGTGCTCGCCGACATGGGTGACATGTACGCCCACGGCGCCCCGGTGTTCACCGACGACGGCCACGGCATCCAGGACGCGGGCATGATGCGTCGCGTCATGGACTACGCCCGCCAGTTCGACACCGCCATCATGGTGCACTGCCAGGACGACTCGCTCGTGGCCGACGGCCAGGTGAACGAGGGCGTGGCTTCCACGCGCCTGGGCATGGTGGGCTGGCCGGCCGAGGGCGAGGAGCTCGAGATCGCCCGCGACATTGCGCTCTGCCGCCTGACCGGGTGCCCCCTGCACATCCAGCACATCACCACCAAGCGCGGGCTCGATCTGGTGGCCGCCGCCAAGGCCGAGGGGCTGCCGGTAACCTGCGAGGTGACCCCGCACCATATGTTCCTCACCGAGGACGCCATCACCGCCGAGTACCAGACCTCGCTGAAGGTGAACCCGCCCCTGCGCACTGCCGAGGACGCCGCCGCCCTGGTGGAAGGGCTGAAGAACGGCGTGATCGACGCCATCGTGACCGATCACGCTCCCCACACCGATTGGGAGAAGGACCGCGAGTTCGAGCTGGCGCCCTTCGGCATGACCGGCCTGGAGACCTCCCTCGGCCTCGTGCTCACGCACCTCGTGCGCGCCGGCGTCATCGACTACGGCCGCATGGTCGAGGCCATGGCCGTGGCCCCGCGCGCCATCCTGCGCCAGGAGCCGGTGAAGATCGAGGCCGGCAGCACCGCCGACCTCACGGTCATCGATCCGGAGGCCGCTTGGACCGTGGAGGTGGAGGACTTCTGCTCCAAGGCCAACAACTCCGGCTTCATCGGCGCCGAGCTTGTGGGCCGCGCCACCGACGTCTACGTGGGCGGCTGGGCTACCATGGAGGACGGCGCCATCGTCGAGTAGCCCCGGCTTTCGATACCAGTGCTCGTGCGAGACCCCCTTCAGCGAAGGGGGTCTTTTCTATGGGGGGGCGGCAAGGGCTGCGGGGCGGACGGCCTCTCTCTTTCTATACGAAAGGGCCTCAGGGAGAAAACGTGTGGGTGATCGGGTCGTTTCGGTGCGGGAGGGCTCTCCTACAATGGGATGCATCGGCGCTTGTGGAGGTTTTCTCCGGAGTTGAACGAAGCAAGTAAACCTATGCTAACATCTCCCGCCGTAAGTTTGCTAAAGCTAACTAATCTCGTCAACAAAGAGAAAGGAACTGACCATGGCCCCTCTTTCCCGCCGCACCTTCGCCGCTTTCCTCGGCATTGCCGCACTGACCCCCGTGCTCGGGGGGTGCGCCTCAGGTGTGACCGGCACTGACTCCGGCTCCGGTGACGCCGGCGCGGCCAGTGACGCCGGCGCCGGTGCCTCCGGCTCGGGCATGCGCACCGTGGATACCGACAAGGGGCCGGTGGAGATTCCCGCGAACCCCCAGACCATTGTGACCGACTACTATCTCGGCGAGTTTCTGGCCGTGGACGCAAAGCCGGTCATCGCGAGCCCCTATGCGCTGAACAACCCCTTCCTGGCGGGGCTGTGCGACGGCATCGAGGCGCTGAACACCACGTCGGCCGAGACCTCCCTGGAGATGATCGCCGAGAAGCAGCCCGACCTCATCGTCACCATCACCGAGGCCGACTACGACAAGTACGCCAAGATCGCGCCGACGGTCTACATCGCCGACGGCACCCGCTCCGACGAGGAGCTGTTCCGCTACATCGCGGGGCTCGTGAACAAGACCGAGGAGGCCGAGGCCTACATCAGCGAGTTCAACGACAAGGTGGCCACGGTGAAGGACGAGATCGTGGGCATCGTGGGAGACCGCACCGTGTCCATCCTGGAGGTGTGGCCCCAGGAGATCTACACCATGGGCAGCCACTTCGCCCGCGGCGGTTCCATCCTCTACGATATGTGGGGGCTAAAGGCGCCTGAGGCCATCCAGGGCCCCATGGTGGAGGGGGACGAGGCCTATAAGGTGATCGCGGTGGAGGCGCTGCCCGACTACGCCGGCGACTTCATCTGCTACGGCGTGCTGGACGGGGCCGACGCGGCCTATGTGGACGATTCCCAGCTGTGGAAGAACCTGCCGGCTGTCAAGAACGGCCTCGTGATGCCCTACGAGCAGGTGGCTTTCATGCACCGCGACCCCATCACGCTGACCAACCAGCTGCAGGCGTTCACGGACTTCTTCCGCGCCCATGCGGATGCGGCCGCCTAGGGGAGCGGTCCCTTGTCGCGCCTGAGAACATCGGTGTTCCTGCTCGCCGGCATCGCGGCCGTGGCCCTGGCGGCCGGGCTGTCGCTGTTCGTCGGCAGCACCCCCATCGCGCCCGACCAGGTGATCGGCGCGCTCGTGGCGCCGGACATGGCGAACCAGGAGCGCGTGGCCGTGCTCGAGCTGCGCGGGCCCCGCACCCTGGGGTGCATCCTCGTGGGCGCCGCCTTCGCCGTGGCCGGTGCCATCATGCAGGGGGTCACGCGCAACCCGCTGGCCGATTCGGGTCTGCTCGGCATCAACGCCGGCGCCGCCTTCGCTTTGGCACTGTGCCTGGCGCTGCTTCCGGGCATGAGCTTCGCGGGGGTGGTGGCCTGCTCCTTTGCCGGCGCCGCCCTCGCCCTGGCCGCAGTGTTCGGGGCCGTGAGCTTCCGGCGGCGCAATATGGACCCGGTGCTCTTGGTGCTGGCCGGCTGCGCTGTGGGGCTCTTCCTCACGGCGCTGGCCCAGGGCGTGGCCATCTTCTTCAACATCGGCTACGCGCTCACCTTCTGGACGGCCGGCGGGGTAGCCGGCATCCGCGCCGACACCCTGGCGCTGGCGGCCCCGTTCATGGTGGTCGCCCTGGTTGCCGCCTGTGCGCTGGCCCGGCGGGTGAGCGTGCTGTCCCTCGGCGACGAGGCGGCGGCCGGTCTCGGCGTGGCCGTGGGGAAGTCCCGGGCGCTGTGCCTGGCGGTCGTTCTCGTGCTGGCCGGGGCCGCCGTGGCCCTAGCGGGTCCCGTGGCCTTCGTGGGTCTTATGGTGCCCCACATCGTGCGGCGCTTCGTGGGGGCCGACTACCGGGCCGTCATCCCCGCCTCCCTTGTGGCGGGGTCGGCCTTCATGCTCCTGGCCGACGCGGCGGCCCGCACCCTCATCGCCCCGAGCGAGGTGCCCATCGGCATCATCTTCGCCATCGTGGGCGTGCCCTTCTTCATCTGGTGCGCCCGAAGGGAGGCGACGGGCCTTGACTGAGACGCTGAGGCGCCATCGCGGCGCGGCGATGATCGCCCTTCTGGCCCTGGCGGCCGCACTCGCGCTCTGGGCCGACATCAACGCCGGCTATCGCAGCATCTCCCTGGACGAATTGGGGCAGATCGCCCGGGGCACGGCCCCGGCGAGCCTGACCTACACCCTGGTGGAGCTGCGCCTGCCCCGGGTGCTCACGGCCCTGCTCGTGGGCGCGGGACTCTCTTTGGCCGGCTGCCTTCTGCAGGGGGTGTCGCGCAACGACATGGCCGACCCGGGCGTGCTCGGCATCAACGCCGGGGCCGGGCTGTTCGTGGCCGCCTTCATCGTGTTCGTGCCTGCGGGCCTCGTTTCGAGCACGGTGGCCCTGCCCCTGCTCGCCTTCGCCGGCTCGGCGGCCGTGGCCTTCGCCGGCTGGCGGCTGTCGGTGGTGCGCGGCGCCTCCAGCCCGCGGCGGGTGCTGCTGATCGGCGTGGCCCTGGCCACGGGGCTCTCCAGTGCCACCTCGCTGCTCATGCTGTCGCTGCCCGATGGGGACTACGCCTTCGTGCAGAGTTGGATCGCCGGCAACATCTGGGGAGCCACCTGGGAGAACATCCCCATTCTGGCTGCGGGGCTCGGGGTGCTGACGGCACTGGCCCTCTATCAGGCCCGCACCCTGGACGTGCTGGGGCTCGGCGCGGCGGCCGCTACGGGGCTGGGGGCGAACGTGCCCCGGGCCACGGCGGCGCTCACGGCTGTGGCCGTGGGGGCCTCGGGGCTCTGCTGCGCGGTGGGAGGCGGCCTCACCTTCGTGGGGCTTGTCTGCCCCCATGTGGCCCGGCGCCTGGTGGGGCCCTCCTTCCGCGTGCTCGTGCCGGCCAGCGTGCTCGTGGGGGCCACTCTCATGCTTATCGCCGACATCGTCTCGCGCACGCTGCTCGCGCCCAACGAGATTCCGGTGGGCATCGTGGCGGCGGTCATCGGCGCCCCGTATTTTCTGTACTTGCTAGCCAGATCCTAGAGAGGGGAGTGCTGTGGAGCCGACTGCGACGCCATCGCCGTCGATGGCACCGGACAACGAGAAAACTGCCTTCTGCGAGACCTGCGACCGCACCTGCGAGCGGTTTACCGATGCAGCCCTGCGGGGCGAGGGGGTGGCCGTGGGCTACGGGGACCGTCTCATCATCGAGCCCATGGACGTGGCCGTGCCCGCCGGCGAGGTCACCGCCATCATCGGCCCCAACGGCTGCGGGAAATCGACGCTTCTGAAGGCCCTTTCCCGCACCATGCCCCTGGCGGCCGGCGCGGTGTATCTGGACGGCCGGGCCATCGCCGAGATGCCCACGGCCGAGGTGGCCCGCAAGATGGCGCTGCTGCCCCAGGCTCCCGAGGCCCCGGGCGGCCTGACCGTGGGAGAGCTGGTGGCGCTCGGCCGCTATCCGCACCAGAGGGGCTTCGGGCGCCTTTCGGCCCGCGACCGCGAGATCATCGCCTGGGCCCTGGCCATCACGCACCTGGACGATTTCGGCGGCCGGGCCCTGGACGCCCTGTCCGGCGGCCAGCGTCAGCGGGCCTGGATCGCCATGGCCCTTGCCCAGGACACCGACCTCATCCTGCTGGACGAGCCCACGACCTACCTGGACATGGCCCACCAGCTGGAAGTGCTGGAACTGCTGTGCTCGCTGAACAAGGAGCAGGGCAAGACCATCGCGTTGGTGATCCACGAGCTGAACCTGGCCGCCCGCGTCGCCGATTGGATGATCGCGCTGAAGGACGGCTCCATCCGCGGGGCCGGCACGCCCGAGGAGGTCATGACCCCGGCCATGCTGCGCGAGGTGTTCGGCCTGGATGCCCTCATCGAGCCCGACCCCTGGACCGGCCGCCCCAGCCTCGTGAGCTACCGGTTGGCCCGCTAGGGGCCTCAGCCGCGATGTTCGCCGCAGCGGGCGGTCGGGGCTTTCGCGGAAAACCGCAGCGACGAGCCGCCTTTCCCGGCGGCTTTCCCCGGGTGGCCGATGGTCGATGTTGCTTGGCCGCTCTGGTGCCGTTGAACCTGGCTCCAAGGCCGGTTGCTTTTGCGCAAATGCATAGAAGGCGGGCGGCACGTACTACTACTCCGCCTGGTCGAAGGCCAAGGCAGTGAAGACCAAGAAGTAGCGCCGTCGGCCCCGCTTCCCGACTTTCCGGCCCCGAATCGGCGGATGTGGCGACACGTCCTTCGCTTCGGGGCCATTCTGCGTGTTGCGGGGGTTGCTTCCGGCCCCAAATCGCCGCCTGTGCCGACACGAGAGCCGATTCGGGGCCAGCCTCCAGACGACGGCGGGGTAGGGAGCGGCCATTATGCGCTAGAATGTCATCCAACGTTTTGACGGACGCGATGTGACAGGAGAGCCTATGGCGCTTTGCAACGAGAACGCCCCCATTCTGGTGAACGAGGAAGCGGGGTGCAACATCTGGCTCATGACCGTGGCCGCGCCCGAGATCGCGGCGGCGGCGCGGCCGGGGCAGTTCGTGCACGTGCGCGTGCCCGGCATGGACGACCATATCCTGCGCCGGCCTTTGGGCATCTACGCGGCCGATGCGCAGGCGGGCACCGTGGACATGATGTACCAGGTGCTCGGCTTCGGCACCGACCGCATGACCGCGCTCGTCCCCGGCGATGCGGTGGAGCTCATCGGCGCCATCGGCCGCGGCTGGCAGCCCCCCGCGGGCTGCAAGCGGGCGCTCGTCGTGGCCGGCGGCGTGGGAAGCGCGCCTCTGTACCCGCTCGTGGAAGAGCTCAAGGCGTCCGGCGCGGAGGTGACGGCCGTGCTCGGCGCCTCCACCATCGATGCCCTCGTGGCCCGCGAGCGCTACGGGGTCGCTCTCGGCTGCGAGCCGGCCTGCTCCACCGACGACGGCACTTTCGGGCGCGCCGGCTTCTGCACGCCGCTCGTGGAAGAGGCCCTTGCCGCGGCCGCCGCGGAGGGCGCCCCCTACGATTACGTGGCCTGCTGCGGGCCGGAGCCGCTCATGCGCATCGTGGCCGCCATGGCCGCCGATGCGAGCGTGTTCTGCGAGGTGTCCCTCGAGCGCCGCATGGCCTGCGGTGTGGGGGCGTGTTTGTCCTGCGTGGTCGACACGGTGGACGGCAAGCGCCGCGCCTGCGTGGACGGCCCGGTGTTCCCCGCGACGGAGGTGGTGTGGTAATGCAGCGTTCCCCCAAAGAGACATCGGTCAAGCTGGCCGTGAACCTCGGCGGCCTGGCCATGAAAAACCCGGTCACCACCGCCTCGGGCACCTTCGGCGCCGGACGCGAGTACCACGACTTCGTGGATGTGGCGGCCTTGGGCGCCGTCACCACCAAGGGCGTGTCGCTCAACGGCTGGGAGGGCAATGCGAGCCCCCGCATCGCCGAGACGGCTTCGGGTATGCTGAACTCCATCGGGCTGCAGAACCCCGGGGTCGCGCACCTGAAGGAGGTGGAGCTGCCCTGGCTCGCTTCCATCGGCGCCACGGCCATGGTGAACGTGTCGGGGCATTCCTTCGACGAGTACGTGGCCGTCATCGAGGCCCTGGAAGAGGCTCCCGTGGCCGCCTACGAGGTGAACATCTCGTGCCCGAATGTGGACGCCGGCGGCATGACCATGGGCTGCCACGTGCCCAGCGTGGAGAAGGTGGTGGGCATGTGCCGGGCCGCCACGAAGCGCCCGCTCATCGTGAAGCTCACCCCCAACGTCACCGACGTGGCCGAGATCGCCCGCGCCGCCGAGGCGGCCGGGGCCGACGGCATCTCGCTCATCAACACGCTTTTGGGCATGGCCATCGATGCGCGCACGCGCACGCCGAAGCTGGCCCGGGTGGTGGGCGGCTTCTCGGGCCCGGCGGTGAAGCCCGTGGCCCTGCGCATGGTGTGGCAGGTGGCCCAGGCCGTGAAAGTGCCGGTGCTCGGCATGGGCGGCATCTCCACCGGCGAGGACGCCGTGGAGTTCATGCTCGCCGGCGCCACCGCCGTGGCCGTGGGCACCGCGAACTTCGTGAATCCCGCCGCCACCGTGGATGTCATCGACGGTGTCATCGACTACTGCGAGGAACAGGGCGTCGCCGACGTCAACGAGCTGATTGGAGCCCTCACGTGCTAACCTCCTTCGATTCCATTCCCGCCCGCGACCGCGTCATCGTGGCCCTCGACTGCGACGCCTGGGAGGCCATCGCGCTGGCCGACAAGCTTCAGGGCCACGCGCAGTGGCTCAAGATCGGCATGACGCTGTACTACGCCGAGGGGCCCGCCATCGTGAAGATGTTCAAGCGCCGCGGCTTCAACGTTTTTCTGGATCTGAAGTTCCACGACATCCCGCACCAGGTGGAAGGGGCCGCCCGCTCGGCGGCGGCCAGCGGAGCCGACATGATCACCATGCACACCGTGGGCGGTATCCCCATGATGGAGGCGGCCCAGCGCGGAGCGGCGGCCGGCGCGGCCGAGTGGGGCGGGGAGGTGCCCGCTACCCTGGGCATCACCGTGCTCACCTCCATGGACGCCGCCACCCTGGCGGCCACGGGCGTCACGCGGCCTTTGCCCGAGCAGGTGGCGGCCCTGGCGGCCCAGGCCAAGCAGGCGGGCATCTCCGGCGTGGTGGCCTCGCCCCAGGAGGCAAGCGTCCTGCGGGAGATCTTGGGCCCCGACGGGTTCATCGTCACCCCCGGCGTGCGTCCGGCCGGCGCCGCCCTGGGCGATCAGAGCCGCGTGGCCACGCCCGCCCAGGCCTTCGCCAACGGGGCCTCGCACATCGTGGTGGGCCGGCCCATCACCGAGGCCGCCGACCCGGTGGCCGCTTTCGAGGCCATTGCGGCCGAGCTGGCCTAGGGAATTTCCGGTGCGGGCTGCGACGGACGGCGATATTCCGCCGCAGCCCGCGCGTCAGGTTGCGGCCGCTGCGCGCTCTTCCGTCTTGCTAGGGGTTGCATATTTGAGCCAACTCCAACTTTTTCTAGAGTCATCTTCAAGGAAAAGCCCCGATGAGGCCAGAAAAATTGAAGGAATTATCACGTTTAGCGTTTCTGCACAAATTGCGTGTTGTTTTGTCAACAATACCCGTGGTACTATTTCGCCAGCCCTAACCGGAAGGAGAACAATATCATGGCTATCCCCGAACTCAGCCCCGAGGCTCGTGCCGAGGCTCTTGAGAAGGCAAAGGCCGCCCGCATCAAGCGCGCCCAGGTTCGTGAAGAGCTGAAGGCCGGTAAGCTCACCGTTGCCCAGGTGCTCGACATGCGCGAGGACCCCATTGTGGGCCGCATGAAGATCTCGACGCTCATCGAGACGCTGCCCGGCTACGGCAAGGCCAAGGCCGAGCGCATCATGAGGGAGCTCCAGATCGCCGAGAGCCGCCGCATCCGCGGCATCGGCGAGCGTCAGCGTGAGGCTTTGCTCGCCCGCTTGACGAAGTAAGAGCCCGCGAGCAAGGGAACACATGCGAACCGGAAACCTATTCGTCATCAGCGGCCCCTCGGGGGCCGGCAAGGGAACCCTCGTCGCGCGGTTGCTCGAGGAAGTGCCCGACGCGTGGGTTTCCGTTTCGGCCACTACGCGGCTGCCCCGTCCGGGAGAGAAGGAGGGTGTCAGCTATTTCTTCCTCGATAAGCAGGAGTTTCTTGACCTGGCTCGCGAGGACGGCTTCCTTGAATGGGCCGAGTACGCGGGCAACTGCTACGGCACGCCGCTCGCCTCGGTGCAGCGCGAGATGGCCGCCGGCAAACAGGTCATCCTGGAGATCGAGGTGCAGGGGGCCCTTCAGGTGAAGGAGAAGATGCCCGAAGCACACCTTGTGTTCATCGAGCCCCCGTCGTTGGAAGAGCTCGAACGGCGCCTGCGCGGCCGCGGCACCGAGACCGATGATGTGGTGAGAAAGCGCATGGACACAGCTCTAGTGGAGCTTTCCCACAAAATGGAGTATGATATACGGCTGGTAAACGACAACCTGGGCGAGGCTGTTGCCCAACTGGTCGCTTACGTGAACGAAACTGCCGAGCAGAAGTAAGAGGACATTCATTCTATGAGCATCATCGAACCGAAGATCGACGTCCTGCTGGACCGCACCGATAACGACCGTTTCCTGCTGTGCGCCCTGGCCTCCAAGCGCGCCCATGACATCAACGACATGATGCGCGGCCAGCGCGATCGCGCCATTCAGCTGCAGACGGCTGTAGAGATTGCCCGCGCTGCCGATACCAAGCCGCTGTCCATGGCCTTCAGCGAGATCGCCCGCGGCGAGGTGTCCTACGATCCCGAGTCTATCGACGTTACTTACCACTAGCCAACGGTTTCAGTTCGGCGCTGCGAAGCCCCGTAGCACCCAATCTTGACGTTTCGTGCCCTCATCGTGCACCTCAGGTGCGCCACCTCGAGGTTTCGCGCGTCAGTCTTGGGCACTACGGGGCTTCTCTCTGATTTGCGGTGCCGTCCTGCGCGGTAAACTTTTCAAAGAGCAACTTAGAAGGTCATGATGGAATTTCAGCGAATCATCCTCGTCCATTACCACGAGATCGGGCTCAAGGGGCGCAACCGCTCGGTATTCGAGAAGCGTCTCCAGAAGAATTTGGAGGCGCTTCTTTGCGCGTTTCCCATTGTGACCATCCACCGTATCTCCGGGCGTCTGCTGGTGTTCCTGCGAGAGGGGACCGCCCTTGAGGTGGCGAACGCGTGCACCGATGCCATCCTCGGTGTGCCCGGCGTGGCCCGCGTGTCCTGCGGTTTCAAGTGCGAGCAGGACATGGAGCCTATGGGTCAGGCGGCCTGCATCGCCCTGGCCGAGGCGGAGCCCTTCGAGAGCTTCAAGGTGTCGGCGCGGCGCAACCACACCACGTTCCCCATCGATTCCATGCAGTTGAACCGCGACATCGGCGCGGTGCTGTGCGAGGCCTTTCCCGCCAAGCGGGTGCAGATGAAGGGGCAAGACGTTACTGTCGGCGTCGAAGTGGTGGAGGGTTCCACCTACGTGTACGCCCGCAGCGAGCGCGGCATCGGCGGGCTGCCTGTGGGCAGTTCCGGTACCGTGGTGGGGCTTCTGTCCTCGGGCATCGACTCGCCCGTGGCGCTGTGGCGCATGGCCCGGCGCGGCGCGGTGTGCGTGGGTGTGCACTTCTCGGGGCGGCCGCAGACCTCCGACGCCTCGGAGTTCCTCGTGGACGATATTGCCCGGGTGCTGGAGCGCACGGGCTGCATTGCACGCGTGTACGTGGTGCCCTTCGGCGACTACCAGCGTGAGATCTCCATTGCATGCCCGCCGGGGCTGCGCGTCATCCTGTATCGGCGCCTCATGTTCCGCGTGGCCGAGGAGATTGCCCGCCGCGAGCGGGCCGGGGCGCTTGTGACCGGGGAGAGCCTGGGACAGGTGGCCTCGCAGACCCTGGACAACATACGCGCCACCGACGCGTCGGTGGAGATGCCGGTGCTGCGCCCGCTCATCGGCTCTGACAAGCTCGAGATCATCGATGCCGCGCAGCAGCTCGGCACCTTCGAGATATCTTCCCAGGACGCGCCGGACTGCTGCACGCTGTTCATGCCGCGCAACCCCGAGACCCATGCGAAGCTGGCCGACGTGGAAGCCGCCGAGGCTGCCTTCCCATGGCGGGAATGGGTGTGCGAGCTGGCCGATGCCGCCGAGCCGCATGACTACGCGTGCCCGGCCTACCGGCCTGCGCGGCAGCGCTAGACGCTTCGGGGGCGGTTTTCGGACGGTTCGGGGGCGGTTTCCCGACGGTTTGCAGACGGCGGTTTCCGGGTCGTTTACGCGACCGTTTCACGGTTATGCGGAGGTAGGGTGTCTCCATCGTTCTAAGGAGACACCATGGCCTTTCAAGATCGGGCGCAGGGCCTCTGCTCCCAGCTTCATCTCACAGCGGTGCGACGCCCCGTGTTCATCGGGGTGGGCGTGCTGCTCGGTCTTATCCTGATCGCCGCGGGGCTGCTCGTTGCCTTTCCCCGCGCGTCGGGGTTGGAAATTCATACGGCAGAGCGGGCGCAAGACGGTTTGGAGGCGCCTGCTGCGAGCGCGGATGACGGGGACGACGACGCGGTTGGAGCTGATGCCGCGGCAGCTCCGGATGCTCCGGCCGCACCAGATGATACGGCGCTTCCGGGTACGGCTGCGCAGGCGAGGCTGTGCGTTCATGTTGATGGCAAGGTTGCCGCTCCTGGTGTGTACTACCTGGATGCGGGCAGTCGCATCGTCGATGCGGTCGAGGCGGCGGGAGGTCTGGCCGAGGGGGCGTGCACGGCGGCGGTCAATCTGGCCCAGGTGCTCCAAGACGGCGAGCAGGTGGTCATTCCCGACATCGAGGACGTCTCGTCTGGTGCCGCCTCGGCCGGCGCCGCTCCGGCGACTGCGGAAAAGGGCTCCGGCGCTGCGGGGCTCGTCAACATCAACACGGCCGATGCCGCGGCCTTGGAGACGCTGAACGGAATAGGGGAGGCGACGGCCGAGAAGATCATCGCCGATCGGGAGGCGAACGGCCCCTTCAAAACCCTTGAGGACTTGAAGCGCGTTTCGGGCATCGGCGATAAGAAATTCGAGGCGCTTCGCGACGCCATCTGCCTATGAGCGCGGATAGCGCCAAGCCGCCGCGGCCCCATCTGCCGCCGGTGCTTCTCGCCGGCCTCGCGCTCTGGGCGGTAACGGCGCTCTGGTGGCCCTGGGCACGTACTCTGGATGAGGGGATCCTTGTCGGCGCCGCGGCAGCGGGAAGCGCCGTGGCCGTGCTCGTTTTCGCCCGGGGGCTGAGGCGCAAGCATGTCTCCGTTGCCGCGATCGCGCTGCTCGGGGCCGCTGTCGCCCTGGCCGCCTCATCGGTGGGTGCCGCGGCGCTTACGTCGTCCACCGAGGCCTTGGTGGGCCGCGAAGGGCCCTGGGAATGCACCTTGACAACTGATGCGAAGGGAACTGACTTCGGGTTCAGGGCCGAGGCGCGCATCGTCGACGGCGAGGGGCGGGTCGTATCGGCTCGTTTGCTGCTGCCCGAAGAGGGCGAGGGAATGCTCCGGGGGACGCGCTTCTCGGTATCGGCTCCCCTCAAGGCCCCCGGGGACTCGTCGGAGGAGTATTTCTGGAATGCGGGGCTCGTCGGCACGCTCGTCGTTTCGGCGGTGCCGCCCGATGCGTCGCACCAGTCGGCCCCGTTTGCCTCCCTGCGCGAGCAGGCCATCCACCTTATCGGGCGCTATGGCGGCCAGGGCGCCCCGCTGCTGCAGGCCCTGCTTTGCGGGTGGCGTCCGGCTATCGAGGAGACAGGCGCTTACGAGCAGTTCAAGACGGTGGGTCTGGCCCATCTCGTCGCAGTGTCGGGCGCCCACCTCTCCATCGTCACGCTCTTCGTCGCCCAGATCTTGGGTGTGCTGCGCCTGGGGCGTCGTTCCCGGGCCTGTGCGACGGCGCTCTTCCTCGGCGGCTACGTCTGCTTCACGGGAATGCCGGTCTCGGCTCTGCGCGCGGCGGTCATGGCGGGCACGGGGCTCCTTGCGCTGGTGACCGATCGGCGCAACTCCGCGCTGACGGCCCTCGGCGCCTGCATCGTGCTGTTCGTGGGGCTCGACCCCACCTGTGCGCTGTCGGCATCGTTCGTCCTGTCGGCAGGATCTACGCTGGGCATCGTGCTTGTAGCGCCCTTGATCTTATCGGCTTTCGGCAGCTGGCCGCGGCGGGCGCGCTCGTTGATAGGGGAACCGCTGTCGCTCACGGCCGCCTCGGCTCTGGCCACCCAGCCCTATGCCGCGGCCCTGTTCGCGCAGGTGCCCCTTCTCTCGCCGATTGCCAACATCGCGGCTGCGCCCCTGTTCGCCCTCGCCTGCACCGTCGGGTTCGTCGCCGTGCTCGTCGGGCTCGTCGCGCCGCCCGCGGCGCCGGCGGCCATCGGAGTCGCCGACCTGACCGCCCGGGCGCTCGGGTGGATTGTCGACCTGCTTGCGCGCGTGCCCGGCAGCTGCCTGCCCGTTGACGCCGAGGTCGTGCCGATGGTCTGCCTCTCCGCCGTCATGCTGGGCGGCCTGTGGGCATGGTGGCCGACGCTGCGCCCCCGGATGCTGGCCCTCGGGCTGGTCGTCCCGCTGGCAGCCGTACTCGTCCTGGCGCCGTTCGCTTCCGGGGCGTCTCATCCCGAGGACGAGATCGTCATGCTGAACGTCGGGCAGGGAGATGCCTTCCTCGTTCGCAGCCGAGGGGCGTCGCTTCTCATCGATACGGGAAATCAGGATGGCATGCTCAAGGAAGCTGTCGCGCGCCAAGGGGTGCGCCGTCTCGACGCGGTGGCTATCACCCATCCCGATGACGATCACTGCGGCTCGCTTGCGGCCCTGGGCGACGTGGCGCTGGTCGGCGGCCTTCTCGTAGCTGAGGACTTGCTGACGTGTCCATGCGATGCCTGTGCCGATCTGCGGGATACGGCCGCTCGCGAGGAGTACCGCAGCGGCATCGCCGGCCTCTCCGTCGGCGATGAGGTGTCCTGCGGGCGCTTCACCTTGCGGGTGGTGTGGCCGCGCTCTTTCAGCGACGAGGGCGGCAACGCGGACAGCCTCAGTTTCCTCTGCTCGTGGGACGGAGATGGCGATGGTGCGGCAGAGTGGACGACTCTGTTCTGCGGAGATGCCGAAGCCGACGAGCTGCGGGCCATGGCGTCCGATTTGCCCTCCGACGGCATTGATGTGCTGAAAGTGGGCCATCACGGGTCGAAGAAGAGCATCGACGGGGAGCTTGCCGCTGAGCTTCGCCCATCGGTGGCGCTCATCGGCGTGGGGGAGCGCAACCGCTACGGCCATCCGGCGCCGGCGGTGTGCGAGACCCTTGCGGCTGCGGGCGCGGAAGTGCTCTGCAGCGACGAGCGGGGGGATGTGAGCGTTGCGTTCTCCATGGAGAAGCTGACCGTGCGAAGCCAAAACGATGCGCCTGCGTCCTGATCGGGTACAATGGGTCTATGACAAACGATCAGCAACAAAACCAGCTGCTGGCGGCATATCTTGCCGTCGGCGAGGATGCCCTCAAGCGCGAGGCCGTCATCATACGGCTGCGGGCGCGCCTGGCCAAACTCGGCGACCTCTCCTTCAACGCCGACGACTTCGACGGCGAGACGGCCGCCGGTGCCGACATCGCCGCCGCCTGCAATACCATGCCCTTCGCCAGCCCGGTGCGTCTCGTGTACGTACGCAACGCCGAGAAGCTGAAGAAGGCCGACTCCGAGGAGATCGTGGCTTATCTCGGCTCGCCGAGCGATTCCACAGTGCTCGCCCTGGAGGCCGAGAAGCTCGCAAAGAACACTCGTCTGTACAAGGCCGTCGCGGCCCTCGGCGCCAAGGCCGTCATCGACTGCGCCCCGCCGAAGAGCTGGGAGCTGCCTAAGCGGGTGCGCGCCATGGCCACCGGCCACGGTATCGTGCTCACCGAGGGGGCGGCAGGCGCTCTTGTGGAGCTTGTCGGCGAGAACACCGTGCATCTCGACAACGAGCTCAAGAAGATCGCGCTTGCCCGGGGCGGCTCCGATACCGTGACCGAGCGGGATGTGCGCGGGCTCGTGGCGCGCACATCGGAGGTGAAGCCGTGGGATTTCACGGCCGCCTTCGCCGAGCGCAACCTCGCGAAGTGCCTCTCGTTGCTCGCGAAGATGGAGTCCTCTTCGCCTCACGCCCTTATCGCCATGTGCACCACGCGCATTCGCGAGCTCATAGCCGCTCAGGCCATGGCCCGCCGCGGCAACCCCAAGGCGCTCGCCCAGGTCTTGGGTCAACCGGACTGGAAGCTGAAGAGCCACGGCGCGTGGGCGCGCAACTTCTCGTCGGGCGAGCTGAGGCGCGCGCTCGTCTCTTCCCGCGATGCCGAGCGCGCCATGAAGAGCGGCGCCGATGCGGACGAGATCTTCTATCGTTGGCTTGTCGATACGCTCAGGAGGTAGTCGTGGTCGATATTGAAGAGCTCGACGAACGGGTGGCCGCGGCCGGTTTCGGGGAGCCGGTGCCCGTGCTCGACAATCTTTATCTGGTGCGGATCCCTCTGCCCGATAATCCTCTCAAGGTGATCAACTCCTATTTCATTCTCGGCGACGACGGCACGACTACCATTGTGGATGTAGGCTTCAACCACCCCGACAGCGAGGCCGCGCTGAACCGGGCGTTGGCGTCCCTCGGACGCTCATGGGACAAGGTGCAGATCGTGCTGACCCACTCGCATCCCGACCATACGGGCAACCTCGACCGCATCTGGCGTCCGGGCATGCCGGTGTTCGCGAACCTTCATTCCTTCCAAGAGGTGAAAAACCTCATGGCCATGGAAGAGGCCGTTTACGGACCGCTGCTTCTGCAGGCGGCCACCCTGGAGCAGCAGGCGGACATGACGTTCACCGATGACGGCCCGCGCCTGCACGTGTCGGCGGAGCTCCTGCCTCTGGAGAGCTACCCCGTGTTCACCTACGTTTCCGACGGCGATGGGCTCGAGTGCGGTCCCTACACGTTCGAGGTGATCGAGACTCCCGGCCATGATGCGTGGCACATCTGCCTGTACGAGCGCTCTCGCCGCCTTCTCATCTCGGGTGATCACATCCTCGAGCGCATCACGCCGTCGGTGTCCTCGTGGTTTCCGGCCTTCAACGCCCTCGATGCCTTCCTCGCGAGCTTGCGGAAGGTGCGCGATCTTCCAGTCGATCTCATTCTGCCGGCCCATGGACGGCCCTTTGCCGGCCTGGTCGAGCGCGTCGATTTCCTCCTCGAGCACCATCGCGAGCGCCTCGAGGAGATCTACGAGCTCGTGCGCGCAGGTCATGACGACATCGTCTCCATCTCGCAGCACGCCACCTGGCGCTACCCCGATTGGAAGAGCTGGCCGCTCGACCAGAAGTACTTCTCCATGGGCGAGACGTTGGCCCACCTCATCTACCTCGTGCGCCAGGGCTGCATTCTTCAGGGAGTCTGCGGCTACGAGTACTACTTCCGCATGCCCTATGACCGTAGGAACACTGCGCTTGCCCTGTGCTCCTAGCGCATCTTGCAGAGCATGAAAAAGCGCCGCCCCATCCAGGGCGGCGCGTGCAGGCGATGCTCTGTCTCGTAAGAGCTACTCGGCGTCAGCCGCAGCCTCCTCGCCCTCAGCAGCCTCGGCGGCAGCCGCCTCAGCCTCAGCCTTGGCAGCCGCCTCGGCCTCCTTGGCCTTGCGCTCGGCGGCTTTCTTCTCCTCCTTCAGCTGCTTCTCGCGACGCTTGGCCTTCTCGGCGGAAGCCTCGGCCATAGCGGCCTTGCGAGCCTCCTTGGCAGCGGCCTTCTTGGAGCCGGTCTTCTGGACCTTGGGCGCCGGCTTCACATAAGCGGCCTTGTCCTCGGCAGTGGCCACGGAATTGGCCAGGGCCATGATGCCGCTCTTGCGGTTGGCGGCCTGGTTCTTGTGGATGACGCCCTTGGAGGCGGCCTTGTCCATCAGACGGCAGGCGGCGCAGGCAGCGGCGTAGGCGGCGGCGCCGTCGCCGGCGGCCACGGCGTCCTTCACGCGACGGGTGGCGGTCTTCAGCTCGCTCTTGACGGCGCGATTGCGCATACGAGCCTTCTCGTTGGTGATGATGCGCTTCTTCTGGGACTTGATGTTAGCCATGATTGATAGCCCTTTCTGGTTCGGTCGTTGCTTTCATCCCTTGCGGTATCCAACGACACGAACGCGCGGCAACACAGGCCGCAGGCCATCGTGCGAAACGGAAAGCGGCGGGATTTCTCCGCTTTCTCAGCCCCGCGCCCTCGGGCTCGGAAGGCCGCCAGCAATAGCAATCTTTACATCGCAGCCACGTCTGCAGATTTGGCGG
The DNA here is from genome assembly GCF_000403355.2 of Adlercreutzia caecimuris B7. Taxonomy (GTDB): domain Bacteria; phylum Actinomycetota; class Coriobacteriia; order Coriobacteriales; family Eggerthellaceae; genus Adlercreutzia; species Adlercreutzia caecimuris. The sequence continues at coordinate 749,037 of NZ_KE159646.1, read as the reverse complement.
GAGAATTGTCCCGCGCCCGTATCGCTGGATACACAATGCGGTAGAATACCAAAGATTCGCATCAGCACCACGAAGAAATCTGCCCGGGAGGGGCAATTCTTCGTGAGACGTACACATACGCAGGAACCGACCGCGATAAGAAAGCCATTATGACCCACGAACTGTCCCATATCCGCAACTTCTCGATCATCGCCCACATCGACCACGGCAAGTCCACGCTCTCGGACCGCATCCTGGAGCTGACGGGCACCGTGGCCAAGCGCGACATGCAGGCCCAGCTGCTCGATTCCATGGACATCGAGCGCGAGCGCGGCATCACCATCAAGAGCCAGGCCGTGCGCGTGAGCTACACGGCCGACGACGGCGAGACCTACCAGCTGAACCTCATCGACACCCCGGGGCACGTGGACTTCACCTACGAGGTGAGCCGCAGCCTGGCGGCTTGCGACGGCGCGGTGCTCGTGGTGGACGCCACCCAGGGCGTGGAGGCCCAAACGGTAGCCAACGCCATGCTGGCCATGAACGCCGATCTGGAGATCATCCCGCTCATCAACAAGATCGACCTGCCGGCCGCCGAGCCGGAGCGGGTGAAGGCCGAGATCGAGGACGGCCTGGCCATTCCCGCCGACGACGCGGTGCTCGCCAGCGGCAAGACCGGCGAGGGCGTCCACGACCTCTTGGAGGCCGTGGTCTACAACATCCCGGCACCCGAGGGCAACGGCGAGGCGCCCTTGCGCGCCCTCATCTTCGACAGCTACTTCGACGCCTACCGCGGCGTGGTGGCCCTCATCCGCGTGGTGGACGGCTCCATCAAGAAGGGCGACAAGATCCGCATGATGGCCACGGGCACCGAGACCCTCGTGGAGGAAGTGGGCGCCCGCCACCCCCAGGAGGTGGCCGAGCCGGCACTCTACGTGGGCGAGGTGGGCTATCTCGTCACGGGCCTGAAAGACGTGAGCCAGGTGAAGGTGGGCGACACCATCACCCTAGCCGACGGCGGGGTGAACGACCCTCTGCCCGGCTACCGCGAGGCGAAGCCCATGGTGTTCACGGGCCTGTTCCCCATCGATGGCGACCAGTACGAGCCCTTGAAGGAGGCCCTGGAGAAGCTGTCCCTGAACGACCCGGCCCTCGTGTGGGAGCCCGAGACCTCCCATGCCCTCGGCTTCGGCTTCCGCGTGGGCTTTCTGGGCCTTCTGCACATGGAGGTCATCAAGGAGCGCCTGGAGCGCGAGTTCGGGCTTGACCTTTTGGCCACGGCCCCCTCGGTGGAGTACCACGTCTACCTGAAGGGCGGCGAGATGGTCTCGCTCCACTCGCCCCAGGAGATGCCCGACCCCGGCTCCATCGATCACGTGGAGGAGCCCTACCTGAAGGCGAAGATCCTCATCCCGCCCGACTACGTGGGCGCCGTGATGGATTTGGCTGTGGGCCGGCGCGGCAACTTCGTCACCATGAACTACCTGTCCCAGACTACCGTGGAGATGCTCTGGGAGATACCCCTGTCCGAGCTCATCCTGGACTTCTTCGACAAGCTGAAGTCGAACACGAAGGGGTACGCGTCCCTCGACTACGAGATGGACGGCTACAAGCCTTCGCAGCTGGTGAAGCTGGACATCCTGCTGTCGGGCAAGCCCATCGACGCCCTGTCGTTCATCGTGCACAAGGACAAGGCCTACGACCGCGGGCGCGTGCTCTGCGACAAGCTGAAGGAGATCATCCCGCGCCAGATGTTCGAGGTGCCCATCCAGGCGGCCATCGGCGGGCGGGTGCTCGCGCGCCAGACCGTGAAGGCCAAGCGCAAGGACGTGCTGGCCAAGTGCTACGGCGGGGACATCACCCGCAAGCGCAAGCTTCTGGAGAAGCAGAAGGCCGGCAAGAAGCGCATGAAGGCCATCGGCAACGTGGAGGTGCCCCAGGAGGCCTTCATGGCCATCCTGAAGGTGGACGAGTAGAAGGGCGCGCTGCGACCCGAGTCGTGCGCCCGTATGGGGCCCCGCATCGAGCGTCTGCCCGTATCTCGGCTGGACGCGGATAGCGACCGAGGGCATATCGGAGGCGCGAGCGGGATCGGATTTGCGGAGCAGAGCCCAGATTGCGGCCCAGCTTGCGCCGAAAAGTCCAGATCGCCCCTCAACTTGCAGGGGACCCGCGCAGATCGGCCTCCAATTTGCATCAATGCATCCAGAAGGCCGATCTGCGCGGGTTTTCACCCCTCCGATGCGCAAAAACAGGTCATCTGACCGGGTTTGAAGCAACCAACCCGCACAAATCGCCCCACAACATGCACCGCTGCAAGTTGAGGGCCGATTTGTGCGGCCCCGATGCAAGATGGGGGGCGGTTTGCATAGGGATGCAAGTTGGTTTTTGGTCTGGGGCAGGGATGCGAAGCGGGTATCGCTTCGCGCGACAAATGCGGGCCGGGCCCAACCCGGCTGACGGCTGTCAGGAGCCGGCCTGACTGGCAACACTGGCCAAGCTCGCTAAATGCTCCGCGAAAGCATCAACATGTGATACACTCTCAATCGCCAAACAACCATGAATATCGCGTCTTGAGACGAAACAACGATTGCTGAAGGGCATCTGCCCACCAGCTGCGTTGTTTCGCGGTCATGGTTGTTTGGCGACAGAGGGCGGATGCCTTTCTCCAAGAAGGTCTCAAACAATCAAGCATTTCTTCCTCTGGTCTTATCAGGTTTTGAACAGAATTGATTATGACAGGAGGTTGGAGTGAAGAATCAGCTTAGGAAAGTTCCGGTTTGTTTTCTAGCGTTGCTTCTTTGCTGCTCGATGATGCCGTCCATTGCACTGGCCGATGGCGGGGCAAATGGGGACGGAGGCGGAGGTGGTGCTATTTGGGATGGCACAGCAACGAAGATCATTGATTCCAAAGGCGCTCCGTGGGAAATTGCTGTCGGTTACTTTACTGATGGCGGAACGGGCATGTACGATTACGGTACCCTGTGGCATCCAATTACTCTTACTTCAGTGAGTCCGGCAGTCTCGCTGCTTCCTCGGACTGCCACTGATCTTTTTTACTGCACATTCGAATTGAGCGCTCCTCAATATAAAAGTGGATGGCGCGTAAATGTTTTCGTTGATGCCCTGAGTGGGGATGCGGAGGGGCGCTTAGTGTATTTAGTTGAATATCAAGATGGTTCGGCTGAAATATTCGATTCGATAGTTGGAGATACGCAGGCGGGCATTAGTAGCTTGTGGGGGCATAAACTGCCGAAGCGACTTACAATTGTTGTCAATTCAAGTTATCGAGGGCCCATAGGCGTTGTTGCTCGGCCTGAAGTGCCAAAAACCTCCCTCGCCAAGGCTTCCGTCTCCGTGAAGGCGAAGGCGTGGACGGGCAAGACGCTGAAGCCCGCGGCGCCCACCGTGAAGCTTGGCGGCAAGACGCTGCGCAGCGGCGTGGACTACGCCTGGTCCTGCAAGGGCGGGAGGGCCGTGGGCTCCTACAAGGTGACGGTCACCGGCAAGGGCGCCTACGCCGGCACGAAGACCGCGACGTTCAAGATCGTGCCGAAGGGGACGAGCGTGAAGAAGCTCTCCAAGGCCAAGAGGGCCTTCACCGTGAAGTGGAAGAAGCCGAGCAAGGCGCACCTGAAGCAGACGACCGGCTACCAGGTGCGCTGGTCCACCAGCAAGAAGTTCACGAAGAAGGCCACCAAGGTGAAGACCGTCAAGGCGACCTCGGCCGCCGGCAAGAAGTGCACGCTCAAGGTCTCCAAGCTGAAGGCCAAGAAGACCTACTACGTGCAGGTGCGTACCTACAAGAAGGTGGGCGGCAAAACCTACTACTCCAGCTGGTCGAGGGCCAAGGCGGTGAAGACGAGGAAATAGCAGAAAGCATACAGGCGCGGAGCCCTATCAAGGGCAAGAGGCTCATTGCTGCAAAAATGAATGTGGTTGTCTTTTATTACACGAAACTCTTCAATTGTTACATGCATCTTGTTAATGTCTGGTTTTAAGTGAGAATTGAAACGCAATGCCAATTTGCTGTCTCGGGCAGTTTGCATCCCTTTAACCTGCCTTTCCGATAAAACTCGGGGGGGGGGGGCGCTCATTGGCCTATCGTGTTACTTCGTGAGCGACCTGGGAAGAAGGAGTAGCTAGGCTGTATGTACCATTTGGTTGTTCTTGACAACGTTCCCGAAGCCCGAGCGGCTATGGAAGGAGTCGTGGCCGAAAGCCCTTTCGGCCCGCTTTTCGATGTGACATCGGTGGCTTCCGAAAAAGCGTTGTGCGATCTCGTTGATGCTGGACGGGGCCCCGATGTCCTGTTGACTGACATTCGTTTGGACGACCATGGTCCCACGGGCATCGATATCGTCCAGCGGCTGTTTCCCGAAGGCTGCGCAACGCAGGTCATTTATGTGACCGGCTACGTGGAGTATTGCACCGATGTATACGAGACAGCCCATATGTATTTTCTCACGAAGCCCGTTAAGCAGAAGGAGATAGATCGCGCCTTGGCTCGTGCTGTGCGCAATTTGGAAGCGAGAAGCCTCGAGACCCTCATGGTCAAATTCGGACGTGAGTCGGCCGCATTGCCGACTCGGGACATAGTCTTCATCGAAAGCCGCCGCCGCAAGTTGGAGATTCACGCTCTGTGCGGGGTGTATGAGACCTATGGAACCGTCGCCGCCATGCTCGATCGGTTGCCTGGGGAGTTCGTGCGATGCCACAAGAGCTTCATTGTGAATTTGAACCAAGTAGCCCGCTTGAACGGATCTGAGTTCGTGCTCAAGACAGGTGAAGTCGTGCCGATCAGCCAGCGTTGCCGCCAGAAGGCGCGCGAGCGCTTCTTTCAACATTTGAGTCGGTAGCAGAAGGGGGCGGCGTGCTTCGGCGAATTTCCTCTATACTGCTTCCCTTCAGCCAGTTGTGCTGCGGAATCGTAGCCCTCAACTGGCTTTGGCGGCTGGATTTCTCCTGGGGTTATTTCGTGGTGGCAGGGGCGATCATCCTCGCCTGCGTTCCTGTGGATTTCCTCGTGTTGCGCGAAATGAAGCGGGCGCAGCATGCTCAGGCGGCCCGCATGGGCGTGCAGGCTCTGGAAGATCAGGAAAAGGCGCTGCAGTCCTACCGCGAGAGCATGGAGCGCCATCGGGAAGACGTGCTGCATGTCCGTCGTGCGGCGGCTGAAGAGCTCGGTCGGGCCCAGGAACTTCTGGCGAATGGGTCTGATGATTCGTGGGAGCATGCGAACGAGGCGATAGCGTTGCTCGATTCCATCGGCGGCCGCTTGTGCGATCACCCCTCGGTCAATGCTGCAGCGGCCATGAAGCTGAGAGACGGTCGGGCGGCGGGGGTGGATATGGACTGCTCTCTTCACCTGCCGGCCTGCTTGGCGGTGCGGGCCAGCGAGCTTTGCACGGTGATCGTGAACCTGGCAGACAACGCTGTGGCGGGTGCTCGGCGGGCAAAGGCGGCGGGAGTGAGGGAGCCGCACGTGTCCCTGCGGGCCTTTCAGCGGGGGGAGTACCTGGTGGTGGAGGCCCGCAACAGCATTGCCTCGACCGATGAACCGAAGTTTCGCATGATGTTGGACGGTCGGCGCAAGAGGGGCGCCCGTCCGAGCGGCCCGGAAAGCCACGGGTGGGGTCTCGCCATTGTGGAGGGTATCGCCAAGCGCTATGGCGGCGCCCTGACGGCCCACGTGGAGGACGGTATGGCAAGGACCACCGTGATGCTCCATGTACCGGAGCGCGAGGGATGCGGCGGGATGGGGGAGGATCTGTCGTGAACCTGGTGTTGGCAACAATATTTGCTCCCGAGAACCTGTTCGTCAACGGATTCGCGGGTTTGGTCTCGCTCGTGCCGTACCTCTTTATGGCCTGGATGCTGCCGCCTAAATCGCCCCGTACCTACTGGGCGGTCTGCATAGGGATGATGGCAGGTCTTTCTCTGTTCCGGCCTCTGTACACGCCCCTTTTGAGAATAGCCCTCATGTTTCTTACGACCGTTGTCGTTCCCATGATGCTCTTGGGCGGATCGTTTCCGCGGCGACTTATCGTCATGACCGTTTGCCTTCTCCTGCAGTCGTGCGCCGAAATGATAGGGGCTGGCCTGTGGGTGCTCATGACGGGTTTGGGCACTATGGACAACAGCCTGGCTTGGGAGTACCCGCTGCCTTTTCTGCTGACGGGTACCGTGGGGCATTTGGTGTGCCTGCCGCTGATGCTTGCGGGAATGATGAAGGTGTATCAGCGCTGGTTCCCCTTGCGGAAGGGGGACGGCGGTGCAGGCGAGGCGACTCCTTCGTGGCTTGTGTGGTACTCGCTTTTCCCTTTGACACAGCTGTTTCTGCTCATAATGATTGAGAATATCGTTGCCGACCACTGTCATGGTGACCTGGCCTACACGTTGGCCATTCTGGCGTTGTTCGTCCTGTGCTTTGCAGCCGACGGACTTTTGGCAGCATCTATGGCGCAATCGGCGAAAAAGGAACAGGCGGATTTCGAGGCGGCCGCATTGGAGAAGTCGGTGGCGGCTTGCCTGAAGCAGGTGAAGGTCATGGAGGCCGAACTGATGGAGACAAGTCGCCTGCGCCATGATCTGCGCAACCACGTTCAGGTAGCCCAATTGCTGGCCGTTCAGGGGCAATATGAGGCAGCGCGGGCCTACTTGGCCGAAGCGTCCATTATGCGTGAAGATTCTTTTTCCTGATCATCTGTCAAATATTGACGCAAGGGCTGCTTTACGAATCGAACAGTTCCAATATGAGAAATGATATCGAGGCCGCTACATCGATAACCACCTGTCCAACGACCAGTCTTCAACGACCGTTCACTTTGGAGCACCCAATCGATTGTTACATGAACTGTCCCACTTTTAACAAATGTGTTGCGGTGCCATCATCGCATTCGTAGCATCTCTCGCAAGAGACAATCTCTCGGGAGAGAACATGCAAGCTTGTTGACGATTCCTATGTAGGATGGTTCGTTTTGGAGATCGGAGGAACGCTATGGAGGTGCCGTTCGGAGCTTCAAACTCCAAGAAGACTCATGTCTGGTTCGACGCGTTTTCCTGGCTGACTGTCATGCGCGTCGAAATGAGACAACTATCGATATTGGAGTTAAAACAGCGATAGTTTCGATCTCTCACGATGTAAGAAATTCTTTTATGAAATGTATGATTAATCAGCGAAAGTGGTCAGCTGCCTGTATAGCCTTTATTGCTACCGCGGTTGTTGTAATTCTGGTTTCAGGTTGTTCCGCAACAACAAAAGAGCGCGGGCCCATAACGACAGCAGATGGTGTTGTCTTAGCAATGAGTGATGGCGGCTTCACGTCTCAACCGCGTCTCTATCCTGAAGGACCATTGGCTGCCTGGGTTATCGGCAGTGTGTACGACACCGAGAAAGACATCGGGATAGAGCAGCGTTTCGATAGACAGCTTGCGGAAGGCGATTCCATCTGTCTAACAATTGATTCTGCGATGCAGCGGGCTGCAGAAGAAACATTATCGGGAATCAACGGAGCTCTTGTGGCAATAGACCCCCAGACGGGCGCAATTCGTGCCCTAGCGGTAAACCCAAGCTTCGATCCCGCCAATCCTACATATTCTCAAAGAGAGCGGGGTAATGGGGATGACGAGCTGGGCAATGCGGCGGCGACACTCCATATACCGGGATCAACGTTTAAGACAATTACACTCGCTGCCGCTCTTGAAGACGGCGCATCGCTTGAAGATACGGTCAACGGTCCGGGTGCCCTGCTTCTTGACGGAGGCCGTATCTCAAATGCGGGCGGTCAATCGTATGGCTCGATATCACTTCTGGATGCCTATGCCCAGTCAATCAACACTGCATTTGCCGAGCTTTCTCTTGAGCTCGGCCCCGATCGCGTGGCCGATATGGCGCGGAATTTTGGGTTCGATAAAAGTCTTCCTCAAGATTTCACATGCGAAGTCTCGACAGTGGGTGCCGACAACGCCCGCTCGGAATTTGAAAAAGCATGGTTTGGCGTGGGCCAGTCGTTTGTTAAAGAGGACGGTTCATGGACGGGCCCCATGGCCACCGTTGTCCAGGAAGCGCTGGTGCCAGCATGCATTGCGAATGGTGGAACGCTGTACGCGCCTTATATTGTCGAGAAAATTGAGGGCTGTGAACGAGACGCGATTCAAACGAAGCCACTCATCATAAATGAGAGATTTTTAAGTCAGACAACCATCGACTCCCTTCGCGAAGCAATGGCCGAGGTCGTGCTGTCTGGCACAGGACAAAATACCCAGGTTATTGGCGTAAAAGTCTACGGAAAGACAGGCACTGCGGCAGTTACGAATGCGACGGAAAATGGATGGTTCGCTGGCTGGGCGGAAGCAGATGGGAAGTCGCTTGCATTCGCAGTGTTTATTTACGGAAGCGCTTCGGATGTGGCTTCAGAACGCGCCAGTGCGTTCGTGAGAGCAACGCTCAAGGAAGAGCGATTGGGATGACGGTAAAGAACGGCCAAGGGCCAGAAAGGAGAGAATACATGGACAAGCAAGAAAAGAGGAGAAGGTGGAAGCGTGGCATAAGCGCGCTTTTGGCCGGCGTGTTGGCTTGCTCCCTCTTTGGCGTGGCTGGGGCCGAGGCATTTGGTGCCGTCGCTGAGCCAGCAGGCGGCCCTTTGGTGTACGACGAGGTGTATGGTGTCTTTGGGGGCAAGTATGCCCTTATGTCGAAGGAGACCGTCTACAGTGCCCAATATCAAGGCAAGGTGAAGGAGTATGTGCTGGTAAGTCGCGATATTGTTCGTGCTGATGGCAAGAAAACGTTCCAATCTGCCTACACAGAGGGCGATGATGGAGTGCATACGAAGGATACGCAACTTCAGTATGGCTACATGTTTGGTAACGGCTCTTATGGGATTTATATTAGCGATAAGGATTCAGGGTTGGCCGGGGCGCTCTCGATGGACGGCAACACAATCGTGCCGTGTCGATATAAAGACATCGCTCTCGATGAAAGCACGCATCGATATTACGCGACGAGAATGGTGAATGGCGCAACGCAGATTGATGTATACGACGGAAAAACCGCGAAAAAACACCAGACTATTACTGTAGCACGTGGCCAAGCCCGGAGCGTGAGCGTTATGCCTGGACTCCTGGAAGTGGGAGTACAGGTATCGAGCGACGAAGATGTCATCTGCTATTACTTCGATTTAAGTTCTGGTTCGGTAAAGAAATTAGAAGGCGTAGAAAGGGCTGCTTGCAATCACGAAAGGGCAGTATCGGTTTTTGCAAAGGGCGATGGTTCCCTGTGGTGCGTGACGGCAAGTATTTCGCCAAGGCAAATCGCTTCGGATGTTGATCCTAGCCAATATGTGTATATTGATTATGAAGATGGCATGGTGCATTACACAACCAAGAAAGGGCTGTCAGCCCAAAAATCTCTCGAAGGTTATGGAAGTGGCAATGTAGAAGGCGCCGAATCTTCAGGCAAAGAAATTTTTTTCAACGGAATCGAAGTCGTCGTTGAATTCAATTATGACGAAGCGTCAGGTTTGACATACGGATCTGTTACCGATCCTGCTGGAAAGAGAATTACTCGTAATGGATACACGCTGGCCATACCACCGCATCGAGGTCTTTCAGCTTATGGAAATAGCGTGCGTCATCGCAACCTCGATGTTTGGTTTGCAGCTGATGGAAAAGGCAAATACGGCGCCATTGATTCCAAGGGCAATGTTGTCGTTCCCTTCCGATACGATAGCTACTACGATCATAATGGTATTTCACTGGGTGGCGCAAAAGTCGCTGATACCAACTATGCTCTCGTGAAGCGCAACGGAGGCTGGTGGTTCTATGATGTGGTAAATCGCCGGGAAGTAACACCAGCGACATCGACGGCGACTCCAGCTCCGGCTCCGACTAAACCGAGGCAAACTTCCCTTGCTTCTGCGAAGGTAATCGTGAAAAGCAAAGTATATTCGGGTAAGACCCAAAAGCCGAAATCTATCACAGTAAAGATGGGGGGCAAGACGCTCAAAGCGGGAGTCGACTATGCCTTCAACTGCAAGGGCGGCAAGAAAATCGGCACGTATACTGTGACGGTTGTAGGCAAGGGCGCGTATGCGGGTACGGTCAAAGGAAAGTTCCAGATTGTTCCCAAAGGTGTGACGGCGAAGAAACCAGCCGCCGGCAAGAAATCGTTTACGGCGAAGTGGAAGAAGCCTTCTAAGAGCGCAGCCAGGCAGATAACCGGCTTTAAGGTGCAGTACTCTACTGACAAGAAATTCAAGAAAGCTGTAAAGACCAAGACAGTGAGGAATGTGAAAAAGACCAGCCTAAAAGTGTCGAAACTGAAGGCAAAGAAGACCTACTACGTGCGCGTATGCACCTATAAGAAGGTAGGCGGCAAGCAAATTTGCTCAAGTTGGTCAAAAGTGCAGAAGGTGAAGACGAAGAAATAGCGCAGCGAGAAACATCGTGGGCTCTCGATCCTCACAAGTGAAAAAGAGCAAGCAACGGGCGATTGCCGGGACAGCCGAAGTGTCTCGGCGGTCGTCTGTCTCAAATGCTCCAAAAACAGCAGTCTTTTCTCTCGAGCCTTGGGATAAGTACAGCGCAGTGATGCTCTGTATACTTTTAGGCGCGCTTGTGTTTATGCAAGGAGGTTATTACGCGTCAACAACTCTGATCATTGGTGCTCTTGGTTGCGCGGCACTTGTGCCGTTGCTAGTAAAACGTCGCCCCGGCTCTTGTGCGAGCGCGGCCGTGCTTGCGGGGATTGGGGTCCTGACGTTCACAAGTTTTTTTGTGAACGAGCGCGGTATCTCCTCCTTGGCTTATGGGTTTTCCTGGTTCTCTTTGGCGGCGTTTGCGCTGTTTCCGGCCATGATGAGCGCTGCGGCGCGTCGTTGGGTCCTCCGCCTTCTTACTTGGGTGGCAGTGGCAAGTGCTGCGATTGGCGTTCTCGTCTTCTCGGGAGCGCTGCTCGTTGAAGGGGCTGTAACCGCTGGGCGGCTTCACTTTCCCTTTGAGTACGCGAACGCAAGCGGCATTTGGTTTGCAAGCTGGTACGTTTATGTGCTTTCCACCTCGGGGGCTGGGCGGCCACTGCATCCGACAGCGTGCCTCTTGATCATAGGTTTACTGCTGACAATGTCCGTCGGAGCAATTTGCTGCTGGATAGGTGGGTGCGCAGCATGTTGCCTGTGGTGCGATAAGTGCAGCAGGGTGCCTCGCATACGCATTATGCTGATCGATGTCCTGCTCGGGGTCTGTGCGTTCTTGCTTTGTCGGACATTCCCACCCTTCGCCCCGCTGTGGGCCTTGCTCGCGCTAACTATTCGCTGGAGATGTGAGTCTTTTTTGACCTCTGTTGAAGTGCCGACGCGACGCTTTCGTGCTTTACGCGTTGTCGGAGTGGGGGTTGTTATCATCGCCTTGGTGTTGATTGCGGCTATCGTCGTGAGCCCGCGTTTTGAGGAGGCTCTGGGAACTTTCACCGAGCGACTTATCCAAATGAACGATGCGGCGGTATTGTTGGTTGGCACCCCTGTGTGGGGCGTCGGACCTGACGGATGGGAAGATGCCTACCGTTTCATTCAATCGGAATCCTACACTGCGGCTACCGTTCATTGCAGCTATCTGCAGATTGCCCTGGATGCGGGCTTGCCTGCGTTGATCGTCCTTCTCGGTTTTGTGCTGTGGAGTTGGTTGAAGTTGGTGCAACAGCGATCCCGAGGGGTAGCGGTGGCGGCAGCAGTGATGGTCTTGCACGCTGCTTTCGATTTCGACCTGCATTTTTCTGCGCTGTTCACTTTGCTTATAGTGTTTCTAAGTCTTGGGCTGCCCCCTGGATCATCGCGAAGAACTGCTCTTGAGATGCGAACTATGCATGAGTCGAGGGGCGGCGAGGCGGCTGCAAGGCCGAGGAGCCGTCAAGGGGCATTGCTGCCTATGGGGATTACCGTTCTTGCTCTGATGACATCGGCATGCGGCCTAGGAGCCGAGTATGTGATGGCGTCGGTGCGAGAGGCGGCCGCAGAAGGTGACGTGTCGAAGGTTGAATCGGCCCTTCAACTACCTGGGACAGCACATGATGAAGACCTTGAGACGCTCTCCATGGAAGCGCTTTTGCATGCAGGCGCCTTTGACCAAGTTGCCTGGTATGCAGATTGCGACAGAGTGGATAACGCCGAGCAGGCTCTACTCGCGGCAACGGCAATGATAATGCTCGATAAGGAGGAAGAGGCTGAACGTGTTCTTGATATGGAAATAATGCGAGAGCCTTTCCATGATGATCTGCGCGCTGCAAAACGCGAGCTCATGAGAGGAAGAAGGGTGACATAGTGGATTGGATGAGGATCAAATAGAACGTCATCCTGGAAGGAGGAGCGCCTGTGGTTACGCGAATGGTTAAATCCGCACTGCTGGCAATTTGCTGTGGTGTACTGTTGGCTCTGAGCAGTTTTTCCGCGCACACCGCTTGGGCAGACGGCGGGGATGCGCGCGATATCTATGCCCTTTATTACAAAAATGGAGAGAGCTATACCCTCGTTTTGCAGTCAGAGGAAACCCCTGGCACTGACACTAGGTATGGAGAGCATGACGCCAAACAAGGCGGCAAAGTGACCGCAGCGATTGAGGGAGCGAGCGGCGCAAAACGACGCGGATGGCCGTCTGACGTCGATTCTCGGGTGACAAAAGTAATAGTGCGTGACGCCATCAAGCCATCGGACACTTTCTCTTGGTTCGAAGATATGACGAGCTGCACTGAAATAAATCTGGCTAAACTCGACGTGAGCAATGTGACGGATATGACCTCCATGTTCGCCCAATGCAAATCGCTTAAGAGCGTCGATGTGTCGGGGTGGGACACGTCGAAGGTTGAGAGCATGGCAACGATGTTCCGGAACTGCTCGTCGCTTGAGGCCCTTGATGTGTCGCGTTGGAATACGGTGCGCGTAAAGACAACCCAATCGATGTTCAACGGTTGCACGTCCCTTGCGGCTCTCGATGTCTCCTCATGGAATATGAGCAATCTTGAGAAAAGCCTATTGATGTTCAAGGAATGTCGCTCCCTGAAAGCATTGAACCTTTCAAAGTGGGATACGCCAAAGCTAACCAAAGCGTGGGAGATGTTCGGCCAGTGTTCTTCCCTGACGATATTCACCGGCAAGGGGTGGCGTGCGGCAAATCTTGAAAATGCTTCGGCATTGTTTATGGAGTGTTCAAAGCTGAAGGTGCTGGATCTCTCGACGCTTTCTATGGCCCGTGCGACAGATCTGAGCTCGCTGTTCCACGGTTGTTCTGCTTTGGAGACGCTCAACCTGTCGGGATGGGACACCTCAAAGGCAATGCAACATGACGGTCTTAGTGGGATTTTGGCACAGTGCCCCCAGCTCTCCCTGATCACCTTGGGCTCTCGTACAAACTTAGGTTCGGAAATGCCCACGCCAAATGCAAGGTACATTCCAAATGCCACGGGTAAGTGGGTGAATGAGGCCGGCGATGTGTTTGCCCCCGCTCAAGTTCCCGCGAACAGGGCGGCAACCTACGCCGCCGAAGGATCAGCGGCCGCAAGCGCATTGGTGAAGCCGAAGCCGGCACCGCCCACGGTATCGCCAACCCCCAAGCCGTCTAAGATTTCCATCGCCAAGGCCTCCATCAGCGTGAAGTCCAAAGTCTACAACGGCAAGACGCAGAAGTGCGCGGTGCCCACGGTGAAGGTGGGCGGCAAGACGCTGCGCCACAAGGTGGACTTCACCTACAGCTGCAAGGCCGGTAAGAAGATCGGCTCCTACAAGGTGACCGTTAAGGGCGCGGGGAAGTACGCGGGCGCCAAGACCGCCACGTTCAGGATCGTGCCGACGGGGACAAGCGTCTCCAAGCTCACGAAGGCCAAGAGGGCCTTCACCGTGAAATGGAAGAAGCCGAGCAAGGCGAATTTGAAGCAGACGACCGGCTACCAGGTGCGTTGGTCCACCAGCAAGAAGTTCACGAAGAAGACCACCAAGGTGAAGATCGCCAAGGCAACCTCAGCCGCCGGCAGGAAGTGCTCGCTCAAGGTCTCCAAGCTGAAGGCCAAGAAGACCTACTACGTCCAAGTGCGCACTTACAAGAAGGTGGGCGGCAAAACCTACTACTCCAGCTGGTCGAAGGCCAAGGCGGTGAAGACAAAGAAATAGCAGCTGTCGATACGTTGACAGGATGAACGTCTTTTGCCGCGAAAAGGGGCGCTAATTGCTGCCGGAGAGAATGTCCAAATTGTGGCATAACTTGCATGTCGATGCCTGAGGGCGCCTCGGGCCGTATCACATCTATGCATATCGACCCTCTTCCTGCATCGATGCACCGAAAAGCCCGATATGCATAGCTCTCGGCGCATAAGTGCGCGAAAGCAGCCGATTTGTATAGGTTTGGAGCGCCCAAACTGCACATATCGGCCCATAATGCGCAGCGATGCATAAAAGGCCGATTTGTCTAACTCCCACGCAGGGCACGGGTCGGCTTGTGCGCAGTGGGGGCAGTCCGCAATCGCCCATCGCCGCCAGCGGCTCGGCGATGGGCGGAGACGGCGATGAGCGGCGGCCATAGCCGCTGCGGTAGATGAACGCCGATGGCCGACGTTGTGGCGAATGCCCGTTAGCGCCAGCCAACGTTGAGGGTGCGGCTTGACGCCAACGGACGAGATGCGAGCGCATCGCTATCGCGGCAATTGTGGGGAACGGCGAGTGCCCTGGCGTTCGACGTCAGGCCCCTTGTGACATAGACGACCGACGGACGTCTACGCTTCCAGCAGATCCTCGCGCACGAAATTGGTGAAGGGCTTGGGCTCGATCTCCGGGGCCTCGATGCCGGCCGCGCGACCCGCTTCGATGCACCGCATCAGCCAGGCCATGTTGCGGCCGAGGGTGCGCATGGTGTGCAGCCCCTCGCCGTCGCCCTCCACATCGCCCGGTGTGCGGCCGAAGATGATGTTCCAGTAGCTGGAACCCACCACAGGCATGGAATTGATCTGGAAGTACTTGTTGATCTGGTCGGCCGCCTCTATAGCCCCGGCACGCCGGGCCACGGCCACGCCGGCCGCCGGCTTGAAGCGCAGCAGGGAGCCGCCGGCATAGAACATCCGGTCGAGCAGCGCGATGAGCGAGCCGGCCGCCCCGGCGTAGTACACCGGCGAGCCCACGATGAGGCCGTCGGCCTCAGCGGCTTTCTGAATGAGCTCGTTACAGGGGTCGGCGTCGAACACGCAACGGTGATCGCCCTTCTTCCCGCAGATGCCACAGGCGATGCAGCCGCGGATCTCCTTGTTGCCGATCCAGGCGACCTCCGCCTCCACGCCCTCGGCCTCAAGGGCCGCCGCGGCCTCCTGCAGGGCCCGGGCCGTGTTTCCCGCCATGCGCGGGCTTCCGTTGATAAGCAGTACCTTCACGAATCTCTCCTCTTCTCTTGGATTTTGCTCGGCCCGATTGTACATCCGCTACACTGTGAGCCGAACGACAATCAATGGCGCGCGGTTGGCACAAGGAGCTCCATGGCGAAGCACGACAAAGACACCTACGACTGGATAGACGACCCCTTCAACGAGAAGAAGATCGCCGAGGAGCAGGAGCGCCTGGGCATGAGCGGCACCTCGAAAACGCTCGTGACTGTGGGGCTGCTGCTGTTCGTAGTGGGGGTTATCGTACTCATCGGCCTGCTGCTGTTCGGAACCCTGTAGGGAAGGCCGCACACAGTGGACGGATTGTTCGGGAAGTACCGGGTACTTTTGGCGCCCATGGCCGGGGTGAGCGACATCGCCTTCCGCACGCTCTGCCGCGAGGCCGGAGCCGATATGGCCTTCACCGAGATGGTGTCGGCCAAAGGGCTCTCGTTTGCCAACGAGAAGACGCGCCATTTGCTGGCCCTGGCCGGCGGCGAGAAGCAGGTGGCCGTGCAGCTGTTCGGTCACGAGCCGGAGGTGATGGCCTCCCAGGCTGCCTGGATCGAGCAGGAGATGGGGGAGAGCCTGGCCTATCTGGACATCAACATGGGCTGCCCCGCGCGCAAGATCGTGTCGAAGGGGGACGGCTCGGCACTCATGCGCGACCCCCATCTGGCCGCCTCCATCGTGTCGGCTGTGAAGGAGGCCGTCTCCTGTCCGGTGACGGCGAAGTTCCGCCGCGGTTGGTCCGAGGGAGACGAGACGGCTCCGGCTTTTGCCCGCCACATGGAGGCGGCCGGTGCCGATGCCGTGGCGGTGCACGGGCGCTATACCGAGCAGCTGTACCGGGGGAGTGCCGACTGGGGCGTGATCGCGCGCGTGCGCGAGGCGGTGAGCGTGCCCGTGGTGGGCAACGGCGATGTCCGCTCGGGTACCGACGCGGTGCGCATGGCGGCGGAAACCGGCTGTGACGCGGTGATGATCGCTCGCGGTGCCGAGGGCAACCCGTGGCTGTTCTCCCAGGTGCAGGCGGCGCTCGCAGGCCTGCCCGAGCCTGCGCCGCCCACGGTGGACGAGAGAATCGCCATGGCCCGGCGCCACGCCGAGCTGCTCACCCACCGCGAGGGGCGCAACATCGTGCGCATGCGCAAGCACGCCATGTGGTACATGGCGGGGCTTCCCGGCGCTGCCGCTGCCCGCGGGCGCATCAACTACTGCACGACGCTCGACGATTTCAACCAAGTGTTCGACGACTTGCTGGAGATCGCCCATGAGCATGCGATAGTTGCAAGCGGGAAGGAATAGCAGGCTATGAACAGGTCTTATGCGTGTGACATGGCGGAGCGCTACCCTGAATCCGATGTTCTCGTCGGCGCGGCGGAAAGCGTTTGGAACGGTAGCGACGCAAGGATTAACATCAGCATCGACGTAAGCTCAAAACTCGTCAATCACATGAGCGACTATCTTCCAGAGGCGTTGCTATCCGTATTCATAACAGATAGCGATATCCGTCACATTAAGCGCAAGCACGGATCTGATGAAGAGGAACGCGGACAAATCACGATTGTGCCCGATGATTTTAGCTGTATCCCCCGAGTTCTGAACGAGTTCGACTCGTGCGAACATACCGACACCGATAAGCTTGGAAACAAGAAATTCCTGTTGAAAAAGAATATCGGCGGCACAGTGTATCTGGTCACTGTTCAGCGCGGAAAGAGAAAATTGGAAATAAAAACGATGTGGAAGGAAAATCGGTCGGGTGCCTCATGCTAGCCTTACGGCTCCCTTGGGCTTACGTCCGCAACGACCCCGACGATGGCTTCATTATAGCATCATACTGTGAGGTGGCAACATGCCCTACGATCCTTACAAAGCCCTCTACTTGCATATCCCGTTCTGCGTGAGGCGGTGCGGGTACTGCGATTTCGCCACCGCTGCCACCGAGCGCGACTCCCCGGCCATCGACGAGTACGTGGAATCGCTCGTGCTCCAGCTGCGCCGCGCCTCGAAGGAGGGAGAGCTCGGCCAGATCGAGACGGTGTATATCGGCGGGGGCACGCCGAGTCATATCGGCATGGGGCGGCTGTCCATGCTGCTGTATGCGCTCTCCACGGCTATGCACCTTACGCCCGAGGTGGAGTGCACCATGGAGGCGAACCCGGAGAGTCTGACCGAGGCCATGGTGCGCGACATCTGGGCGCTCGGGGTGAACCGTCTCTCCATCGGCGTGCAGTCCTTCGACGACGAGGTGCTGCGCATCCTCGGGCGCGCCCACGACGCCGAGGCGGCCCGCGCGGCGGTGCGGGCGGCTCAGACGCGGTTTCACAATGTGTCGGTGGACCTGATGGGCGGCATTCCCGGTCAGAGCCTTGCCTCCTTCGAGGCCTCGGTACGCGAGGCCGTGGCCCTCGGCGTGACCCATGTGTCGGTGTACCCGCTCACCATTGAACCGCATACCCCCTTCGATCGCGCCGTCATGTGCGGCGAGATGGCCGAGCCCGACGACGATGTGGAGGCTGCGTGCATGGAGGCGGCGGCGCGCATCCTGGGGGAGGCCGGCTTCATCCGCTACGAGGTGGCCAGCTACGCCCGCCCCGGCCTCGCGAGCCGCCACAACACCGCCTACTGGACCGGGGTGCCCTACCTGGGGATGGGCCGCTCGGCTGTCACCATGACCCAGAACGCCGAGCGGCGCATACGGGTGCAGGACGGCCGGGTGGTGGACGACCTGGACGCGCGACAGATGGCGGCCGAGGATCTCATGCTGGGCATGCGGCGGGCTGTGGGCGTGCCGCTTTCCCAGGTGGCGCCCGCCGCGGCCGTCATCGACGGGGCGGATGCGGGCGCGCCAGGCGTTGCCGACGGCGCGACGGCTGCGGGTTCGGTGGCCGCCGCTTTCGCCGAGCTGGAAGTCCTCGGTCTCGCCGAGCACCGCGGCGGCCGCATACGGCCCACCGAGCGCGGCTGGCTCTGCGGCAACGAGCTCTACGGCCGCCTGCTCGACCTGGCGCCCTGATCGCGTGCTACCGCCCGCCCCTGCGACCAGTGTGCACCTGAGCGAAGCGGGTTTTCGCTGGCGACTGTATATGCTGCAACCTGGAGGGGCGCCTTCCACCTGCCTGTGTGTGTCGCTTGCGTCAAGATGGGCGCTTGCATTAGCACTCTCGGTACGAGGTTGCTAAAATGGCGTCATCGGGTAATCATGCGCGGGCAGCTCTCGGCTTTCCGCGTCGTTCGAGCCGCCACGAGAGGAGAGGCGATGCTGTCGGAGAGACGCCAGAGGGTGCTGCGCGCGCTCATCGAGGACTACATCGAGTTCGCCCTGCCCGTCGGCTCGCGCACGCTGACCGAGCGGCACCGCCTGGGTGTGAGCCCGGCCACGGTGCGCAACGACCTGTCGGCCCTGGAAGATGCCGGCTTCATCCAACAGCCGCACACTTCCGCCGGCCGCGTGCCCACCGATGCGGGCTACCGCACCTTTGTCGATGAGCTTCTGCAATCGGGGCTCGCCCAGGAGGAGCGGCCGCACCAGGCCATGATCGACGAGCTGCGCGCGAGCGCCACCGAGCTCGACGACCTCATGGAGCGCACGGGCGCAGCCCTCTCGCGGCTCACCGACTGCCTCTCCATCGTCATGGCGCCCTCGGTGCTCGCCGGTCGCATCCATCAGATCACGCTCGTGTCGCTCTCCCCGTGGCAGGCCATCATCATCGTGGTGGCCGAGGACGGCCAGGTGGTGAACAGGACGGTCTCCTTCACCGAGGAGGTGTCCGCCGACGAGCTGGCCGGTGCCCAGAACCTGCTGAACCGGGTGCTCGTGGGGCGCACCGCTCGCGATGCCCGTCGCCAGCTGGACGAGAACGCCATCGAGGCCTTGCGCGACCCGCTCGTGCAGCTCATCATCGACGAGGTGGTCGACTGCCTCGGCGACGCCGACGCCAGCCGCGCCCATAGCCTGGGCATCTCGTCGCTTCTGCGCCAGCCGGAGTTCAGTGACGCCAAGGCGCTTTTGCCCGTCATGGAGGTGCTCGAGGACGATCGCGTTCTCTTCCACGCCTTCGATGATGCGGTAGGCGAGGACGGTCCGATCATGGTGCGCATCGGGCATGAGAACCCCACAAGCGAGCTTGCCGGCGTGTCCATCGTGGCGTGCCCCTACGGGCGCGGCAGGAGCGAGGGCGTCGTCGCCGTCATCGGCCCCACTCGCATGAACTACCAAAACGCCATCCGCGCCGTGCGCGCCGCCCAGTGCGTGCTGCACGACGAGTGAGGGCGCTTTTGCTTCCGCACCACCGACCGCACCCCTGATTCGAAGGAAAGGCAAGACGTTCCCCTATGGCCGCAACGAAGGACCTCTACGAAATCCTCGGCGTCTCCCGCGACGCCTCCGAAGCCGAGATCAAGAAGGCATTCCGCCACCGCGCCCGGGAGCTGCATCCGGACGTGAACAAGGCACCCGACGCCGAAGACCAGTTCAAGGAATTGAACGAGGCCTACGACGTGCTCTCCGATCCCCAGAAGAAGGCCGCCTACGACCGCTTCGGCACCATCCCTGGCGCTGCGGGCGGCGGGGCCGGCCCCTATGGCGGCGTGAACATCGACTTCGAGGACTTGTTCGGCGGCGGCTTCGGCGGCATGGGCGATATCTTCTCCACGTTCTTCGGGGGCGCCGCCGCCGGGGGCGGCCGTGCCGTGCGCAAGGACGGCCGCGATATGGGCGTGGGCATCCGCATCAGCCTGAAGGAGGCGGCCACCGGCGAGCAAAAGGAGATCGTCTACGATCGTTTGGCGCCGTGTGCCGACTGCGACGGCACGGGCCTTGGGGAGGGCGGCAAGGAGGTGCCCTGCGAGGAGTGCCACGGCACCGGCCGCGTGGTCACCGTGCAGCACACCTTCCTCGGCGACATGCAGTCGGCCACCACCTGCCCCGAATGCCACGGCACCGGCACCATTATCGAGAACCCCTGCCCCGAGTGCGAGGGCCAGGGCCGCGTGCCCGACCGCCAGCGCGTGTCGGTGGAGGTGCCCCGGGGCATCCGCGACGGCCAGCAGCTGCGCATCCACGGCTTCGGCGAGGCGGGCATGCAGGGGGCGGCGGCCGGCGACCTCATCGTCACCGTGCGCATCGCGCCGGACGAGTTCTTCGAGCGCGACGGCGACAACCTCCATTGCAAGCTCGTCGTGCCCATGGTGCAGGCGGCCCTCGGCGCTGACATCGAGATCGACGGCATCTACGAGGACGAGAAGGTGACGGTGAAGATCCCCGAGGGGTGCCAGAACGATCAGGTGGTGCGCGTGAAGGGCTTCGGCATGCCGCGCCTGAAGAGCGACGTGCGGGGCGACCTGTTCGCCCACATCGATGTGGAGATTCCCACGAAGCTCTCCAAGCGCGAGCGCGAGCTTTTGGAGGAGCTGGCCGCCGAGATGGGCGAGACCGTGGACGAGAGGCGCTCGCCGCTGCAGAAGCTGCGGGACATTTTCGAGTAGGGGAGCGAATCCGTGTCTCTACCCCGCTTCTTTTTGGAAAACCAGGTGCTTGCTGCCGAGACGGAAGCGGTGTTTCCGTTGCGGCTGGCGACCGACGACGCGAAGCACGCGAAGGTGCTGCGACTGGCTGCGGGCGAGCACGTGGCGGTCATCGATGCCGCCAGCGACTACTTCGAGTGCGAGATCGTCGACTTCTCCGACGGGCTGCCGCTCGTGTCCATCGCGCGCCATGAGGAGGCGGTCGAGGAGGGCCCCCGCGTGATGTTGCTCCAGGGGCTGGCCAAGGGCGATAAGATGGAGACGGTCATCCGCCACGCCACCGAGGTGGGGGTGGCCGCCTTCGTGCCCTTGGCTTGCAGGCGCTCGGTCGTGAAACTGGACGGCAAGAAGGCCGCGGCCAAGACCGAGCGATGGCGGGCTATCGCCAAGAGCGCCGCCATGCAGTCGGGCCAGGCGCGCATTCCCGAGGTGAGCGAGCCGATGACCGTGGGGGAGGCGGCCTCGATGCTCGCCGAGGCCACGGCCGTGCTCGTGTGCTGGGAGGAGGCGCCCGGCAGCGCGAGCCTGCGCGAAGCGATCCAGGGCGCTCTCGCCGCCACTCGCACCCCTGCGGCCGATGCCCGCATCGCCGTGGTGGTGGGTCCCGAGGGCGGCCTGGCCGAGGAGGAGGTGCGTGCGTTTCTGGCGAGCAACCCCCGTGCCCGCCTCGTCACGCTGGGGCCCTCTATCTTGCGCACCGAGACGGCGGGCATCGTGGCCCCGGCCCTGGCGCTCTACGAGCTGGGCGGTATGGGGAACGGCCCTGCGGGAGCTGAGATCGAGCGGGTCGAAGAAGATGCGGGGGCGGTCCTCCCGGCCCCCTCGCCAGCGGCCGAGGGCTTCGCGGCGATGTTCTCGTCGGCGGAGATCGCCGATGCGTAGGGGCGCCTTCCGCTTCGCCGTGGTGAATCTGGGCTGCAAGGTGAACCGCGTGGAGGCCGATGGCTTCGAGCGGTTGCTCGCCGGATGCGGGGGAGCGCCGTCGTCCCAGGCCGAGGCCGACCTCATCGTGGTGAACACCTGCACGGTCACCGGCGAGGCCGAGAAGAAGACCCGCAAGGCCGTGCGCCACGCCCTGGCCTCCAACGAGGAGGCGTCCGTCATCGTTACCGGCTGCGCAACGGAAATCGACGCGGCGGCATACGAGGCCCTGGGAAGCCGCGTGACCGTAGTCCCGAAAGCCGGCATGGCGCTCTATTTGGAAGAGGGCGCATTCCCGTCACGACCTCCCGCGGGCGCCGTCTCGGTGCTGCCCGCCGACGGGCGCACGCGTATCGGCATCAAAGTGCAGGACGGCTGCGACAACGCCTGCACCTACTGCATCGTGCACGTGGCCCGCGGCCGCGCGACGAGTCGGAACGGCGACGAGGTGGTGGCCGAGGCCGTGGCCCTGGCGCGGGCCGGGGTGCGGGAAATCGTGCTCACGGGTATCAACCTGGGGTCTTACGACGCCGACGGCCTGGATCTGGCCGACCTTTGCCGGCGCCTCTTGGATGAGACCGCCGACCTGCACGGCCCCGACGAGGAGCCCTGCCGCTTCCGCATCGGCTCGGTCGAGCCCATGGACGTGTCGATGGACTTCATCGGCCTTCTCGCCGAGGCCGGGGGACGTCTCTGCCGCCATTTGCACCTGCCCCTGCAATCGGGCTCGTCGAAGGTGCTGCGGGAGATGGGCCGCCCCTACGACGCCGAGGAGTACCGCCAGCTTGTGGACTACCTGCGCGCCATGGTGCCCGAAATAGCGCTCACCACCGACATCATCGTGGGCTTTCCCGGCGAGACCGACGAGGACTTCGCCGATACCTGCGACCTCGCCCGCTACGCCGCCTTCAGCAAGATCCACGTGTTCCCGTACTCGCGGCGCGAGGGGACGCCCGCAGCCGAGCGCCCCGACCAGGTGGCGCCCGATGTGAAGGCCGCCCGTGCCGCCGTGCTGCGCGCCCTCTCCGACAAGCTCGCGGCGGCCGACCGCGCCGCGCGGGCAGGTACCGCCGAGCTTGCCTTGGTAGAGCGCCCCGGCCACGCCACCACCGAGAGCTACCATGAGGTGGCGGTCGATCCCGCCGCACCCGTGGGCGCGCTCGTGGCCGTTACGCTGTAGGCCCCTTTCGCTCCGGCAGCGGTTCGTATCGCGCCAGAACGCCCGCCGGATCGCGCTCATAGGCCCTCGGCGATGGAAAAGAGGCCGCTGCGGATTTCCGCGCAGCGGCCTCTTTGAGGTGGGATCGAGTGCGTCGAAAGCGGAGGGGAGGGGCGCTCGACGCACTCGTGGGGAATGCCCTAGGCGAACAGATCCAAGTCCGGAATCTTCTCGTCGGCGTTGCCGCCGGCGGCGTTGATGCCGGCCATACGGCCGAAGGTCACGCAGCGGCCGTGGCCGATACCGGGCACGTAGGTGGGGTAGTCGCCCGCGCCGAAGAAGTCGCCGGCCGCCGAGCCGCAGACGTAGAGGCCCTCGATGGGCTGGTCGTTGGCATCGAGCACGTGGGTCTCCAGGTCGGTGCGCAGGCCACCGCACATGGTGAGCAGGTCGGCCTCCAGCTTACCGGCGTAGAACGGGGGCTCCACGACCTTGGCCATCACCTCGGGGCGCTTGCCGAAATCGAGGTCCTTGCCGAGATCGCACAGCTCGTTGTAGCGCTCCACGGTGGCCACGAAGTTCTCGGCGGGCACGCCCATGAGGCCGGCCAGCTCCTCCAGGGTGTCGGCTGTCTGGGTAAGCCCGCTCTCGATCTCGCCCTGAAGCACGATCTCCTGGGCCTCCAGGTTGTACTCGCCGCCCACGGGCTGGGTCAGCTGGCCCCACTGCAGGCCGCCGCCAAGACCGGCGTCCATCTGCTGCTTCACGGCCTTAAGGCCGTTGGCGTCGTAGATGGTCCAGGCCTCCTTCTGGGTCTGCAGGGCCTTGGTGACCGACTTGGACTGGGTGTTCACGTCCTCGTTCTTGAAGCGCTTGCCCTCCCAGTTCACGTGGAGGAAGCCGTAGGAGGCCGCACCGAAGTCGAGGTGCATGACGGCCGCGTGGGGCTCGCTTCGCTGCATGGCGCCGCCGATCCAGATGGCCTGCTTGTGCATGTCGCCGGTGTCGCAGTCCGGCGGATTGTAGTAGCGGGCGTCCATGGCGTAGGCGGTCATGGGGGCGTAGTACTGGAACATCTCGTCATCGGCGGCGTAGTCGCCCGATGCGATGACGACCGACTTGGCGTTGATCTGCACCATGCCCTCGGGCGTGCTCACGATGGCGCCGGTCACCGGGCCCTCGCCGTCGCGCACGAGGCGCTCGGACTTGGTCTCCCAGCGGATTTCGCCGCCGTTGGCGGCGATGGCGTCGTACAGGGCGGGCACGAGCACGGCGTTGCCGTACACGTCGCCCACGCCGGAGCCCTGGTAGAAGGTGAAGTTCACCGTCTCCTCCAGCATGCCCTCCTTGTAGAAGATGTGGGTGACGGGGTACTCGGTGTAATCGGGGCCCTTGTAGTAGCCGTCCCACAAAAGCGCCTCCAGGCCCTGGGCCTTGGCGATGTCGTAGAGCCAGTCGAAGCAGGCGCCGGACTTGCGGGCGTATTCCCACAGCAGCGGCTCCTTCACGCGGCCCTGGGCCCAGTTGATCCAGCGACGCACCACGTGCACGTAGTCGGGCTCCTCCAGCAGGCCCTGCTTCACCAGGTCGGCCTGGACTTTGGTGTGGAAGCCGGCGATATGCACGCCGCGGGCGATGGCCTGCTCGCTGTTCTTGTCGATGGTGATGACCTTCGCGCCCTCCTCCAGAGCGGCCAGGGTGGCGCAGCAGCCGCCCAGGCCCGCGCCGATCACGAGCACGTCGGTGTCCTCAGTCGCGGTGATCTCGTCGGCGGGAATGGGCTCCGGCGCGATCTCCCAGCTGTGCAGGCCCTGGGTGTCGGGGCCTGCCGAAGCGCCGTTGTCGGCCATGGGCATGCCGCCGGTCTGGGACAGCGTCTCGCCGCCTGCGGCGCTTTCGACCGGTGTCTGGGGCGCGCAGCCCGCAAGACCGGCCACGGCGGCGGCAGTGGCGCCGAGGCCCAAAAAGGCGCGACGGGAGATGCCGCTGTTCTGTTCGTTGGTCATGACGATCCTCCTTAATGGATTCCTCCCAACCCGGCTGGCTGCCGGGCACGACATCGGCCGTGCTCCCCTGAGCGCGTCCCGTCCGATGTCGGCGCCCACCATGGGCGCCTGGCTCTGATTCAACGCCACGAACAGGACGGTGTCTCCCCGCTGGCCGGGGGAACGCCTCCCTCGACCCCGATTTCCCCCGACTGGGGGGAGGGGTTTTTCCTCCCCAAAAGCAGTGAGGGAGAGGGGGTCGCGTATAATGGGCGCGGGAGGATAAGCAGCTATGGAAATACATGAACGACGGCGCCGGTGGCTCACGCCCGACGCCCTTGGCTTTGCAGCCCACTGGGCCTGGATCTGGTGCGTATTCTGGAGCAACCGCTTCTACGACGAGGGAGCAGCCCTCGAATCGCTGGTGCTGTCGCCCGTTAGCATGCTGGAGCCGCTCTGGGTGCTGTCCCTGTTCTCGAACGTGGTGGCCATCGCGGCGCTCCTCCTCGTTGCCCGGGTGCGCAATCCGCTCTCGGAGTTGCGCTCGCTGCCCGTTGAGGGTGCCGCGCTGACGGCTCTCGGCACCCTGTGCGCATCGCTTGTGCCTGATCTGGTGCGTCCCGAGGCCGCGTCGACGGTCTACCTCATGGGGGCGGTTCTCACCGGGGTGGGCAGCGCCACGGTCGTGGTGCTGTGGGGCGAGCGGCTGGCGGAATGCGGGCCGCGCTATTTGGCGCGCTGCTTCGTGGCGGCCATCTTCCTGGGAGCTGCGGCCTACGGGCTTCTCGCCGTGCTGCCGCCGATGGCCTCCCAGGTAGCCGTGGCGGCCCTGCCTGTGGTCAGCATGGGCATCTACCTCGATCAGACGCGCCGCCGCCCCCGCCTGCCCCAGCAGTACCTCAACGTGCGCGTGCGGGCGCGCATACCGGTGCCGCTAGTGCTCGTAGCCCTGTTCTTCGGGTTCTCCTTCGGACTCATGAAAGGACTCATGGCTCCCGTCGGCCCCTCGTGGATCGCTGTGCGCGACGCGCTGAACATCGTCGCCATCGTGGCCGCCGCGGGCGCGTTCTACGTGACGAGCGTGGTCTATCGCATGGACTTCGATCACCTGACCTATCAAGTGGCCCTGCCGCTCGTGGCCGCGGGCTTCCTGTTCCTGCCTCTGCGCGAGCCGCTGTCCGTTGTGGGCACCGCCGTGTACCAGTTCGGCTACCAATACTTCTACTTGGTGCTCTGGGCCATCTGGGCCGTGCTGGCCGCGCGGGAGAAGCTGCCGGCGGCCTGGGTGTGCGCCTGGGGGCTGCTGGCCATCCAGATAGGCCAGCTCGCCGGATCGCTCGCAGCCGATCTCGGCTTGGGATTTCTCGTGGGCGACGGCGCATTGGCCATGTTGTCCGCGGCGGTCATTTTCGCTACGCTGATCGTGAGCCTGTTCGTGTTCAGCGGCCGATCCGCCTCGACGGGCTGGGGCTCGGTGCGACCCATGGAAGAAGAGGCGCGCGCCGCGGAGGGGCGCACTCTGGAGGATGCCTGCGACGCCCTGTCGCGCCGGAGCCGCTTGACGGTTCGGGAGACCGATGTGTTCTGCCTGCTCGCCCGCGGGCGCAACCGCGCCTTCATCTGCAAGGAGCTCGTCATCGGCGACGAAACGGTGAAAAGCCACGTGAAGGCCATCTACCGCAAGCTGAACGTCCATTCCCAACAGGAGCTCATCAACCTCGTGGAAGAGGAGCGCGCCGAAGGCTAGCGCGAGCCCCGCCGAAAAGAGCCGAATTGGGCGCATTGCGCGGGAAAGGGGCGCCTGCGGCGCGCCCGCTTGCGCGAACTTCAGCTGCCTGCCTTCGCGGTGCGATGCGGGCGGCTCAAAGGGCTTCTGTTGCAAGCGCACAAGATGAGGTACAATAGCGAGTATGACTGATTTGACGCAGACAACGCTCACGGCGCCGTCGGGGGTAGACATGGCGCTTGTGGTGGGCGAGGCCGACGAGATGCTCCACCTGATGGAGGGGGCCTTTGATGCCCGCATTACCGTACGCGGCGACACCGTCGCGCTTGCCGGCGACCCCATCGAGGTGCAGCAGCTCACGGCGCTTCTCACCGACCTGTTTCGCATGGCGTCCCAGGGCGAGGTGCCCGATGCCGACTCGGTGCGCCGTGCCATCGAGCTTCTGCGGCGCGCCGAGTTCGCCCCGGCGGCCCTGCGCGACGACGTGCTGCTCTCCTTTCGGGGGCGCGCCATTCGGCCGAAGACCGCCGGCCAGAAGCACTACGTGGACGCCATCCGCAACAACACCGTCACCTTCGCCGTGGGACCTGCCGGCACGGGAAAGACCTACCTAGCCATGGCCATGGCGGTGGCGGCCCTGAAGCGTAAGGAAGTGGGTCGCATCGTGCTGTCCCGTCCCATCGTGGAGGCCGGCGAGAACCTGGGCTTTCTGCCCGGCACCCTCTTCGAGAAGGTGGACCCCTACATCCGCCCGCTCTACGATGCGCTGTACTCCATGTTCGACATGGAGAAGGCATCCTCCCTCATCGAGGCTGGGGTCATCGAGATCGCGCCTCTGGCCTTCATGCGCGGGCGCACCTTGAACGACGCCTTCATCATCTTGGACGAGGCCCAGAACACTACGCCCGAGCAGATGAAGATGGCGCTCACGCGCCTCGGCAACGGAGCGAAAATCGTCGTCACCGGCGATGTTTCCCAGATCGACCTGCCCCGAGGGACGAGCGGCCTTGTGCAGGTGCGCTCCATTCTCGAGGGCATCGAAGATATCGCGTTCTGCGATCTGACCGGCAAGGACGTCGTGCGCCACAGCCTGGTCGCCACTATCGTGGCCGCCTACGAGCGTGCGGACAGAAAGGCGAGATAGTCCATGGATATCCTGATCACGTTCACCTATGGCGAAGAGGAGCTGGCCGAGCTGCCCTTGGCATCGCTTGCGCAGTTCGTGCTGAAAAGCGAGGGGAAGCCGGCGAACACGGAAGTGTCCATCAGCTTCGTCGACAATGCCACTATCGCCGAGCTGAACGAGCGGTTCCGCGGCATCGAGGGCCCCACCGATGTGCTCTCCTTCGAATGCGACAACATCGCTGACGACATGACCGCCGCCGACGGACCCGCCTGCCCCATCTACGAGCTCGGCGACATCATCATCGCGCCGGATGTGGCCGCCCGCCAGGCCGAGGAGTACGGTAACTCCTTCGAGCAGGAGATCAGCCTCTTGCTGGTGCACGGGCTTTTGCACCTGTGCGGCTACGACCACATCCAAGACGACGAGGCCGAGGTGATGGAGGGCCGTGAGAAGGAGCTGCTGACCGCCTGGTCCGAGCGCGATCTGCCCTCCTTGGACGAGAGTCGCTAGCGGTGGCCGGCGGTGAGGGTCGGCACCCGGCCCCATCTGCCGGTGCCGAGAATCCTGCGGCGGCGTCCGGCGAGTCGGGAAGGAGCTGCCGGTGCGACCATGTGGTGCGCACTGCCGCCGACAGCCGCACTGACGGCACAGGGCGCTTTCCGTTGCTGTGCGCGTTTCGCTGCGCGGCACGCGGCATCGGATACTCCTTCGTCTCCCAGCGCAATCTCAAGATCCAGCTGGCCTGCGCCCTGGCAGCGGTGGCCGCCGGCCTCGTCCTGCAGATCTCCCGAGCCGAATGGCTCGCCATTGTGGCCGCCATCACTCTCGTGGCAACGGCCGAAGTGGTGAATACCGCTGTGGAATCGGTAACCGACTTGGCCAGCCCCGCCTGGCACCCCCTGGCCCGAGCAGCCAAGGACGCCGGGGCCGGCGCGGTGCTCCTGGCGAGCGCGGGGGCGGCCGTCATCGGGCTTATCGTGTTCCTGCCCCCGCTTCTCCACCTGCTCTGAAAGGATATGCATGGACCTCGACGCCTACTTCGCTGAAAACCCCATGGGGGGCTCGTTCCCCACCAACCCCGACTTCAAGAGCGGATTTGTCACCCTGGTGGGACGCCCCAACGCGGGCAAGTCCACGCTCCTGAACGCCATCATGGGCAAGAAGATCGCCATCACCTCCAATACGGCCCAGACCACGCGCCACCGCTTCCGCGCCGTGTACACCACCGACGAGATGCAGATGATCATCGTGGACACGCCGGGTTTGCACAAGCCCAAGGACGCTCTCGGCGAGGAGCTGAACACCTCGGCCATCAAGGCCCTGGAGGACGTGGACGTGGTGGCCATGCTCATCGACGCCTCCCAACCCATCGGCCGAGGGGACGAGTGGGTGGCCGAGCAGGTGCGGGCCGCGAAGGGCTCGGCGAAGATCTGCGTGCTCTCAAAGACCGATATGGCCAGCGATGCCCAGATCAGCGCCCAGCGCGAGGCGGCCGAGGCACTGTGCGACTGGGACGCCATGGTAGGGCTCTCGTCCACCACGGGCCGCAACGTGGACGCCTTCGTGGAAGAGGTGCAGTTCCTCTTGCCCGAGGGGCCGGCGTGGTTCCCCGCAGACATGGAGACCGATCAGCCCTTGGAAGTGATGGTGGCCGAGTTCATCCGCGAGAAGGTGCTGCGCAACTTCTTCGACGAGGTGCCCCATGCCATCGGAGTCGGGGTGGAGGAGATGGAGTTCGAGAAGCCGAACCTCTACCGCATCTACGCGGTTATCTACGTGGAGCGCGACAGCCAGAAGGGCATCATCATCGGCAAGCGCGGCGCGGCCATCAAGCGCGTCGGCACCGAGGCCCGCCGCGATCTCGAGCTTCTGCTGGGATCGAAGGTGTTTTTGGATCTGTCGGTGAAGGTGCGGAAGAACTGGCGGCGCGACGCGAATCAAATTCGCCGATTCGGTTACGGAGAGGGCGCGTAGAAACGGTATCTGCGCTACAATACGCTTGATTTGCGTACCCAAGAGGAGAACCGTAGATGAGATGCCCCCACTGCTCCTTCGATAATAGCGACGATGCCGCCTTCTGCGAGAAGTGCGGCCACGTGTTCCTGTCCAGCGATCGGGTGCCCCAGGTGCCCGACCCGGCCGAACGGGAACGGCGCCGCGAAGCCGCGCTGACCGACGTGCCGCCCATCGTGCAGGTTCCCGACATTACGCCTTCCGATGCCACGGGCGTTATCGGCAGGGTCTCCTCGATACCCGAGGTGGTGCCTTCGGCCACCGGTCCTCTGGATCGTTCCTCGGTGGCGCATCTGGTC
The DNA here is from genome assembly GCF_000403355.2 of Adlercreutzia caecimuris B7. Classification (GTDB taxonomy): domain Bacteria; phylum Actinomycetota; class Coriobacteriia; order Coriobacteriales; family Eggerthellaceae; genus Adlercreutzia; species Adlercreutzia caecimuris. The sequence continues at coordinate 718,909 of NZ_KE159646.1, read as the reverse complement.
GACCCGCTGCCAGAGCCGCCGCGGGAGCCCGATTTCTCCGGATTCGAGCGCCTCGTCGACTCCAGCTACGTGCCTCCTGCGGCCACAGCTGCCGGCGACACTGCCGAGATCCCCGTCATCCACGATGAGTATGTGCCCCGGCCCCGCAACTACACGCTGGGCCTCTCGCCGCGGGAGCAGCGCAAGCGCGATCGCGAGCAGCGCCGTCTCGAGAAGAAGTTCGCCAAGGCCCAGCGCAAGGAAGACGAGCGCTCGGCCAAGGAGGCCGCTCGGACCGAACGCGAGGCCGAGCGCGCCGCGGCTTTGGCCGAGCAGGAGGCTCGAGCCGCCGAGGCTCTCGAGGCAGCCCGCGCCGCCGAGGCGGCGCTCGACGAGCAGAGCGCCGTCTGCGAGGAGCCGCCTGCCGCATGCGATGTTGCCGATCGCCCTGCTCTCGCCGCCTCCGAGGAGCCCCGTGCCGCCGCGAGGGGCGCTGCGGCCGCCGACGACGGCGACGCCACCATGGCGCTGCCCGCAGCCGATTTGGACACCGTGCTCATGACCGGCGATGGCGTGGTCAGCCTCTTCGAGCGCACGAGCAAGCGCCGCCGCTCTGCCGGCATTCCCGCGGGCACCCCCGCGTCGAAGGCGGCCCTGGAGCTGCCGGGGGCCGAGACGGGCCTTGCCGTTGCCGGCGAACGGGCCATCGAGAGCGCTTCGGGCGAACCTGCGGACCCCGATGCCGCGGGGGGCCTCGCGCTGGCCGATCCCGCTGAGGCGGACGGCGGCGCTCTGGCCGCTTCCGACAGCAGCGCTCCGGTCAAACCGGCGGCATCCGTTTCGGCCGATGCCGCCGGCGACCCAGGCGCCTCGTCCGATGCCGCCGAGGCGGCGCGGGCCGCCGAGTCGAAGGAGGCTCCGGGCGCTTCGCGGCAAACTGCCGATTCAAAGGCGGCGAAGGGGGCGGCGCGGGCCAAGCGCGCGGCGGAAAAAGCCGCCCAGACGGCCGAGAAGCGCTCTGCAAAGGCCGCGCGCGCGGCCGAGCGGGCCGCTTCTCGGCCGAAGCGACGCAAGGCCCCGCTTGTCATCGCCGTCACCGTTGCCCTCGGCGCAGCTCTCGCGCTTCTCGCCGGAGGCACCTACATGGCCGAGATCTGGGGCGGAAAGACCGTGCCCGCCGTGGTGGGCATGACCCGCGATAAGGCCGTAGCCGCCCTTGAGGGCGAGGGCTTCTCCGTCGAGACGACCGAGGTGAAGTCCGACGAGGCCGCCGGAACGGTGCTCTCCGAGGCGCCGAACGGGGGCGCCCGCATCGCCGAGGGCTCCACGGTGGTGCTGGAGGTGGCCGTCCCGCGCGCCATTCCCGATATCAAGGGATTCACCCGGCAGGAGGCCGCCGACGCGCTGGGCGCCGAGGGCTTCACCGCGGTGGAGTACAAGGAGAAGAAGTCGAACAAGGCCGAGGGCACTGTGCTCAAGGTGTCGCCGAAGGCCGGCACCGAGGCGCTCTCCACCGAGCCTGTCACCGTTACCGTGGCCGTGCCCTTCACCGTGCCCGATGTGGCCGGCATGGACACCGACGCCGCCAAGGAGACGCTCTCCGACGAGGGCTACGAGGTGACCACCTTGTGGTCCTATACCGAGGACACCCCCGAGGGCACCGCGCTTTCCACCGAGCCCGAGGCCGGCGCGCAGCTCGACAGCGGATCGGAGGTTACGCTCTACATCGCCAAATCGCGCGGCAACGAGCTCGTGGCCCTGGCGGAATCCTTCCTGCCCGGCGCGCGTCTGAAGAGCAACGACGGCCGCTTCATCATCGACAGCGTCTCGAGCGTGACCTACGCCGGCGACGACGTAGTGCGCTACACCTGCGAGGCGCATCAGTACGAGGATGTGGAGCTGCCCTTCGGCAAGGGCACGACCCGCGTGGAGGACGACAAGCGCGTGACCATCGAGGGCAGCCTCACCTTCAACGGCGACAACGAGGTGACCACGGCCGATCCCGCCATCAAGTACTAGGTAGCGGACGTGTCCCAGCCCACCTATAGGCTGCGCGCCCTTATCCTGCGACGCACGAAACTGGGGGAGAGCGACCTCATTCTCACGATGCTCGCCGAGGACGGCTCGCTTGCGAAGGCCGTGGCCAAGGGCGCCCGCAAGCCGAAGAGCTCGTTTGCGGCCCGTACCGAGCCTCTCTGCGCAGTCGATCTTCTGTGCGCCCGGGGGCGCAGCCTCGATATCGTGAAGGAGGCACGGCTTGCGGCCGCCCACGATAGGCTGCGCCGCACCGTGGAGTCCTCGACGGCGGCCATGCCCGTGTTGGAGCTGCTCGGGCGCGTTGCCCAGCCCGCTCTGGAGAACCCGCGTCTGTTTCAGGCGACCGACCGGGCGCTTCGCGCTATGGATGCCGCCGATGAGGCGCACGTCCTGGCCGTGGCGGCTGCCTCGCTGCTGAAGACCCTCGCATTCTCGGGCCTCAGGCCGAGCTTGGAGGTATGCGTCAGCTGCGGCGAGCCTGTGGCGCTCGAGGACGGCGCGCGACTGCCCTTCTCGGCTATCGAGGGGGGAGTGGCCTGCCCCGCCTGCCGCCCGTCGCTAGAAACTGAATCGGTCGATGCGGCCACGCTGTGCTGGGCGCAGTACTTCCTTGCGAGCACGTTCGATGCCATTGCCGCCGGCCCAGCCGACATCTCGGCCAGCTTCGCCGTGCTCCATCTTGTTCAGTCCCTCGTGCGGGCCCATGTGGGCGCGCCTCTCAAGTCGCTGGAGTTTCTCTTCACGAGCGGCCTGTTCTAGCGCGCCGCCCTCGGCTCCCCGGCACGGCCCGCGCCCCCATGCAAAGCGGCGGCAGGCGTCTATGCAGAAAACGTGACGCTCGCGGAATTGCCGCTTGTGGGTGCGCCGCACCTCGCCTATACTGGGCAAGCTGTGCAAACAGCCCATCGCGTCCTAGCTCGAATGCGCCACCCGCTTTCCCGCTCGGATGCGACGCAACGGAAGGCCGCGCCAAGCGGCGAAGAGGCGGGTCGTACGCCCGCAGAAGAAAGGTGGCAGACATGGCCAATCGCGACAGCATCTCCCGCGAGCGCACCGCCGAGCTCATCAAGGAGTTCGGCAAGAACGACCAGGATTCCGGCTCCGCCGAGGTCCAGGTGGCGATTCTCTCGGAGCGCATCCGCAACCTCACCGAGCACCTGAAGGTTCACAAGAAGGACAACCACACCCGCCGCGGCCTCATGATGCTCATCGGTAAGCGCCGCGGTATGCTGAAGTACATCAAGAACCGCGACATCGACGAGTACCGTGCGCTCATCAAGAAGCTCGGTATCCGCGATAACATCTAGTTCGAGCAGGTTCGGGGCCCCGCGGGGCCCCGTTTGCTGTATAGAGCGGTCGCGGCGCGCATGAGGCGCGCGCGGTCGCGGGGGCGGGGGAATATAAGTAGCCTGCCGCCGAAGGAAGCCTTCGCGCAATGAGGCGCGAAAGGAGAAGAGAAAGAAAAAGCTATGACCAAGATCGTTGAAGAATTCGAGCTGTACGGCAAGCAGTACCGCCTGGAAACGGGCGAGCTGGCCAAGCAGGCCACCGGCGCTGTGCTCGTCACCTGCGGCGAGACGAGCGTGCTCGTGACCGCCGTCGTCTCCAACCAGGAGCGCGACTACGACTTCTTCCCCCTGACCGTCGACTACATCGAGAAGATGTACGCCGTGGGCCGCATCCCCGGCGGCTACCTCAAGCGCGAGGCGAAGCCCTCCGACCACGGCACGCTCGTGGCCCGCATGGTGGACCGTCCCATCCGTCCCGGCTTCCCCGACGGCTACAAGAACGAGGTGCACATCGTTGCCACCCCGCTCGTGATCGACGATGAGAACCTGCCCGACACCATCTGCGTTGCCGGCGCTTCGGCGGCCCTGCTCGTGGGCGGCGCTCCCTTCGACGGCCCGGCCGCCGCAGTGCGCATCGGCCGCAACGCCGAGACCGGCGAGTTCATCGTGAACCCCACCAACACCGAGATGGAGACCTCCGACCTGGAGCTGACCATCGCGGGCACCGCCGACTACATCTCCATGGTGGAGGCCGGCGCCGAGGAGATCTCCGAGGAGGACATGCTGGCCGCCATGACCTTCGGCCAGGAGGCCATCGCCGCCTTCTGCGAGAAGCAGTCCGCTTTCCTCGCCCGCGTGAACCCCACTCCCATGGACTACACCATCCACGCCGCCGACCCGTCGGTGGCCGAGCGGGTGGACGCGCACCTGGCCGAGATGTCCGCGGCCCTGAAGGACGCCGACAAGGCCGCTCGCATGGGCAAGGTGGAGCAGCTCAAGGCCTCCATCATCGAGAATGACTTCACCGAGGAGGAGCGCGCTACCTGGGGCAGCGACATCAAGGCCGCGCTCAAGTCCCTTGAGAAGCGTGCCATGCGCGCCATGATCATCGAGACCGGCGAGCGCGTCGACGGGCGCACTCCCGAGGAGATTCGTCCGCTCTACATCGTGCCGGGCTACCTGCCCCGTGTCCACGGAAGCGGTCTGTTCCAGCGCGGTCAGACCCAGGTCATGTCCGTGTGCACCCTCGGCATGCTCAACGAGTGGCAGCGCCTCGACACCATTTGGCCCGAAGAGGGCAAGCGCTACATGCACCAGTACAACTTCCCGCCCTACTGCACCGGCGAGACCGGTCGCATGGGCGCCCCGAAGCGCCGCGAGGTGGGCCATGGCGCTCTCGCCGAGCGCGCTATCTTGCCGGTGCTGCCCGACACCGACACCTTCCCCTACGCCATCCGCGTGGTCTCCGAGGTGCTCGAGTCCAACGGCTCGTCGTCCATGGCTTCTGCCTGCGGCAGCTGCCTGGCGCTCATGGATGCCGGCGTGCCGATCTCGGCTCCGGTCTCCGGTGTGGCCATGGGCCTTATCAAGGAGGGCGACGACGTGGTCGTGCTCTCCGACATCCAGGGCATCGAGGACTTCCTCGGCGACATGGACTTCAAGGTGTGCGGAACGCCCAACGGCATCACCGCGCTTCAGATGGACAACAAGGCCCGCGGCCTGTCCGTGGAGATTCTCGCCCGCGCCCTGAAGCAGGCCCACGAGGGCCGCGCCCACATCCTCAAGGCCATGCTCGCCACCATCGACGGCCCCCGCGCCGAGATGAAGGAGACCGCGCCGCGCATCGAGACCATCAAGATCCCCGTGGACAAGATCCGCGACGTCATCGGGTCCGGCGGCAAAGTCGTCCGCGGCATCCAGGAGGAGACCGGCGCCTCCATCGACATCCAGGAGGACGGCACCATCCATGTGGGTGCCACCTCCGGCACCGCCATGGAGGCCGCCAAGGCCATGATCTTGGGCATCGTGAAGGAACCCGAGGTGGGCGAGGAGTTCGAGGGCGAGGTCGTCGGCATCAAGGACTTCGGCGCCTTCGTGAAGCTGACCCCCGGCAAGGACGGCCTGCTGCACATCTCCCGCGTGGCCAACGGCCGCGTGGGCAAGGTGGAGGACGTGCTGAACCTGGGCGACGTCATCAAGGTCGTGGTGCTGGAAGTGGATCCGAAGACCGGCAAGATCTCCCTCGATCGTCTGGACAAGCCGGACGCCCCCGAGGGGAGCGCCCCGGCCCGCCGCGAGGACCGCGGCCACGGCGAACGTCGCGAGCGCCGCGGCGAGGACATGCGTCCCGGTCGCGCCGGCCGTACTCCGCGCCGTCGTCACGAGAGCAACTAGCTGAGAGGGAAGGGCCGTGAAGTCTACGGCCTTTCTTTCCTTTTGAGGCTCGCCGCCCGTCGGAGGGAGGGGGCACCTTGATTCGCTCAGACAGTCCTCGCTTTGGGGAACAGCCCACCGGGCTGTTCCCGTCGCTGCGGAACTCGCTCGGTCAAGGCGCCCCCTCCCTCCTCTGAACTCAACTCTCGCCGAACTTCATTGCGAACAAGAGGAGGTCTTCATGATCAATGTTGCTGTGGCCGGATGCGCCGGCCGGATGGGAAGCGCTGTGGTGGACGCTGTCACGGCGGCCGACGATATGCAGGTGGTCTGCGGCATCGACCCTCATGCCGCGGGCGATGCGGGCGCCTTCCCGGTGTTCGCCACGGTAGCCGATGCCCTGGAAGCCGTGGATGCCGATGTGCTCGTGGACTTCACCCAGCCCTCCGTCGTGGCGGGCAACCTGGCCGCGGCGCTGCCGGCCGGGGTGGACTGCGTGGTGGGCACCACGGGGCTTTCCAACGAGACGCTCGGGCAGTTGGCGGCCGACGCGGCCCCGGGCACAGCCTTGTTCTACGCGCCGAACTTCACCACGGGCGCCGTGCTCATGATGGAGTTCGCGAAGGCTGCCGCGCCCTACTTCCCCGAGGCCGAGGTCATGGAGTTTCACCACTGCAACAAGAAGGACGCCCCCTCGGGCACGGCGGTGCGCACCGCCCAGCTGATCGCCGAGGCCCGCAGCCCCCGCGTGAGCGAGGCTCCCGGTCGCGAGACCGAGATGCCCGGCGCCGAGGGCGCCCGCGGGGCGCTCGTGGAGGGCGTGCCGGTGCATGCGGTGCGCTCCATGGGCTACGTGGCCAGCCAGGAAGTCATCTTCGGCTCCCTTGGCCAGACGCTCACCATCCGCCACGACTCGTGGGACCGCACTTCCTACATGCCCGGGGTGCTTCTGGGCATTCGCAGCGTGGGGGAGCGCGAGGGGCTTATCGTGGGTCTGGAGACCTTCATGGCCTAGGGCCCCGCCACCGGCGTAGAAGGGGAGGACGGTCGCTCGCACGGCCGTCCTCCTTGTGCGTTTGGCGAACTTAGCACCGCTCTCGTTCCCGCATACGAACATCAGTGGCATAATGGGAGCTCAGTTGAAACGCACCGGCGCGACTGCGCGCCTCGGCTTGTGCCAAAGGAGATGCACCATGGAATTCAAGCGCGATCCTCGCTTCGGCCGCCTCATTCCGGCTATGGTCACGCCCTTCGATCAAAATCTCGAACTCGACCTCGATCGGGCTCAGCAACTGGCCGACCGCCTCGTTGCCGGCGGGGTGGACGCCATTATCGTGAACGGCACCACCGGCGAGAGCCCCACGGTGTTCTATCCCCAGAAGCTGGAGCTGTTCCGCGCGGTGCTGCGCGCCGTGGGCGGGCGCGTGCCCGTCATCGCGAACGTGGGCGACAACTGCACGGCCGACACCGTGTACTTCGCCCAGGACGCGGCCAAGCTTGGCGTCGACGGCTTCATGTGCGTCGTGCCCTATTACAACAAGCCGCCGCAGGAGGGCCTCTACCGCCACTTCAAGACCATCGCCGATTCCACCGACATGCCCATCATCCTGTACAACATTCCGGGGCGCTGCTCCATCAACATGGAGGCCGAGACCACGCTGCGCCTGGCCCACAACTGCGACAATATCGTCGCCATCAAGGAGGCTTCGGGCAACCTGGACCAGGTGAAGGCTATCATCGAGGGCGCCCCTGCCGGCTTCGACGTGTACTCCGGCGACGACTCGGCCACCCTCGATATCATGCGCCTGGGCGGTGTTGGCGTCATCTCCACTATCGGCAACGTGGCTCCGGAGCGTATGAAGGAGATCGTGGAGCTGGCCGCGGCCGGCCGGTGGGAGGAGGCCGAAGAGGCCAACGCCGCGCTTCTGCCCCTCATGACGGGGCTCTTCGCCACGGCGAATCCCATCCTCGTGAAGGAGGCCCTGAAGCTCGTCGGTTTTCCCGTGGGCGGCGTGCGCCTGCCTTTGGTGGATGCCACCCCCGAGCAGTCGGCCGCTCTGGCCGCCATTATGCGCGAGGTCGGCGTCTTGGCCTAGCGCGCGTTTCACCGAAACGGTTGACGCCGGACCGCCTGAGGCGGACCGGCGTTTTTGCAAGATACGTCAACGAAAGACAAGGAACTCTATGGCCAACGAGAAGCAAGAGAAGAACGAGCGCGGCGCCGCGAACCAGGCCGCGTCCCAAAACGGACGCGGCCGCCGCAACGGCGGCAACGGCAACGGCAGCCGCAAGAACAACACCTCCTTCAAGCGGGTGAACCTCGAGCGCAAGCGCCCCCAGCTCTCGCGCGGCGAGGGCGCCGACGGTGCCCAGCGCTCCGAGAACCGCCGCTCGCGCCGCGGCTCGAAGGCGTCGAAGGACCCCAACGCCAAGCTGCGCATCATCCCGCTCGGCGGCCTGGACGCCATCGGCAAGAACATGACCGCCTTCGAGTGCGGCGGCGACATGATCTTGGACGACGCGGGCCTGATGTTTCCCGACGACGACCATCCGGGTGTGGATCTCATCTTGCCCGATTACACCTACGTGCTGGAGAACGCCGACAAGCTGCGCGGTATCATCATCACCCACGGCCACGAGGACCACACCGGCACGCTGCCCTACCTTTTGAAGGACCTCGACCGCACGGTGAACATCTACGCCACCAAGCTCACCTTGGGCCTCATCGAGGGCAAATTCGCCGAGCATAAGATCAAGAACGCCAAGCTCATCGAGATCAAATCCGGCGAGGAGATCAAGCTCGGCTGCTTCAAGGTGGACTTCTTCGCCGTGAACCACTCCATCCCGGGAGCGGTGGGTCTCTTTATCCAGAGCCCGGCCGGCAACGTCCTGCACACCGGCGACTTCAAGCTGGATCAGACGCCCATCGACGGCGTGACCACCGACTTCGCCGCCATCACGCGCTTTTCCGAGCAGGGCGTCGACCTTATGATGAGCGACTCCACGGGCGCCATGAACCCCAACTTCACGCCGAGCGAGGCGGAGGTGGGCAAGACCCTGGAGCAGATCATCTCCCAGGCCAAGGGCCGCGTCATCATCGCCAGCTTCGCGAGCCATATCCACCGCATGCAGCAGATCTGCGATGCAGCGGTGAAGAACGGCCGCAAGGTGGTCGTCACCGGGCGCTCCATGATCCAGAACACCGACATTGCGCGGCGGCTCGGCTACCTGAAGATCTCGGACGACAACCTCATCGACGCCTACGATATGAAGGGCATTCCCGCCGACCAGATCGTCATCATGTGCACGGGCAGCCAGGGCGAGCCCCTAAGCGCCCTCGGGCGCATTGCCAACGGCGAGCACAAGACCATCGAGATCGAGGAGGGCGACACCGTCATCATCTCGGCCACGCCGGTTCCCGGCAACGAGAAGGCCGTGACCCGCGTCATCAACTCGCTGGCGAAGATCGGCGCCGATGTCTACGACAAGAGCCGCGGCAAGGTGCACGTGTCGGGCCACGCGGGCGCCGAGGAGCTGAAGATCATGCTCACCCTCGTGAAGCCCAAGGCCTTCATGCCCGTGCACGGCGAGGCCACCCACCTGCGGGCCCACGCGAAGCTTGCCGAGGCCACCGGGGTGGATCCCGACAACATCTACATCCTGGAGAACGGCGATGCGCTGGAGCTGTCGGCCATGGGCATCGCCCGCGGCGAGGGCGTGCCCTCGGGCATCGTGTACGTAGACGGCCTGTCGGTGGGCGATACCTCCCAGGACGTGCTCGACGAGCGCAACACCCTCGGCAACCAGGGCTTTGCCAGCGTGGCCGCGGCCGTGGACGCGAAGCGCAAGCAGGTCGTGGGGGAGGTGCAGGTGTCCATGCACGGCATCACCGGCGGCGACGACTACTACCTGGGCCAGGAGGCTGGCAGCGCCGTCACCGGCGCGCTGCGCAAGGCGCTCTCGAAGGGCGCAGGCGCCAAGGAGCTGCGCAAGGCGGCGCGCGATGCGCTCCTGTCCCTTCTGTGGGAGCGCACCAAGCAGCGTCCGATGGTGGTCGTGAACATTCTGGAGGTCTAGATTCGCCGTGGCCCGACACTCGCAAGCAAAAAACGCATCTTCATCGAAAAACGCGAGCGGAGCGGTCTCGAAGAGCGGTACGCGCCGTCCCCTGTCGGCGGCGCGTAGCCGCGCTGTCGAGCCCGAGCCCCGCATTCTGGATGACCGCACCCGTCGCGACATGGTGGGAGTGGGCTTCATCCTCGTCGGCATCGTGCTGTTCATCGCAGCGGTGGCCCCTACCGGCGCCATCGTCACCTCGTTTCTGTCCGAATCGCTCCACCTCGTGTTCGGGGTGGGCTGCTACATCATGCCGTTCTTCCTCGTGGCCGTAGGCGCGACCGTGCTCTACCGCAAGGAGAGCGAGCGCATGTCGCTGCGCATCACCGTGGGCCTTGCGCTCATCTTGGTGGCGCTGCTCGGCATCATCGCGCTGTTCACGCCCCTCGGCAACACCGGGCCCGAGCACCTGTTCGACTACGATGCGCTCACGACCCACGGAGGCTATGTGGGCGCGGCGCTCGCCTGGGTGGGCCTCACCCTGTTCGGCAGCATCATCTCGGCCATTCTGCTTCTGGGCGTGGCCCTGGGTGGCGTCATTGTCATCGGCTTTTCGGTCTCGGCCTTCATCGAGAAGGTGCGCGAGCGCCATGAGGCCGACCTGGCCGCCCAGGCGCCTTACTTGCCCGAGGCGCTCTTCGGCGCCGTGAAGCGCGGCGGCCATGTCGTGCGCCACGGCCTGGGACGCACCTCCGACGAGGTGCCCCAGCCGCCCGATGCGACCGTCGTGCGGCCGGCGGCCCTTACGGCGCGCCTGTCCATGGAGGAGCAGCCCCGCCGCCGCAGTCGCCCCGTGTCGGGTGCGCGCACCGTGGCGATAGGAGGCGCGGACGCCGCAGCCGGACCGGCTGCGGCGGAGCCCGCCGCACCTGCCGCAGCGGCAGTGACCCGCCAGCTCGGCGTCGATCCTGCGGCCGTAGCCGCCGGCCGCACGGTGAACCTCGCCGCCGTTGCGGCGGAGGCACCCGAGGACATCTCCGCAACGGCTCCGGCCCGGCCCATGACCCGCAAGCTCGGAAAGAAGGCGGCCGAAGCGGAAGCTGTCGAGGCGGCTGCCAAGGCCCAGACGGCAAATCCCCGCAAGAAGGCCGCGAAACCGAAGGCGAAGCCGTCGCCCAAGGCCGCCGAGCCCGCCCCCTCGCGCGACGGTTTCCAACTGCCCTCCATCGACCTGCTCGCTACCGGCGACGGGCGCCGTCGCGGCTCCACCGAAGAGCAGTTGCGCTCGGTGGCTGCCGAGCTTCAGGGCACGCTCGAGGACTTCGGGGTGTTCGCCAGCGTCGTCGGCTGGGTGGAGGGTCCTACGGTGACCCTGTTCAAGGTCGATCTTCCCTCCGGTGTGCGCGTGAGCAAGGTGACCAACCTCACCGATGACATCGCGCTCGCGCTCGCCGCCCCCGGCGTGCGCATCTTCGCACCTATCCCCGGCACCAACTACGTGGGCATCGAGGTACCCAACCGTGAGCGGCAGACAGTGTACCTGCCCGAGGTTCTGGCCGCCGCGGGGGAGGGGCCCCTGCAGGTGGCCATCGGCGAGGACGTGGAGGGCCACGCCATCGTGCACGATCTGGCGAAGATGCCCCATGTGCTCATCGCCGGCACCACCGGCTCGGGCAAGTCGGTGGAAGTGAACGCCATGATCATGTCCATTCTCCTGCGCGCCACCCCCGCTGAAGTGCGCTTCATCATGATCGACCCCAAGCGGGTGGAGTTCGCCCCCTACGACGGCATTCCGCACCTCTACGTGCCCGTGGTCACCGAGTGCCGCGAGGCATCGAGCGCGCTGTCCTGGGCCGTAGCCGAGATGGAGCGCCGCCTGAAGATGTTCTCGAAGTGCGGCGTGCGCAACATCATCTCCTTCAACGAGAAGGCGAGGGCCGCCCAGACCGCCGCCGATGCGGCCGAGGCGAGCGGCGGGGAGGCTCCCGAGAACCCCTACGGCGAGCCCATTCCCTATATCGTCATCGTCATCGACGAGCTTGCCGACCTCATGATGAACGTCGGCAAGGAGGTGGAGTTCTCCATCAGCCGCATCGCCCAGCTGGCGCGCGCAGCGGGCATCCACCTCATCATCGCCACCCAGCGCCCCTCCACCAACGTGGTCACGGGCCTCATCAAGGCGAACATCACCTGCCGCATCGGCCTCACCGTGGCCTCTGGCATCGATTCCCGCGTCATCCTGGACTCCACCGGCGCCGAGAACCTCATCGGCCGAGGGGATCTGCTCATCTCCAAGCCGGAGTATCCCAAACCCGTGCGCGTGCAGGGCCCCTGGATTCCCGACGAGGAAATCGCCGCCGTGGTGGCGCACCTGAAGGGCCAGGGCGAGCCGGAGTACCACTCCGAGATCTTGAAGACCAACGTGGTCACCCTCGGCGACTCCTCGCCGGCCGGCGATGGGGGCTCCGAGGCCGATGATCCGCTTCTGTGGGAAGCTGCCGATGTGGTGGTTTCAAGCGATTTGGGCTCAACATCCAACCTTCAACGCCGCTTGAAGGTCGGATACGCCCGCGCCGGGCGTATAATGGATCAACTGGAAGAAAAGGGCATCGTGGGCCCGGCCAACGGAAGCCGTCCCCGCGAAGTGCTGGTAGATCAGATGGAACTCGAGACGTTGAAGGCCTTCGAGGCCAACGACGAGGACTAGCGACGAGCACGGGTTCCCCGACGATATAGAGGAGACGAGATCGTGGCGAGACAGAATTCCTTCGGGGACATGCTTCGAATGGGCCGCGAGCGCAAGGGGCTGGACCTGTCCGCTGCCGCGCGCAAGCTGCGCATCCGCCCCGATATCCTGCGCGCCATCGAGGAGGGCGATTTCGCCCGCATGCCCCCGCGGGGCTACACCTCCAACATGGTGGGCGCCTACGCGCGGCTCGTAGGCCTCAACCCCACCGAGGTAACACGCGCCTACCGAGATGAGGCGCACCAATTCGAGACGGGGCGGCGCCCCATGGAAAGCCGGCCTGGCCGCAGTGGCGACGGACACCGGTCCGACCGCTCCTCGTCGCGCCCCGGCAGCCGCCGCACCGAGTACCTGGACACGCCGCGCTCCTCGCACGGGAGCGGGCAGCGCTCGTCGCGCTCGTCCTCGCGCGGGAGCGCGCAGCCCCAGTACACCAACCTCGTCCAAGGGCGCCAGGCGCCCGGTATCGCCGCCAACCTCGGCTCCATGCTGCCGCTCCTGGTGGTAGGCGCCGTCATCATCGGCCTGCTCGTGCTGGTGCTCGTGCTCGCCTTCGGCGGCGATAAGGGGGGCTCGGCCGAGGACACGCCCACCGTGCCCATCTCCGGTATGCCCGCTCCGGCGGGCGCAAACGGGGACTCCGGCGGCAACCAGAGTGCCGAGGCGCCCACAGTCGAACCGGTGGCACCGAAAAACGCCCTGTTCAAGTACGCGGTAGCCGATGGCCAGAAGGCCTACATCGAGGTGGTCGTCGACGGCAAGACCAAGGAGGCCGATACCTACACCGGCCCGAAGAGCGAGGAGTACCCCGTTACCGGCGAGTTGAAGTTCGTGACCACGGCACCTCAGGCCGTGACGCTGTCGGTGAACGGCGAGGAGGTGCAGCCTGCTGAGAGCTCGAGCGCGGCGGGCGTGTACACCTACACCGTGGACTTCGACGATATCCTGCGCGACTGGCAAAAGGAAAACGGCGTCTCCCCGTCGAAGTCCTCCGATAACGCAGACGATAAGGGCGACGGCACGTCCTCGTCCGAAGACGATTCGGCGCAGGCAAACTCCAAAGCCGACGGCACCGCCGACGGCGACGATGCTGCTGGCAGCGACGATACCCCCGAGGACAGCTCCTCGGACAGTGGCAACTAGCGCTGCTCGCTGCCCATCCCGCAACCCGACGAAAGGATACCCATGGCCAAGGAATCAAGCTTCGATGTCGTCTCGACTGTCGACATGCAGGAAGTTGACAACGCGTTCCAGCAGGCGAAGAAGGAGATTTCCCAGCGCTACGATCTGAAGGACTCCGGAGCCGAGATCAGCTTGGACAAAAGCGGCGGCACCATCACCGTGGCCGCCCCCGCCGATTTCGTCGCCTCCCAGGTGATCGACGTCATCGGCAGCAAGCTCATTAAACGCGGCATCGATCTTACGGCCGTGAAGTGGGGCGATGTCCAGGCAGCCAGCGGCGGCTCGGTGCGCCGGACGGCTACCATCGTCGATGGCATCGACAAGGAGACTGCCGGCAAGATCAACAAGGACATCAAGGCGCAGAAGCTCAAGTGCAAGGTCGCCATCGAGGGCGACAAACTGCGTGTGAGCTCGCCTTCCCGCGATACCCTGCAGGAGGTCATCGCCTTTCTCAAGGGGCAGGACTACGGCCAGCCCCTGCAGTACGTGAACTACCGCTAGAAAGCCGTGCCCTCTGTGACTGACCAGGTTTCCGGCGCCAGCGCCGTCGCGACCGCCGAGCCCTGCGGCCGCATCTCCCTCATCACCATGGGCTGCGCCAAGAACGAAGTAGACTCCGCAGCCATGGCCCGGGCCCTTTCCGAAGCCGGCTACGATACGTCCGCCTCACCCGACGAGGCCGATGTCGTCATCGTGAACACATGCTCTTTTATCCAGTCGGCGACCGAGGAGAGCCTCGAGGCCATCTTCGAGACCGCGGCGCTTCCCGCAGTGGAGCGGGGCGATGCCGCCCTCATCGTTGCCGGCTGCATGCCGGCCCGCTACGGAGACGACCTGGCCGAGGAGCTGACCGAGGCCCGCGCCTTCGTCCCCTGCAGCAAGGAGGACGATATCGTCGCTGTCGTAGACGGCATTCTCGGATACGTTCGCGGGACCGAGCCGCTTCCGCGCACCGTGAGTGCGCCTGCCCAGGCAGGTTCCGTCTTCGCCTATGTGAAAATATCAGACGGCTGCGACCGCTTCTGCTCCTACTGCACGATTCCCGCCATTCGCGGACGCTACCACAGCTTCCCCTTCGAGGACATCTATCGAGAAGTCGAGCGCGCGCGGGCCGATGGTGCCCGCGAGATCGATCTTATCGCCCAGGATACGGGGCGGTGGGGCCAAGACCTTCCCGGAGATCGCGATTTGGCCTGGCTCGTGAACGAGTTGTCCGAAGCGTTTCCCGACACGTGGTTCCGCGTCATGTACCTGCAGCCGGAGGGCGTCACCGATGCGCTGCTCTCGGTCATGGCCGCCCGCGACAACGTCTGCCCGTACCTGGATATCCCGCTCCAGCATGTGAGCGCGCCGTTGCTTCGGGCCATGAACCGGGCGGGCAGCGCCGAGAAGTTCCACGAGCTCATCGAGCGCATTCGCGCCGCCGTGCCCGATATCACGCTGCGCACCACCCTCATCGCGGGATTCCCCGGCGAGACCGACGAGCAGTTCGAGGCGCTGTGCGATTTCGTCGCCGAGGAACCCTTCGACTATGTGGGGGTCTTCCCCTACTCACGGGAGGAGGGAACGGCCGCCTTCGATCTTCCCGGCCAGCTGGACGAGGACGAGAAGGCCGAGCGGGCCCAGGTGCTGCGCGATGCGGCCGACGCCTGCTGCGTACCGCGTATCGCCGAGCGCATCGGGCGCGTCATGCCCGTGCTCGTGGAAGGCTGCGAGGAGGACGGCCAGCGTTACGGGCGCGCCCAGTGCCAGGCTCCCGAGGTGGACGGGGTCACCTTCGTGAGCGAGGGAGAGCCCGGCGACGTCGTCGAGGTCGTTATCGCCGATACGCTGCTCTACGAGATGGAAGGGGAGTGAGGCCCATGGCCACCATCCAGCCCACTGCGCCGGAAAAGCTCTGGACGCCGGCCAACATCGTCACGCTCATCCGCATCTGCCTCGTTCCCGTGTTCGTGCTCGCCATCGTGAGTCCCTGGCCGATCTGGATGGGGCTTCCCGATATTACCATGGAGGCAAAGCGCCTCATTGCGGCGGGCATCTTCATCCTCATCTCGTGCACCGACTGGATCGACGGGTATCTGGCCCGCAGCCGCGGCGAGGTGACCGACTTCGGGAAGTTCATGGATCCGCTTGCCGACAAGATTCTCGTGGCAGCGGCGCTCATCGCGCTTGTGGAGCTCGCGGTGCTGCCCGGCTGGCCCGTGCTCATCATTTTGGCCCGCGAGTTCATCGTCTCAGGCATTCGCATGGTGGCGGCCAGCAAGGGGGAGGTCATCGCCGCCAGCTGGTACGGCAAGGCCAAGACCGTCTTCCAGATGATCTCCATCGTGCTGTTCCTCGCCAAGGACGCGCTCGTGTTTCCCACAGCCGTCGCAGCGTTCACCAATCCGCTGTTCGTGCTCTCGTGGGCGGTTATGGGCATCGCGCTCGTTCTTACCATCATGTCCATGCTCGACTATCTGGTGAAGGCGCGCCACCTCTTGAAAGGCGACTCGTCGGCGGCTTCCCGGGAGGCTCCGCCGGCGGCCACCGAGGTTGTCGCCCTGCAGAAGGCCATCGACGAGCGGGCGCGCTCCATTGTGGAGAAGGCCCGGGCCCGCGGGCTGTCCGTCGCCACTGCCGAGAGCCTCACCGGCGGCCTTATTGCCGCCACGCTCACCTCGGTGCCGGGCAGCTCCGAGGTCGTGCGCGGAGGCATTGTGAGCTACGTCAACGACGTCAAGCAGGAGCTTCTCGGCGTGTCGGGCGATGTTCTCACGAGCCAGGGAGCCGTCGACGAGCTGGTGGCCCTTCAGATGGCGCGCGGTGCCTTGCGGAAGCTTTCCAGCGATGTCGCCGTGTCGGTGACGGGCATTGCCGGGCCGGGGGGAGCCGAGCCCGGCAAGCCGGTGGGAACCGTGTGGGTCGGCTGCGCCACCGTCAAGGGCGGCCACGCGACGTGCCATCATTTCGAAGGCGGTCGCGAGGTTGTGCGCCTGCAGACGGTGCTCGCGGCGCTCCAGGCCATCGAGGCGGCCTGCTAGGGCGAGGCGCCGTTGGAGAGCGGGGACGGTGCTCGTAGGGCCGCCCCCGCTTTTTTGCGACTGATGTGCGGTTCGGGGACGGTCGCTTTCGGGACAGTCCGGGCATCGTTTCACGGTTGTGTGGAGCTATCATGGCGCTCGCATCGTCGAAGTGTTCCAATCTGCAAAGATAGGTCTTGACGATCATACGTCTGTTCGTATAATAGAGTGAAAACGGCCACTTGTTCGTATGATGGCCCAGACAAGGAGAATCCATGAACGAAGACAAAGAAAAGATGCTCAAACTCACCACGGACCAGATCGAGTCGAAGTTCGGCAAGGGCTCCATCATGACGCTCGGGGAAGGCGGCGGCGATCTGAATATCGGCGTCATCCCCACTGGAGCCCTCCCGCTGGATGCGGCGCTCGGCATCGGCGGCGTGCCGCGCGGGCGCATCATCGAGATCTACGGTCCCGAGTCTTCGGGCAAGACGACCCTCGCCCTCCAGATTCTCGCCGAGGCCCAGGCTCTCGGCGGCATCGTCGCCTTCATCGACGCGGAGCACGCGCTCGATCCGGTCTATGCCGCCCGCATCGGCGTCGATATCGACGAGGTGCTCATCTCCCAGCCCGACACTGGCGAGCAGGCCCTGGAAATTTGCGACATGCTCGTGCGCAGCGGAGCCATCGACTGCGTCATCGTCGACTCCGTGGCGGCGCTGGTGCCCCGCGCCGAGATCGAGGGCGAGATGGGCGACACCACGGTGGGTCTGCAGGCCCGCCTCATGTCCCAGGCGCTGCGCAAGCTCGCCGGATCGCTCTCCAAGTCGAATACCACGTGCATTTTCATCAACCAGCTGCGTGAGAAGATCGGCGTGATGTTCGGCAATCCGGAGACCACCACCGGCGGCCGTGCTCTCAAGTTCTTCTCCTCGGTGCGCATCGACATCCGACGCATCGACTCCATTAAGCAGAACGGCGATGTGGTGGGCAACCGCGTGCGTGCCAAGGTCGTGAAGAACAAAGTGGCACCCCCCTTCCGCCAGGCCGAGTTCGATCTTATGTACGGCGAGGGCATCTCGCGCGAGGGCTGCATCGTGGATATGGCCGTGGAATGCGGCGTGGCCAAGAAGTCCGGCGCCTGGTATACCTACGGCGAGGAGCGGCTGGGCCAGGGCCGCGAGGCGGCGAAGCAGACGCTGAAGGAGAATCCCGACCTGCGTGAGGAACTCGAGACGAAGGTGCGCGAGGCCTACGAGATTCCCATTATCGAGGCTCCGGCCGAGGGCGATTCGTTCAGCCCCGCCCCCAAGACGCCCGGCAAGAAGAAGTAGGATGGCCGCTCGGTCTGACATACTCTCGCAGCTTCGAGCCGCCGTCGAGGCCATCGAGGCGGGCCAGGACGAGCCGGAGGGCGTGGCCCCCCGCACGAGCCAATGCGCTCCGGCGCCCTCTGGCCACCTCGATCCAGGCTACGAGGAGGCCTTGTGCGACGATCGCGGCGATCGGCCGGGAAATTCCGCGGAGACGGAAACGAAAACGGCAGAGGCTGCTTTTCGCAAGATCCTCCGCTGGGCCTCGGCACGCGAGCGCTCCAGCGCCTACGTGCGCGAGCGCCTGCTAAAAGACGAGTATCCGCCCGAGGTCGTCGAAGAGGCGCTCAAGCGCGCGGTGCGCGTGCGGGCTATCGACGATCGTCGCTACGGGGATGCCCTTATCCGCGCGAAGCTCTCCGCAGGGCGCGGGCTGCGCGATGCCGAGTCCGAGATCGAGAAGCTCGGCATCGATCCGAGCAGCCTTGCGGCATGGCAGGAGCATACCGCCCGCGGCCTGGACGCGGAGGTAGATCGCGCGCTGGCGCTTCTGCGGCGCCGCCCGCCGCGGGCCAAGCGGGCGCGCGAGGCAGCGTTCCGCAAGCTGGTTACCCAGGGATTCGACACCGATGTAGCCGTCACGGCCGCACGGCGCTGGTCGGAAGAGACTGGGGTGCGCTAACTCGAAAAGGGGAGGGGCCGCTCGCATGGCGCCAAGGGGCGCCCGCGCGAGCGGCCTCTCGTCCATTGAGGGGTTCTTTTCTTCGCTTCATCGGGTATACTGTCCATTGTGGCTTTTTGAGCAGATGTACCCGTCGGGGTATTTGATATAGACAACGATATACATCGAATGTCCTCGCATGCATACGCTCTTGCCCGGCCACGGGCATTTTTTATGACATCAATTGGGTATAAAAGCCCAGATGAAAGGAGGAATCACGATGGATCCCGTGATGATCGTCGTTGTCATCGCCGTCGCCATCGTCGGCATCGTCCTCGGTTTCATCGTCAATCGTTTCATGGCCGCGTCTTCCAACAAGCAGGCTGCCGGCGAGGCTGCCAACCTGGTCGAGGACGCGCGGAAGCAAGCGGAGACGATGCGCCGAGAAGCGGAGATCGAGGCGAAGGACCAGGCCCTGCGCTACCGCCAGGAGCTGGAAGAGGAGAAAAAGGAGCGCATGCGCGAGGTGCGCTCCGCCGAGAGCCGTGTTGCCCAACGCGAGGAGACGCTCGCCCAGCGCGAGGAATCCCTCGACCGCCGCGTCGAGTCCCTCGACGCACGCGAGCACCAGCTTTCCTCGCTCCAGGGGCAGGTGGAGCGCCGCGAACGCGATGTGAACGAGGCGGAAAACGCCATCGAACGCCATCGCGAGGAGGCTCAGATCGAAATCAACCAAGCCCTCGAGCGGGCCGCGGGCATGAGTCCGGAAGAGGCCAAGGCCGAGCTTCTGGAGACCATCCGCGACGACGTGACCCGCGAGTCCGCCGTCATTATCCGCGATGCCGAGACGCGCACGAAGGCGGAGGCCGACAAGAAGGCCCGCGAGATCTTGAGCCTCGCCATCCAGCGCGTGGCCGCCGATCATTCGGCCGAGTCCACCGTCTCCACCATCCATATTCCCTCCGACGACCTCAAGGGCCGCATCATCGGGCGCGAGGGCCGCAACATCCGCTCCTTCGAGCAGCTCACGGGCACGAACCTCATTATCGACGATACCCCGGAATGCGTCACCATCTCCTGCTTCGACCCGGTGCGCCGCGAAATCGGGCGCGTCACGATGGAGAACCTCATCGCTGACGGGCGTATTCACCCGGCGCGCATCGAGGAGATGTACGGCAAGGCTGTGAAGCTGGTGAACCAGCGTGTTCAGGAAGCGGGCGAACAGGCCTCCTTCGACGCCGGCATCCATGATCTGCATCCCGAGCTGGTCAACACCCTCGGTCGTCTGCGCTACCGCACCTCCTTCGGGCAGAACGTGCTGAACCACTCGCTTGAGGTGGCCTACCTCGCCTCGGTGATGGCCTCCGAGCTCGGCCTCGATCCCATCCCGGTCAAGCGCGCCGGTCTTCTGCATGATCTGGGCAAGGCGGTCGACCACGAAGTCGAAGGCAGCCATGCCGTCATCGGCGCCGATCTTGCCCGTCGCTTCGGCGAGCGCCCCGAAATCGTTCACGCCATCGAGGCCCACCACAACGATATCGAGCCGAACTCTGTCATCGACGTGCTCATCCAGGCCGCAGATGCCGTTTCGGCGGCCCGCCCCGGCGCTCGCAAGGAGACGCTCGACGCCTACATCAAGCGTCTGGAAAAGCTCGAGGAGATCGCCAATGCCCATGCGGGCGTGGAGCGCACTTACGCCATCCAGGCCGGCCGCGAGGTGCGCGTCATGGTAGAGCCCGAGGTGGTCGACGAGGCCGCATCCGTTGTGCTTGCCCATGATATCGCCCAGCAGATCGAAAACGAGATGCAGTATCCGGGCCAGGTCAAGGTTGTCGTCATCCGCGAGAGCCGTGCGGTCGATTACGCGAAGTAGTTCATGACCGACTCCGATCTGTCCCATTTCATCGACACCGTATGCGGTGAGAGCCGTCTCCGAGTCGAAGCCGACCTCGGGGACGGCTTCGTTCGTTTGCGCTCC
Source organism: Adlercreutzia caecimuris B7 (assembly GCF_000403355.2). GTDB lineage: Bacteria > Actinomycetota > Coriobacteriia > Coriobacteriales > Eggerthellaceae > Adlercreutzia > Adlercreutzia caecimuris. The sequence goes on along the minus strand of NZ_KE159646.1, from coordinate 698,293 downwards.
TCCGAAGCCGAACGCCGACAGGCGGCCCAGGACATTCGATCGAGCGAGGATATCGTCATCGAGCTTCTGCGCAATGCCCGAGATGCGGGTGCGCGGCACATCTTCCTTGCAACCCAGCGCACCGAAGGCGCACGCCTCATCACCGTCATCGACGATGGCGACGGCATCCCCGCCGCGCTTCACGATCGCATCTTCGAACCACGCGTCACCTCGAAGCTCGATACGGCCCATATGGACAAGTGGGGCATGCACGGCCGGGGCATGGCCCTCTACTCAATCTCCGCAAACGCTCGATACGCGCGGGTGGCCCGCTCGGCCCCTGGCCTCGGGACGAGCATATCGGTTGAAACCGATCTCTCCCAGCTCGGCGAGAAGACCGACCAATCGACCTTCCCGCGCTTCGAGGCAAGTGGGGAGGGCTCCTTCTGTATGCGCGGGCCGAAGAACATCCTGCGCACGGCAGCCGAGTTCGCCCTCGAGCATCGCAACGATTGCGCTGTGCACATCGGCACGCCTGTCGATATCGCCGCGACCCTCTACGAGTTCGGCATGGCCACCACCTCGGCGGCCCTGAGGGCCTTCCCCGGCGAGGTGAGCGAATTTCCCTTGGTAAAGCAGCCGGCCCTCCTCGCAAGCCCCGACGATCTGGCCGCCTGGTGCGACGGAACGGGCCTTCCGCTCTCTGCGCGTTCCGCCCGGCGCATACTAGATGGCACGATCGGGCCGGCCAGCTCGCTGACCGATCGACTCCAGCAGGAGAGCTTTCCCGCTGTACGGGCATCTGCCGCTCCCCGTCCCAAGGGCGATGCCCGCAAGCTGCGGCTGGCCGATGAGGACGCGGCGCTCCTCGCCGATGCGGCCGAGCAGGCTATGGGGCCCATCGCGCGGCGCTACTTTCTCGACGGCGTCGGGCGGCCCCATGTGTCGGCGACGCCTGACGCCATTCGCATAACCATTCCCATCCACAAGATGGATTAGGATCCGACCGCCTGTTGCGCGCCTTCTGGCGATTAGGTAGAATAATAACGTTTGAACACCAGGCTGCCCCCTGATATTCAGCATGAAACGAACTTTCAATGTATCAGTATTCGCGCCCCGCAGGACAAGGAACAGCGACGTGCCAACCATTACAGAACCCAAGCCCGCTATCGGCTGTCTCAAGGTCTCCTCGAAATCTTCTCCCGCTTCGGTGGCCGGCGCGATTGCCGGCATGATCAAGGACGGCGCCACTGTCGAGATTCAGGCCGTCGGCGCCGGCGCTGTCAACCAGGCGGTGAAGGCCGTGGCCATCTCACGCGGGTTTCTCTCGCCGGTGGGCATCGAGATCTGCTGCATTCCCTCTTTCGCCGATATCGTCATCGACGGCGAGTACCGCACGGCCATCCGTTTCGCCGTCGAGCCCCGCGCGGGGCTTGCCGCTGCGCCCGTCGCAGCCGAGAACGCGACGATTCCCTAAGTCAATCGATTCGGAGAGCCCATGAGCACTCATTTCGAAGGGTCCACCTTCTGCATCCATACTTTCGGCTGCCAGATGAACAAGCACGATTCCGAGCGCGTAGCCGGTATGCTGGAAGGATTGGGCTCGCTGCCCGTCGCCTCCATTGAGGAGGCCGATATCGTTGTGTTTTTGACGTGCTGTGTGCGCGAAGCGGCCGATACGCGCCTCTACGGGCAGGTGGCCTCCATGAAGAATATCGCCGTGCGCGAGGGCTCGCCTTTCGACAAGCGCTATATCGCGGTAGGGGGCTGCATCGGCCAGCGTGACGGCGAGAAGCTCACCGAGCAGCTGCCGCACCTCGATGTCGTGTTCGGCACCCACAACCTCGGCTCGCTGCCCGGCCTTCTCTCCTCCGCCATCGAAAATCGCCGCCAAGCCGTCGAGGTGCTCGCCGAGGGAACGGAGTTCTCCTCGGCCCTCCCCGCCGATCGCGAGCACACCTGGGCGGCATGGCTCCCCATCACCGTGGGCTGCAACAATTTCTGTTCCTATTGCATCGTGCCCTACGTGCGCGGGCGCGAGAAGTCGCGGCCGCTCGAGGACATCGCCGAGGAGGCGCGGCGCTACGGGGAGGCGGGTGTGAAGGAGATCACCCTGCTCGGGCAGAACGTGAACTCCTACGGGCGCGACCTGTACGGCGAGCCGCGCTTCGCCGACGTGCTGGATGCGGTGGATGCCTCCGGCGTGGAGCGCCTGCGCTTTGCCACGAGCCACCCGAAAGACCTCACCGATGAGGTCATCGCCCGTTTCGGTACGCTGCGCTCGCTCATGCCGGCGCTTCATCTGCCTGTGCAGTCGGGCTCGAACCGCATTCTTGCGGCTATGAACCGCCGCTACACGCGCGAGCACTACCTCGGTCTTATCGAGAAGCTGCGCGCCGTCGTTCCGGATATCGCGCTGTCCACCGATATCATCGTGGGCTTTCCCGGCGAGACCGAGGAAGACTTCATGGAAACCTACCGCCTGGTGGAGGAAGTGGGCTACGGCCAGGTGTTCACCTTCATCTACTCCAAGCGCGAGGGAACGCCGGCGGCGGCCATGGAGGACGACACGCCCCGCGAGGTGATCCAGGAGCGCTTCGACCGCTTGGTCGACCTCGTTCAGCGCAAGGCCTGGGAGGCGAATCAGGGCGAGTTGGACACCATCGTCCCGGTGCTTATCGAGGGGGTGTCCAAGCGCGACGAGCTTGTGCTCGCCGGCAAGAGCCCCAAGAACCAGACCGTTCACGCTCCCGTGCCCGCTGGTCTTCGGCCCGAGGATCTCATCGGCACCATCGTGCCGGTGGCCATCGATGAGGCGCGCACCTGGTATTTGTCCGGCACGGTCGTCGATGCCTAGCAACAACCGCCCCGTCATTGCCATCGTGGGGCCCACGGCGTCGGGCAAGACCGACGCGGCCCAAATCGTGGCTTCTGTCCTCGATGGGGAAGTGGTGAGCGCCGATTCCATGCAGATCTATCGAGGCATGGATATCGGAACGGGCAAGCTGCCCTCCTCTGAGCGCATCGTGCCCCATCACGGCTTCGACCTCGTCGATCCCGGCGAGCCCTATTCGGCCGCTCTGTTCCAGTCCTTCGCACGGGAGGCCTTCGGCGATATCGCGGCGCGGGGGCACGTTCCGGTGCTCTGCGGGGGCACGGGGCTCTATGTGCGGGCCGCCATCGATGACTACGAGTTCCCCGCCGGCGAGCAGCAAGCTAATCCCGTGCGCGAGCATTGGACGGCCTTCGCCGACGAGCACGGTGCCCAGGCGTTGTGGGAGGAGCTCGAGCGACGCGACCCCGAGAGCGCCTCCGTCGTGCACCCCCACAACGTTCGCCGCGTGGTGCGCGCTTTCGAGCTTTTGGCAGAGGGACGCAGCTATGCCGAGCAGAAACGCAACCTGGCCGCCATTGGGGAGGCGGTTCCGGCAGTGCAATTCGGCTTGGCGGTCGACCCTGCCATCCTGGCCGCGCGCATCGATGCCCGGGTGGACGCTATGGTGAAGGCAGGACTCGTCGAAGAGGTCCGGGGTCTTGTGAATGCCGGCTTCCGCGAAGGTGTGACCGCACCGCAAGCCATCGGCTACAAAGAGATCGTGGCCGCGCTCGAGGGGCGCTGCACCTTGGATGAGGCCATCGCGTCTATCAAACAGGCCACGCGCCGCTATGCAAAGCGGCAACGTACTTGGTTCCGGCGCGACAATCGTATTCACTGGATCAACGCTGATGCGGGAGATGCGCAAGCGATCGCCGATGCGATCCTCATGCAGCTTGTCTAGGCTTGCGATTTCATCGGCCTATGCTATCATAGCGAGCGTTTGCCCCGAGCTTTGCAGCTCGTGAAAAAGGAAGAGGGTGTTGTCCATGCGCACTGTCGGCTAAGGAGCCCGCGACCGGCGGGATGTCTCCCGTATCATCGCTATTAGTCGTATCAATGCGTGAGGAGCACCTATGACTGAATACCAATCCGTAATCCAGAGGGGCCCGGCTACCCAGGCTGAGGAGAGCCGCGAGCGCGCCGTTATCGTAGGGGTCGACCGCCCCGGGCTCGAGTGGCCCCTTGAATCATCCCTGGTCGAGCTGGAGCGCCTGGCCGACACTGCCGGAGCCGATGTGGTGGCCTCCACGATGCAGCGGCTCGACGCGCCCAATCCCCGCACGTTCGTCGGCTCGGGCAAGGCCGAGGAGATCGCCGAGCTGGCCCGCTCAAGCGAGGCAGATTTGGTCATCTTCGACGACGAGCTGACACCTTCGCAGCAGGCGAACCTCGAGAAGGTAATGGACAAATCCGTGAAGGTGATCGATCGCACGGCGCTCATCCTGGATATCTTCGCCCTCCACGCCACCTCCAAGGAGGGGCGGCTGCAGGTGCGCCTGGCCCAAAACCAGTACCTCTACCCGCGTCTGCGCGGCATGTGGGCGCATCTGGCGTCCAATCGCATGGGAGGCGGCGTCGGCTCGCGCTTCGGCGAGGGCGAGAGCCAGTTGGAGGTCGACCGTCGCATGGTGCGCAAGCGCATCACGAGCATTCGCCGCGAGCTCGCCCGCCTTGCCGACGTGCGCTCGCTCCAGCGCGAGAGCCGCTATGGAAGCGGCATGTTCAAGGTAGCTCTTGCCGGCTACACGAACGCCGGGAAGAGCTCGCTGATCAATCGCCTGACCGGCGCCGATGTTCTCAGCTACGACAAACTGTTCGCCACCCTGGATTCCACCACGCGCAAGTTCGAGCTTCCCGAAGGGCGCGAGGTCACCGTGACCGACACCGTGGGCTTCATCCAGAAACTGCCCACCACCCTTGTGGAGGCGTTCAAATCGACCCTCGACGAGATCACCGGCGCCGATCTCGTTCTCCATGTCGTCGATGCTTCGTCCCAGGAGTTCGAAGGGCAGATCGATGCGGTATGCGAGGTGCTTCAGCAGATCGGCGCCCAAACTATCGCCACTATCGAGGTGTTCAACAAATGCGACCTCCTCGATGAGGAGACGCTCGCCGGGCTGCGGAAGCGTTTTCCGGGCGCGCAATTCGTCTCCGCCCGCACAGGCTATGGCATCGACGCCCTCGTCGACGCCATAGCCGCGGCCGCATCGTCGGCCGATGCCAAGATGGATGTGGTCGTTCCCTACCAGCGTGGCGACCTCGTTTCAGTTGCCCACGAGCGCTGCCATATCATATCCGAGGAGCATCAGGCAGACGGAACCCACCTCCAAATGCTCGTCGGTCCTGCCTATGCCTCGATGTTCGAGCCCTACGCCGTCTCCTAGGGCACCGCATTCCGTCCTCATCCTTTTATAATGGATCGATGAAATGACAGCGGCCGGAGTCGCCCTACGACGACGCCGGCCGCTGCCCTGCTTCGACAACAGGAGGAGCTACAGACGGCGGAACACCGCCACGACCTTGCCCGCAATGGAGCAGTCGCTCACGATGATGGGATCCATCGTAGAGTTTTCCGGCTGCAGGCGAATATGGTCGGCCTCCTTGTAGAATCGCTTGACGGTAGCGCCGTCATCCACAATGGCCACCACGATATCGCCGTTGTTGGCCACCGGCTGCTCCTTGACGACCACGTAGTCGCCGTCGTTGATGCCCGCCTCGATCATGGATTCGCCCCGAACCGACAGCATGAAGGATGGGGCGTCGCCCACGATATCGGTTGGCAGCGTCATGGTGTCGGTAATGTTCTCCTCGGCGAGAATCGGCGATCCCGCAGCCACATCACCTACCAGGGGGACGTTGACAAGATTGCTGTAGGTGGCCGCGAGGACTACCGGGGAAGGGGCGTCCTCGATGGGGTAGGTAAGGGCAATGGAGCGCGACTTCAGGGGGTCGCGCTTGATGTAGCCCTTATCTTCCAGGGCCTTCAGGTGAACATGCACCGTGGAAGGGGAGGAGAGGCCGAGTGTTTGGCACACCTCGCGCACCGTCGGGCCGTAGCCTTTTTCGCGAATGCACGCTTCGATGCAGTCAAGCACTGCCTGCTGCCGTTTCGTCACTTTCTGAGCCATATCGCGTCCTTTCATAAAAGCGTACATTTGTTTGAAATTGTATTGACAGGAACTTTTGTTCGTTCTATTATAACTGCGAACAAAGGTTCTACGCAAGAGGAGAGGAGAAGAAAAATGAGCCGCTATGAATTCCCCGTGATCTTCGCCCTGAGCACGCTCGTATCGTTCTTCATCTTCTTCGCCTGAGCATTCACCGCCATCGATGTATCGCGATGGTAGCAATGTTTTGAAGAGGAGGAAGAGGGGAGGACCTATGGGGTATCATAGGTAGCTAACTCACAGTTAGGAGAACCTATGCGTTGCCCTTCTTGCGGTTATCTGGAGTCGAAGGTTGTCGACTCTCGTGCGGCCGACGATGGCGCCTCCATTCGTCGCCGTCGGGAATGCCTCGCCTGCGGAGCCCGCTTCACCACCTACGAGCGCTTAGCCGAACACCCCATCCTCGTCATCAAGACGGACGGATCTTCCGAGGTATTCGATCGGGAGAAACTCATGCGCGGCCTGCTCATCGCCTGTGCGAAGCGTCCGATCACCCCCGAGAAGATTGATGCGCTCATCGCCAGCATTGAGGCCGAGCTTCGCAACGCCCAGCGCACCGAAATCAAGTCGAAAGATCTGGGCGATATGGTGCTCGCCCGTCTCGCCGGCCTCGACGAAGTCGCCTACATTCGATTCGCAAGCGTGTACAAGGATTTCCAAAGCGTTGAGGAGTTCTCCCGCGCACTCGGGGAACTCGGGTAGGGGGGCGCTGTGAACATCGATATCTCCCTGCTCGACAAGCAGTTGCCAGAACCGGCCTACGCGCATCCGGGCGATGCGGCACTCGATTTGCGGTCCGTTGAAGACGGCTCCATTGCGCCGTTTGAACGTGCGGTGGTTTCCTGCGGGTTTGCCCTGGCTATCCCCGAGGGCCATGCCGGACTTGTCATTCCGCGCAGCGGGCTTGCGGCAAAGCACGGCATCTCCATTGTGAACGCGCCAGGCCTTATCGACAGCGGCTATCGCGGCGAGGTGAAGGTGGTTTTGATCAACCTCGATCCTCGTGAAACATTTCAATTTCAGCGCGGCGACCGCATCGCCCAGCTTATGATCGTGGCTACCCCGTCTATTACTTTACATAACACTGATCATCTCGAAAACAGCCCCCGAGGCGCCCGCGGCTTCGGGAGCAGCGGAACTCGTTAGGAGCCCTACATGACCAGCCAAAGGCCCGAACTTCCTCAGCCGCAAAAGCCCGATGAACCCCCTCGAACAGCAGAGCAAGCGCAGCATACTGTCGAATCTCTGGAGCTGAAATCGGCGCGAACGTTGGCAACGGTGGCGAGCATCGCCGGCCCGGTGTCGCTTATCATCGGAGGCGTTGCCCTCAGCACCGTTGCCGTAGTATGCGCGACTATCGCCATAGTGAAAGTCAAGCGCGCTCTGAGTCAAGCCGATCTGTCGCAGCGTGCTTATGCGCTCTCGTTGAGGCGCACGGCGCTTCTGGGCGTCGTCATCGGCCTTGTCGCCCTCGTGCTCAACGCCGTAAGCGTGGCCATGATTCTGCCGACGTTGATCGAGGCGATGCAGACCGGAGACTACCGCGCCATCCTCGGAAATGCTGCTTCTCAGTTTTCGAGCGCCCCCCAGCCCTCATCGGGCGGCAACGCCTGGGGATAGACCTCGCCGCCGCCAACCAGAGCAGAGTCCTTGTCCTACAATGTCGATAGCATTATCGAGACCAATTATGAAAGGCTGATAATATGGAATAAAGGAGTAAGCGGTCAAATACGTCGGTAAAAGGCTGATAAGAAAAATTATGTACAATTATCCTGATTTATGCTAAAAGCAGTATCTATTAAGTTCCGTTATATATGTCTTCACCAGATTAACGTGCGATGAAACATAGTTAACGTACTCTGGCCTGAATTCTACCAGAAACGACATGAGCATAGCAAAATTGCTGATCTTCATTTCGTTGATAAGCTCGTACACGTCCGCAAAATCGATATTGTACACATCCGAGATATTGACCTTGAAGCCTGCCATATGCGTAATAGAATCCTGCTCGTACTGGGCCTTGTCGGGCTGATCGTAATGCAATAAGTAACGGTAGGCGCCGACCTTGTTAGGCACGGGCTTCACGAAGGCAACCCCGAAGCTGGACGGTATAGCATTAAGCGCAGACTCGGCGACAATGGGGGAACCGAACTCAACCATGCAATGAATATGCGGCTTCTTCGGCACCTCGTTGCCGTCATCGTCTACGCGCGTGTCGCGGTCGTGGACGATGAAGCAGCCAGGAAGCATCAACTCGTGCAACTGGTCGCGCCAGTCCTCGGGAAGGTTCTCGACAAGCTGGACGAACCACCAGCAACGGGACTTCTTGGAAGCAGCCATAGAACGGAAATCCTCTCTCTTTGGAACACGGAACACGCCCCCTATATCAAGTAAGGGGCGCGTTCCAGCAAACGGAACGGGTCGGCGGCGACGGCGGAAAACCCTCCGAAACGCCGTGAGCGCCGCCGTGCGCCCCGTTTCCAGTATCGAATGAGATTCGACCCCTGGAAGCGGGGCGAAAGCGGGAGACGGCAGCACAAGGGGGCCGCGAGACGGCGCGAGCGGCAGGGTACCCCCTGCCCCTCGCCGCTCACGCCGTCTCGGGCACCTGCCTAAAGCGGTTGTAGCTGTCGTAAACCCGAAAATACGCCCTGCGGGGAAGGAGGAAGGAAGACCCGACCTTCTCCCTCATGCCGTAGTAGTACGACACGGCCAAGAACAGCTTCCCCGCGAAGGGCAGGGACAGAAGGAAGCCCTTAAGCCCGAAGTTCGCCAGCTTGCGGTGGTTCACCTCGATTTCGAGAAGGCTCCTTATCTGGCGGTCTAGCATCCTGTCGAACTGGGAGACGAGCACAATTTTGTAACCGTAGTGGCGATGCTGGCTAAAAAACTCTATCCAGTCCATACGGCGGGAGGACGCTCCCCGATCCTGCCACGTGCGCGAGTTGAAAACAAGCTGGGCCTCATCTATCACGAGCAAAATAGCGTCCTCGCGAACAGGCTTGCCCGCGAAGTACCGCCGCGAATGCTCGTAGAGCAGATCAGGCGACAGATCGGAGTTAGAGACAAAGCGGAAAAGGGCGTCGTAGTTGCGCAGGGACGGGTTAACGTCGAAGTTGCAGACAACGGGACGCTTCTTCACCTGCAGCTGGTCGCGGATGTCGCGGGCGACGTGCATGGACTTGCCCGAACCAGGCGTGCCGCTGTATAGATACATCACAGCGCATCACCTCGCCATCATCTGAACGACCTGGGCAACGGCCAGGGCGACGTTCACAGCCAGGACGGCGGCGATCCAGACGGTAAGGATGAAGACCAGATCGCCGAAGGGGACGAACCAGTTGAGCGTGGAGAGCACCCCGCGCACCGACTCGGGAACGGCGACGGGGAGCGCGGAAACATCGACGGTCGGCAAAAGGCCGAGAACCAGAAGAACCAACTGGACGGCAGAGCCAAGCAAAGTACCGAGAATTGCGGAGATCACGATGCACCACCCCCGTTGACGGTGAAGACGAATTTGCGAGTATTGACGAGAAGGGCCAGAACAAGGCCAAGGCGCGACAGCCAGGACGTACAGTCGGCCACGAGCTGGAAATCCGAGAAGTCGCAAACAAGGGGATTACCGCATATATCGAACTCCCAGACGGGCGCGGAGCCCTCGTAGGCGAGAAGCCCGAAAAGCTGCTTGACGAGCGCGGGAATGCAGAAGGGAAAAGCGCTCTCCATTGCAGACTGTATAGCCCCGGTAGCGGCGGCCTGGCCAATGCCCGAGAGATCGCCGAAAATCACATCAAGAAGTTCTTTGCCGTTCTCAATCAAACCAGCGGCAACAAGCAGGTTCTTAATCGCATCAAGTCTAGACACGATGCCCGAAAGGTCAAAACCAGGACTGAGCGACTCCCAGCGCTTGCCCCATTCAATCAGCCACTGATCTTGCTTATCCCAGCGCGTACCCCAGGCAGTAACGGAATCCTGCAACCCTGTAAGAAGCTTAACAATGTTGCCATTAAAACCAACAGAAGAGACGAGACTAGAGACGCTTCTATCAATAGAACCAAGAAGCGGCGACATAGTAGAAAGATACTGAGCAACAGAAAGCAAAGTGCCAGAAGAGTTGTTAGCTTCCAAATCAGAACGAATCTGAGCCAATAGACCTAACTTCTGGTCAATCGTAAACATGTAAGGCGACATAGTAGACAGGTAACCCGCCACGGATACAGAATTACCAGCTTGATTATTGGCGTAAAGCGCTTTCCTAAGATCGTCAAGGCCCTTAGAAAGCAAAGAAGAATCCGCAACCGTATAGGCGTTGGCCTGGTCTAAGGCTTTTTGAATCGTGACCATGTAAGGCGACATAGCCGAGAGATAGCCAGCAACAGAAACAGGCTTACCAGATGCATTGTTAGCAACGAGGTAACCAGCAATAGAGGAAACAGGTCTAAGCTTCTCATCAATCGTGACCATGTAAGGCGACATAGCCGAGAGATAGCCAGCCACGGATACAGAATTACCAGCTTGATTATTGGCGTAAAGCGCTTTCCTAAGATCGTCAAAGCCCTTAGACAACAAGGAAGAATCTGCAACCTTATAGGCGTTGGCCTGGTCTAAGGCTTTTTGAATCGTGACCATGTAAGGCGACATAGCCGAGAGATAGCCAGCAACAGAAACAGGATTACCAGATGCATTGTTAGCGTAAAGAGCACTACGAAGAACAGCAAGAACACTGGAATCAGATTCGGCACTAGACTTAGAAGCCGTATCAATAGCCTTCAAATAATTGTTAGACCTAACAGACTCACCATAAATCGCATCAACTTTGAAAGCAAGGAGACTGACAAGCCAGAAAATTGTACCGTTCAAAGCTTTAAATTTAATATTGCCAATAGTCCATTCAGAAGTGGAACCAGACCAAGCCTTAGCCATTAAGGCATCAATAGGGGCCAGAGTTGTAACACGAGAGTCATTAGGAAGATCAGTACCTAACCCCTCTTCCGCAACTCCACTAGAATTAGATTCAGAATCAGAAGAACCGCTATCAACAGCAACAGAAGACCCGTCCAGTTGATCAGCATATAAAGCATCAAAAGAACCTAACTCATTAGAAAAGGCAGATTCAGAGTCCCGCCCACCAGAACTATATGCGTCCTCTGGAGCACCATCCACACAAGCACCAGAATTGCCGTGAAAACCAGGGCCAGCACCAGAAGGAACCTCGGGAAGAGACGGCGGCGCGGCTTCTCCCTCCGCTGCTCCCTCTCCAACTTCGCAATCATCCTCTGGTTCCTCCGCAACCTCTCGCGGTTCATCTCCGCTTCCAACTGCTCCACGCTCTTCTGGACGCTCATTCTCCGTCTCCTGTCCCTGGGAAGGATCGTCGGCATAAGCATACCACGAAAGGGAGGGGGAGAGCGCGAGAGCGAGGGCCAGCGCAACCGAGAGTGAAGGGGCCAGACGCACCCGGTAGAAGTTCACGAAATCACCTCCTAAGAAGAGAAAAGGGGAGAGCCGAAGCCCTCCCCGGTAGCGGCCTTTTTCGCCGCCAGGGCCAGTGCGGGACGCCTAGCGCGTGAAGCGCTTGACGAAGCCCCACACGGCGGGAACCACAATGAAAATAGCCGCGACGGACAGAATCGCAGTCAGGTTCGCGCCGATGGCAGACTGAAGGCTAGTCCCAAGGCTGGTGATTGCCGTGGTCAAAGCGGTAGTGATAGTCTCCATGGTCTCCATACTCCTTTCCTTTCTTCCAAGCTCCATGATCAGGAGCGAGCCATAAGACAACGAACGAGCCCGAAGAGCCCGAACACTCCGAAGCTGAGCAGTCCCAGGAAGCAACCCAGCAGGAAGCCAGCAGGTACGGCCGAGAAGAGCGAGAGGACGAAATCAAGCCAGCCGCCAACCTGATACGTCTCCAGAATCTCCATTACAGCGCCACCGCCAGGAAGCAAAGCACGAGAACGGCGGTGAGCGCCTTAGGCGGGAGCCTAAGCAGAAGGGGACGCTTGCCCCAATCGTCGCGCCAGCGGTCGCGCGCCCAGGCGGTCACGATCTTCAAGACCTCATAGACCGCGAAAGCGTAAGCAACAACGCCAAGCAGAGACAGAGCAAGCAGAACGTTAAGAACGACATCCATTAAGACCTCCATTTGTCGGAGAACGCGAGCCAGAGCGTCGCGCCCAGATTGAGCAGGAAAGCAACAAGCAGGAAGGCGAGAAGAACCGTCTGCATGTACTGGAAGGACATAAGGTCGTTGAAAAACGGCTCGGGAACCTCGACGGTTGAACGAACCTCGGTCACCCAGTTGGAGCCATCATCTGGCGCAGCGTCCAGGAGATCGGCAGCGGGAACCTCGGTCGGCACAGCGTCGCGAATCTCGGCGAGCAGGGCGAGAACGTCCGAGTTCTGGCCCTTAAGCTGGGCCACGTCCTCGCCGATGCCCTGAATGGAGGAATAGGCATCCATGGCAAGCTTGACGGCGGTAGCCTCATCCATCTAGGCCACCTCCTCGAAGTCGGGCGAGAGATCGCCAGAGCAGGAACGCCGCAGATCTCGGCGGATAAGCCCGTGCCTTGGCTCGCGGTAAGAATCCTTGTCAAACATATCGACGTAGTTGGCAAGCTGGGCGACGATAAGGCGAATGTAGAAACGCGCCTCGGGGTGGTCTTGGTACGACATGACAACGTTTCCGTTCCAGCGGTTAACGCCGATGGAAAGCAACTCGCCATAGGGCAAGTCCATGACCTGGGCCACGTCCTCCACGTTATCGAGAGGAAAAATCAGATGGCAGTTGGGCTTGGACATTCTAGGCACCTCCTTCAGGTTGAAAAGTGTTATGTAAACCTGCGGAGACAGCCTAGAGTTCGTAGCTGTCGAAGACGAGCTTGCAAAACTTCTCACCTGCGTTGACCTTGAGAACGACAACGCAGTTAACCTGAGGTTCGGGAAGCGCGTTGTGCGGCTCGGGAATGGTGACCTTGACAAGCTTCTTAGCATCGGTGTCGTAGAAACGGGCATTGTGGAAGCTGATCTTGCGACCGTTGTCCTCGAACTCGCCCGAATTCTCGTCCAGCAGGAAACCGTTCATAGTCGTGATCATGGGAAAACCTTCCTTTCGGTTAGAATATCGGTTGCGCCCTTCGCGCACCGCTCAAGCGTATTAAAAACCTATGAAAGGCTGATAATATGGATTATGTAAAGTAGATTAGCCGCCGTCCTTATACCTGGTCGTAGGTCTATTTTTCGATCCGTGGGCACCGCTTTCGCGCTCGGGAGCACGCTCGCGCGGCCGTCCGGGGTTCTTGCCTGTGACGGGTGCCCGCCCGCACCGGGCTCGTCGGATCCGTCATCGCGTTGAGGGTTCGGCCAGTCTCTGTCGGCGGCTTCCTGTAATACGCGCTCGGCTCCCATTTCGGGCCGGCGCCGGCTTCCCTCCGCCGCTTCCCGCAGACTCATCTGTCGCAGCGGTATTATTCATACTTAGTCCGATAACACCCCAGTTCAGAGGTTTCGGCCAAGTGACGAATTTTTTTCGGATTTCCTTCAGAATACACATTTCGCACACATTTAAGGCAATTGCTATACAGAAGGCCCCAGGAACCTCAACGGCGCTCGGAGGTTGCGCCGGCATGCCGGGCGCCGTGCGGCACAATCGGCTCGATAGAGGACGTTCGCGCGGGCATGAAAGGAGCCTGCGACATGGGAGCTTACGTAGAGCTGGCCGCGCCGGTGCGCGCGGAGGATCCGACGGACGCCGTCGTTGCTGCCTGGGAGCGGGACTGGCTGGTGGGCGAGCACGCGCTGTCGCCGAATACGGTCGCCGCCTACACCGCCGACGTTCGCGACTTCATGGCGTTTCTGTCCGCGATCGGCATCGAATCGTTCAGCGAGGCTACTACTGCCGACATAAGCGCATGGGTCGGCGCGCTGGCGCAGCGCCGGCTCTCCCCCTCCTCTTTCAGGGCCAGGATCTGCGCCCTCAGGGACCTCTACCGGTACCTGGGGGCATACGGGCTTGCGGATGAGGGCTCGCTCCCCTATATCGACGTTCCGAGGAAGCGCGAGAGCGAGGAGCGGCCGCTCGACAGGGCCCAGGAGGCTGCCGTGTGGGCCACTTACGACATCGACACACCGTCCCATGAGCGGGATCGCGCAGAGTTCGCCCTGATGGACGACTTGGGTCTTCGAGCCTCGGAGATCGTCGAGCTGGATGTTGGTGATCTGCGCTCGAACGATCACGACCTCTGGGTGCACGGCAAGGGAGGCAAGGCGAGGCTCCTCCCGATCGAAGAAGACACCCTGTCCGTCGTGGTGCATTATATGGAGTGTGCCCGGCCACACCTGAAGTGCGCGAACCGGCGCCAGGATGCGTCCGCGCTCTTCTTGAACACCCGAGGAGGGAGAATTACCAGGCAGGCCGTGTGGCAGAGCGTGTCCCGGCATGGGAAAGCAGCCGGAGTGGCGAATCTGCACCCTCATCAGCTCAGGCGGACGTTCGCCTCGCAGATGTACCGCAGGAACATGGACCTGAGGACGATCCAGGAGATGCTCGGGCATGCCGACCTACAGACCACTGGCCTGTACATAACCCCGGAGGCCGCAGACATCCACGAGCGTTACGACGCGGCGCTGAGGGCTTTCTGGGAGTCGTCCGCTGAGAAGGAAGAGCGAGCCGCGGAGCTCTCCGAAACCGAAGATCAGAGGCGCTACTGGCTGAACTCTGCCCGAATATCCCGGGAGCGGGCTCGGTTCGAGCAGGGCGGCGCCCGTGATTGAGGTTGCGCATGAGCTGTTCGAGGTGTGCATATATGTGGTCGAGCCTGAAAGACTCTTGAGCAAATCGTACAAGTGCAAATAATATTTCCGCATTTAACATCGGTTCTATAGGAATAGATCCGATCTCGTTTACGCAAAGGGCATCGGCTATTTATGACCATAGAGTGGAAATAGCGAAGTCTAAGGTTCTCGAACGCGCACTCTAAAGTTCTCTTTTTCGACAAGAGACTCGCCAACAATTTTGAGCATATCATCTTGGGTATCGGGTAAAGAATTTCGGCGCTATGGTCTCTGGCCGACCAGCTAAGAACCGTAGTTGCGAGAACCGATATTCGATACGGATTGCATATACGGCAGCGGCTCTTGCGACTTTCTTCCGATCACCTTGGGTCTAAGCCGAATGTTCTTTCCGCGCCATAGTACGAAAGGAGAAGGTAGTGATGAGGACTGTTGCATTCGTGAACCACAAAGGAGGTGTCGGCAAGACCGCGTGCTCGCTTTCCTTCGCAGAGGGGCTTGCGCGCAAGGGCTTCAAAGTCGTGCTGGCGGATCTCGACCAGCAGATGAACGCCACCCAATGCGCCGGCTACCGGGACACCGAGGGAAAGAACACCGTCTACGACATGCTCATGGGCGCGAAGACGGCTGCTGAGACGATCCAGGACGCCCCCTTCGGCGCAATCTTGCCCGGCGATGTGCTAGTTGCCGACGCGGAGGCCGAGCTATCGAGGCTCGATACTCCCTTGATGATGCTTAAAGATTCCCTCGAGTCCATCGAGTCCTACGGCTACGACTACTGCATCATCGACTGCCCTCCCTCCCTGGGTTATGTCACGCGCAACGCGATGGTCGCCGCAGACGATCTCGTGGTCGTCGTCCAGCCCGACGAGGCCTCCGTGACGGGCTTTGCGCGCATCTGGGAGGCTTGCGAGCGCACCCGATCAAATCGGCACCTCAACCCGAGCCTCAATCTGTCGGGGATTCTCCTCAACGGCTTCGACTGGAATCGACGGCTCTCGAAGCGTATGGCCTGCGAGTTGCCGGGTTTCGCGGCGGAGTTCGGCACGCGTCTGTTCAATACCAAGATCCGCAGCTGCGAGGCCTTGCGCCAGGCGCAGGCGTCTTCGAAATCCGTGTTCGAATACGCCCCCGCGTGCAATGCCGCCGTGGACTTTTCGGAGTTTGTCGAAGAATACCTCGAAGGCGAAGGGAGGGCAGCCTAATGGCCACCTCGAAGAGCCGGGAGGATTCCATGTTCTCCCTCACCTCGGGCGCCCGGGCCGTGGTCGAGCAGGCGCAACCGAAGCCCGTGCAAGGTGGAGCGGACACCGCGGCAGTACCCGCAAAGAAGAACGAGAGTCGGGAAATCGAGGAGCGCTCCAGCTCCATCCGGCTGTTCAAGGACCAAGCAGATCTCATCTTCGAAATGCAGTATCGGGCCCGACGCGAGAGGAAGAGCTGGACCCTGAACGATTTCGTGCGAAAGGCTGTGGACGAGTACATCGTTCGGCACGCTGAGGAGCTGATGGTCACTCCGGAGGAGATCCGATCTCTTGCGCAGTCTGTTGGCGGCGGCGAATAGCAGTGAGCGGGAGAAGAGGCAACGCCCGTCCCGCAATATGCAACCGCCAATACGATTGGCGTAAATAACCAGAAACCGATCACTAAAGAATTTCGGGTACAGAAAGGAAGGACATGAGCATCAATCGAGTCATAATCAGCGGGAACCTCACCCGTGATCCCGAGCTGCGCGCAACGCAATCCGGCATGCAGATTCTCGGCCTCGGCGTCGCCGTCAACGACCGTCGGAAGAACCCGGCAACCGGAGGGTGGGAAGACTATCCGAATTACGTCGAATGCGTGATGTTCGGATCACGAGCCGGGTCAGTTGCCCAGTATCTCTCGAAGGGATCGAAGGTCGTGATCGAGGGCAAACTGCATTGGAGCCAGTGGGAGCGAGACGGCAAGAAGCGTAGCAAGTTGGAAGTCATTATCGATGACATCGAGTTCATTTCAACGAGAAAAGAGACGGGCCAGCCTCCTGCCGGCGAAATCGCGTGCACAACCCCGATGCCGGCCGCCTCTGTCGATCCCGCAACTCCGGCATCGACCCCCGATCCCGCAACTCCGGCATCGACCCCCGATCCCGCCTTTTCGCTCTACGACGACGATATCCCCTTCTAGTAGAGTGTTACTGCTTTCCAAAGGCCCGCAGTCTCGCGGGCCTTTCTCTTTTCTGGCAAGTTTCGTGCATCTCCGGCAGATGCAGCAGGGGGACGCACCCCTTGCCGCTCCCCTCTGCACCCCCTGGGCGGCTCCAGCGCTCGCGTGCGCTCGTATCCGAAAGCTACCTCGGCTTCTCGATACTGCGCAATGAGATCGAGAGCAGGTGCTACGAGATCTAGACACCGCTCGCGGCGAGCCTGAGAGGCACAGGCTCGCCGCCGTTGTTTGCCCTCCGGGCCGGCCGGGACACGTTTGCGGAGTTTCCCGGACCCTTCCCCGCTCTTCCCCGCCTCGCTCGCGCTCGGCGTTACGGGACTCGCTCCCGCTCGCCCTAAATAGGTACGCCGCGCTGCGCGCGGCTCTTCGGACCTAGTCCCCGGTGCCGTCGCGCGTCAAGGGGACCGCGCGAAACCTCTCACAACCCGCGGAGCGCGGGTGGTGGAGGTTGCGGCGCTCGTGCCTCGCGCCTTCGCGAAGCCCCCTTTGACCCGCTTGCCACCGGGGCCTCTTCGGCAGTCAGCCGAAGCAAGCGGCGCTTGCATTCGGCAAGCACGAATCGGTTCCGATCTTGGGGGACTGGGTACTTGTTCTGTTCAAGGCGAACTGATCTTACACGTTGGTATCGCGACGCTTACCTGCGCTTTTGATGAATGGATGTGAACTGCAGCTGACGTAATTACTCATTTGGAGTCATCCGCAACGCAACGAAAGGAGAAAACTATGAAAAGCCGTCGTTTGGCGCTCTGGCGCAGCCCTCGCTTGATGTCGTCCGAGGTATCTCGTGCGCTCGCCTCGTCTGGAATGAGCCGCGAGGAGGCCGCCTCAAAGCTCGGCGTAAGCGTGTCCTATCTGAACCGCGTTGCAGCCGGGACAAAGCAGCCTTCCGAAGAGCTTGAGCGTGCGCTTGTTGCAGCATTTGGCGCTGATCCCCGCGCATTTGCAAGGTGGGAGCCGGCCGAGGTTGGCTCTATGGTGCGCGTGGCCCGCGCCGAACTCGGTATTACGGCGAAATACCTGTCCGAACTCACAGGGGTTTCGCGTAGGGAAATCTGTCATATCGAAAAAGGTCGCCTGACACCGACGAGGGCATCGCTTTCAAGGCTCTCTTCCGCGCTCGTCGCAATTGCCGACGAGAAGGGCCTCGTATGCGAGTCGTCGCGTGATCTTGCTGCCATCGAGCATGCGAACCGAATCTACGGGAGGCAGGCATGACTCCGATCAATGGCGATGAGCTGGATGCGGTGCTCGACGGGCTGGCGGCCGCTCTCGGATCCAACGACAACGGAAAGCGATCCTGGAGGGGATTTCTTGCAACGATGAATTTCTACCGCTCCTCGGGTGGTCGCTTATATGCGATTCGCAGGCCGCAGATCGTAAAGACCGTGTACATCTCTCCAGATGAGAAGCGGCCCGACTCCGAGGAGGAAGCGAGGAGCACTTGGATAGACCTAAACCTGGAACACGCGCGAGACACGCTTCCGAGTTTACAGGAAGGCGTGCTCGTGCCCTTCAATGCCGTGGATGGCAGGGAGCTATTCTGCGAGTTCCGCGGCATGCCAAGACATACCGGAGAGTGCACAGCACTTGCATCTTCGGTCGACTGGTCGGAACTAGTCCAAGAGGCAGCCGGTATCTACCGGCAGTTCTCTCGCAAGCTGTCGCGCGCCTGGGAGAGATACGGCTCGCTCATCGCGCTGCCGCAAGCGCGATGAGAAAGGCAGGGGGGACGCTCCGCTTGCCACCCCCCCGCACCCCCCCCTGGGTGGCTCCAGCGCTCGCGAGGATGAGGACGGTGGAAAGCCGGCGGCCGCGGGATCTTCGGCAGGCGCGAATCGGCATCGATCTTGTGGGAGGCCGGACGGCCCAGCCATTTCCCGGAAAGGAAGCATTGATCAGAGGCAGCAATCTAATAGCTTTTGGCCACGATAAAGGAGGAATTTGTGACACGCGAGAGAGACGAGATAATCGAGCTTGTAGAGAAGCTCCTCGCCATGACCGAGGATGCCGGCTGTACGAGCGCGGAGGCTGTGGCCTTCGCGCTGCGCGCCCAACGCCTAATCGTCGAATACGATATAAGCGAAGAGGAGCTTGGGAGCGCTCGCAGGAAAGAGAGTATCGACTCCGTGAAAGCGTCGCCGGTCTTCCGGGAATGGGCCAACCTCCTGGCTGATGTTGTGGCCAGGAACTTTCGTTGCAGGGTGTACGTTACTGTGCAGCAACGGGATTTGAAGCGCGGGTCGAAGCGTCGAGGGAACGCTAAACGCCTCTTCACATTCTTGGGATATGCCACCGACGCAACAGCTGCGGCGGTCGCCTTCGACCATCTCTATCGGTGCGGAAACGCACTGGCAGTCGATGCCGGCACCGGGAAAAAACTCAAGGGCGACGCATACAAAAGCTTCACTGCCGGCTACGTAAGCGGCATTGCGTCGGAGCTTGAGAAGCAGTCTCAGGCTCTTATGATCGTTGTGCCGATGGAGGTGAATGCGAGCTACGAGCACATGGAGGCCGAATTCGCCAAAGCCACGCCGCTAGCCGGATGGCTCCATAACGAGGATCTCGAAGAGCAGGGCTGGAAGAGCGGTCGCGACGCAGTGAGATCCGGGCGTCTGGGCGCCGAAGACCGCTCGCATCTTCTCGCGTAGCGAGACAGAGCGCGAAGCGCTCCATGGCCTGCGGCCCTGCAGGGGACGTTCCGCTTGCCACTCCCCTGCACCCCTAGGCGGCACACGCGCTCGCTCGCGCTCGCGGAGCTCGCCCTGGCGGGCTCGATATGCGCGGACGCCTGGACGGCGTCCGCTCTGGCCCTGCGTGGCCCTGTGCGCCGCCCGAGATCGTTTCCTCGCAGGCTCGCAAACGACTCGGGGCCCCGGCGCTTTATCCTTCGCTATCGCGAAGAGCGGCCGATTGTAGCGCCGTCCGGCCGCCCGCCGGCGCGTCCGCGCGAAACCTCGCACAACCCGCGAAGCGCGGGTGGTGGAGGTTGCGGCGCTCGTGCCTCGCGCCTTCGCGCAGACATCCGCCGGGCGCCGATCCGGTTCCCTTGCCGCCCCTCCTCCGCTCGCCTGCGCTCGCTACGTCGGGGCGCTTCGGCGCTGTCATCGCCGCTGCCTTCGGCGATTCCGAAGGGTTCAGGGCACGAGGGCCCTGACAGGTCGGACGGAAAGGATGCAATCATGAGAGCAGTGCTGATCCCCGTAAGCGAAGAACCGCGAGAGGTGGAAATCGACGGGCTTGCAGATCTTCAAGCGCTCGTCGGCGGCCGCATCGAGCCTGTCGGCTGGATCTTCGACAACTGTCCCGTGATGTACGTGAACGACGAGGGAAAGATGAACGGAATGCTCCCGAACCGCGCCGTTTTCGTTCCCGAAGATCGGGTGGGCAGTCGAAAATGGGATGGGGGCACCTGGGCAGCGGGCGAGGTGATCGACATCCTCTTCGGGCCGATCGTCGCAGTTGGCTTCGATCCGCTCACAGGAGAGGATCGCGACATCTCCGACGAGGAGATCCAGCGAGTCAAAGAGCGCTTCTCCGGTTCGGTTGCAGCCGATAACTCCGGAGCCGCAGAGTATCTGCGAATGTATCAGCGAGTCGTGAACTTGGAGAAGTGAGCGCAAGACCCGGGTATGTCTGAAAACTGCCCGACGATCTTCGGTCTTCGTGGAAAGGAAAGCAAAATGGAAGGCTTTGTATATGACCCAGAGATCATCCGTGAGCTCGCCGAGAAGCTGGTTTGCCCGGGCAGCCTCAATCCCTGCGAGTATCCCTGGAACCGCTACGAGATCGCCGGCATCGAGGCGTACTCGGAGCTTTACTACCAGAGCTTCATGGAAGACATCATCATGGGCTGGGACGAGGCTCGGGGAGACCAACCTGCATGGTCTTGCCTGGATAACCGCGAGCGCCATATGGTCATAGCCAATGCCGCCCACTGGCATCAGAAGGCGGATTCGGATTACTTCGACGATGAGTGGTCGAGCCGGATCGCGTTGGTCTTCCAAGACGACGTTGCGGAAGATCCGAGCTTCGCCATCGGCAGATAGCGCTTTCGAAGGAAGCGGGCGCGCCTGAAAACTGCGAGACGGTGCTCGGGCGCGTTGCGAAAACTCGTAGGAGACGCGAGGGTTCCGGCCATTTAATGCCAGGAACCCTCGCGCGTATTTGAGAGAATGCAGCAGTGCCACGCGACGTTCCTGTACGGTAAAAAGCGCAGTTGTGTTACGCGCTCGCAGTGCAGTATGCGCGTCCTTGTAGTTTTCATGGACAGAGGTTAAAACGTAACACTTACTCGCAAAATCACACATCGTTTTCAAACTTGGCAAGCCCGCGCAAGCAAGAGTTTTACGAGAAGGCTAAACTCGAAGTCGAGCGCTCAACTTCATGCAAAACCAAAACGAGAGAGACGGTTTGAAATGCCGAAGTTGACTCTGTGCACACTGCTCCTCCATTCAGGGCATCGGCGAGGACGTGGCCCGGTTTAAGGGTCAGAACTCGGACGTTCTCGCTCTGCTCGTCGAACCCGGCCGCCGGCGCTATCTGCGCCGGCGCGCCTGAGGCTGCACCCAGCCCCCTCTGTTCCACGTGGATCGAAGCTTCGTCAGTCCGAATGGCTGGGACGTTCTTGCGGGCTAAAGCCCGCTCCTTCCGGAGGAGCCCTACTCGGGCGCGCCCCTCCCCTTCGCTGGCGCTCTGGGGAGGGGTAACAACTACAGCTATCGCGTCAGCGATGGCTGTAGTTGCGAGAGACGCATTCTGTATCACGATCCAGTTTTCAACTGTCCGATGATACCGAATGCCAGAAAGAGTACTAATGTTCTTATGACAATATTACTCTTTCTGTCTCGCCGGCAGAGCCGGTTCTGGGCCGCGTCCCCGGGACGCGGCGGTTGCGCGAGTTGCCGCTGCCAGCAACTCTCCAAAGTAAGGTCACGCTGCCGTGACATGACGACCGGGCCCCACTGCTAGGGCCCGAGATAGGAAAAGCGAATGGCCCTCGACAAAGTCATGCACGTGCGCACCACGGGCGACGAGCTCAAGGAGTTCGCCGCGGTCGCGCGGATGCTCGGGCTCACGAACTCGGAGCTTTTGCGCATCATGGTGCGCGCGGACAAGCAGGTGATTTGGCGCGCGGCCGCGCAAGAGAAAGATCTTGAAAAAGAGAGGGCCGTGATCTATCTCGCGATCGATGAGGACGTTTTCGCGCTCGCGCAGCAAATCAGGCGTTTCGGCCTTCTGCTCAACCAGGCTACCCGATCCCTTAACGACCTGCGCCGGCGCAAGAGCCTGGCGGCTAATTACGTTGTCGAAAGACTCGTACCGATCGAGGAAATACTGACATTGATCGCACAGGACTTCAGCGCGATAAAAGACGAGTGGGAGCTTTTGCGGAGAGATATCGACTCGAACAGCTGGGCCAAGATCAAAGGGGGCATGTTCTGATGCCCATGCTGATCACCACTCCCACGAAAGAGGGCTGCTGCAGGAGGCGGATCAAGGACTACCTCGATAACGAGTTCGGCAAGTCGCCCGGACGGGCCCTGGCTTGGGACTACATCAACCTGACCGACAGGGAGGCGGCGCACTGGGACCGCGTGATGGACGAAACCCGCAAAAGCTACGGACACGATGCGAGCAGGGGCGGCAGGGCGTCGCGGCAGTACTACCACATCATCGTCTCTCCGGATCCCCGCGATGCCGTCGACTTGGAAACGCTGCGCGAGCTGACGACGCGATGGGCAGCCGAGATGTTCGGCGGTCCTACGGAGGACGACTACGAGAGCGTGGGAGTGCTCGGAGACTTCCAGGTCGCCATCGCCTACCACGACGACAACACGAACCGTGTGCCGCATGCCCATCTGATCGTGAACGCGTCGAACCTCGCAAACGGCAAGAAGCTTTGGATGTCGAAGGATGTCGGAGAGAAGGTCATGCCGGAGCGGCTTCAGGAGATTGCCGCAGAGCTCGGCCTCTCGTATTTCGACGACCAGGGCCTGAGCGTCCTGAGGACGGACAGGAAGATCAAGAACAAGAGCCTCACATCGACCGAACTGCGATTGATCAAGGAGTCGAAGTTCTCCTGGAAGGACGAGCTGCGCAGCCGCATCGACATCGCGAAGTGCATATCCGGAACGGAGAGGGACTTCATCAACGCGCTCGACGAGATGGGTATCGGCGTGCGGCAGAAGAAGGCCGGCACCGACGAGTGGGTCTATTTCGACAAGAGGAATCCCCGCTACTGGGAGTGCGGCGGCCCAAAGCTCGGGCCCGAGTACATGAGGACGGCGATCGAGCGCTACCGGAGAAAGCTTCGCGGCAAGTACTTCGCAACGGAGGCGGGCGCGGCGCGGATAACGAGCGAGCGCAAGAACGTCCTCGGCGCGTTTCGCGCAGGCACGGGCGCGGCCGAGGAAGAGACAGCGGAGGAGATCATCGACCGCGTTGCGGAGCAGTTCGGCGACCGGATAGCCAGGCGAACGGTGATCACCATGCGCGAGCGAGTTGACGTCGACGACCTCGCCGCGGCGCTCAAGACCAACCGCGATTACGACGTACAGTGTTACGAGGATTACCAGTTGCTCCTGGACAGCTTCGAGCGCTGGACGCGCCTGGAAGGAGCCTCCCTCGAGGGGGACAGCCCGAATGCGATTGCCTACCGCAGGCTGATCCGGGCGAGGGACATCGCGGAGAAGGGCGACCTGTTCGCCGGCGTAAGGCCCAGGCCCTCCCTCCCCCGCCCAGTCGTCCAGCCAAAGCGCGACCCGCTCAGGAGTCCATCTGGCGGCTACAAAGGATCGTCGGGCGCAACAAGGGGCCGCAGGCGCACGGGGACCCAAACAAGGAAGCGACGGAACGCGAGATAGGAGCGAGACATTATGGACTGCATTACGAAGACGGTGTTTCCGGACGGGAGGATAAGAGTGAGCGACGGCGTCCAGGCGCGCGAGCTGAGGCTGGACGAGCTGCTCGATCCGGGCAATTCCTGGGGCCTGCGCGCCCAGGTCTACGAGTTCCAGGCAACCGAGGAGCGGGCCTTCCACGATGAGGCGACCGACACGAACGGGCTGTACGCCAATCCGATCTGGTGGGAGCTGATCGCCTCGAAGGAGGAGCTCGAGGCGTGCCCGGACATCTACTGGTTCGGAGAGAAGGTGATCACGTTCGTGAACGGCGAGATGGCCATTTTGCCCCTGCTTGCCAGAGTGGGAGACCTGTACAGCGGAACGCAAGCCGACGGCATCCTCGAAGCTGTCGGCGTCATCGCGGAGGCGGTGAGAAGGACGGGGGCGGTGCACGGCGACGATGAAACCGACGAGGAAATTGCCAGGAAGCTCGGGGTTACGGAGAAGCTGCTCGTGCAGGGCGAGCTGTATTGCCGGCAGCTCGCCAACCAGGACGAGACGCTACTTGGCAAGCTTGACGGCGTCATCGCGGAGCATGACGTGCTCGGCGACGATTGAGCAGTGCCGGGGCCCTTCGCCCCGGAACCCCGCGCCGGGGGATTCATCCCCCGGCACCCCCGCGCATGCGCGGCCTCCTCGCTCTCGGCCGCGCGGGCCCGGCGCAAGGCGCCGGGCCAGTCCTAAACCCGTGATTCTAATTGCGGCCGCCCTGTTCCGCAATTGCCCGCACCGCATCTACGCAAACCGCCGGTTGACGTAGATGGCGAGGGCCTTAAGCCCTCTCGGTGCAGGCGGGTTGCGGAACGGGCCGCCCGCGATTATCGCGCGGATAAAAATCGCCAAGCGCAAAGCACGGTGTTCCCACAGGATGGAGGTAGTCGAAATGTTTGTGCTGTACATGCTGAAGCTCGTCTTCTGCTCGCTGTGGTTCGCAGCGCGCCTGTCCTGGTCGCTCGTAAAACTCTGCAGCCGCGCATTGTGCGGCCTTGCACGCGAGTTCCGAAATCTCATGGACGCCGAGGAGCGGGCCTTCCACTGCCGCGCTCACGTCCAGAAGCGCTGCGCGTAAGAAGAGGAGGCGATCTCGATGCCCGCGAGGAGAAAAGTAGTGAAAATGGACTCCCGGACCGGCCGCAAGCTGTGCGTGTACCGCTCGCTGGCGGAAGCCGCTGCCTGTACGGGACAATCCCGCGATCAGATCTACCGCTGCGCGCAGCGAAAGGGGTACACGTACGACTCGTTCTACTGGCGGTGGCCGGAGGACGTCGATTGCAGCGCGCGAGACCAGGGCCAGCGGAAGAAGAAGCTGATCGCATGCCGCAACATGCTCACAGGTGAGACGAAGGTGTTCCAGGGCGCCCGCAAGGCCGCGGCGTATATGTACTGCAGCGTGGACAGCGTGTACAAGGGCCTTTCCCGGGGGCGCCCCGTCGGCGGCGTGTACGAGCTGGAAGCCCTCGAGGCGTGCGCATGACAGGGAAGATGCCCCCCGGCAGGCCCATGAGGGACGAGCCGACACGGCGCGATCTGCTCTCGCTCCCGGAGGGGCGAGGTGCGCGCAGGGCGCCCAGAGCGCGGCCGAGGCCCAAAACCCCAGAGGAGTTAGACGAGGAGGTGCGCAAGAAGCGAAGGCGGGAGGGGGCGAGAGAGGCGGTGAGGCGCAGCCGCGAACGCGGGCTCAGGCAGCTGCAGGAAGACCCCGAAGATCCCAGGCACGGTACGGCAACCGGCTATATCTACGGCTGTCGCTGCGAGAGCTGCCGAGAGTACTGGAACGGCATGAGGCGCGCTCAGGACACGAAAGCGCGCGAGCGCAAAAGAACCGGCGGGGGCCAAGGGCAAACGGGCACCCGATAAAGGATGTGCCGCTATGGCACTTGTTCAGACTCGGAAGGGAGACGAAGATGCGCAAAGAGAATGTAAGTATACTTGCCTTTTGCGCGGTTATTGTTTTTGCTCTTGTCGCGCAGCTGGCGCTCGCCGAATTTCTCGCCGAGCGCGACGATGCCGGGACCTCGGATAACAGCCTGGAGTCAAATTCGGTAGACGGTGATTCTGACTCAGGCGACGTTCGGGAGCGCCTCGAATGCACAGAAGAGTTCTACCCGGTCGCGGTTATTACCGACAACATGACGGGCGTTCAGTACCTTTTCGTTGGCAATAACGCCCACGAGGGAGGGTTGACGGTGCTTGTGGGCGCAGACGGCAAGCCCGTCATCGCAGAGGAGGCTGGGACTTCGAATAATAGGCCGGAGTCAGATTCGGTAGACGGTGATTCTGACTTCAGTGACGCTCAGGGGCGTTTCAAAGGCACGGAAGATCTGCAGAGAGTCGCGGTTATTACCGACAACGTGACGGGCGCCCAGTACCTTTACGTTGCCGCCAAGTGGGGCATCTCGGGAGGGCTGGTGGTGCTTGTGGACGCAGACGGCAATCCCCTCATCGCGGAGGAAGCCGCCAACGCGGCCTCCAACCAAGCGGCTGGCGAGAGATGACGGGCAACGCTCGCGTCGGCTCTTAACCGCGGCCGGCCGAAAAGCGAATCCCACATCTAAGCCGGAGTGAATCTCCACACCGCGTCATCGGCCCCGCGCGCGATGTCCTCCTGTGACAGCAGCGCGGGGCCGCCGTCCAGCACCTTCATTTCCACGTACCAGCGGTTCTCGTCGCGCCACAGCAGCCGCTCGCGCCCGCCCACCATGACGGTGTAGCGGTACCCCCTGCCCCCGAGCTTCATATTGGCCGCCCAACGGCCGTCCACCACCCGGTCGATCGGGAAGCGCCGGCCGTCGTCCCAGACGATCACAAGCGGCGTCACGCGGCCGTCCTCGGAAAAGTCGGCCACCACCTCCACGTACTTTCTCTCCCTGCGCTCAACGCCTTTCATGCTCGATCACCTCACCGATGGAAGAAGCTGACAGGGTGGACGGTGTTGTCGCGCTTGGCGTCCATGACCAGCGTGTCGGCGCACCACGCCTTCGGACCCCAAACGACGCAGTTGTTGCCGAAGCGCCGGCGCAGGTCGTCCACGGCCGCGTCCACCGCTTCCAGCCCCGCCCGCCTGGGCTCCGGGTCGAAGAGCGACATCTGCAGCGAGTCGGCGGCTGGAACCAAGTTCTCCCCTCTCACGGCAATGCCGCGGGCGGGAAGAGCCTCCGAGAACTGCCAGATCTCAGATAGCAGCGACCACGCCGCCTGTGCCAGCTCCAGGGTTATGTTCGTGGCGCAGGGCATTCTCCTCTGCCGGAAAAGCGTCTTGAAGGTGCCGGCGTCGCGCACGCCGACCGCTATGGTGCGGGCGCGCGCCCCGCCCTCCCTCATCCTCTGGGCCACGGATTCCGCGAGCATCCACGTCACGGCCTTGGCCGTGGCATCGTCGACGATGTCGCGCGGGAAGGTGATGGAGTTGCCGTAGGACTTCGCCTCGCGCTCGACATCGCATCTTTCGACATCGAGCGGCTTCACCTCGCTTGCGTCGTCGCCCCGGGCAAAAAGGCCCGCAGGATCAGGCCCGTCTTGCCGAAGCGGCGGGTGAGGTAGTAGTCGCTGCAGTGGGCCAGGTCGCCAATGGTGGCCACGCCGGACGACCTCAGCTTCCTCTCGGTGGCCTCCCCCACGTAGAGCAGATCGCGCACGGGGGCGTTCCAGACGATGTCGGCGTAGTTGCGCCGCGTTATCTCCGTAACGGCGTCGGGCTTCCGGTAGTCGCTGCCGAACTTCGCGAACACCTTGTTCCAGGACACGCCCACCGATACGGTGATGCCGAGCTCGGCGTGCATCCTCTCCGAGATCTCCCGTGCAATGGCCAGGGGGCTCATTGCAAGGCACCTCGTGCTGCCCGTCACATCGAGCCAGGACTCGTCCGGGCCGAAGGGCTCGACGAGGTCGGTGTAGTCGTAGTAGATCTTGCGCGCGCGGGCGCACACATCCATGTAGAGCCTGTAATCGGCGGCCACCACCACGAGCCCCGGGCATTTCCTCCGCGCGTCCGCGAGGGTATCTGCTGTTGCCACGCCGCGCTGCTTGGCCAAAAGGTTGCGGGCGAGCACGATGCCGTGCCTGGCATCCTCGTCGCCGCCCACAACGACCGGCCGTCCTCGCAGCTCCGGATGCTCCTGGCATTCGATCTGCGCGTAGCAGCAGTTGATGTCGCTGTGCAGTATCGCTCGCTCCGCCATGCACGTCCGCCTCTCTCTTCAGGCTGACGATTCTAAATCAAACGAACAAGTGTTTCTATCGAACAAACTGTGTTTTCTCGTGGAGGGGAGCGGCGGCCGGGACTCTACTCTCTGTCAGCGACTTCCCACTTCCCCGATCGCGGCCGCATATGGGCACGGGGTCGGGAGCGCCTCGGATCGCGCGTCTGCGCGCGTCAAATGAGCCCCGCTCGCGGCCTTTTGCGCCCCTTTCCGACCTTGGCCCCGGCGCGTGGGGCAAAGGTGATTTTGCGGGACGGCGGGTCGAAGGCGAGCTCCGCCGTTTTGCCCGCCTCGCCCTTCCAGGTGAGACCCGAAACGCGCACGCGCTTGCCTGCGAGCAGCTTGGCCATCTGGTTCGCGGTGAGCTGCTTGCCGCAGAACACCGCGAAGACCTTGAAGCCGCAGCCGCCCAGGCTCTCCCACTCCCCCTCCTCGTTGCGCCGGCTCCTGTTCGTCTCGCAGGACACGACCTTTCCGCGGTAGAGGAGGGCGCCGCCGCAGACGGGGCATCTTCCGACCTCGGGTCCGGCGCCCGGCATCGTCGCGCCTCGGTAGGCGCCGTCGGCGATATGCGCGCGGATGACGGCGGCGACATCGGATTGGACGGCGTCGGTGCCAGCCCTCCCCTCGGCGACATCCTGCTGCATGAGCCACCAGCGCGCCGTGAGGTCCGGGCCCGAGATGTCGCCTGGCACCGCTGCGTAGAACTGGCGACCCAAGGGGGTGGAGACGATCGTCTTCCCCTTCCGGGCGAGCAGGCCGCGGCCGATAAGGCCCTCCAGGATCTTCGCGCGGGTGGCCACCGTGCCGATGCCCCCGTGCTCCCCCTCCTTTCCCTCGTCCTTCCTCTTGAGCGCATCGCGCAGGTCGGGGTTCGAGACGTACTTGGCCACGGAGGCCATGTCGGCCACGAGGGTGCCCTCGGTGTACCTCTTGGGTGGCCTCGTCTCCCTCTTTTCGACCAGGGCGCCTTTGATGTGCCCGGTGACGGCGCCCGGCCTCTCGAGAGGCCCCAGGGGGGCCTCGTCGGCGGCACCGGCGCCGAATACGGCGGTGTACCCCGGGTCGACCACCCGCTTGGCGACGTGCTTGAGCACGCCTTCGGGGCAAGCGCACACGGCCGTGCTCTCGTCGTAGACGACGGGCGGCGCGAACTGCATCGCGTATCGGCCGACGATGGCGCGGTAGACCAGCTTCTCCGTCTCCGTGAGGCGGGAAGCGTCCACCGTCGAGTCCTGGGGTATGATGCCGTGGTGGGCGCCCACCCGGGAATCGTCGAACGCACGGGACACGATGCCGTAATCGAGATCCCATCTCTCGCCGAGGTTGGCCATGGCACGCGCGAGAACCCGCGGGGCTGCGCCGTGGTGCTCTGCGGGGACATAGGGGCAGTCGCTGCGGTTGTAGGAGATCGCCTTCCAATTGTCGCGCAGCGCCTGTGTGGCGTCCATGGTCTGCTGCAGAGTGAACCCGAACCTCTTGCTCATCTCGGACTGGAGAGCGGTGAGTGTGTAGGGCAGAGGGCTCTGCCTCCGCTTGCGCGCCGTGCTCACGTCCATTGCGATTTCCCGCCCCTCGAGGCCGTGCGCGATGCGCGCGGCCTCCGACTCGTCCAGAATGCGCCGACGCTCGCCCGCGTCGTCGGAGGCGGCCAGCTCGATCTCGTACTCGGTGCCGTCGAGCTCCACATGGGCGAGCACCGTCCAGAAGGTCTCGGGGGCGTGCCCCTCCACTGCCGCGTCCCTGCGCACGACCAGGCCCAGCGTGGGCGTCTGCACGCGGCCGACGGAGAGCTTCCTCCCGAGCCTCATGGTAGCGAGGCGGGATTCCGATACGCCGAGGCACATATCGGCCATCTGGCGGGCGTAGGCGGCCTCGGAGAGGCCCCGGAACTCGTCGTTGGGCCTCATGGAGCCGAAGGCCCTCCTGATGTTCTCCACGATGTTGTCGTTGACGAGCACGCGCCAGACGGGCCCGTCGTAGCCTATGTAGTCGATGAGCTCGTCGACCAGCAGCTGGCCCTCGTCGTCCGGATCTCCCGCGTTGACTATGCACTCGCACTTCCCGGCGAGGGCGCGCACCGACTCCACGATGCCCTCCTTGCCCGCCGCCGGCCTCTTCGGCCACCGGGGCACGTATATCGGCAGCATGTCCTCGGTAAAGTCCTTCCCCCACGCCCACTCCCGGCGCAGCTCGGAGGGCTCTGCGAGCTCGAGCACGTGCCCCGCCAGGGCGCACACGCACCACCCGTTGCCCGAGACGGGCAGCTTCTCGCGCTCGCCCACCTCGCGCCCGCATATCGCGCGGGCGATGTCCCTCGCCAGCATCGGCTTCTCGGCTATCACGAGCTTCATACCGCGGCCTCCCAGGTTCGTCGGGGCAAAAAAGGCGGCCCCCGCGGGATGGACTCGCGGGGGCCAGGTTTTCCGGCTAAGCAGGGCAATGCCGGGCGCCGAGAGAGGAGGCGAACCCGGAGAAGGCCGGATGCGGCGGGAGGTCGTCTCCCGCCGCATCAATCATAGCCCTACCTTGTTGAAGTACCCGGACAACGGCAATCGCCGACGAACCGGCGCCGCGGGAAGAGCCTCCTACATGCCGCCGGCGCCGGCGGGCACGTTGCCCTCGACCCACGCGGCCAGCTCCTCGAAGCCCCAGGTGCCCTCGGCTATGCCGACCATGGCATCGTACAGCTCGTCGTGGCGGGGCTTGAAGCGGACGCCGTTGATGCGCAGGTACGCCGCCATGCAGGCGGCCGCCGTCCTCTTGTTCCCGTCGGCGAACGGGTGGTTGCGGGCTATGCCCCAGGCATAGCGGGCCGCCTTTTGGGCGAGGGTCGGGTACAGATCCACTCCCCCGAACGTCTGGAAAGGCTGGGCGAGCGCCGAGTCGAGCAGCCCGGGATCCCTGAGGCCCGGCATGCCGCCGAACCTCGATATGGCCTCGTTGTGGATGGCCTCGACCTCCGGGCGCCCCAGCCTTCCCCCAGCTGCGATCATGCCAGCTTCCGGAAGACGTCGGCGTACTCGTCCATGAAGTCGACGGCCGCGGAGACGGGATCGCGCTCGATCAGCATCTCCATAGGCACGATGGCCGCGCACGGCTTGTTGTTCCGCAGAATGGTCACGGGCGTGCCCGTCCTCTCGACCTCGGACGCCACCCTGGAGAGGTTGTTCTTAGCCTCGGCGATGCCCATTGTCATAGCCATGGCCGCTCCCTTCTGCTCGATCTATAATAGCCAGAATTATAGCTATCTTATCGCGTTGGTGCAAGTGGGGCCGCATCCGGACGAAAGAGGGCCCCTTCTGGGGCCCTCGGCGAGGGAGGAAGATCCAGCGGTGTGACGGGTTTCCCGCCGCTGGGGAAATCACAGCGTGGCTTCTCCGACGTACGCCGTCGCCCCGTCGCCCTCCTCTCCTTCCGGGAAACCCTCCTCCCCCGCCTCATCCTGCGGGGGATCGCCCGGGGCGGGCCTCGGCTGGCTTCTCGGCGGCGCCGAGCGGGAATGCCGGGCGAGCGCGAACGCGGAGGCTGAGCCCTTCGCCGTGCAGAAGCACTTCTCGGGCCCCTCCGCGTCCCCGTACACCTCCCACACGGCGGCGACCGCGTCCCAGATCCCCGTGGAGGGGTCCTTGACGCAGAGCGCGTTTCGCTTGGTCAGCGGGAGGAGCACCGCCACGGCGCACTCGGCGTCCCTGGCCGCGCGGTCGAGCTCTGCGAGCACGGTCGAAAGCTTCTGCCTTCCCTCGCAGCCCGCATGCGCGCCGTTGACGACGACGAGCCGGCACTCGGCCCGCACTGCCGCCTCTCGGATCGCCTGGGCCAGGTCCGTGCTCATCTTGCCCGGCCACACGGCGGCCAGGGCCGTCTCGGGGGGCTCCTCCTCGAAGGCCGCCGCGAGATGCCGGCGCAGGCGCGCCTCGTCGCCGCCGATCTGCACGTAGAGGGCGCTCCCCTCGCGCGCCGGCGCGCCGGCTACGGTCGCCTCGTCGCAGTACGCGGCGAAGAGGGACGATGCTACGCCCTCCAGCGTCTTCTTGGAGCAAGGGGATCCCGCGATCCCCGTGATCAGGGTCGTGCCCTCGGGCAGCCTCTGCTCGCAGATCCATCCGCCCGACGCCTCGTCGCGGCTCGACGCGATCGAGGCCAGGGGCACCACATTCAACTTCGTCATTCGTTCTCCCATCGGAAAAGGGGCCGCCGCGGCGGCCCCCGGTGCTTGCTGCTTCCAGATTCGGGTTCGGGCGCGCTAGAGGGCGCCGAGCGGCGAGCCGGCGTCGTCCTGCACCGCCTGGCTCACGGTTTCGGGGTCGACGGTCTTCTTGTCGGTCTGGCGCGTCTCGCCGCACGTCGTGCAGGTGTCGCTGGTGCTCACCAGCTGCGTCGTCTCCGGCGAGATCTCCCTCACCTCGTCCGACGCCTCGGTCACCGTGCGCGTCACGGGCACCTCCACGTCGGGGGTCGCGCCCACGTGGCCCGTCTCCGCGGCGTGCTGGTCGGCCACGCCGTCGACGATGGCGAGGCAGACGTTGCAGACGGTGTGCAGCTCGACGGCCTCCTCGGTCACGGCGTCGTGGTGGATCGTCTCGGTCTGCGCGGGAATCACCTGCAGCTCGTAGTTCGGCAGCCAGATGTGCTCGTGCACGGGCTCTGACTCGGGTTCGGCAGCGGCCGGCGCGGCCTCGCCCGCATCGGCCTCCTCTGCAGGTTCTTGGGCCGCGGCCGCAAGCGGCTGCTCCTCGGCGGGCCCGGTGTCGGGGACGGCGATGCGCGGCTCGGGCGCGCATCCCGCGAGGCAGCCGCCCGCCAGGCACGCCGAGAGGGCCAGCGCCCCCAGGTTAGCTAGTTTCATCTCATTCCTCCTGTAAGTCTGATCTCCGAAGGGAGGGCGGCCCGTTTGGGCCGCCCTCGCGCTCGGCGCCGGGGCGGCTAGTCGTCCTGACCCCCGACGGCGCCGGCCTCGATGTCCTCGATGGCGGCGGCGTGCTTGCGGCGCCGCGTCACGGCGAGGGCCGTGGCCGCGACGAGGACGAGCGCCAGGGCCGCGGCCACAGGCGCGGCGGTGTCGACGCCGGTCTTGGCGTAGGGCGTGCCCGACGGCGTCTCGGACGGCTGGCCCGTCTGGGACAGGGGCGTCACGACCTCCACGGTCTGCGCCGCGTCGTCGATGTCCTTGTGCTCCGCCACGGGCTCCCCGTTCTTGTAGAGCTCCTCGAACACGACGAGCTGCTTGCCGCCGAGCGCCGAGGCGTCGAAGGAGAGCTCGATGGAGACGGTGCCCTCCGGGGCGTTGGGCGTGAAGCGCAGCTCGGCGCGCACCTCGCGGTCGCCGGCGATGACGGGCTTGCCGGTTGCCTTGTCCATGAGGACGGCCTTGAGCACGTGCTCCTCGCCCGGCACGAGGCCGGTGTAGGCCACCTCGTCGACTACCACCGCAGAGCGGGAGGCGAGGATCTTGTGGTCCCCGTCGGTCTTGTCGGTGGCGGTGGTGCCGATCTTGGGCTCGGTCACGTGCACGGTCTGCCCCTCGTCGTCCGGATCCTCGTGGGAGGCGATGACCTTGCCGTCGATCGAGAGCACCTCGAACATGACGAGGTCGCTCCCCGCGAGGTCCGTGGAGTCGATCGTCACGGACACGACCTCGATGCCGCTGGACGCCTCGGGCACGAAGGCGTGACGCACGGTGTAGGGCTTGCCCTCCGCGTCGTTCAGGGGCACCGCGCCCCCATCGGTCACCTGCATGACGGTCAGGTCAAGGGTGTGCTCGCGGCCGGGCACCAGGTTCTCGTAGCGGACCGCGTCGTTGATGGTGACCGAGGCCGCGGCCTCGATCTCCTTGTCGCCGTCCTTGGCATCGGTGGCCAGGGTTCCGATCTCCGGAGTCACCACGACCACCGTCTGGGAGGGATCCTCCGGATCCTCGTGGGATGCCACCTCGGTGTCCAGGCGCAAGACGCGCTCGTAGGCCACAAGAGCCATATCGGCCTCGATGACGTCCCCGGGGAACACGAAGGCGACCTCGACGGTGCCGTCGGGCTCGGCGGGCGTGAACGTGGCGGTCGCGGTGACCGGCTCGGTCAGGGGCTGGCCGGCCTCGTCGAGCACGGGCGCGCCGCTCTCGTCCAGGACGGGGCGCATGAGGGGCGCCGGCTCCTCGCCGGCGACCATGAGCGTGCCGGTCACGGTGCACTCCTTGCCAACGGGCATGTTGCGGTAGGCGACGGTGTCGACGAGGGTCACGGTATCGTCGGCGACGACGGTCTTGTCGCCGTCAAGGCCATCCAGCAGCGTGGTGCCGATGGAGGGCTCGTAGACCTTCACCGTCTGGTAGTAGTCGTCGATATCCTCGTGCTTCGCCACCGGCTCGTCGGATCCGTCCTTGTAGAGGGCTTCGAACACGACGACGTCACCCTCGACCGAGGTGGCGTCGAAACCGAACGCGAGCTCGACGTAGCCCTTCACGTCCTCCGCGACGAAGGACTTCTCGGCGGTGACGGGGTTGCCCTGCGCGTCGCGCACAGGCTCGCCTGCGGCCTTGTCCATGAGCACGCCGACCACGCGGTACAGCTCGCCGGCCTCCAGGTTGGCGTACTCCACCCGGTCGACCACGACGGCCTCCGGGTCGGCCACGAGGATGCGGTCGCCGTCGGCGCCATCGCGCGCCGACGTGCCGATCCAGGGGGTCTTCACGTAGGGCTTCTCGTCCACGATGGTGCCCATGTCGATCGTGACGCCGTGGCGGCGAACCGAGATGTCCATCTTGACGAGCTCGTAGCCCTTGTTGGCGCCAACGCGCAGCTCCTCCACCGTGTAGTCGCCCCAGCGCAGGGCGCCCTTGCCGTCGGAGGCCGGCACGAGCTTGCCGGTGTCGGGGTTCAGGCCGAACCAGGTGCCGGCGTTGCAGTCGAGCTTGGACTCGTCCACGGCCGCCTTCTCCTCGTCAGTGAACACGCCGTCGCCGTCGGCATCGACCGCTGCATCCGAGGCGTTGGTGCGCACCGTGTGCTTGTTCCAGTCGGAGGAGGTCTTCATCTGGCCGTTGGCGTCGGTCACCACCACGTGGGCCTCGCCGGAGGCCTTGTTCGTCACCAGGAAGGGGACGTTGGCCAGGCGCGGGGAGGCGCCCTCCCCCACCTTCACGAACTCGATGTCGCCGCGCTTGGGCTCGTTCTCGGCCGCGTCGTTGTTGCCGTCGAACACGACCATCTGGCCGTCGGAGCGGATCTGGAAGGTTCGCTCCTTGGTATCGGTCATGAGGTAGGCGTCGGAGGTGGACACCTCGCGGATGGAGTAGGTGCCGTACTGGAGCACGTTCGGGCCGGTGGTCGCCTTGCCGTCCTGGCTGGCGGGCTTGATGACGTCGACCACGCCGTCCACGGGCACCTTCACGCCCTTGTAGGTCACGGGGGCCTCGGACTTGTTCACGATCTCGAAGGCCACGCCGTCCCAGCTCGCGCCGGCCAGCGGCCTGGAGGAGCCCGTCTCGGCGTCGAGCTTGTAGATGGTCACGCCGCCGCGGGCGGGCTGCTCCTCGGCGCGGGTGGCCTCGGTGGCGGTGTTGCCGTCCTGGATGAGGCCGGTGTCGCCCTCGAGCTTCGTACCGGTGAGGCTCGTCGGATCAGCAACCACGCGCACGAGGTACACCCTGTCGGAGAGGTTGTAGCCCTCCGGCGCCTTGGTCTCGCGAATGCGCACGGTGCCGAGGGGAAGCGTGATTCGGTCGCCAACCTTGAAGAAGGAATCTCCCGAGGCTTTGTAGTTGTAGGTCTTGCCGTTGAACTCGAATGTATCGCTCCCCTTCTGAATATCAGTAAGGCCATTGCCGTTCGTGCGCATCACCCATGTGCGCTTGGCCGCCGAGGAGGCCTTCAGCTGGTCGAACTGGGCGCTCGTGGTCGCGTAGCCGTCCACGTACTCGTAGGTGTACTCGGCCAGGCCCAGCTTCGCGTCGCCCGTGGCCACGAAGGCGCCGCTGCCGGCGTCGTACTTGCGCACCATGATGCCGTCGGGGTCGTTCAGGGGCTCGTTTGCCACCTCCACCACGGCGGTGTTGTCCTTGCCGGGCTCCACGGCGAGCTTCACGTGCTTGGAGGCCACCTTGTAGCCCTTGGGCGCGTACAGCTCAACCAGGCGGTAGTCGCCGGTGTCGAGCTTCTTCACCTTGGACTCGCCGGCCTCGTCGGTCACGAAGACGGCCTCCACCTTGCCGGAGTCAACGCGGTCGAGCGCCCAGTCGCGGGCGTCCTTCCACGTGGACCACGTCCCGGCCTGGGCGTAGCCCAGCATCTTGTCGGCGTAGTCGGAGTCGGCCACGGCGGCGAACACGGCGTTCTTGTAGGAGTAGCAGCCGTTGTTCCCGGAGATGCCCTCGTCGGACGAGGCCTTCTTCACCTTGGCCTGGCCCTGCGGCGCCTCGTACTTGATCTTGTAGACCGCCGCGCCGGACTGCCCGGTGGAAACCGAGGAGTCGGAGAACGTGGGGATGAAGAACGAGAGCACCACGTAGTCGTCGGCCACCTTGAGGATGCGCATGGTGCACGTGAACCACCAGTAGCCCGACTCCTGGGAGCCCTGGAAGGAGTTGCCGTCCACCGTGCCGATGTGGCTGCACTGGGCCATGCCGCGGTACAGGGGCTCGTCGTCGTCGTTCACCGCAGTGGCCGGGAAGCCCGTCCAGTCGATGCCGCCGATGACCGGATCGCCGGACTGCGGGGGCAGGTTGTCCGATCCGTCCGGGGTGCCGCCCTTGCGGTTGTGGTCGGGCCAGTCGAAGGTGCAGTTGATCAGGTCGTTTGCATCTCCCAGGCCCGCGGAACCGGAGGGCTTGCGGATGGAGTCGAGCACGCCCTGGGCGGTGCCGGACCCGGAGTTCACCTTGGAGTGGATGTTGCCGACGTAGATGCAGTCCCACAGGGTATCCGCCACCTGGAGCTTCCACGGCACCGAGGTCGTGGTGTTGTAGTAGCCGGCCGAGCGGTACTTGTAGGCCTTGGTCCACTCCACGGCCTTGTCCGGGTTGAACTTGGTGAGCACGCTCTCGTTACCGTCCTTGTCGTGCAGGCAGCTCATGCTGGCCGCCGAGACGGCGTAGGCGGGCTCGGGCTCCCACCAGGCGCGCGCGCCGATCTCGACGCGCACCGAGACGATCTGGGTGCCCGTGGCCGCCAGGGTCAGCACGCCCGTCTCGGAGTTCCACTCGGCGGTCTCGCCCTCGATGAGCTCGACGGGACGCTCGCTGCCGTTCAGGTACACCGAGAGATCGCCGAGCGCGACCTCGTGGGCGGTCTCGGGCGTGGCCACGGGGATGTCGACCGACATGTCGAACGGGTCGGCCGCGATGTTCTGCTCGCCCGCCACGGCGGTCACGTTGCCGGCCCCGTTGTCGATCTCAACGTCGATGCGGGGCTTCTCGCCCGCTGGGTCGTAGGAGACGAGCAGCTGGATCTGCAAGGCCTCCTGCTGCTGCCCAGCCTCCGCGGAATCCCACAGGGACTTTGGCAGGTAGGCGATGCCCGTCTCGGCGTCGTAGCTCACGCCCTCGGCCATGCGCGCGCCCGTGTCGTAGTAGGCTGCCTGCCAGTCGATGACGTCGGCGGGGCTCGTCATCTCCACGCCGCCCACGTAGGCCACGTAGTAGTCCGAGGCGCGGCCGGGGTCGTAGACCGTCGCGGTCTCCTGGAACTGGGCCAGGTAGGCGTCCGCGAAGTGCTCCTGGTCCGCCTTGAGCGTGTCGAAGCTCTCGCCCTCGGCCACCTGGTCGGCCAGAAGCAGCGTCTGCTTGACCACCAGGGTGAGGTCTGTTTGGCTGAGAGGCTCGTCACCGCCGGAGCGGAAGAGCGAGAACAGGCCCGTGAGCGGCTGCCCCGTCTCGGGGACGAGGGACCGGTCGAGCCCCTTCTGCACGATCTGGGAGATCGGCTCATAGGCGAGGCCTCCTCCCTCGTCGGCGTAGGCGGGCACGGCGCCGGCCCCCAATGCCGTCACGGGCAGCAGACCGAGGACCAGCGCTCCGGACATGAAGGCCGATAGCACCTTTCCTCGTCGCCGCCGGGGGCCCTGCTTGTTCATGGCAAAACTGAGTTTGGACATGATATCCTCCTTAGGTCTCAGTTTCTTCCGACGACATGGGGCGCACCTCAGGTGGAAGCCGAGGCGTTATCCCATGTCACGACATGGTTCTCGATGCCGCAACTTATAGGCTAAAGACTGTATTAAACTCTCGGCAAGCCTTTTTTTCGAAAAAAAATGGCCGCAGTTGAAACTGCGGCCACGCCTCGATGGTGCGGGCAAAGGAGAAGGGGCGCAGCATCGACTGCGCCCCCCTTCGGACATCGGTATTCGGTTGCCGCGGGGCGGACTACTTCACGGCGCCGCAGTTGCACTTGTAGGCGTACTCCGCGGGATGATGGATAATCTCCGAAGGCTTGCGCTTGCTAGCGCCATTGTGCTTGGGCAAAGTCGCCGCTAATTTGTCGGCCTCCTCCTTAGACATGCCTGTCGTAGCATCTGCGAAATCTAACAACATCTGCTCATTGTGGGCACTCCACTCACTGCCCGTATCGAACTGCTTTCCGCAGGCGCACTGGTAATAATACTCTCCAGGAATCTCCTCCTCCCAGGCCTCCCTCACCAAGACCTTCTTCCAGGAGTGCACGTGGGCAGAGGCGCCCTTGCGGACGGTCACCTTGCAGGAGGCGACCCTCTTGCCGCCGATCCTGGCGGTGACGGTGGCGGTGCCCGCCTTCTTGGCCTTCACCTTGCCCTTGGAGGTCACCGTGACGACCTTCTTGTTGGTCGACGACCACTTCACCTTGCCCGAGGCGCCGGCGAGCTTGAGCGCGAAGGACTTGCCGGCGGCCACGGTCTTCCTCGACGCGCTGATCCTCGGGTTCACCTTGACCTTGCAGGTGTAGGTCCTCTTGCCGACCTTGGCGCGGATCTTGGCCGTGCCCATCTTCCTGGCGGTCACCTTGCCCTTGGAGGTCACCGTGGCGACCTTCCTGTTGGTCGACGACCACTTGATCTTCCCCTTTGCCCCCTTGACCTTGAGCGCGAAGCTCTTGCCGGCGGCCAGCGTCTTCGACTTGGCCGAGATCTTCGGGGCGGCATGGGCCTCCCCCGGTGCGGCGAGCACGGCCGCGGGGGCGGCCAGGGCGCAGGCGACCAGGGTCGCCAGGGCGGCGCGACCGGCGCGCTCGACTGAGTTGTGCGTGGATCTCATAGCTGTGTCCTCTCTCTGTTTCGTGATGCCCCTCTGTCTCTTACGGTGCCATGGTACCACCGGTGCGTCCCGCTTGGCGCGAAAAGCGCTCCGGTCGGCCCGAGGGCCCGGGAGGGCCCTCGGCGAGAAGGAGGCGGATCCGGCTTGTGCCGGATGCGGCGGGAGCAGCCCCGCTCCCTGCCGCCAGGAAAATCATAGCACCGCAATGTTGACGTACCCGGACAACGCAGGCTCATCTCCTCAGCGCCCCGCAACCTGCGATTTCGCTTTTGCCGCCAACGCGGCATCGAACGCATGACAAGGCGCCCTCCGCTGCCGATCGCGGCCGCCGTTGCGACCGCGGCGCGTTAGCATCACGGCGAGATGCGGATCCTGCAAGTGGGAAGGAGCAACCATGAGCTATGCATACGGCACTCATCAGCGGCAAGAGGAGCGAGCGAAGGCGGATCGCGCCTGGGGAGCCGGCGCGCGGCCGAGAGGATCGTGGACGAAAAGCGAGATCGTGCGGATGATCGACAAGAAGCTCGGCTTCGTCGAGGCGGCCATCGCCGACGGGTACCCCCACTGGTTCCTGCTCGAGCACTTCCTGCGCATATACTCGGTGGAGCGCACAGGACGATACGGGCGCTACACGCAGTACTACGTCATAGACGAGGCGGCGGTAAAGGCGCTTGCGGATAACCCCTGGGAATACGACGAGCTCCTGTCCAAGGAGCGCAGGTTGCGCAAGGTGCAGGGGGAGATGAAGAAGCGCTTCCCAGAGGAATGGCCGCGCCGCTACGGCCTTTACCGCAAGTACTGCGGCTGCGGGGTCGGCCACGACGTCTTCCTCGATGCCGATACCTCCCTGGCTGCGCTGCAAAGGGAGTGCGAGGCGAGGGCCGGGAAACGGCGCTCCGACAAGGGAGACGCCGAGGGCCAACTGTGATTTAACCGATAGCATCGGCCCGATGCCCGGTATTCTTTCGTCTTGGGCCGCGTCGCGAGGGCGCTGCGGTCATCGGACATCGTCCCTTCTCTTGCGGTTGGCCCTCAGGGCGTCGAGCTTGGCCCTCAGCTCTGCCCGGCCTATTCTCGCGTCCAGGCGCTTGAGCGCCATCTCCTTCGCCGGCTGCGGCCGCGCCTTCCCGTGCCGCTGCCTGCGCGGCACCCGCGCGGCCCTGCAGTACCTCGGAGTCCTCCGATTCGCCAGAGACCCGTTATCGCGCTTCCTCAAAATGCGCTCCCTTCTCAGCCGGCTCTTCTTCCGCTGCCGCCCCGGCCCTCCTCGCCATCCCGAGGACGAGGAGGACCGCGGCGAGCACGGCCCCCTCAACGGCCTCCATAAGAGCCCCGACCAGGAGGAAGCCGAGCGACAGGACGGCAAATCCGGCGCCGCAGGCCCCTTCGAGCTCCCCGGCACTCATCGCCGCCACCCGCGCTTCTGGGCGCGCTTCTTTCTCTCGAGGCACGCCTGGCAACTGCAGCCTGCCCTCACGGCGGCCATCGTTCCGTGTTCTACGCCGTCCAGGACAATTCCGCTCTTGTACTCGCGCAGGTCGGGGGCGTAGGGATATGGGAATTCGTAGTTCTTGCGCTTGGTCATGCCATATACCTCGATGCATCTTGGTAACGGTCGAAGACGCCCTCCGAGCAGTGGCCGTCGAACGGCATGAGGACGGGGCGTCCCGGCTGGCGAACGCACTCGACGCGAGTGCCCTCCCCCTCCCCCGACGTGCGCTTGCGATGGATGCAGTAGGCGCATGGGACGATGGGGCGGCGCCAATCCGCGCAGACTCGCGAATGTGGGCACGGGCCGTCGCTTTTCGGGCCGCACGTCCAGGAGTAGAGGCATCTCTCGCCCGGTTGGGTGGGATCCTCGCCGGCGAGGTCCTTGCGCTTGCGCATCTTCCGCGCGTACGCCTCCTCGATTACTTCGTCTATCTCCTCTTCCGCGGTCTTCCGCGGCGCGTTCGTTCCGCGGGCGATCCTGCCCGCGGCGGTACTCCTGCTCATGCGGCTTCGCTCTCCAGTCTCTTCCGAGAGGGCGCCGGCGGGTGGAAGCCGCCGGCGCCCTCGCGCGCATCCGCGGGGACGCGCTCTCACCGACATCGAGTATCCCACAGGGTTGTTGTAATACTCGGACAGCCGATGTCCTCCGGCACGCAGCGGGCCGCTCGCCTCAGCGCGACGAGGGAGGCAGCTCCAGGCGTTGTGCGCAGGTTGCCACGGTGCGCTCGTTGGCGTAGGTGCTGTAGGAGCAGGTGACGAGCTGGATCACGCGCCTGGGCACGGTTCGCGAGTCAAGGACGGCCGCAGCCTGCTCGATCTCCGAGCCCCACCAGATGGCGAAGTCGGCCGCATTCGCGAACGCCGTGCGCTTGAGGTGGCGGCCTGCGTCCACCACCGAGACGAATATCACGTCGTAGACGCGGCGCCACGCCCTCGTCTGGAGCAGCACCGGCGAGAGCTCCCGCGCGCGGGCCGGGTCTGACAGCTCGGCAACCACCGAGAACCCCCTGCCGTCGCTCAGGTGATGGCCGAGGATGGGAGCGCACCCGATGTCGAAGTCCCCCTGGCAATCTGCGTCCAGGAAAGGGGTTCCGATGGGATTCCACGCGCCCCAAGCGTCGTGATCGAGGTAGTAGTCCCCGTCGTCGGCGGGCGGCGCCATCACCGGCATCGACAGGCCGGCCTCCGGCAGCTGCACCCAGGCGATCAGCGCAGGGGCCTCCTTGGACCATCCTTCCCAGTCAACCTCCTCGAAGCCCCACGGCTCGGGCGAGGCGCCTTCGGCGCCTCCGGGGCCGGAGGGGACACCTTCCGGGCGCACGGGGGACGGCGGGACCGTGAGCGCTCGCTCGGTGAGGGCCCAGGTGCCGCCGGCCAAAGCGATGCCCGCGGCAGCGAGTGAGACAGACGCCATGCGAAGGGCCGTTCTCCGCGTTATCATCGCTCGCCCCCATCACGCCGGCAGCGCGACGCGAGCGCCAACCCCGCAGCCGCGAGGGCTGCTGGCGCCAGGAGCGGCGCGATGGGCAGGCCCGTTTTGGCCCACGAGCCCGCCGCCGGCTTTTCCTCATCGGGGACGGCCTCCCCGCCCGTGGAGGGCAGCTTTACGGGCCGGTTCACGATGACGAAGCCGGTATCCGCGTCTCCGTCGTAGGTGGCTTCCCACATCTCTTCGCGCGTCTCCCGCACCGTATAGGACACCTCGCGGCCCGTTCCGTCGAATGCGGGGAGCCCGTCGACCTCGGCGCGCCATCCGTTCTCGGCGCGGATCTCGACCGTGGCCACCGCCTTGCCGTCGGCGAGCACGTCCGCCCAGACGGCCTCGGGGGCGTCGCAGGCGCCTTCCCACCGCTTCTCGATGGATATGGCGCGCGTGCCCGCGAGCGTGTTCACCACCAGCCAGCCGCCCTGCGCCGGCTCGATGCTCGGGACGTAACCGGCCATCGGCCGCTCTTCAAGAGAGTAGGACACGGGGACGCCGTGGTCCCGGTACACGTACAGGCCCTCCGCCGTGGCCCGGCGCTCGCCCACGGCGACGACGAACTCCCGGCGGCTGCCGTCATCGCCGGTCAGGTCGAACACCGCATCGGCCCGAAGGCCCAGGGCGTTGCCGTTGTCAACCCAGGATTTCTCGACGTAGAGGGAGCGGCGCGCGGGCTCGTGCACGAGCACGACCCTGAAGCCCTCCTTCGCAGTGCCCTCGATGCGGGCGGTGTAGCCGTCGGGGGCGCTGGCTGCGAGGTCGTAGGCCACAGCGGCCCCTCCGAGGTTAGCGGGCAGCCCCGCGAACTCGCCGCGGCCGCCGACGACGATCTCCCGCCGGCTGCCGTCGGAGCCCAGTAGGGCCACCGTCACCTCCCGGGGCCTGAGGCCGTCGCGGTCGTCATCGTCTTCGAAGGAGACCGAGACGGGGATGGAGACTGTCTCGGGCACGCGGCTGCGGGTTATCGTGAACACCGCGCCGTCGGCCGACCTCTCCACCCGGGTCTCGTAGCCTTCCACCTCTCCGGCGTCAATGGCCCAGCGTATCTCCTTTCCTCCGTCGCGCATAGCAGGCAGCCCCGCGGCCAGGCTCCCCCAGCCTCCGGCGGCCGAGTGCGGCAACTCGCGCTCCGTACCGTCGTCTCCGGTAAGGCGCACGGGCGTCTCATCGGGCCTCAAGCCGTCGCGGTCGTCGTCATCTTCC
Source organism: Adlercreutzia caecimuris B7 (assembly GCF_000403355.2). Taxonomy (GTDB): domain Bacteria; phylum Actinomycetota; class Coriobacteriia; order Coriobacteriales; family Eggerthellaceae; genus Adlercreutzia; species Adlercreutzia caecimuris. Next base: position 654,781 of record NZ_KE159646.1, on the reverse strand, counting down.
CACACCGTCACTATGGCGACGGTCCGGGTGGCGGGCGCCCGCTCGCAGGTGATCAGGAACTCGTAGCCGTCCCCTACGCGCTCCACTCGATGCGCGTAGCCCTCGTCGCACCGCTCGTAGACGTCCCACGTGATGAGCTTGCCCTTGGGGCTGTACTTGGGCAGATCCTCGAAGGAGAGGGTCCAGCCGCCGGCCTCGGTCAGCTCGGCCTCCCTGACCGATCCGTCGGATCCCACGAGCACCACGCCGATCGCCTTCGGGCGCGTTCCGTCGGCGTCGCCGCCGTCGGCCCATTCCTTCGTGACAGCCACATCGCACGTGGCGGGCACGTGCGTGTTCTCGATGACCCACTGGGCAACGCCGCCGCGCACATCGCCGGCGTACCCCTCGGGGGCCGGGGATTCCAGGGTGTACGCTATCTCGCTACCGTCGTCGTGGAACCGCGGGAGCAGTGCGAACGAGCACCCGTCGTCGCCGGAGATGACGGCGGTGCGCTCGGTGCCGTCGTCGCCCTTGAGCGTGGCCTCGATCGTTGGCGGGCGAATGCCGTCTCGGTCGTCCTCGTCGTACCAGGCGTTGGCGACGTCCACTTGCGTCAGCTGGGCCGGCTCGGTGCTCGCCGCGGCAACCTTGGCCCCGTCGCTCACGTCGACGGCGTGGATGCTCTCGTCTGCATCGTATCCGCGCGACGGTGCGATCTCGGCCACGTACCACCGGCCCTCGGCCAGCTTGCCGGACTGCGCCTTTCCCGCGGCATCGGTCACAAGCTCCTCGTAGGCGGCGCGGTGCGCCAGCGCATCGGCCTCGGTGCGGTAGACCCCGTACCGAGCGCCGGCCAGCGTGTACCATGCGTAGCCGGAGACGACGGCCGCGGCCGACGAGCTCTTCTCGAGCGCGATGTAGCCCGCCGGCACGTACACCTTGGCGGTGGCCTGCGCCTCGGACGCGTTCTTCGCGTTGGCCCGAACCGTGTTCGCGAGCTGCTGGCATCCCGCCTCTCGGGCGACGCGGGCCCGATAGGTGACCACGAGCGCCTCGGTCGAGGAGAGCGCGGGGCACGTGGCCTTCCAGCCGTTGCCCGATGCCGTCACGGCGCATCCGGCAGGCCCCGTGATTTTCGGCGCCGCGACGAGCTCGAGGCCCGCGGGCAGCACGTCGGCGACCTGGACTTCCCGGGCGCTGGTGTCAGGGTTCGTTTGGGTGACGCGCACGGTGTAGGTAATCTCGTCGCCAATCTGGGGCCTCGCGTTTGAGACGGTCTTTGCAGCCTTGAGCGCAGGGCGGGCGATCTTCACGGTGGCCGAGGGCGTCGCGCCTACTACCCCGGACACCGAGACCGTCGCGCGGTTCGCCGCCGAGACAGTCCCTGCAGAGGGGTTCTTGGCCGTGGTGGCGATGCGCCAGGTGAGCGTCTGTCCGTTGTAGTTTCCCGTGTTGGCAAGCCAGGACGAGGCGAACGTGTAGGTGAGCGTGCGGCTGGCCGCGTTGTAGGAGGCCGCGCCCGCGCTTGCCGTGATGTCGCGCCCCTTGCCGTCGGTGAGCTTGACCGACTTGTAGTCCACGCCTTCCGGCAGCGGGTCGGTCATCTTCATCGATGTGTAGGCGGTCATCGTGTCCTTGTAGAACGTGCCCATCTTCTTCGTCACGGTCCACGCCACCTCCTCTCCCCCCTGGGCCGCTGCGGTGTTCAGGGCCGACTTGCCCGGCGCGGTCGAGGAGACGTACTGCGAGAAGATTCGCAGCGACGTGCTGCATTTACCGGCGGTGAACCGGGCCTTGAACGAGCCGTTCGAGGTGGGGGCTATGAGCCCCGTCTCGGTGAACTGCGCGTCGCCTTCGGACCCGGGGTACCCGTCGGGCGGCGACCAGGTCCCCCCGCTCTGCTCCAGGACGCACTCCCTGTACGTGTAGAACTGCCCCGTGAACCCGGCGAGCGGTCGCCAGCTCTCCTTGAAGCCGGTTGAGCTGATGACGTCGATATCGGTCAGGGACTGGTAGAAAGGCAGCGGCACCGTCTGCCCCGTATCGTGGTAGAACACCGTGACGGTCACATCGCACGTCTTATCCGCACTCCTGATGCCCGCGTCCTCGGACTGGTAGCCGACCTTGGCGAAGCCGCGGCTCGTGTCGGCGTAGAAGCCGAGGTACTTCGACGTGCCGGAGTGGATCGCGCTCACGTGCAGGCGGTCGAAGTGGATCTTGACGTCGACCTGCCGTCCGCCGATGGATCCCGCGTTTTTGTAGGTCACGTCGAGGAAGTCGGTGTAGGTGAAGGGCGCCCCTCCGCTCGGCACCGGGACGGAGTACTCGTGGCTGTCGTCGTAGCCCTCAGCGGTCGACCACGCCGCACGGCCGGCGACGCCGTGCCACTGGACGATTGCCCGGTCTGCGTTCGTTACGATCCTCTGCGAGGATGGAGGCCGGTATGACGAATCGGGGATTGTCGCCGTCGCGGCATCGGCCGTCTGGGCCGCGACTGCGATGCCTACGGCCGCAAGAGCCACGGCCATCGCGGCGGCGAGCCTGCGGAGGGTCCTCCCCTTTCGTAGTGTTTGCATGATCATGGGTTTCTCCTGTGCTAGATGAGCTGTTATGGGTAACCGCCCCCGTTTACCGGGACGCGGCTGCGGTTTTCTGGGAGAGGACTATCCCACCGCCGCCTATTGCGACGAGGAGGACGCCAAGTCCGATGACGCCGGATGCATCAACCCCGGTCGGCGCATAGGCAGCCGAGCGAATATCCCCCTGCTCGGCGGCGAACGTCCATTTGACCGCATTGGCCGGATCGTCCGAGGCGCCGGCGGCATCGGGTGGCAGCCCGATCTCGTAGGCGAGACTGGCCCCCTCGCCGGGCCCGTAGACCCCCAGATCGATTGGATCCGAACTGCCCGCCGTGCTCAGGAGGCCGGCGTAAACCGGCTGCTCAGTATCCATGTCGACGATCTCGATGGTCATGCAGTCGGCGTGTCCCGCCTCGCTTCCTTCCTTTTCCGCCCAGAACCAAAGCCGCACCGGCGCGGCGGAGGAGTTGCGCACCTCCACGATGCCCGTCTCGGACTCCCCAGGCGCCATGTGCCCCACCTCGAAGACGTCCACGTCCGGCTTCACCATGGCGTCGGCTCCGCCGAGATACTCGATGGTGGCGCTCTCCTCGGCCATGGCGGTCGCCGGCGCTGCGGCGCTCGCCGCCAGCGCCAGCGCCGCCATGCCTCGCATTGCCGCATTCGTGATCTTCCTCATGGTGTGCATCTCCTTACCGGTTGCCGTACATCAAGGCGGCTGGATTCAGCCTTGCGGGGCGGCGGCCTCTCGGCGTGCCGCCCCGCCAACCTCAAGGCTAAAGACTGTATTAAAAACACTGCAAGCCCTGATTTCGATCTTCTCGCAAGCCGTCGCATCGGGGATCCCGCCTCTATTGGCGGGATCGGTCACGTCAAGTCGCTGAACAGCAGCTGCGGCGCGCTCACTGACGTTTCTGAGCCTGCTGAGGCGCCGGTGCGACTTTTTTTACCTTCGCCGCCCCCGACCGGGCCTCAGCCTCGTCGGCCAGCGCCGTGGTCTCTCTCGCCGTGTCTCGCGGCTTGAACCCCACTGCCTCGACCTTCACGGCGGCGCCCGAGGCCTCGGCGCCGTACGCGACCCCGTTTTGCGCTGCGGCGATCACGCCCGCGAGCAGGGCCGCCTGCGCCTCGGCCTCCTCGTCCACCTGCTTGTGCGGGTCCCGCGCCTCCGCGGCCTCACGCTCCTGCCGATCGGTCTCGGCCGGGTCGCCAGCCGAACGTTTAGGTCCGGGGGCATCTTCCTTGACGGCCGCAGCTTTGGCGGAGTGGACGTCTGCCGCAGCGGTACCCCTGCCCTCTGCCTTGTCAATGACCTCTGAGCGGCGTATAATGCCGTTCAACGGGAGACCTGCTTCCCCACTCGGCAATTGGAGCCGCGTCTGGGATGCCAGCTCTTCCGTTTTTTCTTTGTCCACGTAGATCAGCTTCTCCTGCTCTACGGCAGTTTGCAGGAAGTTGTCCGCGTTGCGCTTGCCGTAGATGCTTGCCAGGCGGTTGGCGTCTACCGTCTCCAGCTCGTACCTGATCTTCTCGTTGGGACGTATAACCGCCATGAGCGGTTCTCCGTCGTTGTTCACGTGGGGCAGGATCAGCACGATCGATTCCGGGTTGGTCGATCCCTCAAGCCCCTCCGAGACTATGGCGGGGGCGGCCAGGAGCTCCGGAAGGCGGCTGAGGTCGTCGTAGGTCAGGCCATGGTGGTGCTTGGCGTCGTCTCGCGGGCTGATAACGGACATCGCGTGCCGCTTGTTCATGTAGATCCCACGTTGGGCCATTCCCATGGCGACGAGGACGCCGGGAGTGGGCGAGACGTAGATGCTCTCGCGGGAAGCCGGCTTGACCCCGTGTGAGTAATCCTCGAACAGGCCGTCGAGGTCGCGCTCGAACCGCGCCTGGACGGATAGGGGCTCGAAGACTCCGTGAAGCCGCGGCGGAATGTGCCCCTCGTCTTTGGCGAGAGATTTGCTTGCATCGCGGATCAGCCCGTCGAAGGTCGCGCCCTCCGGCGGATCGAACTCGAGCCCCGCGTCACGAATAGCGCATGCCTCCAGCACCAGGCGGACATCTTCGTTGTCCACGGTCCACGTCGTCGCGCCCGGAATCGGCTCGTCCATGATGATGACCTGCTTACGCTCGGGAAGCAGTTCCGCGTACACTGCGCCGTCGGGGCTCATCAGGCGGCCGACGCCGTCGGGAGACACCTCCCAGCCCCACCCTTCGCTCATCAGGATGGCATCGTACGCGTCCCAACCGCCGTTGCGCCGGGTGGCGTCCCGCCTGTCAGCGGCTTCGAACCCCTTCTGGAAGCCCTCGAAACCGCCTAGCGCCTCCCAGCTGTACCTTCCTCCGGCGCTAAACGCGCGCATCGCGTAATCGCGCGCCTCGCCGAAGGTTCCGAGCCCGTTTTCGGAGCGGTCAAGATGCCCGTTGTCGTAGGTCACGTCGACGGCCCAGCCGTCCTCCCGCAGATTGATGTTGGCCACATAGGCGTGCTCGGACTCCGCATCGCCAACCGCGACGGCGACCATCTGATATTCCTCCCCCGGCACGTCCTCGAAGATGTCGCTGCGCTCGGTGTCGAGCGTGCGCATCGACTCGAGGTAAGCGTCTCTTCCGACGAGGTATCGGTGCTGCAGCTCGGCTTGCCGCGTGCCGAACCCCTCGTACTCCCCTCGTGCCTGAGAGAACCCGGCGAGGATGCTCTCCATCTCGTCCGGCCAGTCGAAGAGGTTGTCGTTGTTGCGAGCCTCGCACGAGGAGATCCAGGTGCTCTGCTCGGGATCGTAGTCCCCCAGGGCAGCGGTCAAGTCGTTGCCCCACGCTTGCACGATCTGCCCGAGCTCCTCGTTGCCCTGCGGATTGAAGTACAGCGCCTCCCACTGCCCGTCGGGATACGTGCGCACGTACTCCGAATCCGGGTCGAATCCGTACTTCGCCATGAGGCGGTAGGCGTCCATCTCCAAATTGCGCTCGCGGGCCCACTCCTCTGGGTAGGGATCCGGTGAAACCTTTCCGTGCACGTATGGCGCCAGCACCTCGGGCGCGAGGCCAAGCGCCTCCCCGAGCGAGGTCATGCCTGCCTCTCGCGCGCGATCGAACGTCGGGAATCCGCTAGTGGGCGACAGATCGTACCGATTCTCTCCGGCCACCTCGACCACGGCGACGAACATGCCCGAGGACATCATCTCGATGCCGCAGGCCGCGCGGCTTTCGCTCTCGCCCTCAAGGAACACCGGAAACTCCCAGCCGCTGCTCCCGTTCACGAACCAGCGGCTTCGCCCGAAGTCGATGCCAGGATCGGCTCGGCTCGATTCTCCTGATGCACGCCTGACCAGCGCGGTGTACTCGGCCATGGCGATTGCGATGGCTCTGTTCTTCTCCGCGTTGCTGACAACGCCGTCGCGATAGCCTCGCGCGATCTCGGCGGGAACCGATCCGGCATTGACGTATGCGCCTGGATGGCGCTCCTCCATGTCGTACCCGACTCTGAGAGCCCCCGACTCCGTCACTCCGGTGACAATCTGGGGCTCGCCGGATGCGATATCGAGAGCGACGCTCCCGATGCCCCAAGTTGGTTGTTCCGATTCGGGTCCGGAGACTGCGGCCATGGCCGCAGCGACCCGGATCTCCATGAGGGCTTCCTGCAACTCGGCCTCAGTTACGGCTCCGGCCTTTATGGCCTCCACCACATCTTCCGGCATCTGGCCGCCGTAGTCGAACGAGTCGGGCGAGACGGAGTTCATGTCCGAGCCGTAGAGCAATCTACCGTCGTCGGTCACCCCCATAACCACGAATGCGAGTTCGGTGGTTTTGCTGACCGCGATGCTGCCGATCTTCCATGGCTCGACCTCCTGGGAGGCCGAGCCCTTCGCCTCTCGGCTTCTGCGCTCGTTGAGCGCCTGAGCCATCTCCTCGACCTCTGCTTCCGCAACTTCCCGGTTCCCTGTCGCTTCGGCAAGGGCCGCAGCCAGCCGAGTTCCGTCCGACCTGCCGCTCAGGAAGTCTGATACCAACTTCTCATCGACCTCGCCTGCGGGAACGAACATCTCCGCGTCGTAGACGGACAGGTCGACCCCGAGCTTCAGACGCCCCTCGGGAGTTACGTCGAGGACGATATAGGGGGTGCCGGTTCTGCGTCCAATGGCTATGCTGCCGGGTCTCCAAGCGGGCGCTGCCGCTTCGGTGAGACGCTGTTCGTACTCGTTGATCTGCTCCATGGTGAGCCATTCGGGTTTCGCGTCCTCGGGCAGCTTATCCCAGAGACGGCGCATCTCAGCGATCTGCTCGCCCACGGCGCCTGCCCACATCTGGCGCACCGCTCCGGGCCCGCCGGCTCCAAGCACATAGTTGCAATCAGACTTCAGCCTGTCGAGCATCATGTACTCGTACCGGTACGGGCTTTCTTCCGCAGGCGCCACTCGCGCAGACTCCCCTCCCGTCGCGACAGAGCGATCGACCAGGTTTTGGGCGGCGGCCGCGTTCAATCTGACGATCTCGTCTATGCTTTCGGGGGGCACGGTCGCGCCGGCCACGGCCTCTGCCACCGTCACCGACTCGCCCCATGATTCTGCCCTGAACTCTCGCTCTGGGAAGGCCGTCGACACAGCTGCGGAGACGATGGGCCAATCCTCCGCGCAAAGATCGTAACCCTGAATGCTTTCCGTCTCGGCGCCTTCCGAGCGAGCATCGTAGTCGTACACGACTCGCACGTGCACCCTCTGACTGGGATCTTCGGTTGCGATGGAGACATCGGCCGAACCGGCCCTGTGTCCCTCCGGCACCGGTTCTGCGAACAGAACGGCTGGACCGGCTGCGCGGTTGAGCTCCTCGATCGCCGAGGCGGCATCGATCGCAGCGGCAGCATCGGCAGACGGGCCGCTCATTAGCTCGGCAAGGCGCGCCCCCTTGACACCCTTCTCACGAAGGCTGCACTCCGCGTACAGGCGCACGCTCTCAGGCTGGCTGGACATATTGAGCGACTTGTCCGCGTTCTCCCAATCCTCGGAGAGCATCCGCATCGTCTCGTCGTAGACCGTGGAGGGGTGCTGCCAGTCCAGCTCGGCGAAGACGCCCGCGGCCATATCCCGGCTGCCGTGGCAAGCCTCCAGGATGCGCTCGTATGTGTAGAGGTCCTCGGGCTCGAATTCGGAGCCTTTGTACCAACCGAGCTCATCCGGCACTGCGTCCTCGAACGCCGCCTCGGGAATATAGGCCACCGCATCCGATTGCTCGGTGAAGGCGATTGGCGACTTGTACACTACGCCCTGGGCGGTCATGCCCGGGCGGAAGGCCGGCTCTCCCTCGTCGACAGCCTCGCCGTACGGCTTGATCCTCTCTGCGCGATTGCGCGCGCCGATGGCAATGGCGCGGCTCAGCTCGTTGCTGAGGCGATCCGCACTCACCCCCAACAGCCCAACGCCAACTACGTAGTCGTAGGCCTCCAGGGGGTCCATGTCCCGACCGGAGTTCATGAGGGCGCCCACGGCGGGGATCGCCTCATCCGCGTCGAGGTGGTTGTTCGAGCGGTACTCGTCGGGCGTGTACGCATGGCCGTCGGGTGCGAATCCATCGGGGGTAAGCTCGCGGTCTAGGCCGTAGCGCACCCAGCGCTCGTTCGGGGCGCGTCTCTCCACAGCTTCGCGTACGGCACCGAAGTCAAGCTCTCGCGTGTCCTGCAGGGAGTCATCGGATGCCATCCCGTAGGGATTGCGTTTCTGGGAGTCGAAGATCACGTAGTAGCTCGACTCTTCGCCGGGAGCACGGTTGACCGCGACCTCGGCAATGCCGATGGCGTTGTCGGTTTCGGGGACCTCGGCGACGATGAACGCGACGTCATCGAGGCGTGTTTCCAGCTCGTTCGGGGTCACTTGCTGGCCGGTTGCATCATCGCTCTTATGGGATATGTTCGCGCCATCCTGTTCGACGGAATCCCCCCTTCCCATGGCGGCGTCCTCCGCCATCTCACGGGCCAGGCGCTCGGCGGCCTCCGGCGTCATCAGCGAAGGATCAGGCTCCTCGAAAGGCTCGTAGCTGAAGAGATCGGCATCCTCCCTGGCTCGTTCTGCGGCCGAGGCGACCTCCGCCTCGTCGTAGAAGCCAAGATTGAGATCTTCTCCCGCATAGGCGTCGAGATAGCCGCTCTCGCCGAGCGCGACGTCATGGTCGCCCGCGTAGGTTTTGACGTCGAAGTCAATGTCGATCAGCTCGTCGTAGCCCTCCTTCCCCTCGGGAAGCTCGCCGGCTTCGGCCAGCTCGTCGTAGTGCGCCCGGCCCCACTTCTCTTCTTTGCTCATGGCCTGCAGGTCGTGGGCGTCGGCGTTGGGGAAGTCGTAGGCGTAGAAGGGAATCTCCTCGACGGCCGCCACTGCACCGGCTGCGTCGAGGTAGGTCGGCCTCGCGTGCTCGTTGAGAAGGGCACGTACCCGATCGTAATCGCCAGCAGCCGCGTTGAGCTTGGTGGCCGCTAGAATCAGCAGGCCGTTGAGGGTCTCCACGCGCTCGAAGGGGTGTGCTGCGGGATCGAGGCCCAGGCGTGAGAGGACGCCCCCGTCGTCGATTTCGGTAATCTCGTAGTCGTACCGGCTGCCGAGAGTGGCCGTTTCCTCCAGTTCAAGCGCGGCCGCCGGGCTTAGAGGCATGCTGGCATCGAACTCCTCTCCGGTGCGCAGGGATCTGGCGGTGATGCGGACCTTCTGCCAGCCCTCGATCTCGGCAGGGAGCGCCACGCCCTCCAGGTCGTCGGCCAACGAGGCGCGATCGTAGCTCTCGATGGCGGGCAAGTCCGCCGAAAGGTCGAGGTAGCCGTCGTCATAGAGGGCCACGGTGTCGCTCCGGCGGTTTCCGAAAAGCGCGAGGTCGTAGTTATGGTAGGCGATGACCGGTGTCTTGAAGTTCGCCTCGTACCAGGTTCGCCCGTACTTCTCGATATTGGTCAGCGGCTGAGGGAGCCCGGCATCGGGCGTGTAGAAGTCGTAGGAACGCCATTGCTCCAGCTCCCCTGCCTGCATGAGCACGTTGGCGGCGGCCAGGAAGCTTTCCTGCTCGCTCACGCTCACCATCTCGTTCCAGTATAGGGACGCAGCCTCCCGCTCCTCGTTGCTGAGCGCGGCCGCCAGGCTCGCAAGGTCGTTCAGCATCTCCACGTCTTCCGCGGTCTCGGCGGACAGCATGGGGAGTTTCGAGTGGACCTCGACAATCTCGGCGGACGAGGGATCGTCCAGGAGCAGGGCATCTTCCGCAGCTCGTGCGATGTCGCTGCGCGATGCCGGCAGATCGAGCTCGACTGTCATTCCGCCATCGTCGGGATTCCCCAGGCGGATGCGGGCTATGGGTTCTCGGTCGGACATTGTTCTTCTCCTTTTAGTTTCGAGTCGTGCGGCGCGTCTTAAGCGCCTGCTTTCCTTTTGCGGAGGCCTCTGCGGCCGCCCTAGCCTCCGCTTGATCTTTCGCCGGGTCCTCTCTTAGGCATTCGCGCTCGCCCGATTCGCCCTCATGCTCGTATCTCACGCGATTCGGCGGCCGCCCCAGGGCATCCAGTGCCCGCCGGTCGTTTCGCAGCACAGCATCCGGGACATGCCCCGGCTCTCGCCCTCCTGGCACCGGGACAGCGGCCTCGACCTTGCACCCCCGGGTTTGCCCGTTCTTCCGGTTAGATATGTCGGGGGCGCGGGTGCCGAGTGCCCGTTCGCAGAGCTCCTCCATCGTGGCTTCCACCACTTTGCATCCGTAGCCGACATCAAGCCCCCAGGAGGCCCTGGCCGCCTCGACCTGCAGTGAGATCTCCCCCGCGCAGTAGTGGAGCATCCCGCTCGCGATTGCCCGGACCGCATTGCATCTCTCGAGGCGCTGCGCCTCTATCTCGCCTACCGCTTCGACTATCGAGGGCTTTCCCATATCTCCCCCGGCCGCCGCCCTCAAAGAGGCGTCGATCATCTCCATCATGGTCTGCTTGTGCGCGCCGCCCTGCCAGACGAAGTCCTCTGGTTCAAATCCCAGGGCCCGCACCTGGCCGTCACGCACTTCGGGGCGCGTGAGGTCGATCTCGCATCTGCGCTCGGGAAGCATCCCGGGTCCGAGCACGGTCGCCTTGATCCGGCTCTCGGAGGCCACGACCTCGACGGTTCGCCCATCCGGCTGGATCATCCAATCGGCGGCCTTTCCTTGTGACGTGGGGACGAGCAGGTGCGCGCAAGCTGCCTCTGCCCAGTTTCCGTACGTGGTCTCCAAGTAATCGGCGATTTGCCACAGTGCCTCGGCGCACCAATCGACCATAACCGTCATGCACTTTCCGACAGCTGCCGGGCCGCCCGACTCTTCCACCATCCGGGATACGTCCGCGTCGCTGATGTCGAACATCGGAGCCTCACCGGCTCTCACGAGAACAGCGTAGAGGGCGCTCTTGTAGGCAAACCCGAGCACCGCGTCGGTCGAAGCGCATCCGTGCCTGGCAAGCACGGCCCGAGCCCTTGGGTCTGCCATGTCGCCCAGCAAGGGAAGGGCGGGGGCGATGCCTGTCACCTCGTATGCCCCCGGTGAGGTCGCGGTCATGGCGGCGATAGCGTTCGCGTGCTTCTCGACAATCGACCAGTCCCTGCGAGGGACCGGCTCCTCGAGCGGAGCGCCTCCCTTGTCGGTGCCGTGCTCGACCTGCGACTCGTCGAAGAGGTAGAGGTGCCTGCCGGGTCCTGCCTCATCCTGGCCCAGGACGCCGCGCTCTCCCTTGCGGATCTTCCACCGATCCCGGCTCCATTCGGAGAACGCCCTGATCTCCCCGGCATCGGGCCGCTCCCTCCATGCGCAGATCGCGCTCGTGAACGGGAGGTTAGTGTGCCTGCCGTAGAACTCGAGGAACGTCTCCCAAGACGATCCGCACTCTACCGCCTTATGAAGACCCGATACGAAGTTGTGTCTCATCTCCCTGTAGCGGCTCGTTCCGCTCGTCATCGTCACCGCCGCCTTACACGCCCACGAGCTCGCGCGCCCAAGAGCCCGACTGGAGCATGCAGAAAGCGAGAGCGATGTAGAGCGGGAAGCAGCCGAGCAGGTTCGCCGTCCAGTTGATCGCCCCCTCCGCTGTGACGGAGTCGTCCATGGGCGGTATGGCCATGGACCCCATGCCGTGGATGATCTGGGAGAAGCATCCGAGCAAGAGGATCATGACGAGGCCGGCGATGATCGTGGCGAGCCAGCGCTTGAGAAAGCCGGTGCCCATGGCGCGTCCGGACTCGCTGGTGAGCGTCGCGAGGGGGATGGGCGCCAGCGCTGTGTAGATGTACAGCTGGAACCCGCGCACGATAATCGATGCCTGCGTTATCAGCATGACGAAGAACGCTAGGATGACGACGATGATCGATGCGAGCGCCAGGGACAGCAAAACGCCGGCATTCTCCACCGAGTCGGGCACTGTCTGAAGCGAGGCCACTGCCTCGATGTCATTGCCGATGGCCGAGATGACGCCAGCGGCGAGGTTGTAGCACCAGGCCATGATCGTCCATGAGTTCTCGATTACGACAGAGGTACCCGCGAATGCGAGGAACGTGATGATGAGCTGCCAAGTGTCGATGCCGGTATCGCCCTTGCCCGCGTCTCCCAGTATCTTCGCCAGGCCGATGGTGAAGAAGATGACGAGCATGAGCATCGCGACGGGGATGATGAACTGCTCCTGGATCCTGTGCAGCCAGTCGTAGATCGTGCTGCCGCCGTTGTTGATCCCGAACATGTAGCGGAACTCGTTGCCGAGCATGTTGGAGTCGATACAGCTGTTGAGCATCGTCTCGGCCAGCCCGAACGTGGCGTTGCAGAACCCGCGGATCATGTCCGGAATCCAGCTCACCACCCCGTCGATCGCGAAGTCGAGGGCGCTTATGCCCCCGACGATGGCGGCGCCGATGCCGATGACGGGTATGAGGATGGGCAGCGCCTCGGCGTCGTCGGGTGCGGCGGCGATGGATATGGTCGCCGCGAGAACGAGCGCGAGCGCGGCCAGGGCGATTTTGTGATGCGCCATCCAATGCCATACGCGCTCGCCGATCGGCAGCTCCAGGTACTCCTCCCGATAGGATCTCTTCTTCGAGCTCATCCAAAGGGGTTCGCCGGACGCGAACCTCCAAAACAGGCTTTTCTTGCCAGCCTCTTCCATCTGGCATCTCCTTTCCCTAGACCGCCAGCAGGGCGGTGATCAGAACTTTCGCCAAGGCGGTTGCGAAGATCGTCAGAACGAATAGGACGGCGACGGCCTTGTAGGCCTCCTCGGTGCTGAGTCTCGTCTCCTTCAGCCATTCGACCAGGGGCTGGCCCTCGCGTCGCTTCGGGCCCTTGAAGTTGATGAGGCTCATCGCTGCCTCCCAACCTCGAAGACACCCTTCGCCTCGTCGTAGAGGACGTGCACTGACGGCGTGAGGCTCGCATCGAGCATCATGGAGAACCCTATGGTTCCCTGCGCCTCGTCGACGGTGGCCACCTGCTCCCATGTCGCCGTGCTCGCCTGCGGGTACACCGTCCGGCAGTACTCGGTCAGGGCTCGATCGAGGCCCTCGACGTCGTTGTTGATCAAACCGAGCATCCTCTCGGACAGCCCCTGGGAGGCCACGGCCGTCGCCTTGTCTCTGCGCAGGTAGCTGTCCGCGCCGCCGAAACCGTCGGAGGACACGGTCCAGACAACCTCGCCGGCGGCGTCAGACGACTTGCCGAGCGTCACGATCTGGCCGCCTTTGGACGTCTGCATGGCGAGCGTGGTCAGGGTCACGACGGCGCCCGCCGTGCTCTGCTGCGTTGTCGACAGCGCCGTGACCGCATATGCGACCGGCTCAGACTCCCCGGAAGCGGAATGCTCTTGATACCAGCAGTCGCCGAACTCCACGGAGTGGGCGGAATCGAATGTCGTCCACGCGTTCGAGCGCAGGAAATCGATCGCCTCTATCGTCTGCTCGTCGTAGCCGTCCACTATCTCGGCCATCTGGTCGTCCAGCTCGACGGGCGCGCCTGATTCCTCGGTGCTTTCCGAGCCGGCCTCATCTTCCTGCGCCGGGCCGTTCTCCTCGGCGGCGACGATCTCTCCTGAGATGTCGGCGTCTTGCGTGTGCAGAGCGCTGCATCGAGCGACTACCCCCGTGATCACGAGGAGCGCGGCCGCGAGAATCAGAACCTTCCTTCCGATTCCGCTGTTTCTTGCCTTTGCCATTCTTCATCCTTCCTTTAGTAGAACTGGAGCGCGTAGGTGAAGCTCGTGATCGAGTTGCCATATCTGACCACGTCGCCTGTATGAGGGGCGTGGATGTACTCGCCGTCGCCGACGTAGATGGCCACGTGATGCGAGTTCCATAGCACGTCTCCCGGCCGTGCCTGGAACACGGGGACCTTCTTCAACGCCGCCTTTACTTGGGTGTAGGTAGTCCTGGTGATCTCTATGCCGGCTTGCCGGTAGCACCATTGGGTCAGCCCCGAGCAGTCGAGGCCGACGAAGGGCGTCGTACCTCCCCACACGTATGGCACGCCCAGCTGCGTCTTGGCGGCGGCGATGACGGCGGCCCCGACTCCCTCCCCCTCGCCAGCCGAGTACGCGTAGTAGCGCATGACGTAGTCGGCGTGCTCAGGGGTGCCCTTCGCGCCCGCCGGCATGACGTTTTGGGAGTAGGCCTTTGACCGCTCGAGAGTCCATTCCTTGTACCCGTGGCGCACGTTCCAGTTGTAGTAGCCCTGAGCGCCGTAGTTGTATCCCTGGACAACAAGTTTCACCTTGTCGATCTCCCAGGGCTCGATACCTCCCAGATACGAATCCCACAGATCCAGGTTCTGCTTCATCTCGGCGACGCCCGCGTAGATGGACGCCTTTGGGGTGCAGGCCACCAGGTTGTACGGGCCGCCTCCCGATATGATCCAGCTGCCGTAGGCTCCCTCGCATGCCTGCATGATGTCCTGGCGCTTCACCGCGCCGGGAAAGCAGGTGACATTGAGGTTTCCTCCGGACTCCTGGGCCATCATCGCCAAGGCGAGATCTGCCCACTTCGTGTCTCCCACGATCGCCTCGCAGGCCTCGTTGACGACGGGCCGCCAGATCTCGCACGCCTCGGGCAGGAGCTCGTTGGCCGCGGGAGGGGTGTCGGTCGCCTCGTCGGCGACCGACACCAGGCCGATGACCATCATGAGGAACAGGGCGCAGGCGAGGATCACGGGCAGGGCGGCAATCGACGCCGCGCCCACCCCCTTCGCCGCGAACGCCGCCGCCTTGACTCCACTTGCGGCCCTCGTTGCCTTTGCGGCTGACGCGGCTGCCTCGGCCTTGTGGGCCGCTACGACGATCTGCGCCTTCCGCTTCGCCTTCATCGCGTCTCTGGCCCTGATCTTGCGGACGGCCCTCGCCTTCCGCCCCTCGGCGCGGTGCGGCTTCGCCGTTGCGGCACCCGAAGATGGCTCGTCTCCGTAGGTGAGTCTGGCAGAAGGACGCGCAGCTGCCGGAGCCTCCCCGCTACGATCGGGCCGTTTCATCCCGAACGAGCGGCGCGGACCGGGATCGGGATTGCAGGCGCTCGACGTGGCCGCCTCCTCGGCCTCCGTCAAGCTGGTTCGCGGTGAGCTGCCCAGGCGGCGCCCGAGCGAGAAGGCTGCGATCGCCCTTTGAACTGCAGTGCTGCCAGGGTCTCCATCGTCCTCCTGTCCGGTCAGGGCCTCAATGTCCCGGGCAAGGGCGGCCTTGTCGCGGCGCGTGAGCTTCGATATGGCCGCGCGCGTGCGCTCGTCGAGCTGCTCCTCCCCCAGCTTGCGCGCAGTGTGCCGAAGCCTAACGGAGCTGCCGCTGCGCAGCTTCTCGCTCCGGCTCCTGCCCTCGATCAGGCGCGAGGCACCGGAGCGCCCCGGGCCCTCGTTCATGAGGCGGCTCGATGCCCTCACATCGTCCTCGTGCCTGATCTGCGGGGTTTCTGCCATCTCCTATCGCCCCTCGCGCGCTTCGGCGCCCTCTTCCTCGGGCGCGGTTGCAGCGACGGCCTCCAACACGCGTTTCCGCGCGTTGGGATCCGTGTTGAAGGTCTCGTAGAGCTCCTTGTCCCACTTCGGGTCGATCCACGCGTTGAAGGGGATCTTCATGCCGGCCGCCGATACGAGGCCGCGGCCCTTGTTGTCGCCGCGTACGTCGATCATGTCCTTCTGGGTTGGCGAGAGCTTGAAGTACTCGGCCACGTACTCAGCATTGAGGTTCTGCATGGGGAGGAACACGTGCATTCCCGTGTTCTCGTACATCTTCTTGCCTATGGGGTGCTCCAGCATCGTAATCGGGTGCTGGGTCACGCACACCATGTGCAGGCCCCACTTGCGCATCTGCGCGTAGAAGTCGTTGAGCATGCGAGCTGCAGGCTCGTTTTCGAGGAGGATCTGCACCTCCTCCATGATCAGGTACGTGGGCTTGCCGGCGGCGTTGTTGCGGAAGCACGCGTTTCGCACGTGCTGCAGCATCGACAGCATGGCCATGACCTCGAGGCTCTTCCCGAGCTCGGAGCAGTCGTAGATAGTGAGATGGGGCGCGTCCCGCACGTTCGTCTGGCCGTTGAACGAGTTCGCCAGGCCGTCGATGAAGGATTCGAAGGCGAGGGCGATGTCCACCGCCTCGGTCTCGGGCTGCTGCCGCAGCGCTTCGGCGAAGTCGCTCAAGACGGGACGCGTCGTCTTGCCCAGATGGGGCTGGAACACGATGCGCAGGCATCGGTCTACGACAGCTTCGTGTCTCTTGGTCAGGGCGCCGTCCAGCACGTCCTGGGCGAGCGCCTTGAAGAAGTCCGCGTTGCGCGACACCTCGGCCATGGTGAGCTCGCCCTCCCGGCAGTTCAGGTCGAACGGGTTGAGGCGCCATCGCCCATTGGGGCTGAACTTGTAGATGGGCGCTGAAAGCGCGTTTGCCAGGGGCGTGTACTCGGCGTGCTGATCGAACACGAAGACCTGCGGGGCCGCGGGATCGGGGCAGCGGGCCCAGTCGTCGCCGTCATCGGTCTCAGTGCGGGGCCACGAGGCGACCAGGTGCCCGATGATGGTGTTGAGCAGCATCCCCTTGCCGTAGCCCGTCATTCCGAACACCATGGTATGCGGGCTGCCCAGCTCGTCGGGCGAGATGAAGAGGGGCGCCAGAGTCGTCGCGTGCTGCACGAAGAAGTACGAGTTGCGCGGGTCGTGGAAGACCGATTCGCTGGTCCACGGCATCATGATGGCGCTCTCGGCCGTGGTGAGCGAACGCATCTTGTCGGGTACGAACGTGTCGGCCACCGGCTGGGAGCTCTTCCACAGCTCCTCCTGGTAGAGCGGTACCTGCGCGACGGAGAGCGAGAAGACCTGCGCCTCATCGAGGATCATAGAGGTGTACCGCCTCATATCCGCAGGGGTTTTCGCGTATATGGTGATGAGGCCCTGGAACCAGGACACCTGCTGGTCGTCCTCTATGAGGAACGATCTCAGCTCCTTGCCGTCGGCCTCCTTGTCCTCCATGGCAGGCGGCAGGATAGTCGGGTCCATCCCCTGCCTGGACATTTTCGACTGAAGGGTGACGATCTCGCCCTGCACGGCGTTGATGTTCTGCTGCACCTTTCTGATGATCTCCCCCTTCGGCTGCGGGAAGAATGTCAGGGAGATGTTCATAGGAACTGGTAGGGCCCGGATTCGCCGGATGGCGGCATCCGACAACTCGCTGCCGAAATCGGCGATATGCAGCGTCTTCACGTAGAAATTCGGCGTCAGGATGGTGCGGCGCAACGTTGCGTCGACATCGGGGTAGGCCGCGAAGTCCGGGGCGACCGATGCGCGCGCCCGCTCCCGTGCGCCGAGGGAGGCATACGAGAAGGTGTACGGTGACTCAGGACCGCGCAGCAGGTCGTGAAAGATCCTCATACGCGCATCTCCGTCCAGCGACTCTGCTCTCACCTGCATTCTCCCCAGGTGCGCGGCGGCGTTCTCGCGCATCGTTGCGAGCAGGTTCTCTGCGGCCTGCTCGTCCTCGGCCTGGATCGAGAATGTGACGAGGTTGATCCGGCGGATCTCGGTTCTCCCCTCCGCCTGTTTCCTCTTGATGAGTCCGTTGTAATGGCGCGCCATGTCGGCGTCGGCGCCGTCGGTCGGAAGCAGCTGGGCTGCCGCGGCCTGCGCATCGCGCGTTTCCGGCATGTTGAGGAGGTTGATCTGGTAAGCCGACCCCGCCGGGAAGACGGAGTGGAACTGGCACATCTTGTCGTAGATGTCGTCTCGCTGCTCGCGGCGTTCCTGGTCGTAGGCCGTGTCGCCGAACATGAGCGTCCGCGACCACCGGCCGCGCTCGTCTCGCGCGAGCCCCGATGCGGTCATGACCTCGAACGCCACAAGATCGTTCGTGCACTCGGAGAGGGATCCTCCGGCGATCCTCTCCATCTTCTCCCTCAGGCTGCGGCGGGCCTTCTTGCTTTTAGGCAGCTCTGCGCTCTCCTGGGCGAGTGGACGCGCATGGCCGCAATGAGGGCAGAATGCCGCATCCTGGGGCATCGGGCATCCGCAGTTCGAGCAGCCGGGCGCCACCTCTTTCGTATTATCGTGCGCGAGATTCATATCCCTTTGCTTTTTCTGCTTTGATCTGAGCACCGGTCAACACACTCCCTTCGGGTTCGTAGGCATCCCACTTCGAAACGATGCAGTTTCCGCGACGATCCATCTGCCTGTCGCGAAAGAGGAACCTCTCCAGGGGCATTCCCCACACGGGGAACCAGCCGCATGCGATCGCGGGCACCGCGAACAGCACGGCCGCAAAACCCGTGAGCTCGATGGGAAGCCCGAGGCACCACACGAGAAGCCAGGCGCCGAATGCGATGCAGGGAATGGCGGCTACGATCGAGCCGATCTGGCGCGCGGTCATGCCGTTGCGCTTTCGCTTGAAGTTGTAGAGGTCCTGATGGATCTTTATCGAGGCCATGGCCTATGCACCCGTGTAGTTCATATCGATGCCCTGCACCATGACCGCGGCCGCCGCGAACGCGACTCCCGCCGAAATACCGCCCATCATCGACTTCTCGGCAAGACCGCCCTGCTGGTCTCCGAACTTGTTGATACCCCACATGACGAGCGCGAACACGAATGCGAGGCCCGACAGCACGCCGAGCACGAAGACGATTGCTCCTTTTGCTTCGTTGGGCATTGTTATCTCCTATGCGTAACTTATTGGTATCGCCGGCGGCGAGCCGGCGCCCATTTGGTGTAGAATGATTTGCGGCCCCAAGGGCCAGAGAACAACCGGCTCAGACCGGCCGCATGCGGTCTCCTGGGTCTCAGTTGTCTCTTCCGACTAGGGGTGTGCGGCTGACGCGATGCGTGGCCTCGGCATCAGATGATGCGGTCGTGGAACACCGCCGCGGGCGCGTTCGGCCGCCGCCTCCCCCCTTTCTAGGGCGGAGCGCGGCTCCCATCGTGCTTTACTTCCATGGCTCCCCGCCTCTCCCGCTTCTCTCGACCTGCTTTCGGGCGATGTACTCCACTGGGTCGAAAGGCTCTCTGCAGCGTGCGATACCGCAGTCCTCCGGGCGGGGATGCGTCGTGTACACATAGGGGTAGTAGGGGTGCTTCGACGTGGGGTACTTGGTGTCTTCGATAACCCGGGCCCCCTGGATGAACACGAGCATCTTCGTGTTCTCCATCTGGCGGAGCTGCGCGGCGGAGCGCACCTTGCGGCCCGTGGCCTGAATCGACTCGCTGATCGACTGAGGCCCTACGGCCATTCCACCGTTGAACGACCGGTTGGTTATCCGCGAGTAGATGGTCTCGTCGCCTATGGTCTCGGAGAATTCCTTGAGCGTGTTGGCGTCGTGCCCGCCGAGGAACATCTGCGTCGTGCAGTTGTTGATGATCGTCTGGGCTTCCTTCTCACCGTAGACAACCTCGATCTGAGAGCGCGACTGCACGTAGAGCGATATCGACATATTCCGGCTTCGCACCACCGCCATGGCCCTCGTCATGATCGGGATCTTTCCGATGTTCGCGAACTCGTCGAGGGAGAATCGCACGTGACGGTCGAGCTTCCCCTTGTTGTGGTAGGCCTTGTCTAGGAGCAGGTCGATCGTCTGGTACACGATGAGCGCCGTAAGGAAGTCGTAGGGACTGTCGGTGTCCTTGGTCACGATGTACATGGCCTGCCGGCGTCCCGCCTCGCCGAATTCGGTGAGCCTCATCTCGTCTCTCGCGAGCATCTTCTTCACATCCGGGGCCAGAAGGGAGACGAAGGCCGTTTGGCAGGTGATGATCACCGACTGCACGGTTTCAGGCGCGCCCGATGTGAATGCGTAGAAGCAGTGCAGGGCTAGCGAGTTCGTCCTGGAGTGCGGCACCCGCGAGGGGTCCTCGCTCCAATTCTCCCGCTTCTTCCTCGCGCCTCC
This sequence comes from Adlercreutzia caecimuris B7, assembly GCF_000403355.2. Lineage (GTDB taxonomy): Bacteria > Actinomycetota > Coriobacteriia > Coriobacteriales > Eggerthellaceae > Adlercreutzia > Adlercreutzia caecimuris. The sequence continues at coordinate 634,854 of NZ_KE159646.1, read as the reverse complement.
GAACAGCGATGTGATACCTGACTCGCCGTCCTCTTCGGCGAACACCTCGCCCCTCTCCCACCTGCGCATGAGGTATCCGAGCGGCGACATCTGGTCCATTCCGCCCTCCTCGGGCAGGGCCATGTTGAGCAAGCGGGCGACCGTGTTGAGGTTTCGATCGTCGTTTGCGTACCACTCGTATGCGGCTGCGCAGAGCGACAGGAACGCGAGGCGCTTGCACTCCTCCCAAAACGGGTCCTGGTTAGTTGACGGCGCGTCCGCGTGCTTGAGGTTCGCAACGAGGCACTCGACGGTCTTCGTGAGCGCCACGCCGTCGGGGACGATGTACGACTCTATGTCCGCTTCGAAGCGGATAACGGCCATCCCGTTGTGGGGCAGCTTCTCGATCTCAATCCTCAAATGAGACGGCTTCGAAGCGTCGGCCGAAACTGACGAGGCGCCGCCCCTCTCTGCGCTGATGCTCTCCGGATCGAGCGCGAGCGCCCGATCGAGATCGATTTCGAGGCGCACGTCTGCCGCATCGCCTCGTCCCAGCTCGTTGCGCACGGTTATGGCGATGAAGCACCGGGTCTGCTTGTAGGCGATTGAACGTAGAACGGCGACTGATTCCCACTCGCTCTTTCCGGACCACCCGGCGCCGGTGATCTCGCCGGTCTTCCAATCGAGATACCCGCCTTCGTCGATATCGTCGTCCTTAACCCCCATATTTCCCAGATCGCAGCTCTCGAGGCGCTGCCGGTAGGTCATTTCGGCATCGACCGAGATCCGCGGCTCGCCGATCTTCAGAGAGCAGGGCGGCTCGTCCAACCCGGCGTCCTCCACCGCAAGCTTGAGCGGCGTGCCCTCCTCCCAGGCAGGCTCCCCTTCGTCGGAGTAGCGGGCCAGGGGTGCGATGCTGCATCGGATTGACTCCACTTCGCACACATCGGTCTTATGCGGAGGGATGTAGTGCTCGTCGAGCGGGTTGTAGCCGTGGCCCTTGAACTCCACAGTGTCGAAGATCCTGATGTCCGTGCCGCAGGCCGCCTGGAAGTTGCCGAGGGCTCGCATAGTGTCGCCCTTAGGATCCGTCGCAATGAAGTCGTAGCCGTCACCGAGCGGGGATCCCGCGCGCTTCCGGTTCGCGATCGTCTCGGGTTCCATTGCATGCGACATCTTCCGCGCTGCGGCCGCGCAGTCCGCCGCTTCCATGGCGTGCTCCGCCTTGCGCAGATGCCCGGGCATTACGGGGACCGGAAAATCCCCCATCGCGTTCAGCAGCTCGGGCTCCACGCGATGGTGCGTCTTGCCGAGGCCGGATGTGCCGATTGTGATGTCGTTCCGATTTCGGGCGTGCAGCGCGCTTTCGAGTTTCTCGGTCGTCGCCACGAGCGCCTGGCCGGCATGCTCGGAGTAGGCGATGTTGTTGTAGAAGTGCTCGGTGTCTGCGAGGAAGCTGAGCTCCTCCCCCTCGGCCATCCTCTCGGCGCCGTGCTCGGACCCGGTGTCGTAGTTCGCCTTGAACATCGAGCTGAGCGCCGATGCGGCGAAGACGGCGCACACGATTGCGACGATGAGGAATGCGGCGGACGAGATGCCGCCCTTGAGCAGATAGCCGGCGCCCGCCGGGATGACCGCCGAGGCCGAGAGGGTAGCGAGCGATGCGCCGGCAAGCGCCAGCTGCACCTTGCGATGCGCCCCGCATGCACAGGAGAAGAGAGCGAGTAGGAGGGAAGCAGCCGTGGCGATCAGCCCTGCGGACACTCCCTCGCAGGCTTCGACGATCTCGGCTGCGCCCACGTGGCCCAGGACTATCGACGAGAGTCCTATGTGTTGGAAAATCTCAACCGCCGAGCCCACTATTGCGCCGAGGGACGTGCCCAGGGCGGCAACAGTGAGCACGGTAGCCGCAATACGGCCTGCACGCTCCATAAGTCTTCCTTTGTCTCTTCCTTGCCGCAAGGTATCGAGGTGGAAGTTCGATTGCCTTGCGCTCTCTCAGTCACGCCTTCCCTTCTTTGACGTGGCCTTTCTTAGACTTTAGGAACTGTATTAAACTTTTCGCAAGCCCTTTGTCGAAAAAATCTCAGCAGTCTAGCGGCTAGCGCGACGGCTTCTTATGCGTCAAAGAAGGTGTGTCGATGGCCATCCCGCGCTTGCGGGCGCGGTTTACGCGTTCGGCGCCCTCTCGCGCGGCAAGCTCGTCTCGGCTTGGCGTGTCCTTCGACTTCTTGGCGTACTTGCTCGATCGCCTACGGGCCGCCACGTTGTCCGGCTTCTCCCTCCGATGCGCGGATTGTGAAAGCGCCTCGGCATCCTTCTTGGCCTGCCTCGCTGGCGCCTCGTACTCTCTTGCGAGTTGCTTTATACGCCATTGAGATGCGATGGCATCCGCCCGATCGACGACGATCTCCCAGTTGCCCGCCTCGGCCCGGTTGATGGCAGCGCACGCAACGCCTTCTTCGACGAGCGCGCACCGCACGGCTCCCGCAGTCGTCTCGTCGGTCACAGACAGGCTCTCGTACCCGAGCCCTTCCTGGCCGTACAGGCTCGATGCGCGCGTCTGCGCCTCCCGCATTGCCTTGGCGAACTGCGGGAATCTGCTCTGATCAAGGCCTCGTATGCCGCTTCTCAAAAGGGCATCGACGGCTGCTTGGACGTGTGGGGCGTTGCGCGCGTTGAACTCCACGGCGATCCCCTGCACGTCGTCTGGCCCGGGAAGCCCCGCCTCGGAGGCCGGCATCTCGCATATCCAGCTCTCGTTGCCGATGCCCGCTCTGTCGAGGTAGTCCAGGAGCACATTTCCATCTCGATCCCACGGCACGGTTGTGAATGTGAACACGCAGTTTTCCGGCGAGTGGGGCACGTAATCGATGTTCTCGGACGATTCGACCAGGGCCTTCTTGAGCGCTTCGGCTTCGGCCAGTATTCCCAGGTACTCCTTGCAACTTTCGTAGGAGTAGGCATCGAGCACCGCCAGCGTCTCCGAATCGCTGAAATCCACGGGATCGTACTCCCCTCCCTCGGCGATGGGCACGCAGCCGTTGTTGTGGGCGACGCGGACCTTCACAACACCGTCGCTCTTGCGCGCCTTCGCGCGTGTGAACTCGTAGCCCTTTCGCTCAAGGTTGGCGCACAGCTCGTCTGCCTCTCTCTCGTTCGGTGCCCAAAGCCATGTTGCCTGCGTCTCCGACAACTCGTCCTCAGCCTCGGCAAACGCCGCCTCGGCAACCCGAGAGGCGTCTTCCCGGGCGATCTCGTACTTGTCCGCCCAGCTCTTGTGGGGCATGTCGAGGCCGTCGATATAGCGCAGGATGTCCTTCGCGAGGTCCATGGATGTTCGCAGCACCTGCTCGGCGAAGTCGTCCCCGGCATCTCCTATCGTCATTTCCCAGCTCCTTCCCTATCGCGCACATTTTCGCGCGCTCTCGCCCTCAGCGATTTGAGATACTCGCCGACCGCCTGTCTCCGATGCCTCGTCAGGTATACGCAGGCCTGGTCGGTAAGGTCGCCCGCGAGACCCCAGTCCTTTGATCTCTTTGCTTGCTCAAGGTTTACGAGGAGGGCCCTGAATGCCGAGTCTGCCCGCGCGAGCGCCTCCTGAAGATCCTCGGTACTTGCCCGCGCAAGGGCGCGGCGCTCCGCGTTGTTCACCGGCGTCGAGGCGTCGGCGTCCGGGTCTGCGCCGGAGCGGTATTTCGGACCGACGCCGACTATAGCTGCGTACGATATGATCCCGTCTCCGTCGACCAGCCACCGGTCGAGCTGCTTGGCCTGCTTGAGGGTTTTGTGCTCTGAGAGGTAGGCCGCTCGGTAGGCCTCGTAGGAGCGTTCGATATCCGACTCGCTGTAACCTTCGGCTATTCGCTGCTCGTAAGCCCTGCGCACAGCCTCCATGCGCCTTGGGGCCACCGGCTTCATGCTTATCCCGAGCAGAGCGCGAAGAGACTCGGGGGGATCGTCGGTTCCTTTCGATCCCTTCCCGCCAGCCTCGATCTTCGCCTCGCTCGGTTCTTCAACCTGAGAACCGTCCCTGGTTGGTTGGTAGGTTGTTACTTTTCCCTTGATACTATTAACACTATTAGCCAGTGTAAAGTTTTTTGACACTGGCTCTGTAAAAATATTTGACACTGGCGTATCCACTGTAAAATTATTTGACACTGGCTCCGAACTGGGATTTTCTTCCACTGTAAAATAATTTGACAGTGGGGGTTTTCCAGCCGGATCTAGATCGCTGAAAACTGCCTGCATCGCTCGCTCGGCAAGCTCCCGGCTGCCAAGGATCGAAGCTATCTCGTCTATTCGAGCCTCATCGCGAGAAACGTTGCGCTCTCTCCTTGCAAGCCTCGATGCTTCTAAAGATCGTATGCGGAGCTCTCGGTAGGCCTCCATTCGCTCATCGTCGATCATTGGCTCACGTACCAGCTCGTAAACGTTCGACATGTACTCGTTGCGCGAGTTCTTCCTGCGCTCGACCTTCACGTATCCATATGCCTGAAGTTGCTTCAAATGTTTCGAATACGTGGGTCGGCTCATCTTGAGCTCTTCGAGCATGAGGCGCTGCGAGGGGAATGCGGTCATTCCGGCGCCTGCGAAGGATGCGAGATATCCGTATATTGCCTTTGCGCCTGGCTCAAGCCGGGCGTCTCGAAATACCATTTGAGGGCAGAGGCCGTAGCCCAAGCTCATAACATCCTGCGCTGGAGATGCGAGAATGTTCTCATCCTCTTTATCCCTCGCCGTGTTAGAGGACATAGAGGGCACCTCCTCGACGTCTATCTGCCGGGATTGGTCCTCTTGGGATCCAGAATCGCACGATCCCGTAAGGGAGATCTCGCACGCCGACCGCAATAGCGTCGCGCCGAATGTAAGCTCGCATAAGCCCGGCGCTGAGAAGCTCGCGGCAGAGGCGCTTCAGCGTTCGGCGCGTCGTATGGAGATCCGAAAGAATGTCGTCGTAGGATATATCCACACGCTCAGAAGACTCGGCCTTCGATGCTACATAGGCGTAGAGCGCTTTCGCTGGCAGGGAGATATCAGGATTAGAGGTTACGGCCTGAGGTATGAGGCCGAATCCGCCTATCAGAAAGCCAGGTGCATTAGACGCACCGCCCCGAGCTTGCTCCATGTCCTCTTTGTACGGAGCAATAGCAGCATGGGTTGTGGGCGGCGAGGAGTCAATGTATTCTTTCATGCAGCACCTTCCTTTCTCCTTAAAAGGAATCTATGGGCCGTAGCTTTCATATCAAAGCTCATATGCGGCCGTTCGATGTTTCGGCCCTCCGCTTGCGCTTGCTTCAGCAACGAGGGGCTGAGGCGCTTCAGATTAGCCCAATTCGCAATTCCCGGCTGAGCGCATCGCGTCAGAGCATTTTGCGCTCTTTTTGTCGTAGTCGCAGCTCTGCAATTTGCATGGTTTAACCACTGCGCGAGCCAAAACGAAAGCGTCGTATTTTGAAGACTGCTAGAATGAATAAGACGCACATTTGGACGAAAACGATTTAGGTGTAGAAATTGATGTACAACAGTGCTACTGCAGGATCCGCACCTCACGGAAATAGAAGGGCAGGTTTGCATGTTATGGATTATGTAAAGTTAAAATCACATACCCTTACTCGGGTCGCCTACGCTGTTTTTGCGGCGCTGCTCGGCGTCGGGCTTCTGTCTCTTGCAGGATGCAGCTCTTCCCAGCAATCCGATGAGGAACTGGTTCGCTCATCGCTGGCCTCGGAGCTGGACAGTATCAAGAATCTCGATGAGAAGTTCGTCAACGAGATTTCCGAAGCAGTCGACATGAGCCGCCTGTCGCTCTACGGCATCGACGGCATGGAGTTCATGCGCTCCTATCTCGAGGGATTCGACTACACTATCGACTCGGTGACTGTCGACGGAGAGACGGCCCAGGCCCAGCTGACGCTCACCTGCAAAAGCTATTCAGGGTACCAGAAGGCGCTCCAGGAGGCAGTGGATGCCATCACCGCCAATCCCGAGGAAATCGCGGGCATGTCCAACGACGATATCAACAAGAAGATCGGCGAGATCGTGATCCAGTCTCTCAACGGCGTCGAGTTGAAGCCCACCGAGCCGGTGACGATCAAGTACACCAAGGTAGACAACACTTGGGAAGCCGCCTCGTCGACCTCCGGCGATATTGCAGCGGCGCTCATGACCAATTAGCGCGTAGACGAATCCTGTGGCAACGAAGGCATCCGGCTTGTCGGATGCCTTCTCTTATAATGGTGCCAATCGAATCGTTCTATGAGGAAAACGAACATGTGTACCGATACCGAATCTGACAAGAGGGGAGAGGCGACACCGCTCTCCCCCACCCTCGCGCTGCAGCTCGCAGCACCCCATACCTGGCCGGCTTCCATCATGCCGGTCTTGATCGCCGTCGGCCTCGCTGCAACCACCGCCGGGGGCTTCTCCCCTACCATGGCCGTGCTGCTGCTGGTCATCTGCATCCTCATGCAATCGTCGGTCAACACGTTCAACGATTACTTCGATTTCGTCAAGGGTGCTGACTCGGCAGACGACAACGTGGAGGTCACCGATGCGGTGCTTGTCTACAATGCCGTGAGGCCGCGCTCCGTTCTCTGGCTCGCCATCGGATTTCTGGTGGCGGCCTTCCTGCTCGGCCTTATCGTCATCTACCGGGCCGGCCCCATCCCGCTTATCATCGCTCTCATCGGAGCTGTCGCCGTCGTTGCCTACTCGGGCGGCAAGACGCCGCTGTCCTACCTGCCCATTGGCGAGATCGTGAGCGGCCTGGTCATGGGAGGGCTCATTCCCCTCGCCTGCTACCAGGTACTCGCCGGCTCCCTCAATCTCGTCGTGCTCGTATGGGCGCTGCCCACTATCATCGGGGTCGGGCTTATCATGATGACCAACAACACCTGCGATATCGAGAAAGACGAGGAGGCGAAACGGCGCACCCTGCCCGTCCTGCTCGGCCGCCGTCGTGCTCGCTCGCTCTACCACGGCCTCATGATCGCCTGGATTGCGAGCATCGTGCTCGTCGTGCGCCTGTGGTTCCCCGCCGGTTTCGCGATCATGGTCTTCATGGTGCTTGCCGCCTATCCCCTCGCGGCGGCGCTGTGGAAGAATCCGCTCGCGCCTGTGTCCCGCATCGGGGCCATGGCGCAGATCAGCAGCCTGAACGTCGTGCTCGGCGCCTTCTACTCCGCCGCCCTCATGCTGTAGGCGCGCCCGCGCCGCGGGAAGGCTCAGCGCCAGAGAATCTGCATCGGATCGGGGAAGATGCCCTGGAGCCTTTCCAGGGAGAACTCGGCGAGCAGTGCTTCGGGCGTTATCGGATCTGCGGAAGGAGCAAGGCCGGTGATGCCGGCGATATGGCCGATAATCGCCTCGGGGGTCTTGAAGCGCACCATGAGCTCGTCGAGGGCGGCGTCTCGGTCGCGTTTCGACAGACGCCGATTCAGCTCGCCTACGATAAGCGGCACATGGGCATACCTCGCATGGGGGAGCCTCAGAAGCTCTTGCAGATAGATCTGCTGCGGCGTGGAGCACAGCAGATCTACTCCTCGCACCACTGAATTCACTCCCTGGTCGGCATCGTCGACCACGACGGCCAGTTGGTAGGCGAAGGCCCCGTCGGCCCGACGCACGAGAAAGTCACCGCAGTCGGCGGCAAGGTTCTGCGCGTAATCGCCCTGGACCAGGTCGTGCAGCGAGACCACGCGGTCAGGCACGACGAGACGCGCTGCCCCCGAACGCCCCTCGCGCTCCCGGCGGGCGCGCTCGGCATCGGTCAGGCGGCGGCATGTGCCCGGATACACCGGCTTCTCGCCGCGGTGGGGCGCCGAAGCCGCGTGCAGGTCGGCCCGAGTGCAGTAGCACGGGTACACGAGCCCGCGCTTCTCAAGGGACTGAAACGCCGCGCGATATGCCTCGTCGCGGTCATGCTGGAAAAAGGGGCCCGCATCCCAAGTGAGGCCCAGACGGGCGAAATCGCGCTGCACCGCATCGACGAAGCAGGGCTTCGAGCGCTCCCGGTCCAAATCCTCGATGCGCAGCACCATCCGCCCGTTTTGGGATTTCGCGACGAGCCACGCCACCAGCGCGCAGAAAATATTTCCCGCATGCATACGTCCTGTGGGAGACGGCGCGAAGCGCCCGACAACGGGCGCTTGCGCATTCGTGCCGGGGGTTCGAGGCGACGCGTTCACTGACGGCAGCTCCCTTCGCGCCGCGAGCTACTTCACGCGCTGGTCGTCGACGTGCTTCGCCTTGCCTACAGCCCGCTCGATGCCGCCGGGCTCCACGAGGCGTACCGTCGGCGCCACGAGCAGCGTGCTCTTCAGCTTCTCGACGATCCGAGCGCGTAGGGCATCCATAGACTCGAAGGAATCGGAGAACGCCTCGGGACGCAGCTCGGTCTCCACGACGAGCTCGTCCATGCCGCCCTTCGTGCGCACAATGATGTGGTAGTGGGGTGTGACCTCCTCGATGCCCGTGAGCACGTCCTCGATCTGCGAGGGAAACACGTTGGTACCGCGGATGATGAGCATATCGTCCGAGCGCGAACGCACTTTGTCCATGCGCGCCAAGGTGCGTCCGCAAGCGCAAGGCTCGGTGTGCACGGCCGTCAGATCGTGGGTGCGATAGCGCAGCACCGGGATGCCCTGCTTGCCGAGCGGCGTAAGCACAAGCTCGCCCACCTCACCCTCGCCTACCGGCTCGCCGGTAACGGGATCGACCACCTCCCACAGGAAATGATCCTCGGCAATGTGCTGCTGGAAGCGCTCGGCCAGGCACTCGCCCGACACGCCGGGCCCCATGACCTCGGTGAGCCCGTAGTTGTCGGTGCACACGATGTGCATGCGCCGCTCGATCTCGGCCTTCAGGCCCGGAGGGCACGGCTCCCCGCCGAAAAGCCCCACGCGCAAAGGCGAGGCCCCCCAGTCGTAGCCCATGGCCTCCCCCACCTCGCAGATGTGCATGGCATAGGAGGGCGTGGCCACGAGCACCGTGGTGCCGTAGTCCTCGATCATCTGGATATGACGCTCGGTATTGCCCGATCCGGCCGGAATCATGGCGCAGCCCAGCCGCTGCAGGCCGTAATGCAGCCCGAAACCGCCGGTGAACATACCGTAGCCGAAGGCCATCTGGGCCACATCGCCGGGCACGACGCCCGCCATCTGCACGAGCCGAGCGATGCACTCGCTCCACATATCCATATCGTCTTCGGTGTAGCCCACCACCACGGGCTTGCCCGTGGTGCCCGACGAGGAATGCAGCTCGCGAATCTCGTTCATGGGCACGGCGAACAGGCCGAAAGGGAAGGTGTCGCGCAGCACGGCCTTGTCCGTGAAGGGAAGCCGGCACACATCGTCGAGGGTCTGGATGTCGGCAGGCGCCACGCCCATCTCGTCCATCTTCTCACGGTAGTACGGCACGCGCTCGTAGGCGTAGGCCACCGTCTCCTTCAGCTTGGCGAGCTGCACAGCGCGAATCTCCTCACGCGACGCGCATTCGATCTCGGGCTTGTAGACGGGAAGCGCGTCGAAGCGCCCAGCCGCTGCCGCGGCAAGGGCCCCTCCTTTGGCGGTCACGTCGAAATTGGCGGCATCCACCACGACTACGCCTCCTTCCCGTCGCGCTCAGCGATGTAGCGGGCGATATCGTCCTGGGAGATCATCTCCACAGGCTCGGCGGCCAGAAGATCGCGGGCCTGCTCGGTGTCGGTCACCGAGAGCACGATGTAGGTGGAGATCATCGAGTAGCAGTAGACCACGTTAATACCGCAGCGGGCAAGCACTCCGATAACGCGCAAGAGCTCGCCGGGCGTATCTTCCAGCTTCAGGCAAAGCACCGGCGTGACGGTGCAGGCGCAACCGGCTTCCTTGAGCGTCGCAAGGGCCGCCTCGGGACGGTCCACCACGAAGCGAAGGATGCCGTACTCGCCGGTATCGGCCGCGGAGAAGCCCCGCACGCTAACGCCGGCCTCTTCGAAAAGGGCCAGCACCCGGCTCATATGGCCGGGACGGCTATTGGCGAAAACGCTGATCTGGGAAACGGTCATAGGGTCTCCTCCCCTTCTCGCTCGGTTACGAAGGAGCGGCCGGCTGCAAGCGCTGCGAGGTTCGCCTCCACGGTATGCTCGGGCACGCGGCCCGCCACTATGCGCTCCCAGATGTCCGCGGGAATATCGAGCATCGCCGAGAGCGCCCCCACGAGCACCACGTTCGCGCACTTGGCGTTTCCGCAGGATCGGGCGATGGAGGCAGCGGGAACGAGCAGGGCACCCGCCTCGGCAAGGCGCTCCCGGGCATGCTCGGGCATCTTCGCGGCCCCGGTGAGCACGGGCAGGGGCTTGATGGCCTCATCGTTCACGATGAGTGAGCCCCCTTCGGCAAGCTGGGGCAGATTGCGCAGAGCCTCGGTGGTCTCGAAAGACACCACCACATCGGCGGCACCCAGATCGGACACCATCGACGAGACATGCTCGCCCACACGCACCACCGTAGTGACGGCACCGCCGCGCTGGGCCATGCCGTGGATCTCGGACACCTTCACGTCGCGCCCCGCCGCAAGGCAGGCCGCGGCCAGAAGGTCGGCCGCCAGGATAGTGCCCTGGCCGCCGACACCGCACAAAAGCACGGTTTTTGTCTTGTTGTCCATCATTGGCCTCCCCTATTCCGGAACGATCGCGTTGAAGCGGCAGTACTGGACGCACTGGCCGCAGCCGATGCACAAGGCCGCGTCGATTAAGGCGATGCCCTGCTCGTCGCGGGCGATGGCGGGACAGCCCAGCGTGGCGCACGAGCCGCAGGCTGTGCACGAGGCATTCACCCATAGGGGCCGCGCCGCCTTGCGCTCCAAAAGCACGCAGGGCGAGCGGAACACGATGACCGAGATGTCGTCGGTGGACACGGCCTCCTTGAGGGCGGTGCGCACCGCGGCGGCGTCGTTGGGGTCCACGGTGCGCACGTCCTCCACCCCCAGGGCCGCCACCACCGCCTCGATGTTCAGCTCGCGGCTCGGGCGGTTCTGCAGGGTCACGCCGTTGAAGGGGTTGCCCTGGCGCCCGGTCATGGCGGTGGTGCGGTTGTCAAGCACGCATACGGTACCCGCGCCCCGGTTGTATACCGTGGAGATGAGCGAGGAAAGCCCCGAGTGGGCGAACGTGGAATCACCGATGACGGCGACGACGGGCCTGTGCTCGACGCCGGCCAAGGCCAGCTCGAAACCGTGGGCCATGGACACCGACGCGCCCATGTCCACCGTGGTGTCCATGGCCGACAGCGGCGGCAGCGCGCCCAAGGTGTAGCAGCCGATGTCCCCGGTGACGATGGCGCGCATGCGGGCGAGCTCCTTGAAGACAAGCCGGTGCGGGCAGCCCGGGCACAGCGCCGGAGGACGTGCCGGCACGTCGGGCGCGGCATCGGCATGGGGCGGCGTGTCCAAGCCGAAGGCAGCTCGCACGAGGCCCGGGGAGAGCTCTCCGGCACGGGGAAGCGCGCAGGGCGGCTCGCTCACGGCTACCCCGCAGACAGCCACGGCGTCGGTCAGATAGCAGGAACCCTCCTCCACCACATAGAGGCGCTCCACGCTTCCGGCAAAGGCGCGCAGAGCCGCCGCGGGCAAAGGCCAAGTGAGGCCCAGCTTGAAAACGGAGGCCTCGGGCAGCGCCTCGACCACATGCTGATAGGCTGCGCCGGCGCACACCACGCCGACCTCGTCGCCGCGGCGCACCACCTCGTTGTAGGGGCACGTCTCCGCCCATTCCCGCAAATCGTCGATGCGCGCAAGCTGCACGGCGCGGCGGGGCTTGGCGAAGGCGGGCATCATGACCCACTTCGCGGGATCCTTCTCGTAGGGTACAAGCGGACGCTCGACGCGCTCACCGGGCGCAACCGGCGTCTTCGTATGCGAGATGCGCACCGAGGAGCGCAGCAGCACCGGCACATCGAAGCGTTCGGAGATGTCGAAGGCGTCGCGGGCGAAGGCGAGCGCCTCGGCTGAGTCGGCCGGATCGAGGCAGGGAATGGCCGCAGCCTGGGCGTAGTAGTGGGAGTCCTGCTCGTTTTGGGAGGAATACATGCCCGGATCGTCGGCGGCCAGGATGACGAACCCGCCGCCCACGCCGGTGTAGGCGGCGGTGAACAGGGGGTCGGCGGCCACGTTCACGCCGACGTGCTTCATGGTGGCGAGCACCCGGGCGCCGGCGGCCGAGGCGCCGATGCCCACCTCCACCGCCACCTTCTCGTTCACGCACCACTCGGCGTAGACGCCCTCCTTGGCGGCGAAGGCCTCCAGCGTCTCCGTGGAAGGCGTTCCCGGATACGCCACGCCGATGGAGCACCCCGCCTCCCACGCGCCCTGGGCGATGGCCTCGTTTCCCGACATCAGTTCCATGTATCTCCTCGCTTCCCCGCGCCCCGGGGCCCGCGGCGCGCGGTCCCCGCCCGGCGCCTAGTTCTCCTCGTACTGCAGGCAGAAGGTGCCGATCTGGATGAAATCGCCCGGTCGCAGCGTGCGCGCCTCGACGTTCTCGTTGTTCACCCACACGCCGTTGAACGAGTTTGCATCGCGGATGACGTAGCAGCCGTCCTCGGGCTCGATGGTAGCGTGCATACGCGAGACGGTCATATCGTTTAAGAAGATGGTGCACTGGGGCGAGCGGCCGATGGTGACCGGCTCGCTGCCGAGCGCGTAGGCCATGCCCACCTTCGGCCCGCGCACCACCGCAAGCGAGGCACGCGCCGGGGCAGCCTCGCCCGCCGGCGCCATTTCGGCCTCCATCGCAAGCGGCTTGAAGGCCTGAGTGGCACCGAGCAGCTTGAAACCGCAGGTGGGACATACCGGATCGCGCGGATCCACCTCATGAGAGCATACAGGACAACGTTCGGTCATAACTCGCCTCCTTATTCAGCGGCATCGCCCGAGGGCGATGCCCCATCCGAGGCTGCGGCGTCCAGGCCGCCCTCGGCAGTGTCGGTTGCATCGGTCTCCCCGGTCTTACCCGAGGCGATATCGGCCACGCTCGCCCCATCGGCGCGAGTAGCTGCCTTATCGTAGATGAGCGGCGTGTCGTTTTGGACGAGAGGGGCGGCCACCAGGTCCTTGCCGCCGAAGCCCTGCCACAGACGATCCCACCAAATGCCGATAGCCTGAAGCGGGTCGGGGGCTGCCGCATCCTCGGTAGCCACCAGATCCTGGGTAGCCACGACTTCGCCTCCTTGGTAGAAGCTGACGCTGCCCACCACATCTCCCGCGCTCACGCTGCCCGTCAGCTCGCGGAAATGGAACTCCTGGCTCACGTTGCCCGCCGGAGCGAACACGTCCACGGCGGCGTCGGGATCGGCGAAGGTGGCCTTGACGCGCTTGTCGGGCCATGCCGTGAAGGGAACCTCTGCGATGAGGGGCACTTCGGTGGCAGTGCCGTCCACCGTCATCGTGGTCGTCTGGTCCGTATGGGCGAGCGCATAGCTCACCTGGTTGTCGTAGACCCAGTTGAACAAGGTCTTGGCATCATCGAAGCGCGCGGCATCCGACGGCGCCCCCAGCACGATGGCGTACAGGTCGCCCTCGCCGCGGTTGCAAGCGCCGGCAAAGGACTGCCCTGCCTGCTCCGTGTAGCCCGTCTTCACGCCGCAGGCCCCCTCGTAGCTGCCGAGCAGCACGTCGGTGGAAGTCAAATCGATGGTCACGGCCTTGCCGCCGGTGCGGTTCACCGTGATCTGGGCCTTCTCCTGCCCGACAATGGAGCGGAACGTCTCGTTCCTCATCGCATAGGCGCACATGAGGGCGACGTCGCGGGCGGTGGAGTACATCTCGTTGTCGTAGTCGCCGATATCGAGACCGTGCGGATTGGAGAACAAGGTGTTGTCCATGCCGAGCTCGGCGGCCTTGGCGTTCATGGCCGCCACGAAGGCGTCGTTGGCCGTCTGGTCGTCGGAGGTCTTCATGCCGCTCCCCAACGCCTCGGCGATGGCGATGGCCGCATCGTTTCCCGACGATACCATAAGCCCGGTGATGGCCGCCTTCAGCGTGAGCGTGTCTCCTGCTTGGAGCATGGCCGACGACTCGCCGATTTGAGCGGCCTCGGGTGTCACCGTCACCGTGCTGTCGAGGGAGACGCCCGAATCCAGGGCCACGATGGCGGTCATCACTTTGGTAATGGAGGCGATATGGCCCCGCTCGTCGGCGTCGCGGGAGAAGTACACCATGCCGTCGGCATCCATGACCAGGGCATAGCGGGCCGTCACGTTGGGACAGGCCACCGCCGGAAGGCCGCGGGCCTCCACCGTCTCACCGAGGATCTCGTCAGCTGGGCGCACATCGGCCCAAGCCGCGACGGGCGCCAGCGAGGAGGCGGCGAGAGAGAAGGCCAACAAACAGGCGAGCGCCCGTCTGGTCAGACAGGCGCGCGCGGGCCGAGCGGGAAACGTGAGGTTAGCTCGGGTCGACAACGTAAACCTCTTCCGGTGCGAGGACCTTGAAGCCTGCTGCAGCCAGGGCCTCCTCGGCCCCCTCCCCCTCGATCTTCAGCACATCGATGGCTCGTCCGTCGCCGGCGGCGAAGCAGTAGCCGTACTCGATGTTCATCGAGGACTGGTGGCAGAACTCCAGGAGGCGAGCCAGTGTGCCCGGCTCGTCGGCGACCGATACGGCGATAACCGGCGTGATCGTGGCGCGGAAGCCCGCCTCGGCGAGCTTGGCGGCAGCGAGAGCCGGGGTGTCGCAGAAGATGCGCACGATGCCGAAGTCGGCCGTGTCGGCGATGAACAGTGCCTGCATGTTGATGCCGGCATCGGAAAGCACTCGGCTGGCAGCTGCCAGGCGCCCCTTCTCGTTAGCGAGGAAGACAGTGAGCTGCGAGATCATTAGTTGTCCTCTCCTCTCAGGTCGATGACGCGCTTGGCCTTGCCCTCCGAGCGCGCGATGGTCTTGGGTTCCACGAACTTGATATCGACGGCCACCTGCAGGTTGCTCTTGAGCGCGGCGGCGAGGCGACCGCGCAGATCCTCCAGGGCGCGCACCTCGTCGATGGGGAAATCGGGCTCGGTCTCCACCTGCAGCTCCACATGGTCGAGCGGGCCGCGGGTCGTGAGCACGATCTGATACTGGGTGGCTACCTCGGGGAACTCGGTGATGACCTGCTCGATCTGGGACGGGAACACGTTCACGCCGCGGATGATGAGCATGTCGTCGGTGCGGCCGAGCAAGCGTCCGATCTTGCGGTGGGTACGCCCGCAGGCGCACGGCTCGGCATTGATAGTGGTCACGTCGCGGGTGCGGTAGCGGATCATCGGCGAGCACTCGCGGGTAAGCGTGGTGATGACGAGCTCGCCCACTTCCCCGTCGGGCAGCACCTCGAGGGTTTCCGGATCGATGATCTCGCAGTAGAACTGGTCCTCGGCGATGTGCAGGCCGCCGCGCTCGGCGCACTCCATGGCCACGCCCGGGCCCATGATCTCCGAGAGCCCGTAGACGTCGCAGTACTGCAGCCCCAGCTTGTCGGCGATCTCCTGGCGCATGTTCTCCGAGCAGGGCTCGGCGCCGAAGATGCCGCCGGAGATCTGGAACTCGGTGGCCGGGTCGTAGCCCATCTCGATGGCCGTATCGGCAATGAGCAGGGCGTAGGAGGGGGTGCAGCACAGAATGTCGGTCTTGCAGTCCTTGAGCATCTGCACCTGGCGCTTGGTGTTGCCCGAAGAGGTGGGGATGACCGTGCAGCCCATGGCCTCGCCGCCGGCGTGCGCGCCCAAGCCGCCGGTGAACAGGCCGTAGCCGTAGGACACCTGGATGGTAGACTCGCGCGAGCCGCCCACCATGGCGATGCCGCGGGCGAAGCAGTCGCCCCAGTTCTCTAGGTCGGCGGCGGTGTGGCCAACCACCGTGGCCTGGCCCGTGGTGCCCGAGGAGGCATGGATGCGGGCCACATCGGCGTTCTCGCGGGCGAACATGCCGAAGGGGTAGTTGTCGCGCATGTCCTGCTTCACCACGAAGGGGAACTTCTCCAGATCCTCCAAGCTCTCAATGTCGTCGGGACTTACTCCCGCCGCATCGAAGCGCTCGCGGTAGAGCGGCACGTTCTCGTAGGCGTTGCGCACCGACTCGCGCAAACGCTCCAGCTGCAGCGCGCGAAGCTCCTCGCGGGGCATCGCCTCAATCTCCGGTTGAAACACGGGCATCCTCCTTATCCGTTCCGGGGCTCTCGCTCCCCTCATCTGCTTCTTCCTCTTCGGCCGTCGGCGTATGGGGGCCCACGACGGTCACCTCGTCGATAGGCGCGTAGCTCGATGCGAAATCCTCCTCGTGAAGCACCGTGCCGGCCCGGTCGCGCACGGTGCGGTGCACGGTCACGCAACGCCCGTCGGCACCGGCGGTCTTCACGTAGCGCGTGCCCTCGGGCTCGTTCTCATCGATCACGACCCGCTTCCCGAAGGGATCGCCCTCGGTCCACTCACCGGTCTGCGATGCAACCACGTAGCCCGGATCGACCCCGTACAGCGTAACCGTCAACGACGAGTCGGTATAGCGGGTTCGCAAAAGCACATCGGATGTTCCATCGTTTACCCACGTAAGATCAAGATCAGGATACGCGATCGCCGCATCGCGGCCCGTGGGATAGCTGGAAATGTACAGGGAGTGGTTTCGCCGCTCGGTCACGGGATAGCCCGCCTCGAAGACGGCGTTGAACACCGTGGTGGCCACCTGGCAGATGCCCCCGCCGATGGCGTCCTCGTACTCGCCGTTCACGATGGCGTGGGCGGCCTGAAAGCCGTTGCCCTCATTGGCCTCCCCCATCACCGCGTTGAAGGACCACTGGCCGCCCTGGGCGGCGGCCACCGAGTCGGTGAGCAGGTCGGCGGCGCGGTGGATGTTGTGGCGGCGGCTCGCCGCGCCGGCCCCGTCGTTGTACTCGGTGGTAAACGAGGAAATCTCTCCGATCAGACCGCACTGGATCGCCTCGTCGAAGGTGGTGCGCTCCGGTGCGGCGCCCCAGCCGATCTCCACCGAGGGAGAAGCCGGCGGCGAGAAAGAGCCTCCGCCGTCAAACGAGCCGAACAGCATCTCGTCGGCATCGGCCAGAGCGTCGGCGACGAGCGGGTAGCGGGAGCCCGAGGCCGCCGACACCCACACTTCGCCCTCGGCGACCTCGAAGGAAACCGTTACCGCCGTGGCGAAGCCCGCATCGCGGATCATCTGGGCGATATCGGCCCGGGCCCGCGCGTCATCGAGATGGGGCGCAAGGTAGAACCCCTCCCCCGCTGCTTCCACGTCCGTTGCGATCCAAGGCGCGATATCGCGCCCGGAAAGCTGCCAGGTGTCCCCTTCGAATGTAAACGCGATGCCCTCGTCGAGCACGGCCTGCACCGCCGCCCGCGTCCTCTCCGCCGCCCCCTCGTCGATGCGCAAGGGGGCGTAGCCAGCCTCGGCCACGAAGCTGAAGCCGCTCGAATCGCCGCCGAGAAACCCCTGAGTCAGCAGCGCGGTGAGCTCGGTCCGATCGACAATGGTGCCGTCATGGCCCTCGACCAGGCTCGCCCGGCCCTCGTCGTCCACCTCGATATCCCAGTCCTGGCGGGGCCGACCGATGCTCTCGTCGATGTCGGAGGCCAGGGCCTCCACCGCCTCGTCGTCGAAGGAGAGCCGAACTGGCACGTTCACGCCGCCGGTCGCAGCCTGGAGGCGGCCACCCGGGCCGGTCGCCCGGCCCACGGCAAAGGCCTCGTCCACCAGCTCGCTCACCGGGATGCGGGCGCCCAGGGCGCCGGCCTCAGCTACCCAGAGCTTCTTATCGGCCCGCGCCTCCTCGACGGAGAGCTGCTCGGCCTGGGCCGCCTGCTCGGCCAGCTCGGTGTCCACGTCAACGGTCCCGCGCGCCTCCTCGCTCGCGAAGATGTAACCGCGCGCACCGGAAAGCCTGTCGCCGTAGGCTGCGGCCACCGCGCTGCGAGCCTCGTCGGCGGTCATGCCGGACACATCGACCGATCCCACGGAAACTCCCTGGTAGATACGAGATCCGTTCACAATCTGGTCGATGCCGAACACTGCAGCGGCGAGCAGTGCGACGACGACGAACACGATGACGGCGAAGGGCGGCCGCCTGGAAGCGGCAAGAGGAGACGCCTGGATGTGCGGGGCGGCATACGGGGCCGCGCCGTGGGAGGCGCCGGTATGCCGCAGGCGGGAAGACGCCGTCCGCGCCGCACCCCGGTCGGCCCGGGTCGACGGTTCCGAAAAGCGGCCCTGCGCTGTGCGCGGGGCCGGTCTTGCCGACCCGTGCGGGCGACTCACCCGGGACCGGCCGTGCGGGTCGGTGCGCCGACGGGAGTCGGGCGACGGGCCGGACACCGGACGGCGGCCAGCTGGAGAGGGGCGGCTGCGCCCGTCGCGAACCGACGGCATCTGCAGGGGCGATCGGGACGTTCCCGCCGCCGGCCGCGATGTCGGGGGCCTGTCGCCTCCCGAGGCCCCGCTACGCGGCACCATGGCCCTCGAGCCTCTCTCGAGCAAGCGCCTCCTTCAGCTGACGCGCCGCACAGACCGAGTAGTACGCAGTCACGCCGAGGGAGAGCACGAGCCCGGCGTAGATGAACCAAATGCCCCAGGAGACCGGCGCGCCGTTGAAGCCGGGCAGCCACGATGCATCGCACCAGCCGAGCCCCGGAACAAGCGGCCAGTTCAGCAGCAGGCCCGAAAACCCGATGAACAGAAAGGTGGTGGCGAACTTGCCGGGATAGACAACCGGTATGCGGATACGATGGCGAGAGAGGAGGCAGGCACCGCCGATGAGTAGATAGGCATCCCTCACGATCACCACGACGATGACCCAGAGGGGAATGCGCCCCACGAGGAACACGCCGAGAACGCCCGTGACCATGAGAACGCGGTCGACGGCCGGATCGAGCAGCTGGCCCAGCTTCGAAACCGTGTGGGTGCGCCGAGCGATCTGCCCGTCGAGGAAATCGGTTGCCGCAGCCGTGGCAAATACCAGGGTGGCGGCCAGGTTCTGCCCGTTCATCAGCAGAAACAGATAGAGGGGCACCATGAGCAGGCGCACAAAGGACACAACGTTGGCCAGCGTGAAAATAGCGCGAGACGCCTCTTCGGACTCCCTCGTCGTACGATCCGCGGTATCGACCATCGCGATGCACTTCCTCTTCTCAAAAAGTCCGGACCCCTCGCGGAGTCCGGACTGTCATGCCAGCTCTTTCAATTCTACCAGAAGGATGCCCCGCTCAACGCTTTCCCATGAAACTTAACGCAGCGTTCACCTTACGATTCCGTCACCGAAAAGCGACGCTCGCGAAGCCAGACGGAGAAGCGCCGATCGCCCCTCTGGCAGGCGGGCGATCCTAGGCCTTCGGATCGGGCACCTCCACCACCGTGCACGACTGCGCTGTGGCGATGGGGGTATAGGTCGGCAGCATATGCAAGCAGGCTTTGGGGCAGGCGCGCACGCAGCTGCTGCACTGGACGCAGCGGAACGGGTCGATGGCCCAGGTGCGCTCCTTCTTCTCTACGACGATGGCGTCGGCTGGGCAGGCTTTGGCGCAGATACCGCACAGGATGCACAGGGACGCGTCGTTTTCGATATGGCCCTTCAGCCCGGCCGGAGCCGACTTCTGCTCGGCGGGGTACAGCAAGGTCTCGGGCTTCTTGAACAGCGATCCGAGGGTCATGCCCCCCAGTTTGAAGCTTCCCATGGCGGCCTACCTTTCCGTGCAGCTGATGCAGGGGTCGATGGTCAGGATGATCATGTTCACGTCGGCCAGGTCGCATCCCTTGAGCGCCACGGTCATGCCGGCGAGGTTCTGCGAGGTTGGCGTGCGGATGCGCATGCGCTCGAGGTTCTTCGAGCCGTTGCCGCGGGCGTAGTAGTAGCACTCGCCGCGGGGCTGCTCCAGCACGTTGGAGGCCTGGGCCCCGTCGGCCGGGGCGCCCTTCACGGCCACCTCGATATCGCCGGCGGGGATCTTCGCCGCCAGCTCCTTGATGATCTCGATGGATTGGAGCACCTCCAGGCAGCGCACCTTCACGCGGGCGTAGCAATCGCCCTCAGTGGCCACGATGGGCTGGAAGTCGGCCAGGTCGCCATAGGCCCCCTTGCCGAAGGAGCGCACGTCGTAGGGCAGGTTGGAGGCACGGGCGAAGGGACCCACCATGGACAGCGAGCGGGCATCCTCGGTGGAGATGTGGCCCACGCCCACGGTGCGGTTCTTCACCGAGGCGTCGGTGAGCAGGGTGTTCATGATCTTGGTGTAGTCGTCCTTCAGCCCATCGAGCACCGCGATGATCTCGGCCATCTGGGTGGCGTCGATGTCGCGCACCACGCCGCCCACCTTCACCACAGACAGGATCACGCGGCCGCCGGTGGTCTTCTCGAACAGGTCGAGCACGCGCTCGCGCAAACGCCAGCAGTGCATGAACATGGACTCGAAGCCGAAGGCGTCGGCGGCCAGGCCCAGCCACAGCAGGTGCGAATGCACGCGGGACAGCTCGTGCCAGATGATGCGCAGGTACTCGGCGCGCTTGGGAATCTCCACGCCCATGAGCGACTCCACCGTCTCGGCGTAGCCGATGGAGTGGCCCGTGGCGCAGATGCCGCAGATGCGCTCGGCGATGTAGATGAACTGGTTGTAGTCGCGGGTCTCCACGAGCTTCTCCAGGCCGCGGTGCACGAACCCGATCTGCGGGAGCACGTCCACGACGGTCTCGTCCTGCACCACCAGATCGAGGTGCAGAGGCTCCGGCAGCACGGGGTGCTGCGGGCCGAAGGGAATGACGGTCGCCTTGCCCATGCTACTCCCCCTTCCCGGCTGCGGCCGCAGCCTTCTTGGCCTTCGCCTCCAGAGCGGCGCGCACCTTGGCGGCCTTCTCCGGATCGAGGCCCGCGATCTTGGCCTGGATCTCCTCCTCGGTGGGACCGGCGACGGTGGCAGGAGCGGCCGGTGCGGCCTGCTCCTTCTGGGCCGCGGCCTCCTTGGCGGCCTTGGCGGCGGCGATCTTCTTCGCCTTCTCGCGGGCGGCCAGCTGCTCGGGACTCACCACGGTCATGGGGGCCTTCTCGGCCAGCTGGTAGAACATGCCGCCGAAGTCGATGGCGATGTTCTCGATGGCCACGCCGTACAGGTCGTGGATCTCGTTCTCGCAGACGAAGGCCTCCAGGAACAGGTCGGTGATGGAGGGCACCGCATCATCGGCGCCCACGGCCGCGACCGTGTCGTTCTCCAGCAGGCCGTCCTTCATGTAGGAGTACACCAGATCGATGCCCTCCTCGGTGTTCACCGCGAGGATCTGCACGTAGCGCCAGCCCTCCTCGGCGCGGCGGGCGGCCAGATCGTGCACCTCGGCCAGGGGCACCTCGTTGAACACTTGGCTGAATCGGTCCATGGGCGCTCACGCTCCCTTCCGGGCGGCCTTCATCGCCGCCGACTTCTCGTCGAGTTTGGCCACGCCGGCCACGATGGCGTCGATGAGCTGCTCGGGGCGCACGGCGCAGCCCGGGGCGTACACATCCACGGGAATGGCCTTGTCAACGCCGCCGACGACGTTGTAGCAGTCGTGGAACACCCCTCCCGAGCAGGCGCAGATGCCGCAGGCCACGACGACCTTCGGCTCCAGCATCTGCTCGTAGATCTCACGCACCACGCCGATGTTCTGCTCGTTCACGCTGCCGGTGACGAGGAAGATGTCGGCGTGCTTGGGGTTGCCGGTGTTGATGACGCCGAACCGCTCGCCGTCGAATCCAGGGCAGAGCGTGGCCAGCACCTCGATGTCGCAGCCGTTGCAGCTGGAACCGTCGTAGTGGATGACCCAGGGCGATTTCGATGCGAATGCCATTTTCGTCCCTCCTTACAGAAACGCGAGCAGCGCGATGTTCACGCCGCCGGCCACGAGGGCCACGAGCCACGCCGACTTGAACATGAACTGCCACTTCACGCGGGCGAAGTTGTTGTCGATCCAGATCTCCAGGAAGTACACGAGCGCCACCACGGCGACCACCGCGATCGCGGAGAGGGGGCTGCCCCACACGAAGAACATCGCGATCCAGCCCATGAACAGCACGTTCTCGCACCAGTGCATGATCTCCACCAGCCCCAGGGTGGGGCCGCTCATCTCGGTGGTCACGCCGCGGACGATCTCCTGGTGGGCGTGGTGGGACAGCGCCAGGTCAAAGGGCGACTTGCGCAGCTTGATGGTGAGGATGAACAGCACGCCGAGGAACACCAGCCCGATGGTGCAGACGACGGGGTGCGGCATGTCCAGCACGGCCGCCACGTCGAAGGAGCCCGTGGCCTGGAAGAAGGCCACGGCCATGAGCAGCACCATGGGCTCGTAGCACATCACCTGCAGCGTCTCGCGGGCGGCGCCCACCTCGGCGTAGGGGCTGCGGGTGGAGTAGGCGGCCATGATGAAGAACAGGCTCGACAGCGTGATGACGAACACGCACAGAAGCAGGTTGCCGCCGGAGAAGAACACGCCGCCGGCGATAAGCGCGAACAGGAGCGCCGCCGCCACGTAGACGCGCTCCGCGGAGTTCACGCTGGCGCGCTCCTTCTCGAAGAGCTTGCGCACGTCGTAGTAGGGCTGCAGAAGCGGCGGGCCCACGCGGCCCTGCATGCGGGCCGAGACGATGCGGTCGAGGCCGGCCAGGAGGCAGCCGACGACGGGGCCCAGGACCGCGAACAGGAGGGTGCCGACAAGCGTCGTAATCAGGGACATCGCGCGCTCCTTTCTAGAAGACGATCGGGGTTGCGACGAAGGACACAGCGAAAGCGGCCACGATGATGAGCGCGTTGAACACCACGCCCACCGGGGCGATGCGCGCCTCGCCGAAGATCGATTCCATGTACCAGTTGCGCGCGCTGGCCTCGGCCGTGCCGGACAGCGCGTTCTGGAAGGAGCGCGCCTCCCCGTCGCGGCTCACACCCGCGAGGTACACGTCCACGCGCCGCCCCCTCTGCCGGGCGCCCACGCCCGCGAACAGAACGAGCACCACGACGACGGTGCAGATGGAGGCGAGCCACAGGTTGTCCGTGGCGATGTCCTGGCCGGGCACGCCGTACACCGAGGCGATGTAGGGCTCCACCAGCGCCGCGGAGACGACGGGCAGGAAAACGCAGCCCAGCACGAGCAGGCAGGCCATGAGCAAAAGCGACGCCCACTCGGTGGGCTTCACGGTCGCCTCCACGTTCTCGGGCTCGCCCGCGATGCCCGCGAGCTTGCCGAGCCACTTGGCCCAGAACATGAACGTGGCCGCGCTGCCGAAGGCCAGGATGACGACGAGGGCCACCTGGCCCGAGTCGACGAAGGACACGAGCGTGGCCCACTTGGCCATGAGCATGCCGAAGGGCGCGATGAACATGCACATGATGCCGAGCATCATGAAGCGAGCCAGGCGCGGCATGCGGTCGAACAAGAGGTCCATGTCCTCGATGTCGCGGCTGCCGATGTGGTGCTCGGCGGTGCCGACGCACAGGAACAGCAGCGACTTCGCGACGGCGTGGAACAGGATGAGGAAGCTCGCCGCCCACACCGCCTCCGGCGTCCCCACGCCGGCGCAGGCGCAGATGAGGCCGAGGTTGGCGATGGTGGAGTAGGCAAGCACCCGCTTGGCGTTGGACTGCGAGACGGCCATGAACGAGCAGAGCGCGAAGGTGATGCCGCCTACGAGCATGACCATCACCGAGGGGGCGGGCGCCACGTGGAAGATGGGCGCAAGCTTCACGAGCAGAAACACGCCGGCCTTCACCATGGTGGACGAATGCAGAAGGGCGCTCGTGGGGGTGGGGGCCACCATCGCGCCCAGAAGCCAGGTCTGGAAGGGCATCTGCGCCGCCTTCGTGATGCCGGCGAAGGCCAGGGCGCAGGCGGCCAGGGTCACGAGCGCCGGGTTGTTGGCGCCGATGACGAGGAAGTCCAAAAACGAGAACGTGCCCACGGTGATCGCGCAGGAGTACAGCGCCACCAAAAAGCCCAGGCCGCCGGCCAGGTTCATGATGATCTGGCGGAAGGCGTTGGCGATGGCCTCGTCGGTGCGGGTGTAGCCGATGAGCAGGAAGGAGCACACCGTGGTGACCTCCCAGCCGGTGAACATCCACTCCATGTTGTTCGCGAACACGATGACGTACATGGCCGAGAGGAATGCGAACATGAGCGCGAAGAACAGCGGCCGGCGGTCCGGCGCGCCCTCGGGCTCGTGGGCCTGGAAGTCCTCCATGTAGCCGAGGGCGTACACGCAGATGCCGCTGCCCACCACGCCGATGATGAGGGTCATCAGAAGCGACAGGGAGTCGAAGTACAGCCCGTAGGGCACCTCGATCTCGTGGGCGAACACGAACTCCAGGACAAGCGTGCCGGCGATCTGCACGGCGGCGAGCACGGCGGCCCACAGGTTCTTGTAGCGCACGGCGAAGCCGATGACGACCGCAGCGATGGCCGCCGACACGCCCGTGCAGACGAAGTCGAGCGCCTCGCTC
Organism: Adlercreutzia caecimuris B7; assembly: GCF_000403355.2. Classification (GTDB taxonomy): domain Bacteria; phylum Actinomycetota; class Coriobacteriia; order Coriobacteriales; family Eggerthellaceae; genus Adlercreutzia; species Adlercreutzia caecimuris. The sequence goes on along the minus strand of NZ_KE159646.1, from coordinate 610,414 downwards.
TGGAATTCGAACAGAGTCGTGGACGCCCCCAGGTTCATAATCACCAGCGCCACCGAGGCGAGCGCGATGACGACGGCCGCCGCGATGACGACGACGCGCCGCGGAGCCTCCTGCCGCACCACAAGGAGCACGGCGGCAACGACGAGGGGGAACACGATGAGGAAGCCGAGCAGTCCGAGACTGAGTTCCATACAGGATCCTCCTTACCCTTCTCTTCGGCCCGACGCGACGGAATCTATCCGCCCCGCCCGGGCGAGATCCTGAAGATCTTCGCTTTACCATAGCAAAGAACGCGCAGGGATGCCGCCGCCTTCCCTGATGAGGGGGCTATGGCTCGGTAAAAGGGTGAGGCTCATTGTGCACGTGCACTAAAAATACGCACAGGAGGAACCGCCGTCAGGCCGCTGCCGTAATCCTCCTCGGATCGAATTTGCGCCCCAGAAGCGCGCCGGCGAGGGCGCCCGCGAGGGCAGGCGGAAGCCAGCTGAACCCGTAGGCGAACAAGGGCGCCGCCTCTACGAAGGAGAACAGGCCCGTCACGTCGTGCACCGTCAGCACCAGGCTTGCCGCTACAGCCGCCAGGGCAGCCCCCTTGAACGTCCAGGTGCTGCGGATGCGACGCCGGAACAGCATGAGCACGACCGTGATCATGAACGGCGGGCAGATGACCGAGAGGATCGGTGCCGCGAGGTCGATGATGGCGGTGAGGCCCAGGTTGCAGATGGCAAGCGCGATGACCACCACGGAGATGAGGGCCGCGCGGTAGCTCAGGCGCCGCCCGCTGATACGCTCGAGGTAGGCCGCCGTCGCGCCGCACAGGCCCACGGCCGTGGTCAGGCAGGCAAACCCCACCACGATGCCGAGCACTACGAGCCCGACACGGCCCATGAGCTGCTCGGTGATAAGGGTGATGAGGGTGGCTTGGTTCACATCGTGGGGCACCACGGTAGCCGCCGTGGCGCCCAGGTAGGTAAGTCCGCCGTAGACGAGCGCGAGCAGCACGCAGGCCACCAGACTCGCCCGGGCCGTCACCGCCAGCTGGCTTTTCCCGTCGGCGTAACCGGCGGCGCGCACCGACTCCTGCACGATGATGGCAAAGCCCACCACGGCGAGGATGTCCATGGTCTGATAGCCCGCCGAGATGCCGTCGGCCACCACCGTGGCCGACTCCGGTGCCGTCACCGGCCCCAAAGGCGAGACAATGCCCGCAATCACCATGATGGCGATACCCGCCACGAGCACCGGCGTGAGCACCTTGCCCACGATGTCCACGATGCGCGTGGGGCGGAGCGCGAGCAGCAGCACCACGGCGAAGAACAGCAGCGAGAACGGTAGAAGCCCGATCCAGTCCCCCAGCAAGGGCGCGACGGACATCTCGTAGGTGGTGGCCGCCGTGCGCGGGCTCGCGATGAGCACGCCCGTGCATAGGATGGCCGCCGTGTTCAGCACGAGCGCCGGCCGCTTTCCGAGAACCCCCTCGATGGAGAGGATGGATCCTCCGGCCTGATTGATGGCCACAATGCCGATGCAGGAGATCACCACGTCCACGAAAACGAAGCACGCCAAGCCGAGCGGCCACTCCCAGCCCGACTCCATGCCGAGAAACGGCGGGAAAATGAGGTTGCCGGCCCCGAAGAACATGGCGAACAGCGCCAAGCCCACTACGAGCGCGTCTTTGTTCACGAGCCCTCCCCTCGTCACGATGCCTGTCTTGAGCAAGCGCTTCCCTATAAGAAAAACTATGATGAGACATCATCGCACTGCCCGTCGGCTAAGGGACAAAGCGCCACAAAACCGTCAAGCGTCCGTTGAGCACGGCGCCTGACGCCGTTACCAGTGCAGATCGGCCCCAAAACTGCAGAAATGCAAGTTCGGGGCCGATCTGCACTGTTCGGGACCGCAAAAGGGATTCAAAATGCAAGATGAGGTTCGATTTGCACTGTTTCACCGCGCTCAACCTGAACAAATCGGCCCTTTTCTTGCATTTCTGCGAGATGAAGGCCGATTTGACCGGATGCGACCATGCGGGGTCTTTGCTCCGCTTGCTACGGACCGCCGCGCCTAGTTGAACGTGCGATCAGCGGAAACCGCAACTCCGGCAGCTTCCAGGGCCGCCCCATCCAGGCCGATGAGCACGACGTTCCCATCGGCGGTTGCCAGACAGTCGGCCAGGTTAATGTCAGCGTAGAAAGCGGCGCGCTTCTCGTCGTCGCCGTCGGCGAGCACCACCACCTGGGCGCCGGCGAGAAGCGGGGCGGCATGTTCGGCGGTGTCCTGCTCCAGCACGCGCACCTCCCCCACGCCCCGTCCGGCCTTGGTCAGGGCCGAGGCCAGATCGAGGGCCAGATTCTCGGTGGTGGTGGCATCGGCGGGATCGGCCGCCACCATGAGCAGACGCGGCTGGTCGGGCCACACGTCGGCCAAAGCCTCGGCCAGGCCGGTGTCCTTCAGCGTAGCGAAGCGGTACAGGCCGCGAATCTCGTAGTCGCAGGGTTCCACAGCCAGAAAAGTATGCATAGCGCGCCTCCTTGATTCGGGTTTTGCGCCAGCGTACCACAAGCTGCGCGAACTCATTCATAGGCGACGCCGCTGCCCTATAGGAAAGCCCTGGGGGAATCAGGATATCGGGTAGCTTCCCGTGAAGCATGCCTCGCACCACCCCTGGTGACGCGCTCCGCCGACGGCCCGGTGCAGCCCTTCCGGGGAGATGAAGGCCAGCGAATCGCAGCCGATCCACTGCCGCATCTCCTCGGTCGTGCACCCAGCGGCCAGAAGCTGGTCGCGGGTGGCCGTGTCGATGCCGTAAAAGCAGGGCCAGCGCACCTCGGGGCTCACGATGCGCAGGTGTACCTCGGCCGCCCCCGCCTCGTAGAGCATGGCCACCAGCTGGCGGCTCGTCGTGCCGCGCACGATGCTGTCGTCGATGACCACGAGGCGCTTGCCCGCGATGACGCTCGGCAGCGGGTTCAGCTTCAAGGTGATGCCCCGCTCGCGCATGGCCTGAGTGGGCTGGATGAACGTGCGCCCCACGTAGTGGTTCTTCACAATGCCGAAGGCGTAGGGGATGCCGCTGGCCTCGGCGTAACCCACCGCCGCCGGCGTTCCCGAATCGGGCACGCCGAGCACCAGGTCGGCATCGACGGGCGCCTCCTGCGACAGGATGGCCCCCATGACGCGGCGGGCCTGGTACACGCTCTGCCCGTCGATGACGCTGTCGGGACGGGCGAAGTACACGTACTCGAAAATGCAGGAGGCGCGATGCGGCGCGGCAGGACCGCTTTCGGCATCGAGCCCCTCGCGCCCGAGGCGCACCACCTCGGCCGGCTCCACATCGCGCACATAGGCGGCTCCGGCTATGTCGAGTCCGCAGGTTTCCGACGACACCACCCAGCCGCCCTGGGGCAAGCGCCCGATGCACAGAGGGCGGATGCCGTGGGGGTCGCGGAAGGCGTAGAGGGCCTCGGGCGTGGCGAGAATCATCGCGTACGCGCCTTCGAGCACCCCCATGGCATGGCGGATGCCCTCGCGAACCGAGCCGGTGCGCCGCGTTGCCTCGGCGATGATGTACGTCGCCGCCTCGGTATCGGTGCCGGAAGCGAAGACGGCGCCTTCCTGCTCGAGCGAGGTGCGCAGCGCCTCGGTGTTCAGCAGCGTGCCGTTGTGGACGAGGGCGATTTCCACCTCGTCGATGGATGACAGATGGGGCTGGGCCGCCTCGCGCGATGCGGCGGCGCCGCTCGTGGAATAGCGCACGTGGCCTACGGCCAGATTGCCGACGAGCGCGTCCATCACCGCATCGTCGAACACCTGGGTCACCAGCCCCACGTTCTTATAGCAGCTCAGGTGCTCTCCGTCGCCCACGGCGATGCCGGCGCTTTCCTGGCCGCGATGCTGCAGCGCCTGCAGGCCGTAGCCTGTCAGGCGGGCCACATCCTCGCCCGGGGCGTACACCCCGAACACACCGCAGGCCTCCTCAAGGGCATCGGGCATCTCACGTGCAACAGTTTCCATGGCTCGCATCGCTCCTTCAACGACGGTAGGGCTGCTCGTCTTATCGGCGGTTTCCCATGGTAGCCAAGGGATGTGCGCACAGGGGCGCACGGGGCGAAGAGGAAATACATCGGAAACAAGACTTGCACGAAGCGGAAACAAACCCGACCTTTCCACGTAACGTTTCGTCCGTAGCATGGAGACGCTGGAAACCACGAACGAGGAGTCGCAGCTATGACACGCAGGAACATTCCCCGCGAGGGCGAGGTCCGCATCCCCTCGGGCTGCGCCATCGCGGGCATCATGGATCGCAGCGGCGCGCGCCACGACGGAGGCGACATCCTGCGCTCCATCGCGCTCATGCACGATCGGAGCAACGGGCTGGGCGGAGGATTCGCCGCCTACGGCATCTACCCCGACTACGCCGACCTGTACGCCTTCCATATTATGTACGAGAGCCGCGAGGCGCGGGCGGCCACCGAGGCCTATTTGGAGCACTTCTACCTGTGCGAGAAGCAGGAGCGCATTCCCACCGAGGAGCACCCGGCCATCAAGAACCCGCCGGACATCTGGCGCTACTTCATGGCGCCCCACCCCATGCGCCTGGCCGCGAGCGGGCTGGACGAGGCCGAGTACACCATGCAGCACGTCTTCCACATCAACGGGAAGATCGAGGGCGCCTTCGTGGCCTCGTCGGGCAAGGACATGGGCGTGTTCAAGGGCGTGGGCTATCCGGAGGACATCGGAGAGTTCTACCGCATCGGCGACTACGAGGCCTGGGCCTGGACGGCCCACGGGCGCTTTCCCACCAACACCCCCGGCTGGTGGGGCGGCGCGCACCCCTTCACGCTGCTGAACTGGTCCATCGTCCACAACGGCGAGATTTCGAGCTACGACGCCAACCGCCGCTACGTGGAGCAGTTCGGCTACGACTGCGAGCTGCAGACCGATACCGAGGTCATCACCTACCTGTTCGACCTCCTGGCCCGCCGCCACGGCCTGTCCCAGGAAATGGCCGCCCACATCATGGCGGCGCCCTCCTGGCGCGAGATAGACGCCATGGAACCCGATCGGGCCGCCTTCGAGACGGCGCTGCGCACGGTATACGCCAGCGCGCTCGTGAACGGGCCGTTCTCGGTCATCTTGGGGTCGGAAGAGGGGCTTTTGGCCCTGAACGACCGCTTGAAGCTGCGCGCGCTCATGGTAGCCGAGAAGGGGCCTGTGGTGTACCTGGCCAGCGAGCAGGCGGCTATCCAGGTGGTGTGCCCCGACGCCGAGAACGTGCGCTCCATCGAGGGCGGCGTGCCCTTCGTCGTGCAGCGCTACGACGTGGCCGCCGCCAAGGCCGGCGAGGCGGCGGAGAACCGGGCGGTGCGCGATTGGCCGCTGGAACACGAGGTGGGCGTGCTGCCCCGCAAGAGAAGGGAGGCGTAAGCGCCATGGACGCTACGACCAACTGCGTGCTCCCCCGCTACCAGGTGGTGCGCGACGAGGCGGCCTGCACCGGCTGCGCCCAGTGCGTGCGCTCCTGCGCCAACGGGGTGCACCGGCTGCGCAAGGGCCCCGAGCGCATCGCCATCAACCCCCGCGCGTGCGTGAATTGCCAGCGCTGCGTGGTGTTCTGTCCCGAGCTGGCCCTGACCATCAGGCCCTGGCCCCAGGTCGGCACCGGCTCGGCCACCTGGACGGCCGAGGCCATGGACGACATCGCCAAGCAGGCCCAAACCGGCGGCGTGCTACTGTCGTCCATGGGAACGCCCGCCCCCTACCCCATCTACTGGGACCACCTGCTGCTGAACGCGAGCCAGGTGACCAATCCCTCCATCGACCCTCTGCGCGAGCCCATGGAGACCCGAGTGTTTTTGGGCAGCCGGCCCGAGATCCTCAAGATAAACGAGCGCGAGCGGCGGGTGGTCGAGCCTTTGCCGCCGCAGCTGAAGCTGGATGTGCCGATCATGTTCTCGGCCATGTCCTTCGGCTCCATCTCGCTGAACGCCCAGAGGGCCCTGGCCCTTGCCGCCACCGAGCTGGGCACGTTCTTCAACGTGGGCGAGGGCGGCATGCACCGCGACCTTGAGCCCTTTGCCGACCACGCCTTCGCCCAGGTGGCATCGGGGCGCTTCGGCGTGGACGCGCACTACCTGAACACGGCGGCGGCCATCGAGATCAAGATCGGCCAGGGCGCCAAGCCCGGCATCGGCGGCCACTTGCCCGGGGAGAAGATCAGCGCCGAGGTGTCGCGCACCCGCATGATCCCCGAGGGCAGCGACGCCATCTCTCCCGCGCCGCACCACGACATCTACTCCATCGAGGATTTGCGCCAGCTCATCTTCTCCATCAAGGAGGCCACCGGCTACCGCAAGCCCGTGGCGGTGAAGATAGCCGCCGTGCACAACGCCGCCGCCATCGCGAGCGGCATGGCCCGCACCGGCGCCGACATCATCGTGGTGGACGGCTTGCGCGGGGGCACGGGCGCCGCCCCCAAGCGCATACGCGACGCGGTGGGCATCCCGGCGGAACTGGCCCTGGCCGCCATCGACCAGCGCCTGCGCGACGAGGGCATCCGCTCAACAGTCAGCCTTGTGGCCAGCGGCTCCATCCGCAACTCCGCCGATGTGGTGCGGGCCATCGCCCTGGGGGCCGACGCCTGCTCCATCGGCTCGGCGGCCCTCATCGCCATGGGCTGCCACCAGTGCCGCGACTGCTCGAGCGGCCGGTGCAATTGGGGCATCGCCACCCAGCGCCCGGCACTGACCGAGCGGCTGTGCCCCGAGGAGGCGGCCGAGCGCGTGGCGAACCTCGTGCGGGGATGGACCGCCGAGATTCAGGAGATGATGGGCGGCATGGGCATCAACGCCGTGGACAGCCTGCGGGGCAACCGCCTCATGCTGCGCGGCGTGGGCCTAAACGAGAAGGAACTGGACATCCTTGGCGTGAAATACGCCGGCGAGTAGGACGGGAGGAAGCCATGACTGACGCGACCCATACCTTGAATGCCGGGAAAGCCGCGGCGGCCGCAGGCAAAGCGACTCCGGCGCCGGCCGGCGGGGCGGCCGCAGACGAGGTGACTCTCGGGCTTGCCCACTTCAAGGAAGCCAACGAGCGCGTGCGGGCAGCGCTCGCACGCGCGGATGCGGTCACCATTCGCGATGCGAACGCCCAGCGCTATCTGGGCTGCGCGCTGCCGGCGGGCAAGTCCCTCGACATCCTCGGCACTCCCGGCAACGATTTGGGCTGCTATCTGGACGGCGGCACCATCGTGGTGCACGGCAACGGCCAGGACCAGGCGGGCAACACCATGAACGACGGCGCCATCGTCGTGCACGGGCGCATCGGGGACGCCGCCGGCTACGCCATGCGCGGGGGCACCATCCTCGTGCGCGGCGACTGCGGCTGGCGCGCGGGCATCCACATGAAGGAGTACGCGGGCAAGCGCCCGGCCATCGTCATCGGCGGAGATGCCGGCGCCTTCCTCGGCGAGTACATGGCCGGCGGCATCATAGTCGTCGGGGGCACGCCCGGCGACTATGTGGGCACCGGCATGCACGGCGGCCTGATCTACCTGCGCCATCCCTTAAGCACCGAGTGCATCATGGACGGCCTTATCCAGGAACCTGTCGGAGAGGAGGATGTTCCCACCCTGACGGCGCTGCTTGATGCCTACGACGAGGCCTTCGCCGGGGAAAGCCCGCCCCTCGGCGGCGACCTGAGCAGCTGGCACCGCCTGCGCCCGGCCAGCGCCCGCCCCTACGGCGGCCTATACGCCCACTAGGCCGATCCGCCGCTGCACCTGTCGTTTCACCTGTCGTCTTGCCCCGGACCGCCCAGCACCCCCCCCCGGCGGCCCCTGCTGAAAAGGAGATTCCCATGACCAACGTTCCCGAGATCTACGGCTCCCTTGTGTTCAACGAGTCCACCATGCGCGAGCGCCTGCCCAAGGCCACTTACAAGCAGCTCATGGACACCATCAAGGAAGGCGCGCCGCTTGCGCCCGAGGTGGCCAACGTGGTGGCCCACGCCATGAAGGAATGGGCCATCGAGGAGGGCGCCACCCACTACACCCACTGGTTCCAGCCGCTTTCCGGCATCACCTCCGAGAAGCACGATGCCTTCGTGGACCCCACCTCCGACGGCCACGCCATCATGACCTTCTCGGGCAAAGAGCTCATTCAGGGCGAGCCCGATGCCTCCAGCTTCCCCTCCGGCGGCCTGCGCGCCACCTTCGAGGCCCGCGGCTACACCGCATGGGATCCCACCTCGTTCGCCTTCATTAAAGACGACGTACTCTGCATTCCCACCGCCTTCTGCAGCTATACCGGCGAGGCTTTGGACAAGAAGACGCCGCTTTTGCGCTCGATGAAGGCCATCGAGACCCAGGCCCGCCGCGTGCTGGAGCTGTTCGGCGAGGAGGACGCCGGGCGCGTGGTCGCCAACGTCGGCGCCGAGCAGGAGTACTTCCTCATCTCCGAGAAGGATTACGAGCGCCGCATGGACCTCATGCTTACAGGCCGCACGCTGTTCGGCTATTCCCCCTGCAAGGGCCAGGAGCTGGAGGAGCACTACTTCGGTGCCATCCGGCCCACCGTGAGCGCCTACATGAAGGAGCTCGACGACGAGCTGTGGATGCTCGGCGTGCCCGCCAAGACCAAGCACAACGAGGTGGCTCCGGCCCAGCACGAGCTGGCGCCCATCTATTCCGAGGCCAACCGCGGCATCGACGAGAACCTGCTCACCATGGAGAAGATGCGCCTTCTGGCCAGCCGCTACGGTCTGGTGTGCCTGCAGCACGAGAAACCCTTCGAGGGCGTGAACGGCTCGGGCAAGCACAACAACTGGTCCATCTCGGCTGGCAGCAAGAACCTGCTCGACCCGGGCGAGCACCCCATGGACAACCTGCGCTTTTTGGTGTTCCTCGCCGGCGTGGTGCAGGCCGTCGACGATTACCAGGAACTGCTGCGCATGACCGTGGCCAGCGCGGGCAACGATCATCGTCTGGGGGCCAACGAGGCGCCCCCGGCCATCATCTCGATGTTCCTCGGCGACGAGCTGGGAGCGGTCGTGAACGCGCTCATCGAGGGCCGCGACTACAGCGAGGCGGACCGCGTGTCCATGGACCTCGGCGTAAGCGTGCTGCCCAACTTCCAGAAGGACAACACCGACCGCAACCGCACGAGCCCCTTCGCCTTCACGGGCAACAAGTTCGAGTTCCGCATGCCCGGATCGTCGGTGAACCTGTCGGACGCGAACATGGTGCTGAACACGGCCATGGCAAAATCGCTGAAGGACTTCGCCGACGCTCTGGAGGGCAAGACCGGCGACGAGTTCGTACAGACGGCCTGGGATTACGTGAAGCAGACCCTGCGCGATCACGAGCGCATCATCTTCAACGGCAACGGGTACTCCGCCGAGTGGGAAGAGGAGGCCGCCCGTCGCGGCCTGGCCAACCACAAGACCACGGCCGACGCGCTGCCCTGCTTCGTGGCGCCGAAGTCCATCGAGCTGTTCGAGGAGTTCGGCGTGCTCTCCGAAAGCGAGGTGCGCAGCCGCTACGAGGTGAAGCTGGAGAAGTACAACAAGCTTATCAACATCGAGGCCCGCGTGATGCGGCGCATGATGCGGCGACTGTACCTGCCGGCCATCAGCGCCTATGCCGCTAAGGTGGCCGGCCACATCACCGCGGTGAAGGCGGCCATGCCCGCTGCCAACACGACCGCCCAGGAAGCCCAGCTCGCGCGTATTATGGACGGGCTGAACGAGGCGCAGGAGAAGTTCGACGCCCTGGCCGCCAAGCACAGGGAGATCGTGAAGATCGACGACGCCCAGGCCGCGGCGAACGCCAACGCCCACGAGCTGCTGCCGCTCATGGAGAGCCTGCGCGAGACCGTGGACAACCTGGAGATTCTCGTGCCCGACAGCGACTGGCCCGTGCCGTCGTACAATGAGATCCTCTTCTATGCTTAGGCGTGCGCGACGAGATATTCAAGGAAAGGTGATGACCATGGAGATAACGGGAGCAGGCGTTGCGGGTCGCTACCCCTTCGCGAAGCTGCACGGGCTCGGCAACGACTTCGTCTTCTTCGACGACCGCGACGAGACGATGGATGTGTCGGTTGACCAGGTGAAGCGCCTGTGCGACCGGCGGTTCGGCATCGGGGCCGACGGGGTCATCCTCGTGCGCCCCGCCCGCCTTGAGGGCTGCGACGGGCTCATGTACTACATCAACGCCGACGGCACCTTGGCCCAGATGTGCGGCAACGGCGTGCGCTGTTTCGCGAAGTACGTGGTGGACCGCGGCATCGTGGATGCCGCGCGCGGCAGCCTGACCGTGGAGACCCTGGCCGGGCCGCGGGCCATCCGCTTCACGATGGACGAGGCGGGCCGGCTCGCCACGGCCCAGGTGGACATGGGCGCCCCCGTTCTGGAGGCCGCCGAGGTTCCCCTGAACGCCGCTGCGGCCGACGAGGCCGCGACGGTGGTGGCAGAAGACCGCGCCGCGCGCCCCTGCGACGGGCAGACGCGCTCTTGCGCCACCACGCTGACGCTGGCCTACCCTGGCGGCCCCTCGTTCGCCTTCGTCGGCGTGTCCATGGGCAACCCCCACGCCGTGTGCCTCATCGACGACTGGGAGGCGCTGCCCGCCCATCTGTTCAAGGGCGGCGAGAAGTCGCTGGAGACCTTTGATGTGGATGCCGTCGGCGCCTACTTCGAGAGCCATCCCGCCTTCCCCGAGAAGACCAACGTGGAATTCGCCTGCGTGGATGATAGCGGCATCGCCATGCGCGTCTTCGAGCGCGGCTGCGGCGAGACCATGGCCTGCGGAACCGGCGCCTGCGCGACGCTGGTGGCCGCGGCCCTCACCGAGCGCTCCGAGCGCGAGAACGACGTGCACCTGCGCGGGGGCACCCTGCATATTCTCTGGGACGAGACCGACCACGTCATCATGACCGGCCCGGCCGAAGAGGCTTTCATCGGCGAGGTGGAGCTGTAACCCTCCGCGGCAGTCGGGTGCTCGCGCGAAGCCCCTATCCCCCGGCACGACAACGCCCCCGCAATCATGGCGAAAGCCGCGATTGCGGGGGCGTTTCACGTGCAGGGCCAGCTTTGAGGGCGCGGACGCGCGGCGGGGAGCGCGCTCGAGTGGTACCGCTAACCGAGGGCGCGGATTCGCTCCATGGCGCGCTCGGCGTCGGCCCGCTCGCCGAAGGCGGTCAGGCGCACGTAGCCCTCGCCGGCCGGGCCGAAGCCGGCCCCGGGCGTGGTAATGATGGCCGCCTCGTTCAAAAGCCGGTCGAAGAACTCCCACGAGCCCATGCCCTCAGGCGTCTTGCACCAGATATAGGGGCTGTTCACCGCTCCGTACACGGTGTAGCCGGCCGCCTCCAGGCCCTCCTTAATAAGCCGCGCATTAGCCCGATAGTAGGCGATGGCCTCGTCCACCTGGTGGGCTCCCTCGGGCGTGTAGATGGCCTCGGCGCCGCGCTGGATCACATAGGAGGCGCCGTTGAACTTGGTGCACTGGCGGCGGTTCCACATATCGCGAAGGCTCGCTCCCCCGCGCACGAGCGCCCGGGGCACCACAGTGTAGCCGCAGCGGGCCCCCGTGAAGCCGGCGGTCTTCGAGAACGAGCGGAACTCGATGGCGCAGGTTTCGGCACCGGGCACCTCGTAGATGGAGTGGGGCACGTCGGCATCCACGATGAATCGCTCGTAGGCCGCATCGAACATGATGACCGCCCCGCACTCGTTGGCGTAATCCACCCAGGCTTGGAGCTGATCGCGCGTGAGCACGGTGCCCGTGGGGTTGTTCGGGCTGCACAGATAGATGATGTCCACGGGCACCTCGGGCAGCGCTGGGCAAAAGCCGTTCTCGGCCGTGGTGGGCATGTAGACGATGTTCTCCCACCGCTGGGACGCCTCGTCGTAGTCGCCGGCGCGCCCGGCCATGGCGTTGGCATCCACGTACACCGGATACACCGGATCGCACACGGCGATGACGTTGTCGACAGAGAAGATATCGCCGATGTTGCCGCAATCCGACTTGGCGCCGTCGGAGATGAAGATCTCATCGGCATCGACGCTCACGCCCCGCGCCGCGAAATCGTCCTGGGCGATGGCCTCGCGCAGGAAGGCGTAGCCCTGCTCGGGGCCATAGCCGCGAAACGTTTCGGCCGCCGCCAGGTCGTCCACGGCACGGTGCATGGCCTCGATGACCGCCGGCGCAAGCGGCCGCGTCACATCGCCGATTCCCATGCGGATCAGATCGGCATCGGGATGCTTAGCGGCAAACGCCGCCGTGCGCCGTGCGATCTCCGAGAAGAGATAGCTTCCCGGCAGTTTTCCGTAGTTCTCGTTGACGTGTGCCATGACCTTGCCTTTCTCGCGGTTTCCCCTATTGTAGGCGCGCCATGTTACCCGCAGGTTTCGATCATCTGGAACAGGTCGGAGACCGCCCCCGCAAGCAGTCCGCCGGGCAATGAGGGATGACTCGGGCGCCGGTGCGCCAAGGGGACCGGCCCGCGCACGGCCGAGATGGAGCGGAGCCGCTGAATGCAAACAGGCTCCGACATCTTGCGATGTCGGAGCCTGATGGCAAGCTGGTCGGGTTGACAGGATTTGAACCTGCGGCCCCTTGACCCCCAGTCAAGTGCGCTACCAAACTGCGCCACAACCCGTTGTGCGTTTAAGCCTCTGCTCAAACAGCTTGATTATAATAACCTTACCCCTGAAGCATTGCAAGAGAAATTTTTTCATTTTGGTCTTAACGGCGCCCGCCCGCGGGCGGCGGCACCCCATCCCCTACAGCCCCAGCCGTTCGGCTAGGTCGCCTCGGCGGTTGATACCGAGCTTGCGGTACAAGTTGCGGATGTGGGTCTTCACGGTATTGGACGAGACGACGAGCTCGCCGGCCACCTCGGAGGCCGTCCGTCCCGAAGCGAGCAGCATGAGCACGTCCTCCTCGCGGCGGGTGAGATCGAACGCCCGCGCCGCCCATGCGCACCGCGCGGCTAGCTCGCACTCATCGCTGGCAGGCCCGTTTGCCTCCACGCCGCCGGATCGCTCGGCCCCGGATGCCGAAATGCAGCTCGACACTTCGTCGCACGGCCAATCCTGATCCGGCTGCGGGGCAAGCGATCTCATCCGCATTGCCTCGCGCTCCATGGCCCGCTCGCGCCAGAGCCTTCCCAACACGAGCGAGGCCACGCCTGCGGCAACGAGCGCCGCCGCACTCCATGCGAGGGGCGCCGCCCCGCCGATGGCGTCGCGGGCCATGACGGCTCCAAGCACCTGAACCACGAAGGCGGCGCTCCAAAGTAGAGCCGTGCGCGTCGCCGTGCCGTCGGGGCGCTGGGAAAAGCAAGCTCGCGCAATGGCGGCGCACGCAAGGGCGAACCCTATAAGGATAAACAGCGCCGCCCCTTCCATCACGCCGATGAACATCGAGAACCTCCTTTTGCTTCTCCGCGCTGACTCTTCTTCCATGAAACATGATTTCCCTGGTGGGCGCAAGGGTGAAAAACTTCACCATTGCCGAAGGGGCCCTCCTCCTGTTAGGTTTGAGAAGCCGGCGCTGCCATCGCATGCAGCCGCTATCATGGAATCGCACCAGAAGGAGGCCACCCATGCAGCAGCTTTCCCTCTCCGCTCCTACCGGCCAGAGGCCGACCCGCATCGCCCTCGGCATCGCGGGCATCGTCGCTCTCGCCCTCGTGCTCGGGTGGTTTCTCCTTCAGCTCGAACCCGCAGCCCCGCGGAAGGCCGCACCCCTCGAGACGCCCTCGGCTGTGAACAGCCTCCACGATGCTGTCCACTTCGATACGAGCTACGAGGTGGTGCCGGTAGCCGCCGGCGAACCGCTCAATGTGAAGGGCTTCGCGCACGGCCACGCATTCACCTACAGCGACGATGAGTGGGCCGAGGTGGCTTGCCAGCTCTCGAAGGAACGGGTGCGCGAGATTACCGAGGCGCCGGACTGGCGCTTCGAGCTCGACGACATCGACATCCTTCCCGGAGCCGTGCATATCGTGAGCGAGGAGGCCTTCGAGGAATGGTATCCCGGCTACGATGATGCCACTGCCTACGATCCCAGTTATGCGGTGGAAGATGTGCGTATCGTGCTCGTGGACGTCTCGATTGCCAATCACGGCGATACGGCCGCCGACGCACGCTACCTCTACCTCACGTCGGCGAAATTCAAAGCCCCGGCACAAGGCGGCCCCGCCATCGCCTATCCCGCCGATGCGGCGCTTCAGGCAATATACGGGGTGCCCGACGACAAGGCGCCCTTCAAGACGCTGCCAGAAGGATGGGATGCCATCGAACCCGGTGAGAGCCGAACGCTGACGCTCCCCTTCATCGTCTACCGCAACGAGCTGGTCGGCCGCGACGCCATCGACCGGCTCTCCGCTGCCGACTTCGAGCTGCTCACCTACCGCTGCGATCCGCTGACGGTGTACACAATGCCGCTGCGCTAGAAAAGCCCGTACGCGGCAGCTCGTTTCACGCGCCCCATCATGGGCTGAAACCAGCGGAGGTAGCGGCGGCCATGCTTATTCCTTGCATCACCTCTCTCGGTAGGCTACAATATGTACAACGTACAACCACATAGGAGGATTCCATGGCTACCGCCGATGCGATGGTGACGGCCCGTATGTCACCGGAGAAGAAGGAAATGGGCAACCGCATACTGGAGGATTTGGGCACGAACGCCTCCCAGGTCATCAACCAGCTCTACGACCTCGTTATCGAGAAGCGGGCGCTCCCCTTTCCCGAAGCCAAACCTCAGCCGCGTACGTTCTCGCCCCAGGAGATCGCTGAGGCGAAAGCATGGGTGCAGAGCCTGAAGGTGCTACCTCTCGATAATCACTTCGCGACGATGACCGATGACGAGATTCGTCGCGAGCGCCTGGCTTCCCGAGGCCACTTCGATGGATGGGAGGCACAGTGAAACTGTTTGTCGATACCAATATTATCTTGGACTCTTTGGCCCGACGGCAGCCTTTCGAGAAAAAGGCCGATCTGCTCTTCAGCCTCGGTTTCTGCAAGGAGTGCGAGCTATGGACGAGCGCCTCGCAATTCACCGACGCCTTTTATATCCTCGCCTCTGGTCCGCAAAAAGTATCGACTACAACGGCAAAGAGCGTTATTAAGACCCTTCTGAAGTCTTTGAATGTGTGTAACTTCACGCGACTCGAAGTTGAAACCGCCCTCGATTCGTCGTGGGACGATTTCGAGGACGCCTGTCTCTACGAATGCGCACGAAAGATGAAAGCCGATGCCATCATCACACGGAACAAGGGAGACTTCGGGCAATCGCGTATTCCCGTTATGGACTGCGACGAGTTGTTCGCCTGGCTTGAACAGGAGCACAGCCTCGTGTACGACTTCATCGATCTCTAGCGTTCGCCGCCCGACGGGCTCACTGCTCCCGCGCTGCATCCTCGTCCCCGGTGCGGTTCACCAGGTCGATGAGCTCGGCGCGCGCGTGAATGCCGAGCTTCTGGTAGATGCGCTTCGCGTGGGACTTCACGGTGTTCTCGGACACGAACAAGCGCTCGGAGATGGCGGGCATGGTATGCCCCTGGGCAAGCAGCGGGAAGATGTCGCGCTCCCGCGGAGTCAGGCCGTATCGCTCGGCCAAGGCAGCGCAACGGGTCGCCAGCACCTCCTCGGGCGTCGGCGCAACCTCAATTGAAGGCGCCGATTCCCCGCCGGAGCGGGCCGGCGCCTGAACCGCGCCGCCGCCCTCCCGATTGCGGAAGAGCACGATGGCGGCTATGAGCAGCAGGTACACCGACACAAGCGCCACGGCGGTGAGGACCACATCTCCCGGACGGATATTCTGCGCTTGGGCCGCTCCGAGCAGCGTTCCCGCGAGCGTGGCCACATTCGTGACAATGAGCGCGAGCGAGAACAGCAGCGTTGGCGAGGTGCGCGTGCGCCGTGCCCCGTCGGCGAGCATGCACCAGAGGATAAGCGCCGCGACCATAGCTCCCACCTGGGCGAAAGCGTTCACGATGCCGCCAGCGGCATTCCAGATGAGCGGCAGCAGCAGAAAGCCCGCTGCCGAGAGGGGCAGGGCCACCGAGTACACGCGGCTCAGGTTCAGGGGCTTGCGCACCACAAGGGCCGGCACGAACAGGCAGGCAATGGCCGCCGCGCTCGCCCACAGCGACGTTTGCTGGAACTCGCCGAGGGGAATGTCCTGCTGCCCCGATATCTGGAGCATAAGGCCGCCCATGAAGCAGAGGATGGCCGTGCCGAGCACCGGATGCCACAAATCGCACACGAGCCCGTGAAACGCCGACACCTGAAACCCGAAGTCCTCCTCGGGTGCGCGGGCATCGAGCACCCGCTTGGCACAGAGCACCGCCACGAGGAAGAGCAGCGCCGCCAAGGGCAGCACGGCAGCAGCGGACACGAGGGTGAACACGGCGTAGAGCACAAGGCTCGCGCCGTTTGCCACCGTCACATATATATAGACGGTCCGCAAGCTGAGCGTGGCGGAGAAGCGGGCCCACAACAACGTCGCCAGAAGATCGGCCGCTCCGAGAAGCGCACCTGCCAAGGCGAGCCACGGCAGCATGAGCGACGGGGGCACGGCATCGGAGAGATGGAAGACCATGGCCAGCACGAGAAAGGCCGCGAGGGCCGCGGCGATGCACAGGCCCGCCAGCACCCAGGTGACGACCCTCGGCCGAAGGCGCTTGCCCCTCGTTACGGCAAGGAGCACCGTCGTCACGGAAAGCAGCGCCGCCGCGATGCGGCCGGCCATAGCGCAGCCCGAGAACAGCACGCCGCCGCCGTGCCCGACGGCCGCAGCCGGCGAGAGCAGCGTGGCGGAGTGGAAGGCGACGAAGCTGAATGCCAGGTACAGCGCGTAGCCGGCCGCCAGCAGACCGTCCCGGCCCGAGAGATCCGCTATGGTGTCTTTGAATCGATTCACAAGTTTCCTCCCTCCTTTAGTATAGAGGTTTTCCGCGGCGCGCCCCCAGGGAACAAGACAAGTTCCCATGATCGCACTTGGTGTCGCTCCGGTGCCCGCTTTCAGGGAGAAAGATATACAGGACTAGTGTTTTCCCTGTTCAGAAGAGTCGCTCGGCGGCGCTTCACACGAATCAGGTGAAGTGAGGGCGACATCGTTGCGGAAAAATTCACCCGTCGTCTGGTGAAGATACGCGGCTCGCTTTCCCGTAGAGTGCCCCTCGTCAAAGGGCGCGGAGAGGCCGCGCCCCCGCGAAACCCTTAAGGGAGGGATCATCATGGAACAGAATCTTAGCCGCCGCGCATTCCTCAGCCTGGGTGCTTCGGCTGCCGCGGCCGGCGCCATGGGGCTTGCCGGGTGCAGCCAGCCGCAGAGCGCCACCCCCGCCCCGCAGACCGGCACCGATGCCGCGCCCGCGGCAGGCGGCGCGCCGGCCGACTTCGTGCCCAACTTCATGACCGCGCCGGCCGTACCCGAGAGCGTGGCCGAGACGAAGGACTGCGATGTGCTCGTCATCGGCCTGGGCCTGTCGGGCTGCGCGGCCGCCAAGGCCGCAGCCGAGGAAGGCGCGAAGGTCATCGCCGTGGAGAAGTCCCCGGAACTGGCCGCCGTATCCATGGCCGGCGACTTCGGCGTCGTAGGCTCGCAGATCCAGAAGGATCTCGGCATTAAGTGGGCCGGCAAGGACGTTATCGTCAACCAGCTCATGAAGGACATGTGCTACCGCCCCACCCCCGACTTCCTCGGCTACTGGTACGACCACTCCGGCGAGGACTTCGATTGGTTCGTCGAGGGCGCCGACTTCGAGGTGCTGAAGAGCACGGCCGCCAACCAGGAGACCGACAAGCCCTGCTATATCCGCCCCAAGTGCTTCCCCGCCCTGGAGGGCTACGACTACACAACCGAGTACTACCCCTACTTCCACGGCACCATCACCACCAACCCCAACATGCAGTGGACCCTCGAGGCCGCTGTGGCCGCCGCCGAGGCCAAAGGCGCCGAGATGATCTACGGTACCTGGGGCGAGCAGCTCATCACCGACGATTCCGGTCGCGTCGTGGGCGCCTACGTGCACGATGCCGATGGTGCCTACACCCAGATCAACGCGAAGTCCGTCGTGCTCGCCACCGGCGACTGGGGCAACAACCAGGACATGCGCGACTACTACATACCCTGGGCCAACGAGTTCATGAGCTTCTACACCACCATGGACGCCGCGGGCAACGTGGGCAACACCGGCGACGGGCACCTCATGGGCCTGTGGGCCGGAGCGCACATGGAACTCGGACCCCACGCGCCGATGACCCACCATATGGGCGGCCCCCTGGGCGTTGACGGCTACCTGCAGCTCAACATCAACGGCGAGCGCTTCATGAACGAGGATATTCCGGGCCAGAACATCGCCGATCAGCTCTCCCGCGTGCCCGTGGGCCCGAACCCCATGAGCGGCGCCGACGACCTGCGCTCCTGGCAGATCTTCGATGCCAAGTGGCCCACCGAGATCGCCAAGATGCCCGACGGCCACGGCTACGTGAACCACTTCGTCGCCGACGATGAGGTGGACGCCTACGCCACCGTGCTTTCCGGCTTCGGCCTGGGCTACACCACCAAGGCCATGGTGGAGGGAACCGAGGGCCTTATCGTGGCCGACACCATCGAGGACTTGGCCGCGCAGTGCAACCTGCCCGTCGAGGCTGTCGTGGCCTCCGTCAACCGCTACAACGAGCTGTGCGCCGCCGGCCACGATGCCGACTTCGGCAAGGATCCCCGTCGCCTGTTCCCCGTGAGCGAGCCGCCCTTCTACGCCTACCCCTTCGGCAGCGCCGGCATGCTCGTGCTCATGGGCGGCCTGGAAGTGAACAAGAAGCTCCAGCCGCTGAACGCCGAGGGCGCGCCCATCGAGGGCCTGTACGCTACCGGCAACGTGCAGGGCGGCCGCTATCTCGTGGAGTACCCGGTCACCGTGGCCGGCATCTCGCTGGGCACCGCACTGTCCTTCGGGCGCTTGGCCGGCATGAACGCCGCCGGGGCCGACATCGAGGCGATGAGCCGAGCCTAGACCCGGCCGTTTCGCGGAGAAAATCACGGTTCTCGCACCCTCGCCGGCGCAGATGGCGCTCCAAAACTTCCGTGAACTGGGGAAACGCTCGCGTGCTGTCCCAAGGGAAGGCGCTATTCGCCCAAAAACTACGAGAACCGTCGATTTCATCGCATTTCAGCGCGCCTCGCCACATTTCAGCGCGTCTCGGCGCTATTCCTACCCTCTCCCAACGACGAGGGCTCCCCGCGGGGAGCCCTCGTTGCGTGCCTAGTTGCGTGCCTAGTTGCCGCCTGCGGGCAGCGGGCGCTAACGCTCCGTGCCGTCGCCGAACAAAAGGTCGTGCTCCAGGCCCGTAAGCTCGCTGCGCGCCTGCTCGCGCAGGTTGTTCAGCCCGGCCAGGTACTGGCGGTAGAGCACTACCACGAGGTAGCGGCCGGCGCGTGTAAGCGTCAGCTCCTCGTCGTTGTCGGTGGCAAAGGCGCCGTTGGCCCGCATGAAGGCCATCTCCACGGGCAGCCCCCGCTCCACCGATACGCCGAAGTCGCGCATGAACTCGCGCTTGTCGAAGCGCAGGCTGTACAGCTGCAGCAGGAACTTGTAGCGCATAAGATCGCGGCGCGGCAGGTCGGTGCAGCCCATGAGCGGCAGGCGTCCCTCCCCCACGATCTGCGCGTACTCCTCCAGGTTGAAGGTGTTCACGAACAGGTTGTCGCCCAAATGCGTGATGGAGCCCGACCCGACGCCCACGCACTCCTCGTAGGCCACGGCGTACTCGTCCACCTCCAGGTTCTGGCGACGGCGCAAATTCTCGTCGAGGCGGTTGAAGGTCCACAGAGTGCGCCGCTCGAACAGCGGGCGGTCGCCTTCATTCAAGATCTCGTCGAGGATATGGTAGAAGCGACGCTCCTTGTCGTAGTCCATGCGTCCGAGCACGCTCTCCATCTTGCGCGTGGTGGCGTGGGACTGGTACAGCGGCGAGAAGGTGGTCTGATGGCAGCCGCAGGTGGCGATCTTCTCGCAGTCGTTGATGAGGATGTCCTCGGTCTGGGAAGGGAAGTTGAAGATCATGTCCACGTTGAGCGACTCGAAGTACGGGGCCGCCTCGCCGATGCGCTCGAAGATCTCCTCGGCGCTGCCGTACTTCTCGTAGCGGTCCATCTGGCGCAGAAGCTCGTTGTCGAAGGACTGCACGCCCACCGACAAACGCTGGATGCGGCCCTTGAGTTTCTCCAGATACGAGGGAATCAGGTGGTTCGGGTTCGTCTCGGAGTTGATCTCCTTGATGGAGAACAGATCGCGGGCGTAGTCGATGGTCTCGCACAGCTCGTCGATGTCCACCGTGGGGGTGCCCCCGCCGATATAGGCGCTTTCGAAGTCGTAGCCCTTCTCCTTCAGAAGGCGCATCTCCTCGCGTAGGGCCGCAAAATGGGTACGCGCCCGCTCTTCCCGGTAGGGAAAGCGGTTGAACGAGCAGTAGGGGCACAAGCGCTCGCAGAAAGGCACGTGCACATAGAGCGTGTAGGCACGTCCCGGCACCGGGTCGGGCAGGGTGCCCGTGGGCACGGGGTGCAGCGCCAAGGTTTTGTCGGTCATGGAGCGGACGACGGTGGTGAGCAAGCGCTCTGAGAGCATGCGGAAACCTCCTGGTCGGTACAAGCGTAAGGCGCATTGTAGCACTACCGAATGGGAGAAGGCCGACCCCGCCGCCTTAGGTATGGGGAATGCACAAACCGCCCCGGAGCCCGACGCATCGGCGACGTCGCATCCGCCGGCCCGGCACCGGACGCGCGCATGCGGCGGACCGGGAACGCGAAGAGGCCCGCGCGGCCGCATCCTCGGGGAAGGGACGGCCGTGCGGGCGTAGCGGGGAGGATATGTTTCAGGCGGTGCCTACAGATAGGCGTCGATATCGGTCTTCTCCCATTGGGCGACTTCCGCGCTGCCGCGAGCTTCGGTCGCTGCGGCCGCGCCGGCGATCTTGCCGAACACGAGCGCCTGGATGAGCCCGTTGCCGCTCATGTAGGCCGCGCCGCCACGGCACGAGAACCCCTCGGTGCAGCCGCCGGCGGCGTAGAGCCCCTCGATGAGGCTGCCGTCGCCACGCAGCACGTGCCCGGCCACATCGGTGGCCATGCCGCCCTGGGTGTGGCGAATCTCGCCGGTGAGCTTCACCGCGTAGAAGGGGGGCTCGAAGCTAGCGGGCAGATGGGAGCGATTGAACTTGTCCATACCTGTGCCGATGGCCTTCTGGTAGTCGGAAACGGTGCGCTCGAACTTCGCGGGATCGGCGCCGATGGCGGCTGCCAGCTGCGATGCGTCGTTCCCGCGCAGGACAACGCCCTCCTCCTCCCACTCCGCGAACTTCTTGCTCTGTTCGCGCTGCAGGTCGGTAAAGCACAGATACCCGATGCCGTCGGGCTGGGCGAGCACATGGGGCGACATCTCGGAGTACCCGCCGTACTCGTTCATGAAACGGTTGCCGTCCTGGTTCACGATGATGCCGCCGTTGTTGGCCACCCCCTGCTCCAAGGTCTTGTCGTTGTCCACGCCGTGAAAGGCATGGCCCTGGTAGGCGCCCATGTTCTGCAGCGAAGCGCCGAGCTCCTCGGCCCACAGGATGCCCTCGCCCGTGGCTCCCGGCGCCACCACCTTCACCGCCGGCACCGCCTCGGGGCAGTACTGCTCGAGCATGTCGGGATTGTTGGCGAAGCCGCTCGTGGCGAGAACGGTGTTCTCCGCGAACACGACTATGGGCTCGGATCCGTTCTTTCCGTAGGCGCCCACGACCACATCGGCCTCGTCGTCCAGCACCAGGCCCTGCATCTCGCACGAGAGCAGCGTCTCGATAGCCTCGGTGCCGTTCACGCTGGCGATGAGCGCATCGGTCAGGCCCGTGCCCGCGCCGTCAGTGGTGTGCATGCGGTAGGCGGTCTGACCGTAGTAGAGCGCGTCGTCCACCGTCCACACCGCGCCGTGGCCCTCGGTCCACTCCACGATATCGCGCGACTGCTCGACAACGGTGTAGACCAAATCGGGGCGCACACTGTAGTTGCTCGGGCGCATGATGTCCATGACGCAGGCGCCGATGCTGTCGCCGTCCTCCTTCTCGAGCTGCTGGGCGGTGCCCACGGCGGGAATCTTGCCGCTCGAGAGCGTCGTAGCGCCTCCGAAGGCCGAGGTCTTCTCGCACAAGATCACCGTGGCGCCCTGCTCAGCTGCGGAAAGTGCGGCGCACAGCCCCGCCCCGCCGCCGCCGATCACCAGTACGTCGGCCTCGAGCTCGGCACGGTCGGCCACCTCGCTCACGCGCTTGGCGAAGCGGTAGGCAGAGGCACCGGTCTCCGCAACTGCCGTGTCGGCATCACTTGAGGGTGCGCAGCCTGCGAGGGCCCCGCCTGAAGCAGCGGCCAGCGTGCCAAACGCAAAGCCCTTCAGAATGTCGCGACGTGTAAAGTTTCTCATAGTGCTCCCTCTCTCCTTGGATAGCACGGACAAGGTCCGTTTACGGGGCTCACTATAGGTGCCGCCTCTTACCACGAGAAGAAACACTTTGCTCGATCTATACGCAACATCCTTGGCGACACATGACAATACTGCCTGGTCATCGCTTTGTCGCACAGGAAAATTTCGCTTTGCGGTGTGAGAGCGATGTACGTCTACCCTTGTCGAATGGCCAAGCATCTCCTATATTGAGCCGCAGGATGCGCATCCGGAATGAGGGGCTTTCCTCACTACATGGTCGAAGGGAGGAGATCATGGAGCCATTTCGTCTAAGCGCAGAGCAGCGGCGTTATTTTTATGCGCTGTGCTCGACCGGCAATATCACGCAAGCGGCCCGTCGGCTCTACCTATCACGACAGGGGCTATCGCGTAGTATGCGCGGATTGGAAGAGGCCGTCGGCGCGATCTTGTTCACACGCGGAAAGCGCGGAGTCGGGCTAACGCGGGCCGGACAGATGCTCCTCGATCATCTGCGCGAAGAGGATCGTGCATGGGAGGTGTGCCTCGCCCGCCTGCGCTCGCTCGACAATCGGCAACCCGAGCCGATACGCATCGGCCTCCTCAGTATGTTCGTAGGATACGACAAAAAACGCCAGCTCCTGGAGCGTTTCAAGGACGATGAGGGGCTACGCATCGAAATCGTCGATGGCGACCATGATGCATTCTGGCAGTCTATCATTGCAGGCGATATGGAGTTTGCGCTGACAATGCGGCCGCCTGAGCACTTAGGTCTCCCCTCAATCAAGCTTTCCGACGATACGCTCTCGGTGCTGCTCAGCTGCGACGACCCTCTCTCTAGCAAAACCTCGATAGATTTCACGCGCGACCTGCGCGGCAAAACCATCGTGCAGACAAGCCCTTACAAGGGACGTCTCTACGAAACAGTGTTCCGAAACTATGACATTCGAAGCGAGGCGATTCTGCACGACAAGAATTTGATGCTCGCTCAGGTCTCGACACGGCACGACTGCTTTATCATACAGACCGAGTATGCCTGCGACCTGGTGACCGACGAGGTGTGCCGACGGCCGCTCGTGAATGCGCCCATCGACATGGAAACCGTATTCGTATTTCGCCCCGATCTCTCTCCCCGCGCGCAACAGGTCGCCCGCACAATGGTCGGCGATTTTGGCAAAGCCTCTGAGCTCGACGCCTATTTCGGTCGACATCCCTCCTGAAGAACAGCATTTCCCGACAAAGGACAACAAGCCTTGCGAGAAGCGCCCGCCCATTCCAGACCTTGCAGTCGATATCGTCGCCTCCAAGCCCCCATTTATCGCGCAATGACAATTCCACATGCACATAGCCTCACATAGATAGCCGTCGATAGGACTCGCCCAACCGCTCTCATAGCGTCAGGGCGTAAACCGCCTGCCGCGTCGAAAAGAAACAGTTGACTTGTCCATGCGTCGCCCACGCCGTTGCGGTTTTACATCATCCCAGATCAGAAGGCTGCCAGAGGAAGGCACGATACATCGCAGCCCCCGTTGGTCCACATAGGCACTTGCCGCGCGCAAACACAGGCCCTATAGTGGCCCCTTCGAAACGCGTCGACATACCGCACGCGCACGTCCGCCATGGCCTCGAGGGAGGAAGACCATGACCACGTTTCGCCTAACCGCCGAGCAGCGCCGCTACTTCTACGAGCTGGTCGCCGCCGGCAACATCACCAAGGCTGCCCAGAGCCTCTATCTGTCCCGCCAGGGGCTGTCCCGCAGTATGCGGGGACTGGAGGAGTCGGTCGGCGTTCCCCTGTTCGCCCGAGGAAAGCAGGGGGTGAAGCTCACCCGCGCGGGCCGCGCCCTGCTTCACCATCTGCACGAGGAGGACCGCGCCTGGGAGGGCTGCCTCGACCGTCTGCGCTCCTTCGGCGGCTCGGAACCAGAGCCGGTGCGCGTGGGGCTGCTCAGCATGTTCGTCGGCTACGATCAGAAGCGCCAGCTCTTAAGCCGCTTCCAGGAAGACGACGATCTGAGAGTCGAGATCGTCGATGGAGACCACGACGTCTTCTGGCAGGCCATGCTCGCCGGCACAATGGAATGCGCCATCACCATCGCCCCGCCCGAGCATATGGGACTGCCGTCCATCAAACTGGCCGACGACACGCTCTCGGTCCTGCTCAGCTGCGATGACCCGCTCGCCCGGAAGTCCTCGGTGGATTTCGTGCGCGACCTGCGCGGCCGCACCGTGGTTCAGACGAGCCCCTACAAGGAACGGCTCTACGAGACGGTGTTTCGCAACCACGGCATCCTCACCGATGCCATCCTGCACGACCGCAACCTCATGCTCGCCCATGTCTCAACCCGCAAGCAATGCTTCATCATCCAAACCGAGTACGCCTTAGGCCTCGTCACCGACGAGGTGTGCCGCCGCCCGCTCGTGAACGCGCCGCTCGATATGGCCTCGGTGTTCGTCTTCCGCCCCGATTTGACCCCCTGCGCGCTGCGGGTCGCCCGCACCATCGTCGGGGACTTCGGGAAGACAGGCGAGCTCGATGCCTACCTGGCCGCCACCGCCCCGCCGTCGAGGCGCGACGAGGCCGTCGAAGCCTTAAGGCGCCTCGCCTTCTAGGCCCTCGCCGGCCGATCGGGACGGTCCGCCGCGAGCGCCGACCTCCCCACGCCTCCTTGCTCGATGGCGTCCAAAAGGCCCTGGCGGTCGAACACGCCCACTTTCCGGTAGATGTTGCTCACATGGTGCTTCGCGGTGCCCTGGGCGATAGAGAGCTCGTCGCTGATATAGGGAACGGTACGCCCGCGGGCCAGAAGCACGATCACCTCCGACTCGCGGTTGGTCAGATGGCACATGGCCGCCACCGCCGCGCACTTCTGCTCCAACGATTCGTCGGCACGCTGCATGCGCGGGGTGACATAGAGCTTCTGCACATCGGCCACGGTGAAGAAGAGCATGCCGATGACGGCGAGCAGGAGAATGGCGATAAGGCATACGTCGGTGCGCAGCTGGGCCGACCACCAGGGGGAGAAGATGAGCCAGTCGGCGCCCACCGATCCCGCGAGGGTGCCGGCGCGGGTGGCCAGAACGGCCAGGCCGAAGGAGAGCGCCACGGGAATGCGCCCGCGGAAGGCCACATCGGTGGAGACGAGCATCATGAGCATATCCAGGCAGTAGATGCCCATGATGATGAGCCCCGTGCCCAAGAAGGGGTACACATCGGGCTTGAGGAGCAGCAGGACGATACCCGCGAGCACAGCGGGAATAACGGGCCGGTACAGCGTGAGCGCCTCGGAGGGCGAGGAGGTGACCATCATGGAAAGGGTGATGGCCCCGATGCCGCCGCCTGCCAGCAGAAGTGCCTTGGGCACCACCAGCGGATCGCCCTCGGCGAAGGTGACCACCATGCCCTGGGTCAGTCCCCAGATCACGCTGATGACGAAGAGGCAGACGAGCAGACGGGCCACGGGAATGGTGCGCACATCGAGCGGCACGACGGAGGGCTCGCGGCGCGGCTCGCGGCGGCAGGCGTAGAGCACCGCGGCCGAAGCCACGGGGAAGGCCGCCGTAAGCCCCACGGCCGCCGGCTCCGGGACCGCGTAGGTGACGAAGAAGAGCACGAAGGCGAAGGTGTAGGAGGCGTACAGGTGCCTTCCCACACGCCCTGTGGCCAGAGCACTCCACAGCTCGCCCCACATGATGAGCAGAAGCGCGTTGCCGAGCGCCGCAGCACCCGCGGCGGCGATGAACAACCCCCAGCCGAGGGCGCCTTCGCAGAAGAGGCCGACAAGGGGCATCGCGACGGTGCCGGCCGCCATGAGGGCGGCGGCCGCGACATAGAAGGCCCCGCGCGATACGAAGGGCGCGAACCACCGCGACATGACCACGACGGCGCCATAGGCGACCGTCATGAGCACGAGCAGCACGAGCAGGGCGTTGCCCTCCGAGAAGAGCAGCCCCTCGGTGGGGGCCACCGTGTTCGTGCACATCGTGACGATCTGCCATGCCTGCCAGAAACCAAGCCCCAACAGCCGCCAATCGGCAAAGGGGCCCTCAATCGATTCCCGCATTGTCCCTCCCTAAAAAGCGCGATGCCACAAGCGCGTTCGCCTCTGCTCAACCGTAGCAAAACGCGCGGTCAATGCTATGGGCCACTTCGGCCCATTTTTACCTGATCGGGCAAAATAGGTCAAATCGTCAGATGTTACCTGCCCGCCACTTTTGCCATGATGCTCTGCGGGAGGGCGGTGCCGTCTCCTTATGCGAACCGCGCACGACGGCACTCCCTAGGACCAGAGGCGGAGCGGAGGGCTCCGCACTGAGAAGAAAGGGAAACCTATGACCAACACGAATTCCAAGGGCCTGTCCCGTCGCGCGTTCCTCGGCCTCGGCGCCGCAACGGCCGCAGGTGCGGCCGCCATGGGCCTGGCCGGCTGCTCCCCGGCGGCCCCCGCCGAAAGCGGCGCTTCCGGCGACGCGCCCATGGCCGCCACCGGCCAGACCGCCTACGAGTGGGAGATCGCTCCCGAGCCCATCACCGATATTGCCTCCACCGTCGATACCGACATCCTCGTCATCGGCGCGGGTCTTGCCGGCTGCGCCTGCGCGGCCGCGGCCGCCGAGAAGGGCGGCAAGGTGACCGTAGTGGAGAAGACCTCGAGCTTCAACGGCCGCGGCGGCGGCTTCGGTGCCATCAACTCCCGCTACATGGAGGAGCTGGGCGTCAAGGTCGATAAGGTGAACGCCAAGCAGCACTGGATCGCCCAGTGCGCCAGCCGCGCGAACGAGGACCTCATCGTGAAGTTCTTCAACAACTCCGAGGAGGCCTCCAACTGGCTGCTCGACAAGTGCGAGGCCCTGGGCGGCTCCGCCATGGTGGGCGCCTTCTACAGCCACGACGACGTGTACGCCGAGCAGCCGGGCTACCACATGCTCATGATCCCCGAGGAGGCCGGCCTCACTTCCACCGGATTCGCCGGCGCCGAGCTGTGCTACCTGGACGCCGTGCGCGACGGCGCCGAGTTCGTCTTCGACTCCCCCGCCGTGCAGCTTCTGAAGGACGATGCCGGCAAGGTGACCGGCTGCATCTGCGAGACCGGCGAGGGCTACGTGCAGTACAACGCCGCCAAGGGCGTCGTGCTGGCCACCGGCGACATCGGCGGCAGCCTCGAGATGTGCGAGGCCTACGCCCCCATCTGCGCCGAGTACGGCCAGCCCCGCAGCCAGTACACCCCGGCCGGCGCGAACACCGGCGACGGCCATAAGATGGGCATGTGGATCGGCGCCCAGCTGCAGGACCTGCCCTTCCCCACTATGATGCACCCCCAGGCCTTCTGCTGGTTCCACGGGCCGTTTTTGTTCGTGAACGACAACGGCGAGCGCTTCATGTGCGAGGACACCTGGGTGCAGGGCAAGTCGCTGGCCATCAACAAGCAGCCGGGCGGCGAAGCGTGGTCCATCTTCGACGCCAACTGGCCGACCGACCTCGTGAACGGCCTGCCCTACGGCGGCGGCATGTTCTGGGACAGCTTCCGTCCCTACGGCAGCGACCTTGAGCTGGCCCCCGAGTACTTCAAGACCCAGATTCCCGAGTACGTGAAGCAGGGCATCGCCTACGAGGCCGACACCATCGAGGACCTGGCGGTCCAGATCGGCTGCGATGCCTCCGTGCTTTCCGCCACGGTGGAGCGCTACAACGGCATGTGCGAGGCCGGGGAGGACACCGACTACTACAAGAAGCCCGTGTTCCTCACCCCCGTGAAGGAAGGCCCCTTCTACGCGCTGAAGGTCGGTCCGGCACTGCTCGCCGTCTGCGGCGGCCTGAAGTGCAACAACGACTTCCAGTGCCTCGACGAGAACGGCGAGGTCATCGAGGGCCTCTACGTGCTCGGCAACATCATGGGCGACATCACCGCGGTGGACTACCCCATCAACGTGGCCGGCAACTCCCACGGCCGCTGCATCACCTTCGGCTACATGCTCGGCCATGATCTGGCCGAGGCCTAAGCCGCAGCCAGATCAGCCCATCCCCGCCACGGCAGCGCACCCTCCCTCCTGCCACGGCACATCCCATGAGAAAGCCCCCGAATCGGGGGCTTTCCTCGTAGCGGGCGTCGATGCGTCTTCCAAAGCGCTAGGCCTCGGCATCGCCCACATAGGGGGCGAGCACGGCGGCGAGCACCTTCAGGTGGGCCCGCGACTTGTTGAGGCACGGCACGTAGACGAAGGGCTCGTCATCGGCAATCTGACGATGAGCGCCGCGGCGGAAATCGTCGGCGGCGCGCTTCATGCGCACGGTACGCGCCACATCGCGGTGCGCCTCCAGATGCGCGTCGCACCGGGCGGCGCGCTTGCCGGTGTTTTCCAGAGCGCCGGGCTCCTCATCGGCATCCACGATCTCGCCGGCCAGGGCCGCGCGGTAGATCGGCTCCAACTCGTGAGGCACATCGTAGAGGGTCTCCAGGCAGTCCACGGCAAAGTTCGGGCACACGAGGAACAGACGGCTGTTCGGTTCAGCGGCCCGGGCCAGACGTACCAGGGTAGGCCGGGTGAAGGGCGAAAGCCACGTGCGACCCTTGTCGAAACGGCTCTGGTAGCTGATGGTCCAGCTCCGGCGATCGAGCCCCAGCTCGCCGGCTACGGCCAGACTCGTGGCCCCGGTCTGCAGCTCGTAGACGTCCCCTGCCTCGATGTCCTTCAGAGGAATGGAGTGGTAGGAGAACAGAAGGCGATCGCCACGCTCTTCCGAGAAACCGGCGTTGCGAACCGATGCGGCGATGGCGCGGATGTAGACGGGATTCTCGCTGTACTCGTCGATGAAATCGACCGGATGCTTCCAGCGGGCTCGGCGCACGGCCCGGGCCACGCCGTCGGCCACCGAGGAGGTGGTGGAGAACGCTGACTGCGGATACATGGGCAGCACGACCAAACGCGTGCAGCCGGCATCCTTGAGCTCCTTGACCGCCTGCTTGAGCGAGGGCTTGCCGTAGCTCATGGCAGCGCGCACTTCCACAGCGAGCCCGCGTTCGGCATAGTAGTCGGCAAGGCCGCGCTCGAGCGCCTCGTAGGCCACGGTCATAGGAGAGCCCGCCGCCGTCCAGATGGTGCGGTACTTCTCAGCCGAAGCCTTCGAGCGTTTCCCCAAGATGACCGTATGCAGCAGCATCCACCAGATAGGACGAGGCATGGGGCAGATGCGCGGGTCCATGAGGAACTGGGACAGGTACTTGCGCACGGCCTTCTTGGTCGGTGCCGCGGGGGTGCCCGTATTCGCGATGACGACGCCCACCTTGCCCGGCACAGGTACGATCTTCCTACTCACTGGGCACCACCCCTTCCACCGAGGGCGCAGGCGACGACTCCATGAGGGCGTACACCTCGCGACCGGCATCCGTCACCCCGACCGAGCGCGACGCGAGCTCGTCCAGGGCCTCGGCGAGATCGCGGGGCAGCTGATCGGCGAAGGCCATGGGCTCGCCGGTTGCAGGATGCTCGAAGGCGATGCTGTAGGAATGGAGGAACTGGCGGCGCAGGCCCAACTGGGCCCGCTCATCCCGCGGCCCGTGGGCGTTGTAGACCGGATCCCCCACAATGGGATGGCGCGTGTACTGCATGTGCACGCGGATCTGGTGGGTACGCCCGGTGAACAGCTTGCACTCGATAAGGCTGTAGCCGTCGTCCTTGGGGCCGGCCTCGAAGCGCTCCAGCACGCGGAAGGTGGTGATGGCTTCGCGGGCGCTCGGCACGTCGCGTACGGCCATGCGGCAGCGCTCGTCGGCCGAGCGCGCGATGGGAGCGTCGATCATGCCGGTGTCGTGAGCCACGATACCGTGGACGAGGGCAAGGTAGTGGCGGTCCACCGCGCGATCCTGGATCTGGGCCATGAGCTCGCGACCGGCCTCGTCGGTCTTGGCCGCCAGCATGAGCCCGGAGGTGTCGCGATCGAGCCGGTGCACGATGCCGAGGCGATCGGCCTCTTCCCCCTGCACGTTGCAGAGGTTCTCCTCGCCGCAATGCCAGATAAGCGCGTTCACCAGCGTCCCGTGGGTATGATCGACCGAGGGATGGCAGACAAGGCCCACCTGCTTGGAGAGTACGAGCACATCCTCGTCCTCGTAGCGAATGTCCAGATCGATGGGCTCGCCGTAGACCACGACAGACTCCGGCTCGTCGTCCACCTCGTAGACAATGGTATCGCCCGCGACCACGGCGTGCTTCTTGGAAACCGTGGCACCGTTCACGAACACCCGGCCCTCCTCGATGGCCCGGGCCGCCGCCGAACGCGACACGTACAAGCCCCGGGCCGCGGCAAGCGCGTCCAGGCGGCTGCCGGCATCCTCGGCGGAAACGATATGGCAGAGCGATCTTGTCATGGAACCCACCTTACCGACCTTGGGGACCACAAGCATCGCCCGTTCGGGGTACATCGCCGGACGGCCCGGCCGCCTCGTCGGCGGCATCGTCGGCCCCAGGCTGCCCCGCGTCCACACAAGCCGTCGTAAGCCCGTCGCGTCGCATCCCCCAGAGCATGCCCGCGAAGAACAGCACGAACCCGCAGGTGACGCCGATGTCAGCCACGTTGAAGGTGGGGAACTCGATGAAGGTGGTGTCGATGAAGTCCACCACGTAGCCCAAGGTGAAGCGGTCGAGCGCGTTGCCGAGGCCGCCGGCCACCACGAGCGCGACGCCGATGACCTCCGCAAGGTTCGCCCGCTTCGCCGTGGCGACAAGGTAGGCCGTAAGCGCCGCGCAGACCAGAAGCGACATGACGCCGAGGGCGAAAGTGGAGTCATCGAACATGCCCCAGGCGGCTCCCGTGTTGTGGGCCAGGCGGAACTGGATAAGGCCGAGGAAGGGCCCGGCGATGACCTCGCCGAGCCCGTAGCCGTTGCAGACCGCCTTCGTGGCGATGTCGGCCGCCAGCCACAGAAGCACCACGGCAGCGAACACGCACAGGTTGCGGCGGCGCATCTACTCGCCCTTGTACCCGATGGCGTCCAGGGCCGCGCCGCAGCGCTCGCACACGTCGGGATGCGACGGGTCGCCGCCGAGCTCGCGGATGTTCCAGCAGCGCGGGCACTTCTCGCCTGCGGCCACCGTCACCACGGCGCTCACCTCATCGTCGGCGCCCTCCCCGAAGGCCACCGACGCCACGATGAACAGCTCCTCGAACACGGCGGGATCGAAGGTGCTCGCCGTGGCCACCACGGCAGCCGGAGCGGTGATCACAACGGCGGCCTCCTGGCTCTTGCCGATGATCTTCGCCGCGCGGGCGTCCTCGAGGGCCTTGGTGACCACCTCGCGCACGGCCATCATCTCCTCGAAGGCCGCCACCTGCTCCGCGCCGTCGGCGGGCACCGCCGGCGTGAAGTCGGCGGCAGCGGGCCAGCCGGCCAGCTGCACCGACACGGGACGGCCCTCCTCCTCGCGCCACGCGGGCGGGTAGCAGTCCCACACCTCGTCGGTGGTGAACGACAGGATGGGGCTCATCACGCGGACGAGCACCTCGAGGATGTTCATGAGCACCGTCTGCACGGCGCGGCGACGCGGGGATGCGGGCGCCTCGGCGTAGAGACGGTCCTTGGTCACGTCCATGTACACGGCCGACAGGTCGTTCACGTACTCGTAGAGCGCACGGTACACGGCGTTGAACTTCAGCGCCTCGTAAGCCGCCTCGACCTCGGAGAGCAGCTGCAGGGTGCGCACCATCTGCCACTGGTCGATGGGCTCCAGATCGTCCCAGTCCACAAAGTCGGCCGGGCCGAAGTCGTCCAGGTTGCCCAAAAGGAAGCGGAAGGTGTTGCGGAAGCGCCGGTAGGCGTCCGACACCTGCTTCAAGATGCCGTCGGAGATGGACACATCCTGGGAATAGTCGCAGGAGGACACCCACAGGCGCAGCACGTCGGCGCCGAACTTCTCGCACATCTCCACCGGGTCGATGCCGTTGCCGAGAGACTTCGACATCTTGCGCCCCTCCTCGTCCACGGTGAAGCCGCAGTGCATGACCGAGCGGTAGGGCGGCACGCCGAAGGCGCCGATGGAAGTGAGCAGCGACGACTGGAACCAGCCGCGGTGCTGGTCGGAACCTTCCAGGTACAGATCGGCCGGGAAGCGCAGGCCCTCGCTCGCGCGGTGGCGGCACACGCTGGTGTGGGACACGCCGGACTCCCACCACACGTCCAAGATGTCCTTCTCGGGCAGAAGCTCGGTGCAGCCGCAGACCTCGCACTTCGTGCCGCGCGGCAGGTACTCGGAAGGCTCCATGGTGAACCACGCGTCGGCGCCCTTGGTGTTGAACAGCTCGATCACCGCGTCGAAGGTCTCCTCGGTGGCCACGGTGGAGCCGCACTTGGCGCACTTGAACACGGGGATGGGCACGCCCCAGCTGCGCTGACGCGAGATGCACCAGTCGGGACGGTCGGCCACCATGGACCCGATGCGGTTCTTCGCCCAGGCCGGCACCCAGCTCACCTCAGAGTTGATGGCCGTGAGCGCTCGCTCCCGCAGGGCGTTCTTGTCCATGGAGACGAACCACTGGTCGGTGGCGCGGAAGATGACCGGCTGATGGCAGCGCCAGCAGTGCGGGTAGGAGTGGTTGATCTTCTTCTCGGCCACAAGCGTCCCCTGCTCGCGCAGCCAGTCGATGATAACCGGGTTGGCCTCGTCGGTGGAAAGCCCCGCGAAGCGGCCGGCCTCGTCGGTGAACACGCCGTTGTCATCCACGGGCATGAGCAGCGGAATGTCGAACTCGAGCGCCACGA
Source organism: Adlercreutzia caecimuris B7 (assembly GCF_000403355.2). GTDB lineage: Bacteria > Actinomycetota > Coriobacteriia > Coriobacteriales > Eggerthellaceae > Adlercreutzia > Adlercreutzia caecimuris. The sequence continues at coordinate 577,188 of NZ_KE159646.1, read as the reverse complement.
GGTAGTCGTCCTGACCGTGCCCGGGAGCCGTATGCACAGCACCGGTACCGGTGTCCAGGGTGACATGATCGCCGTAGATGACCGTGCCGGTGATATCGTGACGCACGGGCGCGGTGTAGGTGAGGCCGAACAGCTGCTTGCCCTTCAGCGCCACCGGCTCGCCAGACGATCCGGCCACGAGCGCGTAGTCCTCCCAGCCGGCCACCTCGGCCACGGTCTCCACCAGCTCCTTGGCCATGATGAGGTTGGAGCCTTCCACCTGCACCATCACGTAATCGGCCTCAGGCGCCAGCGACACGGCGGTGTTCGCGGGCAGCGTCCAGGGAGTGGTGGTCCAGATGAGCAGATAGGCGTCGCCTGCGGCCCCGGCGGCCTCGAAGATGCCAGGCATGGCGTCCAGCTTGAACTTCACGTAGATGGACGGCGACACCTCGTCGCCGTACTCGATCTCGGCCTCGGCCAGGGCGGTGTGGCAGTTCGTGCACCAGTGGATGGGCTTGCGACCGCGGTAGACCGAGCCCTTCAGGTACAGATCCTTAAAGATCTCCACATTGCCCGCCTCGTAGTTCGGGATGAACGTGAGGTAGGGATGCTCCCAGTCGGCGTTCACGCCGAGGCGCTTGAAGCCCTCGCGCTGGATATCGACGTACTTCTCGGCCCACTCGCGGCACAGCTGGCGCAGCTCCGGTTGGCTGATCTCGGCCATGCGCTCAGGGCCGATGGTCACCTCCACCATGTGCTCGATAGGCTGGCCGTGGCAGTCCCAGCCGGGAATATAGGGACTGAAATACCCGCGCTGGGCATGGCTTTTCACCACGAAGTCCTTGAGGATCTTGTTAAAGGAATGGCCGATGTGGATCGGGCCGTTGGCGTAGGGCGGCCCATCGTGCAGAATGAAGGGCTTGCCGTCGGCGTTCTTCTCCAGCACACGGCGGTAGATGTCCTCTTTCTGCCATGTCTCCAAGCGCTTGGGCTCCTGCGCCGGCAGGTTCCCGCGCATGGGAAAATCGGTGCTGGGCAGGTTCATCGTGTCCTTGTAATTGCTTGCCACCGTAAACTACCTCTTCTTCCCGTCTCGCATCCGGCTATGGTTCGAGGGCGCGCCGCACAAGCGTGCCCGGATGTGCAACTGGTCTAGTATACGGCAAGGAAAGGCGACCGTGAACAGGTCGCGGCGACCTCTGCGCGTAAAAACCGCCGAAGGGTGCCGCGGCCTAGGTTACAGCTTTCCCTCCCACCGCCCTCCCCTGCGCTCCTTGCGCTAGAATAGCGCCAGCGAAACGCGGGCGCGCCGAGGAGACGCGGGCCCGAGAACCCGATAGGAGCGCCCATGAGCTTTGCCATCGTCACCGATTCGTCGAGCAACCTGCCCGAGGATATCATCGACCAGCACGATCTGACGGTGCTGCCGCTTACCTTCATGGTGGACGGCGAGGAGTACCGCAGCTACCTGAAGGGCGAGAAGACCGATCTGTCCCAGTTCTACACCATGATGCGCGAGGGGAAGGTCATCACCACCTCGCTTCCGAACCTGAAGGAGTCCCGCGAGAGCATCGAGGCGCTGCTGAGGGAGGGCCGCGATGTGCTTTACTTGGGATTTTCCAGCGGCCTTTCCGGTACCTACCAGGCTATCGAGCTCCTGCTCACCGAGCTGGCAGGACTGTACCCCGACCGCACGGTAGCCTCCGTGGACACGCTCGCCGCCTCGCTCGGCGAGGGCCTGCTCGTCTACTACGCGGCGAAGATGCGCGAGGAGGGGGCGTCCATCGAAAAGGTGCGCGACTGGGTGGAAGAGCACAAGCTGCACCTGGCCCACTGGTTCACCGTGGACGACCTCATGTTCCTGTTCCGCGGCGGCCGCGTCTCGCGCACGAGCGCCTGGGCGGGCACGCTTCTGAACATCAAGCCGGTCATGCACGTGGACGACGAGGGGCACCTCATTCCGCTCGAGAAGGTGCGCGGGCGCAAGAAATCGCTCAAGGCCCTCGTGGACCACATGGAGCAGACGGCCATGTCCCCCGTGGCCGACCAGACGGTGTTCATCACCCACGGCGACTGCCTGGAAGATGCCGAGTACGTGGCCGATCTCGTCCGCGAGCGCTTCGGCGTGAGCGACGTCCTCATCAACTGGGTGGATCCGGTCATCGGCGCCCACTCGGGCCCAGGCACCATGGCCCTGTTCTTCCTGGCGAGCGAGCGCTAAGCTCCGACGAGCCGGCCGCGCGGCCGGCTCTCTTTTTCGGCATGCTCAGAACAGATGTACCCTTTCCAGCTCCCATGCGCTACAATGAGCCCATGGACGATGCCCTCGACATAACGCTTGCGCCCTGGGAGGGGCCGGCCATCCTGCTCGTGGATTTGGACGCCTTCTTCGCCTCGGTGGAGCAGCTCGATCACCCCGGCTGGCGCGGCAAGCCCGTCATCGTGGGCGGCGATGCGGACGCCCACGGGGTGGTGTCCACCTGTTCCTACGAGGCCCGCGCCTTCGGCGTGCGCAGCGCCATGGCCGCCTCGCTCGCCCGCGAGCTGTGTCCCGACGCCATCTGGACCCACGGCAACTTCCACCGCTACCGCGAGATTTCGGCGGCCATCATGGCCATCCTGCGCGACGAGACGCCCCACGTGCAGCAGGTCTCCATCGACGAGGCCTTCATGGACGTCTCCCCCACATCCGTGAACACCGAGCACCCCGTGCGCATAGCCGAGCGCATCCAGCGCCGCGTAGCCGCCCTCGGCGTCACCTGCTCCATAGGAGTGGGCGCCACCAAGTCGGTGGCCAAAATCGCCTCAGATATCGACAAGCCCCGGGGGCTTACCGTGGTATGGCCCGGTACCGAGGAGGCCTTCCTGGCCGATTTGCCCGTGCGCACCGTAAGCGGCGTGGGCGCTGCGGCCGAGCGGGTGCTCACGGCCCACGGCATCCGCACTTTGGGCGATATGGGCCGCGCCGATGCCTCGCTTCTGCGGCGGGTGTTCGGGAAGAACGGCGAGATGATGCGCGAGCGGGCCTTGGGCCGCGACCGCTCGCCCGTGGAGGAGGACGATACGGTGAAGTCGGTCTCCAACGAGGTCACCTTCGCCCGCGACCTCACCGAGCGGGCCGACATCGAGGCGGCGCTCTCCACCATCGCGGCCAAGGTGGGCCGCCGCCTGCGTCGCAAGGGGCTCGCCGGGCGCACCGTGGCCCTGAAGGTGCGCTTTTCCGACCGCACCACCCGCTCGGTGCAGCGGCAACTTCCCTCCCCCACCGACGACGACCTGGCCTTCGCCCCTGTGGTGCACGCCATGGTGGACGACGTGTGGTTCCCCGGGGCGAAGGTGCGCCTGCTCGGGGTGGCCGTGAGCCACTTCGAGGAGGAGACGGGGCCGGTGCAGGAGAGCCTCTTCGATGCCGACGGGCTGGATGGGGGCGAGAAGGGGTCAGAGCGAAATGAGAGCGCGCCCCTCATCGCCGACGACGCGAAGCGCCGCCAGCTTCTGGCGGCCACCGATGCCCTGCGCGACCGCTTCGGCGACGCCACGGTGCGCTTCGGCTTCGAGCTTCGCAACGAGGGCAACACCACGGGCAGCTCGTCGAAGAACGTGGAGGACTACAAGTAGCGGATGCGGCGGCGCCGAACGGCGCCGGGCGCCAGTTGACAGCGGAGCAACCCCGGCCGTCTCCCTAGCGACGGTTCATGTAGAAGAGCTCCACGAGGCCGCGCAGGCCGAGGGCCTGATCCACCGACGCCTCGTGGCCCATGAGGGCCGCGATGGACTCCGCCCCGCGCCCCGTGAGCACCACCGGTGTCCTGTAGCCGGCGTCCTCCCAGATCATATCGATGAGCCCGTCGATGCGGGCCACCTCCCCCATGACGATGCCCGACTGCATGGCCGCCTCAGTGCTGCGGCCCAAAAGCGCACGCGGCGCCCGCAGCTCCACGGCGGGCAGCTGGGCCGCGCCCTGCGCCAGGGCCGCCGCCCCCAGGCGCATGCCCGGCGCGATGATGCCGCCCTTGAAGGACCCCTCGCGATCGAGCAGCTCGAAGGTGGTGGAGGTGCCCAGATCCACCACGAGCACCGGGGCGCCCCAGGCCGATTTCGCGGCCACCATCTCGGCCACCCGGTCGGCGCCGACCGAGGAGGGGTCCGAAAACGCCATCTTGAGGCCGCTTTTAAGCCCGGGCCCCACGGTGAGGGGGCGCGTGCCGGTCAGGCGCCGGGCCGCCTCCACCCACACCTCGGTCAGCGACGGGAACACCGAGGCGATGATGGCCCCGTCGGCCAGGGGCGCCCGCGAGGGCAGGTCGGCCGGCGCGAGGGCCGCATCAGGCGCAAGCGGCGCCAGGCCGCAGTCAACGGCGTCGAAGAACGTGGCCACGCAGGACACCGCCTCATCGGCTGTGCAGCCCGCGTCCGTTCCCACCGACCACTGGGCCGCGAGCACCCCATCGGCCGCCAGGCCGAGGCGCGTGTGCGTGTTGCGAATATCGATGGCCAGTATCAAACTCATTTTTTCTCCGATTCATCGGTGTTCCACGGTCGCCGCATCGCCCCAGGAAGTCAGCGAGAGGCCCTGCCGCGTTTCTGATTCGGCCGCCTTTGGCCCAAGCGTACTTCGGTACGCGCCGTGGCCAAAACAAGGGCGAAGCTGAAACGCGGCAGGACCTCGCAGCGTCGGCTTGTCCGTTCGTCCCGTAGGGCGAACGGAACACTTAGTTGAACTTGAAGATCTTCTGGGCGATCTGATAGCCCTTGAGGCCGATTTTCTCGCCCGCCTCGGTGGGCAGGTTCGTCGCCAGGTTCAGCGCGTTGGTGCGCACCCGGCGGTAGAGCGACGGGTTCTGCTCCTTGAGGTAGGCCCAGATGCCCTTCAGATCCTCCTCGTCCTCCTCCCCGCCGCGCATGCGTAGGAACACCGAGCAGATGCACATCATCATGGACAGGTAGTTGCGCAGGTAGTGGCGCAGATGGCGGTTGCGCACCGCCTGCGGGTCCACGTTGTCGATCATCTGGCGGGTGACGCGCAGCTGCTGGTCCATGCGGCCCATCATCACCTTCTCGTTGACCGACTGGTCCTCCCGCCCGATGAAGTAACGGTAAGCGTCCACGTTGAAGTAGCGCATAGTGCGCACGTGCACCAAGGGCTCGTAGACGAAGATGTTGTCCACGTAGAACGTGTGCTCGGGCAGCGTGAGGTGCATCTTTTTCAGCATCTCGGTGCGGTAGTACACCGAGTGCATGAGCAGGTACTGGCTCGGCAGGAAGGTACCCACCTCGTCCCAGCCGAACTCGTAGCCCTCGGGCAGCACGTTGGAATACCCCATGACCTTCTGCACGCCCTCGTCCACCTTCTCGTAGACGTAGTTGGCCACCACCATGTCGCAGGGCACCGGGGCCTCCACCTGGGTGCGCATGTACTCCATGAGCGGGAACATGGCCGCGGCATCCAGCCAGTCGTCGGAGTCAACCACCTTGAAGTAGAAGCCGGTCGCGTTCTCAAGCCCCGTGTTCACCGCGCCGCCGTGGCCCTTGTTGGGCTGGTGGATGGCCCGCACGACGCCGGGATGCTCGCGCTCCCACCGGTCGGCGATCTCGGCGGTGTCGTCCTTCACAGATCCGTCGTCCACCAACAAAATCTCGATATCGTCGCCGCAGGCCAGAAGCGTTTCCACGCAATGATCCATATAGGCAGCGGAGTTGTAGCAGGGCACGGCGAAGGTGATGGTCTTCATGGCAGCGGCTCCTAGAGGGCGGGGGTGGCGGAGGAAGTGGCGTCGGGCGCATCCGGCGCGTCAGGGTGGTCGAGCGCGAACAGAATGCGCTCGGAGGCGGCCAAGGCGTCGACGACCACCTTGTCCATGTTGAAGTAGCGGTACTCGGCCAGACGCCCCAGCGGGTAGAAGTTCGGCAGCGCGTCGGTCAGGCGACGGTAGCGCTCGTAGCGGGCGGTGTTCTCGTCGTTGATGATGGCGTAATAGGGAATCTGGGTGGACGGATCCTCGTAGGCCCGGGGGTACTCGCGCATGATGGTGGTGCGCGGCCCCTTCTGCTCGGTGAGCCACTTGAACTCGGTGATGCGCGTGAAGTCCTCGGTCACCGTGTAGTTCACCGTGCCGCAGGGCAGGTGGTAGTTCTCCTCGAAGGTCTCGTAGACAAACTCGAGGGAGCGGTAGGGCAGCCGCCCGAAGCGCGCGAGAAAGAGTTCGTCTAAAGGTCCGGTGTACACGATAGGCCCCTCGAAGACCTCCCCCTTGATGCGGATGGCCGAGAGGGGCGCATCCTCCGCACCGCTTTCGAACATAAGCTCGAAGACGCTCTCGGCCTCGGTGTCCAGGCACACGCAGATGCGCTCGTGGGCAAGCATCTCCTCGAACAGGCGCGTGTAGCCGTCCTCGGGCATGCCCTGGAACTCGTCCTGGAAGTAGCGGTCGTCGCGCGAGATGAACACCGGCACGCGCGCCGTCACCGACGGATCCACTTCCTCGGGGGTGAGTCCCCACTGCTTCTGGGTGTAGTAGAGGAACACGTTCTGGTACACGAAGTCGGCCACCTCGGCCAGCTCGGGGTCGTCCTGGGCACGCAGCTCGTTGATGGTCACCTTGCGCTCGTCGCCGAACGTGTCGATGAGCTTCTGGATGAGGCGGGCCGCCTTCTCGTCGCCGAAAGCGATCTCCATGGAATTCTTGTTGAAGGGCACGGGCATATAGGTGCCGTACCAGTCGGCGAGCACCCGGTGCTGGTAGCTCGACCACTTCGTGAAGCGGCCGAGGAACTCGTAGGCCTCGCGGCTGTTCGTATGGAAGATATGCGGCCCGTAGCGGTGCACGAGAATGCCCGCCTCGTCGTAGGCGTCGTAGGCGTTACCGGCGATGTGCGCGCGCTTCTCGATGACGAGCACGCGCAGCCCCCCTTGCTCGGCCAGCTGGCGGGCGGTCACGGCACCGGCGAATCCGGAGCCGACGACCACCGCGTCGAAGTCGGCGATGTCGATGGCGCGAAAATCGGCGTAGTTCACGGGCATGGGTCGGCTCCTCGGTCTGTCTCGGTGGGTTCCGCAGCGCCAGGCGCGCCGGGCAGATGTTCTCAGCGGATATTGTACCTACTCCCCCGCCCGTCGGCGAAAAGGTTCACATACAAACCGAATATATGAACCTCACGCCGGCCGCGCATCGCGCCGCGCGGGCGTGAGAGAGCGGCGGTGCCCTATCATGGGAGGCGGACTCATTCCCACCGGAGAAAGGAGATGCCCGTGAGCGCATTCCTCGATACCATGATTGCCCAGGCGAAGGCCGACAAGAAGACCATTGTGCTGCCCGAGGGCAACGACATCCGCACCTTGCAGGCCGCCGAGAAGATCCTCGCCGAGGACATCGCCGACCTCGTCATCCTCGGCAACCCCGACGACATCGCCACCGCCGGCTGCGATCTTGCGGGCGCCCGTATCGTGGATCCGCTCACTTCCGAGCTACGCAAGCCCTACGCCGCGCGCCTGGCCGAGCTGCGCGCCAAAAAGGGCATGACGCCCGAGCAGGCTCTCGAGCTCATGGACAACGAGCTGTACTTCGGCATGATGATGGTGAAGGAGGGCGAGGCCGCGGGCCTCGTCTCCGGCGCCTGCCACTCCACCGGCGATGTGCTGCGCCCGGCCCTTCAGATTCTGAAGACCGCCCCTGGCGCGCAGATGGTCAGCTCGTTCTTCGTCATGAACGTGCCCGACTGCGATTTGGGCCATGAGGGCACCTTCCTGTTCTCCGACTGCGGCCTTGAGGTGCAGCCCGACGCCGAGCGGCTGGCCCAGATCGCCATCAATGCCGAGGCCGCTTGGAGAAGCCTCATCGACGGCGCCGAGCCGGTGGTGGCCATGCTGTCGCACTCTTCCTACGGGTCGGCCAAAAACGACGATGCCGACAAGGTGGTGCGGGCCACGGCGCTCGTGAAGGAGCTGGCGCCCGAGCTCGCGGTAGACGGCGAGCTGCAGCTGGATGCCGCCATCGTGCCCGAGATCGGCGCGGCGAAGGCCCCCGCCTCGCCCGTGGCCGGCCGTGCCAACGTGCTCGTGTTCCCCGACATCGACGCCGGCAACATCGGCTACAAGCTCGTGCAGCGCCTGGCCAAGGCCGAAGCCTACGGCCCCATCCTCCAGGGCATCGCCGCCCCGGTGAACGACCTGTCCCGCGGATGCTCCGCCGACGACATCGTGGGCGTGGTAGCCATTACGGCAGTGCAGGCCCAAGGCAGGTAGATCGATTCCGGCCGGCATCAGCACATATCGGCCCCTTTTCGGCATCGATGCGCATTAGGAGCCGAAATGCATAGATCATCTGCGGGAAAAGCGGTCATTTGACCGCTTTTCCCGCTTCATGGCCCAAAAACCTAAACAAATCGCGCCAAATACCGCATCTTTGCAGCCCCGCCCGATGCGATTTGCGAGAAGCTGCAACTACCAAGGCGATCCGTTACGCCAGCTCGGACACTTCCAAGGAGCCTTCCTTCACGAGCTGGTAGGTGTCGCGGGCGATCATGTACTCCTCGTTGGTGGGGATGACCACGATGCGCACGGCCGAGTCGTCGGTGGAGATCTCGCGCTCATGGCCGCGCAGCTTGTTCTTCTCCGGGTCGATCTTTATGCCGAGCGGCTGCAGGCCTGCGAAGATCATGCGGCGCATCTTCTCGCAGTTCTCGCCCACGCCGGCAGTGAGCACGATGGCATCCACACCACCCATGACGGCGATGTACTGGCCGATATACTTCTTCGCGGAATTCGAGTACATCTCGTAGGCCAGCTGCGCACGCTCGTCGCCCGCCTCGGAGGCCTCCTTCACGCTGCGCAGGTCGTTGGAGATGCCCGAGATGCCCAAAAGCCCGCTCTTCCTGTTCATGAGGTCGTTCACCTCTTGGGTGGACAGGCCCTCTTTCTCCATGATGAAGGGCACGATGGCCGGGTCGATGGCGCCGCAGCGGGTGCCCATCATGAGGCCGTCCAGGGGCGTCAGGCCCATGGAGGTGTCCACGGCCACGCCGTGGTCGATGGCGGAGATAGAGCAGCCGTTGCCGAGGTGGCAGGTGATGAGCTTCAAGTCCTCGATGGGCTCGTCCATGAAGGCGGCGGCCCGCTCGGAGATGTAGCGGTGGGAGGTGCCATGGGCCCCGTACTTGCGGATGGCGTACTTCTCGTACAGCTCGTAGGGCAACGGGTACATGTAGGCCTTCGGCGGGATGGACTGGAAAAACGAGGTGTCGAACACGGCCACCATGGGCTTACCGGGCATTTGGGTGCGGCAGGCCTCGATGCCCATGAGCGCCGCCTTGTTGTGCAGGGGCGCGAGCTCGGCCAGCTCGTCGATCTTGGCGATGACGTCGTCGTCGATGACGACGGAGCGATCGAAGTACTTGCCGCCCTGCACCACGCGGTGCCCGATGGCGTCGATGTCGTCGAGGGAGTCGATGGCCTTGTTCGGACCGGAGGTGAGCGCCTCGAGCACGACAGCCATGGCGGCGTTGTGGTCTTCCATGGGCTCGTCGATGACGAGCTCGTTGTCATCGATGCCGTGCTTGTGGAAGGCCTCGGCGGAGCCGACCCGCTCGCAGATGCCCTTGGCAAGCACCTCCTGGGTCTCGACATTGACGAGCTGGTACTTCAGCGACGAGGAACCAGCGTTGATAACGAGGACGTTCACAGGACCTACCTCCTAATCAATGGGTATCCGCTTATTGTAGGAGCACCGCGAAAGCGTCTCGCGACGGGATATGCCAACATCGGCGAGCGGGCGGCCGCTCGCCGATTGGGCGCGCACGGCTCCTGCGGGCGGCGCGAACCGCACCTAGGAGAGCGTCGTATCGCGGGCCGCGTCGTCGGGAGCGGCGGCCAGCTCCCCCATGAGCACCTCCACCTGCTGCTCGGCGCTTGCCAGACGCTTCTGAAGCGAGCCGAGCAGCACCACGCCGCGCTCGTAGGAGGCCAGGCTCTCCTCCAGCTCCAGCGTATTGCTCTCCAGCACCGCCACAATGGACTCGAGCTCGGCCAGGGCCTCGCGAAACGTCAGATCGTCCACGGGGCGCGGTGCGCCCTCCGTCAGGGCAGCTTCACTGTCGGTCATCGGTCTTCCTTCCAATCTTCCACCGCCACCTCAATGCGGCGCGTGTCGTTTACGGTGCAGTCGATCTCGCCATCGGCCACGGTCACGGTGAGCGCCGAGCCAGGCGGCGTCTGGGCCACGGAACGCACGACGGCATTCCCCTCGCCCCGGGCGATGGCGTAGCCGCGGGCGAGCACGGTCAACGGCGAGAGGTCGTGCAGGCGCGCGGCATTCACCGAGAGAGCCGCGGCGAAGCGCTCGGGCAGGCGCTCCCCGGCGCCTCGGAGCCGTCGATGCCCATCGGCAACAGCGGCATCGAAGCGCTCGACGAGCGAGCTCCCGCGCAACGCCAGACGGCCGGCATCGGCGTCCACCGCCCCGCGGGGGGCAGTGAGCAGCCCCGGCAGCATACGCGCAAGCCCCGCGCCGAGCAGCGACAGGGCGTGGCGATCCTCCCGCAGCATAGCAGGCAGAGAGCGGGACAGCCGATCGGACAGATCGTCCAAGGTGAGCGCCTCGGCATCGAACAGGCGCATCGGCTCGCGAAAGAGGGAGAGCGCCTCGATGCGCTCGAGCGCGCGGGCCGCGCCGTCGAGACGCCGCTCCTCGGCCCGGTGCAGCGAGCGGCCGAGCGCGACCAGGCGACCGTCGGTCTCCTCGCGGGCCGGGGCCACGGCCTCGGCGGCGGCGGTGGGCGTGCTCGCCCGCACATCGGACACCATATCGGCGATGGTGGTGTCGGTCTCATGCCCGATGCCGGTCACCACGGGTACGGGACAGGCGGCGATCGTGCGCGCAAGACGCCGGTCGTTGAAGGGCATGAGATCCTCGAAGGAGCCGCCGCCACGGCCCAGAAGCACCATCTCGGCGCCGGCGAACACCACCTTCGCCAAACCGTCCACCATGGCATCTGCCGCACCGGGCCCGTCCACGGGCACCCCGGCGAAGAGCACCTTCGCCAGAGGGTAGCGCCGACGCAGCGTGCGAAGCATGTCGTGGATGACCGAGCCGCGCGGTGAGGTGACGATGCCGATGACCTGCGGGTAGGCTGGCAGGGGCCGTTTGCGCTCGGGCGCCATAAGGCCCATGGCCTCCAACTCCCGGGCGAGGTTGGCCACCTGCAGGCGCAGCTGTCCCTCGCCGGCAAGCGTCACCGAGAACACATCGAAGTTCATACGGCCCTTCGCCGCGTACAGCGAGAAGCGTCCCGTCATCTCCACGAGCGCGCCTACGGCAAGCTGCACGCCGGCAGCCTGGTAGCGGCTCATCCACATCATGCAGGGAAGCGACGCCTTCTCGTCCTTCACCGTGAAGTAGACGGCCTTGTAGCCCGGCTTGTCGTTCAGCTCGGACACCTCGCCCACCAGGCGAACGACGATCGATTCCAGGGCTCCTTTGGCAAGCCCCATGGCGGCCGATACCGACAGGGCCGGCTCGGCCTTCTCCTCGCTTGCCGCCAATTCCGCGTCGTCTGTCACCGATCCGCCCCGATCGCGCCTAGTCCTCGCGCTGGTTCAACAGCCAGAGCAGCTGCAGCACCGAGGTGAGGGCCGCCGCCAGGTAGGTGAAGGCGCAGGCGCGCAGCACATCGAAGGCGCCCTTGCGCTCCTGGGCGGGAAGGCCGATTTGACCCATGTAGACCATGGCCCGCTGGGATGCGTTGAACTCCACCGGCAAGGTGACCAGCTGGAAGAGCACCACCACGGCGTACATGATGATGGCGGCCGTGGTCAGCCCCGAAATATGCAGGAAGATACCCGCCATAAGCAGGAAGATCCAGGCATTGGAGGCCAAGTTCACCGCCGGCACGATGGCGCCGCGAATCTTCATGGGGGCGTAGTCCTGGGCGAACTGGCAGGCATGGCCCACCTCATGGCAAGCCGTGGCAGTGGCCGTGATGGTGCGGCCGTCGTAGGCCTCCGGCGACAACGTCACCGAGTTGCTGCGCGGGTCGAAGAAATCTTGACCTGGGCCGCCCCGGAATACCTGCACGTTCGTGATGCCGTAGTAAGCGAGCATCTGGCGAGCGGCCTCGGATCCGGTGAGCCCCGTGGAATTGGCCACGTGGCTGTAGGTCTTCAATTTGTGGTTCACATACCACTGGGCGCCCATGCCGATAATCAAGGTCACCACGACGAGCATAAGGTAGCTGTTGGAAATCATCGTCTCTCACTCCTTGGGAACGCGCTTCCGAAAATGTTTGCACGATATTATAGACAAGCGTCCCAGATGGCAGGGCACTCGACGGCGAATGCGTGAAAGATACGTAAAGAGCAGGCGCGGCGGATGCGTTGAAGACTAGGAGCCCATTTTCGTGACGACGAGTCCTGCAGGGCCCAGCGACAGGGTGATCCGGCCGGCGAGAAGATCCAGCAGTTCCTCTCCCACGATAGCCCGTCGCCATCCGCGCAGCACGTCGACCCCCTCACGGTAGCCGCGGGCCACCTTCGCCAAATCACCGTGGCTCGCCAAGGTCTGCATGGCTATGTCGTTCTCCTTGGCCCGCAGGCGCACAATGGCCTCCATAAGATCGAGCTCGGCGTCCACGTTCGGCTCGCTCTTCAGGCACTTGTCCAGCTCCGGCCACTTCTCCACCGGCGCGTCCAGACCGCGCACGAGGGCTGCCGCCACGGCGCGCGCATCGCGTGTGCACAGCTTCTCGCGCACGCCTCGCACCATGAACAGCTCGTCGATGGTGCGCGATTCCCGGCGGCAGGCCTCCACCACCTGCTCGTCGGTGAGCACCCACTTGCGGGGCACGTTGCGATCCTGGGCCGTAAGCTCCCGCCAGCAAGCGACCTCGCGGGCCGCCGAGAGCTGGCGACGATTGAGCTGGCCCACGCGCTTCAGGCGGCGAAACCGCTCGCTCGCGTCGCTCACGTAGTTGGCCGGATCGGCCATCGCCGCGAAGTCGTTGTCGAGCCAGGAGAGGCGCCCCTTCGCTTCCAGACGCTCCCGCATGATACGGTACATCTTCGGCAGGTACACCACATCGTCGGCCGCGTATTCCAGCTGGGAGTCGGACAAGGGGCGTCGCGACCAATCGGTGAACGAGTCGCTCTTCTTCAGGTTCACCCCGCACAAGCTGTGCACGAGCGGTCCGTAGCCGATCTGCTGGGTGTGCCCCAGAAGCGTCGCCGCCACCTGGGTGTCGAACAAGGGGCTCGGTAGCACGCCGAGCTCTCGGTAGAGTATCTCCAGATCCTGGCTACCCGCATGGAACAGCTTCACGATGGAGGGGTCTTCCAACAAGGGAACGACAACGGCAAGATCCTCGATGGCGAAGGGGTCGACCACGGCCACCTCCGTGTCGGTGGCCAGCTGCAGCAGGCACAGATTCGCGTAATAGGTCTTCTCGCGCAAAAACTCGGTATCGATGGCCAGAACCGAAGACGAGGCCGCGCGGCGGACGAAAGCCTCGAGGTTTTCTTGGTTCGCAATGTATTCCACGTTGGTCCTTGTTCGTTGGGGTGTCCGTTGTAGTACCATCCCATGATAGCAAAGGGAAAGGACTTCTGTGAAACTGCTCATCGTGAACAATCTGTCATCGGGCCTGCGCGACGGTGCGATCTACGATTTCATGCGCGCCTTCAGCCGGGACGGCGACGAGATCTGCGTGCGCTGCACGAGCGGTTGCACCGATTTGGCCGACTTCCTCTGCGATGCCGAGGACTTCGACGCCGTGGTGGCGGCAGGCGGCGACGGCACCGTGGCCACAGCGGCCTACCTTCTGGCCGAGACCGGCATTCCCCTCTTGCCCTTCCCCGCCGGAACCGCGAATCTGCTGGCGCTGAACCTGGCCTCGCCGGCCGAGCCCCATGCCCTGGCCAAGCTCATGCGCGAGAGCCGGCTCATGGACTTCGATATCGGCGAGATCGAGCTATCCGACGGCAGCCGCCGCGGTTTCACCATGATCGCCGGGGCCGGCTACGACGCCACCATCATGCAGGGCGCCGAGGCGTCGAAGAAGCTGCTCGGCCCTATGGCCTACTTCACCTCGGCCTTCGCCAATCCCTCGCCGCAATTCTCGAAGATCGCGTTGACTATCGACGGCGAGTCCGTCGAGACCCAGGGAGTGGGAGTGCTCGTGGTGAACTTCTCGAAGTTGCAATTCGACATATCGGTGGTTCACGAGAACATGCCCCGCGACGGCATGTTCGACATCGTGGTCATGAACACCCACGATGCCGTAGGGCTCATCCCGGCCTTGCTCAGCTGCATGCTCGACCGCGGCGGGGAGTTCCCCACCCGGCCCGGCAGCCTGCAGGTCTACCGGGGTCGCGAGGTGACGGTCGAGGCCACGCCGCCCCTGGCTGTGCAGTACGACGGCGAAGTGACCGGCTCAACCACCCCGTTCACTGCTCGCATGCTGCCCGAGGCGGCCCGCTTCGTGGTAAGCGAGGAATGCCTGAAGCTCTACGACGAGGAGAGCGCCGAACCGCTGCGGCTGGACGACTAGGAACCGCACAGCCGGAACAAGCCACGCCATGCACCGCCCGAACGGTTGATGACACCCGAGCCTGACCACGATTCGCCCTCGCATTCGACCCTAAACACGACAGCGGCCCCGGCAAACGCTGGGGCCGCTGTTTGTTGCGAGCGAAGAAAGCGCCGGCGGGCTACACGAGGCCCGGCGTGGTCACAAGCAGGTACACCGACACGCAGGCCGCCAGAACGATGATGGCGAGCACCACCTTGTCGCGCGTGTTCTGGAAGCACTTCTCGCCACGCTCGTGCTTGCCCCAGATGTACATGACGATACCCGGCAGATACAGCAGACACATGAGGATGAGGCCGAGCGCCCCGGCAGCCCACGATAGGAACAGGCTGTAGACAACACCGAGAACGCCGAGAATACGCCAGAACCACAAAGGGGCGGCGAGCTTGCCGCGGAAGGCCTCGGGCTCTTTGAAGGCCACCTTCGCAAAGTAAGCTGCCGACAGCAGATAGGGCAGAAGGATCATGCCGGCCGACAGGGTGTAGAAGAACTGGTAGGTGGAGTCGGTGAACAGCCACGTGATGAGGAAGAGCTCGATGATGCAGTTCGTCACCACGAGCGTGACCACCGGCGCGCCCTTCTTGTTCGTCTTGGTGAAGGCCCTAATGAACACGCCCTCCTCGGCGGCCTCGAAGGGCGATTCGCTGGCCAGTACCGTATAGCCGAGCATGGCGCCGATGAGCGAGAGCGACACGGCGAAGTTGATGAGGATAGCGCCCCAATCGCCCACGGCGGCCTGCATCACGTAGGCAAGCGCCGGGTTCTCCAGCGTCGCCAGGTCGGAGAGCGGCATAACGCCCATGGACAGAAGCGACACCATCATGTACAGCGTGAGCACGCAGACGAACGCGGTGATGGTGGCCTTGCCCACGTCCTTCGATTTGCGGGCGCGCCCGGAGATGGCCACGGCGCCCTCGATGCCGATGAACACCCAGATGGTCACCATCATAGCCGACTGCACCTGATCGACGAAGGCGAGCTCGGGATCGGCGCCGGTCTGCAGGTTGGCCATGAAGATCTCGGGGTTGAAGGCCCCCAGGAAGATGATGGCGATGATGGCGATGAGCAGCGGCACGAACTTCGAGATGGTGATGACCGCGTTGATGAGCGTCACCTCGCTGATGCCGCGGCTCACGAGGAAGGCGTAGAACCAGATGATAACCGAGGCGCCGATGACGGCGGCCAGATCGGTGCCGGAGCCGAAGATCGGGAAGAAGTAGGACAGGGCCCCGAACAGCAGCGCCGAGAAGCTGACCGTGCACAGAAGCGCGCTGATCCAGTAGCCCCAGGCGGAGTTGAAGCCGAGGAAGTCGCCGAAGCCGGTGCTCGCGTAGGTGTAGATGCCGCCCTTCAGATCGGGCTTCACGCGGGAGAGCGCGAAGAACGTCATGACGAGGCAGAACACGCCGACGGCCGAAATGGACCAGGCGGTAATGATGGCAGCGCCGCTCGCCCCTCCGGCAGCCTGGTCGCCGGCCAGGGTGAACACGCCGGCGCCGACGATGAGGGTGATGACCGTGGTAACGAGACGGAACAGCCCGATGCCGTTCGGATTCGTCACGCCGTCGGACGATTGGGACCCATCGGCCCCGGTGGATGCCAATGCTTCCTTGCTCATGATGAGACCAGCTCCTTGATAGGGGTACTAAGCATTGCACACCATGATACCCGACCCATCGGGCAAACGATTGGGAATTTTCCACCGTAACGACTGCGTAACAAATTGAGCAATGGGCGGGCAGACGGAGCGGCACGCTCAATGGAGGCAAAAGAAAACGGAGGCCGTAGCCTCCGCTCGAAGATTCATGGTGCGCGATACAAGATTTGAACTTGTGACCCCTACCGTGTCAAGGTAGTGCTCTCCCCCTGAGCTAATCGCGCATTCAGGGCAAATGCAACGTCTCTGCTGCAGCGAGATAGTAGTTTAACAGAAAGTCATTGGCTGTCAAAGGAAAATTTCGTCATCTTCAAAACGTGCCGATGGCGCTGCGGAGCGGCGATCCGATCGGGCCGCTCGCCGGAGCCGGCCGCCTAGCAGTCTGCCCCCGCGTCCTTATCGGCCCCCTCGGACAATTCGGGGGCCTTGCGCGGGGCTATCTTGTCAAAGTCCCAGTCGTTGGCGTACTTGGGAGGCAAGGTGACCGCATAGCGGGCGCCGCACTTGTCGCAAATGACCACTTTCCCCCACTTGGGACGCACCATCCACCAGACCACGCCCGCTGTGGCGGCGGTCACGGCCACGGCGAGCAGTATCAGCATGTCCATGAAGCCCGCCTCGGCCTCATTGCCGGTCGTGAACCCCGCGAGGGCCACGAGCACCCACAAACCCACCACATAGATGGCGATACCGGCAACGAGCACCTTGGCGATGCCCGCCGTGGGCAGCATCCCCTCGTACTGGGTCGCTCGCGTCTTGCACTCGCGGCACTTCACCTTGCTCGTCTCCATAGGGCACCGCCTCTCTCGGCCAATCGGTACGTCTGCCGCCATAGTACCACAGCGCTCCCCCTGTTTTTGTGCGCATGAGCAAGGAAGGCGGCATCTCGTTTCGACCTGAAATCGACTCCGCTCGCGTCCTCCGGGTTAATTCTCAAAAGGTGTGTCTAAGAATCATACATTCTCCCAGATCATATAGCTCTTTTTAGGTCAAAAAGTTGGTACGGCCCAACTTTTGGGAGTCTCAAAAAGTGTGTCCGGCTTGCTCTTGACGTCCCTGTTCAGACATTCTTTTCCCAAAGAAAAGTTGAATCTGGACGGGAGCTTGGTGTGGACAATCCAAAGTGCGGCGCATGCGGGGCATCGATGAAGAGAAACGGCAAGACCGAAGCGGGTGCTCAGAGGTGGCGCTGCAAGTCCTGCGGGGCATCCAAAACCCATCGGATAGACAATTCCGCCAAGCAGCTTAAGGCATTCCTCGGGTGGCTCATGGGTAAGGGCTCGCTCAAGGAACAGAGGTGTTCGAAGGCGACCTTCGAGCGTCGGGCGCAGAGATTTTGGTCCCTTTGGCCGCTGCCGGACTTTGCCGGTGAGGTCCATGATGTCCTGTTCGTTGACGGGATCTATATCTCCAAACGGCTCGTGGTGCTTATCGCCTGCACCAAAAGGCATGTTGTGGCATGGCATCTGGCCGAGAGCGAGTGCTCGGCATCCTGGGCGGCCCTCATGGCCAAGGTGGCGCCTCCGACCATGGTGGTCACCGATGGCGGATCGGGCTTCAAGAAAGCGGCGAAGGCGATATGGCCCGACACCTCGGTACAGCGCTGTCTCGTCCATGTGAGGAGGCAGGTAATACGCAGGACGACCATGCGCCCGAAGCTCGACTGCGGCCGGGAACTGCTCGATCTTGCCCGCGCCCTTCCGAAGATCAAAGGAGCGGATGGCGCAGCGAAGTGGCTGGCGGATTATGCGGAATGGTGCTCCAAATGGGAGAGGTTCCTGCGTGAATTCACCTTGAAGGACGGCCGCAAACAATACGTCCACGAGCGTCTCAGGAGCGCGCGGCATTCCCTCAACGGTCTCGTCCGGGACAGGACGCTGTTCACGTTCGCCGAGATGCAGGAGAGTCTGGGAGGAGTATGGGACTCGACCAACAACGTGATCGAAGGTGGCGTCAACGCCCAGATTCGACTCATGCTTCAACATCATCGGGGACTTACAACCATACGCCGTGCCAAGGCTGCGTTTTGGTGGTGCTATCTGCACTCCGAGTACAAAGTCGGTGAAGCGGAAATGCTCAAGACGATGAAGACGGACGAAGAGGTCGCAGGGCTGTTCATGCTCGCCACCAATAGATCAGAGCACGAAGATGGGGCGCCTGATGAACATGGAACATCTCTGCCGGAATGGAGTGAGATGAGAATGAGTGGATCAAAGGAGACGGGTTGGTTCTAGACAGTAGTGAATAATACGCCTAGACACACTTTTTGAGACCTAACCCTAATACGCCTAGACACACTTTTTGAGACCTAACCCCGTCCTCCTCGCCCGGGGGATGCGGAGAAAAGAAAAGCTCCCCGCGGGGAGCTTGGAGATTCTGGAGCGGACAACGGGATTCGAACCCGCGACCCTCACCTTGGCAAGGTGATGCTCTACCAGCTGAGCCATGTCCGCATTTGGTGCAAGGTTGGAGGCGACGCCCGGATTCGAACCGGGGGTGAAGGCTTTGCAGGCCTCTGCCTTACCACTTGGCCACGTCGCCATTTCCTTGGCGGCTGTCATTGAAAAGGCCGGTCAAACAAGTGCCTGACCGGCCTTCTGATGACAATGGAGCGGACAACGGGATTCGAACCCGCGACCCTCACCTTGGCAAGGTGATGCTCTACCAGCTGAGCCATGTCCGCATCGCGAGGTGATACTATACGGGAACCGTCGGATGGATGCAAGCCCTTTTTCGAAAAAATTTCTCGAACGGATCCGAGCGGCATCAATTCGACGCGCGCCGTCTCAATGACGGCGCCTATTCCACGCGCTCCCCCGTCTCGATGGCGGCATCCACGCACCGCTTGGCGCGCTCGCCCACCTCGGCAGGAGCTTCCCCGGCCTCGGCTCGGGCCACGGCCGTATCGATGGCCGCGTCCGCAAGCTCCTTCTTCCAGCGGGTCAGATTGGAATTGAACCGCATCTGAATGAGTTCGAGGGCCACGGCGAAGATCATGGCAAAGTACACCATGAGCTTCTCCATGTGCATATCGAGCACCTCGATGGAGGTGTGAATGCCAGCGGAATCGAGCACGAGCAGCACGCCGATAGCGCAAATGAACACGAGCGCCAAGATCTTCATCTCGGGATGGCTGTTGATGAAATTCGAGATGGGGTCGATGAAGACCATCATGATGATCACGGCGATCATGACGGCCAAGATCATGATGATAAGATGCTCGGCCAAGCCCACGGCGGTAATGACCGAATCGATGGAGAAGACGAGATCCATCACCATGATGGTGCCCACGGCTTGGGGCAGCCCGATCAGATGGGCGGCTTTGTGCGCCTCGGACGTCTCGGCCTTGATCTCGGTGAGGGCGAGCACGTCGATAAGCTCGCGAATGCCCTTATATATGAGGTAGGCGCCGCCAGCGAGCATGACGATGTCGCGCACCGAGAACCCGTGGCTCCACACGCCCACATCGAGCGTGAACAGCGGCGTGGTCATGTGCACCAGATACGAGGCAAAGCACAGGAACAGGATGCGCATGACCAGGGCGCCAGCCAAGCCCAACTTGCGGCCGATGTGCTGCTTTTCCGCAGGCAGGCGGTTGGTGGTGATGGAAATGAACACCAGGTTGTCCACGCCCAGAACGACCTCCAGAAAGATCAGCGTCAGCAGACTGATCCAGGCCTCCGGGGTGGTGAAAATCGACAGATCCACTTGTTCCTCCTCGTCTCAACGGTAATGCCGGCCACAAAAAAAGACTCGTGGTGCAACCTTGCCGCATCTACCGTGCAAGCTTGCACCACGAGTCTCGCTATTTAAGGTTCGCCAGGCCGCCGTTACCGCTTGCGCGGAAAACCGTGACCACGATGTTGAACGAACCGCGCACCGCGCCAGCTACTCCCCCGTGGGGTTTCCCCATCCTAACAAAGGCCCCGCCCCATCGCAATGGTATAATCGGCAACAACATCGTGACTGAACGAGAATCACCTCAGGAGCCAACATCCATGACTCAAGAAGCAACGAACCTGCTCCCGTCGGCGGCCGATTCCGCCGCTGCCGGCCAGGCCCCCGATATCGACGAGACCGCAAGCGCCGGCCAGACTGCCCGCCCCCGCCATTCCCATGCAAGGGCGGCCGCCCCCACTGAACGGCGTCCTCTGTGGGATCAGCTGTTCCACCGCCAGAAAAGCACGGTGCGCATCGGGGATGTGTCCTACCTGGACGGCGCCGAGCTCACCCGGCCCCAGGAGATGCCCGCCCGCGTGCGCGCCATCATGTTCGCCGCCATGGCCGTAGCCGCGCTCATCGGCGGCCTGTTTTTGACCAAGTACTTCGACCAGATCTTAAACGAGCCCATTCGCCAGCAGCAGGCGCTCCAGGAAAACCTCACCCGCGAGGTATCGCTGGATCTTCCCCAGATAGCTCAGCTCATGCCTGAAAACGACGAGGATATCATGACGTCGCTGTCAGAGGCGGGACTCACCCTCTACGAGCGCACGCCGGTGGGCACGAACCCCGACGGGGGCTTCGAGGTCATCAAGCTGCCACCGGACATGACCGTCGAGGAAGCGGGCCTTATGTACGTGAAGGGCATCGACCGGCTCGCGGCCGCCGATGCCGTGCGTCTGCTCAAAGGTGCCTGGACGCTGGATGTATCCCGTAAGGCCGGCACGAGCATGCGCGTTCGCTATGCCGATTTCGACTCCGGCTCCATCGAAGCAGCCGTGCAAAACGCCATGCAGGCCGAGGGGCTCGAGAATGCCAAGGTGACCGACTCGGGCGTCGACGACTCGGGCAACACGTACCAGGCGGGCACCGTGAAGTCCGATGGCGAAAAGTATACCTGGCGCGTGTCGGTCATCGATCTGTCGGAAGTGTACGACATCTCGGGGCTGCCCAACACCGCCTTCTTCGTCGGCATCCGCTTCAGCGCCTAGAGCGGCTACGGCCGCCGTCGCATTGCCGTCTGCGGCGCTACTCTTCGGCCCGCTCGGCAGCCGTATCGGGCTCTATATGGACAAGCACTTCCTTTACCTGGGGAAACCGCGCCTGCACCGCCGCTTCCACCTCATCGCCTAAACCGTGGGCGATCATAACCGTCATCTGCGGATCTACCAGAACATGCAGATCGCAGTACACCTCGGCCTCGGTACCGCGGGTGCGCACGGCGTGCACCGACCTTACCCCCTCCACTGCCGAAGCGGACCGGATCACCTCGTCAGCGGGAATGCGAGCATGGTCGGACAAGGTGCGCAGACCCGCGCGAAACACGCCGATAGCCGAGAAGAGGATAGCCACGGTAACCACGAGCGCCATGACCGGATCGGCCACGGGAAAGCCCGCCGCCACGAAGGCAAGTCCCACGATGACCCCGATGGACACGAAGGCATCCGAGAGGGTGTGGGCCGCATCGGCTGCGAGAATCTCGCTGTGCAGGCGACGCCCGGCACGACGCTCGTACATCGTCACACCCACATTCACCGCAAGCGTGCCCACCATCACGGCGAAGGAGACCGGCGTCACGCTCGCCGTGTAGCTCTGGCTCGCCAGCTTCGCCACGGCGCTCGTGCCCACCTCGAAGGCGGCTACGAGCAGCAGCACGCCGATGGCAAGCGAGCCGTAGGTCTCGAACTTGGAGTGTCCGTAGGGGTGCCCCGCATCGGCGGGACGGGCCGCCAGGCTGATACCGATGAGCCCGATGACGTTGCCGAGCGAGTCGAACACCGAGTGGATGCCGTCGGCCTGCATCGAGGCGGACCCCGAGGCGAGACCGTAGAAGAACTTCGCCGCCGCCACCATCAAGTTCAAGGCGAGAACGATCCAGAGAACCCGCTCCACCTGCCGCCCATGGGTCGCTGCACCCGTCGCCACCATGACAACCGTCCTCTCACGCTCGGGAAATGAAAAGAGCCCTTGCGGGCTCTTTTGATGTTACTGGTGTCGGAGGCGGGATTTGAACCCGCACACCCGGTAAATGGGCACTAGCACCTCAAGCTAGCGTGTCTGCCGTTCCACCACTCCGACATGCTGTTTTTGCAGCGACGATTATTCTAACAGAATGCATCGACGATGCAAGGGGTAATTTTCCCTTTATTGGGAAATGGTGCCATGAGGGTAAATCACCATGAGCACCACGAGCGAGAGCAGGAACACAACCGCACAGGCAATGGTAATGCGATCGAGGTTCTTCTCGATAATGCTCGTGCCCGTCTGCGTAGAGTACATGGAGCTGGCAATGGCATCGGAAATACCCGTGCCCTTGCCCGAGTGCATGAGAATGAAGATGATCAGACCGATGCCCGAGAGCACCAGCAAAACCAAGAATACGATTACCAGAGGATTCAACGTTTCACGCTTCCTTCATCGGTGTGTCTGTGTACGCAAGTTGTTCAGTATAACGGAAGTCATCTAGGCCAGCAAGCTCTTTCCCGTCATTTCCGCGGGAGGCTCAAGACCGATCAGAGCGAGCAGGGTCGGCGCGATGTCGGCCAGACGTCCCTCCTCGCCCGAGAGACCGCGCTCTTCCCCCGTGGCGTCCACCAGCACGAGCGGCACCGGAGCCGTGGTATGGGCCGTGAAGGCTCCGCCGTCCTCGGCGATCATCTTGTCGGCGTTGCCGTGGTCGGCCGTGACGAGCGCCACGCCGCCCTTGGCGCGGATGGCGTCGAGCACAGCCGCCACGCCCGCATCCACAGCCTCCACGGCGGCTCGCGCCGCCTCCACCACGCCGGTGTGCCCCACCATGTCGCAGTTCGCGAAGTTCACGATGTACACATCGGCCTCATCGGCCGCGATGGCCGCCACGAGCGTATCGGCCACGGCCGGCTCGCTCATCTCGGGCATAAGGTCGTAGGTGGCCACCTTCGGGCTCGCGATGAGCTTGCGGCACTCCCCCGCTTTCTCCTCTTCCACGCCTCCGTTGAAGAAGAACGTTACGTGCGCGTACTTCTCCGTCTCGGCGATGTGGTACTGGGAAAGCCCCGCCTCGGCAAGCACGTCGGCCAGTACGTTTTCGGGAAACTCCTTGGCGAAGGCCACCGGCACGGGAATGGACGGGTCGTACTCGGTGAGGCACACGAAGGAGACCTGCGGAAAGACCGCACGATCGAAACCGGCGAAGTCCGGATCCACGAGCGCCCGGGTGAGCTCGCGGGCGCGGTCGGGGCGGAAGTTGAAGAACACCATGGCGTCGCCCGCGCGCACGCCGCGCTCGCTTAAGGCCACCGGCTCCACGAACTCGTCGGTCGTTCCGGCGGCGTAGGAGGCCTCCATGGCCGCCACGGCCGACAGATCGCGGAAGGGCTCGGCGCGCACCACCGCGTCCCAGGCGCGCTCGACGCGCTCCCAGCGGTTGTCGCGGTCCATGGCGAAGTAGCGGCCCTCCACCGAGGCGATCTCGATCACGGCCGGCTCGCCGTCGGCACGGGAGACCGCCCGCTCGATGTAGTCCACCAACTCGCGCATATACTCGGCACCGCTTGCGGGCGGTACGTCGCGGCCGTCCATGAAGCAATGGATCATGATGTGGCGCACCCCGGCCGCAAGGGCCGCGTCGATGAGCGCGTAGAGGTGCTCGTTGGAGGAGTGCACGCCGCCGTCGGAGAGCAGCCCCAGAAGGTGCAGGGCCGCCCCCTCCTCGCGCGCCGCGGCGAAGGCCTCGCCGAGCACCGGGTTTTTGGCCAGCTCGCCATCGCGGCAGGCACGGTTGATACGGGTGAGCTCCTGGAACACCACGCGCCCCGCGCCGATGTTCAGGTGCCCCACCTCGGAGTTGCCCATCTGCCCCTCGGGCAGGCCCACCGCCTCGCCGGAAGCGGCCAGGCGCGTCCAGGGCTCGCCCTCGAACAGCGCGTCCAGGTTCGGCGTGGCGGCCAGCGAGATGGCGTTGCCCGGACCGGGAGCATCGAGCCCGAAGCCGTCCATGATGATGAGGCAGGCGGGCAGGCGCAGGTCGCCGCGGACCGTCGCGGCGTTCTCCCCCGCCATGTTACAGGGCCGCCTTCACGATCTCGATGAAGGAGCCGGCCTTGAGCGCCGCGCCCCCGATAAGGCCGCCGTCGATGTCGGCCTCGGCCAAAAGCAGCGCGGCGTTGCCCTCGTTCATAGAGCCGCCGTAGAGGATGCGCATAGCCGCCGCCGTGGCCTCGTCGTACAGGTCGGCCAAACACGCGCGGATGGCCGCGCACACCTCCTCGGCCTGCTCGGGCGTGGCGGTGCGGCCCGTGCCGATGGCCCACACCGGCTCGTAGGCCACCACGGTGGTGCGCGCATCGTCGCCGTCGATGCCCGCGAAGGCGGCGCGCACCTGGGCGGTGACGTAGTCGAGGTAGGCCCCCTCGTCGCGCACCGACAGCGACTCGCCCACGCAGACGATGGGCGCGATGCCGGCCTCGATGAGGGCGCGGGCCTTCCGGTTCACGTCCTCGTTCGTCTCGCCGAACAGATTGCGGCGTTCGGAATGGCCCACGATGCAGAAGGTGCAGCCGATCTCCTTGATCATGGGGATGGAGATCTCCCCGGTGAAGGCGCCGGCCGGCTCCCAGTACACGTTCTGGGCGCCGAGGGCGATGTCCACCCGATCGAACTCCAGCACGGTCTTCACCGGCTTCAAGTCCACGAACGGCGGGCAGACGGCCACATCCACCATCTCGAGCCAGTCGCGCTCCATGAGGTTGGAGATCTCCTGGGCGAGCACCACGGCCTCGGGGACGGTCTCGTTCATCTTCCAGTTGCCGGCGATAAGCTTTCTGCGGGTCACGGGCGTATCCTTTCTCTGAGAAAGCCGGACGCGCACGCGACGCACCCGGACGGGGTTGCTATTTCAGGGCCTCGACACCGGGAAGCGCCTCGCCCTGCACCAGCTCCATGGAGGCGCCGCCGCCCGTGGAGATGAAGGTCATCTGGTCGGCCAGGTCGAACTGGTTCACCGCGGCCACCGAGTCGCCGCCGCCGATGATGGTATCGGCCGCCTCGTTGGCGGCCACGGCCTCGGCCACGCGCTTGGTGCCGGCCTCGAAGGCGGGCATCTCGAACACGCCCATGGGGCCGTTCCAGAACACGCTCTTGGCCATGGCGATGGCCTCGGCGTACAGCTCGGCGGTCTCGGGCCCGATGTCGAGGCCCATCATGTCGGCGGGCATGTCGTCCACCGAGACGATGGCCGTGCGGGCGTCGTTGGCAAAGGCGTCGGCGGCCACCACGTCCACGGGCAAAAGCAGGCTCACGCCGCGCTCGCGAGCCTTCTCGATCATGGCCGCGGCGCGCTCGACCCAATCCTCTTCCTTAAGGGAGGTGCCCACGGATTTGCCCTGGGCCAGCAGGAAGGTGAAGCACATGCCGCCGCCGATGATGAGGGTGTCGGCCTTGTCCAGCAGCGCGTCGATCACCTTGATCTTGTCGGAGACCTTCGAACCGCCGAGAATGGCCACGAAGGGCCGCTTGGGCTTGTCGAGCATGCCGGTGAGCGTGGCCACCTCGCGCTCCATGAGATAACCCGCGTACGACGGCAGAAACTCCGCCACGCCGGCCGTGGAGGCGTGCGCCCGGTGCGCGGTACCGAAGGCGTCGTTCACGTAGGCGTCGGCCAGATCGGCCAGCTCGTGGGCGAAAGCGGGGTCGTTCTTCTTCTCGCGCGCGTCGAAGCGGATATTCTCCAAAAGCACCACGTCGCCATCGCCCATGGCGTCCACGACTTCCCGGGCATCGGGGCCGACAAGGGCGCGGGCGAGCACGATGTCGCGGCCGAGCAGCTCCTGCAGGCGGCGGGCCACCGGGCCCAGGCTGAAGGCCTCCTCGAAGCCGGTGCCGGCCGGGCGGCCCCGATGGCTCACGAGGATCACGCGCGCGCCGTCGCCGATGAGCTTCTCGATGGTGGGCAGCGCCGCGCGGATGCGCGTGTCGTCGGTCACCACGCCCTCATCGTTCACCGGCGCGTTGAAATCGACGCGCACGAGCACGCGCTGACCCGCGAAATTCGCATCGTCGATGGTCTTGATATCGGCCATGTCTCGTCCTTTCCGTTTATACGGGAAAACCCAGCCCGACAGGAGAGCTGGGTTTTCGCAAGCGATTATTGCCTCGGGCTACGGCAGCAGAATCTTAACCAGGTCCTTCACGCGGTTGGAGTAGCCCCACTCGTTGTCGTACCAGCTGATGCACTTCACGAAATTGCCCTCGCCGCCGAGCACCATGGTCAGCTGCGAGTCGAAGATGGAGGAGTGGTCGTTGCCCACGATGTCGATGGACACGATGGGATCCTCGGTGTACTCCAGAATACCCTTCAAGGGACCCTCGGCCGCGGCCTTCATGGCGGCGTTGATCTCGTCCTTGGTCACGCTGCGCTCCAGCTCCACCGTGAGGTCGACCATGGACCCGTCGGGGGTGGGAACGCGAGTGGCGAAGCCGTCGAGGCGGCCCTGCAGCTCGGGGAGCACAAGGGCCACGGCGCGGGCGGCGCCGGTGGTGGTGGGGATCATGGACACAGCGGCGGCGCGGGCGCGGCGCAGATCCTTATGGGGCAGATCGAGGATCTTCTGGTCGTTGGTGTAGGAGTGGATGGTGTTCATGTAGCCGCGCTTAATACCGAAGTTCTCCAGCAGCACCTTGGCGAAGGGCGCCAGGCAGTTGGTGGTGCAGGAGGCGTTCGAGATGATGTTGTGCACCGCAGGATCGTACTGATCGTCGTTCACGCCCATGACGATGGTGATGTCCTCATCCTTGGCCGGGCAGGTGATGACCACCTTCTTGGCGCCGGCATCCAGGTGCTTCTGCGCCAACTCGCCGGTCTTGAAGATGCCCGTGGCCTCCACGACCACGTCCACCCCGAGATCGCCCCAGGGCAGGTTCGCCGGATCGCGGTCGGAGAGCATGGTCACGTGCTTGCCGTCCACGATGAGGCCGTCGTCCACCACTTCGATGTCGAAGTTGCGAATACCGTGGACGGAGTCGTACTTCAGCAGGTGAGCGGCGGTGGCCTTCTCGCCCAGGTCGTTGACGGCAACCACCTCGACGGCGGGGTCATCGGCCATGGCGCGGAACACGAGGCGGCCGATGCGGCCGAATCCGTTGATGCCTACCTTGGTTGTCATGCGTATCTCCTTTCACAAGATACTCGCGATGCCACTGAGTGGACGTAAGTAAATGCTAAGCAGCTTTGTAAGTGTACTACGAACCGCCGCCGCGCGCGCGGCATCTTGGACGAGCAGCGAAATAAAGCGGCAGACCTGCACAAAGTTACGGCCGGAAAACGAACGTGGGCATCCTTCGTCCTCGATCCTGGCCCAAGTGACTCGCGAGCTGTCTCAAAAAAAACGAGGCGGCCCCGCAAGAAAACGAAGCCGCCTCGCCGAGGGGAGGGAAAACGTGCGTTACTTCACGGGAATCATGTCGTTCGCGAAGCGGAAGGCCGCCTTCTTGTTGTAGTCGTCAAGCAGGTTCTTCGCCAGCGGTTCGACGCTGTCAGGGTTCGCAAGGCGCAGCTTGCGTGCGTCCTGCGGGCAGACGAGGGCGCACTGGCCGCAGCGCACACAGGACATGAGACGCGCGGGAAAGCCCTCATCATCCATAGAGATACAGCGCACCGGACAACGGTCCATGCACTTGCCGCACTTGATGCAGGCGTCCTTGTCATGCTCCAGGGTGTAATGGCTCACGTTAACGCAGGTGTTGAAGTCAGCAAGCTGGTCTCCCAGGGCCTCATAGGTAGTGAGGATGCCGCAAACATCGCGAGGGCAGTTGCACATGATCTCGGGCTCCTTGGTCCAGGTATGCTGGTAGACATAGCCGGCCTCCTTGCACTTCTGAAGTATCTCGCGGGCCTCATCCCGTGTTATCTCGCGGCCATAACCGCCGTCGATGACGTACTGGGCCGTGGCGCCGAAGGCAACACAGCGCTCGATCTCGGGCATGGGGTCGAGCGGAATGCCGGCAAGGTCCAATGCCTGGCACTGGCAGGGACCCACGGCGAACACGGTGTTGTTCTCGAGAATCTTCTCGATGTCGTCGTAGGGGTACAGTCCGGGCTCGTCATCGGCAAGAACCTCTTTGCCCACGGGAATCGAGTAATAGAACGGAGTGCCAGTGCCCATCTTGTTCTGCGGGGCGTCCTCGGTAAACACGTAGCTGTGGGCCTCGCGGTACTCCGGCGTGTCGCCCGCACCCAGGATCTGGAACTCCCACAGGCCGTATGCCATGGCCAGATGATGGAAGAAGGACACGCCGCCGCGACGCACGCGGTAAAGCGTGCCGCGCTTGGCCAAATCCTCGCACAGCGCCAAACATGCAGCCTCATCGCGTCCCGACTCAAGGGAGAAGTCCGTCGCGGTGAACTCGACGCCGAAGGGCATCTCCAGGTACGCCTGGGCCTCATCCTCGCTGAACAGGTACACGAACTCGTCGAAGGCGTGATCATTCACGGCCATGCCCATACCCCAGCCGTAGGTGTTGAACAGAGCGCGCAGCTTCACGTAGACCTCGGGCACCACCGAGCCGTCCTCGCAGGTGTAGGCCGTCTGGCTGTCCACGAAGGCGTGGCGCAGGGCGTTCAGCTCCTCCAAACTCATGGAGTCCTCGACGCCTCCGGCAGCGAAGGCCTGGTTGGCCGCAGAGGGCTCTTCCCCGCTGGTCTCGGAAAGGGACGCTTCCGAGCCCTTGGGAGCGCACCCGACGAGCGACGCCAAGGGCATCATGCCCGCCATGCCGATAGCCGAGCCCTTAAGGAAAGCCCGCCGGTCGAACGAACGGCTCTGGGCACCGTCGGCGCTCACGACCTCTTCCACGTTCGCAACCATGCTCTCGACTCCCATCTCCTTCATTGCGCACCAGCTCCTCTCGTCTCGTGTTCAGGAACGCAAGCTCACGATATCCCGAGCCCGACCGCCTTGCCGAAACAATGACCGGCATCCTCTGCGCATTTGGCAAGCAGGCCTTTCTCGCCCGACGATCAACGCCTGTCATTTTCCGAGCATCGAAGCTCATCCTTTGCACATGATGGCATCGGCATGCAGGCCCATCATGTAGCAGGGAGACAGGAGGACGTCATGCACGAAACCAGTCTGGTCTACAACGTGGTGGATATTGTTCTCAACCAAGCTGAGAACTGCGAAGTCGAGCGCGTGACTGGAGTACACCTCACCATCGGTCGCTTGCGCGATATCTCAGAGAGTATCTTCGAGGGGATGTTCGAACGACTCACCCGCGATACGATTGCCGAGGGCGCCGAGCTCGTTATCTCACGGCCGCCCATCATGTTGCGGTGCAAATCCTGCGGCTATGTATTTCACTTCGACGCACACGACGAGGCCACGCATCGCTGTCCCGCGTGCCAGGATAAAAACTACGCAATACATTCTGGCTTGGAGTTTCTGGTGGGAGGCATCGAAGCCTCTCCCCGAAAGGAACCTCAGTCCATCCAACATGGTCGCTGCACCTGATATCTTCCGCTATCACCGTTTCTTTTCGGGCATAATAAACGTCAGAAGATTGGGGGGCCGCGATGCTCGAGCGCACAAGGGAATTCATTCAACTGGCCAATGCCATGAGCTTTTCCAAGGCGGCCAAAGAGCTGAACATGTCGCAGCCGAGCCTGCGTCGCCATATCGCGGAATTGGAATCAGAGCTCGGCTTCAGCTCTTCGAGCGCAATCCGCTCACGCTCACCACGGCCGGTTGCCACTACCTCGAGGGCATCAGCACTCTGATCAACGATGTCGACTCGCTCACAGCCCGCTGCCAGAGCATCGCCGCGGGAAGCAGGGAATCCCTTGTCATCTGCTCCATTCCCTTCGATTTGGGCCCTTACTCGAGAATCGTCTACGAGTCGATTGCACGCATGCGGACCGCCTGCGCTGCCTTCGCTCCGACTTTCTTCTACTCGGGCGTGTACACTATTCCCGAGGCGATTTATTCCGGCAAGGCCGACATCGGCGTCGTTTTCTCGATGCCGCATGAGATACCGGAAGGCTTCACTTGCGATCCGCTCATGGATTACCGGGGCATGATTTGGGCCCATAAGGACAATCCGGGACTGAAGGTGTCTCCCATAAGGGCGCAGAACTTCGCGGGAAGCGTTCTTGTCGATTCGACGAACCGCATGTACACCACCTGGCGCGACGGCGAGCTGGAGGTGCTTGAAAAGGCCGGCGTCTCACCGAACTCATGCCTGAGGGGCATCGAAAACTCCGCCGACTTCTTCATCATGATGCGTCGTAACGAGATCAAGGTCACCATGGATTTGGGAACGACCATATGCCCCTACAACCCCGATGTGGTGGGGGTTCTGCCCGAAGACGACGAATTTGTCATCCGCACCTACCTGCTTTACGGCAACCGCCCCGTCAAGCCCCAGGTGGCATCCTTCGTCGACCTTGCCAAGCAAGTGGCGGCCGAGACCCTCTAGATGCGCTGAAGGCGCCCGTCCTCTATCGCATCCGGCGCATCAGCCGCCTCATGTTGCGCTAAATCACCTCGAGTCCCTCGGCTACCCGGCAGAAGAACTCCCTCGACCACAGAGCAAGCGAGCTCCTATCGTTGAGGAAGGGCTCGACGTCTCTTCTCGCATCCGCGAAATCGATGGCGTCGAAACGCTCCGACAGAGCACGGCGAAGACCGCCTGCACCCTCAATCGGGCATCCATCCCGAAATCCCGTCTGGGCCAATCTCGCATTGAGGTGCCCCAGGTTCACGGGAATATCGCGGGCGAGGTAGAACAGGTAGTCGTACAGGTCGCGCCCCTTCACCCGATCCTTCCATCCGCGGCACAAAACCGCATGGATCTTCCCCGCGAACAGCGACGGCGCGTCGTAGAGGTTCACCTCGTAGGGAGCCGGCAACAGGCGGTATTCCCGCTGGAACGAGGCGCCTGCGGGAGGGTTGACGTCCACCTCGAACTTGATCTTCAGCTTCTCGTCGGCGGGCACGCCCGCAAGCGACCCCTCGTTCGGATAGAAGGAGAGCAGGTGCTCGCGCGTATTCGCCTTGAGGAAGGCCGAGTGGATGTCGGAGGGACGGCTCTTCTGCTTCATCTGGATATCGACCTCAAGCCCGAACGAGCGCGCTTCCCTCTGCACGGCGTCGAAGTAGCGCGAGAGATCGAAGCTGGCGTCCGGCTCCATGAGCGAGAAATCGAGATCCTCGGAAAAGCGATCGAGGCCGTAGAAGATGCGCAGCGCCGTCCCGCCGTAGAAGGCGACCTTGTCGAAAAACCCCGCGCGGGATAAACCGCACAGCACAATCTCCTGGATAACCTCCTTCGCGGCATTCTTGCGGTCATTGAGCGAAACCGGATCATAGGTTGCAAGCATCTGCTGCAAAACGCTTCTCATCTCCCGCTCCCCTCCTTCAAGTACCTCGCCAATCGACGCACATTGCGAGACCGATACTTCTCGGCGAGAAAGGCCACGTCATCGACATCGAGAGCGGCCAGATCGCCCCTATCGATGCGCAGATCATCATAGAGCAGCGCCTCAAGCCCCCCGCAGCTCGTAACCGGACTCATCGTGTAGAGCTTGTCGCAGAGCGCCTTCTCCGGCGTCGCGATGCGGAACGGCGCATTCGCGGGGCCCTTCACGTCGATGCCGTAGGGGAACGCCTCAGCGGGCACGTCGCGGAAGAGGAACGAGCCGAACGGCGTGTCGTAGGCTTTCGCCTTGCCCTTCTCGAAGGTGGCGCTCGTCACCGCCCTCACCCCCTCGGGAATAAGGCCGTGAAAGGAGAGGGCGCTCTCGAAGGAGATGTACGATGGCCCATAGATGCACCCGGCCAACGACCAGGGAGAGGCGGTCGCCTCGGTTTCGTAGAGGCCGCGGATTATAGGAGTGAGGCGTCCTTCGCGCACCATACGCGCGACCTTGTTCGCCGGATCGGCGAAGCTGCTCAGTTCCTCACGGATCATTTTCGTCGTCTTAACCATATTTCCTCCAGTAAGTTGCATTATACACAACTTACTGGAGGAAATATAGCCACTAGAGAGGGAATCGCCCCTCCTACTCCCCTGCTCCTATTTCTCGGGCCATGGACTCGATGCGGCGGACGCGGTGGTAGACGGCGCTCTTGGAAAGCGGCGGCGTGGCGCGCTGCCCCAGCTCCTTCAGACTCGCCTCGGGATAGGTCACACGCAGGCGGATGAAATCCTGCAGCGCCGGGGGCAGGTTCTCCATGCCGTAGTGCTCCACCACGGCGCGGATAGCGTAGATCTGGTCCACGGCGGCGCCGGCGGCCTTGGCTTGGTTGGCCATCTCGGCGTTGATCATGCGGTTCACGTCGTTGCGCACGCTCTTCACTACGCGCTCCTCCTCCATCGAGAGCGCCGCCTGGTGAGCGCCGGTCCAGGCGAGGAACTCCAAAATGGAGGCACCGCTTTTCAGGTACACCATATACGAGCTGCGCCGCTGCATGACGCGGGCGGCGATGTCCTTGCGGGCCATAAGCTCCACGAGCCCCGCCGCCAGAGGCTCCGTTTCCACGGTGATCTCGAAGTGAAAATCGCTCTTCGGGTTGGAGATGAAGCCCGAGCCCAGAAAGGCGCCGCGCACGTAGGCCGCCGCGCAGCACGGCTTGGCCACGAGCTCCGGCTTAATGCCCAGCTCAAGACCGCCTTCGGCCGAGAGCACGCCCATATCCCTCAGGGCGTCGGCCAGATGGGGCTGCGCCGGCACCTCGATGAGGTAGTTCGGCGTCTTGTGCAGCACGCTGCGACGCATGGTGAGGTTCGTCTTCAGGGCGTAGATGGCGTGCAGCAAGCGCACCACGAGACGTGCCGCTGCCGGCGCATCGGTGGCGACTTCCACCCGATAGCGGTCGGGCCCGCTCACGAACAGCGTGCCCTCGATGCGCACGAGCGCCGCGAGCGTCGCCTTCTCGCAGGCGGCACACGCCGGCACCACACGGGCGAGCTCGTCTTTCACCTCGGCCGTAAACGACATGGCGTCTCCCTAGCCGCGCCGCGAGCGCGAAAGCCTGATGACATTCTGGAAGGCATCGCGCAGGGCGAAGGGAGAATGCCACGTGGGCCGCTCGGGGTCGGCGAGGTTGCGGCTGATGACGATGGGGCCGCGCGCCTGGATGGCCAGCATATCGGCGTAGCTGATGGAGATGGGGCGCACGCCCCGGATCAGCTGCGTATCGTTCAAATCAGAGGTGGAGGCGTGCTCCAGATCGGCGCCGGATATGGCCGCGAAACTGCCCGTAGCGGGGCTTTCCGCCCGCAGAGGCACCTTGGAATGCACGAGCATGTAGTCCACCAGGCCCTCCATGCCGTGGGCCGCAAGGGCCTCGAAGTGCTCGCGGGCCGTAAGCCCCCAGGTCTCGCCCTGCACGTCGGCCAGCGCGCACACGAACAGCACGCGCCCGCGGCTTTCACGAATGGCATCCACCACACCGGGAATGAGCAGGTTCGGGATAATGGAGGTGAACAGCGACCCCGGACCGAGCACGATGAGGTCGGCCTCGCGAATGGCCTGAAGCGCCGGCTCAAAGGGCCGGGGCGCCCGCCCGTCCTCGCCGGCGAGCCACACCGACTCCAAAGCCGTGCGGGAATGGCAGGCCACGGCCTGGCCGTCGAGCACGCGCCCGTCGCAGGTGCGGGCCGAAAGCACCACATGGTCCAGGGTGGAAGGATACACATGCCCCTGGGCGTCCACGAGCCGCTCGCAGACGGCGATGGCCTCGGGGAACGACCCGCAGGCGTCTTCCAAGGCCGTGAGCAGGAGGTTTCCCAGCGCATGGTCGCGCGCCACGGCGAAGCGGTACTTGAGCGCCCGCACGAGCGGATCGGCTGGATCCTTCGCAAAGGCCACGAGGCACTTGCGGATGTCGCCGGGCGGCGTGGCGTCGGCCTCCTCGCGCAGCACGCCGGTGGAGCCTCCATCATCGGCCATGGCCACCACCGCGCTCGTCGTGACCCCGAGCGAGAGCAGCGTGCGGATGGACACGGGCGCGCCCGTGCCGCCGCCAATGACCACGGCGCGCAGGGCCCGCTCGTCGGCGTCGAGGCCGCCCAGGTTCGGCAGCGCGCTTTTCAGGGCCGAGAACGCCGCCGTGGCCGCCGGGTCCACACGGAAGGCGTCGGTCTTTCGGATGCCCATGGCCCTAGGCGTCCTTCCCGGCGGCACGCGGGTCGAGCACGTTGTCTCCCTGGGACTCCACCGTCGCCCCGCGTTCGGCCAGGCGCAGGTCGCGATGGGCCACGCTCACCCGGTAGCCCTTCGACTTCAGGTAGTCGCCCGTGGCCTCGGCAAGCGCCACGGAGCGGTGCTGGCCGCCGGTGCAGCCCACGCCGATGGCCAGCTGCTGCTTGCCCTCGGCCACATAACCCGGCATCACCACATCCAGAAGCTCGTGCCACTTCTGCTCGAACTCGATGGTCTCCTCGCGCATGCGCACGAAATCGCGCACCGGAGCATCGAGTCCGGTCAGGGGCCGCAGCTCCGGATCGTAGTAGGGGTTCGGCAGAAAGCGCACATCCATCACCAGATCGGCGTCATAGGGCGCGCCGTGCTTGAAGCCGAAGGAGTACACCGTCACCGCGAGCCCCTTGCGCTCGCTGCCCGTGGAGAACAGCCCCCGAATGGTGCTGCGCAGCTTCTGGGGAAGCATGTCGGTGGTGTCGATGACAAAGTCGGCCCGATCGCGCAAACCCATGAGCAGGTGACGCTCGCGCTGGATGCCCTGCCAGATGGTGGTGCCGTCGGTGCACAGGGGATGTCGACGGCGGCTCGACTTGTAGCGGGCGATGAGCTTGTCGTCGGCCGCATCCAAAAACAG
This sequence comes from Adlercreutzia caecimuris B7, assembly GCF_000403355.2. Taxonomy (GTDB): domain Bacteria; phylum Actinomycetota; class Coriobacteriia; order Coriobacteriales; family Eggerthellaceae; genus Adlercreutzia; species Adlercreutzia caecimuris. The sequence continues at coordinate 542,223 of NZ_KE159646.1, read as the reverse complement.
CGTCTTGTAGGAGATGCCCGCCTCCTCCATGGCGGCCAGCTCCGCCTCCAAATCGCCGAAAAAGTCGCCGTTGCGAGAATCGCACACGACGGCCAGGCGGCGGCGGTCATCGGTCGATTCCGTCTCCTCGTTCACGCGCACCAGATCGCCCAGCAGGCTCGAGGGCAGGTTGTCCACGCAGAAATAGCCCAAGTCCTCGAAGACGTGCATGGCCTCGGTGCGTCCCGCCCCGGACATGCCGGTGACGATGACGAAATCGGGCATCTGCTCAGCCACCACCTTGCGCGGCTCGAGTTCACGGTCTATCTTCTCGGCAATCGTGCTCTGCTCGTCAGCCATCAGGGCTCCTTTCAGGAGATCTCTTCCGCCAGTTTCTCTTCTCGCTCGTGCTTCCGCTCATTATACTGCGCCAGCACGGCCACGAGCTCCTCGGCCACCTCTTCGGGAACCACCCGGGCCGCCTTTATCTCGTCCAGGGTGGCCTCTTTCAAGTTCTTGAAGGACTTGAAGTGCGCGAGCAGGGCCTTCTTGCGCACGGGCCCCAGGCCGGCCACCTCGTCCAAGATACTCGCCGTCATGCCCTTGCCGCGCAACTCGCGGTGGAAGGTGATGGCGAAGCGGTGGGCCTCGTCGCGTACCTGCTTCACGAGGTACAGCGAGGCCGAGCCGCTCGGCAGCACCACAGGCCCCGTGTCCTGCCAGGGCACGAACAGCTCCTCGTCGCGCTTGGCCAGACCACAGATGGCGATGTCATCGATTCCCATCTCCTCGAACATGGCGAGCGCCGCCGTGAGCTGGGGCTTGCCGCCGTCCAAGATGATGAGGTCGGGCTTGCTGCCGAAGCGCTCGTCGGCCATGCGCTCGGGGGCGTAGCGCCGCCTCATCACCTCCTGCATGGAGAGGAAGTCGTTGGCCTCGGAAAGCGGCGTCTTTATCTTGAAGCGGCGGTACTGGTTCTTGTCCGGTTTGCCGCCGGTGAACACCACCATGGAGGCCACCGTGTAGGACCCGTGGATGGTGGAGATGTCGAAGCACTCGATGCGCATGGGCGGCGCATCGAGGGCCAGGGCGCTCTCCAGCTGCAGAAGGGCGTTGTTGATGCGCTTGTCGTCGTAGTTGGTGCGCACCTTGTAGCGCATGAGGGCGTGGCGCGCGTTGGTCTCGGCCATGGCTAGAAGATCGGCCTTCTCCCCCTTCTGCGGGGCGGTAAAGCGCACCTTCGCGCCGTGGGCCGAGTCCAGCTTCGCCGTGAGCCACTCCCCCATGGCCCCGGCATCCTCGGGCAGCACCGCGCAGATGACCTCGCGGGGCACCGAGGTGGTCACATCGTAGTAGCGGAACAGGAAGTTGCGCAGCAGGTCCTGGTCGGGCACGTCGGTGCCGCGGTTCAAGACGAACTCGTTGGAGTTCACGATGCGCCCCTCGCGGATGACGAGCACGTGCACCCCGGCCACGGTCTCCTCGCGGAAAAATCCGATCACATCGGCGTTCAAGTCGCGGCTCGACACGGCGTGCTGCTTGTCGGCGAGCGAGTTGATGGTGTCGATGCGGCTCTTCAAGCGGCCCGCGCGCTCGAAGTCGAGCTCCTCGGCGGCGGCGCGCATCTCGGCCGCGAGCTCGTCGACGAACTCGCGGTGGCTGCCCGCCAAAAAGCGCTCGATGCGCCGGACGTTGACGGCATAGTCCTCCGGCGTGATCTGCCCGCAGCAGGCCCCGGGACCCAGCCCCACATGGCAGTCGAAACAGGGGCGCGCATCCCGCTTCAGAAACGCGAGCGGGTCTTTCTCCAGGGCGCGCGTGAGCTGCCGCCAGTCGGCGCAGGTGGCGGCGCACAGCGGCACCACGCGCCGGGCGATGTCAATCATCTCCCGGGCCGCGCGGGCGTCGGTGAAGGGGCCGAAGTACTTCGTGTCGGCGCGCCGCTTCTCGCGGGTGTACTTGACGGCCGGGAACACGTCGCCCTTCGTGAGCGCGATGAAGGGATAGCTCTTGTTGTCCTTGAAGTCCGCGTTGAAAAAGGGGCTGTACTGGTTGATGAGGTTCTTCTCCAGCACCAGCGCCTCATGCTCGTTGTCCACCACGATATAGTCGAAGGAGTGAATGGCCTCCACGAGCAGGGGGATCTTCGCGCGATCGTCCTGGAAGTTCACGTACTGGCGCATGCGGGCGCGCAGCTGCTTGGCCTTGCCCACGTAGATGACCTCGCCGGCAGCGTCCTTCCACAGATACACGCCCGGCTCGGCGGGCACCGATGCCAGCTCGCCCTTAATGCGGGCGATCTTGACCTGCTGGGTCTCACCGCCTTCGGGCACGTGGCCGCGCACGGCGCGATCCAGCGCGGGTCTCATGCGCCCCTCTCGTTCCAGGGTGGCATCGTATTCCGTTTCAAAGGCGCTCTCGCGCGAAGTGTCCTCGTTCATGGCCCCAGTATAACGGCTGAGGCGCTCGGCGCTCCTCGCAGGATGGATCTCCTTCAACTTCTTGGAGAAATTCCGTGGGATGCGGGGAGTTGTTGCGCGGCGCGGCCCGGCGAGCGGAGTCGATGGTATGTTGTGCAATTGCAATAAACCAACGGAGGGGTTTCTTTTGACTGAATCGCAGAAGGCAGTACAGGTCGACGGCGCGGGCGCGGCGACGCGCAACCGGTGCGGCGGCACCGGCCGTGCCGCCGACGTTCCGGCGCGCAGCCGACGCGGCGATATCGCCCGCACGCTGGTGCGCCTGGCGTTTTTCGCCGTGGCCGTGGCACTCGGGTTCATCCTGCTGGAGGTACCTTGGAACGATGGGCTTCCGGCCATGGAGGCGAAGTACGTGATGCCGAACCTGGCCGTGCTCGCCCTCGGAGGCGCCATCACGTTCCTTATCGGCCAGCGCACGCGGGCATCGCTTGCCGTGTTCGTGGGCCTGTGCCTGCTCTCGGGCATGGCGAATTTCTTCCTCATCGAGTTCAAGGGCCAGCCCATCGTGCCGGCCGACCTGTTCGCCCTGTCCACAGCCGCCTCGGTATCCAGCGGCTACAGCCTCTTTCTCACTCCGCGGCTTGTCGCGTGCCTGGCCGCCTTCGCCGCCTTCTGCGCGGCGCTCGCCCTTTGGTGCCCCAAGCGCCCCGTCACCGGGCCTGACGTGATGGTGAACTGCTTGTGCGCCGTGCTGCTCGCGACGGCGGGCGTTATGCAGTTCGATCGCGTCTCCATTAAGAAAGAGTGCGCCGTGAAGGTGGACGTGTGGGACGTGCGCGGCTCCTACGCCACCCAGGGAACGGCGCTCTGCTTCCTATCCCGGGCCCAGGAACTGGTGCCCAAGCCCCCCGCAGGCTATTCCGCCGAAGCGGTGACCGACATTTTGGAGCCCTTCGGCGCGCGACCCGCAGACACCGCAGCCGACCGGGAAGACCCCGCGAGCAACTCGGTCGCGGGCCCCCACGACGGCCCCAACGTCATCGCCATCATGAACGAGACCTTCTCGGATCTGTCCAGCTACCCCGGCCTCGCGGGCACGGTGGCCGAGCCGTCGTTCTTTCGCGAGGTGGCCGCCGACGCCCTGGCCGCCGGCGACGTGTACGTGTCGGCTATGGGCGGGGGCACCTGCAACAGCGAATTCGAGTTTCTGACCGGCGCCTCCATGGGCAACATGGGCGGCGGGGTGTATCCCTATGTGCTCTACGATCTGGAGGGTACCGAAAACCTGGCGTCGTACTTCCGTTCCCTTGGCTACGGGACCCACGCCATTCACCCGGCCGAGGCCTCGAACTGGCGGCGCGACCGCATCTACGAGCAGCTCGGCTTCGACGAGTTCGACGACATCACCACCATGGAGGGCGCCGACACCTTCCGCGACCTCGTAACCGACCGGGCCACCTATGCGCGGGCGCTCGAGAAAATCGACGAGGGCGAAGCGCCCCAGTTCGTCTTCGACGTGACCATCCAGAACCACGGCGGCTACGACACGGGCCTCGTGCCCGAGGCCGATGCGGTGCATCTGGAATCCGATGCCGTAAACGATGCCGAGGTGGACGAGTTCCTCGCCTGCATCAAGCGGTCGGAAGCGGATCTGCGCTGGCTCATCGGCGAGCTGAACGCGCGAAACGAACCGACCGTCGTGGTGTTCTTTGGCGATCACCAGCCCGGATTCGCCGACTGGCTGTTCGAGCGCACCTATGGCCACAGCGTCGACGACGCGCCGCTCGCCGAGGTGCAGCAGCGCTGGCGCACCCCTTATCTCATCTGGGCAAACGAAAGTGCGCGACAGCAGTACGGGTCGCGCCTGACCTCTATCGCCAACGGCGATGCCACCAGCCTGAACTACCTGGGCAGCCTGCTCGCAGAGGCGGCCGGCCTGCCCGAGACGCCGCGGATGCGCTACATGGAGGCGCTGCGCGATAAGGTACCCGCCGTCAATTTGAACGGATTCATGACCCCCGACGGCACCTGGCACTGGTTCAAGGAGAAAGCCGCGACCGACGAGCACAAGCAAGCGAAGAGAATCCTGAAGCAGTACCGCATCATCCAGTACGACCAGCTGTTCGGAAGGCAGTAGACGGCCCGGCGCCCTGCCCGCGAGGAACTTCCCGCAGGCAGGGCGCCTCGGTATCTTGGCCCTGACCGTACATGCCGCGACGTCGAGGGGATTTCAGGGCGAATCCCTTTGCCCCTACAGGTTCTCGCGGACCCAGGCGATGTTGCCCTGCACGGTGGCGATGAGCTCGTCGAGGGAGTCGAAGACGCGCATGGGGCGCAGCCATTCCACGAACTCCACCTCGATGGCATCGCCGTAGATATCGCGGTCGAAATCGAGCAGGTGCACCTCGATGTTGGCGGTGGACGCATCGGCGAAGGTGGCCGGCACCCCCACGTTCACGGCAGCTTTATAGCGCTGGCCGTCCACCACGGCATAGCACGCGTACACGCCCTCGCCGATGGCCAGCATGATCGGCGCCACTTCCAGATTCGCCGTGGCGAAGCCGAAGTCGCGGCCCTCGCCGCGGCCGGGGCGCACGGTACCGGAAAGCGCCCAGGCGCGACCCAGAAGCTCATCGGCCTCGCGCACCTTCCCCTCGCCGAGCAGATGCCGGATGCGCGTGGCCGTCACCGGAACGCCGCCCTCGGCCAAAAGCTCGTGGCCATGCACCTCCATGCCGCGGGCAGCCCCCCACGCGCGCAGGCTCTCCACGTTGCCGGCGGCCTTGCGGCCGAAGTGGAAGTCGCTGCCGATGTGGATATGGCGCGGCACCCCGCCGCCGAAGCAGGCGTTCAGGAAATCCTCGGGGCTCTGGGCGGCAAACTCGCGCGAGAACGGCAGCACCACGACCGCGTCCACGTCCAGCTCGGCCAGCTTGGCGATGCGGGCCTCGTTGGCCATGAGCTTCTTCAGGCGGTCGGGCGCGAACATCTCGTCGGGATCGATGTCGAAGGTGATGACGGCGCTCATCGCCCCCTCCTCGCGGGCGGTGTTGGCCGCCTCGCCGATAATGAAGCGGTGCCCCTCGTGCACGCCGTCGAACACGCCGAAGGCCACGGAGGCTCCGGCGAGGAAGGCCTCGTCGTAGGCGGGATCGGCCTTAGAGATCACAGTAGCCACGGATGACTCCAATCGGGAACACGCAGCGGGAGGCGAACTGGTCGCGATCCGCACGGTACGCGTACAGGGCGATGACGCGGTTATCGTACACCAAGGCGACGATCTCGTCATCTTCGGGCGGCTTGCAGCTCTCGCGCACCCCGGCCGTACAGGCGCACAGCTCGCTGGCAGCGTCCGACGAGCGCCGCTCGCAGAGGGAGAGCGCGCGGGCGGGAAGCGGGTTGCCGTTGCGCACGCGGGCCGCCGCCGCATCGTCCAGATAGGCGAAACGGCATCCGAGGGCCCGCAGGGGGTCTAACGCCGCAGCCAAGCCGATATCCTCCAGCGTCTCCAGGCTCACGCACTCATCCAGGGCGATGGCCCCCACCGCCGTGCGGCGCAGGGCCCCCACATGAGCCGGGCAGCCGAGCGCATTGCCCATATCGCGGGCCAGAGAGCGGATATAGGTGCCCGCCGATACGGTGAAGGCCACATCCCAGCGGGCGGGCTCGGTGCCGTCGGCCCCCCAGATGCCGAGCAGCTCGGCGGTAGACACCTCGATGTCGCGGGGCGTCAGGTCGATGATGCGGCCGCGGCGCGCCTCGTCGCAAGCCTTCTTCCCGCCCACCTTGATAGCAGAGTACACCGGGGGCAGCTGCTTGGACTTCCCTACCAGGCTGGCCACGAAGGCGCTGGCGAAGAAGGGGTCGAACACCTCGTCGGGCACCTCGCCGGTGCGAATGACGGCGCCCTCGGCATCGTCGGTGTCGGTGGCGGCGCCGAAGACGATGGATACCACGTAGGACTTGTCGTGGCCCACCAGGTAGTGATCCAGACGTGTGGCCGGCCCGATGCACACGGGCAGTACGCCGGAGGCCAGCGGGTCCAAGGTGCCGGTATGGCCCACCCGGCGCTCGCCGAAGATGCGGCGCACACGGTTCACTACATCGTGGGAGGTCATGCCCGAGGGCTTGTCCACCGCCACCATGAGCGACAGATCGGTCGTTCCGCGCTTCTTCGCCATCAGAGGGACGCCTCCGCCGGCAGGCAGGGCTCCTCGATGCCCAAGCGCTCGGCGAGCGCCGAGACGGCCTCGGCCAGAGTGCCGCAGAACGTGAAGCCGGCCGCGGCGGTATGCCCTCCCCCGCCGAAGGCGCGGGCGATGGCGGCCACATCGGCATCGCCCTTGGCCCGCAGGCTGCCGCGAATCTCGCCGCCGGACTGCTCCCGCAGCATGCAGGCCACTTCCACGCCGTCAATGGCCCGCAGCACGTCCACCATGGGCTCGGCGTCGGCCTTGCAGGCGCCGCACTCGGCGAAGTCGGCCAGCGACAGCCACGAGAGCGCGGCGGTACCGTCGGCGGCAAGCGCCATATGGTCCACGTTGCGGCCCTCCAGCAGGATAGAGGCGAGCGAGCGGCTCTGGTAGATGTGGCGCGAAATGGCCGCGGGCTCGGCGCCGGCAGCCACCATCTCGGCAGCGGCGGCGAAGGCGGCCGCGTCGGCGTTCTGATACTGGAAGCGGCCCGTGTCGGTCATGAGGCCGGTGTAGCAGCACGTGGCGACGATGCGGTCGCGCTCGGCGCCCAACGCCGCCGCGAGCTCCCAGATGAGCATGGTGGTGGAGGCGGCATCGGGATCGGTGTAGCTGAGGGCGCTCATAACGGTCGGCACCGCGTGGTGGTCCACCGTCACCGTGAGGTCGGCAGCCGCCTGCAGGCGCGCCGCATCGCCCACGCGCTCAGTCGTGGGCACATCCACCGCGACGAACACCTCGCAGGGACCCTTATAGGCCGCCGCGGGCATAAGACCGTCGAAGCCGGGCAGGAAGGCCAGATCGCGCGGGGGCTCCTCCTCGCGGGCGAGCACGCAGACGCACTTTTTCCCCATTTGCCGCAGGGCGGCGGCTAAGGCGAGCTGGGAACCGAGGCAGTCGCCGTCGGGACTCACGTGGCCGCAAATCACGAAATGATCCCGGTCGCGTAGCGCCTTGGCGATGGCGGCCAGAGTCGTATTGGTCTGAGGAGTCACCGCCATGGGTCTAGAACTCCCCATCCTCGCCGATGGTCTCCTCCACGATGCGCTGCTGCTGGTGCTCGCGCTCGGAGGCCAGGGCCGCCCCGATAGCCTCAGCTTGGTCCACCGACTTGTCCAGATGGAAGCGCAGCTCCGGCGCCACGCGCCAGGAGAGCTTCTTGGCCATGAGCGAGCGGATATGCCCGGCGGCCTGCTCGAAGGCGGCCTGCACGTCGCCGTAGCGCTCGGGGTCGGTGGTGTAGTACACGTTGCAGGCCGAGCGGTCGTAGCTGACCTCGCAGCCGGTGATGGTCACTAGATGCAGCCGAGGATCGGACACGTCGAACAAAAGGATGCTCGCGATGACCTCGCGGGCCTGCTCGTTAACCTTGCGGTTGGAAGCACTCTGCTTCATAACGCCATCTCCTCACATCGAGACGGATAGATGATCTCAGTATAGGGAAAGAAAAGCCCCGTTCTTCCTTATTGGAATTACGTCATCAAAACGGAACTCCCAGGTTCGCCCAAGGAGGTCAGCGAGAGTCCGATAGGTGCCTGAAATTGTATAGAAAACGGATCGCTCTTCCAATGCTTTCACACGAAGAAGAGGTCAAAGGCGCCGTATCGATCACCCAAAGGAAACAATCATGCTTGAAACTACCAACCGGAAGCATCCTCCACCACACACGAGTTCTGCCTCCTGCGCAGTGAACTCGCCCTCATCTATCCCGAAAAGTTACACTTAAAAGACGAGAAACGATGATTGAGAACGCATAGCCGAGCTGCGGGGTCCGTAAACAGCTCCGAGCGTTGCGGTAAGACCTCTCGCAAATGCAAAGCGCCGCGACGAGCCTAGTCGTCGCGGCGCTCCAAGTTCGGGACCAGTGAGCGATCTCTGCTTGACTACTTCGTCTCTTTGAATACTTCCGTGGTCAGCCAGATGAAGTCATTGTCGGGGACTTCGCCGGCGTAGCTCATGTGATACTGCTCTTTCGTACCGCCAAAGGCGATGTAGTCGCGGTTGTTGATATCCACGCTCCCATCGAGCCAGGTTTGGGGTACAGAGAAGCCAACGGTGATAGTGGTGGATCCCTTGTCGGGGAGCTCGAATTCCATGGAAGCGTCGTCGCTGCGGGAGGTCGCATTACCCTTCTCCGAGAGAGCGAAGAACGTGACAGGGATGCGGTCGGGGCCGAGGAACATGAAGTCTGCCTTAAAGGCTCCGCTCTGCTCCTGGCTCACCGCTCCTGAGTTGTCGAGAAAGACTTCGCAGACAAGCACCGGGCCGTCCTTGACGGCGTCTTCAGCGGGAAACAAGTCGGCAATCTTCTTCTTGGCGGCATCGTAATTCTTGTAGAGCTGGGCAGATTCGATGCGAGCCTCAAGCGTCCCCCTCCAGCCGAGATTTTGATAAGTATCGGAGCTGAGGGTAAGAGTGTCGCTCATGCTACTTCCAGGGACAGTGGCACTGGAAGAATCCTCTCCATCGGCTTGGGTTGTTGCTGAGGACTGCTCCACATCGGAGTCTGCTGACGCGGAGGTCGCCGCCTCGTTCGCGCAGCCAGATACGACAGCGAGGGCGCCGATCGTTATGGCCAGAAGAAGCGCCATAGCGAGAGGTTTTGCGGTAGTAGTTTTCATGATGGATCCCTTTCTCTTGAGAGCGTGCTTTCTAATGTGTCGCAAAGGTGATAAGTTTACGAACGGGGGAATTGGTCACGACGAATTCGTAATCTCCCTGCTCCAGCGGGAGCCGGGTTCTGAGGGGAGAAGGATCGAAGTATTCCCCCTGGGACTGAATACTGAAGGGCACGACAGTCGCATACTCACTTCCTTCCTGAATACTAAAAGCGGATTGGTCTATCATGTGGGTATCGGCCAATTCCCACAGGTCCCAATCTGGCTGCATGGAAAGACTAGGGCTTTGCAAGCTAATAATGCGCCAGTCGATAGCCGAGAATTGACCATCTACGTTGGTGGGCGACCGGCGTAGAGAGATTTTCACGGCAAGGACGGAGGGCGTGTCCGCAGTGGCTGGCGTGATGTCGGCATATTTCCCAATTACGTTTTCGGTGAGATTCACTTGGGATGAGGCGTAGGAGTCAATGAATTGTCGGGGGGATACGAGCGAGGCGCTGTCGACTCGTATGGAGAGACCGTCCGTGTTTTCGCTGGCGACTCCTGCGTAAGCACCGTCGTAGGTGACCCATGTGCCTTCAGGGTAAGACTCCACGAGTGTTTGAGTTACATATTGATTGACCAAGGCAACCCGAACGAAAGCGGCAATGATTAGGGCAGCTGCCAAGACGACGATAGCGGCGAACTTGAAGTTTCTCGATCTGGTCATCTAAGCCGCCTCCTCTGCTTGCGTGCCTGCGCATTGCTGATCGACTGGAGGGATGGCGGTGGACGATGCGGGCTGCAGTGCACCCTCTTTCATAAGGTATATCTTGTCGGCTATGGTCTCCAGTACAAGAGCGTCGTGGGAAGCGATGGCGATACAGGCGCCACGTTCTCGGCTTTTGCGCACGAGAGAAGATAGCAGCTCGATGCCCTCCTCGTCGAGGGCATTGGTGGGCTCGTCCAGTAGGACAACGTGGGGCTGTTCCATGAATGCAGCCGCTAGTCCGAGGCGCTGCTTCATCCCGAGAGAGTACTTATTGAACGTACGGGTATCCTGAGGATCAAGACCCACGTCCATGAGGCACTGAGAAATTTGCTTATTTGTCACAACGTCTTTGATCGAGGCGAGAAGTTCGCAGTTTTTCAGGCCAGTGAGGTGAGGTAAAAAAGACGGGTTCTCGATGAGAAGGCCGATACTTGGGGGAAACGCAGCGGATTCCCTGAGATTTACCCCGTCGACGATAACGCTCCCCGACGTAGGGTAGATCAGCCCGGCTATGGAGCGAAGAAGCATGGTTTTTCCCGAGCCGTTGGCGCCTTTGATGCCGACGACCTCGCCAGATTCGATCGAAAGGGAGACATCGCGCAGGACCTCGCGACTCTTAATGAACTTGCAAACATTGAGCAGCTCAATCATGGGTCTCACTCCTTCCCATAAGGTTTTTGCCGCGGAACACTATCGTGCCAATGAGCAAACTGACAATACTAAGAGTTAGTGAATAAACAAGAGCCTGCACAGGGGCTATGCCATGCGCAAGGAAGGAGTTCGTCCTCGTTGCCATAAGATACTCACCGGGAACAAAGCCCGTTATCGACATCACGGATGCAAGGAGGCAGCCGATGCCAACGAGAAAGGCAAGGAGCTCGTTAGCCAGGATGCCGAGAAGGACGAGCGGTACAAGAAGAAGGGTGCTTACGGCAGGTGCGATCAACAGAAAAGCTCCGAGAGCATAGGGTCCCTGAGTCAAATCGTCGTTGCGAGCGAGGCCGATCACCTCTATGGATCTGGATGCCAGGGGCGACAGATCCCCCGATACACACAAGGTGAGCCCGGACAAGACAGTAAAGAATGCGAGCCAAAAGACAAGCGAGGCAATAATGGACCACAGACATTTGGCGATGAGCCACGGTGCCCGTGCGCCGCCTCTAATAATCGCATTGGCCGCAAAACTGCCTCTGCTGGACCTTCCCGCATAGAGAACGGGGGCGGCCATGGAGCTCACAAACAGCAAGAGCCAGCCAATCGGGAACAATGTGGGGGTCTGATCGGATGCCGCCGGGGGCAGAGTGCCACCTAGAAGCAGCAGCGCGTTGTCACCTAGCGTGAACGAGGACCATTCCACATGATATGCCGAAGCCCTGACCCAGGAGCCCGTCAGAAAGAATGCAGCCATTAAACATCCCAGCAACCCAGAAGCCAAGAGGAAACGGTGCCCCGCCAGCATATCGAAGCGTAGGCATTGTACCAGTCTTTTCACAGGAGATCCCTCCTGCATTTAACGAGGGTGAGCAGGACTGAGCCTAGCGCCAAAATCGCAAGGACGACAAGGGAAACGAGAGGTTCGTGGGCATATTCGAAACTCCAGCTTTGAATGATCTGAAAAACACTGAACTCAAAGATCGGCGCAGTGGTAATGGCGGCAAAGAAATAATGGTTGAGAAACTCCAACCCAAGGAGTCCTAGATAGGACGCAATATAGTTCAGTGCGACGTGTCGGGAAAACCACCCTATGCTAGCAACGAAGGCTGCCCAGGCGCCGCAGACACACGAATCGAAAAGGGTGCGTACGGCGATGAATAGGATGGGGTTAGCATAGTACAGATCGGCGAGGACCTTGCCGTACGTCATGCCAGTGTAGAGGCTGTCGTAGGAGAAGGGAGGGTAAGCTGGAAAGAACAAAGAGACGAACAGCAGGTTTGCCAGAAGCCCGCAGGCTGCCACGACAAACGACGCCGAGAAGCATGCGAAGAGCTTGCTGAAGAGATAGTATTTCTTGGTGCTGCGTACGGCCAGCTGACGCGCGTAGCCGCTTCTTATATCGGTCGAACTTGACCAGCTATATGCCAAGGGCGCTACAAAGATGATGCCGTAGAAGAAGAGATAATACAGGCTCGACCGTCCCCATGCGCCCACCCCCAACCATACGGAAACGCTGCTCCAGCTTGAGTAGTAGGCGTAGTAACTGGAATCGGAGGCGTCGAAGCCGTTTGTGTTGAATTTCTCAACCGACTCTCCAGCTGCGAGAGCTGCGAGAAGAACGGCTGCGAGCACGGCGATGGTGAACCACCTATTGGAAAAGGCCTCTCGTAGTTCGAGTGCCAACATACGGCGCATAAGGCCTCCTCTCAGCTTGGATGTGGTTCTCCTACTTCGTTAGATGCTAGCCCTGCGTTCTGCCACGGATGCCCTGATGAGCAACTTGTTGTTAAACTGAACCGAGAACGGCAACTGCGCATTTGTCTGGAAAAGGCCTCTCGCTACTGGCTTGCAGCGAGAGGCCTTTACAACAAGGTACTACTCGATATTAAGTATGGGCAGTTTTTCGGCCTTCTTGCTGCAATCAGGACTCCAAACGCCGTTGGTGCTTCCTTCACCGTAAGGCGCCCAGGCAGTCAGGCGTGCATAGTGATAGTCTGCGTTGCCCATGTGCGCATCGCGAACCGTGTTGTGGATGCGGTATTGACCATCGCGGTCAGCCCAGGCCTCGCCGACCATGCAGTTCTTGGCGCCGCGACCCTCTCGGTCCAGAGCGCCATCAATGTACAGGCGGCAATGATCTCCGCGATGCTCCATGATATGAATGTAAGCGCTGCCCTCGGCGCCCTTATGCCTCCAGCCGGTTCCGTCGGTCGCTCCCTTGCTCTTCAGATAGAACATATAGCCCGTATCCAGATCGTCGGCGTGGGCTTGCGGAGCGAACGCTAGAACGGAGAACAAGGATAGGAGACCGACAATGATCAACGCAGCAGCCTTTTGCTGAAAAGTGAGCTGCGAGGCGGATGATGATGCTTTCATATTGCACCTCCAAATTTGTTTTTTTAAAGCTGCAATCGATTGCAATCCAAACTCTATCAGGGAAAACACCCTTGATTCGTTGATTGACGATTCTTGTTTGAACGTCGTGTCCTCATCGCTGCGATTTTGATTATTCTCGCAGAACGCTTGTAATCTTATCTCATCGCTTCCTGTCAATTCTCTTGCAGGCCTCTCCACAGATTATCTCGCAGGAAATAGAGCGAGGATCGTATCGCGGCATTTTGTGACAGTCCCTGAGACCGCTTCGTGCAGAGCCGCCCTCCTGGCGGCGGCTAGGGGACATAAAACACCATAATAGAATATGTCAAAACACCTAAAGGAAAGAGAAGACCCTCCTGCAACTCAGCAGGAGGGTCTTCATCGGCCCTTCTTCCAGACATCCCATGCTGTTACCTAGCCGATCAGCGCAAACAAAGCTCCCGTTCGTCCCGTCAGGGCGAACGGACCAACCTACTCTGTTCTCTCGACTTCTTTCACCTGATAGCCCTCGATGGTGTCGCCCACCTTGAGGTCCTGGAACTTCTCGATGCCGATACCGCACTCGTAACCCTGCTTCACGTTCTTCACGTCGTCCTTGAAGCGGCGCAAGCTGGCCATATGGCCCTCGAAGATGACCGTGCCGTCGCGCACGATGCGCACCTTGTCGTCGCGGTTGATCTCACCCTCGACGATGTAGCAGCCGGCGATGGTGCCCACCTTCGGCACCTTGAAGGTCTCGCGTACCTCGGCGATGCCGGTGTCCACTTCCACGATATCGGGCGAGAGCAGGCCCACGCGGGCCGCGTTGATGTCCTCGATAGCCTGGTAGATGACGCGGTACAGGCGGATGTCCACCTTCTCCTTCTCGGACTGGACGCGGGACTTGCCCGTAGGGCGCACGTTGAAGCCGATGATAATGGCGTCGGAGGCGGCGGCCAGGGTGACGTCGGTCTCGGTGATGCCGCCCACGGCCGAGTGCACGATGTTGATGCGCACCTCGGACTGGTCCATCTTCTCGAAGGCGTCGCGCAAAGCCTCAATGGAGCCCTGGACGTCGGCCTTCACGATGAGGTTCAAATCGGTCTGCTTGCCCTCCTCGATGCGGCTGAACAGGTCGTCCAGGCTCATGTGGCTCTTGGTCTCCTGGGCGGCCAGACGGGCGCGCAGAGCGCGCTCCTCGGCCAGCTTGCGGGCATCGCGCTCGTCCTCGAACACGCGGAACTCATCACCGGCGGTGGGCACCGAGTTCAGGCCCAAGATCTCCACCGGGTCGGCGGGACGGGCCTCGCCCACGTGCTCGCCGCGGGGGTTCACCAAGGCGCGCACGCGGCCGTAGCTCGTGCCGGCCACTACCACATCTCCCGTGTGCAGGGTGCCGCGCTGGATGAGCACCGTGGCCACAGGACCGCGGCCCTTGTCCAGGTTCGCCTCGATGACGAAGCCGGAGGCCTCGGCATCGGGGTTGGCCTTCAGCTCCAGCACGTCGGCCTGGAGGATGATGGTCTCCAGCAAGTCGTCGATGTGCAGCTTCTTCTTGGCCGACACCTCGACGAACATGTTGGAGCCGCCCCACTCCTCGGGGATGACGCCGTACTCGGTGAGCTCCTGGCGCACGCGGTCGGGGTTGGCGCCGGGCTTGTCGATCTTGTTCACGGCCACCACGATGGGCACCTCGGCGGCCTTGGCGTGGTTGATGGCCTCGATGGTCTGGGGCATCACGCCGTCGTCGGCGGCCACCACGAGCACGATGACGTCGGTGACCTGGGCGCCGCGGGCGCGCATGGCGGTGAAGGCCTCGTGGCCCGGGGTGTCGATGAAGGTGATCTGGCGATCGCCGATGTTCACCACGGAAGCGCCGATGTGCTGGGTAATGCCGCCGGCCTCGCTGGCCACCACGCCGGTGTCGCGGATGGCATCCAGAAGCGAGGTCTTGCCGTGGTCGACGTGTCCCATGACGGTGACCACCGGCGGGCGCGGCTTCAGGTCGGCCTCGGAATCGTTGTACACCACGGCGTACTCCTCCTCCGGCGACACGACGCGCACCTTGCGGCCCATGTCGTCGGCGATGAGCTCCATGGTCTCGTCGTTCATCGACTGGGTGAGCGTGAGCACCTGGCCCAGCATGAACAGGCGCTTGATGACGTCGTTGGGCTGCACGCCGAGCAACTCGGCGAACTTGGCCACGGTCGCGCCCTGGGGAATCTCCACCACCGAATCGTCGAGCACCAGCGACGGGTCGAGGCCGCGCTCGATAGCCTCGGCCTCGGCGCGCTCGCGGGCCTCGGCCTCGCGCTTCTCCTTGCGCTTCTTACGGCGGCCCTCGCCCTCATGGGTGGTGGCGGCGGCTACGGCAGCACGGGCTTCGGCGAGAACCTTGTCGCGCTGGAGCTTCTCGGCCTGCACGGCCATCTGGGCGTAGCGGTCCTCGGGCGCGGCGGCCTGCTGCGCCTCCAGCTCGGGCACCACCTGGTGCGCGCCCTTCTTGCCCTTCTTGCCGGCGCCTCGTCCGGCCTTGCGGGCAGCGTCCATGGCGCTCTTCTGGGCCTCCATACGCTGCTTCTCGGCCTCGATCTGTGAGAGCAGCGAGTCGAAGTTGGCCTTGCGGGCCGTCGGCGCCGGCGCGGGGGCCGGCGCGTGCTTGGGAGCCTCGGGCGCGGCGGCCTTGGCGGACTTCTTGTGGCCGCGGCGAAGCGCCTCCTCCACGGCGCGTTTCTTGGCCACCTCGGCGGCGGCCTTCTCGGCCCGGGCCCGGGCACGGGCTTCCTCGCGCTCGCGCTCCACGCGCTCCTTCTCGGAGGCGATCTGCTGCTCGAGGCTCGCGAAGGACGAGTTCGTCACCGGCGCCTTGCGCACAGTGCGGCCCTCTCCCTCGCGCGCCGGCTCATCGGCCCGGGCGCTCTCGCGCTGGGCGCGGGCGGCCTCGCGCTCGGCGAGCTCCTTCTCGCGGGCGGCCTTGCGGGCGGCCTCCTCCTCGGCGCGCTGGCGCTCGGCCTCTTCCTTCTCGGCCGCCAGCGCCGCCTCCTCCTCAGCCGCCAGGGCGCCGGCGCGGGCGCGGATCTCCGGCTCGAGGTTCTTGCGGATCTTATCGACGTAGGCCTCGTTGAGCATGCTCGCGTGGGACTTCGCCGGGATCTTCATCTCTTTCAGGCGGTCGAGCAGATCCCCGCTCGACATGTCGAACTCTTTCGCCAACTCATGTACTCGCATGCTGGCCATATATCACTCCTCGTTTCTTCCCGGTGCCTCGACGAGAGCTATCTCGCGAGCGAGCCGCTCGTAATCTTGGTCGGTCACCTTGCAGCGCAGGGCGCGCTCAAGTTTCCTGGTCTTCTTTGCCGCCGCAAGGCAGGCTCCCGCGCAGACGTAGGCGCCCCGACCGGCCGCACGGCCCGTCGGATCGAAGGCCGCTGCGCCCTCGGCCGTGCGCACGATGCGGTGAAAGGCCCCCTTCTGCTGGGTGGCCCCGCAGGCGATGCAGGTGCGCTGGCGCTTGTTCGTCTGAATGGGCATCGGTGCGATTCTTCCCGCTTCCTCGTCCTACTCGGCTTCCTCGTCGGCATGCACGCCGCAGTACTGGCTGCCCGGACGGGCATGGTTGCGGCAGCGCGCGCCGTCCTCGCCAACGAAGATGCAGAAGTCGTCGTCTTCCTCCACCTCGTCGATGAGCTCGTCGCTGACAAGGGAGCTTCCCTGGTAGCTTACCGGCTTGATGTCGATGTGCCAGCCGGTGAGGCGGGCGGCCAGACGCGCGTTCTGACCCTCCTTGCCAATGGCCAGGGACAGCTGGTCGTCGGGAACGACGACCGTGGCGTAGTTGTTATCCTCGTCGATGGTGACATGGTTCACCTTCGCCGGAGACAGCGCATTGGCCACGTACACGGCCGCGTCGGGGCTCCACTGGATGACGTCGACGCGCTCGTTGCGCAGCTCTTCCACCACCATGCGCACGCGGGAGCCCTTCGGGCCCACGCAGGCGCCCACCGGATCCAGGTTCGCCTCGCGCGAGAACACGGCCACCTTGGAACGGGCGCCGGGCTCGCGGGCCACCGACTTCACTTCCACGACGCCCTCGTAGATCTCGGGCACCTCGATCTCGAAGAGGCGGCGGATGAGGTCGGGATGGGTGCGGGAGACCACGATGGACGGGCGCGCCTGCTCGCCGCGGGCGCGGGCCGTATCGCCGTTGGGGTCGCGCACCTCGATGATGAGCACCTTGAGCCGCTGGTTGTGGCGGTAATGCTCGTTAGCCGGACGCTCGTTGCGCTCGCCGGGGTTGCGCTTGGCGTCGTAGTGCGGCAGCTCGGCCTCCACGCCGTCGCGGATCTTGATGATGGTGAAGTCAGGCGTGCCCTGCAGCACGGTGCCGGTCACCAGATCGCCCACGCGGCTGCGGAACTCATCGTAGATGGACTGACGCCCGGCCTCGCGCACGAGCGAGGAGATGACGCCCTTGGCGTTCTGGGCGGCGATGCGGCTCACATCGGCCGGCGTCACATCGCGCTCCTCGAACTCGCTGTACTCGCCGGTCTCCTCATCGGGCTCGCCGACGGGCACCAGCTCGTACACGTAGATCTTGCCGGTCTGGCGATCGATGGTCACGCGCGCGTCCCACTCAAGGTCAAGGATGCGCTCGTAGCTCTTGGCAAGCGACTGCTCCAAACGCTCGATGAGATAGAACTCGTCGATCTTGCGCTCGTGGGCCAGCGCCTGCAATGCCTCGATCAACTCTGAACTTGCCACTTTTCCTGACTTCCTTTCCCTATGAGCTGAAATCAACGGTGCCCTTGAGCCGGGCCCGCTTGATCGCGTCGAACGGAACGGACAGCTCGGCGCCGTCCACCTCCATGAGCACCGCGCCGTCGCGGATGCCGGCCAGCGTGCCGGTAAACGAGCTGCGCCCGTCGATGGGGCCGCGCGTCTTCACGCAGGCCTCCTGTCCGGCGAATCGCTCGAAGTGCTCGGGCGTGCGCAGCGGCCGGTCGATGCCCGGAGAGGACACCTCCAGCATGTAGGCACCGGGGAACGGGTCGATCTCGTCCATGAGCTCCCCGACCCACGCCTGGGTGCGCGCCAGCTCGTCGAAGCTCACGCCGCCTTCCGCATCGATGTACACGCGGATGGTGGGGGCGCGCTTGGCGCCGGCGATCTCCACGGTGACGATCTCCACGCCCTCGGAGGCGGCCCGGGGCTCCATGGCCTCGAGCAGGCTCTTCTCCTTGCCTGTCAGCACGCTTGCCTCCTCGTCTCGCTGTCGTCTCTTCGCTGCTCCCGCGCGGCCGTTTTGGCCCTTACAACAAAAGAAAGCGGGACATGCCCACTTTCTCGAACGCGAAAGTATGTCTGCGCGGCTCTTTGCGCAGCGGTCAATTTATACCATATACGGGGCCCAGTGACCAGCCTTGCCCGCAATTTCCCCACTCAAGGCCCAAAACTGCCGCTGACGGACGCGCCGCGGGAAATCTTATCCGCACGTCTCGGCCGGCGAGAGCGCCTACTCCTCCCCTCCCGAAAGCGGCAGATCGTTTCCCGGATAGGATTTCACGAAGTCGATGAAATCGGAGACCGCGCGCGAATGCACGTGCTTCTTGTGGTATGCCAGATACACCGTGTAGAGACACGCCGTGCACAGCCGGGCCGCCTTCGGGCGGCCTTTTTTTGCCTTCGAGCCACATCGGCAACGGCCGCAAAGCAGAAGATTTCTATGCGTTTTCCACCCTCGCAGGCGATTTCTGGTCACAAAGGGGGTGATGTCTAAGAGCAGCCGGCCCGAAGCATGGCGTCTGCTTCTATTTCTTAGAAAAGAGCCACATACGAAAGGGATTTATAAGAATGCAGGAGCCGATGCCCGCTAAATCCTTATAAAGCGACCGTTTCGTGACCAAAATTAGCCCCGATGGGTCGAAAACCCTTATACATCTCTACATTCGCGTCCACAAAATATGGAGTACAGCCTAGGTCCCCCTTATCTGGGCTGAATCTCAGAGGCCACCGAGCGGGCGAAGCGCGAACAAGAGCCGAAAACCACGCATAGCCCCTAATCCAGATCAGATTTTCTTACATTTACCTGCACCTCCTTGACAGCGAGGGCCTGTCGGGTGTACACTCCTCCACGATTTGCTGACAGTTCGGCAACGCTTCGCGCACCCTGGCGCGCCCAAGACGGAGCAACAGCGGGTGCGCGGGAGGCATCGCCGAGGACACTGAGAGAAGGAGACCGACATGAGAGCGAACCGACAGGCCGCGCCCGCCGCCCGGGCGGTGCTGGCGGCCGTGCTCGCCTGCGGGCTCATGATGCCCACCGGCGCCCTCGCCGCCGAGGGCCAGGGCACGGAGACCCCCCCCCAGCGACGTTAAGCCAGCCGGCCGATAGCGCCGACGCCCCGGCGGCCGACGGTAGTACGGACGCCACGAGCTTCGATGCCCCGCCCGACGATGCGGCAGCGCAGCCAAAGTCCGACAATACAGACGGCGAATCCGAGCAGCAGAACGACAGCCCCTCTTCAGGCGGCACCGAGCCGGCCGAAGGCGATGAGGACACCGCCCAATCGTCAACCCCCGACAACCCCCCCTCGCAAAGCCTCGCCCACGAGGTGCTCTCCGCTGCCCACGAGGCGGCCACGAGCGCCGTCGAGAAGGCCTTCGCCTCGGCCAAAGCCGATAACGCCGTCGAGCCCCACGCCGACGCCGACGGATGGACCCAAGTCGGCAGCCTGAAAGTAAAGGGCGGCGAATACGGAAAAGACTACATCTATACTGCGGACACCATGCAGTTCCATGGCGCCGATTACACGGTGGCGGGCGCCCCTCTCACCAATGTAGTGGAAGTGCTCACTTCCGAGCCGCTCACCTTCCAAGACGCCGATCCGTTCAACATCGACAACGTCGCAAACGCCGGAACCTACTCGACGACGGCCATTGTCGTAAGGGAGGGCAGGGAGGCCGACATCGTTCTCGATGGCGTGCACATCTACCATCGCACGCCGATCAACATCCTCACCAACTGCTATGACACCGAGGATGGAGCCAAAGCCACCGAGGGCACGGACGTGAAGAATCCCACGAGGCTGCACCTCACGTTGGCGGACGGCTCCCATAACGCCCTCTGGAGCGCCACCGCCTACACGGCGCCCCTGCATTGCGGCGAGGGATCCGAGTTCGTTCTCGACGACTCGGTGCGCAACGCCGACAAAGCGGGCAACATGGTCATTCCCGTCGGCGGTATCATCAATGAGGACGTGACCCTTGTTGGTGGCAAGCAGCTCGCCAAGGGGCAGATTCACTCCGTTCTCGACAGCGACAATCCGGGAAAGCTGCTCATCTACGGCGTGCAGGACGCTGCCAGCATCGGCGGCAACAACTGTGAGTCGGGCGGCCGCATGACCTTCAACGGAGGCATCCTCGAGGCAACCTATGCGGGCAGCTCCGGCTGCGCGGCCGGCATCGGGGCCGGTTCGGGCGGCAACGGCACCGAGACGCTCATCATGTTCAACAGCGGCCGCTACACCGTGGCGGGAGGATACCACGGCGCCGGCGTCGGGGCCGCCTGCTACGATGGCTACAGCGGAGCCACCTTCTATCAGCCCGATATCATCGGGAGCCGCTCCTACAACCATCCGACAGTTGCAGGCGACATCACCATCCACGGCGGCTACATTCGCGCCTCCGGCGGCGGCCATGGCAATGGCTTCGGCGCCGCGTGCTGGGCCGGGGCGGCCGGATACAACACCGGGCACACCATCACCGTTACCGGCGGCACGCTGTATCCCACCGGCTCCGTCGGCGATCTCGGTGGTTATGATGGCTACGTCGTCGTCACAGGCGGCTCGGTGTATGCCGGCGCCGGCAAGTTCATCGGCATCGGAGGCACGGCCTGGGGCAACGACGCCTACAAAGAGGAGGGGTACAACACCAGCAACCCCAACGATCCGAACAAGGTGTCCATGATGACCATCAATCTGAAGTCGGAGATCGAGAAGCGCAACAAAGAGGCGACTCCCGTCATTACGCACACCGACTTTGACGAGCTCATCACGTCATGGACGCTCACCGTAGGAGGAAAAGAGTACGAGTACGGTTCGCCGAAGCAGTTCTTCGACGGACAGCTCTTCCTCTGGCTTCCCTCAAGCGCCTTCTCCCAGGAGGTTACCGTTACCCTCAAGTACGTCGACAAGAACGGCAACGAGCAGACCATCGAGCCCCTCTTCCGCCAACCTTCTGGCAGCCAGAGCGGCACCGTGCTCAAGCGGTACATCTACTTCACGCTGCCCGACGATTTCAAAGACCTGACCAAGTACTACGACGGCTCCCCCCTTCGAGGGCTTACCATCGACGAGCACAACCAGATTCCGACCGATGACGGCAAGGTGCTCTCCCAGTCCGGCAAGGTCCAGTACAAGTACCAGCTGTACAGCGCCGACCAGCAGACGCCCTTGGGCGCCGAGAGCTCCGCAAGCACGAGCATGCCCTGCGACGTGGGCTACATGAAGCTCACGGTCGACTCCACCGAATGGTGCGACGATCCCGATTTCTCTACCAACTATTGGGGGCATCGGGCCATCGGGTGGTGCGAGATCAAGCCCACCAACTCCGCGGTCGACCTGGTGAAGGCCACCTGGAACGCCGGCGTGCCCGACGAGGAGAAGGACGGCAGCGAGCAGGACGACGCCGGAAAGCAGCTGACCATCGACGCCACCATCAGCCACGGCACGCACCACCCCGACGGCACGCCCATCGACGGCGCCAAGTGCCAGGCGCCCCGCGGCTATGTGCAGCTCTACGTCGACGGCAAGGCCGTGGGCGAGCCGGTGAAGCTCGTGTTCGCCGGCGACGCAGACGAGGACGGCAACGCCATCCCGGCCGGCGACGCGCGCGTCAACGCGGTGGCGGCGGCCGTGGGCGAGGGATCCCGGACCGACTTCACCTACACGTTCGTCCCCGCCGAGAAGGACTTCCTGCTGCCCGACGCCACCAAGGACAACCGCCACATCGTGTCCCTGCAGTACCTGCCCCCGGTGAAGGACGGCGAGAGCCCGGACCCCGAGCCGGCCAACTACCTCGAGAGCGTGAACCCGGCCGATCATCCCGAGCAGGCTCCGAAAGCCGAGGTGGCCGTGGAGCCCATCGACCCGAAGCCGACCGTGACGCCCGAGAAGGACCCCGACAACAAGGATCCCCAGGCGCCCCAGCCCAGCGTGGACACCGAGCCCTACGACCCCGACGATCCGGTGGATCCCTCCGATCCCGACGACCCGGGCAAGCACATCGGCACCCTCGGCCCCACCGAGAACGGCTATGTGGGCGAGGTGATCACCACCTGGGACATCCCCAGCGATGACAACCCCCATCCCGGCCGCGTGATCATGAAGGTGGAGACGCCCTCCACGGGCAAGATCTCCATCACCGCCGAGGACGGCGAGCTCTACGAGGCCGACTTCGTGCGCGACAAGGACGGCAACCCCGTGCGCAACGACGACGGTACCTACTCGCTCGTGCTGGATCCCAAGATGCTCGGCACCGGCATCCTCGTGTTCAAACAGGCCCCCAACGGCGCCTACACCGGCAGCACCTGGTCCTACAAGGTGACCGTGAACCCGAATCCGAAGATCGCCCCGAAGCCGTCGGTAACGAAGAAGGCCGAGAACCTGACGAATCCGGGCGCGCCCGTGCAGCCGGGCCAGCGCATCCGCTACACCATCACCGCGAAGAACGAGGCCGCGGGCTCGGTATGGAACGCCGTGACGATAACCGACCGCCTGCCCGCCTGCCTGGACATCGACGAGGGAACCCTGCGCCTGGACAATCCCTCCGAGCCCTTGAAGGGATCCCTGAAAGCGGCCGCGGGCAGCGCCGCACCCGTCCTCGGCGAGTACCGGCTCTCGGCGCCGGACGGCGAGGGACGGCGCACCCTGACGGCGCCCGCGGGCCGCGTCTACGGCGCGAGCACAGCCACCCTCACCTTCGAGTGCACCGTGCAGGCCGACGCCGCGGGCCCGGGCATCGCCTCGGATCTCGCGAACATCGCCGAGGCCACGGGCACTCGCCCCGACCCGGAGCACCCCGGCAAGGAGCTGCCCGAGAACCCCGAGCCCTCCGACCCGGCGACCCCGCCCAAGTCCCCCACCGTGGCGCCGGCCGACCCCGACGTGAAGATCACAAAGAGCGTGGAGAACGCCACCGCGCCCGGCGCCAAGGTGACCCGCGTGGGCGACGTCTTGCGCTACACCGTGACGCTCTCCAACGAGGGGGCCTCCAACAGCTGCCTGCAGAACGCCGTCGTCTCCGACCCGCTGCCGGCGGGCCTGGAGCCGGTAGCAAACTCCATCAAGCTCGTCAGCGCCGACGGCACCGAAGTTGCCGTAGCCGACAGCGCCTACGACAAGGCGAGCCGCACCATCGCTGTGACCGCGGGCGATCTGTGGGGCGGCAAGGAGGTCGTGCTCGTGTTCGACGTAACCGTGGGCAAGGAGGCCATGGGAGCCAACAATGTCAACATTGCGCTCGCCCACGGCACCGTGCCCTCCGAGGGTCCCGGGGGCACCCCCGCCGATCCCGAGCCCGGCAAGCCCACCGCGCCGCCGGCAGACGACCCCGCCTCCTTCACTCCGCCCGTCGTGCCGCCGGTGCTGGTGGGCGACGACCCCGCCGAGGGCGACGTGAAGGTGGAGAAGGCCGCCGAGAACCTGACGAGCTCCGACGGGAGGACCCGCGTGGGCGACGAGGTGCGCTACACCATCGTGCTGCGCAACGACGGCGCCGGCACCGCCTGGATGGACGCTGTCATCAAGGACGTGGTGCCCCGGGGCCTGGAGGTGGCCGCGGGGTCCATCAGGGTCACGCTGCCGAACGGAAGCGAGGCCGGCGTGGCCGACGACGCCTACGACGTGGGCACCCGCACCCTCGCCGTGGCGGTGGGGCACCTCTACGGGGGCCAGGAGGCGAGGATGGAGTTCACCGCCCACGTCACCGAGGACGCCGTGGGCGCCGACATCGGCAACGTGGCGGCCGCGGTGGGCGACCTGCCCTCCAAGTGGGACCCGGACGGCGGCCACCCCGAGCCGGGCAAGCCGTTCTCCCCGCCCGGGGGCTGGCCCGACTACGAGCGCGACCGCCCCAAGGCCGAGAGCCCGAAGGCCTACCCGCCCGGCGGCGAGAAGGTGACCGCCGGGAAGCTCGCGCGCACCGAGGGCGGCGGCGAGGGCTCCGAGAAGCCGAAGGCCAGGCCCATCTCCGGCACCAGGCTCGCCCAGACCGGCGACGCCGCGCTGGCCGCCGCGCTCCCCCTCCTGGCGGCCGCCGCCGTCACAGCCGGGGCCCTGCTGCTCGCCCGCCGGCGCCTGCGCCGTTAACGACCCGGCATCCCCGCTGTAGCTGAAACCGAGAAGAGCCGCCTTCGGGCGGCTCTTCTGCCTCCCGCCCGTGTAGCACCTTCGCCGCCATTGCTCAGACACAATTTCAAAACACAAGTTTCAAATTGCAAACACATAATAAGCACATGCACAACAGTGAGCAATTGACACAGCGTTACTGCCCTCTAGCGCACTAAAGTCAACGCAAGGCAATCGCCAGAGCCCTTGGCGTTGAGGCAAATCCAATTCCGACTGGCCCGAGCGACTCCCCGTTGCCGAATCCCGCAGTGCCAATAAAGGAGGCAAATCATGACCCGCACATCTACCCCAATCCCGGCGAACGGCATTTCCCGTCGTACCTTCTGCAAAGGTGCCGCCGTGCTCGGCATCTGGGGCGGCCTGGCGAGCTTCGGCCTAACCAGCTGCGCTC
Organism: Adlercreutzia caecimuris B7; assembly: GCF_000403355.2. GTDB lineage: Bacteria > Actinomycetota > Coriobacteriia > Coriobacteriales > Eggerthellaceae > Adlercreutzia > Adlercreutzia caecimuris. The sequence continues at coordinate 517,457 of NZ_KE159646.1, read as the reverse complement.
CGCACACAGGCGCCGAGAGCGCCGGCGGCGGCTGGAAAGCCGGCACCTACACCGCCGAGGTCACCGGCCACAACGCGCCCTACACCGTCTCGGTCACCTTCTCCGACGACGCCATCACCGCCATCGACACTGCGAGCAACCAGGAGTCCCTGGGCGTGGGCGCCGATGCCCTGAAGGCCCTCTCCGACCAGGTGGTGGAGAACCAGACCATCAACATCGACACCGTGACCGGCGCTACCCTGTCCTCCATGTCGCTGCAGGAGGGCCTGAAGGAATGCGCCGAGCAGGCCGGGGCCCTCGAGACGCTGGAAGAGGCCGCGGCTCCCGAGAAGCCGGCCGTCAAATCCGCCTATGACACCGACGTGTGCGTCGTGGGCGGCGGCGGTGCGGGCCTGGCCTCGGCCATCGCGGCCGTGCAGGCCGGCGCGAACGTCATCGTGCTGGAGAAGTGCGGCATCACCGGCGGCTCCACCAACGTGTCCGAGGGCGCGCTGAACGCCGTGGACCCGGAGCGTCAGGACAAGCAGGGCATCGAGGACTCCATCGAGACCTTCTACGACACCACTATCAAGGGCGGCCACAACCAGGGCACCCCGGAGCTGGTGCATTACCTGACCGACAACGCGCTCGACTCCGTCCACTGGCTGGAGAGCCTGGGCGTTGAGTTCAAGGACGAGTGCGGCAGCGCCACCGGCTCCCTCGGCGAGCGCAGTCACTACCCGGCCACCCCGTCGGGCAACACCTACATCCGCTCGTTCCAGAAGTTCATCAGCGACAACGCCGACAAGATCACGCTTCTGAACGACATGCAGGCCACCGAGCTCATCACCGACGACGCCGGCGCGGTCGTGGGCGTGAGGGCCCTCTACGACGGCGCCGACGAGGTGACCGTGAACGCCAAGGCCGTTATCATCGCCACCGGCGGCTTCGGTGCCAACGTGGAGTACCGCCAGTCCGTCAACGACGGCGTGTGGAAGGAAGTCGTGCTGGACGATTCCATCGGCTGCACCAACATCAAGCCCTGCGCCCAGGGCGAGGGCCTGGCGCTCGCCGAAGGGGCCGGTGCCGAGCTCATCGGCCTGTCCGACATCCAGCTGCACCCCTGCGGCACCCCGGGCACGGGCCTCATGGAGGACATCCGCACTTCCGGCCGCAACCGCATCTTCGTGAACAAGGAGGGCAAGCGCTTCGTGAACGAGGGCGCCGAGCGCGACGTTTTGTGCAAGAACATCTTCGCCCAGCCCGACGGCACCTACTGGGTGGTCGTGAACACCCTGCGCTACCCCGATCCCGACGAGCCCGACGCCAACGGCGCCACCATCAACAACATGCTGGCCCTGCAGCACATCGTGACCGGCGAGACCGTCGACGAGCTCGCCAAGGCCATGGACGTGGATGCCGCGAACCTGCAGGCCTCCATCGACGCCTACAACGCCGTGGTGGGCGGCGCGGAAGACGAGTTCGGCTTCGTGGCCGACAACACCGCCGACGCCGAGATGGTGGACGGCCCCTGGTACGCCTGCCGCAAGGTGCCCACGGTGCACCACACCATGGGCGGCATCCATGTGAACGTGGAGTCCGAGGCGGTCTCCGCCGACGGCAAGGTCATCCCCGGCCTCTACGCCGCCGGCGAGGTCACGGGCGGCATCCACGGAAGCAACCGCCTGGGTGGCAATGCCATCGCCGACTGCATGACCTTCGGCCGCAATGCCGGCACCAACGCCGCAAAGTACGCGCTGGCCTAAACGCTAACTGCACCTCCCGGCACTGCGGAGGCTGAAAGAAGAGGGGGCGCCCCAGTTGAGGCGCCCTCTCTCGTTGCATTACGTGTCCGGCAGCCTACTTCCCGGCAGCTATTTCCGCGTAACGTCGGCGCAGGGCCTCCTCCACACAAGGGCTGACGAACTGGGACACATCGCCCCCCAGCGAGGCGATCTCGCGCACAATGGACGAGGAGAGGTACATGTGCTGGGGCGTGGACATAATGAACAGGGTCTCGAGCTCCTTGTCCAGCTGGTAGTTGAGCGCCGTCATCTGAAACTCGTACTCGAAGTCGGTAATGGCGCGCAGGCCCTTCACTACCGCCTGAGCGCCCACTCGATGGGCAAAATCAACGAGCAGCTCATCGAAGGGCTCTACGCGCACATTCGCCAGATGAGCCGTTGCCTCGCGAGCCAGCCGCACGCGCTCTTCCAGCGAGAACAGCGGCTGCTTCTTGGCGGAAACGGCCACAGCGACGACGACCTCGTCGACCAGCTGGGCCGCGCGGCTTATAACGTCGAGATGACCCACGGTGATGGGATCGAAGGTACCGGGAGTAAGCGCACGTTTCACGACGGCTCCTTTTCTTACGGCCGCAATGGCGTGCGGCGGGCCACATGACGAGTGTACCCGAACGTCGGCTCCACAGGAGCGGCTTTCGCCGAAGGGAGCGAATTTACCACTTCCCTACTGCCCTGCCTTCACCAGCTCCTCGGCCATCTCGCGCAGCTTGAACTTCTGCACCTTCATGGAAGGGGTCATGGGGAAGTCGTCCACGAAGAACACGCGCTTGGGCACCTTGTAGCGGGCGATGCGCGGGATGGCATACTCGCGCACGTCATCCTCGGTCATGGCCTCGTGGCCCGGCCGCACGCGAATGAAGGCGCCGACGATCTCGCCGTACTTCGCATCGGGGATGCCCACCACCTGGGCATCCAGCACGCCGGGCATGGTGAGCAGGAAGTTCTCCACCTCAAGGGGGTAGATGTTCTCGCCGCCGCGGATGATCATGTCCTTGATGCGGCCCGTGACGCGGAAGTAGCCGTCCTCGTCAACGGTGCCCATGTCGCCGGAATGGAGGAAGCCGTTCGCATCGATGGCCTTGGCCGTCTCCTCGGGCATCTTGTAGTAGCCCTTCATGACGTTGTAGCCCTTGCAGCACAGCTCGCCGTGCTCGCCGGGGGCGCAGATGTGGCCGTCGTTCGGGTCCAGGATGCGCACCTCCACAGGCGGGTGCGCCCGGCCCACGGTCTCGCACTTGTGGGGAATGTCGTCGTCCACCGAGGTCTGGGTGAACACGGGGCTCGTCTCGGTGAGGCCGTAGCAGATGGTCACATCCCGCATGTTCATGCGCTCCATCACCTCGCGCATGGTCTCGGGCGGGCAGGGGCTGCCGGCCATGATGCCCGTGCGCAGATGGGACAGGTCGAAGGAGTCGAAATCCGGGTGGTTCAGCTCGGCGATGAACATGGTGGGCACGCCGTAGACCGCCGTGGCGCGCTCCTTGTGCAGGGCCTGCAGCACGAGCCCCGCGTCGAAATCCTCCACGATGATCATGGTGCAGCGGTGGGTGAGCGAGGCCATGACCCCCAGCACGCAGCCGAAGCAGTGGAAGAAGGGCACCGGCAGGCACACGCGGTCGCACGCGCCCAGCTTCTGCCCCTCGCCGATGTAGAAGCCGTTGTTCAGGATATTGCGGTGGGTGAGCATGACGCCCTTGGGGAAGCCCGTGGTGCCGCTCGTGTACTGCATCATGACCACGTCGTTGTTGTCGAACTGGCCCTGGGCCCACTCCAGGGAACTGTCGGGCTTGTGCTGGCCGAGCAGCAGAAGCTCTGGCACGCTGTAGAAACCGCGGTGCTTCTCGGGCCCCATGTAAATGAGGTTCTCCAGGAAGGGATACTCCTCCGAGCGCAGGAACCCGCGCTGCACATTGAGCGATTCGGGCACCAGATCGCGGATGATCTTCAGGTAGTCCACGTCGCGGTAGGCATCGATGACGCACAGCGCCTTCATATCCGACTGCTTCAGCACGTAGTCCAGCTCGTGGGACTTGTACACCGGGTTCACCGTCACCATGACCACGCCGATCTTGGCGGAAGCGTACATGAAGGTGAGCCAGTCGGGGATGTTACGCGCCCACACGCCCAAGTGATCGCCCGGCTTCATGCCGATGGCCAAGAGGCCCTTGGCCAGGTTGTCGGTGCGCTCGTCGAAGTCGCGGTAGGTCCAGCGCAGGTCGCGGTCGGGGTACACCACGAACTCGTGGTCGGGGTCTTTCGCCACCTGCTCTTTCAGATAGGCGCCAAGGGTCAGCTCCGAGTGCAGCGGATAATCCGGCGACCCGGGCACCGGCGCGGCGTTCTGCTCTTCAGTCATCGCGCCTCCTAAAAAGGGGTATATACGCAAGCCAGGAACTTCGCGTTCTGGCCCGCGTGGGCGCGCACCTGGTGGGGCACGATGGAGTCGTAGTAGATGGACTCGCCGGGGCCGAGCACGTAGGTCTCGCTGCCGTACTCGATCTCGATGGAGCCCTCCATGCCGTAGAGCCACTCCTCCCCCTCATGGGAATCCAGCTTGTGCGTGGCCTCGCCGGTGGGGGTCACCGTGATGATGAAGGGGTCCATATGGCGGGACGGACGGCCCGCGGCCAAGCTGAAATAGGCCAGGTCGCCAGCATCTTTGGCAGTCTGGAGCGATTTCACGCGCTCCACCTCGGCCATGGCCTCGGCGCTGATATAGGCCGGCCCGAAGTCCTCGTCGTCATCCATCAGGGTACCCAGGCGCACCCCGAGGGCGCGGGTCAGCTTGATGAGGGGCGCGAGCGACGCGGGCACTTCCCCGCCTTCCAGCTGCTCGATGAGCGCCACGTCGCAGCCGCAGCGATCGGCCAGATCCTGGGCCGACAGGTGATGCGCCTCGCGCAGGGTCGTGATCTTGCGCCCGAGCTTGTTGTCCTCAGCCATAGCCTCTCCTTCTCCTAGGGTATCGGCGTATCATACACGAAAACACCTGGGAAAAGAAGAAGCCGACGGACGGGCCGTCGGCTTCGCGGAGCCAAGGGGCGCGCTTTCCGGCGCGCGACCGCGCCGCGCCCTAGCGCTTCTCGGCAAGCAGGCGGTTGAGCGCGTTCAGATAGGCCTTGGCCGAGGACACGATGATGTCCCCGTCGGCACCGCGGCCCACGTACACCTCGCCGCCGGCAGCCTTCACGCGCACGGTCACCTCGCCGAGCGCGTCGATGCCGCGGGTAACGGCCGTCACCGCGAACTCGGACAGGTCGTTGTCCACCTGCACGATCTGGTCGATGGCCTTGTACACCGCATCGATGGGGCCGGTGCCCCAGTCGCACACGGTGCGCTCGTCGCCCTCGGGCCCGCGCAGGGTGACGGTGGCCGTGGGCTTCAGCGGGAAGCCGCAGCTCACCTGCACGCCCTCCAGGGTGTAGAGCGCCGTCAGCTCGCGGTCGCTCTCGTTGACGAGGGCCTCCAGATCCTCGTCATAGACTTCCTTCTTCTTGTCGGCCACATCCAGAAAGGCGGTATAGATGCGGTCGAGCTCATCGCCCTCGTAGACATAGCCCAGCTCCTCCAGGCGGTGCTTCAAGGCCGCGTGCCCGCTGCGGGCCGTCAGCACGATCTGGCTGGCCCCCACGCCCACCTCGGCCGGGTCGATGATCTCGTAGGTATCGCGCTTCTTCAGCACGCCGTCCTGGTGGATGCCCGAGGAGTGCGCGAAGGCGTTGGCTCCCACGATGGCCTTGTTGGCCTGCACGTTCATGCCCGTGATAGAGCTGACCAGGCGGCTCGCCTTAATGAACTCGCGGGTGTTGATGTCGGTGTGGGCATCCAGCTCGGCACCGTGCATGCGCATGGCCATGACCACTTCCTCCATGGCCGTGTTGCCCGCACGCTCGCCCAGGCCGTTGATGGTGCACTCGATCTGCGTGGCGCCGTTGCGCACGCCCGCGAGCGACAGCGCCGTGGCCATGCCCAGATCGTTGTGGCAGTGCACCGACACCGTGACGTTCTCGATGCCCTTCACGTGGTCCATGAGGTACTTGATGCGCGCGCCGAAGTCCTCGGGCAGCGAGTAACCCGTGGTGTCGGGGATGTTCACCACCGTGGCGCCGGCGGCGACGACCGCCTCGATGACCCGCGCCAGGAAGGCGAAGTCGGAACGACCCGCGTCCTCGGCGTAGAACTGCACGTCCTCGACGAACTTCTTCGCGTAGCTCACGCACTTCACGGCGCGCTCGACGCACTCGTCCTCGGTGATGCGCAGCTTGTCGCGCATGTGCGAGGGCGACACGCCGATGCCGGTGTGGATACGGGGGCGCTTGGCGTAGCGCAGCGCATCGGCGGCCGAGTCGATGTCCTTCTCCACCGCGCGGGTGAGGGCGCACACCGTGGCGGCATCACCTGCCAGCTCGGCGATGCGGCGCACGCTCTCGAAGTCGCCCGGGCTGGAAATGGGGAAGCCGGCCTCGATGACGTCAACGTTCAGGCGAAGGAGCTCACGCGCGATGACCAGTTTCTCCTCGGTGTTCATGGAAGCGCCGGGCGACTGCTCGCCGTCGCGCAACGTGGTGTCGAAGATGTCGATCTTGCGTGTCATGCCGTTCCTTCTTTCTTTCCGTGGCCCCGCGTCGCGCGGCGCGGGCAAAACTGACCGAGAGCATCATAGCAAAACGAGCGGCGCGACCTCGCGATGGCGCCGCCAAAAGCAGTTAAAAGTTTCGATGGCCTATCATCGGCGCGCCCGATGACGCTCGCGCCTCCGACCGAAGCAGCCCGCGAAAGCGCGGACAGGCGCTCGGCAGCGGCCTCTCCCCTATAGCACGATCTTCCACAGATTGCGCAGGTCGATGGCATCCCGCAGCCGATCGAGCACCGCCTCGCCCACATCCCCCTCCACGTTCATGTACACAAGCGCGCAGGATTCCGCAGGCTTGGTGCCGATCTGCATGGTGGTGATGTTTGCGCCAGCTTCGCCGAGGATGGTGCCAATGGTGCCGATGCGACCGGGAGCATCCACGTATTCGAAGACGAGCGACGTGGTGCCGGGCGCCATGTCGATCTTGTAATCGAGCAGCGAGATGATGCGCGGGGTGTGCTCGGTGCCGAACAAGGTGGCGGCCACCTCCACCTCATCGGCCACGACGCGCACCGAGCTCGCGTACTCCTGAGCGTCGAGCACCGAGGCCGTGGTAACGGAGATGCCATGACGCGAGGCTACCGACTCGGCGTTGGCGGCCGAGAACGCGCCGAGGCGGCGGTAGGACAGCCCCCCGTCGAGCACGGCGGCCAGAAGCGGAGCCGGATCGGCGTCGGCGATGGCGCCGGCCAGCTCAAGCTTGAGGTTCTTCGGCGTATGCCCGAGCAGCTGGCTTGCCACCGATCCGAGCATCTTGCAGGCGTGGATATAAGGTCCCACAATGTCGAAGGCCTCGGGCGGCAAGGGCGCGAGGTTCACCGCCGTGGCCACCATGCCGCCCTCCAAGCCCGCCGCCACGTACTCCGCGATCTGAGTGGAGGCACGGCGCTGGGCCTCGTGGGTCATGGGCGACAAGTGCGGGGTCAGTATGGCGCCCGCAAACTCGTGCAGCGGCGACGAAGTGCACGGCTCGCTCTCGAAGGAGTCGATGGCCACGCCCGCCACCTTGCCGGCGGCCACGAAGTCGGCCAGGGCCTCCATGTTGAAGATGCCGCCGCGGGCCGCGTTCACGAGCACCACGCCGTCCTTCATGGCGGCGAACTCGTCGGCACCGAACATGCCCAGGGTGCTCACCGTGCGCGGAAGATGCACGGTAATAAAGTCGGCCTGGGCGAGCACGGGGGCCATATCCTCGTAGAGGGTCACGCCCAGATGCAGCGCCCGCTCCGGCGAGCAGTAGGGGTCATGCCCGATGAGGTTCATACCGAAGGCCGCTGCCCGCTCGGCCACGAGTCCTCCCACGCGCCCCAGACCGAAGATGGCGAGCGTCTTGCCGTACAGCTCGCTGCCCATGAAGTCGCCGCGGCGCCACTGGCCGGCGTGCATGGAGGCGCTCGCCTCGGGAATGCGGCGGGCGGCGGCCAGCAGAAGCGCCATGGTGTGCTCGGCGGCGCTGATCACGTTGGAGGTGGGCGCGTTGCAGACAACGACGCCGCGCTCGGAGGCCGCCTCCACATCGATGTTGTCCACCGTGACGCCCGCACGGCCCACGATCTTCAGGTTCTTCGCCGCGTCGAGCAGGGCCGCGTCCACCACCGTGTTCGGGTGCACAATGAGCGCGTCGTAGGGCGCGATGGCCGCCATCAGCTCATCGGCTGTCGGGTCGATGAGCACATCCACCTCGTAGCCCTGCTCGACGAGCGCGTCGATGCCCTCCTGCACCAAGTCCTCTGTGACCAGAATCTTCTTCGCCATGGCGCGTCCTTTCGCCTTTCGCCCTGCCGTCTCCCTGGGGAGTCTTTCCCTACGCGTTGTTGCGCTCGAACTCGCCCATGAAGGCCACGAGCGCCTCCACGCCGGCCTTCGGCATGGCGTTGTAGATGCTCGCGCGCATACCGCCCACCGAACGATGGCCCTTGATGGACTCGATGCCGTGACTCTTCGCCTCGGCCACGAACAGGGCGTCCAGCTCGTCCGAGCCGGTGACGAAGGGCACGTTCATAAGAGAGCGGTCCTCCTTGCGGGCGGTGCCGCGGAAGAGCTTGCTCTGGTCCAGGTAATCGTACAGGAGCGCCGCCTTCTCGCGGTTGCGCTCGGCCATGGCCTCAAGGCCGCCCAAACCTTTCAGCCACTTGAACACGAGCCCGCAGATGTAGATACCGTAGGCCGGCGGCGTGTTGGAGAGCGACTTGGCCTTCACCTGGGTGGTATAGCGCATGATGGAGGGGGTGAAGGGCAGCACGTCCTCGCGCACCAGATCGTCGCGCACGATGACGATGGTGACGCCGGCCGGGCCGATGTTCTTCTGGGCGCCGCCGTAGATGAGGCCGAACTTCGACACGTCCATGGGCTCGGAGAGGAACATGGAGCTCACATCGGTCACGAGCGGGATGTCGCCGGTGTCGGGCAGCGCGGGGTAGGTGGTGCCGTAGATGGTCTCGTTCTGGCAGATGTAGACGTAGTCGGCCTGGGGGTCGAACTGAAGGCCCGCCACGTCGGGCACGTAGGAGAAGTTCTCGTCCTCGGAGGAGGCCACGCAGCGCGCCTCGCCGTAGAGCTGGGCTTCCTTGAAAGCCTTCTTCGACCAGGAGCCCGACACGATGTAGTCGGCCTTCTTGTTCCGCATGAGGTTCATCGGGATAGCCGCGAACTGCTGGGTGGCACCGCCCTGGAGGAAGAGCACCTGGTAGTTGTCGGGAATGGACAAAAGCTCGCGCAGATCGGCCTCGGCGGTCTCGATGATCTCGGCGAAGGGCTTAGAGCGGTGGCTCATCTCCATGACGGACATACCGCAGCCGTTGTAGTCGAGCATCTCGGCGGCCGCCTGGCGCAGCACCTCCTCGGGCAGCACGGCGGGACCGGCGGAAAAGTTGTAGACGCGAGTCATGGGCGGTTCTCCTTCGTCGCAAGCCCGAAGCGCCCTGTCCGGGCTCATCCGCGGGCTTTCTTGAGTTAACGGGGCCATTGTACCCCTAACCATGAGCCCGTCGCCCCACGTAAGGGCCGAGCGGTCGGGGCAGGACGCGCCTCATATCCATCGAGATTCACGAGCTTTACGATCTATCAACCTGATTCCAGATCTGAAAACGACCGAAAGCGGCTCGCTTATCATGCTTCTCGCGCCATCGAGCAGCACGCAACTCGATCACGTGACGAAAGCGCGCAAGCGGCCATCCCGAGGAAAGGAGCGATCATGTACTTCGACAACATGGTGCTGTACTACAAGCCCACCTGCCCGTTCTGCCAGAAGGTGCTCGCCTTCATGGAGGAAGAGGACATCGCGATGCCCATGCGCGACACGCTGGAACCCGGTGTGAAGGACGATCTTATGCGCCTCGCCGGCAAGGGCCAGGTGCCGTGTTTGGTGGTGGACGGCGAGCCGATGTTCGAGTCCGACGACATCATCCGCTTTCTGGGCGACCTCATCATCGAGCGCGAGGAAGGCTAAAAAGTAAGGAAGATTCTCCCCCGCTGACCCCCTGTTAGGGATACACTGTCTTACACACGCACGGAGGCGTGTTCCGCGAAGACAAGGAGTCAGCTATGACCAAGTTCACCAACGTCATCGTCCGCAAGCCGGGCCGCTCGCTGTGCGACGGCATCACGAGCGCCCCGGAGCTGGGCCAGCCCATCTACGAGCGCGCCGTGGAGGAGCACGACGACTACATCGCCGCCCTGAAGCAGTGCGGCGTGGAAGTGACCGAGCTGCCGGCCCTGGAGGCCTACCCGGACTCCTGCTTCGTGGAGGACCCGGCGGTCATCACCCGCTGCGGCGCCATCATCACCAACCCCGGCGCCGACACGCGCAACGGCGAGAAGGACGAGATCGAGCCGACCATCCGCCAGTTCTTCGACGACGAGCACGTGGCGCACATCGTGGCCCCGGGCACGCTCGACGGCGGCGATGTCATGATGGTGGGCGACCACTTCTTCGTGGGCCGCTCCGCCCGCACCAACGAGGAGGGCATCCGCCAGTTCATCGAGATCCTCGAGGGCTGGGGCCTGTCCGGCTCCGAGGTGCCGCTCGAGGAGGTGCTGCACCTGAAGACCGGCGTGAACTACCTGGAGGACGGCAACATGCTCGTGTCCGGCGAGTTCATCGACAAGCCCGACTTCGCCGAGTACAACAAGGTGATCGTGCCCGAGGACGAGGCCTACGGCGCCAACTGCATCTGGGTGAACGGCACCGTCATCGTGCCCGAGGGCTATCCCACCGTGCTGAAGGCGGTGCAGGATCTCGGCTACAAGACGCTTGTGGTGGACACTTCCGAGTACCGCAAGGTCGACGGCGGCCTGTCCTGCCTGAGCCTGCGCTTCTAGAAGCAAGAAGAGTCCGAACGCACGAAGGAGCCCCGCGGGGCTCCTTCTTCTTTCTCTGAGTAAAAACAAGCACTTTGAGGGGGATTGATAGCAACTGACCTAAAGAAGAGCACCAAGGTCAAGTGACATTTTCAATTCCCCTCAATCTCAAACGAAAGAACTTAAAACCCGCCAATTTTGATAGTTCTTCTCGTTTTCTTCTCACTAGATTGTAGCTTTTACCGCGTAAAACACCGCAATTTACGGCATCAGACCTTCACCAAAAACTTTTCACTACCATCAGCAGTACCAATCGCAACGTATCTCGTGGCACCACTGTAAGCCGTGTAGTGAGCCCACACATACCCCTCAGCTTCTACAACATCAGCAGCCACGCTATAGATCCTCTGACCGTTGGAATAGTCCGCCACGGGCTGAAGCTTCCTCGATGGCGTGCTCCTAACGTAGAGCTTGCTGCACACAACCTTGTACTCGCCAGCGATGATCCTGGCGGTGCCGGTAGAAGTTCCTGCAGCATTCGCCGTGCCAGACAGTAGCTCATTCACGCGCGCTTGCACAGCGGCATACTTGTCGCCGAGGGCCGCACGCCGCGCGTCGCCTACGCCATAGCGTCCGGCGATAACGGCCCGCGCAAGCTCTTCAATGCTTCCAGAAACTGCAATCGCTACTCCGGTGCCACCAGCAGCCGCACCCGCAACCACAACAACTGCGTGCGTGTTTGAAACGAGGATGTCGCCAACGCGCCACTTCACGGTGGACCCCACATAATCGGAGCTAGTGAAGATACTTACCAGCCCGGTTGCCTTGAAACGCGCTGCGATGTTGCCGGTATAGCAGAGGTTCCCGCCTCGGAAGATCACGCTTTCTGGAGCACCTGCAGCAATGCCGCACACACCGGCGAGACTTGAGCAGTCACACTCGTATGCCTGGGTGATTGCAGCGAGATTCCAACCTGCAGCACGCGCAAGCGGCAAGATGCTGCTGCGCTCGCCTTGGTCCTACCCGATGCGCATGTTGGCCGCGGCGTCCGCCATAGCCTGACCGCACTTTGTAGCCATACCTGGATCGTTGAAACGGATCAGCGTGTGCCAGCTATAGAGATAGGCCGCGCGAGTATTGAGCTCGGTCCCGGTCTGATTCCCAGCTTGACCGCCAACGTACTTGCCTCGCTCGTCGCACGATGCCTGGCCGATATACGCCGTCACTCGGCATCACCGCCCGCAACGTCTGCGAACTCAGCGCCAATCCACTTCTCGCTGCTTGCATCCTGCGAAACGCCTCCGGCAGCAACCTCGGCCGAAGAAACGCCCGCAACCGCGTTGGCGCTCTCCAACTCAGCAGCTTCTACCTTGGGGGCCTTGCGAAAGATCGCCCCGAGCGGGCTATCAACCAGGTTGGGATTCAGTACGCACAGGTTCTCGAAAACCGACACAACCTCGGTCACGATCACGTACACGCACACCGCCATGACACTCGGCACATCGAAGCCGAGCTCTGCATGCTGCGCTGTGTACTGGATCACATAGGCAAGGGTAATAAGCCCCATGAAACCGGCTTTGTGCCAGAGCCCGTCACGCAGCTTGCTGGACTGCACATCCTTCTGCTTGATGGCGCCAGCGAAGCCGAAAACGACGTCCAGCACGATCATCACGCACGTGATAAGAAGAACATGGAAATCCATAGTGAAACACCTCCAATTCTCGCGTTTTCCAACAACGCAAGGTTATGGAGGTGTCACAAATACCGTTTATCTTGATTATCAAGATTTTGTTTTGACAATAGTCGGAAGTTGAGTATGATGCAATTAAAGTCTTGAATATCAATAGAAACGAAAGGGGAACGATGAAGCTTGAAGATGTAACAGTGCAGGAACTGCTGGATAGTTCCTGGTTCTGGTCCGACTTCGAAGAAGACCCCAACAATCGCGCCTCTCTTTGGAAGAAGATCGAGAACGACCCATCCGCACTGGTGAAGGTCAACCTGCTCGACCAGATGGATACCGGAACGCTGCTCGACCGTGATTCCTTCCATAGAGCAGATTTCTATGAAGTGGATTTCAATGACTATGCTCGGCTATTCCTCGCCAAAGGTGAATATTCCGAGAAAGGGCACCTTCGCGGCAAGGAAATCGACTACTTGCGGGACTACAGCGGCATCAAGCTCTTGATCCAAGATCTTGGAGATGTCTACGCGCTCTACCTTAAAGACTACGAGTTCGGCTTCATCCGGCCCTTGGGAATGTGCATATACGAGTGCTATCCAGAAGACGAACGCGAGCTCACAGAAAAGTACGGACGTGAGGCTTTCATACGTGATCACGTGCTCCTTGAGCTCGAAAACGTCATTTGGGAAGACGACTTCGACCTGAAGCAGGAATTGTACGATTACTACCACAACATCCCAGACATCAACAGCCCACTTATCGAAGCCCAGATGGACATAGAGGGGCTTCTCACCAGTAAGGAAGCATCCGAAAAGCTCGGCGTCAGTCTGCAGCGCATCAAGCAGATGGTGGATGATCGTCTGCTCGACGGGTACAAATTCGGTAGCAAGCTTCTGATCACGTCGTCATCGGTCGACCAGAGGCTGGAATACATAAAGAATCATGGTGGCAAGAAACCTACACGGGGGAAACCACGCAAGCAGAAGCCCGTCAGGAAACGTCCTCAGGATTAATCGAAAGGAAGCAAGCATGAAAAGCATCGACACGCAAACGGAACCCATGACAGACAAGCAGGTTCGCCGTCTTCTTGCTTCGACAGGCAAATGGTTCTTCGCAAAATACTTTGAAGAAGTGCATTCCCGTAAAGATAACAAGAAAGCTCTGATTGACGACCTTTACGAAGAGGGCTTCGACAAGAACCTTTCCGGCACGACAACGCGTGTCGGCTGCATGATTCGGCTGATCAACAACGGATATGCCGGCGATGCCCTGCAGATCATCGCCAACTCCGATCGCATGTTCAATGATCACCCTGAACTACCGATGCTCCTTCGCCAAATTTACGAATCACATCCAGAACTTGGGGAACCTCATGGCGCGCGCTAAAAATAAGGTGATCGCCAGTGATTACAAGGGCAAACTTGTAGGCGGCAGCCTTGGCAGCCCCTTCATATCGCTAGCGCTCACGAAGTTCGTTTATCTCGATCACTCCACCGTGGAAAGCGTCGTCCCCCTCGATGACGACAACCAGGTCAGCGTTGCAAGCGCGGCGATGCGCGGTCTCGTAGGTGAATTACTGCTGGGTCCTGTTGGGCTCGTGGCTGCGGCTACGGCGAAGCGAAACGGCATTCACACAGTGGGCATCCAGTTCATAGATGGCAAACGCAGCGTTTTGGAAGTTGACGATAAGATCTATAAAGCAATTCTCAACAAATGTTTCTGATTACTTCGCCGTGAAGTACCCCGGCAGTCCTCCCACCCCATCAACGCGCGCATAAGCACCGCCAATATAGGAGTTATTCACGCTCGTGGAGTTGTTGAGCGCCGATCCGGATCCGCCCTTCAGGTTATAGCAGTTATAGAAAACGCTCGTTGATGATATCGCGCCGGCAAGAGCGGTCCCGACTTTCTCATAGATCATCACGAGCTTACCGTTGCCATTGAACATGCTGTTGATATTGGTCGTCGCGCTGCCCCAAGTAAGCCCGTTCATGTCAATCTCGGTAACTGCGCTCATTCCCTGGAACATATAGGTCGCGGTGCCAACACCGGTCATGTTCCAGGTCCCTAGCTTCAGCTTCTCAAGCTTTGTACATCCATTGAACATGCTATTAGCCGTGGTGCATACGCTGGTCACTGTCCAAGTCTCAGGGCCCTTCAGATCAGTGAGCGCAGAGCACCCTCGGAAGCACTCGGTGAAGTCGGTCACACTGGCTGAGCTCATATAACGCACGTCCAGCGATTCAAGCTTCTAGCAATAGTAGAAGCAGTACTTCATATTGCTGACAAGCGGTGTTTCTTACCAAAGAGGCTGATCGATGTGTAGATCGTTTCCTCGAACCCCGAGTAAACCGCAGCTATCGGCCGACTGTTATAGAACGTCATGGGCTGTGGTTCTTCCGTTGCTCGGATGAACCACAGCTTTTACTTGGTTTCACCGTCCGACAGATACATCAGCAGCGCGTATGCCTTCGAGGGCTTTTCCCATTCAAGATCACGAATCGCTTGCGCCATCTCGCAGGGCTTGTACTCACGCAGCTCGCCGTTCTGTCCACGTATCGCATTGGCAATCGAGATGTAAGGCAGAACTGTCATCTTGCCGAAGTGGGGTGCTTCGTAGGGGTATTGCATGCCGCCCTTCTCCTGGGTGCCATCCAATGCCTCTACCGCATCCGCCATTTCTCCGGGCATGCACCTTCGGTTCTCTCCGCTCTGGTAGCGGATCGCATTGGCGATGTCTGTCAGGGTATGAGTGGAGGCAATTCCGCTTGGTATGGCCATCAGTAATTCCATTCCTCAAGGTTCATCAGATTCGACAGCGCATCATCCACGGCAGTGGACAACTCGGCGCTTGTGACATAGCCGCTCATGTCGGGTAACGCTGCCGTAAGCCCTTCCTGTGTTACGAACGCGGACACATCAGGCATGTTCTGGGTCACGTACTCTTTGGTGGCGTAGTCCGAAAGATCCGGCACCGCTTCCTGCAGCTCGGTCTTAGTCGCATATTCCGAGAGAAGAAAAGGCTACGAGCGTTTTCTCGTTAATCGCAATCGTCAGAATCGCTTACGCGGATTCATGCGCTGGTGCTCGATATAAAAGACGACGACCTCGTTCTTTCCGGTATCCACGGTGTAGTAGAGCGTGAACGGCGTGTCGGGAATGGCAATCCACCGACATGGGAACGGCGGAAAAGCCGCCTCGTATATCGGATCGTATCGTCGGCCCATTTCAGGAAAGAGGGCCAGCATCTCCCGCTGCCGATCAATAGCGGCCGCCACCCGCTCGCTGTATACATTCTCGAGAATGAACTGCCTCACGGAGCTGGTGAAGAGAACCTTCATGGGCTCGTCGGCTGCGCCCATTACTCCCAACCTCGCAGAGCCCGAAGGTCCGCCATGACGTCTTCGGCATCGTGAACGTCGCCGTCGAGGTATTCCTGGTACCCGCGCATGATGCCATGATACGTTCGCATCTCCTGCTCGTAGACCTCGTTGCGGAAGGACATCGCCGCGTCAAAAGCAGCCGAGTCCATGACCACGATGCAAGCCGATCCGTTGCGCGTGAGATAGAGCGGCTCGCCGGATTTCTCCAAATCGTCGATCATGGCGTTCTGGCTTCTATTGAATTCAGACAACGATTTAATCTGCGGCATGGGCACCTCCTATGATTCACTGCAAATATACAGCGTATTTACAGTAAAATCAAGATACGCAGAGGGCTCTTGCTCCACCGGGTGGCACGGAGCGGCACGTGCCACCCGTGGAGTCTCTTGTAGCGGAAATGCCTCAGTCCTTCAGATTGATGCGCGCACCGTTCACCTCGATGGCGACAATCTCCTCAAAGTCCTCAATCTTCCCTATCGCCGAAAGCGTGGCAGCCGACGAATCCTCCGCCAGCTCCTCCGAAGTCTGCGAGTAACTGTCGAAGATGCCGCTGTAGGGCCTCACGGCGCCATCCCGATACGCAAATGCCACTTCCGGCGCGAAATCGGTCCACTCTACCAGATGCTCGCCGTGCAAACCTACGGAAAAAGGCGTGACCGTTACCCGGTCGATGGTGCCCAGAACCTCGTCGGGAACAGCAGCCGAGGCGGTCAGCACATCGGAAGGAGAAATCTCGGGCACCGTGAAAGTCGCCTTCCATTGCCCGCAAATCTCCCAATCGGCCAGCGTGACCTGAGCCCATAGGTCGTAGTCGGCCAAATCCTCCTTATCGACCTTGAAGGTGAAATCGCTGTACATCTTCTCCGGAACCTCGTATACGTCATCGGGGCGCACTTCGCGTACCGGCCAGTCCTCGCCATAGCAGTAGTCGATGCCGAAAGCAGGCCAGAGCCACTCGCCGCTCTCCTGAGAGCGCAAGAGCAACTGGGCGAACGTCAGGCCTTCGGCCTTGTTGCGCACCAGCACGTGAAGCTCGCCATCGCGATAGCCCGCCCCGACAACGCTGAGACGCTCGTCGCCAGCGATAGGCACCTCCATAGTCTGTGCCACGAACAGCTCCTGCACCGAGGCGTCGTCCCCAGGCTCCGGCATGGCGGCGCTCCACTCGATCAAGCCCTCAAGCTGATCGAGCGGCAGGCTATCGCTGCGATCGGGGCGCTTGGCGAACGCCGACGCTCCCACGTCGGGCACGGCGGCAAGCGACCCGATGTCCACGGAGCACTCCTGGTTTCGAGGCGCATCTCGAATGTTGGTCAGCGTGACCTCTCCCTCAGCCCCGACGGGAAACTCCCCGTCGATCTTGAGCACCACGTTCGCCGTCCCCGTCCCCTCATCGAAGCTCACCGTCTGCTCCTCGGACGAGGGGTTCTCCCCGTTCACCCATGTGCCGACGGAAAACAAGTCCACAGGTCCGTCGATGCGCCCCTCGGCGTCCCGTATCTGCAGCAGCAGATACAACCCGTTGGCGTCGGCCACCACCGAGGGCACCTCCATATGGACGCTTCCGTAATCAGCCGCGGCCGACACCGATTCCAAGCGGTCGGCGGCCGCATCGGTACCGAACCACTCACGCCATACCTCCTGGCCGTAGCGGGCCGTAACAAAACCGCAGAGCACGATAAAGGCGGCGGCCAGAAACACCGCGGTTCGGCGAACCTTGCGAAAATGACTCGACCGACCGCCGTTGGCCGGAACGGCTTCCGCGAAATACGGGGTCTTCGCCGAGCGAAGCGGAGGCCGATCCGCCCCCTCCCCGCCGCTAGAAGCAGCCTCTCCATCGGACTCCAAGGCCTTCCCGAGCGAAAGAGCGAGCTGTCGCTTCCTCTCTTCCGTCAAACGCACGCTGTCCATCTCTCGAATGTACATGTCGGCGAGAACATCTCCCGACGTCTTCCTAGCATTCATTGGAACCCCCTTTCAGCAGGATTCGCAGCTTCTTGCGGGCACGGGAGAGCCTTGCCCGCACCGTCACTTCGGTGCTTTCGGTCAGAGAGGCTATCTCCCGCGTGGAGTATCCCGCGTAGTAGTAGAGGAACACTGCCTCTCGGTAGTCGGCGGAAAGACTGAGCACCGCCTCGGTCACAGGCCCGGGCGCCGCTCCCTCTCGCGGTGCGAATGAGGCGCCGCCAGACACGGCGGAACGGCCCTGCGCGTCGGCTACGTCCGCTATGTCTTGCGAACTGCCGGCGGCCATCGGATGCCGGCGGCGCCCCCGCAGGGCGTCTTTGCAGGCATTGGCCGTCACCCGAATGAACCAAGCTCTCTCATGAGTCGAATCTTCGAAATCGGGGGCTTTCGAGAGCGCCTTCAAG
Source organism: Adlercreutzia caecimuris B7 (assembly GCF_000403355.2). GTDB lineage: Bacteria > Actinomycetota > Coriobacteriia > Coriobacteriales > Eggerthellaceae > Adlercreutzia > Adlercreutzia caecimuris. The sequence continues at coordinate 499,302 of NZ_KE159646.1, read as the reverse complement.
AAAACCGTTTGCACCATGTCGTCGGCATCGTGCGCCGACTTCAGATACGTGAAGGCCAGGCGGTACACGTCATCGGCGTACTCCTCAACCCACCGCTCGATCTTTTCTGGAGGCCTTCGCCGCGCCCTGTTTGGACCTTTCTCCGGCAGCTCCATAGGCACACATCTCCTCTCGTCGTATTTCTCGTCATCTGCCACTCACCAGACAATACGAACGAGAGGGCCGTTTTGTGACACTGCGACAAAATATGGGGATTGAAATGGGAGGTTTTATTCCACCGTGCCGTAGACCTGGCCCCAGGCATGTCCGGCGATAGCGCTGTTCAGCTGGGTGCACAGGCGGGCGCGGGTGTAGTCGCCGGGCGGCAGCAGGGTGACGATGCGGTACAGCTCCTCGGGCAGATCGGCCGCCTCGGCGGCCACCACCACATCGAGCCGGCGCACCTTGGCCCCGATGGCCTCGGCGATGGTCGGGTCCATATCGCCGTACTGCGCGAACAGCGCGTCCACGATGTCCTGGAGCGCGCCGTAGTACTCGCTGCGCTCGCGGTTGGTTCCGGTATGCTCACGGGCCACGGGGGCCTCCTTGTCTGTCGCGGGGCTTGCGCCCACGGGGTTGCGCTAGGCTGTCGCCTCTTTCTGCCTGCCGATTATAAGGGCTTCCAAGGCGGGCAGGTCGGCGGTTTCGAAACGGTAGGGCACGATCTGCGGATCGCGGGGGTTTTCGGCCGAGGGACGCTCGATGCGCAGGAAGTGGGCCTCGACCGAGGTGTAGCCCGCGCGCATGAGAGCATAGGCGTAGCAGCTGGCCTGCAAGCGGTGTTTGGTGTCCAGCTCCGCGTCGGTCTCGTCGTCGCGGCCGCCGGTCTTGTAGTCGATGAGAAAGGCGGCGCCGCCCCCATTGTCGGCCAAGCCGTCGATCTCGCCTTCCAGGAAGAAGCTCTCCCCCACCCCGGCGGCCGAACCGTCGGAGGGGGAGGCGGGAACCCGCACGATGAAGGGCACCTCGGCGGCGCGGTTTTCGTAGGCGGCGAAGCGGGCGGCCTCGTCGCTTCCAAGCCAGCGGTCGAGCGCCTGCCGCAGGCGCTCCTGCTGGCCGGCCGACAGGCCCTCCTTCTGGATCTGAGCCGCTATGGCCGCCTCTCCCGGCGTGAAGAGTGCCCCTTGTTCGCTTCGTTCGATGGCCTGCTGGGCGAGCCGGTGGAAGGCGGTGCCCAAGGCCGTGGCGCTCTCGGGGGTGGCATTCCCCTCCTGTCCCGCGATCGCCTCGGATGCGGGCGCAGGAGCGGGCACGGCGTCTCCCCCCTCGTCCTCGGTTGCCGGCTCGTCGCTGTGGGCATGGGTGCCCGAGAGCGACGTGTAGGAGTACAGCTGCGCCCGAGCGAAGTTGTAGGGAAGCAGCGCGGGCGCCGGCAGCTCCTCGCGCACGGCAACGACGAAGGAACCGCCGGAATCCTCGCCGCTGCCGCCGCCTTCACCTTCACCAGTGCTGTCGACGGCCTCTCCCCCGCCGTAGGCGCCGGGATCGCCGAGGTCGCCCGCATCCGCCGACGAGTCCGCATCTTCCGTGCCTTCCGCGTCTTCCTCAGCGCCGAGCTGGCGGAAAACCACCCGGGCCGGGGCGCTTCCGCCGTAGTCGAGCTCGCTTACCGCCCGCGCACCCTCGCAACCCCAGGGCAGCGCGTCGTGAATATCCTCGAAGATGCCCGTATCCCCGTAGCCCTTGGCCGGATCGCGCTTGAACACCATGGACACGAACAGCGAGCGGCTCGCACGGGTGAGCGCCACGTACAGCAGGCGTCGCGCCTCGGCGAGCGCCTGGGCGCGCGCGTAGGCCGCTAAGGCCCCGTAGCGGCGGCCGCAGGTAAGCGCCCGTAACCGATCGGGGGCCGACGCCGCGTCCTCGAAGAGCGCGAGCAGCTCGTCATCGTCGCACCCGAGCTTCTTCGCCTGACGGTCGTACTTCGCCGCCGCATCGGCGAACGCGCCCTCGGGCACGCGGCTCGCCGCCGCGAAGCTGAACGTGCCCACGTTCTCCACCACGAGGGGCCCGGCGCTCTCTCGGCCGTCCTTCAGGTCGGCCACGGCCACATGGGGAAACTCCAGGCCCTTGGAGGCGTGCACGGTCATGATGCGCACGAAGTCGCCCTCGGCGGCGGCGAGCGCGCCCGGCGCCTCCTTGGCGCAGGCCAGGTGCGCGTCGAAGGCAGCGGACAGCGAGGCGATGCCCTGGCTTGCCGCTTCCATGTCGGCCGCAAGGCGCAGGGCCTTGGCGAGGTTCGCGCCCTGGGCCAGGCCGTCCACCCCCGCGTCCTGCAAACGGTCGAGCAGCCCCGACCCCACGAGCAGCCCGCGCAGGGCACCGGTCGCATCGCCGGTGTGGGCGCGGCGGGCGAAGGCGAGAAGCTGACGCCGGGCCATGGTGAAGGCGGCCAGGTCGTTCTCCGAGAGCCCGAGCGCGCGGGCCTCGTCGTCCCATTGCGGAGAGAGGAAGCCCGCCGCCAGCCGCCGGCGATGCACAGAGCCGTCGTCGTCTGTCGAGGATGCCAGTGCCAAGAGCACATCGTCCGACACGGCGAACAGCGGCGAGGCGAGCACCTGGTAGAGCGCCTCATCGTCCGTCGCATTCACGGCCCAGCGCAGCAGCGCCGAGACAAGCGCCGGCTCGGGCAGGCGCGAGAACACCGAGCCGCCGGCGATCATGGAGGGAATACCGCGCGCCCGCAGGGCTGCGGCATAGCGATGGGCGTGGGTCATCTTCCCCAGCAGGATGACCATCTGGCCAGGGCGAGCCCCGGCGGCCGCAAGCTCGGCGAAGTGCTCGGCCACCGCCTCGGCACCGGCGTCGCGCGCCCGGGAGGCGTCGAAGCCCCGCGCCGGGTAGTGCACCGCCGACAGGGAAACGCGGGGGCGGGCACCGCCGTCGAAGAGCGCGTCGGGCTCCTTGTTGACCGCGCCTCTCGCCTCCAGGCGCAGGAAGTCGTCGCCGAACACCGTCGGCTGGGAGAAGATGCGCTCCACAAAGGCCAGCACGTCGCCGTGGCTGCGGAAGTTCCAATCGAGCTGCACGAGGGCCTCTTGCCCGGCCCGCGCCCTCAGATCCGAGCGGTACTCGGTGAACACGTTCACATCGGCGCCGCGGAACCGGTAGATGGACTGCTGGGCGTCGCCCACCGTGCACACGTTCGCGAACCCGGGCCGCGCGATGCGGCCGATGATATCCACCTGCAAACGGTCGGTGTCCTGGAACTCGTCCACCATGATGATCTTGAAACGCGCCCGCAAGCTCGCTGCGATGGAGGGGTGCTCGGAAAGCGCCGCGGCGCAGCGCGTGAGCAAGTCGCCGTTGTCGAGGCGCGAGGGCCCCTTGACGCGGGCGAACTCCTCCTCGATCTCGCGGGCGAGCATGGTCACCGCGGCCTGCCAGCGCACCGAGAGGCCCGCCCGCACCTCGCGCTCTATCTCCACCATGGCGGTCTGCCACGCCTCGAAGGCCGGCGCGTCGGCCTTGCCCACGGCCGCCCCCGTGGTCAGGGGAAAGCCGTAGAAGACGGCGCTGAACCTGTCGGCGTCGAAGCCCGCATCGGCGAAACCGGCGGCGGGCGCATCCGCGAGCCACGCCTCGGCGGCTTCCACAGCCGCTTCCAGGCGCTCGAGGAAGGCCACCTTGGTCTTCGACGGCTTCGACCACGCCTCGGCGGCCGCGCGCATCTCGGCGGCGGCCTCGCAGACGCAGCGCACCACGAGCGAGGGCGAGACGGGATCAGGCGCTTCGACGAGCCCCTCGAAGCCGCGGGGCATGGCGTGCACGCGCTCGGCGACGGCCAGGGCGAAATCCACCGCCCCCCGGTCGTTGAACGAGGAGCCCGAAAGCTTCTCGCGGGAGAGGAGCTCGTGCACCGGCCCGGCGGCCGCCTCGCGTGCCCGGGCCACCACGCGCTCGGCCGCCTCGGCCAGAAGCTCGTCGGCCTCCACCTCGCCGATCACCTGGAAGGCCGGATCGAGCCCCACCTCCAGCGCGTGCTCGCGCAGGATGCGGGCGGCCATGCCGTGGATGGTGGACACCCAGGCGTCGTCCACCTTCAGCGCCTCGGCCTCAAGCCCCTCGGACAGAAGGAGCCCCTTGATGCGCCCCTTCAGCTCGGCGGCGGCCTTGGTGGTGAAGGTGATGGCCAGAAGCTCGTCCACCGACGTGAGGCCGGCCCCTCCCGCCTCGGGAGAAAGGGCGAAGGCCACCCGTTGGGTGAGGGTGAAGGTCTTGCCGGAGCCAGCGCCGGCCGACACCATGAGCGGCGCGTCGAGTGTCGTCACCACGGCGCGCTGGCCTTCGGTGCAGCGATCGAGATTCATGCGAGCCTCCTTTCGCAGCCCACGGCCGGACAGTAGGAGCAGATGCCGGAAAAGCGCGGGTCGGGGGCGATGTCCCCCGCGTACAGGCGGCGCACCCGCTCGGTCACGAGCGCCTCCACGGCATCCAGGTAGGCGTCGAAGTTCATGGGCACCACCGAGGAGCGGCCCACGAAGGGCTCCTCGCCGAAGACCGCCGCGTCGGCAGCGCCCGCCACCATGTCCTTGTCGGTGCGAGCGCGATAGGCCAGATACAGCGCGCCGGCGCAGTGCAGGCCCGCAAGGGTGGGGCGCAGCGCCTGGGCGTAGACGAGCCCCTGGATGCGCTTGGGCAACGGGGGCGCCTCGGCATCGTCGCCCATGGCCGCGGCGTATTCGGCACCCGCCGATCCCTTGTAGTCGATGACGGCGAAACGGCCGGCGGCCTCGTCCACGTCGATGCGGTCCACGCGGCCGTTCACGCGCACGCCGGCATAGTCCACGCCGTCTTCCGCGGCGATGACGTGCTCGTGGGCCCGCACCGCGAACGACGGCGCGAAACGGGCCTGGCGGTGCAGGCTCTCGCGCAGCTGCGACCGCAAACGCGCAAGCTCCAGTCCCTCGGCCTCGGTAAGCGCCACCAAGCGCCCGCTTCCCGGCTCGAGGGTGTCCTGCTCGGCCGCTACCCCGTCGAAGGTCGCCTCGAACAGCGGCTCCCATGTCGCGGCGCAGGCGTCGTCAAGGCGGGCGATGCCGCGCCGGGCAGCCTCGTCGTAGAAACGCGCCAGCACGCTGTGGGCGAAGCTGCCCTTCTCCAAGGGGCCGAACTCCTCGTCGGGGGCATCCGCGCCGACGCGCCGCTCCAGGAACCACGCGTAGGGGCAGCCCACGTACAGCTCGAGCGCCGAGGGGGACAGCACGATGACGGCGCGCCCCTCCTCGTCGGCCGTGCGCAGGAAGCGCGCCAGATCGAGCCTGTCGAGGCGGCCGCGGCGCACCGCCCGCAGGGACACGCGCCCTGCAACAGGTGCGAAGGCGGCGCCGACCGAGACCGGCAGATCGTCCTCGCCGAGACGGCGCGCGCCACGCAGAAGGAGAACGGGAAGGCCGAAGGCGTCCTCGTCGCACTCGTCCCAGGCGGCCGCCTCGTCGACATTCCCCGCAGCCCGGGCGGCCGCGCGGGCATCGTCGGCCACCGCCTCGGCGAACTCCTTCAGAAGGAAGGCGGGATAGGCCTCCTCCCCCTCCGCCGTGCGCTGGGTCACGACGAGGGCGAGGTGATGGCACGCGGCGTCCTTCCCGGCGCGGAAACGGCGGCGCTGCCGTTCCAGGGCATCGGCCGGCGTGGGCAACCCCAGCTTGCGGGCCAGGCCGTCCAGCGCCGTCCGCGTCTGGGCGGCGGGAAAGGCGGCGTCGGTCGTATCGGCCAGAATCACCGCGTCGTAGCTTTTCGGCAGAAGCGACGCCAGACGATCGAGCTCGGCGAACTCCACGCGCACGCCGTCGCGCCCCGCAGCGCGAGCGTTCACGGAAACCTGGCGAGAGGCGAGGAGGGCGCCGGCATCGGCGAGCGGAACGCCGAGGGACCAGGCAGCCTCGGCCAGTTCGGCAACGGCGGCGGCAGAAGCGAGCTCCCGCGAGCGCTCGACGGGCGCGAGCCCCCGCGCCTCGCGCACCGCCTGCGCGAGCACCTGGAGGTCGGCGGCGATGGCCGTGCGTCCGGCAGCGTCGCCGCTGGCGGAGAAGGCGCGTTGCAGGCGCTCGAAGACGGCGAAAGTCGGAGAGGCCGCACGCAGAAGCGCGGCGGCGGCCGCTCCGTCGGCAAGACGATCGCCGCGCAGCGCGCCGTTCAGGCGGCGGGCGCCCGCGCCGTCCATGCCAGAGAGCGCGTTGTAGGCGAAATCGGTGGCCGCTGCGGCGGGGCGCGCCGAGGAACCGAGGCGGCCCACGGCGGTCCACGCCCGCCCAACTAGCGTCTCCCCCCACGGCACGGCGCAGCGGAGGTCGCAGCCCGCGCCGTCAGCGACCAGGGACGGCGCCAGCAGATCGTAGAGCGAGCGGGCATCCGGGCCGCACACGAGGGCCGTCGCCGCGCCCTCCCCCCGCGCCCGGCGCAGCTCGTCCAGCACGAGCGCCGGCGCAGCCGCCGAACCGGCGGCCAGAAGCACCGAAAGCTCGGTTTCCGCAGGCAGGCCGCCGACGGCAAAGGGCTCGCCGCCGGCCGCGTCCGCGCAGCCGCATTGACGCAAAAGCGCCGCCATGCCCGGCCCCGCATCCACCGGATCGGCAGCGACGACGGAGGGCAGGCGCACCTCGCCTGTGCGGGCTGCCTCCGCGAGCAGGAACGCCGCCTCGTCGGCTTCGACGAGGGCGGCCTCCCCCAGGACGGCGCGGTAGTCGGCGCCAACCCGCAGCACGGCGCACTCCCGCTCGGTCAGGGAGGCGCCCTCGCCGCAGCGGGCCAGGGCGCTTCCGTACCGGGCGAAGAACCGCGCGAGCAGCTCGGAGGTTCCCGCCGAGGCTACCAAGGCTTCCTGGCGCCGCAGCGCGGTACCCACGAGCAGCTCCCGCTGCGCACGGCCGACGAGCGCGCGCCCGTCGCCCCACAGCTCCCACAGCTCGGCCACGAGCGTGGTCGGCGTCGCCCGGGCGGTGCCGAGCGATGCCGCCTCGCCGACAGCTGCGGCGCGCTTGGCGGCCCCATGGGCCTTCTCGATGGTCGCATAGAGCTCCGTAACGGATTCGCGCACGCCCGTTCCTTCCTCGTAGGTGTTCCGACCGCCCATTGTACCCCAACCGCGAGCCGTCTCGGCACTCCCCTCCTCCCGCGAACCCGCGCAGCCGACGTGAGGGCGCGGCGATGCGCGCGGCGCGTCTTCCCGACCGTCGCTTTCCCGCGGCGGCCCTCGCGCGCTCAGTAGCAGCCGGCCAGCTCCTGGGCCATGCGGGCGACGCCCCGACGGGCTTCCAGGCGCTCGCGCTTGAAGTGCCACTGCCCCGCGTCGAAGGCAGCCCCGAGGGCCACGGCCGCCACCCGGTACCATGTGCGCGCGCGGCGGAAGCTCTGCTCGCAGCCGAGCCCGCGCTCGAAGGCCCGGGCCAGGCGCAAGGCGGCGTTGCCCGTCTGGGCGCGGTCCTCGTCGATGCGCCCGTTCTCCATATCGAAAGCTTGGCGGTACAGCGAAAGCGCCCGGGCCTCGTCGGCCGCGCACCCGCGCCCGGCCGCCACCAACTCGCCGAGGCGCCACGCGCACTCGCCGTGGCCGTGCAGGGCGCCGAAGGTGAAGTGGCGGTAGGCCCGCTCGTCCAGGGGCGTGTCGGCGGCGTGGAGGGCCCGGCACTCCAGCAGCCCGCGCCAGTACTCGCCCTCGCACAGGTTGTCGGCGTAGATGATGCCGAGCCGGCAGTGGGCCCCCACGCTGCCCCGGGCCGCCGCGTGCAGAAGCAGGATCTCCGCCGCCCGGTAGCAGTCGACGCGACGGCGGCGGTGCTCCTGCCCCACCAGCCCCAGCGCCTCGGCGAAGCACGCCTCGGCCAGTTCCATGGCGCGCCAGCCGCCCCGGTCGGGACCGGCGGGATAAGACGCTGTGAACACCCGGCCGGGGCCTTCCTGGGCGGGCTCGCTCACCCAGATGCGCGGCAGGCGCTCGGCGACCTCCGCGCCCTGCCGGTCGATCGCGAACACACCCGCATCCGCCTGGCGCCGGCGCCAGCGGGGACCGCGCAGCACCTGGGGCACGAAGCTCGTCTTCGCCCCGCCGTTGGCCCGGCGGACGCTCGGCGAGCCGAACACGGCGCGGGCGGTGCGCTGGGCGAGCGTGATGGCGCCGTCCCGGCGCTCCAAGGTAGCGACAGCGCTAGTCATTGAGATGCACCTCCATTACCAGGCGGCACCAGGCGCCCACCTGCTCGCGGGATGTGAGGCGCCCTTCCACCGACTTGCCGCCGTCCAACAGGCGCCCCACGAACTCGTTGCACTCACAGGACACATACCCGATGCGCCGGTCCTGCCCGTCGCGCACCTCCACGGCCCAGGGGTCGAACCGGTTCGCGGCGTCGCGCACAAGCGAGAAGCGCTCGCCTTTCGCATAGCCCTCGGCCATCTCGGCCACTCCGGGCACGTGCCTCGTACCCGCCACCGTCGTCTCTTCCACGACGCAGATCGATGATGCTGTGTTTGCCATGGCGTCCTCCGTTTCGTCGAATGCGTTGAGGGCATCTTACGCCGCAGCCTCGTCTAGCGTGTCCCTTTTCTGGTACAGATACGAATCCTTATGCCAAGACGGCATCATATTGTTAGCCACAGTTGATTGTCAGGCGGAACCCATGGTACACTGCCCGCCACTCAAACAGGCAACCGCGCCCGATGACGAGGAGAAGCCCCCCATGAAGGATTCCAAGAAGAAAGACAAGAAGCACCGCAAGGCCGAGAGCGACAAGAAGGCCGCCACGCTCAAGCGCAAGAAGAAGCACGCCGGCTGCAAGGGCGAGAAGGGCGCCGCGGGCTGCAAGGGCTGCGAGAAGGCGAAGACGGCCTTGAAGATCGAGTGCTGCACCTGCTGCAAGAAGCACTGCCCGCTCGCGAAGCCCAAATGCGGCAAGGGCCGCCGCCTCGCCGCCGCCCTCAAGCTGCGGGGATAGAGGCCTTGCAAAGCGGGTCACTCTACATCAACGATCCCCTATCACGTAGTTACCGCAGGGCGACGACCGAAGGCGATATCAAAAACGATCCGCGACGAACTCGAACACGTCTTCAATTTTGTGCGCCATAGCCTCACGATACTCAGGACGTTCCACCGTACGAGAAAGAATTCTTTCGGGAAGGAAGCGCTTCATCTCGCCAGCAAAAACATCTCCCTCCAGCAACTCGACCGCGCGCGACAACCCAGAACCCAGAATATCCTTCTCAGAACCTTGAGCACGGTAGTCAACGAGTTTTCTTGAAACCATTCCGGCCACACTGCCCATATCTCGCTTTGGCTGCGAGGCAATCCAGGGAATATCCCAAATATCGCGATAACGCGGAGCGAGTGTTTGCTGCGAGAACGACACGATCTTATCCGCAAGAATCTCGTCAAGCGACTGGCATCGAGCAATTGGCTGAGAGTTTATTCCCTCAATTTCAGGATAGTTCTCCTGCAAGATACGCAGATCGCAAGTGTAGGAAGGCACGTGCGCAATCTCGATTTTGATCTTCTGCGACGGCAGGTCAGGGCGAGCCGGAGCAGTGTCAACCACCACTTGCCACCGCTTCATGGTGGCGCCCCCCTCAAACGCCTTGATCTTTTTGGGTTCTTTCACCCGAACATGCACATCGTACTTCTTTTCCAGCTCCCTGCTAACAACCTCGCGAAATCCCGCGAGGTCCGTTTCGGTCAAATCCTCGGCAATAGTAAAATCGAGATCCTCGCTATATCGGGGCGCCCCATAGCATAGACGCAAGCAGGTGCCGCCCTGAAACGTGAGCCGATCGAGCCATTTCGACTCGTCGAGCGCTCTGACAATGTCGTAGTGAATCAGTTCCTTCTCCACAACGGGCAGCAACGACTCGACACCGTTATCTCGCGCAACGCTTCGGGCGAACTCCTTGAAACTAATCGTCATCTTCCACTTCCTCCCAGTCGATAAGATGTGTCGAGCGTCGGGCGCGCAGAAGCCCTCGCACGGTATACTCCTTGGTGGCCAATCGCAGCCCATGTCCAGGGTAGTCAACGGTGTTGGCCAAAATCTCGTTCGGGCTTACCGCGGTGTGGGTAAATTCGATAACCCCAAAAGGCGTCTTGAACTCCCCTTCTCTTCCCGTTGTGACAACCGTGATACGATCAACGGGAATTTGCGAAATGACACTCCAAAGCGAAGCGGCACTCTCCAGCCCGATGTAGTTGAACTCTCCTGCCCTTAACGCTGCCGCCAGTTCCTCGATGGCGGGGATTCCCTTATTCGACAGCGAGTCGATCCAGTAGAGATCTCTCGCCATCCGCATCAAAAGCCCCGAATCCACCAATCTTCTTATGGTGCTTCTCAGCGCCTCCCCGTCCTCGTCGAAAACACGCCCAAGTTCCCGCGATCTGAAGGCGCGTTTTTTACCCGCGAAAGCACGCAGCCGCTTTTCTGCCTCCAACAGTTTCATGTCACTCCGATCTACAGTAATCGGCTAATTTTAACCTGTTTCTGTAGATCAATGCAAGACATACTGCTCCAGGTGAGACCTGCTCCAGTTCTAATCCTCGTCCAGGGGCTGGGCGTCTACGATCTCGCCATCGGGCGCCTCGTCGGCGCGGTCAGCCGCCTTCGCATCGCGGGCCTCATCTAACAGGGCCTTCATGGTGGGGTTCTTGCGGGTGAGCTTCTTCACCGTGAGGTCCTCGGCCTTGTCGTTGGCAAGGCGCAGCTGGTTCTCGCTGCCGATGAGGTTGTCCTTGATCTTCTGCAAATGATCGATGGACTTGTCGATCTCCTCGATGGCCTTGCGGAACTTATCGGAGGCGATGCGGTAGTTGCGACCGAACTTGTCCTTGAAGTCGGCCAGCTGATCCTCGAAGTTGGTCACGTCGATGTTCTGCTGGCGCACGAGCGCGAGCTCGCGGCGGTACTGCAGCGACGAGAGCGCCGCGTTGCGCAGAAGCGTGATGAGCGGAATGAAGAACTGCGGGCGGATGACGTACATCTTATCGTAGCGGTAGGACACGTCGGTGATGCCGGCGTTGTACAGCTCGTTGTCCGGCTCGAGCAGCGACACGAGCACCGCGTACTCGCAGCCCTTCTTCGTGCGATCGCCGTCGAGCTTCTTGAAGTGCGACTCGTTGGTCTTCCGGTGCGTGGAGTCGTCGGCCTCGTTCTTCATCTCGAACATGATGGAGACGATCTCGTTGCCCTCCTCGTCGAAGTCGCGGAAGACGAAATCGCCCTTGGTGCCCTCCACCACCTCGTTGTCCTTCTCGAAATAGGCGCGCGGGAAGGCTGTGGGGCGCAGGCGGTTGAACTCGATCTCGCAGTGCTGCTCCAGCGTCTCGCCGAGCATCTTCGTGGACAGGCGCGCCTTCATGTCCTGGATGCGCTCGATCTCCCGCTCGCGGTCGGCGATCTGCTCGTCCTTCATCTTCAGCTTCTCGGCGAGCTCCACCTTGTGCTCCGCCTCGGCCCGGGAGAGCGCCTCGCGCTCGCGCTCCACTTGGGCGCGCAGCTCGTCGCGCTCGCGCTCCACCTCCACGCGAGCGTCTTTGGCGGCGGCGTTGGCCTGCTGCACCGCCAGCTGGGTCTCCATAGAAGCCTGCTGCCGCTGGCTCTCCAGCCTCTGGGCCAGCTCATCGCGCTCGCGCTCGGCGGCCCGCAGCTGCTCGGCGCCGGCGGCCTCGGCCTCGCTCACCGCCAGCTTGCGGGCGATCTCCGCCTCACTCGCCTGGGCGGACAGCTTCGCCCGGAGCTCGTCGCGCTCCTTGACCAGCGCCGTTTGGTCGGCCGCGGCGGTCAGGCGAAGCGTTTCCTCCTGCGCCGCCAGCTGGGCGCGCAGGGCCTCTACCTGCTTCTCCAGCTCAGCCTTCTCGGTTTGTGCCGTTATCTGGAAGTCCTTCGCCTGGGCTTTGAAGCGCTCGGTCTGGGCGGCCAGCTGTCCATCGCGCTCGGCAATTTGGGCGCGCAGGGCCTCCTCGGCCTTGGTCACCGCGAGGGCCACCTCCTGCTCGCGGGACTTTTCGGCCAGGGAAACGCGGGCATCCACCTCGCGCCGGAACTCCTGGTCGCGCACTTGGCTGAGGATAGCGGCGTACCCGCTCTCGTCTACCGTGAAGACCTCGCCGCAATGGGGGCATTTAATCTCGTTCATCGTCGTCCTTTCAGGAGAGCGCCTCCAAGGCGCACAAGCTCGCAAACGGAATGCGCGTCCGTACAATCCATAGGTCATGATAGATCATATCAACCTGACTCACTGTCCCGACAATGGTTCGGCAAGCGTCTTTTTCGTAGAAGACCGCCCGCACCATGACGCCGCGTTGCAGGTTCGCGATGGTCGCATCCAGCGCGCGGGCCTCCTCCTCGGAAAGAGGGCGGCGGGGCTCGATCACCCGCTCCCGCTCGTGCACGAGGTCGTAGTAGCCCCGCAAGGCAGCGAAGGGCGAGAACTGCCGGGCGCGGTCGGGATGCGGACGGCCCAAGCCCGCGGGGACGGGTCGGTCGAGGCCCTGCGGCGAGCCTTCTCCCACGGCGCCTCCGTCCGCCGCATCGCCGTCCACCTCCTCCCACACGAGCCCCGCGAAGGCCGCTTCCCCCCTCGCCGCAGCGGCCTCTTCCCTAGCCATGGTGTCCTCCGACCATCTCGTTGCGCTCGCGGCCAAGGGCGTGCTCCCTCAAACTCGTGCCCTTGATAAGGGCGTTCTTCCCGAACTTCCCCTTCACAGCCAGCACCGCCTCCTGGCGCCGCCGCTCGCGGGCAGCGGCCTCCACGTCGGTGAACAAATCCACCGTGGCCAGGTCCTCGTCCACCAGGTTGCCGAACCCGACGCTGATCTTGCGCATGGTACGCGCCGGGTCCACCGTCTCGCGGAAGAGTGCTTCCACGCACCCGAACAGCTTCGCGAAGGAGTTCGTGCGCTCGGGAATCTTGCGCGACCCTCCCCCGTGCGGCCCGCTGCGACCGTCGGCCCTCCGCAGGCCGTGGCCCCCCTCGAAAAGCTCGCCTGCGGCCTCGCCATCGCGCTGGGCGTCGCGCTTATAGCTAACATGCAGCGAGATATGATCGGTCACCAGGTGCTTGTCCACCAGATCGAGTACCGTGTCGTCCACCATCTCGCGCAGGACCACGAGGGTGTCGTCGAAGCTGTAGCCGCAGGGCAGAATCTGCCCGTTCATGAGCGAGCTCGTCTCGGGCTCGTAGGCCTTTATCTCGGCAATGGTGCAGGGCTCCAGGCCCCAGGCATGGTCGATGAGGTACTCGGCGTTCACCCCGAACTCGCCGTAGAGCACATCGGGATCCACCTCGGTCACGCCGCGCAGGTCGAACACGCGGTACTTTGCCAGCCTCCGCGCGATGCCCGGCCCGATGTTCCAGATGTCGGTGATGGGCCGGTGCGGCCAGATCTGCTCGCGGAAGGAGCGCGCGTCCAGCTCGCCGATGCCGTCGGGCGCGTGCTTCGCCGCGATATCGAGGGCCACCTTCGCAAGGAACAGGTTCGGCCCGATGCCCACGGTGGCGGGGATGCCCGTCTCGGCGCGCACGGCGTCCCGCAGCGTGTTCGCGAAGCCGCGGGCGTCCACGGCGTAGAGCTCCAGATAGGGCGTCGCGTCGATGAAGCACTCGTCGATGGAGTACGGGTGGATGTCATCGGGGCTCACGTAGCGCAAATACACCCCGTAGATGTCGGCCGAGGCGGCCATGTAGGCGCGCATCCGCGGGCGCGCGGTGATGAACTCCATCCCCTTCGGAATCTCGTGGAGCCGGCAGCGATTACGCACGCCGGCCGCCTTCATAGCGGGGCTTACCGCCAAACAGATGGTCATCTCCGAGCGCGTGGGATCGGCCACCACGAGCTTGGTCGTCATGGGGTCGAGCCCGCGCGCGACGCACTCCACCGAGGCGTAGAAGCTCTTCAGATCGATGCAAACGTATGTGCGCTCTTGTTCCATGACCGCAGTATACCATGGAACATCGGTTCGCTTCTCATATTCTCGGGTATTTCGGCGCGGCGCACGCGGAAGCCCGTCCGCTCAAGAGAGCCGCCGCCTCAGGGCGCGCAGACGCTCCTTCTGCTCGGGGGAAATGCGGCGGCTCTCCACGGCCTTCTGGATGGCCTTGTTGTGCGTCCATACGTCGAGAACTCCCGAGACGATAACCTCCTCGGCGGCGGCAGGTTGCTTCGCCAGCGCCTCGGCGAAGTACCACGCCCGCATCATGTTCACGTAGTACTCCGGGCGAGAAACTCCGACGACCCATGCGAAGTGCTCTGGCCGAAACCGCTCGTCGAGGAACAGCTGCATGAGCACCCCGATGGCGAAGCGCACCGTGTACTCGCGGTCGCTTTCCAGCCACGAGCGAACCTTCGCCAGCGCGGCATCGGGGTCGACGGCAAGCCCGCGGCAGGACAGCTGGTCGCACGTGGCCCAGTTGTCCACAAAGGGCAGGAAGCGCTCCATCTGCGCAACCAGCCGACCGAAGTCGCGCTCCTGCACGATGACGAACGAGTGCAGCTGCGCCTTCTCGAAAATGCGATGGGGCAACATCGCCAGAAACTCGTCCACGTCGGAGCGCCGGGCGAGCCTCTTCGCGAACTTCCGCAGATCGGGCGTGCGCACGCCTATGATAGAACCAGGGTCGATATTCGGTATGAGCTTCGCCTGAAACGCGCGGTAGCCCTCATCGGCATGTAAGGCGAGGAACGCCTCGATATCCTCCTGAATCGTCATCGATCGTCCCTCGCCTCGTCCTCCCCCTCGGCTCTTTCGCAAATCATCCGAATATCTTCCGCAATGGAGGGGAACTCGTCGGCCACGGTCACATACACATCGTCCATTCTCAACGTCTGGTATTTGTGGGCAGCGATATCGCGGAAGCCCGCCATGTCCCTCCACGGCACTTCGGGATTGTCGGCTCGAAAATCCATGTCGAGATTCTTGATAAGCTCGCCGACATTGATAACCGTCATGCACACAGCTCGCTTTGCCATCTCGTCTTCCATGAAAGAGTCAACGTCGTGCATACCGAGAAGCGAGTGCGCGATGCTCATTTCTTCGAGGATCTTCTTAAGAACAACGAGATTCTCATCGCTCATAGAGCATCACCGTCTCGCCCACATCGAGAAAAGACCCCTCGGGCAAGGGAAGATGAACAAGATCGACCGAGACACCGAGTCTGTTCTCCAGATTTCGCCGAAGGGACGAAAGCGTCAGCAGAGAGACCGCCAGCGAAGTAAACTCGACCAGCAGGTCGACATCGCTGTTGTCGGTAGCGCGATTCTGCGCATATGAACCGAAAAGCTCGATGCGCTCGACGGGGTAATCTGCGGCAACTTCCTTCACTCCATCAGCGATTTCGGCGACTGCAAGCATAGCTGCCTCCTCGTCTCATTATCCGCGCGAGCACTTTCCTTAAGGAACATTTTACCATTCGCAACGACAGAGAGAGCCGGCCCTATTGAACGCGTCATTGCATCACAGGCGTGCAGGGAGCTAGGCTCACGCAACCGAGAACAGCTCGGCCTCCTTGCGGCCCCCTTCCTGCTTCTTGATGGCCAGCGCCGCCGCCTTGAAGGCCGTTCACCGTGCGGGCGCGATCAGGGCATACCGCCACGCAGCCCATGCAGGCGATGCAGGTACCCTTGTCGGTCTTGAGGGTCGTCGCGTCCACTGCCTCAACGGGACACGCCTCCACGCAGCGCCCGCAGCGGCGGCACGATTCCGCGTACTTGGGCGCGAGCGGCACCGCGCCCTCCTTCACGTAGGGCCGCTTCCCGGGCACCGAAGGCGCCTCTGCGGCGCAGCCCTCGTCGAGTGCAGAACGCACCGCGCCGATAAGCTCGGCGATGCGGGCGTCGTCAAGCGCATCGGACCGACCAGCGGCGTACTGGTGCATGCTGGAATGCTCGGCCACAGCGGCCGACGCAGCCGCCTGACGCCCTCGCGTTCCAAAACGAGCCGAAACGCAGGAAAAGCCCCGATCAACAGGGCTTTTCTCATGCATGCTATCAACGGAGCCGCTCGGGCAGAACCCTTACACGATGCCCTGGGCCATCATGGCGTCGGCGACCTTCTCGAAGCCGGCGATGTTGGCGCCCATGACGTAGTTGCCCTCGTGGCCGTAACGGCGGGCGGCGTCATCGATGGCGTGGTAGATGCTCACCATGATGCCGTTGAGCTTCGCGTCCACTTCCTCGAAGGTCCAGGACAGGCGCTCGGAGTTCTGGGACATCTCCAGACCCGAGGTGGCCACGCCGCCGGCGTTGGCGGCCTTGCCGGGGAAGAACACGACGCCGTTTTCCTGAAGGTACTCGGTGGCATCCAGGGTGGTGGGCATGTTCGCGCCCTCGGCGAGGATCTTGCAACCGTTGGCCACGAGCGCCTTCACATCATCGATGAGCACCTCGTTTTGGGTGGCGCAGGGCAGCGCGATGTCGCAGGGGGTGACCCACACGCCGCGGCCCTCGTGGTAGGTGACGCCCTCGCGGCGGGCGGCGTACTCGGAGATGCGGCCGCGCTCCACTTCCTTGATCTGCTTGACCAGCTCCACATCGATGCCCGCCGGGTCGTAGATCCAGCCGGTGGAATCGGACAGGGTGACCACCGTGGCGCCGAGCTGCTGGGCCTTCTGCGTCGCGTAGATGGCCACGTTGCCGGAGCCGGAGATGCAGACGGTCTTGCCCTCGAAGCTGTCGCCGGTGCACTTCAAGTGCTCCTGCACCAGGTACACCAGGCCGTAGCCGGTGGCCTCAGTGCGGGCGAGCGAGCCGCCGAAGGAGAGGCCCTTACCGGTGAGCACGCCCTCGAAGACGTTCTTGATCTTCTTGTACTGGCCGAACATGTAACCGATCTCGCGGGCGCCCGTGCCGATGTCGCCGGCCGGCACGTCGGTGTCGGCGCCGATGTGGCGGGCCAGCTCGGTCATGAAGGACTGGCAGAAGCGCATGACCTCCATGTCGGACTTGCCCTTCGGGTCGAAGTCGCAGCCGCCCTTGCCGCCGCCCATGGGCAGGGTGGTCAGGCTGTTCTTGAAGATCTGCTCGAAGCCGAGGAACTTGATGATGCCCAGGTTCACCGACGGATGCAGGCGCAGGCCTCCCTTGTAGGGGCCAATGGCGCTGTTGAACTGCACACGGAAGCCGCGGTTGACCTGCACCTTGCCGCTATCGTCCACCCAGGGCACGCGGAACATGACCACGCGCTCAGGCTCCACGATGCGCTCGAGGAGGGAGGCCTGCTCGTATTCCGGATGGGCCTCGATAACCGGCTCCAGGGACTGGAGCACCTCGGTGACGGCCTGGATGAACTCGGACTGCTCGGCGTTCTTCGCCTTCACCTGTTCGATGACGTTCTCGACGTAACTCAATGCGGACCTCCTTGACGTGTCGGGGTGCCGCGGCGCGCGCACGCCCGCTGGCTTCTGGCCGCATTATAGGACGCGGCTTTTCCAAAACGATGAGTTATTAACTGAGCCGAAACAAAGACCCGAGCGAGACGCCGCGATCAACCAGCAGACGGCGCCGGATGACAAGCAGTCAGAGGGGGATCGGAGCGCGAAGCGCTTCCCTACAACGCCGAGTACACCTTCGAGGAGGACACGTTCAGAGCTGTGAGCAGCACCACGCCCACCTGCTCGCGCTCGGGGGCGTACATGATGTGCACGCCCTCGCTCCCTTCGCCCGAGCCGGGCTCGGCTTGCGAGTCGTCGGTCACGATGACCGTCTGGAAGCCGTCGGGCGTGGCCAGACACGACAGGCGGGGCACCAGACAGATAAGCGACTGGGCGCCGGCGTCGGTCATCTCCTTCTGCAGGGCGGCAAGACGCTTCTTTGACGCGTAGTAATCCACGTACACCACGCCCACCTTGCGGTCGCCCGCCATGAGAATCACCGGCTTTTCGTACCGGGAGGGATCGGCGATGTCCAGCGTGACGACGCCGGCGCCCTTGTCCAGGTACAGGCTGCGCACATCGGAGGCGTACACCGGCCGCTCCCGCAGGGCCAGCGGCAGGCGCGAGAGCTCCGAGAGCACCATGGCCCCCACGCTCGCGGGCGCCTCCTCCCCTTCGCTCGTAACATCAACCGCGGGCCTTAGGGCGTCCATGGGATCGTAGGTGCCGTCGAAGACGATGGCGGTATAGCCCTGCATCTGGCCGAACACATCGTCCACCCCGGTGGCGGCCACGTTGAAGGTGCGCCCGGTCTCGAAATAGCGCAAGAGCACGCTGCCCCCCAACACGACGAGCAGCGCGAATACCAGCAGGGCCACTTTTTCCCGGGTACGCTTCTTCATAGCGCACCATTATAGCGAAGCCCCGCCGCGGCATTCGCGACGGGGCCCAAGGCTCCATATCTGAACAGGAGCGACCTTCCGCCCCACGCAAAGCGAGGCAGCCCTACCCGGTAGAACTGTCCCGCATTTCCCGATACCGGCATCCCCGGTTGCCCCACACGGGCCGGAGAGAACCCCGGCCCTAGGCCACCGGCGGCAGCTTTGCTTCCTCAAGCATGCGGGCGACGAAGTGGCCGGTATAGGAGCCCTCCACCTTCGCCACCTCCTCGGGCGTGCCCGTGGCGATGATGGTGCCGCCGCGGTCGCCGCCCTCCGGGCCCAGGTCCACGATGTGGTCGGCGCACTTGATGACGTCCAGGTTGTGCTCGATGACGAGCACGGTGTTGCCGGCATCTACCAGACGCTGGAGCACTTCGAGCAGCTGGCGCACGTCCTCGAAGTGCAGGCCCGTGGTGGGCTCGTCCAAGATGTAGAAGGTTTTGCCGCTCTGGCGCTTCTGCAGCTCGCTCGCGAGCTTCACGCGCTGGGCCTCGCCGCCCGAGAGCGTGGTGGCCGGCTGGCCGAGGCGGATATATCCGAGGCCCACGTCGAAGAGCGTCTGCAGCTTGCGCTTGATGCCAGGGATATTCTCGAAGAAGTGCAGGGCATCCTCCACGGTCATATCGAGCACTTCCGAGATGTTCTTGCCGCGGTAGGTCACCTGCAGCGTCTCGCGGTTGTAGCGCTCGCCGTTGCACACCTCGCAGGGCACGTACACATCGGGCAAAAAGTGCATCTCGATCTTGATCTGGCCGTCGCCCTTGCAGGCCTCGCAGCGGCCGCCGCTCACGTTGAAGGAGAAGCGCCCCGGCGCGTAGCCGCGGGCCTTGGCCTCCTGCGTGCTGGCGAACAGGGCGCGGATGTCGTCCCACAGCCCGATGTAGGTGGCCGGGTTCGAGCGCGGGGTGCGCCCGATGGGGCTCTGGTCGATGTTGATGACCTTGTCGAGCTTCTCCAGGCCCGTAATCTTGCGATAGGGTCCCGTGCGGCGATGGGCGTGGTTCAGGCGGTTGGCAAGCGCCGGCGCCAGCGTATCGGTGATAAGCGAGCTCTTGCCCGAGCCGGACACGCCCGTGATGACCGTGAGCGTGCCGATGGGCACCTCCAGCGTGACGTTGTTCAGATTGTTCTCGGAGGCCCCGGTCATCTTCACCGAGCCGCGGCCCGGGCGGCGACGACAGGCAGGAACCTCGATGCGGCGGCGACGCGCCAGGTAGTCGGCGGTGATGGAGCCCTCCGCGGCCATGACCTCGGCCGGGGTGCCCGCGGCGATAACCACACCACCGTGCTCGCCGGCGCCCGGCCCCATGTCCACCACGAAGTCGGCCGCGCGGATGGTGTCCTCGTCGTGCTCCACGACGACCACGGTGTTCCCCAGGTCGCGCAGACGCTCCAAGGTGGCGATGAGCCGCTCGTTGTCGCGCTGGTGCAATCCGATGGAGGGCTCGTCCAGGATGTAGAGCACGCCCATGAGCCCGGCGCCGATCTGGGTGGCGAGCCGGATGCGCTGGGCCTCGCCGCCCGAGAGCGTGGCCGTGGCCCGCTCCAGCGTGAGGTAGTCGAGCCCCACGTCCACGAGGAAGCGCAGACGCTCGCGAATCTCCTTCACGATGGGCAGGGCGATGACAGCCGCCTGGCCGGTGAAGCATAGCCCCTCGAAAAAGGCCAGCGACTCGGCCGCCGACATCTCGGTGACATCGTGGATGGATTTGCCGTCCACGGTAACGGCGAGGATCTCCGGCTTCAAGCGCTTGCCCCCGCAGGTCTCGCAGGGCACCGTGGCGAAGTAGGCCGCCAGCTTCTCGCGCTGGGCATCGGACTGGGCCTCGGTGTAGCGGCGCTTCACCGCGGCCAGCACGCCCTCCCACTCGATGTACCAATAGGTGTCGCGGCCGTCCACGGTGCGGTAGTCCACCCGCACCTTCTCATTCCCCAGGCCGTTCATAATGGCCTTCTGCGCCTTCTTCGGCATATCCTCCCAGGGGGTGTCGGCATCGGTGCCCACGTGCTCGGCCACGGCGCGCAACACCTGGGGGTAGTAGTTGCCGCTCTTGAAGGGAGCGATGACTCCCTCGTTCAGGGTAAGGGACGGGTCGGGCACCACAAGCGACGCGTCCACCTCGTCGCGGCTGCCGATGCCGAGGCAATCGGGACAGGCACCGTAGGGGGCGTTGAAGGAGAAGTCGCGGGGCTGCAGCTCGTCCATGGAGTGGCCGTGCTCCGGGCACGCCAGCGCCAGCGAGAACAGGTGCTCCCCTTCCCCAAGCCCGCCCGTGGCCCCCGAGGAGGTGCCGCCGGCCTCGCCGAGCGGTGCGCCGTCGGGCCCGAGCACCTGCACGAGCACGCGTCCGCTCGCCAGCTTGCAGGCCAGCTCCACGCCCTCGGCGATGCGGCTCGTGGCCGACTCCTTCAGCGTAACGCGGTCCACGACGACATCGATGAAGTGCTTGATCTTCTTGTTCAGCGTGATGGGCTCGCCGGTCATCTTCACGATCTCGCCGTCGATGCGCACGCGGGAGAAGCCCTCCTTCTGCAGGTCGGCGAAGAGCTTGGTGAACTCGCCCTTGCGGCCGGCCACTACCGGTGCCATGAGGATGGCCTTCGTGGCCTCGCCCTGGGCGCCTTCGCCCAGGCGCAGAATCTCATCGGTCACCTGGTCGGTGGTCTGCTTCTTGATCTCCCGTCCGCACTCCGGGCAATGGGGCACGCCCACCCGTGCGAACAGCAGGCGCAGGTAGTCGTAGATCTCGGTGGTGGTGCCCACGGTAGAGCGAGGGTTTTTCGAGGTGGTCTTCTGGTCGATGGACACGGCTGGGGAAAGCCCGTCGATGGAGTCCACGTCGGGCTTGGACATTTGCCCCAAGAACATACGGGCGTAGCTGGAGAGGCTCTCCACGTAACGGCGCTGGCCCTCGGCGTACATGGTGTCGAAGGCCAGGCTCGACTTGCCCGAGCCGGAAAGGCCCGTGATGACCACCAGCTCATCACGGGGGATAGTGAGGTCGACGTCCTTGAGGTTATGCTCGCGGGCGCCCTTGATGACGATTTCGTTGGCCATGGATCGCTTCGTTTCCTTCGCGGACGTAACACAGCGGGCGCCCCCGAGGGGCCACCCGCTGCATTGATTCTTGTTTTCGCAGGTTATTTTAGGGGGCCGCGCACAGAAACGCCAGCCCTAAAGGGAACTTCTGTTCGCCTTCATGGAATCTTCGCAGTCTGTTCGCCCTCCGGCAGAGCCGAAGCCGCCAGAGCTGCCTGCAAGCGAAAGCCTATCAGGAGAGCATCGGCACCGGGAGGTCTTCAGAGGCGCCAGCAGAGGTATCCTCGGACGCCGGCATCGCCGTGCCGCGCTTCCGGTGGAAATGGGCCAAGGTGAGCCGCTTCGACTTCCGGCGCGCAGGCGCGGTGCGCGCCGCGGAGAACACGAAGACGCAGGCCGCCGCCAGCACGAAGGCCATGACGGCGAACACCGCCGCGTAGGACGTCGCGCCCAGAAGCGCGCCGCACACGAGCCCCGTCACCGCCGAGCCGGCATAGGCCACGAGGTTCACCGAGGACAGGATGGCCGACAGCTGCAGCACGTTCACTTCCAAGAGCAGCATGCGCAGCGCCGTGGCGAGCGCCGCGCCGGAAGCCACGCTGAACACCGCGCAGACCCCCATGAAGGCGAGCTCCGCCCGTGCGCCCACTGCCAGCGCGAGGGCGGCCGTGCAGCCGAGCGAGATCATCATGGCCGCCGCGAGCGCACGGCGCGGATCGAGCCTCTGCACAAGGGGGCCGCCGAGCACGCTCGGTGCCATGACGAGGGCCAGGATGACGGAGCCGGCCAGAGGCGAGGTCTCCCCGAAGCAGGTATAGGCGATGGGCGATG
This sequence comes from Adlercreutzia caecimuris B7, assembly GCF_000403355.2. Taxonomy (GTDB): domain Bacteria; phylum Actinomycetota; class Coriobacteriia; order Coriobacteriales; family Eggerthellaceae; genus Adlercreutzia; species Adlercreutzia caecimuris. The sequence goes on along the minus strand of NZ_KE159646.1, from coordinate 477,111 downwards.
CGAAGGACTGGAAGAAGCAGCTCACCATCCAGGTGGACAGGTACACCACGGCCACCGCCGCGAACAGGCGCCGACAGTCCCGGGGCACGAACACGCGCGGGCGAATGGTGGCGCGCAGCGAGGCGGTGCGGTCCAGCGGCTCGTGGACGAAGTTCACGAGGAACAGGCACACGGCCAAGACGAGGATCATCGTGCCGTAGACAACGGTCAGGTCGGGAACCATGCCGTAGAGCACGCCCACGCCCACTGAGCCGATCATGATGCCGAACATGGCGCCGCAGCTGGCCACAGTGGAACCCCAGCTGAGGTGGCGCTCCCCCACGCAGTCGATGACGAGGGAGGAGACGGCGCTCATGCCGAAGCCGGCCGCGAGGCCCTGCACGAAGCGGGCAGCGAGCACATCGACGCCGCTTTCCGCGCGCAGGAACAGGATGCAGCCGAAGATGGCGAGCATGATGGTGAGGCTCGTCACCGGCACCCGCCCGAAGGAGTCCGAGATGCGCCCGGCCAGAAGCAGGGTGAGGGTCACGCCGGTAAGGTAGGTGAACATGGTATTGGAGATATCGGCCGTGGTGAGCCCGATGGTCGCCTGGTAGTCGGCGTACAGCGGAATGGGCACCGCCGTCGAGGCGAAAATAGCCAGAAACGCGAAGGTCGCGAGCAGAAAACCGCGCAGCGACTGCGCATTGGTGAGCTGAGCCTTGTGCATCCTCTTCCTCCATGAATCGACGAGCCAGCCTGTCGCCTTCCACGGGTCGTACCCGAGATGGTGCGAGCAGTATGAACCCCGCGCCCAGGGAATTCAAGAGGGAATGAGAAGTTTGCCGCTCAGCGATGAAACAGCCCCGCAAACCGTCGGCACGCAGGCGATTCACCGCCGCCGACCGACTGCGGAAACCGTCCGTGCCCCAAAGCCTACGCGTGCTTTCGCGTGGCGCGATAGCTCTCCAAATAATCGGCGAACTCGGCAGAGGTGTCGGAATTGCCCGAGCGCCACGCCTTGTGATCGATGATCTCGCTCTCGAAGCCGAAAGAGGCGTCGATATAGGCGATCAGATCATCCACCGCCCGAAGCTGCTCCTCGGGATAGTCGCCCTCGCCGCCCACGTGCACCATTTCGATACCCACCGACCAGGCGTTCATGGCGTAATCGGCGAAATCACCGCCGATGGGTGTCGAGCCGGCCATGTCGTCGCGGCCGTCCTCGTCGATGCCGTAGCGGTCGTTATGGCCCGTATCGCCATAGCCTGCGTGGTGCGCGATGCGATCGAGCGGCACGCACTGCCAGATGGTGCCGTCGCGGTTCACGATGAAATGCGCAGCCACCTGGTTGCCGTTGCCATCCCACCAATCGATGATGGCGGCTGCATCGGAATCGCTCTCCGTATCGTGCAGCACGATATACTTCTGGAAGGCGGCCGGCTTCGGGCCATGGTCGAACCCGGCTCGGTAGTCTTCGACAATGGACAGGTCAGCAGCAGATGGAAGCCCGCCCTTTCCCTCGTCGCTAGAGACGGCTTCGTCGGACTCGCCCGACTCCGCAACGCCCTTCTCCGCCTCGTCATCCGCGGCGGACGTGACATCAGGAGCGACCTCGATGTCGGGAGCAGGGGCTACGGGAACATCCGAGGCAGCGCCCTCCCCCGAGATCTCCCGCAACGATTCCATCGTCTCCTCGCTCACAGGCTCGGCGAGCACCTGTTCCTTCGAGGACGCATCCCCATGACCCGCACCGCCCGCCTGACAGCCGGCAAGTCCGAATGCGAGCACCGCCGCAAAGGCGACGTTCAACCACTTCCCGTAGTCTTTAGGATAGGTACGGCGAACCTGCATCGCGCTCCAACTCCATAATCAAATCGGCATTTGCCTTCTCGTACTCATTCGGAGAGAACCATTCATCGAACTCTTCGGCGCTCCACGTCTCACTATACCAACTCTTCGAGTTGAAGTGCTCCGCGAGATCGGCATTGTTGAATCTTCGGCCGTATCGGGCGAATATCTCATTGCGGGCGATATACAACTCCCACGTCGACAACGACGAAAGCTCCGAACGCGCATACTTTCGCGAATCGCTTTCGGGAAGGATGTAGTCGACCTCCGAGGAAACCCCTCCCTTGACACTCACGCCGTCCATGTATGCGCGCAGCTCGTCCGCCGCCCGCCGGGCAAGATCGGTGCCCTCAACTGCATTAATATCATAGGGAACGTACAAATACACCTGCATAGCACCGTAGTCAGGAGACTCGACGCGGCCCACGACCATCGACTCGTACTCGCCCTGCGGCCCCCAATCCTCGCTGAAACAGCCCACATAAAAGAGCGTCCGGTCGCCATCCCATACTCTGAGCCCATATCCCATGCCCATAACGCCAGGCTCTTGGAACGCATAGCCACTTGCATATTCGTAGGTCACATCGCTCATTTCGCTTTCAGAAAATATCTTGCTCAAGTCGACAGAGTAATACGGGGTCTCTATTGCATCGCCTTGCGCACTCTTCGCCTTCGGTTCCTTCGAGTCCTCCGCAGTTCCAGAAGTTTCGTTTTCAACTGTGCTCTCAGCCGATCCATCCCCCTTGCCAGTATCGTCGGCAGCATCTTCCCCCGTCTGAGCCAGGGCGATCTCCAACTGCTCAGCACGAGCCTCGGCGTCTTTATAGGGAATAGCAGCGCGAAAGGCATCCAAAGCCGACTCAGGACGATCACTGGCCTCATCCCTGATGCCCACCTCATACGAACACATCCGATAGAGCTCCTCAGAGTCCTGCCACTCCAATCCCTCTAGCAACGCAGCAGCGGTCGCATAATTCGACTGGGCCATGTGGCGACGAGCCGCCTGATAGGCGTCGTTCTTCTGAATGATCGGATTCACAATGGCGAAAAACACCACTCCGACGATAGCGAGTGCAGTAACCACCGACACCCCGATCGTAACGGCTTTTTTTCGGCGATGTTGCGTCTCAGCCACCCGCTGCGCCGCAAATGTTCGGACGCGATCAATCGACTCCGATTCGACAAGATCATCTTTGAGGTATTCACATGACCAGCATCGATCCCTCTCAACATTCGGCTCGCCGCAAGCGCACAACCAGTAGCACTCACGTTCCTGCACCTTGCCATCCAAAAGAGCGGCAGCCAAGGGTGACTGCTTGCCGCACGCGCAACAAGACTGCATACCCACGCCAGAGCCGCCGCACGAGCATGTCCAACGCACCTGCGAGCCCTTGGCGTCGAGGCCTTTTCCCTTGCACAGATAAGCATATCGTTGCGCAAGCAATTCCTCATCCCACCCGAGAGTCGCACGAGGAAGCAGTGATGTAAGCTGACCTTCAGCGGTCCAATGTTTGCGTCCCGACTCTACGGCGACAATTCGCACCTCGACCGACGTTGTCTTCACGTTCTCAAGAACTATTGGGTTAACGTCGAAAACCGCTCCAGGACGAATATCGGCATCAAGATGGGTCTCACGCAGCTCCTGAACCGTTCCGTCGGCAAAGGAGATAGACGCTTCCCAGGTGAACTCATTCACTATCTTGGAAGAGATGTTGCGAAACCGCAGCTGTAAATGCTCTTCGCTTGTTCCCCGGTTTCGTGACACTTGAACGGCTGCAGGAACAACGGGGCAACCCTCTTCCCACCGCAAACAAGTACTATCGGAGTTGAAGTAATCCCTAAGGACTACTTTGAAATCGGAAGTCATTGTCTCCTCCTAAAAGTCCGGAAGGTCATCAGACACAACAGGACCTTCATCACTCGTCTTCTCGGGCAAAGCTATCGCAATAATTCCAGGGACGATGGGCGTCGCAAATACCCCAATGAACCATAGCCAGCCACCGCCCTTTTTGCGAAAATATCCCTTGCTGCGAATTATCTCGAGGAACACATAGGTGGACAGCAACCACGCAGTAAGGCAAAGAAGGAGCAGTGCGATAAACCCCGGTCCTTCCGTGAAAAAAACCAATAGGGCGGCAATCGGAGCGACTGGCATGCGAGCAACAGGAACAAGGGCCAGTAATACCAAAAAAACCAGAACAATCCCCACAATCCCGAGAAGGAGCCGGCCTTCGTTTTCAATGCGTTTCTCCAGACTTTCCTTCATAACCCTCATCTCCCTTTCATCTCGTTTCCCGAACAACTCTCACGTTTAGCCTCAACCCCCACAAGTGCTTTGGCATGCCTCATCACGCTTCTACATCCCGTTGGCAAAGCGCGAGACATTGCGATTGATGCCAGGTGTCGTCAAGCATAAATGCCAGCACCATCCGAGACTGCTTTTCCGGCGACACGAAGCAGTTGCATCGTCGTTGAGCATTTATCTCGCAGCAACCTCCCACGGAAATAATATCCTAAATTGGGATATTATCAAGGTTACCGTATCGTTCTCGGCAATGAATGTCGAGGCTAACAGAGTAATCGGGCAGTGCCTGCGAGATGTGCGGGTTCGGCAGGGGCGTACACAGGGCCAGCTTGCAGCTTCACTGGGACGCCCGCAATCATTTGTCTCGAAGATCGAATCCGGCGAGCAATCCCTACATTTTAGCGAAGTGTTTGAGTACGCTGAAGCACTCGGCGTATCCGCCGAGAACCTTGTCTGCGAAATTGCTTCAGCTCTCACGTAATCAGCTCGCGCATTACAACGCAAGGCAAATGAGAAATGCTCTGTTAAATGCCCTTCAAGCGAAATCGTCGGCCACAAAGAAGGATCACATAATGACGTGGCCGGCCGACTGCATGAGGTAAGGGATGTAGGCGAGCACGACGAGCGCTGCCCAGAACAGCATCTTTGCCTTCTTGCGACTCATGGCTCCTCCCTTCGGTAAGGGCGGCCGCCGCACTGGTCGGCCCCCGGTAAGAACCTACAGGGAGATTTTCCCATGGGATTTCCGTCAACGTTGGGCGTGAACGTCAACTGTAGCAAGGGCGCCACAAGGTTGAAAGCAAGGCGGAACATCCCCGTTGGCACGACGTAAATTAGCCGCACGCGCCCAAGGCGGCAAGCAAGAAGACAGCCGCGGCACGGCCGCAACCGCCCTGAAAGCCTTGCCATTCCTAGGCCCGAGGACGGCCCGAGCCGCGCAATCCTATCTGACGCGAGCGCAGGCGTTCCTAGGCCCGAGGATGGGCCAGGCCGTGCACCTGCTTCAGGCGATCCGGGCTCACATGGGTGTAGATTTGGGTGGTGGAAAGACTTGCGTGGCCCAGCATCTCCTGGACGCTGCGAAGGTCCGCTCCCCCTTCGAGCATATCGGTGGCGAAGGTGTGCCGCATCGCATGGGGCGACAGGCTCTCGTCGAGGCCTGCCTCGCGCAGAGCCCGCTTGAACATCTTGCGCATAGAGTCGGCGCTCATCTGGTTGCCCCGATTCGACACGAAGAAAAACTCGCTCTCCTTGCTACCCAGAAGCTGCGGACGCGCCTCGCTCAGGTAGCGCTCCATAACGGCCGCACCGGTGCGCGATAACGGCACAATACGCTCCTTGGACCTTTTGCCGAACACCTTCACCTCCAAGGAGGGGAAGTCGACCCACTTGACCAAGAGGCCCGATGCCTCGGATACGCGGGCACCGCACGAGAACAGGAACTCCAAAATGGCCTGATCCCGCATATCAGCCGCCGATTGCTCGCGCGGCTCGCCAAAGGCATCCTCCTCGCCGAACACGCCGAGCAGCGTCACCATATCGGCTCCCGAGATGGTCTTCGGAAGATGGCGCTCCCCCTTGGGAGCCTGCACCACGCTCACCGGGTCGGTGTTCGCCCGACCCGTTTTGTTAAGCCATCGGAAGAAGGATCGCAGAGCCGACAGATGCCGCTTGATGGTCGTGCGCGCGTACCGCGCCTGATCGAGCTCGGCCAGATAGCGCCTCATCTGGCGATAAGTCACCGTATAGGGCTCGTGCCCGCATCGCTGCGCCCACCGCAGGTAGGCGAAGATGTCGTCGCGATAGGCCCGCACCGTATGGGGAGACGCCCCTCGCTCCACGGTCAGCGACTCGCAAAAGTCCTCGACATCGCAAGCTCCCGGGATCGCCGCATCGGTCACGAGCTCCTCCTGTGCGGGCGAATCGGCATCGGCGCGAGCCGCATGGGCGCCCGCCGGCGCCGATGCGACGTCTTTGCGATCCATCAGGCCATCAGCCCCGCAGCCTCGAGGGCTCGGCGATAGCCCACGAGCGCCGCATCGGCCCGCACAGCATAGGCGCCGTAGCGCTCGCGCTTGTTGCGCACCGGCGGATCGAGCGGACGCATGATGCCAAAGTTCACGTGCATGGGCTGGTAGTCGGCAGTTGCCTCATCGGTCGCGTAGGCCATGAGCGCCCCGTACACCGTCTCAGGAGGCAACGCGGGAAGCTCGACGCCCTGCAAATCGGCCGTCACGGCGACGGCGACGTGCAGGCCCGAGCGAATGGCCTCGCAATAGCCCTCGGTGCCGGCAAGCTGACCGGCCACGTACACCGGCACTCCGAGCGCGGCGGCCTGGGGAGTTCGCAGGCGACCCCGCGCGTCGAGCAATCGCGGCGCATCGATGAACGTGTTGCGGTGCATGACGCCGTAACGCGCGAACTCCGCTTGCTCCAAACCGGGAATCATCCGGAACACGCGCCGTTGCTCGGGAAAGGTGAGGTTGGTCTGAAAGCCCACCAGATTGTAGCTCTGACCGCACGCATCCTCCGCACGCAGCTGCAGGGCAGCCCAGGGACGGCGTCCCGTGCGCGGATCGGTCAGTCCCACCGGCTTCAGGCTGCCGAAGCGCGGCGCGTCCCGGCCGGATCGGGCTATCTCCTCTATCGGCTGGCACGCCTGGAACAGCTCGCGGGTCTCGAAGTCCTTCGCGATGACGCGCTCGGCGCCGAGCAGCTCGTCGACGAAGCGCTCGTACTCCTCTTTCGTGAAAGGAGCGTTCAGGTAGTCGCCGCCCGAGGCCGCTTCTTCGTAGCGGCTTTGGCGAAACACTTTCTCGAAATCGATGGAATCCGCCATCACCACCGGAGCCGCGGCGTCGTAGAAAGCCAGGGCATGCCTCCCGGTCAGGCCCATAAGCGAGGACGACAAGGCGTCGGAGGTGAGCGGGCCGCTCGCGAGCACGAGGGCGTCGGTGCCGCTCGCCAGCGACCCCACATCGCGCGCCTCCTCCCTCACCAGCTCGATCAAGGGATGCCCCTCGATCTGGGCCGTAATCGCACGGGAGAACAGTAACCGATCCACCGCGAGCGCCCCGCCCGCTGCCACAGCGCACTCCTGCGCCGCCTTCATGAGAGGCGATCCCAGGGCCGTGAGCTCTTGTTTCAGCAGACCCGCTGCGCTGTCGGGCTTGGTGCTCTTGAGCGAGTTGGAGCACACGAGCTCCGCGAGGCCGTCGGTATGGTGCACGGGAGTTTGGCGCTGCGGCCTCATCTCCAGCAGACGCACCGCTATCCCGCGGTTCGCAAGATCGAGCGCTGCCTCGCTGCCGGCGAGTCCCCCGCCGACTATGGTCACATGGTAAGTCATAGCCCAGAAGGATACCAAACAACGGCACCGCCACGCCCGTCAATCGGGCCTGAGGGCCCCACGACGCGGAAACCGCACGATTCATCGCTCCCTCCTTGCCGCCACAGCGACCCGAGGCCCGTAGCGGCCATCGGGGTACTGCGCGATGAGCCCATCGCGCTGCGCCTTGGTGAGCCATACCATAAGCCAAGTAAGACTGTCTCCCTCCGCAGGCCCATGCGCTCTCGCGAGACCGCGGAGCGCCTCCATGCCGAGAGGCTCGGCGCTCAAAGCCGCCAGCAGCTCCTCCTCGGGCGTAAGCGCCGCCCCTCCCGATTCTCTCCCCGGCTCCCCTGCGCCAACGACAGGCTCCTTCAGGCAGCCGTACGTGGTGAACAGCGCATCTGCAAAAGCGTCGTCGTCCACGATGGGCAGCGCGCCCTGGTACAGCAGCCGGTTCGCGCCCCGCGAGTTCTCCGAGGTGATGGAGCCGGGCACGACCCACACCTCGCGCCCGGCCGCGAGAGCCTCGTCAGCAGTGGAGAAGGTGCCGGACGGCAGCCCCGCCTCCACAATGAGCGTCGCGCGAGACATGCCGGCGATGAGCCGGTTGCGCTCGCGGAAAGTATAGGGCTGGGGCGGGAAATCCCAGGGCCGCTCCGACACGACCGCCCCTCCTCCATCGACGATGCGCTGGAACAGACCGACGTTCTCGGCCGGATACACCTGGTCGCACCCTCCCCCGAGAAACGCCACCGTCGGCGCACCCTCGGCCAGGGCTGCCTCATGGGCCACCGCATCGCACCCGCGAGCGCCGCCGGACACAACGACAATGCCCCGCGCCGCCGCCATGGATGCGAAACGCTTCGCCGCGCCGCGCCCGTAGGGTGTCGCCCGACGGGCGCCCACAACCGCCAGCCCCGCCTTGAGCGCCGCCGGATCGCCCACGCCGTACAAGCGAGCAGGCGGTTTCGGAATGGTGTGCAGCAACTCGGGAAACGCTGCATCGCGGGCGGTAAGCTCGAACCGCTCGCCAGCCAACTTCATCGATCTCACCGGCATCTCAACATCCTCCTATTCCATCCCGGACGCGGTAGCCCACCGCCTCGGCCACATGCTCCTCGCCTACCGTTTCCGATTCGGCCATATCGGCGATCGTGCGGGCTACCGACAACGTGCGCACGATCGCCCTCCCGCTCATCGAGTGCAGCTCTGCTACCGACACCAGAAACGATTGGGCGGCATCGGTCATGCGACAGCGCGCCGATCCGCGACCCGAAGCATCTCCTTCCGCGGCACGACGCCGCGAAGCGAACGCCCGACCCCGCAAGACACCTGCACGCAGCTCCTCAGAGCTCGTGCCCGTCCCCGAGGCAAGCACCTGGGCCGGCGGTATGCGCCGTACATCCAGATGCAAATCGATACGGTCCATAAGCGGACCGCCGATGCGGTTCTGGTACGTGCGAATCTGGGGCACCGTGCACGTGCACGCGTGATCGTCGTCGCCGTAGTAGCCGCACGGGCACGGATTGCTGGCTGCCACCAGCATGAACCGCGCCGGGAACACCACGTTGCCGTCGGCTCGGGTGAGGGTAACCGTACCCGCTTCCAACGGCTGCCGAATACCCTGGAGAACCGACGATTTGAACTCTGCCAGCTCGTCGAGGAACAGGACCCCGTGATGGGCGAGCGATATCTCGCCCGGCCGAATGGGGCTACCTCCTCCCACCAACCCCGCCAGAGAGGCGCTGTGGTGGGGACGGCGAAATGGGCGCGCGCCTCCTATCAGCGATTCGATAGGCTCCCCCGCCACCGAGTGCACCACCGCCGCTTCCAGCATTTCGTCGGGCGCCAGAGGCGGCAAGATCGATGCCATGCGCGAGGCGAGCATCGTCTTGCCCGAGCCGGGAGGCCCCATCATGAGCAACCCATGACCGCCGGCGGCGGCAATCTGGAAAGCGCGCTTCGCCACCTCATGGCCGGCCACCTCTCGATAATCGAGCGGCGCGGCCGCTTTCGCGACATCGCGCGCACGACGATGCCGCGAGAGACATGCAGCCGCCCCGCCCTCATGCGCTGCGCTCCCCAAATGTCCTATGGCGAAGATACGCACGTCATCTAAGGGCACCGGATCGCTCTCGGAGGCGCATACAAAATCGAGGCCGAGGGAGCGCGCGCAGATGGCGCACGCGAGCGCGCCCGCCACCGGCCTCACGCGCCCGTCGAGGGAAAGCTCGCCCACGAACAGCGCGCCTTTGGTCCAAGCCGGATCTATCTGCTGGGTTGCCGCCAAGATACCCAGGGCAATGGGGAGGTCGAACCCCGACCCGGCCTTCTTAAGGCCGCTCGGGGCCAAGTTCACCACGATCTTCTCGTTGGGCACGGTGAACCCCGCGGCGCGTATGGCCGCCTTCACTCGCTCGCGGGCCTCCTGGATGGCGGCATCGGGCATGCCCACAATGGCCATACCCGGCAAGCCTCCCGAGACCACTACCTCCACGGTGACGGGAATCACCTCGACCCCGCGCACCGTCGCGCTCGTCACAGCGCACTGTCCGAACTGCATGGCGCTACGCCGCCGAGAAGGCACCCAGATGATGGCGCACGAGGGCGCGATCGGGGGCGATCACCACGATGGAGATCACATCGAAGCGCACCGTCACCTCGCCCACGCAGTGATCCTGGACATAGGCCAGGGCAATGCGCTCGTATCGCTCGCGCTTCGCCTGGTTGACCGCCTCCCCAGGAAAACCGTGGCCGATACCGCGCCTCGTCTTCACCTCGGCGAACACGAGCGCGCGATCATCCGCCGCAATGATATCGGCCTCGCCCGCGAAGCACACCCAGTTGCGCTCGAGTATCTCGTAGCCGTGGCGGCGGAGAAAGCGCTCGGCAGCTTCCTCCCCTCGCGCGCCCAGAGCCTTGTTCCTCTTGCCCCGCGGCATCGACACGCTCTCGGTTGCACCCACGCCGGCCCCCTTCCCCTTTTTCACCCGCTCCTTCTTCTTTCCCTTTCCTCCTCCTTCTCTCTTCTGCTTCTTCCGGCGCTTGTCCTGCGCCCGAGCCTTCTCGACGAGCACCCCGCCGCGCGACGCGCGCTTCTCGTTCTTTAGCTTCTTGCTCTTCTTCGCCATATCAGCTGCTCCTTTCAACGATGGAGCAAGCCTACTGCCGCAAAACCGTCAAACGATATCGGGAATGTCCCGAAACGAGCCGTCCGGGCACCGCCCCCGAACCGTCGACGAGCCGTCCGGGACACGTCGGCGCGCCGTCCCCGAACCGCACCGCAATCGCATCGCACCGACACCTTTCCGGCAACAGGCCTTAAAAGAAGAAACCGCAGATCGCGATGACCTGCGGTTTCAATCTGCAGAGCAAACAATGTCCCAGCGGCGCGCTCATCGCGGCCAAATCAGAACAGGGACTCCTGGGTGAAAGCGGTGCAGAAGCTGCGTCGGTGAAGCGGCGTGAGCCCCTTCTGGCGAATGGCCTCCATGTGCCCCTCCGATCCGTAGCCCTTGTTGCTCGCGAAGCCGTAACCGGGGTACTGCGCGTCGTACTCCTCCATGAGCGCATCGCGGGCCACCTTGGCCACGAGCGACGCCGCGGCGATAGAGGCGCACTTCGCGTCCCCCTTCACCACGTTCACCTCCCGCTCGTCCACATGGAGCGGGTTGCCGTCCAGGAGGACCACGTCCACAGCCACGCCCGCCTCCTCCACGGCGGCAATAGCTCGCCCGAAGGCCTCGCGCAGGGCCGCCGTCATGCCCATGCGATCGATATCCGCAGGCTCCACGTACTGCACCGTCCAGGCCCGCGCCCGCTCGCGCACCGCCGCGGCCACGGCCGCGCGATCATCAGGTGCCACCTGCTTGGAGTCGTTCAGACCCGCAATGACGTCGGCATGGTCGAGCACCACGCCGCCCACGGCCAGCGGCCCGGCCAAAGGACCGCGGCCCACCTCGTCGAGCCCCAGCACCACGCTGCCGCCCCGCTCGGCGGCCAGCTCGCGCTCGAAGGCGTACATCCCCGCCAGCCGGGCCGCCTCGGCGGCCTCGGCCTCCAAACGACGCCGAGCCACCTCCACTGCCTGGCGCACGCCTTTGCGCGTATCGGCCACGAGCGAGCGCTCGAGCACCGCGAACTCTTCAGCCGAAGCCGTCTGCAGCTTACGCCGAATCTCGGGGACCGTCAGATCGATCACGCCGGCTCCTCTCCCTGCTCCTCTTCCCCGCTGCGCTTTCAAGCACGTCGTCGGGGCTCATCCACGAAAAAGGGCCCCCGAAGGAGCCCTTTGCAATACAACGAAGTAAGGCCTAGCGGAACGCCTTCTCCTTGATCTTGGCAGCCTTGCCCACCTTGTTGCGCAGGTAGTACAGCTTGGCGCGACGCACATCGCCCTTGCGGGTGACCTCGATCTTCTCGATCTTGGGAGAATGCACCGGGAAGGTACGCTCCACGCCCACGGCGAAGCTGATCTTGCGCACGGTGAAGGTCTCGCGGACCGAGGCGCCCTGGCGGCGGATCACGTCGCCCTGGAACACCTGGATACGCTCGCGGTTGCCCTCCTTGATGCGGTAGTGGACCTTAACGTTGTCGCCCACGTTGAACTCGGGGAGGTCCTGCTTGATCTGCTGCTGCTCGATAGCGCGAATGATATCCATTGCCTTTTCCTACTCTATACTCACATTCGGTCTTATGAATCATCTTGGTAAAGACGCGATTTGACAGTATATCGCCACACCCCGTCCCGTGCAAGAGCCTTTTTCCCTTTCCCTGGCGAAAATTCACGCGAACGGCACGGGCCCACGGCAAGACGGTCCGCGTCGGCGGAAAACGACGGCGCCGACCTAGGCGCGCGACTCCTCCTCCACGATGACGAACTCGTCTTCGCCTTCCGTCTCCTGGGCCACGAGCATCTGCTCGAACATGGACGCCGTCTGGGAGAAGTCGCTCGGCAGCACCACCGTGGACTGGCGGCCGTTGCGGGCGAACTCGCTCATCATGTCGGTCCACTGGGTGAAGATGAACAGCTGGTTGGCCTCGGCCGCCGACACGCCCGAACTCTTGATGACCGCAAGCGATTCGGAGATGCCGTCGGCGATGGCCTTGCGCTGGGCGGCGATGCCGCGGCCGGCCTGCTCCATGGCCTCGGCGCGGGCGCGGGCCTCGGTGACCACCTTGATGCGCTCGGCCTCGGCGAGCGACTGGGCCGCCTCCTTCTCGCGCTGGGCGGAGTTGATGCGGTTCATGGACTGCTCCACGTCGGCCGGCAGGTCGATGGCCGTGATGAGCGTGCTCACCACATCGTAGCCGTAGGCCACCATGAGGCCCGATACCGTCTGGTTCACATCCGAGGCGATGGCGTCCTTCTTGTCGAACACCTCGTCCAGCGTGTACTGGGGCACGCTGGAGCGCAGCGCGTCGATGAGGTAGGAGCGCATCTGGGCCGTGGGATTGGCCAGCATGTAGTAGCTGCGCCACACGCCCGAGGGCTGCCCCTGGGCGGCCGGCTGGGCGCTCACGCGGTACTGGGCGGCGATGGCCATGGTGACGGTCACGTTGTCGCGGGTCTTCGCGTCGATGGTGAACTGCTCCTGGCGCGTGCGCATGTCAACCTTGGCGGCGACGGTCTCGAAGAACGGGATCTTGATGTTCAGGCCCGCGCCCACGGTGCGGTTGAACTTGCCGAGCCGCTCGATGATGTAGACGTTCTGCTGAGGCACGATGAAGAAGATCTGCGGTGCGAGCAGCACCAGCAGCACGATGAGGATGCCGAGGAGGATCATGGGGTTCCCTTTCTCTCAGTTGCGCGGTGAGAATATTGGTGGCAGTATAACACTCCCGTACTTGTCGCCGGTCGGAAGTGCGGGGCGCCCTGATTCGCTCAGACAGTCCTCGCCCGGAACATGCTGTGCATGTTCCGGCTGCGGAACTCGCTCGGTCAGGGCGCCCCGCACTTCCTCTACGCGTTGACGCCGTTGAAAGAAGGAGTTCCCATGACCGACGCCGCCCGCACCGCGCTGATCCTCATCGACATGCAGAGGGGCTTCATCGATACCACCTCGCCCCTATGCATCGCCGGCGCCGCCGCCACAATCCCCGCCTGCGAGCGCGCGCTTGCCGCAGCGCGAGACCACAGGCTGGCCGTCTACCACGTGCGCCGGGAATACGCCGCCGACGGAAGCGACGTGGAAGCGGTGCGCCACGGGACGTGGGCGGAAGGCGGCCGGCCGCTGTCCGCCGCATGGCCCGAGAGCCTCGCCTGCCCACCCGAACTGGAGCCACGCGAGGGCGAACCTGTCATCGCGAAGCCGAGCTGGTCGGCCTTCTTCGGCACCGATCTGCACGAGCGTCTGCAGGCACGCGGCATCGGCACCATCGTGCTCGCGGGCACCACGACACCGAACTGCGTGCGCTCGACGGCCTACGACGGGATGGCGCTCGGCTACAACGTGGCCGTGCTCGCCGACGCCACCTCGTCGCGCACGCCGGAAGTGCAGCGGGCGAACCTGGCGGATATGGCACACGTCGGGGTGCAGATTCTGACCGCTGACGAGCTGGCGGCAACGGGAACGGCGAGTCTCTCAGATGTCGAGGGCGCCGCAGCGGCTACCTCCCCCGCCCGGCAGACCGCGGCGGCGGCCAGCGCCACGTCCAAAGACGCGACCGAGCCCCGCGAGGCCCTTCCCTCCTTCGACGCCGCCCCCACTCCCCGCCTCGCCTCCATCGAGACCGTCTCCACGGGCTGGATCAACAAGTATCACCTGCACTACACGATGCCCGACGGGCGCCCCTACGCCTACGAGGGCGTCTCGCGCAAGGGGCCCGAGGCCTATCGCGCGGCGCTTGACGCGCTCGGCGCCGGCGAGCCTCCCACGCCCGATGCCGTGTGCATCGTGCCGATCCTGCCCGACGGCTCGGTGCTTCTGGAACGGGAATTCCGCTATCCGCTGAACAGCTGGTGCATCTCGCTTCCCGCCGGCCTCGTGGATGCCGGCGAGTCGCTGGAAGAGGCCGTGGCCCGCGAGCTGTACGAGGAGACGGGCTACCGCCTGCGCGATGACGTGGACGCGCCCGTGCGCCCGCTTCCCCAACCGGGATTCTCGTCCACCGGCCTCGCCGAGGAGAACGTGCACGTCGTGTTCGCCCACGTGGAGCCGGGTGGCGCGGCGGCCCCCGAAGCTGCCGAGATCATCGAGCCCTTCGTGCTTCCCCGCCACCAGATCCGAGCCTTCCTGGACGCCAACACCACCCCCATCGGCACCCGCTGCCAACTCATCTTGGAAATGCTGGCAGAGAAGTAGCGTGCCGCGCCACCGCCCCGAGAGCAACTTCGCCCTTGGGAACCAAACCCGCCTTTTGCGCCACTTTTGCGTATCAGGCAGCCGCTTTCCGGTCCAGAGCAAAATCGCCGCCCCGAGGGGCGGCGATTCTTCATTTAGAATGGCGGGATGTACGAGACTCGAACTCGCGACCTCCGACGTGACAGGCCGGCGCTCTAACCAACTGAGCTAACACCCCGTGGTGTCACGCTTGAGAAAAATGGCGGGATGTACGAGACTCGAACTCGCGACCTCCGACGTGACAGGCCGGCGCTCTAACCAACTGAGCTAACACCCCGTCTCAAGCAGCCTGTATAGTATACGCGCAACGATCATTGTGCGCAAGTCAAAATTCAAGAAATTTTTCCCGAACCCGAACTCGGGCGGAACGAGGGCGCCGAGCGCCCCGCCCCACTTTACCTTCCTTAGGCCAAATCGCCCGCAGCACGAGCCTTGACGCGATTGGTGTGACCCGGGTAATAGGCCAGGGGCACATCCTCCACGTCCACCACGACCACGGTCTCGGGCACCGCTCCGGCGGCCACGGCGGCCTCGATGGCGGCAGCGCGGGCGGCGGCGAGAGCCTCGTCGCGGGGCACGGCATCGTAGTCCACCAGCTCCTCGTAGGTACCGCTCACCTTCGACAGGGCCGAGCCGATGGCATTGGCGCAGCCGGCGTGCTCGGGAGCGAGCACCTGGCGGGTGCCGGCCAGATCCTGGGGCAGCACGATGGCGCCGCCGCCCACGAGTACCACGTCGATGGGATCGCTCGATACCTTCATCACGTCGATGGCATCCTCCACCATGGCGCGGATGGTCTCCATGGCGGCCTCGGCATGAGCCAGGGGCAGCCCGGCCACAAGCGACGCATCACCCACCTCGGCCATCCCCAGGCGCACGGCTACGTCGGTGGCCGTACACGTGTCACCGCCGAACACGAGCGCCCGCTCGGCGATCCGATAACCCACCGAATCGGGGCCCACCGTGGCGCTCACGGTGCCGTCGGCGCTCTCGCTCACGCGCACCACCGAACCGCCGCCGAGCCCGATGGACAGCACGTCGGGCATGCGGAAGTTCGTGCGCACGCCGCCGATGTTCACCGCCACCCCGCTCTCGCGCGGAAAACCGTTCGACAGGATGCCCAAATCGGTGGTGGTGCCGCCCACGTCGATGACGATGGCGTCGTCCACCCCGGTCAGGTAGCTCGCCCCGCGGATGGAGTTGGTGGGCCCGCAGGCGATGGTGAGGATGGGATAGCGCCGCGCGTGCTCCATGGTCATGAGGGTGCCGTCGTTCTGGGACAGGTACACCTCGGCCTCGGTGATGCCCTTGGCGGCCAGGCTCTCGGCGAAGCCCTCGGTAAACCGACGCGACACCTCGTTCAACGCCGCGTTCAGAATCGTCGCGTTCTCGCGCTCCACCAGGCCCATGGAACCGATCTCGCTGGACACCGAAAGGTGCACCTTATCGCCCAGCACCTCGCGGGCCACCTCGGCGGCGCGACGCTCGTCATCATCGCGCACCGTGGAGAACACACAGGACAGGGCCACGGCGTCCACCTTGCCGCGCACTCCCTCGAAGAAGGCCCGGCAGGCCCCCTCGTCGAAGACGGCCAGGCGACGGCCGTCGTACTCGAAGCCGCCCTCGATGATGGCCGACCCCCGGCTCACCGCGGCCAGGTCGTCGGCCCAGTCCACCATGGGCGGGATGCCCACCGAGGCCGGCGCGCCCACGCGCAGCACGGCCACGCTCGCCAGGTTGCGGCGCTCCACGATGGCGTTGGTGCACTGGGTGGTACCGAGCATGGCCCGGCCGATGAGGGCGCGGTCGGCCCCGCTGGCCTCCAGCACCGCATCCACCGCATCCATGATGCCCGTGTAGATATCGTCGGATGTGGGCCGCTTCACCGCGGCCACCACCGCATCCTGCTCGTCGATGAGCACGGCGTCGGTGTTGGTGCCGCCCACGTCGATGCCGAGTTTGTACATGGCCCTATTCCCCCTTCTGCCCGCAGAGCTCTTCCACGGGCACGTAATCCACGTCGATGCCGAAATAGCGCGGCCCCACCAGATCGAGCCCGCGCGGAGTGCGCCACATATCGAAGCAGGTAAGCCCCACGGCCAGCACCCGCTTGCCGTACTTGAGCGCATCAGTGGGCACGGGAATGAACGTCTCCGGGTCCACCAGGCAGATGAGGTCGGGCACCGTGGCGCGCACCTCGCCGTCCACCACGCACTGCAAGTTCTCGTTCTGGAAGTCGACGAAGGCGCGGCTGCCGCGGTACTCGCCGATGCCCTCGAGCACGGCTCGGCCGAAGTTGAAGGCCCCCCGCGTCTCGCGCAGCACATCGGCGATCTTGCCCTTGAACAGCTTGAACCCGCCGGTGAAGTGCAGGAAGTACTCCTCGGGGGTCATGCCGGCCGCCGCGGCGCCCTCTTTGGCGGTGCGGATGGCATGCCCCAGCTTCTGGGACCGCGTCACGATACCGTGGACGCCGTAGGCCTTCACCGTGGGGGCATCCATGCAGTACAGGGCGATGGTCAGCGTGCCGCCGCAGGTGGTGGTGGCGGCCCGTGCGATGTCCTCAGTCCACTTGTTCGTCACCGTGGACAGCACCCCGGCGTTGCCCTTCTCGTCGATGAAGGCCATGGGGCTCGCGCTGGCCCCGCCGATGGCGAAGGTGGCCATCTGCAGCTCGGGGAAGGCGCGGCCCATGCCGTCGGCGTCCACCATGGGGATGCCGAGGCGCGCGGCGCAGGCGATGGGCAGCATGGAGTTCACGCCGCCGGCCTCGGCGGGCATGGTGGCGTAGACCGGGCGGTTGAAGAACATGCCCACCATGTCGAAGAGACGATGGAACTCGTGGGCCCCCACGCCCTTCTCGGTGAGGATGGTGGGCGCGCCCATGGACGCGCTCGGCACCACGAAGGCGTCGTCGGGCAGCTCGTCGGCGCCGATAAGCCGCACCGGTCCGCACTCGCGCACGGCGGCCATGGCCGTCAGCTTGCCGATGTAGGGGTCGCCGCCCCCGCCGGCGCCCAGCAGCGTGGCGCCCAGGGCGATGTCCTCGATGTCGTTCAGGCCGATCTCTCTCATAAAGCCCCTCTCTCAGGTTCGAAGTTCGCAACGGTATCGCAGGCCGCGGCACGCTCGGCGCCGTGGGCCGTAGAGGTATCGGGGGTGCGCCAGCGCACCGGCCCCGTGAAGCGGCGCCGGCCCGTGGCGTAGTAGACCAGGGTATAGGAAAGTATCGAGGCTGCAAGCGCGTTTACCGGCCCCAGGAAGAAGGGCAAGCTGAGAAAGGCCAGCCCCGGCACTTCGGCGAAGGCACCGCCCGTGACCAGACCCACGATCACACCCGCCCCGAGGGCCGCCGCACCGGGCACCGAGAAGCCTTCGACGAGCTCCACGTTCTCGGGCCGCGCGCGGCGCACGATCCAGTAGTCGGCCACCACCGCGCCGGCCAGGGCCGGGGCCGTTGCCGACAGAAACGACAGGAACATCTCGAACTGCCCCAAGATGCCCCCCAAGGCCAGCGCGATGCCGGCGATGCCCGCCACGAGCGTCGTCACCTTGCTGCCGCTCTCGTCGCGGCCGAGCATGACGGCAAAGCCGAGACCGGCGGAGTACACGTTGCTCGCGTTCACCGTCCAGGCCGACAGTACCAGGGCCAGAAGTCCCACCGCAGGAAGGCCGATGGAGTTCATGAGCACCGCCACGTCCCCCTCGCCGGTCACGATGGCCAAAGCCGCTGCGCAGGCGAGCGCCACCAGGGCTGCGGGCAGCACTCCCACCACGCAGGACAGCACCGCGTCGCGGCGCGTGCGCGCGAAGCGCGCGATGTCGCCGGCGGTGAACCCCGCGAAGGCGAACAGCCCGATGGCCAGGTTCACCCCGGTCAGAAAGCCGATGGCGTCGGCGGGCGCAGGGGCAAAAGCAACCAGGGGCCCCACCCCGCCCTCACCAGCCAAAGATGCGGCCACCCCGTAGAGGCAGACTGTCATGAGGAAGGGCGCCGCCACGGTGGACAGCCAGCGCAGCCCCGAGAAGCCAATCACCGCCGTGACCAGCATGAGCAGCCCCAGTCCCAAAGCGCAGGCCCATTCGGGAGCCGCGACAGTGAAGGTGGCCGCCAGCATAAGCGACAGCGACGCGCCGCACACGGCCGTCTGCACACCGAACCAACCCACGGTCACCACGCCCACGATGAGCGACACGACCCAGCGCGCCCCGCCAACACCGAGGGCCGGGGCCGCCAGCAGCGCCGTCGGCGCGCCGGTATCCGACGCCTGCATCGAGACGAAGCACATATATATGACGATGAAGCCGAAGCCCGCCAAGGTGACCAAAGCCGAGCCGCCCAGGCCCAGGCCCAGCCCCAAAGCCGCTCCCACCATCAGCGTCGGGGCGCTGAACATGCCCCCGGCGCGGATGACGGCGATGGACTTCCAATCCTTGCGGTCCGCCTCGTCGACATACAGATCGGCGCCGAGTCCCTTCGATTCCATGGCGGGCGCATCCCCTTTCCAATCTCTCGCGCACCGTCCCCACGGCGCGAATCAAACTCTGCCAGCATACCATCGCGGCGCGGAAACCGCCGTTTAGCGACGGGTGGAACCAGGCAGACGGATTCCTTTCCCATTGGAAACACAAATGAAAAGCAAGCAAGATATTATTTCTCCATTCTGCATTCAGCAGAAGCACATGTATCGGCAGCGCCGGTCCGATGGGGAAAGACGCCGCGCCGCCGCTTTTGAGAGAGAAGGATTGCCTATGACAACTGAAAAGCAATTCGAAGAGGCCGCCGAGGCCGAGAACCGCGACATCGATTACTCGCTGTCGCGCGTTCCCGCCAGCGCCAAGCAGCCGTTCTGGCGCATCCTCTTCATCCGTATCGGCGCCATCTGCTGCGTGTCCCAGCTGATGCTGGGCGCCGCCCTCGGCTACGGCATGACGTTCTTCGACGCCTTCGTCTGCACTATGCTCGGCTCGGTGCTGCTGCAGGTCGTCAGCTGGGCGCTCGGTACCGCCGCGGCTCACGAGGGCCTGTCCACCAGCCTTCTTTCCCGCTGGTGCGGTCTGGGCAAGGGCGGCTCGGCCCTGTTCGGCGGCGTGGTCGCCATCTCCATGGTCGGCTGGTTCGGCGTGCAGAACTCGGTGTTCGGCCAGGGCATGGCCTCCATCGTGCCCTTCACCGACTTCCTCGGCACCGAGGAGATCATTCCCGGCGTGACCGGCGAGTACATCCTGTGGGCCATCATCACGGGCCTGTCCATCACCCTGCTCGTGGTGTTCGGCATCAAGGCCATCGCTAACTTCGCCACCATCTTCGTGCCGCTGTTCGTCATCGTGGTCATCGTGGCCGCCGCCATCGTGCTGCAGGGCCACTCCATCGGCGAGCTCATCGCCGCGGCTCCTCCGGGACCGGCTTTGTCGATCGGCGCTGGCACGACCATGGTCGCCGGTGGATTTATCGCCGGTGCCATCTGCACCCCCGACTACGCCCGCTTCCTGAAGAACGGCAACCAGGTGTTCTGGATGACGCTCATCGGCACCTTCCTGGGCGAGCTGGGCATGAATCTCTTGGCCGTGCTTCTGGCCAACGCCATGGGCACCGAGAACGTCGTCGACATCATGATGGGCACCTCCGGCATCATCGGCGTGATCATCGTGGTCGCCTCCACCGTGAAGCTGAACGACATCAACCTGTACTCGTCCAGCCTCGGCCTGGCCACCATGATCAACGCCCTGTTCAACAAGGTGTCCAACCGCAACGCCCTGGTGTGGGCCCTCGGCATCGTGGGCACCGTGCTGTCGGTGGTGGGCATCATCAACTACTTCACGAGCTTCCTCACCCTGCTCGGCGTGGCCATCCCGCCCGTGGCCGGCATCATGGTGGTGGACTACTTCTTCCTGCGCCGCAGCCGCGCCGTCCTGGAGGAGACCCGCAAGGAAGGCATCCTGCCCCGGCGCGTGGAGAACTGGAACCCCATCACCATCATCTGCTGGCTCGTGGGCTTCGGCATCGGCGAGGTGTCCAGCATCTACGCCATCGGTATCCCGGGCCTGAACTCGCTCATCCTGGCGGGCCTGCTGTACTGGGTCGTCATGGTAGTGGCCGCCCGCATCAAGGGCGTGCAGAACATCACCTTCAAGGAGACCGACGAGGTGCTGTAAGCCGCAGCGCACCGCACGCGCAAAAAGGGCGCCGGAAGCATTTCCGGCGCCCTTTCTTTATGGGATGGGGCAGAAAAACGAGCCGCCCGCCTAGGGCAGCAGCACGTCGTCGTAGAGCTCGGGGCGACGGTCGCGCAGGTAGGGCGGGTAGCGGCCGTCCATGCGGCCCGCAGCCACATCCGCCAGGTCGATGTCGGCGACAAGGACGCCCTCGGCCTCCCCCTCCAGCTCAGCGATGATGTGACCGCGCGGATTGCTCACATAGGAATGGCCCGGCATCACCAGATCGTCCTCTACACCGTAGCGGTTCACGCAAGCCGTATACACCGTGTTCTCCAAAGCACGGGAGGGGCCGTTGAGATACCAGCCGTCCATGTCCTCCTTGCACCAAGCGGCCAGGCACAGCACCAGATCGCACCCTTTCAGAGCCAGCATGCGGGCAGTCTCCGGGAAACCCATGTCGTAGCAGATCATGACGCCCACACGTCCGAAGTCGGTGTCGAACACGCCGCCGCCGTTGCCGCCGCGGAAGTAGAAGCGCTCGAGCGCCCACAGGTGCTGCTTGTCGTAGGTTCCCAGCAGGTTGCCCTCCCGATCGATGAACACCGAGCTGTTGTAGGGCACGGCGGTCAGCTCGCGGGTGAGGGCCACGCCGGCGGCCACGTAGCACCCGCCGGCCCGGGCCGCCTCCTGCAGCGCGCGCACCGTGGGGCCGTCCACCGGCTCCACCAGGTCGCCCAGGATGGGCCCGATGGCGTTCAGCTGGTAGCCCGTGGAGAACAGCTCGGGCAGCAGCACCAAATCGGCGCCGGCCTCGGCGGCCTCGGCGATCATCTGGCAGGCGCGCTCGGTGTTCTTGGCGGGGTTGCCCAGCTCGGACTCGAACTGGATGAGGGCGAGTCGCACCGGACGAGATTCAGTCATGGGACCTCCTCACAGCATCAAATCGCCCACGGCCTTCACGCGGATGCACAGGGCATCGCCGAGGTAGGCCATGGGGATATCCTCGACTTCGATCACTTCCACCGTGGCCGGATCGGCGCCGGCGGCGATAGCCTCGTCGCAAGCGCGGCGCTTCGACTCCTCGATGGCCTGGGCGCGGGGCGTCTCGGACAGCGAGAACACCTTGGCGATCTGGCCCGACACCTGGGCGATGGCGCTGCCGATGGCGTTGGCCACGCCGAAGTGCGGCGGACGCAGCACCGCGCTCGCCCCTTCCAGGGCCTCGGGCGCCAGGATGGAACCGCCGCCCACGAGCACCACCTTCACGTCGCCGGCCGAGGTCTTCATAGCGTCCACGGCATCCTCGATGATGCGGACGATCTCGGCATAGCCGCGCTCCACCAGATCGGCGTCGAGCGAGGATGTGAGCGACGCGTCGCCCACCTCGGGCGCCAACCCCCGGGCTGCCACGATATCGGTGGCCGTGACCACATCACCCCCGAACACGAGCGCGGCGCGGGTCACGCGAAAGCCCACGGAATCGGGGCCCACGGTGACCGAGCCGTCCTCGGCGCGGCGCACGATGGAGCCGCCGCCGAGCCCGACGCTCACCAGGTCGGGCATGCGGAAGTTCGTGCGCACATCGCCGATCTCCACGGCCACCATGGACTCGCGGGGAAAACCGTGGGACAGCACGCCCACATCCGTGGTGGTGCCGCCGATGTCCACGACGATGGCGTCCTTCTCCTGGGTGAGGAACGACGCTCCGCGGATGGAGTTGGTGGGACCGCAGGCGATGGTGAAGATGGGATAGCGCTTGGCGTAGTCCACCGACATGAGGGTGCCGTCGTTCTGGCCGAGGTACACGGCCACATCCACGATACCCTCGGCGGCCAGCGCCTCCTCGAAGCTGTCGGCCGTGGTGCGGGCCACGTCCACCAGCGCGGCGTTCAGGATGGAGGCGTTCTCGCGCTCCAGAAAGCCGAGCGAGCCGATCTCGGAGGACACCGAGATGGGGAACTCCTCGCCGAGCTCGGCGCGCAGCACCTCCACGGCACGGCGCTCGTGGGCATCGGACACCGGCGAGAACACGCTCGTGACCGCCACGGACTCGAAGCCCTCCTCGCGCACCACGCGGGCCACCTCGCGGATTTCGTCCTCGATAAGCGCGCTGATCTCGCGGCCATCAAACTCGTGGCCGCCGTGCACCAGAAAGTCGCGCACGCGCATGGCGCTCTTCAGCTCCTCGGGCCAGTCGGCCATGCAGCTGATGGCCGTAGTGGCCGGGGCCCCGATTCGCAGGGCGGCCACCTTGTTCAGGCGGCGGCGCTCCACGATGGCGTTGGTGCAGTGGGTGGTGCCCAGCATGGCAAATCCGATGTTCGCCGCGGCCTCGAGGCCGATCTGGGAAACCACCTCGTGCATGGCGGCCTTGATGCCGCCCATGACGTCCTCGGTGGTGGGGCTCTTGGTAGAGGCGACCAGGTTCAGGTCGCCGTCGATGATCACGGCGTCGGTGTTGGTGCCGCCCACATCGATGCCCAAGCGCCAGGTGCGCTTCTCCTCTGCCATTATCGGCCTCCTTCCGTCGCCACTAGTTCCTCGACGGGCACGTAGTCCAAGTCGTAGCCGAAGGCGCGCGGCCCCACGACCGCCAGGCCCTCGGGGGTGCGCCACTGATCGTCGCAGGGCATGCCCACCACCACGATGCGGGCGCCGTACTTCAGGCCCTCGGTGGTCACCGGCGTGCCGGATTCCATATCCAGTGACATGATGAGGTCCGGCGAGGTGCACAGGGCCCGGCCGTCGGCCCGGGCGATGATGTTCTCGTTCTGGAACTCGATGACCAGCTCGCGGCCCTTGTCGTCATCCAGGCCGGCCACCACGGCCCGCCCGCGCACGAACATGCCGTCGGTGTTGCGCTCAACATCGACCACCTTGCCCTTGAACAGGCGGTGCCCGCGGGTGACCTCGAGCACGGCGGCGATGGGGTCGGCGTGCATCTCACGGGCCTCGCGCAGGGTGCGGCCGATCTTCTCGCACAGCGTGGGCGTGCCGGGAATGGCGAAGTCCTTCAGCTGGCGGCCGGTGCACATGTAGGAGGCCAGAATGGTGTAACCGCCCATGACCGAGGTGGCCTGGCGGGCGATGCGCTCGAGCCAGCGATCGTCGATGGCGCGCACAGTGACGGTGTTGCCCTTCTCATCGGCAAGCACCGCCGGCTGGCCCTTCACGCCGTTGATGCCCAGCGTGGTCATCTGCAGCTCGGGGAAGGCGCGGCCCATCAGATCGCAGTCCACCACGGGGATGCGGCGGGTGGCGCCGAGAATGAACGGGATGGTGGAGTTCACACCGCCGGCCTCCACGGCGTAGATGGCGTAGGGTTCCACGCCCAGCTCCTTCACCATCTCGTCGTAAGTGGCCATGGGCTCCAGGCCGCTGCAGATCTTCTCCACCATGATGGTGGGGGCGCCCATCATCTGGGACACCACCACGACGGCATCGTCGGGCACCTCGTCCGGCGTGATCAGTTCCACGTCGCCGTACTTGCGAATGGCCTCGATGGCCATAAGCTTGCCCACATACGGGTCTCCCCCGCCGCCGGCGCCCAGCACCGTGGCGCCCAGGGCCATATCCTCGATTTCATCGACTCCGATAAAGCGTCTCATAATGGCATGTCCCCTTCGGTCGTTACATACTTGAGTGAGATTGTAGTCGAAAAGCGCTGACCCGACGTTACCCTCTCGGCCGCGCAGCGTTAAAATGACGCACACGGTCATAACAGAAAGGGTTTCCCATGATTCTCAAGCAATTGATCGAGCTGTACGACCTGCTGGACTCCCCCGCCGCCAGCGGCGAGGCGGCCCTGGCCTATCTACGCTCCATCGATCTGGACTGCGACGCCGAGACCTACCCGCTCACCGGCGCCAAGGGCTCCACCGATATGATCCGCATCCGCATCCCCGGCACGAACGGTCGCGCCGTCGGCGGCGATGCCCCCACCATCGGTCTTCTGGGCCGCCTGGGCGGCCTGGGCGCGCGCCCGGAGCGCATCGGGTTCGTGTCCGACGGCGATGGGGCGCTCGTGGCCCTGGCCTGCGCGGCGAAGCTCTTGTCCATGCGCGTTCGCGGGGATATGCTCCCCGGCGACGTGTTCGTGTCCACCCACATCTGCCCCCATGCCCCCACCGCGCCCCACGAGCCGGTGCCCTTCATGGGCTCGCCAGTGTCCATGGCCGAGGTGAACCGCGAGGAGGTGGGCGACGGCGCCGCCGAGACGGGCGCATGGCCCCTGGACGCCGTGCTGTCGGTGGACACCACCAAGGGCAACCGCATCATGAACGAGCGCGGCTTCATGATCTCGCCCACGGTGAAGGAGGGCTGCATCCTGCCCGTGAGCGACGACTTGGTGACCCTGGCCGAGATGGCCTCGGGCCGCCGCGCGCGCACCTACCCCCTGTCCATGAACGACATCACGCCCTACGGCAACGGGCTGTACCACCTGAACTCCATCTTGCAGCCCGCCACCGCCACCGCCGCGCCCGTGGTGGGCGTGGCGGTCACCACCGAGGTGCCGGTGCCCGGCTGCGCCACGGGGGCCACGCACCTGACCGACCTGGACGAGACCGGCAGCTTCATGATCGAGGTGGCCAAGGCCTTCGGCGCGGGCAGCTGCGCCTTCTACGATCCGGCCGAGCTTAAGCGCTTCCATGCCCGCTACGGATCCATGGCCCATCTGCAGACCATGGGCAACCTCCCCGCGGAGAACGAACATGCCTAGGACTGGCGCGCTCGGGGCGAGCGACGAGCTGAGGGAGCGGGCCCGAGCCATCTTGACCCGCAACGCCAGCCTGACCGCGAAGGAGAGCCTGACCGTGGTCACCGATGATGCGACCCGCGAAGTGGGCGAGCTGTTCTACGCCGCCGGCTGCGAGCTGGGCGCCACCACGGCCCTGCTGGTGATGCCCGAGGGCCGTGTGGCCGGGGAGGAGCCGCCCTCGGCCGTGGCCGCGGCCATGGCGTCGGCCGATGTGGCCCTGTGCGCCACGGCCAAGTCGCTCACCCACACCCGGGCCCGCATCAACGCCGCCGCGGAGGGCACCCGCGTAGTCACCATGCCGGGCATCACCCTCTCCATGCTCCAGGCCGGGGCCTGCTGCGCCGACTACGAGCGCGTGGAAGCGCTCACCGCCGCGATGACCGCCCGCCTGGACGCGGCCCGGACGGCCCGTATCGAGAAGGACGGCCACACCCTGGCCTTGAACCTGGACGGGCGCCCCGGCGTGCCGAGCCCGGGCGTGTTCCGCACACCGGGGGCCAGCGGGAACTTCCCGTCGGGCGAGGCCTACATCGCGCCTGTGGAGGACGCAGGAAGCGGCACCATGGTCATCGACGGCAGCATGGTGGGCATCGGGCGCTTGAGCGAGGCCGCCCCGATGATCGTGCACCTGGAGAACGGCCGCCTTACGGCCATCGAAGGCGGCGATGAGACCGGTCCCTACGCCGAGCGCCTGGCCGTGCTGTTCGAGCGCCCCGAGAACGGCACCATCGCCGAGCTGGGCATCGGCACCAACGAGTGCGCCCTGCTGACGGGCAACATCCTCGAGGACGAGAAGATCTACGGCACCGTGCACATCGCCTTCGGCACCAACGCCTCCTTCGGGGGCGCCACCACGGCCGACTGCCACCTGGACGGCATCATCGTGAACCCCACGCTGTACCTGGACGACGAGCTGGTCATCGATCGCGGAACCTTCGTGGCCTGAGGCTACGGGGCTGGGGGGGCTGCGGGCGGAGCTGCGGCACCGACCCGCGCCGAGGGTGCAGGTTGCACGGCCTCGGCCCGCGCCGAGGCCGTGCAACCTGTCCCGAACCGCAAGCGGGGCGCCCGCAGGCGCCCCGCTTTTCTTATCGCTGCCACACAAAGACCGCTTCCGCCCCGCGGCGCGTCCACTCCCCTTCTAGGCCTCGCGCAGGCTTCCCTCGAAGGTGAAGCGGCCCATCTTGGTACCGCCGAGCACGTGCACGTGCAGGTGCCCCACGGTGGCGGCGGAGTCGGGACCGGTGTTCACCACGGTGCGGTAGCCGCTCTCGCCGATGCCTTTCAAGCGCGCGACTTCGGGCACGACGCTCATCATGTGGCCGATGACCTCGGCCGGCACATCGGCGGCCAAGTTGTCGTAGTGCACCTTCGGCACAATGAGGGTGTGCACCGGCGCCTCGGGCTCGATGTCGTCGAAGGCGTAGCAGATATCGTCCTCGTACACCTTGGCCGACGGGATATCGCCGGCCACGATCTTGCAGAACAGGCAATCGTCCATGGGAACTTCCTTTCTCTCTCACAGCGCCATCATAGCGCTCTTACCCTCGCTGAGCCACACGCAGGAAGCTGACGGGACGCAGTCCCTCGGCAGCATACCCCTCCGCCACGGTGGCCGCCAGAAGCTCGCGCACGAACGCATCGGCGCGCAGACTGCCCGTGGGCTTGGCCTCCAGGGTGAAGCGCACGGCATCGCCGTCAAGCTCCACCGGTCCTACCAGGAAGTCGGCCACGGCCAGCGCCTTCTCCTTCTTCTTGCGCACCACGGTGATGGTCTCGGGCACGATGAGCGCCGCCGGTGCCGCCGACAGCTGCACCTCGTAGGTGCTCACCGGACAGGCCACGCTGGCCGCGGCTGCCTTGGGCTCCACATAGCACGCCTCGGTCGGCATGAGGTCGGCGGGACTTGCCGCCTGCAGGGCCGCCAGCGCCTTGGCCGGGGGCACGTAGTCGGTGAGGAACAGGTCGAAGAACTCGGATGTGCCGCCTACGCCCACAGGCAGCGCCGCCCCGAAGGCGATGCGCATGTGGGGCGAGAAACCCTGGCTCACGGCATAGGGAAGCCCGGCACGGCGCACGGCGCGCTCGAGGGCACGGGCCAGCTCCAGATGGGACAGCATAGCAAGACGCCCCGTCTCCCGAAAGGTCACGCGCAGGCGGAACAGACGCGGATCGGCCATCAGTTTCCCTCCATCTCGTCTGCGGAACCACCGTCAACGTGATCGGCATCTCCCATCGCGGCAGAGCCTATCACCCTGCGGTAGGGGTTGGCGGCCCCCGCACCCGTCTTCCCCACGCGCTCCTCCATCAGCTCGATATCGGCGCCGAGCGTGGGACAGGCCCCGCAGGCGGAGCAGTTCTCGAACGTGCAGTCGGGAGTGGTAACGCCCTCCTGGGCCCGTGCGCGCTCCCGCGCCAGGAACTTCGGGCTCACGGCAGCGGTGATGTGCGCCCAGGGCAGCACGTAGTCGGTGGGGAAATCGGCCTGGGCGATGCGGGCCGGATCTATCCCGAGCGCCTCGGCGGCCCCGGTCCACGCCTCCTCGTTGAAGTGCTCGGTCCAGGCGTCGAAGCGGGCGCCGCGGCGCCACGCCTTCTCTACCCAGGCCGCCGCCTCGCGGCCGCCGCGGCTCATGACCGCCTCCACGAACGAGGTGGCGGGATCGTGGTAGTGCACGTCCACCGCCTTGTACTTCACCGAGCGCTTCAAGAGCCCCACGCGCCGCAGCGTCTCCTCGGGCGAGATCTGCCCGTCCCACTGGAAGGGCGTCTGGGCCTTCGGCACGAACACGGCGCACGACACGCTCATGCGCACGCTGCCCCGCTGCTCGGGCGGCACGGCGGCCTTGGCTCGGTCGTAGGCCCGCTGGGCCAAACTCGCGATGCCCTTGATGTCCTCG
Source organism: Adlercreutzia caecimuris B7 (assembly GCF_000403355.2). Classification (GTDB taxonomy): domain Bacteria; phylum Actinomycetota; class Coriobacteriia; order Coriobacteriales; family Eggerthellaceae; genus Adlercreutzia; species Adlercreutzia caecimuris. The sequence continues at coordinate 448,484 of NZ_KE159646.1, read as the reverse complement.
TCGGTCTCGGTGGGCAGCCCCACCATGAAGTACAGCTTGCAGCGGCGCCATCCGGCGGCGAAGGCCGCATCGATGGCGCTGAACAGGTCATCCTCGGTCACGTTCTTGTTGATGACGTCGCGCAGCCGCTGGGTGCCGGCCTCGGGCGCGAAGGTGAGGCCGCCCTTCTTCTGGCCGGCCACCAGCTCGGCCATCTCCACACCGAAGGCGTCAAGGCGCTGGGAGGGCACGCTCACCCGCACGCCGCGGCCGGCGCAGGCGTCGTTCACCCGGGTGAGGATCTCGGCGATCTGGGAGTGGTCCGTGGAGGACAGCGAGGTGAGGCTCACCTCGTCGTAGCCGGTCTCGGCCAGGCCGCGCACCACGGCGTTCACGATGTTGTCGGCCGAGCGCTCGCGCACGGGCCGGTACATCATGCCGGCCTGGCAGAAGCGGCAGCCGCGGGCGCACCCGCGCAGCACCTCGATGTTCAGGCGGTCGTGCACCACCTCCGTGTAGGGCACCACCATGGGCTCGTGGGCGTCGGAGGCAGCGAAGCCCTCAAACACCCGCTTGTCCACCACGGGCGGCACGTCGTCGAACAGGGGCTCCACCCAGCTGCCCGCCGCCTGGGCCTCGGCCTCGTCGCGCCAGCGGTACAGGCTCGGCACGTAGGCGCCGCCCACCTCCCGGGCCAGCGCCCGCAGGATGTCAGCCCGCGGGGCAGCCTCGGAGCGCAGCCTCCGAATGAGGGACAGCGCCTCGGGCAGCTGCTCCTCCCCTTCGCCCACCAAGATCACGTCGAAGAAGGGAGCGTAGGGCTCGGGGTTGTAGGCGCAGGGACCTCCCGCCAGCACGATGGGATCGTCCTCGGCCCGCTCGGCGCTGTGCAGCGGGATGCCAGCCAGATCCAGTGTCTCCAGGATGTTGGTGGCGGCCAGCTCGTGGGGCAGGGTGATGCCCACCGCATCGAACTCGGCCACCGGGGCGCAGCTCTCCAGGGAGAACAGCGGCACGCCCGCATCGCGCATGAGGTCGGCCATGTCCACGGCGGGCAAGAAGGCCCGCTCGGCCCCCATGCCCTCGGTGGCGTTCACCGCGTTCACCAAAATGCGCACGGCCTGATTGGCCTGGCCGAGCTCGTAGGTGTCCGGATAGATCATGCAGAATTGGAAGGGGGCGTCGTCCTTCACGACGCAGCCCCATTCGTGGTTCAGATAGCGGGCCGGCCGCTCGACGCGGGCGAGCAGCGGCTCCACCCGCGGCCAGAGGTTAGTACTTGGCATGGGCTCCCTTTCCGCTCTTGCCGCGCAGGCCGCGCCACGTAGCGCGCCCCGCCTCTTTGGCGGTATCGACCACCTTGCGGCCGGCCGGGGTGGCCGCCGCCCTGCTCGTGGCCTCCACGGCCTCGTCGCGGGCCTTCTGCACTACGCTGGCCACACCCACGATGTCGCCGCCGGCCTCGAAGTACTCGATGGCGGCCCGACCCATGGCCTCGGTGCCGGCAAATCCCACAGCGCCCTTGATGGCCCAGCCGAGCACCGGCACCACGCCCACAGCAGTACGCGCGATGTTGCGGAACAGGAAGGCCCCGCCCACCACAGCGGCCAGCTCCTTGATGCGCTCGGCCGACAGGGGCTGGCCGTAGGCCGCGGCGATCTGCAGCAGCATCTTCGCCTGGTTCAGGGTCATGATGGGCATGTCGGCCCCGGGGATGAACACCACCACGCCCACACCGGCGTTCTGGATGGCTGTGGCCCGCACCGCATCCAGCGATAGCGGACGGCGCACGAAGGGGAAGGCCAGGGCGAAGGCGAGCTTCTTCTCGCGGCAGGCCGCGATGATCCACTCCCCCATGCGGCGGTCCAGATCGGCTGCGGCCTCATCCGTCAGCTCGATGGGCTCATCGGCAGCGGGCTTTGCCTCCACGGGCACGGCCCGCTCGACGGCCTCCAGCGCCTCGGGCGCCTCGGCGGCCTCCTCCTCGGTCCGGCCGGCCGTCATGCGCCGGGCGACCGTCGCAGCCGCATCGCCCCAGGGCGTCGGTCGCGTCATATCGGGGGCGACCACATCGCCCTCGGGAATGGGGAAACCGGTCGCCTCGGCAGCGGCGATCACAGCATGGGGGGAGGCAGTGGCCACCATCACGGGGATGCCGGCACCCCTCACATGGGCCGCCGCCTCGCCGATACGGGGCGACTCCCCCGCCACGATGACGGCCATGTCGTCAGCACCATAGGGCTCGGGCAGCGCGCCGTCGTCCAGATAGCCCAACGTCACCCGGGTACGCGCCCCGGCACTCGCGAAGGCGCTGCGCACATGGCCCACCATATCTCCCGGGGCCGTTTCGTCAAGATAGACCGACACCGCCAGCGGCGTGTTGCGGGCAGCGTCGATGTCGGTAGCCGCGCGGAGAAGCGCGGGGATGTCGAGGGGCAGGTTCATTAGGCAGCCTTCCTTCCTTGCATCGAGCGATGCGACCACACCGAGCCGATGAGCCCGATGAGCGCGAAGTTGACGATCATGAACGAGGAGCCGTAGCTCACGAACGGCAGCGGAATGCCTGTAATGGGCATAAGCCCGCAATCCATGCCGATGTTCTCGAGAATCTGGAACAGCCACATGCCGACGACCCCCATCACGATGAGCATGCCGAACAGGTTGTCGGCACCCCGGGCGATGGACAGGCAGATGGCAATGAGGGCCGCGTACAGGGCGAGCAGGCCCACGACGCCCACAAAGCCCAGCTCTTCGGCGAGCACGCAGAAGATAAAGTCCGTCGGCGCCTCGGGCAAAAAGCCATGGGTCGACTGGGTGGCGTTCAAAAGACCCTTTCCGAACAGGCCGCCGCTGCCGATGGCGATCTTGGCCTGGGCCAGGTTGTAGCCATCGCCTGACAAGTCGGCCTCGGGGTTCAGGAACACGAGCAGGCGCCCGCGCTGGTAGTTCTTCAGCAAGCGGTACTCGTAGACCCCCGGCGACGTCTCGTATTTCAGCAGCTCGTCGACGGCGAACACCGCCGCGATGGCGGCAACGCCCGCCACGGCGGTAATAGCCAGATAGCGCCCCCTCGCGCCGCCCATAACCAGAATCACTCCCGAGATGGCCAGGTACACGAGTCCCGTTCCCAGGTCAGGCTGCGTCATGATGCAGACGAAGGGAATAAGCAGCATCCCCAGCACCTTGCAGTACTCGCGCCAGTCGTCGAGGGTCCCCTGGTAGCGTGCGAGCAAGCTCGCGGCGAACAGCACGACGGTGACCTTCGCGAACTCGCCGGGCTGCACCTGCATGCCGATCTTGATCCACGACTTCGCGCCCATGCCGGCATCGGTTCCCAGACCGGGAATGTGCGGCAGCAAGATAAGCACCACGTTGATGACGAGCAGCGCCGTGGTCATGTTGGCCAAACGCCGGTAATCGAAGCGCCACAGCACCGCCATGATCACCAACCCGACGCCCACGCCGGCCAGCTGCCGGTTGAAACTGTACTTCTCCATCCCCTGAACCGCCGACCAGCACACGAGCAGGCCGTAGCTGACCAGCAAGGCGATCACCAGCAGGAAAGGCCAGTTGAAAAACGATAGCAGCGAAGGGCGCGCGGGACGACCCGAAGCGGCATGCGAGGCACGGGAACGGGCGCTGCCCTGGCTCGCGTGCACGGAGTGAATCTGGGGGAGCTCTGCCATAACCACCTCGCCTCTAGTCCTCGCGGCCGCCGGATTCGACGGCAATGGCCACCGACTCGCCGGGGGAGCCCGCGATGCGCTCGAGCGTCACCTTCGACTTCCCCGCTTCGACGTCCATCAGGGCGCCCATCACCTCGGCTACCACCGGGGCCGCCGTATCCGAACCGCCACCGCCCTGCTCCACGACGCAGGCCACCACGTACTTGGGCGCGTCGAAGGGCGCGTAGGCCACAAACCACGCCGTATCGTTCTCGTTCTGCTTCTCGCCGGTACCCGACTTTCCCGCCGCGTCAATGCCCAGCTCTCGAAAGAGCGGGCCCACGGAATGAGACTCGCGCACCATGTCGTGCAGCGAGTCGCGCACGTAGGCCAGGTGCGACTCGGTCATATCCATCGTGTGGGTGACTTCCGGAGCGAAGGTGACCACCGTCTCCCCCTCGCTGTTGCGCACTTCCTTCAGCACATGGGGCTTGTAGATGGTGCCCGTGGCCACGCCCGCGTAGGCGCAGGCGATCTGCAGAGGCGTCACGAGCACGTCGCCCTGGCCGATGATCATGTTGGTGTAGTCGCCGCCGCGCCACGTGGCCTCGGCGGGACGGTTGCGGAACGCCTCGGCCTTCCACGCAGGGGTGGGAATGCGTCCGACGGCCTCGCCGCCCAGATCGATGCCGGTCTGCTGGCCGAAGCCGAACTTCTCCAGGTATTCCTGGAGCGCCGTTTCCGAGAGCTCGCCGGTGCCGGCCGGCCCGTGATCGTAGAATGCCTTGCCGATCTCGTAGAAGACCACGTCGCACGAGTTCACGATGCCGCCGTGCAGGTCGAGCGTGCCGTGCCCGTCGTGGTTCCAGCACTTCTGGGGCACACCGGTGTCGAAGCCGTCCCACTCGCCGGTGCAGTTCCAGCTGCTGCCCTCGCCGGCGAACCCGTATTCCAGACCGGCGAGCGAGGTAAACGCCTTGAACGTGGAGGCGGCCATGAACTGCCCCGATACGACATTGTTGTTGAGTGGCGCGTAGGCGCCGTCCTCCTGATACTTGATCCACAGGTCTCCGGGAACCGTGCCAGTGAAACTCGCGGGCTCGAACGTGGGAAAACTCGCCATGACGACGACCGAGCCATCGGTCACGTCAAGCGCCACCACGGCACCCTTGCTTCCCTTGCCGGTGCCGATGACACCGCCGGAAGGCGCGATGAGCTCGGCCAGGGCCTTGTCGGCGACGTACTGGGCCTCGGCGTTGATGGTCAGGTAGATGTCGGAGCCCTTGGAGGGCTGAATGTCGCTCATCACCGACACCCGTCGCCCGCTGGCATCTACCATCACCTTGCTCTCGCCGTGTTCGCCGGCCAGATAGGCGTCGTAGGTGGCCTCGACCCCTGTCGTTCCCACGGTGTCGATGGAGAGGATCTCGCGACCCTCGGGCTGATTTTCCAAACTCTCGGCGTCCACGTTGCTCGTGTAGCCGAGCACGTGGGCCGCAAGGGCTCCATAGGGGTACTCGCGCTGAGAGCGCTCCTCCACCGAGATGCCAGGGAACGCATCGGCATGCTCGGCGATGAAGGCCACGTCGCGCAGACGCACGTCCTCCCCCACCATACGCAGGCTCTGGGCACCGGCCTTCGTGTCGTTGATGCGCTGCACGACCACATTGGCCGGCAGCCCGAGCACCGTGGAGAGCCGGCGCACCACATCCCGGTTGTCGGCAACCTCGGGGTCGGCGAGCACCGCCTGGGCGGGCCGATTCGTAACCAGCGCCACCCCGGTGGCATCGTAGATGCACCCGCGCGGGGCCGGCGTCTTCACCGTCGTGTACAGGTTCTGCTCGGCGGCATCGGCGTATTCGGAATTGCCGAGAATCTGCATAGTCCACAACTTCGAGGTCAGCACCCCGAAGATGCCGGCCGCAACGACGCCCAACGCGGCAAAGCGCCCGGAAAGCCCGTCGGAGGGCTTGGCCGAAGCGCTCCCGCCCTCCGAGGAGGACACGGTCACGTCCCCCTCGCGCGCGCCCTTCGCGGCGCTGCGGCGCTCGAAGGGCGACGAGCCCACCCCGACGGTGTCGAGCTGGCTCACGCCTTTAGTCTGCCCTACGGAAGGAGACGAGCGGCGGGATCGGACGACAAGCACAACCGCCACGGCGGCCACAGCGATAAGGGCCGCGGCAAGGGCGGCGATAATGGCGACCAGCATCGGTCAGACCTCCTCCCTAGCGCAGGACCGGAGTTCCCGGCTGCCCCAAGGGCTTCTCCACGAGCACGCGAATCGCAATCGGATACAGCAGCAGGCCGATGACGCAATCATAGAGCATGCAGGGCAGCACCCGGTACAGGAGCGCCTCTCCAAAGGAAACACCCGCACCGCATGCCACCACCACCAGGCCGTAAAGCACTTCCACGAGCATGGTGGACACAAGAATGATGGTCACGGGCATAAACAGGGTATCGTTGTTCAGGGCCGCAAAGAGCCGCGATGCGAAAAACGTTACCAGCACGAGCACAAAGGCCATACCGCCCACCGGGCCACCGCCTACCAAGTCGAAGACGAGGCCGAGCGCGAGCGGGATGAGCGATCCCGCCTGATAAGGGGCGGCCACCGCTCGCACGACGCAAAAGGCGACGATGAAGTTCGGAATTGCCGAGAACAACGCGATGGCCGGCGCCACCATAATCTGAAGCAGCACAGCGACCACGGCGCCGATCAGCGCAGCCACGTTCTCGCGAGTGAGTTCCATCAGCGGCCCTCCTCTCCCCCGTCGGCATTATCGGCAGAGCCGTCCTCGTCAGCCGCCTTGCCGTCTCCCGAGGCGTCCGGTGCGGCGCCATCCTCTCCGCCATCATCGTCAGGGGAATCGCCCGCGCCGGCCTGATCGCTTCCGCCCTCAGCCCCCTGGGCGTCATCGGACGAGAAGCGCACCGTGCGATCGGCCGCATCGGATGCGGCGCTGAACACGACGAGGGCCTCCTGCAGCAGATCCACCGATCCGTTGGGGGCCACCACGATACGACGGCTGTCGTTGCCGGCGCTGCCTTCCACGCGGGCCACGGTGCCGATGAGCAGGCCGCGGGTATAGCTCCCGCCCAGACCGCTCGTCAGCACCACATCGCCGACCTGGATATTCACATCGGCGCTGATGTTCTCGAGGTACAGAAGCCCGTCAAGCGATCCGCGCACAATGCCTTCGGCACGGCTTGACTGTACCATGGCCGCCGCCCCCGACTGGGGGTCGGTCAGAAGGCGCACACGGCAGCTGTTGCCCGATACCGAGATGACCTGGCCGATAACACCGGTGGGACCCATCACGGTCAGGCCGGACTCGACACCCTGGTTCGAGCCCGCATCGAGCGTGATGTCCTGGTTCCACGCATCGGTAGAGCGGCCGATCACCCGAGCCGCCACACCCTCGATCTCGTAGGTATCCCGCAGGTTCAGCAGGCTGCGCAGACGCTCGTTCTCCAAGCGCTGCTCCTCGGCGGTGGTAAGCTGCTGGGTCAACTGCTCGTTCTGCTCGCGCAGGGCCGCCATCGTATCCTCGTCGGCGCCGTTGTCGGCGTTGCCCTGCTCCGCCTCGTCGACTGCGGCACCCAAAGGGGCGCTCGCCTGCTGCAGCGGAGCCGCAGCACCCTCGAAGAGGCTCTGCACCTTGTGAAGCGGTCCCTGTGCGCCCTCGGCAGCGTAGATTCCGAGGCAGGCCAAGGATACCGCCAGGGCGATGATGAGCGACACCCTCCCCGAGGATGTCTCGTTGTTCTGAAAATTGAGAGCCATATAGGTCGCGTCTGCCCTACTTGGAGCGCATGAGCGTCTGCTTCAGGGCCGTCGGCGTCTCGAGCACCTTCAGGCAGCCGGACACCACGTTGGTAAGCGCCGTCTCGGACACCCACACGGGAATCTCCAGCTTGTCAGTGAGATAGCGATCGAGGCCCGACAGGAGGCCGCCGCCGCCCGTCAGCAGAATACCGTTCTGGATGATATCGCTGGCCAGGTCGGGGTTGGTCTTCTTGAAGGTGTCCTTGATGTGCAGCACCATCTCCTCGATGGGCGCCTGCAGCGCCGCACGCACATCCTCGGACTGGATGGTCACTTCCTTGGGCTGCTCGGTGTACACGTCCTGGCCGGAGATGATCATGTCGCGCTCGCGGCCGTCCTCGAAGGGAAGGATGGAGCCGATCTTGATCTTGATGACCTCGGCCGTGCGCTCGCCGATCTTAATGCCCAGAAGGTCGCGCAGATGCATGGCAATGGCCTCGTCGAGACGATTGCCGGCCAGACGCAGCGAGCTGGAGGTCACGATGCCGCCGAGCGAGATGACGGCCACCTCCGTGGTACCGCCGCCGATGTCCACCACCATGGAGCCGGTGGGCTCGGTCACGGGCAAGTCAGCACCCATGGCCGCGGCCATGGGCTCCTCGATGAGGTAGGCCTGGCGGGCGCCGGCCTGGATGGCGGCCTCGAATACGGCGCGTTTCTCCACCGAGGTGGCGCCGCAGGGAATGCAGATGACGATGCGGGGCTTCGGCTGCCAGGGATACTTCCGCTCGGAGGCCTTGTTGATGAAGGCCGACAGCATCGCCTCGGTCACATCGTAGTCGGCGATCACACCGTCTTTCAGCGGATGCTCAGCCGAAAATGCGTCGGGCGTGTGGTTGATCATGTTCTTCGCCTCATGACCGACGGCCAGCACGCGATGGGTAGACTTCTCTATGGCGACAACCGAGGGCTCGTTGATGACGATCCCCTCGCCGGTAATGGCAACAAGGGTATTGGCAGTCCCCAGGTCAATGGCCATGTCCGCCGACATTTGACCGGTCAGGCTGGAGAACATATCAAGGAATGACATACAGGCAAACCCTTCGTAGTACGTATAGGTTACAGTCAGCCTTAGATTTTAGCACACGCCCCGTCAAGGCGTAGAAACTCCATAGGGAGAGGACGGTATGATAGCTCAAGAGGGGCAACAAAAAAAGACACCCTATAGGTGTCTTTAATTATAAATGAAAAGCGCCCCCTGCGAGCGGAACGACCTGTCCTCCCGCGGCCTGGCGCCGCAGTACTTTCGGCGAGGCGGGGCTTAACTGCCGAGTTCGGAATGGGATCGGGTGATCCCCCGCTCTGTGGTTCCGCTCGCGGGAGGCGCTCCCGCGGGCAACTGTATGTCGCCCGTCCGGGGCCCGGGTGCGTCCCCGGCGCCCTGGCGGCCGCATGCGCGCGCCATGCCGTCACGATCGCGAGACGTACGTCTCTCTGAGTGTAAGTAAGCGAAGAGCTCGGGCTATTAGTAATGCTCGCCTGAGCGCGTCGCCGCGCTTGCAGCTGCATCCTATCGACCTGGTGTTCTACCAGGGCCCTTACCGGAAAGGGAGCTCATCTCGGAGGCGGCTTCCCACTTAGATGCCTTCAGCGGTTATCCGTGCCGGACGTAGCTAGGCGGCGGTGCCGTTGGCCGACAACCGCGTCACCAGAGGTCCGTCCACCCCGGTCCTCTCGTACTAGGGGCAGATCTCCTCAACTCCCTTGCGCCCGCGGAGGATAGGGACCGAACTGTCTCACGACGTTCTGAACCCAGCTCGCGTACCGCTTTAAACGGCGAACAGCCGTACCCTTGGGACCGACTTCAGCCCCAGGATGCGATGAGCCGACATCGAGGTGCCAAACCTTGCCGTCGATGTGGACTCTTGGGCAAGATCAGCCTGTTATCCCCGGAGTACCTTTTATCCGTTGAGCGACGGCCATTCCACTCTGGGCCGCCGGATCACTAGAACCTGCTTTCGCACCTGCCCGACTTGTCAGTCTCGCAGTCAAGCCCGCTTGCACTCTTGCGCTCTCGGGACGGTTGCCGACCGTCCTGAGCGGACCTTACGCGCGCCTCCGTTACGTTTTGGGAGGCGACCGCCCCAGTCAAACTACCCGCCTGGCACGGTCCGCGCGCCGGATCACGGCCGCGCGTTAGGCAGCCGGCACGACGAGGGCGGTATTCCAAGGTCGCCTCCACGGGGGCTTGCGCCCCCGCTTCGATGGCTCCCGCCTATCCTCTACGCGCCGTACCAGATGCCAATGCCAAGCTGCAGTAAAGGTTCACGGGGTCTTTCCGTCCTTCCGCGGGTAGTTCGCATCTTCACGAACAGTACAATTTCACCGGGTCCACGGTTGAGACAGCGCCCAAATCGTTACGCCATTCGTGCAGGTCGGAACTTACCCGACAAGGAATTTCGCTACCTTAGGACCGTTATAGTTACGGCCGCCGTTTACCGGGGCTTGGCTTCAGGGCTTCGCTTGCGCTAACCCATCCGCGTAACCTTCCGGCACCGGGCAGGCGTCAGACCCTATACGTCGCCTTGCGGCTTTGCAGAGTCCTGTGTTTTTGATAAACAGTCGCTTGGGCCGTTTCGCTGCGGCCCCCACTAGCTCCGGACGCGAGGTCCTTCACCGGCGGGGGCGCCCCTTCTCCCGAAGTTACGGGGCCAGTATGCCGAGTTCCTTAACCGTGGTTCTCCCGATCGCCTCGGTATGTTCTACCCGCCCACCTGTGTCGGTTTTGGTACGGGCGCCGACGGCACTCCCTAGAGGTTTTTCTCGGAAGCATGGGCTCACCGGCTTCGCCAAGTCGCTTCGTCTCGCGTCTCAGGCCTACGTGAGGAGCTGATTTCCACGCTCCTCGCCCTACGCGCTTTCACGGGGACGTCCAGAACCCCGCCCGGCTACCCTTCTCCGTCGCCCCATCGGTAGTGCCGCGCCGTCGGCGGTGCGGGAATCTCTGCCCGCTGCGCATCGGCTACGCCTCCCGGCCTCGCCTTAGCTCCCGACTGACCCTGGGGGGATTAGCCTCGCCCAGGAACCCTTAGGCTCACGGCGGCGGCGTTTCTCGCGCCGCTCTCGTTACTCATGCCAGCATTCTCACCTCCGCACGGTCCACCGGGGGTCGCCCCCCGGCTTCTCCCCCTGCGGAGAGCTCCCCTACCACTGAATCTTCAGTCCGCCGCTTCGGCGCATCGCTTAGCCCCGTGAATTGTCGGCGCATGTCCACTCGACCAGTGAGCTGTTACGCACTCTTTAAATGCATGGCTGCTTCTAAGCCAACATCCTGGTTGTCTGGGCAGACGCACATCCTTTGCCACTCAGCGATGACTTGGGGGCCTTAGCGGGCGGTCTGGGCTGTTTCCCTCTCGAGCGCGCAGCTTAGCCCACGCCCTCTGACTCCCGGCCTGTGTACCCGCGGCATTCGGAGTTCGGCTCGAGTCGGTAGGCGGTGAAGCCCCCTCGTCGATCCGGTGGCTCTACCACCGCGGGTGAACGGCCGAGGCTAGCCCTAAAGCTATTTCGGGGAGAACGAGATATCTCCGGGTTTGATTGGCCTTTCACCCCTATCCACGGGTCATCCCCTCCGTTTTCAACCGAAGTGGGTTCGGCCCTCCACGGGGTCTTACCCCCGCTTCAGCCTGCCCATGGATAGCTCACCCGGCTTCGCGTCTGCAGCGTGCGACTCACTCGCCATCTTAAAGGCTCGCTTTCGCTGCGGCTCGTTTACAAACTTAACCTCGCCGCACACCGCAACTCGCTGGCTCATTCTACAAAAGGCACGCCGTCACAATGCAAGATTGCTCCGACTGCTTGTGGGCGCACGGTTTCAGGTACTGTTTCACTCCCCTCCCGGGGTGCTTTTCACCTTTCCCTCACGGTACTGGTTCGCTATCGGTCACAGGAGAGTGTTCAGCCTTGGAGGGTGGTCCCCCCGGCTTCGGACCGGGTTTCACGTGCCCGGCCCTACTCGGGATACGCCGCTGAGGTCCGACAGGTTTCGCGTACGGGGCTCTCACCCGCTGCGGCCGGCCCTTCCATGCCGTTCCGCTACCTGCCGGATTTGTAACCCCACGCAGGAGGGCAGCTCCTGCACGGGCGTCCCGCAACCCCCGGGCGGCAACGCCTGCCGCTTACACGCGCCCGGGTTTGGGCTGGTGCGCTTTCGCTCGCCGCTACTCGCGCAATCTCGGTTGATTTCTCTTCCTCGGGGTACTTAGATGTTTCAGTTCCCCCGGTTGCCTTCGCCCGCCCTATTTGATTCAGGCGGGGATAGCAGGGCATGACCCCTGCTGGGTTCCCCCATTCGGAGACCTGCGGATCAAGGTGTGTTTGCCACTCCCCGCAGCTTATCGCAGCTTGCCGCGTCCTTCGTCGACTTCCTGTGCCAAGGCATCCGCCGTGCGCCCTCGGTATCTTCGCTTTCCTCAGATACCCTAGGCGCCGGGGCCGACAAGGCCCCGGCTTCGTCCTCTGGTTTAGATCTATGAGAATTAAAAATCCGTCGTAAGATAAAAACATACGTTCGCGATCGTGATGAATCGTCGTGTCCATGATGCGAACACCCATCGAACCTAAAGCCTCAGCTTAGGGAATTGATGTAGGTGTTGATCATGTGCGACATTTTCATGTCACGCGCTATGCAGCTGTCAAGGTGCCGGGGGCCCTCGGGGGCCCTCGCAGCCGGATGCTGGGGAATGGAGAAGACGGCCTAGGTTCTCCCTAGAAAGGAGGTGATCCAGCCGCACCTTCCGGTACGGCTACCTTGTTACGACTTCACCCCCCTTACCCTCCACACCTTCGACGCCTCCGCCCCCAGGGGGGGGTTCGGCCGGCGGCTTCGGGTGCAGACGACTCGGGTGGTGTGACGGGCGGTGTGTACAAGGCCCGGGAACGTATTCACCGCGGCGTGCTGATCCGCGATTACTAGCAACTCCGGCTTCACGCAGGCGGGTTGCAGCCTGCGATCCGAACTGGGGCCGGCTTTCCGGGATCCGCTCCCCCTCGCGGGGTGGCAACCCTCTGTACCGGCCATTGTAGCACGTGTGCAGCCCAGGGCATAAGGGGCATGATGACTTGACGTCGTCCCCACCTTCCTCCGGCTTGACGCCGGCAGTCTCCCGCGAGTCCCCAACCTAATGCTGGCAACACGGGACGGGGGTTGCGCTCGTTGCGGGACTTAACCCAACATCTCACGACACGAGCTGACGACAGCCATGCACCACCTGCGCGCCCTCCTCTCGGCCACCGCGTCTCCGCGGCTTCAGGCGCATGTCAAGCCCTGGTAAGGTTCTTCGCGTTGCTTCGAATTAAGCCACATGCTCCGCTGCTTGTGCGGGCCCCCGTCAATTCCTTTGAGTTTTAGCCTTGCGGCCGTACTCCCCAGGCGGGATACTTAATGCGTTGGCTGCGGCACGGAGGGAGGATCCCCCCACACCTAGTATCCATCGTTTACGGCTGGGACTACCAGGGTATCTAATCCTGTTCGCTCCCCCAGCTTTCGCGCCTCAGCGTCAGTGACGGCCCAGAGAGCTGCCTTCGCCATCGGTGTTCTTCCCGATATCTGCGCATTCCACCGCTACACCGGGAATTCCGCTCTCCTCTACCGCACTCGAGCCGCCCAGTCCGGAACCCGGCCCGAGGTTGAGCCCCGGGGTTAGAGGTTCCGCTTAGGCGGCCGCCTACGCGCGCTTTACGCCCAATGAATCCGGATAACGCTCGCCCCCTACGTATTACCGCGGCTGCTGGCACGTAGTTAGCCGGAGCTTCTTCTGCAGGTACCGTCGTAAGGTCTTCCCTGCTGAAAGCGGTTTACGACCCGAGGGCCTTCGTCCCGCACGCGGCGTTGCTGCGTCAGGGTTCCCCCCATTGCGCAAAATTCCCCACTGCTGCCTCCCGTAGGAGTCTGGGCCGTATCTCAGTCCCAATGTGGCCGATCGACCTCTCAGTCCGGCTACCCATCGTCGGCTAGGTGGGCCTCTACCCCGCCTACTACCTAATGGGCCGCGACCCCATCCCGCGCCGTCGGGGCTTTCCCGCCGCCCCCATGCGGGGGCCGCGGAGTATCCGGTATTAGCCGCCGTTTCCAGCGGTTGTCCCGGAGCGCGGGGCAGGTTGGTCACGTGTTACTCACCCGTTCGCCACTGTATGTCCGCCCGAGGGCGGTTTAACCGTTCGACTTGCATGTGTTAGGCACGCCGCCAGCGTTCATCCTGAGCCAGGATCAAACTCTCCGTTCAAACAGCGTCCTTCCGGGCGCCACAGATCGTGTGAGTCTCGATTCTGTTTGAAAACTCTCCGTCGGGGCACGCGGCCCCTGACAGGGAAATTGGTAAAGCTTTTCGCTTCGAATGTCCGTCTGACGCCCGAGATGAATCTCGGGCTTCCATCCTCAGTATCCGGTTGTGAAGGTGCCGCGGGGCCTCTCCCCGCCGCCGTCTCTCGCGAGCGGCGCAAGGAATAAGATTACGCAACCTTGTTCCTTTCGTCAAGGCGTTCACAGAATCCTTACAAACTGTTTGAAGGCCTTGACAGCGGGCGGAGATGTTCTCCGCGCTGCTCTTCTCGTTCCCGAAAAGGCAGCTTGCCTATAATACACGTCATCGCGATATGCGCAAGGGGGTATTTGAAAAAAAATTGGGCGACCGCGCATTCCGCGGTCGCCCAATTTTTTTCCGTGTACAGCGCGGTCATGGTATCCGCACTATACACCCTCTGTGTTTTCGGCGATTGTCTTCCTAGTGAACACTGCAGGACAGGCACGGATCGTAGGCCCGCACGAGCTTCTCGATTTCCAGACGGATCATGGCCTCGTCGTAGTCGGCATCGACCATCTTCTCGGCCAGCTGGGCCATGTCGGCCTCGAGATTCGCAATATTCTGGGCCGTGGGGGTGAGGATACTCGCCCGCTCAACCCGGCCCTCCCCATCCAGATCGAGGATGTGGAACAGGGCCCCGCGCGGGGCCTCGGTGAAGCCCACGCCGCGTCCGGCGCACACGGTAAAGGGCACCGGCGCACTCGGCCCCGCGAAATCGTCGGCCGCCAGGCGCCGGCAGAGGGCGGCGCAGCGATCGAGCACATCCACCAGCTCCACCGCCTGGGCGATATTGTTGGCAAACGGGTTGTACTCCGGTGGGCGCAGGCCCGCCTTGGCCGCCGCATAGCGGGCGTCTTTGCACAGCGCGTCCCAGCTGGCGTTCACACGGGCCAACGCCGCGGTCAGGTAGGGGCGTCCGGTGCGCCGGGCCCGGGCGAGGAAGGCGGCCGAGGAGTGCTGGGGGTATTCCTCGATCTCCTCTTCCACGGCATCGACGGCAAAATCATAGCCCGCGCGCACGAAGCGGGCAGTATCGGAGGTGCACACCGGATAGGCGCCCGGCGCCACCATGGCGAGCAGGTCTCCTTCAGTCTGCACGTCCAGGGTATCGAAGTCGCGGAACAGATCGACGCATTCCAGGGCGAAGGGTCGCGCCCGATCCATGGCATCGGCGAGCCGCAAATACTCCGCCGGCTCTATCTCGTGGGTGAAGCCGCCCACCACCGCCGTGATGGGATGGATGGAGCGGCCGCCCACCAGCGTGCACAGCTCGTTGCCGAGGGCCTTCAACCCGAGCGCCTTCTGCAGCAGCTCGGGATTGACATCGGCCAGGGGAAACACCGACTTGTGCCCGAGGAAGTCGGGAGCGGCGAACACGAACAGGTGCGTGGCGTGGTTCTGCAGAAACGACCCGTACACCAAAAGCTCGCGCAAAGCCTCGGTGCGATCGGACACCTCTACGCCGAAGACCGCCTCGATGGCTCGCAGGTCGGTCACCACATGGCTCGACGAGCAGATGCCGCACACTCGCGAGGCGATGTAGGGCACCTCTTCGTAGCTGCGGCGCCGCACCATGGACTCGAACAAGCGTGCAGGCTCCACGACGGCCATCTCGCAGGTAGTCACCTGCCCGCCCTCGATGACGAGCCGAATATCGCCGTGGCCCTCAACGCGGGCCATGTGCTCGACGGTGATGGATGTGGAAGCCATGGGCTACTCCTTCCCCGCCGCAGCCAGCGCCACGGCGTTGAACATCTGCAAAGCCTCGTCGAAGCGCTCCGGTACGTGCCCCCGCGAGGCCGCAAAGGCGCGGGCGGCGCCCACGTTCGCATCGGGCGAGAGGCCGGCGCAGCCGTTGCAGGCACGCCCAAGGGCCGGGCAGCGGGCACCGCAGCCGGCGCGGGTCACCAACCCCAGGCACATCTGACCGCGCGCGTAGAGGCAGCCGCCCTCGTTGCGCGAGCACTCGCCGCACAGCGCCGAGGTGGCAGCAAGGCGGTTGCTGCCGTAAAGCGCCGCATCCAGCACGCGCACGAAGTCGAAGGGGTCCACCGGGCAGCACGGTACCGTGAAGTCGACGTCGATGACCGCCGACACCGGTGCCGGCGCGCGCAACGAGCCGCAGGCGGCCGGGGTCGACTCCCCGTAGACGGCCGCCGCATGGCCCGCGATGTCGCCTGCGGCCATACCGGGAATGCCGCCGGTGGCCGCGCAGGCGCCTATGGCGATAACCGTACGGGCCCGCTCGCGCAGCCGGCGCACCGTCCGGGCGGCCTCCTCGGTGGTCACCGCGCCCTCGACAACTGCCACGTCGAACTCATCGGGCATGGGGGCCGAGGAGGTGAGCTGCCAGTAGGCCAGATCGATCTGGCCGAGCACCGCCAGCAGATGCTCCTCGATGTTGGTGATGTTGATCTGGCAGCCGAAGCAGCTGGCCAGGCCGGCGAACACCACGCGCGGGGCGCGGGGCGCATCGGTCACGGATTCCCTCTCGCTCATTTACATCGACCCCTGAATGTTCTTGGCCTCCCAGTAGTTGAAGACCGGTCCGTCAATGCAGCAGTACTGGTGCCCGATCTGGCAGTGGCCGCACTTCCCCACGCCGCACTTCATATGGCGCTCGAAGCTCATGTAGATGCGGTCGTAGCTGATGTTCTTCTTCCGCATCTCGGCCACCACGAACCGATACATTACCGGCGGCCCGCACAGGGCACCGAAGGTGTTCTCGGCGTTGATCTCAAGATGTTCGAAGGGCTTGGTGACCAGGCCCTCCTCGCCATCCCACGTTTCGTCGGCGTGGTCGACGGTCAGATACAGGTCGAAGTCCCTACGGTGGCGCCACATCTCGAACTGGTGGCGAAACATGACCTCGGCGGGGTTGCGCGAGCCGTAGATGATGGTCACCTTCCCGAACTCGCTGCGCTCGTCGTGGATGTTGTTGATGAGCGAGCGCAAAGGCGCGATGCCCAGGCCGCCTGCGACGAGCAGCACGTCGTGGCCGCGCATATCGTCGATGGGAAAGCCGCGGCCGAAGGGCCCGCGGATGCCCACGATCTCGCCGCACTGCATCTGGTGGAGCCGCTCGGTGAAGCGGCCGGCGCGCCGCACGCACAGCTCGATGAAGCCGCGCTTGGTGGGCGACGACGAGATGGAGATGGGCGCCTCCCCCACCCCGAAGATGGACAACTCCACGAACTGCCCGGGCGCATGGCAGAAGGCCTCGCGCACCTTGTCGTCCACGAGCCGGAACTCGAAGAGCTTCTCGGTGGCTGTGAGCTCGGTGATGGAGGTGATGCGCGCAGGCCACGGACGGTACGGGTTGGCGCGCATGAGCTCGGCGCCGGTCAACTCGGGCCCGGCGTCGTGGTAGGGATGAACGGCCACCGTAGTCGCGCTATTCGGCATCCTCGGCCCCCTTCCTCTCGAAGAAACGCAGCACCTCGATGGGGCTGATGTCCACCTTGCAGGCCACGGCGCACCGCCCGCAGCCCACGCACAGGCTGCGGTCGTGGGTGGCCAGAAATCCGTTCAGCTTGTGGTACATGCGATGACGCACACGTTGGGCGGGAGCAGAGCGGAAATTGTGGCCGCCGGCCACCATGGCGAACTGGGGCGAGGTGCAGGCGTCCCACACCCGCTCGCGCCGCCCGGTTTTCGCGCCGGGGTCGAGCGTGTCGCGGATATCGAAGCAGTAGCAGGTGGGACACACGTTCGCGCAGGCGTTGCACGACAGGCACCGGCCGCCGAGCTCGTCCCAAAAGCCGTCCTCGTGGAAGGCGTCCATGAGCATGGGAATTTCCTGGATGTCGGGAATGGCGGGGTTGAACGCCTCCTGCCGGGCGCGGGTGGCGGCGCGAAACGCGATGCGGTCGGCGTCGGTGGCCTCGCGCACATCGCAGGCCGCCTCTAAGATGTTGGCCGCAGTGACCGAGCCAATGGACACGAGGAACTTGTCGCCGATGGCGTTCAGGAACAGATCGTAGCCCGGGCGTGCCTCCTCGGAGTCCATGAGGTTGCAGAAGCAGTGCTCGGAGGGCATGCAGCTCACACCCACGATGAGAGTTGCCGCCCGATGGGCCGCGTAGTACGGATCCGGATAACGCGCGTCGTTGAACACGCTGTTGAGGTTCATGATACCGTTGATGTCGCACGCATGCACGCCGAACAGCACCCGCAGGCGCACCTCGTCGACGTAGTCGGTCACGTCGTTGGCAGCCGTGTCGAACTCGAAGAGAGTCTGGATGGCCGGCATGAGGTACTTCTTGGGCGACGCTACGGTGGAGGGATAGTCCAGCTCGATCTCGTCGAAGTCGGAAACGGCGGCGAACACGTATTTCTCGCCGCGCCTGACGGGCGCCACCACCTCGTAGCGCTCCATGAGGGCCGCCACGAGCGAGGGCACGTCCGCGCGGTCGATGACACGGTACAGCATAGGCGATCGAATTCCTTCGGTTTCCTGGGTCTTCTCCTTGGCCCTATGGTAACCGCTCCGAAGCGCTTGTGCGCCGACGGGTCGCCTGACGGCCGAAAAACCAGATGAAGCCTACCTCGCCCCGGGATGGGAGGACCGTCCATCCGCACCCTTCAAGCAGAAGAATCCCCTCCCCGCAGGCAAAGCCGATCCCGCGTTTTTGTTTCCCAAGGAAGAGAATTTGCGCAGTAAACGCCGCGAAGTAGATATGCGAGCCCCCTGCAAGGCGAAAATTCGGCCATTCTCGTGGGAAAAGAGCTGTCAGATCGGCCCATCAGCCCCCTTCGCATCTACTTCGCGGAGTTTACTGCGCAAAACCGGGGAATAGAGAAACAGCGGGAAACCGGAACGGGTTTCCCGCTGCTGCACCTAAGCCTGGACGACTTCGCGCCGGGGCGGACAAGTTGGAGCCGATGGCCCTAGGCGAAGAAGATGCCGATCTCGCGCTCGGCGGACTCGGGGCTGTCGGAGCCGTGGATGACGTTCTCGTCCATAATGAGGCCGAAATCGCCGCGGATGGTGCCCGGGGCGGCCTCGGCCGGGTTGGTGGCGCCCATGAGCGAGCGGCACTTGGCCACCGCGCCCTCACCGGAGACGACCATCTTCACCACCGGGCCGGAGGTGATGTAGGCGATGAGGCCGTCGTAGAAGGGCTTGCCCTCGTGCTCGGCGTAGTTGGCGGCCGCCTGCTCGGGAGTGACCATGCCGAGCTCCATGCGCTCGATGGTAAGACCGGCGCGCTCGAAGCGGTTGATGATCTCGCCGATATGGCCGTTGCGCACGCCGTCGGGCTTGATCATGGAGTAAGTCTGCTGGATTGCCATGGGTGTCCTTTCAAGATACGGGATCGTTCATGCAAACGGCCCGCGCACTGGGCGCGAGCCGAGGATGCCGGGAGAAAGCCCGCGCCTTTAGCTCTGGCTCGGGAAGTACAGCTCGACGTTCGAGACCTTCCAGCCGATGCCGTCGCGCACCATCGAGATCTGGTACTGCACCGAACCGCCGCCCTCGGTGGTCGCCGTCGCGTAGACGGTGGAATCGGCCATGGAGCGGTTGACGCCGTCGATCTTCACGTTCGGGTCGGCCACAACCGGATCGATCATGCCGTCGATCTTGCTCGCATCCACATCGGGGGCGAACGCCGATTCCTTGGCGGCGGACGGATCGGCGAACATCGACTTCACCACATCCTGCTGGGTGGGCCAACCATAGCCCTGGATGTAGGCGAACACGCCGCCGGCAGCGGCCAGCACAATGACGACCACGAAGAACAGTAGGATCTTCAGCCCCACGTTGCGTCGCTTGCGGTCCTGCTTGGCCAGACCGCGCGACCACTGCTCAAGCTCGGCGTCGGTAGCCGTGAAGAAGCGGTCGTTGTCGACGTTCTCGTAGGCGCCCACGTAACCCGGAAAGTTTGCAGGATCGGCCTCGTAGGGCTCGTCGTAGTAGAACGGCTCGGCCGCCTCGCCCTCGTAGACCTCCATGTCGTAGACGCTCGTGCCGTCGGCGGCCACGTCGAGGCCGGACATATCGGCCAACTGGAGGACCTGGGTAGCCTGGTTCTGCTCGGACGTGCCCTGGGCCACGGCGGCCACGGCGCGCTGGTAGTCGACGCTCGCGGAGTCGGACAGGAAGTAGGTCTTGTCGGCGATAGCCTCCTCGAAGGCGTGCACTGCCTTCTCCATCTGGCCGCAGGCCACATAGGCCTGGCCGAGCGAGGCCTGCAGCTTGTTGCGCGTGGACGAGAGCATGTCGAACTGCATGGCGCTCTCGTAGGAGGCCACCGCATCGGCTGGGCGGTTCAGGGCCATGAAGCACACGCCGAGGTTCAAAAGCGCCTTGGTGGGATCGGGGTTGGCCTCGTCGAGGGCGGCCTCGCGGAAGGCCACGCCGGCTTCAGCGGATTTGCCGAGCTTCATGAGCGCATTGCCCATGCCCATGTAGGACTTGTAGGGCGTGGGGTTGGCCTCGTCGGCCACCGACTGCTCGAAGTAGCGGATGGCGTTCTGGTAGTCGCGCAGCGAGGCGTAGGCCATGCCGAGGTTGCACTCCACCGTGCCCATGGCGCCGTAGGCCGTGTCGGCCGTGGCCTGGCTGTAAGCCTGGATGGCCTCCCCCGGGTTCTTCAGCTTGACGAGGCAGTTGCCGATCTGATGGTACAGAAGGCCCATCTCGCCCGGGGCCAAGGGAGCGGTGGTGTCCTGCAAGCATTCCGTGAACGTCATCAACGCGCCGCGGTAGTCACGCAAGCGGTAGCGCTCGTTGGCACGATCGAATAACTCGTTGTTCATAGACTTCCTTCGCTTCGCTCATCTTGCGGACACGCGGCATGCAAGCCGCGCGTCCCGTGCCCGGGATGCGCCCGGAACCATAGTAGGTGGTCAGCGCCCTGCTTAGGCGGCGGCGTTCTCGATGGTCACCGATTCGATGACGTCGCCGGCACGGAGCTGGCCGATGACGTCCTTGCCCTCGATGGTCTGGCCGAACACCGTGTAGCCGGAGTCCAGGTTGTGCTGGGGGCCCAGGCACAGGTAGAACTGGGAGCCGGCGGAGTTTGGGTCCATGGAGCGGGCCATGGCCAGGGCACCGTCCTCATGCTTGTTGTTGGGGTTGGTGGTGTACTCCTCCTTGATGGAGTAGCCGGGGTTGCCGGTGCCGAAGGGGGCGAAACCGGCGGCGCGGCCGGCGGCCACCTGCTCGGGCGTGGCCTCGCGGGTGTTGGGGCAGCCGCCCTGGATGACGAAGCCCGGCACATAGCGGTGGAACTTCAGGCCGTCGTAGAAGCCCTTCTGGGCGAGCTCGACGAAGTTGCCCACGTGGATGGGGGCGTCGGCGCCGGCCAGCTGCACGCGGATAGCGCCCTTGGAGGTGTTGATGACGGCGATCTCCTCGCCGGTGGGCTGATACTCGGGAGTGTAGAGAGCCATGGGCTCCTCCTTTTCGTCGGTGACGCATCGCCGCATCGCGCCCGTGGCGCCCTACGGCTCGTTTCTTCACATACGGTGACTGATTCTAACAGGTTAACGGGCGCGCCGCTCAAAAATGCTAACCACTTCCACATGGTAGGTCTGGGGGAACAGGTCGACGGGCGTTGCGGCAGCCAATCGGTAGCCGGCGCCCTCGAAACGGGCGACGTCGCGCGCCCAGGTCTGGGGGTCGCAGCTCACGTAGGCCACTTGACGCGGGCCGGCCTCGGCGATGGACTCCACCACGCCGTCGGCCAGGCCGGCGCGGGGCGGATCCACCACGAGCGCGTCCAGCTCGCCGAGCTCGGGCAGCTCGCGGGCCGCATCTCCCCCCACCACCTCGATTTCGACCCCGGCCCGCTCGGCGTTGCGGCGCAGATCGCGCACGGAACTGGCGGCCGCCTCCACGGCCACCACATCGGCGCCGGCGGCGGCAAGGGGCACCGAGAACGTGCCGCCGCCCGCGTACAGGTCGGCCACGTAATCGCCGCAGGCGATGCCGAGCCCCTCCTGCACCAAGGTGATCAGCTTCTCGGCTTGAGCGGTATTGACCTGGAAGAACGAGGGCGCGCTCGTGAGGAAGCGCTCGCCGGCGAGCTCCTCCTCCCAGCAGCCCTTGCCCGAGAGCGCCTCGACCTTCTTCACCTTGCGCGCGCGGCCCGGCTCGGCCAGCACGCGCACAAGCGACGTGTTCTTGCAGGCGCTCGCCAGCAGCTTCGCGGCCTGGGCGCGGGGAAAGGCCGACGGGGGCGTCCACAGGGCGATCTCCACATCCTTCGTGCGCAGGCTGCCGCGCACGCCCACACGGAAGATGCCCAAGTCCTCGTTGCCCGCCAGAAAGCGCAACGCCCCGCGCAGGGCCTTGGGAGCGCCGGCGATGAGGCGGTTGGCCAGCGGGCACGTATCCAGCGGCACCACCGCCTCTCCCCCCTCGGGCCGCATGCCCAGCACGAGCCGCCCGGCTGCATCGGCGCCGCAGGCCAGCTCCAACTTGTTGCGGTAACCCCACTCGCGCTTCGAGGGCACGCATGGCGCCACGAGGCCCTCGGCGCGCTCGCGCTCGAGACGGCCCGTGCGCACGAGCGCGTCCACCACGTTGGCGCGCTTGGCGTCAAGCTGGGCCGCATAGGACAGATGGGCCCAGGGACACCCCCCGCAGCCGGCCGCGCAAGGGGCGTCCACGCGCGCCGGCGACGGCTCGACCACCGTCGCGACGCGACCGCGGGCAAAGCGGGGCTTGACCTCGACGAGGTCGACCTCGACGACATCGCCGGGAGCCGCGCCCTCCACGAACACCGTCTTCCCATCGGCAAGGCGCCCCACCGCGGCGCTTCCGTAGCTCATACGGTCGATGCGAACGGTCTCGGTCATAGCATCTCCTTCTGGCAGCGACTACCGGCCCCGAGCGCACCGGAGCCAAAAAGAAAAGGCGAACCTGCGCGGTTCGCCCCGATCTATCATGGTGCCCCCAACGGGAATCGAACCCGTGTCTCAGCCTTGAAAGGGCCGCGTCCTGACCTCTAGACTATGGGGACGTGCAAAATAGCTTGAATAGTATGACAGACCAGTCGCGCTTTGGCAAGATTTCATCTGGGAATTTTTTATCAACTTGCCAACGTGTCTTGCGAAACGGCGCTCCGCGGGCGCACAATGGCCGGGTACCGTGAAAATCCCGGGCAACCCGGTGAAGCGTCAGAAGGAATCATGAGGCATCTCATACAGCAGTTTATGAAGTTCGGCATCGTAGGCGTAATCGCATTCGCGATCGACTACGGCCTGATGGTGGCCTTGACCGAGCTGGCCGGCGTGGAGTACCTCCTGTCGGCGTCCATCTCGTTTACCGTGTCGGTGATATTCAACTACCTGGCCTCCATGCGCTACGTGTTCACCCACAAAGAAGGGCTTTCCCGCCATCGCGAGTTCGTTATCTTCGTGGTGCTCTCCGTTATCGGCCTGGGAATCAACGATGCGCTGATGTGGCTGGGCACCTCGCTGCTCGGCATCAGCTATCTGATCACGAAGATCGGCGCGACGGCCGTCGTCATGGTGTACAACTTCGTCACCCGCAAGAAGTTCCTCGACGCGGGGGCGGGCGCTCCCGACGAGCGCACCGCCGATGACGCCGGCGACGTCGAGCCGATCGCTCTGCGCGGATAGCCCATGGCCGCGCTATCACCTCGTCTTTCCGGCCCGATCGCCCTGATCGCCAACCCCGCCGCCCAGAACGGCCGCGGGGCCTGGACGGCTGTGGAGGCGGCGAGCCGCCTGAGCGCACGCGTCGGCGACCAGGGGTTTTACCTGCTGCTGACCGAGAGGCCGGGCCATGCCACCGAGCTTGCGGCCGAGCTGCCCCCCGAAACGGCGGCTGTGATCGCCCTCGGCGGCGACGGCCTGGTCAACGAGGTGGCCTGCGGTCTGATGAAACGCGGGAGAGCCGACCGCCCTCCGCTCGCCGTTATCCCCGCGGGCTCGGGCAACGACTACGCCGCAACACTCGGCATGGCTGCGAGCCTGCCCCGGGCCATCGACCAGATACTGGAATTCCGCACGGGTCCAGCCGATATCGGCCAGGTCAACGACCGATATTTCGTGGAGACGCTCTCCTTCGGCCTGGATGCCGCCATCGCCCTCGATACGGTAGAGCGGCGCGTGCGCACCGGGGGCGCAGGCACGCGGCTGTACCTGGAGGCGGCGATTGACCAGCTCTTCCATCACTTGAGCACCTATCGTTTTCGCGCTGCCATCCAGCGAGAGACCCCAAAGCCGGCTCCGCGGGAAAGCGGCGCCGACGGCGCATCCGGCCCCTCCGTCGTCGAAGGCGAGGCCTATCTCTTCGCCGTGCAGATCGGCCCCACCTACGGCGGCCATTTCCGCATCGCCCCCCAGGCGGTCATCGATGACGGGCTCCTCGATTTATGCTGGGCCACGCCGCACTTGGGCCCCTGGAAGGCGCTCGCGGTGCTCCTTGCGGCCAAAGGCGGCCATCATACGGGCAATTCCCATATTCACCTGGCCCAAGCACCCGCGCTCGTCCTCGATTTCTCCGACGAGCCGCCGGCGCAGGTCGACGGCGAGAAGATCGAGGGGACGCATTTCGAGATATCGTGCATCCCCGACGCCCTCACGGTCATTCGCGGCCGATAAGCCTCGCTAGGCCCCTGCCATCCGTGGGGTATTTTGGAGTTTTCGGCCAGGCACCGGGAATTTGCCCTATAATAGCCTGCGCCCCTTATCGGGGCACCGTGAGCCGCCCTCGTAGCTCAGGGGATAGAGCACTTGCCTCCGGAGCAAGGTGCCGCAGGTTCGAATCCTGTCGAGGGCACCACCAAAAGCAAAGCCGAGCAGCACGCTCGGCTTTTTTCTTTCTCACGATGCGCCGCTAACCGAGAAGGTCAGCGGCGGACCTGCTCGTCCATCACCCGGTACACCTCCAGCTCCCACTGGCGGCGGTGGGACTTGGCCACCGTGTCCAGGATGAGCCCAGCGGTGAGCGAGAGCGCGGCGGTGAGCTCGAAGGCCACGGCGAGCACCGCCGAGGGCAGCTTCGTCACGAAGCCGGAGCGCAGGTACTCCCCCACCACCGGCACGCCGGCCGCCAGGCCGCACAGGGCGAGCACGAGGGCCAGCCAGCCGAAGAAGGCCATGGGGCGGTAGTCGCGGAACAGGCTCGCGATGGCGCGCAGCACCAGAAGCCCGTCGCCGAAGGTGGACAGCTTGCTCTCGGAGCCCTCGGGGCGGTCGCGGTAGTCGATGGGCACGTCGGCCACCCGCCAGCGGCGGTCCACCGCCCAGATGGACATCTCGGTCTCGATCTGGAAGCCCCCGCTCATGACCGGCATGGTCTTCACGAAGGCGCGGGAGAAGGCGCGGTAGCCGGTCATGACGTCCTCGAAGGAGAAGCCGTAGAGCAGGCGGATGAGCCGGCGCACAAGGTTGTTGCCGAAGCCGTGGAAGGGCCGGTCGTTCTCGTCGCCGTAGGAGCCGTTGGACAGCCGGTCGCCCACGGTCATGTCCGCCTCGTTGGCGGCGATGGGGGCCACAAGGTCGCCGGCCGCCTCGGCCGGGTAGGTGTCGTCGCCGTCCACCATGAGGTAGATGTCGGCCTCGATGTCGCGGAACATGGAGCGGGTGACGTTGCCCTTGCCCTGGCGCGACTCGCGGCGCACCACGGCGCCCGCGGCCGCGGCCAGCTCCGCCGTGCCGTCCGTGGAGTTGTTGTCGTAGACGTAGACGACCGCCTCGGGCAGGGCGGCGCGGAAGTCGCGCACCACCTTCTCGATGGTGACGGCCTCGTTGTAGCAGGGGACGAGCACGGCCACGCCGCGCCCGCGGCGGGCGGCGGCGACCGAGGCAGCCGTGGCCTCGGGGTTCGACGTCGTGGCAATGGCGGTCATGGAAGTGATCTCCTCGGTCTTCTTGATCGGAAGTTTTATCCTACCGCAAAAGCACCGCCGAGGCCACTGGTTTCAAGGTAAAACGCTACCCCGTCGTAAACTGCGGCCCAAATGCGCTATGATGGGCGCTATGAAGTTATCTGAATCATCCCAAGTCGGCATCGAGCCGGACGCGCCGTCCCGCCCCGATGCCCCCGAAGCCGCCGATGCGGCCCTGGCCGTCCCGACCGACGACGGCCCTATCGCCCCCCTCGATGCCGCCGAGGCCGCCTTGGCCCAGGCCAGCGACGCGGGCGACCCGGTCGTTCTCGTCGTGCACGCCTCGGTGGGCAGCGGGCACCGCAGCGCCGCCTACGCCATCGCCGAGGCCCTCGAGGAGGCCGGGGACGCAGCCCGGGCCGCCGGCAACGACGACGCGCCCGCCGCACGGGCGCGCGTCGAGGTGCTGGACATCCTCGATTTCGGGCGCATCGTCTTCGACGGCGACGCCACAGCCTCGATGTTCACAGGCTGGACGCGCCCCTTCTACGATCTCACCTGGCGCTACACCCTCACCGGACGCCTTCTATGGGGCGGGGGAACCATCTGGGCCCACATCATGTACCCCCGTTTTGTGGAATTCGTGCGCCGCGTGCGACCGGCGGCCATCGTGGCCACCCACATCACCGCCGCCAACGTAGCCGTGAGCGCGCGCATGCTCACGGGACTGCCCTTCCCCATCCTCTGCGTGCCCACCGACTACGAGGCCGAGGGGCTGTGGCCGCATCTGCACACGGATCTGTTCTGCGTGGCCAACGAGGCCATGGCCGAGACGCTGCGACCGCGGCGCGTGCCCGAGGACCGCATCCTCATTACCGGCATCCCCGCCAGCCCCGCCTTCTCCCGCGACTACGACAAGGCCACTGCCCGGGCGAGTTTCGACCTGCCCGAGGACAAGATCGTGGTGCTCGCCCTGGCAGGCGCGAAACTGCCGCGACCCTACGTGCACTTCCGCGAGGCCTTAGACGAGCTTCTCCCCTTCATGCACCGGCTGCCGAACATGCAGCTGGTCATCGTGGCCGGAGCCGACGAGGAGTACGAGCGCCGCGTGCGGCGCGAGGTCGCGGACTTCGGCTTGGGCAACGTCACCGTGCTCGGCTATGTAAACGCGATGGCCGAGCTCATGGAGGCGGCCGATGTGGTCATCTGCAAGCCGGGCGGCCTCACGGTGACCGAATGCCTGTGCGCCCGCGCCCCCATGATCCTGCTCGGGCGCGCCTACGGGCAGGAGAAGGCGAACGTGCGCATGCTCACCGGAGCCGGCGCCGCCATGGCCGCCACCACCCCTCGCGAGCTTTTGGACACGCTGCGCCACATCAGCGAACAGCCCGCCTCGGCCGACGCGATGCTCATCAACGCATCGCTTCTGCGTCGTCCTCGGGCCGCCGAGGCCATCGCGAAGGCGACGTTTTCCCTCATCGCCAAAGAGCCGGTGCACGATGCGCGGCTGCGGGGGAAGCACTTCCTCCACTTCTATTGGGGGCGCAAGCCGGCCCACACCCGCTAACCCCACGACACGCACATCTGCGCGGACGAGCCGCGCTGCAAGCAAAAGCCTGAAAGGAACGACCCTATGACCACTTTCGCCGATCTCGGCCTGTCCGACGCTGCTCTCGCCGCCGTGGAGGCACTCGGCTACACCGAGCCCACCCCTGTCCAGGAGCAGTCCATCCCGCTCGCCCTTAAGGGCCGCGACATGATCGCGGCAGCCAAGACGGGCACGGGCAAGACCGCCGCGTTCTCGTTGCCCTCCCTCGACCGCATCGAGCGGACGGACGCCAAGAAGAGCCCGGCGATCCTCGTCATTACCCCTACCCGCGAGCTGGCCATGCAGATTCAGGAGGTATGCGGCACCATCGCGAAGCTGCGCGGACTGCGTGTGGCCAACGTGGTGGGCGGCGTGAAGATCGAGCCCCAGATCGATCGCTTGGCCCGGGGCGTGGACGTGCTCATCGCCACGCCGGGCCGCCTCATCGACCTCATGAACCAGAAGGCGGTGAACCTCGGCGACGTGCAGGTTCTGGTGCTGGACGAGGCCGACCGCATGCTCGACATGGGCTTTCTGCCGAGCGTGCGCCGCATTGTAGAGGCCACCCCGTCCACGCGCCAGACCCTGCTGTTCTCGGCTACCATCGACAAGGGCGTGCTCGACCAGGTGGACGCCATGCTCAACGACCCGGCTATCGTGCAGATTGCCGCAAAGGGCGAGACGGCCGACACCGTGGAGCAGTACATCGCGCGGGTGCCCCACACTTTGAAGCCCGATATGCTGGCCGCGCTGCTGAAGGAGCGGGGGCACCGCCGCGTCATCGTGTTCGCCCGCACACGCCACCGCGCCGATGCGGCCTGCCGCAAGCTCAAGCGCGCCGGCTACCATGCCGAGGCCATCCATTCCGATCGCTCCCAGAACCAGCGCAAGCGGGCCCTGGACAACTTCGCCTCGGGTGAGACGGACATCCTCGTGGCCACCGACGTGCTCGCCCGCGGCATCGACGTGGACGAGGTGTCCTACGTGGTGAACTACGACGTGCCCACCCAAGCCGAGGACTACGTGCACCGCATCGGGCGTACGGGCCGCGCCGGCGCCGAGGGCTTCGCCGTCACCTTCGTCTCCCCCGAGAACAAAGACGAGCTGGCGGCCATCGAGAAACTCATCCGCCGGCCCATTCCCGAGATCGAAGTGGCCGGCTTCAACGTAGAGGAGGCCGCCGAAGCCGCCGCGGCCCGCGCCACCCGCGCCAACGCCAAGCACGACCCGGAGCTGGCCCAAGCCGCCCGCGAGCATTCGAAGAAGGAGAAACGCAAGGCCAAGGAGAAGGAGCGGAGCGAGGAGAAGGCCGCCGAGTCGCGCCAGCGCGGCACCCGCAAGAAGCAGGCCTCCAAGAGCACCGGAGCCAAGAAGGGCGGCTCCTCGCCGCAGCGCGCGAGCCGAAGCGCCGCCTCGGCGGGTGGGCGCGCGGCGAAGCCCTCCTCGCCCCGCAAGGGCGGCACCGACCTGCGTCCGGGCCGCGCCCACCGCGCCGCCGTGGCCGCCAAGCGCTCCGGAGGCAAGCGACGCGGCTAGGGCCGGCCCCCGCTACTCGCCCGTCAGCGGGACAGCCTTGCCCGGTAGCGCCGTCCCGCTTCCCTCTCCTGCCCAATTCGCTCCGCTTGCCCCAACTCCACACCGAGCTGCGACAAGTTCGGGTATTGTTATCACGGTTAAACGGGGAAGGGAATACTGCATGAGAATCGCTGTTGCATGCGATGGCCTGAGCGTGGCGCCTCACGCGGCCGGATGCGCGAGCTTTACGTGCTACTCGGTAAACCACGGAATCATCTCCGGGTGCTGCAATGTGCCCAACATGGGCATCACCATCTTCGAGAGCGTCGAGACCCTCAAGCAAATGGACACCGACGTGCTTATCGCCGGGTCTTTCGACGACGAGCTTATCGCCGTGTTGGCCGCCGCCGGCATCGAGCCAGTGGCGCTCGGCCTGCCCTCGCCCAAGGAAGTGGCCGAGGCCTACCTGCACGCCACGCTCATGGGCGAGACGGATCTCGTGGCCGCCTGCGCCTCGAGCGAGCCCCTCGACGAGCTGGACGACGCCTTCGCCCGCATCGAGTACAAGCTCGTCGCCCAAAGCGCCTAGAACGCCGCCGAGCACCGACGAACATCGAAGCAAAAGAAAGGAGCCCAAACGGGCTCCTTTCTCATTGTGCGCTTCAGATCGGCGAATCTAGGCGACGGCCTTCTTCGCGATCTCGGCCAGAGCGGCGAAGGCGGTCGGGTCGTTCACGGCCATGTCGGACAGCACCTTGCGGTCCAGCACCACGCCGGCCTTCTTCAAGCCGTTCATGAACACCGAGTAGGACAGGCCGTTGATGCGGGCCGCGGCGTTGATGCGGGTGATCCACAGACGACGGATCTCGCGCTTCTTGTTGCGGCGGTCGCGGTACATGTACTGCAGCGAGTGCTGCACCTGCTCCTTCGCGGCACGATAGGAACGGGATTTCGCGCCATAGTAGCCCTTCGCACGATTGAGGACGGTACGACGCTTCTTGCGGGCATGAACGGAACGCTTTACACGAGGCATATCTTAATCACTCCTAGAAAACAAAGACACGAGCGGAAACTAGCGGAGGCCGAGCTGGCGCTTGACGACCTTGGCATCGGCCGGGGCAACCTCGGTCTCGTGGCGGAAGTTGCGCTTGCGCTTCTGGCTCTTCTTGGTGAGAATGTGGCTCTTGAAAGCCTTGGCGCGCATGAGCTTGCCGGAACCGGTCACGCGGACGCGCTTGGCGGTGCCGCGGTGGGTCTTCATCTTGGGCATTAGTTGTCCTTTCCTTCGTCAGTCTTAGCTTCCTTTTTCTTCTTGGCCGTTGCAGGCAGAGGAGCGATGAGCATGTGCATGTTGCGGCCCTCCATCTTCGGCTGGTTCTCGATGACCGCTACGTCCTTCAGGTCGTCGGCCAAGCGCTCCAGAATGGAAAGTCCCTGCTCGGGATGGGCCATCTCGCGACCGCGGAACATAATGGTGATCTTCACCTTATTGCCGGCGTCCAAAAAGCGCAGCACGTGCTTCTTCTTGGTGGTGTAGTCCCCCACGTCGATCTTCGGGCGGAACTTCATCTCCTTGACTTCGATCTTGTTCTGATTCTTGCGCGCCTGCTTGGCCTTGATGGCCTGGTCGTACTTGAACTTCCCGTAGTCCATGATGCGGCATACGGGCGGATCGGCGTTCGGGGCGATCTCCACCAGATCGAGATTCATGTCGTCAGCGATGCGCTGGGCCTGGGCGGTGGGATACACGCCCATCTGGTTCCCGTCGAAATCGATCAGACGGCACTCACGCGTGGTGATCTCGTCGTTGAGCCGCGGCTCTTGAGCAGCTATCGCGCTCACCTCCTTTTCGTGTTCTCACACATAAAAACCCGCCGGCTCTGCGGGCGCGGCGGGTTTCATTCGCAAGTGTTGCTCTGCGGAAGACCCATCAGCAACCCGAAGGCGCCGAACCAGGTGGAGAGCTTGCGCCCTCGCTTGATTAACAGCTTGCCTAGTATAGCGTCAGCGAGCCTCCCGCGCAAGGGGCAATTTAGGCGTTCACGTAAATGAAGATGGTGCGCACCGTATCGGCCAGGTTGCCCGAGGCGTTGGCCATGGAGTAGTCGTAGGACAGCACGGCCGACCAGGTGTGGGGCGTGCCGCCGATATCGGAGGCGCCGGAGAAGGAGCAGTACTCCTTGGTGATGGTCTTCCCGTCGGTATCGTAGGTGGTGTAGGCCGCCGAGTCCTCCGGCAGCACCACATCATCGGCGCTCACGGTGACGCCGGCCTCGGCCAGGGTCTTCTCGATCACGTTCTCGGTGCGCACGGCATCGGCGAAGCTCAAGGCCCCGTAGCCCAGGGACGCGGTGGAGGTGGAATAGCCCGCCTGGATGATCTTGCCCTTCTTGTTCAGGCCCAGAAACACCGTAGGCGTGCCCGTGCGACTGTCGGCCGGCTCGGCGGTGAGGGCCACGCGCAGCTCGGTCTTGATGGGGTTGCCCTCCTCGTTCACGGCCCGCGGCTCGCCGGTCACCTGGGCGCCGTGCTGCAGCAGCTCCACGGCCTCGTCCTGGGTGAGGCCCAGCAGGCTCACCAGATCGGGCACCGTGGTGGTCTTCACCGCCTCGTTGGCCGCATCGTCGGCCTCGTCGGTGCCGATGGCCTCGGTCTGCTGCTCGGCGTTCTGGGCCTGCTGCACCGCCGTGGAGTCGGAGGTCTTCAGCATTTGGTAGCCGAAGTAGACCGTGGCCCCCAGCAAGGCGATGAGCAGCACGATGACCACGATGAGAATGCGGCGCATGCGGCGCGACTTGCGCATGTACTCGGGCACGGCCGGCTTGCCGTCCTTCTCGACGGGCACCGCCGCATGGCGGCCGTGGCGCGGGCCGGACGCCTTCCCCATGGTTGCGGGGGCGGCCACTGCCGTCTCGGAGATGACGGCAAGCGGCTTCGCATCGGGAATGGAACGTGCGTCTTTCGCGTCGGGAACGGGACGCCCGGCGTAGAAGTCCTCGAAGGCGCCCTCGTCGGCGAAGGACTCGCCCGCGGCCAGACCCTCGTCGTTCACGGGGGCGCTGTCGGCCAGATCCACCTCTTCGAACGCGCCCGCGCGACCGACGACGAGCTCGTCGTCGGCCACCGAGGAGCCCTCGCCCTCCACCGGGGAGAACGACGAGGTGAAACCGTCGGGGGCGATGGGGTGGAAGGCCTCGGTGAGGCCCATGGCATTGCCGTCGGGGGCGCTCGGAGCGCCGGCGCGTTTTCCAAGGATGCGTTTCTTCGCCATGTTGGGTTCCTTCTTGTTCGTTGGGGCTGCGTTCGGGGCGAAAGGCTCTAGCGGGCGAAAAGGTACCAGGCCACAAAGGCGGCGATACCGACCAGGGCGACGACGATGACCGCTTTTTGGGTCGTCGACATCTTCAGGCCCTCGATGTCGGACAAGGTGGTCTCGCGGTAGCCGTCGTCGCGGGCGGGGCGCTTCCGAGGCGTCTCCGGCTCCGCGGCGGCCGTCGAATCGGGCTCGTCGGCCGGCTCGGGCTCGGGCTCGAACTCGAGGGGCGCCTCCCCCGCCTTCCCCGCCTCTGCGGCGGCAGGCTCGGGAGCTGCCTCGGCTATGCCCGCCTGGATGACCACATCGTCGTCATCGTCGGTGCCAACCGTGATATGGGAGAATCCCTTCGTATCGGCCATGACCGTCCTTTCCGTTCAGATGCCAGATTATAGCGGATTGCCCTCATGGCTGAGTAGGTCGATCACGGTAAGTCCACTCTGGGCGGCCTCGATCACCTCGCCGTTGCCGAACACGCAGGTGCAGCCGGCACCCGCCACGGCATCGACCGCAGGCCCCAAGGCGCGCACCTCGTCCACCGTGGCTGCCGCCACCTCGTCGCGCACCCGGGCGCGGGCAGCCAGGTCGTAGCCGGCAAAGTACATGCCGTCCTGGCGGCGGATGAGCTCGCGGGCCTTCGCCGGGGCGTCCATCGAGGCCGCCGCCGACACCACGTAGCCGTCCATCTCGGTCTCGGTGGGATCGAACGCCCCGGCAAGCCAGGAGCCCGCCTCGCCAAAACGCGCGCACGTCTCGTCGATACGCGGATCGCGGTAGGAGTAGAAGCGGCAGGCCCCGGCGCGAGTGGTCTGAAAGCCGGCCCCGTAGGCACCGCCCTTCACGCGCACCTCGCTCCAGAGGTAGTCGTAGGACAAAATGCGGGCGGCCAGAAGCCACACCCCCGAATAGGGCAGCCCGAGTCGGCGGCGGTCCCAGGCCATGGCCGTGTAGGTGACGTCGGTGGGCACGACGAACGCCTCCCGACGGCACACGGGCTCGGGCACCACGAGGACAGCTGGCGCCGCGGGACCCGAGAGCGGCTCGAGCGCTGCCGTGTAACGGGCGAGATCGTCGTCGGAGCCGGTGAACGACAGCGTGCAGGAGGCATCCGCGAACAGGCGGCGCGCCAACGCCTCCAGCTTGGCGGCAAGACCTTCGGCACGCTCGTCGAAGTGCTCCAGAAGATCCCTCAGGAAGCGGTAATAGTCCACGCCGCCGAGGGACTCGCGCACCACGCCGGCCGGCAGGCAGTAGGATGAGGCGCGGGCCATAGCGAAGCTGTGGCCGTTGGCGGAGAAGGACTGCTCCAAGCCGATGCGCTGCTGGCCCAATATGTCGCGGATGCGGTCGATGTCGGAGAAGTCGGTCTCGGCGAGCACCTCGCGGGCCAGCTCGGCCATCCATACCACGTTCTCGGACAGCGCCGAGGCACCGGCCACGAGCGTCGGACGCAGCTGCGCCGGGTCGTCCACGTTCTCGTGCACCTCGGTGAAGAAGCGCAGCGAGCCCAGCCGGCCTTGGACGAGGGTATCAAGCTCGGCGGCAGTGTTCCGAGCCGTGTCCAGGCGCCCAAGCACCCCGGCGAGCACCGTCACGTAGGGCAGCTCGTCGAAGGAGACGCCGGCCAGATCGAAGTAGCGGTAGGCATAGGTGATGCCATGGGCGGCCACCCGGTGACGGATGCAGGTCATGCCGGCCGCCTCGGTCACCTCCCAGGGCTCTTCAGCCGGCGCCGGGCCGATGTCGGAGCGGGTGAGCTGGGGCAGCTTCGCCACCGCGGCCGGGTCGTCGGGCGCTTCCTGGGCCGCGCGCAGAGCCGCCACGTCCGCCTCGATCTTCTCGATGGCCTCGGGCCCCAGGGCCGCGGCCACCGTGCGCGCCTCGGCCTTTTCCTCATCGAGGTCCGAGCCGCCCTCGGGCACAACCTCCACAGCCGCACGATGGTCGTTTTGCAGGAGCAGCTCGCGCAGCAGATCCTCGAAATAGCCTTCCTCCACCTTCGGACGCAAAGCGGCGAACACCTCGCCGAGCCGCACGTAGGCGGTCGGATCCTCATCGCCGTAGAGCCAGCTGTTCATGGCCGACATGGCAAGCACCACCCCGTCGGGGTAGCCGAAGTTGCGCTCGCGAAACACGAACTCGGCATGGGAGAGCGCCGCGCGCACCAGCTCGCGGTCAAGGCCGCCATCGGCCAGGCGCGCGCCCTCGGCGGCCACGATTTCCTGCAGGCGCGCAAGGGCCTCCGGACGTGCGCCGCGCAACGACACCATGACGAAGGGCTGGGCGAGCCCGTCAACCACGTATCCGCTCGCGTCGTCAGCGATACCCGCGTCCAGAAGCGCCCGCTTGAGCGGCGCCTCGTTGGACCCCATGATGGCATCCATGAGGATGTCGGCGGCCACCACGCGCTCGCGATCGGCGGCCGTACCCGCCACGAACCCCAGAGCCGCGCAGGCGTTCTCGGGAGCCGTGCGCATAGCCACCGCGCGGGGTGCGGGCGCCACGGGGGGCTGCAGGTCAAGCGGGTTCGGCGCGAGGGGCCCGCGCTCATCGGCGGAAAGCGGCGCCAGGTAGCCCTCGTCGATGAAGGCGAGGAAGCGGTCCAGATCGAGGTTGCCGTACAGCACGATGTAGCTGTTGTCGGGCCGGTAGTGGCGACGGTGGCTCTCCAGGAACCCCTCGTAGGTCAGCGTGGGGATGGCCGCCGGCGTGCCGCCCGATTCGAAGCGGTAGGTGGTGTCGGGAAACAGCGCCGCCGAAAGCGCGTCGAAGAGCACCGAGTCCGGATCGGACAGCGCGCCTTTCATCTCGTTGTACACCACGCCGTTGTAAACGAGCGCGCGATTGCCGCCCTCCCCCTCCAGCTCCCAGTGCCAGCCCTCCTGCTCGAAGATGGCCGGGCGGCTATATATGTTGGGGCGAAAGACCGCGTCCAGGTACACGTCCATGAGGTTCAAAAGATCGCGCTCGTTGGTGGAGGCCACCGGGTACATGGTCTTGTCCGGGAAGGTCATGGCGTTCAAGAAGGTCTGCATGGAGGTCTTCAGCAGGTTGACGAAGGGCTCCTTCACGGGGAACTTCTCCGACCCGCACAGCACCGAGTGCTCCAGGATGTGGAAGACGCCCGTGTCATCGGCGGCCGGGGTCTTGAAGGTGATGGAGAAGGCCTTGTTGGCATCGTCGTTGGCCAGGTACAGCAGGCGCGCGCCGGAGGCCGCGTGCGTCATCACGTGGGCCGCGCCCTCGATATCGGGCATCTCCCGCGAGCCCGTAAGCTCAAAGCCGTGGGCCGCGGCGATCGCGCTCACATCAGTCATGGCATTCCCCTTCCTGAGAGCCCCGGCGCGCACGGGCACCGGGGACTGCGTGTTTTTTCGTATTCTACCCAAGGAGCGCACCCGGCGCGCCTTCCTTCATGGTGTCGTTATTATTTCTCCGCGAGGAGGGAATCATTCGCTATAATCGGCCCAGACCAAAACAGACTCTCGAGACGAGACCAAGGAGCACTGCATGCTTGAGCTGAAGAACCTCGTGTTCGAGGTGCCGGCCGACGACGGCGGCACCAAGCGTATTATCGACGATCTGTCGCTGACCATTCCCGACGACCGCTTCACGGTCATCACCGGCCCCAACGGCGGCGGCAAGTCCACCCTGGCCAAGCTCATCATGGGCATCGAGGAGCCCACGAGCGGCGCCATCCTCTTCGACGGCACCGACATCACGGGCATGGCCATCACCGACCGTGCCAAACTGGGCATCGGCTACGGCTTCCAGCAGCCGGCGCGCTTTCGCGGCATGAAGGTGAAGAAGCTTCTGGACATCGCCGCCGGCAAGAAGCTGCCGATGCTGGCCTGCAACGAGTACCTCTCGAAGGTGGGCCTGTGCTCGGCGAGCTATCTCACCCGCGAGGTGGACAAGTCGCTGTCGGGCGGCGAGGTGAAGCGCATCGAGATCGCCACCATTCTGGCCCGCGACCCGAAGCTGGCCATCTACGACGAGCCCGAGGCCGGCATCGATCTGTGGAGCTTCGATCGCCTCACGGAGACCTTCCGCGACATCCACGAGGCCCGCGACGGCCGCTCCATCGTTATCATCTCGCACCAGGAGCGCATCATCTCGCTCGCCGACGAGATCGTGCTTCTGCAAGCCGGCTCCGTGGCCGCCACGGGCAGCCCGGCCGAGCTCATGCCGCAGCTGGGATTCGCCGCCCGCAGCCTGGACGACCACGGCTGCCCCCTGTCGGTGCCCACCGAGCTGCACCTGACCGAGATCCCCACCACCTGCTAGCTCCTCCGGTGCGGGCGGGACTGCCGGGTATTCCGATTCGCTCAGACAGTCCTCGCTCTGCGAAACAGTCCACCGGACTGTTTCGTTCGCTGCGGAACTCGCTCGGTCGAAACACCCGCCATCCCCGCCCGCCGCACGGTTTACCTACTTCTAAGGAGAACGAACATGGCCGTTGACCTTTCCCCCATCGACGAGAACCTGCTCGCCGAGATCGCCAACATGCACGGCATGCCGAAAGGCGCCTTCAACGTGCGCAAGGACGGCGAGCTTGTGGAGCGCCATTCTTCCGCCTACATCGACATCGAGACCAAGACCGACAACCCCGGCATCGACATCCGCATCGCGCCGGGCACCAAAGGCGAGACGGTGTACATCCCCGTCATCGTGACGAAGTCGGGCCTGAAGGACGTGGTGTACAACACCTTCTACGTGGGCGACGATTGCGATGTGACCATCATCGCCGGCTGCGGCATCCACAACGACTCCCACGATGCCTCCGAGCACGACGGCATCCACAGCTTCTATATCGGCAAGAACGCCCGCATCCGCTACGTCGAGAAGCACTACGGCGAGGGCGAGGGCTCAGGCGAGCGCATTTTGAACCCCACCACCAACGTGTATATGGAGGAGGGCTCGTCCTGCGAGATGGAGATGGTGCAGCTGCGCGGCGTGACCAGCACCGAGCGCGACACCAACGCCGAGCTGGGCGCGGGCGCGAAGCTGGTGCTCACCGAGAAGCTGCTCACCCACGGCAACCAGACCGCCATCTCCAACATGAAGGTGGAATTGAAGGGCGAGGGGTCTTCCGTGCAGGTGATCTCCCGCTCGGTGGCCCAGGACGATTCCGTGCAGGTGTTCAATCCGCTCGTCATCGGCGAGTGCGCCTGCCGCGGGCACGTGCAGTGCGACGCCATCATCATGGGCAACGCCAAGGTGAAGGCCATCCCCGGCATCGAGGCGGCCAGCGAGGACGCCATGCTCGTGCACGAGGCTGCCATCGGCAAGATCGCCGGCGACCAGATCGTGAAGCTCATGACGTTGGGGCTGACCGAGGAAGAGGCCGAGGCCGAGATCTTGGACGACTTTTTGAGCTAGCCGCGGCAAAGAGGCCCCGAATCGCGCCTTGTGGCGACACATGTCACGATTCGGGGCCTCAGCGGAGCGGTCTTCCTCCCTTATGGCCCCAAAATAGCCCATGAAACGCCACGAGACGCGTTTTGGGGCCACAACGCTTTCGCATCGCGTGCGTCATGGCCCCAAAACGCTGCAAGAGACGTCCCCCGACGGGGTTCCGGCCCCTTTCTGGCCGAGCCTGCTTCGGCTCGGGGCTTTTCAGGGAATCTCCAGGAATCGGGAGATTCCCTTTTCTTTTGCGGGCCGGCAGCGCAAAGGGCGTGCCGCTTCCCTTATTCTGTTCACTTTCACTATCGTTTTAAGCGAAGGAAACCCGATCATAACAGGAGGATACATGGCATTTCCCATGAAGAAGAACGCAAGGGCCGCCGGTTGCCTGGCCCTGGCCTTAGCCCTTCCCCTGGGGATGGCAGGCTGCGCGGCGCCCCAAAACGACACTGGCACGGCACCGGCCGCCACGACCGCCAACGATGCATCGGCTGCCACCGATGCGGACGTGGCCGAGGCGGATGCCCCCGAAAGCGATGCGAAAGTCCAAGCCGATCAGCAGGTGGCGAGCGTCGCCTACTACGACGGCGAATCCACCGAGCCGGTGAAGACCACCTACACCTACAATGAGGCCGGGCGTCTGACGGCGGCGGAGGACAGCGCCGTAACCCAGAAGTGGGCCTACGACGATGGCGGCCGCCTCGTGAAGGAAGAGATCGCGTACGCGGCCGACGAGGAGAGCAAGGGCGGCCAGCAGACCACCACCTACACCTACGACGACAAAGGCACGCTGGTGGAGCGCATCTTCGAGGACACCACGGGCGAGAACCTGGACTACGAGACCGGCGAGCCCATGACCGACCCCGACACCGGCGCGGTGCTGGACGACTACAAGCACACCTACGCCTACGAGGACGGCGGCAAGAAGATGACCGTCACGGTTACCAACGCCGACGGCCAGTGGACCGGCGCGACCGTCTACACCTTCGCCGAGAGCGCCGAGGGCCTTTCCCCCGCCGTGTCCGTGAAGCCCGAGGAGCTGGGCGCGGTCATCGACCCCTGGAAGCCGATCACCGAGCAGATGGTGGACCAGGAGGGTGCGGTGCTGGAGAGCAGCGAGTACACCTACAACGAGGCCGGCGATGTGACCAAGCTCGTCTCGTCCTACGATGACGGCGAGGGAACCGAGAAGATCGTCTGGACGTCCACCTACGACGACAAGGGCCATGAGACCATGACCACCGTGGCCATGGAGGGCGAAGAGGGCGAGGCTCAGGAGACCCCGACGGAGTGGACCTACAATGAGGCCGGCCAGGCCACCGAGAAGGCGGCCTTCGATCCGTTCTTCGGCATGACCTACGAGTTCTACACCTACGACAGCACCGGGCGCCTGAAGTCCATCGTGTACGTGCAGCCGCAAGACGGGGGCGATCACCTCGTCGGCTGCCAGGTGTTCGACTATGCGGAGAAGAACGAGGATCTGTCCCAGACGCCGCAGCAGCTGATGGAGGAGGCGGCCGCCAAGGTTCCCGCTCAGGAAGCGACTGGCGAGGACGAGCTGAGCTTCGAGGAGGGCGAGGAGATCGACCTGTCCGATCTCGAGGGCCTTGACATGGAGGGCGCCGACGCGGAGGATCTCGCGCTCGAGGACGTCGAGGGCAGCGAGGATCCCTCAGCAGCCTAAACGGCACACCGGCGAAAAAGAGCCCCGCAGCATCGTGGAAGCTGCGGGGCTTTTTGCTATCGGGGGATGAAGGGCGCCGCCGGGATCCTACTCGGTGCCGTCGCCCTCGTCGCCGGAAGTGCCGTCGCCCTCCCCGTCAGCACCGGAGGTGCCCTCGTCGCCCGTATCTTCAGTGCCGTCGCCGCTGCCGGTATCGCCTTCGTCGCCCGTGCCATCGGAGGCGTCCTCATTGGCGGTTGCGCCATCGCCATCGGACGAGTCGCCGTCATCGCCGCCCTCGGACGAAGAGCTGTCGCCGATGACGGGCAGCGAATCCAGCGCGACGCTCGTGCCGAGCCACTTGCGCTCGATCACGTCAATCGTACCGTTGCCTGCCAGGCTGGCCAGCACGTCGCCGGCCGCTTTCTGCAGATCGGCGTTGTCGGTTGCCACGGCCATGCAATAGCCGCTCGGCTTCATGAGCATGGAGACGATGGACACATCGAGACCGCCATCGAGGCCGTGGGCGGCATACAGGCCGATAATGGCATCGGCGGCCACGTACTTCACTGTGCCGTCACGAAGAGCCACAAAGGCATCCTTCAGGGTATCGGTGGGCGTCAGCGCGCTCTCGCCGAACTCGTTGCTCACGGCCCATGCGCTCTTCGAGGACACCTGGGCGGCAAACGTTGCGTCCGAATCCGCCGTGGGAATGCCCGCATCTGCATTGAGGGCGAACACTGCGATGCCCGTCGGAAGATAGGACGGGGAAACCCAGTAGCTGCTGTCGGCGTTGGCCGCGTCGATGCCCATGACCACATCCACCTTGCCGTCGGCAATGGCGGCGGCCGGGTCGGACCCCACATCCACGATGGAGATCTTCAAACCCAGCTGGTCGGCGATGGCCGAGGCAATGTCCACATCGATGCCGATGATCTTGCCGCTGCCCATGCCGGCCAAAGGCGGGTTCTCGGTGTTGACGCCCACGCGCAACGTGCCTTCCTCGCCGATCACCGGGGGCGCCACTTCTGCGGATTTCAGCTCGGGCTGGTAGGAACCCGAACCGCTGCAACCTGCGAGCATGAGGGTCATGCATGCGAGCGCCGCCCCGAGGGCGGCCATAACGAACCGGCGTCTTATCACTTCGTCCTCCGTCTAAACGTCTGCAAAGCCGCCTCTTTCGACTGACCTAGTCTTTGACCCCACACTCGCGCACCGGGGTTTTCGCTTGCGCTACACGCCCTCTCGTCCGTCGCAGAGTCTGATCTGCGAAATGGGTGCGGACGGTGCGTCTTACCTCTAGGATACGCCATGCTCACGTCTGGCATGCCAGCCGCTTACGTGGATCCTTTCGACCGCATCTGCCATGGACTTGGAAGCCTTGGGCTTCCGCAACTACAGACCCGAAAGAAGCTGCGCTTAGTGTAGCAGATCGTGCCTGCATCCAGGAAAACCGCAGAGAACCATCGGGTGACGTTCAGACTTTCGGGAGCGAGAGGAGGCGCTCGGCAACACTGCGGCACGAGAGCGGCTCGTCGGCATATGCCGACTCGGCGATACGCGGTTCGGGGACGGCACTCGGGCGACTCCCCTGCGGTTCGGGGACGGTGCGCGAACGGCGCACAAGCGGCATCCGAGCGGTTCGGGGACGGCTCGCCGACGGTGTCGCGGGGTACTGCGCCGCGTCCATTCGACGGTTATGCGGAGCTATCCTTTGCCCATGACGATGGCAGACGGACAGATGGCTCTCTTCGATATTCCCCCGAGCACAGCGGAGGCGAGTAAGAAGCGTCCGGGAAGCGCGCCCTCGCCCCGTAGCCACGAAGGTCGCGGGCTTTCGTCGAGAAGGCGCCGGCAGCGAAAAAGCCCCTTGCGCGAGCGGGCCTTCGAGGTGTTCGCCGAGACGCTGTTCCCCACCCGCTGCGCCATCTGCGACGCACCGGGCACGCCTCTGTGCCCGGAATGCACGCGCCGCCTACCCTACATCGATACGCTGCTGGCCTGCCCGCGCTGCGGCGCCCCCTTCGGCCGGATCCAGTGCACCGAGTGCAACAGCGTGCTTCTGGCACCTTTCGGCTACCAGGAACCGCCTTGGGACGAGGCGGCGAGCGCCGTCATCCTCACCGATGAGGCGCGGCGGGTCGTAACCACCTACAAAGACCAGGGAGAACGGGCGCTGGCCCGGCCCATAGCCGCCATCATGACACGGCTCGCCCCGCCCTCGTGGCTGGCAGCCAGGCCGGCCATCGCCTTCGTGCCGGCTACCGTGGCGGCCCGAAGGCGGCGCGGATTCGACCATGCAGAGCTGCTGGCCCGCGAGCTATCCTGGGCGATGGAAGCCGAGCTGGCGCCTCTCCTATCTCCTCCACGCCGGCTCGACCAGCGTAAACTCTCGCGCACGGCACGCATACAGAACATGAGGGAATCGTTTTCCGTGCTGCCCGGAGCCACCGCGCCGAGAACAGTCATCGTAGTCGACGACGTGTGCACCACCGGCTCCACCCTGTTCGCGGCAACGGAAGCTCTGAGGAAAGGAGGGGCCGAGACGATATACGCCCTCACCTTCGCCCGCGCCTGACAGACGATCAGCCCTCAGGCGCAAAGCCTACTTCGAGGAAAGACGAGCCCCCTCGGCCTCGGAGAACTCGGCCACGTCCACCGAGATGGAGTGCTTGATGGGCTTCCAAGCCGCTTTCTTCACGAGGGCGATAAGCGCGATGGGAATATAGGTGAGCATGAAGACGGGGAAAGTGAACATGTAGCGGATCTTCTTCGCCGTCGTGGTGCGAATGGAGTCCCATTCGACGAAGGTGGTGAGCACACCGAACACAAACATGAACACAAGGTAGTTGCACAGGCAGAACACCACCGAGGTAACCGAGCTGGCAATGGCAACGCCGGTGGACATGATGCCGGTAGCGGCCAATACGATAATGATGGAGTTGAACAGAATGGAGATGATGGACAACAGCATGCCCGGGGCAATGGTCATGAGCATATCGTAGCAAGCGAAGCGGTAGCCGCGGGGGTTGGTGACCGCGCCCTTCACCAGACCGCCGGCGTAGTGGGCGAACACCTGGTAGAAGCCCTTGGCCCAACGGAAGCGCTGGTTCCACGAGTCGCGGAAGGTGATGGGCTGCTCGTCGTAGAGCACCGCCGTGGGGCAGTAGGAGATGCGCACCCCGTCGATGATGGAGGAGGCAGAGAACTCGATGTCCTCGGTGAGCAGGTGCCACTTCCAGCCGCCGGCCTTCTTCAGGATGTCGGTCGCGATGAAGAACCCGGTGCCCGACACGGCGCAGGAGGTGTTCAAGGTCAGGCGCGCCTGGTTGAGGAACTTGGCCTCGCGCAAGAACCACACGCCGTAGCCGGCCGAGATCCAGTTGCTCCCGAAGTTTTTGGAGTTGCGATAGGAGGTGGAGGCCTTGGCACCCGAATCAAAGGTGGCGTTCATCTCGCGGAAGTAGTTCACGTCCAGCACGTTGTCGGCGTCGAAGACGAAGTAGGCCTCGTAGTCCTTGTCGGCATACTGCTCCCAGATGGCCTTCAGGCCCCAGTCGAGGGCGTAGCCCTTCCCCACCTGCTTGTCGTTGTGGCGCGGAAACACAATGGCGCCGGCCTCGCGGGCCACCTCGGCCGTACGGTCGGTGCAGTTATCGGCGATGACGAACACATCGATGAGCTCGGCGGGGTAGTTCTGCACCTTGATGGAATGGATGAGATCGGCGATGACCGCCTCCTCGTTGCGGGCAGCCACCATGACAGCGTAGCGGTGGTTGCGCGCAGCCGTGCGCTTGGGGGCACGACGGGTGAGAACGACCAGCACGTAGTAGAGCTGATAGGTGTAGCACAGGGTAAAGGTCAGGAACACGCAGA
Source organism: Adlercreutzia caecimuris B7 (assembly GCF_000403355.2). Lineage (GTDB taxonomy): Bacteria > Actinomycetota > Coriobacteriia > Coriobacteriales > Eggerthellaceae > Adlercreutzia > Adlercreutzia caecimuris. The sequence goes on along the minus strand of NZ_KE159646.1, from coordinate 405,538 downwards.
AGTTGAAGATGTCAACGAAGGACAACGCCGACACTTGCGAAGCTACGGTATCGAACACCAATGTACTCCTTGGACGTGCGCCGAGGCCGGCGCGTATGCACAAACGCCTGAATTATAGCTGCCAATATCGCCCTGCGCACGACGTTTGCGTCCGAGAGGGCCATTTGATGCCATTTGCCCACAAAGCGGCCCTGCCTCTCCGCATTTGCCCCACACCCCCTCCATATATGTAAGGGAAGCGTAAGGTTTTTCCGACGACCGGGACACTCCCCCACGCCGCCGCGCCGCTGTGCTACCCTGTTTCGCATGCAATCGCACCCTGGCGATACCGCGTGCCGACGCCCGCGCCGGAACCGCGGCCGCCTTCAGGAAAGGAAGCAATCCGTGAGCAAAGCCTGCGACATCAAGGACATCAACCTGGCCGACGAGGGCCAGGCCCGCATTCTCTGGGCCGACCGCGACATGCCAGTGCTCGCCCGCATCCGCGAGCGCTTCGCCGAAGAGCGCCCGCTTGAGGGCGTGCGCATCGGCGCCTGTATGCACGTGACCACCGAGACGGCGAACCTCATGCGCACGCTGGTGGCCTCCGGCGCCGAGGTGGCGCTGTGCGCCTCGAACCCGCTTTCCACCCAGGACGACACCGCCGCTTCCCTCGTGCGCGACTACGGCGTGTCCGTGTATGCCATCGCCGGCGAGGACGGCGAGACCTACGAGCGCCACATCGCCGAGATCGTGGCCACCAACCCGCAGATCATCATGGACGACGGCGCCGATCTGGATACGGCCCTGCACACCAAGTTCACCGACAAGCTGGCCGATGTCATCGGGGGCACCGAGGAGACCACCACCGGCGTGGTGCGCCTTATGGCCATGGCCGCCGAGGGTGCCCTGCGCTATCCGGTGTTCAACATCAACGACGCCAACACCAAGCACTGCTTCGACAACCACTACGGCACGGGCCAGTCCACCTTGGACGGCATCGTCCGCGCCACGAACCGCCTTCTGTGCGGACGCACCATGGTGGTGTCCGGCTTCGGCTACTGCGGCAGCGGCCTGGCCCAGCGCGCCCGCGGCATGGGCATGGACGTCATCGTCTGCGAGGTGGATCCCCTGAAGGCCCTGGAGGCCCATATGGAGGGCTACCGCGTGATGAAGGCCGCCGAGGCCGCCCGCTTCGCCGACGTGTGGGTCACCGTCACCGGCGACTGCAACGTCATCGACGCCCCGGCGTTCGAGGCCATGAAAGACGGCGCCATCATCTGCAACTCGGGGCACTTCGACTCCGAGATCAACATGAAGTGGCTGCGCGAGCACGCCGTGAAGGTGGAGGAGCTCAAACCGCTCGTGGAGGAGTACACCCTGCCCGACGGCCGCACCGTCACCGTGCTCGCCGAGGGGCGCCTCGTGAACCTGGCCTGCGCCGAGGGGCACCCGGCCAGCGTGATGGACATGAGCTTCGCCAACCAGGCCCTGGCCGCCGAGTACCTGTTCAAGCATGCCGATGAGCTGGAGAACAAGGTATACAACGTGCCCGCTGCCATCGATGATGACGTGGCCCGCGTGAAGCTGGAGACGTTGGGCATCGAGATCGACACCCTCACCGAGGAGCAGATCGCCTACATGAACAGCTGGAACTTCTAGGCCCGCGGGACAGATCACATGAATCGGGGCGCTCCCTCACGGGGCGCCCCTTATCGTAGGCGCGGGCTGCTAGCGGGGCTTGCGCGCCTCCAGGGCCACGAGGCGGTAGGTCGCATCATCGCCGGGCACCGTGGGCACCCGATGGTCGAAGACACTTCCCCGATCGGCGGCAACCTCATGCTCTTCGCGCAGCACAGGCGCCATGAAACCCGCTTCGGCGAGCCAGCCCATCAGCTGCGCCCGCGAGGGAGCCGCCTGCACGGCGTTGCCGAGATGCCGGGCCGCCTCGACGGTAAGCGCGCGGGCCGCCGAGGGCCCCTCGCTCTCGGCCACGGCGCATTCGAGGAGGAGCGTGCCTGCGGGAGCGAGCACCGCCCAGCACTCCCTCAGCGCCCGGAGCGGATCGGCGAACAACGCCAGGGAGCTGTTCAGGTACACGTAGTCCGCCGACTCCGGCGCCACTGCGCTCCTCAGCTGCTCGGGATAGGCCACGGCGAACGTCATGTTGCTGCGCGGCATTCGGCTGCGCTCCAGGGCCGCCGACACCCCGGCGCGGGCCTCGTCGATGAGCGGCGGTCGCCAGTCGATGCCTGTGACGCGGCCCGTCGGGCCCACAAGCTCGCTGAGCTTATAGCAGCCCTTGCCGCGGCGACAGCCCACGTTAACAACGCGAGCGCCGGAAAGCGTACGCCGCGGCAACTCCATATGACAGCGAGCCGGAAAACCCCCTTCCCGGGGAAGCCCGTCGTAGTGTCGTCGCAATGCGTCGTCCGCCATGCCAGCCTCGCTTTCTCGATTTCGGGTTATTATACTCGCACGCATACATTTTCTTCGAGAAAGGGAGCGCCATGATCGTCACCACCACCCCCACCGTCGAGGGATACCGCATCACCGGCTACTACGGCATCGTGTTCGGCGAGGTCATCACCGGCATCAACTTTTTGAGGGACTTCGGCGCGGGCATTCGCAACCTGGTGGGCGGCCGCTCGGCCGGCTACGAGGAGGAGCTCATGCAGGCCCGCAACCAGGCCCTCGAGGAGCTCCAGCAGCGGGCAGCGGCCCTGGGCGCCCATGCCATCGTCGGCGTGGATATGGACTACGAGGTCCTGGGCCAGGGCAATATGCTCATGGTCACCGCCTCGGGCACCGCCGTCACCGTGGAAGCGGCGTAGAGAGTCATCCGCGAGGAGTTCACGTACCCCGCATTCTCCAAAAGCGATAGGCGCATCGGTATTTCGATGCGTTCGAACAGTCCGCTTACTCCAGGGACACGAACTGTGCGGCGAGCGCGGCCGCGATCGGCTCGGGCAGAGCGGCCTCCTCAGCGAAGGAGGCCCAGCGGCCCACCGCCTCACTCACGTCGGCCAGTATCTCTTTCGCCCGCGGCGCCTTGATGCTCATGGCCGCCGCGGCGGCGAGGCAGTCTTCCCGCCCGATGCCGTCGCGCTTGCCATTGACGGCCATCTGATGGCTGCCCGTCCAGGCGCCCGCAGGATTGTACGCATAGGTGACATCGTAGGCGGGTGCCAGACTCCAAGCACCCCTTCTGTCCATCAGGAAGGAGATGTTCTTGACATGATCGTCCTGGTTGCGCGCGGCCACGTTGAACACCATGCGTCGGAACAGCTCCTCGGCTTCCGCCTGACCCAATCCGATGCGCCGGGCCACAAGGACAGCCTGCTCGTAGCTATGGGCACCGGGCACGTTGAAGTCGAAATGGGCCAAGCCACCCAGAGTCTGCATATGGAGCTTCGACCCGTCGACATCCGATCGGTCGAACCGTCGCGTCATGAAGTGTCTCCGACCGCTCTCTTCGAAAAGGCGGCATTCGGTCATCGCTATGCCCGCGGCACGCGCCATGAGGTAGTAGGCATACTCGATCACCGTGTAGCGCGGGCCGTCCTCGGCCTCCTTGTCGCGGTTCCCCGCAACGCCATCGAACTTGATGAGCCAATGCCCGAAACCCTGGCCCGCATCCACCTGCCCGGAGCGCATCTCCCCCGTTTTCTCGTTCCACGCCACCACGGCCTTGGCGCGCGCCCCGCCGGCCGAAGTGCCGACCCTGATAATCTGCTCCATGGCGTGATCGGCGGCAGAGACCCGCATCGACTCGCGCTGAGAGAGGATCCGAGACGCGAGGTCGACCAGGGCATCGACGCGCAGGATCTCCGAAGGATCGGAGGCCGGCCCGATAGTGGGAACATACTCGAGGGCACCCATGCCGCGGGATCCGGTGTAGCAGAGCCGCTCCACGGCGTTCAAGGAGTCCCGCGGTCGACCCTGGGACTCGAGCCAGCTATCGATGACGGCGTTTCCGAACTTGTCGGGCAGCGAATCGGAGAGAAGCCCGGGCAATCCGTGAAACGATTCGACGGAAAGCTGGGGAAAGGAATATACCTGCTGGGAAAGCGGCATCACAAGAGGGGCGAGCTGAATGCCGCTTCGCGAGAAGGCCTCGTCGTACTCGAATCGCGCGAAGGGGCTTCTCTCTTCTACGGCCACCGAGCCGATGGCCGTTCCCCAGAGGCGCACTTCCGCCGCCGTCGTCATTGTTCATCCCCCCATTTCCAGTCGCCGCCGGAAATCACCTTGCGCGAGGGGCGCACCCTCTGCCTGGGGGCGCGCTCGTGCAGAAGGTCGGAGGGCCGCGTCTCGGGGGCCGGAACGAGAAGATCCATGCGGGAGAGCAGACCGAGGGCGCGCAGCACGCTGACGAGGCTCGCCACGGTGACGTCCGCCCCCTTCTCCAAGTTCGCGACGGTGCGCTGGGACACCCCGGCCCTCTCGGCCAGCTGGGCCTGGGTAAGCGGATAGGCTATCCGCGACGCGCGCAGTCGTCGGCCGAGCTCGACCCCCACCGTCTGATTCGAGATAAAGTCGTCGATAACCATCGCCACTCCGCTTCTATAAAAGGAACCATATTGCACATTATATAGCATTCTAGGCTCTATGATGCAAGATAGTTCTAGTTATAGCATTTAGTTTCTCATGCCTTCCAAGGAAGAGAAGATTAGCGGTGCCCGGCTGGCAAGAGACGGGCGATCAGGATAGCAGCGAAGGCGGCGAGGACGAGCACGCCGTAGGCAGGCAGGTAGGTATGCGCGCCCACCTGAGCAGCGCCCGCTAAGCCGGGACCGACCACCGAGGCCAACATGAGATTGGCGTTGACGAGGGCGTAGTTCATAGCGTAGTGGGCCATCCCGAAGCGCTCTCCCGTGAAAGCCGAAGCCACCGACACCGAGCCGCCATAGGCGGCACCGAGCAGCATGAATCCCGCAACGATAAGAGGGAACAGGGCAAGCTCGACAGCGGCGACACAGGCCAAGAGCGCGCACCCGTAGATGGAGGAGACGATCGTCATAGCGCACCGCGCCCCGGCGCGATCCCAAAGCCATCCAGCCCCCAGACGGCCGGCGGCGTTAAAGGCCCCAATAGAGCCCATAGCCGCCGAGGCAAGCAGGTAAGCCGCAGATCCCTCGTCTTTAAGCACCTCGAGAGCCGCCGGCACGGCATTGCTGACCAGGGCCATGCCGCCCGTGCTGATGAGCACCATCCAGGTGAAGAACATCCAGAAGACAGGGGTTGCGACCATAGCCCGCGGTGTCATGCCGCCAGACGGTGCCGACGGCGCTTCTGCGCCGATCTCCTGCGGAGCGACGCGATCCTCGGAGAGCTCCCCCGGACGCGGGAGGCGCAGAACCGCAGCCCCCGAGCCAAGAAGGATCCCAAAGGCAACCCCCAGCGCGACAAAGGCCGTCCGCCAACCCCAAGTTGCCAGAACAGCCGCAACGGCCGGGGCGAGCGCGAAAGTTCCCAACCCCACTCCCGCCAGCAGCAGCCCCGAGACAGTGCCTCGACACCCGGGAAACCACGGCAGCACCGTGGCGAGCACGCAGTTGGCGCCCAGCCCCACGGACAGGCCGCACACAACTCCGTAGGAGACGCAGACCCATACCAGGCCATTGGCGGCAGCGGTGGAAACGAAGCCGAGAGCCGCCAGGGCGGCCGAGAGCCCCATCACAAAGCGCGGCGATGTTCGGGCGATGAGCCACCCCGAGACGAGTTGGCCTGCGCACAGCATGACCATGGATATGCTGAACACCATCGAGGTGTCGGTACGCACCCATGCAAACTGCGCCTCCAGAGGGCCGACGAAAACCGACCAGCTGTAAACGACGCCCAAAAGCATATTGATGGAAAATCCGGCGATTCCCGCGACCAGCGCGCGTCCCCCAAGCGCCGCCATAGCCCCTCCTCATCCCTCGGCATTGCGAGCATCATAGCTTGTCTCCCCTCCCCTCTCAAGAAAAAGCCCGGAAGCAGGGAGGGAGCGCTTCCGGGCCGTACGAGAAGCGGCTAGGCGGCCGCCACGCGGGCGCACGCACTGCCCAGCTCACCCTCGAGCTGGCGCAGGGCGGCGTCCACAAGGGCCGCATAGCCCCGGTAGAAATCGCAGCGCGCATGACGCTCCACCGACTCGCGCCATTGCGGCACCCACGTCATGGGGTGGCATACGGCGAACGACACCGCATCGGCCACGACACGGTCGGTCTCAGATGTATCCCCGCGCCGAGCCGCTTCAGCGCCCATGTGGCACAGGCGCCCGATGAACAAGAGCTCATAGGCCAGATGATCGTCAGGCTCGTGGGACAGCGCGTCCACCTCCAGGCCGTAGCGGGCGTAGGCCCGGCGCACCTCGAAGGTCTGGCTCTGGAACACCATGCGGTCCTTGTTGAAGTACACCGATTCCCACATGGGGGCCGCCACCTTCCGCGTGCCCACGAAAAGGCGGGTGTATTCCGCCGACAGGCGGTGGAAATCGTCTTCGGAGAAGGGCGAGCCGCACGCGTCGCCCCACGCCGCCAGCAGCCGGCGGCCCTCTTCGGCCTCGTCCCCTTCGGCGAAGGGCACCTCGTCGAAGGCGCGCCCGTCCACGGCGGCGGCCAGCAACTCCCGGTCGGGCACGCCGTGGAAGATGCGGCCCAGAAGCGTGAACAGCGCCGCGGCCTCCTCCAGGCGCTCGGCCCCGGGCAGCCCGTTGCCCCGTGCAGTCTCGCCCATCAACCTCACGTCCTCTCTACTGCCCCAACGAGAGGATGCGCACATCGCCCTCGTTCGTTTTCGCATTGCGATGGGCCACGATGACCACGTTCGGCGCCGTCTCGGCCGAGGAGGGCAAGGGCGCGACGTCGGCGCAGTCGCCGAACTCGGCCCGCAGCTCCACGATATCGCCGATCTTCAGCGCGCGCTGGGGGCAGATGGCCACGCAGGCCGGCTCTTCGCCCCAAGACCGCAGCTCGGCGCACATATCGCATTTCTCGGTCACGCTCTTGGCCTCCACCAGCTGCGGGGCGCCGTAGGGGCAGGCCTCCACGCAGGAGCCGCAGGCGATGCACTGGTCCTGGTCGATGAGCACGAGTCCGGTTTCTTCGTCCTTGTGGTGCGCCCCGGTGGGGCACGCCTCCACGCAGGCGGGGTTCATGCAGTGGCCGCAGGAGAAGCTCACCGAATAGGTGAACACCCCCTGGGGCTTGGCGACGCCGGTCTTCTCATCGATGGACCAGCCGCCCCCGCACACCTCCCGCACGCGGCGAGCGCGAGGGCCGATCTCGAAGTTGTGCACGTCCTTGCAGGCCAGCTCGCACGCCTTGCAGCCGCTGCACTGGGCGCTGTTGATCAAAAATCCCAACTGTGCCATGTTCTAGTCCTCCTTGAAAACTTCGCGCGAATCCCACAGGTAGTCGGGAACGAGCGGCTCGCCGTCCCACTTCTCCACATTGCAGATGCAGGTGTTCCACGCCTGGTAGCCGGTGGTGGTGACGTTCGGCCCGCACAGCACGTTCATGCAGCCGGCCTTATCGATGCCCGTCTCCTCGTCAATTTCCACCCAGGCCCCCTGGCCCATGGCCAGCACGCCCGGCGTCATCATCTCGGTCACCTGCAGGGGACGCAGGCATTTGCCCCACTTCGAGGTGATGAGCACCGTCTCGCCGGTTTCCATGCCCAATCGCTCGGCGTCGAGGGAGTTCATGTACAGCGGGTGGTCGAAGGCCTCGCGCAAATTCGGCACATTGGCGAAGGTGGAATGGGAGTGCCGCAGGATATGCAGGCTGTAGATCTGGAAGGGGAACTCGCCCTTCTCCTTGGTCTCCCAATTGGCGAACGTCTCCTCGTAGCCCTCCACTGGGGGCACGTACTCGGGAATGGGAGAGATCTCCTTGAAGCCGAAGGCCTGCACCTTGTCCACGGCGGCCTGGCAGTAGATCTCCAGCTTGCCGGAGGCCGTGGGACGCGGATTGGCCTCGGGGTCGTCGCGGAAGGGTTTCAGGGCGATGAAGTCGAGGCCATCGCCCTCGGAGCGCTCGATGGTGAAGATGCCGTCGCGCTTGAAGTCGAGGATGGGCACAAGGCCGTCCTGGGGCTCGCCCTCGACGCCGAGCTCGGCCAGATCCTCCTCGGTAATGGACACGAGGTTCTGCCAGTTGTCGTCGCAGTTGGGCGACACCTGGGAGGCGGCCACCATGTTGATGATGAGCTGCTTTTCGCTCACCGGCCGCAGCACCGAGCGGTCGACGCCGATGCGGTCGGCCAGCTCCAGGGCGATGTCGGCGTCGCTCTTGCACTCGAACAGGGGCTCGACCACCTGGCTGAACCACACGATGGACTCGCGATAGGAGGGACTCAGGTCTCCGTAGCGCTCCCAGGGGCTCGCCACGGGCAGCACGATGTCGGCGTACTTGCAGTTGGTGGTCATCACCAAGTTCTGGGCCACCACCGTGTCCATCATGCGGTAGGCCTCGATGCCCTTCATGGTGGCCGGCCCCTGGTTGAGGAAGTTCTCCTGGCGGTCGTAGATCATGTGCACATTGTTGTCGTACACGTTGCCGTCCAGGCCGATGTACTTCCGCTCGTCCACGATGGAGGTCCACATCTCGTTCACGTTCACCTTGCGGTACTCGAGCGGATTCGGGATGCGCTCCATATTGCCCAGCGTTGAATTGCGCGGGTTGGCATGGTTCATGCCGCCCTTCAGGAGCGTCTCGTAACCGCCCTGCATCCAGGAATGGCCGCAGTCGGAGGCGCAGCAGCAGCCGGGCTTGCCGATAAGGCCCGCCATGGCGCCGAAGGCCATGAGGTTCTGGCAGAGCTGGGCGCCGCTGCCGGTGCGGGCGAGGGCCGGGGCCGTGATGACCGCCGCACGCTCGGCGCCGCCGAGCATGAGGGCGAGGCGCTCCAGGTCCTCGGCCGGCGAGCCGCAGATCTCGGCGGCCCATTCCGGCGTCTTCGGCACGCCGTCGTAGGTGCCGAGCACGTAGTCCTTGTAGTTCATCTTCGGGTCGGCGCCCTCCGGCAAGTGCTCGGCATCGAAGCCGATGCAGCAGCGGTCGAGGAAGTCCCAGTCGATGAGCGGGTTGGCCTCCGGGTCGTCCTGGGTGAGCAGCACGTAGGCCATGGCCAGAAACGCGGCGGAGTCGGTGCCGGGGCGAATGGGAATGTAGTCGTCGGTGAGCACCTTGGCCGTGGGGGTGTAGAAGGGGTCCACGCACACGAACTTCGTGCCCGCCTCCTTGCACTGGAGGTAGTCGTAGGTGGGCAGGCCCGCGCGGCTCCAGGCCGGGTTGGAGCCCCACAGCACGATGACCTCGCTCGAGCGCAGGTCGATACGGTCGTTGGTCTCCTCCGGCAGGCCGATGAGCTTCGCCATCTCAGTCCAGGCACCCGAGGACACGGCGCCGGTCTGCTCCAGACAGCCGCCCTTAATGTACATCATGCGGCCGATGTCGTAGTCGCCCAGGCGCTGGGGCACGCCGCCGGGCAGAAGGATGCCCTCGTTGCCGTAGGTGTCGATCACGCGCAGAATCTCGCCGGCAATGAGGTCGAGGGCCTCCTCCCAGCTGATGCGCTCCCACTCGTCGACGCCGCGCAGATGGCCGTTGGCGGCATCACCGCCGCCGGGCTGCCAATGCTTGCGCTTCATGGGGTACTTGATGCGGTCGGCACCGAAGATCATGCCGCGCAGAGCGCGGCCGCGGGCGCAGGCGCGCAGCTGGGGGCAATCGGGCGAGTCGTCATGGGTCTGGTCGGTGCCGAGGCGCACCACCTCTCCGTCCTTCACCAGGGCCTTGTTGAAGCCCTTGGAACCGCAGTCGGCCCAGCAGCTGCAGGGGATCCACTCCCCTTCCAGCTTCGCTTCTTCGCCCGTCTCGCTCAGCGGCTCCTTCTCGTTGAAGCCGGCACAGCCCGTGGTTCCGAGCGCGGCGGTGCCCACGGCGGCCAGGCCCGTCCACTTCAGCAAGCTGCGGCGCGTGATGGGCGTCGCCGGGGACAGCTGGGGCGTTTTCACGTCCTCCATAATCACCTTCTCCTCTCGATTCGTCCTCCCAGGTTCGCGATCGCAGGCGCGATCGCTCCTGACGGCGAGTCATTATCGGCGGGAATTCCCCACATTCGATCCGCGTTTTGCCGCTGTGGAAGCCCCGTGCTCCTTTTAAAATATGGAGCGGGCCCTTATTAAAGAAAAGTCTCATAGACGCACGTCCTCGTCTCCCCGGGGAAAGCGACGCGATACCATAGGCGTTTCGAAAGGAGGGGCCGTGAAATTGAGAACATCATTCAAGCGGGATGCCGTGCCGAACGATTTGACCCACCTCGCCCGCGCCCTGACCGCAATCGGCGCCCACGGGACCGCCGACGACTTCGGCCAGGCCGCCGGAGACACCTACGAGCCGTTCCGGCTCATGGATCGAAAGATCATTCTCAGCGACGAGACCCTCGGCGCCATTTCCCAATTCGAGATGCTCGCCTCCCGCTGCGATACCCTCATCGGCACCTCGCCTCTCGGGACGGCGCTCGCCCGCATTATGGCCCGCATGGACGGCATGTTCGTCGCACAGCTCAACGGACGGCGCGCCGATTACCGCCTCTGCTGCTGCCTCGACTTCTTCAAGGAATCGGGTACCGCCAAGGGAGGCTCCGACGAGGCGAGGCTTTCGGCCCTGGGCCTCGACCTCACCCCCGCTTCCGTCTTGAGCGCCTCGAAGTGCGCCCATCAAATGGAGACCATCGAGCTCAACTCCCTGTGCGGGGCTGCCCCGGCCCTCATCACGCCCGGCCATGTGCTGGCGCTCCAGCAAGCCATCGGGCGCACGTTCCACCCTAAGGTCTCATCCGGCCTTCGCACGTGGGATCTCCCCGGAGAAAGCGACGAGCCGGACGCCGACGCCTATCGCCCTCCCTCCCCCTTGGAGCTGCCCGAATTTCTCCAGGATCTCGTCACGTTCCTGAACGAGTCCCCGCTCGGGCCCTCGGCCAAGGTGGCCCTCATGCACTACCAACTAGAGGCCACCAAGATGTTCTCGTCAGACACCGACCAGTTGGCCCGCGCCCTGCTCGTGGGCATTTGGCGCAATACGGGGCTCATCAAGTACCTGATGCCGCCCATAGCTATCACCCCGGCTCTGGCCCGGCGCAACCACGACGAGGTGCTGCGCCCCTACCAGTTCGCCCCGGGCCTTTCCGAAATGCAGATGATCGACAACTGGGTGTACCACACCGCCTGCGCGTCCCAGAACGCCTTCGAGGTGGCCCAGTACGGCTACACGATCGCCCACCAGACCCTCGATCGGTGGCGCAGCATCGTCGCGGCGCGAGGCACGCGCCTCACCGACACCATGGAGCGGCTCCTCGTGACCGTCGTCGGCTCCCCGGTGTTCTCGGCCTCCTCCGCCGCCGAGGCCATCGGCACCACCTTCACCACCGCCACCAAGATCATCGGCGTTCTGGAGGCCTGCGACATCGTGCGACAGATGAGCCGGGGGCGCCGCAACAAGGTGTACGAGTGCCCCGAGGCTGTGGCTCTCTTCGAGGAGATCGTACCGGATCTGGCCGGCTAGGGAGCCATCGTGCGCGAAAAAGCGCCCCGGACAACCGAGGCGCTCGGATTGTACGTTGGGGGCAGACACGCCGCCGAATCGGCCGGCGCAGGCCCCTCCCCTATTCCGCGAGCTTCAAGGCCTGGTCGAGCTTCTGGCTGATGACCTTGGTCACGCCGTCGCCCTGCATTGACACGCCGAACAGGGTGTCGGCCATCTCCATGGTGCGGCGCTGGTGGGTGATCATGATGAGCTGGGTGTCCTCGCGCAGGCTGTTGATGTAGGCGGCCAGGCGGCGCAGGTTCGTGTCGTCGAGGGCCGCCTCCACCTCGTCTAAGATGTAGAACGGAGTGGAGCGCGTGCGGTACACCGCGAACAGGAGCGCCAGCGCTGTGAGCGACTTCTCGCCGCCGGAGAGCAGCATCATCTTCGCGATGCGCTTGCCCTTGGGCTGGGCGTTCACCTCCACGCCGGTGTTCTCCAGATCGTCCGGGTCCACGAGCGACAGGTTCGCCTTGCCGCCGGGAAACAGCGTGGCGAAGATTTCCTGGAAGCTCGCGTCCACCGTCTCGTAGGTGCGGATGAAGTCGTCCTTCATGCGCTGGTCGATGACGCGGTTGATCTTCGCGAGGGACTTGCGGGCCTGATCGAGGTCGTCCAGCTGGCCGGCCAGGTAGTCGTAGCGCACCTTCAGCGCATCGTACTCCTCAGCCGCGTCCGGGTTGATGGTGCCCAAGTTGGCGATGCGGCGGTTGATCTTGAACAGCTCGTCCTCCACCTCGGTGCGCCCCTCCAAGGGCGGCAGCGCCAGCGCCGTCTCCAGCGGCGTCTTGCAGTCCTGGGCGATGTGGTTCACCGCCGCCTCCACCTGCAGCTCCAAGCGGCCCTTCTGCACCCGGGCCTCGCTCAAGCGCTCGGTCACGGCGTCGAAGGCCGCGTGGGCCTCGTGGGCGCGCCCTCGCGCCTCGGTCACCGACGCGTGCAGGCCCGTAGAGGAATCCTGGGCTGCGGCGGTCTGCTCCTCCAGGGTGCGCGTCCAGCGCTGCGCGGCGGCCACCAGCTCGTCGAACAAGGCGAGCAGCGGCTCCAGGCGCGCGGCGGACACCGTCTTCACCTGCAGAAGGGATGCCGCCTCGGCCGAGGCGGCGGCAAGAGATTCCAGGTCGCGGGCGCGGGCGTCGCGCACGCGCTCGGCGTAGGTCACCCGCTCCACGAGCGTGGCGGCGGCGAGCTTCGCCTCGGAAAGGGCGTCGGAGGTGCGGTGGGCCTCGCGCCGCAGAGGCGCAAGCTCCTCCTGGAGCGCCGCTGTGCGCTCCTTGGCCGCAGCCATCTTCCCCTCCAGCTCGGCAATCTGGGCCTCGAAGGATTCCACGTTGGGCCGGGCCTTGGAGATGACCGCCTCGGCCTCGGCGCGCTGGCGCTCCACGCCTTCCAGCTCGCGCCGGCAGGCCGTCAGCTTCTCGGCCGCCGCATCGGCAGCGGCGCGGGCGGCCTCGGCACGGCCGCGCAGAGCCGCGAGCGACTGAGAGAGCTCCAAGCTGGTAGCCTGGGCATGGCGCAGGGCCTCCTCAGCCAGACGGTGGGCTTCCTCGGCCTTGGCCACGGCCTCCTCGGCGGTCTTAAGCTGGACGCGCAGGCTCTCCAGGCGGCGGTGCCGGGCCAAAGCGCCCGTGCCCTCGTCCACCACCGAGCCGCCCACCGACACCTTGCCGGAGGGCCAGACCACCGATCCGTCGCCGGTCACGAAGCGCAGGGCCAGCGTGTCGGAGGTGTGGGCCGCAAGCGCCGTATCCAGGCTCGGGCACACCACCACATCGCCCAGAAGCGCCTCCACCGCCGCCCGGTCTGCCTCGGGAAAGGAGAGCTTGGTGACAAGCGGGGTGCCCTCGGTGCCAGCCGGGGCGCGCCAGCCCTCGGCCCGGGCACCCGGACGCTGGGCATCGTCGCGCAGCAGGAAGGCCACCTCGCCCTCGGCGCCGGCCTCGGCCAACCGGGCCGCCACGGCCTCCACCACGGCCGCGTCCTCAACGAGCAGCGTGGTCACATCGGCGCCGAGCAGCGTCTCCACAAGCCCCTCGAAGCCCGGTGCTGCCTGGACGACGTGGGAGAGCGGCTCGCCGATACCCGCCACCTCGTGGCCGTGCTCCACAAGCCACACCCGAGCCTCGCCGGCCGAGGCGGCACTCGTGCGCTCCACCTCCTCGAGCGTGGAGATCTCCACCGTGAGCGCGCGGTGGGTGTCCCGCGCCTCGTCGAGGGCGGCCCGGGCCGCGTCGCGCGACTGCACGGCGGCGCCGACAGCCTGACGAGCCGCCGATTCGTCGGCCACGAGCGCGGAGAGCGCCCCGTCGGCCTCGGTTGCGACGGCGGCGGCCTCCTCAGCCTCGGCCTGCACGCGGGAAAGCTCCAGGGAAAGTTCGGCGGCGTGGCTCTCGATCACCTGCACGTGGGCCAAACCGTGGGTGAGGGCCTCGGTGTTCTCGGCGTGCTTACGCCGGGCCACCTCGATGGCCCCGGACATCTTCTCGTTGTCCTTCGCGATGGCCGACAGCTCCCGCTCGAGCGTCCCGCGGCGGCTGCCCAGATCACGGTAGACGCAGTCCAGGTCCGACACCTTCTTCTCGGCCGCCTCGCGCTCGCCGGCGGCCTCGTCGAACAGCGCCGTGGCGCGGGCCAGCTCGGCGGCGGCCTCGTCGGCCTTCACGCGGTTCGCCTCTTGGGAAAGCTCCAGCTCGGCGGCGCGGGCCAGCGCCGCGCGGCGCCGTTCGCGCAGCATCATGGTAGTGGAATCGAAGCGCTCCACAGCCGCAGCCGCCGCCCGGTGGCGCCGCGACAGATCCCCGGCGTCCAAGGTCTCCTGGCGCATGCGCTCCTGCAGCGCCTCCACCTCGGCCTCAGCCGCCTCGATGGCTCCTCGGCGCTCTTCCATCTGCGCCGCCAGCTCCGCCTCGCGAGCCTGGGCGGCATCCCACTGGCCCTGGAGCTGCCGCAGGTCGTCCACGGCGATGCGCAGCGACAGATCGGCCTGCTGCACCGCCAGCTCCTGGTAGGTGCGGGCCTTCTTCGCCTTGCGCTCCAGAGGCCCCAGCTGACGGGCCACCTCCCCCACCACATCGCGGGCCCGCAGCAGGTGCTGGTCCATATTGGCCAGCTTGCGCTCGCTTTTGGCCTTGCGCTGCTTGTGCTTGAGCACGCCGGCGGCCTCCTCGATGAGCGCGCGGCGGTCTTCCGGCTTGCTCTGGAGGATGGAATCGAGCGACCCCTGGGAGATGATGGAGTGGGTGCCGGTGCCCAGACCCGAATCGTGCAGGATGTCCAGCACGTCCATGCGCCGGGCCACGGTGCCGTTGATGAGGTACTCGCTCTCGCCGTTGCGGTACATGCGCCGAGTGATGGCCACCTCGTCGTAGTCCACCGGCAGCGTGCCGTCGGAGTTGTCCAGCACGAGGTCAACCTCGGCCAGCCCCGCCCCGCCGCGACCCGAGGAGCCGGCGAAGATAACGTCTTCCATAGCCTGACCGCGCAGGTTCTTGGCGTTGCGCTCGCCGAGCACCCACAGAACGGCATCGGAGATGTTCGACTTGCCGGAGCCGTTGGGGCCCACGATGGCCGTGATGCCCGGCTCCATGGACAGCACACTGCGGTCGGCGAAGGACTTGAAGCCCTTCAGGACGAGAGATTTCAGGTACATGGGCGCCTAGTCCTGCTTCCTCTTGGCGGCACGCTCGGCTTTAGCCTGGGCCTTGGCAGCGGCCTGAGCCTCGCGCTCGGCGGCCTTGGCGGCCCGTGTGGCCGCCTTCTCCTCGGCCCGAGCGGCCTTCTCTGCGGCCTTCTCGGCCTGCTGCTCGTCGGAAAGGCCGATGCCGAAAAACTCCGACAGGCGCGCCAGGGTGGTCTTCGCCGCCTGGCTCTCGGCCTCCTTCTTCGTGCGACCCACCCCGCGGGCAAGGCCCTTGTCGCCGGCGTACACCTGAGCGACGAAGGTGCGGTCGTGAGGCGGCCCCTGGGTCTCTACAAGCTTGTAGGTCGGCGTGATGCCGCCCTCCTGCAGCTTCTCCTGCAAGGCGCTCTTGGGATTCTCGGGCTCGCGGGCCAGCGACAGCGACATCTTCGGGATGAGGGTGCGCTCCACGAAGGAGGCGGCCACCTCCACGCCGCCATCCAGGTACAGGGCGGCCACCACGGCCTCGTAAACGTTCTCGAGCGCCGAATGCAGCCCACGTCGACCGGTGCCGGTCTCGGAGGATCCGAACACGATGATGTCGGCGAACCCGAGCTTCTCGGCTACCTCCGACAAGCTGGCGCCCGACACGAGGGCCACCTTGATGCGCGTGAGACCGCCCTCGTCCAAATCGGGGAAGCGGTGGAAGGCCTCGTTGGCCACAAGCGCCCCCAAAATGGAGTCTCCGAGGAACTCGAGGCGCTCATAGGAAAACTTCACGGCACGACCCTCGGTAGCCGAAGGATGCGTGATGGCGGAAAGCAGGTACTGGGTATTCTCGAAGCGCCAGTCCAAAATCTCCTGAGCGCGGTCGAGCTTCACGCGCTGTTCATCGGTCAGGCTCATCGGGCATCCGAGGCCGCGGCCTCCCCTTCCCGGGCCTGCGCGGCGCCGGTCGTCTTGGCCGTGCGTGCCACGGTATCGGCGATGACGCCGGCCACATTCGCCCGTACGGTGGTGGCCGCCACGGCAATGCCGTTGGCGACGGCCGTCTCACTCGAGGAGCCGTGGCCCACGATAACCGCGCCCTTCACGCCCAGGAGCGGGGTGCCGCCGTAGGCCTCCGGCGAGAGCTTCCCCTTCAGGCGCGCCAGATCGCCCTTCACGAGCAGGGCCCCCAGCTTCGAGGGCAGCGAGGACATGAGCGCGTCCTTCACGTACTTGAACAGGGTCTTGGCGGTACCCTCGATGGTCTTCAGGCACACGTTGCCGGTGAACCCGTCGCAGACCACCACGTCGAAATCGCCCGCCATGAGGTTGCCGCCCTCGCAGTTGCCCGAAAACTGCGGCACCGAGGCTGCCAGAAGCCCGTGGGCCTTCTGGGCGAACTCGTCGCCCTTGGTGTCTTCCGCGCCGATGTTCAAAAGTCCCACCCGCGGGTTTTCCACCCCCATGATGGCCTCCATGTACACGATGCCCATCTGCGCGAACTGCACCAGATACTCAGGCTTGCAGTCGGCGTTGGCCCCCACATCGATGAGCAGGCAGGGGCGCGCGTAGGCCGGGAGCACCTGGCCCAAGGCCGGACGCTTCACGCCCTTCACCCGACCCACTACGAGCGTGGCGGCGGCCAGGCAGGCGCCGGTGGAACCGGCCGAGAAGAAGCCATCGGCCGCGCCCTCCTTCACGAGGCGGCAGCCCACCACGATGGACGAGTCCTTCTTAGCACGCACCGCCGCCGCCGGATGCTCGCCCATCTCGATGACCTCGCTGGCCGCCTGGGCCCGCGCGCGGTCATGGCCGGCGGCGAAGGGCTCCACCACCGCAGACGGCCCTACGACCACCAGATGCAGATCGGGATCGGCCGCAAGGGCCCGCGCCGCGCCGGCGAGCACCACATCGGGGCCGAAGTCCCCGCCCATGGCGTCGACGGCGATAGTTACTGGTTCAGCCACGAAAACTACTCCTTGCCCGTGAGAAGGTGTTTCCGGCCCTATCCGCGCCATACGCGGACACGGTCGGAGACACGCTGCCTATAGCCAAAAAGCCCCCTGGCAAACCAGGCTTGCGAAGCTTGGCATGCGAGGAGGCTTTGCCGACATCACGGAAGGAGTTGAGCGCGCCTTCCGTGACCGTCAACAGCTGGAACTAATCGACTTCGATGACCTCGCGGTCGCGATAGAAGCCGCAGTTGCCGCATACACGGTGGGGAAGCTTCACTTCGCCGCACTGCGGGCACACGGAACGGGCGGGCGCCGAAATCTTGTCGTTGGTGCTGCGACGGGCATGGGTGCGGGCACGGCCCATTTTGCGCTTAGGTACTGCCATCTCGTTACTCCTTCTAGAGTTGGCCGACAGAGAGGCCAGCCAACAACTTCTTGTGTAAACGCACGATCTGATATGCTACCAAACCCGTAGCGCCGTCGCAAGGGGGAAACTATCCCGATTTCGCCAACGGCACGGGTTTTCCAAATTCCCTAAATCACCAGCGTCACGATGCGCAACAGGAACAGGGCGGCGGCCACCCACATGACCCAGTGGACGTCCTTGGCACGACCCTGGGCGATGCGCACGATGACGAAGGCCAAGATGCCGAACATGATGCCGTTGGCGATAGAGTAGGTGAACGGCATCATGATGATGGCCAAAAAGCCGCCGACGGCGCCGGCCGCGTCCTTCGTGAAGTCCATCTCGGTGACCGAGGACATCATGAGCAGGCCCACCCACACGAGCGCGGGCATGGTGGCAAAGCTCGGGATGGCCAAAAAGATCGGCGAGAACACGAGGGCCACGATGAACAGCATGCCGGTCACGAGGGCCGTGAGGCCCGTGCGGCCGCCCGCCGCCACGCCGGCGCTGCTCTCCACGTAGCTCGTGGTGGTGGAGGTGCCCATGCAGGCGCCTACCACGGTGCCTACGGCGTCGGCCATAAGCGCCTCCTTGGCCCGGGGCAGACGGCCCTCCTTATCGAGCAGGCCGCCCTTGCTCGCCACGCCGATGAGCGTGCCGGCCGTATCGAACAAATCGACGAACAGGAAAGCGAACACGATGACGGCGAAGTCGACCAGATGGCTCAAGGCGAAGTCGAAGTTGAAGGCGAACAGATAGGGGGCCTGCAAATTGATGCCGTTGGCGAAATCGGGAATGAGCGAGGTGGCGCCGGCGGCGGCATCCACCGTGTACCATCCGGCCAGCTGCGCCAGGATGCCGAGCACCCAGGTGCCCAGGATGCCCCACAGGATATAGCCGGGCACGCGGTAGTGGTACATGACGGCCACGCCCACCAGGCCGATGACGGAAAGCGCCACCTGCGGGGTGGCGAACGAGCCCAGGTCGATCAGCGTGGAGGGATTGCCCACCACGACACCGGCGTTCTCCAAGCCCACCAGCGCAATGAACAGGCCGATGCCCACGGCAATGCCCGTCTTCAGGTTCTTCGGCACGTCGTTCACGAGCGCCTCGCGGAACTTGCACAGGGTGAGCAGGATGAAGATGACGCCCTCGACGAGCACGGCGGTAAGCGCGATGGTCCAGGGATCCTGGATGCCCTGCTCGGCCATGGGCACGCACACCGAGTAGGCAAAGTAGGCATTCAGGCCCATGCCGCTGGCAAGGGCGATGGGGTAGTTGGCGTAGAAGGCCATGAACAGCGTGCCGAAGGCCGCCGAGATGGCCGTGGCCGTGAACACTGCCCCGGGCTCCATGCCCGATGCAGCCAGAATGGAGGGGTTGACGGCGAGGATGTACACCATGGCCAGGAAGGTGATGGTGCCGGCCATCACTTCCGTTCTCACCGTGGTGCCGTGCTCCCTCAGCTTGAAGGTGCGCTCGAAGAACTGCTCCATGGGGCCTCCTATTCAGCGAGAAATGACGGAGTCATTGTACCCTTACTTCGCCGCCTTATCGCTCCGCATTTCCAATTCGTCCTCCACCGCGGCCGCATCGGAGCGGCTCGCGTCCACGATCTTGTCGACGATGTCGCGGGCACAGCCCTCCCCCGTCGGCTGCGACCCGCGGTCGGACGTAACGGCGACGGGCGCGGCGGAGCCGGGATGCCCCGAACGCGAGCCACGGTGCCGGTGGGCCAGATCGCGCACGAAGGAAGTGGCCCCCAGGGCGTAGTAGCCCTCGCCGCGGCCGACGAGGTAGGCCGTCCCCACGGCCAAGGCGAACAGGGGCGCGCCGGCGAACCCGAAGATCTCGCAGGCCATGAGGAAGGCGGCCAGCGGGCAGCGGCTCATAGTACAGAAGAAGGCCGCCAGCCCCGCCGCCGCCGAGAGGGCCGCATCTCCACCTGTCATGACCGTGCAGCTCGCCCCGAGAAGCGCCCCTATGGTGAACGTGGGCATGATCTCGCCACCGCGCAGCCAGAAGCCCAGGCAGATGACGGTGAGCAGCGCCTTCACGGCGAAGTCCCACGAACCGGCCCTCCCATCCAGGGCGGCGGCGAGTAGAGATCCCCCCGCGCCCTCGAAGGCCTGCCAGCCGCAAAGGACCACAAGCCCGACAAACAGGGCCGCACCGAGGATAGCCCATAAATAGTAGTTGCGGCGGAAGTGCTCGGTAACGCGCTGCACGTGGTCGATCGCGCCGCCGAAGAGACCGCCGGCCAGGCCGGCCACCGCCCCCACCAGCACGCAGTCGCCCACGACGGGCCAACTAAGACCGGGAAGCGCCACGGGGGGAATCACATCCCCGATGCCCACCGCACTCGCGACCGCCCAGGCCACGGCACATCCCAAAAGGATCGTCGGCAGGTGCCGCACCACCTCTCGACGATACCCCGTCAGCTCCACCACGAAGGCCGCCGAGCCCAAAGGCGCGAAGAACAGCGCCGAGAAAGCGCAGGCCATGCCCATGGACGCGGCGTAGGCGTTCATGCCGACGCTCCCCCGCCCGCGCTCATCGTCGGCACGATACACCGAGCGCAGACGGAAGGGACGCCCCACAAGCTGCCCCAAGGAGGCCCCCATCTGCAGCGCGCCCGCCTCCTTGCCCACCGAGGCGCCGCCGAGCAGGGACAGCGCAGTGCCGGCGAGGATATCGGGGGCGAGCCAAGCAGAGAGGTGCTCGTCGCTGCGAATGCATCGGGCCACCAGGCGCGTGGTGGTGTTCAAGGCGACGCCGTGCCATCGGTACAGGGCGAGGCTTGCCGCAGCGAGCAAAGGCAAGCAGAACAGCAGCCAGGGAGCGCGCTCGGTCAGACCGAACGCAGCATCTGCGACCAGGCACAGCACGATAGACGCCGCAGCGCCCACCGCGCCCATAGCCACGGCGAAGATCCCGTGGCGCAGCACCTGCCGCCCGTTCAACACGCCCATCGCTCACCTCCGCTCCGCGTCGCTTCCTCGTATCCACTGTAGGGCAAGGAAGGCCCGCTCACGAAAAAGGCCGGTGAAGCGTTTCCGCCCCGCCGACCTTCGTTACCGATCCGTTGCCCCAGCTGCAGCGCGGCCTAATCTTCCAGCTTCAAATTCCGCAGGGCGGCAAAGGGCCCGTCCTCGGCAGGAGCCGCCTCGGCGCAGGAGCAGGGGCCCTCGTTCAGATTCGCTCCGCAGCGCGGGCAGATGCCTCTGCAGTCGTCGGCGCACAGGGGCACGAGGGGCAACTCCAGCAGCAGCGCCTGCTCGATGAGGGGCGTCATATCGATGACGCGGTTCTCGGGCAGGTACTCGAACTCGTCGCCCTCCAGATCGTCCGGAGCCGTCCCCTCCTCGCCGCCGATGATGAAGTAGCCCTCGATATCGCCCTCCAGCTCGTAGGTCACGTCCTCCAGACAGCGGGCGCAGGCCGTAAGAGCGGCCGCCCTCGCGTCGCCCATCACCAACAGGGCGCCTCCGGTATTCGTCACATCCACCGACCAGGTCACCGGCCCGGCGAAGCGGTAGGCATCGGCGCCGGCCGCAAGCTCGTCGAGGGCGGCCTCGCCCTCGAAATGCCGACTCTCGGCGGTCTCGAGCAGCTCCTCGGGAACGGCTACGGTCGTCATATTCTCTCTCGTCATGACGGCACCTTCTTTCTCTTTCCGGCGGTCTCGGAAATCGTCCGCCGGCACGCAGGATCTAAGGAATGCCGGCGATTCCAACAAAAAGGGCGCACCTGCGAAGGCGCGCCCGGAAGCTTCGTGCCGATTCGCCCTATCGCGCGTTCAGCGAGGTGGCGTTCAGGCGGTCGCGGCAGCGGCGCGTGTTGTTCAGCAGCGTGTCGAGACTCTGCTCGATGTGCCCGAACACCTCGTCGGCGTAGTCCTCGGCGCCGGCACGCGTCTGGCGCTCCAACTCGCGGGCGTCGGCCAGGATGGTATCGGCCTGCTGCTGGGAGATGCGCACGATCTCCTGCTCGCTGGCGATCGTGATGGCCTGGCTACGGGCGTCCTCGATCATACGATTGGCCTCCACCTCGGCATCGTCCAGAAGGCTCTGGCGCTCGCGCACAATTTGGCGAGCCTGAGAGAACTCGGCGGGGAACAGGTCGCGAATCTCGTCCATGATGTCGAACGCAGCGGCGATGTCCACCTGGCGCAGGTTACTCTTGCCGAAGACGGGCTTCGAGTCCTCGAGAAGAATCGAGAGCTCCTCGAGCAGCCCCAACACTCCGGTTTCGTCCATTGCTGTTCCTTCCTGACTATCGCACCGCGCCGCCCGGGCCCTTCCGGCCGCGGGCCTCAGCACGCAATCTATCCATGATGAGTTTTTCTATTCTATCATGATGGAAAAGCTATGTAATACAACGGCTACACCGTGCACAAACGCTCCATGAGGTGAAACCTAGCCGTCATCTTGGACGCTGCGCTCCAGAAAGTCGACGGCCGTGTCGCCGAAACGGCGGTGCGAGACGATATCCCAGCCCCACTCGACGGCCAGCGCCTCCACGGCCGCGTCATGGGCGCCGTCGTGCTCGTAGCTTGCCAGCACGTCCCCCGCAAGCGAGCCCGCTGCATCGAGCCGCCCGAGAAGGCCGAACACCTCGGCGGCCCCAAGGGCGTAGGGCGGGTCGAGGAACACCAGATCGAAGGGGGCCCCTGCCATCGGCGCCGGCAACCGCTTGAGCACGTCGCCCCGCATAAGCCGGGCTGTGTCGCGGTTGAGGCCCAACGTGCGCATATTCCGCTCGATAACGTCCGCGGCACCGCGGTCTCGCTCGCAGAACACCGCCGAGACGGCCCCGCGCGAGAGCGCCTCCATGCCAAGCGTCCCCGAGCCCGCGAAGGCGTCGAGCACCCGGGCGCCGGCGAAACCTCCGCGCGCCGAATGGATGGCGCTCATGAGCGACTCCCGCACCCGATCGGTGGTGGGGCGGGTGCCGTCGCCCTTCGGGGCGTCGAGCCTCCGTCCGCGGAACTCTCCGGCAATGATGCGCATAGCCGCGCTCCTTTCACTCTCATCTCAATCGTGGCAGTGCGTAGAGGAGGCGCGGGATGCTCCAGCCGAGCGAGTTCCGCAAGCGTTCGGAACAGTCCAGTGGACTGTTCCGCCGAGCGAGGACTGTCCGAGCGAATTGGAGTATCCCGCGTCTCCGACGGGCGATGAGCCCCTCGAGTCTACCCGCCCACGGCCTCGCCGACGAAGGCCAGGCGCACTTCCCGGGCCATGGCGCGGTGGTCGGGCTCTTCCAGGTCGGGGTCCACATCCAGAAGGGCGGCGGCGTCGGCGTGGGCCGCCTCGATGACCGCCCCGTCCCGCATGATGTTCACGAGCTTCAGCCCGCTGGCCCCATGCTGGCGGTTGCCGAGGATATCGCCTTCCCGCCGCAGGGACAAGTCGAAGGCGGCCAGCTCGAAGCCGTCATCGGTGGTCTCCATGGCCGCCAGGCGCGCGAGGGATTCCTCCCGGGTGGAGGCGGATAGCAGGTACACCTCGGCGGCCTTGGTGCCGCGGCCCACACGCCCGCGCAGCTGGTGGAGCTGGGCCAGGCCGAATCGGTCGGCGTCCTCGACGATCATCACCGTGGCGTTGGGCACGTCCACGCCCACCTCGATGACGGTAGTGGCCACGAGCACCTGCACCTCGCCAGCACGGAAGCGCTCCATCACCTCGCGTTTCGCCTCGGTGCCCATGCCGCCGTGGAGCAGCTCAACCACGTAATCGGGGAAGGTGTTTCTCTGCAGCATCTCGGCCTCGCGGGTAGCCGCGGTCACATCATCGTCGAAGTCGTCCGCGTCCTCGATGGCCACGGCCGGGTGGTACTCCTCCCCCGCCGCATCGGCATCGGACTGCTTGCCGGCCGCCTTCTCGTCGCGCTCCTCGGCACCCTTGCCCACCAGCGGGCACACCACGTACACCTGCTCGCCGCGGGACAGAGCCGCGCTCGCAGCGTCGAAAGCCTCGCCGGCCTGCTCGCGGCGCAGCACGCGCGTGGTGCGCGAGACGGCGTCGTGAGGGCGGTGCTTGATATAGGACAAGGTGAGGTTGCCGTAGAGCGCGAGGGCGAGGGTGCGCGGGATGGGCGTAGCCGTGAGATAGAGCGCATCGGGCGCCTCCCCCTTGGCCAGCAGGCGCGTGCGCTGATCCACGCCGAAACGCTGCTGCTCGTCGATAACGGCGAGGGTGAGGCGCGCCGGCGCCACGTCGTCGGAGAGGAGGGCGTGGGTGCCGATGAGCACGTCCACGTCGCCCGCGGCGAAGCGCTCGGTGATGGAGGCGCGCTCGGCGACCGGCGTGGAGCCGGTGAGCAGCGCGCAGGTGACGCCCGCTTGGGCGAGCAGCCCGCCCAAGCCCTCCGCATGCTGGCGGGCGAGCACCTCGGTAGGTGCGAGCAGCATGGCCTGGCCACCCGTGTCGGCGGCTGCGGCCAGGGCGAATCCGGCCACGACGGTCTTGCCGGTGCCCACATCGCCCAAAAGCATGTGGTTCATCGCCGAGGGGGCGGCCATGCCCTCCAGTATCTCGTCGCGGGCGCGCTCCTGCTCGCCGGTGAGCGCGAAGGGCAGCTGCGCGGCGAAGGCGGCCACGCACGGTCCATTCACCGTATGGGCGGTGGGGTGCGCGTCGCGGGAGCGCTCGGCGCCCTCCTGCATGAGGAAGAGCTCCAAATAGAGCACTTCCTCATAGACGAGCCGCCGTCGCGCCTCGGCCACCTCGGCCATGCTCTGCGGGAAGTGGATGGCGCGCAGCGCAGCAGCGCGGCTCATGAGCCGGTAGCGCAGGCGCAGACCCAGGGGCAGCGGATCGAAAGCGCCCTCGGCCTCTTCCAATCCGTTGGCCACAATGCGACGCACCCAGGCGGCCGAGAGCTTCTCGGTGGCCGGGTGCACAGGAACGACCGCCCCGGTGATGCCCTCGCCCTCTCCGATCACCTCGATGAAGGGGTTGGTCATGCGCTTGTAGCCGTAGTCGAAGATCACCTTCCCGGCCACGGCCACCGCATCCCCCGCCTTTATCTGATCCATGAGCCAGGGTTGGCGGAAGGCCGTCACAACGAGAATGCCCGTGCCGTCGGTAACGGCGATTTCCACGAGCTTCAGGTTGTAGCGGGGCTTCTTCAGCTTGATCTCGTGCACAGTGCCTCGCACGGTGCACGTCTCCCCGATGCGCGCCGAGGCGCAGGTTTCCACCGAGGAAAGATCCACGTACGAGCGGGGGAAGTGCGTCAGCAGTTCGCGCAGCGTGCGGATGCCCAGCTTCTCTAGGGCCTTCGCTCGCGCAGGACTGACCAAACGGACCCGATTGACGGGCCCGTCCAATGCCAACGTAGCTTTTTCCCGATCAATGGGCACGAATGTCCCCTATCCCAGCTATGGTAATGTCGAAAGCGGAACGGGCGGTGTGCCCACCAAGCGAGTTCCGCAGCGAACGGGACAGTCCAGTGGACTGTCCCGCCGAGCGAGGACTGTCCGAGCGACTGGGTATGCCGCCCGTTCTGCGCCCCCGAGGGATTTCGAGCATGTTACTCAACTGAGAAAACAATGGGGTACAGAGGCTGCTCGCCGCGCTGGGCGTCAACTTCCAAGTCTTCGTAAACCGCCTCGATCTCGGTCACGAGCGCCTCCAGATCCTCATCGCCGTAGCCCTCGCCAGCCAAAAGCGTGCACGTGTCGGCGCCTTCGGCATCCATCTTCGCGAGCAGCTTGAGCACCGCGCCGTCGATGGAATCGTCCACCGCCTCGATAGAGCCGTCGGCAATGCCGATGACGTCGCCTTCAACGATGGGATTGCCCTCGGCGTCCTTCGAGTCGCGGGTGGCCCAAGTGACCTCGCCGGTCTTCACCGCGGCAGCGGCCTCGGCCATCTCCTCCACATTGGTCTCCAAGGAAGCGTCCTGATCCACCGAGAACAGAGCCGAGAAGGCCTGGGGCACCGACTTGGTGGGCACCACAGCGCAGGAAACCTCGGCGAGCTCGGCGGCGGAGTTGGCCGCCATGATGATGTTCGAGTTGTTCGGCAGGACGATGACGGCATCGGCGTTCACCGAGCCAATGGCATCGAGCAAGTCCTTCGTGGAGGGATTCATGGTCTGGCCGCCCGAGACGACCACATCGACTCCGAGGCTCTTCAAGATGGCGGCGTTGCCCTCGCCGGCGGCCACGGCCACGAATCCGAGGGGCTTGCGCTGCGCCTCCTCTTCGGCGGCGAGCTTCTCGGTGCGCTCGACCGACTGCATCTGCATATTGTGGATGAACACCTCGGACACCTGGCCGCGCTCGAGGAAGTAGGCCAGCACCTGATCGGGATGATCGGAGTGCACGTGCACCTTGAACTTCGGCACGTCGCCCACGCACAACTCGCAATCGCCCATGGTGGACAGGAAATTCAGCGCCTCCTCGCGGTCGAGCGTGTCGGAATCGACGAGGAACTCGTTGCAGTAACGGTACTGCGAGCCCTCCCAGTCGTTCACCTGCTCGATCTCCACCTTCGGATGCGACGCGCGGCCAAAGGACAGCTCATCGACCATGGTGCCCGCCCGACCCAAAAGCGCTGCGGTGAAGGCATCGAAGATGATGGCGAGACCGAAGCCGCCGGCGTCCACCACGCCGTGCTCCTTGAGCACGGGCAGCAGATCGGGGGTGCGCTGCACCGATGCGTACGCCTCGGCCACGATGGCATCGAGGGCCTCCTCGGTGGAAAGCCCCTCCTCCTCGGCGTTCCTCGCCGCTGCGGCCGCATCGCGCAGCACCGTGAGGATAGTGCCCTCCACGGGCTTGCGCACGGCCTGGAAGGCCACTTCCACGGCCTTGGCGAAGGCGGCGGAAACCGATGCGGTGTCGAAGACGTCGTAGCCTTGGCTGCCCTCGCACAGGCCGCGCAGGATCTGGGAGGTGATGACGCCGGAGTTGCCGCGAGCGCCCATGAGCGCGCCGGTGGTAATGGCTTTGCGCACCTCGTGCGCGCTGGCGCCGATGGCGAGGTTGGCCACGTTGCCCACCACGCTCTGGATGGTCAGCGACATGTTCGTGCCCGTGTCGCCGTCGGGCACGGGGAACACGTTCAGGCGGTTGACCTCCTCCTTGCGCTCGTCGAGTGTCTTGGCGGCGGCGGCCACGGCATTCAGGATATTGTTGGAAGTGTAAGTAGACATAAGCGTTTGATGCTCCTTCAAGGGCGACGCGATGCGAGCCGCCTCCTCGCGGCCCCGCCGGCACCCGGCTCAAGTGGGGGCTAGCGACGCACCTTGACGTCCATCACGTGCACGTCGACACCGGCCAGCGGCACGCGCGCGTATTCCTTCAACGCAAAGCTGACCTGATCGATAAGATTGCGCGACACCGTGGCGATGTTGGTGCCGTACTCCACGATAATATAGAGATCCACGTGCACGCCCTCGTCGAGGCTGTTGACCACCACGCCGCGGCGCAGGCGGCTGGCGGGGAGAATCTTCGCGATGCCGTCGGCGGCGTTCGGCGCGCACACGCCCACCACGCCGTAGCACTCCATGGCGGCATTGCCGACCAAATCGGCCAGCACGTCGTTGGCGACGTGCAAGTTGCCGGAAATCGCAGAACTCATGGGAGGTATCCTTTCCTCTGAGTTTTCACATACGTTCGTGCAAAGAGTATAGCGCAAGGAAGATAGCGGCGCGGTTACCCGCGGTTGACCGTCGGGCATATTCCACAATCACCCGCGACTCCCGCAGGCCCTAAGGGGCGGCTTGCCGCACTTCGCCTGCACGCCCTTCGCAGGGCGGGCGCAGCCGCCGGACGCTTCCCGTCGCTCTGGAAAACGCTCGGGCGGGACGCTTCCCTTTCCATAGGCGACCATTGCACAAACACGAAAAGCCCGCAAGGGCGGGCTTTCGGGGTTCGAGCACTTCAGGGAAGCGAGCTGCTAGGCGCGCTCCACCTTTCCGGCCTTCATGCAGGAGGTGCACACGTTCGCGCGACGGACATGGCCCTTCGCATCGCGAATGGTGATCTTCTGGATGTTCGGACGGAACATGCGGTTGCTCACACGATGGGAGTGGCTGATGCTACGACCAGCGACGGGGTGCTTACCGCAAACTTCGCAAACCTTCGACATTGCTATCAACTCCGTTAAACCAAATTACTTGTTTAAGACACAGCCTTGTTAATATACCACAGCCCCACAGGCTGTTACAAGAAAAATTTTACGCGATCACTAAGAGACGTTTGCAGGACGGACAAATGCCCAGGGGGGCCTGGCCGCGCAGGTCGATGAGCCGGCCGCCTTCGATGGGCATGCGGCACACGCCGCAGCGGGAGCCGTCGAGCACGCCGACGGACACGCCGCCCGAGCGGGCCGCGATGCGGTCGTAGCTGCGCACAAGCTCGGCATCAACCTTCGCCTCCACCTGGCCGCGGCCGGCCTCCAGCTTGGCGATGGCCAGCTTCAAATCGCCGCCCTGCTTCTGAAAGGAGTCGATGGCCTGCTGCTCCTTGGCCGCCAGCTCCTCCAGCGCGAGCACGATCTGAGCCTCCATGGCTGTGATCTTATCAAGCTCGGCCTGCACGCCGATGCGCTCCTCGGCGATGGTGCCGCGGCGGCGCACGATGCCGGCGAGCTCTTTGGTACGGGCCTCCACGTTGCGGAAATCGCCATGGGCGGCGTCGATGGCCGCCTGCACGCCGGCCTCCTTCTTGGCCAGGGAGGCATCCTCGTCGTCAATGCGCGTGATCTTCCTCGCCGTGACGCGCTTCAGCTCGGCCACCTTCTCGGCCTTCGCCTCGATCTCCGTCGTCTTCTCGCGGGCCGCCACGATAATGGAACGCTGGGGCAAGTCGTCGAGCTCCTTGGTCAGGCGCTTGACCTCCAGATCGATGCGCTGCAGCTCAAACAGGCCTTCGATGTCCTCGCGCGTCGCTTCCATGGGCGTCTCTCCTTCAGATCGGATGAATACCCGACAATGATAGGCGAAAACACCGTCGTTGAGGGACGAGACCGAAAAAATCTATTTCGCGCTACACGCGAACGGCCTCGGGATACCACCAGTTGTCGCTCTGGTCGACGAGCACGATGGCCTCGGGCGGCACACCGACGCGGTCGAGCGCCTCGGCCAGCACGGCGGTCAGCGGCAGCTCGCTCGCATCGTGACCGAGCTCGATGACCGCCAGCCCTGCCTGGGAGAGCTCAAGCGCGCTGTGGTACTTCATCTCGCCGCACACGATGACGTCGGCGCCGGCCGCCAGGGCCGCCGCGCCGGTATCGCCCGCCGAACCGGTGCAGGTGACCGCTCGGCGCACCGCCGCCTCCGGATCTCCCCACACCCGCGGGGCACGGCCGAACACCGCCGTGCAGCGTGCGGCCAAACGTCCGAGGGTCTCGGGCGCATCGCCGTTGGCGGGCACCTCGCACACCTGGCCGTAGCCCTTGCGACGCGACGAGGAGAGCGGCTCGGCGAGCTTGCCCGTGAACTTCAGACCGAGCATGCCGGGCAACACCCGGGCGGCCGCAGGACTCACATCAAGTGCCGTATGGAAATCCATGAGGGCCACCTGATGGCGGATAGCCGCCCACACCCCGGCTCCAGCGCAGACCGCCGTACTCGCCTCAGGGGCGAAGGCGTCGGGTGCGGCCAAGTAGGCGGGATGGTGGGTGAGCAGCACGTTGGCGCCGGCAGCGGCGGCCTCGGCGATAGCGGCTACCGTGGGATCGAGGGCCACGGCCACGCGGGTCACCGGCAGCGACCGCTCCCCCACCAGAAGCCCCGTGCGATCCCAGCCTTCTGCATCCTCGGCGGGAAACTCCTTGAGCAAGGCAGCCTCGAGCGCGCCCACGGTCATGGAAAACGACTTTCTCGCCAGCTCGCTCGTGCCGCGCTTCGAAAGCGCATCCTTCTTCGTCGGAGCGCCGCCGCGCCCCCCTTTACTGAACAGACCCATAGCGATCAGCTTCCTTCGACGCTCAGGCCCATGCGCATGCACCGGCCCTCGACTTTCGTTTCACAGGCGCATTGCCGAACTGCTCGGAGGCAGAGCGGGCGACGCGCACCTCACTCGATGGTAATACTTCGGCGGTCCCCCGTGGCTGTCGGGACGGTAACGCTTCTATAGCCCGCCTCGTACATGAGGTCGTAGGCACGGCGGATGTCGCGGGCCACGTTGGCCGGATCGTGGGAGTCACAGCCCACGGTGCAGGGCACGCCGGCTCGGCGAAACGCCGCCAGCAGGGCCGGGGCCGGGAACATCTCGGCGCAGGCGTAGTAGGCCCCCGACGTGTTCACCTCCACCATGCGCTCGCCGGCCCGAGCCGCCTCGGCCATGGCCTCGTAAAAGGGCCCCAGATCGAAGGTCGGGTAGAAGCCGAACTTCTTCGCCAGATCGGGATGGCTCATGGCGTCATAGGGGTTCGTTCGATTCGCTGCGGCCTCGCACCACAGCTCGCCGTAGCGCCGCCAGATGGCATCGGGGGCGCCGGGTTCCTCCCAGCGGCCGCGCTGGGCCGGGTCGTCGAAGGCCCAGCCGTCGATGAAGTGCACGCTGCCGAGCTTGAAGGCGAAGGGGGCCAGAGCAGCCTCGTCCAAGGCGCGGTCCTCCAAGTCGCCCAGATAGTCCATCTCGGTGCCCACGATGAACTCCACCGAGGGATGGGCGGCGCGAGCCTGCTCGATCTCGGCCAAGTAGCGCGGCAGGTTCTCCTCGGTCATGGAGAGATAGCGATCCGGGTCGAAGGCTGCCGACAGCGGGAAGTGCTCGGTGAAGGCAAGCGTGGTCAGGCCGGCGGCAGCTGCGGCGTCGGCATATTCCGCCACAGAGCCGACGCCGTGGCCGGAGTACACGCAGTGGCAGTGGGTGTTGACGAGTTCCATAGCTCTCCTTACCAGTTCAGAACTTTTCGGGCGGCCCTCGCCAAGGCGTCGATGTCCGCCTCGGTGGTATAGCGGCCCATGGAGATGCGCAGGGCGTTGAAGGCGATATCCCCGCTGATGCCCATGGCCTTGAGCACATGGCTCGGTTCCAGGGAATGGGACGAGCAGGCACTGCCCCCGGCCACGCAGAAGCCGAGCTGATCGAAGCGCAGCACCATAGTCTCGCTCTCCCACTCGTCGGCCAGCACGTGCACGATGTTGGGGAGGAAGTCGCGGCTGCCCGGATCCACCTCCACCGTGGCCTGGAAGCCGTCCAAGCCCCCGAGGGCCCCGTACAGCTTGTCGCGCAGAGCCCGCAGGCGCGCCGATTCGTCCTCCTCGCGGGCCGCAGCCGCCTCGCAGGCCGCGGCGAAACCGACGATGCCGACCACGTTCTGGGTGCCGCTGCGCCGACCGCCCTCCTGGCCCCCGCCGAGCAGGAACGGGGCAAAGGGAGTGCGGGCCTTGAGGTACAGGGCGCCCACCCCCTTCGGGCCGCCGATCTTGTGGGCCGAGAAGGAGGCGGCGTCCACACCGAGCGCCTCCATGTTCAGGGGCATCTTCCCCAGGGCCTGCACGGCATCGGTGTGGAAGAGCGCCCCGGTCCTGTGGGCCAGAGCCGCCAGCTCGGCGATGGGCTGGATGGAGCCCACCTCCGAGTTGGCGGCCTGCACCGACACGAGCACCGTGTCGGGGGTGAGGGCCTCTTCCAGGACGCGGGCCTCGATGAAGCCCTGGCGGTCGGGGCGCAGGTAGGTGACGCGCACGCCCTCGGCCTCCAGGCGGCGGCAGGGGGCGAGCACCGCGTCGTGCTCGATGGCCGAGGTGATCACATGAACGGGACGATTGCCCCGACCGGCCAGGCGCCGCTGGTCGCGGGCGGCAGCCACGAGCCCCGCGATGGCCGCGTCGTCGGCCTCGGTGGCCCCGGAGGTGAACACGATCTCGTCGGGACGGCGGGCCCCCAGGGCGCGGGCCACGCGGCGTCGGGCATCCTCGAGCAGGTCGAAGGCCGCCCGGCCCAGACCGTAAAGCCCGTTGGCGTTGGCGTTCACGGCCAAGTTCTCCGGGCCGGGCACCTGGAAGGGCTCCATGGCTCGGGCCGCCTCCTCGCACAAAGGAGCGGTGGCGGCGTAATCCAGGTAGACGGGAAGCTGCGCATCCATAGGGCCTACGCCTCCCCGCCGGCCAGGGCGGTCAGGCGCGCCACGTCGGCTACCGCCTGCACCGTCTGCAAGGCGAGCGCCGGGTCGGCGGCCTTGAACACGGCGTTGCCGCACACGAGCACGTCGGCGCCGGCCGCGGCCACAAGCGGGGCGGTAACCTCGCCGATACCGCCGTCCACCTGGATGAGCATGGACTCGTTGCCCGCCGCCCGGGCACGGGCCGCCACCTCGGCCACCCTCCGATCGCTGCCGGCGATGTAGCTTTGACCCGAGAAGCCCGGCTCCACCGACATGACGAGCGCCATGTCCAGCCGGTCGATGACCGGATCCAAGGCAGATACGGGGGTCTTGGGCTTCAGGGCCGCGGCGGCCTTGCACCCCGCCTCGTGGATCATCGCCACGGCGCAGACGAGCTCGTCGGCGGTGAGCGCCTCCGCATGCACGTTCACCAAATCGGCCCCGGCGTCGATGAACCAGGGGATCTCGGTGAGGGGGTTGTCGATCATGAGGTGCACATCGCAGACGAGCGAGGTGGCGGCTTTCAGCTGCTTCAAAAGCGGCACGCCCATGGTGAGGTTCGGCACGAAGTGGCCATCCATCACGTCGATGTGCACGAAGCCGGCCCCCGCGGCCTCGATCATGGCAATGTCGGCCCCGAGGTTCATGAAGTCGGCGGACAGAATAGAGGGGGCGATTCTCACTGGTTGGTACATGGCGCATCCTCATCTCGCGAAGTTCCAGTGACGCTATTCTAGCGCACCAGTCGCAAGCGGCGGCGTATAATGGGCGACAGCGGCAAACCTGCATCCCAAGAGCGAGGAGCGCCCGTGGCCTGCGACGCACGCACCTTCTTCACCTACCCCACCGCCTTCGGCCCGGTGACCATCGGCGCCGACGGGACGTCGGTCACCGCCATCGTCCTCGGCGAGGCGGCCCTTCCCGGCAAGCGCCGCCCGAGCGCGGTGTCCAATCGATGCGCCACCGAGATCATGGAATACCTTTCCGGCAAGCGGACGGCCTTCACCGTGCCGTGGGCAGCCGCGGGCACCCCCTTCCAGAAAGAGGCGTGGGAAGCCGTGGCGCGCATCCCCTACGGTCAGGTGCGCACCACCCGCGAGCTGGCCGGTGCCCTCGGCGCGCCCGAGTCCTTCCGCACCGTGGGCGCGGCCGTGAGGAAGAGCCCCCTGGCGCTGATCATCCCCACGCACCGCATCGTCACGGCAGCCGGCAAACCCGTCAGCCCCGTAGCAACCGCCCTTCTGAACCTCGAACGGCAAAACGCTCGGTAGCGGATAGCGCCTCTCTTTTTTGGCACGAAAGTTCGTTTTCGGTGCACGAAGCAGCACCTATCCGATTTTTTTCCGTCGATATGCATCATTTTCGCATCATAAACGGCGAGAAGCGGGCTGCTGGCACGGCGTTCTGCACCAGAACCGAACTTTTGCACCAGAATCGACGGTGCCGACCTACAGCCTATGCCGCGAGCGCCGCGTCCTGCAGCGCGTCCAGCTTCGCCATACACTCGTCCACCGATGCGCCGGCCAAAAGGTCGCGCACGATAAGGCACACGTTGCCCCATTGCTCCACGTCCATGGCGGCGTTGGAAGCCAGCACGTAGGTATCGGCCTGCACCAGATCGTTCAGGGGCCGTAGCGGCTCTGCGCAATCCACGACCACGTTCTTGGAGGGCGAGATAACGCGGTTCGTCTCGGCGTACAGCCGCAGGGCCTCGTCGGAGAGCATCACATCCATAGCCGCCAGGGCCTCCTCGCCGTGCTCGGCATCGGAGGCCACCCCGTAGCCGGTCATGGACAGCACGGGCATGGGACCGCGCTCGCTCGGGAAGCCGATCACCTCCATAGCGAAAGAGGGGTTGCCGTAGGCGGTATCGGTATTCGCCGCGCCCCAGTAGGCCACCACCATGGGGCTCTTCCCCGCCATGAAGTCAGCTCCCTCGCCGGCCCCCTCGAAGGCCTCGCTCCTAAGTGCGTTGCCCGCATCGATGTAGCCGGCATCCACCAGCTTCTTCAGAAACTCGAAGCCCGGGCGCATGTAGTCGCTGTAGCGGGCCTCGCCAGCGTTCAAGGCGGCCACCTCGGCCTCGATGTCGCCGCCGTTGTACAAATCGGCGTAGGCCTGGGCGAAGACGAAGGTCTCAAGCCACCAGCGGTTGGCCCCTAAGGGCACGTCATAGCCCTTCTCCTTCAGAACGCGGCAGGCCGCGAGAAACTCATCCGGGGTGCTCGGCAGGGCAAGCCCGCATTCCTTGAAGATGTCCTTGTTCACGAACAGGCCGTAGGCCACCACCTCCTGGGGTATGGCCACCAGCTTGCCGTCCACGGTGTTGGACACGCGCACCTCCTCGCGCAGGTTCTGGGCAGAGGAGAGCCCCGACAAGTCGGCAAGCTTGCCCTCGGAGCCCAGGGCCACAATGACGTCGGAGTTCAGCAGGTACAGATCGTCCCTGGCGCTGCGCACCCGATCGAGGCACACTTCATCATAGGTCTTATCCTGGTAGTCCTCGGCGGTGTAGGTGCGGTAGGCCACGGTCAGGCCCAGGGCCTGCTCGGCCATGGCGATGGTCTGGTCGCTGGCGGTGCGGGCTGTGTTCTCGGCATCGGGGCTGACCTTCTCCATAGGGCTGAAGAAGTTCACCACCGGGCCGTCGTCGCCCTCATCGTGCACGGCCAGATTCCGCGTCCCCTCGCCGCTCCCACAGGCAACCAGGGTCAGGGCCGCGAAGACCGCCACGGCACCGCTGACGATGCGGCGGCGCAGGCTCCCACGCTGCTGGATCATGACCGTCCTTTCTCGACAAGGAGATCGACGACCCGCTTCAAGTCGCCGATCTCCAAAGGCTTCGCCACATGGGCGCTCATGCCGGCGGCAAGGGCCGCCTTCTCGTCCTCGACGAAGGCATCGGCCGTCATGGCAATGATGGGGATGGTGCGGGCATCGGGGCGCTCCAGAGCGCGTATGGCGCGGGTCGCGGCGTGGCCGTTCATCACGGGCATCTGCACGTCCATGAGGATGGCGTCGAACTCCCCGGGCTCGCAGGTCTCGAAGCGCTCCACGGCGAGCCGGCCGTTCTCCACGATTTCCACCGTGGCGCCCTCCAGCTCCAGCAGCTCGCTCAGGATGCCGGCATTCAGGAAGTTGTCCTCGGCGGCCAGGAAGTGCTTACCCTGAAGGACTGCGTCGTAGGCCGCGGCCGCGTCGGCTTGCCCCGCTCCGATGATGTCCTCCACCTTGCGCCTTAAGGTGGAGAGGAAGAAGGGGCGCGTGAGCACGCCGGCCCACGGCGGCAGGGTCAGGCCCTCCTCCACATCGAAGTTGTGATCCAGCACGAACACGAGGGGCACCGACCGATCGTCGGCCGCCCCTGCCGCCGAGCGCAGGGCACCGGCCGCCTCCAGGCAAGCGGAGCCGAGCACGTCGCAGCAGATGAGGACGATCTGGTAGCCGCCCGTCGGCGCGGCCGCCTCGGCTCGGGCGAGGGCCTCCTCCACCGACGGCACCGCATCCACCCGCACGCCGGTGCCCTCCATCTGGCGCTGCGCGGTCTCGCGGCCGGCGGCCGTGGGATCCACCACGAGCATGGCGTCGATGTCCTGCGAACGCCAGAAGAAGCCCTGGGCCTGCTCGTCGGGAATGCGCAGCTCCAGATCGACTCGGAACAGCGAGCCGACCCCTTCGGTGCTCTCGGCCTCGATGGTGCCGCCCATGAGCTCCACGAGACTCTTGGTGATGGACATGCCCAGACCCGTGCCCTGCACCTTGTTGGTGGTGCTGTTCTCGGCCCGCGTGAAGGAATCGAAGATAGTGGCCAGAAACTCCGGGGTCATGCCGTAGCCGTCGTCCTCCACCTCGATGCGGATGCGCTCGAACTGGCTGGAGTGCTGCGCCAGGCCGATGAAGCGCAGGCAGATATGCCCCCCTTCCGGGGTGTACTTCACGGCATTGGACAAGAGGTTGATGAGGATCTGGTTCAGGTGGGTCTCATCCCCGATCACGCGCTCGTGGTTCACGCCCGCGATCTCGGTGCGGAAGGTCTGGTGCTTGTCGCGGGCCATGGGACCGATGATGGACTCCACGGCCACGAGGGAGTCGCCCAAGTTGAACTCGGTCAGGGTCATGGTGGCCTTGCCGCTCTCGATCTTGGAGATGTCGAGCACATCGTTGATGAGGTCGAGCAGGTGGCGCCCCGAGGCCATGATCTTGCTGGCGCAGTCCCGTACCTTAGCCGGGTCATCGGCCTCCTTGGCGATGATGGTGGTGAAGCCGAGCACCGCGTTCATAGGCGTGCGGATGTCGTGGGACATATTGGCGAGGAAGGCCGACTTCGACTCGTTGGCCACCTCGGCCGCCTGGAGGGCCCGAGTCAGCTGCTCGTTGTGAAGGGCCCGCTCCGCCTCCTGGGCCTTCTGCAGCTGGAGCTGCCGGCGGCGATTGTAGGCGTAGATGACGACGCACAGCACGAAGGCCGCCACTGCAATGGCGATGACGAGGGCGATGGCGGTGTTGACCGCGTCGGCTTCCTTCTGAATGGCAGTCATGGGCACGTAGCCTACCAGATAGGTGGTGCCCCCGTTGATGGACCACAGGTAGCACAGCGAATCGCGGTCCTTCACCTGGTGGGCGAACATGACGGAGGACTTGTCGGCGATGCCGCCCTCCACGAGGGCCAGCGTCTCCTCGTCCAGCACGTTGTTGGCCCGGTAGAAGTCCTCCAAGTTCAAATGCCCCGCATCGCGCTCCCCCATGCCCGCAGGCTTCAGCACGAAACGCTCGCTCGTGGCATCCATCAGGTACAGAACCGCCTGCTTGTCGTAGAAGCCCTCGGGCAAGGATCGCTCGATGGCGTCGTAGACGTACTCGGCGTACAGAGTGCCCACCGTCTCGCCATCGCGCTCGATGGGGCAGGCGATGGTGTAGGCCCAGGTGCCCAGATGGTTGACATAGGACTGGGAGATAGGCAGCCCCATAACCGTGCCGCCGGCGGAGAAATCGAGATCGGCGGGACTGAACGGCTCGCCGTCGTTGGAGATCCCCTCGCTCGCGCCTGCGGGCACCACCGACAGCTTGGCCGTGGTATCGTTGTTGCGCAGGTTGAGGATGTAGGCCTCGGGATCGGGTGCCGCGGCGATCTCCTCGGCGATGAGCTCCTGGAACTCCGCCTCGCTGCGCATAATGGCCTCGACGGTGTTCTCGATGAGGTTCAGATTCTCGTTGAGGTTCTGAATAGCGGCTTCGGACATATCGTCGTAAGTCTGCCGCGCCACCCCGTAAATGGAGGCGCCCATGGCGACGAAGATCGCAAGGACGACGATGACCCAACGGCCAAAGGCCCTCTTATGGCCGTTCTTCGCTTCGCTTTCCACCACAGCCTCCTCCTCATTCGAGCATTTGATAACGGTACGGTATCAGAGGGAAAACTGCAAGAGCAAAACCGCCGCTCCCCTGGTGACAGGCAATTTCTCCCATAAAAAAAGCGACCCTCCGGCAGGGGAACCGGAGGGCCGCAACGCAGTACGCACGGAGGAGAAGGGGAAACGTGCGCATGGACTTGGTTTCCGCCGCGAGGGTTTTGAGAGAGAGGAGAGAGGAGGGTTCACGCAGGAGACGGTGCGACGGAAGCTCTGGGTATGTTGTCAAGATCCGCGCGGATCGGATTCGCTTTCGCGCCCTCCCCGCTCGGCTGATGACAACAATAAGGCCTTCTCGCTTCCCCAATAGCGAGAAGGCCCGTCGGTTGCGCCGACGTATGCGCATCGTTTACCAGGCGAAACCTGATAATGCAGGTGAACAATTCAGTATTGGAGAAGCAGGCGCGAGATGCGGGGCGGGGGTCCGCGCGCAGTTCCGCAGCGAACGGAAATGCCCAGTGGGCATTTCCGCCGAGCGAGGACTGTTTGAGCACGGCGCCCCCACCCCGCATCTCGCGCCGGACGACCCGCAATCAGCCTAGTAGAACTCGGACTTGAGGGGCCGGTCGATGAGGGCGGCGGCGGCCTCGCGGGGGCTCACGGCCTCCCACACCACGCTGCGTACCGTGTCGGTCAGGGGCAGCTCCACCCCGTAGCGCTCCTCCAAGGTGCGCAGGGTCTTGCAGGCGATGGCCCCTTCCACCACCATGTGGGTCTGGGCCGTGAAGTCGTCCAGGGTAAGGCCCCGGGCCACGTACTGCTCGCCGAAGCGGCGGTTGCGCGAGTGCTGGGACATGCAGGTGACCACCATGTCGCCGGCACCCCCCAAACCCATGCAGGTGAGGGCCTCGCCGCCGGCAGCCACTACCATGCGGCTCATCTCGGCCAGACCGCGGGTGATGAGCAGGGCCGCCGTGTTGTCGCCAAATCCCATGCCGTAGCTGATGCCCACGGCGATGGCGATGACGTTCTTGAAGGCGGCGCACAGCTCCACGCCCACGGGATCGTCGGAGGTGTAGGTGCGGAAGAAACGGGTGGCGAACAGATCGCGGAAGAACAGCGCCGTCGCCTCCGAAACGCTGGCCACCACGGCGGCCGAGGGCTTGCGGCAGATGACCTCCTCGGCATGGGTGGGGCCCGACAGCACCGCCAGGCGCTCGGGCGCTCCCAGCTCGGCGGCGAAGGTGTCGATGGGCAGAAGACCCGTTGCCTCTTCCACGCCCTTGGAGCAGATGACGATAGGCGTATCGGGTGCGATCAGCGCAGCCAGATCGCGGGCCACAGAGCGCAGGGCCGCCGACGGGGTCACGACGACCACGGCCTCGGCGCCCTCGCACGCCTCGGCGTAGTCTGAGGTGGCGCGGATGGCGTCGGGCAGGCGGTAGTCGGACAGATAGCGCGGGTTGCGATGCTCGGCGTTGATCGCCCGGGCCACCTCGGCCGTGCGGGCCCAGAGCATCACGTCGTGCCCGGCCTCGGCCAGCACCAACGCCAGTGCCGTCCCCCAACTGCCGGCTCCGATAACGGCTACTTTCATGATCAGTTCCTTCCTCGTAAATCCCCGCCCGTCGGGACCACGCGGTATTCTGATTCGCTCAAACAGTCCTCGCTTTGTGAAACAGGACGTTTAGTCCTGTTTCAGTCGCTGCGGAACTCGCTCGGTCAGAACACCCTGTGTTCCCTCTACGCCGACCATGGTTGAAAATTTTATTGTGCGACCTTCTTCTTGCTGCCGATGCGGTTCTCGGTGCCGGCGCGCAGGCGGCCGATGTTAGCGCGGTGAGCCCAGATGACCACCAACGCCGTGGCCAAGATAATGACCCACGCCACCCAATTGCCCCAGTAGAAGTAGAGGCCCAGAAGCGGGCATACCACCGCGGCGGCGATGGAGCCGACAGACACGTAGCGCGTGGCCAGCACGCCCGCAGCGAACACGGCCACCTCGATGAGGAAGCCCACGGGCCCGTAGACGAACAGCAGGCACGCGGCGGCCACGGCAATGCCCTTGCCGCCGTGGAACTTCAACCAGGGGCTGAAGATGTGGCCCAACGCGCAGCCGGCAAAGGCGAGGGCCATGCAGAGAGCTACGGGGTTCAAAGTCGGATTGGAGGAGATGCCCAGGAGCAGCTCCCCATCGGCGGCGGCAATATCCATGGGCACCCCGGCCACCGCCGGCGCGAACACGTAAGCCGCCAGCCATCCCGACAAGAGCCCCTTCCCGAAGTCGAGCGCGAACACCGCAGCGCCCCCGGCTTTCCCCAGCGTGCGCATGGCGTTGGTGGTGCCGATGTTGCCGCTTCCCTCGTCGCGCAGGTCCTTCTTGAAGGCCAGCTTCGAGACGATGACGCCCCAGGGGATAGACCCCAGCAGGAACGAGACGATGAACGACAGAATCAAGTAGGTGACAACGGTGTCCACGGCCTAGTCCTTCTTCTTGAACTTGAAGCGGATGGGGGTGCCGGTGAGGTCGAAGGCCTCGCGCATGCGGTTCTCCAGGTACCGCTCGTAGTTGTCGTCCACCACATCGGGGCGGTTCACGAAGAACGTGAAGTAGGGCGGGCAGGTGCCGGTCTGGGTGAGGTACTTCATGCGCAGCACGGCCTTGCCCTTCGACACGGTGTGGCCCGTCTCGCGGATGCCGGCAAGCCATGTGTTCAGGCGCGCTGTCGGAATGATGCGGCTGAAGTTCGCGTACACGGTGTCGATGGCGCTCCAGATGCGGTCGACGCGCTTGCCCGTGAGCGCCGAGATGGCCACCACGGGCGCGTAGCCGACGAACGTCATGCGGTCCTCGATGCGCTCGCGAATCTTCTCCTTGGCCTCGGGGCCCTCTACGATGTCCCACTTGTTCAGCACGATCACCATGGCGCAGCCGCGCTCGGCGGCATAGCCCGCCACGCGTTGGTCCTCGTTGGTAAGCCCCAGGGTGCCGTCGATGACGAGCAGGGCCACGTCGGCCCGGTCGATGGCGCGCATGGCCCGCACGAAGCCGTAGTACTCCACGTCCTCGTCGATCTGGCTCTTGCGGCGCAGGCCCGCCGTGTCCACGATGCGGTACATCTGGCCGTCGTGCTCCACCAGCGTGTCGATGGCATCGCGGGTGGTGCCGGCCACGTCGCTCACGATAGAGCGATCGTTGTTGGTGAGCTTGTTGGTCAGCGAGCTCTTCCCCGCGTTCGGGCGCCCGATGATGGCCACGTTGATGGCCTCCACCTCTTCCTCGGGGGTGAGGTCGCATTTGCGCAGCTCGGCCACCACCTCGTCGAGCAAGTCGCCGGTGCCGTTGCCGTGCTGGGCGCTCACGGGCCACGGGTCGCCCAGGCCGAGCGCGTAGAACTCCCACACCTCGTCCATGCGGGCGGGGTTGTCCATCTTGTTCACGGCGAGGAACACGGACTTTTTGGCCTTCTGCAGGATGCGGGCCACCTCCTCGTCGTCGGTGTTGATACCGGTCTTGCCGTCCACGAGGAAGATGATGACATCGGCCTCGCGGGCGCCCTCGAAGGCCTGGGAGCGGATGGAGCCTTGGAAGGCGTCGTCGCCGCCCATCTCGATGCCGCCGGTGTCGATGAGCATGAACTCCACGCCGTTCCAGTCGGCCTTGTGGTAGCTGCGGTCGCGCGTGACGCCGCGCATCTCGTGGACGATGGCCTCGCTCGTTTGGGCGATGCGGTTGACCAGCGTCGACTTGCCCACGTTCGGGCGGCCGACGATGGCGACGATTGGCAATGCCATGGCAGGTTCCTCTTCTATTCGCGCGGCGGGGCGGCCGCGGTACGGGGCTCGCGAGAGCCTATGCGACGTTCTCGGGCTCGATAAGCGCGATGATCTCGGGCAGGTAGTCGAGCGGGTTACAGGATACCACGGACACGGGCGCTCCGGCCGCGTTTTCGATATCCTGCACGGTCATGTCATCGAGCGTGATGCCGTCGTCGTTGAAGATGACGCTCGGAATGAGGAACAGCTCGCCTGCGGGGGCTTGTCCGGAAGGCGACGGCGGGTATTCCAATTCGCTCAGACAGTCCTCGCTCTGCGGAAATGCCCACTGGGCATTTCCGTTCGCTGCGGAACTCGCTCGGTTGGAACACCCGCCGTCGCCTCCCTGCTCAACCTTGGGTAAGCTGCCCTCTTCCTCGCTGGGGGCTTTTTCCATCCCTATCTCGGTCTTGATTGCGGCGGCTATGTCGCAGCCGCAGAGGAGGCCGGTTACGTTCACGTTGCCGCCGAAATAGTCGTTTCCCACGGTGAGGGGAACGAGACGGTCGGCGAGGGGGCTGCGCTCGATCATCGCGTCGAGGAAGGGCTGCATGGCCTCGCCGATAATGTAGCGGGCCTGGAGGTTGCGACTCGCCAAGGCGTCGGCGGCGCGGGCGGCCAAGCCCGATGCTACGGCCTCGTCGAACTCGTCCACATAGGAGCGCACGATGCCGATGCCGTCCTCGAACATGTCGTAGTCGCCGTAATCGCTCGCCGGCGGGATATGGGCGGGAGTGTCCGCGCCGTAGGCGTTCACGTAGAACTCGTCGGCGGCGAATACCCACGGCCCTCCCCGCTCGGCGCGGGCGCGCTCCTGAAAGGGGGCGATCACCTCGATAACGCCGCGGGCCGCCTCGGGGGTCGTGAAGCTCTCGTGCAGCGCGGTCTGGTGCTTGGTGAAGCCCAAAGGCACGATGCCCACGTTCTGGATGTTCGGCCGCGCCCAGGCCCATTCCAAAGTCTCGCGCAGGGCATCGCCATCGTTCACCCCCGGCATGAGCACGATCTGCGCGTGGGTCTGGATGCCAGCGGCGAGCAGGCGATCGAGGGCATTCAGGCCATGCTGGGCGTGCCGGCCGATCATGGAGCGGCGCAGGTCGGGATTGCTCGCGTGCAGGCTCACCCGCAAGGGGCTGATGTGCTGCTCGATGATGCGGGCCTCGTCTTCGGGCCTCAGGTTCGTGAGCGTGACGAAGGTGCCCGACAAAAAGCTCAGGCGGAAGTCGTCGTCGCGCAGCACGAGCGAGGAGCGCACGCCCTCGGGCAGCTGGCGCATGAAGCAGAACACGCAGGCGTTGCGGCAGAGCTTCACCTTATCGAAGAGCACGCCGTCGAACTCGAAGCCCCAGCGCTCCCCCGGCTCGCGCTCCAGTTCCACTTCGCCCGCTTCGCCATCTTGGTCGATGTAGCCAACCGCTATGGCATCCTCGGCCGCGAGCCACCGCCAATCGATGATGTCGCGCACAGGCTGGCCGTCCACGGTCGTGAGGTAGCAGCCGGCCGTGAAGCCCGCGTCGTCGGCGGGGCTCTCCGGCTCCACGGCGGCGATGGGCGCCACGGGACCGTCCCAGGCTGCGGCCGCCGCCTGGGCAGGGGTCAAGGCGGCAGCGCCGCAACCGGCGCAGGGCGCGCTGGGACCGGAGGCGCCGGCACCTGCGTCGGAGGCAGAGCCGCAAGCAGCCTGCGCCGCCCGCTCGATGTCCTTGCCGGGATAGGTGGCCATTGGCTGCCTACAGAGTCTTCAAGAAGGCCTCCACGGAGGCGATCTGGTTCTCGGGCGTGGAGGCGCCGGCCGTGACGCCGATGCGGCGGCAGCCGGCGAAGGCCGTCGCGTTCAGCTCGTCGACCGACTCGATATGGAAGGTGCGCGGACAGGTAAGGGCGCAGACCTCGGCCAGGCGCGTGGTATTCGACGAGTTGCGGCCGCCGATGACCACCATGGCGTCCACGGCCGCAGCCAGATCGGCGGCGGCCTCCTGGCGCTGGCGCGTGGCCGAGCAGATGGTGTTCTTCACGATGGGATCGAGCCCCTGCTCGCGCAGGGCGGCCACCACCGCTTCCAGGTTCTCCTTGCGCTGGGTGGTCTGGGCCACCACGCCCACCGGATCGTAGAGCCCCGCGGGAATCTCGCCGGGGCCGGCCACCACATCCACCTTGCCGCCGGCCTGACGGGCCCAGGCGGTGAGCCCCTCCACCTCGGGGTGCCCCGCCTCGCCGAGCACCACCACGCGGCAGCCCTCCCGGGCCAGCTCGGCCGCGGCGGCCTGGGCGCGGGACACATGGGGGCAGGTGGCGTCCACCACGGAAAAGCCGCGCTCTTCCACCGCCGCAAGCACCTCGGGCGTCACCCCGTGGGAGCGAATGACCACGGCCGGTGCCCCGTCAGCGGCCGCTGCGTCGGTTCTGGCCGCGGCGGGAATGTCCTCCACCGACGCCACGGCCGCAGCGCCCCGGGCCGCCAGCTCGTCCACCACCTGAGGATTGTGGATGAGCGGCCCCAAGGTGTAGGCGCGACCGCCCGCCTCGATCACCTCGGCGGCCATGTCCAGGGCCCGCTGCACGCCGTAGCAGGCCCCAGCCCGTTTCGCGCGAATCACTTCCATGGCTACTCCCCCTCGCCTTTCTCGGCACCCTCGGCCTTAGCGGCGGCCCCCACGGCCTTGGCCTCTTTCTCGGCCCGCACGGTGCGGGCGGCGCAGGCCAGCTCGTCGCTTGTGTGGCGCGGGATGGGGTGCTCGGCGAACACCGGCGCGTAGTCGCGGGTCTCGGGGAACAGGGCCACCATGTCCACGTCTTCGGCAGGCACGCGGTAGAACAGGGCGAAGCTCTCGCGCATGGCGTACCAGGTGCAGGCCTCCACGCGCTCCTCCTTGGGCAGGAAGTCGAAGTCCGACACCAGGATGGGGTCGCCGTAGTCCACGGTCACCTTCGGGAAGCGCACGCGCTCGCCCTTGTTCTTGATCTTCTCCACGCCGCGCACGGTCATGGGCAGGATGGGCACCTTCGCCATGCGGGCGATGACCGAGACGCCGGCGTGGATGGAGGCCACCCGGTCGGTCTTGCCGCGACGGGTGCCCTCGGGCAGAATGCCCACGAGTTCGTCGTTCTTCAGCATGCGCACGGCCCGCTTGATGGAAGTCATGTCAGCCGTGTCGCGCTTCACGGGGAAGGCGCCCACCCGCGAGAGAATCTGGCCGAGCAGACCGCCGGCGTTGCCGAACAGCGTATCGCGGCCCATGAGGCGCACCCACTGCTTCGGGCGGGCGGCCAGGTACATGAACACCACATCGAAGAACGAGGTGTGGTTGCAGATGACAAGCGCGCCTTCGGCCCCTTGGAACGCCCGCAGCTTTTGGCGGTTGTCCACGCGGTAGCGGAACAGCAGCTTGCACAGCCCACCGATGACGATCCAGGCCAGGTTGCCGAACCAATGGGGAATCTCGCGGGAACGGTCGCGGCCGCCCAGGTCCATGTCCCACATGTCGGAGTATTTCAGAAAGAGACTCATAGGATTCCATTCCGTCGGTTTCCAAAAGAGCGACTCCCCCAAAGTCGGGCTGCGGGGCAATGCTCAGTCGCTCAGACAGTCCTCGCTTTGGAGAACAGGACGTTAAGTCCTGTTCTCGTCGCTGCGGAACTCGCTTGGTGAGCACAGCCCCGCATCCCTCTACGCACTTCCTTCGTCGAGCCGCTCCTACATCTTCTCCCGTGCCAGGGCGCAGATCTGGTCGATGACCTCCTCGATGTAGTGGCTCGTGGAGTCGATCTGCACAGCGTCTTCAGCAGCGCGCAGGGGCGCGGTAGCCCGGGAGGAGTCGGCCGCATCACGGCGGCGCAGGTCGGCCAGCACCTCCTCGTAGTCGATGGAGCCGATGCCGCGGTCCACGTTCTGGCGCACGCGGCGATGGGCCCGCTCCTCGTCCGATGCGGTGAGGAACACCTTCACGGCCGCATCGGGGAACACCACGGTGCCGATGTCGCGGCCCTCCACCACGTAGTTGCCGGCATTGCCGATTCTGCGCTGCTGTTCGAGCAG
The DNA here is from genome assembly GCF_000403355.2 of Adlercreutzia caecimuris B7. Lineage (GTDB taxonomy): Bacteria > Actinomycetota > Coriobacteriia > Coriobacteriales > Eggerthellaceae > Adlercreutzia > Adlercreutzia caecimuris. The sequence goes on along the minus strand of NZ_KE159646.1, from coordinate 360,743 downwards.
GGCGGCGCGCACCGAGGGGGCAGCCGAGGTGGGGCTCACGGCGCGATCGATCTCGGCCGTGCGGATGGCATCGGTCACCTCCGCATCCCCAATGAACACGCGCTTGGGCACCGGGTCGCCCTCCACGTGGCCGAAAGCGATATCGTAGGTGCGGGCGATCTCGCCCAGAGCCGCCTCATCGTCGAGGGAGACGCCGTTATGCAGCGCCTGCCAGGCGATGGCGCGGTACATCGCGCCCGTGTCCAGACAGGAGAAGCCGAGCTCTTTGGCCACGGCCTTGGCCACGGTGGACTTGCCGGCCCCGGAGGGCCCATCGATGGCGACGATCATTAACGCACCAGCTCCTTCAGGTCGGCGAGGAAATCGGGGTAGCTCACGGCCACGCAGGTAAAGTCGGTCACCGACACCGGCACGCGCCCGCAGGCGCCCACGAGCGCCCAGGTCATGGCCAGGCGGTGATCGCCATGGGAGTTGAACACGAGGCCCTCGGGTACGGCAAGGTCGGGGTTGCCCTCGATGAACAGGTCGTCGCCCTCCTCCCAGGCGTCCACCCCCAGCTGGGCCAGGCCCTCGATGATGGCGACCAGGCGGTCGGACTCCTTCACGCGCAGCTCGCCCACCTCGTGGAACACCGTGATGCCGCGGGCATGGGCCGCCACGAGCGCCAGCACCGGAATCTCGTCGATGACCGACGCGATGTGCTGGGAGGGTACCTCGCAGCCGCGCAGAACCGGCGTGAACTGCACGCTCAGGGTGCCGCGGGGCTCCTTGCCCTCGGCGCCGCGGTAGGACTCCTCGATGGAGGCGCCCATGCGCTCCAACGTGCGCACGAACCCGATGCGGGCCGGGTTCAACGACACGTTCTCGATGGCGACGGAGCTGCCGGGCGTGAGCAGGGCCGCCGCGGCGATGAAGGCGGCCGAAGAGGGGTCGCCCGGCACCACCACGTCGGAGGCGAGCATCTCGGCGGGGCCCTCCACGCCGGCCACGCGGGTGCTGGCCGTGGTGGGCACGTTGAACTCGGGCAGCATGAGCTCGGTGTGGTTGCGCGAGGGCGCGGGCTCGGTCACCGTGGTGATGCCCTCGGCGAAGGTGCCGGCCAGAAGCACGGCGGTCTTCAGCTGGGCCGAGGCCATGGGGCTCGCGTACTCGATGGCCCGCAGGCGGCGGGTGCCGTGCACCGTGATGGGCAGGTGCTCGGGGGATTCCGGCTCGAAGGTGGCGCCCATCTTCGCGAGCGGGGCCACGATGCGGCGCATGGGGCGCTTCTGCAGGCTGGCGTCGCCGGTGATGGTGACGGCGATGTCCCACGGCGCCACGATGCCCATGAGCAGGCGGGCGGTGGTACCGGAGTTGCCGCAGTCGATGGGGGCCGCAGGCTGGCTCGGGCCTTCCGCGCCCCAGCCGGTCACCGTGCCGGCCAGCGTGCCGTCGGCTTGGGCGCGCAGATCCACCGTGGCGCCCAAGGCCTCCACGGCGCGGATGGAGGCGCGCACGTCCTCGGAATCGAGCACGCCCTCAAGATGCGAGGTGCCCTCGGCCATGGCGGCGAAGAGCACCGCGCGGTGCGAGATGGACTTGTCGCCGGGCACTCGGCAGGCGCCCGAGAGCGCGCCGCCCAGAGGCTCGATGGTGGTGTAGGGAGGCAGGTTCTCAGTCGACATGGGCGTACTCCTTCGGCATAATCGGACTGAACGATACGGAGAAACCGGCGTTGATCAGCTGCAGCGACAGCGCGCCCACGTCGCCCTCGTCGGTAAGGATGAGGGAGAGCACGGCGTTGCCCTCGCTGATGTGGTCGATGTCGATGGATTGTATATTGCAGCCCACCGACGAGGCGATGGTGCACACCTCGGCCACCACGCCGGTGCGGTTCACCATGGGGATGCGCACCTCCAGAAGCTTCTCGGTGGAGGGCACCCAGGCGGCCGGCAGCGCCCGGCGGGCGTCGGCGGCCTCGGCGAGCAGGCGCGTGAAGGTGTCGCGGTCGCCCGCGGCCAGGGCGTCGGCGAACGAGCCGATGATGGCGGCCATCTCGGCCAGGCCGTCGCGCAGCGCCTCGGCGTTGTCGAAGGCGATGCCGCACCACAGCTTCGGGGATCCGGCGGCGATGCGCGTGGTGTCCTTGAAGCCGCCGGCGGCCAGGCGCATGATGGAACCGGTGTCGTCGGCATGCGCGCTGGCCAGCTGCATGAGCGAGGAGGCCACCATGTGGGGCACGTGGCTCACGATGGCCACGGCGGCGTCGTGCTCCTCGCGGCGCAGCGACACCACGCGGGCCTCCAGACCGCACACGAACTCGTGGAGGTGCTGGAAGTCCTCGGGGGCGGTGCGCTCGTCGGGGCAGAGGATCCAGTTCGCGCCCTCGAACAGATCGGCGCGGGCCCCGGCGATGCCGCTCTGCTCGGAGCCGGCCATGGGATGTCCCGGTACGTAGCGCGCAGGCGCGGGCAGAAGCTCTTCGGCAGCGGCCAGGATGTGGCCCTTGGTGGAGATGGTGTCGGTGACAAGCCCCGTATAGCCCCAGTCGCGCAGGCGGGTGAGGTAGTCGTCCACCGCCGCCACGGGCGTGGCGATGACCACAAGCTCGCAGGGGCCTTCGACGAAGGCGCGGAAGGCCGCGTCATCGGGGCCGGCCGCCTCGGCGCACCAGCCGCGCTCCACCGCCGTGGCGCAGGTGGCCGCGTCGGTGTCCACGCCGAAGACGCGCACGCCCGGCATCTTGGCCGCCAACGTGGCCGCCAGCGAGGCCCCGATGAGTCCCAGGCCGATAACGGCCACGGAGGCGAAGGGGGCCGCGGCGGCCGCAGGGGCATCGGCCGCGCACGCCGCCTCGGGTGCGGCGTCGTTCAATGCATCAGAATCAGTCATGAAAATGAGAGTCCTACTCGATCAGGTACCAGTCGCCTCCCATTGTATACGAACGAGGCCACCCCCACCCCGCGATTCGCCCAATCCCCGCGAACGACGGAGGACGAGCGGGGCCCGCGCCCGGGCCGCGCCCCGCTCCCCTACTCGTGCAACCGGCTTTGGGCCCAGCCCTCGTCGATGGCGGCGTTGCAGTGCTCGTCCAGGGTCGCGGCGCACTCCTCGGGCGTTACCTTGCCCATGAGCAGGTCGCGGATGCAGGGGTGGAAGGCCTCGCGCACCGCCAGGGTGTCGGGGGTTTCGCCGGTGAAGTCCACCACGTTGCCGATGTTGTCGACGAACAGGTCGTAGGCGGGAATGGCATCACCGTAGCGCTCGGCCACGCGGCTCGACGCCGGCATGGCACCGGCGGCGAAGTCGAGCCAGTGATCGCTGCCGTAGACGAAGGAGATGAAGTCCTTCGCCACCTGCACGGACGCCTCGTCGCCGTTGTCGAACACCTGGAAGCCCGAGACGAAGGTGGTGGCGCAGCCGTCCTCGTCGGGGCCGGGAAAGTTCACGAGCCCCACCGTGTCGCCGTAGCGGGTGATAGAGGCGTTGTTCACCATGTAGATGGCCAGCTGGCCGGCGCGGAACAAGCTGGAGCAGTCCTCTATCTCCAGGTTCTCGGCGTGGGGCGGGAACCACCCGCGGCCCACCCCCTCCTGAATCCAGCGCAGCGCCGCCACGCCCTCGGGTCGCGAGAGGGCGAAGTGCCCCGTCTCGTCGTAGAAGGGCGAGCCGGCCGAGCGCAGCAGCGTCATGATGTGGGTGTCGCCCTGGGACGAGGCCGCGTACATCATGAGCGGGAAGGTGCCCCGGGGCAGCTCGGCGGCCAGCGTGTCCAGAATGGAGGTCCACTCGTCCAGCGACCACGAGGTAATGCTCCCCTCGGCGATGAAGCGGTCCAGCCCCGCCCGGCGAAACAGCTCCTTGCTGTAGCCGAGCACGTTCTGCCGCGCCAGGTAGGGCATCAGGTACACGCGGCCCTCCACGGTGCTGGCGTCCCACAGGTAATCGGACACATCGGCACGCAGGTCGGGCGCGATGATGTCGTCCAGCGGCACCACGCGCCCGGTGTGAACATAGGTGGACGTGTTGAAGTAGTCGCCGTAGAGCACGTCGGGCGCCTTGTCGGTATCGAAGGAGTCGGTCACAGCCTCGTCGTACTGGTTCTGCTCGAATACGATGACTTCCACCTCCACGGGCCGGGCCTCGTAGGTGGCGGCGAAGTCGTCGGCCATGGCCTCGATGACGGTCTCAACCTGGGTGATGCTCTCGTCGAACACCACGCTGTGACCAGTGCGCGGCACCTTCACCACGAGGTGCACGGGCTCTTCCCTCGATGGTGCGCAGGCATGCAGCCCCGCCGCGGCGCAGGCCCCCAGCGCCGTTGCGGCCACGAAACCGCGCCGGGTCAGGAGACGATCCGTCCAGTAGACTCGGCGGCCCGTCTCGCTCATGACAGCCCCTTTCGCACGGCTTCCAACTTCTGCAGCATGAGCCCCACGTTCAGGGGCTTGGGCAGGAAATCGTCCATGCCCGCATCTAAGGCCCGGCGGCGGTCCTCCTCGAACGTGGAGGCGGTACAGGCGAAGATGAGCACCGTGCCCGCATCGTCGCGGGGCAGATCGCGGATGGCCCGGGCCGCCGCGTAGCCGTCCATAACCGGCATCTGGGCATCCATGAAGATGGCGGCGAAGTGTCCCGCCGCCGACGCCTCGAAGACGGCCACAGCCTCGGCGCCGTTGCAGGCCACCGTGACCGAGAAGCCCTCTTCGGTGAGGATGCTCGCGATGATGTCGGCGTTCAGCTCGTTGTCCTCGGCCACGAGAATCTCCACCGGCGCGCTCGCGACCGGCTCAGGCGCCTCGGCGGCCGCCAGCTCGCCTGTCGTTGCATCCGCACCCTCGGCTGCGACAGCCTCCACGTTCGCAGAATCGGCATCCGCTCCCCCAGCGGTAGCTTTCCTAACCGCGACCGCCGCGCCCGTCGCCTCCGCGCGGGCCGCTTCCTCCGCAGAAGGCTCCTCGGCCGCCTGCCCCGCAGCCCCCTCAGCCGCTGTGTCGTCGCAGCGGGCCGGATCCAGGGGCAGGGGCAGCTTCACCGTGAAACAGGATCCCTCGCCCAGCGTGCTCTCCACCGTCAGGGTGCCGCCCATCTGCTGCACCAGCAGGTAGCTGATGGACATGCCGAGCCCGGTGCCCTTCTGGGACTCGCTGTTACTGTTGCGCTCCTGGGTGAACACGTCGAAGATCTGCCGCTGGAATTCCGGCGTCATGCCACAGCCGGTATCGGCAACGGCAATGGTCAGCTGGGCCTCGCGCCCCGACGCGGCCACGAACTCGCTCGCCGTCAGCGTGATGGTGCCGCCCTCGGGGGTGAACTTCACGGCGTTGGACAGGATGTTCATGAGCACCTGGCTGATGCGCACCTCGTCGCCCACCAGATGAGGGCGGCTCACCCCGTCGCAATTCCGCTCGAAGCGAATGCCTCGCACCTCCACGGGCTCGCGCTGCATGGCGCACACGTTCTCGATCATCCCGATCGCGTCGAAGGGCTCGTGGACGAGCGTCACCTTCCCCGCCTGCAGCTTCGACACGTCCAAGATGTCGTTCACGAGCGAGAGCAGGTACTGGGCCGCCTTGCCGAGCCGGCTCACGTAGCCGGCCATGGCCTCCCTGTCGTCGATATGGCGTTCCATCAGGTGGTTCAGGCCGATGATGCCGTTTAAGGGCGTGCGGATCTCGTGGCTCATGTTGGAGAGGAACTCGGTGCGGGCGGCCACTTCGGCCCGGGCGCGCGCCGATTGGCGCACGAAGCGCAGGATGAGGGCCATCATGATGCCCACCACCACGAGGGTGGCCGTGATCATGCCCACCGTAAGGGCCATGAACGGGGCGAAGCGCTGGGCGAACACCTCGGTGGGCACGGCCATGATGAACGACCAGGCAGTGCCCTCCACCGGCGCGAAGGACATGACGAGCCGCTCCCCTTCCCCGGTCGTGCAGTTGATGACGAAGCTGGCCCCCTCGGCGATGTTGCGGCGCACGTCCTCGATGGTGACGCCGCCCTCGATGGAGCCGGATTCCAGCATGGCATAGAAGTTGTCACGGCCGGCCAGGTCGGTGGCGGGGCTGGCGCTGACGATGTAGTACCCCTCGGCGTCCACCACGCTGGAAACGCCCTGGTCGCCGAAGCTCTCGATGACGAGCTGGTTGGAAATGGCCGACAGGTCGCTGCGGCCGAGCAGTCCCACGAAGGTATGCTCGCCGATGCGCAGGTTGTCCAGATCGACGCCGAAGATGAGCGACTCCTTGGTGGTTTCCAAGCGCCCCATCTCGTCGTCGTACAGCGTGGCGAAATGACCGCGCTCTCCCCTGAACAGCTCGTCGTAGCTGTGCTCGTCGGCATCCAGCACGAGATAGGAGCTGCTGTAGAGAACGCCCTGGTCGTCGATGAGGTACAGGGCGTTGAACAAATTGGACGAGGCGGCTTCCAAATTCAGCTGCTCCTGGGCCTCGTGCACGTCGCGCACCTCGTAGACCCCCATGCGCTTGACCACCGCGTCCAACCGCCCGTAGGCGTCATCCAAGGCACCCTCGATGGTCTCCACGTCATGGCGGGAAATCTCGTCCACCGAGGTCATGAGGTTGTTGCTCACCGTGGCCGACAGCTGCGCCAGATACACGCAGGCGGCCCCCGTGATCAGCAGCACCGTTACGGCCACGATGGCGATGTACTTTCCTCGGTTCACGGGCATCCTCTTGTCCGGCTGATGACGTTTTCCCAACGACAGTGTAACACTGAACGGCCGCGGGCTCAAAGGACGGCCAGGTGAGAGAGGAAGGCAACGGGGCCGTCCCTCGGCGGAGCGGCCCCGTTGAGAAGATGCGGGCGCTTCTCTACCAGCTCGCTTCCAGCGCCTTGATGGCAGCGTAGAAGCGCTCGTTCACCGGCGTGGGGATGCCGTGGGCGGCGCCGAGGCGGTTGATGGTGCCGCTGAACAGCTCCACCTCAGTGGGTCGGCGGGCCAGCACATCCTGGCGCAGGGAGGGCATGCCCGCAGGGTTCAGGTGGTCGATGATGCCGAGCCAATAGGCCACGTCCGCATCGGTGAGGTCCACGCCCTCGGCCCGGCCCACCGCGGCCACCTCCCCCATGGCCCCGATCATGGCCTCGCGGGCCTCGCCGGGGGCGTGGATGCCGTCAAAGCAGCAGTCGTACACCGCACAGGCCTGGTTCACCCCCACGTTGCAGATGAGCTTGCCCCACAGCTGGTGGCGGATATCCTTAGGGCAGATGAACGGCTGGTCAATGGCGGAGAGCCAGGCGGTGACCCGCGCGAGGTTCGCCTGCTGCACCGGGCTTTCGCCGTCGCGCACGCCCAGGGCGAGCACCCCCACGCAGCCGGCGGTGACCACCGGTCCCACCTTGCGGGAGTCCATCTGCTGGGCCACGCACAGAAGCACCCGGTCCCACCCGAACCGCTCGGCGAGCACCTCCTCGCTCGTCACCCCGTTGAGAACCGAGATGATGGCGGTGTCGGGCCCCACGAGCGGCGCCGACTGTTCCATGGCCTCGGCCAGGGCGCCGTACTTCACCGCGTAGAGCACCACGTCGAAGGGCGTTGTCGCCGCCCGCGCTGCCGCCTCGGCATAGGTGAGGTAGGTGGCGGCGATGGGCTCGCCGTTGAACACGGTGGGCTCGGCCCGGTAGCGCTCGGTGCGCGCCTCATCGGCCACGACGAACACGCCGTCGGCCCCCATGGCGCGTCCGAAGCACCCGGCATACATCGCCCCGAGCGACCCGAACCCCACAATGGCAACTGTTTCAATAGGCTTCATAAGAGCCTCCTCGTTATTTAAGAATGGCAACTTCACCAAAGCGCCGGGCTTCCGGTTGCCCGCGCTCGTCGGCCTCTGAGCGCCCTGCGAAGAACGCAGCGGCGAAAGAAGCAGATTCCACTTCAGCAGCAGCGATACCGGGAAGGTGCCGATGAGCGTGCGTCATCTCCTCTGCTTCCTTGAGCTGCGTTCGCAGCAGGATCAGCGCGAAGCGGACGACGAGCGCGGGTGGCCGGAAGCCCGATCGTCCGTCTTCTACATATCTTCCAAACGCCCGTGCCTCTCGTAGCGGGTGATGCGGGCGACGCGGTTCTCGTCGTCCACGAACACCACGCGCGGAGCGTTGGCGGGGTCGGCGAACTCCTCGGGGGTCATGCTCGCGTAGGCCATGATGATCACCTTATGGCCCGGTTCCACGCAGTGGGCTGCGGCGCCGTTCACGCAGATCATGCCGCTGCCGGGCTCGCCGGCGATCACATAGGTCTCGAAGCGGTTGCCGTTGTCGATGTCCACCACCTGCACACGCTCGTACTCCATGATGCCGGCCGCCTCGGCGAGCGCCGTATCGATGGTGATGGAGCCCACGTAATCCAGCTCGGCCTGCACGACGGTGGCGCGGTGGATCTTGCCCTTCAGCACATTCAGCAGCACGGGTTACTCCTCTTCCTCGTACAGGAAATTATCGATGAGGCGCGTGGAGCCGATATAGACGGCCATGGCGATCAGGGCCGAGGCACCGATGCGGTCGGTCGGCTGCATGGTGGCGCCGTCCACCACCTCGATGTAGTCGATGCGGGCGAGCGGTTCGGCTTCCACAATGGCCGCCATAAGGGCGCGCAGAGCCGCCCCGTCGCGCTCGCCGGCGGCCACGGCTGCCTCGCCGGCGCGGATGGCCCGGGACAGCACGAGGGCCGCCTGGCGCTCCTCGGGCGACAGGTAGGCGTTGCGCGAGCTTTTGGCCAGACCGTCCTCTTCGCGCACGATGGGGCAACCCACCACGGCCACGTTCATGTTCAGGTCGGCCACCATGCGCTTGATGATGGCCAGCTGCTGGGCGTCCTTCTGACCGAAGAAGGCCCGGTCGGGCTGGACGATGTTGAACAGCTTCGTCACCACGGTGCACACGCCCCGGAAGTGCCCCGGGCGCGAGGCGCCGCACAGGGCGTCGGTCAGCGTTTCCATGACCACGTAGGTGTTATGGGCCGGCAGATACATCTCCTCGGCCGTGGGATGGAACACCGCATCCACCCCATGGGCATCGCAGATGGCGCCGTCGCGATCGATGTCGCGGGGATAGGCGTCGAAGTCCTCGTCGGGCCCGAACTGCAGCGGGTTCACGAACACCGACACCACCACGCGGTCGCAGGCAGCGCGGGCCGCATCCATCAGGCTCTCGTGGCCGGCGTGGAGCGACCCCATGGTGGGAACGAGCCCCACGGTGAGCCCCTCGGCCTTCCAAGCGGCGATTCGGGCCTTCATGGACCCAACGGTTTCGATGATCTCCATGACGGCCTCCTACAGGTTCTCGAGCACGCCATCGGGCGCCTGGTAGCAGTGCTCGGCTGCCGGGAAGGAGCCGTCCTTCACGCAGCGGTCGTACTCGGCGTAGGCGCCCCTCATGACCTCGCCCACCTCGGCGAAGCGCCGCACGAACTTCGGCGTGAAATCGTGGAACATGCCGAGCATGTCCTGGTTCACGAGCACCTGGCCGTCGCAGCCGGCCCCGGCCCCGATGCCGATGGTGGGGATGGTCAGCTCGGCCGACACGCGCGCGGCCAGCTCGGCGGGAATGGCCTCCAGCACCACGGCGAAGGCGCCGGCCTCTTCCACGGCATGGGCGTCTTCGAGCAGCTTGCGGGCGGAATCGGCCGTTTTGCCCTGTACCTTGAAGCCGCCGAAGGCGTTCACGCCCTGGGGCGTGAGCCCGATGTGGGCGCAGACGGGAATCTGGGCGGCCACGATGGCGCGGATGCGGTCGGCCACCTCCACGCCGCCCTCCAGCTTCACAGCGTTGGCACGGGCCTCCTTCATAAGGCGGCCGGCGTTCACCACCGCGTCGTATACGCTTGCCTGGTAGGACATGAACGGCATGTCCACGACGACGAGCGCCCTCTTCGTGCCGCGGGCCACCGCCGCGCCGTGGTGGATCATGTCCTCCATGGTCACCGACACCGTGTCGCCCAGGCCCAGCATCACGTTGCCGAGGGAATCGCCGACGAGGATGGAGTCGATGCCGGCCTCGTCCACCAGGCGCGCCGTGGTGTAGTCGTAGGCGGTGATCATCGAGATCTTCTCGCCTTTTTGCTTCATGGTTTGGAATGTGGAAACTGTAACGCTCATGAGCGCCTCCTTTGCGATCCTGCCGCCTTGGGCCCTATCCCAAGTGCAGCGGTATCCTTCTCTGGCGCGTATTATAGCCGCCGCAGAGGGCGGCACAAGGGGAAATAACGAGCGTTTCGATCAGATTTGCCGATGCCGCCATGGACGCCGCCTATGGAGTGAGGCCTCCTCAGCATGGATGCGCGTGGGCGAGCGCCGCGGCACGGGCGGACGGCCGCGGACAGCCGGGCCCGGAGCGCCCCGAACAGGAAACGACCAGTTGAATCGGCATCGAGGGCCAATCCGGCGAAAGCACGTCTGCTAGGAAGCAAGCTCCTTCAAGGCCGCCACCTCGGCATCGGTCAGCTGGCGCGCCTCTCCTCGGGGCACGTCTCCCAACTCGAGCGGGCCGAACGCCTCGCGGTGCAGCGCGATGACCGGATGCCCCACCGCCTCCAGCATACGGCGCACCTGGCGTTTGCGGCCCTCGCGCAGGCGCACCTCCACATAAGAGCTCTTCCCCGCCAGAGCGGCGCGGCTGCGCTTGCCGCCATGGCGTTGGCGCCGACCGCTCGCGGCCGCATCCGACCCGATGAGCCGCTCGGCCCGCCGCGCCTCGTCGCCGACGAGCGAACGGGCCCCAGCCGGCAGCGTGGGCCCGTCGTCCAGCATGAGGCCCTCGCGCAGACGACGCAAATCGTAGTCGGTCAGACGGCCCTCCACAAGCGCCAGATAGGTCTTGTCCACATGGCGGCGCGGATGCAGAAGCCCATGGCCCAGCTCGCCGTCGGTGGTGAACAGGAGCAGCCCCGTGGTGTCGGCGTCGAGCCTTCCCACCGGAAAGAGCGCCGGGTACGCGGCCAGCGGGTCGGCCATGAGCGCGGCCACCGTGGGCCGACCCTGGGGATCGCTCATAGTGGTCACGAAGCCGGCCGGTTTGTGCAGCATGAAGGTGGCCCCTTCCTCGGGAAGCGCCACCGGCACGCCATCCACGGCCACCGCATCGGCGGAGGGATCCACCGTGGTGCCCATCTCGGTTACCACCGCACCGTTGACCGTCACATGCCCCGCGGCGATCAGAGCCTCGGCATGACGACGCGAGGCCACCCCAGCCCGTGCCAGAAACTTCTGCAGGCGCATCTCAGCCATTCTGACGCCTCCCCGATTCTCGTTTTCCGGTCGTATTCAAAATCTGCTGGAGTATTCGCCTTTTGCGGGAAGCACCCCGCTCCTGTATCTGAAACGGCCCTTTTTGCGCAGCAAACTCCGCGAGATAGACACCGCCGCAATCTTCTCGCGCCACGAAGCCCAAAAAAGAGCTCCGAGGAAGATCATTTCCCCAGATAGCGGTTAGCCGTTTGCTACTTGTCAGAGACAACACCGTTGCACCCTATCTACTTCGCGGAGTTTGCTGCACAATTTCGCGGGCAAGAGGAACAAAACTCGCTACTCATCGTCGGTCTCGAAGGTGAGGGAATCGAAATCGATCTTATCCACCACCCCGAGGGTCGAGGCGATGGCTTCGGCGAACATCGCCTCGGCGGACTTCTCACCGGGACGGGCGGCCCGCAATTCGCCAGCGGCTTCCCCGGCGCGAACAGCCCGCAATTCGCCAGCGGCTTCCCCGGCGCTGACAGCTCGCAATTCGCCGGCGGCCCCTCCGATGGTCGCGGCCACCGTCCCAAGGCCTTCGCCGCCCGCGACATCCGCAGCCGCCCCGAACGCGCTCTCGCCTTCAGGCCCCTCCTCGCCAGCCCCCGCGCGCTCGGCCGTCCCGGCGCGCTCGACATCCAGCGCCTCGGTCAGCGACGCGGCGGCGGCATCCAGGCCGGCGTACATCTCCTCATCGAAGAGCAGCGCCTCGCCGTCGCCCTCGGCCGCGTCCTCCCCCATGAGGGCCCGGGCCATGCCGCGGGCCTGCTCATCGCTTACGGCCACATCCTCGCGGGTGGCGCTCAGACGCTCGGTGATGAGCCGGCGCGTCTCCTCGTCGGGGGCGAAATCAGCCAGATCGGGCAAATCGGCCGGGCTGCGCAGGCCGAACTTCTCCAGGAAGCCGCAGGTGGTGCCGTACAGGGTGGGGTTGCCCGGGGTGTCGGCCGTGCCCACCTCGCGCACGAGCCCCTTCTCCACCAGGGAGTTGATGGGGCTGTCGGAGTTCACGCCGCGCACGCTGGCCACCCCGGCGCGGGTCACTGGCTGGGTGTAGGCCACGATGGCCAAGGTCTCCATGGCCGCCGCCGACAGCTTGCGGGTGTCCCACGACAGCACGTACTTCTCGATGAGCTCATGGTAGGCCGGGTGCGTGAACAGCCGCCAGCCGCCAGCCACCTCCCGCAGCTGGATGCCCGACCCGTCTCGCTCCAGCTTCTCACGCAGAGCCACGAGGGCCGCCTCCACCTGGCCCGGCTCGCATTCCAGCATCTCGGCCAGGGCGATGGTGCCCACCGGCTCGTCGGTCACGAACAGCATGGCCTCCAGAGCCCCCGCCAGCTGGTGCTCCTGCAATCCCTGAAACATCGTCTATCCCTTCGTCGTATCGCACCCCGCGCCACAGCTCACATGGCCCCGCCAGGGCGCTCGCGCCGCTGCACGCAGGCGCGGCTACTCTTGCTCTCCCACCGACGTCAGCGCGTCGTCGCCCTCCAGGTTCAGCTCGCCGGAGCCCTCGATGTAGTCGATGGCAATGTCGCCGAAGGCCTCGTCCTGCACGAGGTTCACCATCACCCGCTTGTACAACTCGAGAATGGCCAGAAACGTGACGACCAGCACCTCCTTGGGCGTCTCGGGCCCCACCAGCTCCGAGAACCGCATCTTCTTGCGGTTGCGGATGCGCTGGTGAATGGCCCGCACGTGCACCTCCACGGGGATGGGCTTGGCGGCGATATGCTCGCTTTCCAGCAGGAACACCTCGCGCCGGGCCAGCGCCGCGGCCGCCTGGTAGGCCAGCGCGTCCACGGTGACACCGGCCAGAAAGTCGGGCATGAGGCCCAGGAAGCACGCGTCGGGCCCGAAGGGGCGCGTGTGCATGCGGCCCTCGGCGATGAAGCGGTTGTGCAGCACGGCGGCGGCGTTCTTGTACTTCTTGTACTCCATGAGCCGCTCGACCAGGATGTCTCGAGCCTCGGAAGGAGCCAGCTCGGCGAACTCCTCGTCCAGCTCGGTGCGCTCGCGGGGGATGAGGCTTTGGGCCTTGATCTCCAGCAGCGTGGAGGCCACCAGGAGAAAGTCGCTCGCCACGTCCAGATCGAGGCTGTCCATGCGGGACACCTCTTCGAGGTACTGGTCGGCGATCTCGGTGATGGAAATAGCCCCGATATCCACCTTCTGGCGGCTGACCAGGTACAAAAGCAGGTCGAAGGGGCCCTCGAAACTGTCGATGCGAACCTTGTAGGACACGGGAAGCCCTCAGGAGAAGAACGGCGGGAACATGAGGTCGAACAGGTTGCCGGCTGTCACGCCCAGATACCACGAGAACGGGTTGAAATGGAACACGTAGGGAAGCACCACAACCGCGATCATGAAGATCGGGAAGGCGTACTGCTGGATCTGGTAGTACTTCGGCAGGTACTTCGCCGGCAGGAGGATGGCGAAGATGGAGGAGCCGTCCAGCGGCGGGATGGGCAGCAGGTTGAAGAACATGAGGTACAGGTTGATAAGCGCGAACGTGGGCAAGAACATCACGTAGAAATAGGCGAACAGCTCGCTGTTGGCGAAGGCGGGGTTGGCCACAAGACCCGAGCAGCCCCAGGCCACCGCCGCCGCGATGGCCGCCATAGCCAGATTGGCCGCCGGCCCGGCAAGGCCCACGATGACGTCGTCGCGACGCGGATCCTTGAAGTAGCGCGGGTTGTAGGGCACGGGCTTGGCGTAACCGAACACCGGCCAGCCCATGAACATGAGCATGGCCGGCAGGATGACCGTGCCGAAGGGGTCGATGTGCTTGAGCGGGTTCAGCGACAGGCGGCCCGAAGCCTTGGCCGTGGGGTCGCCCAACTTATAGGCGGCGAAACCGTGAGCCACCTCGTGCAGCACGAGGGCGGGCACGAAGCTCAGAACCGAGCAGATGATGTATGCGATGTTAACCATAGCCCGACAGTGTAGCGCACCGCGTCCGCTGCCGCCCCGCTGCCATGGCGAACCCACAGAAACCGCCGACGAGCGAGCGTAGCTGGACAGCCCGATACCGGGCGGGCAACCTCGCGGAGCGCTAGTCGAGCGTCAGCTGCTGGATGTACACGTCGTTGCGGAGCTCCTTGGCGTGGGCCGCGTCGATCACACCCGCCTCGCGCATCTGCTTGATGAGCTGCAGCTCGCGGGCAAGAGCCTGGGACTGCACGTCCTCCACGGCCTCGTAGGTAGCGCGCAGGGCCTGGAAGTAGCCCGTAAGGCCGCCAACGGCATCGGCATCCGCGTCGGACGGCCCCGCTCCAACCGGACCCTCCCCTGCCTCGTCGTCCTCGGTCTCGCCATCCCACTGGGCGGCAGCCCGGCTGAGGGCGTCCATACGGTCGTACAAATCCCCCACCCGGGCGATCTCGGCGCGGGCGCGGGCGGCTGCGGCGGCCGATGCCGCGGGAACGAGGTCCTCCAATATCTCGGCGTAGCGGTGCATGACGATGACCGTGGCCGGCTCGTCGATGGTCGCAGGCGCACCCGCGGAAGCCTCTTCGCCCGTGCGCACGGCACCCGTGAAAGGAGCGTCGGCCCGAATGGAGGCGATCACTTCCAAGATCAGGGAGACCTCGGCATCCACCCGATCGCGCGAGCGAGCCGCCGAGCGCTTCGAGGGAACGAGGGCGGGTACGGCGAAGTCGGCCAGGACGAGGGTGAGCACGATCATGCCCGAGGCCACGGAGACGAGCATCGAGCGGTCGGCGGCGGAAAGCGCCCCGGCCGCCGTAAGCGTCAGCATGAGCGAGAGGGTAATGCCGCCCTTGGCGCCCGCAAAGGCCACAGCGAGTGTGCCGCGCAGGGCTTGCGGCGTCAAGCAGGACGCCGCAGCGCGCCCGGCCCTCGCCGCGGCCAGGGCGTCCATGGCGAGCAGCCACAGAAAGCGCACGCCCTCCAGCACTACCGTGAGCACTGCCACCGCACCGAGCAGCGCCGCCGGATCGCCCAGGCTCCCCTCGGCCGCCGGCGCGAGCAGGCGCGGCAGCTGCATGCCGAGGATGACGAAGATGATGCCGTTGAGCACGAACTCCAAGGTCTGCCACACGCCAGCGGCCTGAAGCTTCGTGCGCGCGGTGGCCACGGTGTGGCGCTGCGGCAAAAGCGACATGACGAGCCCCGCGGCCACCACGGCGATGACCGCTCCGATATGCAGCGATTTCGCCGTCAGATAGATGACGAAGGGCAGGAGCAGCTCCAGCATCACGTGAAGCGTGGGGGTATCGAGCCCGGTGCGGCGGATGAGCTCCAGAAGCCCCCAGGCGAGCACGCCCATGACCAGGCCGCCGGCGAACCCGCCGAACAGATCAAGCGCGAATTCCTCGCCCGCATGCACAAGCGAGAACGCGCCGGTGGCCAGAAGCGTCACGCAGCACTGGAAGATCACCGTGCCGGTCACATCGTTGAACAGGGCCTCGCCCTTGAGCAACGCCTCGTGGCGGCTCCCGAAGCGGCGGTCGTGGGTGAGCGCCGTCACCGCCACGGCATCGGTGGAGCCCATGGCCGCGCCGAGCGCGCAGGCTGCCGCAAGCGGAATCGCCGGCACCAGGGCGTGCAGCGTCGCCCCGCAGGCGACGACGATGGCGAAGACGAGCCCCACCGACAGCGACGCGATACCCCAGCGGTTCTTCCACAGCGCCCCGGAATCCACATGGCGCGTCTCGTTGAAGTGCAGCGGTGCGATGAACAGGATGAGCAGAAGCTCCGGATCGATCCCCCACTCCAGCGGCGTGGCCACAGCCGCCGCGATAACGGCGCCCAGGGCCACTTGAACGAGCGGCAGCGACACCCGCGGCAGGAACTTGTCCAGGATGCTGGAGGCGATGACCGCCGCCAACAGAAACAAAATCAGCTCGAAGGTCTGCAACGCGTACCAGCTCCTTATGCGACGGAAAAGTTTCGGAATACCTTAGCGAATAAGCCCGGAAGCCGCCGGGGCGCTTCTGCGAGCGCACCTCGTCGCTCGGGAGCGGGGCATCTCAGGAAAGGCCGGGGAAATCCTGCTGACGCAGGGCCTCGTAGGCGGCGATGGCCACCGCGTTCGAAACGTTGAGCGAGTCGAGCCCGGCGCCCATGGGAATGCGCACGCACTCATCGGCGAAGCGCTCGATGAGGTCGGCATCCAGCCCGCGGCTCTCGCGTCCGAACAGCAGAAACGCATCGGGCCCATAGGCCACCTCCGCATAGGTGCGCGATGCGGCGCCGGTGAACAGGTGCAGCTCGTCTTCCCCGTGGGCCTCCAGAAACGCCCCGAGATAGGGCCACCGCACGATGTCCACATCGTTCCAGTAGTTGCACCCGGCCCGCTTCAGGTTCTTCTCGGTAGGGCGAAACCCCATGGGCTCGATGAGGTGCAGCCGGCTCCCCGTGCACGCGCACGTGCGAGCGATATTCCCCGCATTCTGGGGAATCTCCGGCTCAACCAACACGATGTTCAGCATCTCTCTACCTCAACCTAGTCAACGTGCAGAGGGATACGGGGTGGTGCTCACCAAGCGAGTTCCGCAGCGAACGAAACAGTCCAGTGGACTGTTTCGCCGAGCGAGGACTGTCTGAGCGACTGAGCATTACCCCGTAGCCCGACCTCGAGGAGCTGCAAATCACGCTTGCTCCTGCTGACGCGCCATTTCCGCCTCCAGCTCCTCGGTGAGCGTGAACCACTCCTCCTCGGCGGCAGTCAGACGCTGCTTCAGCTTGGCGTGCTCGGCGATGGCGTCGGATGAGGCGTCCTCGTTCACGTAGAAGTCCGGGTCGGCCATCATTGCCAGCAGCTCCTCCATGCGGGCGTTGTCGCGCTCCATCTGCTCGTCGAGCTGGGCGATGCGCTTGCGGTGGTTCTTGAGCGCGGCGTAGGCGCGGTTGCGTGCCTCGGCCTCGCGGCGCTTCTGCTCCTTGGTTTTGGGGGCGCTGCCCTTGGGTGCCGTCAGCTGCACCTCGCCGCCGGGCGCAGGCGAGCTCGCCGCTCCCGCAGCGCCGCCGCGGGCCTGCGCGGCGGCCGCAGCCGACGCAGCCCCGCCACGGGTCGGTGCAGCAGCCGCAGCATCCGCGTTGCCCCCGTCGCGGTCACGGCGTCGGTTCACGGTGATCTTCGTGGGCGCGGCCGCCCCAGCCTTCCGCTTCTCGGGAGCCGCGGCGCTCCCCTTCCCGTGGATGCCCCCGTCGGCGAGCGCCTCCTCAGCCGCCGACGCGGCGCTCGCGTCGCCTTCCAGCTGGCCCGACTTGTACAGGTAGTAGTCGTAGTCGCCGTCGTAGTTGGTGATCTTGCCGTCCTTCACCTCCACGATGCGGTTGGCCACCCCGCGGATGAGGTGGCGGTCGTGGGTGATGAAGAGAATGGTGCCCTCGAAGTGGCGCAGGGCCTGCTCCAGAATATCGGCTGACGAGATGTCCAGGTGGTTCGTCGGCTCGTCGAGGCAGAGCAAGGGCTTCGGCGCCACGAGCATCTTCGCCAGGGCGAGCCGGCCCTTCTCGCCGCCCGAGAGCACGCCCACCTTCTTCTCCACGGCATCGCCCGTGAACAGGAAGGCACCGAGCAGGCTGCGCACCTGGGAGATAGACCAGCCCGGTGCGGCGTGGTCGAGCTCCTCGAAGACGGTGTTGCCCGCGTGCAACTCTTCCAGCTGGTGCTGGGCGTAGTAGGTCAAGTCCACATTCACGCCGTAGTCGATGGTGCCCCCGTCGGGCTTCTCCACCCCTGCGATCATCTTCAGCAGCGTGGACTTACCCGCGCCGTTGGGGCCCACAAGCGCCACCTTGTCACCGCGGTACATGGTGAAGTCCACCCCGTCGTAGACCGTGTGGTCGCCATAGCGCTTCACCAGGCCGCGGGCGCGCACCACCTCGTCGCCGGTGCGCGGCGGCTGCACGAAGTTGAAGTGCACGGTCTTCTTCTCCTCGGGGATAACGGGCAGCGTCTCCTTGATCTTCTCGATGCGCCGCTCGCGCTCCTGGGCCTGCTTGGCCTTGGTGGCCTTGTAGCGGAAGCGGTCGACGAAGGCCTGGAGGTGCGCGATCTCCTCCAACGACTTGGCGCGCTCGGCCCGCAAGCGCTCCAGGCGCTCCTCGCGGGCCACGAGGTACTTCGAGTAGTTGCCCTTGTACAGGTTCACCTGGCCGTTGTCGATCTCGGCCACGCGGTCCACCATGTTGTCCATGAAGGCGCGGTCGTGGGACACCACGATGACGGTGCCCGCATAGCCGCGCAGAAAGCCCTCGAGCCACTTCACCGACTCCAAATCCAGGTGGTTGGTGGGCTCGTCGAGCAGCAGCACCTCGGGATTGCGGATGAGCAGCTTCGCCAGCGCGATGCGCATCTGCCAACCGCCGGAGAACTCGGTGGTAAAGCGGGCCATGTCGCCCTCGGTGAAGCCAAGGCCGAACAGCACGCTGCGCACCTTCGATTCCAGGGAGTAGCCGCCGAGCATCTCGTAGGCATCGCGCGCCCGACCCACAGCCGCCAGCTGCGCCTCGGTGGGATTCGCGCCCAGCTCGGCCTCCAGCTTATGCAAGCGCTGCTCGGCTGCAAGCACCTCGGTCTGTGACGAGATGACCTCCTCGAACACGGGCAGATCGCCCATCTCGATGGCCTCCTGCTCCAGATAGCCCACCCGGGCCCCCTTGGCGAACAGCACGCGGCCCTCATCCGGGTCGTCCTCGCCGGAGATTATGTTCAAAAGCGTGGTCTTGCCCGCGCCGTTGGGACCCACGAGCGCCAGCCGGTCGTATTCCTCCAGCCGAAACGTCACGTCGTGGAACAACGTGCGCCCGCCGTAGGATTTGGAAAGATGTTCAGTTTGCAGAATCATGATGGGAATCTTTCTTGGAAATATCGTTGGATACCGATACCTTTTCTTTGATTTGCAGGGCCGCCTCTACCTCGTCCGACACTATCCAACAACCGCTGCGCTTACCGCCGTCGCGCCTCAGCAGGCCCTTCTCTTGAAGCCGGACGGTGCGCGTCTTCACGGTGCGCTCCGAAATGCCGAGTTGGGACGCCAGAGCTTTCTGCGTGAGCGAGCCGTCGGCCGCAAGCAGCCTCAATACAGCCAGCTCGTCCAAAGTGCAATCTAAAGTGCAACCAGCCCCCCAAGTATTGCACTTTGGGACCGCCGCCGATGAGGCGTTGGGCTCGCCTTCGCGGATGTAGGCCTCCAGCTCGAAGGCCCAGGGCGCAAGGTCGGTCATAGCGGCGGCCCCTTCCTTCGACGCGCGGACATGAAAAAGGCCCCTCCGCAGAGGGGCCTGTCAGTTATGGTGGTCGCTACAGGATTTGAACCTGTGACCCCCGCCGTGTGAAGGCGATGCTCTCCCGCTGAGCCAAGCGACCGGATCATGTGCAACTCACTGAGTGACTTGCGACGGCTAAATATAATACACAGGTTTCAGCCAATGCGCAAGAGGTAATCTTGTATACTGTCTCAACATATTCACAATTCCATCGCAAAGGAGAAGAAAGCACCGATGGCGAGCGATATGACCAGCGAGACCTTCCTCGCTTCCAAGAAGATCAGCGACGAGATCAACGCCGATTTGCCCCTGCATCCCGAGAAGTACACCATGCTGTCGGGCGACCGTCCCACGGGCCGCTTGCACATGGGCCACTACTTCGGCACTATCAAGGAGCGCGTGGCCCACCAGAACATGGGCATTCGCACGAACATCATCATCGCCGACTACCAGGTCATCACCGACCGCGATACCACGGCCAACATCGCCGACAACGTGCACAACATGGTCATCGACTATTTGGCCTGCGGAGTGGATCCGGAGAAGACCGTCATCTTCACCCATTCCGCCGTGCCGGCCCTCAACCAGCTCATGCTCCCCTTCCTGTCGCTGGTGACCGAGGCCGAGCTGATGCGCAACCCCACGGTGAAAGCCGAGCAGGAGGCCTCGGGCCACGCGCTCACCGGCCTTCTGCTCAGCTATCCGGTGCACCAGGCCTGCGACATCCTGTTCTGCAAGGGCAACATCGTGCCCGTGGGCAAAGACCAGCTGCCCCACATCGAGCAGACGCGCCTCATCGCCCGCCGCTTCAACGAGCGCTACGGCCGCATCTTCCCCGAGCCCCACGGTCTTCTGACCGAGGCCGTGGAGATTCCCGGCCTTGACGGCCGCAAGATGTCGAAGAGCTACGGCAATGCCATCGCCCTGTCGGCCACCGAGGAGGAGACGGCCAAGCTCATCAAGAAGAGCCAGACCGACTCCGAGCGCATGATCACCTTCGACAAGGAGAACCGCCCCGGCGTGTCGGCCCTGCTTACCACTGCCGCGCTCACCACGGGCCGTACCGAGGAGGATATCGCCGCTGAGATCGCGGGCGACGGCGCAGGGGCGCTCAAGCGCTACGTGACCGAGTCGGTGAACAGCTACCTGGCCCCCATCCGCGAGCGCCGCCGTGAGCTGGAGGGCAAGCCGGAGCTGGTGCGCGAGATCCTGCACGAGGGCAACCGCCGCGCCAACGAGATGGCGAATGCCACCCTGGACGAGGTGCGCGAGGCCATGGGCATGGTGTACTAGCCGCAAAGACGCGAAAGTCCGCCGCACCGCCCCTTGCACGACGAAAGCCCGCGAGATGCCTCGCGGGCTTTTTTGCGTGAAAGAGAGAAGCCGGGCGCCCTACACCGTGTCGTCCAGATCCATCTGCATGAGCTGCACGTTTTCGCGCAGGCGCTTGGCAGCACTACGTGAGAGCAGATCGGCCTCGTAGGCTTCCTGAATCTGCTCCAGCTCGTAGTAATAGGCGGCCCGCTTCACTTCCTCGGCACGATCCCCCACTCTGATGACCGCCGTCACCGTAGGCCGGCCGCTGCGCAGGGCGGCTGCGGCGCGCTGGTATTCCATGAGCAGCTCGGCTGCGTCCTCGGTGGGCACCTGGCTGGAGGCGACGGCCTCTTCCAAGTGCTCCACGGCATAGGCGCGCGTCGCCACCTGGAGCTGGCGCATCTCCTCGGTGCGGCTGGCCATCGTGTCTCCCGGCAGCTCGCGCAGGATGGCGTTCACGCCGCGGTGCAGAAGCGCGCGGGCGCGGATGCCGAAGCGCCGGGCACGGCCCGCGACCCGGCCGTGCTCGAGGAGGTCCATGGTGCGCTCGAGGCGCGTGAGGTACTGGTAGCCCACCACGCTGGACACCTCCTCGTTCTCCAGCAGCTCCACCGCCCGGTCGTATTCCCACCGCAGGGCCCGCAGGCGCAGCGAGACGTTGGGCTCGTCCTCGATGCCGTTCGACTCCTTGATGCGCGCGAGGCGATCGTTGTACGAGCTGATGACCGCCTGGGTCTCCACGCGGTTGTCCGGCGTTTGCCGGGCCGCGAGCATCTCGATGACATCGCGCATGATGTCGAGCGTCGTCGCGGTGTCGCGGTCGATGCGCCGCAGCTCCTCTTCCGCCTCATTGCGCGCGGGCGCGAGCAGCGGCACCACGAACGTGGCGAGAAGCAGCGTGCACACGATCACACCGCAGGCGAGGAAGATCAACAGGTCGCGCTGGGGAAACAGCACCTTGTAGGCCAGATCGGGATACACCAGGTGCACGGGGATGGTGAACATGATGGACAGCGTGATGGCGCCCTTTGCCCCCGCGAACGTGGTGATAAGCGCGCTGCGCACGTCGCGGCCGGAGAACCGCCGCTTCTCGGCGCGGCGCACATGCGCCCAGTCCATGACGAGCACCCAGAGAAAGCGCGTAGCCAGAAGCAGGAAGGTAACCCCGAACACGAGCGCGATGAGCGTGGTGTTCGTGATGGTGGTATCGTCCCACGTCTCGCGCATGGCCTGAGGAAGCTGGGTGCCCAGCAGCACGAAGACGATGCCGTTGAGGGCGTAGGTGAGCACGTGCCATACGCTTCCGGACACGATGTTCATGCGCGACACCGAAGGCCCGATGACTCCGCGCGGCGACGTGACGTTGATAAGGCCGGCCACCACCACGGCGATGACCCCGCTCACATGGCAGGCATCGGACACCAGGTAGATGAGGAAGGGGATGAGCACCTCGAACAGCACGTGGAAGTTCGTGTTCTCCACGCCGATGGAGCGCGCCGTCTTCACGACCCAGTTGCCGAGCAGCCCGAGCACAGCGCCGAACAGAAGGCCGCCGATGAACTCGATGAGGAAATCGGTGCCGGCGCCCATAAGGGAGAACGTGCCGGTCACCACAGCCCCCAAGGCGAACTGGAACGACACGATGCCGGACGCGTCGTTCAGCAGAAGCTCGCCTTTCAGCAGCGACGCCTGACGCGAGGGGATATCCACCTGCTTCGACAGCGACGAGACGGCCACGGCGTCGGTGGGCCCGAGCGCCGCGCCCAAAGCGAAGGCTGCGGCTAGCGGAATGGACGGCACGATGGCATTGACCGCGAACCCGATCACCAGAGCCGTGGCCACCACCAGCCCGATAGCCAGCGACAGCACCGGCTTGCGCTCTCGCCACAGCGCCACCTTGTCGGCCCGCTTCGCCTCGTCGTAGAGCAGCGGCGCGATGAACAGCACGAGGAACAGCTCCGGATCCAGCGTCACGCGAACCTCGCCGCCCGCGACGACGGCGATAACGAGCCCGAGTGCGATCTGGATGAGGGGAAGCGACACCCGCGGAATGATCTGGTCGATGAGGGAAGACACGAGCACCGCAGCGAGCAAGAGCAAACTGAGGGTCAAAGCTTCCATCTATACGGCACCTCCGGCTGATATTCCATTGAGCAAGAGGTTTATTGTACGGGAGTGCGGGCGACCGCCGCCTTCGCGGTCGCCCGTCTTCAGAAAATCAACGGGACACGGGCACTTTACGCCAAGTACACCCGGAAGTTGCGCCCGCTCTTCTCCAAGTCGTACGTGCCCGTGGAGGCCATGTACTGACGCATCTGCGCGTAGCCAAGATCACGCACCTTGAAATCCTTGAAGCGCGCCCGCAGTCGATCGGTGATGGTGGAGAGCATGATGCCGTCGGCACCGGCCTCCTGCACCATCTGGCGAATATAGGCCTGCGGCGTGTCGGCCGCAGCAGATGCGGCGGGAGCGGCCTTCTTGCGCGTGCGGCGGGGCTTGTCGGGCGCGGGAACCGCGGCTTCGGCCGGGGCAGCCTTCTTGCGGGTGCGCTTGGGCTTGGCAGGCTCGGCTGCCTCCGGGGAGCCGCCCTCCTCGGAGGCGATCGCCGCGGGAGCCTCCTGCTGCCCCGCAGCCGTCTCGACAACCCGCGCCTTGCGAGCCGCCCGCGCCTTGCGGCCGGGCCTCACATCGTGAGCGGCATCGGTCGACGGCTCCTCCAACGCCGCAGGGGCGGGCTCGGCTCCGACAGCATCTGCCGGCTCGGGAGCCGACTCGGGCAGGGCCGCCGGGGCCTGCCCGTCGCCCTCGGGCAAATGCCCCGCCACCTTCGGCGTAACCCGACGGGTCCCCCGGTGGCTGCGGCCACGACGCGATGCCTTCCCAGCCGCTTCGGAATCCTCAGCCGAAGACGGCTCCTCGCCCTGCTCGGTGGAAGCGGCCTTCTCGGCCTTCCCGGCGGCCTGGTCAGCCTTGTCGGCCTTGACCCCCCTCTCGCCACGCACCTTCTTCTCGGGCTTGTCGGCCTTGTCGGTCCGCTCCTCGGCGCCATCGGCCAGCTCCACCGTCACCGAACTGTGGTCCTTGGTGATGGTCACGCGGGTGAACTCCTCCAGCAGCTTCGAGAGCAAATTGGTGCCGTAGCTGCGCACGTCGAAATCCGGATAGCGCTTCTGCAGACGGCTGCCGATCTCGCCGAGGCCGGTGGCCTTCCCGTTGTTCTGGTTGTCGGTGATAATGTCCACCACAGCCTGCTCCACCGCATCTTTCGGCACGGCGCTGCTGTTCGTGCCGCCAGAGCTGGAACCGGAGCGCTCGCGCTTGTTCTGCACGAGCAGCTCCAAGGTGGTGAACACGTCGCATGCACGTCGGAAGGGCACGGGGGTCTTCTTCTCCCCCATGCCGACGACCGTGCGCCCGCTCTCGCGCAGGCGGCTTGCCAGGCGCGTGAAGTCCGAGTCGCTCGACACCAGGCAGAAGCCGTCCACGTTGTCGGTGTAGAGGATGTCCATGGCATCGATGATCATGGCAGAGTCGGTGGCGTTCTTGCCCTGGGTGTAGCCGAACTGCTGGATGGGCGTGATGGAGTTCTCCAGCAGGGCGTCCTTCCACTTGGCGTGCAGGGTGAGCGTCCAGTCGCCGTAGATGCGCTTGATGGTGACCGTGCCGTACTTCGACAGCTCGTTCAAAATGGGCTTGAGATAGCGAGCCGACACGTTGTCGGCGTCGATGAGCAGCGCGAAACGCTTGTCCGAGGTTTCGCTAAGGGGTTTCAGATCCATGTACGTTTCCTTGGGTACCGCGCGCCGTTGCACGAGCGCGGGCTGAGGGGATGCTGTCGGCCCGAAGGCCCCGCGTTGTCGATTGCGCCGATATGCCCCCGCGGTCGGGCGCATCGGCGACTCCAGTATATACCATATCCCACGCAACGCCCCTCGAGGCCGCCTCGGCTGTGAGCAAAGAGTATTTTCTTTTCGCTGGTATATCCCAAGAGAAAGGCTGGAACATGAATCATCGGACCATGCAACTGCAGGAAGCCGTCGACGAGGCGACCGACACTATGCGCGCCGCATCGCAGGCCTTGACGCTCATGGAGGGCACCGCCGCCGAGGAAGAGCTCTGCGGGCTTTTGGCCCGCGCCCTGAGTCATGAGGCCGACCGGCTCGCAAAGAAGGCGGCCCGGATGCGCTAGGAACTCCCTGGCATGCAAAAAGGCCAGCGACGATAAGCCGCTGGCCTGATGTTTCGTGGTGCTCCGTGAAGGACTCGAACCTTCGACCTTGGGATTAAGAGTCCCCTGCTCTACCAACTAAGCTAACGGAGCACATCGGTGCTGCGCAAAAGCGCTTGAACATTCTAGACCATCGCGCATCGTTGCGCAAGCCCTAATTTTTCAAGCGCGCTGGGGTGGATGATGGGACTCGAACCCACGATCTCCAGAGCCACAATCTGGCGCCTTAGCCAACTAGGCCACACCCACCATTTCGCGCAAGGATGAATTATAGGACTCGTTGGGCGTCTGCGCAAGAACTATTTTCCAACAACCGCTCCCGCTCCCCCAGCAACCGCTCCCGCCAGATCTCGTACCACCTCTCCCCCGAGAATGAGCCCCGCCACAGCGGGCACGAAGGCAACTGATCCGGGAGCCGGGCGGCTGCCCTCCTTCACCGTCTCTCCATGCGACACCGACTTGCGGGGCGGCTCGGTGGAATAGACCACCTTAAGCGCGAGAATGCCGCGACGGCGCAACTCGCGACGCATGACCCGTGCGAGCGGATCGACCGAGGTATCGTAGATGTCGGCCACGCGGAAGGCCGTCGGGTCCAACTTGTTGCCCGCGCCCATGCTGGACACGATGGGAGTGCCGGCCGCGCGCGCAGCTTCCACGAGCGCCAGCTTCGCGCTGACCGTGTCCACGGCATCGATGATATAGTCGTAGGTCGCGAAGTCGAAGTCGGCGGCCGTCTCAGGCAGGAAGAAGCATCGGTGCGCCCGCACTTCGCACGCGGGGTTGATGGAAGCAACGCGCTCGGCGGCCACCTCGACCTTCGGGAGGCCGACCGTGGCCTCAGTGGCGATGATCTGGCGGTTGAGGTTCGTGACGTCCACCGCATCGCTGTCGATCAGATCGAGCGCCCCCACGCCGCTGCGGGCCAAGGCCTCCACGGCATAGCCGCCGACGCCGCCAACACCGAACACCGCCACCCGGGCCGCCCCCAACCGCGCCAGCCCCGCATCGCCGAGCAGCAACCGCGTGCGTGCAAATTTATCGTCCACGTGAGGCCTCCCCCGTTCCGCACCTGCAACGCAGCGCTTAGGAGGCGCTCCCGCAGGGCCCTTTGCAAAAGATCGTCTTCATTTTGGCCAAAAGCCCGCGTTGCGCACAAGCGAATTGAGAACATTGCGCATTTTTACGCGAAAAAGACGCTTATCGGGGCCAGAGATGCCAGAAGAGCCTTATATTAGGCCTCTGAAATTGTGCAGAACTCGGGCTTTTGGCCATTTTAGCGCAGCATTTTGAGAGCAAAGAGGAAACACCGTGCTTAATTCGAATCATCTGGGCCGCCGGCTCTGCTCCCTGGCAATCGCGATCGCCCTCGCCGGCCTCCTTGGCGGTTGCGCGGCCGCCACATCGGCCGCCGAGGAGACCCCGGCTGCAAAGGCAGCTGCCGCGGACAAGCTTCCCGAAGCTGGAGAAGAGGGCCCCGCCGCTGTTGATGGGGAGGAAGAGCCAGCCGAGGAGGCGACGACCGAGACGGAAGCACCGGCACCCGATGAGGCCGGCGAGCCCGAAGCCGCGGCCGCCTCCCAGGTCGCGAGCGGCACGGTTCCGACCGGCACCCCCGCCTACCGCGACCTGCCCGCCTACGACGGCAACCCCTACGTCTACGTGAACGGCGGGGAGCCCGCCTTCACCGACGAGGAGCGCGCAGCGGCCGCGGGCACCGAGCTCTACGGCGAGCTGGACGCCCTCGGGCGCTGCACCGCCACCTTCGCCGTGGTGGGCGCCGAGACCATGCCCACCGAGGAGCGGGGCTCCATCGGCGAGGTGAGGCCCACGGGCTGGAAGATGGGCAAGTACGACTTCGTGGACGGAAAGTACCTCTACAACCGCTGTCATCTGCTCGGCTTCCAGCTGACCGGCGAAAACGCCAACGTGAGCAACCTCATCACCGGTACCCGGTATATGAACGTAGAGGGCATGCTGCCCTTCGAGAACGCCGTGGCCGACTATGTGCACGCCACGGGCAACCATGTGCTCATGCGCGCGACCCCCGTCTTCGACGGCGACGACTTGGTGGCCCGCGGCGTGCACATGATGGCCGAATCCGTAGAGGATGGCGGCGACGGCGTGGCCTTCAACGTCTTTGTCTACAATGTGCAGCCCGGCGTGGTCATCGACTACCGCACCGGAGAGAACATGGCCGCCGAGGACGCCACGCCCCTGCCCGACGTCTCTGGCGACGGGGCAACCAAGGGCTCCGCCGACGGTGGCACAGCCCTCTCCGATAGCGGCACTGCCACCGAAAAGGGCGCGACCGAGTACGTGCTGAACACCAACTCGAAGAAGTTCCATGTTCCCAGCTGCTCTTCGGTGGATCAGATGAGCGTCAAGAACCGCCAGGATGTGACCGACACTCGCGAGAACATCATCGGCCGCGGCTTCGACCCCTGCAAGCGCTGCAACCCCTAGAGGCACGGCGCGGGCCCGGCCGCTGGGCGCAATGCCGCCGGCAACACCATCAGGGTCCCGCTTCCGCCGCAGTGCGACTAAGCCGACTGGGCCGGCCCCAGCCAGCCGCGGCACCGCCACTCGGCCGCCGCCGGCTGCGCCCGGCAACCGGCACCGTCGCCCCCGCCCCCGAGCACTAAAAGGCCCCCGCCATTGCTGACGGGGGCCTTCTCATAGGCTGGTAGGCCCGCCCGGATTCGAACCGAGAACCAAGGGATTATGAGTCCCCTGCTCCACCGTTGAGCTACAGGCCCATGTGCGCTGGCTATTCTAACGCAACTCTCCCGCGCTCGCCAAACCTACATCTTCTGGGGAGCGGAAACGCCCAGCAGCGTGAGCGTGAGGGCCAGCACGATGCGGGTGGCGTCGCACAGGGCCAAGCGCGCGGTCTGCACGGCCGCGTCCTCGGTGAGCACGTGGCAGTTGGTGTAGAACTGATGGAACAGGGCCGCCAGATCCTGGGCGTAATGGGTCAGGCGGAAGGGGGCGCGGTCGCGGGCCGCCAGGGCGATGAGGTTGCCGAAGTCGGCCATCTTGCGCATGAGGGCCAGCTCGGAGGGATGGGTGAGCGACGAGAGGTCGCAGCCCTCGGGGGCCACCTTCGCGGCCAGCTCGGCCATGGTCAGCTGCCCGGCTTCCACCGCCGCCACGTCGGCCTCATCGGCCGCCTTGCGCAGAATGGAGCAGATGCGGGCGTGGGCGTACTGCACGTAGTACACCGGGTTGGAGGCGTCCTTCTTCTTGGCCACCTCGATATCGAAGTCGATGGGCTGGTCGGCCGAGCGGGACAGCATGAGATAGCGCGTGGCGTCCACGCCCACCTCGTCGATGAGCTCCTCGAAGGTGACCATCTCGCCGGTGCGCTTTGACATGCGCACGGCCTTGCCGTCGCGGAACAAGTTCACGAGCTGCCCAAGCTGCACCTCCAGCGCCCCGGGCCAGCCCCAGGCCTCCAGCATGCACTCGCAGCGCTTGATATAGCCGTGGTGATCGGCGCCCCACAAATCGATGAGGTGATCGAAGCCGCGCATCATCTTGTCGTAGTGGTAGGCCACGTCACTCATGAAGTAGGTGGCCTCGCCGTCGCCCTTGATGAGCACGCGGTCCTTGTCGTCGCCCAAATCGGTGGAGCGGAACCACAGGGCGCCGTCCTTCTCGTACAGGTAGCCCTTCTCGCGCATGGCGTTCAGCGAGCGGGACACGGCGCTTTGGCCGTTCTCGTCCTCGACGTAGAGCGAACGCTCGGAGAACCACTTGTCGAAGGTGGTGCCGAAGCCGGCGAGCACGGCCTTCTGGTTGGCGAGAGTCTGCTCATAGGCCATCTCGCGGAAGGCCTCCACGCGCTCCTCGTCGGATACGTTCAACCACTTGTCGCCGTCGCGGTCGATGATCTCCTGGGCGATGTCCTTCACATAGGCGCCGCCGTAGCAGGCCTCGGGCATCTCGACATCGCGGCCGAGCAGCTGCTGGTAGCGCACGCTCACGGAGTTGCCGAACACGTCCATCTGGTTGCCGTGGTCGTTGATGTAGTACTCCTCGTACACATCGTAGCCGCCGTGGCGCATGACGCGCGCCATGGCGTCGCCGAGCGAGGCCCAGCGGCCATGACCCACGTGGAAGGGGCCCGTGGGATTGGCCGACACGTATTCCAAGTTCACATAGCGCTCGCCCTCGGGGATGGTGCCGCGGCCGAAGTTCTCGGCCTTATCGCGCACCTCGCGCACCACGCCCTGCAGCACCGCATCCGACAGGCGGATGTTGATGAAGCCGGGGCCGGCGATCTCCACAGCGGCGATCATGTCGTTAGCGGGAATGTGGTCCGCGATGACCTGCGCCACCTCGCGGGGATTCTTGCGAGCGAGCTTGGCGCAGCGCAAGGCGACGGTAGAGGCCCAGTCGCCGTTGGCCTCGTCGCGGGGTCGCTCCAAGGCGGCTTCGGGGGCTTCCGTCAGCTCCAGGGAGCCGTCGGCACGGGCCGCCTCGATGGCGGCGTCGATGATCGCTTCGAGAGATTCGCGAATTTCCATTGATCTTCTTCCTCTTCTGTGAGTCAGCCTTCTTCTCGCCGACAGGCTGTGCCGTACCTGCCCGCGTCTATAAGCTGCCATAATACCACGAAAGCGCAGGAAAACACAGAAGCACCCGGGCGCGATGCCCGGGTGCTTCTGCGAGCGGAAGCGTCGTCAAAACTGCGCGTCCGCACAAAAATGTTGGTTGGCGAGCCCTAGGACAGAATCACCATGGCCACGGTCAGGATAACCATGCAGACGATGCCCAAGACCACGAACAGCTTCGCGCCGAACTTGAGCCAGGTGGAGTACTCCACCTTGGCCAACGCCAGGCCGCCCATGATGGCGCCGGAGGTGGGCGTGAACAGGTTCACGAGGCCGTTGCCGGCGGAGTAGATCATGACCATGGTCTCGACCGAGAAGTTCAGCTGGTGGGCCAGGCCGCCGAGAATGGGGATGGACACGGTGGCCATGCCCGAGGAGGACGGGATGAGGAACGACAGCACGATGTAGAGCAAAAACGACAGGGGCGCGAACA
The DNA here is from genome assembly GCF_000403355.2 of Adlercreutzia caecimuris B7. Lineage (GTDB taxonomy): Bacteria > Actinomycetota > Coriobacteriia > Coriobacteriales > Eggerthellaceae > Adlercreutzia > Adlercreutzia caecimuris. Next base: position 330,680 of record NZ_KE159646.1, on the reverse strand, counting down.
CCACGGCCGACATGCCCGTGAGCGCGGTGGCAGCGTTGTTGAGGATCCACATGTCCAGGCCCGTCTTGGCCATGAGCACAGTGATGGAGCGGGCCAGGGCGATGATGAGCACGACCGACATCATGTCGGCGGCGCCGTTGATGAAGGCCTTCACGAAGCGGCTCTCGGACACGCCGCCGATGACGCCGATGACGAGGGCCATCAAGAGGAACCAGGTGGACGCCTCGTCGAAGTACCAGCCGCCCAGCGGCACGCCCGTGAGGAAGCTCGACCAGGCCGGGGTGACCTCTTCCTCGGAGACGGAGGTGGCCTCAACAGGCTCGGAGAGCGTGGTCACCGTGGCGCCGTCGTTGGCGTCGTCGATGAAGGCGGTAATCTCGTCGCCGGTCATCGTGGTGGTGACCTCCTCGGTGGTGGCGCCGGCGTCGAAGATAGTGACGCCGAGGTCAGCCCAGGGAATGAACGACACGATCATGATGACGAAGGTGAGCGCGAACACGATGAGCGACCACTTCTGGCGGCCGGTCATCTTCGGGGTCGCGGCGGCCTGGCCGTCGACAGCCTCTTCATCGGACTCCTTCATACCCCACTCGTTCATCATGGCCTCCTGCTCCTGCAGCGACAGGAACGTGGAGCCCTTGTCCTCCTTCACCTTCTTGGCGTAGCGCATGACGAAGACGATGGAGATGGCCAGGGTCACGAGCCAGAGGATGAGGCCGAGCACGATGATGATGGCCTGGTTCACGGCGATGCCGATGCCGGAGAGCGCGTCGACGGCCACGCCCACGGCGAACGGGTTCACCGTGGAGCCCAGCACGCCGCAGCCGGCGCCGAGCAAGACGACGGCCGCGCCGGTGAGGCTGTCGAAGCCCGCGGCCACCATGGTGGCGGCTAAGAGCAGGTAGAAGGGCACCGTTTCCTCGCACATGCCGTAGGTGGTGCCGCCGATGGAGAAGATGAACATCAGAATGGGAATGAGCACGAGCTCGTTGCCCTTGAGCTTGTGCACCAGCGCCGCGATGCCGGCGTCGAGCGCCCCGGTCTCGGTGATGATGCCCAAAAAGCCGCCGAGGATCATGACGAACAGGCACACGCCGATAGCGTCCTGGAAGCCGAACACGGGCGCGGTGAGCACCTGGGACAGAGTCGCCCCCTGGACGCCCTCCACGCCGCTGGCGGCCATGATGACGGTGATAACAGCCAGCACCACCAAGATAATGAGCAGGATCGTGAACGAGGACAGCGGCGCCCTCTTCTTCTTGCCTTTCTCAGCCGTTGCCATGGTTATCCCTCCTTAATCGATTGCCTATGGGAATACCAGGGGCCGCGCGGTTATCCCTCCCGATTCCGCACGGCCCCGAGGTATCGAATATGTGCCAGCTGCAGTAGAGCTGCAGCAGAGCTACAGGTTTACTGCAGGGTGGCGTACATGACGGCCTTGATGGTGTGCATGCGGTTCTCGGCCTCGTCGAAGACCTTCGACTGCTTCGACTCGAACACCGCGTCCTCCACTTCCATCTCGGTCACACCGAAGCGCTTCGCGATGTCGGCGCCGGTGGTGGTGTTGGTGTCGTGGAAGGCCGGCAGGCAGTGCAGGAAGATGGCGGTCGGCTTGGCCATGGCCATGATCTCGGTGGTCACGCGGTAGGGCGACAGCTGCTTGATGCGCTGCTCCCACACCTCGTCGGGCTCGCCCATGGACACCCACACATCGGTGTAGATGACGTCGGCGTCGGTGGCGGCTTCCTTCACGTCCTCGGTGCACTTCACGGTGCAGCCGTTCTCAGCGGCGATCTGCTCGCAGGTCTTGATGAGCTCGTCGTCCATCCAGCAGTCCTTCGGGCCGCAGCCGACGAAGTTCATGCCGAGCTTGGCGCACATCACCATGAGCGAGCGGCCCATGTTGTTCTTCAGATCGCCGAAGAACACGAACTTCAGACCCTTGATGTCGTAGTTGAAGTTCTCCTGGACGGTCAGCGCGTCGGCGAGCATCTGGGTGGGATGCCACATGTCGGTAAGCCCGTTCCACACGGGCACGCCGGCCTTGGCGGCCAGCTCTTCCACGTCGGCCTGATCGAAGCCGCGGAACTCGATGCCGTCGTAGAAGCGGCCGAGCACGCGGGCGGTGTCCTCGATGGACTCCTTCTTGCCCATCTGGGAGGAGCCGGGATCCAGGTAGGTCACGCCCATGCCGAGGTCCATGGCGCCCACCTCGAAGGCGCAGCGGGTGCGCGTGGAGGTCTTCTGGAACAGGAGAACGATGTTCTTGCCCTCCAGGTAGCGGTGCGGGGTGCCGGTGCGCTTGAGGTCCTTGAAGTTCTTGGAGAGCTTCAGCAGGTAGTCGATCTGATCGGTGGAGAAGTCGAGGAGGCGCAGATAGGACTGGCCGGAAAGATTCACAGGCATAGTGTTTCCTTTCAAGAGGGCGGATGCCGCGCAAGCGGTGCCGCCGGGAGTGGGCGGCCGCTTAGGGCAGCCGCCCGACTAACGATTCAATGGGGTGCGGCGATCATGCCGCGCGGAGTGCGCCGTTGTCGGGCGTCGGCGCGGTTGCACGCCGGTGCGCGTGGATCCTACAGGGCCTCGCGCCAGGCCGGCATGGACATGCAGCGCGGGCCGCCGCGGCCGCGGGAGAGCTCCGCGGACGGCATGACCAGGCAGTTGATGCCGTTCTTGTACAGCACGTCGTTGGTGACGTTGTTGCGCTGGTACACCACCACGGTGCCGGGGCGGACGCACAGCGTGTTGGAGCCGTCGTTCCACTGCTCGCGCTCCGCGGCGATGCGGTCGCCGCCGCCGCAGGGGATGAGCGTGACCTTCTGGCCCACGTACTCCGACAGCACGCTCTCCAAGTCCTCGTTGCGCTCGCGGATCTTGGTGCCGCCCTTGCCGTCGGGGGTGATCTCGAAGACGGTCAAAGGTCCCATGATGCCGGGGTGGATGGTGAACTTGTCGCGATCGATCTGGGTGAACACGGTGTCCAGGTGCATGAAGGCGCGGGACACCGGGATGTTGAAGGCCAGGATGGTGTCGATGGGGCTCGTCTCATCGTTGAAGATGTTGTGGGCGATGTGGTCGATGGCGTCGGGCTCGGTGCGCTGGGAGATGCCGATGGCCAGCACGTGCTCGTTGATGTTCAGGATGTCGCCGCCCTCGATGTGGAAGGTGTCGTTGCGGCTGTAGTACTCGGGAGTGCCCACGAAGTCGGGATGGTTCTTGAAGATATAGTCGCCGTAGATGGTCTCACGGTTGCGGGTCTGGCTGTACATGCGGTTGATGGACACGCCGTTGCCGATCATCGCGAACGGATCGCGAGTGAAGTACAGGTTCGGCATGGGGGCGCACACGAGCTTGCAGCGATCGGATACCATGTCGACCAACAGGTGCGTGTCGCGCTGCGGCAGCTCCTGGAGGTTGATGCCCGCCATGGTCTTCATGACCATGGCCTTGGTGTCGGCGTAGTTGCTCTCAATGTAATCGGTGATGATGTCGTGGTACATCTCGGTGCGGATGCCCGCCTCGTAAATCCACTGGTCGAGGAACTGGCGGCGCAGCTCGGGCTTCGCATCGAGTACCTCGGCCATGAGGTCCTCGAGGTAGACGACTTCCACACCCTCTTCCCGCAGAATCTTCGCGAACGCGTCGTGCTCTTCCTGGGCCACTGGCAAAAACGGGATGTCGTCGAACAACAACTCTTCCAGGGTGTTCGGAGTGAGGTTGAGCAGCTCGTCGCCGGGACGGTGCAAGATAACCTTCTTGAGGTTGCCGATCTCGCTCTTGACGTTTACTCCTTGCATAAAGCTCTCCTATCTTGGAAACGGATAGAAACTTCGCCAGCCACACATGATCTTGCGCGCCTTGAGCGCCTCGCCCCAAGCCGTGGTGAAGGTCTGTTGTGTTTGACTGAGACCACCTTCGCATTTCGTCACCGAAACACTGTGGAAACATGGCTTTGTTTGACAATGCGCAAGCAATCTGACACCAGACTGTCAATTAAAGTTGAGCTGAAAGGTCTTTATTTTTGATAAGCGGTTTGCTAGGGGTTCAGAGCGGTTGCGCCATCAACAAAATAGTTCAATTGCCAGCAAGCAATTCTTGCTATAATCATCGAGCTGCTATGCGGCTTTTCGGCCGACAGCAAGCCTGTGTATGCGTCGGGATGTGGCGCAGTCTGGTAGCGCGCCTGCTTTGGGAGCAGGATGTCGCAGGTTCGAATCCTGTCATCCCGACCATTTTTGCTTCGTCGTTGCTGACGCAACGACGAACGAGGCCGATGCTGCGGTTCCGGCATGCACCCGGCCTTGCACTTCACCGCTTTCCCTCACGGCCCGAAGGCCGCTCGGCCGCGGTTCAGCACAATTCCAGGCACCTGTCGGATCCTCGCTGACTTCCTTGGGCGAACCTGTTCTACAAAATGTTTACTCTATTTATCTTCTTTGGTTCTGCTTGCCTAATTTCGGCATAATGCAGTCATGGAAAAGACGCAGACATATCGGCTGAAGCGGCTGTGGCTTTTGCTGCCCGGGGCGGCGGCGCTGCTGCTGACGTGGGCGGCCTCGACAAATCCGGGGCTCACCGAGATGTGGTTCTCGCGGGGCGTGTACCCATGGCTATCCTCGGCCTGGGGCTTTCTGCCCTCGCTTGCGCCCTGGTCGGTGGCGCAGTGGGTCGTGGTGGCGTTTCTCGCGTTCTGCATCGGATGGCTCGTCTTCTACGCGGTGGCCTTGATGCGGGACGCGGGAGGGCGGCGGTTCGTGCTGTGGCGGGCGGCGGCCACGATGTTGGCGGTGGTGTCCGTGGGTTACTGCCTCTTCGCGCTCATGTGCGGCCTCAACTACCACCGGCTCACCTTCGCCGAGGACGCCGGATTCGACCTGGCCCCGTCGAGCACGACCGAGCTTGCGGCCCTCTGCGAGCACCTGGCCGACGAGATGAACGACGCCCGGGCGGCCATCGACGACAGTCCCGACAGCTACGCCGCGGCCCGCGGCGGTTTCGAGGCCTACGCCCGCGAGGCCGTGGAAGACATGCGATCGCTGGCGGAGATCTACCCGGTGCTCTCCCGTCCGCTGTACTCCCCTCCCAAGCCCGTGCTGTTCTCGGAGGTGCTGTCCTACCTGGACATCGCCGGCATGTACTTCCCCTTCACCGTGGAATCGAACATCAACGTGGACGGCCCGTTCTTCACCATTCCCGCCACCATGGGACACGAGCTGGCCCACCAGTGCGGGTTTATGCGCGAGGACGAGGCGAACTTCATTGGCTACCTTTCCTGCAAGCAATCCGCCGACCCCCTCACGCGCTACAGCGGATACTCGCTCGCCTACGACTACGCACTGTCGGCCCTCATCCGCACCGACCGCGAGGCAGCCGTCGCCGTGAACGGCACGCTGTCCGACGCGGTGCGCGCCGACCGCATGGCGCGCGCGGAATACCTCAAGCAGTTCGAGGGCCCGGTGGCCGAGGCGAGCAACGCCGCCAACAACGTCTACCTCAAGGCCAACAAGCAGGAAGACGGCACCAAGAGCTACGGCCGCATGGTGGACCTGCTTCTGGCCGAAGCGAGGCAAGAGCAGGGCACGGCCCCGGCCGCCTAGCCGAATAGCCGTCGGAACAAACTATCGCAAGAGTCGGTGCACGTGAGCACCAACCGAAAAGAGCAATGCAGAGTACGGGTCATGCAACTTTTCAGGATGTCCGCAAGAGAAAACTTCAGCTTTCCCGCTGCAGGCTGCTCTAGGCGCGGGCGCGGGCAAGGAAGAGACCGTACTCGAGGGAATCCACGAGGGCGTTCCACGAGGCCTCGATGACGTTCTCGGACACGCCCACCGTGCCCCAGGTATCCACCCCGTCGGTAGCGGTGATGGTCACGCGGGTGATGGCGTCGGTGCCCTGGCTCTCGTCGAGCAGGCGCACTTTGTAGTCGATGAGCTCCATGGCCGCCACCTGCGGATACGACTCCACGATGGCGCGGCGCAGAGCGGCGTCGAGGGCGCCCACCGGGCCGGTGCTCTCGCCGGTGGCCACGAAGCGCGCGTCCCCCACGTGGATCTTCACCGTGGCCTCGGACAGCGCGTCTTTGGCAAGCGCGCCGGTGTCCTCGCGATCGTCCACGATGACGCGAAAACTCTCCAGCGTGAACGCGGGCGCATACAGCCCCAGATGGCGCATGAGCAGAAGTCCCAGCGAGCCGTCGGCCACCTCGTAGGTGAAGCCCGCCGCCTCGCGGTCCTTGATGTCGTCGAGCACGTCCTGGGTGGTCACACCGGCCTCCTCCAGGTTGAACCCGAGGGCGGCCGCCTTCGACAGCAGCGACGCCTTGCCCGCCAGCTCGCTCACCACCGTGCGGCTCGCGTTGCCCACGGCCGCCGGGCTCACGTGCTCGTAGGCCTCGGGAAAGCGCGCGATGGCGCTCGCGTGCAGGCCGCCCTTGTGGGCGAAGGCGCTCGTGCCGGTGTAGGGGTGGTGGGCCGGCTTCGACACGTTGCAGAGCTCCGCCACGTACTGCGCCACGCCCGTAAGCTGCGCCAAGCTGTGCTCCCCCACGCAACGGGCGCCCATCTTCAGCTCCAGGTCGGCAATGACCGTGAGCAGGTCGGTGTTGCCCACCCGCTCCCCGATGCCGTTCACCGTGCCCTGCACGCTCGTGGCGCCGGCGCGCACGGCCGCCAGCGTGTTGGCCACCGCGCACCCCGAGTCGTTATGGCAGTGGATGCCGAAGGCGGCGTTCGGGAAGGCGCCCGCCGTGGCGGCTACGACGGCCTCCACCTCGAAGGGCAGCGCGCCGCCGTTGGTCTCGCAGAGGTCCACCGAGTCAGCCCCCGCTTCCACGGCGGCCCCCACGCAGGCCAGCGCGTAGTCGGCGTTGGCCTTGTAGCCGTCGAAGTAGTGCTCGGCATCGAACACCACGCGCCGGCCGGCCGCCTTCAGATAGGCCACCGAGTCGGCGATCATGCGCAGGTTCTCCTCAAGGGTGGTCTGCAAAGCGCGCTCCACCTGGGCATCCCAGGTCTTGCCCACAATGGTGACCACCGGCGCCCCGCACGCCAGAAGGTCGGCCAGGCCCGCATCGTCGGCCGCGGGCGCGCCCTTCTTGCACGTGGATCCGAAGGCCGCGATCTGGGCGTGACGCAGCTCCATGGCGGCCACCTCGCGAAAGAACGCCACGTCCTTGGGGTTCGACGCCGGAAAGCCGCCCTCGATGTAGTCGATGCCGAACTCGTCGAGGCGCCGCACGATGGCGAGCTTGTCGGCGAGCGAGAGCGTGATGCCCTCGCACTGCTCCCCGTCGCGCAGGGTCGAGTCGTAGGTGTAAATGCGCGTCGCTTCCATAAGACCTCGTTCCCGCTCCGCCTCATCACTTTCTGCGATCATTATAGCGTTCGCGAAGCCGATCTTTTCCGTTCCTTGCAATCTGAGCCGCCGCCAGTGACAAGTTTGAAGCGCTTCCCATCAGTCGAAGGGCGGCAGCGGGGCATCCAACCATCCCCTTTGAAAATGTCATCAGTTTTGAACTGGGATTTCTCTCTCAGTGTATGAAGTAGTCCGCACTCGCGCGGCCTTCATGTTGGGAACCGCCCCAAACTTGCCACAATACGCCAAAAAAGAGGAAGGAGCCCCGAGAGGCTCCTTCGTGTCCGATCTGCGCGCGCCAGGCTCGCTTGGCCTTCGCGCGACTGTACTTGACGTCGCCGTGGGCGCCGTGGCCGCAGGCGTAGCCGTTGTAGCGCGGCTTCGCCGCCAGCGTGGCCTCCTCGGCCGTCTGGCGCCACAGAACGCCATCGCGCCCCGCGGCCCGAGCCTGCTGCGTCGCCGCCCGGCGCGCCCGCTCGGCCGCACAGCGCCCCGTGCGCTTTCGCTTCTTGGACATATCGCCTCACCTCCTTCAAACCCTCGGTTGCATCAGCCGCCATCATAGCACGACTCGCCAAGCGCCCGGGCGCTCGACGCATGATGTCGCCGACCCGCCGGCCGCTATCGGAGACGCCTTTACCCCAGCACTTTCTCGAAGGCGATGCGCGGGGCGCCGGCCTCGACGCCTTCCGTGAGCACGATGGGGCCGCAGTAGGTGAAGCCGGCCTTCTCGGTGGCGCGGCGCATAGGGGCGTTATCGGCATGGGTGTCCACACGCACCGAGGCCATGCCGTCGGCGGCGGCCCTCTCGCAGGCGAAAGCGAAGAGCGCGCCCATGACGCCCCGGCCGCGACAGACCGGATCCACGGCGCAGCGGTGCACGGTGGCGTAGGGGCCGCTCGCGAGCCAGGAGCCCTCGAGGGTGTCGTAGGCCGCCTCGGGCTCGGTGCCGTAGCGGAACACACCCACCACCCGGCCCTCGTCCAGGGCAACGTAGGCCGCACCTTCGGCCACATCAGCCTCCCAGGTGGCGCGGCACGGGTACCCGCACTGCCACTGGTCGAGCCCGCGGGCGGCCATGTCGGCCACCGCGGCATCGGTGATAGCGGTCATAGCGTCAATGTGCCCGGGCGTCGCGACGACGATCTCCATGGAAGCCTCCCTGCTCTCGAGCGCGTAGCTGCTGCACCAGATGCACGTGCTTAAGCTTCTTGCTAATACCCGCCTTACGATACAAGTTCTTGCAAAAGGGATCGCACGGTGACGACGGAAACGCACAAGGTGTCCGCGATCCAGGGCATAGCGGAGCCGTCCGTCGAGCATGGGGATCCTCGCGGCTCTTCGGGAGCTTGACGACTGCCGTTCCGGCTACGCCATGCCGCTGCCGCGCGGCGGCCACCTCCAAAGAATTCCCGGGGCCGGCGCGCACCGCAAACCGCCCCCCTCCTGGAAGAGCTCCAAAGGGACAGCTTTGCCCTTGCGCTGCGCTTACAAAAATGCAAGCCGCCCGTAAGGCACTTCGATGGCGACTCGCGGGCCATAGGCATAGCATCGAAGGCGCCTTGGGAAATCGCATCCGATCCACGGGAAGGAGATTCCAACATGCGCACAAAGGTAGCAGTAGCAGTGGGCTTTTCCATAGCAGCGGTGGCGGTAGCCGCGGTAATCGCCGGATGGTGGGTGCTCTCCGGCAACATGAACGCCGCGTACTACACGCAAGTGGACAACGCGCGAACCGAAGAGCTGGAATCGCGGGGCGGGGTCATCGACCCTACCGGGGGTATGAGCCTTCTCTACCGCCTGCCGGCCTACGATGAGCAGGGCAACGGGCGGGAGGTCTCGTTCGGTACCGAGCGCCAACTGAGAGAGGGGGCGTATCTGAAACTGGAGGTAGAGCCCATTCGTGGCGTGGTCGGGTGGGAGGAAGTCTCCTTCGATGAGCTTCCGCAAGAGGTGCAGGCGCACCTGGACGGCCCCGTCCGCCCCTAACGGCCGCATACCAGGGTCTTGGCACCCGCGCAAAAGCGGAGCATCGCCGTAACGGCGGAATGGAGGCCCACTTCTGTTTTCTCGTTGCGGGGCGGCTGGGTTGCGCTATACTATGCAAGTTGCATCGTGCGGGCGTAGTTCATTGGTAGAACCTCAGCCTTCCAAGCTGATGAGGCGGGTTCGATTCCCGTCGCCCGCTCCAGAGCATTCGAAAGGCCGAGGTCAGCGACCCCGGCCTTCTTGTTTCTGGCGCGCCCAGTAGGAATCGAACCTACAACCTACGGATTAGAAGTCCGTTGCTCTATCCGTTGAGCCATGGGCGCAAAAACGCCGAGCCACCTCGGCAGGTTGCCTATTATAGCGCAACCTGCCCGCTATGCCCATCGCTCGCGCATATAGGCCCAGCGCTCGTCGCGGGCGGCCTCGATGGCGGCCAAGTCGGCCTCGTCATCGGCGCGGAAGCGGCCCTGGCGGCGCAGGTAGGGCTCGATGGGCTTGAACGCCTTGGGATTGCGGTTCAGGCGGAAGGCGCCCCCGGGCACTCCCGACAGCGCCGGGCCCTCGTACTCGGCGAGGTACCACAGGCCCGTGTCCACGACCTCCTTGGCCACGTCCACCATGTCCTCCGAGGGAAAGCCCCAGCCCACCGGACAGGGCGCCACCACGTGGATGAACCGGGTGCCGCGCACATCGCGGGCCCGCTCCACCTTCTTCAAGAAATCACTCAGATAGCCCACCGAGGCCGTGGCGGCGTAGGGAATGCCGTGGGCCGCCACAATATCGAACAGGCTCTTCTTCTGCGTGAGGCAGCCGTGCTCGCGCGCGCCGGCGGGCGTGGTCGTCGTGGAGGCACCGAAGGGGGTGAGTCCCGACTTCTGGATGCCCGTGTTCATATAGGCCTCGTTGTCGTAGCAGATGTAGAGCACATCGTCGTTGCGGTCGATGGCCCCCGACAGGGCCTGCAGGCCGATGTCGGCCGTGCCGCCGTCGCCGGCAAAGCCCACCACAGTGCAGTCGTCGGGCGCCGTCCCCTGGGCCGCAAGCCCGGCCCGAATGCCCGAGAGCACCGCGGCCGTGGCGGCGAAGGGGGTGATCATGGCGTTGTTGCCGAAGGCCAGCTGGGGGAAGTTGAAGCCCACGGCGCTCATGCATCCGGCGGGCAGGGCGCTCACCGCATGGGGCCCGAGCACCTTCAGCACCTGGCGCACCACGAGCGCACCGCCGCAGCCGGGGCAGGCCTTGTGGCCGTAGAAGAACTCCTCATCGGTGATGTTGCGCGCGTTCACGGTCATCGCAGGCCCCCTTCCTCGTCGTCAATGCCCAGGAACACGACCCGGCCGGCCTCGCCCTGGCCGGCTGCCAAGCGCTCCAGATCGGCGAAGCAGGCCCGCACCTGGTCGCGGGAAATATCGGCGCCGCCCAGGCCCCCGATGAAATTCAGGGCCGGCCGGGCCACGCCGCGGCGGGCACAGGCGGCCAGCACGGTGGAGAACACCGCGCCGCCGTCGCCGCCGAAGGAGATGTCCTTCTCCAGCACGCCCACGGCCGCTACCCCGGCCAGGGCCTCGGCCAGCTGGCGGCCGGGCACCGGGCGCAGGTAGCGGATGCGCAGCACGCCGGCTCGCGTGCCCGCCGCCCGCAGCTCGTCGGCCACATCGCGGGCGATGCCGGCTGCCGAGCCCAAGGTGACCAGCACCAAATCGGCGTCCCCGCAGCGGTAGGCGTCCACAAGGCCCGGGTACCGGCGCCCGCAGGTGGCGGCGAAGCGGGCCTCCACCTCTTCCACCACCGTCTCGGCGGCCAGCATGTCGCGGTGGTGCCAGTACTGGTAGTAGCGGTTGAACTCGGGGCCGGCTGAATAGCCGATGCTCACGGGATGCCCGAAATCGAAGCGATTGGCCGTGCGGTAAGGCGGCAGGAAGGCGTCGGCAGCCTGGGCCTCAGGCACCTCCACCGACTCGTAGGTGTGGGTGAGAGCGAAGCCGTCCACGTTCACCATCACCGGCAGGCTCACGCGCTCGTCCTCGGCCACGGCGTAGGCCATGAGCGCCAGATCGAGCGCCTCCTGGTTGTTCTCGGCATACACCTGGATCCAGCCGTGATCCAGAAGCGAAAGGGAGTCGCGCTGGTCTCCGTAGATGTTCCACGGTAGCGCCAGGGCACGATTCGCGTTCATCATCACGATGGGAAACCGCCCGCCCGAGGCGTAGGTGAGGCACTCGGCCATGTACAGCAGGCCCTGGGACGAGGTGGCCGTGAACGTGCGCGCGCCCGTAGCCGATGCCCCCATGGCCGCTGCCAGCGCGGTGTGCTCGCTTTCCACGTGCAGGTACTCGCAGGCAAGGCTGTCCTCTTCCACCATGGTGGCCAAGGCCTCCACCACCGTGGTCTGGGGCGTGATGGGATAGGCCGATATCACCTGGGGCCGCGCCAGGCGCACGCCCTCGGCGAAGGCCTCGTTGCCCGAGAGGAATTTCCTCATGCCGCACCTCCTTCTGCATCTTTCCGAGCGGGGGTCTCGGACATTTCGATTCGCTCAGACAGTCCTCGCTTTGGGGAACAGGACATGAGGCCCTGCTCCCGTCGCTGCAAAACTCGCTCGGTCGAGACGCCCGAGATCCCCGCCGCCACTTCCCCGTCGCCGCGCTCGTCCACCATGGCGATGCAGGGCACGGGGCACACCTTCGCACACACGCCGCAGCCCTTGCAGAAATCGTAGTCGATGGCAAGCGCCGCGCAGACGCCCTCGCCGTCGCGCACCTTGAAGATGGTGCCGTCGGGGCAGTACATATAGCAGTTGAGGCACAGCGTGCACTGCACCGGGTCGATCAAGGGCCGCAGGCTGCGCCAGCCGGCGTTCACCGAGGTGAGGTAACCGCCCTCAAAGCAGGTGGAGCGGGCGAACTCCTCGGGCCGCGCCCCCAGACCCTCCCGCAGATGGGGCGTGAACTTCCGATCGGTCATGCCTCGCTCCCCTCTCCCTCAAGCAGCACCGCAGCCGCCAAATCGAACAGGCCCGTGCCCGAGTCACCCCCGCGCTGACCGAGGCCGCCCAGGTGGGGCAAGTCGGGCCGGGACGCCAGCGCCTCGAAGGCAGCATCCACGATGCGCACGTTCTTCTCATGCAGCCGCGCGGGCATGGTGGCGCGAATGCCCTCGTGCACGTCTTCCAAGCTAACCGCGTCGCAGAGGGCCGGAATGGCGCCCAAAAACACCGTGTTGGGAATGGGTCGTCCCAGCACGGCCGCCGAGATGCCGTCGGCGTCGATGGCCACCACGCGCGGGTCGTCCACCGCGCGGCGCGTGTTCAGCAGCATGAGGCCGCCGTCGGCCAGCTCGGCATCCCAGCTGCCATCCAGCAGCGTCTCGTCCAGGTACACCACGATGCCCGCCCGGGCCACGACGCTGCGGTCGCCGATAGGCGCCCCATCGATCTTCGTGAACGCGCGCATGGGGGCGCCTCTCCGTTCCGGTCCAAAGGTCGGGAAGGCCAGGGCACACGCCCCAGCCGACAGGGCCGCCGCGGCGCCCAGGCACCGGGCCGCCGTAAAGGCCCCCTGGCCGCCCCGCGCGTGCCAAATGACTTCCAGCATGGGCATCCCTCTCTCAATACCGAAGGGCGACCGTAACGGCCGCCCTTGCATCTCTCTCGTTATCCCTCGCGACTATTTATTCGCATAGTAGTCCAGGCTGCGCGCGAGATGGGTGACGAAGCGCTCCCCCATGACCGACAGGTCGCGATTGTCGGCAGACACATAGCCCAGATGCAGCACCACATCGGTTTCCAGCGGAATGGTCGTGAGCGCGCTACCGTCGGTGATGCCCACCAAAATGCCGCTCGTCACCGTATAGCCGTTGATGGCCATGATGAGCTCGGTGAGCGACGCGCGGTCGGTGCAGGCCACCTTCTTGGCCCGGGGCACGTCGGACAGGGCCTCCTCGTAAAAGGCGATGGGAGCGCCCTCGCCCTGGTCGAAATACACATAGGGGTAATCGGCCAGCTGCTCCAAGCTGAGCTTTTTGGCGTTCACGAGCGGATGGCTCGACGGCAGGGCCACCAGCGGCGCCGAGGCAGCCAGCTCGTGGAAGGTGAGCCCCGCCTCGGTGAAGGCCTCGTCGAGCGCCGCCTCGGTGGCCGAGGTCAGCATGACCACGCCCAGCTCGGAGGTGCCCGAGGCCACGTCATCGATGACCCCCTGGGTGGTGCGGTCGCGCAGGGCGTAGGAATAGCTATCGCCGCCGGCGGCCAGGATGGTGTGGGCGAAGGACTGCACGTCGAACAGGTAGTGCTGCCCAGAGATGGAGAAGTCGAAAGCGGTCATGGGGTTCCCTTCTATCGGTTATCCGCATTATAGCGGGCCGCGCACGGCTGGAGGGCGGCGCGCGGCCATCAAGTGCAACGAGGAACTTCGGGCCCTAGGCGCCCTTGCGCTCGTCGATGAAGCGGCTGGCCTTGTGCTCGGAGGAGGTGCCCAGCTTGCCGGCGTCGTAGACGAGCACCTTGGCCGGCTTCACGCCGGTATGGGCCTTCAGCGCCGCCGACACGCGGGCGGCCACGGCGTCGAAGGGCTCGTCGGACCCCTGGGCTCGCTCCACGCTCACCTCGTAGCGGGTGGAGAAGTTCTCGTCGTAGACGCGGATGAGGTACTCACCCGTCAGCCCCACCTCGGCGCGCACCACGTACTCCACATCGGAGGGGAACACGTTCACGGCGCCCACGATGAACATCTCGTCCTTGCGGCCGGTGATGTGGATGCGGGCCAGGGTGCGCCCGCAGGTGCACTGCTCGTTGGACACGTATCCGATGTCTCCGGTGCGGAAGCGGATCATGGGGCGGGCCTTCTTCATGAGGGTGGTGTACACCAGCTCGCCCACCTCGCCGGGTTCAAGCACCTCGCCGGTGGCCGGGTCCACCGTCTCCACGAGGATCTGGTCCTCCACGATATGCAGGCCGTCGTGGGCCTCGCAGGCCGCCGCGCAGGCGCCGTAGATGTCGGACAGCCCGAAGAAGTCCACCACCTTCGCGTCCCACAGGTTCTCGATGGCCTCGCGGGTGCTCTTGATGGAGCCGCCCGGCTCGCCGGCCACGATGATGGTGTGGATGGAGAAGTCGCGGCGCGGGTCGAGCCCCTTCTCCTTGATCTTCTCGCCCAGCGTCCAGGCGTAGGACGGGCTCGTCCAGATCACCGTGGGCTGGTACTGCTGCAGCACGAAGATGAGGCGATCGGAGGGCACCGCGCCCACCCAGATGGCCAGAGCCCCCAGACGCTGGGCGCCGATGACGTCGGGGCCGCCCACGTAGAGGGCGAAGTTCAGGCCGTGCACGTAGCGGTCGGTGGGGCGCATGCCGGCCTGCCAGAACAGGCGCGCCTCGGTGTCCTGCCACAGGTCGAAGTCCTCCTGGGTAAAGGGGCTCACCGTGGGCACGCCCGTGGAGCCGGACGAGGTGGCCATGAAGATGACCTCCTCTTCGGGCACCGAGCACATCTCGCCGAAGAACGAGCCCACGTGCTGGGTCTCGCGCTCGGTCTTCTTGTCCACGAAGGGGAACTTCTCCAGGTCCTTCAGGGTCTTGATGTCGGTAGGCGCGACGCCGGCCTCGTCGAAGGAGCGCTTGTACCAGACGGTGTTCTCGTAGGCGTAGGCCACCATCTCCTGCAAACGCTCCAGCTGCATGGCTTCCAGCTCGGGCCGCGGCATGCACTCGATCTCGGGATCGTAGTACTTCTGATCGTAGGGGATGTTCTTCTTCGCCATCACTGCTCCTTGTTCCGGTCTCCTGGAATGCGGGAGACCCAGCGTCTCCTCGCCTCTTTTGCGTGGGTCAGTATGATGCCCGAAGCCACGGCGCCGAGCAAGGGCAAAACGCATACAGAATAGGGAAAGCCCGCCATCGCGAAGGTCGATGGCAGGCTTTCATCAGGGGAAACGTTGCGACGAGTCCTCGAAGTTGGATATGCGCGGCATTCTGATTCGCCCAAACAGACCTCGATTTGCGGAAATGCCCACCGGACACTTCCCGTCGCTGCGAAGCTCACTCGGTCAGAGAGCCCCGCACTCTCTCTACGCCGCCACCTAGCTGTTTAGTGCCAAGACGTTGTTTACATCCGGGTGGCGACAAATAGGGAGGCCTCCGCCAAGCTGTGAGTTGTCTAGATTCGCAGCGAAGGGGGCCTCCCATGCCATCGCATCCTAACGCAAAGCTGACCCCGAGGGGGCGGGAAACCCTCGTTTCCCGCATAGAATCCGGCGTCGGCGTGGCCGACGCCGCCCGCCAGATGGGCGTCAGCCGCCAGACCGCGTGCAAGTGGCTGCGCCGCAGCCGGCGCGGCGAGGGGCTGGCGGACCGCAGCAGCCGGCCGCGCAGGCTCGCCAGGCTCACGCCGCCCGACGCCGAGGAGCGCGTCGCCGAGGCCCGCGCGTCCATGCTGCTCGCGCCGCTCGCGCTGGCGGCGGCCACCGGCGTCCCCGCCCGCACCTGCGCCAGGATAGTGGCCCGCCGCGGGATGCCGCGCCTCGCCGACGTCGACCGTGTGACCGGCGAGGTCCGGCGCCGCGGCCCCGCGACGCCGGTGCGCTACGAGCGCGAGGCCCCCGGCGAGCTGCTGCACGTCGACGTCAAGAAGGTGGCCCGCGTCCCCGACGGCGGGGGCTGGCGGGCGCGCGGCCGCGCCGGCCGGCCGAGGCCGGGGGCGGGCACGGCGTGCCTGCACGTCGCCGTCGACGACTTCAGCCGCGTGGCCTACGCCGAGCTGCTGCCCGACGAGCGCAAGGGCACCTGCGCGGCCTTCATGGGCCGCTGCCTGGGCTTCTTCGGGGAGATGGGCGTCTCGGTCGAGCGCGTGATGACCGACAACGGGCCGGGCTACCGCAGCGGCGAGTTCAACGCGCTGCTCGAGGGGCGCGGGGTCCGCCACGTCTACACGAGGCCCTTCAGCCCCTGGCAGAACGGCAAGGTCGAGCGCATGAACCGCACGCTCGCCCAGGAGTGGCAGTACGGCAGGGCGTGGGAGAGCGAGGCGGGGAGGGGCGCCGCCCTCCCCGCCTTCATCGAGCATTATAATTGGGACAGGCCGCACAGCGCCTGCGGGGGCCTGCCGCCCATGTCGCGCATCGTCGGCGTAAACAACCTATTGGCACACAACACCTAGCCGAGCGTCCCTTGCGCGGCCAAAACCGCCTGGGACATCTGGTAGGACAGCACCACAACACCCAGAAGCACAACGGTCACGACAACCTTCACCGCTACATGCCAGGTGCAGGAGCCGCGCCACATCAGCACGAGCCCCACAGGCCAGAAGATCACGAGGAAGAAGATGATCCAGAAGGTCTGCTCGTACCACTTCTTCTCGTCGTCGGTGGTGACGATCTCGTTGGCCTGCTCGCGGGTGCGCCCCTGGCCGCGGTGCGTCCAGTCGCCGTAGCTGCGGCCGTTCTCGTCCTTGAAGATGCCCATGGAAAATCCCTTCGTCAATGTTGACCTTACAACTTTTGGTTGGGATTCTACCATTGCCTCCGCGCAGGGGCGCCCGAGCGCCACCCCTGTCACGAACCCGTCACAGCAAGCCGCCGCTTACAACCTGTATTCTCGAAGAAGATTCTCAACCGCCACAGGGTCAGCCATAACGGAAAGGACGTCTTCAGCGCGGCCATCTTCTGCCAGCTTGGCCGCAAGAGCAGCCATCCTGGCAACGCCCTCGGCACGACCCTCAGCGCGGCCCTCGGCACGACCCTCAGCGCGGCCCTCGGCGCGGCCCTCCGCCAGGCCTTCCTCGCGGCCCTCGGCAATACCCTCGGCACGGCCTTCTGCCAAGCCTTCGGCGATGGCATCAGCGCGGGCTTCTTCCAGCAAATCTCTTACGGTCATCACGGAGGCCACCCACTCTCTATCCTCATTGGCCGTGGAAACTGCGGCGTCCATGGCGCTCACGAGCTTGTCATCTGGCGCTACGGAGCCTCTTTGAATATATTCTAGCAGATTACGCAGCCCCTCATTGGGCGCGGCAGCGGCGGCCCGTGCGTTCAGCACCACCCACGTGGAGCCGGTTTGGGCCGCAAGGGCTGGATTCTCCCGGCAGAGACGGTCGAAGGTGTACACGGGAAGGCCTGCGCCGGGCCAGTCGAAATCACAGGCAAAGATGATGTAGCTGTCGCGCAAATCCCTCCACGACGAGCCCTGGTCGAGCAGCCCGGAATCGATGCTCGCTTGATAGTAGCGCAGACGGCGCCCCAAATCGGCATGGGGATTGGCCTGCATCTCCACATCGATGACGCCCAAGGCCGTCTCAGCGTACACATCGAGCCGCACCCCGCGGGATGCCGCGGCGGGCTGGAGCACCTGTTCCCGATTGAGATAGGAGATGGAACCCACTTCGGTACCGAGGACGCGCTCTAAAAAGCCCCGGCAAATATCCTCGCGGCAGAGCACGCGTCCGAACATGAAGTTGTTGGATATGGTAATACGGCTGGTCATGGCAGCCCCCTTTCCTCTCGGCGGCTGTCCCCGTCTCCGGGTTAGGGGCTCCCCAGCCTCAGTTTCACCACTGGTGAAATTGTAAGAACATTTGTTCCATTATAAGATCGTGAGACAGCAAATGCAAGAGGAAAAAAGTACTACTTTGAAAAGAGAGGCCCCCTTCTAAACGAAGGGCCGCCCCTTTCAGGACGGCCCTTCGCGGCGCAAGGCAAAATTGACGACTTCGCTTCCCTACCCCAGCTTCTTCGCCAGAAGCTCGTTGATGATCTTGGGGTTGCCCTGGCCGCACATAGCCTTCATGCACTGGCCCACGAAAAACCCGATGAGTTTGTCGTTGCCGTCGCGGTAGCGGGCCACCTCGTCGGGGTTGGCGGCGATCACCTCGTCCACCACTGCTTCGATGGCGCCGGTATCGGACACTTGCTTCATACCGCGGGCCTCTACAATGGCCTCGGGGTCGGCGTCCTCGTCCATGATGGCGGCGAACACCTCCTTGGCCTGCTTGGAGGAGATGGCATCGGCGACCGTCAGCTTCACGAGGGACACCGCACGGGCGGCCGAGAGCGGCGTGGCGGCCAGCGCCTCACCCTCGTGGGCGTTCAGCCACGCCGTCACATCGTTGATGATGAGGTTCGCAAGCGGCTTGGCGAACGCGCCACCGTCGGCCTCGGCGGCAGCCAGCGCCATGCACTCGTCGAAGAAGTCTGCGGTGGCGCGGTGTTCCACCAGGTGGCGAGCATCGTAGGAGGTGAGCCCGAAGTCAGCGGCATAGCGGGCCGCCTTCTGGTCGGGCAGCTCGGGCAGCTTGGCCCGCACCCCTTCGATGAACTCGTCGGTGAGATCATAGGGCGCCAAGTCGGGCTCGGGGAACAGGCGGTAATCGTCGGCGGTCTCCTTCACGCGCATGACGATAGTGCGCTTGGCGGACGGGTCCCAGTGGCGCGTCTCCTGGTAGATGACGCCCCCCTCTTCCAGCACCTCGGCCTGACGGCAGATCTCATAGGCCAAACCGTCGTGGAGGTTCTTGAAGGAGTTCATGTTCTTCAGCTCGGTCTTGGTGCCAAAAGCGGTGGTGCCGCGGCGGCGCAGGGACACGTTGCCGTCGCAGCGAAGGCTACCCTCCTCCATGGAGCAGTCGGAGATACGTAAGGCCAGGTAAATCTGGCGCAGCTTCTGCATGAACAGGCGCGCCTCCTCGGGCGTGCGCAGGTCGGGCTCGGTCACCAACTCGATCAAGGGCGTGCCGGCGCGGTTGTAGTCCACCAGCGAGTGCGTGGCCCCGGCGATACGGCCCTCACCGCCGCCGAGGTGCACCATCTTGCCGGCGTCCTCCTCCATGTGGATGCGGGTGATGCCCACATGGGCCACGTATCCGTCCTCGGTGCGCGTGATGTTGCCGTCGCGCTCACCGGGCGCGAGCGCGTCCAGGCGGTAGCGCTCAGCGGCCCCGCGGCCGTCCACATCCAGATCCAGATGGCCGCGCATGCAGAAGGCGATAGGGCCCTGGGTGGTTTGGAAGTTCTTCGCCATATCAGGGTACATGTAGTTCTTGCGGTAGAACATCGAGTGCTTCTCGATATCGCAGTTGGTGGCCAAACCCGCCAGTACGATGGACTCGATGGCCGCGCGGTTGGGCACGGGAAGCGCCCCGGGCAGCCCCAGGCACACCGGGCAGGTGTGGGTGTTGGGGGCCGCGCCGAACTCCAGCTTGCAGCCGCAGAACATCTTCGTCTCCAGAGTGGTCAGCTCGGCGTGGATCTCCAGGCCGATGACGGCCTCCCAGGTCTCGAATACCTCTTCCAGCGTCTTCATTTACGCACCCACCTTTCCGTCGGCGTAGTCGGGGGCCACCGGCGCCGGACCGTAAACGGTCTCCAGGGCCGCTGCGGCGCGGAACATGTTCGCGTCCTTGAAGGGCGGCGCGATGAGCTGCACGCCCACGGGCAGGCCCGTGTCGGCGCCCAGGCCCACGGGCACGGACATGCCGCCGTTGCCGGCGATGTTGATGGAGATGGTGAACATGTCGCCCAAATACATCTCGGTGGGATCGCCGATCTCGCCGAGCTTGAAGGCCGTGCGCGGGGCCACCGGCGCAAGGATGCAGTCCACCGACTCGTAGGCGACGGCAAAGTCGCGGGTGATGAGGGTGCGCACCTGCTGGGCCGGGTAGTAGTACGTATCGTACACGCCGGCCGACAGAAGGTAGCTGCCGAGCATGATGCGGCGGCGCGCCTCGGGCCCGAAACCGCGGGCGCGGCTGGCCTCGTACTGGCTACCCAGGTCCTTGTGGCCCGGATCGCAGTAGCCGTAGCGCACCGAATCGAAGCGGGCCAGGTTGCTGAAGGCCTCGCAGGGACCCAGCACGTAGTAGGCGCTCATGGCCGCTTGAGCATGGGGCAGCTCCACTTCCACAAGCTCGGCGCCCATCTTCTCCAGGGCGAGGGCGGCCTCTTGGGTCTTGGCCCTCACCTCGGGGGCCAAGCCGGCGGCTTCCAAGAACGCGGGCACGACACCAATCCTCATGCCGCGCACCCCCTCGGCGAGGTTCGCCGTGAAGTCCACGTCGCTCGGCTGGCTCGTGCAGTCCAACGCGTCGCGGCCGGCGATGGCGTTCAGAACGAGCGCCGCATCTTCCACCGAGCGGGCGAAGGGGCCCACCTGGTCCAGCGAGCTGCCGAAGGCCACCACGCCGTAGCGCGAGACCACGCCGTAGGTGGGCTTCACGGCCACCAGGCCGCAGAAGGAGCCGGGCTGGCGGATGGAGCCGCCGGTGTCGGAGCCGAGGGACACGGGCACGAGGCCCGCCGCCACAGCCGCGGCGCTGCCACCCGAGGAGCCGCCGGGCACGCGCTCGGTATCCCACGGGTTGCGCGTGGGCCCGAAGGCGGAGGTCTCGGTGGAGCCGCCGAAGGCGAACTCGTCCATGTTCAGCTTGCCGATGGGCAGCGCCCCGGCCCGCAAGGTGCGCTCCACACAGGTGGCGGTGTAGGGCGACACGTAGTCGCGCAGCATGTTCGAGGCACAGGTGGTGTGAGTGCCCGTCAGGTTCAGGTTGTCCTTGTAGCCCACAGGCACGCCGGCCAGAGGGCCCATCTCGGCCAGGCGCCCCTCGGCGATGGCCCCGTCGATGCGGGCAGCAGCATCCAGGGCCAGCGCCTCGGTGGTCTCCAGGAAGGAATGCACTACCCTATCGGCGGCCTCGATGCGCTCGAAGGTGCCGCGGGCCACCTCGGCGGCGGAGAACTCCTTGGCGGCGAGCCCCGCCTGGAGCTCGCCGATGGACATGCTTCCGAACGGCGTTGCCATTAGCGGTCACCCCCCTCACCCAGAATGGACGGAATGAGGAAGCTGCCGCCCTCCTGCTTCGGGGCGTTCTCAAGAGCCACGGCCTGGGTGAAACTGCCGCGCACCGCGTCGTCGCGCATGACGTTCGACAGATCGCCGATAGGATGGAACGTGGGCTCCACGCCATCCAAGTCGAACTCGGTGATGGGCGCGAGGCTGTCGATGATGGCGTTCAGGTCGGCCGTCATGGCGACGACCTCCTCCGCCGTAAGGCCAATGCGGGTGTACTCGGCAATGCCCCGCACATCAGCCTCGGAAAGATGCTGCGTCATGGCTGAGCGCTCCTTCTCGATTTCCGTAAGTCAACCGAATTATGATAGCAAAAGGCCGCTTCCCGAACGGCGGCACCCACCCCAAGGGCGAAGATTTAACAGGATGGATGCTCTGGGCAGCCGATTTGGCGCAAATTGTCGGTTCCGGTGCAAAGTAAAAGCCCTTTTGCTTCGCGGGCGGGAGAAAATGGCGCGAATTGCCGGTTATGGTGCAGTAATTCGCATGCAACGCCGCACGCCTCCCCTCTTGTTGCACCAGAACCGACAATATGTGCCGTTTCAGCGCCTGAGCCCTACAGTCCCCGCATCTGGGCGGCGTCCAAGGCGGATTGAGTGATGGGCTCGCCTTCGGGCACGTAGACGGCCAGGCAGGG
The DNA here is from genome assembly GCF_000403355.2 of Adlercreutzia caecimuris B7. Classification (GTDB taxonomy): domain Bacteria; phylum Actinomycetota; class Coriobacteriia; order Coriobacteriales; family Eggerthellaceae; genus Adlercreutzia; species Adlercreutzia caecimuris. Next base: position 308,871 of record NZ_KE159646.1, on the reverse strand, counting down.
AAAGCTCGGCTTGGCGGACATGAGGGCGCCCGCCTCCAAGCCGAACGACCTCTCCAAGTGCGCGAGTACCGCGCGCACGTTGGCCTTGGTCATGCCCGCGCGGCGCAAGGGCGACACTATCCCGGCCTCAGCGAGCGCCTTGAAGCCGGGGCGACGCGCAGGGTCATCGGAGGCATTGGTGCCGTCGACGATGACCGTGAAGCCGTCGGTGGCAGCCGCCTCGCGCACCTTCTGGAAGATGAAGCGCTTGCAGCGGTAGCAGCGGTCGAGCTGGTTCTCGCAGATTTCGGCCTGCGCAAGCACGTCGGCCTCCACCACCGTGAGCGGCACGCCCAGCGCCTCGGCCACACGCCGGGCGTCATCCAGTTCGAAGTCCGGTTGGAAGGCAGTCTTCACCAGGTAGGCACGCACTTCGCAGCCAGCGAGCTTCGCCGCCGCCAGCAGAAGCGACGAATCGCAGCCGCCGGAGAAGGCCACGGCCAGCCTCGGCTCCCGAAGCAAGTACATCTCCAACGGCTCGCCGAACAGATGCTGACCGGGCCCCACATCCTCGGTGTCCTCGGCGATATGCGCCTCGTAATCGGCGGCCGTGCGGTTCTCCTCTAGTGAGCCAGCCTTCCTCACATCCATGGGAACACCCACCGCAATCTCTCCTTCCATGCACGCGGACGGCCCGAAGGCCGCCCGCCCGGCCTGCCCGGCCCATAACCGCCGCAGGCAATCATTCGATTTCGTTTAGCGCAGCGTGATGCCCTCGGGCAGCTCGACGGCACGCCAGTCGTCGTCGGCTTCCTCGTCGCGCTCGACGACCTCCTCGATCGTCGCCGGCTTCTCCTCCTCGACGCTGCCGAAGGCGGCACGGAAGGCATCCACGTGCATGCGGGGCACGGCGAACACCACCCGGGGCACCGCGCCGGGATGCTCGCCGATCCACGTGCGAATCAACTCGATCACCTGCGCAGACGGGTATCCGTTACGCCCGCAGCCGAAGGCGCCCATGATGAGCGTCTGCACGTTGTTGGCCGCGGCAATGCGGAAGATGGTCTCGATGCGATCGGCAAGCGCCTTGTCGCACTCGCGCTCGGAACGGTGGTTATCCAGTGCGTAAGCGCGAATGGGCTCGGCGATGACCAGCACGTCGGCGCGGCGCGTGTCCCCCTCGCGGGAGAACAGCACCTCGGGCACGTACAGGGCGCGGTCGGTGAACAGCGAGCCACGACGGTAATCGCGGTTCTTGTCGTAGAAGTCGCGTTTGTGGGCACAAAGCACCGGGTACAGGTTGCTCTCGGAACACAGGATCTGCTCGGGGCCGAAGGCGCCGTCCTCGTAGGCGCCGCCAGGACGCGTGAAGGCGCCGGGATCCACGATCATCGTCTTGCCCTCGCCGTCGCGGTACAGCGCCTCAGGAGCGAACGACGTCACCACCTTCGCCACCGTCTCGGTCGCCGCCGGCACAGCAGCTGGGCCGTCATCGACAGGCGCATCCGCCGCCTCGGCCATCTCCTCAGCCGCGACGGCCTCTTCGCGCGCTTCCTCGTTGCCCACCTGGGCACCGTCGGCGTCGGCCTCGGCCATCGCCGCGGCCTCCTTCGCTGCGGCGGCCGCCTCGGCGCCCCACAGCAACCTGCGGCCCTCGCCCTCCTCGTAGATACGGGCAGCCTCAATGGCCTCGTCGGTTTCCTTTCCGAAGGCCGCCTTCATCAGCCCTGTGTGCCGCACCGCCTCTCGCCGGCGCTCCTCACGCTGCGCTTCCCTATCGGGTCTCGCGCCCCTGCGCTCACGCCCGTTATCTCGATCGCTGAAACCCGCCATCTAGCACTCCTTTCCGCCAAAGCGACACAGCAGGGGGATGCCCGCCGCCGCCCGCTCTTATACGTTAAATTTGAAATGCATGACGTCGCCGTCCTGGACGACGTAGTCCTTGCCCTCTTGACGCAGCTTGCCGGCATCGCGGCAGCCCTTCTCGCCGCCCAAGGCCACATAGTCCTCGAAGCTGGCCGTCTCGGCCTTGATGAAGCCGCGCTCGAAGTCGGTGTGGATGACGCCGGCGGCCTGGGGAGCCTTCGCACCTATGGGGATGGTCCAGGCGCGGGTCTCGGTCTCGCCACTCGTGAAGTAGCTCTGCAGGCCCAGAAGCGCGTAGGCCTCGCGGATGAGGCGGGCCAGGCCGCTCTCGGCAAGCCCCAGGGCCTCCATATACTCCTTCGCCTCTTCCGGGTCCATCTCGGCCAGCTCGGCGATATCGGCCTCCACCTTCGCGGAGATGGGCACGGGCACACAGCCGTCGATCTCGGGCAGCTCGGCATCCACCGCGCCCTCGTCGACGTTGGCGATGTAGAGCATCGGCTTCATGGTGAGCAGGTGCAACTCGTAGATGGCCGCCACCTCGTCGTCGGTCAGCCCCAACGTACGGGCGCGATGACCCTCGTTCAGGCCCTCGAGCACCTTTTTGGCGACCTCCAGCTTCGCCACGCCGGCCTTGTCGCGCTTGGCCTCCTTCTCCAGACGCGGGATAGCCTTCTCCACCGTGGCGATGTCGGCCAAAATAAGCTCGGTCTTGATGGTGTCCACATCGCTTTGCGGATCCACCTTGCCGGCCACATGGGTCACATCCGGGTCGCCGAAGAAGCGTACCACCTCGGCGATGGCGTCGGTCTCGCGGATGTTCGCGAGGAACTGATTGCCCAGGCCCTCGCCCTGGGAGGCGCCAGCCACAAGCCCGGCGATATCCACGAACTCCACCGTGGCGGGCACGATCTTCGCCGGATGATCGATCTCGGCCAGCGCATCCAAGCGCTCGTCGGGCACCGGCACGATACCGACGTTGGGCTCGATGGTGGCGAACGGGTAGTTGGCGGCCAGGCCGCCCTTGTTGGTCATCGCCGTGAACAGCGTGGACTTGCCCACATTGGGCAGCCCCACGATACCGATTGAGAGAGCCATGGAAATCCTTCGATCCGATTGGTTTCAGTGATTGACTATCCTACCGCAAAACAACGAAGAGCGCCCACGGGGGCGCCCTTCGCCATGGAATTCCAACGGGCCTGCAACGCTACATCGCGAAGAACCCGAACTGAGCGGCCACGTAGGCCACCAGGATGATGATGACGAGCACCGGGGCGATGTACTTGATCATGATCGTCCAGGCACCGGCGGCAGTGAACTTGCTGGAGATGCGCACCTCGTCGATGATGGCCTTGGGCTTGATGATCCAGCCGACGAACACGCAGGTGAGCAGCGCTACGATGGGCATGAGCACCGAGTTGGAGATGAAGTCGGCGAAGTCGAGCATGGAACTGCCGGCCCCGAGCGGCTCGATGAAGGAGGCTACGTTGTAGCCGGCATTGATGATGACGCCGGCGATGACCACGAACGCGATCACGATGCCGAGGGCCTTCCCGCGGGAGCACTGCAGGCCGTCGTGCACGATGGAGACGAGGGTCTCCACGAGGGAGATGGCACTCGTGAGAGCAGCGAACAGCACCAGCAGGAAGAACAGAAAGCCGATGATGGTAGCCATGCCGCCCATGTCGACGAACACCGTGGGCAGCGTCACGAACATGAGGGAGGGGCCGGCCTTGGCGGCCACGGCGTCACCGGAGCCCATGGCCACGAAGGCCGCGGACACGATGAGCAGACCGGCGATGAAGGACACGCCCAAATCGAAGCCGCCGATGCGCAGCACCGAAGAGGTGAGGCTGTCCTGCTTGCGCATGTAGGAGCCGTAGGTGATCATGATGCCCATGGCCAGCGACAGGCTGTAGAACATCTGGCCCAAAGCACCGATGACCAGCTCCGGCGAGAACTTGCTGAAGTCCGGCGTGAGGTAGTACAGCGCGCCCTCCACGGCACCGGGCATGGTGAGCGTGTAGATGGCAATGCCGATGGCCATGATGATGAGCGCCGGCATCATGAACAGATTCGCCTTCTCGATACCGCCCTTCACGCCCAGGCCTACGACCACGAACACGATGGCCATGAACAGGAGCATCCAGATGTAGCTCTCCGCGCTCGAGGTGATGAAGCCGGTGAAGAAGTCGCCGCCATCAGCGAGGGCAGCCGGCCCGTTCACCAGGTAGGCGGCCGTGTACTTCGTCACCCAGCCGCCGATGATGCAGTAGTACGGCGTGATGATGAAGGGCACCGCCGAGGCCAGAATGCCGATGAAGGCGTACTTCTTGCCGAAGCTCTTGAAGGCTCCGATGGCGGACTGGCCGGTCTTGCGGCCCAAGGCCGTCTCCAACAGCAGCAGCGACACGCCGAAGGTGAACACGAGCACCAGGTACGTGATAAGGAAGGTGCCGCCGCCGTACTTCGCCGCCAGATAGGGGAAGCGCCACATGTTCCCCAGGCCCACCGCCGAGGCGGCCGCGGCCAGAATAAAGGCCCACTTCCCCGACCAGGAAGCGCGCTGCTTCTTCATTTCTCCTGCCATGGTTATCCTTTCCCATTTCCAGGCACTCCCCTGTGCCTTTCCCAACAAGCGGAACGGGCGGCTGCATCGCGCTCGCGGTGCAGCCGCCCGTCGAAACCGTGTGATTATAGCGTGAAACCGCTGAGAGACGCCCGCTTTTCCGGGGAAAGGGGCGGCTCGCCGGGGGCGAGGGTGCGGGATACTCCGATTCGCTCAGTCGGCGGCTCCGACCCCCGGGCCCCTACTCGAAGAGCTCTGCGGCGCGCTCAAGCTCGCTTACGATGGCGATGTGCTGGGGGCACACGCTCTCGCAGGCGCCGCACTGGATGCACGCGCTCGCCTTGCCGGCGCCGGTGTTCCAGTTATAGTTCTCCTGGGCGCGGTAGGCGTCGCCCATCTGGTCGTAGATATTGAGCGACTGCATGATGGTGTTGATGTGCACCCCTTCCGGACAGCCCTTCATGCAGTAGCGGCAGTCGGTACAGGGCACGCCGGGCAGGGCCGCGAGCGCCTCGCGGGCCGCCTCGATCACCTCGTACTCCCCCGCCGCAAGCGGCACGCCGTCGCGCATGATGGCCGCGTTCTCGGCCACCATCTCCGGCGTGTTCATGCCCGAGAGCACCGCGATCACGCCCGGCAGCGAGCCGGCGAAGCGCAGGGCCCAGGACGCGAGCGGGGCGCCCGGCTCGGCCGTGCGCAGAATGTCGGCCACCGGATCGGGCAGCTTCACGAGGGTGCCGCCCTTCACCGGCTCCATGACGACCACGGGCAGGCCGCGTTCCAGGCACACCTCGTAGCACTTCCGCGACTGGATGATATCGCTTTCCCAGTCCACGTAGTTGACCTGCAGCTGCACGAAGTCAACCTCGGGGTGCGCATCCAGCACCTTCTCCAGTTCCTCGGCGTTGTCGTGGATGGAGAAGCCGAACCGTTTGATCTTCCCCTCGGCCTTCTTCTCGGCGCAGAACTCCCACAGACCGTACTCCTCGAAGGGAGGCGTGAGCGACTCGCCCAAGTTGTGCAGCAGGTAGTAGTCGAAGTAATCCACGCCGCACTCCGCCAGGGAGGTGTCGAACATGGAGCGGGCCTCCTCGGCGTTCTTGGCAAGCCAAGCCGGCAGCTTCGTGGCGATAGTGAACGATTCGCGCGGGTAGCGCTCCACAAGGGCCTTGCGAAGGGCCCATTCAGACTTGCAGCCGTGGTAGCCGCGGGCGGAATCGAAGTAGGTGAACCCCGCGTCCATGAAGATGTCCACGAGCTCGCAGCATTTGCCGATGTCGATGGATGTGGGATCGTCCGCGTCCCTGAGCGGCAGCCGCATGAACCCGAACCCGAGCGGCGCCAGCTTGTCGACCTTCTCCATGGGAACCCCCTTCTTTTATGCGCACGCGCAAAATATAAGTGAGTCCATCATAGCAGGTTAGTACGCCACACTCCAGAAGACGAGGCCCTTTGCCGGAGCGTTCTCGCCGGCGGCTTGGCGGTCGCGGGCGGCGAGCACCTCGGCCACCCAGTCGGGGTCGCGCTGGCCTCTTCCCACCATGGCCAGCGTACCCACGATGGTGCGCACCATGGAGTGGAGGAAGGCATTGCCCCGCACGGTGATGACCCGGTGCGGCTCGCCTAAGATCTCCTCGGAGGCGATGGATATCTCGCTCACGTTGCGACACGTTGGCTTGCCCACCGCCGAGGCGGCCATGCAGAAGCTCTTGAAGTCGTGCTCACCGATAAGGTGGGCCGCACCCCGCTCCATGGCGGCAATATCCAGGTTCGGGCCCACATACCAGGCAGTGCGCTCGGTGAACACCGGCGGCGTGTCGCCGGTGGCCAGGAAGTACCGGTACTCGCGCCACTGGGCATCGAAGCGAGCCGAGAAGCCGCGGGGCCGCTCGTCCACCGAGCGCACCACGATGCCTTCGCGGGTCAGCGCGTTCAGCGACCGGCGCAGGTTGTGCAGGCTGCGGCCGCGCAGCTCGTCGCCATCCACCTCGAAGGAGACCACCTGCCCGCGCGCGTGCACCCCCGCATCGGTACGCCCGGCACACACCACGTCCACCGGACGGCGGAACAGCAGCGCCAGAGCGCCTTCCAACTCCCCCTGCACCGTAAGCTGCCCCGGCTGCTTCGCGAACCCCGCGAAGGGCGCCCCGTCGTAGGCCACCGTGCACGACAGCGTCTGCTCCCGCTCGCATTCAGCAGCCCGCTCTTCCAAAGTGGGACGGTGAATCTCTTCCACTACGCGATCATCACTTCCTGCTCGAACAGATCCCGAATCTCTGCCTTCATGATGGGCGATTGGGCATCTACCGACACGGGCAGCTCGGCACGGAACCTACGGCCGTCGGCCTGCTGCACCATGAGCACCACAGCATCGCGGCCGGGATACGACCGCAAGATGCGGCTCAGGCGCGCCGAGCGGTTCTGGTCGAAGGTGCGCGAGGGCACGGAGAGCTCCAGATGGCGCGGGCGGGCATCCTCTTCCCGCAGCTCCAACGCCTCCAGCTCGAAGGCCATGATTTGGCTGCCGCGGTCGTTCACCTCGAACTTGCCCTTCACCTTCGCGATGACATCCTCCTGGATGACCTGGGCGTTCTCGTCGTACTTGAAGCAGATGCACTCGCAGGAGCCGGTCGTGTCCTCCAAGGTGAAGGTGGCCATCTTAGTGCCGCGCTTCGTCAGCTTCACCACCACGTTCGAAACCATGCCCACGAACACCGCGTTGCGGATCTCCTTGGTGCGCTCGGACAGGTCGCCCATGGTGAACTTCGACAGACGCGAGATGGTGCCCTCGTAGGGGGCCAGCGGATGCTCGGACACGTAGATGCCCATGATCTCCTTCTCGTAGGCGAGCTTGGTGCGCTTGTCCCACTCCACACCGTCGGGAGCAGGCACGTCCTCCTGGAAGCCCGAGTCGGCGTCGTCGGCGAACATGTCGAACATGGACACCTGGCCGCGGTCGCGGTCCTTCTGGCGCTTGGCGGCGCCCTCGAGCAGCGGCGTCTCCTCGATGAAGTGCATCATCTGCTTGCGGGTGTAGCCCGTGGAGTCGAAGGCGCCGCCCTTGATGAGCGCTTCCAGGGTCTTGCGGTTGTAGGCCTTGGCGTCCACGCGGTTCACGAAGTCGTGCAGCGACGAGAAGGGCCCGTTCTCCTCGCGCTCGGCGATGATGGCGTCGGCCACGTTCTGGCCCACGCCGCGCACGCCCACCAAACCGAAGCGGATGCCCTCGTCCACCGGCGTGAACTCCGCGCGCGACGAGTTGATGTCCGGCGGCAGCACCGGCGTGCCGTTGTGGTTGCAGCTGGCGATGTAGCGGATGAGCCGGTCGGTGTTGCCCATGTAGCTCGTGAGCACGGCGGCCATGAAGTCGTTCGGGTAGTGCGCCTTCAAATAGGCCGTGCGCATCACCAGGATGGCATAGGCGGCCGAGTGCGACTTGTTGAAGGCGTACTTCGCGAACTTCTCGGCGTCGTCCCAGATCTTCTCGGCGATCTCCAGCGCGTAGCCGTTCTCCACCGCACCGGAGTTCCAGTCGGCCTGCAGCTGGCGCATGACGTCAATCTTCTTCTTGCCCATGGCCTTGCGCAGCTTGTCGGCCTTGCCGGCGGAGAAGCCCGACATGGCCATGGACACCTGCATGATCTGCTCTTGGTAGACCATGGTGCCGAAGGTCTCCTCCAGGATGGGGCGCAGGCGGTCGTCGTAGTAGTGGGCCGGCGTCTTGCCGCTAGCCACCTGGATGTAGTCTTCCACCATGCCGGACTCCAGCGGGCCCGGACGGTTCAGGGCGATGGAGGCCACGACGTCGGAGAAGCGCGTGGGTGGCAGCCGCGCGAAGAGGCTCACGTACAGGGAGCCCTCCACCTGGAACAGGCCGTCCATGTTGCCGGACTGCATCAGCTTGAAGGCAAGCGGGTCGTCGGTGGGAATCTCCTCGGGAATGATCTTCTGGCCCGTGCGCTCCTCGATGTTGCGGCAGGCGATGGACAGCACGTCCAAGGTGCGCAGGCCGAGGAAGTCCATCTTCAGAAGGCCCAGATCGGGCGTGTAGTGGCCGTCGTACTGGGTGATGATGCCGCCGCCCTTGGTATCGCGCTTCATGGGCACGTGATCGCTCATGGGGTCGCGGCAGATGATGGTGGCGCAGGCGTGCACGCCCTCGCCGCGCACATGGCCCTCGATGGAGCGGGCCGCGTCGATGATGGTCTTCACATCGGGCTCGGTCTCGTAGGCCTTCTTCAGGTCGGGGTTCGTCTCGAGCGCCTTGTCGATGGTGATGCCCAGCTCGTCGCCGATCATCTTGCAGATGCGGTCGCCCAGGCCGTAGGCCTGCTTGCGGGCCAGATCGGCATCGAGCCCCTGGGCCAGCTGCAGCGTGCCCGACAGCACGCGGGCCGTATCGCGCACGGCATTTTTGGCCTGCAGGGTGCCGAAGGTGATCACCTGGGACACGTGGTCCTCGCCGTAGACGTCCTTGATGTGGTTGATGACCTCTTCGCGGCGGCCCTGCTCGAAGTCGACGTCGATATCGGGCATCTCCACGCGCTCGGGCGAGAGGAATCGCTCGAACAGCAGGCCGTTGGGCAGCGGGTCCAAGTCGGTGATGCCCATGGCGTAGGCCACGATGGCGCCTGCCGCCGAGCCACGGCCCGGCCCCACACCGATGCCCTGGGAGCGGGCCCACTCGATGTACTCCTGCACGATGAGGAAGTAGGCCGGGAAGCCCTGCTGGATGATGACGCCCATCTCGTAGTCGGCGCGCTCCTGGGCCTCGGCGGGCACCGGGTCGCCGTAGCGCTTCACGAGGCCTTCCTGCACGCGCTTGCGGAACCACGACTCCTCGGTCTCGCCCTCGGGCAAGGGGAAGCGCGGCAGGATGGAATCGCGCTCGAGCACCACGTGGCACTTCTCGGCCACCTCCACCGTGTTGTCGCAGGCCTCGGGGAAATCGGCCATGGCCTCGCGCATTTCCTCTTCGGTCTTCATGTAGAACTGGTCGTTCTCGAACTTCATGCGCTTCTCGTCGTTCACCATGGCGCCGGTGCCGATGCACAGCATGATGTCCTGGGCGCGCGCGTCCTCCTTCAGGAGGTAGTGAAAGTCGTTGGTGGCGATGGTCTTGAGCCCCGCCGCCTTGGCCACGGCGGTCAGCTGGTGGTTGAGCTCGGTCTGGGTGAAGCCGGCGTCGGTGCGGATGCCCTGGTTCTGCAGCTCGATGTAGAAGTCGCCCTCATCGAAGCAGCTGGCGAACTTCTTCGCCCACTCCACCGCGTCGTCGAAGCGACGATCGTCCAGAAGCTTGGGGATAATGCCGGCGATGCAGGCCGACGACCCGATGATGCCGTGGCCGTACTTCTGCAGCATGCTGAACGTGGTGCGCGGCTTGTAGTAGAAGTTGTCCACGTGCGACTCGCTCACGAGCTTCAGCAGGTTGTGGTAGCCCTCGTTGGTCTTCGCCAGCAGCAGCAGGTGGTACAGCTTCGGCTTCACGTCCTTGCGCAGCGACTCGTCGGTGGTGAAGTACACCTCGCAGCCGAAGATGGGCTTCACGCGCTTGCCCGTCTCCTTCTCCACCGCGTCGCACGCGTCGGAGAGCTCCACCATGCCCGACATGACGCCGTGGTCGGTGACGGCCACCGCCGGCATGTCCAGCTCGGCGGCGCGGCGCACCATGTCCTTGATGTGCGTGAGGCCGTCGAGCAGCGAGTACTCGGTGTGGTTGTGCAAGTGTACGAATGCCATAGGGTGTCCGCCCCTTCAGTCGGGTCTCGGCGCACGGAGTTCGATTGTAGTGGGTTATGCGCGCGTATCGTGTCATGCTGGGTCGGGAAGGGTGCTCGCCGCAAGCGCCGAAGCGCTCGCGCGACCCCACGCGGCCGCTCTCAAGTTCCGTCAGTTTCTCGGGTGCCATGATACCAGCCCGCACACCCCAGGCGTGCGAACAAACAGTGGGTTTTGCATGGATTGCCTGAGCGACGGGGCAAAGAGCGCCGGAGAAGCGGTGCTCAAAAGAAGGTCTCTCGATCAATTCGTCGCCGATACCGTAGAAGCCACTCTTTAGGGTTATAAAAGAAGTCGCAAAACTCTACAGTACAAGGAAATCGAGTGCGAGCCATCTTAAACCGGAAACGGCAACCCTGTCATCGACACGCCGCAGAAACTCGTACCTTACTTTGGAAGAAGCTGGGAATCCGCTCTGCATAGAACGGCGCAGACCTCTGGGTATTTGCGTTGCAGCCTCATCGTTACCGGCGAGCCGGCGTGGTAGGATTAAGCCGTTCAATCCTCATCGTCTCCCGAATGAAAAGCAGGCTCCTTTATCTAAACTCTTTCGTGCGCAACCTCTACTACCACGATGGCCCTCCCGCCGAAAATCAAGGCGATCCAAAGGGGAGACGTATCAGGAGTATGCCCTCGTACCTTGAACGCGCATGAGCGCAATATGCTCCGCTTGAATCAACTTAGAGCGGCGTCGATATCCCGCATAAGACGCCCGATGGAAACATCAAGGGCGTGGGCGTAGTCGAATATCTCGCTGAGATGCAGGCTGCGCTCACCTGACTCGATTTTCGACACAAACGACTGCGGGCGCCCGAGAGCCCCTGCCAGCTGGCTTTGGGTATATCCCTGCCGCACCCGTGTCTCTTTCAGGCATCGGCCAATAGCTCTGTTTGCGTCGACGTTCATTGTCGAGCACGATACGTTAACCTTGACTATATCCCAATTTAGGATATTATTTCACCGAGAGAATTGGAGGAAAAGAGGATGCCATGAGGGTATTGGTTGAGGAAGAGACGCCGTCTGCTGCAGAAACAACATTGATTCTTGCGGCAATGCCGATTATCTTTGGCTCATTTGCCGTCATGGCATGGGAATTACCTGGAAATGCGCTCTCTCCAATTCAATCTTTGCCCTGGATTCTTCTCACGGTGATCTATTTCGTTACCGGCGTTGTATCCATAAAAGGCTTTGCTGCAATTGCTCGGACCAAGAGCTATTTTCAAGAGACCAAAACCGTCTGGCTGTAGCTTATCGGCTTTTTTGCCGCGCCCATCATACTCGGACTCTTTGCTGCGGCGCTTCCTGAGAAAAAGCGACGAAATCTCAGACAAGGCTTCCGAATTTCCAAGTTTCTAGCGGGAGGTACTTATGGATTCTGATTACAAGGTTCTTATTCGTGATTACTTCGGGCCCGATAGTGGTTTCTTACGTTGGGAGGAGGGCTGTCCTCTCGTGCCGGCAGCCGTGCAGGTCTCTCTCAACCGGGAAACAGGCAAGGAGCATCTTCAGCTGCGCTTTCGCAACATCTCTGGAGAAGTGGTTAACGAATTTGCCTGGCGAGCCACGGTGAGGTTTGCCGATAGCACGACCCAGGACGTGCAAGAACGTCACCTCGATGTCGATCTCAATCCCGGCGGCATGTTCGATGCCACGCCCATCACCCTCAGCGGCACAAAGACAGTGGGGCTGGAAGTTCGTATCCTGAACGTGGAAGCAGAGAGCGATCCCTGGGCGTCCGAGGGGGCTATGAGCCTGCTCCCGCCACGAGCGATACTCGACTACGACGAGCATCTGCTTGCTGAGCGAAGCGCCCTTCTCCTTGAAAAGGGAGCAAGCGGAAAGCAGGAGGAAGCTCTATGGACTTGCTCGTGCGGTAGCCCCGGCAAGGGACTCGAACCTTGTCGCACGTGCGGCACGCCTTCCCCGCTCGCCGCCATTCCCGCGGATGGACAGGTTCAGAACAACGACAAATTTTGGATTTGTGCATGTGGTCAGCCCAATGTTCACAGAGATAAATGCTGGTCATGCGGGTGCTCGAAAGAATTGCTTCTCGACACCGAATCGATAGAGAGTATTCAGGCGTTTATTGATAAACGAGCGCAAGGACAAGTCGAGCAAGGGCGCAAAAAGAAAGCGTCGCGGAAGAGAGCCGGCGTCATGTCAGCCATTGCCATCGCTGCTGTTGTTGTGTTGGCTGGCGTGCTCTTCCTCAACTACTTAGACAATCATGTAGAACCGCGCAAGCCGGGCGAGTTGCCCAACGTGGCTGACATTATGCATGCCGCTCAAGATTGGACTTATGCCGACTATGACCAGGTGATTGATCCCGACGGAGAGTCGTCCCTTGATTTTCTTGAGGAATACGAAAAGAAAGAGCGTGCCGAGCACTACCACTCAGTCCTCTCAGATCTCGATTTTGACAAGCGATGGGCGGCACCGGACTCGATTCAATTTTTTATGGAGACCGACGACGTATCTTTTGCGGGTCGTCCCAGCGTTGCAGTGCTTTTTTTCGAGGGTACGACATACGACGGCCCTGAGATATATATGCTACCTACGGGTGAAGTTTACCTTTCCGACAGGATGATAAGCTATGGCCCCGAATCGGAGTGCAACCCGGAATATTGGGGAAGGGTTACCGATATGGACATAGTGCGCGAGATTGAGGAGCTGGGCAAATGCCCGAAAAGTGATATTCAACTCGGCGACGATAGCGAGGAGAACGACCGGTTCCTTCTGGAATCCCTCGGATTTCAGAATGCGAGCATCAACATTGAAAGCAGGGAATCGAAAGAGATCAAATATGCTGATGCGCTACTTTCGCTGCTGGATCAGATTAAAAATGACAAGGATGAGAAAGCCACGGGCTTTTGGGGTTCACAACAGCTATCGCTTGGCACCATTGAGTACAAAGGACAAACATATCACTTCGCGATTTCGCGAACGTCAAGTAGCGGTTCTCTGTTTTACTTTCCAGAAGATGATGAGTATCCGGAAATGTATGTGCCCAGTCAGATCTGGCTCGCTCCAACAGGCAGCTCGAGAACAAGCATTGTGATCTCCCCCGTTGATATTAGCGAATGCCCCGATGAAATAAGGCAGTGGGGAGAATTCTCCAGCGAGCTCGACGATGCTTCGGCCCTTCCCTCCCAAAGTGAAACCGAAAGCGATTCTTCTAATGCAGAGCAACTTGCCGAAACTGGTGAGGCCAGGATTGAACCCGCCAACGATAGCCCAGAAACTCCCTATTATTCCATTGATACAGAGGGGTTAACTTTAAAGTATCCTCAATACGAAAATGTTGGCTTCGAATATTACGATGGCTTTGATGAAAGTGATATGCGGCCTGGTGGAACCGGGTTCACTCTCTCCGCATATGAGGGAGGGGATCGAGGGAAGATGCCGCTTTTCTTCGTATCCTGTTATTCTGGCGAGGATGGGCCCGGAGAGGAGCGTTACGCAAACGCCTATGTGGGATCGGTCGATTCCGATATCGATGGTGCACTCAGAGTATATGTAGAGGTTCCCTTCGGAAATCAGGATGAGGGGGAGAAAGTAGCAAGAGAAGACGCCCAACACGTTGCAGAGAGCATTGTTCCCTATGTTGTGCTTAAAGGGGAAATTGATGCGACTGGGAATATCGACTACATCCTTCCCGAAAGCGATAGCAAAATGTATACACGAGCGGAGTTGGAAGGGCTGAGCGTGTGGGAGTTGTATCTGGCCCGCAACGAGGTGTTTGCCCGCTATGGGCGACAATTCAAGAACGATGATCTGGCTGATTACTTCTCCTCTCAACCGTGGTACAACGGCGAGTATTCGCCAGAGGATTTCGACGGCTGGTTCAGTCCCAACGAATACGAGAAAGCAAACATGGACCTCATCTTGGAGATTGAACATGAGCAAAACTCACCTTATCTCAACTAAACGACTCTCGCTCGTCATTCTGGCAATATCGGCGGCCATGGCTTCCACGCTGCTCTTTGGGTGCACCGATACGGCCGATAAACGAGGCGAGGCGGGTAAAGCGGTCCAGGCGGAGCCTCAGCAGATAGAGGTCGAGCCCGTTCGCGATTGCCCCAAACCGACAAACGATGAGGACGAGGTTGGAGCGGACACGAGAGAACGGCCTGTCAGAACTGACGCCGAGGCCGACGCCAGCGAAGCATCGGACGCCGAGTCAACCGCCGTCCCCGTTATCGCCATCACAGAAGATTTCCGCGAAAGCTTCGACCATGGGCCCAAAGGAGCCGAGTACCAGAAGTACATCGTGCTGCACGACACCGAAGGCAAATCGGATGCGGCCTCCGTGATCGACTGGTGGGACTCCAACGGGAACCTCGTCGCTGCCCACTTCATCGTGAATAAGGACGGCAGCATCTGGCAATGCGTTCCCTTGGATCGCATTGCACATCATGCCGGCTACGGCGACACGGGGCACAACGAGCAATACAGCATTAGCGAAGACGGTCGCGATGATATGAAGGGCTCCTCCCCCATCGGCGGCGCCTTCGCTGATTACGGTATGAACGGTTCATCCATCGGCATCGAGATGGTGCACGTGAGTGGCGAGGACGACTACCCCGAAGCGCAGCTTGATGCCCTAGATGCGCTCATCGCCTACATCGACGACTATTATGGCTTCGAGAGCGAGATCATCGATCACAAAGCCTGGCGCAGCGGCAACTCCGACACTTCACCCGAATTCGCCGATTTCCTTCAGAGCTACCAGACAAAGCGCAAGCACGCATAAGCCCAGAAGGCGCTTCGCCATCTTTCCTGCGAGGAAGTGATGCTTCTTGACTGAGACGACGCCCACCATCATGCAGAACTTCGATTCCGAGGTATCCCGGCTCATCGCCGAGAGCCGTGGGCTTGACGCCCTTGAGGCACTCCGACTCTTTCTCCCATCGGAAACCCGCCTGATGCTCCTCGACGACAACCTGAAGATGTGGCACTTCAGCCCGCTGGCAGTCTTCGATATGTGGGAAAACGAGCAAGCTACCGGAGATCCGCGCAACTCGCTGTACCTGCGAGGTGATGAGATTGCCTAAGGAATTCGTGTTCTTCACCTATCTGCTGGAAAGCTACGCGCAGAGCCGCCATACGAGAGCGGCGGATGTGCTCGCAGCCCTCGATGCCCAGGGTCGTACCGAGTTCGTCTACAACATGTACGAGATGTACCACAGCGAGGCTATCGAGAACGCCTTCCGCGACATCGACAGCCTCATCGCCACTGGCGAGCCCGGGTGGTGAGCGCCGTTGCCTCAGCTTTGTAGGCGCCGTTGCGGAGGCTCAAACATCGAAGATCTCTAAAGCTCGACCTCGTCGTAGTCGAGGCCGTGCGCATCCCGCATCCACCGGAAGAACTCGTCGCAGTCCATGACGGGAACGAGGCCTTGGGGGAAATCGTGTTGGTTTCGCGTGATGAGAGCGTCGGCCCTCAGCGCCAGGGTGATCTCGTAGAGGAGGTAGTCTTCCGGATCGCGCCGCGAGGCGGCGAGCATCAGATCGACCTCTCTCTCGCCTGCCGCGCACACGTTCACGAACGTACGCAAACCCCGCAACTGCTCCATGACGACATCGATCTCGTTCGCTCGCCCTCCGTTGGAGAGAATGTACACGAGATCGGTTGCCTGCGACGAGGAGATCCACAACTCGAACTCTCCCACACGGCCGCCGATCATCAGCAACCGCGCCTTCTTGTAATGCGGTTCGCGCTCGTTCAGATAGTCGATGACCACATTGGTGTCGAGAAGCAGCTTGACCTGGGCCATGTCACACCAGCCCCTTGGCGGCAAGACGATCGAGGTTGATCTCCGCCTTCGTCATGGTGTCGAAGCGCGTGGCGCGTTTGCACGAGAGACCGTCGACGAAGCTCGCCGCCGATGCCCACCGTTCCGCAGCGGGCTTCAAGTCGTCCTGAAGAAGGAAGTCGGCACTCCCCTCCTCTATCAGGCGATCGAACATGAGGTTCACCGCCTGCGAGGCATTGAGTCCGCTTCTTTGCAGCACGCGCATTCCCCGCTGCTTCTTCTGCTCGGGCATACGCCCCGTCACCATTGCATCGGCCATGTCGACTCTCCTTCCACGTTGTACAACATTTTGAGTACAACAATTCAAAAAGTCAAGTCTGTTCCTTCCTGATCATTCTCGCTACCCTCTCTGCATCCTATTGACATATGCAAGATTTGCAACTAATATTCAGTTGCAGAAGGAAGACGTCATGACGCAAATAGAAAAGCTTCTCGAGGCACTGCTATCGACGCCGAGCACTTACCGCTTTCGCGATTTTGTGCGCATTATGGAGCATCTCGGTTACGAACTCGACCATAAAGGAATCTCATCGGGATCGCGGATCAGATTCTTTCGAGAGAAGGACGGGCGCATGTTCCTCATGCATTCCCCTCATCCATCAAACGAGATGAGTCGCGGAGCGATTCGTGCCGCAGTGAAGTTCTTGGGCGGAGAGGAAACGCTATGAGCAATGTTCTCGTGTATAAAGGTTATTACGCCACCGTTGAGTTCGACGGCGACTCCCGCATGCTCTGCGGGTCGGTTGTTGGCATGAACGATGGCGTCTACTTCGAGTCGCAAAGCGCCGCCGACATCGATCATGCCTTCCGCGAGGCCGTCGATGACTACCTCGCCTTCTGTGCGGAGAAAGGCAAGGAGCCGGAAAAGTCCTACAAGGGCTCGTTCAACGTGCGCGTGAACCCCGAGGTGCATCGCGCGGCCGCGATGGCGGCCGCGGCGCGGAAAGAGTCCCTGAACCAATTCGTCGCTGAGGCAATCGCCGCCGCTCTTTAGCATGCGGCGGCACCCAAACTAAGAGGAGCGCCCCGGATGGGACGCCCCTCAAAACAGGCTCAAATGCTTGCGGGCTCGCTTGCCAACGGCCGCGCCCCGAGGGGCGCTCTCGCTAGGCGGCGGCTCCGCTCACGTGCTTCAGCTGCGCCTCGCACCACTCCAGCTTCTTCTGGTTGGTGACGAGGGTGGCCTGATCCTGCGGATCGTCGGACGAGCCGAGATCCGCGATAATCGCGCGGCATTCATCGGCCTCGGCCTTCACGGCCTCGGCGTCGATGTCCTCCACGGCGCATCCGAACCGGGCGAGCACCGTCACCTGGTCGTCCAGAACCGACGTAGCGCCGCCCATGACCAGGAACTGCCTCTTGTCCTGCTCGTTCTCCCCGACGGTCAGCGTCACGACGCCGCCCTCGCGGTTGAGCGAGACCGCTAGCTCGTGGCCGGGCAGCACACCGAAGTAGCCGTCCGTGCCGGGGATGCTGGCATAGGAGACCTCGCCCTGGAACAGAGCGCGATCCGGAAGGGCCACCGTGCAGCGCATAACGGCCATTAGTTGCCGTCCTTCTGCATGGCGTCAAAGGCCTCGTAGACCTGCTCAATGGCGCCCTTGTTCACGAAGCACTGCTCCGGAATGTGGTCGCACTTGCCGTCCAGGATCTCCTTGAAGGAGCGCACGGTGTCCTCGACCTTCACGTACACGCCGGGCAGGCCCGTGAAGACCTCGGCCACGTGGAAGGGCTGGCCCAGGAACTTCTGCACCTTACGGGCACGGTTCACGGTCAGCTTCTGATCCTCGGACAGCTCGTCCATACCCAGAATGGCGATGATGTCCTGCAGGTCCTTGTACTGCTGCAGGATCTGCTGCACGCCCATGGCCACGTCGTAGTGCTCCTGGCCGACGATCTCGGGATCCAGCGCGCGAGAGGTGGACTCCAGCGGATCCACGGCCGGGTAGATGCCCAGCTCGGCGATGGAGCGGGACAGAACGGTCTTCGCGTCCAGGTGGGTGAACGTGGTGGCCGGGGCCGGGTCGGTCAGGTCGTCGGCGGGCACGTAGACGGCCTGCACCGAGGTGATGGAGCCGGTCTGCGTGGAGCAGATGCGCTCCTGCAAGTCACCCATCTCGGTGGCCAGCGTCGGCTGGTAGCCCACAGCGGAGGGCATACGGCCGAGGAGTGCGGACACCTCGGAGCCTGCCTGGGTGAAGCGGAAGATGTTATCGATGAACAACAGCACGTCCTGGCCCTGATCGCGGAAGTACTCCGCCTCGGTCAGGCCCGCCAGACCCACGCGCAAACGGGCTCCCGGAGGCTCGTTCATCTGGCCGTACACCAGGCAGGTCTTCTCGATAACGCCGGAATCGGTCATCTCGAGATAGAGGTCGGTACCCTCGCGGGTACGCTCGCCCACGCCGGTGAACACCGAGGTGCCGCCGTGCTCCTGGGCCAGGTTGTTGATGAGCTCCTGGATGCACACCGTCTTGCCCACGCCGGCGCCGCCGAACAGACCCGTCTTGCCGCCCTTCACGTAGGGCTCGATCAGGTCGACGACCTTAATGCCGGTCTCGAAGGTCTCGGTGGTGGTCACCAGGGTGTCGAACGGCGGGGCCGGATGGTGAATCGGGCGCCACTCGACGTCTTCGGGCATGGGCTTGCCGTCAACGGGCTCGCCCAGCACGTTCCAAATACGGCCCAGGGTCGCCTTGCCCACGGGCATCATGATGGGGGCGCCGGTATCGACGGCCTCCAGGCCGCGCACCATGCCGTCGGTCGACGTCATGGCGACGGTGCGGACGATGTCGCCGGGCAGGTGCGTCTGCACCTCGAGCACGGTGGACACTTCGCCCGAGGGGGTTTGTGCCTTCACGGTAAGGGCGTTGTAGATGGCCGGCATGGCGTCTGCCGGGAACTCCACATCCACAACGGCGCCGACGATACGGACGATGCGTCCGGTGGCGCCTCCCTTGGCCGCTTCAGTAGAAGTGTTATCAGCCATTTAATCCTCCAAAGCTGCGGCACCGCCCACGATCTCGGTGATCTCCGTGGTAATGGCGCCCTGGCGCACGGTGTTGTACACGCGCTCCAGGGTGGAGACCATCTCGTTCGCGTTATCGGTAGCCGATTTCATCGCGTTGCGGCGAGCGCCTTGTTCGCCCGCTGCGGAATCGAGCATCGCGTAGTAAAACGCGTTGTTCAGGTAGGCGTTCATCATGTAGGACATGACCGACTCCGTGCTCGGCTCGAAGTCGATGTCGCCCGGGATGGCGGAGTCGTCCTTTTCGCGGAAGGACTTGAACACGTCCTCCTCCTTGGCCTTAAGGCCCAGAAGATCCACGTAGGATTCCTCTTTCACCGGCAGCACCTGCTGCTCCACCAAGGTCTGCTCGGCGGCGTTCTTCGCGTGGTTGTACACGATGAACACCTCGTCGAGCTTGCCCTCGGCGTACGCCTGCATCACGTAGCCGGACAGCTCGGCCGCCTGAGCGAACTCGGGGTCGGCCGAATAGCCCGCGAAGGAGAAGACCGGCTCGATGCCGCGGTAGGTGAAGTACCCGATGGCCTTCTTGCCGCAGGCAGCCACCTCCACCTCGGCGCCCTCGCGCTGCTTGAGCTTCATGAGCTTCTCCACGTAGCGAAGCACGTTGGTGTTGAAACCGCCCGCGAGGCCCCGGTCCGAGGTGACGGCGACGATGAGCACGCGTTTCACCTCGTCGTGGACCTGCAACAGCGGCTCGTTGTCCAGATGAGCGTACTTTGCCGTGCTGATGAGCATGTCTGAGATGGCGACCGCCCAAGGCAGCGCGTTGTCCACGCGCTCGGAAGCACGGCGAATCTTGGCAGCTGCGACCATTTCCATGGTGCGCGTGATCTGCTTCGTCGAAGAGACGGATTTGATTCGCCGTTCGATGTCGTGTAGGTTGGGCATGGTCTACCTACCTTACGCTGTGGCGTCGAAGGACTGCTTGAAGGCGGCGATGGCCTCCTTCATGGCGGTCTCGGTCTCGGCGGTCAGCTTCTTCTCCTTGTTGATCGTCTCGATGATCTCCGGCTTGGAAGCGCGGATGGAGGCGAGCAGCTCGGCGCGGAAACGGACCACGGCATCCAGCGGCAGGTCGTCGAGGAAGCCCTCGTTGCCGGCGAAGATGGCGATGACCTGCTCGGCCACGGGCATCGGGTTGTAACGGCCCTGCTTCAACAGCTCCGTCATGTGGGAGCCGCGGGTTAGCTGATCCTGCGTGGCCTTGTCCAGGTCGGAACCGAACTGGGTGAAGGCCTGCAGCTCGCGGTAGCTCGCGAGATCCAGACGCAGGGAGCCGGCCACCTGCTTCATGGCCTTGATCTGCGCGGAGCCGCCCACGCGGGACACCGAGATGCCCACGTCGACTGCCGGGCGCTGGCCCTGGAAGAACAGGTCGGTCTGCAGGAAGATCTGACCGTCGGTGATGGAGATCACGTTGGTCGGAATGTAGGCGGACACGTCGCCGGCCTGGGTCTCGATGATCGGCAGAGCCGTCATGGAGCCGCCGCCGTTCTCGTCGGACATCTTCACCGCGCGCTCCAGCAGGCGGGAGTGCAGGTAGAACACGTCGCCGGGATAGGCCTCGCGTCCGGGCGGGCGGCGCAGGGTCAGCGACATCTGGCGGTAGGCCACGGCCTGCTTGGACAGGTCATCGTAGACGATGAGCACCGCGCGGCCGCGGTTCTCGGCGTCGGCGGGCCTGCCGTTGGCGCCATTGTAGACGAAGTACTCGCCCATGGCGGCGCCGGCCATCGGCGCGATGTACTGCAGCGGAGCCGAATCGGAGGCGGTAGCAGCCACGATGATGGTGTTCTTCATGGCGCCGTGGCGCTCGAGGGTCTCCACCACGCCGGCCACCGTGGAGGCCTTCTGGCCGATGGCGACGTAGATGCAGATCATGTCCTGATCTTTTTGGTTGATGATGGCGTCGATGGCGATAGCCGTCTTACCGGTCTGGCGGTCGCCGATGATGAGCTCGCGCTGGCCACGGCCGATCGGCACCATGGAGTCGATGGCCAGGATACCGGTCTGCATGGGCTCGTTCACCGGCTGGCGGGAGATAACGCCCGGAGCCTTGAACTCCACGGGACGGGTGCCCTCGGCCTTAATGGGGCCCTTGCCGTCGATCGGCTGGCCGAGCGGGTTCACCACGCGGCCGAGCATGGACTCGCCGGCGGGAACCTCTACGATACGGCCGGTCGTGCGGACCTGGTCGTTTTCCTTGATTGCGGTGACGTCACCCAGAAGCACGGCGCCGACCTCGTCCTCTTCGAGGTTCTGGGCCAGACCGTACACGGTCTTGCCGCCCTCTCCGATGAACTCGAGCAGCTCACCGGCCATGGCATCGCGGAGACCGTCGACGCGCGCAATGCCGTCGCCGACCTGGATGACCGTGCCCACCTCGCGGGACTCGACGCTGACGGTCAGCGACTCGAGCTGCTTCTTCAGCGCGGCGTCAATGGACTGTGCGGTGATTTCAGTCACTAGCATTCACCTCCATCTGTTGTGTCTTTGAGGACGTTGCGGGCGCGATTGAGCTGCGAGATCATGCTCGCGTCAATGTAGTTGCCGTCCACGTCCATGATGATGCCGCCCAAGATAGACTTGTCGATGCGCTCGCGCAGCACCGCCTTCTTGCCCAGGTCAGCCTCTGCTTTTTCCGTAATAAGTTGGCGCAGCCCGTCGTCGAGGGGCACCGCGGTGGTCACGTCCACCACGCAAATCCCCAAGCGCTCGCCGATCAGCGCGCGGAACTCGTCGTTCACCCGGGGCAGCAGGTCGGCCTGGCCGCGCTCGGCCATGACCGCCAGCACCTCGCGGAACGCCACGTGCGCATCGGCGAAGACGTTCTCCACCAGCGCACGGCGCTGCTCGGGGGTGAAATCGGGGTTCGAGAGCGCCATGGTGAGGTCCAAGTCGGCGCGCATGGCGCGGATGACCTCAGCCATCTGCTCGCGCACCTCGAGAACGCCCTCCTGGCCCGCAGCCTCGTTGGCGCTGTCGAAGAGCACCGACGCGAAGACGGCGACTTCCTCTTTGACGACGAGACGATTAGTTGCCATTGAAGCTCCCTGCCTCTTTGACGTAGCGCTCGATGATGGCGCGGTGCTCGCCCTCGGTCAGGTCCTGGCCGATGAGGCGGGACGCGACATCCACCGACGTGTCGGCGATCGAGGACTGGAGCTCGGCCACGGCGGCCTTCTTCTCGGCCTCGATGGCGGCCTTCGCCTTGGCGATCATGTCGGCCGCCTCGGTCTGGGCCTGAGCGGTGATGTCGGCCTTCACGGCCTCGCCCACCGCGCGGGCGTCAGCGATGATCTGAGCCGACTGGGTCTTGGCGTCAGCCAGCTGCTGCTGGTACTCCGCAAGCACGCGCTCGCTTTCAATCTGAGCCTCTTCGGACTTCTTCAGAGCCTCGCGGATGGTGTTCTCGCGCTTCTCGAGCATGCCGGCGAACATGGGCCAGCCGAACTTCGCGAGAATGATCCACAGGATGATGAAGGCGATGAGCATGGGGATGAACTCCGCCATGTCGGGGAGAATGGCGGACAGGCCGCCCGACTCCTCCTCGCTAGCAAACGCGAGCGCAGGGAAAGCAGCGTTCAGGGCCACGGCGCCGAAGGCGACCTTGGCCACTGCTTTGTTCGCTCTTGTCTTCACGTGCATACCTCTTTCTTGCCTCTGCAGGCTTCCGAATTGATTGATGAGACGGATTTAGAGGATGAACGCGAGCACGAAGCCGATGAGGGCCAGAGCCTCGGCCAGAGCGGCGCCGATGATGAAGTTGGTGAACAGACGGCCCTGCACCTCGGGCTGACGGGCGGTGCCCACGCAGCAGCCGTAGCAGGCGATGCCGATGCCCAGGCCAGGGCCGATGGTGGCCAGGCCGTAGCCGACGAGCTTCAGCGCAGCGATGACGAAAACAGTTTCCACAATTTCCTCCTTAAAGGTCGTTTTTGAGCCTGTTTCCCAAAAACACTTAACGGATATGGTCTCCGGCTTTGGAGGAGCCGGCTTAACCCAGGGGGGGGGCGGAGGCCTTCCAGCCTCCCGACGCCGAGAAGGGCGCTTAAGGTCGGTGCGGCCTAGTGGGCCGACGTGGCGATCTGGACGTAGACCGCGGAGAGCACCGTGAACACGTAGGCCTGCAGGAAGGCGACGAGCGTCTCCAGGGCGTACATGGCGATGAGCAGGATGAACCACGGCAGCGACAGCACGCCGGAGATGGGGTCGAGCGCCTGGATGCCCACCGTGAGGAACACGCTGGAAGCCAGGGCGAAAATGCCGAGGACCATGTGGCCGGCGAACATGTTGCCGTAGAGTCGGACGGCCAGCGTCAGCCAGCGGATCACCGTGGAGATGAGCTCCAGAAACCAGATGACCGGCACCATGACGGTGGGCAGGCCCGAGGGGGCGAAGGACTTCAGATAGGCCAGGCCGCCCTTGGCCTTGATGCCCCAGAAGTTGAAGTAGACAAACGAGATGGTGGCCAGCGCCCAGGTCACCGAGATGGTGCCCGTCGGCGTCTTGCAGCCGGGGATGAGTCCCACGAAGTTCGACACCAGGATGAAGAAGAACATCGTGGCCAGAAACGGCACGTGCTTCTTAAAGCCGTGGCCGATGATGCCCTCGCCCATGTCGTTGCGGACGAACTGGTAGCCGTACTCCACGGTGTTCACGAACTTGTTCGTGGGAATAAGGGTGAGCTTCTTGGCCACCACGAGCACAATGGCGCAGGTGATGATCCAGCAGATGACCATCCAGACGATGTACTGGGTGACCCCGCCGAACACAACGGTGGGATCGAAGGATGCCTGGAGATGGGGCACCTCAGCCGAGAGAGTTGAAAGAGCGTCCACGTATCAACCTTTCCTATGCTATTTCCGGACCAGCTTGCTCACACCGAAGACGATGGCGGTGAGCGAAAGCGCCACGGCTTCCGACAGGACGAAGGGCAGCGCGAGATCGCGAGCCAGCGAGATGCAGAGGAGAGCGGCGGCGAACATGAGGATGAACGAGATGAGAAGGCAGACCATGAGCACGCCCATATGTCCGAAATTGCCCGAGTCCGTCATGTGCCTTACCCGGTGCAAACCGAAGATAAGCGGGGAAAACCCCGCTATACCCGCTGCCACACCGAGTACGATTGCCAGTGCCATACCCTGCTTCCGTTTGGGCGCCTACGCGCTGAAAACCCAATAAACCGTAATGTATGATAACGGCTTGCCAACAGATGGCGCCCGAAACAACCCTTTAATTGGTGAGCGGTGAAAAGTTCGCGTAGTCGGAGGAGCCTGTGATCTGGGCAAATTGTGCACGTGCACGAAACTTTGTTGCGGCCCCCTCGGTCGGAGGCGGCGGATATCCCAACTCCCTCAGGCAATCCTCGCTTTGGGGAAGTGTCCACTGGACACTTCCCGTCGCCGTGGAACTCGCTCGGTTGGGACACCCGTCGTCTCCTCTACGCTCAACCTTTAGTTGAAGAGAGGAGCGCGTTCCACTTCCCTACTCCCCTGCGTACTCGCGGACGAGGATGCCGGATTCAGCGAGAAGCTGTTGGGAAAGCTCGTCGGGGTACGGGTTCTGGTACACGATCTCCTTGATGCCGGCGTTGATGAGCATCTTGGCGCACACGACGCAGGGCTGGGTATTCACGTAAATGGTGGCGCCGTCGATATCGGTGCCGAAGCGGGCCGCCTGGATGATGGCGTTCTGCTCGGCATGCAGGCCGCGGCAGATCTCGTGGCGCTGGCCGCTCGGCACGCCGAGCTGCTGGCGCAAACATCCGGTCTCGGAGCAATGGGCGAGCCCGGTGGGCACGCCGTTGTAGCCCGTGGCCAGAATGCGGCGGTCCTTCACGATGATAGCCCCCACCCCGCGGCGCAAGCATGTGGTGCGCTCGGCCACCTGGTTGGCCAGGCCCATGAAGTACTCGTCCCAGCTGGGGCGGTTATCTGCTGACATTGGTGCTCCTTCCCATCGCGCCCCCGCTACTTCGTGCCGAAGATGCGGTCGCCGGCGTCGCCGAGGCCGGGCACGATGTAGGCGCGCTCGTTCAGCCCCTCGTCGATGGAGCAGGTGTAGATGCGCACGTCGGGATCGGCCTCAAGCACCGCCTCGATGCCCTCGGGCGCGGCCACGAGCACCATGAGCTTGATGTTCTTCACACCTTGCTTGCGCAGGTACTGGATGGCCGCCACGGCCGAGCCGCCGGTGGCGAGCATCGGGTCCACCACGAGCACGTCGCGCTGATCGATGCTGTCGGGCAGCTTCGCGTAGTACTCGTGGGGCTCGTGGGTCTCGGGGTCGCGGTACATGCCCACGTGTCCCACGAAGGTGGAGGGCATGAGCTCCTGCAGGCCGTCCACCATGCCCAGCCCGGCGCGCAGGATGGGCACGATCACCATCTTCTTGCCCGCCACCTGCTTGCAGTCGGCCGTGCAGATGGGGGTCTCCACCTTCACGTCCTCCAGGGCCAGATCGCGGGTGGCCTCGTAGCCCTCGAACAGGGCCAACTCGCGCACGAGCTGGCGGAAGTCCTTGGAGGAGGTGTTCTTGTTGCGCAGCTTCGACAGCTTGTGCTGCACCATGGGATGATCGATGACGACGACGCGGTCGTTGTACTCCATAACGCGCTTCCTTTCGTGTGGATCGAGAAGGCAGTCCCGCCGGGGAAGGGCCCGGCGACGGCTCGTGCTCGGGCAGGCCCTCGCTTTCGGAAATATTGGTGTGGGGATTTTACCCCAATATTTCCGAGTCTGCGGAATCTGCGCGCGAACCGTCGCCGGGCCCTTCCCCTGCCCTCACTTTATTGTCTAGTACTCCAGTCCCGGATACAGCGGGTGGGCGTCCAGCAGGGCGTTCACCCGGCGGCGCACATCGGCGAGCTTGGCCTCATCGGCGGCGTTGAACACCGTGGTGGCGATGAGCTGGCCCACCTCGTAGAAGTCCTCGGCGGTAAATCCGCGGGTGGTGGCCGCGGCGCTTCCCACGCGGATGCCGCTCGTCACGAAGGGCGAGCGCTGCTCGTTGGGAATGGAGTTCTTGTTCACCGTGAGCCCCACGCCCTCCAGCAGCTTCTCGGCGTCCTTGCCGGTGATGTCGGAGGCGGTAAGATCCACGAGGCACAGGTGGTTGTCGGTGCCGCCGGACACCAGGCGCAGGCCGCCGTCGATCATGCCCTGGCCGAGAGTGCGGCAGTTCTCCACCACGTGCTCCATATAGGTGCGGTACGCAGGGCGCAGGGCCTCGCCGAAGGCCACGGCCTTGCCGGCGATGACGTGCATGAGCGGGCCGCCCTGGGCGCCGGGGAAGATGGCCTTGTTGATCTTGGCCCCCAGCTCGTCGGAGTTGGTGAGGATGAAGCCGCCGCGCGGGCCGCGCAGGGTCTTGTGGCTCGTGGAGGTGACGATATCGGCATGGGGCACCGGGCTCGGGTGCAGGCCCGCGGCCACGAGGCCGGCGATGTGGGCCATATCCACCATGAGGTAGGCGCCCACGGAATGGGCGATCTCGGCCATGCGCTCGAAGTCGATGAAGCGCGGGTACGCGCTCGCGCCCGCCACGACCACCTTCGGGCGGCACTCCTTGGCGATGCGCTCCACCTCGTCGTAGTCGATGACCTCGGTTTCCGGATCCACGCCGTAGGAGACGATGTGGTACAGCAGCCCCGAGAAGTTCACGGGGCTGCCGTGGGTGAGGTGCCCGCCGTGATCGAGGCTCATGCCGAGCACCGTGTCGCCGGGCTCGATGATGGAAAGATAGGCGCCGAAGTTCGCGCTGGCGCCGGAGTGGGGCTGCACGTTGGCGTACTTGGCGCCGTACAGCTCGCAAGCCCGGTCGCGGGCCAGATCCTCCACCATGTCGACCTTCTCGCAGCCGCCGTAATAGCGACGGCCCGGGTAGCCCTCGGCGTACTTGTTCGTCAGCACGCTGCCCACGGCCTCCATCACGGCGCGGGAGGTGAAGTTCTCCGACGCGATGAGCTCCACACTGACGCGCTGGCGCGCCAACTCGGCCCGCAGGCACTCGGTTACCTGAGGGTCTTCCCCGGCGAGAAATTCCAAAGCCATAAAATCGTCTCCTTTGCTAGTCAAGGGCCATGATCTTTTCGACGCGACCGGCGTGGCGACCACCGCCGAAGTCGGTGGCGAGGAAGGCGTCGAGGATGCGCTCGTTCTCCTCGAGCGGCACGAAGCGGCCGGAAAGCGTGATGACGTTCGCGTCGTTGTGCTCGCGGCACAGCGCAGCGAACTCAGGGTTGATGATGTTGGCGGCGCGCGCGCCGGGCACCTTGTCGGCGGCCATGGCCATGCCGATGCCGGTGCCGCACACGAGCACGCCGTAGTCAGCGGAGCCATCGGCCACATCCCGGGCCACGGGCGCGGCGTAGTCGGGGTAATCCACCCGATCGTCGTTGGCAGGACCGCGATCGACGACCTCGTGCCCCTTCCCCTTCAGGTAATCCACGAGGGCCTGTTTCTGCTCGAAGCCGGCGTGGTCGCTTCCGATGCTCACGCGCATGGGCGTCCGTCCTTTCCAACGCTGGGGCACAACGTACCTATTGTATGCGCTTGGACCCCTGCCACGCTCCGCGCTTCCGCTATCCGCACCAAATCGCGACGGATGGCATCCTGCACCTGTTTCCGAAAACCTTGCTTTTGTGCAGCAAACTCCGCGAGATAGACTTTGCTCTGTCGCACGAGAACCTGGCACACCGAAAAGGGCCCAAGAATTGCCGAAATCGGTTTGATTTGATCTATTCAAAATTGGGAATAATCTATTTCGCGAAGTTTGCTGCACAAAAGCGAGCGCTTCGGAAGCAAACGTCAGCAAGGCGAAAAAGAGGATTGACCGCATTCCCAAAACCACGACACCTCAAGCGGCCAAAGTCGATCCGCGTTCAGAGCGTCGACCGCCACGGCCACCTTGGCTGCGCACGCGGGCGGCAGCCTCGCGTCGCGCAATGCAATCCATCCCAAGACGAAATCGCCTCAGCTGCGCACGCGGGCGACGGCGTCGCGCCAACGAGCCAGACGCTCGGCGCGAGCGGATTCGTCAAAAGTGGGCAGGAAACGCTCCTCCCCTTCCCGCAAAGCTACGAGGGCCGCCGTATCGGGCCAAAACCCCGTCGTGAGTCCCGCCAGGTACGCCGCGCCTAGGGCCGTGGTCTCGGCATTGGCGGGGCGGCGAAGCGAGACACCGAGCATATCGGCCTGGAACTGCATGAGGAAGTCGTTGGCCGACGCTCCCCCGTCCACGTTCAGCACCGACAGCGGCACACCGGCATCCTCGGCCATGGCCTGCGCCAAGTCGCACACCTGGTAGGCCAGCGCCTCCAAGGCCGCCCGCACGATGTGGGCGCGCCCGGCCCCGCGAGTGAGCCCCAGGATAGCGCCCCGGGCATCAGCATCCCACCAGGGTGCTCCCAGACCTGTGAAGGCCGGTACCACCACGACGCCCTCAGTGCTTGCCACGCTGCGGGCTATCCGATCGGTCTCGGCCACATTCTGAATGATGCCGAGCTCGTCGCGCAGCCACTGAATGAGCGCGCCGGCCATAAACACGCTGCCCTCGAGCGCGTACTCGATGCCGTCCGCGCCGGGCGCCGAGGCGGCCACCGTGGTAATGAGCCCGTTACCGCTCGCGCAGGCCTCACGACCCGTGTGCATGAGCAGAAAGCAGCCGGTGCCGTAGGTGTTCTTCGCCTGACCGGCGGAAAAGCAGCACTGGCCGAAGAGCGCCGCCTGCTGGTCGCCCGCCACGCCGGCGATGGGAATGCCCTGCACCAGCCCCGGGTTCGCCGTCTCGCCGAAGAAGCTGGCAGAGGGACGCACCTCGGGCATGAGAGAGGCGGGGATGCCGAAGAGCTCGAGCAGGTAGGGATCCCAGCAGCCCTCGTGGATGTTGTAGAGCATGGTGCGGCTCGCGTTCGTCACATCGGTGGCGTGCACCGCACCGTAGGTGAGCTTCCAGATGAGCCAGCTGTCGATGGTACCGAAGGCGAGCTCGGCGGCCTCGGCCCGTGCCCGGGCCCCGGGCACCTCGCCCAATATCCAAGCGATCTTGCTGGCCGAGAAGTACGCATCGGGCACGAGCCCCGTGCGGGACCGGATCTCGGCGGCCACCACCGGGTCGCTCGCGAGCGCCTCTATCATGGGAGCCGTGCGGCGGCACTGCCACACGATGGCGTTCGCGATGGGCTCTCCGGTGGCGCGATCCCACACTACGGTGGTCTCGCGCTGGTTGGTGATGCCGATGGCGGCCACCTCGTCGGGACTTACGCTGTAGGTGAGCAGAAGCTCGGTGAGGGCTCCCAGCTGCGAGGAGAGGATGTCATGGGGATCGTGCTCCACCCACCCCGGCTGCGGGTACAGCTGCGGAAAGGGTCGCTGCACGCTGCCCACAGCCCGGCCGGCGCGGTCGATGAGCATGGCCCGAGACGACGTAGTGCCCTGGTCCAAGGCGATGATGTACTTCTTCATGGAACTCCTCCTTATTGCCGCTCGCAGCTCGCCGCTGGTCGGAGGTGCCGGATACCTTGATTCGCTCAGACAGTCCTCGCTTTGGAGAACAGGACATTCAGTCCTGTTCTCGTCGCTGCGGAACTCGCTCGGTCAAGGCATCCGGCACCTCCTCTACGCTCTGCCTTGGTTGTGCGCGTTTATCCACTCCAGGACGAAGTCGTAGACTTCGTCCTTGCCGATCTCGTTCAAAATCTCGTGGCGCATGCCGGGGAAGAGCTTCAGGGTCACATCCTCGCCGCCGGCGCGCTCCATCGATTCAGCGGCCCGGGCCACGCCGCGGCCGCAGTCCCCTACCGGGTCGGCATCGCCGGCCACGAAGAGCAGAGGCACCTCGTGAGGCGTGGCCCGGTAGGCCGCGGGGCTGTTGGCGCGAGCGGCCAGCTCGGTCAAGGTGGCGTAGGCGCCGGCCGAGAACATGAAGCCCGCGCGCTCGTCGGCGATGAAGGCGTCCACGACCGCCGGGTCGCGGGAGAGCCAATCGAAGGGCGTGCGGGCGTCCTTCACCTGATGGCTGTAGGCGCCGTCGGCCAAGCTGTGCAGAAGCCTGCTTTTGTAGTCGGCCCCGCGCACCTTGACGATGGCGCGGGCGAGCACGTTGCCCGCCGTGGCCACGACCTCGGGCTGGTTGGCCGTGCCGCAGAGGACGGCACCGGCAAGCCCCCTCCCGAAGCGCGGCAGGTAGTTGCGCAGCACGAGGGAGCCCATGGAGTGGCCGAACATGAAATAGGGCACCTCGGCCGCCACCTGCTGGCTCACGAGCAGGCGCAGCGACTGCACATCGGCCACGAGCGCATCACCGCCGTGCACCGGGTGCATGCGTCCGCGATGGGCCGCAGTGGGAGCCGTGTCGCCATGGCCCACGTGGTCGTGACCGCACACCAGGTAGCCGGCGCGGGCGAGGCAGCGGGCGAAGTCGTCGTAGCGGCCGATATGCTCGGCCATGCCGTGGATGAGCTGCACTACGCCCCGGGGACGGAAGGTGCCGAGGCTCTTCCCCGCTCCCTGGGCGCGATCCTCCCGCAAGGAGGTGGGCAGCCACAGCACAGCGTGCACCGCGCTCTCCCCATCGGCGGAGTCGAACGTGAAATCGATGGGGTCGAGAGAGGCCGCGGCGCTATGGGCCGGAGCGCCGGCCGCAACGACAGCGGGCCCGGTTACGACAGCTGCCGGCTCGCCGGTCTCGCTGATCGGTGAGAGGTCGGTTAGGGAATCAGTCATGGGAGCACTCCTCCAAATCGCGGGAACTGACGGGGCCGCATCGCAGCACGCTCGGCTTGACGGTCGTGCAATCGATCACCGTCGAGGCCAATCCGCCGCCACTGGCGCCGCACGGGCCCTCGAGGACGCCGGCCGTGCGGGAAACCAGATCGCCGTCGAGCAGCTCGGGCACGGCGGCCGCGGGAGCACCCGACAGGTTCGCCGAGGTGACGGCCAAAGGGCAGCCCACGGCGCGGATGAGGGCGAGCACCTCAGGAGAGGCCGGCATGCGCAGGCCGATGGTGCCTTCCGGCGAGCGGAACGCAGGAGGCACCGCCTCGGAGGCCCGCACCACCAGGGTGAGGCCGCCGGGCCAGAAGCGCCGGGCCAACCGATGCACCCAGGGGTGGACTCCGGCGCCGTAGCGGTCGAGGGCCGCCGGGCCTTCCACGAGCCACGCCACGGCCTTGCCGGCGGGGCGCCCCTTCAGGCGGAAAAGCACGCCGGGGTCGTCCACGGCATCCACGGCCACCCCCACCCCGTACACGGTGTCGGTGGGCATGACCACCGCCTCGCCGGCGGCAAGGGCGCCCGCAGCCTCATCCACGGTCAAGAACTTCACGATGGAACCACCTCGCATTCTGAGACGATGGCCTCGGCCACGCGCAGGCCGTCCACGGCAGCGCTCATGATGCCGCCGGCATAGCCGGCCCCTTCCCCGCAGGGATAGAGCCCGGCGATGTTCGATTGGAAGCCCCCGTCGCGCTCGACGCGCACCGGGCTCGAGCTGCGGGCCTCCACGGCGGTCATGACCGCCTCGGGACTTGCGAAGCCATGGAGCTTGCGATCGAGAGCCGGTAGGGCCTCGACCAGGGCGTCGGCCACAAAGGGCGGCAGGCAGTCGCGCAGGTCGCACCAGACCACGCCCCGCGGGTAGGTGGGGCGCACCGTGGCAGACGGCGCTGTCGGGGCCGTGCTGCCCAGAAAGCCGCCGACCGTCTGGGCCGGCGCGGTGTAGGGCGCGTTGCCGCCCGCGCACCCCAGATCATAGGCGGCCCGCTCCAACGCGCGCTGGAAGGCGACGCCCGCCAGGGGGTCGTCGCCGGGTAGGTCGTCGGGGCGCACCTCCACGAGCAGGGCGGCATTGGCGTTGGCGCCGGCGCGGGCATGGCGGCTCATGCCATTCACGCACAGGCCGCCCTCCTCGCTGGCGGCGGCCACCACCTCCCCGCCCGGGCACATGCAGAAGCTGTACACGCCGCGCCCGTCGCCGGTCTTCACGGCCAGCTTGTAGTCGGCCGCCCCGAGGGCCGGATGAGATGCGGCCGTGCCGTACTGGGCCTCGTTCACAAGAGCCTGGGGATGCTCGATGCGCACGCCCACGGCGAAGGGCTTGCGAGCAAGGTTCGCGCCGAGGCGGCCGAGCAGATCGAAGGTATCCCGGGCCGAATGGCCGCAAGCCACCACGATACGGTCGGCTGGAACCGCTTCGATCGCCCCGGTGCGCTCGTCGACGAGAACGGCACCGGCCACGCGCCCGTCTTCCACCGTCACGTCGGCCAGGCGCGTGAGGAAGCGCACCTCGCCGCCCGCCTCTTCGATGGCCCGGCGCAGGTTGCGCACCACACCCACCAGAAGATCGGTGCCGATATGGGGCTTCGCATCCACAAGAATGTCCCCAGGCGCCCCGGCCTGAACGAAGGCCTCCAGCACATGGCGGATGTGCGGGCTCTTGATGCCCGTGTTCAGCTTGCCGTCGGAAAACGTGCCGGCGCCCCCTTCGCCGAACTGGATGTTCGTGCGCTCGTCGAGGGGCGCGCCCGTATTGAAGGCCTCCACGATGGCCACGCGCTCGTCCACGGCGGCCCCGCGCTCCACCACCAACGGTGCCAGGCCGGCCCGGGCCAGGTACAGAGCGCAGAACAGCCCCGCCGGCCCCGCGCCCACGACGATGGGGCGCATCTCGCCGCCGACAACGGCGGGCACCGCCAAGGGCGGCGTCGGCTCGAAGGGGCGCACGGTCACGCCCTTCGCCGGCGAGGGCACTGCCCCGTCGGCCAGGGCCGCGGCCACGGTCACCACCCCGTGCACGTTCGCCTTCTTGCGGGCGTCGATGGAGCGCTTCAGCAGCCGTACCTCGCCGAGGGCCGTCGCCTTCACCCCGAGGGCCCGAGCCACCTCCTTGCGGAAGAGCCCCTTATTTTCAGGGAGCAGCGCGTCAAGGGAGACGGGAATATTCGATGCTTGGATCATCGCCGCCCCCGCTTCCTCGAACCAGCAGGCTCCGAACGGGACGAGGGGGTCTGCGCGCAGCTCCGCAGCGACTGCGACGGTCCTGCGGACCGTCGCACCAGGCAAGGGCTGTCTGAGCACGGCTCCCCCTCGCCCCGCTCGGAGCCGGAGGAGGGTGCCAGCCCCTCCACCGCGCTCTTCCCGGCGAGCAGCCCCGAGGCCCAGGCCCAGTGCAGGTTGTAGCCGCCGCAGGGGGCGTCCACGTCCAGTGCCTCGCCGACGACGTAGAGTCCCGGCACGCCGCGCACCTCGCAGGAGGCAGCGTCCACCGCCTCTACGGCCACGCCGCCGCGATGCACCTGGCACTGGCGCACATCGCCGAGGCCCTCCACCGGCAGCGTGAGCCCCTTGAGCACAGCGGCCACCGGGGCAGCCTCGGCCGCGGCTGCCGGGGTCTTCCCCTTGAGGCCCACGGCGGCCAGCAACACATCGGCCACGGGGGCCAGCACCACGCCGCGCAGCATATCGTCCCATGTTACTTCCCGGCCCAGAGCGGCCCGTAGGGCCTTTCGGCGGTCACGCAGGAAGGCCTCGGTGCGGTCGGCGGGCAGAGCCGGAAGGAAGTCCACGGCCAATGCGTCGCCCACCGCGGCCAGACGGCTCAGGTTGAAGGCGGCGATGCCCGACACACCGTACTTGCGAAACATCACCTCTCCCAACTCCCGCGCCATGACGGCTCCCCCACGACGCAGAACCAGAGCCCCGCGCACGCGGATATTGTCGAGGGGACGACACCAGCGGGTCTCGGTGGCAAGGGGCCCTAGCGTGGGCACCGGTTCGACGAAGGGCAGGCCCTCCGGCAGGAGGTTGCGCGCAACGGCGCCCCCGACGGCGACGATGACCGCGTCGGCCCGTTCGAAGCGCCCATCGGCCAGGCGCAGGGTGAAGGGGCGCCCCGGGCCGCGCGGCGGCTCCACTGCGGCCACGGAGAACCCGCAGCGTTCTTCCACACCCAAAGCGGCACAGGATGCCCGCAGGCAATCGAGCACCGAGGTGGCCTTGTTCGCAAGGGGGTACAGGCGTCCCTCCCCCTCTTCGCGCCACAGCAGGCCGTGATCGGCGAAGAACCGCAGCACGGCGTTGGCGGGACCGGGGTCGGCCGCCCCGTCGCCTTCCGCACCGGCACCCTTCGCCTCCAGGGCCTCCCAGGCCGCGGCCACGAAATCGCCGTGGCGGTAGAGGGCCGCGTCGGGCCGCGCGTTCGAGAAGTTGCAGCGCCCGTTGCCCGTGGCCAAAATGGAGCGGCCCACCCGATCGGACGCCTCGTACACCACGACGGCCACGGCCGCCCCGGCTGCGCGGGCGGCCTTTGCCGCCGCCACCGCCGCCGCAAGCCCCGCCGCGCCGCCGCCTATGATTGCCGCCGTCTTCGCTTCGCGCATACCGCTTCCGCCCGTTCGCCTTCCCGTGCAACTTATGCTAGAATGAGGCCAACGGACCAGCCTGAGGTGATGTGCAGGCGGCACCGTCGTTTAGTTGGGACCGCTAGCGCGAACTAGCGGTCCTTCCTATGTTGGCCCCTCCTGAGCGTCTCGGAGAACGCAACCGCCTCCCTCAGCAACCCGACAACAGCTGTCACCAGGCGCACGATGAAAACGAAGACGTCCAAGCGATTCACCTCCTCTCGAAAAAGAAGGCACCGCCTGGCGCTCAGGACTTACGGCCCGTCGACCATCTGGCCATTCTAACACGAGCGCCCTGCATGGCAGAGCGCTCGTCCGTCACACCATATTTTGCAGAATGATTACTTGCTGTCCAGCTGCGGGATGGGGGTCTCGTCGCGCTCCTCGAGGTTGCCCTCGTACACGTAGTGGCGCGTCTCGCGGGCGATGAGGCCCGAGAGCAGCAGTACCATGATGATGTTGGGGATGGCCATGAGCGCGTTGGTGATATCGGAGACCGTCCAGACCACGTCGCCCACGCCGATGGCGCCGAGGAAGGCCACCAGCACGTAGAGCATCTGGTAGGGGCGGATGGCGCGCTTGCCGAACAGGTAGGTGACGCAGCGGTTGCCGTAGTAGGACCAGCCGAGAATAGTGGAGTAGGCGAACAGGATCATGCCGAAGATGAGGATGGGCGTGCCGATGTAGGGGATCTCGGCGAAGGCCGCCGAGGACAGGGCCGCACCGGCGGTGATATTGCCGGCCATGATCTCAGCCTGCAGGTCGGCGTTGCCGAGCATAGTGGACACGAGCACGAGGCCGGTGAGCAGGCAGATGACCACGGTGTCCCAGAAGGTGCCGGTCATGGAGACGAGCGCCTGGCGCGCCGGGTTGCGCGTAGCGGCCGCCGAGGCCACGATGGGCGCCGAGCCGAGGCCCGACTCATTGGAGAACAGGCCGCGGGCGCAGCCGAACTGCAGCGCCAGCATAAGGCCGGAACCGAGCGCGCCGCCGAAGGCCGCCTTGGCCGTGAAGGCGCTCTCCACGATGAGACAGAGCGCCGGCCAGACAAGCTCCCAGTTCATGCCGAGGATGACCACACAACCCCAGATGTAGGCCAGGGCCATGAAGGGCACGAGCTTCTCGCAGACGTTGGAGATCACCTTCACGCCGCCGAAGATGACCACGGACACCATGATGACGATGGCCAGGCCGATACCCCAAGCCGGTACGCCGGGCAGGTTCGTGGAGATAACCTCAGTCATGGCCGAGGACTGCACGGCCGAGCCAATGCCGAACGACGCGATGGCCGCGAACAGGGCGAAGGCGCCGGCGCCGAGCATGGCCCACCAGGGAGTGTTGCCGGCCTTGTCGATAAAGCCGCGCTTCCAGGCGTACATGGCGCCGCCGAGCATGTTGCCGTTGTGGTCCTTCACGCGGTACTTCACCGCGGCGAAGGTCTCGGAGTACTTGGTGGCGATACCGAAGACGCCGGTAATCCACATCCAGAACACCGCGCCCGGGCCGCCGGCGATGATGGCCGTGCCCACGCCGACGATGTTGCCGGTGCCGATGGTGGCCGACAGGGCCGTGCACAAGGCGCCGAACTGGCTGATGTCTCCGGGGGCGTCGGGGTCCTTGGTTACCGATAGCTTGATGGCCGTCGGCAGCTTCCGCTGGATGAACCCGGTGCGGAAGGTCAAAAAGATGTGGCTGCCCAGCAGCAGCACGAGCATCGGCGGTCCCCATACGAAGCCGTCGATGGCGTTGATGGCGTTCACGATCATATCCATGAATCGCACTCCTCTCCTACGGGCGCGTCGGCACAGGGCCCGCGAGCGTAAGGCCCCCAAGCCCCATCGCGGTCCGAGCCGCCGCCAGAGCGACCCGGGCACTTTAACGCGCTAAAGTACCCGCATTATAGGCAGAGAAGCTGAGCGGCAATGTTAACAATGAGAGAATTACCAGCGAACGGCAGCCGCGCGCCCCGCGCGCCGTGGGGCATGCGCGGGCGCGGAGCGCGGTTTCGCCCGTCGGCGGCCCCGGTGCTACAGCTGGGCCTTGTCCACCACGGGCACGGGCTCGGCGTACTCCTCGTCCAGATGCCCCTCGTAGACGAAATGCCGGGTCTCCCGCGCGATCATGCCCGACAGCAACAGCACCACGATGATGTTGGGGATGGCCATGAGCGCGTTGCCGATATCCGAGATGGTCCACACCACGTCCCCCACCCCGATGGCCCCGAAGAAGGCCACGGCCACGTACACGATCTGATAGGGCTTGATGCCCTTGGGCCCGAACAGGTAGGCCACGCAGCGGTTGCCGTAGTAGCTCCAGCCCAAAATGGTGGAGTAGGCGAACGAGCACATACCGAGCACCAGGATGGGCGTGCCAAACACGGGAATCTCGGCGAAGGCGGCGCTGGCCAGCGCCGCACCGGTGGCGACGGAGGGATCGGCGAGGATCTCCTGGCCGATCTCGGGATGGGCGATCATCGTGGACACAAGCACGAGACCGGTGAGCAGACAGATGACGCCGGTGGACCAGAAGGCGCCGGTCATGGAGATGAGCGCCTGGTCGGCCGGGTTGCGGGTCTTGGCGGCGGCCGCCACAATGGGGGCGGTGCCCAGACCGCTCTCGTTGGAGAACAGCCCGCGGGCGCAGCCGAATTGCAGGGCCATGATCATGCCGGAGCCCACGGCCCCGCCGAAGGCGGCCTTCGCCGTGAAAGCGCATTCCAGGATGAGCCCCACGGCCTGGCCCAGCACCGGGGCGTTCATGGCCATGATGACGAGGCAGCCGAGGGCGTAGGCGCCGGCCATGACGGGCACGAGCCATTCGCACACCCGGGCGATGGAGTTCACGCCGCCGAAGATGACCGCCGCCACGGCCACCACGATGACCAGACCCACGGCCACAGCCGGAATGGCGGGAATGGACGAGGTGACAATACCCGAGATGGCCGCCGCCTGCACCGCCGAGCCGGTGCCGATGGTGGCGATGATAGCGAAGGCGGCGAAGGCCACGGCCCCTAGCGTCGCCCACCAGGGCACCGTGCCATCGGGCCGGGCGAAGGCCCGCTTCCACACGAACATGGCGCCGCCCATCATCTGGCCGCGCCGGTCGCGCACGCGGTACTTCACCGCCGCATAGGTCTCCACGTATTTAGTGGCAATGCCGAACAGGCCGGCGATCCACATCCAGAAGATGGCACCCGGGCCTCCTGCCAGAAGCGCCGTGGCCACGCCCACGATGGAGCCGGTGCCGATGGTGGCCGCCAGCGCCGTGGCCAGGGCCCCGAAGCTGGAGATATCGCCTTTGCCGTCGGGGTCGCGGTGCACCGACCTGCGGATGGCCGCCGGCAGCTTGCGCTGGATGAAGCCGGTGCGGAAGGTGAGGTAGACGTGGGTGCCCAGAAGGAGCGCGATCATCGCGGGGCCCCACACGATGGAGTCGATAGTGGTGAGGATGTCAGTCATAGGATCCTTATAGAGCCTGACCGTCGGTGGAGGGGCCGAAGGCCTCGTGCTCGGTCAGGTCCTCGCTTTCGGAAATGTTGGTGTAAGAATTTTACACCAACATTTCCGAGACTGCGGAATCTGCGCGCGAGCCCTTCGGCCCCTCCACCGACTACCCATAAGGAACGAATCGGCTACAGCCAGCTGACCACTATAGCTCAACGGGGTTCCAGCTGCCGTCGATATCGCAGATCCAGGCCTCGGCCTCTTCGATGGTGAAGAAGGTAAGGCGCTCGTCGTCGGCGCTCGCCCAATCTTCCCCGAGGGCCACCATGTGCTTGAAGCCCTCTTCGCGGGTACGGGCGTCGGCGGTGTCGGTCAGGTTCGCCTTCCCGCGCAGGATCACCCATCCGGCACCCGACTTCCAGGCGGTCAGCTCCACGGAGGGGTTCGCGGCCATCTCGCGGTAGCAGTCCTTCGTGGTGGCGGTGCAGAACTGGATATCGCCGTCCTGCATCATGGCGAAGCTGAAGGGGCGCACGTGGGGCCGCGGCCCTTCCGGAGTCTCCTCTACGGTGGACAGGTACCACGCGGGAACGCTGGTCAGGTAGCTGACGATGGTCTCTTTTCCTTGGGACATGGGAAATTCCTTTCTAAATGAAGTTCACGGCGATGACGGCGGCCAGCATAAGCAGAATGGCACCCGTGCCCACGCCGTCGCGCCAGGTGAGAGCAAGGGGGTTCAGGCGCGTTATGCCCACGCCGCCGTGGTAGCAGCGCGCCTCCATGGCGCCCGAGAGCGTCTCGGCGTGCCGAAAGGCGCTCGCGAACAGCGGCACCATAAGGGCCGTGAGCGTGCGCACGCCCCCCTTGAAGGGGTTCACGTTGAAATGGGCCCCGCGGCTGACCTGGGCCCGGTAGATGACGCCGAGCTCGGTCATGAACTGAGGCAGGAAACGCAGGGCGATGCCGAGGATCATGCCGAGCTCGTGAGCGGGTAAGCCGATGCGGGCCAGCGGCGCCATGAGACGCTCGAAGGCCGCAGTGATATCCAGAGTCGTGGTGGTCAGCGTAAGCAGGCTCATACCCATAAGCAGCAAAAGCAGACGACAGCCGATGAAGACGGCCGATTGCAGGCCCTTCTCGCTGATGCAGATAACGCCCCACTGGAAGTACACCTGGCCGCCTTGGACGAACAACACGTTCAGAAGCGCCGTCAGCACCACGAGCACAAGCAAGGGCGCCAAAGCGCGCACCACCTGGATAAGCGGGATGCGCGACGCCGCATAGAAGCCGACGACGAACAACGCCGCCACCGCCAGGGAAAGCGGGGTGGCAGCGCAGAACACCGCCGCCATGAGCACGAGGGACAGCACGAACTTCACCCGCGGATCCATGGCGTGCACCACCGACTCCTCGGGCCAGTACTGGCCGATGATGGCACGCTCAGCCATGATCGACACCGCCCTCGGCGCACAGGTCGCCGCAGGCAGCCCCCGGAGCGGCATTGCCGGCATCGGCAGCCACCTCGCCCGTGCCGTTCGCGATGCCATCCAGCTGCGCGGCAATATCGGCCGCAAGCGCCTCCTCGTCGTAGAGCGCGCGGTTAAGAGCAAACCCCGCCTCGCGCAGGGCGTTCGCGAAGGCCTGGGGCGCCGGGGCGGCCAGCCCCACCGCCTTCAAGGCCGCCGGGTCGGCGAAGACCTCGGCGGGCGCGCCCAGGGAGAACACGCTGCCCTCGGACAGCACGAGGATGCGGTCGGCCAACACCGCCAGATCCTCCATAGAGTGCGACACCATCACAACCGTCATCCCCGAGGCGTGAAACGATGCGATGAGCGCCAGGAAATCGGCGCGGGAAAGCGGGTCCAGGCCGGCCACCGGCTCGTCGAGCACGAGCACCTCGGGCTCCATGGCGAGTACGCCGGCGAAGGCCGCACGGCGCTGCTGACCGCCGGACAGGTCGAAGGGGCTGCGCTCGCCGATCTCGTCGACCGACAGGCCCACGAGGGCGAGGGCCTGTTCCACCCGGCGCGCCACTTCGTCTTCGGACAGCTTCATGTTGCGCGGCCCGAAAGCCACATCATCGTAGACCGTGGTGGCGAACAGCTGGTTCTCGGGGTACTGGAACACAAGGCCCACCCGACTGCGCACCTTGGCGGCCACGCCCTTGGCCGCCAGGTCCTCCCCGTCGGCAGTCACCCGGCCGCAGGTGGGGTGCACGAGCCCGTTCATATGCTGGATGAGCGTGGACTTGCCGCTGCCGGTATGCCCCGCCACACCGAGGAATTCCCCCGGCTCCACGGCAAACGTCACCTCGCGCAAAGCCCAGCGCGCATCGGGGGCGTTGCCCCAGTCGGCGCGGCGCTCCTGCTTCTCGGCGGCCCGCTTCCCGCGGCGGCGCTTCGCCTGGCCGCCGTCGTAGGAGTAGCTCACATCTTCGAACGCAAGGCGCATAGCTCCTCCTTCAGCTCGTCGTCGGACACGCAGGTGCGCACGGGCACGCCGCTGGCCTGCAGATCAAGGGACAGGCGGCAGGCAAACGGCACCTCCAAGGACAGCGCCCGCAGCTCGTCGGCCCGGGTGAGCACCTCGGCGGGCGCGCCGTCGAGCACCACCGCGCCGCCGTCGAGCACCACCACCCGCTCGGCCGCGGCGGCCTCCTCCATGTAGTGGGTGATCATCACCACGGTCATGCCCGCGACGTGCAGCTCGCGCACCACCCGCATGAGCCCGGCGCGCCCGCGCGGATCGAGCATGGCCGTGGCCTCGTCCAGGATGAGGATGGCCGGGTCCATGGCCAGCACGCCGGCAATGGCCACGCGCTGCTTCTGGCCGCCGGACAGCGCGTGAGTCTCGTGCTCCTCGAAGCCCATGAGGCCCACCTCGGCGAGCGCCCGAGTCACCCGCTCGCGCAGCTCCGGGTTGGGCACGCCCAAATTCTCGGGACCGAAGGCCACGTCGTTCTCGATGAGGCTCGCCACGATCTGGTCGTCCGGATTCTGGAACACAAGCCCGGCGTTGGAGCGGATGAAATAGGTCTGCTCGGGGTCACGCGTGTCGCACCCGAACACGCGCACCTCTCCCTCGTCGGGCAGAAGCAAGGCGTTTACGTGCTTGGCGAGCGTGGACTTGCCCGAGCCGTTGCCGCCGAGCAGGCAGAGGAACTGCCCCCGGGGCACCGTGAGGTCCAGATGGCGGAAGACGAAGCGCTCGCCGTCGTAGGTGAAGCCCGCGTCGCGGAAATCGACGAACACCTCTTCGGCGGAGCCGTCCGTACGGGCGCCCGACTCAGCGCCGCCCTGCAGCGAGCCGGCCGGGGAGGCATGACCGTCGGGCGCGGTTGCGCCCGCAGCGGCGATTCGGTCGGAAGAGGGGACAGATTGCGTCACTTAGAAGCCCTTCACTTGGTCTTTCTTCGGTGTGATGAGATTTGAGATGGCCTTGTACACGATAAGGGTGAGCACCGAGTTCAGAATGCCCTTCGCCAAGTTGAACGGAATGAGGATGGGCACGATCATGGCCACCACGGCGTCCACCGGCACCCCGAGCCAGGCGGGCGTGACCACCAGGTTGCCGAGCACGGCCATGACCACGGCCACCACAATGCCGAGCACAAGCCCGATGACGGCGCCCTTGAAGTTATGGATGCGCTGGTAGACGATGGCGGCCGGCAGCACGTAGCCGATGACCACGAGGAAGTTCATGAGCGCGCCGGTGAAGTCGGCGAACAGGATGCCATGGGCCACTACGGAAATGACACCGCAGGCAAGGCCGGCGGCGGGCCCGTAGGCGAAGCCGCATACCATGGCGGGCATGAACGAGGCATCGTAGGACAGCCACGCCACACCGGGCAGCAGCGGGAACTCCACGAACGTGAGCAGCACCGAGATGGCGCAGAGCAGCGCGATGGTCACGAGCACGCGGGTGGACCAGCGGTTCGTGTTGGCCAGGGCACGCTGGGCCGTGGGAGTCTTCGCGGGGCGCACGGGGCTTGCCGCAGCAGGGTGGTTGGTGGGCTTGTCGGCCATGGGAATCACCTTCTTCCGGCGAGGTATCTTGTCTGCGCGGATTCGCCTTCCCCTCGCCAGAAAGAAAACGAGCCCGTATGAATTCGGTTCATACAGGCCTCGTCGGTTCGCGCTCCCCTTGCCGGGTGCCGGCCCCGTAAGACCGGCGCGCGAACATCTGCCTCTTCCATCCGGACTGTAACCGTTGGCCCCGGATTTTCACCGGGTCAGCCTGGAAGCCGCATGGGCTTCGCAGGGTCGCGGGCTTGCCGGAAGCGCTCGGATGCGCCGCCGTGCTTACCGCCAGTGAGGATTTCCACCTCGCCCTGAAACAGAATTCACGGGATGCATTGTAGGGCAGGCGGGCCGAACACGCAAGCCTCCGGACTATCGGCGACGGCGTAAAGTTGATGGGGGCGGAGGCTCCCGCATCCTAGAAGGCCATGCCCGAGTCCAGGCCGGCCGCGAGCGGCACGACGGGCGCCATCTGCGCCACGCTGGCGCGATGGGGCGGCTCGTACCCGCTCCCGACGGATTGTACCACCTCCGAGGCCCTCGC
>NZ_KE159646.1:245720-265463 GCF_000403355.2 Adlercreutzia caecimuris B7 | reverse complement strand
GACGACGTCGCCGACCTCGGTGGCCAGCGTGCGCTCCCTGAGGTCGCGCAGGCGCAGCCCCGCCGGCCTGCCGGCCGACAGCTCCGCGTCCCTGGCCTCGAGCGCCCGCCCCATGGCCTCGGCCATCATCGAGTGGCCGGCGGCCATGGCCGCGTCCTCGAAGGCCGCGAAGTCGGCAGCGCCCCTGGCGCTGGACAGGAACATCTCCGCCATCGAGGCCACTGCCGCCTCCCTCAAGCTGCTATCATTGTCCACGAGGTTCTCCTTTTCTCCGTTCTTGGTCGAACAAAAGGATAGGGGAACCTCTTTCTCATTGACAGGCCGGTCCTCGGAAGGGCCGCGCCCTCCCTCGCCCCGGGCGCGGCTCACGCCGCGCTGCGCCCCCCAAAAACTTTACGCCGAGACTATCGGCGCGACCCTGGGGCCCATAGGCCCCGACGATGGACGCACGCCGCCGCCGTTTCCGTTCTTCGCGGAACGCGACCGGGGCCCAGCGCCTCGCGTTCCTTCGCTCCCATCCCGCGCGCGGCGCCCCTAGAGGCGCGGATACAGCACATAGCCCCTATCGACGGCGCCGTCGGACCGATGGCGCTCGTGGGGGCAGACGTCCATGGAGAAGGCGCGCTCGATGGCGCCGGCGGCAAGCACCTCCTCGGCCGACCCCTCGGCCGTGACGCGTCCGCGCTCCATGACCACGAGACGGTCGGAGTAGCGCAGGGCCAGGTCCAGGTCGTGAATGACCATGGCCACGGTCTTGCCGTCGCGCCGGTTCAGATCGTGCACGAGGGCCATGAGGTCGTGGCAGGCGTTAATGTCCAGATAGGTGGTGGGCTCGTCCAGCACGATGAGGTCGGTGT
This sequence comes from Adlercreutzia caecimuris B7, assembly GCF_000403355.2. Classification (GTDB taxonomy): domain Bacteria; phylum Actinomycetota; class Coriobacteriia; order Coriobacteriales; family Eggerthellaceae; genus Adlercreutzia; species Adlercreutzia caecimuris. The sequence continues at coordinate 264,606 of NZ_KE159646.1, read as the reverse complement.
CCTGGGCCAGCGTCATGGCCACGAAGGCCCGCTGCCGCTCGCCGCCGGAGAGCTTGCGCACATCGTGATCGCGAAAGCGCGCCACACCGGCCCGCTCGAGAGCCGCCTCCACCCGCTCGCGATCGCGTGGCCCGAGCCGCCCGCCCATGCCCGTGTGGGGGTGGCGCCCCAAGGCCACGAGCGCCTCCACGCTCACAGGCGGGACGCGGGAGGACTGCGCGAGCACGGCCAGCTCGCGGGCGCGCTCGCGGGCCGAGAGGGAACCGGTGTCGCGGCCCTTCACCTCCACGCGCCCCGACGCCGGGCGCAGCAAACCGCTGGCAAGCTTCACGAGCGTGGACTTGCCGCAACCGTTAGGGCCGATGATGCTCGTCACCGATCCGGATTCGATGCGGGCGGAAAGCCCCTCGATGAAGGGGGCACCCGGCTTGTAGGAGAACGCCACGTTGTCGTAGCGGATAGCGCATAGCTGCGCCTGCGCGGGGGCGCCGTCGGCGGCCTCGGTTTTCGCAGCGTGCTCAGTCAAGGCCGCCTCCTTTGTTCTTCAAGATGAGGTAGATGAAGAAAGGACCGCCGATGAACGCCATCAGAATGCCGACGGGCAGCTCGTAGGGGGCGAACAGCACGCGGGCGAGCAGATCGCACCCCACGACGAAGGCAGCTCCGGCCAGAGCGGACACCGGCACCACCCACCGGTTGTCGCAGCCGACGAAGAAGCGCACCAGGTGCGGCACCACAAGCCCCACGAAGCCGAGCAGTCCCGCGAAGGAGACGGCGGCGCCGGCGAGCACCGCGGCCACGGCGAGCATGGAGAGGCGCAACCGGCTCACATTGAGCCCGAGCCCGTGGGCCGCCTCGTCGCCGAGCGCCAGGATGTTCAGCTTCGATGCACCGGCGAGTGCCGCCGCAAGCCCCACGGCGATATAGACGGCCGGCCAGCCCAGATCGCGCATGAGCACGCCGGAAAGGCCGCCCACGAGGAAGGTGGACGAGCCGACGTAGGCATCGGGGTCCACAATGAGGATGGTGTTCATGCCGGCGCCGAACACGGTGGTGATGGCAATGCCGGCGAGCACCACGGTCAGTCGGCTGACCCCCGCGCCGAGCGACAGCGCGAAGATGATGAGCGCCGTTGCCAAGGCGCCGGCGAAAGCCGCGAGGGGCGTGAGCCACAGCGCCCCGGGCGCAAGGGAGGCGGCCAGCAGCACGAACAGTCCCGCGCCGGAATTCACGCCGATGACGTTGGGGCTCGCAAGCGGGTTGTCGAGCGATGCCTGGATAAGCGCGCCAGAGGTGGCGAGGGCCGCGCCGGCCAGCAGCGCCGCCAAAACGCGCGGGACGCGGACGTTCTCCAGAATGCTGCGGGCCGTATCGGGCACATCGACGCCTGCCGCCCATGCCGCCAGCTCCGGCAGGCTCACCGAGGAGGCGCCGAGCATCAGGCCCGCGGCCGCGGCCGCCGCCAGCAGGACGGCGGTCGCGGCCAGGACGACGATGTTCTTCGGAATGTTGCTCATAGGGCTGCCATCCTCGTCATCTTGCGGGAAGGGGCCGCTCTAACCGCGCGCGGGCTGCCCGTAGAGGCTGTCGAAGAGCCCCTGGTAGGCATCGGACCAGTGCGCGTTGGGCTTGGAGAGGTACAGGGTCGGATCCAAGGTGATGTAGCGCCCGTTCTGCACCGCCGACAGGCTGGACCAGGCCGGGTTGGCCGCCGTGGCCTCCTCCAAGTTGCGCATGGCCGCCTCGGCATCGTCGCCCATGGGGATAACGAAGATGAAGTCGGGATCCATCTCGATAACCGCTTCCAGGCTGAAGTCCTTCAAGAGGCTGCGATTCTCGCCGGCCAGGTTGTTCACGCCGAGGTCGGCCAGCATGGCGCCGGTCTGGGTCTCGGGGGCTTGCACGCGAGTGCCGCCGGAGAACGTGGTGAGCACGAGCGCCGTCGGCGGGTTCTCGGCCGGCACCTGGGCCACGATGTCATCGATGGCCTGCTCCACCGCAGCCGCGTTCTGCTCGTAGAGATCCTCGCGGCCGGTAATGTCGGTGAAGGTGCGCATGAGGCGCAGGTAGTCGTCGAACGTGGTCACCTGGAAGTACGCCACGGGAATCCCGGAGCCCACCAGCGCGTCGCGCAGGTCGGCCTGGCTGGAATCGCCGCCGCGGCCGCCGGTGCCGCTCGTCATGATGACGAAGTCGGGGTCAAGCGCGATGATGGCCTCCAGGTTCACGGCGGCGAAATCGCCCACCGTGGCCACGTCGGGGCTCGCGATGGTCCAGCCCGCCGCCTGAAGGGCGTCGTCGGACACACCCACGAGCGTGCCGCCGGCCAGCTCCCAGGCATTCGCGAAGCTGCCCATGCAGGCCACCACGCGCTGGGGGTTGTCCACGGTCACCTCGTTGCCCAAATCATCGGTGAAGGTGACCGGTCCGGGCGCGGCATCATCGGCGCCGGCCGCATCGGATGCGGGAGCCTGCTGCTCCGGGGCGGCGGTGTTGTCGGCAGCCGGAGCGGCGGCCTCCTGCTGGCCGCACCCAACCAGGGCCAGGGCGAGCACCGCCGCAGCGGCACATAGGACGATTCTCTTCATGCTAGTTCTCCTCTTCTTCCAGCTTCTGGCCGTGGGCGCAGTAGTCGTCCTGGGCCAGGATGTCGCCGTCGTGGTAGTAGGCGGCGCGGGCGCGGCAGCCGCCGCAGCCGTCCTTGTAATCGCACGTGCCGCAGGCGCCGGAATAGGCCTGGGTGCGCAGGCGCTCGAAGACGGGGCTCGTCTTCCAGATCTCGTCGAAGGGCTGCATCCGCACGTCGCCGGCTTCCTCGGTCATGTAGGCGCAGGGGCGCACGATTCCCTCGCTGCCCACGACGCAGTAGGTCAGCCCCGCCAAACAGCCGCGGGTAAAGCGCGTGTCGATGCCGAGCTGCTTGGCCACGCGGGTGAACTGCGGGGCGCAGGTAGGCTTCACGTCGATGGACACTTCCGCCGACTTTTTCATGATGTCGCGCAAAAGCGCCTCGTTCTCGAGCACCTCCAGGCTCGTCTCCTGGATATACTCGCCCCGACCCACGGGGATCAGGAAGAAGATGTAGTGGGCGATGGCGCCGATCTCTTCGGCGAAGTCGGTGATGGCGCACACCTCGTCGCGGTTCCAGTCCACCACGGTGGTGTGCAGCTGGAAGGGCAGGCCCGCGCGCTTGCAGGCCTCGATGCCGGCACGGGTGAGCTCGTAGGCGTTGGCCAGGCCGCGGAACTTGTCGTGCTTCTCGGGCACGAGACTGTCCACGGAAATGCCCATGGCGCAGGCACCGGCCTCCTTCAGCTTCTGGGCCACCTCATCGGTGATGAGCGTGCCGTTGGTGCCGAACACCGGACGCAGCCCGCAGGAAGCCGCGTGGGCCACCAGCTCGTAGATGTCGGGGCGCAGAAGCGGCTCGCCGCCGGAGAAGATCATGATCTTGAAACCGGCCTTGGCGATCTCGTCGATCATCTTCTTCGCCTCGTCGGTGGAAAGCTCGCGATCCGTGGCCTCCTCGGCATCTTGGTAGCAGTGCACGCACTTCAGGTTGCACTGGTTCGTGGTCATCCACGATACGATCATGGGATTCTCCCCTTTCCTATGGTCTCCCTGCATGCTTCTCGAGCATAGGAAGAGCATAGCCGCGAAGGCGCCGGCCGAGCATCACCTGAACGGCCTAGGTTGGACGCAACAAAAGTAGGTTCAGGCTAACTGGTAGGAGAAATCGCGAACCGCCTCGGCCACGGCGGCCCGACGCTGGGCAGCGCGACCGGCTTGGGACCAGGGTGCGTCCTGGGTGAGCCGGACCAGGTCATCGCGGGTGTAGAGGAACGCGTCGTCGATGGATGCCGCGCGGCTATCGATGGCCGCATGCCCCGCCGACACGTCGACGAGCAGCATCGCGCGGCCGCGGCGGCTGCGCATGGCCGCTCTCACGGCGCGCTTGTCGAGCAAGGGCACCGCGCCGGGTGCGGCCACGACGATATCGGCGTTGCCGAGGGCCACGGGCAGCGCCTCGGCGGAAACGACCGGCGAGGCCTGCGCGGCCCCGTGCGGGGCGAGAGCTGCGCCGACGAAGGAGAAGCGCCCGACGCCGGCCTGGGCAAGAGCGGCCACCGCGGCGGCCACAAGCCCGTCATCGCCCACGGCGAGCACCTGCCGCCGGTCAAGGTGGTCGAACACGCGCCGCGCCAGCTCGGCCACGGTCGCGCCGAGCGCATCGGCCGTTTCCGCGCCGTCTGCCGCGGCCAGTCGGGCCGCAAGGGCGCGGGCCGCATCGCCGAGCGCCTCGAGCCGCGGCCCGAAGGAGCCCCGCGCCCGAGCCGGGGCAACCCCAGCGCACCAGGCCGCGGCCATATCCTCATCAGCGGCCGCAAACTCGTCGATGGCGGCCACCGCGGCGAACAGATGGGCCGCCGCATCGGCGCCTTCGGCAAAGTAGCCGTGGGCGGCCAGATCAGCCCCCGCATTCGCCGCACTGCCGAGCAGCCCCAAGACAAGATCGTAGGAATCCACGCCGTCCTCCACGACGGCGTACACCTCGAAGCGCTCCCCCGTCGCCAGCACGAGCGCCTCAGCCACGCTCCGGTGCCCGGCAAGCGCCGTCAGCACGGCACCGAGGGCGCCCTCCCCGGCAAGGGATGCGGACAGGGGAAGGAAGGGCGCCCTGCGCGGGTTGACACCGACCATGACGAGCGTCATGGCGTCACCCAGCCGAAACGGCGATCAGCGCGAGCATAGCCGCGAAGCCGCCGATGGAGAGGAGGGCTCGGGTGCGGGTGCCCACCGCGCAGGGCGCGAGGAAGGAGAAGACGGCGTAGAGGCTCCACACCGCCGACACGAGAAGAGACAAGACAATACGCGGCCAGAGGTAGCCCACGCTTCCCTGGCAGTGGAAGTGGGTCATGGCCGCCGAGAGCGCCACCATATGGGTGAATCCGATGAGCATGGCCCCAACGAACACCACGAGCCCCGCAAGGGCCGCAGCGCGGGCGATGGTGGCCAGGGTATCGAGGGCCGGCGTATCGAGCGAGAACAACTTGGCGGATCGACGCGCCATAAGGCGGCGTTGGTACAGCAGAAGCCCCGAGGCCGCCGCGCTCACCGCGAAGCAGGCGCAGGCCGCGAACACGAGCACGATATGGGGCACGAGCAGGGGCCACTGGTAGAGGGCCATGTTGTCGGCGCTCACCGGGTCGAGAATCTTCAGCCACTGGGAGGCCACGATGAGCAGCGCCGCCACCGGCCCCACAATGAGCGCAAAGCCGAGGCCGCGTCTTGTGACGACCAGTCCCACCGCCGTCACCACGGCGAGAACCCAGGCAGCCAGCATGATGATATTCGGCCCCGACAGCAGCGTGCCGGAGGTGGTGGTGGACTCGATGCCGATCACGGCGGAGTGCAATGCCACGGCCGCGAAGAAGAGCGCCCTGGCCGCCCGTGCGCTGCCCTCCCGCTCGCGCAGGATGCCGTGGGCCGCCAGGGCGCTCGCCGCGCCGTAGGCCAGTACGCAGACTATTTCCAAGTAGAACAGGAACATGGGGCTTGCGGGCTCGTCCTCTCTCGTAACACCCCCATCATAGCGAAAGGGGCGCCGCCCGGTATCGCCCAAACGGGCTACATGGCGCCGCTTGGGCGCGCGGCACGGCCGATGAGCCACCCGACGCGACGGCTGCACAGGCACTGCGGGCAGCGAGCGCGAACAGCCGCGCCGCGCTCCCTCCTAGCAGCGCCGCAAGATGCCGGTCTCGAAGCCGTAGGTCACGAGCGCCGCGCGGTTGGCGCGGCCCGATTTGGCCGTCATGTGGGACAGATGGGCCTTCACCGTCTGCTCGGACAGCGTCAGGCGCCCGGCGATCTCCTTGTTCGACAGGCCGCCGGCGATATAGTAGAGGATCTGCTGCTCACGCAGCGTCAGCCCATGGTCGGGATCGGTGACGAGGATCATAGGAGCACGCGTCCGGGGCAGCAGCCCTAGGCGAAGTCGTAGAGGTCCTTGGCGGCCACCTGGAAGTCGGCATAGGCCTCGGCGGCGATGACCTCGTCGTCCACCAGCTCGAAGGAGACCGGCTGACCCTCCTCGTCCACCTCGGTCACTTCCAGCACCACGACCTCGCCGGACGAGGTGGCCGGATGCTCGTCGTCGATGGGGAAGAAGAACCCGAACGAGCTTTCACCCTTCAGCACCAGGCCGAGGAACTCCAGCTCGACCTGCTCGCCCTTCTCGTCCACCAGGGTGATGGCGACGCCCTCCTCGGTTGGCGGGCAGAAATTGGGGGCAGAACCTTCGCGTACCATAGAATCTCCTTGTAACTCGCCGCCGGTCGGAGCCGCGCGGTATCCTGATTCGCTCAAACAGTCATCGCTTGGGGGAACAGGGCATTCAGCCCTGTTCCCGCCGCTGCGAAACTCGCTCGGTCAGGACACCCCGCGTCTCCTCTACGCTCGGCCACACCTGATAGCCAGCGAATCAGAATCCCCGTGGCCCCGGCCAAGAAGAGTTCCCTACTGGGCCCTCCCGTGCTTGTGCTTTTTCTTCTTGTTGCTCGCCGACTTCGGCTTGGCCGGAGCCGCATGCTTGCCCGTCGGGGTCCCCGCAGACGCCTCGACGGCCTCGACCGCGACCGTCTCGACCTTCTGGGCCTCCAAGCGCGCCAGCGGCACCTGGGCGATGCCCGTGGAGGCCGAGTGGTCAAACTCGAAACGGCCGATCTCGGTGCCGTACTTCTTCTGCAGCTTCGCGAACTTCGGCTCGCGGGTCTTCCACAGGCAGTAGAGCGGACAGGCGATGGCGATGGACGAGTAGGAGCCGGCGATAAGGCCGATGGCCATGGCGAAGGCGAAGTCCTTCAGGGTCTCGCCGCCGAACAAGAGCATGGCGAACACGGGGATGAACGAGGTGAGCGTCGTGTTGATGGTGCGGATGAACACCTGGTTCATGGAGTGGTTGGCCATGGTCATGAAGGTGCAGCGGATGTCCTCGCCCTTCATGTTGTCGTTGATGCGGTGGAACACGACCACGGTGTCGTAGAGCGAGTAGCCCAAGATGGTGAGCAGGGCGGCGATGGTGTTCGGATTCACCTCGCGGCCCACGAGCGCGTAGATGCCCACCACCAGGATGAGGTCGTGCAGCAGCGCCACGATGGCCATGACGCCCATCTTGTACTCGAAGCGGATGGCGATGTAGACGATGATGAGCAGGATGGACACGAGAAACGCGATAAGCGAGCTCTGGATGACGCTGGCGCCCCAGTCCGGACCGATGGTGGTCACTTCGAAGTCGTTGGCCGTCATGCCCAGCGCGTCGGCCACCTGGGTGGCGCGGGCCGTAGCGTCCTCGGGGCTCGTGGTGGTGGTGCGCACGAGGAAGCCGGGCTCGCCGCTCGTCTCGGTGGTCTGGATGACCGCGTCGGGCTCGCCGGCGTCGGCGAAGGCGTCGCGCATCTGCTCGATGGTGGTCTCGCCCGTGCCGTGGAAGGCCACCGAGGTGCCGCCTACGAACTCGATGCCGAAGTTCAGACCGCGGAAGCCCACGATGGCCAGGCAGGCCACCATGGCCACGGCGGCCACGGTGAGGAACACCTTGCGGTAGCCGAGGAAGTTGATGTCGTGCTTGATGAAGCGGCCCTTTATCTTGCGGGCGGCGCGGACGGTCTGCGAGGCGTCGGCCGGATCGTCGGCGTCCACGATCTCACGGGTCTCGGCGGCGCTCATCTGCGAGCCCGTCTCAGCCTCGCGCTCGCTCACGCCCTCGGCGGCGGCGAGGGCGGCATAGCCCTTGGAGGCCTCGATGGAATCCCTGATGCCCCAGAAGCCCGGATGGCGCGCGATGACCTTCGGCGCGAGCAGGCGGATGAGCGGGGCCTTGAAGATGACCATCATCACGATGTCGCAGATAATGCCCAAGGCCAGTGTCATACCGAAGCCCTTGACCGACGAGGCGGCCAGGAAGAACAGGCACAGCGCCGAGACCATGGTCACCAGGTCGGCATCGATAGAGGTGAAGATGGCATGCTTCACGCCGGTGATGGAGGCGGCCTTCACCGAGCGGCCCATGCGAATCTCCTCGCGGAAGCGCTCCACGGTGAGGATGGACGAGTCGGCGGCCATGCCGATGGTCAGCACGATGCCGGCAATGCCAGCCAGCGACAAGCTGAACAGATGGAAGGCGGACAAGGCCGCCAGGATGCCCAGGTAAAGCACGGCGAACACGGCCATAGCCGCCGCCGTGATGAGGCCGAGACCCTTGTAGAACAAAAGCAGGTAGAGCATCACGACCGCCAGGCCGATGAGCGCCACGATGACGCCGGAGACGAGCGCGTCTTGGCCGAGGGTCGGGCCGACCACCTGGGACTGGGCGTACTCGAAGGAGACGGGCAGCGAGCCGGATTCCAGGATGGTCTGGAGGTTCTTGGCCTCGTCCAGCGTATAGTTGCCGGTAATGGACACCTCTCCGTTGGGAATCTCGGACTGCACCGCGGGAGCCGACTGCACCTCGCCGTCCAGGATGATGACGATCTGGCCGTGATCGGCCACCAGCTCGCGGGACGCATCGGCGAAGGCCTTGGCGCCCTGGCTGTTCAGCGTGATGTTCACCGCGTAGTCGGTGGAGGCCTCCGAGGCCTTCCCGATGGTGACGTTGGTAATGTCGGCGCCGGTGACGATGGGCGTGTAGGTGCCCGGCTCCACTTCCAAATGCTCGGTCTTGCCCGAGGGGAAGACGTTGCCGAACTCGTCGGTCACCGAGCTCTCGCCGGCGTACTGGCCGCTCTCGATGGCCTCCTTCACCTTTTCATCGGTGAAGGAGTCGAGGCGCGCGAACTCGAGCGAACCGGTACGGCCGATGGTGGCGAGCGCCTCCTCGGTGTCGGACAGGCCCGGAATCTGCACGAGGATCTGGTCGGTTCCCTGCTCCTGCACCGTGGCCTCCGACGCGCCGAGCGCGTTCACGCGGCTCTCGATGATGGCGCGGGACTTCTCCATGTCCTCGGGAGTGACCGGCTCGCCGTCGGTAGACTTCGCCGTAAGCACCACCGACAGGCCGCCCTGAATGTCGAGACCCTGGTTGATCTTCTCGTTGGGCGGCGTGAACAGAACCGCCGAGACGACCACCAGCAGCGTAGTGAGGACGAGCAGCCAGACGTTGCGACGGTCGTGGGTGCGCGTCGGCTTCTTCTTTACAGTGCGTTCCAGTGCCATGGGACTTGCCTTTTCTTTCCTGCGGTCTGTTACCTTTTATGCAAACGGCGCCCCTGTCCTCCCCCGACAGCGACGCGTTGGCTCAACTTGCCTATTGTGCCATAAATAAACCGAAGGTCAACGCCTTATTCTGGAATCGCAACATTTAGAGGCGCCCGCCAGGGCCGTCCGCGCCGAGCAGTGCCACGAGAGCGCGGCGGTTGGGCACGCCGCATTTCTCGTAGATATGGCTCGTATGGGCCTTGAACGTGCCCTCGGCGATGAAGAGCTCGCCGCGGATGGCCGGCCCGTTCTTCCCCTGGGCGATGAGGTGCAGGATCTCGGTCTCGCGCGGGGTGAGGCGGAAGCGCTCGGCCAGCTCGGCCACATGGGCCTCGCGGCGCTCCTCCTCGGGGGTCTTCTCCACAAGGCCGCCTATGTCCAGGATGCGAACGCCCCACTTGCTGGCGAGCTCGCGCTCGGACAGCAGGATGAGTGTGGCCGCGAGCATCATGGCCACCACCGCGACGGCTATGACCGTATCCTGGGCGCCGGCGGCAAGGCCCAGGGCGCCCATGGTCTCGGCCACGTCCTTGCCCCAGATCACGAACACCTGCTCGGCGCCCTTGATGGCCGCGAAGACCACCACGGTCACCCCCAGCCGCTTCGAGATATCGTAGAGCAGCAGCGCCACGATGATGCCCACAAGCGAGTAGCTCATGGAGATGAGATAGCTGGAGGCCGCCGTGCCGAGAAAGCCCTCCACGGGCACCAGGAGAAAGCCGCACACGATGAGCACGAGAGGCGAGCGGTAGAGGGCGCCCACGTTGAAGCGGGCCGAGAAGAAGTAGGCGCTCGCGAAAAGCACGGCCATGATGAGGGCGGTGGAGGCCGACGAGTGCATCCCCGCCCCGGCGGCCAACTGGTGCTGGCGCAGGCCGTAGGCGAAGGAATACAGGGCCAGCAGCACGAATATCTTCCAAGGATAGGTGAGCCTCGGCATCACCGGCGAGGGGCGGTCGGCCGCCGGCAGCGCTTGGAATGCCGCCCGCAAGCAGAGAACGGCGGCCACGGGCAGGGCCACCATAGCGCAGGCCACCCGAAGCCCATCGAGGCCGTCGCAGAAGAACACGAAGACCACGGCCGCAAGCTGAGAGGCCGTGGTGTATAAGAAGATGCGGATGAGGGAAATGCAGCTTAAGACCTCGGCCCACAACACCAAGAAGAGCCCGAAGCCGATGCCGCCGAGGGCCGCGCCGACCACGGCCAGAACCGCCGCCGCACCGCCGGGAAAGGCCGCCTCTCCCGCAGCGATGAGGGCGAGGGAGGCAGCCGCCATGGCGCCGGCGGACACGGCGCGCACCGCACCGGTGGCGTTGAGGGGCACCAAACGGCGAGCCGCGACGGCCACGACGATAGAGGCGAGGGCCATGGCGTAGTCGAAGACGTCATGCAGATCGAAGGGGGCCGGCAGGGCCAAGGCCGGCGCCGCCACGGCAAGGGTGACCCAAGCCCGAGCGCAGCCGAGCGCGAACAGGTAGGGCAGGATGCCCGCCAGGTAGAGGGCGCGATCCTCCCTCCCCTTCCGTATGTCAGCCAGCAGTTTCCCCATGGCGGGCATTATAGCAGGCGAGATAGGCCGAATTGAAGAGAGCCCGGCCGACAGGGAGGGAGGTCGACCGGGCCCGAGAGGGAAATGGCAAGGGGGAGCTACCGGCTCGCGACGAGCTTTCCGGTGTAGTAGCCCGAGGTGATGGCGCGGCCGATGGAGAGGCCCTCGATGTCCATGGGGTAGTCCACGCCGCCGAAGAACTGGCCTGAGGCGTTGCCCACGGCGTACAGGCCGGCGATGGGCTCGAAGGCCTCGTTCAGGCACTGGTGATCGCCGTTGACCACTAGGCCGCCCAGGATGGCCGGCAGCTTGTTGGAGCCGCGGGGAATGGCGTAGTAGGGGCCGCCCTCGATGGGCACGAGGTACTTCGCGGACTTGCCGAAGTCCTCGTCGCGGCCGGCGGCGCACAGCTCGTTGTAGCGGGCCACGGTCTCGGCGAGATGGGCCGGGTCCACGGCCGTGAGCTTCCAATCGTTCTCGGCGGCGTAGGCGTTCATGGCCTCGGCCAGGGCCTCCACGGTGTCGGCGGTAATCCACTTCTCGGGGTTCACCTTGTTGTCGCCGTTGTACTGGGAGATGTCGTAGGGCGCGGCGGCCTTCCAATCCTCGTAGTAGTCCTCCCAGTTTGCGGGCACGAGGCTGAAGAACTTGGCGGCCGTGGAGTCCTCGAAGCCGGCGCGGGCCAGGTAGGGACGGGCGAAGTTGTTCATGTAGCCCATGCGGCAGCAGGTCTCGTCCATGAAGCGGTTGCCCTCCTGGTCCACGAAGAGGAAGGGCATCTCCAGGCGCACGAAGGCCGGCTCGCCGTGGATCATCTTCGTGTGGGTGTGGGGCGTCATGATGGCGCCGGCGTTCATGCCGGCCACCAGAGCGCTGCCGTCGCGGAAGTCGGTGAACAGGCTGAAGCCCTTGGTGTCGGGGGCGTAGTAGTCGAGCATCTCCTGGTTGGAGGAGTAGTCGCCGCAGGCCAGGATAACGCCCTTGGCCGCCGTGAACAGGTGGTGGCCGTCCTCGACCTCGCAGATGGCGCCCGTGACCGCGCCGGACTCATCGACGGCCAGCTGCACGCAGGGGGTGTTGTAGAAGAACTCGGCGCCGGCGGCGGCCAGGTTCTCGGCGATGACCGTGGCGGCGGCGTTGTGGTTGCCCTCCACGTGGAAGTAGGTGTTGGCGTGCAGGTGGATGTCGTAGCCGTTGTAGGTGAGCACCGCGTCGTGGGGCTTCGATTCCACGCCGCCCTTGGCCGCCTCCTCGGCCCACCAGGCCAGAGCCTCCTGGGAGTTGTGGGCCCAGATGTTCACGAGATCGCGGTCGGAGCGGTAGTCGCTCTTCCAGTTGATGAAGCTCACGCAGGCCTGCACCGCCGCCTCGTCGGTCTTGCTCAGATCGATGGACGCGGCCATATTGCCCGTGGTCTGGGCGGCGTTGATGTTCTGCACGCAGGCCACCCGCGCCCCGGCCTCCAGGGCGGTGTGCACCGCAGCCAGGCCCGACTCGCCGGCGCCCACGACCACAACGTCGTAGTCATGGGTCTCCACGAAGTCGGTGATGGGGGTCTGCGGGGCCAGGAAGGACGGGCCGGTGGCCGCGCCCGTGGCAGCCAGGTCGCCCTCAGTGGCCGCCTGCCCGACGGCGCGGGGCTGGCCGCAACCGGCCAGGCCCGCGGCGCCGGCAGCGCCCAAGGCGGCGATGCCGCCGAACTTGAGCAGGTCGCGACGGGTGAAGTTGGTAGCAGTCATGGTAACTCCCTCTCTTTCGTGCGGGATCCGGAGAGCAGGCGCATCCGGCGCTCCCACGAGCCCCGGGCGGCGTATTGCCATCGGCCCCGCAAAACCTCCTCGGGCGCACCGCGCACCGTTGTCCGCGGCCCGGCGCTCCCACGAGCACCGCACGCCCACCTAACTGTTCGGCCGCGAAGAGCGCTCAGGAGGCGTGGGAGCCCTTCCCTGCCGCGCCTTGCGACGGCGCCCACTATGGCTGCCGGCGGCGCCCAGCGCATCGGAAGGTGCGCCAGAAAAAGATTATTCCCGTAAACTTTTTCCTAAACCCTTACAATGAACTGGGAAAACTTTTAGCTGCTCTTTCCCCTTCCCGCCCGCGAAAACCCCTCCGTCTCTCGCGCCGCGACATGCCCTTCGCCTCCCGAGGAGCCGGCGGCACGGGAGCCCCTCCGGTTCTTGGGGCGTTTTCTGGCTTGCAAACAACGACCTTGGAACCCGATCGGTCCGAAAAACATCCAAAAGCAGCCAACTTGTAATACCTCGCTTCCGTTTCCCCAGGTCACGTATTACCAGTCCCGGCAAAATCGCAATCCAAGGTACCAAGGTCGTGCTTTTCAAGCCAGAAAACGCCTCAGGCCCGGAAACCCCGCCGTCGAGACGGGGCGGCGTCCTACTGCCGGCAGCATGCCGAAACCAAGCGAAAGGGTTCCGCACACACCCGAATCCTGAGCTGCTGACTTACCACAGCGGAACATTCATGAAGGCCGCAGGCGGCCGCGGCGGCCGCCGGCGAACCCCCTACAATACGCCCATGCGAATTTTCCTGTACGGCATATCGGCGCTCTCCTGGTGGCTCTCGGCCCCGGCCACGCCCGGCGAGGGGAACCGGGTAGGTCAAAATGCGCTGCGGAACTGCAAACCCGATGCCGCGGCAATCCAGTATCTCGCGCACTGCTGCCCGCAAATCCCCCGGCCCTACCACGTTACGGTTTCCGTGCGCATGAAGCGGTGCCCTGACGGAGTTGCGCCCCATCGCTCCCAGTTCAAGCTTGTCGGCAGGCCGTTCTGTCGTGTGGCAAGCGGAATATACGCGCCCTGCCCCGAGCTGTGCTTCGTCCAAGTCGCGAACAACCTGGACCTCCACGAACTCGTGAAGGTGGGCAACGCGCTGTGCGGCACCTTCTTCATCGATCCCAAAGCACGCAACGGCCTGGGGAAGCGCCGACCGCTTACCAGCGTGCGGCGCATCGGGGCATTCATCGAACGCAATCCGGGCATCCTCGGCGCGAAGCCGGCGCGCCGAGCCCTCGGCCTCATGGTAGACGGCGCCGCATCGCCTCCCGAGGTGTTTCTGGCCATGGCCCTGGGCCTTCCCTATCGCTTCGGGGGCTACCAACTGCCGGGCATCGCCGCCAACCGCCGCATAAAGCCCAGCTCCAAGGCCCGTGCCATCGCGCACCGAAGCACGCTCGTTCCCGACATCCTCTGCGAGAGCAGCCGCCTCGACATCGAATACGACTCCAACACCGAGCACGCAACCGCCGCGCAGCTGACGCGCGACGCCCAGAAACGGCTGGCCCTTGAAGCCGACGGGTACAAAGTCATCACGGTTACCGCACGACAGATAGGCAGCCAGGGGGAAATGCGGAAAATCGCCGAGCAGTCGAGACGGCGCATGGGCACCCGGCTGAGACCCCAAAGCGCCGCATTCCGCCAGCAGCAGCGTGCCCTCTTCCGCACGGGCTGGTCGCTTAGCCGATACCACCGCCGCGAATGGCTGGAAGGCGCCCCCGAACCGGTCGCGCCCGCTCCGCTGTGCCCGACACCCGTCGATGCGCTCACCGCGCCCGGTCGTGCGCTGCGGTGTCCGGCCGTGCCCAAGCGCTGGCCGCTTTCGGATGCCGGAACGTTTTCTGGCTTGAAAAGCACGACCTTGGAACCGAATTCGCCCGAAATCGAGGGGGGCGCCTCCCCCGGCATTACGCCACGAGGGAATACTCCGGAAATGTAATACGTCCCTCCCCTCTCAAGTGCCAAATTGGTTCCAAGGTCGTGCTTTTCAAGCCAGAAAACGCCCTAAGAACCGGAGGGACGCGACAAAAACGGCCCCGGCATCCCCCCAGGGCACGTCGCCCGGATCAAGCCAGGGGGTCGGCTGGCGAGCGCCCGCACCGACAGCCGCGCGCCCTTCCCCTAGTGCAGGAACATGGCGTCGCCGAAGGAGAGGAGGCGATAGCGCTCGGCCACGGCGTGCTCGTAGGCGGCCATGACGGACTCGCGGGTGCTGAAGGCGGAGACCAGCATCATGAGCGTGCTTCGGGGCACGTGGAAGTTGGTGATGAGCGCGTCTACTACATGGAACCGGTACCCCGGCAAGATGTAGAGGCTCGTGGCCTCCCGGTCGCGGGGTACCAGCGCGCCGGCTCCCCCGTTGGCCGCGGAATCCCAGGCGCTCTCCAGGCTGCGCACGCTCGTGGTGCCCACGGCGATCACGCGGCCGCCGGCGGCGCGGGCAGCGGCGACGGCATCCACCGTGGCCTGCGGCACCGTGTAGAACTCGGTGTGGATGACGTGCTTCTCGGGATCCTCCTCGTCCACGATGCGGAAGGTGTCAAGACCCACTTCCAGCTCCACCGTGGCCCAACCGACGCCCTGATCGCACAGACGTTCGATGAGCTGGGAGGTGAAGTGCAAGCCGGCCGTGGGGGCGGCCGCCGAGCTCTCGCGGCGGGAGTACACGGTCTGGTAGAGCTCCTCGTCGCCGGCGTAGTCCTTGATGTAGGGGGGCAGCGGCGTGTGGCCCACGGCATGCAGGGCCTCGTCCAGGCTGGGCAGCGGCGTGATCAGCCTCGCCACGCGCTCGCCGCGCTGGCCGTTTCGGGCCCAGTCGATAATCTCGGCCGACAGCACCACATTCCCCGCGCCGTCGGCGAAGTCCACCACGGCCCCGGCCCCGGGCTTCAGGCGCTTGCCCGGGCGCACGAGCACCTCCCAGAAGGCCACGCGGTTGGTGCGGGGCTCGGGGCCTGCGCACTCGCGCAGCAAAAACACCTCGGCTGCCCCGCCGGTACCGCGCTTGGCGCCCAGCAGGCGCGCCGGCATGACGCGGGTCTCGTTGGCCACGAGCAGATCGCCGGGTCGCAGGTAGTCGACGATGTCGCGGAAGATGCGGTCTTCCACCTCGCCGGTGGCCCGGTCCATCACGAGCAGGCGGCAACGGTCGCGCTCGGCGGCGGGCTCCTGGGCGATCAGCTCGTCGGGCAGGGCGTAGTCGAAATCATCGGTTCTCATGAAAAGCGCTCCTTAAGAATTGCATCGGCGGTATACTACCACGTTGATCTTGAAACGGCGGCGGAAGCGCCCCGCGGACGGCCAGCGCGGCCGCCCCCTCGCCGCCCGCAGGCCCCACCTGGAAAGGAACCCCATGGACCCCACCCCGCGCGCCTACCGCGCCATCTGCTTCGATTTGGACGGCACCCTGCTTCCCATGGACCTGGACGTGTTCATGGGCCGCTACTTCGCCGCCCTCTACGACTTCATGGAGGCCCGCGGCATCGAGGGCGGCCCCTTCTTGGAGGCCCTCAAGGCCGGCACCCGGGCCATGGCCGTCCACGACGACGGCCGCACCAACGCCGAGGCCTTCTGGGACACCTTCACCGACCTTATGGGTGATGCGGACGTGGATTGGGAGCCGCTGCTGACCGAGTTCTACGACGGCCCCTTCGCGGCCCTCGGTGCCGATGTGGAGCCCAACCCGGCCGCCGCGGCGGCCATCGAGACCCTGGCGGCAAAGGGCTATCCCCTGCTGCTGACCACCATGCCCATGTTCCCGCCGACCGCTGTGCGCCACCGCCTGGCCTGGGCCGGTATACACCCCGAGGCCTTCGCCCGCCTGACCCACTACGAGAATTCCCGCACCGTGAAACCACGACCGCTCTACTACGCCGAGAACCTGGCGGCAGCCGGGGTGGATGGCGCCGACGTGCTCATGGTGGGCAACAACACCGTGGAGGATCTCTCCTTCATGCACCTGGGGGCCGACGGTTATCTCGTGACCGATTGGCTGCTCGACCCGGCGGGCTTTGACCTGGCCTCGGTGAAGCACGGCACCATGGCCGACTTCGCCGCCTTCGCGGCCGCCCTGCCGCCCTGCGCCAATCCGGCCTCGGCCGTAAAGATGGGTCCCATCGACCCAGCCGAGGCCGAGGCGGCACGGGCTGCCAACGACGGAGGCTCCCTGGACGGAACCCGCGCCGCGGCCCACGCCGCCGCGGCTACCGACGACGTGCTGGCCGCCCAGGCGCCCGGCTCCCGGGAGGTGTAGGCCATGGCGCTGTTCGACTGTACCTGCGAGGCCACCTCCGGCCACGCTCGGGCGCTTTCCTACGAGACGGCCCACGGCACCTTCCGCACCCCCATGTTCATGCCCGTGGGCACCTCGGCCACGGTGAAGGGCGTCACCACCGACCAGCTGCGCGAGCTGGGGGCCCAGGTGGTGCTCGCCAACACCTATCATTTGGCCATGCGCCCCGGGGCCGACCTGGTGGAAGAGGCCGGCGGCATCCACCGCTTCATGAACTACGACGGCCCCATGCTCACCGACTCCGGCGGCTTCCAGGTGTTTTCCCTGGCCGACACCGTGAAGCTGTCCGATGACGGCGTCACCTTCAAGTCCATCTACGACGGGTCCAACATTCACTGGACGCCCGAGGAGAACATGGTCATCCAGCAGAAGATCGGCGCCGACATCGCCATGCAGCTGGACCAGTGCGCCCCCTATCCGGCTGAGCGCGCGTTCGTGGCGAAGGCCGTGGACTACTCGAGCGCCTGGGCGCGCCGGTGCCTGGCAGCCCACACGCGCCCCGACCAGACGCTCTTCGGCATCGTCCAGGGCGGCATGCATCTCGATCTGCGCCTGGAATCTATCCGCCGGCTGCGGGAGATCGAGGACGAGTCGCTGGCGGCCGGGCACCAGCGCTTCGGCGGCTTCGGCATCGGGGGCTACTCGGTCGGCGAGGACCACGAGGTGATGTTCGAGACCTTGGGCGCGGTGGCCCGGGCCTGCCCTGAAGACCGCCCCCGCTACCTCATGGGCGTGGGCAACCCCACCACCCTGGTGCGTGCCGTGCGCGAGGGCGTGGACATGTTCGACTGCGTGCTGCCCACCCGCACGGCCCGCATGGGCACGGCGTTCTCCAGCACGGGCCGCATGAACATGCGCAACGCGAAGTTCGCCCGCGACTTTACGCCGCTCGATCCCGCCTGCACCTGCCCCACCTGCCAAAACTACACCCGCGCCTACCTGCGCCACCTGGTGAAGCAGAACGAGATGCTCGGCGCCATGCTGCTGTCGGTGCACAACCTGCACTTCCTGCTGGATTTGATGCGCCGGGCCCGCGAGGCGGTGCTGGCCGACGCCTACGAGGACTTCTACCGGGCCTGGATGGCCTCCCCGGCCGCCGCCGATTACTAGCCGCCTCGCCGCGAGCGCGATCCCCCGAGGCGACTCATCGAAACCGGGATATCGCGCTCGCCGCACAGACGCCTCCCGCAGCCGCCTCGTCACACGGCCATGCCGACAATAACCGTTTCTCTAACGGCAGATTACAGATTGGTGACAGGTGGCTACAGGACATTAACAGCCCCTGCCGATCGCTGGCAAATCCGTTACAAGACGTTAAACTGAACTCCAATGTCCAGCGCATCGTCCGCCGAAGAGGAGAAGGGCGGCAGACGGTGCCTCCTGAGCACGAACTTTCGCCGTTGTTTGAAAGGAACTGATCGCCATGACCGCAACGCTTGCAGATAAACTGGCTCCCTACGGAATCGACTATGTGGACGCCATGGACCGCTTCGGCGACAACGCCGAGCTGTACGAACGCCTGGCGCTGAAATACCTGGACGATGCGCACCTCGTGGCGCTCCAGGCGGCCATGGAGGCCAAGGACTACTCCGAGGGTTACAGCCAGGCCCATGCGCTCAAGGGCGTGGCGGGTAACCTCTCGTTCAAGGACCTGTTCCAGTGCGCGGCCCTCGTGTCCGATGCGCTGTACGCCGGCGAGTACGAGGCGGCCGCCGAGCACATGCCCGAGGTAGAGCGCACCCACAACCTCGTCATCCAGGGCCTGGAAGCCTGGAAGGACGGCCGCTTGTAACGAGCGCGGCGCACCCAAAACGCACCTGCAACGACAGAGGCGGCCCCTTCGGCCGCCTCTGTCGTATTATCCCGAGACCCCCGTCTCGACAGCGCTCCTTACGGCACTACTCCGCTAGACGCGCTTGGCATAGGCGAGATTGACCCAGCCGCCGCCCCTCACGTAGCCCCAGCCGCCCCTGATCTTGGTGATCCTGACCTTCTTGGCGT
>NZ_KE159646.1:244348-245586 GCF_000403355.2 Adlercreutzia caecimuris B7 | reverse complement strand
TTCGACGCATGGTTCTTGCCGCCGTTGAGCTTGTAGACGACCTGATAGCTTGTCGGACGCACCGCAGTGGCCGAGGCCTCCCGGTAAGCGAAGTTCACATCGCAATAGGTCTTAGGTGTACCGTTGACCTTACCAATGGGCGTGAACTGCCAAATGTCGGTGTTGGCCACTTCAGAGCTGCTCGTGCCGTTGGAATAGCGCGCCACCCACCGCGACCAACCGTTAGCCGCCATGGTGTCCGGGTCGAAGACGGCGTGATCGTCTTTCAGAACCGAGTCGAACCAGTACTGGTTCGCGTAGATGCCCACCGAGTAGCCAGCAGCGGCAATGGTGCTGCAGAACGTGGTGGCGATGTCGCCCAGCACACCCCTCTTCAGCGTCGTTTGGGAGAAATCCTCCAGATCGAGGTATACCGGGTAGGCCAGATCGGCCGGCTCGATATCGTTTTCCCGCAGAACGCGCAGCACGTGCTGGGCCTCGCTTTGCGCCGAGGGCGCTGCGCCGGCAGCTTTGGGCGCGTAGGAATACAGGTAGACGCCTACGTCGAGGCCGGCAGCGCGAGCGCCTTCGTAGTTGGAGGCGAACCAGTCGTCGTCCTGGTCGGCGTAATCGCTCCCATAGCCGCAGCGAATGATGGCGAAGGTGACGCCGTCGGCCTTCACCTGATTCCAGTCGATGGGACCGGCAGCGCGGCCGCCGGGGTCGTTGTTGTGTTCGGAGACGTCGATGCCCACGGCAAGCGTGCCGGGCACTGAGACGATCGTGTCCTCGTCCGTGGGTTTGAAGCGCAGCGTGTAGTTGTCCTTGGTATTGGCGCACGTCCAGGTGTTCGCCACAGACGCCCCGTCGACGGGCACATCCTCCCAGGCCGCCAGAGGAGCAATGCCCCCATCTGGCCCGTCTTCTCCCTCCGGCGCTTCGGCGGAAGATACCGGCTCTGCCAGCACGCCATCGACGAAGCGCCAGCTGCTCGCCTGCTGGCCCGTGCCCCGATCGTATTCTGCCTCCGCCTCCTCGCCCAACGCCGGGACGGGAACCATCGCCGCAGCGAGGGCGATGACGAGAACGAGTCTGAGTGTCTTGTTCATTTCTGCTCCTTGCACACTCGGCAAACGAAACCCAGAAGCGCTTCGCCCCTCAACCCTAGACGCGCTTGGCATAGGCGAGATTGACCCAGCCGCCGCCCCTCACGTAGCCCCAGCCGCCCCTGATCTTGGTGATCCTGACCTTCTTGGCGT
>NZ_KE159646.1:188190-243933 GCF_000403355.2 Adlercreutzia caecimuris B7 | reverse complement strand
GACGTTCTTGTTCTTGACCTTCGTCACCTTCTTCTTGAACTTCCTGTCGGCGTACCAGCCCTTGAAGGTGTAGCCGGAGCGCGTCGGGTTCTTCAAGGTGATGGTGCCGCCGTACTTCTTCGGGTTCGACTTGTGGTTCTTGCCCTTGTTCGTCACGTATTTAATGGTGTAGGGCTGAGACCACTTGGCATACAGAGTCGCATTTTTCTTGGTGAGCTTCTTCACCTTGTTCTTGAAGTTCTTGTCGGTGTACCAGCCGTCGAACTTGTAACCGGCGCGCGTGGGCGTGGGAAGCGAGAGCACGTTATTGTAGGAAACTGGATTGGCCGCAACCATCTTGCCGCCGTTGAGCTTGTATTTCACTGTGTACATCTTCGGAGCCTCGCCGAAATTGACGTAAGAGAAGTTCACGTCGCAGTACTTGCGCGGGGTGCCGTTCACCAAACCGATGGAGGTGAATTGCCAGATGTCGGTATTCTCGATTTTGGAGGAGGTGCCGCCCCACGAATAGCGGGCCACCCAACGGCTCCACTTGTTAGCCGCCATGGACTCCTTCGAGAACACCTCGTCGGTGAGCACGTTGTTGAACCAGTCGGTGTTGGCGTAGATGCCCACATTGTAGCCGGCTGCCTGAATGGCCGAGCACCAGGCCACGGCGATCTGGCCGAGCAGCTCCGCACCGCCCTTCTTCTTGGTCAGATCGCGCTGGGCCTGGCACTCCAGGTCGAGATAGACCGGCAGCTGCAAGTCCCCCGGTTGAATGCCGGCTGCCTTTAGCTGATCGAGGGTCTGGTTGATCTCGTTGTCGACGGAGAAATCGCCCTTGCCCAGATGGGTGGCGCGAGAAAACAGGTAGGCGCCCACCTTGATGCCGGCGGCCTGCGCCCCCTGGATATTCTGCACGAACCACGGGTCGTCGAAGCCCTTGCCGTTGGTGCCGCCGTCGCCGATGCGAATGATGGCGAAGGTGATGCCGTCGGCCTTCATCTTGTTCCAATCGATGGCCGTGTGCTTGCCGCCCTTCTCGTTGTTGAAGTACGAGATATCGACGCCGACCTCCAAAACATTGGGTACCGTGATAACCGTGCCCTTGTCGGTGGGCTTCTTGCGATCGATATAGGTGCCCACGCCGTTAGCCGCCGACCACGTGGCGCGGTAGCTGTCCCCCACGTCGGAGAAGGCGCCGAAGGTGGCGATGCCGGCATCTTCGTTCTCCTCCAGCCACACGTTGTTGGGAACGCCGTCGGTGATGCGCCAGCTGTCTCCGTCGGTCACCGGCTCGCCGGCTCCCTCGTCATGATAGCCTTCCGGCTCATAGGAGGCGCGCGCCTCGTTGCTGTCGCCGTCGTCGGCGAGGGCGGCCGTGGGGATGAGGGCGAGGGTGAGCAGCGAGGCCAGGAAAACGCGCAGCGCCTTTGCAGTCATAGAAATATCCTTCAACTCTCGGGTACAGTTCATCATCGGTTGGGGTTAAAAGGGTTCACGCATGATAGCATTTTTGTTTTTCAGTCCGCAAGGCAGACCCGGGCACTTTTGGCACCTGAGGTCGGCTTATGACGGTAACAGCATAGATTACCGACAAAGCGTCCATACAGAGCAGAGCGGAAGCGGGACGCCCTTGCCGGGTGGTGTCCTCCCAAGCGGGGCAGCGCCACCCGGCAAGGGCGTCCCGCTCCAAATAATCCACCTAGGTAAAAAAAGCGGTCGGGCCCTTCGACCCGACCGCCTGAAACGTTGAGGGAGCAACGACTTAGTAGGTCCATACCTTGGTGCCGCTGGGAATGTTGCGATTGATCCACTTCGCGTTGCCGATGGCCAGGCGCACGCAGCCGTGGGAGAGGTTCATGCCCAGACGGCCGTCCTGCAGCGAGCGCTTGCTGCCCGGATTGTACAGCACCGAGTGGAACAGGTAGTTGCCGTAGAACTGCGTCCAGTACCAGCAGGAGTAGCCCTTATCCTCGCCGAAGGAGAGGCCGCGGCTGCCGATGGTGAACTTGCCGCGCACCGTGCGCGAGCCCGGAGCGCCGCTGGAGCACTTGAAGAACTTGTGCACGTTCCACTGGCCCTTCTTGCCCTTCAGCACGCAGACGCGGTTCTTGTGAGTATCCACCAGAATGAGCCACTTGGTCTTCGAGGACTGACCCTGAGCCTTGGCGGCCATGGACAGGCGCATGGACATCTCTGAGGCGGTCTTGGTGGTAATCAGGTGGTTCTTGCGCGCCTTCTTCGTGTTGTACTTCTTGTTGGCCTTCTTGGCGGCCGTGCCCTTCTTCGGGGCGATCTTCACCTGATAGGCGCGGATGCCGGCCAGCTTGGGAGCGCCCACCTGCTCGCCGTTCTTGCCCCAGCCGGTCCAGCCGTAGCCCACCACATAGGCGCGATAGAACACGTTGTACTGCTTGCCGAGCTCGCCGGTCAACTGCACCTTCAGCGCCTGCACGGCGTTCTTGGTCTTGCCGTTGCCGGCCTTCTGGCCGTTCTTCTTCCAGCCCGTCCAGCCCTTACCGGCCATGCGCACCTTGTAGGCGATATTGCCCTTGATGTTCTTGGAGTCGTTCTTGATCTTGATGTAGGTGAGGGGCTTGGTGGAGGCGGTCTTGCCGGCCATCGCACCCTTCTTTTGGTACTTCACCTTCGCGCCGGGAATCTTGCCGGCGCTGCGCCAGGACACCACGGGCTTCGGCTTCGGCTTCGGCTTCGGCTTCGGCTTGGGCTTCACCTCGGGCTTGGGCGGCTCGGGGGTCTCGTCGGCGGGGGGAGTCGCGGGCGTCTGGTCGGCCGGCGGGGTGGCCGGCTGGTCGGTGGCCGGCTGGTCGGCGGCCGGCGGAGTGGCGCCAGCAGGCTCGTCGGCCAGGGCGGTCGCCGGGCACATCGTGGCCACCAGGGTGGCGCTCAGCACCACCGACAGCACCCGCTTGCGCAAGGACGTCTTCTTCATCGGTTATCTCGCCTTCTTTCATATCGGAGTATCGGCCGGCGACGCTCCTCCGTCCCTCGGGCGCCGCTCAATTTTCATAACTCGGCATTATAGCCGCGTTGTCAGGGAAAACACAACAGGTTGTGCCATTTTCCGCGCGAGCGCACGAGATGGCCGAGAACCCGTTGCGCCCCCTTCCCTACTTCACCATATCGGCGTGCACACCGTCGATGGCGCGCACAAGGTTGGCCAGCTTGCCGTACTGCCCGCAGGCCGAGCTCATGACCGCAACCACATAGTGCCCGTCGCTGGACAGCACCACGCCGCCGTCGTTCTGCACGTTATAGCCGCCGCCCGGGTACCACCCGGGCTTGCTGCGCGTGGGAGTCGAAAGACCCCGGTCGATGAACGAGTTCCACGGATGAGCATACAACCCGCGGGCCCAGGCCGAGCGCGTGTTGGTCTCGCGGTAGTAGGACCAGTAGGTGCCCACCCACAGTTTCGCCAGCGTGCGCGACGACATATAGGGGTAGTTGCGGGTGGAGGTCATCTCCTTCTCGGAGATGCCGCAGTAGTTCATCATCTTCTTCATGATACCGTGGCCGAAACGGCGGCGCAGGCTGGAATAGCCCTCGTTGCTGGACACCTTGATGGTGCTGCTCATCGTGGCCCGCGTGCCGGCGCCCACGCTGCCGGCGCGGTACTTGTTGATGGCGGCCACATAGGGCCCTTTGATGGAGCTGGCGATATAGAGCACCTTTGTGGGGTTGTAGCTGATGCCGCGGCCCGTCTTCAGATCGATCATGGTGAAGCTGAGCTTGTAGCGGCTCAGGTTCTTGATGGCCGCCTTCAGCTTCTTGCCCGCCTTGGAATTGAAGTTGTACTTCCCGCCGAAGGCCTTCAGGCCCGAGTTGGCGCCCTTGGCCTTGTTGAGGGCGCGCGTAAGCTGGGTTCGCGTCTTGCCCCCTTGGGCGTAGAACACCTCAGCGCTGGCGGCGCCCTTCGAGAAGTAGCGGTTCTTGGCGCTGCCCGGGGCCTTCTTGCCCTTCTTGACGAGCTTCACCTGGTAGCCGCGCACGCTGGCCAGCTTGCGGGCGCCGACCGCCTGGCCGTTCTTGCCCCAGCCGGTCCAGCCGTAGCCGACGAGGTTCGCCCGGTAGTACACGTTATAGCGGTCGGCCACGTCCCCGGTCAGCTTCACCCGCAGCGCCTGGATGGGATTGGCCGCCCGCTTCGTCCCCGAGGTCTTGTTGGCGGCGGCATAATCTGACCAGCCGCCGGTCGCCTGATAGGTCTGGTACTTGATGGAGCCGTCCACCGTGCCCTTGTAGGCGATGCGCAGCGCCGTCACAGCCGCCGATCCGCTCTTGCGGCCGGCCAGCTTGCCGCCATCGGTGCTCTGCCATCCCCTCACGCCGGCAAGGGTGGTTTTGCAGACGAGTTCCACCGACTCTTTCGGCGCAGCGGCCCCGTCGTCGGCCGACGCGGCCTTATCGCCCTCGGCGGCCAGGGCCGTGGCCGGCATTGCCAAAGCCAGGGCGAACCCGAGGACGAGCGCCGCGGCCCACCTTGCCGACATTGCTCTCCAACCGCATCGTTTCGCAAGCGCGTTCATCCCCACAGCAGGCTCCTTCTCTCCGCCCGGGCCAAGCAGGCGCCCGAGCGCCTACTTCGTCTTCACCTTCTTCACCTTCGACCACTTCGAATAGTAATACTTGGCTCCGATTTTCTTATATGTGCGAACTTTAACATAATAGGTCTTCTTCGCCTTCAGCTTCTTTACGGTGAGCGACGTTTTCTTGGTGCTTTTCACCCACCGGGTCCGCGTCGTCTTCTTCGTGAACTTCCTCGATGTGGAATAGCGGATCTGATAGCCCGTCACCGACTTCGTCTGCTTCTTCCACCGCAGGGTTATGGCCCGCCGGCCGCCCTTCACCTTGGTGAACGCCGTGGCCCGCGGCTTGGGGGCCGGCTTGGCCTTCGCGGAAGAGGAGGGCTTTGGCGCAGGTGTCGGAGCCGAAGGGGCGGGCGCAGGGGTTGAAGGCGCAGGCTTGGGGGTCGGCTTCGGCGCGGGCGCAGGTGTCGGCTTCGGCGCAGGGGTTGGCGCGGGCGCGGGCTTTGCGGGCTCGCTGGGCAGCGGCGGTGCGGGCACGATGGCGCCGGGGCCCACCGAGCCGTGCTGGAGCAGCATGGGCACATCATCGGGCGTGGCCGTCGATGCGACGAAAACCGCATCGCCGATGGTGCCCACGTCGATGGCCGTGGAGGGCGACACCACGTTGGCACCCACCTGCTGCCAGGATGCCCGGTTGCCCACCGACGCCTCGAAGACACGAGCAATCTGGCTGCCCGCCTCCGCCAGGGCCACGTACAGCCTATCGCCCCCGAGGGTCAGAGAAGCCGTATAGGCCTTGGGCAGCGCCAGGGGCGACGGCGAGTACTTCTCCCCGAAGCCGCTGCCAGACGTCCCCGCCAGATCTATCAAGCGCAGGGCGCCATCCTGGGTGACCGTGAGGGCGAAGGAGTGCTTGCCGTCCTGGTAGCCGGCCACCATCTGCGCGAAGCCGCTGTGGACCCGGGCCACCTTCCACGCGCCGTTCGCGAGCGTCCACAGCTCGGTGCGGTCGCTGTTGAAGTTCCCTGCCATAACGGCCGGCTGACCACCCACATCGAACAGGTGCGCGCCCGCGATCGTGCCGCTCCCCCAGCGGCGGCCCGCCGGCGTCAGCGACGAGCCCGTCAGCCGGTACAGCTGAGCGCCGCTGCCGCTGCCGTCGGCGAACAGGTACAGGGCACCGCCGGCCACGCCGAGCACGGGCTTGTTGGCTGCGGCCGCCACCGTGGCGACTTCCTTCCATGCCCGGCCGCTCCACCGCCACAGCCCGATGGTCGTCGCAGCGCCGTAGCGCACGCCGGCCACATACAGCTCGTTGCGGTACACTGCTCCGCTGAAGCTGCCGTAGCCACTGCCGAGGGACCCCAGGCTCGACCACGACGAGCCGTCGTAACGGTACACCGTCGCGCCCGCACCCCGCGTGCCCGATTGGAGTCGCGAGCACACCTGGTACAGCGCCCCATCGGCAGCCTTCACCAGGCTGGTGTCCGAAAAGCCCGACTCGGTCAGGGCCGTGGCCCCCTTGCCGTCCACCGCGCTCTTCCACAAATCATGCGCGGTCACATCCGGCATTTCCAGCTTGAAGGTGATGGCATCGTCGCTCTGCTCCGTTACCGACACCACGATGCCCGAGTTCTGGCCATCGGAATAGGTAATCGCCCCGTCGGCGAGCCCCGCGGCCATATCGGCCGCGCCGAGCGTCGCACGACCCGGTACCGAGAGCTGAGCGTGGCGCAGGTCGCCGGCCCCGTCGCCACGGGGCGCCCCCGTCTCGCCGGGACGGAAGATGTACACGTAGTCCTTCGACCCCTTGTTCCCGTTGCCCGCATCCTTCATGACGGGATTCACCCGGTATACCACCAGCCCCGAGCCCCCGATGGTGGAGGGGAGGCCCTCCACGGACATGTCGAGACCCGCAGCGCCGCCCGCGGCATCACTAGCCCGGCGGAACTCGGCGACGAAGTACTCCGAGGCGTTGAGGTCTGTCTTGAACTTCACCGCCTGGCGCTTGCCGGAACCGGGCGCGAACAGGGTAACCGAACCGCCGCCGGTCTCCTCCAGCTTCGTCCACCCGCAGTCTTGGCGCGTAATGGCCAAGGGCCGCATGAGGCGCGAGCCGGCGTGTTCGGCCATGATGTCCCACACGCCCACGGGGCGGTTGGCCGCATCTTCGGTCTTCGCGCCGGCCCGGTAAAGGTCCTTCGCCCCGAAGGCGTGAATGGTCTCGTGGACTATGGTGCCCGTGGAAACCCCGTGGGAGGTATCCACCATGGTGTAGGTGCCCACCCGCACCGCGCGGCCCTCCGCACCGATACGCCCTGAGCCGGTGTAGTCGGCCTTGTGGGGCCACAGCGGCGAATCGATGACCGGGGCGCTGCCGTTCACCTCGGGCACGATGAGGACGTTGTCGGCATAGCCGTCACCGTCCCCGTCAAGGCTGCGGCCGTCGAAGTCGGGATAGGCGCGGTTGAAAGCCGCCAGGGCGTCTTCCACCACGTTGACGGCATAGGCGTAGCCCTCGCGGGCGCGGGGCAGGGTCAGATACCGGATGCGGAAGTCCTCATCGGCCTGGGGGATGATCGACTGCAGGCGGCAGGCCCCATCCGAGACGTCCTTCACGTAGCTGTACAGGGTGGGCTCCAGAAACGGGCTGTCGGTGAAGCCGTTGAGCCGCTCGACGAGCCGGCGTCCCGTCAGCTGCAGCACCGAGGGGTCCACCGCGTTCAGGCCCGTGTCGCCATCCCCGGTGGTATCGCCGGCGAAGCGCACGACGATCACGAGCTGATAGCGGTTGGCGTCGGCGATGGCCGTGTCGTAGGAGCCTGCGGTGGAGGGCGGAACAGCTTCGGCGACGGTCGCCACGGTCTGCTCATCGGCCACGACGAGGGGCGATTCGACATCGGGAACGGTGGCGGCAGGGGCGTCGGCAGCTTCGGCACCATCGGCGCCCCTGTCGGCAGCCTCGGCACCATCGGCACCCCCGTCGGCAGCAGTCTCGGCGACGGAGACATCGGCGGCAGTCGGCTGGGCCTGGGCCGGAACTGCAGGCACCAAAGCACAGGCCAGCACGACGCTTATCAGCATCGCCGCAGCCTTATGAGCGTCTTGCCGCTTCATGGCGCCCGCACCGCTCCTTCCATCGGATCTGCGCCCCCGACGGGACGTCGAATCACATCCTCGGCAGTGTAGCAAAATCCCCCGCCGAAGGCGAGGGATTTCGAGCGCAAGCGAAACGAGTTTCGACGAGGCGTCACGCGTCCTTGTCGGCTTTGTCGTCCTTCTTCGCCGACACCACGTCATCGGTGGTCATAGCGTCGGCCACGAGATCCTTGTAGTCCCGAGGGCTGGCGGCGTTGCTGGCCGCGCCCAGCTCGCTGTCGCTGGCCTGCGGCTCGGGGATCTCGGCCTTCTCGTCGGTGGGATCGAGGCCGGCATCCACCCGGCGCATCATGGCCTGCCACTCCTCGTACTGGGTGCCCACGTAGCTGACGCCGTTCTGGTTCAGCGTGTAGCTGGGACAAGCCGCCGAGTACATGGTAAGCCCCTTGTCCTTGAAGGTGAGGGCCAGGTTCACCAGATCGGTCACGGAGTAATCGGTGGTGACGCAGCGGGCCAGCGACTCCACGATGCCGGGAATATCGGTCGGCGAGGCGGCGAGGATCTTCTCCACAATGGCCTCGATGATCATGCGCTGGGCCTGGGCACGGGAGAAGTCGCCGCCCGAAACGGCATGGCGCTCGCGCGCGAAGGCCAAAGCCTGATCGCCGTCGAGGGTCTGCTCGCCCTTTTCGATGGTCAGCCCGCTCGTGTCGGAGTAGAAGCCCTCGGGCACGTTCACCTGAATGCCGCCGAGCTCGTTCACCACGTCCTTCAGCTCGTCGAAGTGCACTTCGACGTAGTGGGTGATGGGCACGCCGGCAAAGGCGGACAAGGTCTTCACGGCCTGGGACGGACCGCCGAAAGCGTAGGCGGCGTTGATCTTCTGGGTGCCGTGCTCCCCCATGTCGATCATGGTATCGCGGGGCACCGAGACGAGGTCGACCACGCCGTCGTCGGGGTCGATGCGAGCGAGCATGGTCACATCCGAGCGGCTGGCCGTCTCGCCCTTGCGGGCGTCGCTGCCGAAGATGCCCACGTAGTAGGAGCCATCCTCGCTCTTGGAAGGCGCCAGTTGCTCGACGAGCTGCATCTTCTCAGTCTCGTCCATGCCGCCCTGGATAGTCTGGTTGATGCCGTTCAGGTACAGGGCCATGGCCGTGCCGCCGCCGGCCAAGGCCACCACCAGGGCAATGGCCACGCCGAGGGCGATCTTCTTGCCGCGGCTCTTCTTGCGGGCCTGCTTGGCTCGGGCCAGGCTGTCGCTGGCCGCATAGCTCTGGCGGCCCGCCGGCGTGAAACCGGACGTCCCGGCCCCGTAGACGCCGCGACCACTCGGAGCGGCGCTGCGATCGGGCGCGAAACCGGCATTGCGTCGATCGGGGGTGAAATTCGCGGAATGGGCTCCGCGACGACGGCCGCCCGTCGGCAGCGGCGCAGAATGTCTTCCTGGTCTGTTTCCCATAGGCTCTTTGCGGCGCCGGGGCGCCTACCTCCTTTGCGTGTGTTAACCAACGTCGTAGGATACCAGCGCCCGCCAGTCCTTCTGGGAGAATCTACCGAATCTTTATTTTGGATGCGCTAGATCTCGACACGCTCGAACATCGATCCCGGCACGCCGCAGATGGGACAGGTGTAGTCGGCCGGCAGCCCGTCGGGATAGCCTTCTTCCACATAACCGCAGATGGGACAGCGCCACGCAACGCGCTTGGGGGCTTCTTCGGTCGTGGGAGCAGCGGCGTCGCCTACCGGCGCGGCGGCCGGAACAGCGTCGATCCCGTCCTCTCCCCCGTTGAAGGTGGCGGCCTTGGGCGGGGTCTTGCCGCCCTTCACCCGGTGGTAGTCGGCATAGGTGAGCGGCTCCCCCGCCTCCAGCACAGCGGCCTCCTCCACGATGCCCACGAACAGGTAGTGGGTGCCCACGTCCACTTTCTCGGTCACGCGCACCGAGAAGCGGGCGAGCCCGGAGGCAGTGACATAGGGGATCTCGGCGCCGTCCAGGCAGTAGGGGCAGTCGGCGAATTTGTCGGTGTCCGCGCTGGACCGGAAGCCGAAGGCGCCGATGAGCTCTATGGGCGCAGCCTCGGACAGCACCGTGGCGGCAAAGCGGCCCGTGGCGTCGATAGCGGCAGTGGTGACGTTGTCCTTGTTGAGGGCCACGGCCAGGGTGGGCGGCTCGGAGGCCACCTGGACGAGGGTGTTCACCACGCAGCCGACCTTGCGGTCGCTCTCGCGGGAGGTAATGAGGTACAGGCCGGACGTCAACGTGCGGAATGCCTTGCGATCGATCATGGGACTCCCTTTCACCAGCGGGCAGAATCAGTTCCCTCGCAGCATACCACGACAGCCGACCCCGCCGAGCGGCTCCGCCGCCCACTTGTCAGCATTCCGTGGAATAGAGCCGCCCGCGGGAGGGCGCATGGGGGCGCGGCGTCCACCGGGGCGCCGGCCCGGATAGCCACCCGACGCATCCCGTCGTCATTGCTCGCACGACGGCCAGCGTCTTGACAGGGAGCGATCGGTCGTTCATGTTGTCTCATCGGGAATGCGGTGCCTCCCAAAGCCAGCCCATCCGATCAAACCCGAGGATCCTTCATGAGAGATTCCAACATCGAGCTTTTGCGCATCGTAAGCATGATGCTCATTATCCTGTTCCACTTCAGCGTCCACGGACCCTGGCCCGCAGACGGCGTGCTGGCGACGGATGTCGCCGTGGGAGTGCTCGCCTTCGGCGGCAAGCTCGGGGTGAACTGCTTCGTGCTCATTACCGGTTACTTCATGACGCGCTCGTCGGTGCGGGTGGCGTCGGTGGCGCGCGTAGTGCTCGAGACGTGGTTCTACTCCTGGGGGCTGCTGATCCTGTTCGCCGTGGCCCAACCGGAACTCGTTACCCAAGCCCGGCTGGAAAAGGCAGCGCTGCCGCTTGTGTCGGGCGAGTACTGGTTCATAACGAACTTCGTGGCCCTTATGGTAGTCAGCCCCTTCCTGAACTTGCTGTTTGATCGCCTGAGCCACCGGGGCAAGAGCCGCCTGGCGGCCATCGGCTTCGTGACGATCTCGGTGCTGCCGACGCTGGCCACGTTCAACCCGCTCGGATCCGATCTGCTGTGGTTCTTCTACCTCTACCTCGTGGGCGGCTGGATTCGCGAGCTGATGGAAGGCGCAGAGGGCGGCGACACCCTTGCGATCGCCCTCGCCCGAGACGGCGGCGATGGCGCGGCGGCTGACCGGGACGCCGCCTGGGCGAAAACGACCGGGGCATCGGGAGCCCTGGCATGGCTCGACCCGGCGCGGCTGACCCTGCGCGTGGGCGGCGGGCCGATGGCTGTGGCGGGCGTGCTGGTATCGTGGGCCGCTATCGCCGCCATCTGCTGCGCCGAGGCTTGGTTCGGCTTCGATCGCGTGAACGCCCAGTACCCGGTGTGGCAGTATATGATTCCCACGTTTTTGGCCTCGACGGGGATGCTCGTCGCCTTCGCGCGGCTGGCCATGGCCCCCTCGCGCACCGTCAACAACCTCGCGAAATGCGCCCTGGGCGTGTACCTCATCCACGACAACCCCTTCGTGCGGGCGTGGCTCTGGCCCCACTTCGCTGCCGTGTACGCACTCGGACCGGCAGCCATCATCGGCGCGAGCCTGCTGGCGGCTGTGGGCGTGTACGCCTTCGGCGCCGCCGTGGACAGCCTGCGCATCGCGCTGCTGGAAAAGCCGCTCTTCCGCTGGCTGAACAGCCGCTTCGGCGATCAGATCGCCCGCGCCGACCACTGGTTCGCCACTATGGGGAAATAGCGGGGCCCTCCGCCATGCGACGAAGGGCCCGGGTTGCGAACGGAGCGCGGGCGCGCGAGCACTGTGTCACTGCGTGAACATTGCGCTGGCGCACGAACGCTGCGCCGATACGTCGGGCCTACCTCAAGCGCCCGCTCGACGCCACCTTCACGCCCATGCCGCGGCTCAGACGGTTCATCTTCTTCACGAGAGCCCGCTTTTCCGCGCCCTTCAGAATGCGCGGCTGGAAGGTGTTGGTGGACTTGCTGCCCGACAGCGAGCACGGGATGATGCGGGCGTTATCCTTCTTGGCGAGCTTGCCGCCCTTCACCGTGAAGGTCTGCTGGAAGATCATCGTGTCCTTGTCCTTGGGGTTCGTGTTTCCGCCGAAGCAGAAATTGCCCAGGCTGTGCACGATGTAGCGGCCTTTGTACTCCTCGATACCCTGGAGCACGTGGGGGTGATGGCCCAGCACGAGCGACGCGCCGCAGTCGATGGCGTAGCGCCCGAGGCTCTTCTGCGCCCGGGCCGGATAGTAGTCGCGCTCGATGCCCCAATGGAAGCTGACGACGATAATCTGCGCGTTCGCCTTCTTCGCCTTCTTGATACCGGCTTTCACTTGCTTTTTCGTCACGCCGTCTACCTCGTCGAACCCGAGGAAGGCCACTTTGGCGCCCTTGACGGTCTTGTAGGCGATGGTGGTGTTCTGGCAGTAGGCGATGCCGCGCTTCTTCAGCGTACGCTTCGTGTCGGCCAGGCCTTTCGCGCCGAAGTCGCGGGAGTGATTGTTGGCGAGATTGGCCACCTCCACCGAGCTTTTCGTGAGGATAGAGGCATACTTGGCCGGGCCCTTGAACGTAAACGCCTTATCCGCGCGGCTCTTCGCCGTGGTGAGCGTGCCCTCGAAGTTCACGATAGTCAGGTCGTCTTTCGCGAAGACGGACCGCACCTTCTTCAGGAAGTACGCCGCCCCCTTGCGCTTGTAGTAGCTGTTGAACACGCTGTTGTAGCGGGAATCGACCCCCAGCGTGCAGTCCCCCACCGCGCTGATGGTGATCTCGACAGGCTTAGTGGCCTTGGCCTGGGTACCGGCCGCCGCTGGCTCGTCGGCGAAGGCAGCCACAGGCGCGAAGGCCAGCAGCACCGCAATGACCGCCGCGGCGATCGCCCCAGCGGCCAGCATCGCCGGAGCCTTCGGAGTGGTTCTTGTGTTGGCGTCGATCCGCATCATGGCGTTCTCCCCTTTTCTCGCATTTGCTCGCCCCGCTTGCATCGCTCAGCACCCCGGTCCCGCCCCACTTGCGCCGGGACGACGGCGACACTCGATCACTTGGTATCAGCTGCGTCGGCACCTGCGGTGTCAACGTCGGGTGCATCGATGCCTGCCGCATTGGCGAGATCGCCGCCGGCAGTGTCGGCGGCTTGAGTGTCGGCGCCTGCAGGGTTAGCTGCTTGAGTATCGGCGTCTGCGACATCGGCATCGGGCACATCGCCGCCAAGCAGAAGGGCCTGCAGGCCGTCGATCGCCTCCGGCAGAGCGCCTGTGGTAATGCCCCAGGCCACACCGCCACCGGCAAGGGCAACGAGCAGCACGACCAGAATGATAACACCCCACGGCTTGCGGCGGCGTTGCGGACGAAAAGCGGCCACGTAGGCGCTGTTCAGCCGGCCCGGCTGGTAAGGGCGAGGACGTCCGCAGCGCCCCCGCGGCACCGAAACGCTCCTCCGCGTCACCTGGCGACGGTTTCCCATAACCCCAAAGCCCCTTCGCGCTCGCATGTGTTCGGAATCGGAGACGAGCCACCGAGAAGAAGGCGGCGTGCCAGCCGCCTCCTGCGTCGATGAACATCTGTGGAAAATTATATGCCTGACGATGAATGCCGCGCAAGATCAGCATCGCCAGAAGACGGCCGAGCCCGACATGACCGGGAGCGCAGCGGCATTGCGGGTGTACGCAATCGCCTATCTATCTGGTCATCGTTACGCTATGATAGCGGTATCTCGCAGAGAAGAAAGGAGTTGCGTTATGACAGAGACATTGAGGCTGAGACAGCGCACCGCGGCGCTGCTGCTAACAGCCGCACTCGCCTTGGGCGCGATGGGGGCAGCCGCGACAGCCCAACCGGCCTTCGCCGACGACGTCGTGACCGACGGCACCACCACCCCAGCCACCACGGCTATCGACAAGGTAACAATAAGCAAGGCGAAGTTCACCTACACCGGCAAGGTCATCAAACCGAAGATCACCGTTAAAGCCGGAGGCAAAACAGTTGTCAGCAATATTGTCAAATCCAATGCGAACTTCACGATCGAGCCTTCTGGCACCATCAAAAAAGTAGGCACCTACAAGATCAAGGTGACGGGCCAAGGGGCTTACACAGGCACGAAAACCGTCACCGTGAAGGTGTATCCGAAGAAGCCGACCGCGAAGAAGCCCAGCGCAGCAAGCAGCAGCGCCGTGACCGCCAAGTGGTCGAAGGGCAAAAACGACGTGTCCGGCTACCAGATCAAGTACTCCAAAAGCAAGAGCATGAAGGGTGCCAAGACGGTTACCGCCGGCAAGAGCGCCACCTCGAAGAAGATCTCGGGGCTCAAGGCCAACACGAAATACTACGTGCAGGTGCGTGCCTACAAAACAGTTGACGGCAAGAAGTACTACTCCGACTGGTCCGCCAAGAAGTCGGTGAAGACCAAGGCCAAGGCGAAGAAGTCAAGCGGCGGCACGGTGTATATCACCAATACGGGCGAGAAATACCACCGTGGCACCTGCCGCTATCTGCGCTACAGTAAGTATTCTATCTCCAAGAGCGAAGCCCAGCGCGAAGGGTATACCGCCTGCAAGGTGTGCAGACCGTAAATAGTGCGGACGAAAGCACTTAACAGAATGGGGCGAGGCTCGTTGAATCTCGCCTCGTTTCATTTTCGGCAAGTACGCCAACGCCAACCTGCGGCGAAACACAGCGCCACCTATCTTGGCTCCAGCAAGACCGAGAAACCATGAGAGGGGTGAGAAGAAAAACTAAGGGGGATCCTCTCGCGAAGCCCCCCCTTTACAAAGCGCGAAGCGCTTTTCGTTATGAGCACATGGTACGCAAAAACTCGCAGCGCTGCAAGAGGCCTACTCTCCAGCGGCGCCGCAATTCCCCATTTCCTCCACGGCCTTTTCCTTCGTTCCCCGAGACGCCCTATCATCCTGCGCGACAGGATTTCCGTCAGGATACCAGCCGGAAATCATGCGTAGAATGAAGAAGAATCCCGAAACTACCTGTCCGTTGTCTTTGTAAAACTCCCAGTTCTTTAGCATCCGGTTGCTGAACTTGCGCAAGCTGTCCCCTCGGTTTCTCCGCACACCCTCGGAGACCCAGCGCTGATGCGCATAGAGCACGGTCGCTATCTGCTGGAAAACCTCGTTTTTCATCTTAGAGCGCCGCTGGCTTAGGGAGATGCCGATGGACTCGAGGCCCTGCGTAACGGCTGGCTGAGCATTGTACCGCGCCGGACAACCGATCATGTTGTTCAAGACGCAGTTGTTGTGAGCACATGCATTTCGCAGCGCTTTGACGTTCTGCAGCACGTAGTAGTCATCCCTCAAGCGCTTGTCGCCGAATCTGTCCGCGCAGAATTTCATGAACCTCAGAAACGTACCGAACGACACCAGCTCCATAAAGATCCAGACGGGATAATCGTGCTCGGGATGCTTTTCCAAAAGCCCCGAGGTGTAAGCGCTCGATTGCCCCCTTGCGATTTCGTCCTTAGTGCGATTGCAGGTTCTTCCCTCTGAGTTCACCCAATCCGCCTCGGCTAGGAAGTCCTCGACAATAGCGTAGCCGTCCTCACCGTGCCGCTCTATTTCCCTAAGAAGATTCACTTTCGCAAAATGCTCGATATCGAGTGTCATGGGCAAAAGCTCATTTCGCAGGAGCATATCGATGATCGAAAGGTCGATGAGCATCTTGAAGTCCAAATTGACATACTGACCCGCACGAGCGCCCTCGGCTACCTTCTCGAAATTCGTCCTATATGAGCGAATACGGAAGAAATTGTTGTTTCTCTCAAGGTATGTACGGGCATCCTCCTCGGAAATCTTCTCGAACCTCACGCCCTTCGATTTTAGGTGCTCTACCTGTTGCACCGGCGTCAGCCAAGGCTTACGGCTTCTCGCTGCTGCGTCCAATTGATTCTCGACCATAAAACTATAGCCCTGCACCCTTTCGCTCATAATATCCAGAACCGGAAAGAATTCTACTCTTGGCGGCTTCGCAAGTATACATGCTCTTGATCAAGCGGAGAGAAGCGTGAGATTTCTTCAAAAAGCCCGACCAAATGGTCGAGATCGATGCCTAGAGAGATCGCGGATCGAACACTATCCGGAATGCCCAGCCACGCTTCACTCTTATCTGGTTTACTGCGATTCCGCTTCCTTGATTGGAAGAATATCGTCCGCTTCGGCCTCCCAGGCCACCCTGCCGCTAAAAGCATCGACAGGGGTGTGCGATATTTTATTTTTATCTTTCTCCTTTTTTGAGTTCGTTACAAGAGCATCGATCATTCTCGTTATATTGATATAGCAGGGTATGCCCGAATCGACGTCGATACGCCCCTTCTCGATCGCCCCTCGAACGTCCTCGTTGCCCTTTTGGTCTTGAAAATACCCGCTGATCGCAGTAGCTAAGGCAAGCTCCTTTGAGGCATGAAGAAAATACTTTCTGCTCGGGTCATCGCCAACTTTTCGGCCCATAGCATGATTGCAGTC
The DNA here is from genome assembly GCF_000403355.2 of Adlercreutzia caecimuris B7. Taxonomy (GTDB): domain Bacteria; phylum Actinomycetota; class Coriobacteriia; order Coriobacteriales; family Eggerthellaceae; genus Adlercreutzia; species Adlercreutzia caecimuris. The sequence continues at coordinate 227,784 of NZ_KE159646.1, read as the reverse complement.
AATCTTAAATTGGCCGACTTCGCCCGAAACACATTGGCCGGATCCATCGAAATAGCAGTAACGATGGTTGGGAGCGAGAATGTCACCAGAAATGCTGTCATATATGAAAACGAGACGCGGGAGGTGAAAATGGAGAAACTTGCTGCTAAACGAAAGCGGGAAATACTGATCCTCAACCCTGATTTCACCACTTTCTTCTTCGCCGTCGCTCTTGTTCTCGCTCTCGTTGTTGCAAGCAATTATGGCCCAATCTCGGGCTGCCCGCGCTTCCTGAATAGCAGAGCCGAACGTAGTGACCGCATCTGCAACCTTCTTCAAGATATCGACATCGTTTGAACCTCCACGAAGGCCATAAGTCTTGCTCGTCAACTCATGAACCACGTCAAGGGCTTCGCGAAACCAGCCTTTTGCCTCGCTCGCGTGAGCCTTAGCTCTCTCCCAGAATTCTCCGCCTTCTTCCTTGGCCCCACATCCACGGAAGCAGGGCTCGCCTTCGAACAGTATGGCAGCGACATCGCTGAAAAAGCTCTCGTAACCTTCGGCGCTTCCCTCTGGCGGCTTCTTGCTCTTCCCCGACTTCACATAGGCATATCGTTCGGGAGAAGCTGCATACGACCTGCCAATAACCCACATTTTGCCCGCAAGAATGCCCTCTTGCTCCCTGAGCTCCTCAGCACTCACACCGTCATTGCATATGCAGGCCGCCGGAAGGGGGTGGCTTTCGCAAAGTTGGTAGAGGATATCGTTACCTATATCCCCATGCAGGCTCTCTCGACTCGGAAAGTAGTCCCCCACCCTCATAAGTCTCGCAGCCTCAGTTTTCCCGAAACCATTCCGAGGAAAAATGCTTGCATCGATCGCGCAGCCCACACTCCCCATAACCAGGCTCTCCTGTCGCAGTCAAATTCACCGAATGCCATTCAGGTCAACATCTCATTCAGCAGCGTCTTAAATTTTAGCGCAATCACCTAGAATATAGCTCCCGTTCTAGCCCATCGTCTAAGCCGCCCTCCCTCCGACTGGGCAACATCGCCGAGTCCTACGCCGACGCGAGCAAGGCCCGTGACGAGCTGGGCTGGACCGCCGAGCGCGGCCTGGTCCGCATACGCAATTTCGAGAATGCAAATGGCCTCAACTTCAGCATCCCCCACGCAACCCGCAAACGACTGGCTGACGTTTTTCATCATGAGGAAGTTCTGAGATCCCGTTAGCACATACTGACCTGGAGCATCCCCCCCTCATCCCCCACATGAAGGACGAAGCGTAAGGCTTAGCGCCCTGAACTGGTGTAACAACGTAAAGACAATCGGAAAACTTACAAACTTACAAGCGATTTACAAACTTTCAGGGAAAGCTCGGAACTTAGCAAAATAGAGCCGACCGTATCGGCTCTTCTGCTTTTGTAATCAGATGAAGCTGAAATATAAACAGCATGATTTATAATAGTTACACAAAGACGCATCTTATGGTCAAGACATAGCTGATTGCTGGATAAATAGGAGGAGACATGCTTAATGTCGTTAACATTATCGCCATTATTGTTAGCCCGATTGTGGCTGTTTGGGTTACCCAACGGCTTCAGGTGCGAGCAGAGAAACGGGAGGATAGGAGCAAAATTTTCCGTACGCTTATGACCTATCGTGGCATTGATTGGACGAATTGGGAATGCGTTAATTCTCTCAATATGATTGAAGTCGTTTTTTATGACGACAAGGACGTTGTGTCTAGATGGAAGGATCTATTAGACAAATACTCATCCGGACAAATTGAGCTGGCAGATTATTCCAAAATTTTGACTGCAAAAGACAAATTACTCGAAGCAATGGCAAAAAGCCTTGGTTACTCAAATCAGATTGATTGGGACACTATTCAACATCCGTATGTTCCAAAATGGATTAGCGATAACAACATGAAGCAGAGTGAGCTTTTAGAGTTGCAATTAAACATTGGGAAAACCTTAAGTAGCGTCATGGGCCAACCTGCTGCGCAGAGTGATCAGCAGAGTGCGACTTCTGAACAATAAAACTTTTGCATGGATGGTAAAAATGGCTGGCTTAGCTACTCCTCAAATTGAAGAAGAATGGAAACGGCTTTATGAAGAAGGGCTGTCTATAGGTGATATTGCAGAGGTTTCTGGCTTTGGCAAAACAGCCATACGAAAGCATCTCAATAAGCTAGGTGTTGTGTGCCAATAGGTTGTTTACGCCGACGATGCGCGACATGGGCGGCAGGCCCCCGCAGGCGCTGTGCGGCCTGTCCCAATTATAATGCTCGATGAAGGCGGGGAGGGCGGCGGCCCTCCCCGCCTCGCTCTCCCACGCCCTGCCGTACTGCCACTCCTGGGCGAGCGTGCGGTTCATGCGCTCGACCTTGCCGTTCTGCCAGGGGCTGAAGGGCCTCGTGTAGACGTGGCGGACCCCGCGCCCCTCGAGCAGCGCGTTGAACTCGCCGCTGCGGTAGCCCGGCCCGTTGTCGGTCATCACGCGCTCGACCGAGACGCCCATCTCCCCGAAGAAGCCCAGGCAGCGGCCCATGAAGGCCGCGCAGGTGCCCTTGCGCTCGTCGGGCAGCAGCTCGGCGTAGGCCACGCGGCTGAAGTCGTCGACGGCGACGTGCAGGCACGCCGTGCCCGCCCCCGGCCTCGGCCGGCCGGCGCGGCCGCGCGCCCGCCAGCCCCCGCCGTCGGGGACGCGGGCCACCTTCTTGACGTCGACGTGCAGCAGCTCGCCGGGGGCCTCGCGCTCGTAGCGCACCGGCGTCGCGGGGCCGCGGCGCCGGACCTCGCCGGTCACACGGTCGACGTCGGCGAGGCGCGGCATCCCGCGGCGGGCCACTATCCTGGCGCAGGTGCGGGCGGGGACGCCGGTGGCCGCCGCCAGCGCGAGCGGCGCGAGCAGCATGGACGCGCGGGCCTCGGCGACGCGCTCCTCGGCGTCGGGCGGCGTGAGCCTGGCGAGCCTGCGCGGCCGGCTGCTGCGGTCCGCCAGCCCCTCGCCGCGCCGGCTGCGGCGCAGCCACTTGCACGCGGTCTGGCGGCTGACGCCCATCTGGCGGGCGGCGTCGGCCACGCCGACGCCGGATTCTATGCGGGAAACGAGGGTTTCCCGCCCCCTCGGGGTCAGCTTTGCGTTAGGATGCGATGGCATGGGAGGCCCCCTTCGCTGCGAATCTAGACAACTCACAGCTTGGCGGAGGCCTCCCTATTTGTCACCACCCGGATGTAAACAACGTCTTGGCACTAAACAGCTAGGCGTCACGATGCGCAAAACCATGGTGACACATGAAATTGTCGACGAGTGGGTACGAGAATTTCAACAAGGAACGTCAGTCATGACCATTGCGGAAAAGTCTGGCGTGAATAATGAAACAGTTCGCACCCATCTCAAAAAGCGCGGGATCAAGATGCGAAAGAAAGGTGGTCGATCGCGGGTTACTTTAGAGGTGGAGAAACAATGGGCTGATCTGTACCACCGCGGATTATCTGTTTCCCAGATTGCAGAAATGCACAGGATTGGCGCATCTACTGTTTCGGTTCATTTGCGAAATATGGGCATTGAGATGCAGAAGGGGTACGAAGCTAATCAGAAAGTTACTAGCGAACTGGTCGATGAGTGGGTTGAATTATACAGAGATGGAGTAAGTACACCCCAAATAGCGAAAAAATTCGGGTTTACCAGTACTACTGTTTCGAAGTATCTACATGAACGCGGCATCGAGATTTCCAACGCCATTGACGAATCCATATCAAAAGAGATCGTCGAGCGTCATTTAAAAGGGGAGAGCGTAAACGATTTGGCCAATGCTTATTCGCTGAGCGACACGTCAATTAGAAATCAACTGAAGAAGAATGACATTGCTATTCGCCGAAAGAAACGGGGCTACCAATTCGACGAGAAAGAAATCGCCGATTGGGTCAAGCGATATGAATTGGGGGAGCCATTAGCCAGCATAGCTTCGTCATGCGGAATAAAGTCAGCGGAAACTATAAGGAAGCGCCTTGTAGCAAGAGGGGTGAAAATACGAGATAGGATATCCACCTCAACTGCATCATCGTATCCTGAATGGGTGCTTGTGCATTATCTTCAGAAGGCATTTCCTGATTGCAGCGTAGAAAACAACGTATCGCTTTCATTGGATGATGGAGTGGTTCATCCCGATATTATGGTTACAGGAGAGAGCATTCAAAACCTTCTTGACGATCACGATGGCGCAGAAGGACTTATCGTTGAATACGATGGCGAGCATTGGCATGACAATCCAGAGCAAAGACGCGTGGACGAGGCAAAGACCAAGCGGATGTCAGAGGCGGGGTTTTATGTAGTAAGAATCATTGAAAACTCGAAGGGACGAAACGAAAGCTCCGACCGTCACCGCATTTTTTGCACGCAGCAGAGAGAGGGCAATGATATCGGTTTGGGGTTTGCTGTTGTTTCGCTTTTGAACGTCCTAAACAAAGGCGATGTTAGCGTTGATCTCCTTAGGGACGCAGCCGATATAAGCAAACGATACTATGCAGCTCGCAATAAGGCGGCAGAATATGAGGAATGGATAAATCTGTATCAAATGGGCATTTCTTCTAATGAGATTGCCGACCGGTATGGAACCACTTCAACAACCGTAACCTCCCGATTAAAGTCTCTAGGCATTCAAATACGCCATGCTGCCTATTCCCAAGACGAGAGAAACAAATGGCTTGAGCTTTACGAGAGCGGAATGGATGTTCCTGATATTGCACGACAGGAACAAGTTGATAAAGGTGTTATTTATTGCTATTTAGGGTCAGCAGGTATTTCTTTTGATAGGTCGAATTACAGGCCAAAAGAGTATGACCTCGAATGGAAAGAATTGTATGAAAGTGGCAGATCACTATCAGCCATCGCCGATAAATATGGAGTTAGCCTTGGAAAGGTAAGGGCTCATTTAGAGAAAATGGGCGTGAGTATTAAATCAAAGAAACGGCCTGTCGTAACCGAGCAGGACATTGACGAATGGGCAAAGAGGTATAAAGCGGGGGCGACGTTTGAAGAACTTTCTAAAGCTTATGGGATTGGCGCTACTACGATAAGGTCTCGACTTCTTGGAAGGGGCGTTAAGCCAAGAAAAAATGCATACAACAAAACGCCCGAGGATGTATTAGATCAAATGGTCGCCCTTAATAAGGCTGGTTACCCTTCAAAGGAAATAGCAGAAAAGCTTGGTGTTTCATATTCGGCTGTTTGCAGGAACCTAAAATCGATGGGGCGTGAGTCTGTGCCCACTCATTCAGTAAATGAAGAGATGGTGACAGCATGGATTGCAATGTATGAAGGCGGAAGCAATTTAAGCGACATAGCCGCCCAGTCAGGTTTTGATCGCAATACAATTTCGCAGCATTTACGCAACAGAGGATGCACTTTGCGTTCTGGCGGGAAACATAATTCGTCGGGAAGAGTAAATGCAGAGATGGTTGATGAGTGGATTGCCAAATACGAGACTGGCTTGACGTTAGCGGACATAGCAGATGAATATGGGGTAAGCAGTACTGCGGTGGCTAGCCATTTGACGAAATGTGGAATCCAAAAGCGCCCAGGGGGGAAACCGAAGATAATTACTGGCGAAATCGAGGTAGCGATTCTTCGAGAACACGAAGAAGGAGCAAGTTTGAAAAAGCTGGCAGATAAGTACGGAGTTAGCACAACAACAATTCGGACTCATATACTTAAACTCAAAAGCGCTAACTAATAGTCGTGAGTTATCTTATTGTTCGGCACAGGGGTGCGGACGAGTCATTCGCCGTTGCTTGAATGAGCAGTCCGCTTCCATCACCCACCAAGTCGTAGCCCGAATCGTTGAAGCTAACATAGTTTGCATTTCTCGATCTCACCCCCGGCACAGCGTTTAGCACCTGAGCAAAGAAATCTTCTAAGGTGAGATGAATGTTCAGCTGATTCGATGCGCCGTCCACGACAGCAAGATCGTGTGCCCAATGTTGGTGTAACGGTCGTTTCTCCTGATGCATGAGGAACGGCCATCGCCTAGAATCTTCAATTGACTAGATTGACGGATTCAGCAGAAAGGCGACAGCCGCATATGGACAGTTTAGAGCACGGCACGGCCGCCATGGCCGAGATTCCCAGATTCGACGACGGCATGGTCAACATCCAGGAGCTGATTCGGATAATGGCCGAGTCGCTCGTCAACGAGATCATGGACGCGCAGGCCGAGGACGCCTGCGCCGACGGCAACCAGAGAAACGGCTACCGCGAGCGCACGCTCGTCACCAGTGTGGGTGCCATAAACCTTCGCATCCCCAAGCTGCGCCGCGGCAGCTACTTCCCGGAGGACCTGCTCGTGCGCTACTCGAGGGTCGACCGGGCGGTGATCGCGGCGGTGTCCGAGATGGTGACCAACGGCGTGTCCACGAGGAAGGTGGAGCGGGTGGCCGCGTCCCTGGGGATAGACCGCATGAGCGCATCCCAGGTATCCCGCATCTGCGAGTCGCTGGACGAAATCGTGGCCGACCTGCAGGGCCGCGACCTGTCCGACGTGGCCTTTCCCTATGTTTGGGTGGACGCCACCTACGTCAAGTGCCGGGACGGCGGACATGTGTCGTCGTGCGCGCTCGTCACGGCCATCGGCGCGGGATCCGACGGCTACCGCCGGCTGCTCGGCCTCGACGCCATCGACACCGAGTCGCACGCGGGCTGGCTCGCCTTCCTGCGCTCTTTGCGCGAGCGCGGGGTCGGGGGCGTCCTCTGCGTCACGTCCGACGCCCACGAGGGCCTGCGCCGCGCCATCGAGGAGGTGTTCCCGGGAGCCGCGTGGCAGCGCTGCGTCGTGCACCTCATGCGCAACGCCGCCTCCTGCGCGCCCACGCGGCAGAAGAGGGCCGCGGTGCTGGCCATCCTGCACGCCGTCTTCGACGAGCGGGACCCGGCGCTGGTGCGCGAGCTGTACCACCTGGCCTGCGGGGAGATGGCCGGTATCTGCCCCAGGGCGGCAGATCTACTGGAGGACGCCGAGGCCGACGCCCTGGCCTACCTCGACTTCCCGTACGCCCATCATCGCAGGCTGCGCACCAACAACGTGCAGGAGCGCGCCAACCGCGAGATCAAGCGCCGCAGCCGAGTGGTGCAGGTCTTCCCGTCCAGGAGGTCGCTGATACGGATGCTGGGCGCCGTGTTCTCCGAGATGGACGAGGACTGGGCGTCCAGGAGATGGTTCACGGAGGAGTCGATAGCGCTGGCGACATCGTCATCGAATACGCCGCTGCCGGCGCCGTCCTACGACGGCACTGCCGAGGAGCACGCCAAGCGCATCATAGAAGTAGTGGTTGCCGACAACCCGATCGGAAGGAGGGCGGCATAGGCGATGGGTTAGAATAGGGGCCAGGTTCTAGGCAATTACACCAACGTTCGGCACACTACCGACAGCAAGACCGCAAAGAAATACCGGACGCTCTTCGATGCCGCGAATCTAACCCGACGTATACGCAAAAGACCTCTTTCCAACTAAATAAGTATCGCATGCAAAGAAACATCCGAAGGGATTCAATCAGTACAGTCGGGAAAAATCTTTTGAAAAAGAGCTGTCAACGAGATGCCACGCAAGCAATGAAGGGCGAACAAGATAAAGTATTAGTTTTCCTAATTAAAGGCCGAGATACCGCAAGGAAAATGCACGACCTAGGCCATATCTTTAGATAATAACGCTTTTGTCGTAAGGAGTAACGATATACTAAGCTTCTCAGAGAAAAAGAGGGCTCGCATCCTAACCCATCCCCAACCACGGAATACCGAGCAAACGAAAACTCCAGGGAGATCAAACCAATGAGCATGGTGGACGAATACATCAGCAGAGCCAACGAAACCCTACAAAATGGCGATCCGCAAGCAATAAATTCGATTGCTAGAGAAATAGTCGTAGCGTTCCATAGCAGCATTCCCAATCTGTCCCATTACAGAGGGACAAGAGCAATTGGCTGTGGGCCAAATTATCATACTGCCACAGACCTAAAGAATCTCATCGGGAAACTACGAGTCTTCCAGGAGGCCAGAGACGCCGAACTCTATAGCGAGTATGGCCTAATGGCTACCACCGATTCAATTCGGCAACTGCAAAATGCTATCGCCGAAGACTACACCGAAGACCAGTTCGCGAAGCTCTTTGACAAGATTGACAACATCTATGCCAACAGATACGAGAGCTACGCAGTCGGACTCTGCGGTTATTACTCCAGTGATGACGCAGCCGACAAATCGCAGGCGCAGCTGAGAACGGAGAAGCTACGCGTCTTCCGTGACGAAGAACTGCGCAAGTTTAAGCTTGCGCAGTTCCAGTCTGCACCCGTCAATATAACCCAAAGCCAAAGTCAAGAGGCACAAGCCGCGGCAACAAGCATCATCGTAGGTGATCTTAGCAATACCTACGAAAGGATCGATGAAATCCCCGAGAACGAATTAAGCGACAACGACAAGCTCAAGCTTAAAGGATTGCTCGCCGAACTCGAACAGGCAAAGCAAAAAGACGCGAGCATGAGAAAAAGAGGGATTCAAAAAGTACTGACGTTTTTAGCAGACAAAGGCGCAGATGCGGCGATCGCGGCGGCACCTTACATTGGAGCCGTAGCGCAGCAGCTCTTCTAGAAGCTCTTCCGCGACATGCGCGTGCAAAAAGGTTTGCAAGAGAACATTCGACAGCACCGACGCTGAGCGGTTACCGACTTGCGGTCGGTCGCTGTTCGACGAGAAATCCTGATCTCAAGATTTTGAGGATGGCATAGCACGCACCATCCTCAACCGAGGAAAGCACGTGCAGCTATTGCCGAGTTAATCGAGCTAAACGAAGAGCAGCCGAGAAAGAAGCGACCTGAAACACCCTTTGGGCGTAAATCGGATGCCATGAGGAGATTTTGGAGCGCGAGTTATCTTGCTTCCTCGAACAAGTGGGCCGCGAGCCCGTTCGTCATGACGCGTTGAATGAGGTCTTGACATGCCCTGCGATCTTAGGCCAGCGTCTTGAATTCGACATCGCCGATGTGGGTACCTGCACAATCGTTGCACAAGAGAAATCCTATTCAAGATAGAGGGCGGCAGAACCGCAATCTGCCTCCTCCTGCCCATAAGCACCTGCGCGACATTGGATAGCGATTCCCTGCTCTTTCATCTTCAGGACGCTCGCCAGAAGCAGCAATGGCACCCTGTGCCTGCATGTTTTCAAATCTAATCCATGACGCATGGGCTGGCGAAGAATCGCAAGTGGCATATAGCGGAATCTCGATCGACATCGTTCTCGTATTGGAGCCACACCTCTCGACGAGTCATTTCCCAAATAGTTTTCTTGTCTAGTGAATTCTCCCTAAGACGGAACTTGATACCATGGGCAGAAACCGATTACGAGAAAGAAGATCCCCATGGCAAACGCCCCGCTTGCGAAAGACCCCGCCGATACCTGCGTGCTCGTGACCGGAGGTGCCGGATTCATCGGAAGCCACACCGTCGTTGAGCTGCTCGAACGCGGCTACCGGGTGGTCATCGTGGACGACCTGAGCAACTCCAGCCGCGAAGCCGTGCGGCGCGTCAGCGAGATCTCAGGCGTCGCTCCCGTGTTCGCCGACGTGCGCGACGCGGAAACGGCTGAGGCGGCAATCGCGATAGCCGGCGCCGATGCAGTCGCGCAAGCTGGCGCCAGCGCTCAAGAGGCTGCCAACCCCGCTGCAACCGCAGTCGGCGCCGAGCTGCGCAACACCGCCTCCGGCCCCTCGCTCACCTTCTACGAGGCCAACATCCTCGACCGCGCCGCTCTGGAGGCCATCTTCGCCGCCCACCCCGTGGACGTCATCATCCACTTCGCCGGCTTCAAGGCCGTGGGCGAGTCGGTGGCCAAGCCTCTGGAGTACTACTGGAACAACGTCGCCGGCACGCTCGTGCTGTGCGAGGTGGCCCGCGAGCACGGCTGCAAGAACACCGTGTTCTCGTCGAGCGCCACCGTGTACGGCCAGGACGCCCCCATCCCCTATACCGAGTCGCTGCCCCGCGGGGCCACCACCAACCCCTACGGCACGAGCAAGGCCATGATCGAGCAGATGCTCACCGACCTGTACGTGGGTGACAACGAGTGGAGCATCGTATTGTTGCGCTACTTCAACCCCATCGGGGCGCATCCGTCCGGCCGCATCGGCGAGGACCCCAAGGGCATCCCGAACAACCTCGTCCCCTACGTGGCCCAGGTGGCCGTCGGGCGCCGGCCGGCCGTCGGCGTGTTCGGCGACGACTACCCCACCCACGACGGCACGGGCGTGCGCGACTACATCCACGTGGTCGACCTGGCCCGCGGGCACGCGGCGGCGCTCGACTGGATGGCCGGCCGCGTGGGCACAGGCGAGCCCATCGGCACAGGCTCCATCGCCGGCGAGCCGGCCGAGGACGGCAGCCGCCGGGGCGTGGGCATCTTCAACCTGGGGACGGGCACGGGCTCCTCCGTGCTCGACGCGATCCACGCGTTCGAGAAGGCGTGCGGCCACGCGATCCCCTACGAGGTGCTCCCCCGCCGCGCGGGCGATATCGCCGAGTTCTACGCCGACGCGAGCAAGGCCCGTGACGAGCTGAACTGGACCGCCGAGTACGATCTGGCCCGCATGTGCGAGGACAGCTGGCGCTGGCAGTCGCAGAACCCCGACGGCTATGGAAATGCAGAATAGCAATCAAGCCGAATAAGATCGATCGATTCTTCTAAGAGCGAGCCGCCGCAACCAAGTGGCGACCGCTTCCGTTACTTCAGGTGACGTACAATTTATTGCGCACTTTTACAGCAGCATAGCCTAGATACAAAAAGAGGGGTATAGGCACAAAAGTGCGTAAGATTCCCCCGATTCTCCCCAGATAGAACCTTAAAAATCGATGGTTCGAGTTGTCTCCGATCAACTCCTCTATAGGCACGAATGTGTGTAATGATTTCTCTTGACATGCCCGTTCAGGCAACCTTTTTCAGAGAAAGAGTTGTCTTAGGAGCGGAGTTGCCATGCCCAAGCCCAGCTGTACGGTCTGCGGAAGCCCCATGGCGAAGAACGGGACCACGTCGGCGGGCGAGCAGCGATGGCGCTGTTCCGGCTGCGGGGCCTCGTCGGTTCGCAGGATCGACTCCTCCGCGAAATGGCCCGACGCGTTTATCCGCTGGCTTCTCGGAAAGGCATCGCAGGCGGAGCTGAAGGTCGCGGCGAGGACGTTTCGCAAGAAGACCTCGGGGTTCTGGAAGCTGTGGCCGATCATCCCCATATGCGACGAGGTTCACCACGTCGTCTACATGGACGGCATCTGGCTTTCGAGAAAGTGCGTCGTCCTGATCGCCTGCACCGACGGCCACGTGATCGGATGCCACCTCTCGAGAAGCGAGAACTCCAGGGATTGGGGGTGCCTCATGCGGCGGATCGCCTCGCCCGATGTGCTTGTCTGCGACGGAGGGGCGGCATCGGGAAGGCGCGGCGCGCACATTAGCCGCGCACCAGGGTGCAAAGATGCGCCCTCCATGCCTTCTGTCGGGTGAGGCAATGCACCACCACGCGCCCAAAAACCCAGGCCGAAGCCGATCTTTACGCCTTGGCGAAGGGTCTCATGCATGTGGATTGTCCTCAAAGATCGGCGGAGTGGCTGGCCTCGTTCTACAAGTGGCGCACCGACTACGAGACGTTTCCGAGGGAACGGAGCGACGACGGACGGCATTACAAGCACGAGAGGCTGAGAAAGGCCAGGAAAAGCCTCGTGGCGCTCTGCAACGCCGGGACGCTGTTCACCTATCTGGACGAGGAGCTCCTGCGCGACGGTGCGGCTCCCTCCATGTCGAACAGGATCGAGAACCTGAACGGCCGGATACGGCGGATGCTCGTGAATCACCGCGGCATGAGCATCGACCACCGGATCAAAGCGGTCTTCCGGTTTTGCTATATGGCCTCCAAATGCCCGAAGAGCTCTGCTGACATGCTAAAGACGTTCCCCGATGACGACGAAGTGCGCGAATGGAGGATGCGGGCAGCCAAAGCAAAAGGCGACGATACCGGCGAACCCGCAAGATGAGGTGAAGGCCTGGTGTGGTCTGAGTTCCATCACGAGACCCCTTGTCCCCATGGAGTCGATTAAAGCTCTTTACACACTTTTGTGCCTATATCCCCAAAAAGACGCAGCTCCGGCCTTCGGTATGATTCAAGCGTGTGTTTGGCAATAGAATAATCGACACTTTGGCCTGACCGGAGTCGACGCTTCGGCAGCGAATGCCGACCTGTCTTTATTGTCGTCCCAACATTAGCGAGTCGCCCATGCGCTTGCTCTCACCTCCAAATTCCACCAGGCGACCGTGGTGCACGATGCGGTCGATGGCCGCGGCGGCCAGCTTCTCGTCTCCGAGGATCATTCCCCACTTGCTGAACTCGATGTTGGTCGTGAGTATCAGGCTTCGCCTCTCGTAGCAGTTCGATATCACTTGGAACAGCAACCTTGCTCCCTCTGGATCGATGGGCATGTACCCGAACTCATCGAGGATCACCAGGTCGCTTTTGTCTATGTCCGCAAAGTGCCTGTCCAGACAGCCCTCCCGCTTCGCTTTCGCCAGCTGCAGAACCAACCCCGCCGTGGCGAAGAACCTCACCGACTTGCCCGCGTCCACGGCGGCCCGCCCGACGGCAATCGCCAAATGCGTTTTGCCGCGCCCCGTCTGGCCGTGGAACACGAAGTCTTGGGCGCGCTCTATGAATTCCAGCGACTTCAGGTCCTCGGCGCCGTACCCCTCCGGGAACCCCACTTGGGAGAAGTCGTAGCCGTCGAACGACTTCATCTGCGGAAAGGCCGCTTTGCGGAACAGCCTCTCCTTCTTGCGCCGGGCCCTCACCTCCTGCTCCACCTCGATGAGCCTGCAGGCGATCTGGATCTGGCCGGCCGAGGCCTCCTGTATAAACCACTCGCAGGACTCATTGGAGAAATACATCGAGCGGGCCAGCGCCTTGAACGCCTCCGTGCTCCCTTTCGTCTTCGGGGCCATGGTCACGCCACCCCCTTCCCGAACGCCGCGTCGTACACGCCGAGGTCCACCGGCTCGTCGTAATCTACCGGCGCGCTCTCGCCCCTGAGGGCCGCCACCGTGATGCCGGCCTCGTCCACGCGCCCCGTGTGCGCCAGCGCCCTCTCGGCAGCCGACACCATGGCCGACCACCCCCTATCGGCCGACACGTTGCGCATGAGCCTGATCCTCTCCGCCCTGGCGTCCTTGTCCAAGCCGTCCATGTAGGCGCGCAGCCCATCCGGAAGGGCGACCCTGACCTGGCTGTTGCCCCACGCGCCGGGCTTCCTGGCAAGCAGGGCCAGCTGGTTTGCCGGATCTGCGGTGCTGGTGGGGGCGCTCCCGTAGGCGCGCGGGTGGGTGACGATGAGGGCCCCGTTCGCGTCGGCGATGGACACCTCGCGTGCGCGCAGGGCGCAGACGACCTCCGTCAGCGCCAGCTCCGGCGCCGCCGAGTAGATGTGGTTCGACTCCAGCCGCACGCGGCCGAGCTTGTCGGTCTTGCGAACCTCGTAGCGAACCACGTCGAAGGGTTGCCCGGGAAGGCCTATGAGCGCCACCTCGTCCTCGACGAACAAGGCGCGCTCCTCCTCGCCCCTTGCCCAATGGTCCTTCTCGGACAGCGCCATGCAGCGGTCGAGCAGGCTCTTGTTGAAGCGCCTGCCCGTGTCGAAGGACGGCACGGGAACGAACAGGTTGCGCCTGATGAATCCCACCTTGTTCTCAACGGATCCCTTCTCGTGCCCGGCATTGGGGTTGCAGAAGGAGAAGGCGAAGCCGTAATGGGCAGCGAAGGCGGCGAAGAGATCCGTTGTCCTGACGCTGCCGCCGATGCGCCTGCCGACGCCCGCCGCGTTGTCGAACACGATCCTGGCGGGCACGCCGCCGATGAACTCGAATATGTCCTTGAGAGCCTGGCACACGCACTCCGCGTTCTCCCCGGGGAACACCTGGGCCAGCCCGACGTTGGAGAACGGGAAAGTGAGCACGAAGTAGCTCAGGCGGCGCCTTGCGCCCATCACGTAGAAATCGGCCTCCCCGAAGTCCGCCTGCGCCTCGCCCGGCGCCCAAACCAAGTCCAAGAAGCGCTCCTTGCCGATGCCGAGCTCCCGCTTCAGCTTGCACACATAGTGCCTGACGGTCGAGTCGGAGACCTTCGCGTTCTCCTCCTCCACCAGGCGCTCCCATATGCGCTTGGCCGTGTGGCGCTGCTTGTGCCAGCTCTTGGCGTCTTCTTCCAGCCAAGAGACGATGAGCGGGCGGTATTGATCCATGACGCTCGTCGACTTGCACCTGATGGGCGGCTGCGGCGAGAGATCGGGGTCTTCGAGATATTTGTATACCGTGTCGCGGGAGACATCTAGTGTTCTGCTGATCTCGGAGACGTTGTGCCCCCTCATGCGCATTTGCCTAATAGAATGTACTTTGGACATGCTGATCATATGCCTTTCCAGCCTTTCTTGTCGTCACCGAAGCAAGACAAGAATAGACGTAGGTTATGGTCGGCATGTTCGCTGCCAAAGTGTCGAATTCCTACATGCCAAACGGGGATGCTGACGTTTTTCCAACCCAAAACGTCCTATGCCGCAAGCCCGAGCGAGCGTCTGTATTGCGCCGGACTCATTCCTCCCAATGATAGCTTTATCCGATCCTTGTTGTACCACTCGATGTAGTCACAGAGCGCTTCTATGAAGCGACCGATGGACCAACCCTTCCAGTCGCGCCCGTAAAAGAACTCGAAGCTCCTATGTATGTCAACTCGCTTCTTTCGTCTGAGACTTCAGCCAGGTATCGTACTTTTCCAAGAACTGAACGTTCATTAGCCGTCCCGTTTCCGCATAGCTCACCTTCTGGAAGCCGACGTTGAGGGCGCTGCCAACCTCGACCAGAGTAATGCCCAAAGCCTGCCTGGCAGGGCGCAGGTCCTTCCATGAAGGACCCTTGACCTCGAACGGATGGCGCAGGGCCCTGAACACCTCGCGTGCTATGTAGCGCTTGAGGCACCTTATGGTCTCCTTCTTGGACTTTCCGTCGCCCTTGCGCTTCTCGACGTAGTCCTTGGTTCTCTGGTCGTACGACATCCTGGTCACCGCGATCTGGTAAAGCGCCCTGTTGGCCTTCCTGTCGCCTCCTCTGTTCAGGCGGTGGCGCTCCGTTTTTCCGGAGCTCGCCAGAAGCGGGGCGACGCCGCATAAGGAGGCGAACTCGGCCTCGCTGTTCAGCCTTTCCAGGTTTCCCCCGCCCGCGACGGCGAGAGCCGCGGCGGAAACGGTGCCGCATCCGAAGATTGCAAGCAGCGCAGGGGCGTTCGCTTCCAGGATCTCCTTCATCTTGCCCTCTACGGCATCTGCCTCTCGATCCTGGAGATCCCAAGCCCTCCCCAAGGCCCCCAGAGCCAGAACAACGCCGTCGGCGCCGGGGTCAAGCGCCGAGAGAGCGCTCCTCAGGTCCTTTCTGGAGAGCTTCGCCAGGGACCTTCTCAGATCCTCGGGCGCTGTTACGATCAGGGATTTCGCCGCGTTTATCATCGCCGATGTGGCTCGCACGAGGCGATCGCGGGCTATCATGAGCTGCCGGAGGTCCTCCGTCCAGCCGAATTGGTCTTTGGGCTTCGACAGGTTGGTCCTCGCGATAACCTGCCGCGCCGCGACTTCGGCGTCCGCAGGGTCGCTCTTCGGACGCCCCGGATTTCGCCTCGCCCTTCCCGGCGCCATCACCTCGTACACGCAGTATCCCAGCTCGACGAGCCTGCGAGTCAGCCCCGCCCCGTACGAGCCCGTCCCCTCGACGCCGATGCCGGCGCACGTGGCCGGATCGCCTATCTTTCCGGCAAGGGCGTCGTAGCCCTTTGCGTCTGCGTCGAACTTGAAGGTTCCGATCGCCCTCCCCATGCAGTCGAGGAGGCAGAGAGTGTGGGTGTCCTTGTGCGTGTCGACGCCGGCAAAGACGAGGTTGTTCTCCAGCTCGGTCATATGCGGCCTTTCAGGTCAATTCCTATACGATGCTCCGAACCGAAGGCTGGCTAGACAGAACACTGATGGGGGCGGTACCATGCGGATTGCCAGGCCCACGTGCCCAGGCCCATGCTCCTATTAGGTCATTGGCCGGCCTTGGTCGGGGCCGACGCGAGGCTCTTCGAGTTGAGGCCAGTCGCTGGAATCGACGGCAATCCTTTAATGGGCCATCGCGTCGGCTCATGCGCATTTTCGCCGATGGTCCTCGCCGACAGCGCGATTCCCATTATCAGTGACCTTCAGCCTGCCGAAAAAGCCCTCCATTGCCGAGTTGTCGGGCGAGCAGCCCTTTGCGGGCATGGACCGCCTGATTCCATGGCTCTCGCAGCGCTCTATCCATCCGGGCCAGCGGTAATGACACCCTCGGTCGCTGTGGCTAACGGGATGGTCGTCCGGGTCCAGCGTGTCCGCCGCCTCGTCGAGCATGGTGTTCACGAGCTCTGCATTCGGGGAGGTTGACGCCGCATGCGCCACCGCTTTTCCGTCGAGGCAGTCGATAATCGGGCTCAAGCAGACCTTTCCGGCGGGGATGGAGAGCTCGGTGATGTCCGTAAGCCACAGCTCATTTGGCGCGCTAGCGTGGAACCTCCTCTTCACGAGGTTTTCTGGCGCATCCCCTATCTCGCCTTTATAGGAGCTGCGCCTGCGCCTCTTCGGCCTGCAGGCGGCAAGCCCCTCCTCGGCCATGATCCTGCTCACGACCTTCTCTGAGACCCTCACGCCCTCGACCCTCAGCGTCGCATGGATTCTGCGGTGGCCGTAGCGCCCATGGCTTTCGTGGAATATCTCGCAGATCCGGATGCGCAGATGCTCGTATTTGTCGGGCCTTGAGAGAGCCTCCACCTGGTAGCGGCGGCTGCCCTTTGCGAGTCCGACGGCATCGAGCAGGTCCTTGAGCTTATGCGCCGGCCTGAGGCTCTCCACAAGGATCGTCTTCTCCCCGGTGGTGAGCGTCGTCGGGTCGGCGCTCGGGCCTTTTCCCAGAAGCTCGACCGTCCCCTCCGGCACCGCCCGCTTGAGTTCGAGCCTGTCGATGTCGGCCTCCAGCGAGGCCCTCAGCGCCTCCGGCTCCTCGACGGCCATGTCCCCCTTCTTGCCGGTCATCTTGGTCGCCGCCTCCTTGCCTGGAAGCTCACGCTTCCAATTGCAGGGGGCGGCGCGCTCGACTCCAACATCGTCGGCGATTGCCTGGGCGGCCTCGGCTCTCGCGACGAGGCGCACCACCGCGTTCTCCTTGGCCGCATCCGCTATCCCGCGGCTGGTGCGGTTCACGACCCTGCGCCCTGGCCCCAACTCGTCTATCCACCTGGCCAGCAGCTCCTTGGACGGATACCCTGGCATCCTGCACGTCCTGGACAGGCAGCGCCCGCGCTCGAAGTAATGGTCGACCGCCACTCCCTTCAGGCCGTCGCCGTAGCGCTCGTAGGGGTTGGCATCGGGGATGTCGTTGCCGTTCTCTGGATATTCCCGATACCAGTTGTAGAGTGAGCCTCTGCAGGGGTATCCGAGCTCGTTGATGACGGACTGGGGACCGAAGTCGTACTCAATGAATAGCTCGACAGCCCTGATCTTGTCTTCTCTCGTGTACATGCTGACCTCCGAATCACTCTGATTCGGGTCGGATTTTCGTCGGCATCCCCAAATGTCGACTTTGCTATTGCCAAACACACGCCATCGAGCGCTCGGCGCTGCCCGGCAAGGCGGCCCGCTGCAAAGTGTACTACTGCGACGTGCGCCAGTCCCAGCAGAAGGCGGGGTGCGAGCGCAACCACGCCGAGCTGCGCAAGCTCCTGCCCAAGCGGCGCGGCCCGTCCTTCGACGACCCGGGGCCGGCCGACCTGGCCGTCGCGATGTCGCAGCTGAACTCCGAGCCCAGGCCCTCGCTGGCCGGCATGTCGCCCGCGCAGATGCTGCTGGCGGCCCACGAGGGGGACGGCCGGGCGCTCATGGACGCGCTCGGCTGCGAGCTCCTGCCCTACGGCGAGCTTGACCTCGGCGTCTCGGCGCTAAACCGCGCCCGGGCGGAGAGGGGGCTCGGCCCGCTGCTGTAGCCCCGCCGACACAGCCCGGCCGACCCGCGGCCCCTGCTTCCCGAAGCTCGTTGGTAACGTACAATCTCTTGCGCACTTTGACAGCAGCATAGTCTAGATACCAAAAGACACGGCTCCGGCCTTCGGTATGATTTGAGTGTCGAATTCAATCATGCTAGGAGGCTGAGCCATGTCCGATCCCATCGTAACATTCGACGAGGCCGCCATGCGCGGCGAGCTCAAAGAACTCGTCCGCCAGACGGTCGAGGACACCCTGAACGCGCTTCTCGAGGAGGAGGCCGACGACCTCATAGGCGCAGACCGCTACGAGAGGACGGCCGACCGCGAGGCGTACCGCGCCGGCCACTACGAGCGGGGGCTCACCACCACATCGGGGCAGGTCATACTGAAGATGCCCAAGCTCAAGGGCATGAGGTTCGCAACGGCGATCATCGAGCGCTACAGGCGCCGGGAGACCTCCGTGGAGGAGGCCATGATCGAGATGCGCCTGGCCGGGGTGTCCACCAGGCGCATCGAGGACGTCTCCGAGATACTCCGGGGCTCGTCGGCGTCCGCCGCCACCGTGTCCAATCTCAACGAGAGGGCGTTCGAGGCCGTCGAGGAGTGGAGGAGCAGGCCGCTGACCCGCCCCTACCCCTACGTCTTCGTCGACGGCATCTACCTCAAGCGCTCCTGGGGCGGCTCGTTCGAGAACGTGGCCGTGATGGTGGCCATAGGCGTCAACGACGACGGCTACCGCGAGGTGATAGGCGCCGCCGAGGGCCTCGCCGAGTCCGCCGAGTGCTGGCGGGAGTTCCTCTCGTGGCTGAAGGGCCGCGGCCTCTCCGGCGCGCGCATGCTCGCCGGCGACAAGGCCGCCGCCATGACCGGGGCCATCGCCGAGGTGTTCCCGGAGGCTGCCTATCAGCGCTGCACGGCGCGCTTCTACCGCAACGTCCCGGCCAAGGTGCCGAAATCGAAGAGGAGCCAGGTGGCGGCCATGCTCAAGGCCATCCACTCCCAGGAGTCGCTGGGGCCGGCATGGAGAAAGCCGGCGACGTCGCCGCCAAATTGGACGGCATGAGGCTGGCGGCGGCGGCCAAGTGCGTTCGCGACGGCATCGCGGAGACGCTGACCTGCACGCGCTTTCCGATGCGGCACTGGCGTCGCATCCGCACCAACAACGCCATAGAGAGGCTGAACCGCGAGATCCGCCGCCGCACGCGGGTGGTGGGCACGTTCCCCGACGGCAAGAGCGCCCTCATGCTGGTGACGGCCAGGCTCAAGTACGTGGCCGACAGCGAGTGGGGATCGAGGAGGTACCTGGACGTGTCGCTGCTGGGCGAGTGATCATGCCGACGGCTGACCGCCGGCTGCTGGAATTTGCGCAAGAGTCTGGACAGTACCAAGCCCGTCCGGATGAGTCCGAGAGCGACCCCGCGCGGGCCGGCGGAGCCATGCCCCCGAACTCAGCCGGACGCACCGAATGCGGTGCGTCGGAGCCGTCTCGGGGCAGGAAGGCAGCGGACGGCCCCGCGAGGGGCCGTCCGGCTAATTGCGAAAACGACTGGAACTAGTCACCTGTACAGCTGACTCTGCAATTCAACCCAACATCATTGAAGCAGAGTTTTATT
Organism: Adlercreutzia caecimuris B7; assembly: GCF_000403355.2. Classification (GTDB taxonomy): domain Bacteria; phylum Actinomycetota; class Coriobacteriia; order Coriobacteriales; family Eggerthellaceae; genus Adlercreutzia; species Adlercreutzia caecimuris. The sequence goes on along the minus strand of NZ_KE159646.1, from coordinate 208,083 downwards.
GGGGCTTTCGTATACGACATCCGTTAACTGCGAATGCACTATTTCATCGTTAAGCATTTTCAAGAGAGGTGCAATATCTTTTTTAAACTTGACTACAATTTTGTCGTCTTCGTCAAATGTAAAGGCGTTTTGGTAGGCGGGAATTTCAGAGAGACGTTTTCTAAGGATGGCTCTCTCCATTTCCAGAACTGGAGATGACTGTACCTTCACAAGTTTGCGCACTACGGACATTCTTCCTGCATCGATTTGATCTTGCAAAAAATCCTTTTCGTCGCAAATCAGCGAAGATAGCCCGTTTCGAACGACTGTTGCGTGGTTTCTGAAGACCTCCGTAAAACCAAATTGCTGCTCTAGCGTGGCAATGGTTCTAGCGAAAAGACGGTCGGCGCATATTAGAAAGTCAAAATGCGCGCCGAATCGTAACGATTCCTTGGTGTAGAGTCTGAACCCTTTTGCGTTGGGTATAAGCATCCCTGTTTTTTTAGCTACCCACATACGAGGTATTTTTTGGTACGCATAAATGGTGTCTTGACCAACAGCGTATCTAAATATGATTCCCAACACACGATCGATGTCGGTCAAGGTGAAAGATTCGCACTGCTTGTCATCGTTGGACAACTCTCTTGCCTTATCGCATAATTCGGACACCTTACTAACGTCCCCTTCTTTTTGGGTTGAGGCGAAGAATTCGACAGAGGCAACCGCGATCTTGTTTTTGTCTTCCAGAGCTTCCCTTATATCCGCATGTATAACATCTTCCTTTAGATACTCATCTAGCGCGTTGTTAAACAGATGCCTGTCAAATTCGGCGGTGTCATCACCTCGCTTCACATCGATGCACTTTAAAGTGAAGGATTGCTTGTTCGATTCTGGCTTCAGCACAGTAAACATGGAGACCGCATTTTCCAGATGGGGCGCTATAATGGTCCGAACTTCTTTCAGATGATCCCTGGCCGCGTTTATTTCTTCGGGCGTCATATTCTCGTGCTCCTTTCGTTAAACGCTAAATAGCTGCCCGTACTAATTCTTTTTCCTGACAGGACGTGCCCGATTGACAAGGATCTACTTGTTAATATGACAGCGTCAGCCGTGGGCGACTCTTTTGCTGATTTTTCCCTCTCGTATTCGACGTCATATGTTTTTAGTCCAAAGAGAACGAGGATTGGATTAGATAGATAAACCCCATCTGCAATAACTAGAGCAAGGGAAAGCAAGAGTGACAGCCAGAAACAGAGCGTACCCCCCACTGTTGTTATTTGACACAAAGTAATCAGCGGAATAAGGATGGCCGAGTAAAACGACAGCGCATTCCCATTTCGAAGTGTTGCGGACACTACCTTGGCACCTGACCAGTTTGCTTTAAAGAAGAAACTGGCCCGGAATATTATCAAGAAAACGATACTGATAACGACCAGAGCCGCTAGCATGTATGCAGACAAGATGCCCAAGCGGGAGGCTTTTTCTGGACACAGGATTACATCGGGTAGCAAATATGCAACGCCTAAAATATACAGGGGCATAAATGATGAAAATGCAAGTAGAAATTTCACTTTAACCCTCCAGTATCAATGTGCCAGATTCTTTGCCTATGAATGTAAAAGCGACTTTGATGATTTATACGAAGTGCTCCCGTGATTTGGAGCACAGCTTTGGTCTGTTGAGCTTTTTAATGAGCGTCGTCCGCTTAGACTCACAAACGATCCCCTTTCATTTCTTTATGCTGGTTACCGACTAAATAATTATTAAGAAACTCAATTTTAGCACTCCATATTAGGGAGTGCTAGTTCTTTTGCTACCGTGTTAATGGGTAAGGCAGAGAAAAGGGTGGGTTGAAAATGGCTGAATTACAGGGTTGGCCGTACGGGCGGGAACGAGCAAGCGTTCCCGCCCGTACGGCCAACCCTGTAATTCAGCCCAGCGCCCGGCGTGTTTGGGGGAAGGACGTCCGATCGCGTCCCCCAAAGTTGGTGCAAGAGCCGTTTCGCCAGAGACGTAAAAGATGTCAACGCACCGATGGACTATAATTATACTTATCGACATCAAATTTATCTGGATTCACGCGAACATCCAAAGAGAGGCAAGCTGGAGTGAAGTCAAATTTTCGCAATCTTCCCCGCTCCCGAATTCTGCACTTTATTATTGAGGCGCTATCGATCATTTCTTGTTGGATTTGCGCGACTTTCACCGCGCAATACCTCAAGATGGAGCCAGAGCCTCTCTTCCGTTTTGCGGTTTTCCTGCTGCTGTTTTCTGTTGTGGTTGTGGCTCCGAATAAGTTCCTACGCCCGAGCCAACTTCCGTGCAGAACAAAATCAAGTGCATTTGTTTTTTTCTTGTTCGGTGTGTTCTCGTTTGTCTTTGCGGTATCGATGGTTCTTGGATATCACATTCAAATTATTATTGAGGTCGGTACAATTCAAGATGACTTTATTTCGTCTTACGGTAAGAGAGACGTTGTCGCTCTTGTTGCTATCTGGCTCACCTCTTATGCGCTATCAATCGGTCTATTCTCTGCGACGGTTAGAACCGTTTGGTTCATCCGTCAAAAAATACTTCAAAGTGAAAACGAGGAATCTCGCGCATCAGCATGTCAGCCGTTTATACAACGTATCATCGCACTTGGCGTTCTCATCTTTCTCTTATGGGTTCCATACCTCCTCAGTTTCTGGCCAGGCCTCATATTAAGTGATACGGCCCGATCCATCGCGCAAGCCCTTGGCTCCGAAGCGCTTAGCAATCATCACCCAGTGGCATACACCCTTTTTATCCAGACCTGCATAGAGTTTGGCGAGGCCGTGGGGATGGGCGCCAGCGGCGGAATGGCAATTTACAGTATTGTTCAGATGGCAGTGCTATCCACTTGTCTGGCCTACAGTATCTTATGGATAACAAACCGCTTGCTAGTCCCATTCAAGTGGGCAATTTTCATTGCCGTCGTTTTCGGAGCTATGCCTTATTTTGCTACTTACAGCATAGCGGGCTGGAAAGACCCGATCTTCTCGATGGCGTTGCTTGTTACAACAATCCAACTGGCCGAATTTGCGGGCCACGATCCATCGCACTCGCAAGAGAAACCAAACGCCCCTGTATTCTTTCTGGCCTTGCTTATATCGTGCTTTACGAGAAATAATGGAGTTTTCATCTGTATGTTAATCATGCTTTTCCTGCTTCTCCTCCTCCACCATAACAGGAAGAGAAACAGGCCGCTCCGCACATCTGTAAAGTTTCTCTCGTCTTGCGTAATTGTTGCTGTAATTGTATGCACTGTTACTGGACCGATATACAAAAGTCTAAATATCGAAAGCCCCAAGGCTGAAAGTTACGGCGTACTGTTAAGTCAAATGGCAAGAACTGCAGCAACCGGCGGCGACATGACCGAAGACGACAAAAGCTACTTAAACGAACTCTTACCGCTGGAGCTCTATTCGAAACTATACAATCCTACCAAGATTGACTCGGTCAAATGTGATCCGTCGTTTAACGCCGAAAAACTCAACGATGATTTTTTCGGGCACTGGTTAAGTATGTTCTCTAAGAATCCGCTGACATTTTTCGAAGCGTGGGAACTTGAGACCTTTGGCTTTTGGGCGGTGAACGTACCGATTGTCAACAACAATCAATTTAATATTTCAAAGGGGGGTACTCCGATGAATTACACCGAAATCGAACTCTATCAAACCGAAATGAACGATGCCGGCATCGAATTCCAAAACTTTTTGGGTGACGATTTGCGCAGTGACTTGCTCCCTACTGATGAATGGTCAATTCCGCTTGCATGGATTTTCTGGGGTGTAGTCTTCCTTGCTTGTTACCTTGTATGCCTGAGTCGGATTAAGTGGATTCTCGTATTGCTGCCATGCCTCGGCCTCTTCTTCACCCTCTTCGTTGCTGCGCCTATGTATTACTGGCCACGCTATGGTGCCTATATACACTTTGCACTACCCCTCTTGGCTGCAATTCCTCTATTCGCCCAATTCGACATATCAGGGTACAGCGCAATTCAACCCCAACAAAGGGCAACATACCAGCGATAAGATTTTATTTAACGCTCCACAAGGGAGGCGCGAAATCGCAACCCGCCGTTTCAAGCTATCGCACAACGCGGAAATAGGCAAACTATCTCTGGTTTCACTCGAGACAGATTTAAAGAGACTTCAGGTCGTCAGGCAATGTGGAATGGTCGTAGCGATCTCTAAATTTTATTCGGGACAAATGTAGATCCCCCTCGTCGACTAGATAATCGTACCCTATGGGCTGAATCTTCAACTCAGGATCTAGCATATTGTATAAAGCCGCCCTCTTCTTTCGTTCGATCTTTTGTATCATCTTCAAATGATATAAATCGTATGGCAACATCCGCATAGAGTCATCCAGCTCTCGGTAATGCCAATACGTATGATACTGGTGAGGGAAGTCGAAAGTCATCTGACTCTGGAGCGGAAACAGTATGTACTTGCGTTTCTCGCCCCATATTCCATCATCTCGGTATTGTTTAGGACCATCCCATAATTCACGGAATCTCAGTCCATAAGCAGAAGGACCTTCGGGCATATCCTCCTCGTTTTTCTTTCTAAGACAGACCCCCCCCCCGGAGATCTTTGAGAAACCGCTTGCTAAAGCGCTCGTCTGGATCACAGCAAAGTACCCAGTCCGCGCCAATGTCGGCAGCCGCGCGCACTACCCTCTCACGATTTCCCCTCTCGTCGTATCCGATATCCTCATGAACAGGTAATTCTATTATTTTCTCAACCTTTGGATGCGCTCGCAGAATATCAAGGGTCGTATCTGTTGACCCATCATCCAGTACACAGAAGGCATCGACATAGCGATCGATGTGGCGCATAAAACCCGGTAAATAACGGGACTCGTTCTTTACGCAAAGGCAAGCAACGATTTTGTTCGGAGTAAGCAAAATACCTCCTGAAACGACTATGGCGCACAGACGAAACTAGGACATCACCCCATCTTGGTTCAAGATGTACGTTCTGGCCACGGGAGCCACCGATGGAGTGTCAGCCGGCAAGAACTGAAGCAGGTTGCCTCCATACTCCTCTTGAAGCCGCAAAGACTCTTTCAAGGAAGAGGTTTTAACGTAGACGAGGGCGCCCTTGCAAAGTTCGGAGCGAATCAGGTCGCAAGCCGCCTCCGTCGGCACAAAATCACTGGGGAGAATTACTTCGACCAACTCTAGCTCATCACAGTTTTGCCCCTCTCCCAAGCCCATTCCGTCAAGCACGCGAAGCCAGTTTTCCTTCCACCGTCTCTTTGAGAAGGCTTCGGCAACCTCGACAGCCTTTTTACGAACTCTGCTCATCAGCGGTAAATTGTCGATCGCGTACTCTAGAGCACCGAGCAAAGCTTCACTTCGAGGGTCAACCAGTAAACCGTTGTAGTTGTTAAACACAAGATCGACCAATCCGCCTACCCGCGTCGCAATAACAAGGTTGCCCGAAGAGAGCGCCTCCAGGCACGAAAGCGACGTTCCCTCTGAATTCACCGTAGGTATCAAACTGATGTCTGCCATTCTGTAAACTTCCGGCATTTCGTCGGGCATCTTCTCATAGCGAAAAACCCTCCCGGAGTATTCACTGACGAACTTGTCAATACGGGCCAAATCATCCGCCTCGCCGCGTCCAACAAAATGAAACTCAACGTTTTGATGCGCTTCGAGAACGGAGTCAAGAACCTCAAGCACAAGATCAAGGCCGCGAGGCGCATAAAGACGGCGAGGAAATACAATTCTTATCCTATCTGATGGCTCTAGATAGCCGTCGCGGGGGTAGAACTCTTCGGTATCAACGTAGTTCGGGACAAAAGTGCAGTTGTTTATCGCGAAATTGAAATCTACAGTCTGCAACCAATTACATGTGTTCGTATCAACAGATACGATTTCGGCGCACATACGCGCCCGGTCAAGAACCCGCTTCCTCTGCTCTTCGGTCGTATGCGGACTGTCCCAAAAAACTCCGTGGCTAATCCCGAGCGCGGGGCGCAAATCGGCGCTTTGACACTCGTAAAACGACGAATAGATGTAGGCCTGAGACCGAACCCCGGCCATCTGCTCAAATCGAGCAGCGTTCCCATTGACTGATTCTGCAGTCCACAGCTGAGGCGCTCCCGTGTCGTCGCTGGTTAAGTTTCCAAGACCTATCACATTGGCAGCGCCAAAGCGCCTGAAGAAGGGCACCAGGGATTGCTGGTAGATATCCAGCGACACGCCCCTACCCGTTTCGCGAAGTATATTGTCCAAGTCAACTAAGTATCGCTCGGCCCCCCCGCAATAGCCGTTCAACCCGTAAAAATCAAAAAAAGTAGTAGTTTTAGCGGCCACAGTGTTTTTAGCCGAATAGTTCGAGAAGAGACGCAGGGACGACCATGCGTCGACCGTCTCTCGCAGAGTCGACAGATCTTCGCAAAACACCGCATAAGGGTAATCACCTTTTTCAATGCGCGGGCTTTTCGAGTAATACATGAAGGACTGCCACCGAAAAGCACGTTCGAAATCAGCAAAATTCCAGAGACCATTGGATACACCGGTTGCGCCATTGGTGAGCAAAATCGAAGTAATCTTCGTTCCGAAATCCTTGATAATGCCGTCTATAGCATCGCTCCGCATTGCCACGGCCAGTTCTTCGGCCGAAGACCCTACCAGAAACACCTCTTTTGCTTCCACGTCTTGTTCTCCTTTAATCTGCTTTTGCCAAAGGGCTGACAATTCCATTATTTTAGTGCCGAGAAGGCTTTATTCTGGCTCGTATGCCCATCCAGAATCGATAGGGCCACCACCCCTTCAGCAACGCGACAGCCTTCTTGTTCCGCTTCGCCAGGGAGGCCACTCGGGCGATTCTGGCCTTGTTCCGCTCGATTTGCCCGCTCTGCCCATCCAACAGAGTACGATACTGTGCGACGGTCTCCTCAAGAGCCTTTATGCGTTTTGACTGCTGGTAGCAAATAATATCCAGATTCCTGATGCGCGCATCTATACCCTCGTTGCAAGACTCGACGTAAGACGCCTGGTGCTCCATAATTTGCAACAAATCGTCGTGTTGGGCGATGAGGATAGACAGTTGCCCTTCTAACTCCCTGGCAAAATTTACACTATCCGCCCATCTTTTCGAAATGAATAAGGAGTTGCGCGTCGCCGGAAACGGCAGCGACAACGAGAACTCGTTCTTAAGAAGATAGACGAAGGCCAGCGAAAGCGCATAGGGGGTTTCTTGCTCTGGCGCTATTCGTAAGGCATTCACGAATCCCCCCCATCCGCTGTCGCTTCTTGATTGTGCAGTAAGAACGCTGTTCTCGTAAAAAACTTCGAGCTGAGCGACGGCCCGCGAAGCAGAAAATAATTCACGCGTACGGTCTCCGAATAGGTAGCGACTCGGATCCGCATAGTAGTCATCGAGCTGGCCGGCGAGCGTCTGAGCGGAATTGAGCGTCGGGATATCGGCCATGCCGAAGTTATTATCCGCAGACAAATCATACAGGTCGTCATCTACCAGCCCGCAAATGCCGCCATTGACTCCTAGCAGGATTACCGGCATGTTGGCGGCCAATGCCTCAATAGCCACACGTCCAAGTCCGATTACACCGGCATCAAGCTCTAATGCCTCTTCAAGCCAGCTTTCGCGAAAGCCGTGCCATGCAATCCTCTCCGCAACGCCGTGGGCCTCGGCGAATTGCCTTAATGACTCCTCGTGCGCTCCGATGCCAAAAACGTCAAGCCCCTCTATACCCAGCAGAGGCAGCCATGACACGATCTGCTCTATCGCTTGTAATTTGTCACCGTCGAGTCGAGAGCAAAGCGCCCACCGCCTGCCCTGAAGCAGCGCGGAACCAAAACTCCTCGTTTTTCCCTCAGCGACGGGGTTTCTTAGCAGAGAAACGGGTGTCTCAGACAGGAAGAAACTCTTGAAGACCGACTGCGTGACAAACACCTTATCGACATCGGAATCAACCGCAATGCGAAACAGGGTGTTATGCGTTTCGGTTGTCGTAAAAGTGCAGCTCCCAATACCATGCGCTACATAGGCAACAGGTACTTTCATTATGCGAGCAGCGGCTATCGCTGGAAAAAGAGAGAAATAAGGGTGTATCAGCACAGCATCGATGTCGAACTCTTCGATAAGGGCGCACAGCCGGTCAATATCAGAAACATATTGCCTCAACGTCTCTGCCGCATTTGCTTTAAACCCGAAATCGTCAGCAACTTTCTCTTGGAACTTAGGGCCGTCCCCACGAACCTTGAGATTGCCAACGGCTAAAATAGACCTATGCCCACAAGCCACGAGCGCCTCAGAAATGGTATCAATAAACTTCTCGAGCCCCCCCGCCGAATAGTTTTCCGAAACCTGAAGAATGTTCATCCAAATAATCCTTTTCTCAGGAAGGCCAATTGATACCTTCGTCAGAAACTGTGCTTGTATTCTATTTTAGCGAAACTTCCATAACAGATTATCGCAAGTCAAAGCGATTCGGTTATCGTGCTAAAATACGAACGCGATCAACACGAGCAGTTTGGAGCGAGCTAGCTCGAGTATCGCACTGAAGGCGGTTCTGGTTAACTCCTGTGCCCCATAAACTTTTCGAAGAGTTTCATCAATCTTACCATAAACCTGAAGGCGTTTTCCCGAGAGGATTCCACGACGTTATCCAGCGACGATTCCTCATTTTCTGCTGCGTAGAGGCATCCCTTGTTGATGCAGTCAACCGTTGCACCAAAAACCGGGAGATTCTTCGACAACCCTCCTAATTCCCATTCAAGCCGCACCACGTGTTTCTGAATAGCTAGAATACGAATCGGATTCTAGATACCTGCACCAACTTTCGAGGCACTACCGAAGAGCCTCGCATATTCTGCGAATGTCGTAATCGTTGCGATGGGAGACTTCGTCTACGATATACAGAGACGTTTCTTGTGTACCTTCAAGATGCCTTGCCTCAAATCCCGAATCGGACAACACTGTGGGAGTGCCCTTGACAAACTGCATCGCCTTTAACCATAAATCATCGCTATTCGGGCACACACGCATAAGAAGTTCTTTGTCGAAAACCCTGTCGTCCATGCATCCCGGAGGGTAGAGAACGCCGCCGACACCCGTTGCTAACAAATCGGTTCGTGGCTCCAACGGAACAGCACAAAGGGGCCATTCGCGATAAGGGGCGATGGAACCATCTGGCTTGAAACCAATCCTCTTCACCCTTCGCGCGCACACAGCCCCCGGAAAGAGACGGTGAGCCTCTAGCAGCTTCTCTATTGTGTCCGATGCATACCAAAGATCGTCGTCAACCGTGACAATAGGGCTATTCGGATGCTCTTGCAGTGCGTAGAAGTATTTCTTATGCGCCTTGATGTCGTCGCACCAGCGAATCACAAACTGACCTCCAGCAAGATCGAGAAGCGGTTGGGGAAGCTCGGCCTCTCCATAAGGAAATTGCTCGACAGCAAGCCAAAGCTCTATTCTCGATGGGACCACAGACTGGCACATTAACGATTCGACAGCTTTATGTACCGTGCCGATTCGCGCAGGATACGAGGTGAGAGAAACAACAGCCCCTCCCTCTTGACTACCCTCACCCTCCCCTCGGGTCAACAGTTCCTCCCACTCCCTCAGCAAGGAGCCACTTCCCTCGGCTGCAGCTTGTGCGACCATTTTCTGCAGCCCATTGACTTTTGCCTCCAGACTTTTGAATCCAGTTGAAATTTTCACCCCTTGCAAACGCTCCAGATTAACAGCGGATTCGGAGGCGGAGGTGGTTGTTGCGCAAATCGAAGCTGTTGCCCGATCTACCTGCGACACAATTTCTGCTTTCGCACTGTCGGATTGGATACGCAGCTCTTCCGCCAACCTCACTACTGCCTTTTGCAAAGCCACATTTTGTTCAATGATCTGTTGGTTCTGCTTCTCGATCTGCTTGACGCTTTTGCTGAGGCGCGTCGTACTCAACGCAATTTTATCTAAACGATTTTCTTGCTTTTTCCTATAGGCCTCAAAGACACTTGCCCTCAAAGGGATTACTTTACGAACTATTTCCTTGAATCCACCCATTAAAATCCAATCTGGCAGAACGAATATGCAGTAGATACGTTAGTATTGATACGAACAGCTTGTCAAGGGAAAGCTAGCTCCTCACACTACCTCCGTCGTCCGTTGGACTTGCAAGGAAGCGACATGGATGAGAAAACCGATGTAAGCATCTTTGGCTCTTGCGTAACGCGAGACGCATTTGCCCATCTGGAGAATACTTTCAACGTAAGCACCTATATTGCGCGACAATCGTTTGTGTCGGCGGTGGACAACGCCATCCCCCTCCCTTGTCCCATCGAAGACATCACTGCCCGCAACAATTTTGAACGCCGAACAAGTCAACGGCTGCTACTTTACCAAATCGAACGAGTACGCTAGAAGCGGCCTTTTTCCCGAAAGCGAAACCATCGAATACAAAGTAGCTGGAAAGAAAGGGGCAAGCCGAGCCATCCGAGACGTTCCCGTCGATGAGAGGATGCATGAGTTTGCCAATCGCCTCTCCAGCCTGTACCCTTCTTCCCACGTCATTCTCCACGCCGCGCTTTTCGTTGACTATTACGTAGATCGGGACACCCAAACCATCAAACGATTCGACGACCGTATTCTGCGCCTTAACGAAGAGCGCAACGAGAAGCTGTCCATCTTGTACAGCCTCGCGCGGAAGCACTTTCCCGATATGTGCGCGTGCCTAGACTATACGCTCGACTATTGTGCCGACAGCTCCCATCGCTGGGGGCTAGATACCTGTCACTACCAACCAGAATACTACCGTCGCGTTGCCGATGACATCAGCCGAGCATGTCATGGGGAACTTCCACCCAATTCATCGCTTACAAAAATCGCAGTCGTTCCCCAAAATTCAGCGATTCGGCGTGGCCGCCTCTCCGCTGCGGCAAAAAAAACTCCGGAACACTCTTGCCTTGAGCCGCCCAGAATAAGGAAACGCCGATAGAGCTATTCACCCGCTCTCTCATATTGAGCAATGAGGCCGATCGATTTCTGTCTTCTTATGTGGTCAGCAACATTCTGCTTTCTTGGCCAGTGCTTGGATAGCTCCGGGCATCATCACTCCGCTCCGTCATTGCCGCTCTTAGGGTTAAATCTATACTCCAGATGTTGCAATTCCCCATCCGCGACAAATCCTTCGGGGTTTATCCCCTCGTACTCAAACGGGATACCCCAATCTCGCAGAGTATACAGCAGTCCTGGCTGAGCACCCCTTACGCCAATATGCAAATCAACATCGTCTCGCTCGGTGACTTCGGCCAGCGAGTCGATAGTGTCATACCATTCGCGAGAATCCAACCAATGAGGAACGATGTTGTACGAAAAGAAGAAGGCACTATTTGCCAGCAGGCACACCAACAGCGTCACACTCGTAAACGCACTCACCCTCCTGTACCAGGCCTTCTTACGCGAATTGGCATCAAAGAACAGGAATACGAGTACAAAGACAACAAAATAATAGGCGTAACCGCTATATCGCGCCCACCAGCTATCAGAAAGGCCGAGCATTAATCCAACGGTCGCAATGAGATATGCTACAAAGCACGCAAAGAACAGTCTACATCGCCGGTACAAGACAACCAGCATGACCGGACAAACTAAGAGGCACAGAATAAACGATCCACTAAAGAGAACGCCGAACCCGCTCATTCTCAAATCGCAAGACCTGAGCCATGACAACTCAGATTCGTCCCAGGTGAATGGAACTTTGAAAAGAGGCTCAGCCGATTCATGGCCCAAATACGGATTAGATACGGGAGAAAACAGCGAGGTAATCACCTTTTCTATACTAGACGACATCCCCGTTATCCAAGACGGAGAATTGCCCGTCATAATATCCACGGCGCCCTCCCCAAAAAGAGGATAGAAAGGGTGGCCTTCATGGATGTAATTGGTTACATAGGGAGAAAAGCCAATGACGAGAACCGAGACCAGAACCGTCCCTACCAGAAACGTACCTAGCTTGAGAAGCTCCCTAAAACTGAAACCATTGCGTCGCTGCACACCAAACACGATATACAGACACGCAAATGCCAGTGAAAACATTCCAGCGTACGCCAATCCGGTAAACTTCGTACCCACGCAGCCAACAAACGCTGACGCAACCGCCAAAAGCGCGATCCCGCGCAAAGCCAGCGCATCCGAATCAGCAATCATAATTAAGCCCACAATTAGGATACCGAGGCTGAGGACAAGGAAGGCGTCATTGTAGTACGTGGAGAATTGAGCCAACGCAATGGGATTCGCCCCTGCGACCAGCCCCGCCACACAAGCCTGCCAGCCCTTAAATCCTTTGACTCCTAAATAACCAGACACTAGAAAAGAGAGAGCCAGCATCGCGAGGAGAGTATAGCATTTTGAAGCTTCCATATTGTGGGTAAAAGCGTATAGACACGAGGAGAATTCCCAGAGTCCCTGAGCATAATGATCTACCCACAAAACCGCGCTTGAACCCTCTGGATACACAAAAGAATAGGCCTCCGCGTCTGCAACAGACCCACGAAAAGGGTTCCAACCCTCTGAGAGTGCCGCGACAGCGATTTTATGATACATGTTTCCATCGCAAGACCAATCAATGAACTGCCCCGCCAAAAAACAGCTCAACGCAATGGCGCAAAGAGAAACCGCCGCTGAAATCATCACCACTTTGCCCGCCCACTCCGAAAGAAAAGCAGAGAGCGCGACCACCACACAAAAGGAAACTATGACATAGGCCGCCTGCAACGGGAAACCGAAAAAAAGACCGATTGCGCACAACGCCATTACAACCGCCCAAAAACCAACTATTTGTACTCCAGAACAAATTAGAATGTTCCATATATCCTGGTCATCGTGGTTTTGAAAAGATTTCATACACTCTCCTTCATATAAACGCGCAGCAAGTGGAGGGCATCCAGAACACCCTAGCTACCCTCGAAAAAGGGAACGATTGATTTTTTTCTCACCAGGAAGCTTTGCTGCGCGCATCGGGCAAGAGGCTCATCCGAAGTAGAGTCCGAGTAGAATTCCTCGATCGCCTCCCGAGAGTATGTGGCCAGAAACCTTCTGACCTTCTCTTCCCCTCGACAGTTGGCTCCCATGCATTCACCCGTCATAGGATCAACGGCGGAAGCGATAAGTTGAAAGCCCCGGGCGTCGCAAAAGGGGCGCAACAGAAATTCGGGCGAGGCCGATATCACCAGATCCCCCTTCCGCACCCTTTTAAGCACCACATTGTTTACCTTGTTGGAGTTCTTTTCCCAAAAATCACGCACGCACGACTCTATTTCCGTTACACAGGGAATGAAGGAATAAAAACCTTCCTTTACAACCGTGCGCCCATTGCCTCTCCAAAGCGCTTTCGCCATATAGCGCAACTGCCGTCCAATCTGCCAAGCCAAGGAAGGCTGCCTGCCAAGACAGAACAAGTAGAAGTCTAGAGTGCTGTCACCTCGGTAAATAGTGCCGTCAAAATCAAATACTCTCATAATGCTGGCACACCATAAAGCGGAATGAGCATGCAGAGCAACCACGCAGCGGCCAGTATAAGCAACCCTTTGTCGGCTAATAGCACTCCAACTGGATCGCCATCAGACGGCGTAGCATCTACCAAAAAACTGTAGCGCATACACACGAACATAACGAGTAAGATACTCACAAAGAAAAAGATCTCGAAAAACGGTTGCGCTTTCGATTGTGATGTAGCCCAAAGCGAATAAAAAACAAGCGTACACGAAAGAAATACATGCATACTGCCGTCTAAAAAAGATATCGTATACTTTTCAAGACTTTTGCGAGAGCCCGTTCCCACTTCCTTCATTTCACCTCGCCGTTTGCCTAACGCCAGATAGAAGGAAAAGGAGGTGACGGTGAGAAACAGCCATGGCGAAACTTCAATTCCCCCGAAGGCTCCCCCATACAGTATGCGCAGCAAAAAACCGATTGCAACAATCGACACATCAACAAGGGGATGATTTTTTAGCCCAAAGCTATAGGCCATATTAATCAGAAGATAGCAGAGAACGATCGCGGTAGCAATCAAGGGCTCCACGCTGAACGCGACACTGAGAACAACGGACAGAGCAAGAAAGACGCTGGCAACGACCATCGCGACCTTTGGATCGATAGCTCCGCTTGCAATGGGCCGACCACATTTGATTGGATGGAGCCTGTCAGCGTCAGCGTCCCTTATGTCGTTTACGATATAAACGACCGATGCTGCCAAACTAAATGCCAGGAATGCGCACGCACCCCCCCCCATTCGGAAACAGGCGCAGCTGAGAAAAGATAAGGAAAGAGGACAAGACCGTTCTTCACCCAGTGTTTAGCGCGAATAAGTTTCAAAAACTGCACATCTATCCTTTCAACAATATCGAACTCAATTTTGCTCTATGCCGTCAATTATAGAGCAAAACTATCTCTTCTATAACCCGATCACAAGCTAGCCTTTCGTCCTCATCTGCCACAAGCTTTAATTTCTCGCGATACCAACCATCGACAAAGCCTTGAAGACGATTCTTTTTATAGATATCCAGCACACCCTTCTCGCGCAAACGCTTTACCTGCTCCTTCTCTAAAAGAAGCGACTTGTCAAAAAAGGGCTTATGAATATCGTTAACTGCGCTTCCAGCCCGCTCGGCATAATAGACATGAATAGGCAGATTGACAAAAATGAAAGCCCGGGCATTGAGCATCATCTCGTAATAGAAGAGCGTGTCCTGGCCAACAGCTCTTTCGACATTTTGTATTTGAGATGCTTCCAAAAATTCGCGCCTCAGCACCGCGGCCTGAACGCTCTGACCTAGGAAGTTGGTGCGAATCAGTTCGTTGCGAGGATCGCTGCTCAACCCCTCACGATAGGAAGGCGTAAGCACCATTGGCTCGTAGCTTGGGGCGGCAACCTTCAGAATAGTTCCCACCGCAAAATCAGCCTCAGAGCCTTTCAGTTTATCGAGAAGAACCGCATAGCCGTCGTTTATGGCCTCATTGTCGGGGTCAAGATACGTAACATAAGGCTCAACGCTCAACTCGACGCCTTTGTTCCTCGGCCGGGACGCACTTCCACTTCCCGTGTCGGAAAATCGATACGTTTTAACATTATCATAATGATCTTCAAGCCACTTGATGGTCTTCAGTGTTCCAGGGTCGGTCGAGCCGTCATCAACAAGGTAAATCATCATGTCGTCAAAGATCGAACTTCGCAGCAGGCTTTGGAAACACCTGTCGACAAGATACCGTCCATTGTTGTGAATAGGCACAATTACAGCGAGAGTTTTATCAGCTTTCGTGGTGCGCCCCCATCGCTCGCAAACGATCTCGAATCCACCAAGCTGAGACAGATACCCCGAATCCTGTAACCGATCGACGTCCACCTTCGCTAATGCAAATAGCGTGTTGTGCCTTTCTGCCGTTCCGCTCACATAGTTGTACGACCGAGAAGTTACCTCATCTGTACAAGAGACGTAGTCCACATCGGTAAACTTAAAGGCATTGACCGCGTCCTCAAGGAAGCGCTCTTGCCGCACGAAAGCCTCGTCAGCGTAAAGCAGGTAGTCGAATTCAGCCGCAAGCGAAGCAACAGAGTCCCCACCCTTTTTGTCGATTACGGTAACTGAATTATCCTCATCAAACGCTTTTTGCAATTCAACAAGCGAGGCTCCCTCGCAGACAATCAGCACTCGTCGCTTTTCAAATCGGAAAGCCTCACCAACATACTCGAACATCTCGTTCAGACGATCGTACACAGTGCACCGCGAGTACATACGCCGAATGCCGCCGATCTGCATGTTCACGAGTTCTCGGTCGGTATAGCCATCGACAATGTTCTTTACTTCGCGACCCTCTAAAATCATAAACAGCGAGGGAAAACGAGAACTAATTGCCAGAGCGTAATTGGAGAACATAAGCGACCCAAGCGCTTGAAGCTCATACACTCGCATGGCGCACATGCTTTCTGAGTCTTTAACGGTATTAACGCAGATTGAATAGCGGAATAAGCGGTGCACCTTCTGAAGATCTCTATGATCTATCGCATCAGTTATGCAGTCTTCGAAAACAGCAGGGAATTCGTAATCCTTCTTCAAGTTGGCGGGCAAATTGCTGTTGCGATCAACGATAATCAAATTACGAAATGCTTCTTTCAGAACACCTTCAAAGAGCATTGAAGTATCTTTGCATCGTTGCGGATAGGTGCCATACCAAGAACCGGAGAACAATACGCTGCTATCAAGATAATTCAGCCTTTTTCCCTTGCAGGAAAAGAGCCCGATGGGATTATGAAACGAGGGGTTGATCCCATAATCAGCCACGTGCACATCCTCGTTGTCCGTATCGGCTTTATAGCGCTCTACCATGTTACGATCGGAAGTAAAGATATAGTCAGCCTCTTTTGCAATGTCGAGGAACATATCATAGCTGGTAGGATCTTCAATGGACTGGAAGATCGTCTTGATGCCCTTCTGCTTTGCAAAACGGAAAATCTCTTCGATCACCTTCCTCTTTCCAGGAGAGTTGTAATCTTGGCCATCTCCGAGACCGCGCCAGCAGCTCACAAAAAGAACGAAGCGGAAATCTCCCTCCTCGATCTCTTCCTTGTAGTTGTCTTTATTTAGATAGTGGAAGTCGAGCGCATCCTTGTAATAGTTGTACATATACTCGTCGGTAATGATACCTGCGCTAAACGGAGCTTTTTCGTAATAGGATGAGCCGTTGCTGTCCGAAATATCTGCTATGAGATGTCGCCAATTTGAGTCAAAAGCACCCAACGCCCGTTCCTTTCGAGTAGGGGCACCTGTTCGCAGGCTCTTGAGATCCTCCTGAGACAAATCTGGAAACTGTTTGTCATAGACAGCGTATTTCTTGCCCATCAGCGCACGAGATTTGAGCCATACTTTTACGGCTCGCGATTGAAGAAGTCGATCGTATTCTTTCTTATATCTTTTCCCAATCTTAAGAGACCTCTCAACGGGAGACGACTTCGGCTTTCCGTCGACCGAATCTTTCCTCACCATTACTTCTCCAATCCTCCGTGAAACCTGCCACTTCGCCAGGGCCGGACCCTACTCGTAGAGCGCGGCTATCTCCCCGACCACCTCCGCCGCCCTGGGAGCGTCAGCGGGGGCGACCTGCGCGAGCTTGGCCATGTACCAGTCCCTCATGAACTGGCCGTAGCGCCGGGCCATGTACTCCCCCATAAGCCCCTCGCGCTCCAGGAAGGCCGCCTGGGCGCGCTCGACGAGGAGGCTCTTCTCGAAGAACCGCACCCCCACCGCGTTCACGGCCGAGCCGGAGCGCTCGGCGTAGTAGACGTGGATGGGGAGGTCGAGGTGCACCATGCACCGCGCCGCGGCCATCACCTCGTAGGAGAACAGGGTGTCCTGGCCCACGCCCCCCTCGACCAGGGAGATGCCGGAGCGTCGCAGGAAGGCGGAGTCGAACACGCACGCCTGCATGCTCTGGGCCTTGAAGGAGCTCTCGACGAGGGCGGCGCGGGGGTCGTCGAAGGCGGCGTCGGACCCGCAGAAGCGCAGGGGGAACGCCTCGCCGCCGGTCCCGTCCACCATGAGCACGGTGCCCATGGCGAAGTCGCAGCCGCCGCGACGGACCTCCCCCAGCAGCCTCGCGTAGCCGTCGTTTATGGCCTCGTTGTCAGGGTCGAGGAACGTGACGTAGGGCTCGGCGCACATCTCCAGGCCCTTGTTGCGCGGCCTGGAGGCGCTCCCCGAGCCGCCGTCGCCGAAGAAGTGAGCCACCACGTTGGGGTAGGAGGCCGCCAGGCGCTCGACCGCGGCGAGGGTGCCCGGATCGGTGGACCCGTCGTCGACGAGGTAGACGCGCATGCGGTCGAAGGCCGAGCTGCGCAGCAGGCTGCGGAAGCAGCGGCCCTCCAGGTAGCGGCCGTTGTCGTGGACGGGCACGATGACGGCGAGGTCCTTGGGGCCCGGCGAGACGGGGCGCGGCGGGGCGGGCTCGGCCAGGGCGAAGCCCTCGCGGCGGCCGGCCGCCGAGCCGGAGGCGACCTCGGCCACGGGCACGCGGGACAGGTTGAACAGGGCCCCCTCGGCGGGGGGCTCCCCCTCGACGTAGTCGTAGCCGGCCTCCCCCTCCCCGGCGTAGCGCACGTAGTCGACGTCCACGAACTTGAAGGCGTTCACCAGATCCTGGAGGAAGTGCGGGTTGGAGCCGGAGCCGTCCCACACCACCGCGAAACCGTCGGAGCCGGCCAGGCGCGCGGGCGCCTCGGAGAGGGCCACCGCCTCGGCGCCGGCCAGGGACTGGGCCGCCAGGGGCCCGGCCAGCGCGGCGGGGTCCTCGCAGAGCACGTAGACCGGGCGGTCGGGGAACGAGGCGGGGATGCCGCACAGGGAGAACATCCGGTTGAGGCGGTCGTAGACGGTGCAGCCGCCGAACATGCGCCGGATGCCGTCGAGCTGCATGTTCAGGACCTCGCCGGGCGTGTGGCCGCCCAGGATGCGGCCCACCTCGGAGGGCTCCAGCACGATGGGTATCTCGGGGAACTGGTTGGACACCGCCAGGGAGTAGTTGGACAGCATGAGGCCCCCGAGCGCCTGGACCTCGTAGGTCCGCATGGCGCACATGGTGGGGCTCGTGGTCACGCTGTTGAGGTTGACGGAGTAGTCGAACAGCTTGTGGGCCTTCTGGAGGTCGTCATGGGGAATCGAGGGCATAAGATAGTCCCGATACTGCTCTGGGTAATCATATAATTCACCCAGATTAAGCCCGTAGTTTCTATCGGCAATAAATAGGCGATGATCCGATCCCTCTATGATGCCATCGAATATTTTTTCCATCGCCGCACATCGCTCGGGATATTTTCCCATGTATGACCCCGCGAAAAAAACGCCCCGCTTCATGAAGTTCGGCGATATGTCATTTTTACGCAAAAACCCAATAGGATTGTGCATCAGCGGATTAACTGAATATTCCAAAAGGAAGACATGGGGGTTTCCCGTGTCCCTCTTATACTGCGGAATCATCTCTTCGGCAGAAGTAAAGATGTAATCGCAGCCTTTCGCGATCGGAAGAAACACTGCGTAGTTCGGAGGATCCTCGATAGACTGAAAGATCGTTTTGATCCCTCTAGATCTTGCGTATGTCAGTGCATCTGCAGCGGCCCTATGCCCCTCGTCGCCGCGATAGTCTCCCATAGGATACTCAGGACACTCGCGGCCCCTCCACCCTGTTATGTAGAGAAGGCAGCTGATATCCTGCTCGTCGATCACTTTTCTGTAATTGGCGCGCGGTATGTAGACGCAGGAAAATGCATCCTTGTATATATCGAACATGAACTCATCGGTGATAATGCCCACTTTAATATCCAAAGGGGCAAAATAACCGCTACCGTTACTTTCGTGAATAGCGTTTAAGTAGCGCGGGAAGTTATAGAGAAAGCCATTGAGAAACTGATTGGATCCGAAAACAGGCAACGAAACGCGATGCTCGCAGAGAGCCCGAGGGGTCGAGCGGCCAAGCAACTTCCGAACCTTCAGCCACCAACGGATAAGGGCGTGTTCCTGCAGACCCGCCCACTCGTTTTCAAACCGCCGTGAAATCTGATTGATTCGCGAAATGCGCTGCTCCTTCTTTTGGGCCTCCTGGTTAAGCCGATCCATGAGCATCCCGCCGCGTTCCCGCAAGATCTCTTCACTATCAGCTTTGGCACTTTTATTCCGATAACCCATCTTCTTCCAATCCTCCGTGAAACCTGCCACTTCGCCGGGGCCGGACCCTACTCGTAGAGCGCGGCTATCTCCCCGACCACCTCCGCTGCCCTGGGAGCGTCAGCGGGGGCGACCTGCGCGAGCTTGGCCATGTACCAGTCCCTCATGAACTGGCCGTAGCGCCGGGCCATGTACTCCCCCAT
>NZ_KE159646.1:0-187400 GCF_000403355.2 Adlercreutzia caecimuris B7 | reverse complement strand
CTCCAGCACGATGGGTATCTCGGGGAACTGGTTGGACACCGCCAGGGAGTAGTTGGACAGCATGAGGCCCCCGAGCGCCTGGACCTCGTAGGTCCTTCGGGCGCACATGGTCGGGCTCGTGGTCACGCTGTTGAGGTTGACGGAGTAGTCGAACAGCTTGTGGGCCTTCTGGAGGTCGCCGTAGGGCAATGACGGGAGAACGTACTTCCGGTACTTTGAGGGAAAGAGGCGGCCATCTTCATTATAGAAGCGATCGACGATCCACAGCGGTCGTTTTGCAGCTAGGATGCCGCCAAAGATGCGCGCTTGTGCCTCATGCCTCTCGAGAAACTTTTTCGAATAATACGAGCCAGCAAACATCACCCCACGCTTCAGGGGGCTTTTGTTGCAAAACCCGATCGGATTATGGATTAAGGGATTCACACCATATTCGAAAAGGAACACATTGTCGTCGTCTCGCAATGCCTTATAGGCCTCGATGGAATCAACATCTGAGCTGAACACATAGCTGCATTGCTTCGATATGCCCGCATAACGATCGAAGTCGACAGGATCCTCGGTACTTTGGAAGATGGTGAGAACCCCGCGAGAATTGGCATAATCCACAATGGTCTCTATGAGCTCGAGTCCCTCTTTTCCAAAGTAGTGGCAGAACTCCTTTTCACCAACATCCACAAAAGAGCCGATTCCGCGCCAACAGGACATGACGAACAGGCAGTCGATTTCCCCCTTACCGATAACTTCAAGGAAGTTATCGGGAGAAATATATACGACATGAACCGCATCTGCATACATTCGATAGTTGAATTCATCCGCAATAACACCGATGCGGTACTCGCTCTTCTGGTAATAACCCGTTCCGTTGCTGCTGGAAAGCGTCGCAGCCTCTTCTACGACTTGATTCCATCGCTTCCTTGCATTCTCGCGAGTGGAGGGAGCGTATGCATCTACATCCGGGATTTTTCTTTCATAAACTCCATACGGCTTGTGAAGTCTCTTGCGCCATTCGATCCAAAGCTGAACCATACGGCTGCCGATAAGCTTTTGGTAATTCTTTTTTGCTGCGACGGCTTCTTCTCGGACGCTCACCGAAATATCGTCAAGCTGGTCGAGCCATGTGCGCATAAGCGCAATATCTTCACGAGCATCCTCGATATTTTCCCAACGCAAACCTTCGCGCAAATTTCCCTGCGGACTCTGATCCATACAACACACCCACAATCTGGCACTATAGGTTTGCGAGAATATCCGAGATCTGTCGAGAGGCCGTACCGTCGCCATAAGGATTCGACGCATGGGACATCTCAGCATAGGCGGCTTCATCGTCCAGCAAGCGCGAGGCCTGCTTGTAAATTTCCTCCTCAGAGGTGCCCACCAGGCGCAGCGTGCCGGCCGCAACGCCTTCAGGGCGCTCCGTAGTATCGCGCATAACCAAAACGGGCTTTCCGAGGCTGGGAGCCTCCTCCTGGATGCCGCCGGAATCCGTCAGGATCAGGTGGCTCGCCGCAAGGAAGTTGTGGAAATCCAATACCTCAAGGGGTTCGATCAGCTTGATGCGGTCGCAACCATCAAGCTCAGCATGGGCAGCCTCCCGCACAAGCGGATTCATATGGATGGGGTAAATCGCCTTCAAATCGTCGCGCTCGTCCATCAAGCGTCGGATCGCGCGGAACATGCAGTGCATCGGTTCGCCGAGATTCTCCCGGCGATGGGCGGTGATGAGGATAAGACGGCTTTCCTTGGCCCATTCCAGATGCTCGTTTTCATAGTCATCCCGAACCGTCGTGGCAAGGGCATCAATGCCAGTATTGCCCGTCACAAAGATGCTCTGCGGATCCCGACCTTCTTTCAACAAGTTCTGGCGGGATTGCTCCGTGGGAGCGAAGTACAGGTTCGTTATCAGGTCAACCGCTTGGCGATTGAACTCCTCCGGGAAGGGAGACTTCAAGTTGTAGGTACGCAGCCCCGCCTCCACATGGCCGATCGGGATCTGAAGATAGAAGCAGGCAAGCGCTGCGGCAAAGCTGGTTGTGGTATCGCCGTGCACCAGCACGATATCGGGCTCGAAGTCCTCCAGAATCTCCTTCATACCCAACAGAACCAGCGATGTGATGTCGAAAAGAGTCTGTCCAGACTTCATAATGGACATATCGTAGTCGGGCTCCACGCCAAACACGCGCAACACTTGCTCGAGCATTTCGCGATGCTGGCCAGTCACGCACACGCCAACATCGAACTCGGGGCGCGCCTTCAGCTCGTTTACCAGCGGGCACATCTTGATGGCTTCGGGACGAGTCCCGAAGACAAGCATGATCTTTTTCATATTACAGACTCTCAGCTTCCGTATGGGACAGGCACTTGCGCGTATCAAGAACGATCTTGTCCTTCAGCAAATCCTCATTTTCCTTAATCTCGTCATGGCCCACCATCACAACCACCACATCCACGCTGTTAAAGAAGTCGCGCAGATCATGCATTTGGCCAGAAACGACGTCATCGGCAATGTAGGGATCGTATACCTTGACCGAGTTTGCGTTCGCACACAAATGGCGCTCCATGCTTTCTAGCAGCTGCAGCGTGGGACTCTCACGCACGTCATCGACATTCTCCTTATACGTCAGACCGTAAAAACCCACGCGAGATACGTCCTCAATACCATTTGCCTTCATGATCTCGTAGGTGCGGTTCAAGACGAACTCGGGCATCGAATCGTTAATGGTGCGAGCCTGCCGAATGATGTGAGCCAGCTCCGGATAATCGCCCACCAAGAACCACGGATCAACGGAGATGCAATGGCCTCCAACGCCGGGGCCCGGAGACAAAATATTCACGCGGGGATGGCAGTTTGCGATCTTGATAACTTCGTACACGTCCATGCCCGCCATACGGCAGATCTTCGCCAGTTCGTTGGCATAGGCGATATTGATGTCACGGAACGTATTCTCGACCACTTTGGTCATCTCAGCAGTGCGAATATCGGTAATCGCGATCGATCCCTCGCAGAAAGACTGGTAGACCTTCTTCACCTTCTCGGCAATCTCATCCGAATCGGCACCAATCGTGCGATTGTTGTGCACCAGCTCGTTGATCATATTGCCTGGGATAATGCGCTCGGGAGCATGCACCAGATGCACATCCCGGCCAATTTCAAACCCGCGATCCTCCACAGCAGGACGAACGTAGCGATCTACCGTGCCAGGAGAAATCGTCGACTCGATGACTACGATAGCACCGGGATCGCACACATCGAGAACGGAATTCACAGCACTCACCACATAGCCCGCATCGATCTTCTTGGTGTCCTTGTCATAAGGCGTCGGAACAGCAACCACATACAGATCAGCCTTGGGATAATCCTTCTGGAACTCGATACCCGCATCCAGAGCGCTCTGGAACGTCTCCTCAAGACCATCTTCCTCAAAGGTAAGCTGCCCGGACTGAAGCTCGGACACAACCTTCTCGGAATAGTCCACGCCGATAACGTCAACCCCGTGAGAAGCCATCATCAGTGCCGTGGGAAGCCCGATATACCCGAGGCCAACAACGCATACCTTCACTGTGTTCTCCTAACCGAAAACCTAGCCATACACATTTCATTATACGCGAACGGATTGGACCATGAGTCATGGCACGATAAAATCCCTCATGAACGGCACATGCAGTTTAGGCTGCAAGCAAAACCGTCGGCGCCCTCATCGTCCCAGGAGCCCTTTAAGCCATTTCAGCTTAGCCCTATTCGATTCAGCTCCCTTCAATCGGGCGATTTCGGTATCCTTCTTTTTCAACTTCTTCAGAAGGATTCTGTTTTCTTTTGATTGCAAGCGCTCCCTCATGGCCGACTCAGTCTGCTTGCGATAGGTGTAATTCATCAAATACATCAAGACGTCGCCGGCTGAGCCGCTCAGCATGATGTCTAGGCATTCCCGCTGCCAATCATGGCGAGCAACGGAGGCGTCCGATAGGGACAGCTCTTCGAGTGCGTAATCCTGAAGCGCTGCAACGATGCCTTCAAACGAGAGATAGTTTTTCTGATTGCGCAGCATATAGATCAAGTTACCCAAGGCGCGATTCGCAAAGCTTTCCTCGGGATAGACTTCCCGCCGCTTCAATTCGCGCGCTGTTTCGACCCATGTCTCAAGCGGCACCAGATAGGAATCCGTAATGGTATTTGTCAAGCTTCCCACCCGGTCGCGACGATAGACGATGAGAGACTCGTTGACGACACTAATCGTTCGGGCGCAACAGAGGGCAGTTTCGACGAAGAAGACATCTTCGGCATTCTGAGCCGAACTGTAACGGATGCTCTCTCGCTCAACAAATGAACGGGAGAACATCTTGTTCCATGGTGCCGCATTGGTAAAGTTAAGAATATATTTCGGTATATCCTTTCGATTAAAGGGTATCTGTTCGGGAAGCATCTTCATTCGAAGATACACTGGCTCGCGCACGGGAATGTCTACGCCCTCGACAACACGACTCGCACCGCACACGCAGATATCTGCATTGTCGGCCTCGCATTGGTTGTACATCTTTTCCAGCGCCGTCAGGTCGAAGTAGTCGTCGGAGTCCCAGAACATGAGGTACTTGCCACTCGCTTGGGCCATGCCGTTGTTGCGAGCCACGCCAGCATATTGGTTCTGCTGGTGCAGCACGCTTAGGCGCGCATCGGCGGCGGCGTACTCCTCAAGAATGGATGGCGACTCGTCGGTGGAGCCGTCGTCCACACAGATAATCTCGATCTCGCGCAGCGTTTGTTCCACAATGCTGTCCAAACACTGCCGCAAGTACGGCGCCGAGTTGTACACCGGAACGATTACCGATACTTTGATATCATCTGCCATGAAATTTCCTTCTTCGGCGATCTTGAGCTCATCCATTATAGCCGATGGCTCTCACACTCACTCCCTCACACCCCTGTGGCGTAGATGGCTATGCCGGCCAGGATGAGCGCCAGGGCCAGCAGTTTCTTCTTGGTGATCCTCTCTTTGAAGATAAGTACGCCGAAGATGGTGACGTAGAGATAGCTCGTGGATTCCAGCACTGGACCGAAGGAAAGCGGCACCACCCGATAGGCGATGATGCACATGAGCGTTGTCGCCACGAACAGCGTGTATGCGAATATCACCGGAAAGTTCAGATACTCCGCCAGCTTCGACGGATAGGTTTTCTGCGCCGCCCTCTTCAGAATGACCTGGGATACAGCGCTGATGAACGTGCCCAAAAGCAGAATGCCCGAGTACAGGACAAGCGAGTTATCCATCGATGATCACCCCGTCCGCACCCAAAAGCGCATTCTCGTCACGTGAGGCACCTTGCGAGGCCGCCGCTCCGCTGCTGCCGGCATCGTCGGCACCCTCAGCACCCACGTCAGGCCCCTCCCCGTCGGCATGAGCAAACAGCACCACGCCGGCGATGATAAGTGCCGCACCGGCCACCTTGCTCACCGTAATCGGCTCGCTGAAGAACAGGGCGCCCCACACGATACCCCACACGATGGTGACGGCTTTGTTGGAAAACGCGCTCGTGAGCGGCATGCGCCGCAAAATCTGCTGCCACCCGATGGCGTACACGCCCAGAAGCGCGATAATGCCCGCATATAGCCCCACGAACTGCCAACTGAGAAAGTCAACCCCGGCAGCCAGCTTGCTCAAAATACCGCTCGTGGAATACACCATCAGCAGCAAATGCAGGGCAAACAACGTTTTGATCCGAGACGACATGCTAGTTCTCGTCCTCCACTTCGGGAAGGTAGGGCTCCACCGTAGCCGCATCGTCGGCGGAGAAGATGAAGAAGCCCCGGCGCGAGCCGCTGTCCACGATGGCATGGTCGTCGCGCTCGATAGGGCTCATATAAGCCAGGGCCTCGGGATGCTCGTCGCTCAACATGGCAAGCGCCCGCTCGTCCCCCTTATCGAACACGAAACGCACGGCGGCAGGACGGCGCACGTCCCCCGTCGGCTGCGGCGGCTCTACACCCAGCGCCACATCGATGACCGCGCCCACGAAGTCGTAGCCACACGACAGGGACACCAAATGGCTCCCGATGCAATCGCCGCCCATGCGGCTGCCAATCTCGATGATCTTCACCACCCCGTCGGCATCCACCTTCACCTCGGAATGGGACGCCCCGAAACGCACGCCCAAGCTGTCAAGCGCGTGCTCCACCACCGCACGGATGGCCGCCTCACGCTCGGGACTGATACGCGCCGGCTCCAAATGCCCGCGCTCGATGAACCCGGGCGCACCCGTGGTGAACTTCTCTGTCACTGCTAGAAATCGATGCTCGCCTTCCCAGGAAATATACTCCACGCTGTACTCATCGCCGCAGGCGAATTCCTCTACCAGCGCCTCGCCGGCAAAGCTCTCGTCCAGAGCCCGGGCTACGGCAGCGCCCAACCCCGCAGGCGACTCTAGCTTGGTAATGCCGCGGCTGCCCGAGCGGTCCGCCGGCTTCACGATAACCGGATACGCCACATCAAGCGCGCGCAGGTCCGTCTTCGCCGTCACGGGAATGCTGGCCGGAGATGGGTCGCCACACGCCTCAAAAGTACGCCGCATGAGCTCCTTGTTCGTGCTCTTGGCCACGCAGTCCACACTGTTGGCCGTAAGGCCCAGCGCCGCAGCCACGCCGGCCACCGCGATATTCGCCAAATCGGACCCGATGCTGGCCACGCCGTCCACACCGATCGCGCGGCACGCCTCGGCAATGGCATCCACCTCGGTAATACTGATGGGATGGAAGAAGTCGGCCGTCGTCTCGCCGACATCCCCCGCTTCCCAGGCGAACACGTGGGTCTCGATGCCACGCGCCTTCGCCGCTAGAATAAGCGGGTTCTGAAACTCGTTCGCGCCGATGATGGCCAGCTTAGGCGTACGCCTAAGCTGATCTGCATGCTCCGAAGGAGCATGCAGATCACGTGCGTCGCCCATGGCCGCACCGGAGGTTTTCTCGCACTCCCCCATTTACGCCTCGCGTTTCCGGGAATCAACCAGGGCCTCCCAGCGGCCGCTCTCCAGCTCGTCACGATAGTCTTCCATCATGGCCACGTAGTCGGTATATTCGGGCACGAAGCCGAAGTCGCGCTTGGCCTTCTCCATGGAGTACAGGTACGACGGCGTGTGGTTCGGCTTGTCGGGCCGGTACACGATCTGCGAGCCGGCACCGTCGCCGAACACCTGGATGACCGCCCGTGCCTGATCCTCCAAATCGAGACCCACACCGCTCGTCATGTTGTACAGGCCGCACGTCTTCTCGCTTTCCAAGGCCATGGCGAAGGCGCGGGCCACGTCCTTCACGTAGATGATGTCGCGGCTGATATGCGGGTCGCCCCACAGCTCGATGTCCTCGCCCGCCTGGGCGCGCTCGATGAACGTCTGGATGCCCGACTTGTAGGGCTTGCCGTTCACCAGGATGGTGCCGTGCGGGCCCACGCCGTACACCGGCGGGAAGCGGAAGCTCGCGCACCGCATGCCATGCTGCTGGTTGTAGTATTCCATCACATCGTTGGCAGCGTTCTTGCTGATGACGTACACCGCGTGATCGCCCGTGAACTTGAAGTCGCGCGGCTCGTCCTCGGTGATGACGCGCCCCGTGCCCCAAGCCCCCGACACATCCGAGTAGCTGCAGGTGGCGATCACCTTGGGAATGCCATGGGCCCGGCACCACTCCAAGATGTTGATGAGCCCGATAACGTTCACCTCGAAGTACTCGGCGGCGTTCTCCTCCGCGTCCAGGTCGGCCGTCGCGTTCGCCGGCAGAAGCCCCGCCAGCACGATAACGCCCTCCACGTCCTCGCACGGCAGCTTCGCCAGATCATCGGGATTGGTCATGTCGAAGGGAACGAACCTCGCCCCCATGGTCTCCAGCTTCTCGCCAAGAGCCTTGTTGCGCCCCGTCGCCACCACCTGCTTGCCCTGGGACAGCAGGTAATCCACCGTGTACATGCCGATAAAGCCCGTCGCTCCGATAACGATAACCATTCCGCGCCGCCTTTCCTTTCCTCAGCTTGTCGCGCCCGAACCGTCGCGAGATCCGTCCGGGCTTCCCGTTCGTTAACCCAAATGATGCCGGCGTCCAAGCGCCCGTGCATCCAGAATATCCTCCGCCGTCACATCGCCGTTCAGCACCTCGGCCACCACGTACAGGGGCCGGCCCTTCACTTCCTCGAAGATGTTGCCCACATACAGCCCCACCACGCCCACGGAGGCCAAAATAAGGCCGCCCATGAAGAAGATGGAGGCAATGGTGCTCGTCCAGCCGGCCAGCACGTCGTCGGTGTTCAGAAAATGGTTCACCACCGTGGCCACGATCACGAGCAGCGACACCAGCGCGAAGAAGAAGCCTACGGTCACCGCGAACTTCAGCGGCTTGGTGGATTGCGCGGTAATCAGCTCGAAGGCCATGACCAGCTTCTTCTTGAAGCTGTAGGACGACTCGCCCTCGAAGCGCTCATCGCCCACCAAATCGATGGCCGTCTGCTTGAAGCCGAGCCATTTGATGAACATGGTGTAGGCGCGGTTGCGCTCGCGCATGGAGCAGTAGCTCTGGATGACGATGCGCCGCGAGATGGAGAAGTTGCACAACGACGCATCGTAGGTGCCGTCGGTGAAGTACTCGTATACTTTGTAGAAGGCCCGCGAGAACAGCTTGGTCACCCCCGAGTCCTTGCGCTGCACCCGACGGGCGAACACCACGTCGTAGCCTTCTTGGGCCTTCTCGTACAGCTGGGGGATGCCCTCGGGGCGGTCCTGCAAATCGCAATCCATCACCACGACCCAGTCGCCTTGGCACAGATCGAGCCCTGCCGTGATGGCGCGAATTTGCCCGAAATTGCGCGACAGCCGCACGCCCACCACACGCTCGTCCAGCGCGCAGAGCCGCTCGATGCCCTCCCAGGAGTTCTGGGGGTCATGATCGTCCACGAGCACGATCTCGAAGCTCTTGCCCATGCCCTCGAGCACCGCCACCAAGCGTCGATGCAGCTCCGGCAGCGCGCCCGGGCAGCCGTACACCGGCACGACCACTGAGATATCCACTGCCATGGCCGCCCCCTACTCGCTCGCCTTGTCGGCGTAGAAATCGCGCACCGCCACAATCACCGCGTCGCGATCTTTCTCCGTCAGACCGTAGTAGAGCGGCAGGCGCACCAAGCGCTCGTTCACGGCCGTTGTGTATTCGTCGGCCCCGTGGAAGTGCCCGAACCGTTCGCCCGCCGGGGAGGAATGCAGGGGAATATAGTGAAACGCGGGGAAGATGTCGCGCGCTTTCAGGGAATCGATGAGGGCCGTGCGCTCCTTTAGGCTGTCGCACACCAGATAGAACATGTGGGCGTTGTGCTCGCGATCATCGGGCACGCAGGGCAGCTGCACAAGCCCTGCCGCCTCCAGGTCGGCGAAGGCCTCGCGATAGGCGCGCCAGGTGGCGAGTCGGTTCTCGTTGATGGCATCAGCTGCTTCGAGCTGCCCCCACAGGTAAGCCGCGTTCATATCGCTCGGAAGGTAGCTGCTGCCGTAATCGACCCAGGTGTACTTATCCACCTGACCGCGGAAGAACCGCGCGCGGTTCGTGCCCTTCTCGCGGATGATCTCGGCCCGCTCGATACAGGCCGGATCGTTCACCAGAATAGCACCGCCTTCCCCCATGGAGTAGTTCTTGGTCTCGTGGAACGAGTAACAGCCGAAATCGCCAATGGTGCCCAGCGCGCGTCCCTTGTAGGTGCTCATCACGCCTTGGGCCGCATCCTCCACAACCTTCAGGTTGTGGCGACGCGCGATGTCCATAATGGCATCCATCTCGCAGGCCACCCCCGCGTAGTGCACCGGCACGATCACCCGCGTGCGCTCGGTAATGGCAGCCTCTATCTTCGTCTCGTCAATGTTCATGGTGTCGGGGCGAATGTCCACGAACACCAGCTTCGCGCCGACGAGCACAAAGGCTGTCGCCGTTGTGGAGAACGTGAAACTCGGCAGGATCACCTCATCGCCCGGCTCCAACTCGCAAAGGATGGCGGCCATCTCGAGCGCCGTGGTGCCGCTCGTGGTCAGCAGCGCCTTAGTTGCCCCGAAGCGCTCTTCCAGCCACTGGCTGCACCGCTTCGTGAAGGGACCGTCGCCACAGATCTTGCGATTGGCCTCGGCCGCCTCGCGCACGTAGCCCATCTCGATGCCCACGTAGGGCGGAATGTTGAAAGGAATCATGCTCGCTTCCTCATCTTCTTGCGAACCAATAGAATACCGGCAAACAGCGCGATGCCCGCCACCGAGCACCAAGCCCCGGCCACAAGGCCTGGCGTCACATAGGTCAGTTGAACATCGTGGCCCGCCCCATCCACCGCCAGAGCCATGAAGCCCACGTTGGCCTGCAGAATCTCAGCGGGCTGCCCGTCCACCGTGGCTGACCAGCCCGGCGAGTAGGGCACCGACAAGAACACGTAGCGCTCATCGTCGCTGCCATCCTTCTCAGCCGCCACGTCCACCGAAATGCGATTCGTGCCGAAAGACACCGAGGCGGCGTTCTCATCCTGGAGCTTCTTCACGTTTTCCTCGATAGCCGCCACCGGCTGCGAGGCCACGTACATCTTGTCGAAGGTGTAGACGCCCGGCTTGCCGAATTTGATGGTGAACGACTTGACGGGCTTCTCGGAATATCCCATATTCACCGCCCAGTCCACCTTGCCGCCGTAACCGGCGTTGCGACTGTTCGCAATCTTGAGCGAGCGTTCGCGATCACCCGCCTTTATCTGCAGGGGGGCGCTCCGGTCGGGAGCCCATTTCAGGTCGGTCCACCATTCAGGCCCGCGATCCGTCTTCTTCGGCTCAATCTTGACGCCGGTTTCCTCGGCCAAAGCCCGCTGACCCGCAGGACCCAGCGGGTTGAACACGAGATTCTCAAATACAACGTAGTTCTCGGCATCCGAAACCCCCTCAACGGCAATGCGCAACCGTGCCCCGCGCTTGGCCACCTCGATGGCGCCGTTGCGCACCACGAGCCCCTTCTCTTTGACGATGTCGGCTTCTTGTTCCACCGTCGCCATCCGAAGGACCTCGTCCTCATTGCGCGCCACCCGCTCATCCGCCAACACACAGACCCGGGTGAGAAGCTCCTGGCGCTCCACCAGGGGAAGCGAGCGGTAGGTTGATTCCGGCACCGCCTCGTCATAGGTAAAGGCCAGCGGAAGCGCCACATCTGATTCGTAGAGGCGCACGGGGCTCATGCGCAGCTCCTTCGCGCCTCCCTCCTCATCATCGTCCCATATGGGCATTTCACCCAGATCGGCCACGGGCGCATAGCCGTAAGGCACTTTGTCCCTATCGTCGTCGTTGGCCACAAAATACCGCGCACCCCCGAGCAGCTCCAGCGCCAACCGACGATCGACGCCGTTGTAGATGTAGTTGGTCCAATGGCTCGCCACGCCCAAATCGTAACGGGAATCGTCCAGCTTCTGATTGTAGTAGCTAGAGAAAAAGTCGAAGCCCTTGAAACCCGAAACCATGGTCTGATTGCGCGCCCCATAGGCTCCCGCCCGATCGATGCGATAGTCCTTATCGAGCAGAGCGGCCTCATCGGCCACGGCAAAGGCTCGGGTCAACTCGACGGCCTCACCTGACGGGACAAAGCTGCTCGCAAAGGAAGTACCCCATTTCGAGCTGCCGATGACCACCAGCCCCGCCGACGATCCCGCGAGGCACACCGCCACCACCGCGCTCATTGCGGCAACGCTCACGCGTCGCGGAACAAGCACGAACACAATGGCAATCGCCACCAGCAGCACGCAAGCCATCGCCGCCTGCTTCGAGAGTACGTCGAAGGCATAGGCTCCCGTCCACACAGCAAGCAATGCACCGACGAGCGTAAAGACTGCCCACTGCCGACGCCCAAAACGGCGCAGCTGCGGCACCACGAGCACGAGCATGTACGCGGCACAGAAGCCCAGCACCAAAAGCCAGCGATCGGTCGCATAACCGAACCCGTTCATGGCCGAGCCCACCGGGGGCAGCAGCGCGCCCACAAAGCAGAGTCCGAATCCCAACGCCCACGGCGCCCACGAGCGCCCCAGCTGGCGGCGACCGATCAAGAAGGCGATAACGCCCAGAACCGGCACGATGCCCAAGAACATACCGCGTTTGTTAAACGAGCCGCCCACCAGATTGCTACCCAACTGCCAATAGAAGTTGAGCGTCTCCAACAGCGGAATCTCGCGCGTCAAGCCCACGCGTCCCATAGAGGTAAGCACCAGCACGATGGGTACGAGGAACAGGCCCGCCAAAAGCGCCGCCGTTCCCAGATACAGCACGAACCGCCCGAGCAACGCCGCGAAATCGCGCAGCGAACGCTTCCGCGGCACGAGGAAGTACTTGATAAGGCAGTAGATAAACAGCGCAATGAGCGTCATGTAGGAGAAGTACACCGAGAAGAAGAACAGCAATCCCATGGACACCATGAGCAGCGCCGGGCTCTTCCGCTCGAACACCTTATCGGTACCCCACAGGATAAGGGGCAGCAGTATGGCCAAGTTGATGAAGTTCGGATGGCGCATGACGCCCCACATCACCACGTAACCGCAGAGCACATAGGCCAGCGAGCCGCACAGCGTGGGCCCCTGTCCTCGGCCATGACCGAAGCAATACAGCGAGAAGGCGGCAGCCGCCAGAAAGAACCGCACGAAGATGAGCGCCTCGAACAGATACTCGGCGTATTCGGGCGGGCAGAACGCCGAGATCAAATTCAGCGGATCGTTGAAGCAGCCGCCTGCCGTGGCCAAGATATCGGCCCCGTAACCGATATCCAGCGAATACAACGGCACGGCAAAATCGGGCTGGCCGATGGAGCCGAACACATCCCGCAGCCATTGCCCCTCGTAGACGAAAAGTGGATAGTACAGCGAGAGGCTGTCGTTCTGCCACAGAAGCGAACGCCCGTTTTCGATAAACACTGCGCACATCAGGGCGAATGTCGCCAAACACGCGGCAAAGAGCAGCGCGAAGTACCGACCGCGAGTACGTATGAGCCCTTTCATGGCAGCAGCCTAGACCTGCGTCGCGTCCGCAGGCTCGTAGCTGCGGTACTCTCCCGACAGCACGTGATCCATCCACTCCTGGTTGTCCAGATACCAGCGGATAGTGCGCACGATGCCGTCCTCGAAGGCCGTCTCCGGCTCCCAGCCGATCTCCTCGCGAATCTTGTCCGGCGCGATGCCGTAGCGGCGATCGTGTCCCTTGCGATCTTCCACAAACGAGATGAGTTCTTCGGTAATGGCCGCGTCCCCCGTGGCAGCGGCGCACTCTTCGATGATCTTCCCGACAATGAACAGGTTCGGCCGCTCGTTGTGGCCGCCCACGTTGTACACCTCGCCCACGCGGCCCCTCTCGAGCACCATGTCGACAGCCTTGCAGTGGTCCTCCACAAACAGCCAGTCGCGCACGTTCAAGCCGTCGCCGTACACCGGCAGCTTCTCGTGGGCGAGCGAGTTGCGGATCATAAGCGGAATGAGCTTCTCGGGAAACTGGAAGGGGCCGTAGTTGTTCGAGCAGCGCGTGACCAGCACGGGCATCCCGTAGGTGTCGTGGTAGGCCAGGGCGAACTGGTCGGCCGCGGCCTTGCTGGCCGAATAGGGGCTGTGGGGACAAAGCGGCGTGTCCTCGCGGAAGAAAGCCTCGGGGTCATCCAAAGGCAGCGAGCCGTACACCTCGTCGGTGCCCACCTGCAGGAAGCGCTTGCCCGGCAGCCAGGTGCCGTCGGCGCGCTCCCACGTGTGGCGAGCGGCGTTCAGCATGGAAACCGCGCCGAGCACATTGGTGTCGGCGAAGGCGCCCGGATCCAAGATAGAGCGGTCCACATGACTTTCGGCGGCGAAGTTCACCACGTAATCGGGGTCGTAGTCTTCCATAAGCCCGGCAATACGCTCGGTGTCGCGAATGTCGGCCTGCACGAAGATGTGGCGCGGATCGCCCTCAATGGAGCGCAGGTTCTCGCGGTTGCCCGCATAGGTGAGCGCATCCACGTTCACAATGCGAATGTCGTCGTACTTCCCCAGCATATACAGCACGAAATTCGAGCCGATGAATCCGGCCCCGCCGGTAACCAGATAGGTCTTCAACGCACAACTCCTTGCCCGGGGCCGCATAAGCCCCGCCTCCCATCACTGTCGAGCATCCCGCAGGCGCTACTGCGCACCGCCCTCACGGGCGATACTCATAAGGTAGCGCCCGTAGGCGGTCTTCTTCAGCCCCTCGCCCAGGGCCATCAGATGCGCCACATCGATGAACCCACGGCGGTAGGCGATCTCCTCCAAGCAGGCAATGTAGAAGCCCTGGCGCGATTGCACTGCCTCCACATATTCGGCGGCCTTCAGCAGCCCCTCGGGCGTGCCGGTGTCGAGCCACGCCATGCCACGGCCCATCAGCTCCACGCGCAAGTCGCCCGTTTCCAGATAGGCGCTGTTCACCGCCGTGATCTCCTTCTCGCCGCGCGCCGAGGGCTCAACAGCGGCAGCAATGTCGCACACGCGGTTGTCGTAGAAGTACAGCCCCGGCACCGCGAAGTTCGATTTAGGCGCCTCCGGCTTCTCCTCAATGCCGATGACATGCCCGGCCTCGTCGAATTCCACAACCCCGAAGGCGCGCGCATCGGCCACGGGGTATCCGAACACCACCGCGCCGCCCTTCTGCTCCACCTTGCGGCGGGCACTTACAAGCGTGGCCGTCAGGTCCTGGCCGTGGAACATGTTGTCGCCGAGTACAAGCGCCACGTTGTCGTCGCCGATGAAATCGCGGCCGATGACGAAGGCCTCGGCCAGGCCGTCGGGATGCTCTTGCACCGCATAGGACAGCTCCATGCCCAAATCAGATCCGTCGCCAAGCAGCTTCTCGAAGCCGCCGATGTCCTGGGGCGTGGAAATGATGAGCACCTCGCGAATGCCCGCCAGCATGAGCACGCTTAAGGGGTAGTACACCAGCGGCTTGTCGTAGATAGGCAAGAGCTGCTTGCTCACCGCCTTGGTAATGGGATACAGGCGCGTGCCCGATCCGCCGGCCAATACAATGCCCTTCATAGCGCCTTCCTTCGCAGTACTCTCGTTGAACCGTGCTTTCATCGCACGGCGACAGCCTTTTGGGCGACGCCGAGCGCTCCAATCTTATCGATTATAGCCGTTCCCTTGGCACTCTAAGGGTTCTTCGCTTTGTCGATACATTTTGTTAAGAAAAGGAAAGGCGCAGAGCGCCACCCCTAATCTTCTGCCCCAATCTGGTGGAAAGACACCGCATACAACATCTTGCTCTCGCCGCTGGGCTTTTGCGGATCCACGGGAATCTCAAGATCGACGAACGACTCGACCCGCGCCCCGCAGTGCTCTTCGAGATAGCGCCGCACGTGCTCGATCGTCTCTCGTTTCGAAGTGACGAAGCGCACGTCGCGGCGTTCCACCAAGCTCCGCAGAGGGTTGGCTACGCCGATCTCCTCGTCATGGCGCGCCTTCAGCGCAGAACCGGTCGTCCAGCCGCCTGCAAAGGCCGTGTGCTCCATAAACGAGCGGGGCGGGAGACTTCTATAGCGCAACTCCTGCTCGGCGAAGGCGAAGGCCAACGGATCCCAAACACTCACGCCTCCCGCATCGCGAAATGCCGTAACCAGCGGACGAGAATCGGCAAACTGGCTTTCCTGCTGGAACTGCTCGAGGGCGCGCACGTTCATCGTAGGGCCGTACCACACCGTAAGAATACCCAACGCCAGCGATAGCACCGCGACCCCGAGGACTGTCGCCGCCAAGGCGCCTCGACGGCCGCAGGGATTGCGCTTTCCGGCGCTGCGGCCGCTCTGCGGCGGAAGAGTCGGCGAGGGCGGCAAAGCGAGAAAACACGCGATGACGGGCATCAACGAGAACATCCACGCCGGATACTCGACGCGTATCGGAAACCGCCCCGTCCACCTAAAGTAAACGCACACCGCGAAACACGTCACAGCGGACAAAGCCAGCCAGCCGAAAGCCCTCCGCCCTCCCCGCAAGCCGACGACGACGCCAACAAGCACCAGGGCCGCCAACAGCGCAATACGATCCGAAAGCAGAGCGCGCGCCTCGTCCTTGAGGGCGCGAACCATCGTAGCGCCTTTGTCTTCGGCCGCCACATTCGCTACCGCCTGCAGGCGCTCCGCCGTGAAGAAATCGGGGTCGGCAGTGACCCAATGGGTCATGCACCAGTAGTCGTTTTCCGATACCCTCAACTCATCAAGCTCCGATGCGATGTCGTCGTACGGCTTCACCGGGTAATCGCAGAGCTGGGATCGCGCATGACTGTACTGCTGCCATGAGGCCAACTCCGGCGCGGTCCACACCGCCTGGTTGTAAAGGAAGAGACCGCCCGTCACGGCGAGCACAAGGGCGGCGGAGACGCCGACACGCACGACCAGCTTCCGGCCAGCAGCCGTGCGGCTCCTCGCCGCCGAGAGCACCGGAACGGCAAGAGCGACGAGAAAGAAGGGCAGCGAGAGAAGGAAGACGCTAGAGCGCCACATAAAGCCGAGCGCGGCGAGGGCAATGCCGGCGCAAGCCGGCAGGGGACGCCCCCTGTATACCGCGTACGCTATAAGCACCTCTCCGGAGAAAACGCACAGAGCGCCCACCACTGTGAAATTGGCCGAAACCGTGCAAAGCGGGTAAATGAGAAACGACAGGAAGCCAATGACAGTCAGCGAAACGGCCGGCGGCACCGAGCGTAGAAGAACAAACACTGCGGCGAAGAGCGCAACCAGCGCGGAGAGCCGCTCGATGAGCAGAGTCCAATTGATTGCCGGGAAGGCAAGATTCAATCCGTAGAGAGCGTTGTTCAGCAGCGCATTGGTGAAGGGGCACTGGCCGCTGTCGGGATACAGCCCCGACAGTACCATGGCGATGCCCAAATCATCATCGGGTCCGCGTCCGACGTCGTTGAAAATAAGCAGCACCGAGAGCGCCACGGCAAGAGTTGCCGCCGCCGCGCAGCACCAGCTGGCACCGCACGGTGCCGCGCACGAAGCATCGCTCCCCCACCGCCCAAACGCCTCTCGCGCCCTTTGAAGCAGGGAGTCCACCTCTGCACCGCCTAATCGCGCAAATAGGCCATCAGGTTGCCGTACATGCCCAGCAGGTCCACCTGGGGCTGCCAGCCCAGCGCCTTAAGAGCCGACACGTCCAAAGGCAGATGGTGCTCGGGCGGATACGGCGCGTTCGGATCCAGCTCCAGGCGCACCTGAGCCGCGGGCGCAAATTCCGCGAGCACCGCCTCGGCCATGCCGCGCACCGAGGAGTAGGTAGCCGGGTTCGCCACATTGTAGGCGCGCCCCGCTGCACCGGAGAGCAGCACTGCGAGAAGCCCGCGCACCGCATCGGCGATGTAGACGTACATGCGAGTGCTCGCGCCAGTCGTCTTCAGCACCACGTCGTCGCCGGCCAGGGCAGCCCGGGCGATCATGGCGAAGATGCGCTTGTCGTCTTTCGGAATGCCCGGCCCGAAGGTCTGGGCCAGGCGCGCCACCTTGGCCGACACCGCGTACTCGGACGCGTAAGCCGCGCAGTACAACTCGGCCATGCGCTTGCCCTCCGGATAGCAGCTGCGCACCGAGAGCGGATCCACATAACCCACGTCGCCCTCGCCGAGCGGGTGGTCGAGGCCCGGCGCGGCGTTGCCGTCGCCGTACACCTCCATGCTGGACACGTACACGAACGAGCGCGCATCGCACAGGCGCGCCGCTTCCAGCATGTTCACCGTACCCCCCACAATGGCCTGGGCCGTTTCCACCGGCCGGTTCATGAAGAACTGGGAGGCGGTGGGGCAGGCCGCGTGCACGAAGTAATCGGCCGCGCAGGCCTCGGGCGCCACGGCGGCCACATCGCCTTCTACAAAGGAAAGCCCGTCATCGGTGCCGTAGCCAGCGAACACCGCCTCGGCCTTGGCCCGGTCGCGCACAAGCGCCCGCACGGCAATCCCTGAGCCCGCAATCCGGTTGCGCTCCAGGAGGGCCCGCACGAGCGCCGAGCCCACCAGGCCCGTCGCGCCGGTCACGAATACCGAAGAGCCCTCGAGCCCGACCCAATCGACGTCATCTGCCTGCGCGATGGCCCGCGCCTCTTCCCGTACATCAAACATGGCTCAGCTCCCTTGCCGGCTACAGGCCGAATATCTGCGAATTCTCCCGCGCGTCCACGAAAGCACGGAAGATGTAGAAATCCGACGGCGTGGTGATCTTGATATTCTCCGGCGTGCCCTCCACCGTGTACAGGGAATGCCCGAAGTGGCGCATCATGCTGGCCGAGTCGATGAAGTCCCCCAGCCCCTCGGCCTCAGCGCGCTCGTGGGCGGCATACAGCTCGCCCAGGTTGAAGCACTGGGGCGCCTTGGCCAGACGGCACACCGAGCGGTCGATCACGTTCACGATCTCGCCGTCCTCCTCCTGCACGATGGTCTCGATGGCCGGGGTCACCGTAATGGCGCTCCCCCGCTCGGCCACCGATCGAATGCAATCGGAGATGGTCTCGGGCCGCACGAGCGGACGAACCCCGTCGTGCACGAGCACCGTAGCGCCAGGGCCGGCCTTCTCTATGAGCGCGTCCAACCCGTGGCGAATGGACTCCTGCCCTGTAGCACCGCCGGGTACCACGGCCACCACCTTGGCGATGTCGTAGTGCGCGAGCTTCTTCTGCAAAAACGGAATCCAGTCCTCCAGGCACACCACCGCGATGGCGTCGATGTCGGGATGATTCTCGAACACCTCGATGGTGTACAGGATGATGGGCTTGCCGTGCAGCTCCAGAAACTGCTTGGGCCGGGTCCTCGTGTTCATACGCTGGCCGGTGCCACCGGCAAAGATAAGGGCTGTGTTCACCAATCGCCTCCACATCGATACCTTACCGTTCACCCACAAGATACCAGACGCTCGATGGCCTATCATCCTTCTCGCCGTATCCAAAGATAAAAGGTATAATTGCTTGATACGCACTATGGCGCCGCCACGATCGCAAGGAATGCCTGCCTATGGCCCCCCACAAAAAAATCCGCATCCTCTTGCTCACCAATCGCGACTCAGACAACCTGGGTGATCAGGTCATTGAGGCGTGCGACATCTCCCTGCTGGAAGCAGCCATGGAAAACCTCGGCTGCACCCGGGACCAGTACAAGATCGTTAGCCGCGCCGCTGGCGTAGTTTTTCGCAAGTACCTCGACAACAGCGATCTCAAAGGGCGCGAACGGGCGCGCAAGCTCATCGCAAACGCCGATATCGTCGTGTTCGGCGGGGCGCCACTGTTCAACTTTCAGTACCAGATCTTCGCCGAGAGAACCGCCCTCACCGTGCGGGTCGCCGAGGAATTCGCAACTCCCGTGCTGTTCTCCGCCATCGGCATCGAGGGCTACGACGAGGAGAATCCGAAGTGCATCGAATTGCGCGATGCCCTTGCGCTCGATTGCGTCAAGGCCATCAGCACCCGCGACGACTTCGAGGCCCTTGAGTGCTACACACGCGGCCTGTCGATCCCCATTGCAAAAGTTGCTGACCCCGCGGTATTTTCCGAGCAGGTGTTCGCACCGTTTTTGGCTTCAGGGCGCACGGACAAGATCGGAATCTTCGTCATGCGCTCGAACGCCTTCACCGACAACGGCATCGATTTCGATCGCGCCGCTGCTACGAAACTCTGGACCGATCTCGCGCACAACCTTGATGCGCAGGGAATCGACTACGAGTTCATCACAAGCGGCCACTTCGGCGATGAAGCCTTCATGGATTATCTGATCCGCAATCACGGCATTCCTGCCTCGAAATGCGTATTCGCCATGAATACTCCCGAGAAGCTTGCCGAGGCCATCTCCTCCTACAGGGCAATCGTCTCTTGCCGACTGCACCCAAGCATCATCGCCTACTCACTCGGCGTTCCCTCGCTCGGCATTATATGGAACGACAAGGTCAGGCACTTCTACGAGTCAACGAACCAAACAGACCGGCTCATCGACCCCGGCACCGAGGCAGCTGCCAAGATTGCCCGGCGTCTTTCGGACGAGAGCCTCTCCCCTCTAGCCAAAGACGAAACCTACCTCGCTAGCGTCTACGACTTCCTTTTCCGGCAGATCAAGGCCATTCTGGCTCCTGATGAGAACATTGAGCCCTACCCCTTGGCCAACCTCTGCGACATCCTTGTCCCTTATGCCGGGACAACGAAAGAAGAGCACGAGGAGAAGCTACGACGCAAGATGAGACGTGCCTACGGCAAATACAACGAGCTGTTTGATCGGCAGGCCGAGATGCAGCCGAAGAAGCGCACAACCCTGCTCGATCAACTCCGAAACGCCACCGCGCGCTTTCGACGCAATGGCCAAGCCTCCGAGTAGCCGCCCCCAGCAAACGAAAGGCCACCTGTGAACATCGGACTGATCTCCATCAACATGTACACCAAAGGGCTGAATTTCGCCTGCCCGCTCCACACCTTCGCATTCCAGCAATTCCTGCGTGACAATGGCGTGGAAACCACTATCATCGACTACAAGCCCGTCTACTATGGCAACTTCGACCTACGCCATCCGGCTGACTTTTACGAACGGCTCTGCGCTCACCGCGAACGCACCGGAAATCTCGATCGCATCGACGAGCTGAG
Organism: Adlercreutzia caecimuris B7; assembly: GCF_000403355.2. Classification (GTDB taxonomy): domain Bacteria; phylum Actinomycetota; class Coriobacteriia; order Coriobacteriales; family Eggerthellaceae; genus Adlercreutzia; species Adlercreutzia caecimuris. The sequence continues at coordinate 166,785 of NZ_KE159646.1, read as the reverse complement.
ATCCAAGCGCGACGGCTATCGGGCGCTCTACCACGAGCGCGAGGTTCGCTACGACAAGTTCCAGAAGTTCATCGACGAGCATTATGTCAAAACCGACGCGTGCTACGACTCCGATCTCCTCGAGGTGAGGGACCCTGGGTTCGACTGCTACATTTGCGTAACCGACGTCATTTGGAAGAAGGAACCCCAGAAGGGCTTCGACCGGGGATTCTTCCTTGCCTCGAAGGCCATGGAGGGCAAGAAGAAGATCGCCTACGCCGCAAGCCGCGGGGTTTTCTTCGCCGAGAATGAGCACGACGAGGAGCAGTTCTTCGGCTATCTGAGCGACATCGACTACATTGGCGTGCGAGAGGAGAGCCTCAAGGACTACATCGAGGACCATATGGACAAGGACGTCTCGTTGGTGCTCGACCCCGTCATGCTCAATGACCGCTCGCTCTACGACGATATGGCCGTCAAGCCCGAAGAAGGGGGATATCTTTTCGTCTACTACGTCATGGAGCAGGCCGAGGACACCCTTGAGCAGGCGGCCGCCTATGCCCGAGCCCACAACCTGAAGATTGTGGAAGCCACCGACCGGCCCATTCCGCAGGGAAAACTCTCGAAATACAAGGACCTCGACGTTACCTACCGCTACGATATCGGCATCGAGGAATGGCTCGGATACTTCAAATACGCCGACGTGGTCTTCACCAATTCCTTTCATGCCTCCTGCTTCAGCATCCTTTTCGAAAAAGAGTTCTACGTCGGCTCGCGCAACGGAGACAAGGTGACGAACGTCCTGAAACAGTTCGGACTGGAGAATCGCCGGTTCAACAAAGACACGAATCTCCTGGATCCGCCCCTCGCGCCCATCGATTACGAGACGGTGGGCGCCATTCTGAGGGCTAAGCGGCAGGAGTCCTCGGACTTCATCCTCAATGCCATACACAATCTCGAGGACGCCGAGAAGGAGCCCATCGACTACCGGGCCCTCAAGAAGCGCGTAACCTACCCCATCCTCTACAACACCAAGCTCAAGAAAGAACTGTTCACTTGGGACTATCCCGAGGATAAGGGCGTCGTGAAGAAGCTGAAGAGCGGCTCTTTCGAATTTGTTCCCACAAACGCGGAAATGTCCAACACAGGCAAGAGCCACCTTGCCGAGAACCACTTTGCCCTGAAGGGCTGGCGCTTTAAGGGCTGGAACGTGCGGGTAAAGATAGACAACCGCTGGTTCTGGCTGATGGAGGACGGTTCCCTCCAACTCAAAGACAAGAAAAGCGCCGAAGACGGAAAGGCGCGCGCGTTGCTGGGAGACGGTGCCGCCCTCCCCTTTGTTGACGTCGGCCACATCGATGTGGCCGTGGCCGAAGGCGTTTGGGAGCAGACTCTCAGCACGCGGATCAAGAGGAAACTCCGCCACATGCTGAAGCACCGATAGCTTACAAGCCGTTTCACCGGCCCGCAGGCCAACAACCTCCTCGGCAAGAAGAAGGCCCCGTCGCCTCCAAGTGAACTGCGTCCCAAAACCTGGACGAATTAGTAAGGACTAAGCTGCTAAGGACTGATTTCGGAATTCCTCCGGAGTCAGTCCTTTCAGTTTAACCTGTCGTCTCCTCGTATTCCAATGAACGATGTAAGCGTCCAGATCTTTCTTGAACTCTTCGAAGGTGGCCCATTTCCGACCCTTGAAGAACTCGTCTTTGATATGACCGAAGATCTGCTCGGTAGCCCCGTTGTCGATGCAGTTGCCCTTTCCCGACATGCTCTGCACGATGCCGTGCTCTCTCAGCCGCTCGGCCCAGGCCCTCTGCTGGTACTGCCAGCCCATGTCCGAGTGCAGGATCGGCGTCGCGCCCTTCGGCATCCTGGAGAAAAGCTGATCGAGGATATCGTGCTGCTGGGCCATGCTCGCGCTCTTCGACACCGACCACGCTATTGTCTCCTTGCTCCCGAAGTCGTATATCGGCGCGAGATAGGCCTTGCCCCACGCCTGCTTGAACTCCGTGACGTCGGTGCCCATCTTCTGCCAAGGGCCCTCCGCTCCGAAGTCGCGCCCCAGCACGTTCTCGAAGGTCTCGCCGACGAGGCCTTTGTACGAATTGTACTTGCGATAGTCGGTTTCGCGGCGGATGCCGCAGCTGATCCCCATCTCGTGCATGACCTTCAACACCGTCTTGTCCGCGATGCGCGCGCCGCGCTCGGCGCGCAGGCACATGGCGATCTGCCGATGTCCGCAGCCGTTGGGAGTCCGTGAGAATATCTCGCTTATGGCGTCCCATAGCTCCGGTCGGGTCGGCGCCTTCGGATGCGACAGCGCGTAGTAGTAGCTCGATCGCGCCATCTCCGCCGCTTCCAGCAGATCAGCGAGCGGGTAATGCCCTGAGAGCGCGGCTACGGCCGCTGCCTTCTCCCGGTTCGAAGGCTCTTCTCCGCCCTCAGGGCCGCCAATTTTTTTAGGTAGGCGTTCTCCGCCTCGAGCTTTCGGACGCGGGCCTCGAGCTCTTGCTCGCGAGTCGGCTCCTCCTTCGCCGTGCTGCTTCTTCTGGGCCGGCCCTTCGGCTTCGGTCTCAGCGCCTCAGCGCCGCCCTCCCGATACGCTTTGCACCACTTGAGGAGCGCCGACCTCGAGGCTATGCCGAAAGACGCCATGGCATCGGGGACCTTCTCGCCGTCCTCGACCACCGCTTTCGCGGCGGCCAGCTTCTGCTCGTAGGTGTATCTGACCTGTCGTCCGCCCATCTGCAGCAATCCGTCCAATCCAACAGCGCCGAACTTGTAGCACCATTGTTTCGCAACGGAAGGAGGAAGCGCTAGGACGGTCGCGGCCGCGTGATACCCATAGCCCTCCTCGAAGAGCTCCGCTGCGGCCCTGCGGACATCGACGTCGTATCTGATCCTAAGGTCTGATGGCATAAAGAAGCCTCCCATTTCTCGTGTCCAAGAAATGGGAGGCAGTACAAAGCGACGGGGCCTTCTATTCACGCAGCCGGCGTTCGAGCGCCTAGAGACGTTAGGCTTTCTTGGTGCCCGAGATGGCCACCTTACCGGAAGCGATCTTAGCCCCCTTGCCCGCAATCTTATTGGACTTCACGACAATCTTGTACTTCTTCGTCTTAGCATCGATGTAGATGGCGTTGCCCTTGCATTTCTTAATCACGTTCTTAGAGATCGTGGCTTTGATCTTCCCCGAGTAGAACGAGATGCCCCGCGTGCCGCCACTCGTGATGGTGTTGCCGGTTATCGACTTCACCTTGGAGGTGGGCTTCACGAAAATGCCCGAATCCTTCGGCTTTGTGATCTTGTTCTTGCTGATGGCATTGGCCGTAGAGGACTCGATGAAAATACCGTACTTCTTAGGAGAGGAGATGGTATTGCCGTCGATCTTCGCAACAACGGAGCTCTTGCGCAGGTAGATACCGTGCTGCTTAGGAGAAGTGATCTTGTTGCCCGAGATCACCGTGGCGCGGGATTTCGTGTCGATGGCGATGCCATACTTTCCAGAAGAGGAAATCTTGTTACCCTTGATCGTCTTCGCCTTGGAATTATCGGACACGTAGATGCCGTTGGTCTTGATCTTCGCAATAGTGTTTTTGTTGATAGCGTTGTCGGCACAGTGGTCGATAGTCTGGACGCCGTAGTAGTTCGCGCCGCCCGACCGAGAGCCAGTGTAGGTTATTTTATTGCCATCAATGGTGGAGTATTTCACATCGCGGAAACGAATGCCATGACCAGCCGTTGTGATCGTGTTGCGGGTCACGGTCACGCCTCCAATGAAATGATCGCCCTTCGGAATGGCATCCATCTGACTCGTCTTCTTCATTGCCTTGGTCAGGTAAGTACCCTTGACCACAATAGCCTCGTTCTCAAAGCCGCTATGAGGATCCTTGCCCTTAGAGATGATCGTGTTATCCGAAATAACGATGTTCTGGTTCCGAGAGGGCTTCACAAAGCCGCTGGAATAGCGCGAAGAGGTCTTGCCCTCGGCAGCAATGCTCTTCGAGAAGAACATGCCCTGCTCTCCGATGGAGTTGACGGCGATGCCGCGAGGAGCACTATTGATCGTGTTGCCGGTAATCTTCAGATTGACCGTGTTGTAGAACTCAATGGCAACGGTATCAATGCCCGTGAACGTACAGTTGGTGACCGCGATGTTGTCCATGGGATTGTTGTACACGCCCGTATGGCTTCCCACACCTCGCGGCACATTCCTGAACGTGCAGCGATCGACAACGACGTTCTTCATCGTCAGATCCTCGGCACGGTAGGTCGGGAAGTGGGTCTTGTTCAGAATGTCGATCTGCAGTGCCTCGGGGCTCATGGCCTTGGCGGCGCTCGCATTGTTGCGCGTCTGATCCTGGAACGTACAGCCGATAAAACGCAGGCCGTCGATGCCGGCCACCTCCACAAGGTGAGAGTCCCGAGCATTCTTGAAGACGACGTTGTTGAAGGCGACGTTTTTGGCATGGGCCGCCTTCATGACGGTGCTATTCGTCTTGTTGCCGTCAAACACACCGCCATTCACGACAATATTCTGATAGTAGTAGCCCGTCTTCCTGTCGTCGCTCTCGCCCACACGAAGCATGTTGCAACCGGCATTGGCATTCAACTTGAAGGTAACGCCAGCGAGATTGAGGGTGGTATTGCTATTCAGTTTAAGGCTCCGATCGAGCGCATAGGTGCCCCTGGGCACCGTAACGACGTACGGATTGGCTGCCGTACCCTTGCTGGCAGCCTTATCCAGCTCGGCCTGAATCGCTCGCGCGGCGTTGCGGTCGCTTGCCATGTTGACCGTCACCGAATCGGCGAAGGCCAGAGCAGGAGCTGTGGCGAGCAGGCAACAGGCCGCCATAGCGCCCAGCGCGAAAACCGAAACACGCTTTGCAAGTACTCCCATGTCTTTCTCCTCTCGTAAACGAATCCATGAGAATTCTAACATGCGCCGGATAGCTATTCCATATTGGCCTCTCGTCAATATCCTGACGAATCCCTTTACCATCTGGAGCGATGGCAATTATCGCCAGACGGCGGCATCGGCGGAGGATCACCATAGTTTTTCATCAGACACCAAAGCGCAACTCGCACACCAAGCTGCGTAACGTATAATGGGCAAGTTGTCCTTCATGATGGCTTCGCCCCAACCAGAACTGCTAGGAGACTGAGTTGATATTCTCAAGCGCCACGTTCCTGCTGGCCTTCCTACCCCTGTTCCTCATCGCTTACTTCGTTATCCCCTGGAGGCCGGCCAAAAACGTCGTGCTCCTTCTTGCCTCGCTTCTCTTCTACGCCTGGGGAGAGCCCGTCTACATTTGGCTCATGGTATTCTCCATGACGATCAACTGGGCCGGCGGCGTAGCGCTCTCTTCCTCTCGCTGCGAAGGTGCTGCGACACGCAAGCTCATCCTAGCAGCAACCCTCGTGATCGACCTGGGCATTCTGGGCTTTTTCAAATACGAGGGCTTTATTGCAGAGAATATTAACGCGCTGCTGGGAGCAAACCTCATCCCCGATTATGAGCTGCCGCTGCCCATCGGCATCTCCTTCTACACGTTGCAGGCCGTGTCCTACGTCATCGACGTCTACCGCAAAGACACCTGCGCCCAGAAGAACCCCCTTTATCTCGGCATGTACATCGCCATGTTCCCCCAGCTTGTCGCTGGCCCCATCGTCCGATATTCGGATATCGAGGACCAGATAGATGACCGCCATGTCACCCTTGCGGGCTTCTGCGCGGGAATCCGCCTGTTCTGCATCGGACTTGGCAAGAAGGTCCTTCTCGCCAACACCGTGGCCATCCTGGCCACCGACATGCTCTCTTCCGGAGGCGCCTCCATCGGAGCTATCGGCGCCTGGGCAGGACTAGCGGCCTATTCGTTCCAGATATTCTTCGACTTCGGGGGCTATTCCGATATGGCTATCGGCATGGGAAAGATGATGGGCTTCAACTACCCTCGAAACTTCAACTATCCCTATATATCCCACAGCGCCACGGAATTCTGGCGGCGGTGGCACATGACGCTTGGCGGCTTCTTCCGCGACTATGTGTACATTCCCCTCGGAGGAAATCGCAGCTCCCAAGGTCGCTGGGTGTTCAACATCGCGGTTGTCTGGGGACTCACGGGCATCTGGCACGGGGCAGCCTGGAATTTCCTGCTGTGGGGCCTATACTACGGCGCCCTGCTCATATGCGAGAAGTTGTTCCTGCTCAAGGCACTTGACCGTCTACCATCGGCCATCCGACGCCTTTGGTGCATTGCCGTATTCATGTTCGGCTGGCTCATCTTCTGGATTGAGGATCCCGCGGTATTTACCGAGTATGTCGCCGCCATGTTCGGCGCCTTTGGCTTCACGGGATCATCGAGCCTCTGGGCGCTTGGCGCATGGGAGTACTGGCCGCTGCTCATTCCCTGTGTACTTGCCTCCACTCCTCTCGTGCCCCAGCTGCGCGAATGCCTCGTTGCCTGGGCGTGCCGTCGCCCTGCAACAAATGTTGTGCAGACGGGGCTAGCTGCCCAAAAATGCAAGGTGTCCGATCTCCAGTGCGACAACGAGGCTTGGCTCGGAGAAGTGGCAGACGCATACCCCTCCAAACAGCGCTCCCTCACCGTACGCGCCGTTTTTACACTAACGGACATCGCATGCCTTACCATGCTCTGCCTCTCGGTCATTTCAGTTATCTCCGGATCCTTCAACCCCTTCATCTATTTCCGATTCTAAGGACGCACCATGCAGCACAAGATTGCCAATACACTCACGATCGTCCTCTTTTCAGCCGTGCTCCTCAGCGTCATCGGCACCGAGGCCCTTTTGCACATGGGAATTGATTTTCCTACGTGGACCGGCATCGGACAGAAGAAGACCGCCCTTGAGGGACGCACCTACACTAAGATGCCCAAACCCAGCCTCTCCTCCTTCCAGTCTGGCGACTTCCAGGATCAATGCGAGGGCTACCTGGCCGACAACCTTCCCTTCCGCGAAAGCGCCCTGGTGCTGAACGCCCGCCTGCAGGGCTCGGTGATCAGCACTGCAGCCCTTCCCCTCGGTTACAAGGCCTATCCTACTTTCTTCGACTCGGACATCGTCTATAACAGCGAAGACGGCACGCTTTCCGATATACCCGCTCAAGATACCCCCGAACTGCGCAAAAAACTCGAGTCCTTTGCGCGGAACTTCGAGGGCCTCGCCGGATCGTATCCCCAGACGAATTTTTTCGTTATGTCGCCCCCGCGGGCCAACTACGTGGACAACTCGCCCCTCACCGCCCTCGTTCCCGATGCCATCGGACAAGATGATGTCAAGGAGATCCTCTCAGGCGCAACTCGTGACTCGGTGGTCATCGACTATCCCTCTGATTACGAGACACGCCTCAAATGGTTCTACCGTACCGATCACCATTGGAATATGGATGGCGCCTATGAGGGGTACAAGGCCATTGCCGAGGCCCTCGGTTTCGGAGATGAGATCGTGGAGAAGGGCGGTGTGGTCTATGAGAGTCCCCTCTTCTACGGCGCTTATGCCCGCGATGGACTCTTCGACGGCGAGTCTGAGGTTCTCTATGACTACGGATTCGATCTCCCGGATTACGGCGTGAAGATCAACGGCAAAGAAAAGAGCATGGATAGCCTCGTACACGATACGGACAAGAAGGCCGACGTGAAGTTCTCCAGCCGCTACTCCAACCGGTTCCACCATGAATACGCGCAAATCCAGATCACCAATCCGGAAAAGCACGACCAGAGCAAGCTACTTCTCGTCGGCGACTCATTCACCGATTGCATCGAACGTTTGCTGGCAAGCCACTTCCAGACCACCGTAGTGTTCGATCCACGTGACACGGCCGGTAACGATGGAACCACCGTCTCGGAAATCATCGAGGCCTACGGCGGTTTCGATGACGTAGTCTTCCTCTTCAACTCCACGGCTCTCAGCCGCAGCGACGTCATCGCAACGACGAAGTAACGAAAGGCAGATCGAGAGTGATCTGCCCCCGCTATTTCGCCTTCCTCGTCACCACCATCTTCTTACTACCCGAAACCCCCACACGGCCCGACTCGACCCTCACAACTGAATAGGCCTTCTTCTTGGCGAAGAGCTTGTTAGCCTTGAACACGATTCGATAGGTCTTGCTCTTACCATCGACGAGAGCAGCGTATTTCTTGCTTTGGGATACCTTATTCGACGAAATGAACATAGACCCCTTAGCAGCCAGCACGACAATACCGTGAGACCCCGATTTCGTGATAGTGTTTTTGGAGATAGTCTTTGCCTGGGCGCTCTGCACGCTGATGCCGTACCGCCCCGGCGCCGAGATGGTGTTGCCCTTCACCACATTGTTCTTCGACTTCGATGCGACGAAGATGCCGTGGGCGCGAGCCTTCACGATCTTGTTACTGGCAATGGTGTTGCGATTGCTTCCGCTGAGCAGGTAGATGCCGTGGTAGTTGGCCTTGGCCGAGCGGTTGCCGACAAACGTGATCTTGTTGCCCTTGACCGTGCAGTTGCGGGCATCGTCGAGCCGGATACCGTGGCCGCGCGTCTTGATCGTATTGTTGGTCACCTTAATGCCGCTAGCGTAGTAGTTCCCCTTGGGAATAGCATCGCGTTCCACGGTCTTCGTCAACTTGCGGCTAAAGCTGTAACCGCACAGGAAAACACCCTCGTTGGCGCCCCCGGTATAGCAGTCGGCGCCCCCGGTGACAATGGTGTTGTTCTTGATGACAATACGCTGGTTCTTAGGTGGAGCCTTGTACACATTGGAAGTCGTGGTAGTCAGACCGCCTTCCTTTGCGAGCGACGATCCGAAGTACAGGCCCTTCGCATGACCCATGTACACTGCGATGCCGCGTGGCGCATTCTTGATCACGTTCCCCTCAATGCGGCAATTGTAGTAGTTCATGAGGCGGATAGCGTCACTACTCAGATTCATGAACGTGTTGTTCTTGATGACTACGTTTTTTGTATAGCGGTTCATCACCGCTGTATGGGAGCCGATGCCGCGAGGCACATTGGAAAATATACAGTTCGCAATGGTCACGTTTTTGGTAGGCAAGTCCTCGGAGCGATAAGTTGGCATGTGCTTCTGGTTGAGCACATCGATCTGCACCGCTTCCGGAATAGCCGCACCGGCCGTTTGCACCTGATCACGGAACTCGCAGCCGCTAATGGTCAAACCCGCCACACCCGCGACCTCCATCAAGTGCCCGTTGCGGGCATTGTGTGCTACGACACCCTCAAAGCTCACATTCTTGGCATGGGCTATCTTGATGCAGGTGTTCGAGTGGCCCGTATTGTCCAAATCGCCACCTACCACTTTGATATTCCGATAGTAATAGCCTGTCGCATTATCAGTGGGCGTATCGCCGATGCGGATCATGTTCGAAACAGCCGCGGGATCAAGCCGCAAGGTCACCCCCTCAAGCCAAAGCGTCGTGTTGCTGTAAAGCCGCAAAGTGCGACTGATGGTGTAAGAGCCTGGCGCCACCTTGATAACGTAGGGGTTGTCGTCGGTGGCATATTTATGCGCCTTGTTCAATTTGACCTGAATGTCGTAGCGAGGATCGTCCTGCGAAGGCGTCACCTCCAAGACCGTCTCGGCAAAAGCCGGCGATACAGAGACGAGCACGCCGATCATGGCGAGGGCCGCAGCTGCGGCAACCATCGAGAACCTGCGCATCAAACCCCTTTCGCTGCGTCAATAATTCGTGCCATTATAGCACGTTTTCCCAGATCAATAAAAGGATTGACGTTCGAGGTTTCGGCAGGTTCTTCTACAAGCAAACCGTTTTGCATCCCTCGGCGCCTGCTAGCCGCGACCCTTCGACGCCATCTTCACGCCCGGCACGTCTCGTCCGAGCAAAATGGTGTCGATAGCGCGGTCGCTCGCCAGCCCCGAGCGCTCCAGGCATCGATCGAGCACCGACGGGTCGGGCTCCACCTCCGCATAGGCCTCGGTCTCCAGCACGCGCACGAAATCGTCCATGGTCTCGCACACCACGCCCGGCGCCAGCTCGTCCACCGTGCGCTGCACCCCGCGGGTTGCCTGGTAGACGTCCTTGTCGGGCACGTAGAACACCACGGGCTTCTCCAGCAGCAGGTAGTCGTAGAAACACGACGAGTAGTCGGTCACGAGCACATCGGCCACGAAGTACAAGTGGTTGAGATTCTCGTCAGACAGGTCGATCAGGCGGTCCCGATACTTCTCGGGGATGACCGGACGCTCCTCGATGAAGTGGTGCATCTCGAACACGAAGTAGGAATTGGTGCGCTCGCACATCTCGTAGAGCGCCTTCATGTCCAGATAGGTGCCATAGGGGTAGAACGCCGTCCTCTGCCCTGTGCCGCGGAACGTGGGCGCAAACACGATGACGCGCCCCTTCTCCATCCAGGGGAAACGCTCGACGAGCTCGGCGCGAATAGCGCGGCCGCGGTCTTCCTCCAGGAAGTGGTCCAAGCGCGGCATACCGGTGGCCAGCAGAGCCTCCGGCTCGATGCCGAACACCTCCGAGTATATCTCGCGCAAATGCTCGTTGCCCACCAGCGCGTAGTCGTAGCGGCGGTGACCCGACTGGTAGGGATCGGGCGAGCCGGTAATGCCGAAGCGGGCGTAGCCTACCGACTTGAAGCCCACGCCGGCATGCCATACCTGAGTGAGCACCGCCTTATCACCCGGGTCGAGAAAGTTGAACACCGGGCAGTAGTCGTCGATGAACACGTAATCGCTCTTGGCAATTTGGATGATGTCACGGCACCACGAGAACACGTTCTGATGCCCCTCCAGCGTGTTGCGGTAGCGCTCGGCGATCTTGAACTGTCCGTCCAGACCACGCTCGATCATGCGGTCGCGAATGGCCGCCATGTTGTCGGTGGGCTCGTCGCCGTTGGTCTTCAGGAAGAGCACCCGGTTTCCGTGCTTTGGGAACAGCAAGCGCATGACCTTGTGGAACGCGATGAAGCACTGCTTCTCGAAGAACACGCGGCTCACGCGGCGGATACGCGGATGGTAGTTCTTGATGAAGAAGTCCACCGCCAGCACCACGAAGGGGAAATCGGTGGCATCGGTGCGCGGCAGAATAGACGCCGCCACCGCATAGCGGCCGCCGAAATAGCGGAACACCCGCGAGAGACTCTGCAAGTCGCCGAACAGCGCGGGGTCGTAGGCGACATCATGGGTGGCGAAAGGGTGACGCGCGATCTCGGCGTCGATCTCGGCGTCGGTGAAGGAGTAGTCGTCGAAGGTGATCTCCACCTCGCGGGCACGGCGCTGCTTGCGCTTCGGCAGCTCGTTCCACAGGCGCTTGCGCGCGAGCCGGATCAAATAGGGTGCATGAGCGGTCGCCCACGCAAGGGTAGCCTCCCGCTCGCTCAGCTGACAGCAGAAAATCCACTCGCCGGCCTCCGGAGGCTCGCGATGGCCCGCATCGGCCAGGTTCAGCTGCGCCCACACCACATCGCCCTCGCGCCCCTGCTCGCGAAACTCGATGAAGGCCTCCTGCCTGATGCGATACAGCTTCAGCGTCTCGCCTTCGGTAGCCCGATAGCGCACGTTCAGAAATACGCGGTTCCAGGAGATGTCCTCGACGATAATGCTCACGCAGTCCTCCAAATCTTAAGAATAACGCGAATCATGATACCATTGTCACCATCGCTGTACCGACAAGCCGAAGGGAACAACACGTGCGAAGGCTCATTATCTCGCTGGCTGCGGGCTTTCTCTCCTGCGTGTACTATCTGTGCCGGCTCTTCCCCACCCGCCGCCGCATCGTGTGCATCACCCGCGCCGACAACGCCGCCCCTCTCGACTTTACGCTCATCCGCACTTGGCTTGCCGAGCATGAGCCGTCGTGGGAAGTGACCGTGCTCGCCAAGCCCACCGTCAATCCCCTCAGCTACCTCTTCGAGATGCTGCGGGAGACCTATTACATCGCCACGAGCCGCGCGGTGGTCATTGAGCGCATCTGCATCGTTGTATCGCTGCTCGGCGACCGCATCGCAGCGCCGGTTATCCAAATCTGGCACGCTGTGGGAAACATGAAGAAGTTCGGCTACACCGTCGTCGACACGCCTGAGGGCCACTCCTCCGAGGTAATGGAGCTCACCCGCATGCACACCGGCTATGACGCCGTGGCCATCTCGTCGATGGACTTCCGCGAGCAGTTCGCCGCCGGTTTCAACGTGGATCCCGCCATCATCTTCGAGGCACCGCTGCCCCGCGTCGATCTGTTCCGCGACCCCGTCCATCGAGAGCGGCAGCGCCGGGCCGTGCGGGAGGCCTATCCGGCTCTGGCCGACGGACGGCCTGTTATCGTGTACTGCCCCACCTATCGCAAGGACGTGCCCGCAAATCAACATGAAGCCATGGAGCGCCTGCTGGCAGCCGTGGACTTCGACCGCTATCACTTCGTGTTCAAGCCCCACCCCTTAAGCCGCCTTATCTTCGACGACCCCCGCGTCATCACCATTGCGGGCACCAGCCCCGATGCCCTGTACGCGGCCGACTACGTTATCAGCGACTATTCCACGGTCATCTACGAAGCAGGGCTGCTGGGCGTGCCCGTGTACCTGTACGCCTACGACTGGGACACCTACAACGAGAAGCGCGGCTTCAACTTCGATATCTCCCATGAAGTGCCCACGCTGTTCACCGACGATGCCGCGACCATCATAGCCGCCATCGACGAGGGCTCGTTCGACCACGACGCCTACGCCCGTTTCATGGCCCGCAATGTTACCCTGCCCGCCGAGGGCACCTGCACCGAGCAGATGTGCCGGCGCCTCATCGCCTTCGCCGAGCGCGATTCGCTCTCCTAAGGCAAACGCCCGCAACGGTAATCCCGGCCCTCAACGAGAGAAGCGACCCTAAGGCCGCTTCCGATTCACATTCCAACCGCAGACGACGCGCGCCTCTTACATCGCCTCGTAGAACGCCGAGGCTTCCTCGATAGTGCCGTCGAAGAGTTTGCGACCGTGGTCGAGCACGATGCCGCGCTGGCAGAACTCCTCGGCCGCGCTCGACGAGTGGGTCACGAACAGCACGGTCACCTTCTCGTCTTCCATGATCTCGCGCACCCGGGCATAGCACTTCTCGCGGAACTTCTTATCGCCCACGGCCAGCGCCTCATCTACCACGAGAATCTCCGGATCGGAGGACACGGCGAATCCGAAGCCCAGACGAGCCTTCATACCCGATGAGTACATGCGGATGGGCTGGTCGATGTACACGCCCAGATCGGCGAACTCCACCGTTTTCGGCACCAGCTCCTCCAGCTGCTCTTTGGTGAACCCGAGGGCCTGGCCGCGCAGATAGATGTTCTCGCGGCCCGTCAGCGACTTATCGAAGCCAGCCGTCAACTCGAGCAGGGCGCTCACGTGCCCGTTTACCGTGACCGTGCCCTTGGTGGGATAGGCCACTCCGGTCACCATCTTCAGCGCCGTGGACTTGCCCGCGCCGTTGGATCCCAGGAATGCCACCGCCTCGCCCTTGCGAATACGGAAGGACAGATCGTCGTTGGCGTTGATGGAGGCCACCAGCTCGCGCTTCTTCTTGCCCCAGAAGATGCTGGCGAAGCGCTGCTTGTCATCCTTGTACAGCTTGTAGGTCTTCGTCACGTGATCGAATTCGATGGCGATCTCGTCGGATACGGCCGCCTGGCGTGCGTCGGCCGCTATCTGCTCAGACGTCGGCGCCGTCTCGTTAGATGACATCGGGCACCTCCTCGTAGGTGCGCTTGTACACGACCACCATGGCGACCATCATGGCAATGAAGACCACCGCAAAACCGATGATAGCCATGGGGTTTTCCCAGATCCACATCTTGTCGTACACCGCATAGCGGAACAACGTGGCGATGAACGTGATGGGATTGAACATGAGAATGACCTGAAGCCACTGAATGCCCAGGTCGTACACGTTGAAGATAATGCCCGAGAGCCAGAACAGAGGCGTCGAGAGCGTCGTGATGAGGTTCTTGAAGTCTTTGCTCACAGCCGAGAGCAAGCTCGCAGTGAACGAGAACATGTAGAAAAACACGAACATGAGCACGATGGCCACGGGAATCTGCAGGAGGTAGGCGTCGAGCGGCTGCCCGAACAGGAAGTACACCACGAGAAGGAGCAGCACCATACCGAGATGGATGACCATTTCCGCCAAGGCGAAAATGGTGGGAATACCCGCGATGGGAAACTTGATCTTGTTGACCAGGTACTTGAAGCGGCCCAGCACGCTGCAGCCGGTGCCGAGCATGGTCTGGATATAGAACCAGGGAACCAAGCCGCCCATGAGCCACAGCAGATACGGGGCGCCGTTGGAGCTTCCCGATCCCGAGCGCAGACCGATTTCAAGGGCGAACCAGAATACCGCGATGTAGACGACCGGTTTCGCGAACAGCCAGACAGGTCCGAGCACCGTGCCACGCCCCTGCTTGCGCAGGTCGAACATGGCCAGAGTGAAAATCTGCTCGCGGCGTTCCCATTGGGAGCGGATGATGTTCAGCAGTGTTGACACGATCCTCGATTCTCCAAGCGAATAGGCGAGGTTCTATTTTACCATTCCCCCATCGATACCGCAGGATTTGCACAGGGCCGCTACGCCAGCGGCGCGCCAGACGCCGCAGAGCCGTCGCCCCGGCAAGGGCGGCGCTTCAACGCCCGTGCTTGCCGTACCAGCGGGGCTTGTCCTCCTGGCGCAGGTGACGGCCATGGTAGTGGTGGCGCAGCACCTTGTCGAACATGCCGAGCTTCCACAGAATGAAGAACGAGATGATCATGAGACCGCCGAGAACCATGAACACGGCCACGCCGTGGGAGTGCGACATGAGGAACGCCCCCACGCCCAGCACCACCGTCCAGGCGTACACGATGACCACCGATTTGCGCACGCCGTAGCCTTTGCGCAGCAGCATGTGATGCAGGTGCTTGCGGTCGGCCTGCTGGATAGGCTGATGGTGGTACAGACGGCGCACGATGGCCGCCCCGGTGTCGGCAATGGGAATGGCCGCGATCACGATGGGCACCGCCATAACGATGACCGTAGGCGAGCGCATGACGCCCATGAGCGAGATGATGCCGATCATGGCCCCCAGCATCAGCGAGCCGGAATCGCCCATGAAAATGCTGGCCGGCGCGAAGTTGTAGCGCAGAAACGCCAGCGTGGCCCCCAGCAGCACGATGGAGAGCATGGCCGTTTCCTCCAGCGCCTTGTCGCAGGCGATAACGAAGAGGAAGAACGCCGCGATAGCTGCAATGCCCGCCGCCAAGCCGTCCAAACCGTCGATAAGGTTCATCACGTTCATGAAGCACACGAGGTAGAGCACCGTGAGCGGGTAGGCAAACCAGCCGAATTCGACGAAGCCGGCACCGAAGGGGTTCGCGATGCTGGAGAGCAGGCAGCCGGAAGCGGCGATGATCGTCGAGCCGAGCGCCTGGCCGGCCAGCTTCACTCCCGGCTTCAGCGAGTACACGTCGTCCATCGCGCCGATGAGCACGATGACGAGCAGGCCTACCATGACGCCCAGATGGTTAATGCCGCGGTTGTCGCCGGTGATGTAGAATCCGGCCCAACCGAAGAAGTACTCGCCGAGCACCTCCACGATAATAGCCGCGAAGATGCCGCAGGCCATGGCGATGCCGCCCATCCGCGGCGTCGGGCGCTTGTTCACCCGTCGCTCACTCGGATAGTCCACCGCGTCCAAACGCAGTGCGAGCCTTCTTGCCAACGGGACGCAGATGTACGTCACGGCGAAGGCAATCAGGCCCAGCACGATTAAATGTCGTAATGTAACTCCCACGTGGTCTAGTATAAACGAGAACCGAGGCTACGCGCCCTAGAACTCAAGACCTTGCAGCCATTCGGTGAGCTCCTCCAGGGCCTCGTCCGACACGCCCAGGCGCTGCTCGCGCTCCTGCAGGTACTTCTCGCGCTCCACGAACATGGCCAGCTGCTCGTCGCTGTACTCCGACAGGTCGATGTCGCGAGCCTCCACCACGCGCTTGGCGAAGTCGGGCAGTTTGTCGTTCATGGCCGTGATCTTCACAACGTCACCGGTGTGCGGGGCCTCCACATAGTAGCCGTCGCCGAGGTACATGGCCACATGGTGCACATCTCCCCCGTCGTCGAAGAAGAGCAAGTCGCCCGGAAGCAACTCCTCGAAGGGCACCTCGACGCCCACCTCGCACTGGTAGTACGTGGTGCGGGGCAGCTCGATGTTGAACACCTCGCGATAGCAGTACTGCACCAGACCCGAGCAGTCGAAGCCGTTCGGGGTGGTGCCGCCCCACAGGTACGGCACGCCCAAAAAGGAGGTGGCCAACGTGGTGAGGTCGTTCAGATCGCGCGCCTCGCGCACCGGCAGCGGCTCGCGGTTCTCGATGAGCTCCTCGAAGCCCTCGAAGCGGGCCGCATCGATCTCGTTCTGATGCTGCTGCATGGGCGTGTCGGCCGTTGGCGCCGAGGGCTTCTCCAGATACACCGGCACATGGTAGAGCTCCTCGGCCGCGGCCATCTGCGCCTCCCACTCGCGCAGCGAGGCCTGGTACTCCTGGTTGGCGTCCACATAGGCGCGGTACTCTTCCACGAGCGCATCGTAGGCTTCCTTGTCGGCCTCGGGATCGAGCACCAAGTCGAGCCCGGTGACCTCGTCCTTCACCGGAAGCACGAAGGTCTCGGTCATCTCGTAGGTCAGCGGCACGTCGAAGCGCGTGAGGTCGTAGGTCTCGATGAGATCCTGCAGCTTCTCGGAGTAGAAGATATCGGTGGCATAACGGCCCACGAGGAAGTCGCACGCATCCACGAACGAATCGGTGTTCGACTTGCGCGCGCCGGCGTAGAAGTCGCCCATGGAGTTGCTGAGCAGGTCGGCGTAGTCGGACAATGACTCTTCCACCGTATCGTACTGGCGGAAGTCGGCGTTGATGGAATAGGTGCTGCCCGATCCGTCGTCCTCCTTGGTGGGAAGCTGCACGCTTTGGCCCTTGTAGGTGCCCTTGATGCCGAACAAGTTGTTGTTCGGGGCCTGAGCCAAGGTGGAATTTCCCGAGGCCGATTCAAGAATAGCCTGGGCGATCATCACCGAGGCGTACAGGTCGTTGTCGGCGGCAATGGAGCGGGCCGACTCGCCCACCAGCGAGATGAACTTCTCGGTGGTGAGGTCCTCGCTGTAGTGGCGCGCCACATAGGAGGAGTTATCCATGTGCGTGAAGCTGATGGAGGGCACCTTCACGGCCACCTGCTTGAGGGGCGTCTGCGCATTGCCCTTGTTCACCGCCGCCGCGTGGCTGCCCTGGGTGTTGCCGCCCGCGCCATCGGGCTTGGGCTTCTGCTGACCGCTGTCCACCGGATTGTCGGTGTCCACCGGCTCGCTCGGCTTGGCCGGTTGCTCCGGCTCGGGGGTGGGCGTGGGCTGTGGCGCCGGATCGGGCTTCTCGGGCGTGACGGGCGGCTTCGGGTCGGCCGGCTTCGCGCCATCGGAGATGACGAACCTCACGGCGGAACCAGCCGGAATCACCTCGCCGGCAGCGGGCGTGGTGCGGATGACATCGCCTTTGGCCACGGTGTCGCTGTACTCGTGCTCCGGAGCCTCGTCGGAAACAGTGAGGCCCACCTCCTGGATCTTCTCCATGGCAGCGTCCACCGTCATGCCGGTAAGATCGGGCATGGCGAACTGCGCCGGACCGTCGGAGATCTCCAGAATGTCGACTGCCGTGCCCGCGGCCACCTTCGCACCGGCCGCCGGGGACTGGCTGATGACGCCGCCCCGCTTCACCGTGTCGTGGAAGGCATGGGCCGGCTCGCCGTCGGAGAGCTTGAGGCCCTTCTCCTCCAGCACCTGGCGCGCCTCGTCGGCCGAAAGACCGGTAATGTCGGGAACCTCGATATCGGCCACCGGCTCGGCGGGCTTCTCCTCCTCGCCCTTCGGCGGCTCGGGAATCGTCGCATCGGGAGCCGGCGGCTTATCGGCCCCGGCGGCATCACCATCGGTCGCAGGACCGCTCGCCTCGTCGGAGACGGCCCCGTCCCCCGCTCCGGTAGAATCGGAGGCGTCGGCGCCGGCCGCATCGTCAGCTTCGGCCGCCTCGGCGTCGTCGTCGGCGCCCGCAGCCTCGGCCTTGGCAGCCTCTTCGGCCGCCGCCTTCTCGGCCTCGGCCTTCTTCTGCGCCTCGGCTTCGGCCTTCTCGGCGGCCTCGCGCTCCGCTTCAGCCTTCGCCTCAGCTTCGGCAGCAGCCTTCTCGGCCGCCTCGCGCTCGGCCTGGCGGGCCGCCTCGGCCTCTGCCTGGGCCTTGGCCTCTGCCACGGCGGCGAGGTAGTCCTTCAGGTACTGGCGCAGATTGTCGATATCCACATCGGCGATCTTGCCGTCGGCCCACGCCTTGTCCAGCGCCGCCTCCTTGGTGAGCTTGCCGCTCTGGATCCACTCGATGGCCTGCTCGGCACTATCGGGGATGGCAAGGCTACCGTCCTCGTCCTTGCCCTTGTCGCCGCCATCGTCGGCATAACCGGTATCGTATGTCGCGGCAACGCCGCCCACAGGGGCAACGACCAAGGCAGCAGCCGTCAGAAGCGAGACTGCGTTCTTCGGTGAGGTCATGGTGCCTCCTTTGTTTCTCATCTCCCTTTAACATCGCCCACCCCGCATTTGGGTGCGCGAACCCAAGACAAAAAGATGCCTTGAAACCCGCATTATAACGCGACTGATCTCGCTGTCTAGCGAACGGGAAGTTCACAAAAAGGGTCATCACAAACCTGAAGCGACGTCTCTGGCGTTCCCTTGCAGTAAAAAGATGGTGCTGAACTGGTTTTCCTTCATTGGGAGTGATTCGGCTTAGCATCGCGAGGGCACTTTTGGAGAAATCGTAATTCTTATGTTGACGTGCTGTTTTCATTGATGAGCGGGGTCATGGTTAGGCCTCGCCCATCGACTTGCCCTAAATGAGACGCTTGGCAAAAGAAGGCGCGAAGTAATCGAAGGTGGCGCGCATCACCCGGCCGCCGCCGGTGGAAGCGTGGATGTACTCGCCGTCGCCCGCGTAGATGCCAACGTGGTACACGCCGCTGCCGCTGCCCCAGAACAGCAGGTCGCCGGGGACGAGCTTGTCCATCGGCACGCTTTTCCCGAGCGCGCTCTGCTCGGCGGCGGTGCGGGGCAGATCGATGCCGAGGGCGTGCTCGTACACCCAGCGGGTGAAGCCGGAGCAGTCGAAGCCCGAAGGCGTGGTGCCGCCGTACACATAGGGCACGCCGAGCTGGTCGTCGGCCTCGGCCACCACAGCCGCCCGGTCGGCGGCGCGCTGCTTGCGGGCAGCCTCCTTCTCGGCCTTGTCGGCCACCGAGCCCACATAGTCCTTGATATCGCTGGCGAAGTCCTCCACCTTCGTGAAGGGACTCTCAATCGCGCCCTGGTCGGCCGAAGCCTCCGGAGCGCTCATCGCGACCATCGTCGCGGAAAGGGCGCAGGCGAGCACAAGGGTGCGCACCCGCTGGGGGAATGTTCTGTGAATAAGCATGCCGGCGAGTCTATAAGGCGCGCTAAGCTGTGCCAAGGCCCTTCACAAGTCCCGCGCGAGATGCCGACAGGGCGCCCACGTTCACTTCGCAGGCCCTGCGCAACCGCTCCGCACAACCTCCATTCCCAATAGGCCCGCTCAGATATCCCGCGGCACCTCGCCGGTCTCCAGCAGGTGCAGAAGCGCCGCCTCGTCGAGCACGGGCACGCCGAGCGACACCGCCTTGTCGTACTTCGAGCCGGCGCTCTCCCCCGCCACCACGAAGCTCGTCTTCTTCGACACCGACCCCGACACCTTCGCCCCCATGGCACGCAAGCGCGCACCAGCCTCGTCGCGGGTCATGCCCGATGACGCGAGGGTGCCCGTGAGCACAAAGGTGAGCCCCGAGAGCACCTGGGGCACCTCCTCGCCCGGCGCCATGGCCTCGGCGGCCATGGTCACGCCGGCGGCACGCAAACGCTCGATGACCGACACGTTGTCCGGCGTGCGGAAGAACAGCCATACCCCGTGGGCCACCTTCGGCCCGATGCCGTTCACCTCCGCGAGCTCGCCCTCGCCGGCGGCCGCGAGCGCCTCCATGGAGGGGAAGGCATCGGCCAGAAGCTCGGCGGTGGTCTTGCCCACATGCCGGATGCCCAGCCCGAAGAGCACCCGCGCGAACGGGCGGGTCTTGGAGGCCTCGATGGCCGCCACGAGCTTCGCGGCGATGGTGTGGCCGAGGTGGATGATCTCGCCGTCCTTGTTCACGCGCCCGGTGCTCGTGGCGGCCAGCTCGTCTTCGGTAAGCGAGTAATAGTCGGCCACATCGGCCACCCGTCCGCTTTCCACGAGCCGGCGTACGATCTCCTCCCCCATGCCGTCGATGTCGAGCGCCCCGCGGCTCGCCCAGTGGAGCAGCCGCTCCAAAGCCTGGGCCGGGCAGTCGATGGAGATGCAGCGGAAGGCCACCTCGCCCTCGTCGCGTACGACAGGACTGCCGCAGCTGGGGCACGCGCTCGGCATCTCCCAGATGCGGGCCTCGGGGCTGCGCAGGGACAGCACCGGTCCCAGCACCTCGGGGATCACATCGCCGGCCTTGCGCACGATGACCGTATCGCCCACGCGCACGTCCTTGCGGTGCACCTCATCTAAGTTGTGCAGCGTGGCCCGGGCCACGGTGGACCCGGCCACCGACACCGGCTCCAGCTCCGCCACGGGTGTGAGCGCGCCGGTGCGGCCCACCTGCACGGTAATGTCGCGTAGAAGGGTGGTCTTCTCCTCGGGCGGGAACTTGAAGGCGATGGCCCAGCGCGGGGCGCGGGCGGTGAATCCCATGGCCGCCTGGCGGGCGAAGGAGTTCACCTTCACCACCACGCCGTCGATCTCGTAGGGCAACGCGTCGCGTCGCTCGATGGCCGTACGACAGAAGCCCCGCACCTCCTCGGCCGTCTCGCACAGCTTCACGTCGGGGTTCACATGGAAGCCGGCCTCGCGCAGCCACTGGAGCAGCTCCCACTGACCGGCAATGTCGAGCGCCCCCTCGTCGGCGATGGCGTACATGAAGGTGGACAGGTCGCGCCCCTGGGTGACGCGCGCGTCCTTCTGGCGCAGCGAGCCCGCCGCGGCATTGCGCGGGTTGGCGAAGGGAGGGCGCCCCTCGGTGACGGCGGCGGCGTTGAGCACCTCGAAGCTCCT
The DNA here is from genome assembly GCF_000403355.2 of Adlercreutzia caecimuris B7. GTDB lineage: Bacteria > Actinomycetota > Coriobacteriia > Coriobacteriales > Eggerthellaceae > Adlercreutzia > Adlercreutzia caecimuris. Next base: position 145,635 of record NZ_KE159646.1, on the reverse strand, counting down.
CTTGGGCATGTACACCTCGCCCCGCAGCTCAAGCGCGTCGGTGCCGGGCGCGATGGCGACAAGCGCCCCCTCGCGCAGGCGCAGCGGCACATCGCGCACGGTGCGCATGTTCACGGTCACGTCCTCGCCGGTGGTGCCGTCGCCGCGGGTGGCCGCCCGCACAAGCACGCCGTCCTCATAGGTAAGGGCAATGGAGCTGCCATCGATCTTCAGCTCGCAGCAAAGCGGCGGCAGCACGCCCCCGCAGGCCTCTTCCACGCGCCCGAGCCATGCGTCCAGCTCGCCTAAGTCCATAGCGTTGTCGAGCGAGTACATGCGCCGCTCGTGCACTACGGGCGCGAACTGCTCGCCCACGTAGCCGCCCACGCGCTGGGTGGGCGAGGCCGGGGTGACAAGCTCGGGATGGGCCGCCTCGATCTCGCGCAGCTCGCCCATGAGCGAGTCGAAGGCCGCGTCCGATATGGTGGGGGCATCGAGCGCGTAGTACTGGTAGCTGTGATGCTCGATCTCACGCCTCAGCGCGGCGGCCCGCGCCGCCGGATCGCTCACCGTCTGCGCTCTATCCGCCCCGCTGAAGAGGGCTTCCTGATCTTCGGCCATGGCCCTGTCCCTTCCGTCAAAAGAGGACCCGGACGAATCCGGGCCCTCGGTTCATTCGCAGCGGTAATGATACCACCGCTTTGCGTCCACAGGCTCAGCCGCCGGGCCGCCGAGCGAGCGTGGCGGTCGAAGCCGAGTGAGCACGCCAGGAGCTGCCGGAGCAGCGCGGGCGCACCCGCGCCGAGCGGCTGCAGCCGCTCGGTGCTAGTGGTTGTGGGCGACTGTCACCCGCGCCTGGGGCAGCGACACGCCGAAGACGGCCATCTGCACGCCGCGGGCCATAAGGAAGAAGCCCAGGAACAGCGCGAAGGTGCCGGGAGCCACGATGAACGCGATGCCGCAGAACAGGCTCACGATACCGGCGAACAGCACCCAGCCCCAGCCGGGTATCTCGCGATGGAAGCGCACGGCGGCCACCACTTCGAAAATGCCGTAGGCAATAACGAAGATGCCCATCACCCAGGGGATCACCACCGCCGATACCACGGGATGGGCAATGAAGAGCGCGCCGAGGATGATATCGCACGCTGCATAGGCAAGCGCCCAGGCCGAAAGCCCCTCCGCACGGCGATACTTGAAGTACGCCCACGCATCCACGATGCCGGCGGCCAAGAACATGCACCCGGCGATGACGGCGATGCTCACGAGCGTCAGCCCCGGCACCATGAGCAGCACGAATCCGATGAGGATCAGCGCGATACCGGCAGCGAACAGGCCCCAGTTGCGTCCCACTTTGATATCCATACGTCACCACGCTCCTTTAACCCCGAAGGTATACTGTAGCGAGAACTATTTTAGGAGCGCCCGGAGCGCCGCGTCGGCGCGCCTTTTAGCCCGTTGACAACGGGAATGCTCCGTGTTGACGCGATGTTATACGGAAGATAAGCCCCGACGAGCCGAGGAGTTTCCCATGCGCAGCCCCACCGATCCCGCCTCCGCGCCGAACACCGCCGGCACGCCCCTCCCCTCCCGGGACAACGCCGCCCTGGCCGCCCTTGCGCCCTGGCCCGACCCGCAGGCGAACAAGTACACGCGCGGCAAGCTTTCCCTGGTGGCGGGCGCCGCCGCCTACCCGGGAGCCGCCTGCCTGGCCGGTGCGGCCGCCGAGCGGGCAGGTGCCGGCTATACCGAGGTGTTCTGCGCCGGCGAGTCGCTGCTCGCAGTACGGTCCTTCCGCCCTTCCCTCGTGGCGCGCGACTGGCGCGAATGGCACCCCGCCCGACAAGAGGCCCGGTGCGCGGACCGGACAGGTGCCTGCGTCATCGGCTGCGGCTTCGACGGAGACGCGCGCCAACGGGAGCTCGTGGCTGAGACGGTGCGAGCCGCCACAGGCCCGGTGCTTATAGACGGCGGCGCGATCGGCCTCATGGCCGATAAGGCAGGGCAGCGCCTGGCGCGCGAGCGGGCCGAGCGCGGAGTGGGCCCCCTCGTGCTCACGCCCCACGGCGGCGAGGCGGCGCGCCTGGCCCGGGGCGCCGAGCTGGAAGGGGCGCTCGGAGGGCCCGAGCTCGCCGTAGGTCTCGCCCGGGCCTACAGGGCCCTCATCGTGCTCAAGGGGCCGATCACCTTCATCGCCGACGCCGAAGGCATCGTGGAGACCATGGGTCGCGGCACGGCCGCGCTCGCCAAGGCGGGAACGGGCGATGTACTCGCGGGCATCATAGGCGCGCTGCTGGCCCAGGGGCTCGCACCGCGCGATGCCGCAGCCCTCGGCTGCGCCCTGCACGCCGAGGCCGGCCGAGCCGCCGCCCAGGAACTCACCGAGATCTGCGTGTCCGCCGAAGATGTGATCGCCGCTCTGCCCCAGGCCGTTCGCGCCATCGTCGGCGCCCATTAGCGGACGCTCCCGAAAAGGCCGGCGCGGCACAGCACGGCGGGCATGCAGAACGGCGGCTGCGGCGCTCGCGACTCTAGCGCGCCAGGCTCGCCACGGTACACGCGAGCACGGCCACATCGATGGGCTTGGCCACATGCGCGCTCATGCCCGCCGCCAACGCTTCCCGTTCGTCCTCGGCGAAGGCGTTGGCCGTCATGGCGATAATGGGAATCTCCCGAGCATCGGGCCGATCGAGGGCGCGAATGGCGCGGGCGGCCTCATGGCCGTTCATCACTGGCATCTGCACGTCCATGAAGATCATGTCGTAGGCGCCCGGCTCGCTTTGGCTGAATTTGTCCACCGCCACCTGGCCGTTCTCGGCCACTTCGCACGTCGCGCCGTGAATGGTAAGGATCGCGCCGATGATCTCGGCGTTCAAGTCGTTGTCCTCAGCCACGAGGAAGTGCTTGCCGCCAAGGGCCTCATCCGCATCCGTCGCCGGGGCGGAAACGGGCTCCTCGCGCTCTTCCGACTCCGCCTCGGCTGGCGGGAAATCGAGATCGATGATGAAGACCGATCCTGCATCCAGCTTGCTGCGCACGGTGATGGCGCCGCCCATAAGATCGACGAGGTTCTTCGTGATGGCCATGCCGAGACCGGTGCCCTGGATCTTGTTCGTGAGCGTGGACTCTTCCCGCGAGAACGAGTCGAAGATGGTGGCCAGGTAGTCATCCGACATGCCGATGCCGTTATCGCGCACGAGGATGCGCACGTGCTGCAGGGTGCCGTGGCGCGCAAGCGACCCGTCGATGCGCAGGAGGATCTTGCCGCCGGTGCCGGTGTACTTCATGGCGTTCGAGAGCACGTTCATGAGAATCTGGCGCAGACGGCCCTCGTCGCCTACGAGCCGGTCGTGGGAGATGCCCGTTACCTCCACCGTGAACGTCTGGCCCTTGGCATCGGTCTGAGGACGCATCATGGCCTCCACGGCGGCCACGGTCTCGGCAAGAGAGAACGGCTCGGCGGTGAGCTCCGTTTTACCCGACTCGATCTTCGACATATCGAGCACGTCGTTGATGAGCCCGAGCAGATGCCTTCCCGACAGGGCGATCTTGCGGTTGTACTCGCGCACCGCCTCCTCGTGGCCGGCCTCGCGGTCGATAAGCTCCGAGAACCCGAGGATAGCGTTCATGGGCGTGCGAATGTCGTGGCTCATGGAGGCGAGGAAGTTGCTCTTCGCGCGGTTGGCGTCCTCGGCGGCGGCCACCGAGTCCATGAGGCGCTGGCGGATATCGTGCTCGTCGGTCATGTCGGTAAGCGAGTAGATGACCTTCGCGTCACCGCCGAGGGTGACCGGGCAGCTCGTGATGCGCAGCCACATATCGCGGCCGAAGACGGCGTTGAAGCACTGAAATTCCCAGGTGCGCCGTTCGGCGGGCGCGCCCGAGTGCACGATGGCCGCCACTTTCGCGTAGGCCTCGTTGGAGGAGAGACGATCCACGGCGAAGAACTTCGATGCGGGCACTCCCAGGATGTCCTGCACATTCTCGAAGACGGCCTCAACCACCTGGTCCTCGCAGTCCACGATGAAGATGGCCGTGTCGATGTTCTCGCCGATGGCTTGGTAGATGCTCTGCACGTGGCGCTCGCCACGCAACTCGCGGCGGTTGCGGTAGATGAGCAGCGCGCCGATGGCGGTCACGGCCAGAAGGGTGGCCCCTACGACGATGATGACCATGCGCGCGGTCACGCCGACGATGGCGGCGCCCTCGGCCTGGTCGTTGGGCGTGATGGAGTCGGCCTGCACCACCAAACCGTGGATGGTAGAGAAGTAGTACAGGCTCGTGGCGGCGATGACCACGGCGAGCATGACCACGACCGCCGCGACGGCCGCGAAGATATAGCGCGAGTCGAACCTCTGCCTCATAACCGCCGGACTCCCGCCGGGCTATTCCACGGTAACGGACTTCGCCAGGTTGCGTGGCTGGTCCACATCGCAGCCGCGCAGCACCGCCACTTCGCGAGCGAGCAGCTGCAAGGGCACGCTGGCCGTGATGGGGCTGAAGGCGTCGCGTACCTTCGGAATGTAGATGACATGGTCGGCGTGCTTCAAGATCTCCTCGTCGCCCTCGGTGGCCACGGCGATGATGCAGGCCCCGCGGGCGCGGGACTCCTGCAGGTTCGACACCACCTTGTCGTAAACCGGGCTGTTGGTGGCGATGGCGATGACCGGGAAGTTCTCGTCGATAAGCGCGATGGGGCCGTGCTTCATCTCACCGGCAGCATAGGCCTCGGCGTGCAGGTAGCTGATTTCCTTGAGCTTGAGCGCCCCCTCGTAGGAGGTGGCGGCGCCCATGCCGCGGCCGATGAAGAGCGCGCTTTGGGCGTCTACCATGGCCCGGGCGGCCTCTTCCACGGCCGGGCCGCAATCGGCGAGGATGCGCTCCACCTGCTCGGCGGTGTCGGCCAGCTCGCTGAACAGGAGCTTGATCTGGGCCGTCGTCAGCTTACCGGCGGACTGTCCCAGCAGCATGGCCAGAAGCGTGAGGGAAGCCACCTGGCCCAGGAAGCTCTTCGTGGAGGCCACGGCGATCTCCTTGTTGGCCTTGGTGTAGATGACGCCGTCGGACTCGCGGGCCACGGGGCTTCCCACCACGTTGGTGATGCCGAAGACCTTCGCACCGCGCACGCGGGCATCCCGGATGGCGGCCAGGGTGTCGGCCGTCTCGCCGGACTGGGACACGGCCACCACCAGCGTGGTCGGCGTGATAATGGGGTTGCGGTAGCGGAACTCGCTGGCCACCTCCACCTCGCAGGGGATGCGCGCCCAGGCCTCGATGAGGTTCTTGGCGATAAGGCCGGCATGATACGACGTGCCGCAGGCGATGACGTAGACGCGGTCGATGAGGTTCAGCTCCTCGGCGGTCATATCGAGCTCGTCGATGGAAAGAGCTCCGCCCGAAAGGCGCCCGGCCAGCGTGTCGCGGATGACGCGGGGCTGCTCGTGGATCTCCTTCAGCATGAAGTCGGGGTAGCCGCCCTTCTCGGCCACGTCGATGTCCCAATCCACATGGGTCACCTCGGGGGCGATGGCGTTGCCCTCCAGGTCGAAGTACTCGATGCCGTCGGCCGTAAGGCGCGCCATCTGGTTGTCGGCGAGCACCACCACATCGCGGGTGGCGTCGATCATGGCGATGATGTCGCTAGCCACGTAGCTGCCCGTTTCGCCACGTCCCACCACGATGGGGGAATCCTTGCGGCAGGCAACGATGGTGCCGGGCTCCGCATCGGCCATGACGGCCAGGCCGTAGGCGCCTACCAGACGCCCGGTCGCCTCAGCCACGGCGGCGCGCAGATCGCCCTCGCCGGCCGCGCGCATGCGGTGGTAGGACTCCTCTACCAGATGCGCCACCACCTCGGTGTCGGTGTCGGAGGAGAACACGTGCCCGCGGCTGGTAAGCTCCTCGCGCAGCTCGGCGAAGTTCTCGATGATGCCGTTGTGCACCACGGCGATATCGCCGGCGCAGGAGGTGTGCGGGTGGGCGTTGGCCTCGCTCGGCTTGCCGTGGGTGGCCCAGCGGGTGTGCCCGATGCCGCAGGTGCCGGCGAAGTCGAAGTGCTCCAGGGTGTGGGCCAGCTCGCTCACCTTCCCCTTGCGGCACACCACCTGGATGGCGTCGCCCTCCTGAATGGCCACGCCGGCCGAGTCGTAGCCGCGGTACTCCATGCGGGAGAGGCCTTCCACCAAAATAGGCTCGGCGGCCGATGCTCCCGTGTACCCGACGATTCCGCACATAGTTCTGCTCCTTAGCAAAAAGGGGCGACCGCGCAGGCCGCCCTCGGTTCTCTCAAGCGATGGGGCTATTGTAGCGTCCGACGCGGCGAGCCGCCGCCCCTTTCACGAAACGCCCGCAGGTAATCGCCCGATGCCCGCAGCCGCTTCTGGCTTGAAAAGCACGACCTGGGAACCGAATTGGGCCCAACGGGGCGCATGGAGAAGTTGCCGAAGCGTCGCGTACGGAGTTATGCCTGGTGACGTCTTCAAGAAAGCACGGTTAAAACCCGTTCGAGTTCCCAAAGGGGGTGCGGACGTTTTTCCGTACCGCCTAGGCGGCGTACCCAAGCGAGGCGCGGTACTCGTCGGGGCTCAGCCACCCCAGCGAGCGCTTGATGCGCCCCGAGCAATAGTAGCGCAGGTAGGCGTCCAGACGCCCGGAGAACTCCGCCAGGGAGACGCCCTCCCAGTCCCTGTAGTGGAAGAACTCGTTCTTGAGCCGGCCGAAGAACCCCTCGCACGCCGCGTTGTCCGGGCTGCACCCCTTGGCCGACATGGAGCGGACCAGGCCGGCCCCCTCGCACAGGGCGATCCAGCCGGGCCAGCGGTAGTGGCCGCCGCGGTCGCTGTGCACCACGGTGCGCGCCCCCGGGCGCCTGCCGGCGAGCGCGTCCTCGAGCGACCCGTTGGCCAGGTCGGCCGTGGGCGACGCCCCTATCCTCCAGCCGGCGGGGCGCCCGTCGAAGCAGTCCACCACGGCGCTCAGGTAGGCCTTGCCGGCCGGGATGCGGAACTCGGTTATGTCGGTGACCCACAGCTCGTCCGGGGCGGCCGCCGAGAAGTCCCTGGCGACCAGGTTGGGCGGGGCGGCGGACACCTCGCCCTCGTAGGAGCTCCACCCCCTGCGCCGGCGCCTGTTGTAGGCCGCGGACAGGCCCTCCTCCCGCATCAGCCGGCGCACCACCTTCTCCGACACGCGCACGTCCTCGCGGCGCAGGCGGGCCCATATGGTGCGGTAGCCCCACGCGCGGGAGCCCTCGTCGAACAGCTCGCGCACGCGCGCCCGCAGCCCGGCGTACTTGTCGGGCCGCCCCAGGCGCGCCCGGTGGTACTCATAGGAGCTCCTCGAGATCCTCAAGAAAGCGGTGATCTCTCGGAGGGGCAGGCCTGTCGCCGCGCGCAATCTCTCGCCCAGCTCGCACTTTCTCCTGTTCGATATCGAACCCGGGTGCGAGCCTGCCCCTTTTAGGTCGTCCAACACCGCCCTGAGCAGCATGTTCTCGTTCATGGCGGCCTCGTAGGCCGCCCTCTCCGCCTCGTTCAACGGGTCCTCCTCCGCATCGGGAGGGGCCATCCTAGCAGCTCCCCGTGGAGGTCTTGCGGCGGAGCCGGACGCCCGCCATCGCGCGTGGGGCAGCAGGCCCCGCCCCCAGCGCTGGACCGCGCCCCTGGACGCGCCGCAGAGCTCGGCGGCCTCCACCTGGGTCATCCCCTCCTCCAGCGCGAGCAGCGCCAGCTCGATCGTGTCCCTGTCGTACATGCGGACTCCTTCCCGGACCGACGCCGGTCCAAGTTTTTGTCCGCACCTCCAAACCGTGCTTTTCAAGCCAAAACTAGGCAGGGGGCCCGGCGGGCAGGTCGTCGAGCATAGTGCGGGCCTCCTTGAACTGGCGGGTGAGCTCCTCCATGGGGTCGCGCCGGCGCTCCTGGGCGGCCACCGCGTCATCGGTGATGGCCATGGCGCAGGCCACCGCATCGGTGTGCGTGTAGGACAGGGAGATGGGAATCTCGCGCACGCCGCGCTCGCGGGCCACCTCCCGGGCGCGGCCCGTGAGCACCACGTAAGGCCGCCCCTTGGCCGTGCGGCGCACCTCCACGTCGAGCCAGCCGATACCCTCGGAAAAGCCCGTGCCGAGCGCCTTCAGCACCGCCTCCTTGGCAGCGAAGCGGGTAGCGTAGTGCACCTCGGGATGCGCATGGGCGTCGCAGTAGGCGCGCTCGGCGGCCGAGTACACCTTCTCGGCGAATGAGGGCGAGCGCGCCAGGATCTTTTCCATGCGCCCGATCTCCACGATGTCCACGCCGAGGCCCACCGACTCGTCGGGCACGGTCATGGACAGGGCACCGTCAACGATGGCCTGGGATTTCTTGGAGCGGGCCATGGATTTACGCCCGCACTTCCGCGCCGGTGGCCTTCTGCACCTTGTCCACGAGCTTGCCGTGGGCCCGCTCCACCTCCTCGCTCGTGAGCGTGCGGTCGGCGGCGCGGTAGGTGAGGCTGTAGGCCATGGACTTCTTGCCGGTGCCCACGCGCTCCGCATCGCGGTACACGTCGAACAGCGCCACCGATTCCAGAAGCTTGCCGCCAGCCGAGGTCATCACCTGCACGAGCTTCTCGTGGGACACGTCCTCCGCCACGACGAGGGCCTGGTCCACCGTCACGGCAGGGAAGGTGGGCACGTCCACGTAGTCGCGGGCGGGACGCGACGCGCGGGTGAGCGCCGCCATGTCCAGCTCGAAGGCCACCACGGGAGCCGCCGCGTCGAAGGCATCGCATACAAGCGGGTGCACTTCGCCCACCCAGCCGATCACGGCGCCGTTGCTCATCATCTCGGCGGCGCGGCCCGGCTGCAGCTGAGGCGCCTCATCGGCGGACACGGCCCGGAAGCGCACCTTGGGGCACGCCAGCTCGCGAGCGATGCTCTCCAGCACGCCCTTGCCGTCGAAGAAGTCGAAGGGCACCGACGGCGCGTTCCAAGCCGTATCGGCCATGGCTCCGGCGAGCACGCCGACGAGCTTCCGCTTCTCCTTGGCGCGCTTCTTGCCCTCATGGGCCGTGAACACCGTGCCGATCTCGTAGAGCTGGATGTTCTTCACGCCACGGGCCTGGTTGTAGGCCACCGAGCGCAGAAGCCCGGGCAGAATGGACTGGCGCATGACGGACATGTCGGCGTTGAGCGGGTTCAGAAGCTCCACGGCCAGCCCGAGGCCGTCGGCAGGCAGGCCCAAGCGCTCCACATCGCCCGGCTCGGCGAAGGAGTAGGTCATGGTCTCGTTCAGGCCCGCGGCGCGCAGCACGTCGTTCACGCGGCGCGCCACCTGCTGTTCCGGCGTGCGGGTACCGACGCGCTCGCGGCCGCCAGGCAACGTGGGAGCAATGCGGTCCATGCCCCACAGGCGCAGCACCTCCTCGTACAGGTCGATCTCGCGCTCCAGGTCGGGCCGGAAGGTGGGGGCGAGCACCGAGAGCACGTCCGCGTCGGCGGTAGCCTCCACGGCGCAGCCGAGGCGCACGAGGATGTCCTCGATGAAGTCGGCGGGGATGTCGGCGCCCATCATGGCGTTGAAGCGCGGGATGCGGAAGGTGAGCGGGCGCGGGGCGGCCTCGCGGCCGTAGACGTCCACCACGCCGGGGCGCACGGTGCCGCCGGACACCTCGGCGAGCAGGGCCGCGGCCGCCTGGGACACGAGCTCGCACAGGTTCTCGTCCACGCCGCGCTCGTAGCGCATGGAGGCCTCGGAGATGAGCCCGAGGTTGCGGCTCGTGCGGGAGGTGCGCCCGTTGCAGAAGTCGGCCGACTCCAGAAGCACGGTGGTGGTGGCCTCGGTCACCTCGGTATCGAGGCCACCCATCACGCCGGCGAGCGCCACAGCGCGTTGCGGCGTGGCGATGACGGTCATATCCTCGGAGAGGACGCGCTTCTCACCGTCGAGGGTGACAAGCTCCTCTCCTTCCTCGGCGGCGCGTACCACCACCGCGACCTTGCCGTCGGCATCGGCCAGGGTGTCCAGGTCGAAGGCGTGCAGGGGCTGGCCGTACAGGTACAAGATGTAGTTAGTCACGTCCACTACGTTGTTGATGGGACGGCCCCCGGCCGCGCTCACGCGCTCGGCGAGCCAGTCGGGCGAGGGACCTACCTTCACGTTGTCGATGACGCGGGCGGTGTAGCGCGGGCAGCGGTCGGTCTCGGCCACCGTGACGCTCACCGCGTCGGCCACGTCGGGACCGGCGGTAACGGCGGGCAGCTTCGCCACATCGGCGGCGAGCGGATAGGTCACCGGCTGCTGGTACATGGCGCCCACCTCGCGGGCCATGCCCACCACCGACAGGCAATCGGGGCGGTTCGGGGTGATCTCCAGATCGAGCACGGTGTCGCCCGATCCGATCACCTCGGCAATGGGTGTGCCCACGGGCGTGCCCTCGGGCAGAATCCAGATGCCCGAGTGGTCCGACCCCAGCCCCAGCTCGCGCTGGGAGCAGCACATGCCGCAGCTGACCTGTCCGCGCAGCTTCGACTTCTTGATCTTGAAATCGCCGGGCAGCACCGCGCCCACCGTCGCCACGGGCACGAGAATGTCAGCGGCGATGTTTGGCGCGCCGCAGACGATCTGCACCGGCTCGCCCGCGCCCACATCCACCGTCACCACGTGCATGTGGTCGGAATCGGGATGGGGCTCACAGGTGAGCACGCGCGCCACAACGACGCCTTCGAAGGCCTCGCCGGTCTGCTCGACGCCCTCCACCCCCGTGCCCGTAAGATCGAGCCGGTCGCAGAACGCCTTCAAATCGCCCGGCACCTGCGTATATTCCGAAAGCCACTTCAAAGATACCTTCATGATGATTTCCTTCTCTTGAGCCAAAGCTCCAAACTTGAATTCAAAAAAATCAATGCCCAGGGGGGTTCGGGTGGTGCTCGCCAAGCGAGTTCCGCAGCGGCACCATCCTTCGCAGGCGGCACTGGGTGTTCCGACCGAGCGAGTTCCGCAGCGAACAGAACAGGGCTCAATGTCCTGTTCTGCCGAGCGAGGACTGCCGAGCGAATCGGAATGTCCAGTGTCGCCGCCCCGGCAGAGCCACAGCTAAAATTGGCGCAGGAAGCGCATGTCACCTTCAAGCAGCATGCGCAGGTCGGGCACGTCGTATTTCAGGCAAGCGATGCGCTCCACCCCCATGCCGAAGGCGAAGCCGGAGTACTCCTCCGGATCGATGCCGCTCATGGACAGCACGTTCGGATCCACCATGCCGCAGCCCAGGATCTCGATCCAGCCGGTGCCCTTGCACATGCGGCAGCCCTCGCCGTGGCAGATGCCGCAGCTCACGTCGGCCTCGGCCGAGGGCTCCGTGAACGGGAAGTAGTGGGCGCGAAAACGCGTCTTGCGGTCAGGGCCGAAGATCTGCTTGCACATATAGTCGAGCGTGCCCTTCAAGTCCCCGAAGGTAATGCCCCTATCCACGACCAGCCCCTCGATCTGGTGGAACTGGGGCAGATGGGACGGGTCGGCCACATCGCGGCGGTACACTTTGCCCGGCGCGATCATGTAGATGGGCAGATCCCAGTCCTCCATCACGTGCACCTGCACGCCGGAGGTCTGAGTGCGCAGCAGCACGTCGGACTCGCCGCGCACCCGCGAGGCATCGCCCGAGAGGTCGCGCACGTAGAAGGTATCCTGCATGGAACGGCTCGGATGGTCGGCCGGGGCGTTCAGAGCCGTGAAGTTGTAGTAGTCGGTCTCGATCTCGGCGCCTTCCACCACCTTGTAGCCGAGCCCCAAGAAGATGTCGGACACCTCGTCGATGATGCCGTTGATGAGATGGCGCGTGCCCATCTGCTGGGCACGGCCGGGCAGGGTGACATCCACAGCCGCCGCGTCGATGGAGGCGGCCAGCTCCGCCGCGGCGATGGACGCCTTGGCGGCCGCAAGGGCCTCCTCGATCTCGCCGCGGGCCGCATTCACGGCCTTGCCCACGGCGGCGCGTTCCTCGGGGGGGACCGACCCCATGGAGCGCAAATACCCGGTCAGCGTACCGGACTTGCCCAGCACCGCCACGCGCACGGCCTCCAGCGCCGTCGAGTCGCAGGCCGCCTCGATCTCGGCCAGAGTGCGCTCGCGCAGGGCGGCCAGTTCCTCTGCAATTGCCATAGCTGCTTCGCCTTTCGCTCTTGCTTCCAACAGAAAAAGCCCTCTCTCGCCTCGGCCGGGCAACTTGCCCGGAAACCCAAGGACGAGAGAGGGCTCTCGCGGTACCACCTCGGTTGGCGACGCGCCGCCGCGCCCATGGCGCCGCCGACAAGCCGCCCGCTCGTTATCGCCCGATTACGGAAGCGAACCGTCGCCCCCTACTGGCCGTCTCGCGGAAGTGCCGCGTCCGGGTTCAGAGGCGCTGCTCGGAAGGGAACGGACTCGCATCGCCGGCCGGGCCCTTTCAGCCAGGGGGCCCTCTCTGAAGACCGCGAATACGCGAACCTTGTCTTCGTCATCGCATGTAGCAGTGAAGTATAGCGCACTTCGCCGGGCGGTGCGGGAGAATTTCCCGCCGCGCGGCGCGCTCCTACAGGAAGCGGTATTTCACCGTTCGCAGACCCCATCCCTTGCAGCTGGAGAAGCCAAAGGCCTTCCATACACCGGGCTGGAGGTCGAGCACGCGGCTACCGCCGCCCATGGAGCCGCAGTCGTTTACCGTGGCATACACCGTTTTGCCGCCGTACTTGATCTCCACCGTGCGGCCGAAGTAGCTGCGATAGTTCTTCAGCGACTTGGGAACGGCCACGCCCATGGAGTTGTCATCGCACACCGCGCCGGTAGCTGTGGTGCCGGGATTGGGCGTGGAGGGGTCGGTCTTGCCGCCGTAGGCCGAGGCTGTGCCGGAAAGCCAGCCCTCGTTCGATGTGTCAGACGAACCGGCCGAGCCCTCATCGTCATCTGAGGAGCCGGCGTTGTCGTCCGAGGAATCCGCATCGCCCTCCGATTCTCCCGAATCGCCCGAAGACGAGTCGTCGCCCGAGGAGCCCTCGTCGCCCCCGTCGTCGGGATCGGGCTCGACCGGCGCATCGTCGCCCACCACCGGCTCGCGATCGCCCGTATTCGCGTCCGGACTCTCCTTGGCGGCCTTGCGCGCCGCTGCCGCCTCGGCCTCTTCCTGCTGCTTGCGCAACGCTTCGGCCTGAGCGGCCAACTCGGCCAGTCGGGCCGCATGATCGGCCTTCGCGCTCTCCAGACGGCTTGCGGCATCGTCCACAATGGCCTCGGCCTCGGCCCGCTTCTCCGCCTGGGCAGCCAGAGCCTGCTCCTGCTCGTTCTTCTGGGTGTTCAGCTCGTTGGATACTTCGTCGAAGGCACGCTTGCGCTCTTCCTGCTTGGCGATCTCGTCGGCTTGGAAGGCCATAATCTGCGTGGCATACTCCATGTTGCGGAGAAGATCGGCGAAGCTCTTGGAGTCGAGCACCATCATGAGCAAGCTGGCTGCGCTGCCGTTGCGGTACTCGCCCACCGCCACATCGCCCAAATTCTCCCGACCTTCGAGCATGGCCTGCTGAGCCTCGAGGGCCGATGCGCTTGTTTCGTCGATTTTTCCCTGAAGCTCGTCCACCTGCGCGGACAGGGCCTCGTACTCTTCGTTGATCTGGGCCATGCGGGCCTCGGCGTCGCTGAGCGTCGCCTGGGCCTGATCGACAGCGGCCTGGCCGTCATCGACGGGATCTGCCAAAGCCGCAGAAGGGGTGACCCCCACAAGGGAGAAGGCGAGCAGCAGAGCCGTCAAGACGGCGAGCGCACGCTGTCCCTGTCGTTGCAGCTGTACCAAGGTGTCCCTTTCCCTTTTCCAATAAGCCGCGCATTTTCCCCAGCAAGAACCCGCAGCGGGAAAACGCATCGCTTAATCTTCCTGAATTTGCCCGCTCGTGACAAGCGCTTTGCCGAAAAAGACACGAGTCCGCGCCCTTCCAACCACGAACCTTAGCAGAACTCTCATCGTATTGCAAATATTTGTTCGTATTATTATTGTATTTTTACTCGAGATCGGCTATACTGCTTCCCCTACGAAAGGAGCTGCGATGCACGCAATGGTAACCGCGCGGGTTCCCCAGGAGATTCGCGACCAAGTCAACGCCAAGCTAAAGGCCATCGGGTCCTCCCCTACCGAGCTGGTCAACGCCGCCTACGACTATGTGCTGCAAGCAGGACGGCTGCCCGACGTGAACAACGATGAGGCGCCGTTGTGCATCACGCTCACCGAGGCCCAGGAAAACGAGCTTCGGTTCCGCCTCAAGCACGTCACGCGCACCGTGCCGCCCTCGTTCTGGGAAACCGCCGCCCGCACTCGAGGGGAGGCCTAGCCCATGCGACTGCTCATTGCCACCGATATGCTGCTCGATCTTATCGCCGAGCGCCCCGAGTCCATTGAGGCATGGAACAAGCTCAACGCCCTCGAGTTGACCGGCTCGGCCGAACTGTGGGCCGCAGCCTCCTCCTATGACGCGCTGCGCGCCCAGCTCGCCGAGGTAATCGACGATGCGGACGTGCGCTCCGCCCTACGCTCCACTATGAGCTTCATCACCATCTGCTCGGTAGACGGCTCCGATGTTCGCTTCGCCCTCGACCATGCAGACCTACCCTACGAGGCCGCCATCGCCGAAGCCTGCGCCCGCAAGATCCAGGCTGACTACGTGGTCACCAACCAGGGTCCCCTTGCCGTCTCACGCGCCATCAAGCGGGTGACCCCGACCGAGCTCTTCGACGACATCGAGGCCGAGCGCGGCATTGTGTTCGACCTCGTCGATTTCTAAGGAGGCGCTCATGATCGACGAGATTCGCGTACGCGACCTCGCCCTCATCAAGGAGGCGGCGCTGGCGCCCTCCCCACGTCTCACCGTGATCTCGGGCGAGACCGGCGCGGGCAAGACGGCGCTCATCTCCGCCTGCAAGCTGATCATCGGCGCTCGGGCCGATTCGTCTCTCGTGCGCCAAGGGTCGGGGGCGGCCGAGGTGTCGGGGCGCCTGTTCGCCAGCCCCGCCGCAGCCGGGACGGGCGAAGGCCCCGACGGGGACGACGAGGTGGTCGTCTGCCGCAAGGTGGGCGCCGACGGCCGCTCGCGCGCCACGCTGAACGGCGCCATGGCAAGTGCGACCGAGCTGGCTCGCACGATCGGCCCTCTTATCGAGCTCTGCGGCCAGCACGAGTTCCAAACGCTTCTGAAGCCGGCGGGGCACGGCCGCATTCTAGACACATGGTCCTGCGAGGCCGGCGATGCCGCCGCAGCCTATCGCATGGCCTTCGAGCGCCATGCCGAGGCGGCAGCTGCCCTGGAAGCCGTCCGGGCTCGGGCCAGCGCCTCCCACACCCAGCTCGACGAGGCCCGCTTCACCCTGCAGCACATCGAGGGCGTGAACCCGGGCCCCGGCGAATACGAGGAGGTGCGCGAGTACCTGAGCCGCGCCGAGCACGCCGAGACGCTCGCCCGCAACTCCCACGGAGCCGCCGCGGCCCTCTCCGACGAGGGAGGAGCCCTCGACGCCCTCAACAGCGCCATTGCCCTGCTCGACGAGGCCGCCCGAGTCGACGAGGAACTCGCCCCCTATGCCGCATCCTTGCGAGAGACCTGCTTCGTCGTGGAGGATGTGGCCCGAGATATGGCCGGGTACTGCGACAACATCGATTTCGACAGCGCCTCGCTCGCCCATGCCCAAGAGCGCATGGGCGCCCTCCAGGGGCTGATGCGCTCGTTCGGCCCCTCGATGAACGAGGTTTTCGCCCGCTGGGAAGAGGCCTCCGCCCTCGTCTCGCTCGTCGACGACGCCGACGAGCAAATCCAGGCGGCCGAGGAAAAGCTTGCCGAAGCCGAGGAAGGCCTGCAAGCCGCCGCCCGCGCCTATGCCGATGCCCGCCGCAGCGCCGCCCCCGCGTTCGCCAAGGCCGTAAGCGCCGTCATGGCGCGCCTCGACATGGGCAGCGCCGAGCTCATCTGCACGGTAGAGGCGCTCGACCGCGATCAATGGAGCCGCAGCGGCCCGGACGCCGTTACCTTCGAGTTCAGGCCCGGCAAATCCATGCAGCCGCGACCGCTCGCGCGCATCGCATCGGGCGGTGAGATCGGCCGTGTCATGCTCGCCGTCAAGGTGGTGCTCGGCGCCAAGGACGGCACCGAGACGCTCGTCTTCGACGAAGTGGATGCCGGCGTGGGCGGCAGCACGGCCAATGCTCTCGCAGGGGTTTTGGCCGAGGTGGCCGAGAGTCATCAGGTCATCGTCATCACACACCTGGCCCAAGTGGCCGTTATGGCCGACGCCCACTACACCGTCGAGAAAACGGGAGGAGACGCCCCCGAGACGCTTCTGCGCGAGGTGTCCGGCGAGGAGCGGGTACGCGAAGTGGCGCGGCTTCTTTCGGGCAGCGCCACCGAGACTTCGCTCGCCCATGCCCGCGAGATGCTCGCCGCCGCGCAGGATCGGAAGGCCGCATCCGTATAAAAAAGCGGGCGGGGCGACTTTGAAGAGCCGCCCCGCCCGATCCTCGTTCACCACACGTCCGAGCCGCCATCTGCACAAGATGGGAACCGTACTGCCCATCCCGTCGCGGCTGCCCGCAGCCATCATGCGCCTTACTTGGCTGCAGCCTCCTCGGCGGCATCGGCGAGCGCCTTCACATCATCGTAGGCCAAAAGCTCATCGATCGTCACGAACTTGAAGCCCTTTTCCTTCAGATAGGGCAACGCTATCCTCAAGGCATCGATAGTCTGGGTGCGGGGGCCTCCTCCGTCGTGCATGAGAATGATATCGCCCGACTTCGCGCTCATGATGGCTTCGGCAATGGCCTCGGCGCCCGGGCGCTGCCAGTCCTCGGTATCGATGTTCCAGCCGATCTCCGCCGTCACGTAGGGCTGCAAGTTCCAGATGATGTCGTCGTGGTAGTTGCCGCCGGGCGAGCGGAACACCTTGGAGGCCTCCTTGCCCGTCGCATCCGTGATGGCCTGCTGGCCCTGCTGCACCTCCTCGATCTGTTTCTCGGGAGACTGACGGGTCATATCCACGCTGTTGCCGCCGCCGGTTTCCGCATGGTCCCAGCTGTGGGTGGCAATCTGATGCCCCGCGGCAGCCATCTTCTCCATCGTCTCAGGCTGGCCGGATATCTGCTTGCCAATCGTGAAGAACGTGGCCTTCACGTCATACTCCTTTAGCAGGGAGAGCAAGTCGCCCGTGGTGTCCCACGGGCCGTCGTCGAAGGTGAGCGCGACCACCTTGTCGTCGCCGGGGTTGGCGTTGTACTTGAAGTAGATGTTGTTGGTGGCCTTCTTGACCACCTCCTTGGCCGTCTTGCCCGACACCTTGCCCGTGCGCTTTTCTACCTGGCCCGTCTCGCCGGGGATGTACACGTGAATGGCGCCCTCGCCGAGCTCCTTGTTCTTAGGCTTCTTCTCCACCGTCTCCGCGTCGTATTCCTCCATAACATCGGAGCCGTTGCCGATCTGCACCGAATCGCCCTTGTGAACCTGCGTGTTCGGATCGTCGATGGGATTGCCGTTGATGGTGCCGTCGAAGGGATTACCGCCGCCCTCCTCGAGCACCTCGCCCTCCACGTCGATGAGATTGCCCGCCTTGGGACTCACGACGCCCTGGGCGACAAGGTCGGCCACCGTAGTACCGGTGTCCACCGTGCGCGTCATGCCGTTCACGGTCATGTTGAACGTCGTGGGATTTAAATACAGGTACACGCCCACGCCGATGGCACCCAGAATGACCACAGCGGCGACGATGCCGGCGATACCAGCCTTCTTGCGCCCCTTCTTCCTGTACCGCGAGCTGTCATAGGGCGACATCTGCCCGGACGTCGGACGAGCCGGCGCCACCCGCGGGTTGCCCGCCGTAGCAGCAAAGCCCGCATAACCCGACTCGCTTTGGTAACGGGAGCCGTACTGCGGATGATTGGCCGCGCCGGGATGCGGCTGATAGGTAGCGGCCGCGTACTCCTCGTAGGCCGCTCGGGCCGCAGCCTCCTGGGAGGCGGCGTCGCGACCCGCCGGATAGCCCACCTCCGCCGACGCGCCCCCCTGCATCGCCGAAGCTTCCGCCTCGGTGGAAACGGGTGCATGGGCCGAGGTGCTGCCAGGATGGCGACGCGTGGGACGCTTGTGCTGGCGCAGGTTGTTGCGAGGGTTATGGGTGCCGGCGGGAGGCATCGACTGGTCGGGCATTGTTCTTCCTTCACAGGTGACGCGCGCCGCTCGGGGGCGGCGAATGACATTGTTCGAACAGGCCGATTATAAGCGTTCTTTTCCCGTAAGACGGCCCGCATCCCCTTACATTTCCGTAAAGTTCGCAATCATCGCGATCTCCACAGAATATCGATGAGGGAGCGGCCCCTAGTTGGCGCGGCTGCTGCCGTAGGCGGCGTGCTTGCGGTTGCCGTAGGCGCTCCCCTTGCGGGCCGACTTCTTCAGGTCCTTCAGCACGTCGTCTTCGGACTTGTCCTCCACCGAGCTCTTTAGCTTCACCACCTGGTCGCGCAAGCGGGCCGCCTCCTCGAAGTCCATATCGCGGGAGGCCGCCGCCATGTCGTCCTCCATGGAGGAGATGATGCGCAGCACCTCTTCGCGGGACAGCTCGGCCAGCTCCTTGTTCACCTGCTCGGCCGTACTGCCCTCCACATCCTCGGTGATGAATCCCATGATGTCGTTGATGGCCTTGCGGATAGTCTGGGGCTCAATGCCGTGCTCGCTGTTGTAGGCCATCTGGATCTCGCGGCGCCGCCGCGTCTCGTCGATGGCGCGGCGCATGGAGTCGGTGATGCGGTCGGCGTACATGATGACCTGGCCCGACACGTTGCGGGCCGCGCGCCCGATGGTCTGGATGAGCGAGCGGTGATTGCGCAGGAAGCCCTCTTTATCGGCATCCAGGATGGCCACGAGCGACACCTCGGGAAGATCCAGGCCCTCGCGCAGCAGGTTGATGCCCACAAGCACGTCGAACTCGCCCCGGCGCAGATCGCGCAAAATCTCAGTGCGCTCCAAGGTGGCGATGTCCGAGTGCATGTAGCGGGACTTCACTCCCTGGTCGAGCAGATGGTCGGTGAGGTCTTCGGCCATCTTCTTCGTGAGCGTGGTGATGAGCACGCGTTCACCCCGGGCCGCCCGGTCCTTGGCCTCGTCAATGATGTCGTCGATCTGGCTCGCGCTCGTGCGCACGACGATCTCGGGATCCAGCAGGCCCGTGGGGCGGATGACCTGCTCCACCTGGGCCAAGCTCACCTTCTCCTCGTAGTCGCCCGGCGTGGCCGACACGTAGACGAACTGGGGGATGCGCTCCTCGAACTCATCGAAGCGCAAGGGGCGGTTGTCCAGGCAGCTGGGCAGGCGGAAGCCGTGCTCGGCCAGGGTGATCTTGCGGGAGCGGTCGCCCTCGTGCATACCGCGGATCTGCGGCACGGTGACATGGGACTCGTCGATGATGCAGAGGAAGTCCTTCGGGAAGTAGTCGATGAGCGTGTAGGGCGGCTCGCCCGGCGCCCGTCCGTCCAGATGACGCGAGTAGTTCTCGATGCCGGAGCAGAAGCCCATGGTCTCGAGCATCTCCAAGTCGTAGTTCACGCGCATCTCCAGGCGCTGGGCCTCCAAGAGCTTGCCCTCCTCCTTGAACTGCATGAGGCGCTCGCGCAGCTCGTCTTGGATAGTGACCAGGGCCTTGTCCATCTTCGGCCGCGCCGTCACGTAATGGGACGCCGGCCAGATGGGCAGCGCCTCGTAGCTGCTCAGCACCTCGCCGGTGACCTGGTCGATCTCGTCGATGGACTCGATCTCATCGCCCCAGAACTCTATGCGGATGGGGTGGTCGGCGTAGGGCGGGAACACGTCGAGCGCATCGCCCCGCACACGGAAGGTGCCGCGCTTCTGCTCGTAGTCGTTGCGGTCGTACTGGATATCGATGAGCTCGTGGATGACCTGGTCGCGATCCATCTCCTTCTCTTTGTCGACGAACACGGCCATGCCGGCATAGTCCATGGGGCTGCCGATACCGTAGATGCACGACACCGACGCCACCACGATCACGTCGCGACGCGACAGCAGGGCCGAGGTGGCCGCATGGCGCAGCTTCTCCACCTCCTCGTTGATGGAGGCGTCCTTCTCGATGAAGGTGTCCGAGGCAGGCACATAGGCCTCGGGCTGATAGTAGTCGTAGTAGCTGACGAAGTACACCACGGCGTTGTCGGGGAAGAACTCCTTCAGCTCGGCGGCCAGCTGGGCCGCGAGCGTCTTGTTCGGCGCCATGACGAGCGTGGGCTTCTGCACCGCCTCGATGGTCTTGGCCATGGTGAAGGTCTTGCCGGAGCCGGTCACGCCCAGAAGCGTCTGGTAGCGCAGCCCCTCTTCGATGCCCTTTGCGAGCGCTGAAATGGCCTCGGGCTGATCGCCCGATGGCTCGAAGGGCGAAACCACCTTGAACGGCGTGCCCGCCAGGCGCACCTCGGGAAGCTTGCCGGCCATCTCGATGCCCTCGATATTGGAAAGATGAGTGGACACGCGCGTCTCCTTCTCAAAATGTCGTTAGAAGGAGCCCAGTTTAGCACGGCCCGATATAATTGAACAGATGTTCGTTTCCATTACCTGCGTCTCTCCATTCATGAGTGCTATACTTCGCAATCGTCATCGGCGGAGCGTGAAGGAGAAGGCTGTGGCGAATCTGAAGAACGTGGTTCCCGGCATCGGGGTGTGCGCGGCCATCGCTGTGCCCTGCTGGTTTCTCGGCGAGGCGCTGCCGGTCGTCGGCGGTCCGGTGTTCGCCATCCTCGCGGGCATGGCCATCGCGCTTCTGTGGAAGCAGCCGAGCCGCGGCACGGTGCAAGACGGCATCGCCTTCACGGCGAAAAAGGTGCTCCAGTACGCCGTCATTCTGCTCGGTTTCGGGCTGAACCTGGCCCAGATCGCCGCCGTGGGCGCCGAGAGCTTGCCCATCATAGCCTCCACCATCGCCACGGCGCTCATCGTCGGCTACATCCTGTACAAGGTGCTGCGCATGGACTCGGCCATCGCCACGCTCATCGCCGTGGGGTCCTCCATCTGCGGCGGCAGTGCCATCGCGGCCACGGCCCCGGTCATCAAGGCGAAAGACGAGCAGGTGGCCCAGGCCATCTCGGTCATCTTCCTGTTCAACGTCATCGCGGCGCTCATCTTCCCTACCTTGGGAAGCGCGCTCGGCATGTCCAACGAGGGCTTCGGCCTGTTCGCCGGCACCGCCGTGAACGACACCTCGTCGGTCAC
Organism: Adlercreutzia caecimuris B7; assembly: GCF_000403355.2. Classification (GTDB taxonomy): domain Bacteria; phylum Actinomycetota; class Coriobacteriia; order Coriobacteriales; family Eggerthellaceae; genus Adlercreutzia; species Adlercreutzia caecimuris. Next base: position 124,418 of record NZ_KE159646.1, on the reverse strand, counting down.
GGCCGCCGCGGCCGCCTGGGACGGCATGCACCCCGGTGCCAACGCGCTTGACGACGCCACCATCGTGAAGCTCACGCGCACGCTCGCCATCATCCCCATCACGCTCGTGCTGGCCATCATGATGGCGCGCAAGGAGAACGCGGCGGCGGACAATGCGACTACGGGCGCGAAGCTCCTCGGCGGCTTTTCGCTGAAGCGCGCCTTCCCCACCTTCATCCTGCTCTTTTTAGCAGCCTCGGTCATCACCACGGTTGCCGTGGCCGCCGGCGCCGACGTGGCCACCTTCGCGCCCTTGAAGACCTTGAGCCGGTTCTTCATCGTCATGGCCATGGCCGCCATCGGACTGAACACCGACCTCGTGAAGCTGGTGAGAAGCGGTGCCAAGCCCATCCTCATGGGCCTTATCTGCTGGGCCTGCATCGCCGCCGCCAGCCTCGCCATGCAGCACACGCTCGGACTGTGGTAGGAACCTTCTACCCGTTCGCAAGAGTTCGATAGGCGTTCACGGCCGTTTCCCGGCTCAACTTGGCGACGTCGCCTTTCATAAAAGCGTAGAAGTTACCCTTGTTCAAACCCGTCAGGCGGCATGCCTGTGCCCGCGTCATCCCGCGCTCCGCCATAACGCGGTCGATGGCATCGCGCACTCCGGGAAGCATGCGGCGATCCCGCTCCAGCCTCGTTGCCTCCGACCGCCACGCATTCCACACCTTGCGGTAGCGGTTCTGGCCTGGCAGTTGCTCGAGCCATTTCTCGAGCATGCCGCCGGCTCGATCCAGATCGGCCAGCGCGGCTCGATAGGCAGCCTCGAACGACGTGCCATCCGCCTGACGCATCAGGTAGTCCGCACGGCCGCTCGCAAGGGCTAGAAGAAGCAGAGCCTCGGCACCCCGGGGAGAATCCCCGACAACGGCTTCGAAGAGTTTCTTGATACTGGACGTTCCGCAGCCCGTGAGCTCCTGCGCATAAGCCTGCAGAAACCCCTTAAACGATCGACTCATGACAACCGCTTTCCAAAAGTATTATTTCCTAGAAATAATACTTTCCATCAAAAAGAAAAGCAAGGGCCGGGGATGGCCCTTGCCGAATTGCCGTCAGATGAACGCGCCTAGACGGTCTTCTTATATTCGTTCCACCAGGCGAGCACCTCGTTGCGGAGCTCTTCGGGGGTGCCGTCGTTGTCGAAGACCACGTCGGCCGCCTCGATGCGGTCGGCATCGGTAATCTGACGAGCGATGCGGGCGCGCACGTCCTCCTCGGTAAAGCCCGAGGCCACGGCACGCTCGATGCGCACCTCCAGCGGCGCGAGCACGGCGATGACCACATCGGCCCCGTAGGCCAGTGACTGCTGGCGGTTGCGGAACACCGAGTACTCCACCACCACAGCCGGCTTCCCCTCGTACTCGAACTCGTCGATGAGGTCGGTGTAGCGCTCCTCGATACGCGGCATGGTGATGCAGTTCAGCTTGCGCGTGGCCGCCGGGCTCGCGAAGGCCACCGCGGCCAGCTGCGCGCGCACCACTTCCCCGTTCTCGTCGAAGATGCCGTCGCCGAAGGCGCCGCGCAAATCGTCCTTCACCGTATCCCACGTGAGCACCTCGTGCCCCACCTGGTCGAGATCGATCCAGGCCAGGCCCTCGTCGGTCAGCGCCTTGCGCGCCGTGGACTTCCCGGCTCCCATGCCGCCGATCAGAAACAGCTTCTTCATGCAGTACCTCCTCCGAAACCGCGCCCCTTCGCGCGATCCTGCGCAAACATTTCATCACTCTCATAATACACGAGAAGACCGCCCCGAAGGGCGGCCTTCTGAAAGTCGCTAGTCGAATACAGCGGCTATGGGCATCCGAGGTTGCTTACTCCTCGGTGGTCTCCACCTCGACGACCTCGGCCTCGGCAGGAGCCTCGTCGGCCTTCTTGCGGCGGGCCGGCTTCTCCTCGGCCTGCACCGACTCGTCCACGTCGATCTCGAAGCCGAGTTCCTCAGCGGCGGCCTTCATGGACAGGGAGATGCGGCGGCGATCCGGGTTGATCTCCATGACCTTCACCTTCACATCGTCGCCCGCGTGCACGACCTGCGCCGGGGTGTCGATGTGGCGGCCGGCCATCTCGGAGATGTGCACCAGGCCCTCGATGGAGTCGCCCAGCTCGACGAAGGCGCCGAAGGGCACGATCTTGGTGACCTTGCCGTCGACGATGGTGCCCACCGGGTAGTTCTCCACGAGCTTGATCCACGGGTCGGGCGTGGTCTGCTTGAGGCCGAGCGAGATGCGCTCACGCTGCAGATCGACGTCGAGCACCTCGACCTCCACCTCGTCGCCCACCTTGACGACCTCGGAGGGATGGTTGACGTGGTTCCAGGACAGCTCGGAGATGTGCACCAGGCCGTCGATGCCGCCCAGGTCCACGAAGGCACCGAAGTCCACGATGGAGGACACGTTGCCCTTGAGGCGCATGCCCTTGGAGAGCTTGGAGAGGATCTCGGCGCGCTCGTTCTTGCGGCCCTCCTCCAGCAGCACGCGGCGGGACAGCACAACGTTGTTGCGGTTGCGGTCCATCTCGATGACGCGGGCCTCGATCTCGGTGCCCAGGTACATGTCCAGGTCCTTCACGCGGCGCAGGTCCACGAGAGAGGCCGGCAGGAAGCCGCGCAGGCCGATGTCCAGGATAAGGCCGCCCTTGACCACCTCGATGACCTCGCCGGTGACCACTTCGCCAGCCTTGAACTTCTCCTCGACGGAAATCCAGGCACGCTCGTACTCGGCGCGCTTCTTGGAGAGGATGAGACGGCCGTCCTTGTCCTCCTTCTGGAGAACGAGGGCCTCGATCTTGTCGCCCAGGCTCACGATGTCGGACGGATCGGCGTCCTTGCGGATGGACAACTCGCGGGAGGGAATGACGCCCTCGCTCTTGAAGCCGATGTCCACCAGCACCTCGTCGTGCTCGAGCTTGACGACCGTGCCGTCGACCAGATCGCCCTCGTCGAACTCGGTCAGCGTGCCGTCGATCATCTCGTTCATCTGCTCGTCGGAGATGTCGGAGAAGTCGATCACAGACGTGTTCTTGATTTCGGTCAAAACGGACCCCTTTCAAAAACTAAATCGGGGACCCTTCGTCATGATGGTTGATACTTACCCATGTTCGCTTGCAGAAGCAAGGGATCGCGGTGCAACAAACATGTCTCGGGGGCCAACAGATACTTTCACTTGCCCGTTTGGGCAAGCTCGCCCAGTATAGCACCGATGGACCGACCCGTTTTGTGGATTTTGCCGCAAGGACGCTATTTTTCCATCCTCAACCAAACGTCCACAGAAGCGCCCCGGCGCGGGGAGGCCTACCCCTCTGCTATTTCCCTCAGAACGACGACGAGCGCCGCCCTGTCCTCTTCGTCCAAGCGTCCGATATAGCCCGCTGTCCCTAGGTAGTCGGTGGGAATCCGCGCAATTCTATCCGCACGCGCGATCGAGGGCTTTTGCAGGCCGACCTTCTCCCAATGACGAATGGGATAATCGTGGGGCAGCTGCAGCTTGTTCGTTGCCGAAGTCACCATCATGACCAGAGAGCCGTCCTCCTCCCGTCCCACCACGACAACCGGACGATACTTGTAGCCTTTTCCATCGGAGAAATCAAACCGCGCATGCCATATTTCCCACGGCCCGGGACCGTCCTCACTCGTCATCGTCGGCCCAATCTGCGGGAAGAACGACTACGCCGTCCTCATTCAATTCTGCCTGATAGGCCTTTGCGGCCAGTGCGCGATAGGACGGGACCTCGGCACGAAGGTTGAAGGGCAGGCCGCCTACTTCGATGGATTTGATGAGGAACATGTTGATGGCATCGGACAGGGAGAGGCCCCAATGAGAATAGACGCTCGTCGCTTCGGCCTTCACTTCAGCCGTTGTCCGCGTTTTGATTTCAGCCCTGCGCGCGGGGGCAGCCGTTGCAGTCGCCATATCAGGCTCCTTTCCTTTATTACCCGAAGTGTACCCGCTTTGGGCATGCTTTTCAAGCGATGCCGTTTACTGACCAAGACACAGAAGCGCCCCGGCGCGAGAGGGCGCGCCGGGGCGAAAGGGGCTGGCAGCCGGACGAGGGCGGGGCGGCTCCACCTGGTAAGGTTGCCCCCGCCGCAGGAAACCGGACGGCGGGCTAGAAGAACACTGATAATGGGAATCGCGCTGTCGGCGAGTACCATCGGCGATGATAAACGCGGCGAAATCCCTGATCGTAACAGCGCCCGAGGATCTGAGAAGGTCCCTGGCGAAGCTCTCCAGAAAGGACCTGAGGAGCGCTCTCCCGGCGCTTGACCCCGGCGCCGACGGCGTTGTTCTGGCCCTGGGGTCCTTGGGGAGGGCTTGGGATCTCCAGGATCGAGAGGCAGATGCCGTAGAGGGCAAGATGAAGGAGATCCTGGAAGCGAACGCCCCTGCGCTGCTTGCGATCTTCGGATGCGGCACCGTTTCCGCCGCGGCTCTCGCCGTCGCGGGCGGGGGAAACCCGGAAAGGCTGAACAGCGAGGCCGAGTTCGCCTCCTTATGCGGCGCCGCCCCGCTTCTGGCGAGCTCCGGAAAAACGGAGCGCCACCGCCTGAACAGAGGAGGCGACAGGAAGGCCAGCAGGGCGCTTTACCAGATCGCGGTGACCAGGATGTCGTACGACCAGAGAACCAAGGACTACGTCGAGAAGCGCAAGGGCGACGGAAAGTCCAAGAAGGAGACCATAAGGTGCCTCAAGCGCTACATTGCGCGCGAGGTGTTCAGGGCCCTGCGCCATCCGTTCGAGGTCAAGGGTCCTTCATGGAAGGACCTGCGCCCCGCCAGGCGGGCTTTGGGCATCACTCTGGTCGAGGCTGGCAACGCCCTCAACGTCGGCTTCCAGAAGGTGAGCTATGCGGAAACGGGACGGCTAATGAACGTTCAGTTCTTGGAAAAGTACGATACCTGGCTGAAGTCTCAGGCGAAAGAAGCGAGTTGACATACATAGGAGCTTCGAGTTCGGCGCCGGCTGCCCCGTCTACACTTTTGACATGGCATGCGCGGAGGATGGCGGCGTGGGCCTCGGGCACGGCTTCTCATGGGTCGTGCTGAACGCATCCGCCTGGCGAGCGTTGCCAGAAGGGGGTCTTCGTGGTTTACTTCGATATGTTGCCACCGAGGAGGTCGGCGACGATAAGCTCGCGGCCGACCTTGCAGCCGCCGTGGAGGCGGCGAACGAAGATGCCGCCTGGAGAGAGGAAGCCCTCACCATGTTGACCATTGAAGAGGATATGCGCGCGCAAGCCCGCTTTATGATGGAGGAAGCCCGCGAAGAGGGCCTGGCAAAGGGTCTCGCCGAGGGACGGGCCGAGGGTCGAGCCGCGGGTCGAATCGAGGGAGCCGACAAGCTCGGAGCGCTCGTGGTCCAGCTTATAGACGCCGGACGTCTCGAGGATGCCCGTCGCGCGGCAACTGACGCGCAATACCGCGAGCAGATGATCGAGGAATTCGGCATCGAGTAGCTGCAGCACGCCGCGCGGGAGATGCGGGGTGGGCCAGTACGGCCGGCTTCACCCCCGCATCGACCCAGAAGGAGCGGGTGCTTCGGGAACATGAGCACGCATGGCCTTCTACGCCTCGGATCTGTCCATGTTCGTGTTCTACTAGACCCATCCGACCCCTCCTTCCCCTTCTGCTCCCCGACCGCCTCCTCCTATCAGCGGTCGGGGAGCCCTCGTTTCCAAGCCGTTTTCTCGGACCGTCCTTCCTCGACCTTCCCGCTCAGCTCTTGCGTTAGAATAAGAAGCTGTGCGTTTCTTCAGATCGGTTTCATCGAGATAAGGCTCTGCATGGAATTGACGCTTTCGATGTTTCTTGCGCAGGCAGGCGATCACCCCGTCCTGCTCGGCATTCTGGCGCTTGTCATCGGAGTGACGATCATCTCGGGGGCAACCGACGCCCCCAACGCCATCGCCTCGGCGGTGTCCACCCGCTGCCTTTCCTCCACCGCGGCCCTCATCTTGGCGGCCGTCTTCAACTTCATGGGACTCGTGGGCATGACCTACATCTCCACGGCCGTGGCCCACACCATGTTCAACATGGTGGACTTCTCAGGCAACACCCACCAGGCGCTCCTCGCGCTCATCGCCGCCATGATAGGCTCCATCGGCTGGGGCGTGTTCTGCTGGTTCTGGGGCATCCCCGCCAGCAAGTCCCATTCGCTCATCGCCGGCGTCACGGGCGGTGCCATCGCCTTGAACGGTCTGGCCGGCGTGGTGCTCTCCGAGTGGATGCTCGTCATCTACGGCATGGCGTTCTCGCTCGTGGGAGGCTTCATCCTCGGCATGGCAACTACCAAGATCATCGAGTTCTTCTTCTCCTGCGCCGACCGCAAGCGCGGCAATAGGGTGTGCGTGGTGCTGCAGGATATCTGCGCCTGCGCGCTGTCGTTTCTCCACGGCGCCCAGGACGGCCAGAAGTTCATGTCCATCGGCCTATTGGGCATAGCGCTCGCCTTCGGCATGGAGACGAGCGGCGCCGCCGACTTCCCCCTGTGGCTCATGGTCATCTGCTCGCTGGCCATGTCGCTCGGCACCCTGCTCGGCGGCAAGCGCATCATCAAGTCAGTGGCCATGGACATGGTCTCGCTCGAGAAGTACCAGGGCGTGGCGGCCTCGGTGTCCACGGTCATCACCCTGTTCGTAGCCTCTATGACCGGCATGCCCGTGTCCACCTCGCACTGCTCCACCGCTTCCATCATGGGCGTGGGCGCTTCCCGCAGCTTCCGCCGTGTGAACTGGGGCGTGGCCCGGCGCATGGTATGGGCCTGGGTGCTCACCTTCCCCTGCTGCGGCTTTATCGGCTGGGCCCTCGCCAAGCTGTTCATGATGCTCTAGGCAACCGCCTTCTAAGCGGAATGCCGCTTCATAGCGCTTCCGTCTATGTGCACCAACAGGGCCCGGAACGCATCCCGGGCCCTGTTGTCGTCGATGCCGGGCGCTTTGCGCCTGCGCTGTCCTTGAGGCTGCGTTACTGGGCGGCCTGGGCCTCGCGCAGAGCGCGCACCATCTGGTCGGCGCAGGAGGTGGAGCGCCGCCCGCAGGTATTGCCCTCCAGAAGCGCGGCCACGTCATCCACCTTCATGCCGGTCACCAGCTTCGAGATGGCCTTCAGGTTGCCGTCGCAGCCGCCGGTGAACTGGACGCTCTCCACCGTGTCGCCGTTCACTTCCACATCGATCTGGCGGGAGCACACGCCGCGGGGGGTATAGCTGTGCATGGGGTTCCTTTCTCTCGTTTTCTCGCGAGAGATTGTAGCACGCACGCCCCCTACACAGCGGCTGCGCCCCGCTCGCCGGTGCGAATGCGCACGACCTCCTCGATGGGCGCCACGAAGATCTTGCCGTCGCCCACCTCCCCGGTGCGCGCGGCCGCCACGATAACGTCCACGAGACCGTCCACCTCCCCATCGTCCACGACGATCTCGAACTTCACCTTCGGCACCATGTTCAGCAGCACCTCGGTGCCGCGCACGTACTCGCTCCAGCCGTGCTGGGCGCCGCAGCCGTGCACCTGGGATATGGTCATGCCGCTCACGTCTGCCGCGAACAGCGCGTCCTTCAGGGCTTCCATCTTCTCGGGCCGCACGATGGCCGTCACTCGCTTCATAGGTCTCAGCTCCTTACTTGTTGCTTGCCGTGCTCTGCGCCGCTAGTCCAGGCCCAGATAGGCCGGGTAGGCCGACTCGCCGTGGACGGCCACGTCCAGGCCGGCTGCCTCGTCGGCGGCCGAGACGCGCAGGCTGCCGCCGAAGCAGGCCCGCACGATGAGCCCGAGCACCACGTCGGCCGCCACCACGAACACCACCGTCACCACGATGCCGAGCACCTGGGCGCCCAGAAGCGACCAGTCGCCCGTGTACAGAAGGCCGCCCGCACCGGTCCACGAGAGCTCCGGCACGCAGAAGAGCCCCGTCAGGACGCCGCCGACGATGCCGCCGACGCAGTGGCACCCAAAGGCATCGAGAGCGTCGTCGTAGCCGATGCGGCGCTTAGCCTGGGAGATGGCCGCATACACCACCGGGCTCACCACCGCGCCCATGACAAGCGCCGCCCACGGCTCCACGAACCCCGCCGCCGGCGTTATGGCCACCAGCCCTGCCACAAGCCCCGTGGCCGCGCCCACGAGCGTGCACTTCCCCACGTGCAGCCGCTCGGCCATAAGCCACGACAGCACCCCGGCGGCGCTGGCCGTCACGGTGTTCAGCAGCGCCAGGGCCGCCACCCCGTCGGCGGCGAACTCGCTGCCCGCGTTGAAGCCGAACCACCCGAACCACAGAAGCGCCGCGCCGAGGGCCACGAAGGGCACGTTGTGGGGCCGGTAGGACAGCACGGCGAAGCCCTTGCGCCGACCGAGCATGATGCAGAGCACGAGGCCCGTAAGTCCCGAGGAGATGTGCACCACGTCACCCCCAGCGAAGTCGAGCGCGCCGATCACCTCGCCGATGAGCGACCCTTCTCCGCCCCACACCATATGGGCGAGCGGCGCGTACACCGCAAGCACCCACACTGCCACGAAAGCGCACACCGCGCCGAACTTCATGCGCCCGGCCACCGCGCCGGTGATGATGGCGCAGGTGATCATCGCGAAGGCCATCTGGAAGACGATATCGATAATGGCCGGGTAGCTTGCCGCCAGCTCCGGGTCAGCGGCCAGCGCCCCCTGGCCTGAAAGTATCGCGAAGGCATCGGGCGTGCCCGCGGCCTCGGCCACCATGTCGTTCACCGCGCTCAAGCACCCCAGCTGGTCCAAGCCACCGAAAACGGGGATGGCGCCGTCGCCGCCGTAGGCGAACGACCAGCCGCACGCAACCCATGCCACCCCCACGATGCCGAGCACCGCGAAGATCATGACCATGGTATTCACCACGTTCTTGCGCCGCGATAGCCCTCCGTAGAAGAATGCGAGACCGGGTGTCATGAGCAGCACCAGCATGGTGCACACGAGCATGAAGCCGGTCGAGCCAGTATCGAGCATGGCAATCAACCTCCTTAGGGGACTGCGGTGGAAAGGGATGGAGAGACCCTTCCCACCGCAACCGATACCAACCGGCCTACCCGTTTCATGTCTCTCCATCCCCTACCGCCAGACAGTCCGACGATCGGGAACAACCCGATTGTTCCACGCATCCCGCTCACCAGCGGACTCATCGATGATTGTTAATCCCCTCAAAAAGAAGTGTTAACGCCCCCGACCATTCCTTGTTACTGGCGGGAAACATTTGGCCGCGCGGAGGCTTGCCGCGCCCGGAACGCCTACAATGGAGCTGCAACGCAAGCCATTTCGGGAAGGAAAGCCCCATGAGCGTGTCATTCCGTCAGATCGAGCGCGACGAAGAGGTCGAGGCGCTGGCCCACATGGCCCATCATATCTGGAACGAGTACTGGCCGGCCCTCATCGGCCAGGAGCAGACCGACTACATGGTGGAGAAGTTCCAGAGCCTGAACGCCTTCCGCGCCGACATCGCCGACAACGGCTACGAGTACTTCTTCATCATGGACCGCGAGAACGCCACCCCGCGCGAGCTCGACCAGGCCGTCCACGGTGCCGACATCCACGACGAGGGCAGGCCCGCGCCGGCCGGCGCCGACGACGCCGTGGAATCTGACCGCGATGGAGAGCTGGCCCACGACGCCGAGGACTTCGCCCACGAGGCTGCCAAGCCGCGCATCATCGGCTATACCGGCGGCCACGTGGAAGCGGGCACGAACCGCTTCTTCATCTCGAAGGTGTACCTCTTGAAGGAGCATCGCGGCCGCGGGCTTATTGCCAGCGTCGTGCGCTTCTACGAGCGCCTGTGCCGCGAGCGCGGACTGGACGCGATGTATCTGACCGTGAACAAGAAAAACGAGATGGCCATCCGCGCCTACAAGAAGCACGGCTTCGAGATCATCGATGCCGTGGAAACCGACATCGGCGAGGGCTTCATCATGGACGACTACATCATGGAGAAGAGGCTGAAGTAGCCCGGTAGCATCCCCTTACGCCCAAGCGAGCGGGACACGAACGCGTCCCGCTCGCTTTCTCTTTTCACGCAGTCGCCGAGGTAGCTTCCGGCCTCTTGCCCTCAACGCAATGCCCGCTATTCGGGCAGCTCGACCTCCTCAACATCGCAGAAGAGATCGAGGTATTCCCGAGCCGACAAGCGCCGAATCGGCGAATTGGCAAACGCGCTCGCATCGCGGGAAATGATGAAACTAACCGGCACGCCCTCGGCGCAGGCACGCACGACGCCATCTTCGAAATCCGGCTCATTGGACAAGGCGGCGATACGGCACAGCGCTCCATCGACGGGAATTACCTCAAAGAGATCCATCAGGGCGAGAATGTACTGGCGAGCTGCTACCTCGTCTGCGTATTTCGTCAGAATGTAGTAGATATCCTTCAGGGAAAGCGCCGACACGTAACCCGTTACGCCCTCGTAGAGAAACTCGTCCATGAGAAGCGATGCGCTCGCCCACTCCGGACGCTCTTCCATGGCGGCATCCAGCAGAATGTTCGTGTCGAGAAGGAGCTTCCTATTCATAGCGGCTCGCAATAAGCTCGCGAATTTCCTCATCGTTCATTTTGCCGATCTCGGCATTATGGGGGCGCTTGGAGAAACCCTTGATAACAGCAAGGGCCTGCCTCTTTCGCGCACCAGCCTTTTTCGCCGGGAGATCCGGCATTTTTCCCTCTTGCCGAATGGCGCCGAGCAAAACCGTCCCGCAATACTGCCCGAAGGACATGCCGTACTCCTGCCGCGCAAGCGCCTCGGCAAAAGCCAGCTGCTCCGCATCGGCCCGACTCGAAAACGTCTTCGTCGCCATAGCAACCTCCTTCAACTCACCCCATAATACTCCCTCTATCGGAGAATGTAAACATGTTTACATTCATAGGATAAGAAAGCCATCGACTCGAAAATTCTGTCTTCTCATCCAACTCCGGCAACCGCGATCAGCCCCACCTTGAATGCAAAACCTATGGGGCGGTATAATCTATGCGCCAAACAACAAGAGTTCCGCCCAGGCGGTACGACTATACTCACGTCTTCATTTCACCGAAGGCCAACTCTCGAGCAGAAGAGCATCTGCTTTCAAGATGTTGGTCTCCGCGTGAGAAAACTCTTGTTGTTTGGCGACAGGGTGGATGCTCTTCTTCATGAGACTCCCATAGCAGAGCATCCAGAACTTCGAGAGAAGAGGATGTCGCCATGAAAGATGTTGTTCTGCGCCAAGGCGTAATGCATGTCGGCTATTCGCCAGATGGCAATTACACAATTCCCGACGGTTTTACCTGCATTGTAAGCAACTGTTTTTTAGGTCGCCAAGATATCAAATCCATCACTTTGCCTTCTAGTCTTAGGGTAATAGGCAACGGAGCGTTTTCATGTTGCGAGAATTTGGAAGAGATCGAATTCCCACCCAATATTCAAGTTATTGAGGGAGAGGCGTTTTCGGGTAATCGGTTTACCAAAGTGAGCATCCCGGGAAGCGTAAGAAATATCTCATACTGGAGTTTCTCAGGATCTCCCACCTTGGAAAGAGTCGTTTTAGAGGATGGTGTTGAATCTATCGACATCCAAGCTTTTGCCAAATGTCCCAATTTGAATGAGGTGCGAATTCCTGCATCGGCACATTACATTGCCGAAAACGCTTTCGAGAGCTGTCCTCATTTGGTCATTTTCGCTCCGGCTGATTCGTATGCTGCCAATTTTGCCCGTCAGCACGATATTTCAACAACCGAGAGATAGGGAGAGGAGATCGTCATGAACAAGGTCATGTTTAGGCAATTCAATCGCGGTTCCCTATTTACGATGCTCGTCGTTGCCTTTATCGTCATTGCGGCCCTTGCCCTCAAGCCCACTGCCGCCTATGCCGCAGATGCAGACACCATCATTCTCTATAAAAATGGCACACTCGTACTTCAGGCAGGCACAGAACCGCAGGAGGATCTTTACGGAGAAGTGAGGGCAGTGGTGTCACCGGGAATCACGCAGAATGGAGCTATCTACTGGCCTGACGATGCACGTGATTTGGTTAAAAGAGTTGTGATCTCTGACAGCATCCCTTTCTCTCAGAGCTTACGTTTCACCTACTGGGGTAATTTGCGCTCGATCGAGGGCCTGGATAAAGTTGATACAAGTAGGACCACGGACATGAGCCGGATGTTCATGGGTTGCAATAGCCTAGAATCGTTAGATCTTTCCACGTTCGACACTTCCAATGTAACAAATATGAAGGAAATGTTTGAATGGTGCTTTTCGCTAGAAGAACTGGATCTCTCCTCTTTCGAGACCTCGAACGTAACCGATATGAGTTTCATGTTCAGCGGATGCAAGCGGCTAGAGTCTCTCGACCTCTCGTCTCTTGACACGTCCAGCGTAACCAACATGAGTGGCATCTTTGGTGATTGCTGCTCACTAAAGCTTCTCGATCTGTCTTCGTTCAAAACGACAAATGCAACCAATATGGGTGGAATGTTTTCTTGCTGTTGCTCTCTTACGCATCTGGATCTCTCCTCCTTCGACACGTCTAATGCCATCAGTTTGAGTAGTTTGTTCTCAAATTGCAGGAAGATGGAATCACTGAATCTCTCCCATCTTGACACCTCAGGCGTTGTGAATTTGAGCAATATGTTCTCTGAGTGCTCCTCGCTTACATCACTTGACTTATCGGCATTTAACACGTCGAATGTATCCGATATGTCCTATATATTTCGGAATTGCTCGTCTTTGAGCAACATCAATCTCAGCAAGCTCAACACATCCGAAGTCACAAATATGGATGGAATGTTTGATGGATGCTCTTCGTTGCGCCTCCTCGATTTGTCATCCTTCGATACTTCCAGAGTCACGAGAATGAACGAGATGTTCAATAACTGTTCATCTCTCAGCGAGCTAGACCTTTCAACCTTCAAAACGCCTCATCTTGAATACATGAGTGAAGGGCTTGGAATGTTCGTAAACTGTTCCTCGCTTAAGCACCTTGACCTCTCCACCTTTGACACTTCTCGTGTGAAGATATTCTCCAGCCTATTGTCTGGATGTCGGTCACTTGAAACACTCGATGTCTCTTCATTTGACACCGCAAACGCCCTCAGCATGAGCTCAATGTTTAGGGGGTGCGTTTCGCTCAAGGAGCTCGATCTCTCGTCCTTTAACATGAAAAACGCCACTGAAACCAGCTCCATGTTCTCCAACTGTATGGCACTGGAGAGGATCACCGTTGGATCCTCAGGCAAGCTCACTGGGCTTTTACCAAATTACATGAATGAATGGAAGAGGGAGTCAGACGGCCTCTCTTTTGCAGTTGATGAAATCCCCGCCTGGACCGCCGCCACCTACATCAAGGTGCCCAACGAGCCCACAGCTCCTACGGAACCCTCTGCACCATCCATTCCTTCATCTCCCACCCTACCTGCTCCCCCCCAAAAGCCGACGGACGCCAAGCCCGGCGCGACTTCTCCGACAACGCCTCCGGCCATCACGACGCCGACTTCCCTCTCAAAGGCGAGCATTACCGTTAAAGACCGCTCCTATACGGGTAAGACGCTGAAACCCTCCTCGATCACTGTGAAACTCGGCGGGAAGACCTTGCGGAAGAACGTTGACTACACAGTTTCCTGCAAGGGCGGAAAAAAGGTCGGCTCCTACAAAGTGACCATTAAGGGCAAGGGTGCCTACCGGGGCTCGAAAAGCGCGACGTTCAAGATCGTCCCCAAGGGCACTTCCCTCTCCAAACTCAAGAAGGCGAGAAAGGGCTTTACAGTCACCTGGAAAAAGCAGGCCCGGGAAACCGACGGCTATCAGATTCGCTACAGCACGAGCAAGTCGATGAAAGGCGCGAAAGCGAAAACTGCCAAGGGGCGCGCCAAGAGCAGCCTCAAAATAGCGAAGCTCAAAGGCGGTAAGAAGTACTACGTGCAAGTGCGCACCTACAAGAAGGCGGGCGGGAAGACCTATTACTCGTCTTGGTCCAAGGCGAAAACCGTTCGAACTGCAAAGTAGGACGCAAGCGCTTGAGATAGCCTTTCAGCGCCAGAAGCACCAGAGGGGTCCCGCAGATGCGCGGGACCCCTCTTTTTTGCGGGCATGCTCCGACAAGGAAGATCATGCCGTCCGGCGCTAATCGGCGAGGGCGGCCTCTTCGGCTAGATCGGCATCGGCGACAGAGGCTTGCATGGAAGCAGCAGCGCCCTCCCCTGCCGTCGCCGAGGCTCCGGCAGCTCCGATGGCGCCGCCAGCCGCGGCGGCCTCGCTCCCCGCCTTAGCGCCTAAGCGCTACGAGATGCGCCCGCGCGATGTGGCCCTCGGCCCGCACCAGATGTTCAACTCCTACAAGAAGCTCCTCGACTTCGACTACATCTACGAGCGCTGAGGCCGCAAACGCCACAGCCAGGAAAACACGAAGGGGCGCCTGCGTATGTGTCGCAGGCACCCCACAGTCTCAAAATTGGACACGTCGCAATTTTGAGACTCCTCCCCGCTCGCACGCAGCCACGAGACAGATCCGCGGCTTAATCCGTCAGCGCGTCGATAGGAATGACTGAGGTATTCTCTTCCGCCTTGCGGGCAAACCCTCGATTGCCCGCAAGAACCGTCGGGAGCAATTATGGTTGGTTCCGAAAACCCGCGCCGAACTAGCGGGCAGCGGCCAGCTTCGTGCGCACCGTGGCGGCGATACCCTCGGCATCCAGGCCCAAATCGGCGAAGAGGCGACCCACCGGGCCCTGGCCGACGAAATGGTCGGGAATGCCCAGAGTAACAGCCGGCACCTGCGAGCCCTGGCGGGCGAGCACCTCGAGCACGCCCTGGCCGGCACCGCCGGTAACGACGCCCTCCTCCACGGTGACCACAAGCCTCGTGGCGGCCGCGGCAGCGATGGTATCCTCGTCGAGCGGCTTCACCCAGCGCATGTCCACCACGCGGCACTCGATGCCCTCGGCGGCCAAGAGGTCGGCGGCAGCGCGGGCACATCCCACCATGCGCCCGAAGGCGAGCAGGGCCGCATCGCCCCCCTCGCGCACCACGCGGGCCCGCCCCACTTCCAGAAGCTCGGGCGCATCGGGCAGGCACGCCCCCTCGGCCTCGCCGCGCGGGTAGCGCAGCGTCACCGGGCCGGGCAGCGAGAGCGCCGTGTGCAGGGCGTGCACGAGCTCCGCCTCGTCGGAGGGGGCGAGCACGCGCACGTTGGGCACCATGCGGGAGTACACCATGTCGAACACGCCGTGGTGCGTGGGGCCGTCATCGCCCACCAAGCCCGCGCGGTCGAAGGCGAACACCACGTTCGCATCCAGCAGGGCGCAGTCGATGATAAGCTGGTCCACCGCCCGCTGCATAAAGGTGGAGTACAGGGCCACCACGGGCTTCTTGCCTCCCGAGGCAAGCCCGGCCGCCATGCCGATGGCCTGCTCCTCGGCAATGCCCACATCTACGAAGCGCTCGGGGAACTCGGCGGCAAAATCCTTCAGCCCCGTGCCCCCGGTCATGGCCGCCGTAATGGCCACCACGTCCTTGTCGCGAGCGGCCTCATCGGCCAGGGCAGCGCCGAACACCTCGGTATAGCTGGGGGCTTTCGCGGGCTTCTTCACCGCCTTGCCCGTAGCGATGTCGTAAGGGCCCGTGCCGTGGAAGCGCTCCGGATCCTGCCGCGCCGGTTCGTAGCCCTCGCCCTTGCGGGTGACCACGTGCACGAGGGCCGGACCGTCCATTTCCAGCACGAGGGACAAAATGTCGCGCAGCTCGGCGATGTTGTGACCGTCAACGGGATGGGTGCACACGATGCCGAGCGACTCGTAGATCATGGTGTGGGGAATCACCATCTGCTTGAGCGATTCCTTCATGTTCTTCCCGAAGCCAAGCAGGCCGCGAGCAGCGGGGCCTCCCTGCTCCATAGCCGCCTGCAGGCCCTCGCGGGCCTCGCGGTAGTGGCTGTTCGCGCGGATGTTGCCCAGGTGCTTCATGAGCGCGCCCACGTTGCGGGAGATGGACATCTCGTTGTCGTTCAGGATGACGACCAGGGGCAGCTGCTCGTTGCCCATATAGTTCAGCGCCTCGAAGGCCATGCCGCCTGCCAGCGACGCATCCCCGATGAGGGCCACTACCTTCTCGTCGGTGCCCTTCAGCTGGCGCGCCTTCGCCAGACCCGTCGCAATGGACAGCGAGTCGGAGGCATGGCCGGAGTAGTGCACGTCGTAGGGGCTCTCATGGGGCTTGGTGAAGCCGGAGATGCCCCCGTAGGTGCGCAGGGTCTTGAACGCCTCCCGGCGCCCGGTGAGCAACTTGTGGGCGTAGGCCTGATGCCCCACGTCGAACACCACGCGGTCGCGCGGCATGTCGAGCAGGCTCTCCAGGGCCACGATAATGTCCACCGCGCCGAGCGAGGATGCCACGTGTCCCCCGGTCACCGAGGTGGTGGCGACGATCTCCTGGCGAATCTCACGGGCAAGGATGGCCAGCTCGTCGTTGTTGAGCACCTTCAGGTCGGCAGGAGAGCTGATAGCATCGAGTATGCGCAGTGCGGCCATGGGAATATCCTTACGAAAGCTCGCCGGTCGGCGCAGAGGGCTGCGCATCGGAAACGGTAGCCTCAGCCGTAGCGGCGGCCGAGGCTGCAACGTCGGCAGCAGCATCTTCGGCGGCGGAAGCGCCATCGCCCGCGGCAGCCGGCGCATCCGCGCCCGAGGCACCCTCGGCGACGGCCAGGTGCGCCTCGATGTCCTGCTCGGACAGATCGCAAGCGGAAAGGCCCAGCTTCACGGCCTCCTCGTACAGCTTGAGCGCGTCGTCGAGCGAGATGTCCTCAGCAGACACCTCGTCCACGATCTGGGAGAGGCGCTCGTGCACGCCCTCGAAGGTGCGGCCCTCCACATCGGCCATGGAGCTACACCTCCCCCTGCACGCACGCGGCCGCGCCCGAGGCGCCCACCACGGCGTCAACCGCCTCGGCCGTCGCGGCGGCCTCGATCACGCTGGCTGCGGGCGCGCCCTCGGCAACCTCACCCTCGGCGGCACCGTCGTCCGACGCCTCTAACTCGTCCTCCTCCGCGTCGGCCACAGCCAGCTCGGGGGCCTCGGCCATGGAGCGGGCGATACGGCCGAGCACCCCGTTCACAAAGCGCGGGGAATCGTCCTCGCCGCCGAAGGCCTTGGCCAGCTCCACCGCCTCGTTGATGGACACCGATACCGGCACATCTTCGCGCTGGAACATCTCGTAGACGGCCAGGCGCAGAATGGAGCGGTCCACGATAGGCATGCGGGAGAGCGCCCAGTTCTCGGACGCCCCCTCCAAGCGCTCGTCAATAGCGGCCTGGTACTCCTGCACACCGCGGATGAGCCCGAGGGCGTACTCGGAAAGCGCGCCCTCGCAGATGCGACCGAACTCCGAGGGCGCCTCGTCGGCGGCCTCGGGCGGCGCGGGCTCCGGGTCGGCCTCGGTGGCCACCAGACAGAGCCCCTCGTCAAGAAGCTTCGAGGGCGATTCCCCCTGAAGCTCGCTCGTATAGAGGACTTGCACCGCGAAGGCGCGATCGCGGGTCCTCTCGTGTTTCCTCGAAGCCATCAACGCTCCCTAGGATTTGAACTGGATGCCGTCGATGTACACGTCCACCGCCGACACCTCCACGCCGGCCTGGGTGGCCAGCGACTCGGCGATGGCGCAGCGCAGCGCGGCGGCCAGCTCGGGCAGCACGTAGCCGTAGTACACCTCTACGTGAACGGCCACGTACAGCTTGCCGTCCTCGCCCATCTTCGTCTCGATGCCGCTCGTGGAGGGCTTGTTCGCCAGCATGGAGCGAATGCCGCTTGTGGCGAAGTTGCCGAGAGAGGCCACGCCATCCACCTCGCTGGCGGCCACGGAGATGATGGTCTCCATGACGCCAGGGGCGATGGAGAGCCCTTCCACGTTCATTTCACTGGTCATAGTACGTCTCCCATCTGGGTTTCGATGAAGTCCGTCGTGGCCTCGCCGGCCAGAAACGCCTCGTTTTCCAGCACGCGCTGATGGAACGGGATGGTGGTGGCGATGCCCTCGATCACGAACTCGTCCAAAGCGCGGCGCGCCCGGGCCACGGCCTCGTCGCGATCCTGTCCATGTACGATAACCTTTGCGACGAGGGAATCGTAGTGCGGCGAGATTTTAGAACCAGGCCGTAAATAAGTTTCCACGCGCACGCCCGGTCCCGCTGGCGGAATGAACGCACTCACCGTGCCGGGGCACGGGCGGAAACCATGGGCCGGATCTTCGGCGTTGATGCGCAGCTCGATGGCATGGCCCGCAGGGGCGAACGGCGCGCGCGAGGCGCAGCTCATGGGCTCGCCGGCAGCGATGCGCAGCTGCTCCTTGATGATGTCGGTGCCGGTGATCTCCTCGGTGACGGGGTGCTCCACCTGCACGCGGGTGTTCATCTCCATGAAGTAGAACTCGCCGCGCTCGTCGAGCAGGAACTCGATGGTGCCGGCGTTTCGGTAGTCCACGGCGCGCACGGCCTTCAGGGCCGCCTTGCCCATAGCCCGGCGCAGCTCATCGGTAAGCGCCGGCGAGGGGGCCTCTTCCAGAAGCTTCTGATGACGGCGCTGGATGGAGCAGTCGCGCTCGCAGAGCGCCACGGCGTTGCCATGGTCGTCGGCGAGCACCTGCACCTCCACGTGGCGGGGGCGCAGCACGAGCTTCTCCAGGTACACGCCGTCGTTGCCGAAGGCGGCGCCGGCCTCGGTGCGGGCGGCCTTGTACTGGGCGGCCAGATCGGCCGGGTCGTGCACCTCGCGCATGCCCTTGCCGCCGCCGCCGGCCGTGGCCTTAATGAGCACGGGGTATCCCACCTGCTCGGCGAAAGCGGCGGCCTCTTCCACGGTGTCCAGGCAGCCATCGCTTCCGGGCACCGTGGGCACACCGCAGCTCTTCATGGTCTCCCGCGCACTCGACTTGTCGCCCATCGATTCGATGCACTCGGCGGCCGGACCGATGAACACGAGGTCGTTGTCGGCGCAGGCGCGGGCGAAATCGGCGTTCTCGGCCAAAAAGCCGTAGCCGGGGTGGATGGCCTCGGCGCCGGTGTTCTTCGCCGCCGCGATGATAGAGGGCATCACCAGGTAGCTTTTGGCCGACTGGGCGGGACCTATGCACACGGCCTCGTCGGCATACTGCACCGGATAGGTGTCCGCGTCCTCGGTGGAGTACACGGCCACGGTCTTCACGCCCAGCTCGCGGGCAGCGCGCATAATGCGCAGGGCCACTTCGCCGCGGTTCGCGACGAGAATCTTGTTGAACATGATTAGTTCTCCGGGAGGGTCTGCACGGGCTCGTGGGGCTCCACGTAGAAGAGCACGGTGCCGTACTCCACGGGCGTAGCATCCGACAGGCACACCTCGCGCACGGTGCCCATCTCCTCGGCCGTGATCTCGTTCATGAGCTTCATGGCCTCCACGATGCACAGCGTCTCGTTGGCGGCCACCTCGTCGCCCACCTTCACGAAGGGCGGCTCGCCAGGCGCGGGCGCCTCGTAGTAGGTGCCCACCATAGGAGCCACCACGGGCACCCAGCTGGCCGGGCGGTCGCTGGCCGGCTCGGCGGCCGGCGCGGGGGCAGCAGGGGCCGGCGCGGCCTGGGCCACCGGGGCGGCGGCAGTGGGGGCCGCCACGGGAGCGCCCTGGCCGGGCATGCGCACGGCAATGCGGACGCCCTCCTCCTCGACGACGATCTCGCCGACGCCGCTCTCCTCGGCAACGCGAACCAGCTCGCGAATCTGATTGATGTCCACGTAATCATCCTCCTTGGTGCCGCTGGACTCCTGCTCCAGCATGAAGTCGACCTTCTCGGATACCCGGTGCTTGGAAAGGTAGGTGCGGGCCTCGTTGGGGAACAGGGCGTACATGAGCACGTCCTCCTCGCTGTGGGCCAAATCCCCTATCTCGTTGGCCACCTCGTCGTAGGTGGTGGTCACGAGCGTGCCCGGCGCGATGCTCGGATCCAGGATCTCGGAGTCGCCAGCCACCTTCGCCACGATCTCCTTGTCCATGTGGCCCGGGGCCTTGCCGTAGTAGCCGCACACGTAGTCCTTCATCTCCTTGGAGATGACGCTCCAGCGCTTGCCGGTGAGCACGTTGAACACCGCTTGCGTGCCCACGATCTGCGACATGGGGGTCACGAGCGGCGGATAGCCTACCTCGGCGCGTACCTTCGGAATCTCTGCCATCACCTCGGGCAGGCGGTCGGCCGCCTTCTGCACCTCCAACTGGCTGATGAGGTTGCTCATCATGCCGCCCGGCACCTGGTGGGAGTACACCTGCATGTGGATGAGCGAGGACACACCGCGCTTGTAGTGGCCGCGCTTGCGCATCTCCTCCCAGTACTCGGAGATCTCGAAGAGCAGATCGAGATCCAGATCGGTGTCGTAGCGGCTCTCCTTCAGGGCGGCCACGATCATCTCGACGGCCGGGTGCGAGTTGCCGAAGGCGAGCGGCGCGTGGGCGGTGTCGGCCACGGCCACGCCGGCCTCGGCGGCCTTCAGGATATTGGCCGGGGCCATGCCGCCGACGTAGTGGCAGTGGATGTGCACCGGCAAGCCGATTTCCTCGTTGAAGGCCTTCACCATGCGCTCGGCGCGGTACGGGGTGAGCATACCGGCCATGTCCTTGATAGCGATGGTGTCGGCGCCCAGATCCTTCAGCTGCTGGCCGTATTCCAGGTAGGAGTCCAGCGTGTGCACCGGCGAGATGGTGTAGGAGATGGCGCCCTCGAACAGCCCCCCGTGCTCCTTGATGGCCTCGGCGTTGTCCACCACGTTGCGGATGTCGTTCAGCGCGTCGAACACGCGGAAGACCTCGATGCCGTTGCGATGCGCCGCGCCGATGAAGCGGTTCACGATCTCGCGCGAGTAATGCTTGTAGCCGACCAGGTTCTGGCCGCGCGACAGCATGGCAAGCGGGGTGTTGGGCGTGTTGGCCTTGATGGCGCGCAGGCGCTCCCAGGGATTCTCGTCCAGAAAGCGCAGGCACGAGTCGAACGTCGCACCGCCCCACGCTTCGATGGCCCAGTAGCCGACGCGGTCCATCTTCGGCAGGATCGGCAGCATGTCGCCGATCTGCATGCGGGTGGCCCACAGGCTCTGCTGACCGTCGCGGATGGTCGTATCCATGATCTGAAGCCGTGGCATGAACTCACACCTCCTTATAGATAGTCAAAGATCAAGTGTTGCATTATAGGCGACGCCCCGCACGCCCCGCAGTGCGAACGCGCGATTTGCCGACAAGAAACATCAACGAAGCGGCAGGAGGACGCAAACAGCGAGGAAGGGCCGGGAGTGTGGGGTGGCAGGAGAAGCAACGGAAGGTCGCCGGGAGGCAGAAGAGCGCAGGTGACAAGGGGTGGGTGCAAGCAGCACGAAAGAGGGAGAGGAGAAAGCAAGCGGAGCAGCGGATGACGCGATCGAAGAGGCTGGGGAGAGCCATGGGCGAGAAAGGAACGCGATCGGCAAGGGCGGGCTAGCACGCACGAAAGAAGCGGGCCAGCGAGGGCAGACCGGCGCGCACGACAGAAGCGGGGCCTCCGCGCACGGACGCGCTTTTCCCAAGCAAAGTCGGGAAAATGCGACAAATATCACGATCGGGCGACATTTTTCTCGAAAGAAGGCCCGGTCTGCGACAAATGTGTCGATCGAGCGACATATAGTGCTCCGCGATGTCGCCCAATCAGCCGATTTGTCGCATTTTCGCGAGTTCGGCTAGAATATCGGGGCGCCGGGAGGCTCCTAGCGACCCCTTGGCGGCCCATGACGACTTCTGGCGGCCCTCGAACGCTCTTGGAGAGAGCCCCCGGAAACTCAGCGGGCTCTACGGGCGGCTCTTCTTGAAGCGAAAGGGGAAATGCTCGCGATGATGCGCGCGCACCTGCTTGCGCAGCGTCAAATGCCGGGGCGCGTGCTCGGCGCTCAGCTTGCGCTTCCTCGGCCCGACGCGACGGCCCACGCCCAGCAGCAGCGCCGTGCACTGGGTCACGTGGTGAAACTGAGAGCTCGTGATGACGGTCAGGTCGAAACCGTCGATGCGCAACGCATCGCGCTTGCGGGCATCGCGGGCCTGCTGCTGCGGGCTGGCGTGGGAGTCGCGTCCGTCGTATTCGACAGCCACCCGCGCCTCGGGCCACAGCCAATCGCACACAACGCGGCTCAGGCCCGTCGCCTCTTTCGCCCGGGCGGACAGCATCACCGGCTCGTTCAGCTTCGGCGGCACAAGCCCCAACCCGCCCTGGGCCACGGAGGAGAAGGCCACGATGGACACCTCTGTCTCCATGATCGAGCCCGATTTGGCAAGCACCTGCTTTGCGGCCGCGCGGGCCGCCGTCACGCCCGTGAGCCCCGTCGCGCGGGCGGCGAATGCCGACAGGCGACGCGGGGCGGTCAGGGGCCGACGCACGGGGGCGCCCGCCCGATCGCCCCCGACCGGATAGCAGCCACACAACTCGTAGCCGAGCGCGAGAAGGGCGCCACGGGGAACGCTTGCGGCCATCTGGACGAAGACGAGCTCGGGAGAGCACACGAACACGCCCGGGGCCACTTTGAGAAATGATCCCCGCGGCAGGGCGCCCCCGATCCGATGGCGGGTCGCGGCGGTCGAGTCGCGCAAACCTCCGCAGCTGGTCGTCACAACATGCACCGAGCCGTTATCGGAACAGCATGCCGTGCGAAGCGCCACCGCCACGGCGCCAGTCGCCGGCACCGCGTCGCTCGCTGACGCCGCATCGGCAGCCGGCGCCCCCGGCGCAACCACGCCCGGCGCAGTGGCGGCCGCTATCTCCAGCGAGTCCGCGCACGACGTTGCAGCCCCTAGCACGGCGGAGGCCGGCGGCACCCGCGGGGCAGCGGCGCCCGGCGCGACGGAGGCCGCCGGATCAGCGGCCTTCTCGGCGGCGGACGCCGCAGAGGGATCCCCCGGGGCTGCCGCGCGCCGCAACGCCTCCCGAATCTCTCGATCGGTGCGGACGGCTCGGAAAAGCACCTCCGATGCGGCGAAGAAGCGATCGGGGAACAGCGCAGCTTCGGCGGCGCCCAGGTCGTGGAAGGCATGCAAGGGCACGGCAGCCGCGGCCGACCAGGCGCGCCAAAAGCGAAGCGCGGTGCTATGGGAGAGGTACAAATTCATAACGCGACACCTTACCCGCCAACTGGCCCCCGGCAACTGGAAAGATGCGCCTCGACGCAACCAACATCGATGATGGGGCAGGTCGGGTATCGGGCGCCCGCGGCCGGCCCGTCCCTCCTTCCCCTCCCCTCCCGAGCTGCCTTTTACCCTGAACTCATCAGGCTAAACGCAAAGTTTACCCCGCTGGGGTAATAGCTTTCCACCCCTTTGGGGCGCACACTGGCCCCATTGTTTCTGCATAAGACGAGGAAGGGAGGAAACGATCATGAGCATCGACGAGGAAAAGGCCGCAACCGCGGCCGGACCGCAGGAGGGGGCGCCCGGCGCGCCCGGCTCCCCTGCATCCGGCGCCGCATCGCCCAACGGCGCACTCGGCGCCGCCCCCAAGAAGCCGCGGCGGCGCGGATGGATCGTCGCCGGCGTGGTGGCGGCCGTCATCGTGGTGGCCGGCGCGGGCTTCTGGGTCTGGCACGAGCAGCCGAGCTTCTGCAACGCCATCTGCCACAGCCCCATGGACTACTACGTGGAGACCTACGACGACGGCAATCCGCAGCTCGGCGTGACGGCCCACGCGAAGGCCGGCGAGGCGTGCCTGGACTGCCACACCGCCGAGCTGACCACCCAGGTGGCCGAGGTGTGCGCCTGGGTGTCGGACACCTACCCCATGACCGAGGACGGCACCATGCTCGCCACCGGCAAACAGTTCGCGAGCGAGAAGTTCTGCGCCCGTCCCGAATGCCACCACGCCGCGGGCACCTCCTTCGACGAGATCACCGCGAATCTGTGGGGCTTTGCCGGCAACGACGAGAAGTACAACCCCCACGCGAGCCACCAGGACATGGCGCTGGAGTGCAGCGACTGCCACAAGATCCACGAGAACCAGGTGCTCGTGTGCAACGAGTGCCACGATCTGACCCTGCCCGAAGGATGGGAGGCCCCCCATGCAGAGTAACGTCTCACGCCGCAGCTTCTTCAAGGGCGCGGGCCTTGCCGCCCTGGGCGGTCTTTCCGCTGCCGCGCTATCTGGATGCGGCCACGGCTACGCGGCCGAAGAGCCCGCGAACCCGAGCGCGGGCGACTTCGGCGGCCCCTCCTGGCTCGGCGCGCCGCCCGTCATCGAGGAGTCGGCCATCGCCGAGACGATCGACACCGAGGTGCTCGTCGTGGGCGTCGGCACCGGCGGCATCCCGGCCATGATCTCGGCTGCCGAGAACGGAGCGCGGGTGCTCGGCATCGACCGCCAGGGCAGCCCGCATAACGTCCGCGAGGACATCGGTGCCATCGACTCTCGCCTGCAGCAGGCGTCCTTCGACGAGTTCCCCCAGTTCCGCATCGACAAGATGGAGGCCATGGAGGAGATCGTCCGCTACGCCAACGGATTCGTGGACTACGATCTGGTGAAGCTGTGGGCCAACGAGTCGGGCGCCATGGTGGACTGGCTCACCGACATCGTAGAGCGCGACGGCAAGATGGTCATGGAGTTCGAGGGCGGTGTGGGCAACATCGACGACCCGGGCCGCGACAAGGCCTTCGCCACCGGCCACAGCCCCCAGAAGACCGACGCCGTGGCCGAGGACGAGGAGTGGGGCTTCGCGGAGTCCATCCTGGCCTACGCCGCCGAGCAGGGCGCCGAGGTGCGCTGGTACACCGAGTTCGTCAAGTGCGAGACCGACGAGGGCGGGCGCGTGACCGGCGTCATCGCCCGCGAGGTGGAAGGCGAGCGCCGCTACCTGCGCATCAACGCCAGCAAGGGCGTCATCCTGTCCACGGGCGGCTACGGCAACAACCTGGAGATGATGGAGGACCGCCAGTCCTGGAACCAGAAGATCCGCATCGCGGCCCCCGGCTCCGGCGGCAACCCGACCGGCTCCGGCATCAAGGCGGCGCTGTGGCTCGGCGCCACCATGGACCCGCTCGGCGCGGCCTGCACCTTCAACCGCGCCTGCGTGAAGCCCGACCAGTACGCCGGCGACGGCGTGCTCGGCCGCTGGTTCTGGTTCGGCGAGCAGCCCTTCCTGAAGCTGAACCTGAAGGGCGAGCGCTTCTGCAACGAGAGCGGCCCCTACGACTACATGCTGCACTCCACCATCATGCAGCCGCACCAGACCTACGTGGACATCTGGGATGCGAACCACGCCGCCCAGGCCGAGGCCATGGACGAGGTGGGCTGCTGCCGGCTGTTCCCCTTCGACAACGGGGCGAAGAACAACATCCCCATGGTCGTGGTGGACGGCATGATCGAGAAGCTCATCGAGGACGGCTACGTGCAGCAGGCCGACACCATGGAGGAGCTGGCCGAGAAGCTAAACCTGCCCGTGGAGACCACCGTGGCCTCGTGGAAGCGCTACAACGAGATGGCCGCGGCCGGGCGCGACGAGGACTACAACAAGGAGAAGCACCGCCTCATGGCCATCGACACGCCGCCCTTCTATGGCGTGCGCACGGGCGCGTGGTTCCTGGCCACCTTGGACGGCGTGACCATCGACACGAACATGCACCCCTGCGATGAGAACGGCGATCCCATTTTGGGCCTGTACCTGACGGGCAACGACTCGGGCGGCTTCTTCAGCGTGAGCTATCCGAACCTGATGACGGGCCTCGCCTGCGGGCGCACCATGACATTCGGGCGACGCGCCGGCATGCTGGCCGCCACGGGCCAGGCCTAAGGGCGCCTCTCGCGTCTCGCGCATCGCAGGCCGTCCGTACAAGCTGCGCCTGTCCTGCGGGCCCGCAAACCCCGCGCCGCCGCTTGCGGGCCCGCAGCTGGCAGCTTCCCGGCCGTGCTCGCAAGCGGCGGAGCGTGGCCGGGAAGCCCAGCATCGGCCGTACCGAGCGAGAAAGCCCCACAAGGCCGTCCGCACGAGCCGCAAGCCGCACCCGCAACCCCTTCACCCTTCCTTGGGATACCGCCCGTCGCGCCTCCCTCCCAGCGACCAGCGGTTTGCTTTCAGACCCCCAGCCCCGCGCGGGCCGGGGGTCTTCGCGTGTACAATGGGAGAGATCGGCGAAAGAGAGAAACGATGGAGAAACGAGAGCTGGAGAACGTGCCCCGCGGGGCGGCGTCCGAACGCGGGGCACGCGCAGGCGCGGCGCCATCGGGAGCCGACGCCTCCCCATCTGCGAGCCCGGCGCGCGGGTTCGCGGCGCTGCTGCTGGTGCTCGGGGCCACCGCGCTTATGAACGGGTCCATCTTCCCGCAGTTCGATGCCGTCTTCATGTTCGCTCGCGATATCTCCGTCACCTGCTCGGCGATCACGCTGCTGGCCCTGGGCCTTATGGCCTACCGCGCACCGTCCGCGCTGCGCCGCGGCGCGATCATCGGAGGGGCGGCCGCATGCATCGTCCTCGGCGGTACCCTGCTTGCGGCCGGCCTCGCCTGGGCCCTGCCGGCGCCGCTCGTCATCGGTGCGAGCGCGGCGGCCGCAGGTCGGGCGGCGGCCACCGCGACAACCTCCCTGTACCTGGCACGGCTCACATCGCACCAGGCGGCGATGGCCATCGCAGTGGCCTACATGTTGCAGCTGGCCGCCAGCCCGGCGTGCGCCCTGGTGCCGCCGGCCGTGGGTATTGCCCTTTTCCTGGCATTCCCCCTGGCCGCGCTCGCCCTTACGGCGACCGGCGGCGGCTTCTTCTTCGATGCGGCGCGCGGCCGCCCCTCGCCAAGCGATATGTCCGTCACGCGGCCGGCCTCGTTCCTGGCGCCCTTCTCGACTTTGTTCGGCTGTCTGTTCCTGTTCCAGGTGGCCTTCGGTTTCGCCCTGCGCTTCGGCGAGGTGGCCGGCACCCCGCGCATGTCGCTCTTCTCGGCAGCCCCGCTGGCGGTTGTGGCGATCTACGTGGCCCTCTCGCGACGCCGCTTCCCCGCCGATGGCGTGGTGCAGCTGTCGGCCCTCGTGGTAATGGCCGGCTTCCTGCTGTCGGCCCAGCCCCTGCTCATCATCGGCGGAAAAGCAGCCGATGTGGCCCTGCTGAACGCCGGCAACGGGCTGTTCGCCATGGCGGCCCAGATGGCGCTCGTGGCCATCGCCGCCCGCAACCCCCTGGGCGCCGTCACCACCGTAGCCTGGGGCAACGGCGTTTCGGCCTTGGGGTCGCTTACCGGTGCGGCGGCCGGCATGATCGCCAACGGCGCTGCGGCGGGCAATCCCTCACTGCGCGTGGCGATTCCGGCAGTGCTGCTCTTGGTGTTTGCCGCCTACGTGCTCGTGGGGCTGAAGCGCTTCACCTTCACCGGGGCCATCGACGGCATCGAACCGGTGAATGTGCCCGATGCCGGCACCTCGGCGGCATCGGGGGCCACCCTCGCGCCCGAGGAGGCCTTCACCGCCCGTTGCGAGGCCATCGCCAGCGAGTTCTTCCTCACGCCGCGCGAGGCCGAGGTGTTCGCCATGCTCGCCCGCGGCCGCGACCGAGCCTACATCGAGGAGGCGCTCGTCGTATCGCGCAACACCGTGAAGGCCCACGTGAAACATGTCTACGCCAAGCTCGGCATCCACTCCCACCAGGAGTTGATCGACCTCGTGGAGGGGTAGATCTCGCTGCAGAAACGCGTTCGCGCAGACAACGAGCCCCTCCACGAGCTCGACGCATGCCGCAGATTCAGCAGGCTCAGCAGGCTCGGTAGGTTCGGCAGGCCCCGCAGGTCCCGCAGGTTCGGCGCCCCCATGCGCCCCACGGACTCTCTGCGCTTTCCGCGCTTCCCCACTTCCCAAGCTTTTGCCGGGAAAATGCGACAGATAGCATGATCGGGCGACATCCATTGCCGTCAAATGTCGCCCGATCGACAGATTTGTCGCATTCCAGGGCCTTTCCCCGCGGGAAATGTCGCCCGATCGCATCTTTTGTCGCAGGAATACCCGATTGGCGCGAAGAGGATCCTACTGCAGCCGCAATTGGCCCGTCCAAGCATCCGCGGCGGCGACTCTTCGGCCAAAGCGCCGAATCGCCACAGCGGACCGCCCATCCGCTACGACGTTCCGGCCCAAGCACCATCCAGCCGATACGGCTCCCTGATCAAGACGTCTCCCAGCGGCAGCGACCCATCGGGCCAGGCCCCGCAGCAGGGACGGCCCTCGGCTCAAACCCCTCCGCCACAGAGGACCGCCGCCCGAATTATGAACAATTTACTTGCCTTTTCGGAGATTTGGCCGACCAGCGCCCCTGCACTATAGAATACGGGGAAGCAAACACAACTTTGGAGGCAGCATGGCCATTCGCATCATCGTGGACTCGTCGGCGGACATGGAAGAGGACTACGCCTGCGCCCACGGCATCACCATCATCCCCATGACCATCACTTTCGGCGACGAGGAGTTCGCCGAGGGGGTCGACATCAGCCGCACCGAGTTCTTCGAGCGCCTTATCGAGAGCGACGAGCTGCCGCGCACGAGCCAGATTCCCCCCATGGTGTTCCAGGATCTGTTCCAAGAGGCCGTGGCCGCCGGCGACACCGTGGTGTGCATCACGCTGTCGAGCCACATCTCGGGCACCTACCAGAGCGCCTGCATCGCCGCAGCCCCCTTCAAGGAATCCGTCTTCGTGGTAGATTCCGAGAACGCCACCGTCGGCGAGCGCATCTTGGCCGAGCGCGCCTGGGCCCTGCGCGACGAGGGGCTTTCCGCCGCCGACATTGCCTACTGCCTCGATCAGGAGAAGAAGGACATCCGCCTCGTGGCGGCCTTAGACGGCCTGGAGTACCTGCGCCGCGGCGGGCGCATCTCCGGCGCGGCGGCGGCCATCGGCGGCCTTTTGTCCATCAAGCCCGTGGTGGGCGTCGTGGACGGCAAGGTGGTCGTTCTGGGGAAGGCCCGCGGCTCGAAGGCATCGCGCTCCATGGTGTTCGAGGAAATCGAGAAGGCCGGCGGCATCGATTTCACGCGCCCGGTGTGGGTGGCCTACTCGGGCCTGTCCGACAAGATCGGCCGCAAGTACATCGCCGACTCGCTCGCCATCGCCGCCGAGCAAGACCTGATCGAGAGCCCGGACGCCCTGGAGCTGCCCCTCACCCTCGTCGGCGCCGTCATCGGCACCCATGTCGGCCCCGACGGCGTTGCCTTCGCCTTCTTCGCCCGGAAATAGCGGGGGGCGTTCTCCCAGCGACTCTCCGCGGTCGGGAGCGCGGGGTATTCCCGTTCGCTCAGACAGCCCCCTCGCTTTGTGGAACAGTCCGCTGGACTGTTCCAGTCGCGTGTCGGCGACCGAGCGAAGCGAGGAAGTACCCGGAGGGTGAACTGCGCTCGGTCAGAACACCCCGCGCCCCCTCTACGCTCTACCATCGCCGAAACAGAAGAAGCCTCCCGGAGGAGGCTTCTCGACCTGTGAGGTTGTCCCGCTTGATTAGACGCGCTTGATGACGCGGCCGTCGCGGGTGTCGATCTGCAACACGTCGCCGATCTCGATGAAGGTGGGCACCTGCACCTCTTTGCCCGTCTCCAGGGTAGCCGGCTTCAGCGTGTTGGTGGCGGTATCGCCCTTGAAGCCCGGCTCGGTGTGGGTCACTTCCAACTCCACGAACATCTGGGGCTCCAGGCTGATGAGCTCGTCGCCGGCGTACAGCAGCGTGGCCTCGTCGTTCTCCTTCAGCCAATCGGAGGCGGCGCCCACCATATCGGCGGCGATGGGCATCTGCTCGAAGGTGTCGTTGTCCATGAACCAGTAGTCGGCGCCGTCGTTGTACAGGTACTGCATCTTCTTGGACTCCAGGCGCACGGAATCGAACTTGGTGCCGGCGTTGAAGGTGTAGTCCACCACGCGGCCGGTCTTGATGTCCTTGAGCTTGGTGCGCACAAACGCGCCGCCCTTGCCCGGCTTCACGTGCTGGAACTCGACGATGGTGCACATCTTGCCGTTGTTGATGATGCACATGCCGTTCTTGAAATCGGCGGTAGAAATGCTTGCCACGGATGTTTCCTTTCATGCTCACGCGCCGCGGAAACCCTTACGCTCGCACGTCGCGCCTGATTCAAACCGTTACATTATAGCCATCTTGCGGGCATTCCGCAAAGAAAATATGGTCTTAGCTCTGCTCCACCAGGGACGTCGCCGCCTCGTCGGCGCGCGAGCCAGCTCCGGCTCGCCACCGGCGCGCTCCCTGGCGCACACGGCCGTAGAGGGCCATGTAGCCGTTCACCACCACCCCGGTCAGCGCCGCGCAGACCACGGTGCCCTCGCGCACGCCGGCGAGGTGTCCCACGAAGACCAGGGCGCACAGCACCGCCAAGGCCGCGCAGGCCAGGTCGAAGCCCACCTTCACCGTGCCGAAGCGGGCGCCGGTCTTGCGCACCACGGCCTGCACCACAGCCTCGCCGCAGTTCATGACCGTGCCCGAGACCACCGTCATCACGATGCCCGCCGCAAGCACGGCCATGCCGACGGCCAGCCACAGCCACGAGGCGAGGTAGGTGGTCGGTGCGGCTGCACCCAGCAGCGCCATGAACCAGTCGATGCACAGCCCGAAGAACACCGAGATGGGAATCTGCCACAGATCCACCAGCCGAAATTCCCGGCGAAGAAGGGCCACCTGCACGAGCACGAGGAAGCACTGCCAGCCCAGCATGAACGTGCCGAAGCTCACGGCGGGAAAGCCGAGGGCGAGCACGTTGGGCGTGGCGGAGATGGGCGAGTTGCCCAGATCGGCCTTCACGACCACATCGATGCCAAGGGCCATGACCGCGATGCCCGCCAGCATGAGCGCCACGCGGCCAGTCATGAACAGCGCCGGGCGCAGATTGGAGCGCCGAGAACCGCCGCCGTGCGCACTGGCACAGCCCGGAGTCGAACGCTTCGGGGCCGGACTGGCCGGCCGAGGGCTTTGCGAGCCGATCGGCTCCCCGGAGCCCGATGGGGCCGACGGGGCATCGGGGCGACCGGAAACCGTTAGGGCAGCCCGAGGTGAGGGTCTGTCAGACGGATCGGTCGCGCAACCGGAGCGCTCGCGTCCCATGGATTTCCCCTTGGTCCGAATCTCGCTCCCCCGATTGATCTTCCGTTCCGTCATCGTTTCCTCACCGTCCTCTCCGGCATCGCGGCTTTCTCCTACCCTTCCGTTATAAAGCACGATACCGCGCGGAGATGCGCACAATTACGCGAGCACAACGACGCGAAGGCCAGACGGCCAGCCCCCCTGCCGCTCACCGCCGACGAACGGCAGCCGAAGGGCGGCGGACAAGGACCGGCCTCGCGGGCCGAGGGACGAGACGGCTTGGGAGGGGAGAATCCCGAAGGCGAGGGCCGACCGCCCCTCAAAAGGAGAGTGTCACGATGAAGCGATCGCCTTCGATGGACGGGAGCAGGCACAGCCCCATGGCATCGGCCAGGCTGCAAGCTGTGGCCAGCCCGAGGCCGCTGCCGCCAGCGCGGCGCGAAGCATCGCCGCGATAGAAGCGCTCGCCGAGGCGGCCCTCGTCCAGTGCGCCAAGATCCGCAGCAGCGTTGGAGATCGTGAGGACGAAGCCGGCGCCCTCGGAGCCAACCGCCTCGGACCCAGTCGCGTGCAGCTCGACGGTCGGGGCAGCGCTCCCGTGGCGCAGGCAGTTCGCGAGCAGGTTCTCCACGATGCGGCGCACGGCCTCGCCGTCGGCCTCAATCACCACATCTTCCACCAGCGACACCTCCGGCTGCCATCCGCGCTCGGCGAACGCGGGATACAGCGCCGCCAGCACGTCGGACACCACCGCGGCCACATCCACCGGCTCCCGCGCAAGCTCGCGGGAACCGTCGTCGGCCTTGGCATACTCGAAGAGGGCGTCCACCAAAACGCGCATGGCGCCCAGGCGCTCGACGGCGGCCGCCACGCACTCGTCGCGTTCGACGTCGTCGTCAGCCACGGCGTACAGCTGCAGAAAGCCCTGGGCGCCCGCAAGCGGCGTGCGCACGTCGTGGGAGAACGAGGCCAGGTTCTCCTGTAGCACGCGCCGCTCCTCGACGGCTTGGCGCCGGACGTCGTCGGCCTCGTCGATAAGCCCGTTGGCCTCGCGGGCCAACGCCCGGGCGCCAGCTGTGGGAAAGGCCAGCCGCAGGCGCTGCCCCTCGCGGGAACGCTGGGCCAGCGACGCCGACAAGCCGCGCATCTGTCGCTCCGTAGCCGTCACGTAGACCACAAGCGCCGCAGCGAGCAGAACGCACAGAACTCCGAGCCAGATCATCGCAACTCCTTTCCGCAGCCCATCACCCTCAAAGCGCCCGCCGGCGTGTCACCAGCAAGACGACACCAAAGGCCCCCGCGGCCAACAACGCCACCGGCGCGATGTCGCCAGCCACCGGCGTGCAGCCCTCGCCCATCATCCACTGCAGCTGGGCAGCCGGCAACCACGTGGGCACCATGGCCGCCGTCTCGAAGAACGCCGATGACACGTCCGTCGCTGCGGGCAGCTCGGGCAACCCGGCAACCGCCCCTAGCTGGGTCGCAATCACATACAGGTTCGTCAGCAGCACCTCCACCTGGCCAGTGGCCAGAAGCAGCATCGCCGCTACGGTGGGCGCGGGCCGCTTCGTCGCCGCCGCCACGGCCACCGTCAACAACCCGTACACCTCCACGATCAGCACCAACTGCAGCGCCCAACGCAAGGTACGCCCAGTCGGCAGGCCCACATCCAGAAGGGGAAAGCGGGGAATGACCGCGTAAACCGCCACCAGACCGACGAGCACGAACAGCATGGTCAGCAGCGCCACCGTCACCGCCAATGCCAACGCGAAGTCCCGCCGGGAAGACGGCCCCGCCATCAGCGATCGGCACGTTCCCGCGCGAAACTCCTCGGCGAAGAACACCGCCACGAACACGAGCGCGAGCAAAACGAGGAAATACACCACCCCGCCTTCCCCCAAATAACCCTCGGGGTCGAGTGTCACCGTCACGCCTTCGTAGTAGATTGGCGGAATGTTGCGGAAGCCTTCTTGCCCATAGTAGTTCTGCCCCAGGGACACCATATCCCACACCATAATGACCGCAAACAGAATGAGAAACCCCCAGAGCGCCCGATTGCGCACCAGGCAGTACCATAAAGCTCGAAAGAGATTGAGCATAGCTACCTCAACTCCTTCCGACTCATGAAGAGGGCGAAAAGGGCGCTGGCCGACACGATGACGAAGAATCCGAGCACGACCACGGTGCCAGGACGACAAGCAAGACGATAGCCGCAAGCGCGGATGAGATTAAGCACGGGGATCACCATCTTTCGAGGGCTCGGTGAAAGAGGAAGCGCAGGTGACCGTCTCGGAGCCGGCGGCTCCGCCCGGGGCACCGCGCACAGGGCCCGCGCCACCCATGAGATCGACGAAGTAGTCCTCGATGTCGCGGGTGTGGGTGTACAGGCCCCGCACGGATACGTTCGCCGCCAGCAGTGCATCGCCTACCGTATCGGCCGTGGCGCCGGCCACGCGGATGGCGTCGTCGGGCATCATCGTGAAGACGGCCTCGGGCAGGGCCTGCTCCAGCATGGCCAGCGCCCGGGGCGCCTCGGCCACTTCCACGCACAAGTAGTCGGTACAGGCCTCTTCCACCTCCTGCGCGGTCATCTGGGCCACCAGGCGCCCCTCGCGCAGCACGCCGTAGCGGGTGACCAGACGCTCCAGCTGGTCGAGCACGTGCGAGCTCACGAGCACGGCGCACCCTCGCTGCAAGGCGAGGTCGGCCAGCAGGCACCGAACCTGGCGCACCCCCTCGGGGTCGAGACCGTTGAACGGCTCGTCCAAAAGCAGCACGTCCGGCCGTCCGATAAGAGCGAGCGCCAATCCGAGGCGCTGCTTCATGCCGAGAGAATAGCCCCTGGCGACATGCCCAGCCACGGCCTCAAGTCCCACAGCCTCCATCACCTCGGCCACCTCGGCCTTCGGATTTGGAAGCCCCTGGGCCAGCGCCCGCACCATCACGTTCTGAAACCCCGTGAGCCCCGGGTTCACAGCGGGGTGCTCGATGAGGCAACCCAGATGCGCGCTCGTCTGGCACGGCCCAAGCACCTCGCCGCCCACGGCCACGGTGCCAGCCGTCGGAGCCAGATAGCCCGCAAGTACCTTCAGCAACGTGGACTTGCCAGCCCCGTTGCGTCCCACGAGCCCGTAGATATCGCCGGGCTCCAGCGCCAGCGACACATCGTCCACCACGCACCTGCCCCGGAACGCCCGGGTCAAGTGCTCGCAACGCAACGCCTCCATGGGCGCCCCTTTCTCTCGGATACCGATTCCCCTCCATCTTAGGGCGGCCGTTTTCAGAAACTTCCCAAGAAGTTCCAAGAAAGGGACAAGGACAACGGCTCTGCGCGGCCTTCACGGCGGCGCCCTCGCGACTGCCTGTTGGAAAACGCTGATTTCTTGCCAAGGCTGCGACCTGCGCCTATAGTACGTATTGCCTGATCATCATAGCTATTTTGATTTGGCAAGTATTCGACGTTTTCCCACATCATAACTCGCGCAGCCTGAAGCCGACGCCCCAAACGGTCTCAATGCAGTCCTCGGTGCCGGTACCGCGCAGCTTGGCGCGGATATTGCCGATGTGGGTGGCCACAGTCTTGTCCTCTAAAGCCGCCACGTCGCCGGCCGCGGCCGCCGACAAGGCACGTTTGGTGTGCACCTGACGCGGCGCGGCCATAAGAGTGCGCACGATCTCGAACTCCGTACGCGTGAGGCGCACCGGCATGCCAGCCGCCGTGAAAGAACGGGCCGCCTCGTCCAGCTCCCAGGCACCGATGCGCAAAACCGAGGCACCTGCCGCTCCGCCGCGACCGCCATCCGCGTCAGCATCTGCCGAAAACGCCCCGTTGCGGCGCAGCACCGCCTCGCATCGGGCCGCCAGCTCCTCCAAATCGAAGGGCTTCACGAGGTAGTCGTCGGCGCCGATGCGCAGCAGGCCAACCCGATCGGCCACCGTAGCCCGGGCCGACAGCACGAGAGCGGGAACGCCTCGGCCCCGGGCATCGGCGACCACCTCCTCCCCCGACGCGCCGGGCAGCATAAGATCGGTGATGACCAAGTCGAAAGGCCCACCGCCCCCCAGGTGCATAAGCCCCTCGGTACCTGAGAACGCCGCCGTGCAGGTCGCGCCCACCTTCCCCAGATAGGAGCAGACCACGCGGTTGATGGCCGCGTCGTCTTCCACCACCAGTATGCGCGCGCCGGCCACCACGGCCTAGATGACCACCATCTCGTGGGTGGACTTGGTGAATACCTCGAAGCCATCGTCGGTC
This sequence comes from Adlercreutzia caecimuris B7, assembly GCF_000403355.2. Lineage (GTDB taxonomy): Bacteria > Actinomycetota > Coriobacteriia > Coriobacteriales > Eggerthellaceae > Adlercreutzia > Adlercreutzia caecimuris. Next base: position 89,098 of record NZ_KE159646.1, on the reverse strand, counting down.
ACCACGCCGAAGTCCTCCAGGCGCATGCCGAACTTGCCCGGCAGGTAGATGCCCGGCTCCACCGTGACCACGTTGCCCTCCACGAGGGGCTCGGGGTTGCGCGGCGAGAGTACCGGCTCCTCGTGGATGTCGAGGCCCACGCCGTGGCCGAGCCCGTGGCCCATGGCACCGGCGAAGCCGCCCTCGGCGAGCACCGCCTCGGCCCGCTCGTGGGCCTGTCTGCCGGTCACGCCGGGGCGCAGCATCGCCTCCACAGCTTCGTTGGCAGCCCGCACCGCCTCCCAGGCCGACCTCATCTGGCTCTCGGGCTCGCCGAGGAACACCGTGCGCGTCATATCCGAGCAGTAGCCGTAGGACTTCGCCCCGAAGTCGAGCACCACGCACTGACCGGCCTCGAGCATCGTCGCGCCCGGCACCGCATGGGGATTCGCGGCGCTCTCGCCCGTGGCCACGATGGAGGCGAAGGCCAGGCCCTCGGCTCCGTGGCGCAGCATGAACTCGTCCAGCTCCAGCTGCACCTCGCGTTCCGTCATACCCGGCCGCATGAACTCCACGATGTGGGAGAAGGCGGCATCGGTGATGGCTTGGGCACCGCGCATGCGAGCCACCTCGTAGCGCTCCTTCACCGAGCGCAGACGGCGCACCACCCCGTCGGTCTCGCCGATGGGGAAATCGGCCGGGAAGGCCTTCTGCAGGGCGCGGTACTCGGCCAGGGTCACCGTGTCCTCGATCTGCAGCTCGGCCCCGGGCATGCCGTGCAGCCACGAGCCGTTCCACTGGCGCGCCACGAAGCTCGCGTGGCTCTCGCGCGTGTCGTCCACCCGGATGGGCGTGCGCCGGGCCGCCTGCTCGCAGGCCTTGGCATAGCGGGAATCGGTATGCAGCACCACGCGGTCGGGGGCCACATACAAGGCATGGGCGTCCTCGTCGTCGAAGACCCCGTCGAAGGCGGTGAGCCAGCGGATGTTCGAGGTATCGCGTACCACCATGGGCGAGGGACGCCCGTCGCGCAGCTGGTTCATGGCGCGCAGCAGCTGGCCCACGTGCCACTCGCAGGCTACCGGGTTGTTCAGTTCGTCGAAGACGGTCATGAGCCTTCCTTTCTCGACCGAGTGCGGGCAGGTTGGGGGCGGGGGCGTTCGCGCGGAGTTCCGCAGCGACTGGAAATGTCCAGTGGGCATTTCCACCAAGCGAGGACCGTTTGAGCACGAATGCCCCCGTCTCGGCGCCGACCGAACGAGAGGCCTTTCGAATCCTCAGCCCTCGGCCGGCGTCTCTTCCAACAGTATATCTAACGCGCGCAGATAGCCTTCCTTCCCCAGGCCCTTCACCTGGGCCACGCAGGCCGGGGCGATAACCGAGGTGCGGCGGAACTCCTCGCGCTGGCTGATGTCCGAGATGTGGATCTCCACCACGGGCACATCGATGCACTCCACGGCATCGTGGAGCGCATAGGAATAGTGGGTGTGGGCCCCGGGATTGTACACGATGCCGTCGTAGCGCCCGTGGGCCTCGTGCAGCTTGTCGACCAGCGCGCCCTCGTGGTTCGACTGGAAGCAGTCCACCTGGGCGCCGTGCTCGGCACCGTAGGCCACTACCATGGCCTCGATGGCAGCCAGGGTGTCCGACCCGTAGATGGCCGGGTCGCGCACACCGAGCATATTCAGGTTCGGCCCGTTCACAAGTAGGATTTTTTTCACGAAACCAGCCTTTCTCGCAGATTTGCCGCCGCCAAGCGCCTAGGAAGCCGCGCCGTCCTTCGACGCCTCCCATGCCCGCAGCTGCTCCAACAGCACCTCGTCGGGCACGGACACGAGCTCCCAGTCGCCGATGTCGCGGGGCAGCACGAAGCGCACTTCCCCGGCCCGGGTCTTCTTGTCGCGCTTCATGGCGGCCAGCATCTCCCCAGCCGGAGCCGACCAGGCCAGGGCCGGCAGCCCCAGGGCATCCAGCAGCTCGTCCTGGGCCGCGATGAGCTCCTCGGAGGTGCCCACGATCGCGGCGCCGAGACGCGCCGCGAAGCGCATGCCCTCGGCCACGGCGGCCCCGTGGGAGAAGGTGCCGTACCCGGCCAGGGCCTCCACGGCATGACCCAGGGTGTGGCCGTAGTTCAGGCACTCCCGCACCCCGCGGCTCTCGGTCTTGTCCTCGGCCACCACGTTGGCCTTGAACACCACCGACCGCGCGATGGCCTCGGTGACGGTCACCGTGTCCCGCTCGGCAAGGGCCGGGGCGTGGTCGGTCATCCAGAAGAAGAACTCGTCGGAGTCGATGACGGCCGCCTTGGCGATCTCGGCGCAGCCGCAGGCCCACTCGCGCTCGTCCAAGGTGGCCAGCACCGCGGTGCAGGCGGCCACATGGGCCGGCTGCTTGAACGTGCCCACGAGGTTCTTGCCCGCTTCCAGGTTCACGCCGGTCTTGCCCCCCACCGAGGAATCCACCATGGCCAGAAGGGTGGTGGGCACCTGCACGAAGGGAATGCCGCGCATGTAGGTGGAGGCGACGAAACCGGCCAGGTCGCCCACGACGCCGCCGCCGAGGGCCACCACGGCGCAATCCCGCGTGAGGCCCAAAGCCGCCATGGCGTTCCACACTTCCCCGGCCACGGCCAGCGACTTGGCCTCCTCGCCAGCCGGCACCGTGATGTCGCTCACGGCGAAACCGGCCGCCTTCAGCGACGCCTTGGCCGCATCCAGGTACAGCGGCCCCACATTCGTATCGGTGATGACGAGCAGCCGGGGCGCTGCGGCCACGGCGGGCAGCTTCTTGAGCGAGGGCCCCAGCCCTTCCAGCACGGCGGCGCCGATGCGCACGTCGTAGGGAGCCTCGCCGGGAATGTTGACGACTATCTTCGTTGCGGGCACAGGATACCCTCCTTCTCGAGTATGCGCTGGACTTCTCGGGCAATAGCCGGCACCGACTTGCCCGCCGTGTTCACCGTGGCATCGGCCACGGCAGCGTAGAGGGGCAGCCGCTCCGCGCAGCGGGCCCGGGCCGCTTCTAAGTTCTGGAACAGGGGCCGGGTGGAGGTATCGCTGATGCGACCCGCGGCCTCGTCGGCGGTCACCTCCAAGTACACCACGAAGCCGCACTCGCGGAACACCTCGTGGTTGGCGGGGGTCACCACCACGCCGCCGCCGCAGGACACGAGCATAGGGTCGGCTGCCGCGCCCAGTTCCCGGAGCACCTCGGTCTCCACGGCGCGGAAGCCCTCCTCGCCCACGGCGGCGAAGATCTCCTTCACCTTCTTGCCCTCGCGCCGCTCGATATAGGTGTCCATATCCACCGAGGCCACCTTGCAGGTGCGGGCCAAACGGCGCGCCACCGAGGTCTTGCCCGCGCCCATGAAGCCGACGAAGAACACCGGCCGGCTCAACGAGAGCGCAGGCTCGGCCTTCGCCGCCAAGGGAGCCGGACGCGCTTCCTTCCTCCCCACCTTAGCGCCCCATGGTGCGCAGGCGCTGCTTGTAGGCCTTGATAGAGGCCTTGATGTCGGCCATGCAGGTGCAGCCGAAGGCCTCGATGTAGGCGTTGGCCAGAGCGAAGGCCACCTCCCCCTCGGCCACGACGGCCGCGGCGGGCACCGCGCACACGTCCGAGCGCTCCTTGGAGGCCTCCTCCACGTCCAGGGTGTCCAGGTTCACGGTCTCCAGGGGCTGCATGAGGGTGGGAATGGGCTTCATGGCCGCCGTCACGATGAGGGGCATGCCGCTCGTCATGCCGCCCTCCAGGCCGCCGGCGTTGTTCGAGGTGCGGATGAAGTCGCAGCCCTCCAGCCGGATGGGATCGTGCACCTGGCTGCCGGGCCGGCGCGCCGCCTCGAAGCCGAGGCCGAACTCCACGCCCTTGATGGCCGGAATGGAGAACAGGGCCGCCCCGATGCGGGAGGTCAGCCGGTCGGCGCCCGTGGCATAGGTGCCCAGGCCCGGCACGAGGCCGGTGGCCACGATGCGGAAGGTGCCCCCCAGGCTCTCGCCGGCGTCCTTCGCCTTGTCGATGGCCCGCTTCATGGCGGCAGTGGCCTTCTTGTCGGGGCAGCGCATCTCCGACAGCTCGATATCGAGGGGCTTGTGCTCGGCGGCATCGGCCATGGTCTCGGGGGCCATGGCCACATCGCCCACGGAGACCACGTAGCTCATCACGTCCACGCCGAGCTCGGCCAGAAACTCCCGGGCAATGCCGGCGGCGGCCACTCGGGCCGCCGTCTCCCGGGCGCTGGCCCGCTCAAGGATGTTGCGGCAGTCGTCGGTGTTGGTGCGCAGGGCTCCCACCAGATCGGCATGGCCCGGCCGCGGGGTCACCTCCCGCACCAAATCGCCCGGAGCGCTCCCGAAGGCGGCCATGCGGCCGGTCCAGTTCTCCCAATCGCGGTTGGCCACGGTCAGCGCAATGGGGCTGCCGATGGTGCGCCCGAAGCGGATGCCGCTCGTCACCGTCACCGTGTCCTTCTCGATGGCCATGCGGCCGCCCCGGCCGTAACCGGCCTGGCGACGAGCCAGATCGGTGTTGATATGGTCGACGGACACCGGCAGGCCCGCCGGCACGCCCGTCACGATGGCCGTGAGATTCGGCCCGTGGCTTTCCCCGGCTGTGATGTATTCCATAGATACAGCTTTCTCGCAGGGCGCACAGATAGGGCGCCCGAGGCAGATCGGCACCCATTGTAGCGCACTGGCAGGCACCGAGCCGTTTCGGGACGGTAAAGTGCGGAAAGGAAGCGGCGCGAACCCTAGAACTCGGCGTTGCCCACGGTGCGGGGGTGCGGAATGACGTCGCGGATGTTGCTCACGCCGGTCAGATACATCACCAAGCGCTCGAAGCCCAGGCCGAAGCCCGCATGGGAGCAGGTGCCGAAGCGGCGCAGGTCCAGATAGGCACGGTACTCCTCCGCCTCCATATCCAGCTCGGCGATGCGGCGCTCGAGCACTTCCAGGCGCTCCTCGCGCTGGGACCCGCCCACGATCTCGCCGATACCCGGCACGAGGCAGTCCATGGCGGCCACGGTGCGGCCGTCGTCGTTCAAGCGCATGTAGAAGGCCTTGATGGCGGCCGGGTAGTCAGTCACGAAGGTGGGGCAGCCGAAGTGCTCCTCGGTGAGATAGCGCTCGTGCTCGGTCTGCAGGTCGATGCCCCACTCCACGGGGTACTCGAAGGCGCGGCCGCTGTCCTGGGCGGCCAGCAGGATGTCCACGGCCTCGGTGTAGGTGACGCGGGCGAAGTCGGAGGCGGCCACGTGGGTCAGGCGCTCGATGAGCCCCTTGTCCACGAACTTGTTCAGCATGGCCAGCTCATCGGGGCAGCGCTCCATCACGTCGGTGATGACGTACTTCAGCATGGCCTCAGCCAGCTCCATATTGTCTTCCAGATCGGCGAAGGCGATCTCGGGCTCCACCATCCAGAACTCGGCGGCGTGGCGAGCGGTGTTGGAGTTCTCGGCCCGGAAGGTGGGGCCGAAGGTGTACACGTCGCCGAAGGCCATGGCGAAGTTCTCGGCGTTCAGCTGGCCGGACACGGTGAGCGACGCGGGCTTGCCGAAGAAGTCGGCGCTCCAATCCACTTCGCCGGCCGTCAGGGCGCCCTCGCTAGCCGCGGCCGCCTCGGCGCTCACGAGCGGCGGGCAGGCCGGATCGATGGTGGTCACGCGGAACATCTCGCCAGCGCCCTCGCAGTCGCTCGCGGTGATGATGGGCGTGTGCACGTAGACAAAGCCGCGGTCCTGGAAGAAGCGGTGGATGGAGCCGGCGGCCACCGAGCGGATGCGGAACACGGCGCGGAACAGATTCGTGCGCGGGCGCAGGTGCTGCTGGGTGCGCAGAAACTCCACCGTGGCCCTCTTCTTCTGCAGCGGGTAGTCCGGCGCCGAGGGCCCTTCCACGCGAATGGAAGCGGCCGCCAGCTCGAAGGGCTGCGGGGCATCGGGCGTGAGCTTCAGCGTGCCCTCCGCCACGAGCGCCGCCGCCACGTTCTGATGGGCGATCTCGTCGTAGTTCTCCAGGCTGGAGCGGTCCATGACCACTTGCAGGTCCTTGAAGCAGCTGCCGTCGTTCAAGGTGACGAAGCCGAAGTTCTTCATATCGCGGACCGATTTGACCCATCCGGCCACGGTGACAGTCTTTCCCGCAAAGGCGTCGGCATCGGCATAGAGCTGGGCGATCTTAATGCGGTTCATAGGGGCGCAACCTTTCGACAGAGCGTATTTTCCGTTGCGGCTATGATAGCAGGACGGGCCGCGCTCGCCTATGGCCCGATAGGCAATCTTGCAGACCCAACCCCACGGCCCATGGGCGCGTCGGCGCCCCTACAGATCGAACCCCGCGGCATCGGCCATGATGGCGAACAACTCGTCCTCGGGAATATCGAGGGCGGCCGTCTCGGTGATGTCGCGCAGGATGCCCACCGTGACCACCGCCTGGCCCACCAGCATACCGGCTCCGTCGAAGAAGGTGCACCCCATAGCGCGGGCCGCCGCGGCCAGGGCCGTCTCACCGTGGCCGTACACCACGTCGAACACCGTCTGGTCCGCGCGGAGCAGGGCCACATCAAAGGGGGCGCCATCGCCCTCGTTCATGCCCAGAGGCGTGGCGTCGATGATGATGTCGGCACCGGCGATGGCCTGGCGCGAGGTGTCGTAGCTGCCGAAGCGGAAATCCACCTGCCTGTACACCTCGGCGAAGCTGAGATGCCCCTCTTTGAAAGCCGGCATGTCCACAGTGCGCCCGATCATGGCCCCCAGCTCGTCGGCGTAGGTGCGCATGACCCGATGGGCCCGCTCCTTGTCGCGGCCGAGCAGCAGCACGTCGGCCGGACCGGCCTGGGCCACGGCGTGCAGGATGGACAGCGCCGTGGGGCCCGTACCGCAGACGACCACGGACTTCCCCGCGAAGGAGACGCCGGCCCCCTCCAGATAGGCCACGCAGCCCTGGCCGTCGGTGTTGTAGGCGATGAGCGCGCCGCCCTTGTTCACGAGCACGTTGGCCCCGTGGGCAAGGCTCGCCGAGGCGGCCCTCACATCGGCGGCGGCGAAGGCCTCGGGCTTATAGGGGGTCGTGATGTTGATGGACAGAAAGTCGCGGGTCGCCAAGAAGGCCTCGGCCTCGGCCCGGGTCGCCAGATCAGCCGTGCCGTAGTGCCAGGGCAGCCCTGCCCGCTCGTAGACGGCGTTGTACATGACGGGAGACTTCGAATGGGCAATGGGATGCCCCAAAATATAGAGATGCTCGGTCACAGCCGCGCTCCTTTCACTCCTATTCCGACGATGAGGGAGAACCCGCGGCAGCTGGAGCGCAGGAGGCGGCCAGCTCGTCACCAGCTTGGCGCATATGCACGGCCGGCTCCGGCTTGCGGTCTCCCAGAATGACCCGCTCCGCATTGCGCAACAGCAGCGTATGGGGCAGATCCTGCTCCACCAGGGGCTGCAGCATATAGGCGGGAAGGCCGGCCAGATGAGCGCCGAGCACGTCGGTGGCCAGCTGATCGCCCACCACCACCGCCTCGCTCCGCGGCGCCTTCAGCTTCCGCAGGGCCACCATGAAGGAAGCGGGCACGGGCTTCATAGCCTTGGCCACGATGGGCAGTTCAAGCTCGCCGGCGAATTGGTACACGTCGCTGTGCCAGTTGTTGGACACGAGGCAGAAATCCACCCCGGCCGTGCGGGCGCGGCCGAGCCACAGGCCCACATCACGGGGCACCTGATGCGTATCCCGAGCCCGAATGGTGTTGTCGATATCGAGCAGCACCGCCCGATATCCGTGGCCGAGCAAGTCGGCCTCGATATCGATGGCGGTGATGCGCGAGAAGTAGCGGTCGGGGGTCAGCAGCGCCATGGGCACATCCGCACCGGCAGGGCCCAGGACCTAGGCGGCCTCGGCGTCGCCGTCGCCGGCGGAGGTGCCGGGGTTGTCGGCGATGGCCTGCTGGTGCTGCTCGTAGGTCTGGCTGAAGACGGCCTGCATGTTGCCGTCGGCATCGGAATAGAAGTAGAAGAACATGTCCTTAGTATCCGTCGGCTCGCACACGGCGATGAGGCTCTCGATGCCCGGCGAGCAGATGGGCGTCGGCGGCAGCCCCGGGTTCGCATAGGTGCCGTAGGGCGTCTCGGCGTGCACCTCCTCGGCCGTAGGCTCGCGGCCCACCTCGTAGGCCGTGGTGGCATCGGACTCCAGATAGGGGCGGTCTGAGGCGAGGCGGTTGTAGAACACCCCGGCCACATGATCGCGTATCTCCTGGTCGCCCGTGGACTCCTTGGCCACAATGGAGGCCAGATTCACCGCCTCATAAAGGGACAGCCCCTGGCTCGCCGGATAGCTGTTGGCGAAGTCGCCGAAAATGCCGGCGGTCTCGGCGCCGAACTGATCGAGCATCATGCGCACCACGGCCTCGGCATCCATCTCCTCGGTCACGGCATAGGTCTTGGGGAACAAGAAGCCCTCGAGGCTGTTCTTGCCGGCGCTTTCCAGGAAGGGGTAATCGGCCGCGTAGGCGCTCGCCTTCTCCGAGGCGGCGAGGAAGGCCTCGGCCGTAATGCGGCCGCCCGTGGCGCTGGCCACCAGTTCGGACAACTCGGCGCGGGTGATGTCCTCGGGTACCGCCAGGGTGTCGCCCACCGTGGCCGGGCCGGCCATAATGATCCGCACCAGCGCCTCGGGAGTACTGCCGCCCTCGAAGGTATAGGTGCCGGGAATGAGCGCAGCTGCGGCATCCAAGCGCGTCACCTCGCCTACAAAGTCCTGGGCCGATCCCACCAGTTTTGCCTGGGCGAGCGCATCACCAATGGCCTGGGCGCTTTCCCCCTCCTCGATGGTCACCTCCACGCTCTGGCCCGGCTGCAGCAGGTCGGCCGAGGCCGAGCAGGCCCTGAAGGCGAAGAAGCACACGGCGACTACAATGACGAGCGCTACGACGCCGAGGAAGACAAACGGCTTCGGATCGCGCTTTGGCATGATGGCGCTCGTATCATAGGTGCGGAACTCCCGATCGCCTTTGGCGTGGGCCGCACGCGCCGCCCACGTGGGATGGGAAGAATAGGTCGTCGACTTTTTATGGAGAGCCAAAGCTACGCCTTTCTCTATAGCCGCCGCGAACCCGACCAGGAAGGCGCCGCATCGCTCGCCCAGGCGGGCAAGCTCACTCCCCTAGCCGCGGGCGCGCTCGTCGAGCCACGATTGCAGAAACAAACTCGCGGCTATCATATCGACTTTTCCGCGCATATCGCGCTCGGAGCAGCCCTTTTCACGCAAACTCCGCTTGGCCTCGGCCGAGCTCAAGCGCTCATCTACGAAAACATGGGGCAGCTCGCACGCAGCCGCGATCCGGGCGGCCGCCGTGCGGATGCGGACCGCCTGAGGGCCCTCTTCCCCGGACAATGTGCGCGGCAGCCCGCACACAAGCAGCTCCGGCTCCCAATCCTCCAACACGCGACGGAACGCCTTGCCGTGGGCGAGGACGTCGGAGGCGGGCAGCACGCACACGGGGCTCGCCACCCGCTCGCCGGGGTCGCTCACGGCCACCCCCACGCGCACTTCCCCGATATCAAGGGCCATAACGCGCACCGTCGCTCCTTTCTCTGCAGGACTCCCTCGCTGGATAGGGCGCCCTTACCCGGTAAGGGCGCCCCACAGCACGCGGTTAGCGCACCTCCAGCAGCTTCTGACGCAGCTCTGCTTCCATGCGGCGCATCTCCACCTCGGCCTCGGCGCGCTTGGCGCGGCCCTCAGCCTGAATCTTCATCACCTCGTCGAAGGTCTGGATGAGGTTCTCGTTGGTGGCCTTCAAGGTCTCGATATCCACGATGCCCCGCTCGGACTCGCGGGCCACCTCCACGGTGGACTGCTTCAATTTCTCGGCATTCTTGCGCAGAAGCTCGTTGGTCATGTCGGTGACGGCGGACTGGGCCTTAAGCGCCGCCTCGTTGTTGGCCAGCCCCAAGGCCAGAAGCATCTGGCTCTTCCACAGCGGGATGGTGTTCACGAGCGTCGTCTGGATCTTCTCGATCATGAGCATCTCGTTGTTCTGCACGAGACGGATCTGCGGGGCCATCTGCATGGCCACGGTGCGGGACAGATCCAGGTCGGAGAGCTTCTTCTCGAAGCGGTTGCAGGCCGCCGACAGCTTCTGCACCGCCTCGGCATCCTCGGTGGAGGCCGAGGCCTGGGCCTTGGCGGCCAGCGCGGCCAGCTCGCCCTCGCGCACCTCGGCCAGACGCTGGCGGCCGGCCAAGAGGTACATGGTCAGCTCCTTGAAGTAGGTGAGGTTCAGCTCGTAGAGCTTGTCCATGGTGGCGGCGTCCTTCATGAGGGTCACCTGGTGGGCCTCCAGGGCCCGGGCGATCTTGTCCACGTTGGCCTCGGCGCTGTCGTAGCGGGCCTTCAGGGCCACGATCTTGTTTGCCTGGCGCTTGAACAGGCCGAACAGCCCCTTGCTCTCCTCATCGGCATCGAAGCTCTTCAGCTCGGTCACCACGCCGGCGATGAGATCGCCGGCCTCGCCCAGATCCTGGGTGCGCACACGTTCGAGGGCCGTTTCGGAGAAGTCGGCCATCTTCTTCTGGGCGCCGGAGCCGAAGGTGAGCACCTGCTGGGAGTTGGCGATATCGATCTGCCGGGCGAAGGCGTCCACCTGGGCCAGCTCCTCGGCTGAGAGCGAATCGGCGAGAGAGGGGGCGGGCGGGGCCTCCACCTCGATGATGGACGCCTTGACGGCGGCGTCCTCGACCACCGGGTCCAGCGTGAGGGTGGGGGCGGGAATGTTCGTGAGGTTCGTCAGCTCGTCGTTCATAAAAGTTCCTTCCAAAGGTTCGACAACGTCGTTAGCGTGAGGCGCCCTTACGGGGAAAGACCGCCTTTCGGGGGTGTTTCGCTTCCGGGCACAGCCCGTCATCGGCTTACGGTTTCACATCGAAGGGGCCGTCTACCAGCCCCTCCTGGGCCAGCATGGCCTGGAGCACGGCAATGTCGGCGGACACATCGAGGGACAGATCCTGGTAGGTGTCGTCCAAGAGCTTCTCGAAGGCGCTGTGGAGCACTCCCAAGGTATGCTCGATCTCGCGGCGCGAGGCCGCGATGTTCTCACCCTGCACCGGCTGCTCTTCCAGATTATCGTAGGCGGCCAGCAGCTTCACCGTCGTGGGAAGGTAGTAGGCGGTCAAGCGATCGAGGCCGGCGATGACAGAGGGCTCCCCTTCGGCTCGGGCGAGGATGCGGCCCACCACCTCTTCGATGGCCACGATGCGCTCGCTCACGGCCGCATCGTCGATGGACTCGTCCAGGCGGCGCAGCTGGCCCAGGTAGTCCCGGCCTGTCGCAACGAAGGCGCGCTGCTCCGGCGTGAGACGGTCGCTCAGGTCGCGCTCGCGACTCTGGCGCGCGGCCGCCTCAGCGACCCGGGCCTCCTCGGCAGCCCGCTGGCTCTCGGCGATCTGGCGCTGATGCTGCTGCAACGTGCAGTACTGGCGGTATGCGTTCTCGGTCACCATGAGGGTGGTGGCCTCATGGTCGATGCGCCCCTGGGGAATGAGCCCGCGTCTGATCAGCTTGCGGGCCCGAGCCAGGGCCTTGGGCCGGCTGATCAGGGCGCGGGCGGCAATGTCGTCGAAGGTGCAGGCCTCGCGGTCGCCGAAGATGCGCCGGAACGACTTGAGCTGCGAGGCCGTGCGCAAGCGATCGATGCCTCCGGCCAGCAGCGCCGCCCCGGCCGCCGTGAGCGTGCCAAACAACACCGCCGTCACCACGCCGGCAGGACCCGTGGCGAGCCCCGCAACGATGCCCACGGCTGTAAAAATGCCGAAGGCGAAGGTGCACGCGCCGCCGATGGCCGTCATGATGACACCGGACGCCGTCAGGCCGCCGGACGAGCGGAACCGCCCCTTGGCAAGGGCCGTGGGGCCGGGGTAGGCCGGCGCGGGAGCGGAAGCGGCAGGGAAGCCCCAGCCGCCGTTGGCCGGAGGCCGAGCCTGGGCGGCTTGGGCTTGGGCGGCTGCCTGGGCCTGGGCGGCGCGGTACTGGGCCTCGGCCGCCTTGCGCTCCCGCTTGGCCTGGCGCTTGCGGGCCTTCGCCTGGCGCTTGCGGGCCATCTCCTCGTAGGCTTTCAGATTGTCCTCGGGTTTCGATCCCAGGGCTTCGGCCACCTCACCGGCACCCTTCTCCACCGCCTTAGCGAACTGGGAGAACGCCTTGTCCACCGAGTGGCACAGGCGCTCGAAATCCTTGGCCGGCATGCCGGGCACCGGGCTGGTGCCGGGCGCGAACGCCGAACCTGCGCCAGACCGGGACTCGGCTTGGCCGCCCGACCGCCCCGCGGGGGCAGGGTCGTCCCAGGGCACCTCGTAGATGGCGTCGGGCCCCGGTTGCTGAGGTTCGGCCGCGGGCCTCCCCTGGCCGTGGTGGGGCTGCTGGGGCCCGGGGCCTCCCGTACTATACGCTGCCATCGTCCATCCTCATCGTGCGCGGCGCCGTCGCAGGCGCCTTCCGTAATTTCGCCGCCATCATACCACGCGCCCGCTGCGGCAGGCCCGCATCCCACGCAATCAGCAAGCCCGAAGCCATTGCGCGTCCATGCCCCCTTCGCCTATGCTCGTAAAACCTTCGTCAGCGTGAGCAATCCAAACGAACCCCGAAACGAAGATAGGAGAAGGCCATGATCAACGCGATGACACCCCAGCACACCTTCTGCGATTACTATCGACAATGGGTTGCCATGTACAAGGAGGGCGCCGTGCGCGATGTGACACTCAGCAAATACCACCTCACCTGCGCATGGCTGCAAAAGCTCATCCCTCTGCTCACCCTGGCAGAGCTCAACCGAATCACCTACCAGCAGCTTCTCAACGACTACGCCCAAAGCCACGAGCGGCAAACCACTATGGATTTCCACCACCAACTTAAAGGCGCCGTCCTCGACGCCGTGGACGAGGGCCTTGTCGACAGAGACCCGACGCGAAAGGCCATCATCAAGGGCAAGACCCCACGCGCCAAGAAGCAGAAATACCTGAACCAGTTTGAACTCCACCGCCTGCTCAACGATCTTAACCTCGGGACGGACATCTCGTGGGATTGGCTTATCCTGCTCATCGCCAAAACAGGGCTGCGGTTCTCGGAGGCCATCGCGCTCACCCCCGCCGACTTCGAATTCGGAAGGCAGGTGGTGTCGGTGAGCAAAACCTGGGACTATAAGAGCGGAGGCGGCTTCGTGCCCACGAAAAACCGTTCGTCAGTTCGCAAGGTGCAACTCGATTGGCAGCTCGTCATTCAGTTTTCGGAACTCACCAAGTCGCTTCCCCCCGATGAGCCCATCTTCGTGAACGGGAAGGTCTACAACTCGACTGCCAATGACGTGCTAGAGCGCCACTGCAGGCATGCGGAAATACCCGTGATATCCGTGCACGGTCTGCGCCATACGCACGCGTCGCTCCTGCTGTTCGCTGGCGTATCCATCGCAAGCGTTGCCAAGCGACTGGGGCATGCCAGCATGAACACGACGCAAAAAACCTACCTGCACATCATCCAAGAACTTGAGAACCAGGATGTCGACCTTGTAATGCGCTCCATTTCAAGTCTCATCTAGATCGGCGAAACGCTCACGCTGATGAAGGGTGATGAGCGAGTCGAGCTTCTGGAAGAAAAGGCCGATGCGGGACTGCTCTTCGATTTCGCTCGGTAGAGTTAATTTAATTTCAAAGAAATCGATGGGTGCTATGTTAAGCAGACCATGGTTTCTGGCACCTTCGGCGGCAATCATTCGAATCCCTTTGTGCCAACGGTTGGTTTCATAGTAAGTCACTAGAAAAGCAGGATCGCCTTCGTCGAGCCCGAAGCAAATGTAAAGGGTCGATAAGCAGCCTTTTTCGTATCTCGTCAGGCGCTTAACCGCGCCCCAAGGACTATCGCCCGAGGTGCTTTTGTTGTAAGCGAACTCTCCCTTCTTGAGCAAGTAATATCCACGCAAATCACGGCTTGCAACTTGGCTGCTAAAGAAGTCCCTCTGATCTACGAGCCCGAGCTGAGCCGAGATAGTTAATGGGAGATCGGACACCCCCTCTTCGTTCTTGCGGATTACTCGATGTGCGATCTCCCCCAACCTACGCTGTTCCCAAGTTGTTGCGGCAGCTTGCAGAGAAGCCGTAGGGCGCGGGTTTTATATCTCCAGCGAGGAGGGATGGAGGAGGAAGTCGTAGATGTTCATTATCAGCACGCCGCGATCGTTGTAGTGGGGCGCGATGCCATCTTTTGTCACGATGACCTTCTTGAAAGAGTCGCCGACTCGCATGAGGGATGCTTGCTCCTGATCCATCTTCTCTTGAGTGGGCAACGCGTAGGCGGATTGGATGTAGAGCCGTTTGCTTCCGAGATTGCACACGAAATCTATCTCGTAATTGACGCGCCTCACGCTGCCCTGGCTGTCCCTGCGCTGCGAGGGCACGATGCCAACATCGACCTTGAAACCCCGTCCGCGGAGCTCGTTGTACAGGATGTTCTCCATGATGTGAGTTTCCTCGAACTGCCTGAAGTTGAGTCGCGCGTTGCGCAGGCCCACGTCAACGGCATAGTACTTTGATCCCGCCCCGATGTATTTTCGGCCTTTTATGTCGTAGCGTACCGCCTTCTCGAAAAGGAATGAGTCTTCGAGGTGGGCTAGGAACCTGTCCACGGTCTCCCTCGCGATATTGGAGTGCTTCTCGCTTTTGAAAGTGTTTGCGATCTTGGTCGGATTCACGAGGGAGCCGATGCAGGACGAGAGCATGTCGACCAGGTCGTTGAGGTCGGAGACGTCCCGAACCTTGTACCGATCGACGATATCTGCCAGGTAAACTTCGCTCATCACGCTCGTGAGATACTGCGTCTTTTCGTCGGCGCTCTTGCGGAGGACGACTGCGGGCAGGCCCCCGTAGGTGGCGTATTCCAAGTATCCATCGCGCTTGTCTCCGTTGAAGCCCTCCATGAATTCCGAGAAGCTCAATGGCCGCATCGGTATCTCGTAGCCGCGGCCCCTGAACTCGGTGACGACGTCCTTGGAGAGGAGGCGCGCATTGCTTCCCGTTGCGTACACATCGACGTTCTCCATGCGCAGGAGGTCGTTGAGCACTTCCGGGAATCGGTCGAGGAGCTGGATCTCATCGAGCAGGAGGAAGTACGGCTCCCCGTCGGCTATTCTGCCGTCTACAAACGAGAGGAAGCGATCGGGATCCCGGTAAACGCTGTTGCGGTATCCGTCGAAATCCATCTCGACGATATGGTCGGCGCGGATCCCCGCCTCGATGAGATGGCGTTTGAAGAGGGTATTTAGCAGGTATGTCTTGCCGCAACGGCGAACGCCAGTGACAACCTTGACCTGGCCGCTGCCGATTTGGGATACGAGTTGGGAAACGTAGGCGCCTCGAGAGAACTCCATGGAGATATCCATCTTTCTAACGTGATGATTGTAGCATTTTTCACAGATAGAATTGTAGCGAGGGCGCAGCGTGGAGGCAAGTCCTCACGCTGATGAAGGGTGATGAGCGAGTCGAGCTTCTGGAAGAAAAGGCCGATGCGGGACTGCTCTTCGATTTCGCTCGGTAGAGTTAATTTAATTTCAAAGAAATCGATGGGTGCTATGTTAAGCAGACCATGGTTTCTGGCACCTTCGGCGGCAATCATTCGAATCCCTTTGTGCCAACGGTTGGTTTCATAGTAAGTCACTAGAAAAGCAGGATCGCCTTCGTCGAGCCCGAAGCAAATGTAAAGGGTCGATAAGCAGCCTTTTTCGTATCTCGTCAGGCGCTTAACCGCGCCCCAAGGACTATCGCCCGAGGTGCTTTTGTTGTAAGCGAACTCTCCCTTCTTGAGCAAGTAATATCCACGCAAATCACGGCTTGCAACTTGGCTGCTAAAGAAGTCCCTCTGATCTACGAGCCCGAGCTGAGCCGAGATAGTTAATGGGAGATCGGACACCCCCTCTTCGTTCTTGCGGATTACTCGATGTGCGATCTCCCCCAACCTACGCTGTTCCCAAGTTGTCGTGAATCCCCCCCGGCATCTTCATGCTCGAGTTTTGTATCAATCCAACAGGCGCTTGCTAATGATTGGGAACAGCGTAAGCTGGGGGAGCTGTGCTCGTTCGCCAAAGGGCGAGGCTACAGCAAGATGGATATCTGCGAAACGGGAATGCCCCTAATTCTCTACGGGCGTCTTTATACACAGTATCAAACCAGAATCGAAGAGGTTGATACGTTTGCCGCGGATAAGGGCGGCTCGCTGCTCTCAAGCGGCAATGAGGTGATAGTTCCGGCTTCGGGCGAGACGGCCGAAGACATCGCAATTGCGTCGTCTGTTCGCAGGCCAGGCATCATTTTTGGTGGCGACTTGAATGTTTTAACCCCAGAGGGGGCACTGGATCCCGACTATGTTGCGCTTGGGATAACCTACGGAAGCGCCCATGGCGATCTAGCCAAACGCGCGCAAGGAAAATCAGTCGTGCATGTGCATAACGCCGACATCGCGATGACGGAATTGGCGTACCCAGGTATCGACGAGCAAAGAGCTATATCGTCTTTTGTGTTAAGCCTCGACTCGCTCATCACCCTTCATCAGCGTGAGCGGATCGAGCCTGGAATCATCATTTGACTAAGACCCTGGTGCCGCGCCACCTAAGTAAATTCCTTGTCTTGCGATGCGGCTTCTCTACGGTTCATCCAACGCCTCCTCGTGCGCTCCCCAAGCTCCTCTAAAGTGATTTCACCAGCGATATATGCTTCAGCATCCCCGCGAAACTCCGCGGACACCCATGCACCCTCCATTTCTCCAGAATGAATGGCCTCCCGCATTGCGCGTTCACGATCCATGTGGCACCTTCTCGATAGCATAGGGGCGGACAGTCGTCCCTCGATCACGTCTTCCCACATTGCCCGCTGTTTTGCCGCTCGGCAAAACAGCGGGCCCAGAAAACTTACACGCCGAGCAGTTTAAGCTGATCTGCGATTTCCTGCTCTAGCTCAGCGATTTCTCTCTTGTCCTGCTCGATCAACTTCAAGACTTCATCTAGGTCTACCTCTTCTTCCTCCTCAAAGGTATCGACATAACGGGGAATATTGAGGTTGTGATCGTTCTCCCTCACTTCTTCGAGAGAGGCGACATGAGCATACTTCTCAACATCTTCACGATTCCTGTAGGTTTCAATGATTTTCTCAATATTGGCAGGAGTCAGACGATTCTGGTTCTTTGCCTTTTCGAACTCGCGAGATGCATCGATGAACAGGATGTCCTTAACCTCGCGTCCTTTCTTGAATACAAGAATGATCGTCGGAATACCCGTGCCGTAGAAAATGTTAGCGGGTAACCCGATCACAGTATCGAGATAGTTCTTGTTTTCTATGATCGCCTTCCTGATTACGCCCTCAGCAGCTCCGCGGAACAACACGCCATGCGGAAGCACGATGGCCATAGTGCCGCCATCCTTCAGATGGTACAAACTGTGAAGAATGAATGCGTAATCGGCTTTGGTCTTGGGCGCCAGCTTGCCATAGTCCTTGAACCGCGCGTCCTTAAGCTTGGTATCGCTATTGTCCCAATGTGCGGAATAGGGCGGGTTCGCGACGACGGCGTCGAAAGAGCGCGGGCGATCAACGCCCTTCTCGTCCGGCCCATCCGGCCAGTCACCCTCAAGTGTGTCGGCATTAGAGAGAGTCATGTTGTTGAATGACACACCATGCAGCATCAAATTCATGCGCGCCAAGTTATACGTGGTGGTGTTCAGCTCTTGCCCGTAATACTTAATTGGCTGATCGTCCGGCAGCTCCTGTCCGACGGTCAGCAGGAGGGAGCCAGACCCCATGGCCGGGTCATACACGCTGAAGGCGGAATCTGCATCGTCCCAATCCATCGTCACGATTTTTGCCAATATCTCGCTCACCTCGTGGGGCGTATAGAATTCCCCGCCCTTCTTGCCTGCCGAAGCTGCGAACTGCTTGATTAGGTACTCATAAATGGCGCCGAGAACGTCTTTGCCATCCTCGCTCTTATACTCTATGCTATCCACGAGTTTCACAATACGGTTAAGGGACTTGGCGCGATCGTTCGTCGATGACCCCAGGCGCGAGTCGCCAAGATTCACGTCGTTGAACACCCCGCGAAAGTCGCGCTCCGCCTCCTTATTGAGCTCTGCATTCTTATTGAAATGGTCGAACATGCTCTGATAGTCGCTCGGTATGACCATGCTCTCATCGATTTTGTGAACGAGAGAGGCCCAGGTATCAAGCGGCTCAATTGCATAGCCCAGGCTTGAGGAGATGTCCTCCAGATAGTCCGCCAGCTCCTCATTGTTAGCCTGCTCCAGATAAGCCTGATTAACCGTTTGACCCGGCTCCACATC
Source organism: Adlercreutzia caecimuris B7 (assembly GCF_000403355.2). Classification (GTDB taxonomy): domain Bacteria; phylum Actinomycetota; class Coriobacteriia; order Coriobacteriales; family Eggerthellaceae; genus Adlercreutzia; species Adlercreutzia caecimuris. Next base: position 70,762 of record NZ_KE159646.1, on the reverse strand, counting down.
CAAAACATTATTGGTCACCAAGTATTCTTCCTGATGCTCTGAAAGATAGCGGTAGAACATAAAAGCCAGAATGTAGTTCTTGTACTCCGCAGCATCCATGTTGCCACGCAGTTCGTTTGCCATCGCCCAAAGCTTGGAGGAGATTTCGTTCAAATCACTCATTTTATCGTATTCCTTTCCTAGACGAACATCTGCTGAAGCAGGCCTTTTTTCAGTTCTTTGATGTGATCCAACTGACGCTGATGAAGGGTGATGAGCGAGTCGAGCTTGCGAAGTTGCTCTCCGATCTTCGCTCTCTCAGCAGAACTAGAAGGAACAGGAATAGGTGTATCTTTAAGATCGCCCCCACTAATCGAGTCGAAAGTCGACCCAGCCGAAACAACTGTCCAGTAGCCATCTTGTGCTTTCTTTTGCAGGGCTTGGTAAAGAAACTCGTCACCCGCAATCCCGGCAACTCCTCTGCCGAGAACCACGTCAAATGCAGTTTTACCCACAGCGCCCACAGGCGCACGCACGCTCATAATCAAATCTCCGGCATTTGCCGTTTTGGTAATCTGGGTTGTCCAAACCCTTGGACAGACCCAGCCATCCTTAAGATCAGCATTGCCTTGAACTAGGATTATGTCGCTAGGGTTGTCGGTATAAAAAGCGCCGTTTGGCGACTGGCCCATAGTAACGGTCGCTATCTCCCCCAACCTACGCTGTTCCCAAGGGTCAGTGAAACCGGGGAAACGAAGCTCCGGCACACTCGCTCCTTCTTTTGGAAACATTTTTTGAAGCAGTCCTTTTTTCAACTCCTTGGCATGATCCAACTTACGCTGATGAAGGGTGATGAGCGAGTCGAGCTTCTGGAAGAGAGAACCTATTTTTTCTTGTTCTATTTTGCCCGGAACAGGAACGCTAAATTTTGAAAACTTTGATATCCAATGTCGTTCGTGACCTTGCGGCGTGTAGTTTATCTTCCCCAACGTATGGAAGATAAACCGAAAGTCATCCTCCTTGTCCCTTGGACTCAAAAGCTTCATCGCTGAACTCTTCACTTTAAATGGGAATTCAACAAAATGAGATGAGGTGGTGAAGTCATCGAAAATAACAACGGGGCTATCTTCGCTGGCAATCTTTATTCCATATTCCTCATCGGTATATCCCAAAATGAAGCGCTGTCCAGCTGTAAGCACGGGGGTTCCGGGGTTACCGCTGTATTCAGTGCTTTCAACAATGTAAGGCTGCGGCTGCTCGTATGTCAAAAGCTCCCCCAGCTTACGCTGTTCCCAAGGGTCAGTGAAACCGGGGAAACGGAGCTTGGGAACGTTCCTTTTTTCTTCCATTTTCTACCTCACTTCCCAGCGGCCATTGCGGTTTGCGCCGATACGGACGAGCCTTCCTTCGGCTTTCAGCGCGGCCATGAGTCGCTCTACCTGCCGCTTGCTCAACGAAAGTTGTTCAGACAGCCGAGCAGCTGTAATAGTCGGATTAGCTTTCACCAGCGCGAGAAGCTTCTCTCGCACTTGGCTCGCCGCATTCGCCGCGCTATCGTTTATACCGATATTTATACCGACATTTATACCGACATCATTCTCCTGGACAGCAATTTCATCAAGAGCATCAGAAAGAGCCTCCAGCATAAACACCACAAACGGCGTTGAGTCGGCTGCGTTATCCGCTTGCTGAAGTACACGGTAATAGCCTTCTTGGCGATCTTTAACAACCGACTCTACAGGAAGCCACGCAAAAAGCGAATTCCAATCACTGAGTATCAAAGTCTGCCACAAGCGCCCCATGCGGCCATTACCATCCGCGAAGGGATGAATGAACTCAAATTCATAATGGAACACGCACGACGCGACGAGAGGATGCACCTCGGAACGTCTCAGCCACGAAAACAAGTCGTCCATAATCTCCGGGACGTAATGAGCAGGTGTGCCAGCATGGATAAGCTGATCCCCACTGAACACGCCCACATTCCCGCTACGAAAGCGACCAGCTTCCGAAGTGAGACCGGACATGAGAAGCCGATGCGCCTCAAGCAGGTCTTCCAAAGACATCGCATCGAACGTTGGCAGAGCGTCATAGGCCCTTATCGCATTCTGCACCTCCAAGATATCTTTAGGCGGCGCAAGTACTCGTTTGTCATCCACAAGTGCCGTGACCTGTTCAAGGGAGAGGCTGTTATTCTCGATTGCCAGCGACGACTGAATGGTGCGAATGCGGTTTTCTTTGCGAAGCTGAGGGCTGGTGTTGAATTCTCCCAAGATCTCAACGCGGCCGACCTTCTGCGCAATATCAGCAACGAGTTGCAGGATCCTTTCGCTCAGCCTGAACGGCGGTTCGTACGACATGCAAGCCCCTAACTCTCGACAAGCGTATCGGCCAACCTGTAAATGGCTTCGCGAAGCCCATTACGGTACTTGATTTTCGACAATACGCGCACTCCTGGATCATTGGCCATAACACCATAGCTCTCGCTCGCGTCAGCGATGATGGCACGGAGGCGACCCGTATCGTCAAGATCTTGCTGCCCGTACCGATGACGGGCAAACAGCTCTCGCATTTCGGCGCTTCTCACAACTTCGGTAATCCCCCACTGATAGCGAAAATCAAGTAGCGTCTTTTCCATGCTCACATCGTTTGCCTCCTCGATAACCCTCATACTGTCCTTAAGCTTGTAAGGGTACGTCAAGTCGGTTGCGTCGGTCGGATAGTCTCCGCGCATAATCGCCGCCGCAGCGTTGATTACCTTTGCAGCATAGGCGCGATCCTCCAAGCCGTTGGCAAATTGCCTGATTTCCGATTGGGTACGCTGCGCTTGCGTCTGTTCGCCGTCATGGACTTGGTTGAGCAGCCTTTCGATAAGTTCGGTCAGATAATCGTAGTTAACCTCCACGTCCTTTACATGGGTAAGTTTCAGCTCAAGCTGAAAAACGGGAATGTTCTTCTGCTTAGCAATGCATTCCTTGAGCTCGTTGGTGAGAACGGTCCTCAGCATAATTTCCTGGTCGGGGGTCATGCCCAGCGCCACAATGAGCTCGTCGGGATCGTCGTAGTCGTAGCCCTCTCCTTCAACTTCTCCAGGTTCAAACTGTTTGAGCTTCGCCATGCCGGCATTGTACTCGCGCAAAAGCTCGAACATGTATTCTTTCTGCTTCTCTGAGGCAGGTAGCTGAGTGAAGCCGCTCGTCAAATCATCGAGCTCTTCCACCTTGCGCTTCACCGCTTGAAATACTTCCTCGAATTGCGGGGCTGTCAGGCCGTCGAGGACGTTCTGCCTGCTTCGCTCGGCATCTGAAAGATCAGCCGATTCCTTGTTGGCGTACACTGCAAGCGCCTCATTCATGAGCCGCTCGTTTTGCGCTGGCCACCGGTAGTTCACAATACGGCCCCACGGCTTATCTTGCATATCCGCAATGCGATTCGTACGCGAATAAGCTTGGATTAGGCTGGCGCCCTTCAGAGTGCGGTCGACATAAAGCGTGTTGAGCTCTGGCGCGTCGAACCCAGTCAGCAACTGGTCAACCACGATGACGATATCAAGGTGGTTTCCGTCATCGGTCGTTCGTCGTAGGCGCGATGTGACGTCCTCGGTATATCCGGCAACGTTTTCCATGCCAAAGCTTGTTCCGAATTCCTCGTTATAGGCCTGCATCGCTCGATAAAGGCCCCGATTCGTCTCTAATTGGAACTCGTTGTTCGAGGTGTTCTGGCTGAATGTCACCGCAACTTTGAGCTCCGCCTCTCCCCGCGCCCGCCGCTCTACGTTCACTTTACGGAACTCATCGAAGTACATCATTGCCATTGGCGTGCTCGCCTTACCACCGCCAACGTGCGTAGTGAGCAAAGCATTGTACTTGCCATCATTGGAGCGGTTTCGCCAGTTCTTGAAAATATCAGCAACAACGAGCCTGACGTGGTCTTTGTTCTCATCGTAGAAGCTCGCGGCAACAGCGTCGTCCATGTCTTCTGGAGTCATGCTATCTATCTTGCGCTGTATTTGCTCATCGGTCCAATCGGGATGTTGAGCGCGATAAAACCCGGGGAGATAATGTCCCCTCATCTCATCCTCGTCAATCGTCGTTTCGAAATCGACCTTGAATCCAAGGACGTTCTGGTCGGCGATAGCTTCTCGAATGGTGTAGGCATGCAGCATATCCCCGAAGATATCCTCCGTGCGAACGCTCTGCCCCGCATCATCAAAGGTAGGCGTACCCGTATAACCGACCCATGCTGCACGTTTAAATGCTTTTTGGATAGCTTTGAACGAGTCGCCCCCCGTCGAACGATGCGCCTCGTCCACAATAAAGACGATGTTCTTATCGGGAGCGCTAAACGATGGTCGCTTGACAAGCCTATCAAGCTTCTGCACCGACGTGACGATGATGCCGTTATCCTTCGATTTCAGTTTGCGACTGAGGTCGGCTGTGCTCTTGGTGTCTCGGATGCTCCCCGACGGATCTTCATCGAAGCTCCCCATTGCCGTCATCAGCGCATCCGGGTCGTAGGCGCGGTAATTGTCCGTCGTTTGGTTGGTGAGCGCGATGCGGTCAACAAGGAATACAACTTTGTCTATTTTAGGCATGCGGCTAGCAAGCCAAGCGGTTTTAAAGCTCGTAATCGTTTTCCCCGAGCCAGTGGTATGCCAAATGTAACCCACTTTATTATCGCCGAATTCGAAATCGATACGTTTGAGGCCATCGATGACTTTCTGCGTGGCATACACCTGGTAAGGGCGCATGACCTTCAGCGCTTCTTTATTCTTAGTGCCATCGAGAATCATGTAGTTTGTCGCCATCTGATGGGCCATGGGGATGGAAAGCATCGAGTCGGCGAACTCCCTCCAATTGCGCACAATAGCATTGTCGCTTTTGCGCTGCCAATTGAAAGCGAAATCCTTGTTAAAGGCCTCGGCCGTCGTGTTCGCCATGTACTTCACGTTGTTCGGGGTAATGGCGACCAGTATCTGCAGCGTCGAGTAGATATCGCGATATTGCCCCTCGTCGATGTATTGGTGCATCTGGTTCAGCGCCTCGTCTACGTTGTGGGTATCGCTCTTCTCCTCAATCTGAATGATGGGTAGACCGTTGATAAGCAGCGTCGTGTCGAATCGCCTATCCTGCTTCCCTGTTATTTTTGCTGGGCGCTCAACTTGGCTCACTACTTGATAAATCGTATCGCCAGCACCAATCTGACTTTGATCAAAAACCGTGAGAAACACGTGGCGACCGTCATCGAGATCGATCTCGATTTGCGATACACCGTTCATTCCGTAGAGGAACTGACCCGCTTTATACGGTGTGCGCAAATCAGATATGATACGCTTGACCTGATTGAACTCAATCACGCTCAGAGGATGATCGAGTGTTGCCCGATTATGCCTTTCGAGGATGCTCTTGAAGTTTTCCCACAACTGATCGGTTGTCTTAATATCAGGCTCGTACTTCCAGAGCTTCGTCTTGACAACATAGTCGACAGGTCGCTCTGCCACCGAGCCAACGTCCGGCGATTGTGTCGAAGAAACTGCGCCATGGCATAGATACCGTATTAGTTCAGTTTCAAATTGAAGCTCTCCCATCATCAGTGCGCCTCCTTAATTCTTCCCATTACTACAAGCTTCTCTTTCTCTGCCACATCGCGCTTTAAAGCTGTAACCCTATTTATATTGAAGTACAGACTGCCTATGATCTCCTGCATTGACCGCGAAGGGAGATCAGGGAGCAGCAGGTCAGCCAATTGCCTTACGGTATACTTCATAGTGAAGGAACCCTGCTGGCCAAGAGCGAGTTGCCGTCTCACCTCTTTGTGCTCGTTCAAAAGATATGCGAGATACCGAGCATCGATCATTGGCGATGGAACAAGCTTCGCGAAATTCTGCGTGAGAAGATACCCCTTATGACACTCACCCACCAACGTGGCTTTACCTGACATGAGGCTAAACACAAGATCACCCGCAGAAAGAGCCTCAACCGCATCGTAAGTGCGAACCCGCTTCGAGCAAGTCGTATCACTGTCCCCGCCCGATAAATCCGCCCCAAGCTCCAACTGTCCATAAAAGCGATAGACAGGAGCCTTTGGGTCCAAGGTTTCGGTAACGCGAAACTGCGGCGTTCCACTTTTCAGCTCAACCACATCAGTCAGTTTCATAGTTTACAACCGTGCCTTTCCATAATTACAAGTTGTATACTAATATAACTGATTGAGTTGTCAATATGGTTTTGTAATTTTATCTAATTACAGTATTATATAAGCATCCCTAAATGCTCCACTGATCGCTTTTTGTCACGATAATGTGCTCTAGAACTTTTATACCAAGAAGCTCCCCCGCTTCTTGGATCCGCTTCGTAACAGCAATATCTTCCTCGGAAGGTCTTGGATTTCCGCTGGGATGGTTGTGGGCGACAATGATGCTCGCAGCTCGATCTTCAATTGCACGAGCAAATATCTCTCGAGGGTGGACGATGCTTCGATCTAAAGTTCCTTGGAATATGATCTCGTTGCTTATAAGCCGATTGGCACCATCCAGCGTAAGAACGGCGAAGCACTCTTGCCTCCTGGAACGGAGGTCTTTTAGCTGCTCCACAGCATCATCGGTAGAAGCAATAACCGGCTCGTCTGCAGGAATAAGATAGCGCCGACCCAATTCGAACAGGGCAATCATCTCGCTCGTCTTGGCAACACCCATACCCTTTACCCCTACAAGGTCACGATACGTTACCTCGCTGCCCTTTTCTTTAAGCAACTTGAGGATCTGGGTGGCAGTCACTCGCGCCGACACTTGCTTGTTCCCGCTCCCTATCACAAGCAGAAGTAGTTCCAGATCTGTCAAAGTGGCTGTCCCGTACTTGGCTAGCTTTTCCCTTGGCATCATAGTAGACCCCCTGACCACATATTAGATGCCGTAATATATCGTTCTTTGCCGAAATTTGAAATACCGTCATACCAATAGCAGAGTTTGCGCATAAGGGAGGAAATGGCGCGAAAACGCCTCACGCGGGTTGCCCGAAAAGAACGAGGCCCCGACCGCAAGGGGGTCAAGGCCTCGTGACATGAAGCCGTTTCGGGCGCGAAGAGCCCTACAGCACCATGTTGCGGGCGATCTCCAGGGCGTCATCGATACCCTCGGCGTTCTTGCCGCCGGCCTGGGCCATGGTAGGCTTGCCGCCGCCACCGCCCTGGACTGCCGGGCCCATGGCCTTGATGAGCGCGCCGGCGTCGAAGCCCGCGGCCACGGCCTCGTCGGTGCCGGCCGCCAACAGCAGGGGCTTGCCGTCCTTCACGCCCGCCACCACGATCGCTCCGGGCGCCCCCATGCGGCTCTTGAGCACATCCCACAGATTACGCAGCTGACCGCCGTCGCGCACCTCGGTCCGCGCGATGATGACGGGGTAGCCGGCCGGGGCCATCTGCACCTGGGCGAGCAGCTCGTTGAACACATCGCCGCCCACCATCTCCTTAGCGCGCTTGGCCTTGGTGCGGAAGTCCTTCAGGACCTTCTGGTCAGCGGCCACGCGCTCGGACACGTCGAAGGGGGGCACGCGCAAGATGGCCGCGGTCTCCTTCAGCTCGGCCTCCACCTTGTTCACGTAGGCGAGCGCCCCGAAGCTCGTCACGGCCTCGATGCGGCGCACATTGGCGCCCACGGAGGACTCGCTCGTGATCTTCAAGAAGCCGATCTCGGCAGTATTGCCTACATGGCAGCCGCCGCACAGCTCGCGGGACGCCTCGCCGGCCTCCACGACGCGCACGACCTCGCCGTACTTCTCGCCGAACAGCCCCGTGATACCGGCGGCGCGGGCCTCTTCCAGGGAGGTCTCGTAAATCGTGGTGGGCACGGCGGCCATGATGTGGTCGTTGGCCTCGCGCTCCACCTCGGCCAGCTGCTCGGCCGTGCAGGCCTCGAAGTGGGTGAAGTCGAAGCGCAGGCGGTCGGGACCCACATAGGAGCCGGCCTGCTTCACGTGATCGCCCAGCACGCGGCGCAGGGCGGCGTGCAGGATGTGCGTGGCGGTGTGGTTGCGCTCGATGGCGGCGCGGCGATTGGCGTCCACGCGGGCCACCACCGTATCGCCCACGGCCAGGGCGCCCTCGTCCACGCGCACCGCGTGCACGAACAGCCCCGCCTCGGGAGCGCGGGTGTCCAGCACGGCTACGCGGCCGGCACCGTTCTCCATGAGGCCGGTGTCGCCCACCTCGCCGCCCATCTCGGCATAGAAGGGGGTGGCGGCCAGAAGCGCCTCGCCGGTCTCGCCGGCGGCCAGCCCGTCCACCCGCTCGCCGTCGCGCACGAGGGCGACCACGCGCGTCTCGGCGGCCGTGGCGTCGTAGCCGATGAAGGCCGTGGGGCCCAGCTCGCGCAGCAGGTCGGCGTACACGCCGCCGTAAGTGGACCAGGCGGCCTCGGCGTCCTTGGCACCGGCCGCACGGGCGCGCTCGCGCTGGGCAGCCATGGAGCGCTCGAAACCCTCCATGTCCACCTTCACGCCGCGGCCCTCGGCAATCTCCTGAGTCACTTCCACGGGGAAGCCGTAGGTGTCGTGCAGGGTGAAGGCCTCCTCGCCGGAAAGCGTGTCGCCCGCAAGCTTGCCCAGGGCCTCTTCCAGGTAGGCCTGGCCCTGGCGCAGGGTGGCGCCGAAGCGATCCTCCTCGGCCATGATGAGGCCGCGCTCCAGCTCGCGGTTCTCTACGATCTCGGGGTACACATCTCCCATGAGGCGCACGATCTCGTCCACGTACTCGTTGAGGAAGTGGCCCTCAATGCCGATGAGCTGGGCCTTCATGATGGCGCGGCGCAGCAGGCGGCGCAGCACGTAGCCGCGGCCCTCGTTGCCCGGCAGGATGCCGTCGGCGATCATGAAGGTGACCGAGCGGGAATGGTCGGCGATGATGCGCAGGGCCAGATCCACCTCGGCGTCCTCGCCGTAGGTGCGGCCGGACAAACGCTCGCCCACGGCCACGAGGCTGCGCAGCACATCGGTCTCGTAGTTGGACTGCACCCCCTGCATGATGGCGGCCATGCGCTCCAGGCCCATGCCCGTATCGATGTTCTTCTTGGGCAAGGGGGCAAGCGTGCCGTCCTCCTGGCCGTCGTACTGGGTGAACACGCAGTTCCAGAACTCCAGGAAGCGGTCGCAGTCGCAGCCCGGGGCGCAATCAGGGCTGCCGCAGCCGAAGTCGGGACCCTGGTCGAAGTAGATCTCCGAGCAGGGACCGCAGGGGCCCGTGGGGCCGGCACGCCAGAAGTTGTCGTCCTCGCCGAGGCGGGAGATATGGTCATCGGGCACGCCCAGGTTCTTCCAGATCTCGATGGTCTCGTCGTCGTCCTCGAACACGGTGAAGTACAGACGCTCGGGAGGCAGTCCCAGCACGTTCACGGAGAAGTCGTAGGCCCAGGCGCACATCTCCTCTTTGAAGTACTCGCCGAAGGAGAAGTTGCCGAGCATCTCGAAGAAGCTCAGGTGGCGCCCCGTGGTGCCGATGATGTCGATATCGTTGGTGCGCACGCACTTCTGCACGCTGGTGGTGCCGATATAGGGCGCCTCCAGCTGCTTCTGCTGCAGGAAGTAGGGCTTGAACTGCACCATGCCCGCACTCGTCAGCAGAAGCGACGGATCGTCGGGGATGAGGGAAGAAGAGGGCACGAGCTTGCAGCCCTTCTCCTGGAAGTAGGCGAGGTACTTCTCGCGGATTTCCGCGGTGGTCATGTACTGCATAGGTATCCTGTCCGTCCTTTACGGCATGTCGAAAATATCCAACCGAGCATTATAGTACAAGTTACTTGCGACCGTCGCCCTCATCGTGGGAGTGGCGCGGGGTGATGCGGCCATGGCGCTGCATGTGCAGTTTCGGAAGACGCCCCGAGATTCCGGCCATGTTTTCCAGGCGAATGGGCTTCAAGGTACCCGTAGTGCCGGGCGCGGTGGCGTCGGCGATGGGATTCACCATCTCGGTGTCCTCGGGGGTGCCCTTGAAGAACACACCGTCCTCGGCAACGAGGTGACGGCTGGTTCTCTTCTCGAAGTAGTACACGAACACCGACTTGGCCACGGCCACAAGCGGAATGGAGGCGAGCATGCCCACAAGCGACCCCAGAAGCCCGCTCATAGCGCCGCCCAAAGCCGAGCCCACCATCAAGGCGAACAGGGTGAGGGCCGGATGAATGTCCACGGAGTTCGCCATGATCTTCGGCGAGACGAAGGTGTAGACAAGCTGCTGGATGACGATGGTGCCGATAAGCGCAATGGCCGCAGTCACCGGGCCGGCGAAGATGGCCACGATGGCCGCCAGCGCACCGCCAATCCACGGACCGATGATGGGGATGATGTTCATGACGCCAGTGATAAGCCCGAGCACCGCCGCATTGGGAACCCCGGCCGCCGCGAACAGAATGCCGCAGCCCACGCCGATGATAGCGCACTGCAAAAGCGTGCCCTTAATGTAGCCGCCCATAACGCGGGTGAAGGTGGCGTGGAAGAACTCGGCATCCTCGGCATGCCTCGGGCCGATGAGGCGACGCGTCTCGCGCCCGATGGCCGGCAGCTCCATGAGCACCCAAAACGCGATGACAAGCCCGAAGCCCAGAGCCATGAGTCCGTTGGCCAACGTGGTGCCGAAAGCCATAACGCCGCTGCCCGCCCCCGAGGCCACGCCAGCCGCCCAGGAGGCTGCCGACTTCTGCGCCTCGGCGATGAGGTTCTTCACGGTGTCATCCTCGAAGAACTGGGCATAGCGGGCGTACAGGTCGTTGCCCCAGGCCGTAATGGCCTCCACATAATGAGGCATGCTCGTGAGCAAGTCGTTGAACTGGGAATTCAAGCCGAACATAGGCGAGAATAGCAGGAAGCCCACCGCTGCCAGCACGAGCGCCATCACGATATAGGCCACCGTGGTGCCGATAGCCCGGTTCACGTGAACGCGCTCCAGGCCGTTCACGATGCCGCGCAGGCAGAACACGATGATAAGCGTCCAGATGAGAATGGCCACCGGCACCGAGAGCACGCCCATAAGCCACACCACGCCGCCGAGGAGAATGATGGCGGCGATGATCGACCACAGATCGAGAAAGCGGATGCGCGCCTTCAGCTGCCGTGCCGTCAGGGTGCGATCGGCGGTCAGACGGGGGTTGTTGGAAGACGGTGCCTCGGTTCTCATAGATGTTCCTCGCAGTGCAGGTGGATAGGATGGCGCGAACTACTGAACGCTGTAGGGGCTGCCGCCTGCCGGCGCCGAGGCCGCCTGAGCCGCTGCGGCATTGGGCGAGACGGAAGCAGAGGCACCCTCGGCAGCCGGTGAAGCCGTCGCGGCTGAATCTGGCGCGGCAGTGTCTGCGTCGGTAGCGGACACCGCCGCATTGGTGATGGCGGAGGCGGTGTGGCCGAGCTGCTCCTCGAAGGCCTCGCCCCGGGCACGGGCCGAGGCATTGGCCGCCTTGCGGGCCGCCATGCGGGCCTTCTGCTCGGACACAACGGCGCTAGCTGCATCGCCCACAGCGCTCACGGCGTCAGCCACCGTGGCGGAACGAGCGGGCTCCGAGGCCTCGGATGCACCGAGGCGTACCGACTCGTCGGAGGCATAGCGCGGCTTGAAGCGGTTGCGCAGCTTGCCGGTCAGCGAGTTCACCAGATCGATGGGAGCGCTCGTCACGGTATCCACCGCGCCGGCGGCCTTCGAGACCGAGTCGGTGATCTGGGTCACATCCTCAAGGATCTGATCGACCCGCATAAGCTCCAAGTTGGCAGCATCCACCGTGAGCGACAGGCGCTCCACCAGAGGATCGACCCGGCCCACCGCCGGCTTGGCTTCCTCGGCCATGGCATTGGCCTTCTCCATAAGAGGCGTCACCTGCTCGGTGATCAGGGTATTCACATTGCCCACAAGCGGGGTCACCTCGGCGGTGATCTTCTCCACGTTCTTGAGCGTGGGGGTCAGCTCCGCATGAGCATCATCGATAGTAGAGCGGGTGGAGCGGATAGTCAGCGCGAGCTCCACGACAAACCAAACGAGTACCGCACCCACCAGCACATACACGACCGGCAGCGCGATATCCACGATCTGGGCGAAATCCATGATGAGCCTCCTTATAATTCCGAAGACCAGACTATACTATTACCTCGGCCATTCTAATAAGTCCCCAGCTCCATTCCACAGAAGGCACCCACACAGTAGCCATTCCGTAAACGGAAGTTGGCATTGCGTCAACTGCACAGGCACCGCGGGAGACGCCGGGCGTGCCGGCTATTGCGCAAGCGCGAGCGCACCGGCGCCCTACCCCTTGCGATCGCGGGCAGCCGCCTCGGTGCGGTAGGCCTCCCAACCCCGCTCGCTCGGCTGATAGAAACAACCCCGCTCGAGCCCCTCGGGCAGATAGCGCTGATCCACCCACCCGCCCGGATAGCTGTGAGGATACTTGTACTGCCCGTAGTTCTCCGAGCCGGGGCGATGGCGGTCGCGCAGGTAGTCGGGCACCTTGCGCACCGGCCCCTGACGCACCTCGCGCAGGGCCGCATCGATGGCGGCCTCAGCGGCGTTCGACTTCGGAGCAAGCGCCAAATAGATGGCGGCCTGGGCCAGGTTGATGCGGCACTCCGGGTAGCCGATGACCTCGGCGGCGCGGAAGGCCGCCTCGGCCACGAGCAGTGCCTGCGGGTCGGCGTTGCCGATGTCCTCGGAGGCGGCAATGTACATGCGCCGGGCGATGAACTTGGGGTCCTCTCCCCCATCGATCATGCGGGCGAGCCAGTACACCGCGGCATCGGGGTCGCTGCCGCGCATGGACTTGATGAACGCGGAGATGATGTCGTAGTGCATGTCCTTGTTCTTGTCGTAGGGCAGCACCCGATGGGGCGTGGCGGCCCGCACCATGGCCTCGGTGATGGCCACCGGCTCCTCGGGAGTGCCCGGCGCCGCCATGCCGGCGGCCAGCTCGAGCGTGGTGAGCGCTCCGCGCCCGTCACCCCCGGCCAGAGTGACGATGGCGTCGCAAGCAGCTTCTTCGAGCGCGTAGCAGCTCGCCAATCCCCGCTCATCGGCTACGGCGCGCCGCACGAGACGGGCAATCTCCTCGTCGGCCAGGGAATGCAGCTCCACCACCCGCGAGCGGGAGATGAGGGCAGAGTTCACCTCGAAGAACGGGTTCTCGGTCGTGGCGCCCACGAGCACCACGAGCCGATCTTCCACCGCATGCAGCAGTGCGTCTTGCTGGCTGCGATTGAACCGGTGGATCTCGTCGACGAACAGGATGGTCCGCAGGCCGCCCGAGACGAGGCGCCGCTCGGCCTCGGCGATCTCGCGACGCAAGTCGGACACGGTGCCCCCGATGGCCGACACCTCCACAAAGGTGGCCTTGGTGGACTCGGCGATGACATGGGCAAGCGAGGTCTTCCCCGTGCCCGCGGGCCCGAACAAGATGACCGAGCTTAAAGTGTCATTCTCGATGGCGGCCCTAAGCCAGCTGCCCTCGCCCACGGCCTCGGCCTGGCCCACCACCTCATCGAGCGTACGCGGCCGCATGCGCACCGCAAGCGGCGCCACATCGGCCCGACGATCGTTCTCCATTGCAGTAAATAAGGTATCCATGGCGCCTATGGTACCACGGCGCGTCTCCTAAAACCAGAACAAATGTTTATATTTTTGCTCAACCGCCCAGCGCGGGCCCGGCAACTGTCAGGCCCCGTCCCCCACATCCACGAGGTCCCGCAGCTCTTTCTTGCTATGAACCCCCAGCTTCTGGTATATCCGCTGCCGGTGCGACTTCAGCGTGCCATTGGCGATGACCAGCTCGCGCTCAATCTGAGTCGAGCTGCGCCCAAGGGCCACAAGCTCCAGCACTTCGCGCTCACGAGCGGAAAGACCGTGGGCGCGGGCAAGCTCGGCGCAACGCTCCACGATTTGCCCGCGCTCGTCGCTTTCCGCCGCCATGGCACCAACCCCGAAAAACGCCGCGCCCCATGGCTCGCTCGCCGAGCGGCCGAAAAGCAAGAGCATGCTCGCCAGCACCACGAGCACCGTAAGGCCCACCGACACGGCCGCCCCGTCGACAGCCGGCAGCGCACCGGAGGCCAGGGCCTCGGGCACCTGATGACCGATCAGGCGGAAGATGGCCGTCAGCTCCTCCACGCCGCACAGCACCAGCACCGACACCCCGTAGCGGTGGGACAGGTCGCACAGCAGAAACGTCAGCACGAGGAACATGAGCGCGTAGCCCGACGACACCAGCAGGTCGGAGGCGAACGCGCCGAATGTGGCCGTGAGGGGCACCATGGCCAAACCGCACAGCATAAGAGCGAAGGGGGTGCGGTAAATGAGCGCGAAATCGATGCGCCGCGAGAAGAGGCACGCTGCCGAGAACACGACGGCAGCCACCGCGATGACCCCGAGCGTATAGGCATCCCATTGGAAATCCGGGGCCGCCTCCCTCACGCCGTACGCCAGCTCGTACACGCCGAGCACCACCATGAGCCGCCAGGGGAAGTCGTAGCGCCCCCAGCTCGCCCGGGGCAGATCCACCGGCTCGATGCGGGCGAAGCTTTTCCGCAGGCAGGCCACCGACACCAGGGGCAGCACTGCAAGCACCAGCGTCTGGCGTACTGGATCCAGCCCTTGCAGAATCCAGGCACCCGTCGAACCGAACAAGAATGCGCCCGACACATAGGTGACAATGCCGAGCGGCGTCAGGCAGCTGTGCAGCTCGGCCCACAGGAGAATGAACAACGCGCCCGCCACACCCGAGGCGCCCATGGCGCCGACGAGCGGAACGACGCCCCAGCGGCCGTCGGCCGCAATACCTGCCAGCGCCGCACCCAGCACGGCGAGGCCCGTCGCGAGGGCCACGACCGCAGGACGCCGATAGAGCGGCGCGATGCGCCGGGCCCCCAGGGCGCACCCGAGGAACACAGCCAAAAGAACGAGGCTGTAAAGATCCTCCCCCGCCCATTGCGAGCCGAAAGGAGCCTCGGAGAAGCACCGGGCGACTCCATCGTTGTAAGCGCGCATGAAGGCGAAGCCGAAGAAGGGAAGCACGAACGAAGGCGCGGAAATCCCCAGCGGGCGAAAAACCCGTCCGAGGGCGCTCGTCCCCTGTGGCGCTCCCCCGCCTTGCGTCCTATGTCCACCCGTTCCCATGGGGATAGTATAGCCCATCATCGGCGCAATCCGCTCACGGCCGCAAGACCCGCGAACGCTGTCGATGGCCACTTCGCAAAACGCGCCGCTTTTCACGAAACTCCACAAGCAAGGCGATGATCAGCGAAAACGTCAGGAGGTTACAAGCAGGGTTACAAAGTTGACCGTCTTTTTCCCAAACGGAAGATGCGCCGGGCGCAGCCTCGCGGCACACTGCAACCAGCCAGCGGGGCACAAGGCCCGCCAACCGACCGAGGGAAGGGACATCCATGACCTACGCCTACCTGAACCACCGTATGAGCCGCCGCACCTTTCTGGCGGGCGCCACGCTTGCCGGCGTGAACCTGGCCGTCTTCGGCCTGTCCGGTTGCGCGCCTAAGACCCCCGCCGCGGCAACGGGCACAGACACGCTCGCATTCACGCCGGGCACCTACACGGGCACCGGCGAGGGCAAATTCGGCCCGCTGACCCTGCAGGCCACCTTCACCGACAGCGCCATCACCGACATCGCCATCGGCGAGCACGAGGAAACGGAGCGCGTGTCCGATCGCGCCTTCGATGAGATTCCCGCCACCATCATCGACCAGCAGGCCCTGGGCATCGACACCATCACCGGCTGCACGCTCACGAGCGCGGCCATCCTCGCCGCGGTGACCGATTGCGTGAAGCAGGCCGGCGGCGACGTGTGCGCCATGGAGAAGAACTACCGCGCGCCCGAGCTTTCCGCCGACGTGGTGGAACTGGAATGCGATTTCGTCATCGCCGGCGCAGGCGCAGCGGGAATGGGCGCCGCCGTAGGAGCGGCCCAAGCGGGTGCGGGCAAGGTCATCGTGCTGGAGAAGGGCAGCAACGTCGGCGGCAACGCCCTGGTGTCTGGCGGCTATCTGGAATACGTGAACGCCCCCGCCGATCTGCGCGTTCCCATGACCCCCGAGCTCACCCGCCAGCTAGAAGCCGATCTGGCCAACCCCATCGCCGCCGAGATCCCGCCAGAGGAACTGGCCAAGATCAAGGAGCGCTATGCGGCATGGCAGGCCTCCGGCGACACCACGCTTTTCGATTGCGAGGAGCTCATGGCCCTGCAGGAGTGTCTGCTCTACGGCGCTGACGGCTACTACGGAAGCCTCGATTTCGCCCAATGCGTCTCCGCCTTCGACGCCTTCCTCGACGAGAACGGCTTCGCCTGGAAGCCCTGCATCGGCATCGTGGGGTATCCGTGGCCCCATTGGTCTGCCCCCGACGACGGCTTCTGCGGCCAGGGCTACTTCAACTTCTTCGACAAGCAGATCGCCGAGAATGACTATCCGGTGGAGATCATGCTGAACACACCCGTCACCGCCCTTCTGAAGGATGGCGACCGCGTGGTCGGATTCACGGCGGTCGCCGAGGACGGCACCACCTACCACGTGCGCGCCTCGCGGGGCGCCCTGCTGGCCACCGGCGGCTTTTCCGGCAATCCCGACATGCTGCGCGAGTACAACACGATCTGGCCGTGGGACGAGAACACGCCGCTTCCCACCACCAACGTCTACGGCCACCATGGCGACGGCATCAAGCTGGCCCTGGAGGAAGGCGCCGAAGTGGCCCTCATGGATTCGCTGATGATGTTCCCCTTCGCCGACGTGAAGAACGGTTGCGACGAGACCACCGTGGGCGAGGATACCGACTGCCTGCTCGTGAACAAGAACGGAGAGCGCTTCGTCGACGAGACGCTGGATCGCTACACCATGACCGAGGCGCTGATGAAGCAGCCCGACGAAGTGCTGTTCCTCATCAGCGACAAGGACACCAGCCGCGTGGAAGGCGAGTACAGCTACTACGGCCGCTCCATCCAGCGCCTGCTCGACCAAGGGCAGCTGCACCGCGCCGACACGCTGGAGGAACTGGCCGAGCAGATGGGCTGCGATCCGGCCACGTTCAAGGCCACCGTGGAGCGCTACAACGAAATCGCGCGAGCCGGCGAGGATCCCGATTTCGGCCGCATGATTTTCACGGAACGCAGCCCTATCGAGAACCCGCCCTTCTATGCGAGCCCGCGTACCTGGGCGGCGCACATCACCGAAGGCGGTGTCGTGACCGACGAGATCTCGCAGGTCCTGCGCGAGGACGGCACGGCCATCGAGGGCTTGTTCGCCGCCGGAGAGGTGACCGTGGGCATGTCGGGCGTCAGCTCCATGGCCCTCGGCTACGCCTGCGGCGCCGGAGTGTTCAGCGCTTAGCCAGCTCCCCCAGATAACCCTCCCCTGCGGGCGTCGCGACTTCGGTTGCGGCGCCCATCGCATTGCGAGCGGGAAACCAAACGGGAAAAGCCAGGGGTCAGCCAAAAAAGAAGCGGCCCGGCGGAGGGGGCCGCCGGGCCAGAAGGAGGGGGGATGCGACTCTCGCAAGAGCCGCGTTCTGCTTTTCAGAGACAAAGCAGGCAAGTGATCGGAGGGGGTTGTCTCACTTGCTGGACTCAGTATACCAACCACCCTTGAATTCCCTATGACGTGAAGGTGGGGAACTTATGGATTCAAAGGGTCATCTTTAAGCTATTCTTCAGAAATAAGAAGCATTTCCATCAGCGGGAATGCAGCAACAATTCCTTATAACAGCATCGTTGCTGACATGTTGTCGAGCCTACATCCAGGCCCGCCGTAACAGAAAAAGCGGCCCCGTCCCGCGACCGCGGTGCGGCCGGAGGGGGCGGGGCCGAAGCGAGCGGATCGCCTAACCGTTCTTGCGCTGGAATAAGATGTTGTTCGTCTCGAGCCAGCTTTCCACGGTGCCAGTGTCGAAGCCGTCGGCCGGGTCCACGATGAGCGCGTACATCTCCTCCTCGGCGAGCACCGCGTCGAGCGCATCGGTCAGCTGGATCTCGCCGCCCACGCCGGGCTGGACGTCGGCCAGCAGCTCCATGACGCGCGGCGAGAGCAGGTAGCGCCCGAACACCGCCAGGTTGCTGGGAGCGTCCTCAAGCGCCGGCTTCTCCACCAGCGCGTCCACCTTCCACACATCGTCGGAGATGGGAGCGCCGGCGATGACGCCGAAGCGGCTCACCTCATCGTCGGGCACGGGCATGACCGCGATGACACTCGCACCGCCGTGGGCGTCGGAGACCGCCTGCATGGCCGGCAGCATCCCGTTGTCGGGCACGAGCACGTCGCCGAGCAGCACGTAGAAGGGCTCGCCAGCCGTCTTCTCGGCCGCGCAGCGCACCGCATGCCCCAGCCCCAGGGCCTCTTCCTGGTACACGTAGCTCACCGGGTAGCTGCCCACCGCCTCCACAGCGTCGGCGTAGGCGTCCTTGCCGCGCTCGCGCAGAAGCGCCACCAGCTCGGGGTTCGGCGCGAAATGATCCTCGATGGCCTTCTTCTCGCGGCTGTTGACAATGACCACCTCGTCGGCCGCCGACGCCAGGCCCTCCTCCACGACATACTGAATGGCCGGCCGATCCACCACCAGCAACATCTCCTTAGGCTGGGCCTTGGTGGCCGGCAGAAAGCGGGTGCCAAGCCCCGCCGCGGGAATGAGAGCCTTCACGTGAGCGCCTTTCTCTTCGTTGTTCGCGTTCGCCCATGATACTACAGGATGTGCGCTATACTGGATCCATGGAAACCAGCAGCGGACAAATAACGGAGGGCGCGCCGCAAGGACGCGCCGCCGAGGGCGAAGGCGCCTGCGACCCCATTCCCGACGAGGCCTTCGTGCAGTGGCACGACGCGGCGGACGGCAAGCCTGCCGGCGTGCGCTTTCTCGCCTTCAACACCGTCATCGACATCGAGGCTTACGGCGAGGCCGCGGCCTGCCGGGCGGCCTTCGAGGAGGTCCGCTCGCTCTGCCGCACCTACGAGCGGCTGTTCAGCCGCACGCTGCCCCACTCCGACATCGCTCGCGTGAACGGCGCCGGCGGGGCGCCCGTGGCCATCGACCCGCTCACCTTCGATCTGCTCACGCGCGCACTGGCCTACTGCGAGGCCAGCGAGGGCGCCTTCGACATCACCGTGGGGCCGGCCGTGCGCCTGTGGGACTTCCACGAGGGCACCGCGCCCGACGCAACCGCCTTGGCCGAGGCGGTGCGGCACGTCGATTGGCGCCAGCTGAGGCTATGGCGGGAAGACGGCCGTTACCTCGCGCAGCTCGGCGATCCGGCTGCGGCAGTGGATGCGGGCGGCATCGCCAAGGGGTGGATCGCCGATGCACTGGTGGAAGCCATGGAGGGCTACGGGCTTTCGGGCGTCATCGTGAACCTCGGGGGCAACGTGGCCGTGAGCGGCGCCAAGCCGAACGGCCGGCCCTGGAACGTCGGCGTGCGCAATCCCGCCGAGCCGGAGAAGCTCATCGGGGCCGTGCCCCTCGCGCGCGGCTCGGCCGTGACAAGCGGCATCTACGAGCGCTGCTTCACGGCGCCCGACGGCACCTTCTGCCATCATATCTTGGACCCGCGCACCGGCATGCCCGCCGAAACCGACGTGGCCGGCGTCACCGTCATCTGCGAGAAGTCCATCGACGCCGAGGGCTTCTCCACCACCCTTCTGGCCCTGGGACTCGAACGGGGGCTCGCCCTCGCCCGCCGCCGGCCCGAGATCGAGCAGGCCTTCTTCATCGACGCCCAGGGCACTATCACCCCGGCACGCGGCTAGACTCGGGCTCCCGCTCGACATCGGAAACGGCCGCCGCGCTCGCCGCTGCAACGTTCGCCGCTGCCATGTTGCATCTACCATCTCTGTAATGTGGCGCATATTGACGGTTTTGGTGCACAGCGGGGTCATCCTCGTCTTCGAGCGACCCGCTTTTCCGCTCATTCACGATGCCGATTGTTGGTACTCGTGCATTTCCGACCTGTGCAGCATCTCGGCAATGCCGCTGTTGCACCAAAAACAGCTTTTCTGGCCAAATTATGACTGTTTACCTTGCAGACCTCTGCCGCACGCGCTCTGCGCAGTACAATTATTACAGCAGTGAACTATCTAGCGCTCGCCAACTCGGCGACCGCGACAAGTGAGGATTTCCATGACCGAGACGCGCCCCACCCCCGCCAAAGACAAGTTCAATCTGGACTCCACGTACTTCGTGGCCTTCGAGATGGCCCACGAGACGCTGCGCCAGGGGCTGGCGGCCGCCAGCGAGTTGAACATCACCCAATACCGCGTGCTCACGAAGCTCTTGCAGGCCAACGGGGCCATCAGCCAAGGCGAGCTGGGACGGCTTTTGGGCATGAAGCCCAACGTGGTCACCCAGGCAGTGGACGCGCTGGAATCGCGCGGATACGCCACCCGCGCCGCCGGCGAGTCCGACGGCCGCACGCGCTTTCTGGCCATCACCGAGGCGGGGCGAGCCCACATCGCCACGGTGAACGAGTCCCTCGTCGCGAGCCTGTACGCGAACTTCCCCACGGGCAACCCCACCTACCGCACTATCCTGGAGGCCGCCGTGGCCGCCGGCGCCGCCATCGAGCCGCCGCTCAACGCCGAGGTGGCCGATCGCTTCCCCGCCTCGCGCTCGCTCGTGTCGGTGGAGCTCATCCGTGCGGAAACCGAGCGCACCCTGCGCGAGGCCACGGGCGCGTCATTCAACGAGTGCCGCATCGTGCAGCGCCTCGGCGAAACCGACCGCCCCGAGCGCGTGGGCGCTCTGGCCGAGGCACTCCGCATGTCGCCGGTGAACGCTGCCCGGGCCATCGAGCGACTCGTGCAGCGCGGCTGGGCCCGGCGGCTAAAATCGCCCGCGGACAAGAAGGCCGTCTACGTGGCCCTCACCGACGAGGGCGTCTACGAGGGCTTCCTCATCGGCGCCACGGTAAACGAGCTGGCCGCTACGAAGCTGTGGGCCAACCTCACGGCCGGGCAGCGCGAGGCCATCGAGCAGGTGGGGCACGTGGTGGTGGCCGACCTGGACGCCCAGCGCCAAGCAAAGGAGCAGGCCGCCTACGACCTGCTCCAGGAAATCTAGAAGCTAGCCACCCACTCGTTTTCAGCCGATGCAAAAGGCCCCGATGCCAGCGACGATGCCGGCAGTCGGGGCCTTCTCCTATCTCGGCCGAGACCGCCATCCCGCACAGGAAACGGTCGGCCGCGCCCTACCCTGCAGCGCCGGCCGCCGCTGGTTTCGCGCTCGCCTTCGGCACCGGGGCGCCCTCCTGCCTGCGGATAAGGGCCGCAGAGCCAAAGAGCAGGATCACGTTCACGACCAGGTCGGCCGCCGCCCAGCCGCCGAGGGCCGGCAGGCTCACCGCCGCCACATTCAGGGCCGAGAAGGTGCCCACCGTGAGCACCATGACCACCGCGCCGCAGGCCGCGCAGGCCACGATGAGGCCCACCGCCAGGGAATGCCCGGCGCGGGCGCGGGCCACACAGGCGCACACCACCATCGACGCCGCACCGAGCAACGTGCCCAGGAAGGCCGCGAAGGCGATAACGCCCAGCACGATGACGGGCAGCCCCGGCAGCTTCGAGCTCATGGAGCCCACCTGCACCGCCGACAGGATGCCGAGCACCACCACGACCAGGCACACGATGGCCGTAAGCGCCGTGGCCCAGCCCCACAGAAACGCCGTTGCCGGGCGCGGGCGGGCGTCGCCACGGGCCGCAAGGGCCCCGTAGAGCACCGCGCCGGCCGTGGACACCACGAGCGCCAATCCCGCCGCGAACAGGAAGGCCACGAAGGCCGAGCCCGTGAGGATGGAGCAGATCACATCCAGAATGGGCACGCCCGAGGCCGAGATGTAGTCGAAGGCGAGCACGCCGGTGCCCCCGGCCACGGTAAGCCCGATGCGGGCCAGAATCGCTATCACGAGCCCCATGGCGTACAGCGTGAGGAACGGCCGCGCCATTGCTTTCGTATCGTTCATAGTCAGCTCCTTCCGAAGCAATCCCGCGGAACGTCCTGCGCCCCGCGCCGTCGAGAGCGCGCCCTTAGGCCTCGCCCATCTCGTTTTCCACCGCCGAGGTGCCGCAGAGGTACCCGCCGCAGAAGGCGAGCCCCACGTCCCCCATGAGCGAGCCTAAGATAGGGTCGCCGATGTAGCTGTTCTCGCCACAGGCGCCGCCGGCGGTGTGCCAGCCGGCGTAGAGCCCCGGGATGACGCGGCCGCTCGTGCCCACCACCTGCATCTGGTCGTTGATGAGCAGGCCGGCCTTGGTGCCGTAGAGGTTGCCGCCGATGCGGCAGCCGTAGAAGGGCGGTGTGGTGATGGCGTGCAGCCACTCGGGCGGCATGGGGTACATGAAATCGTCCTCGCCGCGCTCGCACGCCTCGTTCCACTTCGCCACCGCCTCGGTGAGCACCCCCTCGGCCAGGCCCAGGTCGGCCTCCAGCTCCTCTAAGGTGTCGCGGCGCTTCAGCACGTCGGCGTCGATGGCATCCTGCACGCCGTGGTGCCAGTCGCGGTAGTGCTCGGGCACCTTCTCGATCTGCTCCAGATCGGGGGTGATGAGCTTGCGGCAGTGCTCTTGGGCGAATCCCGCCAGATGATCCTCGTAGTTGGCATCGAAGATGATGTAGGAGCGGTGGCCCGGCGGGGTCATCTGGATGGTGGCCAAATCCCCCAGGGCATAGATGGCGTTCGCGCCGTCCTCTCCCACGCGGGAGTCCATGTAGCGCAGGCGGTTGCCGCAGCGGTCGATGGTCAGCCACGGCTGGCGCGAGAGCTGGGTCATGCCGTCGTAGAGGAAGCGCGCCCAGGTGCCGCCCTCGGCCTGCCAGTCCACACCGCCGTCGAAGGAAGCCGAGCTGTTGAAGCCGGACACGTCAGCGCCCACGCCGAGGCCCATGCGGAAGCACTCGCCGGTCTCGCCGGCGGTGAGGTAGCTGGAGGCGCAGCCCATGGCCGCCGTGGGGATGTACTTGTCCAGCAGCGCCTTGTTGTTGCAGAAGCCGCCGGCCGTGAGGATGACGGCGCGCTTGGCGTGGATGTACTTCTCGTTCCCGTAGTCCTCGTTCACGACAACGCCCACGATGCGCCCGTCGTCGTCCTGCACAAGTGCGGCCGCCGGGCTCTGGAAGTGGAAATCCACCCCGTGCCGGTTGGCGTAGTTGTACATGGCGTCGGTGGCATCCTTCATCTTCAGCACGTGGTGGTCGAGCGTCGAGCGCTTCGGCGCCACGTACACCGGCACCTCGCCGAGACGCCAGTGCACGCCGCACTCGGCCATCCAGTCGAGGCTCCTGCCGCCTTCCGAGGCGATCTTGTAGATGAGCTTCGGATCGGCCGCGTAGTGGTACTCGTCCATGGCCCAGTCGGTGAGGGCCTGGGGCGAGAAGGGGTAGCTCGGGAAGGCGAACTTCTTCTCCTCCTGGCCGGAGTAGCCGCCGAGGATGCCGCACATGCCCGCCTCCTGGGCGTTGCCGCCGGGAAGCCCCATGGCCTCCACGCAGATGACCTCGGCCC
The DNA here is from genome assembly GCF_000403355.2 of Adlercreutzia caecimuris B7. GTDB lineage: Bacteria > Actinomycetota > Coriobacteriia > Coriobacteriales > Eggerthellaceae > Adlercreutzia > Adlercreutzia caecimuris. The sequence goes on along the minus strand of NZ_KE159646.1, from coordinate 47,286 downwards.
CCAGCTCGCAGGCGCGGGCCGCGGCGTTCAGGCCGCCGCCCCCGGCGCCCACCACGCAGATGTCGCACTCGTAGTCCCACGCCGCAGGCACGTCCCGGGGCGGAATGGGCGTGGCGTCGTTGGCGGGAAAGCTCGCGGCGTCGTGCTCGCGGTAGGTGCCGTCGGCGGCGCTCGCGTTGGTGGTGTTACTCGGATCGGAGGCGGCCACGGGGTCGCCCTCGCGCGTCCAGTCGCCCCGGCGCTCGGCGCTGGCGGCCAGGGCCGCCTCGGGGGCGAGCAGCCCCGCTGCAGCGGCCCCGGCCGCGGCGAGGGCCGATCCGGTCAGAAAGTCGCGGCGCGAAAGGTGCGCGCCCTGATTGAGCTTACTCATGGCTCTCAGCCTCCTTCTCGGCAGTCGCACCGTCGGTCGCGGCGGTATCGGCGGTCGCGGCATCGGCTCCCGCCGCTCCGTCCGCGCCGGCAGCATCGCCGGCGGCGTCCGTCATGTTCTCGGCGCCGGCCTGGGCCAGCGCATCCTCGACCGCCTGCTTTACGCCGGCCGTGGTGATGGTGGCGCCGGCCACCGCGTCGATGTCAGGCCCTTGGGCCGCTTCGATCATCTGGGCGTACACGCCGTCGCGGATGGCCTCGTAGCCGCCGCGGCTCTGGCTCTCGCCGTCCTGGGCGGTCTCCAGGCACGTCAGGCGCCCGTCGTCGATAAGCAGCGTCACGGTGATCCACCCCTCCATGCCCCGGCCGCGCCCGGTATACACCCCGTCGCGCACATCCCCGGCCACCCGGGCCGACGGGTCTTCGGCCACCTCGGCCGCCCACGGGTCGTCGGCGCGCAGGGCCAGCTGCTCGGCCGAGGCCGCGTCCTTCGACCCCGAGCCCTCGAACGAGGCGCCGCAGCCGGCCAGCCCGAAAGCGAGCACGGTGGCGCATCCGAGGGCCGCCGTGGTCTTCACTCCGTTCATAGTCCCTCCGATCATTCCGACTTGTTTTCCTAATATTTCTTCATGAAAGTTTTCTTTTATTTTCTCTCATGAACTTATTTAGGCGGAGCATATCAGCATTTTCCCCGTATATCAAGGCTATATTGACGCAGTTTTTCATTCCGTCAATTACTACCAAACTGATAATTTATGGATATTGACTGAAGATGGGAAGCCGAGTATGGTGGTCACCAACGATTGCAAGGTCACTTGCAAAGCCACCGCGGCTGGACTGGACACTGCGGGTCTCCGGTCCAGGCGCGGCGAGCTTGCCCGATCGGTATCTATTAAGGAGGGATACCCATGCTATTCGATGTGTACGGTCCCAACGCGCTCTACCAATGGCTCGGCCTGGCCATGGTGCTCGTCCTGCTCATCCTGCTGAACGAGTTCGCCCGCCGCACCAAGTTCGGCGGATGCTTCATGTTCTTCGGCGTGTGCGGCGCCATGACCGTCTACTGCCTCGCCGTGGAGATCGGCGCGGCGGCCGGCGCCGAATGGGCGCTTGCCAACCCCACCCACACCGACATGAACAGCTGGTTCCACTATGCCAAGGTGTATGCCGCTACCGCCGGCTGCATCGGCTTCATGATGCTCAAGTACTCCTGGGGCAAGATCGGCCGCTCCCACTGGTTCAAGGCCTTCCCCTTCGTCATCGTGGCCATCAACATCCTCATCGCCGTGGTGAGCGACTTCGAGAGCGCGTTTCGCGCTTGGGGCACCACCTGGGTGTCCACCGAAGGCGTCACGCTCTACGGCGGCTGGCACAACGTGTTCAACGGCATCGCCGGCCTGCTTAATATCGCCTGCATGACCGGCTGGTTCGGCATCTACATCTCCAAGAAGCGCCAGGACATGCTGTGGCCCGATATGACCTGGGTGTTCATCATCGCCTACGATCTGTGGAACTTCTGCTACACCTACAACTGCCTGCCCACCCATTCCTGGTACTGCGGCGTGGCCCTGCTGCTGGCGCCGACCATCGCCGGGCTTCTGTGGAACAAGGGCGGCTGGATCCAGAACCGCGCCTTCACCTTGTCCATGTGGTGCATGTTCTGCCAGATGGTGCCGATGTTCGCCAACGACTCCATCTTCGCGGCGAACTCCGTGAACAACCCCAACGTGAACCTCGCGGTGTCCCTCATCGCGCTCCTCGCGAACGTCGCCGCCCTGGCCTACATCATGTACCGTGCCAAGAAGCTCGGCGTGAACCCCTACAAGCAGGAAGTGTTCGTGGGCACCAAGGACTTCCAGAAGGCCATGGAGCGCCGCGCCGATACCCCCTACCTGCTTGAGACCGAGCCCTCCAGCGCCACGGCGGCCGATATCGCCGAGATGGTGGCCTACAACGACCTGCCCGCCGAGGGCACCCCGGGCTTCGTGTACGTGGCCGTAGAGACCGACGTCGAGACCCCGCAGCGCAAGTAGCGCCGAGGCGACGCACAAGTCTCGCTTGAGAGCGGGCTCCCTGACGGGGCCCGCTTTTTTGCAACGGGGGCTCGAAATCCCCGAAGAGCGGACTCGTGCAGGTCCGCTCCTATTTTCCGTGCGGAGGGGTCGCAGGGCCGCGAGGAAGGGCGGATGGAAGCGGAGGCGGCCACGATCCCCATCGCGCTCGCCGAAAAGCGGCGCCTCAGCTGCCCCCTACTCGCCCTCGAGACGGGCAATGTCGGCGAGCTTGCCCTCGTCGAGAATGCGGATGGCGTTGCGCTGCTTCTCAATGACGCCCTGGGCCTGCAGGCGCGAGAGGGCCGTGGTGACCGAGTTGCGCGAGAGCCCCAGCATATCGGCCAGCTCGTTGTTGCCGTAGGGCAGTACAAGCGGGTCGCCCCCATCTGCGGGCGGCGCGGCTTCCAAAAGCTCCGAGATAGCCCGCTCCGGCCCGCGTGCCCGCAGCGAGGACGGCCGCACCGAGGCGGCGGCTGCCTCGCGGGCCACCTCGCGCCGCTCGCGCACCAGCTCGGCCAAGAGCATGGGCACGCGCTGGCCGGCGCCGTAGAACGACAGGCTCAGCACCTCGCGGGTCTGCATGGACAGAAGCCCGAACAGGTAGCGCACCGTGCGGTCGGCGAAGTGCGAATAGCTGTGGAGCAGCTTGAAGAACGACTCCTTGGGAATGGCCACCACCCGGCTCGCCTCGATGCACTGGGCCGTGGACATGGGCAGATCGGTGTCGCGCAGGATGTGGAAGCCGAAGAACGTGCCTGGCCCGTAGCGGTCGATGACCTTCCTGCGACCGGCCGCATCCACGCTGAACAGCTCCACCGCGCCGCTTTCCACATAGTAGTGGTTGCCGTCGGCTTCGCCGTGCCAGAACACCATGGCGTCTTTGGGCACGCGCTTCACCGCGTAGGCCGCACCCGCCTCTTCCAGCATGGCGACCAACTCGTCGAAGGCCACCGTCTCGTCGAGAATCTCGTTCTTTCCCGTCCAGGTCATGAAGTCCCCTCTCCCCCTCGAACGGCACGCTCCCCTAGGGTGCGCCTCTTGTGCACGGCACCTCAAACGGCACCGCCTCCTTGCGGCGCGAACAGCCGCCTTCCCGGAGCGGATGCGCTCCCGCCCCGTCATCTTACCACGGCCCCTCCCAATGCCGACGAGGCGAAACGGCGCAGACGGCCGTTTCGCCTCAGGGAGGGAGGGTTGCCGATCAAGCACCCGCCCCTCCCGGCACTCGGATGCGGGAGGGGGCAGCGCTTGCAGGCTGCGCCCCCGAACGCTCGGGCGCCGGGGCGCAGGCAGAACCGCCGGCGTGGATCGCGCCTATACGTAGTACACCGAAGGCTGGGTGCCGTGCTCCTCGAGATAGGGCACGGCGCCCTTCTCGGCGATGTATTTCGCCACATCGCTTTCAGGATCGTTCAAGTCTCCCACGATGCGCGCCTCAGCCGGGCAGGCCTGCACGCACCAGGGACGATGGTCGTTGTCCTGGCGGTCGAAGCACATCGTGCACTTCGAGGACACCGCGGCCTCCTCGTCGATCTGCGGCACGCCGTAGGGGCAGGACTGGGCGCAGGTGCCGCAGCCGATGCAGACTTCCTGATCCACCACGACCGCGCCGTTGTCCTCGCGCTTGGCCATAGCGCCCGTGGGGCAGTTGGCCGCGCAGGCCGGCTCGGCGCAGTGGTTGCACAACGTCGGACGGAAGTTCATCTTCACCTGCGGGAACGTGCCCGTGGGGCGGTATACGTCGCCGTCAAGGCCCTCCACGTGGGCCCAGTAGATGTCTCCGGGCACCTCGTTGGACACCTTGCAGGCCACGGCACAGGTCTGGCAGCCCATGCAGCGGGTCGTATCGATCACCATTCCGTATTGCTTAGCCATGTCGCACCTACGCCTTCTCTACTTCCACCAGCACGTCGTAGAAAGCCGTGCAGGTCTGGGAAATGTGCTCTTCCGTGGGGTTCAACGTCAAATGGGTGAGCGTCTGGTAGTTGCCCTCGATGGTGTAGTCGGGGGTCCAGCCGCTCTGGGTGGCCACCGTGCCGGGCACGATGCCCTCGGTGAGGAAGACCTTCATCTTGCAGGCGCCACGGTCGTTTGTAATGCTCACCACGTCGCCGTCGGCGATACTACGCGCCTCGGCGTCCACCGGGTTCATCTCCAGCAGAGGCTCGTCCTGAATGCCCGCGAGCGCCGGGATGCCGATGTGCTGGGTGTGCACGTTCATGCGGTCGTGGTACTGCAAGAACACGAGCGGGTACTTCTCGCCGAGCGGGCCCTTCGGATCCTCCAGCATGGGCTTGTAGCAGGGAACCTGCTCGTCGAATTCCACCAGGTCGTCGTTGTAGAACGTGAACTTCGTGGAGGGGGTGGGAAACACGCCGTCGGCGAAGACGATCTGAGAGTCGTAGATGCCATCGGGGCGGCCCCAGATGCCGTCGGCCACGGCCTGATCGAAGTCAAAGCCCTCCCAGGCCGGGTGCTCCTCGTTCACGAAGCTGCGCACCCACTCCTCGTCGGTCTTCGCCCACAAGTCCCCCAGACCCACCTTCGCGGCCAGAAGCGACATGATCTCCACGTCGGACTTGCTCTCGCCGGCTGGCGTCACCGCGGGGCTCTGGAAGAACACCCAGGGCGAGCGGTCGAGGAAGTCCCACTTCTCCCAGTAGTTGCACGCCGGCAGCACGTAATCGGAGTAGCGCGCCGTCCAGGTCCAGTACGGGTCCACCGTCACGATGGTGGAGATCTTCGGCAGCACCTCATTGATGATCTTGTTGGAATCGGGGCTCATGTTGATGAAGTTCGAGTTGGCGAACCACATGAAGTCGATGGGGTTGGGGTCGCCGGTGATGATCTGGTCGTAGAGCGTGGAGCTCTTCACCATATTCACCTCGTTGGCGCCGGTGTCGGCCCACTCGTCGTAGTTGAACGCCGGGATGGTGATGCCGGGGGTGGAGCGGATGGAGGCCGTGCCGCCCGCGTGGGACGCGCCGCCGCCCTCCACGCCGATATACCCGGCCACCGCGGCCAGCGTGGCCACCGTGCGGAAGGGCGAGTGCGAGTTGTACACGCGCTGCATGCCCTGGCCCATGCGGATGCCGGCAGGTTGGGCGTTGATGTACTCCATAGCGAAGGTCTCGATGACGTCGGGGGCGAGCCCGGTGATCTCGGAGGTGTACTCCAGCGTGTACTTCGACACCTCGTCCACCAAGTGGTCGAAGGAGGTACGGCAGGTCTCACCGTTCACCTCGAAGGTGCCGGAAAGCGCGGCGGTCACGCCCTCGGTGGTGTTGGGCACCGCCTTGCCGGCCGCTTCGTCCCACACCATCCAGGCGGCGTCCTCGCCCTCGCCGTCGCGCAGCAGCATGCCGTCGGACTCGCGCACGAGGAAGGGCGCCACGGAGTTCGCGACGAGCCAGTCCTTGGCGTGCAAATCGTTCGAGATGATGACGTTCATCATGCCGAGGGCCAGCGCCGGGTCGGTCTGGGCCTTGATGGGAATCCACTGGTCGGCGATGGCGGCCGTAGAGCACAGACGCGGGTCTACCACGACGATCTTGGCGCCGTTCTCGCGGGCCTTTACGAGATAGCGGAACTCGGAGGTGTGGGTGTCGGCCACGTTGCGGCCCCAGAGCACCACCATCTTCGAGTTCATATAGTCGCGCGTGTCGTGAGCGCCACGGCCCTGGCCGAAGCAGAGCGTCATGCCCATGGTGGCGCCGTGGTCGCCCATGATGCCCTCGATGTCGAAGGCGGTGCCGCCGTAGGTGCCGGCGAAGCGCGTGGGCGCCTCCCACGAGAGCTTGGACAGATTGCCCGTGAACGAGTAGAAGCCGCAGGCCTTGGCACCGTACTGCGCCTTGGAGGCCTCCATGCGCTCGGCGATCTCCTCGATGGCCTGCTCCCAGGAGATCTGCTCGAACTCGCCGCTGCCGCGCTCGCCGGTGCGCTTCATGGGGTGCATCACGCGGACGTTCTCGTCGTGGGTGCGGGTGCCCAGGCCGATGGAACGCAAGCAGCAGTTGGCGTAGTCGTCGCGGCCGGGCATCTGGCCCGGGGTGACGGTGTAGATCTTGTCGTCCTTCACGCGAGCACGCAAGTGGCAGCGGGAGGTGCAGTTCACCGAGCAGCAGGCGCTCTTATAGGTGAAGCCCTCCTCGGGGTCGGCCACCGGGCCGGTCTCGGCCAGCTCGTCCTTCTCGGCGGGAGCGCTCGGCGCACAGCCCACAGCCGTAGCGCCCACGGCCGACGTGATGGTCAGCCAGCCCGCGCCCTTCACGAAGGTGCGGCGGGTGAGCTTCCCGTCATGCACGAACTCGGTGGGGGCCAGTTGGTCCTTCTCTTCCATAGTCCTCCTCTTTTCTCTCCTCGATACGGCGGCAAGGCGCCGGATAGGGAAAGTATAGGAAGGGGGACGTGGCAGCTTCTGCCCAATATTGGGCGCAAGGAGATCCCAGTGTTGGGGCGACGGGCCTGGCCGCGGGTGCCCCCCGACAACGGCAAAGCCCTGAACGCAAGGGGGCCGAAAGCACAAGCGGCGCGACCGAAGTCGCGCCGCCCGGGAACGAGGGCCATTTGGGTGAGGACCGTCCCTCAGGCCTCCGGTTCGATTTCGGCGGCCTCGTAGGCAACAGCGCTCTCCCCCACCGTGGGGATGCGCACCACCATGAGGTACACGAGAAACAGCGCCACCGCGGCCAAGATGACCCACACGAAGGGCTTCTGCACAAGGGCGGCCGACACGGCCAGCACCGAAAGCGAGATGATCAGCATGCGCATCTTCGCCTTCACCGGCATACCGCCGGCCTCTTTGAAAGGCACCACGTAGGAACGATACACCTTACTTGAGATGATCAGCCGATGGCAGCGCGGCGAGAACTTCCCGAACAGGAAGGTGGCCAGAAGCAACAGCGGCGTGGTAGGCAGCACCGGCACGAAGATGCCCACGAAAGCCGCACCCACACAGAGCCACGCGAAGGCGAGAACGAGTATCCTGGCAACAGTCTTCATAGGCTCATGTCTCCCATAGACGGCAAACGTGGCGCAATATTTCGCTTTTGGTGCACATCGAGGTCATACAGAGCGCTTTTTCGACCAAAATCGCTCGAAATATCCCTTGAAACCGCGAAAAAGACAAGGAGAGCGACGCTCCGGCGATCAGCGCCGCACCAGAAACGAACTTTTGCGCCACTTTTGAGGCGTTCGAGCTGCTACTCGCCCTTGGCGGCACGGTCGGCCACGGCCTCCTCCAGCAGCATGAGCTGAGCTTCGGCCTTCTTCGTGCCGCGGAAGATGATGAGCACGTAGGCGAGCAGGGCCACCCACAAAAGCGCATAGGCCGCGATGATGTAGGGGGCCGAGGGCAGGATGGTGGAATAGATATCGGCAAGAATGGGATTCATGGCTATCTCCTAGCGTTCGTCGTCGAGGGTTTCCTTGATCGCGTCAACGCGCTGGGTGAGGCGCACCTGATTGAAGCGGGCGCGGTACAGGGCGAAGCCCACAAGCAGCATGCCGAGCGCGCACAGGCCCACGCACAAGCCCATCTCGGGGCTCATGCCGCCCTCGCGCAGCACCACCGGATGGATGGACGAGGGAATGAGCCGCGTGATCATGAAGCAGATGGGCACGTCGATAGTGGCGATGATGGCCACCACGGCGGCGAAGGTGGCGCGGCGCTCCGGCTCGTCCACCGAGCTTCTCAGCACGAAGTAGGCGATCACGATGAGCATGAGGATGAGGTAGGTGGTCAGGCGCGGCTCCCAGCTCCACCACACGCCCCACTCGAAGCGCGTCCACATCTCGCCGGTGATCATGGTGAGCACCACGAACAGCAGGGCGATTTCCAGGCAGATGCGCGAGCAGGTGTCGAAGCGCCGGTTCTTCGTCATAAGGAAGCGCACAGCGTAGTAGCATCCGAAGCCCAGGGCGAGAAACGACGTGATGGCCACGGGCATATGGAAGTAGAAGATCTTCTGGGACAGGAGCATCTTCTGGGACACCATCACGTCCCCGATGAGCTCGGCGCCGTTCACTGTGGCACCGCCCACGGGGGCCACGCAGAAGAACGCCATGAGGAACCCGATGGTGGTCAGCACCGCACCCGCAATGAGCGCCGGCGCCACCAGCTTGTCGGGCCACTGCCCCGCCTCGGGCAGCTTCAACGTTTTATCAGTCACTCGTTCTCCTCTCCAAAATTATTTCCCATAGTACCGGTTGAGCATAAGTCAGCGAGGTTGCGACAGGTGCCTGCAATTCGCTTGAAGAGCGGCTGAGCGGCCTTCGTGCCGCGAAGGTAAGCTCTGAGCGCGAAGGGCGGGTGCCTGTCGGAACCGCAGCATCAGGTCGTCTCCTTCAGTTGACCACGAAATCGTAGAGCACCCAGCTGGCAAGAATCATAACCACATCGTAGCCAGCGCCGAGCGCCAGCGAGGTGAGAAACCCGTCGGCGAACACATCGCCGCCCACGAGCGCGCAGGTGGTGGCCGACACGCAGGCGTACAGCAAGGGGAAGATCACGGGCACGAACAGCAGCGCCAGCATCACGTCCTTGCCGCGGGTGGCGGCGGTGATGGTGGACAGCATGGTGCCGATGCCGGCGATGCCGATGCTGCCGAGCACGAGCGGCGCTACGAGCAGCCAGCCCGTCTCGGCCGGGGCTGCGAAGCTGGAGAAGAACACCCAGTACAGCGGCACGGCGATCACTTCCACCAACACGAGGAACACCAAATTCGACGTCGCCTTGGCCAGAAAGATCACACCGCGGTCGAGCGGCGCCAAAAGCAGGCCCTCCAAACAGCCGTTCTCCGTCTCCTTGGCAAACGAGCGGTTCAGGCCCAGAAGCGACGTGAACACCACGAGCGCCCACAGAAGGCCGCCGGACACTTCCAGAAACTCCGCCCCGGGACGGGCGAAGGACAGGGCCACGCCGAACACCACGATGACCAAGAAGGCGTAGATGCCCATGGACACCACCATGTCCTTGGTGCGGAACTCCGCCTTCAGGTCCTTGGCGAGCAGGGTCTTGTACTGCGTCCAGGTCGAGGGCGCCTGGCAGAGGGCGCTGCGCGTCCCTTCGCGCTCAGCCGCAGAAGACGCATCGGAAGACTCCGGGTGTTCCGACCGAGCGAGTTCCGCAGCGACTGAAACAGCCCGGTGGGCTGTTTCACCAAGCGAGGACCGTTTGAGCGAATCGGAATTCCCGGAGGCTTCCGCTCCGTGGCGATCCTCCATCTAGCTCACCCCCATTCCCACGGTGGTGCGATACAGGTCGGCGAACTCGCCGGGGCTCATCTGGTCCTTCTCGCCGAAGTGCACCACGCGGCCGCGGGCCAGCACCAGCACGTGGCTCGCCAGGGCGAGGCCCTTGTCCAAATCGTGGCTGACCATGACGAAGGTGCGGTTCTCGCGCACGCTGTCGATGAGCTCGTCGAAGATGCGCATGGCGTGGGGATCCAAGCCCGAATAGGGCTCGTCCAAAAGCACCACCGACGGGTCGTTCACCAAGACCCGGGCAATGGACACCCGCTGGGTCATACCGCGGGAGAAGGTGCGCACCCGGTCGAGGCGACGGTGCTTCAATCCCACGGCATCCAGCAGCTCCACCACACGCTTCTGCGGGTCGCGCACTCCGTAGAGCTTCGCGTACAGAAGCAGGTTCTCCTCGGCCGTGAGGTCGGGGTACAGCATGGGGTTGTGGGAGATGAGCCCGATGGCCTCGCGGGCCTGTTCGGGCTCCTCCTTCAGGTTGATGCCGGCCAGGGTGATGACGCCCTCGGTGGGACGCGCCAGGGTGGCCAGCATGCGCAGAAGCGTGGTCTTGCCGGCGCCGTTGGGGCCGAACACCGAGAGGAAGGCCCCCTCGGGCAGCGTGAAGGACACGTTGTCGACAGCCTTGCGGCCCCCGAACGACTTCGTCAGATGCTCGACCGTAATGGCGGGGTTCACTTGCCCTCCCCCGCACCAGCCGCGCCAGCCTCGTCAGCGCCATCGGCAGCGCCAGCCGCATCGGCCGCAGTAGCGGCAGCATCGGCTCCGGCGGCCCCATCGCCCTCGGCGTCTTCCACGAGGGCCACCTCCTCGGCCGCGGTCGCCTCCACGATACCAGGGCGTTCGGCCGCACCAGCCGCGCCAGCCTCGTCGGCAGTGGCAGCCTCGGCCGCCAGGACGCGGGCCGGCTCGTCGTCGCCCTCGTCGCCCTCGCGCTTGGAGGCCCGCTTGGCAAACAGCGGGATGAGGCAGCCCACCATGAGCAGGCCGAAGCCCACCCACACCAGCGAGATGAGCGGGTTCACCCGCACGTCCATGGAGAAGTCGCCGTTCTCGTTCACGCCGCGGTACACCACGAACAGATCCTCCAGCGGGAAGCTGATGACGCTCGCCTCCAGTTTCTGCTGCTGGGTGGCGCCCACCACCTGCACGGCCGGGGCCACAGAACCCACGAAGGCGCCGTCGCGGTAGGCGTCGAAGTACACCGTGTACTTCACGTTGCCGTTGCCCAGCTCCTCGATGTTGTTGCCCGTATACTGCAGCTCGAAGTCCTGAATGACGAAGGGCTCCACAGTGGCGTCCTCGTCCTCGCTGTAGGGCACATAGTCGGTCACCTCGGTCACGTACATGGACGACCCGATGAGGCCCACGAGGATGATGCCCATGGCCGCGTGGGCCACTGAGCCGCCGAACAGGGACAGCCGCCGGCGCACCGTAGCCGCCGTCACGCGCTTGAGAGCGCGCACGGCCATGAACAGTGCGTTGAAGACGAGCAGGCTCGCCACGGCGAAGCCCACTACGGTCAGGCCGTTGTAGTAGGCCGGCGCCCCCTGCTCCAGCAGCCCCTCGGCCGTGGTGCCGCCCATGGCGATCATGGCATTGTAGCTGGGCAGCAGGTACGTGGCGAAGTACACCATCAGCACGACGAACAGCACGAGCGCGCACAGCCCCGGCACCCGGGCGGCGCGCCAGAAGGCCTCCTTGTCGGTGCGGCGCCAGCCCAGAAGCGGGCAGATGGCCAGCACGGCCAGGTACGCGATGCCAAGCGGGCGGGCAATGGCGTTGTAGGTGCCCGCCGACAGGGACTGGCCGCCGAAGGGCAGCCAGCTCGGCAGGGCCGAGGACACGGTCATGTAGGCCAGAAGCACCGCGAACACCACCATGATGAGGTTGTTCACGTAGTAGGCCGCCTCCTTCGACGCCATGGACTCGATGTCGTCATCGGCCGCATTGACCGCGCCGAAGCTCTTGCGGCGCACGACAAGGCCCACGATGCCGGCCAAAAGCGACAGCACGATGAGCGCCCCGAACATCACGAGCGACACTGGGTCGCCCTCGAAGGCGTGCACCGACTGCACGAGGCCCGAGCGGGTAATGAAGGTGCCCAGCACCACGAAGCAGAAGGTGAGGCAGGCGCAGAACACGCTCCAGCGCTTGAAGGCGCCGCGCTGGCGATACACAGTGAAGGAGTGGATGAGGGCCACGCCCACAAGCCACGGCAGCAGGCTCGCGTTCTCCACCGGATCCCAGCCCCAGTAACCGCCCCAGCCGAGCACCACGTAGGCCCACACGGCGCCCAGGCCGATGCCGATGCCGAGCAAAAGCCAGGAGAACATGAGGTAGCCGGTCGAGCGGTTCACCCACAGGGCCGAATCGTCGTCCACGATAAGCGCCGCCACGGCGTAGGCGAAGGGCAGCGTGAGCCCCGCGTAGCCGATGAACAGCGTGGGCGGGTGGATGGCCATGGCCCAGTGCTCCAACAGCGCGTTCATGGAGCGCATGGAAGCGGCGGCGTTCAGGACGCCGTTCTCGGCGAAGTAGCGGGAATCGGTGGTCAGGAAGGGCATGTTGGCCTCGGAGAACAGCAGCACCGAGACGAACGCCGTCAGCACGAGCTGGGCGATGCACAGCGCCCCGTTATCGAGGGGGCGCGCATCCCTGCGCGTGGCGAACACGAGCACGGAGTTGAACACGGCGATGAGCCACGCCCAGAACAGAAGCGACCCCTGACGGCCGGCCCACAGGCCCGCCAGCTTGTAGAGCCAGGCGATGTCGGACACGGAGTTGGAGCGGTTGTCCAGCACGTACTGGATGGAGTTGTCACCGGTGAAGAAGCACCACACGAGCACGGCGCAGCACACCGTGAGGGCCGCCGCCACGAGCACAGCAGCCAAACGGCCGCCCCAGGCGAAGGTCTCAGAGCGCTCGAAGGAGCGCTTCTTGTACAGGATGTGGGCCACACCCAGGCACAGCACCGAAATCACGCAGCCCGCGAAGGCTACTAAAAGGCCGAGCAGGCCGATCATCGAGACACCCATGGCCTAACCCTCCAATGCAACGTCGGTGGCGGCGAACTTGCCGTCGTCGGTCATGGCGCCGGTCAGCACCACGGTGGCGCCATCGGTCACCTCATCCGACAGGGCCCCATCGAAGGTGACGGGCAGCACGACGCTCTTGTCGCCGGACTCGGCCAGCACGAAACGGTCGCCCTGGCCCGCAGCGGTCAGGGTGCCCTCGGCCACGGTGCCGGTCACCTTCACCACTTTGCCGATCACCTCGTTGCCGTAACCGAGCAGCTGCGACACTTGAAGGGCGTTGTCGGCGTTCTCGTACTTCGAGGGGCACTTGGTGACCAAGTTGCTGCACTCCAGAACGCCGGCCTCGTTGATCTTGCCGGTGCAGATGGCGGTCACATCGTTGCCGAAGGTGGAGGAGGCGGCGCCGTCGTAGCGCACCTCCAGATGGGTGGCGGGATCGCCCTCCGGATCGTAGATCTTGAAGGTGAGCACGTTGTCGGTGGTGGCGAAGGAATCCTGCACCACGTTGCCCGATACCTGCACCTTCTGGCCCGCCTGGGGGTTCTCCGCCGCCTCGGCCACCGAAAGCGTGGTGGCGGCGGTGTTGCCGCCCACAAAGGCGAGCACCAGGATGAGCACGATGACGATGACGCCGGAGACGGCGATCATCCTCTTCTTCATCTTCGCGTTCATAATCCTCCTGTTTCCGTCGATGAGCCAGACCGGCCTCCCCGACGGTCTGAAAAATACCATCGGCCAGTATCGCCGAAACACGCGCGGGCGCGGGCGGGAACTCCGCCGAAACCAGCAGATCAGCGCAAACGCAACATTTTCGCAATGGGCTGGGCGCGGCGGAGCCGCCCGGCCGCCGTCCCGCAAAAAGCACCGGCGCGCACCGCTGGGGGATGCGCGCCGGGCCGAAGCGCGGGAGGAAGGGTTCCCGCGCGAGTGGACGAATGAGCCGAACCTAGGCGATGCCGAGCAGGGCGAAACCCTCTTCCAACTGGGCCTCGGCCTTGTCGAGGTTGGCGTGGGCGGCCTTATAGTTGTGGGCACCCTCGGAATTCTCCACCATCACGTAGTCCCAGTAGAACTGCGCATGGCGCTGAATCTGCTGGGCTTGGGCCAGTTTGTCGGCATCCAGGCTGTCCTTCTGGGCGGCCAGCTCGTCGGTGTAGCGCTTGATGTCGGCGGCGATGGCGTGCTCGCGGTCGGTAACCTCCTTCTGCCAGCCGCGCACCTCGCCCGCGATGTCCTTGTGGCAGCTGCCGCACTGCTCCGTGATCGCGGGATTCTCCAAGGGGCTCACCAGCTCATGGGAGCTGTACTCGCCGTTCTCGTCGGAGACGGGGGCCATGTGGCAATCGGCGCAGCTGTAGCCCTGCTTAGCCATGGAAGACTGCTCGGCGCCGTAGATGGTCTCGAACTCGGGATGCTGGGCCTTGAGCATGGGCGCGCCGGTCTCGGGGTGCTCCCAATCCTTGAAGCCCATCTCGTCATAGTAGGCCAAGATGGCCTCGGCGTCCATGGCCGCCAACCCCTCGTAGGGATTGCTCGTGGCCTTGGTGTCCGGATCGAAGTAGTACTCGTTGTGGCACTGGCCGCAGGTCTGGGCCTCCACGGGCACCTGCTCGGCATCGGAGCCCATGGCATGGGCGAAGTGCCGCTGGGTGACGACCACCTGGGTGGGGTCGTTCTCATGGCAGTTGTAGCAGCTGATGGGCTCGCTCATCTGCGCGAGCACCTCGGCGAAGGGGCGGGCGTAGGCCTCGTCGCCCTCGCTGTTCACCATGGCCGTGAACTGCGGCGTCTTGCAGGTGATGCAGTTGGCCAGGGTCTTGTCGTTCACGCGCGGCGTCTCCGAGATGGAACGCAGCGTGTAGCTGTGGGACGCGGCCTCGTCGTAGCCCTTGGCGAAGCCATAGCCGGCGTACATGGTGGCCAGCTCCGGGTACTCTTCCAGGTAGTTCATCTTACCCTCGGGGCTGTTGGCCTCGTTGGCCTTGTAGGTGGCGTACTGGCCCGGGTAGATGTCCTTCCAGCTGTCGGCCAGCACGACGCCGAACTCGTCGGCCTCGGGGGTCTCGACCGGAGCGGCCACAGGCTCGGACGTACCGGCACCTGTCGCGGGCTCCTGCGGGTTGCCGGATCCCGCGGGCGCGCAAGCGGCCAGGGCCGCCACCAACGCCACCGTGCCTACGGCCGTGACAGCGATGCGCATCGTCGACTTTCTCATGGTTCCCTCCTTTGATCGGCCGCGCTCATCGGCGCAGCTTCCGTTGACACGAGACTACCGCGAGGGGCCTCCCGCGAAAAGGGACGGTTCTCCGCTCATTGGTGGGGACGGAGCGAGGGCCAACCCGACGCTTCCTAGGATTCTGCCACGGGATCGCGCTCCTCCCGCCGGGTCTGCGCCCGCGCGGGAAGGCGGCCGAGGGAGAAACTCAGCGCCCGAGCGGGGCACGTGTCCACGCAGGCGCCACAGGCCATGCAGTCGCCGGCGCGCACGATGACGTCATCGCCCGAGAGCGCGGGCGCCAAAATGACGGGATCGGCCAAACACGCCTCCTCGCATCGACCACAGTGCACGCAGGCGTCGTGGTTAATGTGCACGTTCATCTGGCCCGCGCGGCCGAGGACCTGGAAGAGGCCGCCCAGCGGGCACAGTGAGCGGCACCACACGCGCCGGCTCACGAAGAGCTCGGCGATCACGATGGCCGCAAGCGTACCCGCCCCGGCAAACCCGCTGAAGGCGAGCCCCTTGTTCACCGCGCCGATGGGAGAGACGGTCTCGAAGACGGGAAAGCCCACAAGCGCCGATACCGCCACCACGGCCGCGGCCACGGCGATCTTCACGTGGCGGTCGAGCACCCGCTCGGGCACCGCGATGCCGAGGCGACGACGCAAGGCGTCAACACCCTCGCCGATGAGGTTCACCGGACATACCCACCCGCAGAAGGCCCGCCCGCGCACCAGGCCGTAGGCCACCACCACGAGGGCCGCCCCCGCAAGGCCCACTGCCGCCAGCCCGTAGCCGGAAGCGAGCACCTCGAGGGCCGCGAGCGGGTCGAGCAGCGGGATGCCAGCCGCCGCCGACGACGAGAGACTCCCGAAGAACACACCTTCGGCCGGCGTGGCAACCTCCCCATCGCCGCCCGCGTACAGCCCCGCCAAACCCCATCCGGCCAACAGCGGCGGCAAGCAGAACAGCCCGAGCATCACCACCTGAACGATCCGCCGAGCCAGCGTTATCTTTCCCATAGACCGAGTCACAATTTTCTCCTCAACAATGGCAATGCGTAGAGGGAACATGGGGTGTTCTGACCGAGCGAGTTCCGCAGCGACTGGAGCAGTCCAGAGGACTGCTCCACAAAGCGAGGACTGTCTGAGCGAATCAGAATACCCCATGGTCCCGACCGGCGAAGAGCCGCTACCCGAGCGTTTCGTCCTCGAAGTTCACGTACACCAGGTTCACGTTCAGCACGCCGGGGATCGCCACCATGCGGCTCGATACCTCGTGGGATGCTCCCGTCGAAGGCGCCTCGATGGTGACGACGATCTTGTAGCCGTTCACCTCGTGCACCTCCACCCCCTCCAGGGCCGCCAGCGCCTCGGTCACCGCGGGCACGGCCTCAGGGTGCGCCTCTACAATCAGCGAGGAGATGACCAGCTTCTCGTCTTCCATGCTCGCTCCTTCCTGCAGCAGCGGGAAAGGCAGCGGGGCCGCCCTCCCCACCACGGCAACTACTCCTGGCTCACCGGATGGCAGGTGATGCACTCGGCACGGGGGCCGTCGATGGCGCGCGTGGCGGCGTCGCCTCCCACATAGTGGTCGGCGGGCAGCGGCGTGGCCATGCTCAAGAGCACCTCGGCCGTATCGCTCGACCCATGGCAGCCGTAGCAGCCATTCGCGCCGAGGCGCTCGTAGCGCCCCTCGTGGCTCGCCGGCATGAGCGGCGGCTCGCCCGGGTTGTAGGTCGCGCCCGTGTCGGCCATAGGCTCGGAACATCCGCCCAGCGCCGCCAGGCCCAGCGCGCCGGCCAGCACGGCGGCCGCGATCGTCTTTTTCCTCTTCATGGCGCTACCCCTCAATCTTCTCGATGGAAACGCAGGTCTTCTTGAAATCGGGCTCCTTGGAAAGCGGGCAGTAGGTGTCCTGGACCACCAGGTTGATGAGCGTCTCCTCGGCGAAGAACGGCGCGAACACCATACCCTCGGGCGGCCGGGTGCGCCCCGCGGTGGACACCGTGATGTCGCAGGTGCCGAAGCGCGAGGTGAGCCGCACGCGATCGCCGTCGGTCACCCCTAAACGCTCGCAGTCGGCCGGGTTCACATCCAGCAGCGCCTCGGGAAGCGCCCGGGCGAGCTCGGGCACGCGGCGGGTCATCGACCCGGTGTGCCAGTGCTCCAGCAAGCGCCCCGTGGAGAACCAGAACGGGTACTCCTCGCTCGGCTCCTCAGCCGGCGGCTCATAGGGGCGGAACACCACCGAGGGGCGTTGGTCGGCCGACTTGTAGAAGCTCACGCCGCCGGCCTTGTCGTGCGCGCCGTAGGTTTCCACGCCGTGCTCGTCGAAGCCGTCCTCCTGCTTGCCGTCACAGAAGCGCCACAGGGTGGGCAGCCACTTCCCGTCTACCTCGCGCACCGGCCAGGTGAGCCCGTGGTTGTGGATGTACTCCTCGTAGGGCGCCAGCTGCTTGGCCTCCATCTTCAGCTTGGCCTCGGCGTTGATGGCCTCCGCGTCGGGGTTCAGGCTCGGGTTGCTGAAGGTGCGGTACTCCTCCCAGATGCTCGCGCACACCTCGCGGTCGGTTCCCTTGAAGGCGGCCGCATCGGCATCGTACCAGGCGCCGAACAAGTGGTCGAAGGCGTCCTCGCCGCCGATCTGCTCGCCGGCGAGCACCCGCTTGGCGATCTCCATGAGCATCCAGAGGTCCCATTTCGCCTCGCCGGGCGCGTCCACCGCCTTCTCGAACACGGCCGTGCGGCGCTCGCCGTTGCCGAAGGCACCCTCGCGCTCCACCCACATGGTCGCGGGCAGCACCACGTCGGCGTACTGGCAGGACAGTGTCGGGTACACCTCGGCCACGCAGATGAAGGCGTCGTTGATGCCCGCAAGATCGCCCTTGCCGAGGAAGCGCGTGAGGTTGGGCATGGAGACGGCCCAGTTGTTGTGGGCGCTCCAAAGGAAGTCGATGTTCCCCTTGGAAAGCTCGCGGAACATCTTCACCGTGTGGAAGCCGGGGGTCTCGATGGCATCCAGATAGCCGTTGGGCAAGTCCCAGATGGCCTCGGTGTAGCGGCGATGGTCGGGGTTCTTCACCACCAGGTCGGCGGGCAGGCGGTGCGAGAAGGTGCCCACCTCGCGGGCAGTGCCGCAGGCCGTGGGCTGGCCGGTGAGCGAGAAGGCGCCGTCGCCGGGGCGGGCGTAGCGGCCGGTGAGGAGGTGGATGTTGTAGATGCAGTGGTTCATCCACGTGCCGCGGTTGTGCTGGTTCACGCCCATGGTCCACAGGCTCAGCACCTTGCGGCCCTTGTCGGCGAACACCTCGGCGAGTTCCTGGATGTCCTCGGCCGGCACGCCGGAGATCTCGGCGGCGTACTCCAGGGTGTAGGGGGCCAGGCGCGCCGCGAAGGCGTCGAAGTCGATGGGCTCCACGTTGTCCACGGCCTGGCCGATGTCGGACTTGTCGTAGCCGTCGTCGGTGGCGTTGCCGAGATTCTCGGTGCCCTGCTTGAACTGCACGTGGTCGGCTACGAAGTCGTGATCGTACTTGTCGTTCACGATGAGGTAGTTGGCGATGGCGTTGGCGATGGCGATGTCGCTTCCCGGGCGGAAGGTGATCACCTTGTCGGCCGAGGCCGAGGTGCGCGTGGTCATGGTGGTCACGTCGTAGTGGCGCACGTTCCCGTCGGCGAGCTTACGAGCCGTCAGGCGCGAGTACAGCATGGGATGCGCCTCGGCCATGTTGGCGCCCCAGGTGACAAACACGTCGGTCTCGTCGATGTCAGCGTAGCAGCCGGCCGGCTCGTCGGTCTGGAACACGTTCATGAAGCCCACCACGGCGCTGGCCATGCACAGGCGCGCGTTGGGGTCGATGTTGTTGGAGAGCAGCCCCGCCTTCCAGAACTTGGCGGTGCAGTAGCCCTCCACGATGGGCTGCTGACCGCTGCCCCAGAACGCCAGCCGGCTCTTGTCAGCCTTCCACGTGTCGCGCAGCTTTCCCGCCACCAGGTCGAGGGCTTCCTCCCAGGTGGCCTCGCGCAGGCCGTCGGGGGTGCCCTTGGTGGACGCATCGTCGCGGATGAGCGGCTTGGTCAGACGATCCTCGCCGTAGAGGGCGCGGGCCAGGTAGTAGCCCTTCACGCAGTTGAGGCCGCGGCTCGAGCCATTCTCCGGGTCGCCGGTGACCGAGATCACCTTGCCGTCCTTGGCCTCCACGATAACGCCGCAGCCGCAGCCGCAGAAGCGGCACACGCCCACGGTCTTCACCGTGTCGCCGGCGAGGGCGGCCGAATCGGCGCCCGTGCCCGCGAGCGACGAGTAGCCGGCCATAGTGCCGGCAGCCGCCGCCGAGGCGAGCGCCACCGCCGTGGATTTCACGAAAGCGCGTCGAGTGAGTTCCATGGTATTCCTCCCTTATCGGTCAGGGGCGCACAGCCCCGGGTCCCCCAATGGCATGCCCGTTGCGCCGGGCCCCGTAATCGTCCGCATCGGCGCCGGCGGGCACCACCACGATGGCGGGCGCCGGATCGCTCACCGGGCAGCGCTGCTCGCACAGGCCGCAGCCGGGGCACACCTCGGCATTCACCTGCGGCGCGAACACCGCGTGGATGTCGTCGCCCTCGCGCGGACGGTAGTCGATACGTATGGCCTCGTCGATGAGCGGGCAGGCCCGGTAGCACACCTCGCAGCGCATGCCCTGAAACGACAGGCAGGTCTCCTCGTTCACGACGGCCGTGCCCATGGCGGCGTCGGCGCGCTCGGCGGGCACGGAGAGCGCCCCGGTGGGGCATGCGGCGGCGCAGGGGAAATCGACGCACAGGCGGCAGGCTTGGGCCCGTGCGTTCACGAAAGGCGTGGAAGCCTCGCGACCCGCGTTCAGGGGCGCCGCGTGAATAGCCTGGTAGGGGCAGGCCTCCAGGCAGCGGCCGCAGCGGATGCAGCGGGCGGCGAAATCGACCGGAGACGCCGCTCCCGGCGGCCGCAGCAGGGGCAGAGGCGGCGGGGCGGCAGCTAGGGCGACGCCGGCGGCGAACACCGCGGCGGCTCCCGCAGCAGCGACGATCCTCATAACGCACCCCCTCCGATGTGTTGGGGACGGTTCCTCTCCGTCCCTTGCTGCTGCCAGCATACAAGGGGGACAATCTTTCGAGAAAGGGACGCTCTGCCCCGAATATTTGGGGATGATACACGAATTTAGGGACGGTTTTCTCGAAAGTGATGGGGACGGTTCTTTGAACAATGGGGACGCATTCATGAAATGTCCTCATTTTGCTATCATGGAGCTGCCGCCGAACCTGCGAGGAGATGAGCCATGCACCTGGACGACCGCCTGGACACGCCGCTTTACCAACAGCTCTTCGACCAGCTGCGCCACCGCATCGAAGAGGGCGGCCAGCCCGAGGGCTCGCGCCTGCCGCCGATTCGCAGCATGGCCGCCGATCTGGGCTGCGCCCGCAATACCGTGGAGAACGCCTACGCGCTGCTCGCCCAGGAGGGCTACGTGAAGAGCCGGCCAGGCTCGGGCTACATCGTGCAGAACGTCGCCTTCGTGCAGGCCGATGCCGACCGCGGCGCCCTGCTGGCCGAGCCGCTCATCGGCGCCAAGGCGAGCCGGGCCCGCTACGACTTCACCTACGGCGATTTGGAGCCCGGCACCTTCCCGGCCATGACCTGGCGCGCCATCACCGACGACATCCTGCTGTCGGTGGAGAGCGCCGGCTGCGACGCCTACAACGACCCGTTCGGCGAGGAGAGCCTGCGCGCGGCCATCGCCTGGCGGCTTTCCACCCAGCGGGGCATCGACTGCACCCCGGCGCAGATCGTCATCCAGGGGGGCACCCAGACGAGCGTGCAGAACCTGCTCGCACTCTTCGACCCCGTCCGCGACGCAGTGGCCATGGAGGACCCCGGCTACGACGGCGTGCGCACGGTCATCGAGCGATCGCGCTTCCCGCTGGCTCCATGCCGGGTGGGACTCGGCACCGCCGCCTTTCTGGACGACCTGGAGACCTCGGGCGCGCGCCTCGCCTACCTCACGCCTTCCAGCCAGTTCCCCACCTGCCGCGTCATGCCCACTGACACCCGCGAGGCGGTGCTAAAGTGGGCCGAACGCCACGACGCCTACCTGCTGGAGGACGACTACTGCCGCGACTTCCGCTACCGCGAGCGCTCGCTGCCACCGCTCGCCTCCATGGACCGGCGCGGGCGCGTCATCTACATGGGTACCTTCTCGAAATCGCTCTCCCCGGCCCTGCGCATCAACTACCTCGTGCTGCCCGAGCCGCTGCGCGACCGGTGGCGTGAGGCCTTCGCGAGCTCCTACTCGCCGGTGCCGTGGCTCAACCAGCAGGTGCTCGCCCGCTTCATGACCGACGGGTCGTGGGACCGGCACCTACGTCGCGTGCAGGCGAAGAACCGTCGCAAGTACGAGACGCTCACCCGAGTGCTGAGCGCCACCATGGGCAACGACGTGGAGATGCTGGAGAACGGCACGGGGCTGCACCTGCTCGTGCGCGTACGCGACGGCCGGCCCCAAGACGAGCTGGTGCGCCGGGCCGCCGAGGCCGACGTGGCAGTGTACCCCACCAAGAAGTACTGGACGGATCCGGCGAAGCACGTGAGCTCCACGGTGCTCGTAGGATTCTCCTCCATCGCCGAGGACGACATCGAACCCGGCATCCGCGCCTTGGCCGCAGCGTGGTTCGGGTAGCGAGCGCGCGGGCGGGATCGGAGCCCCCTGCGCCCGAGCAGCGCGCGGGCGGGATCGGAGCCCCGAGCCCGAACAGCCCACAGGCCACTCCCCTTCGCGAGCTCGCATCCCCCCCCGGAAGTTTCCCGAACACGAAAAAGACCCCCGATATCGGAGGTCTTTGAGTTTCGTGGTGGAGATGAAGGGATTCGAACCCTCGGCCCCCACGTTGCGAACGTGATGCTCTCCCAGCTGAGCTACATCCCCACGAAGGTAAGCGCTTTCGCGCAGGGCAGTAGTTTGCCCCATTTGAAGGAGATTGTCAACTCTCCTTTAGGAGACGACGCGCTCCTCCATAACGTAGTCGATCAGCTCCATGGACTCGTCCACAAAGGGCGCGAACAAGGGCTCGCCGTTCTGGGACAGCTCCACCATGCCGGTGAGCACGTCCACGTACTGGTAGGACTGACGGGCGGTGCGGCCGCGCTTGCGATCGACCTCCATGATGAACAGCTGCGGGTGAACCTGGGTGAGCACGCCCTCGCTCTCGACGATCTTCGAGCGGCCCATGTTGGCGCGCACCTTCAGTCGTTGACCGACGAAATCATTCAGGGTATCATGAATGCCGTCGACGATCTTTGCCTGCTTGGCCAAATCCATTGACTAACTTCCTCACGTGTGCTGACGGTACAAGTACAGCCCCATATCATACCACGATTGTCAAGCCCCGCAACTTTTTTCGGCCGCGGGAATATCCGCAACCCCTAGCGGGGCCCATTTTTGAAGGCGGCTCCAAGAGGTGCGCAAGTCTTAGGAATGCTTGTGGATGCCGCCGTCCACCATGTAGGACTGGCCGGTGAAGTAGCCGCCCTCGTCGCTGACGAGCAGCACGATGAGCGGGGCGCAGTCCGCCTCAGTGGTGCCGATGTAGCCGAGCGGTGTCTTCGCCTCCAGGCTCTTCAGGGCCGCCGGCTGGGTCTCGCGGAAGAAGTCGGTGGCGATGATGGGCAGAAACACGTTCACCGTGATGCCGTATTTGCCCCACTCGTTGGCCGCCGTGCGGGTGATGGCGCGAATGGCCTCCTTGGCCATGCCGTAGGCGCCGAAGCCAGCGTTGCCGTCGTAGCCGGCCGCCGAGGCGGTGTTGATGACGCGACCGTGGCCGCTCTCCTTCAGGTAGGGGAAACAGGCCTTCATGAACATCATGGAAGCGAGCGGGCCGCTCTCGAAGGCCTCGAGCGCATAGGCCTCGTCAACATCGTTGATCTCGCGGTACTCCATGGCGCCCTGGGCGCAGTTGATGAGGATGTCTATGCCGCCGAAGCGCTCGACGCACTGGGCCACCACGTTGTTGATCTGGTCGACGTCGGTCACGTCGCAGGCCACGGGCAGCACCTCCCCGCCGAAGGCCTCCACTTCCGCCTTCAGCTCCTCGAGCTTCTCCACACGGCGGGCGCAGGCGCAGATCCTCGCGCCGTTCTCGGCGAGCACCTTGGCCAGGCCCCGGCCCACCCCCGAGCTGGCCCCAGTTACAATGGCCACGCGCCCCTCAAGCTTCTTCATTATGGAACTCCCATCTGATCGATCTACCGATAGGTGCACCCCGGCCCGCACGCTCGGACGGGAAAAGCCGCCGAGCCGTTGGGCGACAGGGCTTGTCAGTATAAGGGTTGCCGCGCCCAGTGCGTCGGCAGAACGGCCCGCGGAGGCTACAATGGCGTTCTCAACGGATCAGCGAACCTGCGGAAGGGAGGGGCCATGGCAACCATTGCGATGGTGGACTTCGATTTCGACGACTGCGACTTTGAGCGGGCCATGGTGGAGGCGGCGGGCATTGAGTTCACGAGCTTCAGCCACGGCCGCCACTGCACCGCCGACGAGATCATCGCCCATGCGGCCGGTGCCGACGGGATCATCACCTCCTACGGCCGCTTCACGGCCGAGGTGATCGCCGCCCTGCCGGCCGCCCGGGTCATCAGCAAGACCGGCACCGGCGTGGACAACATCGACGTGGAGGCGGCCACAGCCGGCGGCATCGCCGTGTGCAACGTACCGGCCTACGGCACCGAAGTGGTGAGCGACCATGCCATCGCGCTCGCGCTGGCATGCCTGCGACGCATCAACGAGATCGACGCCGACATGCGCGCCGGCGTGTGGGACTTCGCGCGCCGCCGGCCCTTGGGCCAGGTGCGCGGCCGCACCTTCGCCGTGGTGGGCTACGGCAACATCGGCCGGGCCACAGCCGTCAAGGCGGCCGCCCTCGGCTTCTCCGTCGTCGTATGGGACCGTCACGGCCAGCCGGGCACCCTCACGGCCGAGGGCTTTCCTCACCTCGCCTTCGACGAGGCCCTACGCACTGCCGACGTGGTCAGTTTCCACACGGCGCTCACCCCCGAGACCCGCCACCTGCTGAACGCCGACAACGTCGCCCTGCTGGGCCCAGGCGCCATCGTGGTGAACACCTCCCGCGGCGCCGTCATCGACACCGACGCCGTGGCGGCGGCCCTTGAGGCGGGAAGGCTCTGGGGCGCGGGCATCGACGTGTTCGAGACCGAGCCCGTGCCCGCCGACGCGGCCATCATGCGCGCGCCGCACACGGTGCTCACCGCGCACGCGGCCTACTGGTCGGAGGAATCGGCCGTGGAGCTGCGGCAGCGCTGCACGCAGAACGCCATCGACGTGGTGCTCGGCCGCACCCCCGAGGCCTGCGTGAACCCCGCGGTGCTTCCCCGGGCGCTCGCGAAGTAGCGGGTGCGGCGGGGCACGACCAGGGGCGTTTCGCGTAGTCGGGCGTTGGAAAATATGCTTTTCTGTACACTACCCTGACCTGCTGATTTATGAGTTTCCGCAGTTCAGAGTGGTGGTTTCTCAAACCCAGAAAAGCATATTTTCCAACTGATTTGTCCCAAAAAAGCAGGATTTCCAAACAAGAGGAGCAAGGGCCCAGCAGCATGGGCCCTTGTGCGCTAAGCGGCCAGGCGCTTGGCGATGGCCTTGATGAAATCGCCCGTGGAAAGGGTGGTCGGATTCTCAAGCGTGGTGATGCGGGCCAAGTCGCCGGTCATCTCGCCGGCCTCGATGGTATCCAGGGTAGCCGCTTCCAGACGGTCGGCGAACGCAACCAGCTCGTCCAACCCGTCCAGCTCGCCGCGCTTGCGCAGGGCGCCGGACCAGGCGAAGATGGTGGCCACGGAGTTCGTGGACGTCTCCTTGCCCTCCAGGTGCTTGTAGTAGTGGCGCTGCACGGTGCCGTGAGCCGCCTCGTACTCGTAGACGCCGGCTGGGCTCACGAGCACCGAGGTCATCATGGCCAGCGACCCGAAGGCCGAGGACACCATGTCGCTCATCACGTCGCCGTCGTAGTTCTTGCAGGCCCAGATGAAGCCGCCGTCGGCCTTCATGACGCGGGCCACGGCGTCGTCGATGAGGGTGTAGAAGTACTCGATGCCGGCCGCCTCGAAGCGCTCGGCGTACTGGTCGTCGTAGATCTCCTGGAAGATGTCCTTGAAGCGGTGGTCGTACTTCTTGGAGATGGTGTCCTTCGTGGCGAACCACAGGTCCTGCTTGGTGTCCAGGGCGAACTCGAAGCAGCTCGTGGCGAAGCTGGCGATGGAGGCGTCCAGGTTGTGCATGCCCTGGGCCACACCGGCCCCGTCGTACTCGTGCACGAGCTCGCGAATCTCGGTGCCGTCCTCGCCGGTGTACACCAGCTCCACCTTGCCGGGGCCGGGCACGCGGATCTCGACGTTCTTGTACACGTCGCCGTAGGCGTGACGGGCAATGGTGATGGGCTTGACCCAGTTACGCACGCAGGGTTCGATGCCCGCCGCGTTGATGGGAGTGCGGAACACCGTGCCGTCCAGCATGGCGCGGATGGTGCCGTTGGGGCTCTTCCACATCTGCTTCAGGTCGTACTCGTCCATGCGGGCGGCGTTCGGCGTGATAGTGGCGCACTTCACGGCCACGCCGAGCCGCTGGGTGGCCTCGGCCGACTCGATGGTGACCATATCGTCGGTGGCGTTGCGGTGCTCCAGGCCCAGGTCGTAGTACTCGGTCTTGAGATCCACGAAGGGGCAGATCAGCTCGTCTTTGATCATCTGCCAGATGATGCGGGTCATCTCGTCGCCGTCCATCTCCACCAGCGGCGTGGTCATTGCGATTTTCGTCACAGGGCCTCCTCGGGTATCGGAATTGCTCGGTGCCTATGCTACCGCGAAACATGACCACCGCGCCCCGCAATTCGCCCAGAAACAAGGATGTAACGCAGAAGGGACGCGCCGAAGAGCGACGAAACGCAGGGGCGCTGCCCCCTATCCCTTCTCCTGGAAGGCGGCGATCTCGGCGAGGAAGGGCTCGCCGTAGGTCGCGAGCTTCTTCTCGCCCACGCCGGGAACGGCCAGGAGCTCGGCGGCCGTGGCGGGACGGGCGGAGGCCATGGCGGCGAGCGTGGTGTTGGGAAACACCACATAGGGCGGCACCTCGGCCGCGTCGGCTAGGCGCTTGCGCAGGGCGCGCAGGCGCTCGAACAGGGCCTCGTCGGACGCGGCCAGCACCGCGCCGGCGCCACCGGCCGCGCGCGCTGCCGCACCCCGCTTCGCCTTGGAAGCCGTGCGCTTCATGCTCAGGGAGAAATCGTCCCGCGCCGCCTCGCGGTAGCGACCGCCAGCGCACACCACCGGGTAGGTGCCCTCGGTGATGGTGAGGTAGCCCCCGGCCGCCAGCAGCTCCACCACTTCCATGAGCAGGGGGCGCTTGGCGTCGCAGCTGCCGTAGGAGGCCGCCCGGTTCAGGCCCCGGGAGCGGATGGCCTGGGTGTCGGCCCCGCGCAGCACGTCCACCACCATGGTCTTGCCGAAGCGACCGCGCAACTCGTGGACGCAGCGCATGACCGCCCGGGCCTCGGCCGTCACGTCCACGGCCTCCATCTCGCCGGCGCAGTTGGAGCAGCAACGGGGGTCGGGCGCTGCGAGCGCAGGGCTATCCCCAGCCACAGAACCGCCCCCAGCAGCCGCAGCCGCATCGCCCGCAGCAGCCGCACCAGCCCCGCCGCCGGCAGGGCCGCCGAGCGCGAGCCCTTCTCCGCCTTCTCCGCCTTCCCCGTCTTCACCGAAGTAGCGGAGCAGGTAGCGGCGCAGGCAGTCGGTGGTGTAGCAGTAGCCCACCATGGCCTCCAGCATACGGCGGCGCCCGGCGCGCACTACCTCGGACTCCTCGGGCGTAAGAGCCTCGTTGGCCGACTCCTGCTCGATGAAGAAACGGCCCGTGGCAATATCGCCGTCGCACCAGAGCAGCAGGCACTCGGCCGGTGCCCCGTCGCGACCGGCGCGGCCGGCCTCCTGGTAGTAGGCCTCCACCGATCCGGGCATGTTGTAATGCACCACGTAGCTGACGTTGGACTTGTCGATGCCCATGCCGAAGGCGTTGGTGGCCACCATGACCGGCGCGTCGTCGGCCACGAAGGCCCGCTGGTTGCGCTCGCGCTCCTCGGGCGAGAGGCCCGCATGGTAGCGGGTGGCGGCAATGCCCCGCTCCCGCAAATGAGCGCACACCTCTTCCACGCAGGCGCGCTTGGAGCAGTACACGATGCCGCTTTCCGCCCGGCGCTCGTCGATGAAGGCGTCGAGCCGAGCGTCCTTGCGCTTCGGCTCGCAGCGCTCCACGGCAAAGCGCAGGTTAGGGCGGTCGAATCCGGTCACCGTGAGCGCCGGATCGCGCAGATCGAGCAGCCGCACGATGTCGGCCCGCACGCGCTCGGTGGCCGTGGCCGTGAGCGCCGCCACCACGGGACGGACGGGCAGGGCCGCGATGAACTCGCCGATGGCCAGATACGACGGCCGGAAATCCTGGCCCCACTGGGACACGCAGTGAGCCTCGTCCACGGCCACGAAGGGAATGGAAGCGCTCGCGGCAAAGGCGGTAAAGCGCGGGTCGGCCAGGCGCTCGGGAGCCACATACATGAGGTCGTAGGCACCAGCCTGCGCCCGAGCAAGCACCTCGGCCTGCTGAGCCGCCGTAAGCGACGAGTTCAGAAACGCCCCGCGGATGCCGGCCTCTTTCAAGGACCGCACCTGATCGGCCATGAGCGACACGAGCGGGCTCACCACCACGGTCATGCCCGGCAGCACCACGGCCGGCACCTGATAGCACACCGACTTGCCCGCACCCGTGGGCATAACGGCCAGCGCATCGCGGCCGGAAAGCACCGCAGCCACCACGGCCTCCTGACCGGGGCGGAAGTCCCGGTAGCCGAAGTGCTCCGCCAGCACGCTGCGCGCCTGCGCCATGGCATCTTCCCGCGCCCCCATCATACAACTCCCCTCCCCGCGCCCGCGTCCTCTACGTTCATAGCCGCCTCGGCCGCGTCGAGCACCTCGCGCACCGCCACCGCGTCGAGACTGCCCAGGGGAACCCGCGCACCGGGCGCGCCCTCGAACGATCCAACCACCTTGCGCAGCCACGCCACATCGTGCCAGGCGCCGAGCTTGTAGCCGGCGCAGCGCTGAATGCCCATCAGCTCGAATCCGAGCTTGCGATGCAGGTTGCGGCTCGCCTCATTGGGAACGGTCACCAAGCTGTAGGCGTTTCGCACCCCCTGCTGGGCCAGCAAATCGATCAGCGCCCAGAACAGAACGCTCCCCCATCCGCGTCCGGTGTGCGTCGGCGCAAAGTATACCGAGAGCTCCACGTTCCACTCATAGGCGTCGCGTTCTCCCAGACGGCGCGCATAGGCAAATCCCACGATGCGGCCGGCGTCTTCCACGACCAGATACGGGTAGTCGCCGATGACAGCCCTCATGCGCGCGGCGAAGGTCTCCTCGCTCGGCACCGAAGTCTCAAAAGTGATGGGGGTCTCCTCGACATAGGGGGCATACACGCCGAGCACCCCCGCGGCATCGGCAACCGTAGCCAAGCGCACGCGCACCATCGGATGCCCCTACAGATCGACGACAGCGAGCTTTTTCGTGCCACTCACGATAAAGCCCACATCGCTTACTGTGTCTCCGGCGCCCACTTTGCCGTTGGAGGCCGCATTGCTCACCGTCAGCTCGTTGCCACTGACTGCCACCTCGCAGTTCCAGCTGTCCTCCACCTGGATGTTCTCGTTGAAGGGAATGGTCACCGACCACTTCTCGGTGGCGGCGCTGTAATTGCTGCCAGCCATCTCGTAGCGGAAGAAGACGCGGTCGTCTTCCTTCCATTTGTCGGCCACATTCAGCTGCCACTGGATCGTGTCGCTGGAGAACGCCATCATGGCCGACCCCGTCTTGTTCGACTTCTTGTCCGCGCGGGCGAGCATCACCTCTTTGGCATCGAAGCCGGCGCCTCCCAGTGTGTCCACGAGCCATAGCCCCGCATCGGACAGATCATCCAGCGTGAAGCCCGCTGTCTTCTTGCACGATGGCTTGAACAGCGCCGCTGTCTCCTTCTTGTTGGAAAGGTTCCAGCAGATGTAGCTGACGTTGAGCTCGTCCATCAGCTCCACCCAGGCATCGGCCGAGTCGTAGTCGATCTTCCCGTCACCCGAGGCCTCGCAGATGCCGAACTCGGTCACGAACACCGGCAGACCGCCCTCCACCGCCGTGCGCAAGCGCTCGCGCAGATCGGCCTGATGGGTAGCTGCGTAAAAGTGCAGCGTGTACATGATGTTGCTCTCGGCAAGAGGGTCGGCGGCGGCATCCTGAATATCCTGGGACCAGGTGGGCGTGCCCACCACGATAACGGCATCGGGGTCGTTGGCGCGAATGATCGGGATGACATCGGCAGCGTAGGCCTTCACATCGGCCCAGGTGGTCTCGCCATTGGGCTCGTTGCAGATCTCGTAGATAACGTTATTGTGATCGGCCAGATCGTGAGATACGACACGGAAGAACTCGGCAGCGGCCCATTGATTGGTCAACGGGTTGGCGTCGGTGAGGGTATGCCAGTCGACGACCACGTACATATCGGCTGCGGTGGCATACTCCACCCCCCTCAGCACCAGCTCGTTCAGCTTCGAGCGCAACGCATCGGTGGCATAGCCGCCCTCCTCAGCCGAGTAGAGCGCCAGACGCACCACATTGGCGCCCCAATCCCGCTTCAGCTCATCGAAGAACTCTTGGTTCACGTACTCGGGATACCAGGCCAGGCCGTGGGTGGAAACGCCCCGCAGCTGCACCGGCTCGCCCGCGGCGTCCACGAGCCGAGAACCCTCCACATGCAAAGCGCCGGAAGTAGAAGGCGAGGCGAGAGGTCGTGCCGATTCGGCCGCCGGATCGGCGTCCGCAGGGACTGGAGACTCGGCCGCGGCATCGTCGGCTCCGTCGTCATCGCCTTGCACCTTGGGCGGCTGGGGCATCGTGGGCGCCGTTTCCACGGCGAGGCCAGAATAGTCCGGCTCGCCCGGATCGTTGCCGGCCGCAACGGCAAGCCCCACCCCGACGGCCACAAGCGCCGCGAGCGCGAGCGCCGCCACGACAATGCGCTTCGCACGGCCCTTCTTCTGGTGATTGGCTGCAGCCATAGTCCCCGTCCCTTTCTCGCTCTACACAGAACACGGTATTGTACACCGCACGGGTCACAAGGCGCCACGCCTCCCCGAAACGCCTACGGACGCGCTTGCTCCGCCGCGTTCGCGAGAAGCGCCTGGCCGAGGGCGAGGAACTCCTGCTGATCGAGGGTCTCGCCACGGCGGCGCGGGTCAACGGAGGCCGCAGCGAACAACGTCGGCAGCAAGCCGACCACCGGGGCGCCCTCGAGCAGGCGGCCGTCGGGCAGGGCGAATGTGCCGCGCCCCGCGAAGTAGGTCTTGCAGGAGTTCGCTAGGGTTTTGCGCCGATTGGCGAAGGCGGCATCGGCCATGAGGCAGGCGGCCGCTATGACCTCGGGGGCAGCCGGAGCGCCGTCGGCCATGCGGGGCACCCGGCGGTTCAGGCGGATAACGGCGGAATCGACGCGCGGCGGGGGGAAGAAATTGCCCGGACCCACCGCGAAGCGACCCGCCACCTCGGCGTACAGGCCGAGTTTCACCGTGTAGGCCCCGTAGTTCTTGGTCCCCCGCTCGGCGGCCATGCGATCGGCCACTTCCTTCTGCACCATGATTGTGGCGCTCTCCAGGAAGGGGAACTGCTGGAAGTAGTCGAGCACCACCGTGGCCGCCACGGCGTAGGGCAGGTTGGACACGAACTTGCTCGGGGGAGGCTCACCGATGTCCGCCGCGGTCAAGTTCAGGGCATCCTTCTCGATGAGGGCGAACCGCTCGCGCCAGGGGTACAGGGTGTCGGCCAGCACGGCGGGCAGGTCGGGGTCGCGCTCGACGGCCACCACGCTTGCAGCGTGCTTCAGAAGCGCGATGGTGAGGGTGCCGATGCCCGGGCCCACCTCCAGGATGCGGTCGCGCTCCCCTACCTCGGCTAGGGCGATGATCCTCTTCAGCACGTCGTCGTTCACGAGGAAGTTCTGGCCGAGCGTGTACTTGGTGCCGATGCCATGGGCCTCGAGCACCGCCCGGGTGGCGCTGGGAGTGGACAGGGGCGACAGGCGCCCGTCGTCGGCGTAGCTAGCGGCGCCCGCCACGACCGTTGCCCTTCTTCTTGGTGTTCTTCTTGCCATAGACCGGACCGCCCTTGCCCGCGCCCTTGCGGCCGTGGGAGGCGCCTGCGCCCTTCCCGGCCGGACCGCCCTTGGCGGTGCGGCCGCCGCTGCGGGGCGAGGCCTCCTTCGGCTTCGGGGCCGAGGCGGCAACCGACAGCCGGGGACGCTTGCGGGGGCCGGACTCGACAGGCGCACCGAGCCCATCGGGCCCACCCGGCTCGTCGAGGCCGTCCGAGCCACCATCCTCCCCGAAAGCGGCGAAGTCCTCTTCCGCAAAGCCCACGAAGGCAACGGGGTCGCCCTCCGGCTCCCATTCGTCTGCAACCTCATCGAAGGAGGCCGCGCCATCGTCCGTGCCGACACCGCTGTCCGCATCAGCTTCTTCGTCCGCAAACCCGCCGTCCTCCCAGCCGAGCGCGCCGAAGCCGCCTATCGGGGGCAGCGGGTACTCCTCGGCCTCGGCGGTGATCTCGCCGTCGGCGCGAATCTTGCCCACCCAGTCGAGCACCAGCTCCAGAGTGAAGCCCGTCACGGACAGGGCCGAGCGCAGGCTGCCGATGAGCGGCTCGAAGCCATGGGGATCGCCTCCGGCTCCCACTACGTGCAGCACCGCCGGCCGCTTGGGCCGCGTGCGCAGATCGGTGAAGTAGTAGGGTTGCAAGCGGTCGAGCAGGGCCTTCATCTGGGCCGGGGCGCCGGCGAAGTACACCGGGCACACCACGATGAGCTCATCGGCCGCATCCAGGTGCTTGCGCACCTCGTCCATGTCGTCGTCGATGACGCAATGATGAAACAGCGCCTCGGATTCCACGACCGTCTCCTGGGGCAAGAGCGGGTCGCCCTCCTGGAACACGTGGATAGGCTCCTCCGAGAGGGCGCGGCACTCGTCGCAACCGATGCAGGGCCCCACGACCGTGGAGGACACCGACACGATGGACACGCCGTCGTCGGGGCACTCCTCGATGCACGCGTTGAACAGCTCGTCGGCGAGGGCCGCGCTGCGGCCGTCGGCACGGCACGATCCGTGCAGGATGACTCTATGCATGGGAGGGCTCCTTCTGCCAGGGGGTGGGGGCGCGGTCAAGCAGCGCCTCGGCATTGGCGTACAGTTGGGCGAGCAGGGTCGCGCGGGCCTCGGGCGTATCGGCGCCGAGCACCTCGCAGAGCACGGCGGCGGTCCACACCACGTGGGCCGGACCGCACAAGGTGCCGCGCAGGGGCTCGGGGGTCATGTAGGGAGCATCGGTCTCGGTGAGCAGGCGGTCCACCGGCACTATCCGGGCCGCCTCGCGCACTTCCTCGGCGCGCTTGAACGTGAGCGGGCCACCGAAGGCGATGTAGCAGCCCGCTTCCACCCAGCGAGACGCCTCGGCCCCGTCCAAGTTAAAGCAGTGCAGCAAGGTGCCGGCCTCGGGAAAGCCCTCTTCGGCCAGAATGGCGAAGCCGTCGTCGTGGGCCTCGCGCATGTGGAGGACAACGGGCAGCCCCGCCGCCTTCGCCAGGCGAATCTGGGCCCGGAACGCCTCGCACTGCACCGGGCGGGGCGACAAGTCGTAGTGGTAGTCGAGCCCGATCTCGCCCACGGCGCTCACCCGGCGATCCCGCAGACGCTCACCCAGGGCCGCGACCAGATCGTCCGTGAGGTCCTTGGCGTTGTGCGGATGCACGCCGGCGGCAATGCGCACGGCAGGAAGCGGGGGCAGCGCCCGGCGCTCTTTCCCGCCCGTTCCTTCGGCGGTCCCTTCGGCGGCCATCATGGCCCGCAGGTCGGCCGAGGCCTCCATCAGCCAGCCCGGCAACGCCTCGAAGGCGCCAAAGCCGTCATCGGCGGGATCCACGATGGTCTCCACGAACGCCACGCCGTGCATCGCGCAGCGGGCCAGCTCCAGCGCCGGGTCGCGCAGCATCTGCAAGTGCGCGTGGGTGTCGGCCACCGGCCCCTCGATCACCGGCGCCTCCACCTCGCGCCATACCCCGTGCTTGCGCTTCTGGCGGAACTTCCCGTCGTAGAATATCGGCTCGTCGTTATCCATGCAGTTTCCTAGCAATCCGCTTCCCAAGCTGCTATAATGGTTGCACCAGTAAAGCCCGGTGGTTGCGAGCCTAGGCGGGCGGCGCGGGTGTTATCGATTCGGAAAAGGTCAGTTAGCGCTGGCCTTTTCTGCTTCTCCCCTCGTCATCCTCCTGCACGATTGATTTCGTTTCTCGCCAGACTTCCAAAAGGAAGCCTGCTATGGTGGCGGCCGCGGCTGCGGCAAAAAGAACCTGTTCAAACATAGGCGGTACTCCAATCTCTCGAAGCGCCGCCCGCAGTCGGACTTTGCTAGTGCTCGCTCATTATAGCATACAAACTAACGTATTACTTTCTTACAGCTCCGGCAGGTTGTCCACGTCCAGGCGCGGGAACAGAGGGTCTCCCACCTCCACGGCCACGCTGGCGGGAAGCTGGCCCCAGGCCGTGGCCTCCTTAATGTCGGTCACCTCCGCGATGTCGCCCAGACCCAGGCGGCGGAACACCTCGGCGGACGTGTTGGGCATGAACGGCGCCAGGTACAGCGCGATGATGCGGATGGCCTCCAGACAGTTGTACAGCACGCCGGCCAGCTCATCGGCACGCGCGGGATCCTTGGCCAGGGCCCACGGGGCACTTTCCTCCACGTAGAGGTTCACACGGCTCGCGAGCTTCTGCACGGCCGCGGCCGCCCCGGTGAAGTCCACCTCGGCCATGCAGGCGTCATAGTCCGCGTACAGTGTGTCGGCGATCTCGCGCAGGGGGTTCTCGGCCGCGGCGGCCGGCGCCTCGGGCACGCGGCCCTCGAAGTACTTCGTGGTCATGTTGGTCACGCGAGAAACCAGGTTGCCCCAGGTGTTGGCCAGATCGGCGTTGTACACCTGCACCATGCGCTCCATGGAGATGGAGCCGTCATGGCCGAACTGCACGTCGCTCATGAAGTAGTAGCGGTAGGCGTCCACGCCGAAGACCTTCACCAGATCGGCGGGCATAAGGCCGTTGCCCTTGGACTTCGACATCTTCTCGCCCTTGGTGAGCAGGAAACCGTGGCCGAACACCGTGTGGGTGATGGGCATGCCGGCGGCCATGAGCATGGCCGGCCAGATCACGCAGTGAAAGCGGGTGATGTCCTTGCCCACGAAGTGGTACTGGATGGGCCAGCGGCCGTCGAACTCGGCCTCGCGCTCGCCGTCGCCGTAGCCGATGCCGGTGAGGTAGGCGATGAGCGCATCGGCCCACACGTAGAACACATGGCCCTCATCCCACGGCACGGGAATGCCCCAGTCGAAGCTGGAACGGGAGATGGACAGGTCGTTCAGGCCACCCTTCACGAAGGAGACGATCTCGTTTCGGCGCGTGATAGGACGGATGAAGTCGGGGTGCTCGTCGTAGAAGGCCAGCAGACGATCCTGGAACTCGGACAGCTTGAAGAACCAGTTCTCCTCGCCGGAGGCCTCGTAGCGCACGGGGCGCTTGCAGTCGGGGCAGACGAACTCGCCCTCGTCGCTCTTCTCCAGGTCGCTCTCGGCGTAATAGGTCTCCTCGTGGACGCAGTACCAGCCCTCGTAGGCGCTTTTGTACAACCAGCCGGCATCATGCAGGGCGCTCCAGAACTTCTGCACCGCGCGGGTCTGGCGATCCTCTGTGGTGCGCACGAAGTTCGTGTAGTCGATGTCCAGCGTCTTCCACGCGTCGGTGAAGGCCGGGGCCAAAGAATCGCACCAGGCCTGGGGGGTCATGGCGTTCTTCTCGGCGGTCTCGGCGATCTTCTGGCCATGCTCATCAGTGCCGGTGACGAACGACACGTCGTAGCCGTTCATGCGCTGGTAGCGGGTGATGGTGTCGGCCGCCACCGTAGTGTAGGCGGTGCCCAGATGGGGCGCGGCGTTGATGTAGTAGATGGGCGTGGTGACGCCGAAGGTTCCCTTGGCCATGGCTGGTCGGACCCTCCTCTCCGGATGCGCGCGGCCAATGACGCCGCCGCTCCCTCGGGGTTTTCGCATGCAGGCTATCTTAACACTGGGGAGACTCGACAGGGGCGAGAACGCCGCGGAGGGCACTGCGCGGATACGAGCCACAGACGAGGCGGATGCATGCGCGCACGGCGCGAAGGCGAATCGAAAGGCGCCGGGCCGCAGGCGCGTTAGCCGAGGATGGCGGCCAACGCGGCGGCAAGGTCCTTCACGCTGATGGGCTTGGAGAGATGATCGTCAGCGCCGGCGTGTTTGGATTCCTGCACATCCTCGGCAAACGCGTTGGCCGACAGCACCACTACCGGCAATGCGCGCAGGTCGGCCCGCTCGCTCGCACGGATGGCCCGGGTGGCCTCCAGGCCGTTCATGACCGGCATCTGAATATCCATGAGCACCACATCGAAGTGCCCCGGCTCGGCGGCGTCGAGCACCTCGAGCGCCTCCCGCCCATTGAAGGCG
This sequence comes from Adlercreutzia caecimuris B7, assembly GCF_000403355.2. Lineage (GTDB taxonomy): Bacteria > Actinomycetota > Coriobacteriia > Coriobacteriales > Eggerthellaceae > Adlercreutzia > Adlercreutzia caecimuris. The sequence continues at coordinate 11,655 of NZ_KE159646.1, read as the reverse complement.
CACTCCACGGCAAGCCCGAGCGATTCCAAAAGCGCCGCGGCGATCTCGCTGTTCAGCTCGTTATCCTCCACGAGCAGCACGCGCGCGCCCTGAAGGGCGTCCGCCGCCGACTCCGCGTCGGGAAGCGCATCATCCGACTCGCCGGCCCCGTGGCGCAGATTCAAGCGCACGGTGAACTTCGTGCCCGCATCGGGTACGCTCTGAACCTCGATGACGCCGCCCATGAGCGACACGATGCTCTGGACGATGGAAAGCCCGAGCCCCGTACCTTCCACGCGCTCCGTGCGGGAGTCGTGCTCGCGCGCGAAGGGCTCGAAGACGTGCTCCAGAAACTCAGGGGCCATGCCGCAGCCTGTGTCGCAGAACACGAACTCGTAGTCGCTCGTGCCCTCGACGCGACCGGGACTTTCCCCCATGCGCACCTTCACCGCGCCGCCCGGTCCGGTGAACTTCACCGCATTGCCGAGCATGTTGATGAACACCTGCTGCAGGCGCAGCTCGTCGGCCTCCACCAACGGGTGGGCCACCGCGTCCATCTCCACGGAAAGCGCGATGCCGGCATCCTCGCAGCGCGAACCGAACATCGTCTCCATCTCGCAGGCCAGCGCCCGCAGGTCCACCTCGCCCGCCGAGAGCACCAGCCGGCCGCTCTCGATCATGGACAGGTCGAGCACCTCGTTGATGAGGTTGAGCAGGTGATTGCTGGACAGGGTTATCTTCGCCAGGCAGTCGTCGACCCGCGCCGGATCGCCCTCGCTCATGCGCGCGAGCTCGGTCATGCCGATGATGGCGTTCATCGGCGTGCGAATGTCGTGGCTCATGCGCGAGAGGAAATCGCTTTTGGCATTGTTGGCGGCCACGGCGGCATGATAGGAGTCCTCCATCGCCTGCTGAAGCTGCTTCTCGCGGGTTTTCATGACGGTGACGTCCTGGGTGGTGTACACCAGACGCCTCGGACGCCCCTCGTCGTCGCGCTCGACGCAGATGAGGTTGATGTCCTCCCACGTCCGATCGCCGCCGCGATCGAACAGATACTCGAAGCCGAGATTGTCCACACCGGGCGGCATTGCGTTCACAATGGCCTCGCGCGAGAAGCGCTCGCAGACCTCCCGCTTAGCCGCGTCGCCCACCACCAGACCTTCCAGACGATCGATCATATGCTGGTAGGCGCCTTCCAGCTCGTAGGGGTCGTTGGGAGTGTGAGGGCCGCTCATGTAGCGGAAACGATCGGTGTCGAAATCGATGAGCGCCAGCCGCTCGGTGAGCTTGCCCACGCCCGTCTGCACGTCGATGCGGTCTTTCATGGAGCGCGTCAGGCGGCGATGGCGGCGGTTGTTGAAGACTACGATGCCCACGATGACCACCACGAAGACGAACACGATGACGAGCAGGGCGCTCCACCCGCCCTCGTTGGCCGCATTGATCATCTGCTCGGTGGCCGCCGAAGGGAATGTTTCCAAAATAATCCAGTCCAAGCCCGCCACGGGGGTAATGCAGGCCGAACCGAGACCGCTGGTGCCCGTATAGGTGAAGGTGGCGCTCTTCCCCTCGGCGAAGGCGCGCTCGAAATCCCCGGCGGCGCCAGAGGCCAGTGCGGATGCGACGATGTCGGTGAGAAGATTCGACCCCGCAAGCGACCCGTCGGAGGCCGCGACCACTTCTCCGGTGGGCAGGCACAAAAGCACGTGGGACTCATAGCCGAAGAAACTGCCCTGCAAAAGCTCGGTGAGGCGCTCCTCGCTGTAGTGCGCGAGCAAAAGCCCGATAACCGGGCCGTCGGCTCCCTCGCGCACGGGGGCGTAGAAGTAGATGAGGTTCTCGTGGGTGAGCCGCGTGTTGAAGATGCACTCGATGCCGGATTCGCCGGCCATGGCGCGCTGATAGTAGGTACGATCGCTCACATTCACCGCCTCGCGGCCCGACGAATGCTGCATGCCCGCCGCGTCGACGAAGTCGATGGTGTCGAAGGGAGAGGTCTCCCCCACATCGCGCAGCCATTCCTCGCTGGTGGCGATGGCGGCGGTGTCGGGAGCCTCCGACGCGAGCGCGGCGATGGTCTCGATGTCCTTCTGGGTGTTCTGCATGAACGTGCCGACGAGCTTCGCCGTTTGGCTGGCGGCATCGGCGACGTACTGGCTCGTCTGGGACACGATGCGATTGCTCGTCTGCTGCATGAACATGGAGAACGTGACGACGACGGCGATGAAGACGACGAGGAAGGCCGCCACCGACAGCCAGTACTTCCTTCCCTCGTTCTCCATAGGCACCCCCTCGGGGTCGCGTTTCCCTCAGCAAAGTTTCCCTCAGCAAATCATGATACTGGATGGAGCCGGCGCCCGGGAGCGGGATTTCCCAGAAGCGCCGGAATGTCATCGCACATTTCGGCAAATTTCCCTTTACATTCCCCAAACTCGCACTATAATACAATCAATTGGAAAAGCAGCGGGGCTCGCGGGCGAACACGAGCGCGCTTACGGGAAGCGAGGGGATGAGCCATGACGCCGATCGTGCATCGAGACCCACGGAGGGCATCGGTTATTTTCCCGAGAAAGGCGCTAACGCCTCGAGGCACTGCCGCGAAGCGGATGGCTGCCCTTGCAATGGCAGGAGCCCTGGTCGTCCTCCTTCTCGGACCGGTCGGGTTCCCGGGCGCTCCGGCCGCCGTGCCCGCTGCCGCCGACCAAGGAGACGCCGCCGATGCCGTGCTGCCCGCTACGGGAAACGGCGGCAGCACCCACGTCAAGGCCGCCAGCCCTCCCCGAACCGTCACCACGTACGCGGCAGCCAACGCGCGGCGCACCCCGCCCCGGGCGATTCTTCGGGGGTTCGGGCAACGTAACGGCGCGGCGGCGGGCGCCGTCCCGGCCGGCAGAGCCGAAAACGCGGAAGGCACCGGGGCCGCGGGCGCGAACTCATTCGGAGAAGACGCCGGCAGCACCGCCGCCGCAGGCACGAGCTCCGCGCCCACGGCGAAAACCCCCGGCACGCTGGCAATCGGCGGCGCCGTCATTCCCTACCGCGATGTGCGCGGCGGCACCACCCCGGCAACGGGCGCGGGGCTCTGGCTCGGTTCGGATGCCACAGACGATGGCAGCTGGGGCTACTTCGTCGGCCACAACCCGGGCAGCTTCGCCCCGGTGCGCTCCCTGAAGGCCGGCGATGCAGTGACCCTGACCGACCGGACGGGAAAACAGCGCTCCTACCACGTGCGCTCGGTGCTCACCGTAAGCGCGGCAGCCACCTGGAAAACCGTTGCGCCCCTGGTAACCGGCTTCGGCGAGTCGATCCTATTGCAGACGTGCACGGGCGACGGCCTGACCAACACCATCGTCGTCGCCGTCTAGGAAGTCGCTCCGCCGCCTCCGGCATCGGCAACAAAAAGGGCGGCCGCGAGGCCGCCCGCTGAAACCGCTGGAATACGCCCAGATCTACAGATCGTCCTCGTCTTCCACGAGCTCCACGCCGTGATGATGGTCGTGCTCGCCGATATCGGTCACCGGCTTCTCCAGCCCCTCGATGACGATGCCGTGCTTCTCGGCGTAGTCCCACAGGGCTGCGTGGATGGCCTCCTCGGCCAGAAGCGAGCAGTGCACCTTCACCGGCGGCAGACCGTCCAGCGCGTCCATCACGGCCTTATTGGTCACCTCGAGCGCTTCCTGCACGGTCTTGCCTTTCACGAGCACGGTGGCCATGGAGCTCGTGGCAATGGCCGCGCCGCAGCCGAAGGTCTTGAACTTCGCATCCTGGATGACGCCGTTATCGTCGATGTCCAGGTACACGCGCATGATGTCGCCACACACGGCGTTGCCCACCGTACCGCAGCCGCTCGCGTTCTCGATCTCGCCTACGTTCTGGGGGTTCGTGAAGTGCTCCATCACCTTATCGGAGTAGTTCATTGCCATAGTTGTTCCTCATTTCGCTCAAAATGTCGTCGTTGAAGTGGGGGGTGTTCCGCCGCCCGGGCTAGTTCGCGTAGGGGAAGCCGTCGGCCTTGAAGCGCTCGATGACCGATTCCACCTTGCCCTGCTGGAAGTCCTCGTACAGCGGGCTCATCATGCGCAGGTTCGCCAGGGTGGTCTTCAGGGAGTCCACGGCGAAGTCCACGTCTTCCAAGGTGGTGTCGCGGCCGATGGTCATGCGCAGGCTGCCGTGGGCGATCTCGTGGGGCAGGCCGATGGCCAGAAGCACGTGGCTCGGATCCAGCGAGCCAGAGGTGCAGGCACTTCCCGACGACACGCAGATGCCGCGGGCCGCCAGCTGCAAGAGCATGCCCTCGCCCTCGATGAACTCGAAGGAGAAGTTCACGTTGTTGGCCAGGCGGCTCTCCCAGCTGCCGTTCAGCTTCGCCGAGGGAATCTCGTCCAAAATGCGGCGGATGGCATGGTCGCGCAGGGCCAGCTGCCGGTCGTGCTCGCCGGCCATGTCGGCCGCGGCCAGTTCGGCCGCCCTCGCAAAGCCCACGATGCCGGGCACGTTCTCGGTGGAGCCGCGCCGGCCGCGCTCCTGCTGACCGCCGTCGATGAAGTTTTCCACCTTCACGCCCTTGCGGATGTAGAGCAGGCCTGTGCCCTTGGGCCCGTAGATCTTGTGGGACGAGGCGGACAGCATGTCGATGCCCATCTCCTTCACGTCGATGGGCTCGTGGCCGAAGGCCTGCACCGCGTCGGTGTGGAAGGCCACGCCGTGCTCGCGGGCGATGGCGGCCAGCTCGGCAACGGGCTCGATGGTGCCGATCTCGTTGTTGGCGAACATGATGGAGGCAAGCGTGGTGTCGGGGCGAATGGCCGCCTCGAAATCGGCGGGGCGCACCAGGCCGTGCTCGTCCACGGGCAGGTAGGTCACCTCGAAGCCCTCCTTCTCCAGGGCCTCGCAGGCGTGGAGCACCGCATGGTGCTCGATGGCGCTCGTGATGAGGTGCTTGCCCTTGCCGGCGTTGGCGCGGGCAAACCCCTTGATGGCCCAGTTGTCCGACTCGGTGCCGCCGCTCGTGAAGTACACCTCGCGGGGCGCGGCGCCAATAAGACCGGCCAGCGTCTCGCGGGCATCGGCCACGGCATCGGAAGCCTCCTGGCCGAGCGGGTAGATGGAAGAGGGGTTGCCGAACTGCTCGGTGAAGTACGGCAACATGGCCTCCACCACCTCCGGACGCACCGGCGTGGTTGAGGCGTGGTCAAGGTAGATCTGCTTCATGGGGCTCACGGTTCCTCGTTCTTACGGCGATGGCGCCCTCTCTCCGCGGTTATGGAAATCGCGTCCGTTGATCGCGCCATCTAAGTCTAGTGGTTTGCTAGGTTTTAATATAAACGGGAAAATGGGTTTGTCAAGAAGGGAACGGCAACGATATGAAGATCTCGACGAAAACTCGCTACGGCATGCGCGTCATGCTGGATTTGGCAGCGCGCTACGACGAGGGGCGCGCGCCCTTGAAGGATATCGCCGAGCGCCAGGGGCTTTCCAAGAAGTACCTGGAGCAGGTGGTGGCACCACTTGCCGCGGCGGGGCTGCTCACCGTCACACGCGGGTACGCGGGCGGCTACCAGCTGGCCCGGCCGCCGCGCGATATCACCCTCGCCGACGTGGTGAGCGCGTCCGAAGACGGCCTCGAGCTCATGACGTGCACGAGCGATCTTCTCGCCTGCGAGCGCGCCGACGGCTGCCCGAGCCGCCGCGTCTGGGGCGGCCTGCAAAATGCCGTCAACGATTACCTGGCCAGCCAGACCCTGGCCGACATGGTGGCCTAAGCGCGAGGAAGCCGCCCGAAGGCGGCTTCCTCGCACGATCGAAAGAGCAGCGGCAGCGCCGAAGCTTAGATGTACGGGTTGCGGTTAAAACCGGTCACCTTGCCCTGAAGAGGCGTGCCTTCCAGGGAGTTCGCACGCAGGCCGAGTGATTCCAGCTTGCCGAGGCCCTCGATGGCCCTCAGCTTACCGCAGTTGTGAAACGCCTTGGCTGAAAGATGCACATCGCCGTCCGATCCCTCCAGCTTCACCTTCGACAGCGCCGTGCAGTTCTCGAAGGCGCCGCCACGTACCAGGAGCTCATAGGAGCGCAGGCGCACCGTCACCGACTTCAGGGCCTTGCAACCGTAGAAAGCCTTGGTGCCGATCTCGCATTCGTAGTCGTCGTCATCGTCGTCGGTGTAGTCGATGGCCGTCAGCTTCGGCAGGCTCTTCAGCTTCGAGCACCCGTAGAAGGCCTCGCGGCCGATCTCGTTGATCCGGTAGTTCTTCGAGCGGAACGTGGTCAGCTTCTTGCATTTGTAGAAAGCCCTGTCGCCGACAGAGGTAATGGCAGCCTTGGAGGCGTTGAAGATCTTGAGGTTCTTGCAGCCGTAGAACGCCTTGTCGCCGATGGAGTCGATATTGGCCTTACAGGTGACCTTCTTCACCTTCGTCAGCTTGTAGAAGGCCCTGTCGCCGATCTCCTTCACATGCACCGTGCGCTTCTTGCCCTTGTAGGTGATCTTGAAAGATTTCGGAATGGTGTAGCTCGTCTTCTTCTTGTTCACCGGGCCGCGGTACTCCGCCTCCAGGTACCAGCCGCGCGGGCCGTCATCGTCGTCATCGTTGTAGTCGGCCTCGATCTTGTACTTCGCACCCTGGTAGACATAGGAGCGGTGGATGGTGTCGGCCTGGGCGGGCGTTGCCGCACCGAGCGCGATCAGAGTCGCAACGGCGAGGGCGACGGCGACAAGAGCCGCAACGGGAAAGGCGCGACAGGAACGGGCAGTTGTCATAGAGGCCTCCTTCGGGCAGCCCAACAGATAGCGCCATTATACGGAGGTGTTGGCGGAAAAGCCACTTCGTTTACGAAATGCAGGCTTATCGCGAATCACGAGAGACGCACTCGGCACCCGCGGGAAGCCCTCCGCTACCGCAGCCTGGCACAGTCCTTCCGCTGTGCACATCCCCCACCCGCCCTGTCGCCACCCCCAGCCCCGACTGTCCCGCTCGGGGTTGCGGAAAGCGGGGCGAAGGGGTATATTCGGGCAGACTCTTACCCATGAGAGAAGGAGAACCACCATGAGAGAGAAGCGACGGGGGTCGCTTCTGCGCCTCGGCTTGGCGGCCGTGCTCGCCTGCGGGATGCTGCCCGCCACGGCGGCGGCCGAGCCGGAGGACCAAATCACAGAGACCCCCCCCCATCGAGTTTTCTGAGGTCGTAGACGACCTCCCCGCTGCCGAGGGCCCCGCGCCCGGCGACCCGGACGACACCGCCGGCGCCGGCACCCCGGACGGGCCCGCGGCGGCCGAGGGCCCCGACGGCGAGAAGCCCCCGGAGCCCGAACCTTCCTCCCCTGCCGGCGCGGACTCCCCCTCTGGCGCCGACGGCAACTCTTCCGATGATTTCCCAGAGCCGCCCGACGCGGAGGCCTCCGAGGGAAGCGATCACGCACAGACGACGGCCGACCTCGCCGCGAGGACCGTGGGCAGGGCGTTCCGATGCGCCAAGCCGGCCCCGACGGCCGCAAGCCCCCGCACCGCTCAGCCCACTACAGCCCCGAGCGCAGACTCCTTCACCCTTGGCGATTTCACCATCTGGGGCATCGACGGCGATGCGGTGACCGCCGCCGACTTCGCCTACGACGAGGCGGCCAAGACCCTCACGGTGAACACCGACAAGCACTTCGCCATCCAGAACGCCGATCAGACGAAGGACTCCGACGGCTACCTAGCTGTGAATTCGTCGGCGGCCATCGTTATCCCCGCCGGCCGCGACGCTCACATCACACTGGCCGGTGTCGGCATCCTCAGCACGGCACCCCTGGATCTCGCAACCGGCGCCTCATGTTCCCTCGTGCTGGCTGACGGGACGAAGAACAGCTTCAAGACAAACTATCCCACCACCGCCTCTGCCACGGACAACCACTCTGCCATTCACTGCGGAACGGGCTCTTCCATCTCCATCGACGACTCAGTCTCTAATCGCACGAGCAAGGGGACGCCCGTCATCCCCGAGGATGGCGTCGTGCCGAGAAATCCCGACCTCAATCCGGGCGATCCCGCGGCAGATGAGCCATATCTTTTAGCCAACGGCGCAAAGGTGAGGGCGGGCGATCCGCTCACGAAACTAGACAGCGAGAATCCAGGTGCGCTCCTTGCCCAAAATGACGCCAACGGAATGGCGGCGGCCATCGGAGCGCCCTACGGTGAAGCGGGCGGCAGCATAACCATCGACGGCGGCATCATTACGGCAATCGGAGGCCGCGGAGATCGCGGGGGGAGTGGCTACATCGACTATGCGGCCGGCATCGGCTCGGCAGGACCCGCAGGCGGCGACGGAACGGGCCTCGGCGAGTGGATCACCATCAACGGCGGCCGTATCACGGCCCAGGGCGCCTACCACGGACCAGGCATCGGAGGAGGACCCGCAGGAAAAACGGGGAACATCTGCATCAACGGCGGCTACGTTGTCTCGAATGGCGGTGTTCATGGCCGAGGCTTCGGCACCGGTTGCGAAGGTGGTAACAGCTCCGAGTTCCAGATCGTACTCACGGGCGGCACGCTGCTGCCCACCGGCGGCCGCGAGTACAAACCCGCCGATATCGGGGCCCCCGGCGCCAAGGTGACCATCACAGGCGGTTCCATCGGCAATAACCTGGGCGTCGACTCGTTCATTTTCGACGGCACGGCCACCAACGCTGAGGGTGAGCCCATAAAAATGATCCAGGTGGACCTCACCTCCGACGTGGGTGAGAGCGCCTTCGCCCTCAGCGAGTGGGAGCTCAAGGTGGACGGCGTGCCCTACGACTACGGGGCGCCCGCCGAGTTCGACAAGGGGCACCTGTACCTGTGGCTGCCCGAGCGCGTCGTGAAGGACTCCGAGGTGACCGTGCAGTTCACCTACCTGGACACCGACAAGCTGGACGAGAGCGGCAACCCCACCCCCGTCACGCCGCTGCCCCTGTTCCGCCCCGCCGACAGCTCGCTGCCGCCCGGCGTCACCAACGACGGCAAGCTGCGTCGCTACGTGGACTTCGAGCTGGACCCCGACTACCTCGCCGGCCTCAGCAAGTACTACGACGGCGAGCCCTTCCCCGTGTTCCCCCTGCCGCTGCGCACGCCCGACGGGCGCGACCTGACCCAGGCCGACAAGATCACCTTCAAGTACCAACGCCTCGACCCGTCGGGCAACCCTGTGGGCGCGGAGACCGACAACGGCGCCGACGTGGGCACCATGACGTTCACGGCCATATCGACCCAGTACTCCGACGACACCGAGGGGAACTTCTCGGAGAGCTACTGGGGCCACCGCGCCACGGGTCGCTGCGAGATCTGGCCCATCGGATCCCAGGTGGCCATCAAGAGCGCCACCTGGGAGAACGGCCAGGCTAGCGTGCAGGAGAACCCCTCGGATCGCAAGCTGTCACTCACCTGCACGGTGAAGCGGGCCGACACCGACCCCTCCGGCGCCCCCACCAAGGCCACCTGCGCCGCGCCGGCGGGCTACATCCAGCTGTTCGTGGACGGGAAGAAGGTGGGCGACCCCATCGAGATCCTCTTCGCCGACAAGACGCTCCCTGACGGGACGGTGCTGCCGGCCAACGCCACGGCCAGCGGAGACACGACCACCTTCACCTACACCGCCTCGCCGGCCGAGGTGGACCACCTCGTGCCCGTGGCCACCCCCAACGGCCGCCACGTCATCTCGGTGCAGTACCTGCCCCCGAACGACGATGATGCGGCGCCAGCGAACTACCTGGCCAGCGCGAACCCGATCGACGACCCCAGCCACGCCCCCGAAGTGGAGGTGGCCATCTCGCCCATCGACCCGAACCCCGCGGTGACGCCCGAGCCCGACCCCGACTGCACCGACCCCGACGCGCCCGAGCCCGAGGTGTCGACGGGGCCGGGGCAGCCCGCCGACCCGGGCGCCGACCCGGCCAAGCCCGGCGACAAGGTGTTCCGCGGAGAGATCGTCACCACCTGGGGCGAGCCGAGCGAGGCCGACCCGCACCCGGGCCGCGTGCTGCTGAAGGTGGACACGCCCTCGTCGGGGCCGATCAGCGTGACCGACGCGAAGGGCAACGTGTTCGAGGCGGACTTCCTGCGCGGCGAGGACGGCCAGCCGGTGCGGGGCGAGGACGGCTCCTACACCCTCGTGCTGGACCCGACGGCCGTCGGGCGCGGCGAGCTCACCTTCAGGCAGGAGCCCAACGGCGCCTACACCGGCAGCACCTGGGTCTACGACGTCATCGTGCTGCCCCGGCCCGAGATCGCGCCCGCGCCCGCGCTGGCCAAGAAGGCGCAGAACCTGACCCATCCGAACGGGCCGACGCAACCGGGCGACCGCATCCGCTACACGATCACGGCGTCGAACACGGCGGCGGGATCGCTGTGGATGCAGGGCGTGGTGACCGACCCGCTGCCGGCCTGCCTCGACCTGGACGAGAAGAGCCTGCGGCTGGACAACCCCCGCGGCGGCGTCGCCGACCGCGCGCTCGAGAAGGCCCCGGCGGTGGGCGGCGCGGACGTGGGGAGGTTCTCGCTGTCGGCGCCGGCGGCCGACGGAAGGCCCGTGCTGACGGTACCCGTGGGCGACGTCGCCGGCGGGGCCTCGGCCACAGTGACCTTCGAGTGCACGGTGCGCGCCGACGCGGCCGGCGAGGGGGCGTCGGCGGCCGACCTGGGGAACGTGGCCCAGGCGACGGGCACGCGGCCCGACCCGGCCGACCCGGAGAGACCGATGCCCTACCCCGACAACCCCGGGCAGCCCCTGCCCGTGAACCCCGACCCCACCGACCCGGCCACGCCGCCCGGCGGCGGGACCGTGGCGCCGGCCGACCCCGACGTCCGGGTGTCCAAGAGCGTGGAGAACCTGACCGCGCCGGGCGCCAAGGTCACGCACCTGGGGGACCGCCTGCGCTACACCGTGGAGCTGCGCAACGACGGGCCGGCTGACAGCTGCCTCATGGACGCCGCCGTGTCCGACCCGCTGCCGGCGGGCATCGAGCCGGTGCCCGGCACCATCCGGCTGGCCCTGGACGGCGGCGAGCCCGTCGCGGTTCCCGACGAGGCCTACGACCGGGCCAGCCGCACCATCGCCGTAACCTGCGGCGATGTGTGGGGCGGGCACGCGGCCACCCTGGCCTTCGAGTGCACGGTCGGCGAAGCGGCCCTCGGCGCCAACGCGGCCAACATCGCGCTCGGCCACGGCGAGGTGCCCTCCGAGAGCCCGGGCTCGCGCCCCGAGGGGCCTAAGCCCGGCGAGCCCGCAGAGCCCCCGGCGGGAGACCCCGAGGCCTTCTCGCCGCCCGCCGTGCCCGGGCCGGTCGTCCCCGGCGACCCCGGCGAGGGCGACGTCTCCATCGACAAGACCGCCGAGAACCTCACGCGGGACGACGGCGCCACCCGCGCGGGAGACACGGTGCGCTACCGCATCGCCCTCTCGAACTCGAAGCCCGGCACCGGCTGGATGGACGCGGTGATCCGCGACGAGGTGCCCCGCGGCCTGGAGCCCGTGAGCGGGACCATCCGCCTCACGCTGCCCGACGGCTCGGAGGTCTCCGTCGACGATGCGGCCTACGACCCGAAGACGCGCGTCCTGGCCGTGGCCTGCGGGCACCTCTACGGCGGGCAGGAGGCCGTGCTCGTGTTCGACGCGCTCGTGACCGGGGAGGCGGCGGGAGCCGACATCGGCAACGTGGCGGTCGGC